>NZ_PPPV01000006.1 GCF_002901705.1 Staphylococcus lugdunensis
CTTAACTGTTGTACATTATAATCATCATTATTCAACAGATATTTTGCAGAATAACTTGGCACATTTGGATTGTATGAAATATTTCCACTTTTATAATCCTTAAAATCTTTAAAGTTGCCGTATTGTACAAAAAACTTAAAGTTTTCTATTTCTTTTTTTAACTTATCATTCGGTATTGGCTTCGTTGGGATAATTCGATTATGTTCCATTTT
>NZ_PPPV01000007.1 GCF_002901705.1 Staphylococcus lugdunensis
GTAATGAAGTGCAGGAAACGGAAGAGGGCACGCATGACGCACCAGGTATTATCGGAGATAAATGGCAATATACAGGCCAAACAACAGCAGAAAATGGTATTACAACACATATATATCAACGCATTCAATCAGAAATACCGAACGAGGCACCACAAGAGACGCCAGTCGCGTTAGAAGTAACACGTTATGTGGATGGCGAAGGTAATGAAGTGCAAGAAACGGAAGAAGGCACACATGATGCGCCA
>NZ_PPPV01000009.1 GCF_002901705.1 Staphylococcus lugdunensis
TTGCCTGGCAACGTCCTACTCTAGCGGAACGTAAGTCCGACTACCATCGGCGCTAAGGAGCTTAACTTCTGTGTTCGGCATGGGAACAGGTGTGACCTCCTTGCCATTGTCACCAGACAAGTGAATGTTATACATTCAAAACTAGATAGTAAGTAAAATTGATTTTGCGTCGCAAAACATATATTTGATTAAGTCTTCGATCGATTAGTATTCGTCAGCTCCACGTGTCGCCACGCTTCCACCTCGAACCTATTAACCTCATCATCTTTGAGGGATCTTATAACCGAAGTTGGGAAATCTCATCTTGAGGGGGGCTTCATGCTTAGATGCTTTCAGCACTTATCCCGTCCATACATAGCTACCCAGCTATGCCGTTGGCACGACAACTGGTACACCAGAGGTATGTCCATCCCGGTCCTCTCGTACTAAGGACAGCTCCTCTCAAATTTCCTACGCCCACGACGGATAGGGACCGAACTGTCTCACGACGTTCTGAACCCAGCTCGCGTACCGCTTTAATGGGCGAACAGCCCAACCCTTGGGACCGACTACAGCCCCAGGATGCGATGAGCCGACATCGAGGTGCCAAACCTCCCCGTCGATGTGAACTCTTGGGGGAGATAAGCCTGTTATCCCCGGGGTAGCTTTTATCCGTTGAGCGATGGCCCTTCCATGCGGAACCACCGGATCACTAAGTCCGTCTTTCGACCCTGCTCGACTTGTAGGTCTCGCAGTCAAGCTCCCTTATGCCTTTACACTCTATGAATGATTTCCAACCATTCTGAGGGAACCTTTGAGCGCCTCCGTTACCTTTTAGGAGGCGACCGCCCCAGTCAAACTGCCCGCCTGACACTGTCTCCCACCACGATAAGTGGTGCGGGTTAGAAAGCCAACACAGCTAGGGTAGTATCCCACCAGCGCCTCCACGTAAGCTAGCGCTCACGTTTCAATGGCTCCTACCTATCCTGTACAAGCTGTGCCGAATTTCAATATCAGGCTACAGTAAAGCTCCACGGGGTCTTTCCGTCCTGTCGCGGGTAACCTGCATCTTCACAGGTACTATGATTTCACCGAGTCTCTCGTTGAGACAGTGCCCAAATCGTTACGCCTTTCGTGCGGGTCGGAACTTACCCGACAAGGAATTTCGCTACCTTAGGACCGTTATAGTTACGGCCGCCGTTTACTGGGGCTTCGATTCGTAGCTTCGCAGAAGCTAACCACTCCTCTTAACCTTCCAGCACCGGGCAGGCGTCAGCCCCTATACATCACCTTACGGTTTAGCAGAGACCTGTGTTTTTGATAAACAGTCGCTTGGGCCTATTCACTGCGGCTCTTCTGGGCTTGCACCCTAAAGAGCACCCCTTCTCCCGAAGTTACGGGGTCATTTTGCCGAGTTCCTTAACGAGAGTTCGCTCGCTCACCTTAGAATTCTCATCTTGACTACCTGTGTCGGTTTGCGGTACGGGCACCTGTTATCTATCTAGAGGCTTTTCTTGGCAGTGTGAAATCAACGACTCAAGGAAACAATTTCCTCTCCCCATCACAGCTTGACCTTATGAGTGCCGGATTTGCCTAACACTCAGTCTCACTGCTTAGACGTACAATCCAATCGTACGCTTCGCCTATCCTACTGCGTCCCCCCATCGATTAAAACGATACTAGGTGGTACAGGAATATCAACCTGTTATCCATCGCCTACGCCTGTCGGCCTCAGCTTAGGACCCGACTAACCCAGAGCGGACGAGCCTTCCTCTGGAAACCTTAGTCAATCGGTGGACGGGATTCTCACCCGTCTTTCGCTACTCACACCGGCATTCTCACTTCTAAGCGCTCCACATGTCCTTGCGATCATGCTTCAACGCCCTTAGAACGCTCTCCTACCATTGTCCAAAGGACAATCCACAGCTTCGGTAATATGTTTAGCCCCGGTACATTTTCGGCGCAGTGTCACTCGACTAGTGAGCTATTACGCACTCTTTAAATGATGGCTGCTTCTAAGCCAACATCCTAGTTGTCTGGGCAACGCCACATCCTTTTCCACTTAACATATATTTTGGGACCTTAGCTGGTGGTCTGGGCTGTTTCCCTTTCGAACACGGACCTTATCACCCATGTTCTGACTCCCAAGTTAAATTAATTGGCATTCGGAGTTTGTCTGAATTCGGTAACCCGAGAGGGGCCCCTCGTCCAAACAGTGCTCTACCTCCAATAATCATCACTTGAGGCTAGCCCTAAAGCTATTTCGGAGAGAACCAGCTATCTCCAAGTTCGATTGGAATTTCTCCGCTACCCTCAGTTCATCCGCTCACTTTTCAACGTAAGTCGGTTCGGTCCTCCATTCAGTGTTACCTGAACTTCAACCTGACCAAGGGTAGATCACCTGGTTTCGGGTCTACGACCAAATACTCAACGCCCTATTCAGACTCGCTTTCGCTACGGCTCCACATTTCCTGCTTAACCTTGCATCAAATCGTAACTCGCCGGTTCATTCTACAAAAGGCACGCCATCACCCATTAACGGGCTCTGACTACTTGTAAGCACACGGTTTCAAGTTCTCTTTCACTCCCCTTCCGGGGTACTTTTCACCTTTCCCTCACGGTACTGGTTCACTATCGGTCACTAGAGAGTATTTAGCCTTAGGAGATGGTCCTCCCAGATTCCGACGGAATTTCACGTGCTCCGTCGTACTCAGGATCCACTCAAGAGAGAATATATTTTCAACTACAGGATTATTACCTTCTTTGATTCATCTTTCCAGATGATTCGTCTAATATATTCCTTTGTAACTCCGTATAGAGTGTCCTACAACCCCAATAAGCAAGCTTATTGGTTTGGGCTCTTCCCGTTTCGCTCGCCGCTACTCAGGGAATCGATTTTTCTTTCTCTTCCTCCGGGTACTAAGATGTTTCAGTTCTCCGGGTCTGCCTTCTAACATGCTATGTATTCACATGTCGATAACACAACATAACTTGTGCTGGGTTTCCCCATTCGGAAATCTCTG
>NZ_PPPV01000010.1 GCF_002901705.1 Staphylococcus lugdunensis
CAAGCTGGTAATACAGTAGTTCACTTTAGCGATGGTCATTCAATCACTGTACCAAAAGGCCAAGACGGACATTCAGTAGGTATTCAAGAAATCACTAAAAATGCTCAAGGTGAAACAGTTGTAACATTTACTGATAACCACTCAATCACTATTCCAAAAGGCGCGAAAGGTGATAAAGGTCAAGATGGTACATCAGTAACATTAACGAACACAACAACAGATGGAGACGGTAATACAGTTATC
>NZ_PPPV01000011.1 GCF_002901705.1 Staphylococcus lugdunensis
GGTTTTGCTTGGTAAAATCTAATTTACTTACTTATCTAGTTTTCAATGTACAAAATAATGGTGGGCCTAAGTGGACTCGAACCACCGACCTCACGCTTATCAGGCGTGCGCTCTAACCAGCTGAGCTATAGGCCCATTACATATAAATAAATGTTAATAAACATTCAAAACTGAATACAATATGTCACGTTATTCCGCATCTT
>NZ_PPPV01000012.1:0-39283 GCF_002901705.1 Staphylococcus lugdunensis
TCAAACAACAACAGAATCTGGCATTACGACGCATGTGTATGAACGTATACAATCAGAGATACCAAATGAAGCACCGAAGGAAACACCGGTGCAATTAGAAGTGACACGCTATGTGGATACTGATGGAAATGAAGTTCAAGAGACAGAAGAAGACACGTACCAACCGCCAGGCATTATTGGAGATAAATGGCAGTACACAGGTCAAACAACAACGGCAGATGGTATCACAACATATGTATATGAACGCATCCAATCAGCAATCCCGAACGATGCACCGCAAGAAACGCCAGTACAATTAGAAATAACACGTTATGTGGATATTACCGGAAATGAAGTTCAAGAGACAGAAGAAGGTACGCATCAACCGCGTTATATCATTGGAGATAAATGGCGTTATTCTGGAGTAACAGTGACAGAAAATGGTATTACTAAACATGTCTATGAACGTATTCAATCAAAAGTTCCAAATGACGCACCACAAGAAACGCCAGTACAATTAGAAGTAACACGCTATGTGGACCCAGAAGGAAACGAAATACAAGAAACAACAGAAGGTAAACATCAACCGCCAGGCATTATTGGAGATAGATGGCAATACACAGGAAAAGTTACAGAAAAAGACGGCATTACAACATATGTCTATGAACGTATTCAATCAAAAGTTCCAAATGACGCACCGCGTGTAGACATTGATGAATTGAAAATCACAATTTATGTTGATACAAATGGTCGTGAAATTGTTCCATCACGAAAAGGTCAGTTACCACCAGAACAATTTATCGGACAAGATTGGCAATATACAGGACATAAGATTGAAAAAGATGGTATTACAACATATATTTATAAAAAAGTAGAGAATGCTGTGCCAGCAAAACAATTGAAAAAGACTAAGCATAATACGCAGTCTGAAAGTCAATTCAAACATACACCACAAGTTAAACAACAACTTGTTAAATATCATAATGTTAAAGAACAACGTTCTATTGAAAAGTCAGAACATACAGATATGCATGTGTCAGAGTTACCTGAAACAGGAGAAACAGCTAATAAAAACGGACTAATAGGTGGATTGTTAATAGCAATAGGTGCATTTTTCGTAACAAAAAGAAAAAAAGAAAACACAAAATAATATAGCAATACACGTCGAGACATAAATTTCCAAAAAATCGCACAAAGATGATTTGAAATAAATCATCTTTGTGCTTCTTTGTTATATTCAATAGTTTGTATTGCTGGCTCGCTTTTTTAGAGAATAGCTTCAGCCACCCCAACTTGCTTTGCTTGATGAATTTCTTCTCGAAATTCTCTCTGTTGGGGCCCCACCCCAACTCGCTTTGTCCGTTGGCTTTCTTTTCGAAAGCCTCTTTGTTGGGGCCCCATCCTGAGCTTGTCTTGTTCTTTCAAGCTCTTGCTAAAATACTTCGTACTTAAAAGAAGTGTGCTTTTTCTTAATGACGCTTAATATAATAAAGAAACAGGCAAATTCTATTAAGTTTCAATAGAACTTGCCAGCTGAAGCTTTTAAAAGAAATTTATGTCTCGATCTTCATATATACTAAACCTTTGTGTACAACTACGTATGCGAGGGTTTTAGTATATAATCAATTTGCTATTAATATCATTTTACTTTCATTTGAATTTTCCATAAAATTTGAATAAAGGAGTGCATAAAAATGATTATTCGTGCATTAGAGGAAACCGATTTAGAATTCGTACATCAGCTCAATAATGAATATTCGATTATGTCATATTGGTTTGAAGAACCTTATCAATCACTGAGTGAATTGCAACATCTTTATAATAAGCATATTTTAGATGAAGATGAAAGACGATTTATTATAGAACAAGATGACCATGCTATTGGTATTGTTGAATTAGTTGAGATAGATTTTGTACATCGAAACTGTGAAGTCCAAATTATTGTTGATCCTGATTATAGTGGACACGGTTTTGCTAAACAAGCTTTTAAAATGGCCATAGACTATGCATTTTTAGTCTTGAATATGCATAAAGTATATCTATATGTTGATGTTAATAATGAAAAGGCTGTTCATATTTATGAAACACATAACTTTAATATTGAAGGCACATTAAAAGAACATTTTTATACTAATGGAGAATATCGAGATTGTTATGTTATGGGTTTATTAAAAAATCAGTGGTCTTATAGCAATCCCGACAATTTATCACATATTCGTTAATATTTAATTGAAAAGAGTGTTACACATGGCATTGCCAATTAATTATAAATTAAGCCAACTTATAAATGAAAAGGCTATATCTATGCATGTTCCTGGTCATAAAAATATGACAATTGGGACGTTACATGAACTAGATTTTAAATTTGATATGACTGAAATCACAGGTTTAGATGATTTGCATCATCCAGAAGATATTATTCTTAACAGTCAACATAATATGTCAAAACATGAAGACTACGATGCTTTTATACTTGTTAATGGAACAACGTCAGGTATATTAGCTACAATACAAGGGTTTTCAGCTGTGGATGGACGTTATTTAATTGCTAGAAATGTACATAAGTCTGTTTTTCATGGGCTTGATTTAACACATCAAAGTGCAGATATTTTACCTATGCAGGAAAGTCTTCAAACCCATCATTATTACGGTCCTCAAACAAGAGATTTTGATTCTGAACAATATAAATTAGCCGTAGTTACATACCCAAATTATTATGGAGAATGTTTTGATATTAATTCCTGTATTTCAAAATTGCATGCAGCTAATATACCTGTCTTAGTTGATGAAGCACACGGGGCACATTTTGATTTAGACGGCTTTCCTACTTCAGCGTTAAACATGAAAGCGGATTATGTCGTACAGTCATATCATAAAACGTTACCTGCGTTAACAATGGGATCAATATTGTTTATTCACAAACAAGCGCCGCAACGTGATAAAGTTATTCAATATTTGAGTTATTTTCAGACATCTAGTCCCTCATATCTTGTTATGGCTAGCCTGGAACAGGCAAACCAATTTTATCAACAGTATGATAGTAGATTGTTTTTTAAAAGACGACAACAGTTTATCGAAATGATGCAAGATAAAGGATTTATAATGATACAAATGGCTGATCCGCTAAAGCTAACAGTACAGCATAAGCATATGTTAGGATATCAAATTCAAGATTGGTTTGAAAAAATGTCTGTTTTCGTGGAACTTGCAGATGATTATCAAGTATTGCTTATTTTACCTTTATGGCACGAACAAGATAAATATCCATTTGATGAACTTATTGAACGTATACGTATGCAGCCTGTTGAGGATTTGATAAATCATAATCAGCAATCAAGTTACACTCGTTTACCTTGTGCCGCTGGTAGTTACGAGACAATGGATATTACCCATGTTACATGGGTTGGGTTAGATAACGCGCAAGGTATGATATTAGCACAACATATAACGCCTTATCCACCAGGTATACCACTTTTCTTTACGGGCGAAAGAATCACTCAAAATATGTTAAAATTAATAGCGCATTATATTGATTCTGGTGTCAGAGTGGAAGGGATTAACAATAAAAAAATTTTGGTTAAGGATGAATAAAATATGACAGCATTTATTACTTTTGAAGGACCAGAAGGCTCAGGGAAGACCACGGTGATTCAAGCTGTTGCAGAAAAGCTCGCACAAGACTTTGATGTAATTTCAACGCGTGAACCAGGTGGCGTACCTACTGGAGAAGAAATAAGAAAAGTTGTTCTTGATGGTAATCACATGGATATACGCACAGAAGCAATGTTATTTGCTGCTTCTAGAAGAGAACATCTTGTTGAAAAGGTCATTCCAGCATTAAAACAGCATAAAATTGTATTATGTGATCGCTATATTGATAGTTCTTTGGCTTATCAGGGATATGCACGGGGTATAGGTATAGAGGAAGTGAGAAAACTCAATGACTTTGCAATTAATGGCTTGTATCCAGATTTAACGATATATCTTGATATTTCAGCTGAGATAGGCAGACAACGTATTATGAATAATCAACGCGAACAAAATCGTTTAGACAAAGAAGATTTGAAATTTCATAATTTAGTAATTGAAGGATATCGACAAATTATGGAGAACGGGGACAAGCGATTTCGCAAAGTGGATGCCAGCCAAAATATAGCTAATGTTATTGAAGAGACGTACCAAATTATCATAAATTTTTTGAAAAAATTATGATATAATGACAAGAAGAGGTGTTATAAAATGAAAATGATTATAGCAATCATCCAAGATCAAGATAGTCAAGAACTTTCAGACCAACTCGTAAAGCATGACTTTAGAGCCACAAAATTAGCAACAACTGGTGGTTTTCTAAGAGCGGGAAATACGACATTTTTATGTGGTGTTGATGATAATCGAGTTGACGATATCTTAACTGTGATTGATAACACATGTGGTAATAGAGAACAATTAGTTTCTCCAATGACACCTATGGGCGGTAGTGCAGACTCTTACATACCGTATCCTGTAGAAGTGGAAGTCGGTGGCGCTACTGTATTTGTGATGCCAATCGATGCCTTCCATAGATTTTAAATATCGAAATAACGACGATGAATGAAAATAATGTTTGAAATTTAGAGGTCGGGACAAAAGTGTTTAGGATTTAAGCAGAACATAAAGTAGCACTGATGAAAAAGCAACGTTAAACGTGTTTCTTTAAATTTTTGTGAATAGCGGCAGTATTCAGTTAGAGCTTGCTTGTAGAAATGTTATATACATTTCTCTGTGCTGGGGCTCCGCGCAAATCCTACTTCTGGATTGCTTTGTTGGCTTTCCGAGGTGTATACGTTTTGTGTCTCTGCCTTTTTTATATATGAGGAGTTTAGATCATGGATGAATTTGAACGTCTTTTGAATGCTTTTGGTTCTAATAAGTTGTCGCATGCATATTTGTTTGAAGGTGATGATGCGGAGTCTATGAAACAAGTTGCTATGGATTTTGCTAAGTTAATTTTGTGCCAAAATAATCAGCAGTGTGAGTTGAAGGTAGCAGGATTTAATCATCCAGATTTTATGTATGTAGCTTCTGATGAATCAAGCATTAAAAAGGAACAAGTTGAGCAACTCGTGCATCGTATGAATCAGCTTCCAATTGAGGGAGCGTATAAAGTATATATTATAGAAAGTTTTGAAAAACTGACGGTTCAAGGGGAAAATAGTATTTTAAAATTTTTAGAAGAACCTCCGAAAAATACAATAGCTATTTTAATCTCTACAAAGCCAGAACAAATATTAGATACTATTCATTCGAGATGCCAGCATGTTTACTTTAAGCCAATGAACAAAGCGCATTTTGTAGAACAATTGACAGAAGTCTCTGTATCGCGTCCTGTTGCTGAAATGTTGAGCACCTACACAACTCAACTTGAAGCTGCATTAACATTGAACGAAGAAAATGATTTAACAGCATTACGCAAAGTGATTGTGCATTGGTGTGAATTGCTCATTGAAAACAAACCGATGGCATTAATTGGAATTATCGAGTTGTTAAAGAACGCCAAAAACCGCAAGTTGCAGTTGTTAACATTGGCTGCAGTAAATGGTTTTTTTGAGGATATTATGCATGCTAAATTAAAAGCTGGTAAACACTATACATTTCAAGATTTAAGCAATGAAATTGAGCGATATGCTGAAGCATTAACATTACAACAAATGATAAGAATATATGACCAATTAACAGAAGCGCATAAGAAATTAATGCAAAATGTAAATCCAACATTAGTATTTGAACAAATTGTAATTAAGGGTGTGAGATAAATGCCAAAGATAGTAGGTGTACAGTTTCAACAAGCTGGGAAGTTAGAATATTATGCGCCTCAAGAATTAACTATCAAAGAAGACGACTGGGTGATTGTAGAATCAAAACGTGGCCTGGAATTAGGACTTGTTAAATGTCCACCTTGTCATGTTGCTGATGGCGATGTAACACTGCCCCTTAAAGAAGTCATACGTAAGGCTACACCTAAGGATATTGAAATATATAAACAAAATGCACAAGATGCTAAAGCAGCACTAACTTTGTGTCACGATTTCATTAAACAGTTAGAACTAGATATGCGTCTTGTTAACTGTGAATATACGTTGGACAAGTCTAAAATCATCTTTAATTTTACGGCAGATGATCGTATCGACTTTCGGAAGTTGGTAAAATTATTAGCGCAACAATTAAAAACACGTATAGAATTACGGCAAATTGGTGTGCGTGACGAAGCTAAGCTTTTGGGTGGCATTGGACCATGTGGCCGTTCACTATGTTGTTCTACGTTTTTAGGAGATTTTGAGCCTGTATCGATTAAGATGGCGAAAGATCAAAATTTATCTTTAAATCCGACTAAAATTTCGGGTGCATGTGGCCGACTTATGTGCTGTTTGAAATATGAAAATGATTTATATGAAGAAGTACGAGCACAATTGCCAGATGTGGGAGAGAAAATTTCGACACCTGATGGACAAGGACGCGTAGTAGCACTTAATATTTTAGATATTTCTATGCAGGTTAAAATTGATGGATTAGAGCAACCACTGGAATACAAAATGGAAGAAATTGAAGCGTTTAATTAAGGAGGTTTCATGACTTTTGGAGCGAAATGAATTATTTGAGCGGCTTGTGAGTCTGGAAGCAAACGTTAATGCGATAACGCAAGATATGAATGAGATAAAAGAAATGGCTGTAGCTTTAGTTGAAGAGAACGTTGCATTACATATTGAAAACGATAATTTAAAGCGCTTGATGGACAAAGATGAGCTTTCACAAAATAGTCAGCCTAAGACAAAGGAAGCCAAACAAGTCAAAAAACCATTACCCAGTAAGGATAACTTAGCAATGTTATATGCTGAAGGGTTTCATATATGTAAAGGTGAATTATTTGGAAAACATCGACAAGGCGAAGATTGCTTGCTTTGTATGGCAGTACTTAATGACTAATGACTCAGCGATATAAATGACAGGGTGTATATACAAACAACAGACGCTTAGGACTGCTGTTATTGTAACACCCTTTTTTTAGGAGCGACATAATGTTAAAAGCACATGAACGTATAGATTGTCTTATTAAAGAAAATTTGAAAGTAATACAAAACGACGACGTGTTTTCATTTTCAACTGATGCTTTATTATTAGGCTATTTTACTGAAGTAAGAAAAAAAGATACAATTATGGATTTGTGTTCTGGAAATGGTGTCATACCGCTACTATTATCTGCGAAAGGTACACAACAAATAGATGCGATGGAAATACAAATACAGTTAGTCGATATGGCGCGTCGAAGCTTTAAATATAACCATCTAGAAAATCGATTAACGTTGTTTCATATGGATTTAAAAGAAACGACGCAATATTTCAAACCCTCACAATATTCTCTTGTGACATGTAACCCACCTTATTTTAAAATAAATCAACAGCATCAACACCAAAAAGAAGCACATAAAATCGCACGTCATGAGATTATGTGTACACTCAGTGATTGCATGAAGGCTGCGCAACATCTACTTAAGCAGGGCGGGCGATTAATGATGGTACATCGAGCAGAAAGGCTTATGGATGTCTTAACTGAAATGAGACAAGTAAACATTGAACCGAAACGCTTACATTTAATTTATAGTAAAAAAGGCAAAACAGCCCAAACGATTGTTGTGGAAGGTCGAAAAAGTGGAAAGCATGGGTTAGAACTATGTGCACCGTTTTATATTTATAATGAAGACGGTAGTTACTCGGATGAGATGAAAGAGGTTTATTATGGATAAACATTTTGTATATATTGTGCAGTGTAAAGATCATAGTTTGTATACGGGTTATGCCAGAGATGTAGAAGCGCGAATTAAACAGCACAATCTAGGAAAAGGGGCCAAATATACAAAGGCAAGACGCCCAGTAGTCTTAGTTTATCAAGAAATGTACGATACGAAATCAGAAGCATTAAAAAGAGAATATGAAATTAAGCAATTATCAAGAAAGCAAAAATTAGCATTATTTAAGGAGAGATAATATGGGGACTTTATATTTAGTCGGGACACCTATTGGCAATTTAGGAGATATTACATATCGCGCCGTTCAAGTTCTTAAAGATGTTGACTTAATAGCCTGTGAAGATACTAGAGTGACTCGTAAATTATGTTCGCACTATGCGATTGATACCCCATTAAAATCTTATCATGAGCATAATAAAGAACAACAAACGAACTATTTAATAGAGCAATTACAAAATGGTTTAGATATCGCCTTAGTATCAGACGCAGGATTACCATTAATCAGTGATCCAGGTTATGAACTCGTAGTGGAAGCAAGAGAACAGCAGCTTAATGTTGTGCCTATTCCTGGTGCTAATGCTGGTTTAACTGCTTTGATGGCAAGTGGACTGCCATCTTACATCTATACATTTATAGGTTTTTTGCCACGCAAAGAAAAAGATAAAATTTCCATATTACAAGAACGTATGTACCAAGAAGCAACAATAATTATTTATGAGTCACCTTATCGAGTGATACAAACACTAAAGGCGATTCAAAGTATCGATGCAAAGCGACGGGTGACCATTGGTAGAGAGCTTACTAAAAAGTTTGAAGAAATCGTCACACTTGATATTGATTCAATGATAGCGATGGTTGAACAAGGCAAAATCCCTCAAAAAGGGGAATTTGTAATGTTAATTGAAGGTGCAAAGGCTTTGAAAGATAAGCAATGGTATGAAGAGATGACGATTCAAGAACATGTTACACACTATATTAAAAAACAACAGGTTAAGCCTAAAAAAGCAATTAAAATGGTGGCAGAAGATCGAAATATGAAGACAAGTGATGTTTACGATATCTATCATCAACTTAACGCAGAATAAATTATATTGAAATACCCATGAATTGCTGATTTTATGGTAATGTAGAAAAGATATCACGTTACTGTTTTTAGATAATGTATAATAAAGCTATAGAATTTATAGGTATATCTATATACTGATATAAGACAGTTAACATTCTGAAGCTGGACATATCCATGTGCGACTTCATTGAAAAGGAAAATAATGTTAGATAACATTGATAGTGTAAGAGAATAGGAGGACCCAGTGATGGCGAAAGAGACATTTTATATTACAACCCCAATTTATTATCCAAGTGGGAATTTACATATTGGACATGCGTATTCAACGGTAGCAGGTGACGTAATTGCCAGATATAAACGCATGCAAGGATATGATGTACGTTATTTAACAGGTACAGATGAACATGGACAAAAAATTCAAGAAAAAGCACAAAAAGCTGGTAAAACAGAATTAGAATATTTAGATGATATGATTGCAGGAATTAAAAGTTTATGGAGCAAACTTGAAATTTCAAATGATGACTTTATTAGAACAACAGAACAACGCCATAAACAAGTGGTTGAGAAAGTCTTTGAACGTTTACTTAAACAAGGCGATATTTATCTAGGTGAATATGAAGGTTGGTATTCTGTTCCTGATGAAACTTACTATACAGAATCACAACTTGTTGATCCTATATATGAAAATGGCAAAATCGTTGGCGGAAAAAGTCCGGATTCAGGACACGAAGTTGAACTTGTAAAAGAAGAAAGCTATTTCTTTAATATTAGCAAGTATACGGATCGTTTATTAGAATTTTACGATCAAAATCCGGATTTTATTCAACCACCATCTCGAAAAAATGAAATGATTAATAATTTTATCAAACCAGGTTTGGAAGATTTAGCTGTATCACGTACGTCTTTTGATTGGGGTGTTCGAGTGCCATCTAACCCTAAACATGTTGTTTATGTATGGATTGATGCACTTGTGAACTATATATCTTCACTAGGCTATTTATCAGATGATGATGCACTTTTCCAAAAATATTGGCCTGCAGACGTGCATTTAATGGCAAAAGAAATTGTACGTTTCCACTCTATTATTTGGCCAATTTTACTTATGGCATTAGATTTACCATTACCTAAAAAAGTGTTTGCGCACGGTTGGATTTTAATGAAAGACGGTAAAATGAGTAAATCGAAAGGGAATGTTGTAGATCCTAATGTGCTCATCGATCGTTACGGTTTAGATGCGACGCGTTATTACTTAATGCGTGAGTTGCCATTTGGTTCAGACGGTGTCTTCACACCAGAAGCATTTGTTGAACGTACAAACTATGATTTAGCAAATGACTTAGGCAATTTAGTTAATCGAACTATTTCGATGATTAATAAATATTTTCAAGGCGAACTTCCAGCTTATACGGGTCCAAAACATGAGTTGGATGATGCAATGGAAGCACTTGCACTTGAAACAGTAAAAGACTTTAATGATAACATGGAAAGCTTCCAATTTTCAGTTGCGTTAGCTACTGTTTGGAAATTGATAAGTCGTACCAATAAATATATTGACGAAACAACGCCATGGGTATTAGCTAAAGACGATAGTCAAAAGGATATGTTAGCCAATGTAATGGCACACTTGGTTGAAAATATTCGTTTTGCAACAGTGTTATTGCGTCCGTTCTTAACGCATGCACCTAGAGAAGTCTTTAAACAATTAAATATTAATAGTCCAGAGTTGTTTGAATTGGCAAGCCTTGAACGTTACGGTGCACTAAAACAACCTGTTATGGTTACTGAAAAGCCATCACCAATTTTCCCGAGACTAGATACAGAAGCTGAAATTGCATATATCAAAGCGTCTATGCAACCACCTAAATCTGAAAAAGTTGAACACGAGGCACCTAGTAAAGCGCAAATTAATATTAAAGATTTCGATAAAGTAGAAATTAAAGCAGCAACGATTACGGATGCTGAAAATGTGAAAAAATCAGATAAATTGTTAAAAATTCAAGTTGATTTGGGAACTGAACAACGCCAAATTGTTTCAGGCATCGCTAAATTTTATAAACCAGAAGACATAATTGGTAAGAAAGTAGCTGTCGTTACGAATTTGAAACCAGCAAAATTAATGGGCCAAAGATCAGAAGGTATGATTTTATCAGCTGAAAAGGACGATGTTTTAACATTAGTAAGTTTACCTAACGCCATCGCTAATGGCGCGGTGATTAAGTAAAATTTAAAGCTGTAGGAGAGATATGATGTTAATCGATACACATGTGCATTTGAATGATGAACAATATGATGAAGATTTAAGCGAAGTGATTTCACGCGCGCAACAGGCAGGTGTAGACCGTATGTTTGTCGTTGGTTTTGATACGGCTACCATTGAACGTGCGATGGAATTAATCGAACAATATGACTTTTTATATGCCATTATAGGATGGCATCCGGTTGATGCGATTGATTTTACTGAAGCGCGCTTAAGTTGGATTGAAACGCTTGCTGAGCATCCTAAAGTTATCGGTATTGGTGAAATGGGATTAGACTATCATTGGGATAAATCTCCAGCGGATGTTCAAAAAGAAGTTTTTAGAAAGCAAATTGCATTAGCTAAACGTGTTAAGTTGCCAATCGTCATTCATAATCGGGAAGCAACACAAGATTGTGTGGATATTCTACTTGAAGAACATGCTGAAGAAGTAGGTGGTATTATGCATAGTTTTAGTGGTTCTCCTGAAATTGCAGATGTGGTCATTAATAAATTGAATTTTTATATTTCACTAGGGGGTCCTGTTACTTTTAAAAATGCGAAACAACCTAAAGAAGTTGCGAAACATGTGCCAATGGAACGTTTGTTAGTTGAAACAGATGCGCCTTATTTATCGCCACATCCTTATAGAGGTAAGCGTAACGAGCCAGAACGTGTTACCCTAGTGGCGCAACAAATTGCAGAATTAAGAGGGATGACATATGAAGATGTATGTCGTCAAACTACAGAAAATGCGGAACGTTTATTTAACTTAAAGTAATATTTCTTTACATTGGGGTAAGACAGTCCATCTTGTCTTGCTCCTTTTAATTATTATAAATATAAAATTAATGTGAATTCGATGTGGTTTGCTTTAAAATAACTAATGAACAGTAAAAATAAAGAAGGGTTAAATCATAGTGAGAATAAATGAGTTTATAGTTGTAGAGGGACGCGATGATACGGAGCGCGTAAAGTTAGCAGTAGAATGCGATACAATTGAAACAAATGGCAGTGCCATCAATAGAGATACATTAGATGTAATTCGACATGCACAAGAAACTAGAGGTGTTATAGTACTAACAGATCCTGATTTCCCAGGTGATAAAATTCGCCATACGATTACAGAGCATGTATCTGGAGTAAAACACGCTTATATAGATAGAGAAAAAGCTAAAAATAAGCGTGGGAAAATTGGTGTTGAGCATGCAAAACCAGAAGATATTAGAGCCGCACTAATGCATGTAAGTTCACCTTTTGAAGAAGCAATAGAAACAATCGATAAAAGCGTATTACTCGAGCTAGGGCTAATCATTGGTAAAGATGCGCGTCGAAAGCGAGAAGTGATTGGTAGAAAACTTCACATTGGTCATTCAAATGGTAAACAATTATTGAAAAAATTAAATGCATTTGGTTATACAGAAGCGGATGTACGCCAGGCATTAGGTCTTGAGAAGGAGCGAGATGAATAATGGAGAATAAAGATATTGCAACACCATCCAGAACTAAAGAACTGTTAACGCGCTTTGGATTTAACTTTAAAAAGAGTTTAGGACAAAACTTCTTAGTTGATGTAAACATCATCCATAAAATTATTGATGCCAGTGATATTGATGAACGTACCGGAGTTATTGAAATTGGACCGGGAATGGGTTCATTAACAGAGCAACTAGCTAAAAAAGCAAAACAAGTTATCGCATTTGAAATTGATCAACGTCTTATCCCGGTGCTAGATTATACGCTGGCACCATACGAAAATGTGACTGTGATTAATGAAGATATATTGAAAGCCGATATAGCAGCAGCTGTGCACACATATTTAAATGATTGTGAAAAGATTATGGTGGTTGCAAATTTACCATACTACATTACTACGCCAATTCTACTCAATTTAATGCAGCAAGATATTCCAATTGATGGATATGTCGTTATGATGCAAAAAGAAGTAGGAGAGCGGTTGAATGCGACTGTAGGAACAAAAGCTTATGGATCATTATCTATCGTGACACAATATTATACTGAAACAAGCAAAGTAGTAACAGTACCGAAAAGTGTCTTTATGCCACCGCCCAATGTAGACTCTATTGTCGTAAAATTAATGCAGCGCTCACAACCTCTTGTAGATATAGATGATGAAACAGCATTCTTTAAATTGGCTAAAGCTGCATTTGCGCAACGTCGAAAAACAATTAATAACAATTACCAAAATCACTTTAAAGATGGCAAAAAACATAAAGAAGCTATATTATCTTGGCTTAACGCTGCTGAAATTGATCCTAAACGACGAGGTGAAACACTTTCGATACAAGATTTCGCACGTTTGTATAAAGAAAAGAAAAAATACCCTGAATTAGCTAATTAAACTGTTGACAAAAGCGTTGGACATTGATAAAATTTAAATTTTATTTGACGAAAAGGCTATGAATATGGTAAGATATACCTTGTAGCGAGGTGGAGCAATATGCCAAAATCAATTTTGGACATCAAAAATTCTATTGATTGTCATTTAGGAAATCGTATTGTACTTAAAGCCAACGGTGGTCGTAAAAAAACAATTGAACGTTGTGGGGTATTAAAAGAGACTTATCCATCAGTTTTCATTGTTGAATTAGACCAAGATAAGCATAACTTTGAAAGAGTATCTTATACATACACGGATGTGCTAACAGAGAATGTACAAGTTTCATTTGAAGAGGATAATCATCAAGAAGCAGTTGCACACTAATAAAGATATAAGTAAATAATTATTATTCAATTTGAGCGAGAGGTCAACGCAAGATTAAATTGAATAAGAAGATATAAGCGTTAATGCAAAAAGCATAGCGCTTTTTTATATGTAAAATTCCGTATATTATTTTTCAAAAGACAATGTTTATTAAGTTTTTAGAGAAATATGTATAGTTTTAATCAAATATTTGGCTCCTTTATGTTAAAATCATCTTATTAATATATTGAAGAGAGGGGCGGAAAAATGATATATGAAACGGCTCCTGCCAAGATAAATTTTACGCTCGACACCCTTTTCAAAAGAGATGACGGCTATCATGAAATTGCAATGATTATGACGACGGTTGATTTAAATGATAGACTATCATTTAAAAAACGTACGGATAATAAGATTATTGTCGACATTGAGCACAACTATGTGCCTAATGATAGTAAAAATTTAGCTTATAGAGCTGCCGAATTAATGACACATACTTATGGGATTCAGCAAGGTGTAACGATAGCGATTGATAAAGACATTCCGGTATCAGCTGGTTTAGCTGGAGGTTCAGCAGATGCTGCTGCAACGATGAGAGGTATGAATCGCCTGTTCGACTTGGGTTTAACATTGCATGATTTAGCTCAATTGGGTATTCAAATTGGCACAGATGTACCGTTTTGTATTTATAATCAAACCGCTTTATGTACTGGCTTAGGTGAGAAGATTGAATTTTTAAACAAACCGCCAGCGACATGGGTAGTTTTAGCTAAACCAGATTTAGGTATTTCATCGCCAGACGTTTTTAAAGCTTTAGATTTAAATATTGCGCATGCCGTTCACACAGAAGCGTGCAAGGTAGCGATTAAACATGGTGACTATCAAAAGTTATGCCACAGTCTTTCTAATCGCTTGGAATTAGTCTCTATGGCTATGCACCCAGAAATAAAAAAGATTAAAAATAACATGCTTCAATGTGGTGCAGATGGCGCTTTAATGAGTGGTAGTGGACCAACTGTTTATGCATTAGCACAAAAAGAAAGTCAAGCTAAGAAAATATATAATGCAGTAAACGGCTGTTGTAATGAAGTTTATTTAGTAAGATTACTAGGATAGGAAGGTTGAGACAATGCGTTATAAACGAAGTGAGCGTATTGTGTTTATGACACAATATCTAATGAACCACCCCAATGAATTAATACCTTTAACATTTTTCGTTAAAAAATTTAAACAAGCAAAATCATCAATTAGCGAAGATGTACAAATTATTAAGAATACCTTTTTAAAAGAAAGACTAGGCACAGTCATTACGACGGCAGGAGCAAGTGGTGGTGTGACCTATAAACCAATGATGAGTAAAGAAGAAGCGGCAGAAGTTATCGATGACGTGATTCGTTTATTGGATGAGAAAAATCGTTTATTGCCAGGCGGATATTTATTCTTATCAGACTTAGTAGGGAACCCTACATTATTGAATAGAGTTGGTAAATTAATTGCAACAATATACATGGATGAGCAACTTGATGCAGTTGTGACAATAGCGACAAAAGGGATTTCACTTGCCAACGCGGTAGCAAACGTATTAAATTTACCTGTAGTAGTCATTCGCAAGGATAACAAAGTGACTGAAGGCTCAACAGTATCCATTAACTACGTTTCAGGTTCATCAAGAAAAATAGAAACAATGGTGCTATCGAAACGTACATTAGAAGAAAATTCTAATGTGTTGGTTGTCGATGACTTTATGAGAGCTGGTGGCTCAATTAATGGTGTGATGAATCTCATGAATGAGTTTAAAGCACATGTAAAAGGGGTATCAGTACTTGTAGAATCAAAAGAAGTTAAACAACGATTGATTGAAGATTATACTTCCTTGGTCAGATTATCTGATGTTGATGAATATAATCAAGAGTTTAACGTTGAGCAAGGTAATATTTTGTCTAAATTTTCTTAAAAGGAGTAATTACATCATGAAAACGATTAACGCTAATAGCGCACCTGAAGCTATAGGGCCTTATTCACACGCAACGGCTGTGAATGGTTTGGTATTTACATCTGGACAGCTACCATTGAATTCTAATGGTCAATTGGTAAGTGAGGATGTGCAAGAACAAACTAAACAAGTACTAGAAAATTTAAAAGTTGTGCTCAATGAAGCAGGTGCAGACTTTAATTCTGTCATTAAATCAACAATTTTCATTGCTGATATGAATGAATTTCAACAAATCAATGAAGTATACGCAGATTATTTTAGTGAACATCAACCTGCGCGTAGCTGTGTTGAAGTTTCACGTTTACCTAAAGATGTTAAAGTTGAAATTGAACTAATAGCCAAAACTAAGGAATGATAATTTTCAATGTTGAATTGTAAAGCTTCTAAAAACCACAAAGAGAGATATATACTAGGGGGGCTCACTGCATGAAAGTGACAGATGTAAGACTTAGAAAAATAGAAACAGACGGTAGAATGAAAGCACTTGTTTCAATTACTTTAGATAAGGCATTCGTTATTCATGACTTACGCGTAATTGAAGGAAATTCTGGTCTGTTCGTCGCAATGCCAAGTAAACGTACACCAGATGGTGAATTCCGTGATATTGCACATCCGATTAATTCTGATATGAGACAGGAGATTCAGGATGCTGTGATGAAAGTATATGATGAAACTGATGAAGTAGTTCCAGATAAAAATGCCTCATCAGAACAATCAGAAGACAATGATTAATATATAATTGATATAAACTTTAGAACAGGTTCAACATAATGCGGATGTTGGACCTGTTCTTTTAAAATACAAGCACATTAACATTATTATTAACAAGATGATAAGCCATTTACGTTTCTTTAACAACATCTTATAAATCTTGAAAGTGGCGTAATAATTAAATTATAATAATGACGAAGTGTAATTTTTATTGGAGGGTTAGCATTCATGCAGAGATATGCGATTATATTAGCAGCTGGTAAAGGTACAAGAATGAAGTCGAAAAGGTATAAAGTACTACATGAGGTTGCTGGGAAGCCGATGATTGAGCATGTATTAACGAATGTTAAAGCATCAGGTGTAGATCAAGTTGTAACTGTAGTAGGCCATGGTGCAGATGAGGTCAAAGAAACATTAGGACATCAATCATTGTATAGTTTTCAAGCTGAACAACTAGGTACGGCACATGCCGTGAAAACGGCTCAAGACCACTTAAGCAGTAAAGAAGGAACGACACTAGTTGTATGCGGAGATACGCCACTGATAACTGCTGAAACGTTACAAGCATTAATCGAACACCATGAGCGAAATAAGGCCCATGTCACAGTATTATCTGCAACGGCGATTAACCCATTTGGATATGGACGTATTATTCGTAATGAGCAACAACAGCTGGAACGTATAGTTGAAGAAAAAGATGCATCGGCGGCCGAAAAAACGATAAGTGAAATCAGTTCGGGTATTTTTGCTTTTGATAATCAAGTGCTCTTTGAAACGCTAAATCAGGTGCGAAATGACAATGCACAGGGAGAATATTATCTACCAGATGCAGTTGCCTTGATTTTACATAATCATGGTATTGCCGAAGTCTATCATACAGATGATTTTGATGAAATTATAGGTGTCAATGACCGTGTGATGCTTAGTCAAGCTGAAAAGGCGTTACAACAGCGTGTAAATGACTATCATATGCGAAATGGCGTAACTTTGATTGATCCAACTCAAACATATATTGCACCAGACGTTGAAATTGGTATGGATACGGTTATTGAACCTGGTGTAAGAATTACTGGGACAACAACGATTGGAGAAAATGTACATGTAGGTCAATATTCTGAAATTCATAATAGTAAGATTGCTGCACATGTCGAAATCAAGCAATCGGTGATTAATGATTCTAAAGTGGGCGCGTATACGAAAGTAGGGCCATTTGCACAATTACGTCCTGGTTCTAACCTGGGCAAAGATGTCAAGGTAGGTAACTTTGTTGAAGTTAAGAAAGCTGAGCTGAAAGATGGTGCAAAAGTATCTCACTTGAGCTATATTGGTGATGCTGAAGTCGGAGAACGTACAAATATTGGTTGTGGCTCTATCACTGTGAATTATGATGGCATAAATAAATTCCGTACAGTGATTGGAAGGGATGCCTTTATTGGATGTAATACTAATCTTATTGCACCAGTTACTGTTGGTGATGGCTCGCTCATTGCTGCAGGATCAACAATCACAGATGATATTCCTAATGATAGCTTAGCGCTTGCAAGAGCACGTCAAATCACTAAAGAAGGATATGTAAAAAAATAATACTAACAATCTAGAATATACTTTACGAACTGTAATCGTTATTCCGAATTGTCGAAATTAATAAATTTTAGTATGAATTTGATTGAGTCATAGTAAAAGACGCGTTTTTTATATATAATATGTATGCATAGAAAATAATTGGAGGACTATAAATGTTAAATAATGAATACAAGAATTCATCTTTAAAGATCTTTTCTCTTAAAGGAAATGAACCTTTGGCACAAGAAGTAGCTGATCGTGTAGGGATTGAATTAGGGAAGTGCTCTGTAAAACGTTTTAGTGATGGCGAAATTCAAATTAATATTGAAGAAAGCATCCGAGGATGTGACGTCTTTATTATTCAACCAACATCATATCCAGTCAACTTACATTTAATGGAATTGCTCATTATGATTGATGCATGCAAACGTGCGTCAGCAGCGAATATTAATATTGTGGCACCTTATTATGGATACGCACGTCAAGACAGAAAAGCACGTAGCCGTGAACCTATTACAGCAAAATTAGTAGCTAATTTAATTGAAACAGCTGGTGCAAATCGCATGATCGCTTTAGACTTACATGCGCCACAAATTCAAGGCTTCTTTGACATTCCGATTGATCATTTGATGGGTGTTCCTATTATTGGTCAACATTTCCAAAATGATCCAAACATAAATCCAGAAGAGTGTGTCGTTGTTTCACCAGATCATGGTGGTGTAACGCGTGCGCGCAAACTTGCTGACATTTTAAAAACTCCAATTGCAATTATCGATAAACGTCGCCCTAAACCTAATGTTGCAGAAGTTATGAATATCGTTGGAGATATTGAAGGGCGCACCGCAATTATTATCGATGATATTATTGATACAGCTGGAACGATAACTTTAGCTGCACAAGCGTTAAAAGATAAAGGTGCGAAAGAAGTATATGCATGTTGTACACACCCAGTACTGTCTGGTCCGGCTAAAGAACGTATCGAAAATTCAGCGATTAAAGAACTTATTGTGACAAATTCAATCTTATTAGATGAAAATCGCAAACCAGCAAATACGAAGCAATTATCTGTTGCTGGACTATTAGCACAAGCTATTGTCCGTGTATATGAACGAGAATCAGTAAGCGTCTTGTTTGATTAAGCCTAGTCACAGCAATTTGACTTCAAATTCATAAGCGTGTATAATACATTCGTTCGTGATTATACGAATGAAATAAACATTTGCAAGCAATGTTCGCATTGATGGGCAAATGAGGAGTGCTCTGTAAGAGAGCAAAATTCGAAAGGTGGAAATCAGAATGGCTTCATTAAAGTCAATCATCCGTCAAGGTAAACAAACTCGTTCAGAACTTAAAAAGATTAGAAGTTTAGGTAAAGTTCCTGCAGTTGTTTACGGTTATAGTACAAAAAATACTTCTGTTAAAGTTGATGAAGTTGAATTCATCAAAGTTATCCGTGAAGTTGGTCGTAACGGGGTTATCGATTTAGGCGTTGGCTCTAAATCAATTAAAGTTATGGTGTCAGATTACCAATTTGATCCGTTAAAAAACCAAATTACACATATTGACTTCTTAGCTATTAACATGACTGAAGAACGTACAGTAGAAGTGCCTGTACACTTAGTTGGTGAAGCAGTGGGTGCTAAAGAAGGTGGCGTTGTTGAACAACCATTATTCTACTTACAAGTTACAGCTACACCAGAAAATATCCCAGAAGCAATTGAAGTAGACGTTACTGACTTACAAATTAACGACAGCTACACAGTAGCAGATGTTAAAGTAACAGGTGACTACACTATTGAAGATGAACCAGAAACTTCAATCGTAACAGTAGTTCCACCAACTGAAGAACCAACTGAAGAAGAAGTGGAAGCTATGGAAGGCGATGCTGCTACGCCAGAACCAGAAGTTGTAGGAGAATCTAAAGAAGACGAAGAAGCTGAAGAATAAAGCTTATAACATTATTGTTTAGCTAATTGTACGATTTACAATTAATAGCTTATAGTGAGCCAAGTTAATTGTGATGTATAAAAGCGACGAATCATCGTCTTATATGAGCACTAAACTTATCAACATAAGTTTAGTGCTTTTTTGTGTTATGATGATGAATGATATAAAATAGTGTGTATCTTTAAAAAGTAAAGAATCAACTTATTTTAATAATGATAACCATATAATAATAGAATTAGAAAAACATACATGAGTGAGTCAATCTAAATAAATGCATCATGTATGGTACATTAATTTACAATTTGGCATGGAGGTTTCAACATATGAAATGTATTGTTGGTCTTGGAAATATAGGCAAACGATTCGAACATACAAGACACAATATTGGTTTTGAAGTGGTAGATTATCTTTTAGATAAATACAATTTTAATTTAGATAAACAAAAATTCAAAGGTGCATATACCATTGAGCGTATTGGTAATGATAAAGTCATGTTTATCGAACCAATGACAATGATGAATTTATCGGGGCAAGCAGTTGGGCCTTTAATGGATTATTACAATGTAGCAATAGATGAACTTATCGTGCTTTATGATGATTTAGATCTTAACCAAGGTCAAGTCAGATTAAGACAAAAGGGTAGTGCAGGTGGTCATAATGGTATGAAATCGATTATTCAACATTTAGGCACGGAGCAATTTAAGCGTATTCGCATCGGTGTTGGTAGACCGACTAATGGCATGTCAGTACCTGATTATGTATTACAAAAATTTTCAAAAGAAGAAATGATGACAATGGATCATGTAGTTGAACATGCAGCTCAAGCAGTAGAAGCATTTATCGATACGTCACGCTTTGACCATGTCATGAATAACTTTAATGGTGACGTCAATTGAAATCAGTGATAGCAGAATACATCCAACAAGATAAACGTTTCCAAGAATTAGATCAGGTATTTGGACAAGAAAATATTTTAGTCACTGGATTATCTCCATCGGCTAAAGCTACAATTATCGCGGAAAAATATCTTACTGACCATAAGCAAATGCTCCTTATAACAAATAATCTCTACCAAGCAGATAAATTAGAAACAGATTTATTGCAGTATATTGATTCGGCAGAAGTATACAAATATCCTGTACAAGATATTATGACAGAAGAATTTTCAACCCAAAGCCCTCAACTTATGAGCGAACGCGTACGCACACTTACTGCGTTAGCACAAAATGAGAAAGGGTTATTTATCGTGCCATTAAATGGTTTGAAAAAATGGCAAACACCTATAGACATATGGCAAGCACATCAAATCCATTTACATATTGGTCAAGATATTGATGTGGCACATTTACTACAGCAACTTGTGAACATGGGGTATCGCCGTGAATCTGTTGTTTCCCATATCGGTGAATTCTCAGTGCGTGGTGGTATTATCGACATCTATCCGTTGATTGGCGAACCGGTAAGAATCGAGTTGTTTGATACGGAAGTCGACTCAATTCGAGATTTTGATATTGAAACCCAACGTTCCAATAATAATTTAGATGGTGTCTCAATCACTTCTGCAAGTGACTATGTCATCACTGATGATGTCATTAAGCATTTACAAAGCAATTTAAAAGCTGCATATGAAGACACACGTCCAAAAATTGAAACATCGGTAAGGAATGACTTGAAAGAAACCTATGAAAGTTTCAATCTTATAGACACGACAGCCGTCGACCACCAATTATTACGACGTTTAGTTGCATTTATGTATGAAACGCCTGCTACTTTGATTGATTATTTTCAACAAGATGCCATTGTCGTAGTTGATGAATATAATCGTATCAAAGAAACAGAAGAAACGTTGACCACTGAAGTCGAGGACTTTATTCATAATTTAATAGAAAGTGGTAATGGTTTTATTGGGCAAACTTTTATGCAATATGACGGTTTTGAACATTTATTAACTCATTTTCCAGTGGCATACTTCACACTGTTTACATCCTCAATGACTGTTAAATTAGCTGATATTATCAAGTTTTCTTGTAAGCCAGTGCAACAGTTTTATGGACAATATGATATTATGCGTTCTGAGTTTCAACGCTACGTACAAAATGACTATACGATTGTAGTCTTGGTAGAAACAGAAACAAAGGTGGAACGTATTCAGGCAATGCTAAACGAAATGCATATTCCTACCGTTAAAAATATTCACAGCGGTATTGCCAGTGGACAAGCTATTGTGACGGAAGGAAGTTTATCTGAAGGTTTTGAACTACCTTATATGCAACTCGTGGTAATTACTGAACGAGAATTGTTTAAAACAAAACAGAAGAAACAGCGCAAACGTTCTAAGACAATATCAAATGCTGAAAAGATAAAATCATATCAAGATTTAAAAGTAGGTGACTATGTAGTTCATGTACATCACGGGGTAGGCCGCTATTTAGGTGTAGAAACACTTGAAGTTAGGGATGTTCATCGCGACTATATAAAATTACAATATAAAGGTACAGATCAATTATTTGTTCCAGTTGACCAAATGGATCAAGTCCAAAAATATGTTGCTTCAGAAGACAAATCGCCTAAATTAAATAAACTTGGTGGCTCTGAATGGAAGAAAACCAAAGCCAAGGTACAACAAAGCGTTGAAGATATTGCTGAAGAATTGATTGCTTTATATAAAGAACGAGAAATGTCAGTAGGTTACCAATTTGGAGAAGATACAGCTGAGCAACAAGCTTTTGAATTAGACTTTCCATATGAGTTAACACCTGATCAAGCAAAATCGATTGAAGAAATTAAAGCAGATATGGAACTACAAAAACCAATGGATCGTCTGTTATGTGGTGATGTTGGCTATGGTAAGACTGAAGTAGCGATTCGTGCAGCTTTTAAAGCAGTAATGGAAGGTAAACAGGTTGCATTTTTAGTTCCAACGACGATTCTTGCTCAACAACATTACGAAACATTGATTGAGCGAATGCAAGATTTCCCGGTTGAAATTCAACTTGTCAGTCGTTTTAGAACGGCGAAAGAGGTTAGAAAGACGAAAGAAGGGTTGAAGTCTGGTTATGTTGATATCGTTGTAGGGACACACAAGCTACTAAGCAAAGATATTCGATATAAGGATTTAGGGTTGCTTATTGTAGATGAAGAGCAACGATTTGGTGTTCGCCATAAAGAACGTATTAAGACATTGAAAACGAATGTTGATGTCTTAACATTAACAGCAACACCTATACCAAGAACGCTGCATATGAGTATGCTTGGTGTGCGTGATTTGTCAGTAATTGAAACGCCACCAGAAAATCGCTTCCCAGTTCAAACGTATGTGCTAGAACAAAATACGAATTTTATTAAAGAAGCATTAGAGCGCGAACTATCTAGAGATGGTCAGGTGTTCTATTTATACAATAAAGTTCAGTCGATATATGAAAAGCGTGAACAACTACAAATGCTCATGCCTGAAGCAAGTATTGCTGTAGCACATGGACAAATGACTGAACGGGATTTAGAAGAAACTATGCTAAGTTTTATCAATGGAGACTACGATATATTAGTAACAACTACGATTATAGAGACAGGTGTGGATGTACCAAATGCCAATACATTGATTATTGAAGAAGCGGATCGATTTGGTTTAAGTCAATTGTATCAATTAAGAGGACGTGTTGGACGTTCGAGTCGTATCGGTTATGCTTATTTCTTACATCCGACAAATAAAGTATTAACCGAAACAGCTGAAGATCGTTTGCAAGCGATTAAGGAATTTACAGAGCTAGGATCTGGTTTCAAGATTGCGATGCGCGATTTAAATATTCGTGGTGCGGGTAACTTATTAGGTAAACAGCAACATGGCTTTATCGATTCAGTTGGATTTGATCTATATTCACAAATGTTAGAAGAAGCAGTAAATGAAAAACGCGGTATAACTGAAGAAACGCCAGATACACCTGAAGTAGAGATGGTATTAAATTTAGATGCCTATCTGCCAGCAGAATATATTCAAAACGAACAGGCTAAAATTGAGATATATAAAAAGTTAAGAAAAGTTGAAAATGAGGCACAACTTGACGATATTAGAGATGAATTGATGGATCGTTTTAATGATTATCCGATAGAAGTTGAACGTTTACTTGATAGTGTACAAATTAAGATACATGCATTACGTGCTGGGGTAACCTTGATAAAAGATCAAGGAAAAACAGTGGATATTACATTATCGGTGCAAGGAACGAAAGACATCGATGGTGAAGCATTGTTTAAACAAACACAACCGCTTGGTCGAGCTATGAAAGTAGGTGTTCAAGACGGGGTGATGAAAGTTACTTTGAAAAAATCAACACAATGGCTTGAGAATTTAAAATTTTTAGTGAAATGTCTAGAAGAAAGTAGAGTTATTAAAGATGAAGACGAAATCCGCATTTAGTGGTGTAGTGGTACTGACTGGTGCGCTCATTGTTGTCAAAGTATTAAGTGCACTTTATCGTGTACCGTATCAAAATGTATTGGGTGATGAAGGATTGTATGCCTATCAGCAAATATATCCTATTGTTGCGTTAGGCATGATATTATCAATGAATGCAATTCCTAGTGCAGTAACGCAAACTTTAGGTGGACATGGTACGGCGCAAAGATATTCAATGGTGCTTCGATATTTGCAGATAGTAGCTATTTTTATTACTGCATTATTATTTCTGTTAGCGCATCCAATGGCATGGATGATGGGAGATGTTCATCTAGAAATAATGATTAGAGCAGCAAGTTTAAGTTTCTTATTTGTTGGGGTTTTAGGCGTATTAAGAGGTCATTATCAAAGTCAACAATTAATGACTATTCCAGCAATTTCCCAGGTAATAGAGCAGATAATTCGAGTTACAGTTATCTTTGTAGCGATAGGATTATTTATACTTTATGGAAGAACGATTTATCAAGCTGGCATGCTTGCAATTTTAGGTTCATCGGTTGGTTTTCTAGGTTCAAGTCTTTATTTAATCTATCATCGGCCGTTTAAATATATGCGTCAGCTAGATACGACGACCATACCTTGGCGCCGACTATTGTTAGCAGTTATGGTGTTCGCTATAAGTCAACTATTAGTTATTTTATGGCAGTTCATCGACAGTTTTACAGTAGTACACATGTTAAAATCAAACCATTTATCATTTCATGAAGCGATTAAGCAAAAAGGCATCTATGATCGTGGCGCATCATTTATTCAAATGGGCTTAATTGTCACAACAACTTTTAGTTTTGTGTTGATTCCGTTATTAACACATGAGTTGCAAGAACAACAATGGAATTTAATGAATCGTTATGCGAATGCCTCTCTGAAAATTACTATATTAATTAGTAGTGCTGCCGCAGTAGGATTAGTTAATTTATTACCATTGATGAATCAAGTTTTTTTTAAAACCAACAGTTTAGTCATAACGCTAAGTGTTTATATGGTAACGGTAATATTGGTATCATTAATTATGATGTATATTGCTTTATTACAAGTGTTTAATGAGGTTGCAACGGTGATGATTAGTGTTGGTATTGGTTTAATCGTTAAAGGGCTGTTAAATATTATGTTGATTTATCAATTAGGAATTTTAGGTGCCAGTGTGAGTACCGTCTTGTCTTTAAGTGTGACAGGTTTGATTTGCCATCAGCGTGTAACGACACGTTATAAAATGCAAGGAATGGGTCGATTCTTTATTAAATTATTGGCAAGCATGTTAGTTATGAGTCTTGTCGTGCAAGCTGTGATGTGGCTTATTCCTACAACGGGACGCATTGGTGGATTACTTGAACTTCTAATTGCGGCATTTGCAGGAGTTGGGATATTTACCTGGCTTATAGCTGAATGGCGTATGTTAAGCTATAGAGAACTAAAACACTTACCTTATGGAGATAAATTATATCATTTTAAAACAAGGAGTCGACGATAATATGACGCATAAGATTACAATTATTGGTCTTGGAAATTATGGTTTAGACGATTTACCATTAGGAATATATCGATTTATTCAACAACAAAACTGTGTATATGCACGAACGTTAGCACATCCTGTTATAGAAGCATTGCGTGAGGATATACATTTTGAAACGTTTGATGATATCTATGAAGCACATCAATCTTTTGAAGATGTTTATCAAACCATTGTCGATCGTTTATTAGAATTGGCACAACAACAAGACGTCATTTATGCGGTGCCCGGTCATCCTTATGTTGCAGAAACAACGACGATGCTATTGTTAGAAGCGGAGAAGCAACGAGATGATGTCAGTGTGAATGTACTTGGAGGGAAAAGTTTTATCGATGATATTTTTGCCGCGGTAAAAATTGATCCGAATGATGGCTTTACAATGTTGGATGGTACAGATATACAGCCAGACCGTTTGAATGTGCGCACAGCTACAATCATTACACAAGTTTATAGTAATATGGTAGCTGCAGATTTGAAAATTACTTTGATGGAACGCTATCCGGATGATTACCATGTTAAAATCGTTGATGGTGCGCATGGTGATAATGCACAAATAACGGAGTTACCGCTCTACGAATTAGACCGTGATGCATCTTATTTTAATAATCTAACTAGTGTTTTTGTACCTGCAGTTGAAGACGAGCGTGTGCTATATTCAGACTTTGATTTTGCGGTACAAACCATTGACACACTTGTCGATGATGACCACGGTTGTCCTTGGGATAAAGCGCAAACACATGCCTCATTGAAACGCTATTTACTAGAAGAAACATTTGAATTATTTGAAGCGATTGATAATAAAGATGATTGGCATATGATTGAAGAACTTGGTGATATTTTACTACAAGTATTATTACATACCAGTATTGGTAAAAAAGAAGGCTATATGGATATACGTGAAGTTATTGACGGCTTAAATGCTAAAATGATTCGACGTCATCCTCATATCTTTGGAGAACAACATGCAGAAACAATAGATGATTTAAATACTATTTGGCTAGAGGCGAAACAACAAGAAGGCAAAACACCACGCGTCAAATTCGAGAAAGTATTTGCAGACCACTTCATGTCGTTGTATGATAAAACCAAAAATAAAGACTTTGATGAAAATATGCTCAAAGCCTATTTACAGCAAGGAGAGGCAGAGTCATGAGATTAGATAAATATTTAAAGGTATCACGTTTAGTAAAACGACGTACCTTGGCTAAAGAAATCAGTGACCAAGGTCGTATTACTGTTAATGGTAACGTTGCTAAAGCAGGTACAGATGTTAAGGTTGAAGATGAATTAGTCATTCGCTTTGGTCAAAAGTTAGTTACAGTTAAAGTAACTGCATTAAATGAACATGCAACAAAAGAAAATGCTAAAGGCATGTACGAATTGATCAAAGAAGAACGTACTAAAAATGAACCACAATTTGATGAATAATGGCTTAAAGGAGGTGACAAGCATTGGATAAAAAAGTAGAACAAATAGGTAATCAGTACACATCACAAAGAAACAAACAAAAGCAACGAAATAAGATGAAAATGCGTATTGTTCGCCGTAGAATTACAGTGTTTGGTGGTATACTATTAGCCATTATATTAATGTTAATTATCGTGCTTGTCCTTCAAAAGCAAAGTAATAGTGAAGATGCTGCTGAACGAAAACATAAAGAAGAACAATTTCAAAAACAACAAGATGAAGAAATTGCATTAAAAGAGGAACTGAGTAATTTGAACGACTCGGATTACGTAGAGAAAATTGCGCGTGATGATTACTATTTGAGTAATAAAGGAGAGGTTATCTTTAAATTGCCAAGTGATAAACAGTCAGATAAGTCAAAGTCGACAGATGATGATCGCTAATCGCTTTATAAAATAGTAAAAACAATTAAATATAGAGGATACAGTTAACAGTTTTATTAGAAACAGCAGCTAATCTTAAAATAATCTAGCTATAGCATTGTGAAAATATTAAAACAGGAATATAATAAGGATAAAATCGAATCATATCGGGAGGATTTATTTAGAATATGTCAATCGAAGTAGGAAATAAGCTTAAAGGTAAAGTCACAGGTATCAAAAAATTTGGTGCGTTCGTCGAATTACCTGAAGGGAAAAGTGGCTTAGTACACATTAGTGAAGTGGCAGATAATTACGTTGAAAATGTAGAGGACCATTTATCAATCGGTGATGAAGTTGAAGTTAAAGTATTATCAATTGCGGATGACGGAAAAATCAGCTTATCAATTAAAAAAGCAAAAGATCGACCACGTAGACCACAACACAAATCACATCATAGTAAACCGCCACAAAAAGCTGAAGATTTTGAAAAGAAACTAAGTAATTTCTTAAAAGATAGTGAAGATAAACTCACAACGATTAAACGACAAACAGAATCTAGACGTGGTGGTAAAGGTTCAAGACGTTAATGCGGTTAAAAATAGACTGTTTCTACTCAAGGAGCAGTCTATTTTTATTGACAGCTCTTTGATAAAAATAGATACAGATTAAAATTATAAAAGGTGGGATTATATGAAAGTAGACACGAGTGGTTGGACTGTAGAGGACCATATTGTCTTAGCCGTATCTACAGGTGTTGATAGCATGTGCCTGTTATACGCTTTAACCCATCTCTATCGTGACACCTATCGCAAGTTAACATGTCTACATGTCAATCATGGTTTGCGAGAAGAATCGATAGAGGAAGAACGTTTTTTTCAAACCTACTGTGAACAACACCAGTTATCATATGATATTAAACATTTAGATTTATCACATTTAGTAGCTTCCGGGAAAAGTATACAAAATGACTCACGACAAATGCGTTATCAATGGTTTGATTATAAAATGCATGAATTAAATGCGGATGTGTTACTCACTGCACATCATTTAGATGATCAACTTGAAACCATCTTTTACCGTTTGTTTTCTGGACGGGCAACACGCAGTCGATTAGGCATGTCTTATCTTACGGCGAGAGAGCAATACAAAATATGCCGACCATTACTACAATCTCATAAACAAGACATTCGATATTTTCAACAAGTGCATCATGTGCCTTTTTATGAAGATTGTTCAAATCATATAAATAAATATGTACGTAATGACATTCGCAATCGCTTAATACCTGAAATTAATGATAATGAGCAATTAGATGTTGAGCAATTATTGAAATTAAAAGCCTGGCATGATGCACAGATGGAGCAATTAGAAAATAAAATTTCGCGATTCATTCAAGATTATGTGAATATGAATCATAATCATACTATGATAACGTGCCCAAGAACACGATTCAATCGTCTGCCATATTACGATAAAGTCATGCTGATGGACTGCTTACTACAGTATACGGATATTCCTGCACCATACTCTGAAAGAACGTATCATGAATGGTTCCATCAAATAGCTAATGATAAAGCCCAATTTGAAATTGGGTTAACAGAACAATGGCATATTAAAATTGCATATGATAAATTTATAATAATGGCTAAATATCAACAGCAAACATCAGTTGAACCTATTAAAATTTATCACCATGGGCATTACCATTTTGGCAATAGTCATATTATAGTTGACGAGCAAATGCCAGCTGATGTTTTCCCACTGACGATTCGTACGCGTAAAAACGGGGATATTTTTTGCTTAAATGGACAAACAGCACATAAAAAAGTCAGCCGTTTGATGATTGACCACAAGGTAGACATGAATGAAAGAAATATAATGCCTATTGTTGTTGATGCTGAGCAGCATATTATAGCGGTTGGCCAACTATATATATCACGAACCCACCAAGATTATTTAACTATTAATAACGGAGATGAATAACTATGCATAATGATTTAAAGGAAATAATTTTAACAGAAGAAGAGATTCAAACACTTTGTAAAACACTAGGAGAACAAATCACACAAGATTATCAAAATAAACCATTAGTTTGTGTTGGAATCTTAAAAGGTTCTGTTATGTTTATGGCAGATTTAATTAAACGCATTGATACACATCTTGCTATAGATTTTATGGATGTTTCAAGTTATCACGGAGGTACAGAATCTACTGGTGAGGTTCAAATTATTAAAGATTTAGGTACATCAATTGAGAATAAAGATGTCTTAATCATTGAAGATATATTAGAGACAGGAACAACTTTAAAATCAATTACTGAGTTACTACAATCTAGAAAAGTAAATTCATTAGAAATTGTAACGCTATTAGACAAACCTAATCGCCGAAAAGCAGATATCGAAGCAAAATATGTAGGTAAAAAAATTCCCGATGAATTTGTTGTAGGTTATGGCTTAGATTATGGAGAACATTATCGTAATTTACCTTACATTGGCACGCTTAAACCCGAAGTTTACACAAAATAAGTGATTTATCTTCTGATATAAAATAAAGTAAAATACTATGCGAAAAATGTCTAATAGTGTAGACTCGATTTATATAACTCTCTTAAATAAATAGTGTACAAAAGAAATGAAACTATAATGTTTTATGTGCTATAGAAAATAGTGATAATAGGGAATGTAATAATGATAAGTAAAAAGGCTATAGAAACTAATATTAAAGTTGAAATACTAGCCTTAAAAAGATGTATTGTGTTACAATTTTTGTTAGTTTTATTATGGAAGTAGGAGGAAACGACGCATGCAAAAAGCATTTCGCAATGTGCTAGTTATCGCAATTATTGGCGTTATTTTGTTTGGCGTTTTCAATTATATAAACAATAATGGGAACATGCCAAAGCAACTTACATATACGCAATTTGTTAAACAGTTGGATAAAGGTGAACTGAAGTCTTTAGAAATCCAACCAGAGCAAAATGTTTACATGGTAAGTGGTAAGACGAAAAAAGATGAAGATTATTCATCAACAATACTTTATAACAATGAAAAAGACTTACAAAACATCACAGATAAAGCAAAAAAACAAGATGGGTTAAAATTCACTGTTAAAGAAGAAGAAAAACAAAGTGTATTTGTAAGTATCTTAACAACACTTATTCCAGTTTTAATTATTGCATTATTGTTCATCTTCTTCCTAAGTCAAGCACAAGGTGGGGGACAAGGCGGTCGTATGATGAACTTTGGTAAATCCAAAGCAAAAATGTACGATAACAAGAAACGTCGTGTACGCTTTAGTGATGTTGCCGGTGCTGACGAAGAGAAACAGGAATTAATTGAAATTGTTGACTTCTTAAAAGATAATAAGAAATTTAAACAAATGGGCTCACGTATACCTAAAGGTGTGCTTTTAGTAGGGCCTCCAGGTACAGGTAAAACATTGCTTGCGCGTGCCGTGGCCGGTGAAGCTGGTGCACCATTCTTCTCAATCAGTGGTTCAGACTTCGTTGAAATGTTCGTTGGTGTCGGCGCAAGTCGTGTGCGTGACTTATTTGAAAATGCTAAAAAGAATGCGCCTTGTATTATTTTCATCGATGAAATCGATGCCGTAGGTCGTCAACGTGGTGCAGGTGTTGGTGGTGGCCATGATGAACGAGAACAAACACTCAACCAACTCTTAGTAGAAATGGATGGCTTCGGTGAAAATGAAGGTATTATCATGATTGCAGCAACAAACCGACCAGACATTTTAGACCCAGCATTATTACGTCCAGGTCGTTTTGACCGTCAAATTCAAGTAGGTCGCCCTGATGTAAAAGGCCGTGAAGCGATTCTACATGTTCACGCTAAAAACAAACCGCTTGATGAAACTGTAGATTTAAAAGCTATTTCTCAAAGAACACCAGGATTTTCTGGTGCTGATTTAGAAAACTTACTAAATGAGGCATCATTGATTGCTGCGCGTGAAGGTAAAAATAAAATTGATATGCGCGATATCGAAGAAGCAACCGACCGCGTTATTGCTGGTCCAGCTAAGAAATCTCGTGTTATTTCTGATAAGGAACGAAATATCGTGGCACATCATGAAGCAGGACATACCATTATTGGGATGGTACTTGACGAGGCGGAAATTGTGCATAAAGTAACTATCGTACCACGTGGTCAAGCCGGTGGATATGCGATGATGTTACCTAAACAAGATCGCTTCTTAATGACAGAACCAGAATTGTTAGACAAAATTTGTGGTTTGCTTGGTGGACGTGTGTCTGAAGATATTAACTTTGGTGAAGTATCTACAGGGGCATCAAACGACTTTGAAAGAGCTACCCAAATTGCACGCTCAATGGTCACAGAATATGGTATGAGTAAAAAATTAGGACCATTACAATTTTCTAATAGTAGTAGCGGGCAAGTCTTCTTAGGCAAAGATATGCAAGGTGAACCTAATTATTCAGGTCAAATTGCTTATGAAATCGATAAAGAAGTACAACGTATTATTAAAGAACAATATGAACGTTGTAAACAAATATTAATAGAACATCAAGATCAGTTAAAACTTATTGCTAAAACACTATTAACTGAGGAAACATTAGTTGCTGAACAAATTCGCTCATTATTCTATGATGGTAAAATGCCAGAAGTAGATTATGATAGTGCAAAAATAGTAAATAAAGACGATACTGATTTTAGCGATGGTAAATATGGCAAATCGTATGATGAAATTCGTGAAGAACAATTAGAGCAAGGTGACAAAGACGAAGACACGAACAAAGATGCATCAGAAAAAGATCGTGCAACTGAGTCAGATGACACAGCACACGAACAAGCACCAAATATTGATAAACCATATAATCCAAGTGATCCAAACCAGCCTGATCATAGACAACAATGATATTAATCTGTCTCCTTCTGCATATGAATTACTGCGGAAGGAGACTTTTTGATTTTTTTAACGAAACGAAACTGATACAAGCAGGTCATTTTGTTGATATAAACAACAGGTGTATAATAATTGCTCATAATAAGAAAAAACTTGATAAATAAAATATAAAAGTATATAAGGAGATTGTTTATGACACATGATTATATAGTAAAAGCATTGGCGTATGGTGGAGAAATAAGAGCATATGCTGCACTTACCACAGAATCCGTACAAGAAGCTCAAACGCGTCATTATACTTGGCCAACTGCTTCTGCAGCTATGGGAAGAACTATGACTGCCACAGTGATGATGGGGGCAATGCTCAAAGGAGCGCAAAAATTAACAGTTACAGTTGACGGCAAAGGGCCGATAGGTAAAATTATTGCTGATGCTGATGCGCGAGGTAATATACGCGCTTATGTCGATCATCCTCAAACACATTTTCCATTAAATGCACAAGGAAAATTAGATGTAAAACGTGCAGTAGGAACAGAGGGGTCCATTATGGTAGTAAAAGATGTTGGAATGAAGGATTATTTTACAGGAACAAGTCCGATAGTGTCCGGAGAACTAGGAGAAGACTTCACATATTATTATGCAACAAGTGAACAAACACCATCTTCTGTTGGTTTAGGAGTGCTAGTTAATCCAGATAACTCTATTAAAGCAGCAGGTGGCTTTGTAATACAGGTTATGCCAGGCGCATCAAATGATACGATTACGCATTTAGAAAATGTAATTAAGCACATGACACCAGTATCCAAACTGATTGAACAAGGGTTAACACCTGAAAGCATTCTAAGCGAAATTCTTGGACAGGAACACGTTCAAATCATCGATAAGACACCCGTTCAGTTCGAATGTCAATGCAGTCATGAAAAATTTTTAAATGCTATTAAAGGGTTAGGAGAAGCAGAAATACAAGATATGATTACAAAGGATCATGGCGCAGAGGCTACATGTCATTTTTGTAATCAAAAATATAACTATACTGAAGCGGAGCTACAGGGGGTTCTCGAACAATTACAAGCATAGCATGAGTCAATGGTAGTTTAGATGATACTAGGTCAGGGAAACACAAAGATGTATAATAGTTTTAGAGACATAAATGGGTAAATACATTTGTTTTTTTAGAAAATTCTGATATGATATAACTATATCCGATTAAAGAACTAAGCATTTAGTCAAACTAGAATAAAGGAGTGTTTTTTAATGGCACAAAAAATAGTTGATAATATTACAGAAATTATTGGCAATACACCAGTAGTCAAATTGAGAAACGTTGTAGACGCTGATGCAGCAGATGTATACGTGAAATTAGAATATCAAAATCCAGGTGGTTCTGTTAAAGATCGTATTGCGCTTGCTATGATAGAAAAAGCAGAAAAAGAAGGTAAAATTAAACCTGGCGATACGATAGTTGAACCTACAAGTGGTAACACTGGTATCGGACTTGCATTTGTTTGTGCTGCGAAAGGCTATAAAGCTGTATTTACAATGCCAGAAACAATGAGTTTAGAGCGCCGTAATTTATTGAAAGCTTATGGTGCAGAAGTAGTATTAACACCCGGATCAGAAGCGATGAAAGGTGCAATTAAAAAGGCTAAAGAATTAAAAGAAGAACATGGTTATTTCGAACCACAACAATTTGAAAACCCAGCAAACCCTGAAATTCACGAATTGACTACAGGTCCAGAAATTGTTGAACAATTTGAAGGTAAACAAATTGATGCTTTCTTAGCTGGTGTAGGTACGGGAGGAACTTTATCAGGTGCTGGTAAAGTATTAAAAGAAAAATATCCAAATATTGAAATCGTGGCAATCGAACCAGAAGCATCTCCAGTATTAAGTGGAGGTGAACCTGGTCCACATAAATTACAAGGTTTAGGTGCTGGTTTCGTTCCAGACACACTTAACACAGATATCTATGATAGCATCATTCAAGTTGGCAATGACATTGCGATGGAAACATCACGTCGTGTGGCTAAAGAAGAAGGTATTTTAGCAGGTATTTCTTCAGGTGCAGCCATTCACGCAGCAATTCAAAAAGCTAAAGAATTAGGTAAAGGAAAAACAGTATTAACCGTATTACCAAGTAATGGCGAACGTTACTTATCTACACCGTTATATTCATTTGACGACTAATTTATAGTTCATTTAATATGCTAGTGAAGTCCCAGTTGGCTTCACTGGCTTTTTTGTTTTTTGAAAAAGCCAGTGTAAAATCTATAAGAGAAATAGATGAATTTTAAATTGCAAATACTGAAATGTTTCTCAAATGAGTGTATCATTATTTATAAGTTAATGATTTAAATGTAGTTGCAGTGTTACATATTCATTTTTTAAGAAAGCAAAGGGTGAAAAAAATGACGAAAACAAAAATTATGGGCATTTTAAATGTGACGCCGGATTCGTTCTCTGATGGGGGTAAATACAATTCAGTGGACAAGGCAGTCGCACGAGCAAAAGAGATGATAGATGAAGGTGTGGATATCATTGATGTGGGTGGCGTATCCACAAGACCAGGTCATACGGAAGTATCATTAGAGGAAGAAATGGAACGCGTTGTACCTGTAGTAGAACAATTGGTTAAATTAGACGTTCAAATTTCTGTTGATACATATCGTAGTGAGGTAGCAGAGGCTTGTTTAAAGCTTGGGGCTACAATGATAAATGACCAATGGGCGGGATTATATGACCCTAAAATATTTGATGTGGTTAGTGACTATAATGCAGAAATTGTGTTAATGCATAACGGCGATGGTCAGAGAGAACAACCTGTTGTTGAAGAAATGCTATTATCGTTATTGACTCAGGCTAATAAAGCAGAAATGGCAGGCATAGAAAAAGGGAACATATGGTTAGACCCTGGTATTGGTTTTGCTAAATCAAGAAGTGAAGAAAAAGAAGTCATGGCACGATTAGATGAACTTGTGGCAACAGAATATCCAGTGCTATTAGCCACGAGTCGTAAACGCTTTATTAAAGAAATGATTGGCAAAGAGACAACGCCAGCAGAACGAGATGAAGCAACAGCTGTTACGACGGTTTATGGTATAATGAAAGGCATTCAGGCGGTTCGCGTGCATAATGTAGACTTAAATGTAAAGCTTGCACAAAGCATCGACTTTTTAAAGGAGAATGAACATGAGCGATATCATCTTTCTTAATGGCATGCGTTTTTATGGCTATCATGGAGCGCTTCATGCAGAAAATGAACTTGGCCAAATTTTTATAGTAGATGTAACACTTAAAGTTGATTTGACTGAAGCAGGGAAAACGGATAATGTCAAAGACACTGTGCATTATGGTGAGGTCTTTGAAGATGTTAAAAACATTGTTGAAGGGCCATCTTGTCAATTGATAGAACATCTTGCAGAACGTATTGCAAAACGTATAAATTCACACTATAATCGTGTAATGGAAACGAAAGTCAGAATCACTAAAGAAAATCCTCCGATTGCAGGTCATTATGATGGCGTTGGTATAGAAATAGTGAGGGAGAATTATTAAATGGTACAAGCTTATCTAGGTTTAGGAAGTAATATTGGCAATCGTCATAAACAGTTGATGCAGGCAATAGACATCCTTGATTATTTTGATGGTATTAAGGTTACACAAGTTTCTCCAATATACGAAACAGCTCCTGTGGGTTATACAGAACAACCACAATTCTTAAATTTATGTGTTGAAATAAATACGCAACTTACACCACGAGAATTGCTCAATTGTTGTTTAGAAACTGAAAAACAGTTACATCGAGTGAGAGAAGTACGTTGGGGTCCACGCACATTAGATGTTGATATCTTATTATATGGAGATGACATCATAGAGTTGGATCAACTAACGATTCCCCACCCAAGGATGACAGAACGTGCATTCGTATTGATACCCCTCAATGACATTGCGTCGACGAAAATAGAACCTCATTCCAAACAAACGATTGGAAACCTAGTTAAGGCAGACGATTCAGTTAAAAAGTATAAACAATGAGAGGCTAATGAAATATGTGGAAAACTGGAGACGTAGAAATTGAAATAGCGTCGTATTAATCCCTTATGTATGGTGGGGGAATATTATTCCACTTTCCGACTTACCGTTTCTCAGTTAATGGCAATAGTGATAATCATCATCCTAACTTGAGAAAAAATGCTTGATTAATCGGGTATAGATGTTGTAATGATAAGATGAAAAGCCTTAGGTAATTCACGGATAATTTATCGTACCTTCCATTACCTCGAAACATGAGCACTTATAGATGAGCCAACTTTAAAAGATAAAGTGGAAATTGCTTTATTACATACGCGCCGTCTTGTAGAATTAAAGGGAGAAAAGATTGGTGTTATGGAAATGCGTAAACACACTTCTTGGTAATTAAAAGGTGTTAATGGCCATGGCAAAGCATGTAAAGCCCTTAAGCCGAAACAGAACAAGGAATGATTATACCTTACAACATTTCCAACAAGAAATTATGCAACAACCAACAGAAAAACAAGAAGTTTAAAGGAGAGAGCAGAATGTCAGAAGAAATGAATGACCAAATGCAGGTCCGTCGTCAAAAGCTACAAGAACTAATCGATTTAGGTATTGATCCTTTTGGGAAACGCTTTGAACGTACAGCTATGGCTGATGACTTAAAAGGAGCATGGGATCAATATTCTAAAGAGGAATTACATGATAAAGAGGCAGAAAGTCATGTAACCATCGCAGGTCGTTTAATGACTAAACGTGGTAAAGGTAAAGCAGGTTTTGCACATATTCAAGACTTGTCAGGTCAAATTCAAATATATGTACGTAAAGATCAAGTTGGAGAAGAACAGTTTGATATTTGGAAAATCGCTGACCTTGGAGACATTGTTGGTATTGATGGTGTTATGTTTAAAACGAATACAGGTGAATTAACAGTTAAAGCTAAAACCTTCACTTTATTATCTAAAGCATTACGTCCGTTACCTGATAAATTCCATGGTTTACAAGATATTGAACAACGCTATCGCCAACGTTATCTAGATTTAATTACAAACAAAGAAAGTACGCAAACGTTCATTCATCGTAGTAAAATCATTCAAGAAATGCGTAACTATTTAAATAATAAAGGATTTTTAGAAGTAGAAACACCAATGATGCATCAAATACCTGGTGGAGCTGCTGCACGTCCATTTGTAACACATCATAATGCCTTAGATGCAACTTTATATATGCGAATAGCTATTGAATTACATTTAAAACGTCTTATTGTAGGTGGCTTAGAAAAAGTATATGAAATAGGTCGTGTGTTCCGTAACGAAGGTGTCTCAACTCGACATAACCCAGAGTTTACAATGATTGAACTTTATGAAGCATATGCAGATTTCCACGATATTATGGATTTAACAGAATCACTCATTCGCCATATTGCACAAGAAGTATTTGGCTCAGCAAAAGTTCAATACAATGGAGAAGAAATCGATTTAGAATCATCTTGGACAAGATTGCATATTGTAGATGCAGTTAAAGAAGATACAGGTGTAGATTTCTATCAAGTAAAATCAGACGAAGAAGCAAAAGCATTAGCTAAAGAACACGGTATTGAAATTAAAGAAAACATGAAGTATGGACATATCTTGAATGAGTTCTTTGAACAAAAAGTTGAAGAAACACTTATTCAACCAACATTCATTTATGGACATCCAATCGAAATATCACCATTAGCGAAGAAAAATCCGGAAGACCCAAGATTTACAGATCGTTTTGAACTATTTATTGTTGGAAGAGAACATGCAAATGCCTTCACAGAACTAAATGATCCAATCGATCAAAGAGAACGCTTTGAAGCACAATTAGTAGAAAAAGCACAAGGTAATGATGAAGCACATGAAATGGATGAAGATTTCATTGAAGCATTAGAATATGGTATGCCGCCAACAGGTGGATTAGGAATCGGAATTGATAGACTTGTGATGTTATTAACAGATTCACCATCTATTCGTGATGTACTATTATTCCCATATATGCGACAAAAATAAATGATAGCAACAGATTTGTACAAAATACAAGTACGACACTGATAATCGAATATACGAAATAAATGCCCGAAGCAAATTAAGCTTTGGGCATTTTAAATATACAATTCATATCGCACTTAAATTAATAATCTTAGTTGTGAAGAAAAAATCTATAAAAAAAGAATAGATTTTAACGTGCAGATATGATAACATTTATCGAGTGTCAAAGAGAAAAAATGATGAATGATATATCATGAAAAAATATATAAAAAACAATTGACATGACTAATGATGTGTTGTAACATATAAAAGTCGTCAATTTCATGGGCGTGAAATTTAAACGCAATGTAAATCAATTTTAAACAAAGTGTAAAATTGACTATTGAAACGTTTGAATAAAGTTAGTAAAATTAGTAAAGTAAGCTATTTGTCTGGTGACAATGGCAAGGAGGTCACACCTGTTCCCATGCCGAACACAGAAGTTAAGCTCCTTAGCGCCGATGGTAGTCGGACTTACGTTCCGCTAGAGTAGGACGTTGCCAGGCAATGATGAATCGGAGAATTAGCTCAGCTGGGAGAGCATCTGCCTTACAAGCAGAGGGTCGGCGGT
>NZ_PPPV01000012.1:39293-39561 GCF_002901705.1 Staphylococcus lugdunensis
CTTTTGAGCCATTAGCTCAGTTGGTAGAGCATCTGACTTTTAATCAGAGGGTCAGAGGTTCGAATCCTCTATGGCTCACCATTTATACGCGGGTGTGGCGGAATTGGCAGACGCACTAGACTTAGGATCTAGCGCCTTACGGCGTGGGGGTTCGACTCCCTTCACCCGCATATGCAGAAGTAGTTCAGCGGTAGAATACAACCTTGCCAAGGTTGGGGTCGCGGGTTCGAATCCCGTCTTCTGCTCCATTATTTTGCCGGGGTGGCGG
>NZ_PPPV01000012.1:39571-39756 GCF_002901705.1 Staphylococcus lugdunensis
ACGATTTATATAAGCAGAAGTAGTTCAGCGGTAGAATACGACCTTGCCAAGGTCGGGGTCGCGGGTTCGAATCCCGTCTTCTGCTCCATTATTTTGCCGGGGTGGCGGAACTGGCAGACGCACAGGACTTAAAATCCTGCGGTGAGAGATCACCGTACCGGTTCGATTCCGGTCCTCGGCACCAT
>NZ_PPPV01000012.1:39766-39942 GCF_002901705.1 Staphylococcus lugdunensis
TGTTCCGCTAGAGTAGGACGTTGCCAGGCAAGTTATATTGGAGAATTAGCTCAGCTGGGAGAGCATCTGCCTTACAAGCAGAGGGTCGGCGGTTCGAACCCGTCATTCTCCACCATTTTAATAGCCGGCCTAGCTCAATTGGCAGAGCAACTGACTTGTAATCAGTAGGTTGGGGG
>NZ_PPPV01000012.1:40166-40441 GCF_002901705.1 Staphylococcus lugdunensis
CAATATCCTTATTATCAGTATGCGCCCGTAGCTCAACTGGATAGAGCGTTTGACTACGGATCAAGAGGTTATGGGTTCGACTCCTATCGGGCGCGTTTACTTATAACGGGAAGTAGCTCAGCTTGGTAGAGCACTTGGTTTGGGACCAAGGGGTCGTAGGTTCGAATCCTGTCTTCCCGATATAAAAAAGATAATAATTGATAAAGTAAGATAATATTTATATGGGGGCTTAGCTCAGCTGGGAGAGCGCCTGCTTTGCACGCAGGAGGTCAGCG
>NZ_PPPV01000012.1:40451-40990 GCF_002901705.1 Staphylococcus lugdunensis
CTTTTTATAAACATAATTTAATACGGGAAGTAGCTCAGCTTGGTAGAGCACTTGGTTTGGGACCAAGGGGTCGCAGGTTCGAATCCTGTCTTCCCGACTTCTTGAATAAATGGGGGCTTAGCTCAGCTGGGAGAGCGCCTGCTTTGCACGCAGGAGGTCAGCGGTTCGATCCCGCTAGTCTCCACCATATAAAACTAAATAAAGGCGGTGTAGCTCAGCTGGCTAGAGCGTACGGTTCATACCCGTGAGGTCGGGGGTTCGATCCCCTCCACCGCCACTATTTAATTAATATTGAATTATATTTAGGACCTTTAGCTCAGTTGGTTAGAGCTAACGGCTCATAACCGTTCGGTCGCAGGTTCGAGTCCTGCAAGGTCCATATAATTTTGGAGGAATACCCAAGTCCGGCTGAAGGGATCGGTCTTGAAAACCGACAGGAGCTTAACGGCTCGCGGGGGTTCGAATCCCTCTTCCTCCGTATTTATTTTGGTCTCGTAGTGTAGCGGTTAACACGCCTGCCTGTCACGCAGGAGATCGCG
>NZ_PPPV01000012.1:41000-41319 GCF_002901705.1 Staphylococcus lugdunensis
TATTATTATCGCGGGATGGAGCAGTTCGGTAGCTCGTCGGGCTCATAACCCGAAGGTCGGTGGTTCAAATCCGCCTCCCGCAATTATTTATTTGGTCTCGTAGTGTAGCGGTTAACACGCCTGCCTGTCACGCAGGAGATCGCGGGTTCGATTCCCGTCGAGACCGCCATTACTTATTATCATGGTTCAGTAGCTCAGTTGGTAGAGCAATGGATTGAAGCTCCATGTGTCGGCAGTTCGACTCTGTCCTGAACCATTTTATACAAGCCGGCCTAGCTCAATTGGCAGAGCAACTGACTTGTAATCAGTAGGTTGGGGG
>NZ_PPPV01000012.1:41329-41569 GCF_002901705.1 Staphylococcus lugdunensis
CGCTATTTTTTTGGCGGTTGTGGCGAAGTGGTTAACGCATCGGATTGTGGTTCCGACATTCGAGGGTTCGATTCCCTTCAACCGCCCCATAATCGTAATGATTTGCGGGTGTAGTTTAATGGCAAAACCTCAGCCTTCCAAGCTGATGTTGTGGGTTCGATTCCCATCACCCGCTCCATCTTATTTATCCACAGTAGCTCAGTGGTAGAGCTATCGGCTGTTAACCGATCGGTCGTAGGT
>NZ_PPPV01000012.1:41579-74181 GCF_002901705.1 Staphylococcus lugdunensis
GGAGGGGTAGCGAAGTGGCTAAACGCGGCGGACTGTAAATCCGCTCCTTCGGGTTCGGCAGTTCGAATCTGCCCCCCTCCATATTTTTAAATAGGGGCATAGTTCAACGGTAGAATAGAGGTCTCCAAAACCTTTGATGTGGGTTCGATTCCTACTGCCCCTGCCATGGCGGTTGTGGCGAAGTGGTTAACGCATCGGATTGTGGTTCCGACACTCGAGGGTTCGATTCCCTTCAACCGCCCTTATTATTAATGGGCTATAGCCAAGCGGTAAGGCAACGGACTTTGACTCCGTCACGCGCTGGTTCGAATCCAGCTAGCCCAGTTATTGGCGGCATAGCCAAGTGGTAAGGCAGAGGTCTGCAAAACCTTTATCACCGGTTCAAATCCGGTTGCCGCCTCCAGGTTATGCGGGAGTAGTTCAACTTTTAGAACACATTCCTTCCCGGAATGAGGTATAGGTGTAAATCCTATCTTCCGCTCCAATATTGCTTCCAACAGGAAGTTTTTTATTTATAACTGTGCCGGCGTGGCGGAATTGGCAGACGCGCGGGACTCAAAATCCCGTTCCTTTATTGGAGTGTCGGTTCGACCCCGACCGCCGGTATATTGACCTCTAAACATTGTAGTGTTTAGAGGTTTTTTATTATGTGAAAAATTCAAATGAAATCCTAATAAGTCATAAAGCTATTTTGCGACGATAGTTCATAGACCATATATTGAAATCGAGCCAACTGTTGAGCATATTTCTGTAGTAATGATTCTTTGCCAAAACTTGTAGTAACAAAATTTTTTACATATTTTTAAGCGGGATTGTAACTAGTAGCTTTCCCTCGACTTATGCAATTATATTATCATTGGAAACCTAAAACTTTTGATTAATTTTTACTTAGATATGATAGAAAGATATTATAAAAAGTTTGAGAAATCATTATAAATTGATACTTACAGGTAATTAAACCTTAGTACAAGATATACAATTTTATAAAGGTAATACTAAATTGGAATAAGATATTGTAATTTTTAAGAGTTGCTAGTGAAATGGAATATTTGGTTAATCAGTCATTATCTTTGTTGAATTAGCTAATAAAGACGTTATAGTCTTAGAATTGAGGTCCTGTTTATATCACTATATTTGATTTTTTACGATTAATGAAAATTTTGGTTGTTTAATGCCGATGAGTATAATATTATTAATCTAATGTAATTATTGGAGGTTTGAAATGACTAAACAACATGTTAATGTAAAAGGTTTCTTTAGTAATATATTGAATGCTGTAGGGGCCGGAGTAGTTATTGCGCTGTTGCCTAATGCCTTATTGGGGGAGTTATTAAAGCTATTTAAGGATGATTACCAATTTTTGGGTATGATTTTTCAATTGGTTACTGTTATACAATCATTTATGGCATTTATAATAGGTGTTTTAGCAGCACATCAATTTAAATTTAATGGTGCTGGTGCTACGCTGATTGGAACTTCTGCAATGTTAGGTTCTGGTGCGATACATATTACAACTAGTGGGGTTACCTTAAAAGGTATCGGCGATATAATTAATGTTATTTTAGTAGTAATTGTTGCTTGTTTTTTATATTTAATTTTTCAGAATAAATTTGGATCTTTAGAGATGATTATTTTACCTGTTGCCATACCTGTTTTAAGCGGTATATTTGGCTTGTATACTTTACCGTATGTTCAAACTATAACTAAGGCATTAGGTCATATGATTAATTCATTTACTGAACTTAATCCATTGCTGATGTCTATTCTGATTTGTGTCACTTATTCATTATTAATGGTTACACCGATTTCTTTAGTAGCTATTGCAACGGCTATTAGTTTAGATGGTTTGGGAAGTGGTGCGGCTAATATGGGTATAGTAGCAGCTTGCGTAACTTTCATATTTGGCTCATTAAGGGTAAATTCAGCGGGTGTCAATATTGTATTGTTAATCGGTGCAGCAAAAATGATGATACCAGTTTATTTAAAACATCTTATCATTATGATTCCTTTGGCTATTAATGGCGTAATTGGTGGAGTAATTGCTTATTCGATTGGTATAAAAGGGACACCACTTTCTGCAGGATTTGGTTATACAGGATTAGTAGGGCCAATAAATGCATTAAATCGTATGACTGGCGATGTAACTATGAATATAATCTTATTAGCGTTTGGTTATTTTATCATACCATTTGCTAGCGCATTTATTATACATGAATTATGCAAAAAAATCATTCCTGGTTATACTAACGATATTTATAGATTTGAAATTCCAAAGCAGTAATATTTGCTTATAAAGAGCATATATACAGAGATATAAAAGAGTACACAAGATGATTTGTTTCATTTTGTGTACTCTTTTTTAAAAAAAGATATTGCATATATATTTATTTAAATGTATAATAATGAACATCGAAAAGGAGGGGCAATCATGAAAAAGTTAATACAGTTGTTAATGGTTGTTGCCATAGTATGTGGTTTAACGATAGCCAACATAACACCGATTGCACATGCAGAACAGGATAAAAATTGGGAGAAAATTAAAGAAAGTGGAGAACTAAAGGTTGGTTTATCAGCAGATTATGCACCTATGGAATTTGAGCATAATGTTAATGGAAAAAATGAATATGCTGGTGTAGATATTGAACTTGCAAAAAAGATTGCTAAAGATAACCATCTTAAACTAAAAATTATAAATATGCAGTTTGATAGTTTATTGGGAGCATTAAAAACAGGAAAAATTGATATCATCATTTCAGGAATGACTTCAACACCTGAACGTAAAAAAGAAGTCGATTTTAGTGATCCATATATGTATTCTAATAATACGGTTTTAGTCAAGAAAAGTGATGCTAAAAAGTATCATTCATTAAAAGATTTAGCTAATAAAAAAATAGCTGTTCAAAAATCTACTGAGCAAGAAAAAATTGCACAGACTGAAATAGAAAACGCAAGTATCACTTCTTTGACGCGTTTACCAGATGCTATTCTTTCTTTAAAAAGTCATAAAGTAGATGCGGTAGTAATTGAGAAACCTGTAGCAGAAGCATATTTAAAGCAAAATAAAGAATTAACTTTAGCATCTGTGAAATTTAATGAGGATAAAAAGTCAACAGTTATAGCTATACCTAAAGATTCTCCAGAAGTAATGGCACATATCAATAAATCGATTAAAGATGTCAAAGATCATAATTTAATTGATAAATATATGGATAAAGCTTCTAAAGAAATGTCAGATGATGGTAACTTTTTTACTAAATATGGCAGTTTCTTCGTTAAAGGTATAGTCAATACAATTATATTATCAGCTATTGGCGTTATTATTGGTGCAGTTTTGGGAACGCTAATTGCATTAGCAAAATTGAGTAAAATTAAAATCATTTCGTGGATAGCTGCTGCTTATATTGAAATAATTAGAGGAACACCATTACTTGTGCAAGTATTCATTGTGTTCTTTGGTACTACTGCTGCATTAGGATTAGATATTTCAGCATTTATTTGCGGGATAATCGCTTTAATTATTAACTCATCAGCATATATTGCTGAAATTATTAGAGCTGGTATCAATGCAGTAGATAAAGGACAAACGGAGGCAGCTCAGTGTTTAGGTTTAAATTACAATCAAACAATGAAAAATGTCATTATGCCACAAGCGATTAAAAACATTTTACCTGCTTTAGGAAATGAATTTGTGACATTGATTAAAGAGTCATCAATCGTATCAACAATTGGTGTGAGTGAGGTTATGTTTAATTCTCAAGTTGTTCAAGGCATATCATTTGATCCGTTTACACCATTACTACTAGCTGCGGGATTATATTTTGTTTTAACATTCTCATTATCTAGAATTATGACTTTAATTGAAGGGAGAATGAAGGCCAGTGATTAAAATTAAAAATTTAATTAAGTCGTTTGATAAAAATGAAGTACTCAAAGATATAAATTTAGAGGTTCATAAAGGTGAAGTTGTATCCATTATTGGGCCATCAGGGAGCGGTAAAAGTACATTATTAAGATGTATGAATTTACTTGAACAACCAACAGATGGACATGTAATTTTTGAAGGAAAAGAATTAACAAGTAAAGACGTTAATTTAAATGAATTACGCCAAAATATGGGAATGGTTTTTCAAAGTTTTAACTTATTTCACACAAAACAGTACTTGAAAATATATACATGGCACCGAAATTATTAAAAAAAGGTGATTTAGACAAGTTAAAAAAAGAAGCACATAATTTATTAGAAAAAGTTGGTTTGGCGGAAAAAGCTGAAAATTATCCGAATCAACTTTCTGGAGGTCAAAAACAAAGAGTCGCAATTGCTAGAGCTTTGGCAATGCATCCAGACGTCATATTATTTGATGAACCAACATCTGCATTAGATCCAGAAGTTGTTAATGATGTGTTAAAAGTCATAAAATCTTTAGCTAAAGAAGGTATGACAATGGTTATAGTAACGCATGAAATGAGTTTTGCGAAAGATGTTAGTGATAAAGTTATCTTCATGGCTGATGGCTATGTTGTTGAAACAGGCAAGCCTGAAGATATATTTGAACATCCAAAAGAACAAAGAACTCAAAATTTCTTATCACGTGTATTATCATAGTCTAGTGATATTGTGACATAGATGTCTCTGACAAGTTTAAGGGAGCAGGATAGAATTCATTATGAAATTCTATCCTGCCTCTTGGTAAGATTGACAAGGATTGAAAAAAGCTTGGTATAAGCGCATTTTCTATCCATTCAACTACTGCCAATATTTAGTCATAGGTTAAAAACATAATTATGTTCCAGATTCTTCATTATTATATTAAGTGGATTAAGATAAAGCATAGTTTTTTCAAGTACAAATTATTGAAGATAAAAGAAGCACAAAGTTGATTTATTTAAAACCATCTTTGTGCTGTTTTTTTGATTTTACGTCCCATCTTGTATTTTAATTTAAAGATTAACATGTTTTGATTAATGAAAAATTTATAGTTCTATCAATTTCAATTTCATTTGTGAATTTTTATCCAAGTGTTAGTGTGAAATTGTGGTAAAATGACTTATGTAAATTTTCAATGGGAGGCTTAGAGTTGAATACAGCTCATTTAAAAACAGAAATTATTCAATTTGCGCACAGCATTGGAATTGATCAAATAGGTTTTACTACAGCTGATCCATTTGATGAATTGAAGCAAAAATTAGAAGATTATCATGCAAAAGGTTACGCATCTGGATTTGAAGAATCTGATATAGCATTAAGAACAGAACCAAAGCTTAGCTTGCCTACTGCGCGCTCTATCATCGCAATTGCTGTCGGATATCCTAATAAATTAAAAGGTGCGCCTAAAAGTGTACGTGGTGATCGCAGAGGTATGTTTGCACGTGCTTCATGGGGACAAGATTATCATACAATTATGCGGAATAGACTAAATAAATTAGCTGAATTTATTCAAAGTAAAGTACCTGATGTTGAAATCCAAAGTATGGTTGATACAGGTGTTTTATCGGATAGAGCTGTAGCTGAGCGTGCAGGTCTAGGTTTTGTTGGAAAAAATGGCTTTATTATTAATGCAGAATTGGGAACTTGGTCATATTTAGGAGAAATGTTAGTTAGTATTCCTTTTGAACCAGATGATCCCATTTTAGATAGTTGTGGTGATTGTACAATTTGTGTTGATCGTTGCCCAACAGGTGCTCTAGTTGGTAACGGACAACTAAATAGTCAAAAGTGTATTAGCTTTTTAACACAAACAAAAGGATATTTAGCTGATGAATATCGTTATAAAATAGGGAATCGTTTATATGGTTGTGACACGTGTCAACAAGTATGTCCTAAAAATAAAGGGATCAATACTGAACACGATGATATTATTCTAGAACCAGAAATTTTAAAACCAAGATTAATTCCATTATTACAAATGAGTAATAAAGAATTTAAAAATACTTATGGACATTTAGCTGGTGCGTGGCGAGGAAAGAAACCTATTCAAAGAAATGCAATTATTGCCTTAGCACATTTTAAAGCCGAAGAAGCACTACCCGAATTAAAAGAAGTTGCACTTAATGATAAAAGACCAATGATAAGAGCAACAGCTTACTGGGCAATAGGACAAATCGATGGTTATAATGCGCAATCATTTATCGATGCACATTTTGCTGAAGAAGTTGAAGAAGTACAACAAGAAATGATAAAAGGTTTAGAAATGAGGAGAAATTAAAATGACAAATCATATTGTTTTATATCAACCAGAAATACCTGCTAATACAGGTAATATAGCTCGTACATGTGCTGGCACTGACACACATTTACATTTAATAAAACCACTCGGATTTAGTACTGATGATAAAATGTTGAAACGTGCAGGTCTAGATTATTGGAAATTTGTAAATATTACTTATCATGAAAGTATTGAATCATTTTTTGAAACAACTTCAGGTAAATACTTTTTACTAACTAAATTTGGTAAAAAAACATATAGTGATTTTGATTTCTCTGATCGTGATGACGATTTGTATTTTATATTTGGCCGTGAAACTACAGGATTGCCACAATGGGTAAAAGAAAAATATGCTGACACTGCCTTACGAATTCCAATGAACAGTAATATACGGTCTTTAAATTTATCAAATACAGCTGCTTTGCTTATTTATGAAGCATTAAGACAACAAAAATTTTACGGTTTGTCATAAATAAGGGAAATAGTGACTTAATTTATTTCATTGTAATTTAATGATATATTTATATTGATATTAAAAAGCGATGATATATCATAGTTTTAATAGCCTTAGATAGGGTAATATACAATTAATATCATTAATTTTTATTAAAGTTATAATTGAGGAGTGTAATAAAAAATGGCAATGAACTTTAAAGTATTTGAAAATAAAGATCAAGTTGCAGAGTATTCAGCAGATATCATTAGAAAACAATTTAACAATAATCCTACTACAATTGCTGGATTTCATTTAAACAAAGAGGCATCACCAGTACTTGATATGCTTAAAAAGAATGTTGACCAACATGCGGTTGACTTCAGCCAAATTAACATTCTTGACTATGATCAAAATCAAGAATATTTCAAAGCGCTGGGGGTTCCTGAGAGTCAAATTTATCCTATCTCATACGATCAAGATGCTGAAGCGTTTATCTCTGATAAAATCAAAACAAAAGATAATAAAGGGAAACTAATGTTACAAGTAGCTTCAATTGATGATCAAGGAAACCTTAATATCAGTCTACGTCAAGGATTGTTAAATGCTAGAGAAATTATCTTAGTCATTACAGGACATAATAAAAAAGAAGTAGTAGAAAAACTGTATAATGAAAATGGAAAATCTAATTTTGAACCTGCTGATTTAAAAGCACATCGTATGGTAACGGTTATTTTAGACGAAGCGGCAGCTGAAGGTTTGCCAGAAGATGTACGTCATTACTTTACTGATCGGTTTGCTTAAAGTAAAAGCGATTATGAATAATATAGTGAGGTCATTTTAATGTCAAAAGAAAAAAAGAGTCGTTTAAATTATCATGAGGAAGAGAATGCGATGGTTGAAAATTTAGAAGACTTAAAAGAGCTGGGCAAAGAAATGGAACACATCTCAGAGAAAAATGACGAAGAAAAAGTTAATCAATCGCATGATACATCAAAGTCTTCAAATTCATAAAGACTAACAAAATGATTTGTAATGAATGCTTATGATGTAAATACTATATAATATAATTAAAAAGGGACGAGATTATAAAGTCAAAATGACTTATCTCGTTCCTTTTTAATTTAATCTGAAGCACGTCAGATTTTATGCTAAAATTAGAAGAAAACATTTAGAGGAGAAAGCGAATGTTCAGCAAATATTGGTTACATATCATCATATTAACGATAATTATTAGTTTGATTTCAATTAAAGGTTTCCCGATTGCTTTGGGAGCTTTATATTTACCTATATTATTTAAAGTTGTGAAGTTACAGCTTAATTTATCTAAAGGACTTGTAGATGATGTTAATGCAATTGCTTTTTTAAAAAGTAATCGCATCGGCATAGTGATTAGTGTTGTGTGCATATTATTAGTTACGGGGATACTATGTTACACACTTGATCATTTATATAGCAATTTCAATGGAATATTAGGCTTGTTAATCTCATTCAGTCCAATTACCTTAACTTTAAGTGTCATTTTATATATCATGTCAGCTTTTGCAACAGTGCAAGCCGTCAAAAATAAATACACTAAGTAAAGAAATAATATCGATTAACTATACTTAATTGGATTTTAGTGAAAACGTTTTATTTGCGCGTTGCCCTTTGATTTTAAATAGTGCTATACTACTGTTAAACAATCAATTGATAAGGGGAGATACACGTATGTCAGTACGAATTGAACATGATACATTTGGAGAAATAGAAGTGCCAGCTGATAAGTATTGGGGGGCACAAACGGAACGTAGTAAACGTAACTTTCCAGTTGGCAAAGAACAAATGCCTATTGAAGTGATTTACGGCTTTGCGCAATTGAAACGTGCTGCTGCATTAGCTAATCACGAATTAGGAAAGTTAAGTGATGCTAAAGCAAATGCCATTGTGTATGCGTGTGATCAGATTTTGAATGGTAATTTAGACAATCATTTTCCATTGGTAGTGTGGCAAACAGGCAGTGGTACACAAAGTAATATGAACGTGAATGAAGTAGTAAGTTACGTGGCTAATCAATATTTACAAGAACAACAAAGCGATGAGCAGATTCATCCCAATGATGATGTCAATAAATCACAAAGTTCTAATGACACATTTCCAACTGCGATGCATGTAGCACTTTATCATGAAATTGAAACCAAACTTGTTCCCGCTTTACAGCAATTACGTACCACTTTTGAAGAAAAGGAACATTCATTTAATCATATTATTAAAATTGGACGGACACATCTACAAGATGCAACACCTATTCGTTTAGGACAAGAAATAAGTGGTTGGCGTTATATGCTAGAAAAGTGTGAGACATTATTAGCAGAGTCAAAATGTCACATATTAAATTTAGCGATTGGTGGAACTGCAGTAGGTACTGGTATTAATGCTCACCCACAATTTGGAGATAAAGTGGCGACATATATTGCGACAAACACAGGATATCCATTTGTATCATCTGAAAATAAATTTCATGCATTAACATCACATGATGAAGTTGTGCAATTGCACGGTTCATTAAAGGCACTTGCTGCAGATTTGATGAAAATAGCTAATGATATTCGATGGTTAGCCTCTGGTCCTAGAGCTGGTTTGGCAGAAATTGCTATCCCTGAAAATGAACCAGGTTCATCTATCATGCCAGGTAAAGTGAATCCAACACAATGTGAAATGTTAACTATGGTGGCAGTTCAAGTCATGGGCAATGATACGACTGTAGGTATTGCTAGCTCACAAGGTAATTTTGAATTGAATGTCTTTAAACCGGTCATTTTACACAACACACTACAATCCATTTATTTATTAGCTGATGGTATGCAAACCTTTAACGATAACTGTGCAAAAGGTATCGAACCAATCGAAGAAAATATTAATAATTATTTAAATCAATCATTAATGCTAGTAACTGCTTTAAATCCACATATTGGTTATGAAAAAGCAGCACAAATTGCCAAAAAAGCGCATAAAGAAGGATTAACCTTAAAAGAATCTGCAATTGCTTCTGGTTATGTTACAGAAGCTCAATTTGAAACATGGATAAAACCTGAAAGCATGGTTGATCCTCATTAACAGGCAATAATAAATTGCTGAGCCTCAGTAATAACTCATAGTATCGTTACTGAGGCCGCAATGTTTATTTGGTAATAGGATTGTCATCTAAGTTAACTGATATAAACTGTTGAGTTAAAGGATGGACAAAATCAATTTGATAACTTTTTAATTCTAATTTTCGTAGTTTTGAATCACCATATAAAGGGTCACCAATAACAGGGTGTCCTATTTCAGCTAAATGTACTCTAATTTGATGTGTGCGTCCTGTATCTAGCTTAATATCTAACTGGCATACACCTTCTTTTAACATTGTGGAAGCAAGTATATGTGTAATGGCACGTTGTCCAGTATTAGATATGCGACGCTTATTGGGATGGAATTTATCTTTACCTATTGGCATATCTATAGTTTGAGGTTTTATGGGCAATAGTGCATTAACGTTTGCTTTGTAGATTCGAGTAATTTTATTGTCCTCTAGCATTCGGTCAAGAATTTTTTTCATAAGTGGATTTTTAGCAATGATGAGTAACCCAACTGTTTCTTGATCTAAACGATGTATGGGTTCAGCATACTCACTATCTAATGTATAAATGATGTGGTTCATTAATGTGTTGCTTTCTTTTAGATCATTAGGATGCGTTTTGACGCCTTTTGGTTTCATTACGATAGCTAAATCATCATCTTCATAATAAATTTGAGCGTAACGATAACTTGGTAAATAATTACTTTTTTCTTCATCAGTAGGAATTTCAACACAATCCATGGTATGGACTTGATTACTTAATCTAGCAGGTGCGTTGTTAATCGTAATTTCTTTTGACATATTCAGCTGATGTAAATCTTTTTTAGGAACTTTTAAAGTTTGAAAAATTTCTCTTAATGTTAGGTTGTTATAATCTTCAGGTATTTTAAATTTCATAGAATCCTCCTACGCATTCTCTATCATCTTATCATAATTTTTGAATAACATAACGTGTAACTGTTTTATTTTCATCATTTTACAAGAATGATTAATAAAATTTATTTTTAAAATTAAAACCACACATGTATAATATAAATAATATGGCTGGTAATTGGAGAGATTTTATGTCACAACCTTCTCGTTTGGCATTGCTAAAAGAAATAGCGGAATTTTTAAATGAAGAAACAGAAATGTATAGTATGATGAATGGTGCTTTGCATTATTTATTGCAGGGCAGCCAGTTTACTACTGGTTGGATTTTCTTTATTGATGACAGTGGACATCATGAATTGGTTGCTGATTCGGATTTACCTGGTGCTTTACAGCGTGAGCAGTGTCAATTTATGCATGAAGGTTCATGTTGGTGTGTACGTGCATATCATAACCATAAACTGACAAAGGCATCTAATATTATCAATTGTTCGCGTATAAATTTGGCCGCCCAAGCCTATAGCGATGAAACAGAAGACATCACACATCATGCAACGGTGCCACTCAAATCAGGAGATGAACAGTTTGGGCTGCTTAATGTTGCAGCTCCTCATAAACATACATATAGTGATGATGATTTAGAACTTTTAGAATCTGTCGCTTTTCAAATTGGCTCTGCAATTAAACGTATCTTACTTACCAACAAAGAAAAAGAACGTGCGCGTGTCAATGAGCGTAACCGACTAGCTAGAGATTTACATGATTCAGTTAATCAGATGCTATTTTCTCTAAAGATTACCGCTCATGCTGCCCAAGGCATGACAACGGATCAATCTGCCCAAAAAGCATTTCAAACCATTGAAGATATCAGCCAATCAGCAGTAAATGAAATGCGTTCATTAATATGGCAATTGAAACCAGTTGGGTTAGAGCAAGGACTAGTTCATGCATTATATCACTATAGTGAACTATTACAAATAAACTTAAATGTCTCTGTAGATGGTTTGATTAAATTACCTAATACCATTGAGGAAAATATATATCGTATTGCTCAAGAAGCGATGAATAATGTCAAGAAACATGCAAATACAGAAGATGTTGATGTAACTATTAAACAGCACAATGATATGCTCTATATGTCTATTGTGGATCAAGGAAAAGGATTTGATATTACTCAGGTAACTGATAATCAATCATTAGGGTTGAAAAATTTAAAACAGCGGGTCGGTTCAATGAAAGGCAAGATTGAAATACACGCAGAAGTAGGCCAAGGAACCGCAATTTATATTGAAATTCCATTAACATAATTACGCAAAGGAGTTGTCTCTGTGGCGGATATCATACTCGTAGATGATCATCATATTGTCCGACAAGGATTAGAATTTTTGTTATCAACAGTTGAAGAATTCAATGTCATTGAAAGCTTTGCGAATGGTGCATCATTTATAAGTTATTTAAGTGAGAACCAGCCACCTGATATTGTTTTATTAGATTTAGTAATGCCTGAGATGAATGGTATTGAGGTGACTGAATTTTTAAAAAAGAACTATTCTGACATCAAAGTGCTGGTATTAACAAGTTATGTAGATGACGAACATGTCATTTCTGCGATAAATAAGGGTGCAGATGGCTATGAAATGAAAGATGTAGAACCAGCAAAGCTTATTGAAACAATACGACGTGTTTTAGCAGGTGAACGCATTATTCACCCAGAAGCCAAAACTGTAATGGAAGCTGTGGCCAAAAAACCGCATTATACCAATAAATTATCAAAACGAGAAATTGACGTTTTACGAGAAATGGTCAAAGGAAAAACAAACAGAGAGATTGCTGAAACATTATTTGTATCAGAAAAAACAATAAAAACGCATGTTAGTCACATTTTTAATAAGTTACAAGTCTCAGATCGTACTCAAGCTGCTATTTATGCTATGCAAAATAACTTGATTTGATACTGAAATCAAAGTGTTGGATTATTTAGATAATTTTGTCTTTATAAAAAAAGTCAGTAAAGTAAAATTCACTCTTTTAATTTTGCGAAAAATATATTAAGATGTAATTTGTGTTTCAAGAAATGTGTATTATTGCAATTTCTTGTGTCCGGAAAAAATTATAGAAGATTCCCTAACAGAAAGGTAGATAATATAATGGATAGACAGAGTTTTACAGATTTAATTCAAACAAAATTTAAAATGGTTAGAATAGAAGCCGGTTATACTCAAGATACAATGGCTCAAACCATTGGACTTTCAAAAAAGACATTAGTTCAAATTGAAAAAGAACGTGTTTTACCAAATTGGACGACTTGTGTATCAATTTGTGCACTATTTAGAAATTCAGATGTCTTAAATAGTACATTTGGTTGTGATCCTTTAGAAATTGTACAAACAATTTCACGTAATCATTGTGCATATCCTAACCACGAAACAACAAGTGATATCTACTGGAATACATTAGAATCACGCTATGGTTACATATTACAAGGCAATAAAGTTAGCGATATTTATCGCGTATTAAACCCAGATAAACAGCCTATTTTTGGGACTTCTAAGTTGAGAGAAGCAGAAACATATTTTACTCGTAATGCAAAAGACGAATTACTACATGTTTAATAACAACATTTGAGTGACAAGAGAATCGATAATGGATTAAGTCATTCAAACCATTAGATTAAAGCACTTAATTGGAATGGATATGTGAGGGTAAGACAAGTTATTCGAGTCTTATCCTCATTTTAATTTTTGTTATAGTGTCATCTCATAGCATTAGAATGCTAGTATGATATAATGCGGTACAAAATGATAAGACAATAGGAGTATATGTTTATGCATGCTTTTTTAATTATTTTATTTATGGTTGTCATTGGTGCGATTATTGGAGGTATAACTAATATAATTGCTATTCGAATGTTATTCCACCCTTATCGACCTCACTATTTCTTGAAAATTCGTATTCCATTTACACCCGGCTTAATTCCTAAAAGGCGCGGTGAAATTGCAACTAAAATAGGTCAAGTTATAGAAGAACACCTTTTAACCGAAAAACTTATCCGTCAAAAACTAATGCAACCTGAAACTAAACAATCCATTCAAGATATGATTCAACATCAGATTAGTCGATTACGCAAAGATCGAGTTACATTGCAACAGGTAGCTCAAAAATTAAACTTTGATATGGAACATTTTGTTATAAGTAAAATGCCTTCTGAAGTCGAGAAACTATTTATTCAGTTTTATAAGGACCACAAACATAAAACGATTGAAGATATACTGCCTAAGAGCATGATGGATTTAGCAGAAGATAAAATAGATGCATTAGAAGCATTGCTGATTGATAGAGTGCATCGTTATTTAACATCGACACGCGGGAGACACGATATTGAAGACATGTTAGATACTTTCTTTTTAGAAAAAGGAAAAATTATTGGACTATTACAAATGTTTATGACAAAGGAAAGTATTGCCGAACGTATTCAGCATGAATTAATTCGCCTAACTCATCACCCTAAGGCAAATGCCATATTGAAGAATATTATCCGTAACGAATATACTACTTTTAAAGGGAAAAAGTTAAATGAAATCGTCTCAATGGAACAAGTAAGACAAATAGCTACATCGTGTTCAGAAATGGCTGCTGTTTCAAATAAAGTCAATATACCACTAAGTGATTTAGCACCTAAATTATTCAATTATCTAGAACAGCATATTGCTAAACAACTGACACAGGTCGCTATACAATTTCTATCTACTGAATTAGCTACTATTATGAAAAAGTTTAATTTAAGAGCAGTAATTGAAGAACAAATTAATACGTTTGATTTAGATTATATAGAACGTTTAATAATTGATATTGCTAAAAAAGAATTAAATTTAATAATGTCATTAGGCTTTTTATTAGGCGGCATTATAGGGCTACTACAAGGTATAGTCGCAATCTTTGTGTAAGCAATCAGTTTATGTTAAAGTATTAAAGAGTTGTTAATAAATTTTAGAAGGAGTGTCAATACAACATGGCAGTAAATTTATATGATTATGCAAACCAATTAGAACAAGCATTAAGAGATAGTGATGAATATAAAGCAATCAAAGATGCTTTTTCTAAAGTAAAAGCTAATGAAGATTCAAAAAGATTATTTGATGAATTCCGTGAAACACAAATGAGTTTCCAACAAAAACAAATGCAAGGTGAAGAAATTCCAGAAGAAGACTTGCAAAAAGCGCAAGAACAAGCTCAAGAAATTGAAAAAGATGAAAATATTTCTGAGTTAATGGCAGCAGAACAAAAAATGAGTCAAGTATTCCAAGAAATCAATCAAATTATTGTTAAACCATTAGATGAGATTTACGCTGACTAATTTAATGTTATAAAACATGTGATTTAAAACTTCTCGAAGATAATACAAACTTCGAGAAGTTTTTTTATAGATGATAAGGAAATTATTACTGTTAGCTTGTCTTGCAATCGACTGTCATGTTCAATTTATGATAAAATAAAGTAATACATAACTACCTTAATTAAGGAGATACATGCAAATGATAAAATTTATTCACTGTGCGGATTTGCATCTAGATAGCCCTTTTAAATCAAAGAGCCATTTAAGTTCAAAAATATTTGAGGATGTGCAAAAAAGTGCATATGAAAGTTTCAAAAAAATTGTCGATATCGCTTTAAAAGAAGAAGTTGATTTCGTTCTTATTGCAGGGGATTTGTTTGATAGTAATAATAGAACGTTAAAAGCTGAAGTATTTTTGAGAGAGCAATTTAAGCGTTTAGAACGTGAGCAAATATTTGTATATATTTGTCACGGCAACCATGATCCACTAAGTGCTAATATTACTTCAGAATGGCCAGACAATGTGTCTGTATTTTCTAATAAAGTTGAAACTTATCAAGCGATTACAAAAGATGGTGAAACGGTTTATTTACATGGATTCAGTTATCAAAATAATGAAAGTTATGAAAATAAAATCGATGATTATCCTTCAAGTCTAGGAAAGGATGGCATACACATTGGTATTTTACATGGGACTTACAGTAAAACAGCAACCAATGATCGATATACCGAATTTATTTTAGAGAATTTAAAAGAAAAACTCTATCATTATTGGGCACTAGGTCATATTCACGAAAGACAACAATTGAGTGACATGCCTCAAATTTACTATGCTGGTAACATACAAGGTCGACATTTTAATGAACAGGGACAGAAAGGATGTTTACTTGTAGAAGGTGATCATTTAAAACTGACAACACGCTTCATACCAACACAATTTATTCGTTTTGATGAAGCTACAATTACGACGAAACAATTTTCAAAACAAGGGATTTTTGATGTTATTCAAAAATTTAAAGAGGATGTTAGATCTAAAGGTAAAGCATTTTATCGTTTAACTGTAAACATAGATAGTGATATCACGTTATCATCCCAAGATATTGTACAAATTAAAGAAATGGTACAAGACTATGAGGAAAATGAAACAAACTTTGTTATGGTTGAAGATTTGAATTTTAATTATCTCCAAAATGATGACACCCCATTAATTAAAGAATTTTCTAGCGATTTATTAAAAGATAGTACAATTTATGAAGATGCAATGAGCGATTTATATTTGAATGCTAAAACATCTAAATATTTGGATGATTATACTGGATTTAATAAAGAAGATTTAGTAAATCGTGCTGAAGATATACTAAAAGCAGAGATGAGAGGTGACAATCTTGATAATTAAATCATTAGAAATATATGGATACGGACAATTTGTACACCGTAAGATTGAATTTAATCGAGCATTTACTGAAATATATGGTGAGAATGAAGCGGGTAAATCAACGATTCAAGCATTTATACATTCGATATTATTTGGTTTTCCTACTAAAAAAGAAAAGGAACCCCGTTTAGAGCCACGATTAGGCAATCAATATGGTGGTAAATTGGCATTAATTTTAGATGATAATTCTACAATTGAAGTTGAACGAGTCAAGGGACGCGCTCAGGGTGATGTGAAAGTATTTTTAGAAAATGGAACTATTAAAGATGAAGCGTGGCTCAATGCAAAGCTTAATCATATTAATAAAAAAACATACCAAGGTATTTTCTCATTTGACGTTTTAGGACTTCAAGATATTCATCGTAATTTAAATGAGACACAACTACAAAGTTATTTATTAGAAGCTGGTGCGCTTGGCTCGACAGAATTTGGTCATATGGGTGAGGTTATAAGTCAAAAGAAAGAAGAATTATATAAAAAATCGGGGAAAAATCCAATTTTAAATCAGCAATTGGCACAATTAAAAGGGTTGGAAGCTCAAATTCGAGATGAAGAAGCAAAACTTACTGATTACCATCGCTATGTTGATGATAAAGATAAGTCGTCACGTCATCTTGCACACTTAAAAGACAATTTAAGTCAGCTTTCTTCGATGCATGCTGCGAAACAAAAAGAAGTGGCTCTACATGAACAAACACAAGAATGGAAAGAGTTAGAAGGCAAATTAAATATCGAGCCGCTTACTTTCCCAGAACAAGGTATTGATAGATATGAAGCAGCTAAAGGATATAAGCAAACATTAGAACAAGAGATTGGCTTAAAGGAAGAAGCCCTAAAGCAACTTACTAAAGAGAATAAACAATTGTCAGTGCCGAATGACGATACAATAGAACAATTTAAGGAGATATATAGAGAAGAAAGCGATATTAAGCAAAGTGAAATTGAACTGAATGCACGTGCTAAAGAAATATCAGAAAAACAACATGCGCAGCAAGAACATAAGACAAGTGTTGGATGGCAAGAAATTCATCATGATACGGATACCTCTGAAGCGGCTAAGAGCTATGCTAGCTATTTAATCAAAGCACGTCAGGAAGAACAAATACAGCAACAACATTTAACGCGTCTAATAGATGAAAATACAATAGAGCAAACTGCATTAGTGAAAGAGATTGAGGCTTTAGAGCAAGATTTAATTTCTGAAGATGCACTTGCAAAGAAAAAACAATATAATCAACAAAAGTTAGAACTCAATGAAAAAGAAAATTTGTATCAAAAATTAAAGGATACTTTTGAAAATGAAAAAGCCAATAAAATCAAGCGTCAACAGTGGTTAAGATTTAGCTTTGTATTATTAGCAATTGTTGGTATAGCCTTAGCAGTATTTTCATTTATGACACAGAATATGATATTTACTGCAGTATTTGCAGTATTAACGCTTATTTTTATCGTGGGTATATTTTTAGCGAAGGCCAAAACGGTTGATTATAGTGAAACTATTGGTATTGAGATTCAAGATTTAGAGCAGCAATTAAACTATTTAGAAAATGATTACGATTTAGATTTCGATCTAGAAGAACAATATCAACTGCGTGACCAATGGCAAAATGCATTAAAAAATAAAACTATCATTGATGAAAAAATGAAACATCAGCAAGATAAACTTTCAAGTTCACATCAACAATTAGATCGTCATGAACACGATATTAACGAAGTTAAACAATCATTGTTCTTACCAACTAAAATGTCAGATGACTTATTATTAGATAGTATTAAAACAATAAATACTATTAAATCAGACGATAAATTACTTCAGACATTACAACAAGATTATAGTCATTTGAATGATAAGATTACTTCGTTTTATGAACAAGCTAAGAGCACGGTGCAACCAGAAATCGAACGCTTTAATCGTTCTTCATTCTTTGATGATTTAAAAGATTGGATTTCAACTTCAGAATCAAATCGTCAACGTAAAGCAGAATTAAATAAACAAATAACACTGTTAAATAATGAATTAACACAACTTCATGCAAATTTAGCAGAAAATACGGCAACGATTGATACATTATTTAATTTTATAGGTGTCAATGATGAAGAAAGTTATTATGCACACCATAAGGCATATCAAACTTATCAACAAAATTTAGCAAGATTCAATGATTTAACAAAATATCTTGAAAATCAAAATTACTCATATGAAGATAGTTCAGCTTTAAGCAAAAAAACAACGGCACAACTAGATAAAGAAGATCAAGTGTTAGCAAAACAAGTAGATGATTATAACGAACAATTTCTTGCCAAACAGCAGGAAGTTAGTGATTTAACTGCTCAAATTAAGCATATGGAAACAGATAGTACGCTGTCAGATTTACGTCATGAATATCATAGCTTAAAAAATCAAATGAATGAAATTGCCAAGGATTGGGCAAGCCTAAGCTATTTACAAGCTTTGGTAAATGAACATATTAAGCAAATTAAAGACAAACGCTTACCTCAAGTAATAAAAGAGGCTACAAATATTTTTAATAAATTAACCAATGCCGCATACGTACAAATTACCTATGCAGATGACAAGATTATGGTTAAACACCATAATGGTCAAGTATTTGAACCTATGGAGTTAAGCCAATCAACAAAAGAAATACTATATATTTCATTACGCCTTAGTTTGATAAAAGTTTTAAAGCCATATTATCATTTGCCAATTATTGTGGATGATGCATTTGTACATTTTGATAAAAAAAGAAAACGTATAATGCTGAATTATTTAAGAGATTTAGCAGAAAATCATCAAGTTCTTTACTTCACTTGTACCAAAGATCAAATTGTGCCATCTAAAGAAATGCTTGTGTTGAACAAACTGGAGGAAGGCGGTAAATAATGAGAAATGTAGAAAATTTAAATCCGGGGGACTCTGTTAATCATTTTTTTCTTATTCATAGAGCGACACAAGGTGTGACAGCTCAAGGTAAGGATTATATGACCTTATTTCTACAAGATAAGAGTGGCGATATTGAAGCGAAACTTTGGACGGTAACTAAAGATGATATGCAATTACTTAAGCCTGAAGAAATTATTAAAGTCAAAGGCGATGTGATTAATTACCGTGGGCGTAAACAAATGAAAGTAAACCAATTTCGTTTAGCAACAGCAGAGGATGGTTTGAAAACACAAGATTTTGTTGATGGTGCACCGATGACACCAGATGAAATTAAAGAAGAAATTTCACATTTTATGTTAGATATTGAAAATGCAAACCTACAACGTATTACGCGATATTTAATCAAAAAATATCAAGATCAGTTTTTCACATTTCCAGCTGCGAGCTCACATCATCATAATTTCGCTAGTGGCTTGAGTTATCATGTCTTAACCATGTTGCGCATTGCTAAAGAGATTTGTGATATTTATTCATTACTTAATCGTAGCTTATTATATAGTGCAATTATTTTACATGATATAGGTAAGGTAAGAGAACTAAGTGGTCCAGTAGCAACAACTTACACGATTGAAGGGAATTTATTAGGCCATATTTCTATAGCAAGTGATGAAGTGGCTGAGGCTGCGAGAGAACTCGGTATCGATGGCGAAGAAGTAATGTTATTAAGACATATGATTTTAGCACATCACGGCAAAATGGAATTTGGTTCACCAAAATTACCACATTTAAAAGAAGCAGAAATCTTATTCTTTATTGATAATATTGATGCTAAAATGAATATGTTTGAAAAAGCATTTAAGAAAACTGATAAAGGTCAGTTTACGGAACGTATTTTTGGACTTGAAAATAGACAATTTTATAATCCAGAATCACTGTAATTAATTTTTTAACCAAGCTCTACATTTTGTAATGATTTTTTTAATTATTACATGGTGTAAAAAGCTTGGTTTTTTAATTACATTAAATACACATATCCGATAGTTGATTGTTTATTAAATTACATATAAACAACAAAACTTATTAATATGTTTATTTAAAAGGAAAATAGACAAAATATGACAAGACATTAATTTATATTTGTGCTATTTTAGGTTTGAAATAGCGCTATCTAAGAAATTCATCGCTGTGTTTTAATGATAAATTCATAAGATTTATAGAAAGAAGGAAATGTTTATGAATAAAAGTGAAAAAATAATTGATATTCATCATCATATTATTCCTCCACTGTATAAAAAGTCACTCAAGAAAATTGGTATAACAATGTCTGGTGGGTATCCAATAAAAGATTGGACTCCTCAGGATAGTCTTGACATGATGGATAAATTGCATATCGACATAGCTGTAACTTCAATTTCAGAGCCAGCAACTTTACCATTTTCAAGAAAACAAGCAGCAAAGGTAGCACGTGCAGTTAATGAATATCAAGCAGAATTAAAACAACAATATCCAGATAAATTTAAGAGTTTTGCCCTGATTCCTTTGCCATTTGTTAAAGAGTCAATTAAAGAAATTAAATATGCATTAGATGTCTTAAAATTAGACGGTGTAGGCTTACTATCAAATTACAATGAATCCTTTTTAGGCGATGATTGTTTTGATGATGTAATGCGCGTAATCAATGATAGAAAGGGCATAGTATTTGTGCATCCAAGTTCATCACCTAAGCAATTTAAAAAGCCACAATATGTATTTGCCGATTTTCTTGAGGAATTTACATTTAATACCACTAGAGCGGCTACGAATTTGATTTTAAGTGGTACAGTGGAACGCTATTCAAATATTAAATTTATACTTGCTCATTCTGGAGGTACGCTGCCATATATTAATTGGCGTATTAGTGAAGCAGTAAACACCGAAAAATATATTATGGAAGCACCTGCACAACGTTTAAAATCCTTTATAACAAGTAGTAAAAAAGAAATTGTTAAATCGATTCTACAACATCCTATTCAATATGGACACTTGTTTAAAACATATAAGCATGCACTTTCTGGTTGGTCATCATTAACAAAGCCAGCAAATTACTATATTGGTCAATTTTATTATGATACAGCATTATCAACTGGAGAATCGACTTTTGCTAGTTTAAAAGAAGTAACCGATATTTCTCATATTTTATTTGGTTCAGATGCGCATTATGCACCAGATAGTTGGATTGCTAAAATGCAAAAAAACATTAGTGAATCTCACTATTTTTCAGAGCAAGATAAGGTGAATATCTTCAATGTAAATAGCTCTCGCATACTTTAAAAATAAGATTGTTTCGTATGATTTAATAAACCTCGCTAAAATATGATGATGAGTTCGCTTATGTATAAGAATAAAAATAAGATTTACGTATCTGCCAATGAGAATTTTAACTTAAATTCAGCAAGACATGACAAAAATGTTATTAAATCAAATATTAGTTTTAGACATGCTCGAAGTCAAACAAGCGTTAATATTTGTCCACATGGCATTAAATATAGGAAAATGGTAGCTTATTCAATTGGCAAAATCATTTCGTTTAAAGAAAAAAAGGGCGGAACAGAATTCATTTAGAATTCGTTGTTCCGCCTCGGCAAGGTTGACTAGAATTGAAAAAAGCTTAGTATAATCGTATTTTTAATCTAGTCAACTACTGCCAATATTTAGTTCATAGCTTGAAACATAATGATGTCCTGTACGTTTTATTAATGTAGTTAGAGAACTTTATCTCTCAACTTATTATTTTATATTTTAAGACATACCCAATTATTGTAATCCTGCAGCACTGCCGCCTGATTGAGCTTGTTGTTGTTGCTTGATTTTATCTGGGTTTAAAATTTGATCCTCAACTACTTTTTTAAGATCTCGATCTTTATAATCAACTTTGTATTGATCTAGTAAATCTTTATAAGCATCTGTTAATAACTTAGGATTTTTTTGAACTTTTTGTTCTATCATTTTTTCTTTTATATTAGCTTTCTCACTATTGAAATCTGATTCTTTATCAGCTTTAATAATATGATAGCCATAATCAGTTTTGATAACTTTAGAAACTTTTCCTTCTTTTAAGTCAAATAATGCTTTTTCGAATTCATCAACCATTTGACCTTTAATGACATATCCTAGAGAACCATCTTTTTTGGCACTTGAAGAATCCATTGATTCTTTTTTCGCAATTTCACCGAATTTACTTGGATCCTTTTCAACTTGCTTTTGAATTTCTTCAGCTTTTTCTTTTGCTTTTTTATCAGATAAGCCTTCTTTATCACTATCTTTAGATTTAACTTTTATTAAAATGTGAGATGCTTTTTTAGAATTATCTTTTACATCTTTATCAGAAACTTTAATTTTATCTGCCAGTAATTGTTTTTGATAGGCAGCTAATTTTTTCTGTTGTTTATAATCGTCTAGTGACATTCCTTGTTGCTTTAATGTACTTTCAAATTGATCTTTACCACCATATTTTTTTTGTTCTTGTTTAATTTCATCGTCTATATCTTTTGTATCAACCTTATCTTTATATTTATCTTCTAATATTTTATTTAACATTATACTAAATGAAGTGTTAGCGATTTGTTCATTACCAATTTTTTTCATAACGTCAGCAACTTTGACGTCACCAGCTTTTGATGACATGAGGGTGTTGTCTTTTGAGTCTGCAGCATTTGAACCACAAGCACCAAGTAATAATGCACTTGCAGTAACTGGAATAATAATTCTATTCATAATCTTCATAGTCGAATTCTCCTTTGGTTAATATAACAAAGTTAATATAACACACTTTTTAAGCAGGACCAATTAACTTTGTGCCAGATAGGACCAAAGTACTAGGTGTATATTGACTACATTATTAATTTTTATGCGGTTATTAAAATGATGTAAGGGTGCGAAATATACTTTAGAATGATAGGTAAGCTCAATACAAAAAGAAGGAAGTATGATTTCTAGAAAAAAGCCAGTAAATGCGTTTTTGTAACTTCATTTACCGGCTTCTTTAGCGACTATACTTTGTATCATTGGTTATGCTAATTTATTTGATAGAATTTAAAGTATATTATTTAACATATTTATTAGTAGCTTTAGTTAAAATATTAATCCCAGACTGATGTTCTTCAATATAATTGCCATAATTTGAAAATAAAATGAGTTTTAAATATAAAAAATCAGTAATGGAATAACCAAAATTTAAAGCAATTAAAAAAACAAAATAGTGACCAAATTCAGGGTGACTCATAATTAATCGAATAAAAATACCAGTTATGATAATAAAAGGTAATAATAAATTTAAACAAAAATAATATTTATTAATGGGTTGACTAACATATATATTGAAAAAAGGTAACCATCTGGATTTAGAAAGTTGATGGATTTTAAATGATTTGTAGTACGATATAAAAAACAGTAAATGAATACATTTATGAATAGGGTATAATGCAATAACAGCACATAACAATATTGGAAAATAATGATTGGAAAGAGGCGTATTAGAGAAATAATACATAATTTCATAACAAATTAAAAACATGATAATGGTAGAGACAAAGCTTAAAAATGCAATTCTTGGTAATCCAAATCTTGAATGAATATCTATTTGTCTCTTACATAAAAACATTAGTCTGCCTCCTTTATCATATGTCATGTATTATCTATCTAAAGTTAGGCTTAGTCAAGTAGTAGTGTAGTGAAATGGAGTATAAATTAAATGACACTTAATTAGTGATTTAAATTCGGAATTCAGTTTGTAAATAATTGAAATAAAAAGGGAGCGGGACAGAATTCATAATGAATTCTTAGTCCCGCCCCGGCAAGGTTGACTAGGATTGAAAAAAGCTTGGTATTAGCGTATTCTCAATCCAGTCAACTAATGCCAATATAGAACTCAGAGCCTAAAATATAATTATGTTCCAAACGCGTATAAATTAAACATAACTATTTATTAATTTTTATCACTTGATAATTCTTCGCTTATTTGTTGACCGCGATTTTGTAAATTTTCAATATGCGATTGTAACTGTTCAATATTTGGATTAATATCTGCTTTAAAGTTACCAATTAAAGATTTAATTTCATCACCAATTGAAGAAGCATAAGCAGTGCTTTCATTTTTTATTTGCTTCGTATAGTCTATCACATTGTAGACATTATGCTTTAAATTTTCAATTTCACGTTCCAACTCAGAATTTGTACCTGTAGGCTCTTTCGCATCAATCGTTGCATTTTTTACGCTTTGATTGTCACGGTTGAGAAATGTAACAGCTACGCCGGCAGCTATTCCAACACCTAGGCCAAATATTATACGTGTTGCTTTCATAAAATATGTCTCCTCGCTTTTTAATGAATTACTTAGTTTATACCCTGGAAGTCCGTGATGTATGCACTAACGTTAAAATTGAGACTGAATTTGCTTTGCAATATCTTCTTTAGCACGATCATCGATGAGGTCTTCATGAGTTTCCCAATGATAGCCGAAGCCATCGACATCATCTTTATATCTTGGTAATAGGTGGAAATGCAGATGAAAGACAGATTGGTCAGCAAACGCTCCATTATTTTGAATGATATTTAAACCATCAGGATTAAAAGCTTTCTTGATAGCATTTGCTACTTTAGGTAAGGCAACACCAATATGTTGCATTGTTTCAGCATCAGTTTCAAAAATATTAGCAGAAGCCTTTTTAGGAATGAGTAGCGTATGTCCCTTAGTTACTTGTGAAATATCTAAAAATGCATATACATAGTCATCTTCATAAACTTTATAGCTCGGAATATCTCCAGATAAAATTTTACTAAAAATTGTTTCTGACATTAAAATCCACTCCTTTAGTCGTACATTTGTTAATATTATATCATTCCTATCAAAATTTTTCGTCTTTAACATAGTTGTAATTTTAGGCTAGAATGATGATTTTTGGTACAATAGTTGCGTGGAGGTGCGATATGACAGTTAAAGTAGAGCATTTAACAGGTGGTTATGGAAAACGGCCTGTCATTTCAGATATAACTTTTGAATTGCAAAAAGGAGAAATTGTAGGTTTAATTGGCTTAAATGGTGCTGGTAAAAGTACTACGATTAAACACATGCTTGGTTTACTAACACCAATGCAAGGCGCATTATCAATTTCAAATACAAATATAAATGATGATATTGAATCATATAGACAAAAATTATCCTATATTCCTGAATCGCCCATTATTTATGAGGAATTAACTTTAAAAGAACATATTGAAATGACTGCAATGGCTTATGGCATATCGAATGAAGAAGCAATGAGACGTGCAGAACCATTATTAAAGTCATTCCGTCTTGAAAAAGAGTTAGACATTTTCCCTAGTCATTTTTCTAAAGGTATGAAGCAAAAAGTTATGATAATATGCGCTTTTATTGTTGATCCAGAATTATATATTATTGATGAACCATTTTTAGGTTTGGATCCTTTAGGTATTCAGTCTATGCTTGATTTGATGGTAGAAAAGAAAAAAGAAAATCGTACCGTGTTAATGAGTACGCATATATTAGCAACAGCAGAACGATATTGTGATCGATTTATTATTTTAGATAAAGGCAAAATTGTTGCATTTGGTAATTTAGATGAATTGCGAGAACAAACAGGTCTTCATCATCAAACATTAGATGAGATTTATATCCATGTTACTCAAGGTGGCCAATTAGAATGACCATAAAACCTGAAGTCGCTTTATTTAAACAGAGAAAAATCGCAATTCGCAAGGAAAAAAACTATTATAATAAATTTATATTCAATGGTCACTTTTCAGTTTTTCTATTAATTCTTTTAGGTGCTTTTATCATGGGGTATGGACAATGGTTACGCCATATACCACAACACATAGATTATGCACTGATTACAAGCATTATTGTTGCTATCACTTCTATTTTTCCAATTCGTACACTATTGAAACAAGCGGATGAATTATTTTTATTACCATTTGAACAGCACATGAAAACATATGTGCGTCTAAGTTTAAATTACAGTTTCTATAATCGTATAGCGTTGCAGTTAATCATTCTAGTGGTACTTTATCCATTATTTTCTAAATTACCACATTTTTCTATTTTAAATTATTTGATTTTTGTAGGAATGGTCTTTTTACATTCTTACTTAGGATTATATATACGCTGGCAATGGTACTTAGGTCAAAAATCATCTTGGACGATTAACACTCTTTTAGTCATAATTAATATTTTAGGCTATGAACTTGTGTTAGGATTAAATAATTATTTAGGGTTACTTCTTACTCTTTTAATAGTAGTTAGCTATATAGTTTTGAAAAAGCAAAATGCGGTATCTTTATTCCCTTGGGAGAGAATGATTCGTATTGAGCAACGTCATCATACTAATTATTATAAATTTGTTAATATGTTTACTGACGTTAAACATTTAAAAGAGACTGCCGTGCGTCGTAGATATCTTGATCCATTGTTGGTTACACCAAAAGCTACACGTTTCAATGCTAAAAATATGTATTTATTTCTATTTACACGGAGTTTTGTTAGAGGAAAAGATGCATTTAATATTATTTTACGATTAATTATTATCGCATTAATCTTAATGATATGGTTAGCGAATCCTTTTGTTACCATTGTCATCGGTTGCTTATTTATGTATATTACGTTGTTACAAATGTCTCAATTTTATACGCAACAAGCATATGGCTTATGGCCGCAAGTATGGCCAGTACCCGATACATTTGTAATCCGAGGATATGAACAGTTTCTTTATCGGTTAATGTTGGTGATTGGTTTGATCTTTTCAATCACCTTTGTGTATCTTTATCCGCAGTTTTTCTTCGGTATCATTGTCTTTTTCCTTGTAGGTTGGCTAACAATACGTAGCACTATTAAAAAATTAAAATACCAAGAAACATTATTAAGAGATTGAAAAAAAGCATTACTAAGTACATGGATAAACGTGATACTTAGCAATGCTTTTTTAATATTTTATTAATCTTTAACTGGATATAAATAACGCTCAAAGTAGCTAGAATGTTGACTACTTGCACCAAAAAATTGGCTTAATGCTGATTTAGAAAAATGTTGTTGAAACAATTCTGATGTTTTAAAATCTTCATACGATTGTCTATCGGCAAAACCAAAGTAAATTTTATAAGTAGTGCCTTCAACTGGCTTTAAAAAGCGATAACTTTTAAATCCTCCAAAAGATGAAAAATCTAATGTTAATTGAGCGAGTTTTTTCTCTAATTGATAAGCATAGTTTTCTGCAGTAGGGATAAAAATAGCAGAATAAAAATGGTTACTATTTAATTCATTATATGCTGTTATTGTCTCATACGTTGTTGGATGTTTTAAAATAGAAGGATTAGAAGACTCTTCGATAATAACTGAATTATCAGCAGTAGAGAATACAAATAATTGACGGTCTTCATTGTTAATTCTTATTTGATTTAGAAAGCCATATGTGCCATAAGTTGTATATATTTTCATGGTCAAAACCTCCTTATTGCCTTTATTATAAGCGTTTTGAGTGTAGATTGCTAGATGAATGAATGTATATACGTTACGTTCAATATTTATAGTGTATGTTAAAAATTGTGCTTTGTCATTTTTATGACATTTAAGCTCAAAAATATGGTAACAAACGACAATATGGTATTATTGAAAAGAATGATTTAAGTATAGGGGGACGTTTAGGTGCATAATAAAAATAATGCAATACTTAATACAATTAAGGGTGAAAAAGCAACACACACACCTGTATGGTTTATGCGCCAAGCTGGTCGTTCTCAACCAGAATATCGCAAATTAAAGGAAAAATATTCATTGTTTGAAATTACACATCAACCAGAACTATGTGCTTATGTTACACATTTACCAGTAGATAATTATCAAACAGATGCAGCTATATTATATAAAGATATCATGACACCGTTAAAGCCTATAGGTGTAGATGTTGAAATTAAGTCAGGTATAGGGCCGGTTATTCATAATCCGATCCAATCGGTTAATGATGTAGACAAATTAACACAGATTGATCCTAAAAGAGATGTTCCATATGTTCTTGATACAATTAAGTTGTTAACTCAAGAAAAATTAAATGTGCCACTGATAGGATTTACTGGGGCACCGTTCACGCTAGCTTCTTATATGATTGAAGGTGGGCCCTCAAAAAATTACACATTTACGAAAGCTATGATGTATCGAGATGAAGCAACTTGGTTTGCGCTAATGAATCATCTTGTATCTATTTCTATAGATTACGTTGTTGCGCAAGTTGAAGCAGGCGCTGAATTGATTCAAATTTTCGATTCATGGGTTGGGGCATTAAATGTACAGGATTATAAATACTACATCAAACCAGCAATGCAGAAATTAATATCTGGAATTAAAGAGAAACATGATGTGCCCATTATACTTTTCGGAGTAGGTGCGAGCCATTTGATTGACGAATGGAATGACTTGCCGATTGATGTTTTAGGTTTAGATTGGAGAATATCTATTATACAAGCTCAGAGCATGGGTATAAGTAAAACATTACAAGGTAATTTAGATCCAGCATTATTATTAGCTCCATGGCCTGTGATTGAAGAAAGACTTAAAAATATTTTGGATCAAGGATTGATGTATGGTAAGCATATTTTCAATTTAGGTCATGGTGTATTTCCAGAAGTAAACCCGGATACATTAAAACGCGTTAGTCAATTTGTTCATGACTACACAAAAAGATAAATATATTCAACAAAGGTAGGTATTAAAATGTCTAAAAAAGTAGGTCTATTGGTAATGGCTTATGGTACACCTAATGATGAAAGTGAAATTGAAGATTATTACACTGATATTCGCCATGGTAAACGCCCAAGTGATGCTGAACTTCAGGATTTAAAAGATAGATATGAATTTATAGGTGGCTTATCACCATTAGCAAAAACAACCAATAAACAAGCTGAAGCAATTAAAGAAGCATTAAATCTGGCATATCAAAATGTTGACTTTGAAGTCTATCTTGGATTAAAACATATATCACCATATATTGAAGAGGCTGTTGAACAAATGCATCAAGATGGGATAACTGAAGCGGTAACAGTCGTATTGGCGCCTCATTATTCTAGTTTTTCAGTAGGATCATATAATCAAAGAGCAAAAGAAGAAGCTGATAAATTTAATATTCAATTACATCACGTAGAACATTATTATCAGCAACCTAAATTTTTACAATATTGGACTGAAAAAATTAATGAAACTTTAGCCAATATTCCAGAAAGCGAACATGATGATACTGTGCTTGTAGTATCTGCACATAGTTTACCTAAAGGACTGATTGAGCGCAATAATGATCCTTATCCTCAAGAATTAACTGATACGATGAATCAATTACAAATACAATCTGCTATTCAACATGTGGCACAAGGGTGGCAATCAGAAGGGAACACGGGTACACCTTGGCTTGGACCAGATGTGCAAGACTTAACACGTGAATTATATGAAGCACATCACTATAAACATTTTATTTACGCACCAGTTGGTTTTGTTTGTGAACATTTAGAAGTTTTATACGATAATGATTACGAATGTAAAGTTGTATGTGATGACATTGGTGCAACATATCATCGTCCGGTAATGCCGAACGTGGATCCATTATTTATTGGTGCCATTGTTGATGAAATTCAATCAATATTTTAAAAGGAAGCGTGAAATGCAGTGAGCAAAAAAATTGCGATAGTTGGAGCGGGAATTACTGGATTATCAAGTGCATATTATTTAAATAAGCAAGACGCCGATTTAGATATCACTGTTTTTGAAGCAGCAAATCGTCCTGGGGGGAAAATTCAAACCTATCGTCAAGATGGTTATACGATTGAGCTGGGTCCTGAATCATATTTAGGACGCAAAACAATAATGACAGATATCGCACATGAAATCGGGCTTGGACAAGACTTAATTACTAACAGAACAGGGAAGTCTTATATTTTTGCCAAGAATAAGTTATACCCAATTCCTGGTGGGGCAATTATGGGGATTCCAACAGATATAAAACCATTTATTAAGACAAAATTAATCTCTCCGTTGGGCAAACTACGTGCAGGTTTAGATTTATTTAAAAAACCAATTATCATGCCAAATAACGATATTTCAGTCGGCCAGTTTTTTAGACAGCGTTTAGGAGATGAAGTACTTGAACATCTTATTGAACCATTAATTGGCGGAATTTATGGTACAGATATAGATCGATTAAGTCTAATGAGTACATTTCCTGAATTTAAAGAGCGGGAAGAACAATATGGCAGTTTAATTAAAGGTATGAAATATGAAAAAGAGCAACGTATCAAGAAAAGAGAATTATATCCTGGATCGCCCAAAGGACAATTTAAACAATTTAGACATGGTTTGAGTTCGTTTATTGAAGCATTGGCTGATTTTATTAAACAAAAAGGCGTAAAAATTGAATACCATACACCTATTAAAGATATTTTAGTGTCACAAAAAAGTTATCAACTTATTACAGAAGAAAATAAAGTTGATTTTGATGCAATTATTGTGACTACACCTCATCAGACCTTCATGAACTGGTTTAGTCATGATCCGGCATTTGATTACTTTAAGCATATGGATGCTACATCAGTAGCTACAATTGTCATGGCCTTTGATGAGTCCAATATTGAAAATACCTATGATGGAACTGGATTTGTAATAGCTAGAACCAGTGACACGCACATTACGGCTTGTACATGGACCTCAAAAAAATGGCCTTTCACTACGCCAGAAGGCAAAGTGTTAATACGTGCTTACATTGGAAAACCTGGTGATACAGTAGTAGCTGACCATACCGATGATGAGTTAGTGTCAATGGCACGGAAAGATTTGACAAAAATGATGACATTTAAAGGAGAACCAGATTTTACAATTGTTAATCGTTTAGAAAAAAGTATGCCACAGTACCATGTTGGACATATAAAAAATATTCATGAAATTCAATCGCATATTAAACGAACATACCCGAGATTGCGTATTACCGGTGCACCATTTGAAGCAGTAGGACTTCCAGACTGCATATCACAAGCGAAAAAAGCTGCTGATGAAATATATCATGAATTATAAACAAATCTCAACCACTTATAAGAGTAGATCGTGCCCTTTGAGTGGTTTTGATTTACAATAAACCTAATTAATATGAAAGAAGGGGAAATGTTATGACAGATGTTATTATCATCCATTCAATTCATGGAAATGCAAAAAATCATTGGTATGAATGGTTAAAACATAACTTAACTTTAGAAGGTTATTATGTTCAATTGTTTAATTTACATTCATCTGACAATACGAATATTAATAATTGGCTAACTGAAATGAATGCCCAGTTAGAAGTTAGACAAAAAGATACATACTTTGTCACACATGGATTCGGTTCAATCGCTGCATTAATATATATAGAGCAGCTTGATCAACAAATAGAAGGTTTCTTTAGTATTTCCGGATTTAAAGAAGATGCGCAAGACATTGATGAAAATATCAATTTAGAAGGTATTCATATTGATTACGAAAATGTAAAGTCAAAAGTAGATCACTTTTATGGCTTGACGTCTAAGGATGACAGATATGTTTCATATCAAGAAACAAAAAAACTTATGGATACATTAGGAGGCCATTTAAAAATTGTAGAACACGGTGGTCACTTTTTAGAAGAAGAGGGCTTTACTACATTTACAGCACTTCAAAACAAAATGCAAGGGTATATGACACGATAAATTGTCATAATGTTGGAAGAAGTGACTGTTTTGGTAATGATAAACTAAACGCTTTCTCACGAACTTAATTATACAGTTAGAAAAGTCACTTAGTATCAAAAGTTTCCCTTTTCTAACTGTGGTTTGTTTTTACACAAATTACTTCTGTTAATATATTGACTATTTTTAGGCTACTGTATATACTGATTAAGTACTTGAGAAAAACAGACTATTTTCTCAGTATGTCAAATCATTTTTAACCCTTAATAAAGTAAATGTAAAAATTTGCTAAAATTGATATTGACATTTACTAAGTGAAAATGATACCATATTTAAGTGGTCAAATTAGAGAAATTAATTTTTTATTGCCGCGGGATGGAGCAGTTCGGTAGCTCGTCGGGCTCATAACCCGAAGGTCGGTGGTTCAAATCCGCCTCCCGCAATACATAGCATTTAGTAGGTCTCGTAGTGTAGCGGTTAACACGCCTGCCTGTCACGCAGGAGATCGCGGGTTCGATTCCCGTCGAGACCGCCATTTTAAAATTATATATTGTAAGACTTATAATAATTGGAGGAATACCCAAGTCCGGCTGAAGGGATCGGTCTTGAAAACCGACAGGG
>NZ_PPPV01000012.1:74191-100378 GCF_002901705.1 Staphylococcus lugdunensis
ATAAACAGAAGTGAAATATCGCTTCTGTTTTTTATTTTATTAAGTCATATGTTACGGAGAGTTGTCCGAGCTGGCCGAAGGAGCACGCCTGGAAAGTGTGTAGGCGCTTTATCGCGTCTCGAGGGTTCGAATCCCTCACTCTCCATACAAAATTAAAAATCAGTTTAATTCTGATTAATTAAATTACTCTAGAACGTTGATATATCAGCGTTCTTTTTTATTCGCATTTCCATAAACTTACTCTCAGCTACAAAAAACTACGCATTTAAATAGTTTTCAAGTAATTTATTTTCTACACTTACTAAATCAATCGCTACAATGTCTGATATATAAATTTGGTCAACATCTGTAAACTCTAAGGAATTAAAATCTAAAACTTTTACTTTTATGATATTTTCCTGTACTTCGGTTACACGTCCAATGATTAATTCAATGCTATCTTGCATAACGATTGTTATCATTGAGTTTAATGTAATTAAATCTTGCAAATCTGAAGATAAATGGAATGTATTTTCAATATTAAATGGATTAAACATGCCATGTTCTTTGCTTTGTAAAATATAATTATCGATTAATTCAAGGTATTTTGATTGATTACAAGTTTCTACAATGTATTCCTTATTCCTTAATTGGTAACTGTCTAGTACACCTTTTTTCATCAATAGACTTAAATATAATGAAATTTTCATTTTCTTCAAGGACATATCCTACTGAAAATGTTTCTTCTAAGCCGTTAGTATAAATTTCTACGAGTTCTTTTTTTATCATGAAATTATATCTCCTTTTATCATTAATTTTTTCAATAAAAGTCCCATAACCAGCGTAGCAAAAAAGTATAAATGCAAAGCGTAAAATTTATAAAAATACTGTGAAAAATAACTAATGTATCCTAGTTGTTAACTTTAAGGTTTATTTAAAAATATAATGCTTCAAATAACCTAAGCACTGTCACTGATAAAATCATACAAAATCGCTATAATAAGAATGTATATGAACATGGAGGTCTATTGAGTTGGAATATTGGTTATCAGAACAGAGTTATATGAATCCAAATAAAATAGCAATTACAGATGGTGTTAAGGCACTCACATTTCGAACATTATATGATAGGGCAAAGGTTATCGCTGAGCATCTTGTTACGCTTAATATCTCAAGGGTAGGTTTATATTTAACCAATTCTATAAACTCAGTCATTTTAATTCATGCATGTTGGATAGCACATATCGAAATTGCTATGATTAATACCCGATTAACACCAAAAGAAATCACAGCTCAAATGCAGTCGATTGACGTTCAATATATAATCACTACTGCTTCTTTAGCATTGAAAGATTTTAATATCATTCCTTTTCAGAGTTTAATTGATAAACGTAATAAAGGATTGATATCTAAATCATTTAACCAACAAGATATCGCATCAATTATGTTTACTTCTGGCACGACTGGACCACAAAAGGCAGTTCCACAAACTTTTAACAATCATTATGCGAGTGCAAAAGGCTGTAAATCAAGTTTAGGTTTTGATTCTACAACGATTTGGCTTTCTGTATTGCCAATTTATCATATATCAGGATTAAGTGTATTACTACGTTCAGTTATAGAAGGTTTCACGGTAAGATTATTGGATAAATTTGATACACAGCGTATGATGCATATCATTAAGAATGAGCACATCACGCATGTTTCTCTTGTTCCTCAAACATTGCAATGGCTTATGGATGCCGGCTTAACACAGCCATATAAGCTTGAAAAAATATTGCTCGGAGGCGCTAAATTATCAGTTGCTTTAATTGATGAAGCGCTAAATTATCAGTTACCAATTTATAATTCGTTTGGCATGACAGAAACGTGCTCTCAATTTTTAACGGCATCACCTGATATGTTAGCTCGTCGTCATGATACGGTTGGTAAACCGAGTAGCAATGTTTCGATAAAGATACATAATCCTAATCGCGATGGGCATGGTGAGTTGTGGCTTAAAGGTAACAATGTGATGGACGGTTATTTATATCCTAAAGGTTTAAAAGACGCATTCGTAGATGGCTATTTTAAAACGGGGGATATTGCGGAGGTTGATAAGGATGGATTTGTCGTGATTTATGATCGTCGCAAAGACTTAATCATTAGTGGTGGTGAAAATATTTATCCTTATGAAATCGAAATGCAAGCTAAACAATTTGATGGTATAAAAGACGCGATGTGTGTGCCTTTATCAGATGAAACATGGGGACAAGTCCCATTATTATATTATATTTCAGAAGACAACATTGATATTGCGTCGTTAGATCGATTTTTAAGAGTGCAACTTGCTGCTTATAAAGTTCCTAAAAAATATGTTGCCGTTCAAACATTACCTTATACATCTACTGGGAAATTGCAACGTAATAAATTTGAGCTTAAAGGATGAGTATGAATGAAAATTGTAGATATCAATTACTATTTGTATAATCAATCGTTTCGTGTGCCAATAACAACCCCGAAAGTTCATTTAACAAGTCGTAAAGCACTAATTATTGAAATGATTACTTCACAGGGAAAATCATTTTTTGGTGAATGCAATGCATTTGAATCGGATTGGTATGACTCAGAAACAATTAATAGTGTTCAAAAGGTTATTGAAGCATGGTCGAGTAGTATCAAAAATAAAGAATTTTCGACCTTTGATGCTTGGCTCCCTTATTTAAATCAGCTGAACGCTGCTCCAGCTGCTCGGGCTACAGTGGTAATGGCTGTGTTTCAAATGTACCAAACATTACCAATTATAAATGTGGATTATGGTGCAACTGTGAGCGGGTTAACCGAAGCGCATTTCGTTCAACTTAAAGAGACACAACCAAAACGCATTAAAATAAAATGGTCGAATCATATTTTGAAAGATTTAGCGCATATGAATAAGCAATTGGATTTTGAATATCAGTTGGTAATTGATGCAAATGAATCATTAACTAAAGAAGATTTACCTAAATTAGCACTGGTTAAGCAGTATCATCCTATTTATATCGAAGAACCATTTAAAACAATGGATTTATATAAAAATTATAAGCATAATTTATTTCCGCCAGTGGCAATAGATGAAAAGGCTACATCAGTGCAACAAATATTAACGTTATGTCATAGTTATAACATACAAGTGGTCGTAATTAAGCCTTTTAGAATGGGTGGTATTGACCATGTGATTAAGTTAATACACAAGCTACAACGTGATAATATTAGTGTCGTCATTGGTGGAATGTATGAATATGGGTTAAGTCGTTATTTTACAGCTTACTTAGCACAATTTGGAGATTATCCAGGGGATATTACACCTTCTGGATACTATTATGATCATGATCTTGTGTCACAATCAGGTATTCTAAAACAACGACGTATTTCATTTTCTCCTCCCGAGGTTGATACATCACAATTGGTCATGTTTTAATGTTTATGTTGACAGTGCTTGTTATCTTTTTTTAACGGTACTGGATCAAATCCGCCTTTATGAAAAGGATGACATTTTAAAATTCTACGGATACCCATATAAGTTCCTTTGAGTGGTCCATATACCACAATGGCTTCACGTGTGTATTCTGAGCATGTTGGATAAAAACGACATGTCGCTGGTGTCATTGGGGAAATAAAATGTTGATAAACATAAATTAAGCTTAAAAATAATTTTTGTAATAATTTTTTCATTTATAAAAGCCTCCAACCATCTAGCAATAACTTCATTTTAACATATTGAAAGGGGAAGTAATCTATATGCAATTTTTAGATAAAGAAAATAGACGTGTTATCCTCACATATAAAAATGATAAAGATATTGCGAATGGTAACCATGTTTTAGCTATCCCATTTTATAAACAGCAGCTATTATTTACTCAGCATAAAGTAAGAGGAATAGAATTTCCAGGTGGTAAACGGGAAGAAGGAGAAACAAGTATGGAGGCGATTAAACGCGAACTTTTTGAAGAAACAGGCGCCCAATGCCAGAAACTTACGTACATTGCGCAATATGAAGTATTTACTAAGGATAAGACACCTTTTGTCAAAGATGTATATGCAATTGAAGTAAGTCGTATAGATAAAAAAAATGATTATTTAGAAACAGCAGGTCCCATTCTTTATCAAAGACTTAACGATATTCCTGAAAACAAGCGAAGTTATTTAATACAAGATGCAGCTATTCAGCAGTGTTTGGAGAGGGTGAAATTGCTTGGATTATATTCTTTATAAAACCATGCCAATTGAATCATTGACACATGAATTTGCAGAGGTAACCTATGTTGTTGATGGTTTAAAAGTGAAAGCATTACAAATGTTACCTCATAAAACGGTTGAGCGGATTGTTGTGTATCTACGTGGTGGAAAAGGTCAGGTAGGACGTGTGCGTGCAGCAAGATTAATGCAATTTTCATCACCAGAGACATTAGTTATTGGGCCATATTATCGAGGCAATAATGGGAGTGAAGGTAGAGATGAATTTTGCCAAGGTGATTTACATGATGTGACAACACTTGTTCAGCAGTTACATCAATCATATCCTGACGCTTATATTCATATGATTGGTTTTTCACGCGGAGGTCTGCAAGGTTTATTAACGTTTCAAGATTTACCAGTGGACAGTTATATTATTTGGGGGGGTGTTTCAAACGTAAATTTAATGTATGAGGAACGTGTGGATTTGAGAGGAATGTTGCGACGAATGATTGGACATCCTGTTAAAGATGCACAATCCTATAAAAAACGTGATGCGTTAAAGGATATTGATGCAACGAGTCCACCGATACTTATCATTCATGGAGGTCAGGATAAACAAGTCGGTATTCATCAGGCATACGTTTTAGAAGATGCTTTGAAACAACGAGGGACGCAATTTGATACATTTTATCAACTTGCAGAAGGCCATGTACCTCGACCAGTAGCAATGAGATTGGCAATTCAACGTATATTCAATTGGATGAAGGAAATAGAAGAGCTTCAAAAATAACAAGCTTAGATGCACTACGAATTTTAAATCATAATATGCATCTAAGCTATATTTTTGAGGTTTTTATTTATTAAAGCCGCCACTTTGTGCTATCTCGGCTACTTCTGAACCAAATTTTTCAAAATTATGTTCAAAGCGTTTGATTAAGTCTTGCGCTTGAGTTCTATATTTATCTGAATCATTCCAAGCATTAATCGGTTGAAGAATTGTCTTTGGCACGTCTTCGATTTCTGTCGGAATATAAAGACCAAACATGTCATCTTTTATATATTCTGTATTTTTTAATTGACCTGTGATTGCTTGATTAACCATTTGACGAGTATAGTGGAGGCTAATGCGGCGACCAACGCCATATTTACCGCCTGTCCAGCCGGTGTTTACGAGATAGACATCAACGTTATGTTCATCAATTAACGCACCTAATAAATCAGCATATACGGTCGGATTTAGAGGTAAGAATGGTGCGCCGAAACATGTTGAGAATGACGGTTCAGGTTCGGTAATACCTCGTTCTGTTCCAGCTAATTTTGATGTAAATCCACTCAAAAAATGATACATCGCTTGCGATTTAGTTAATTTAGAGATTGGAGGGAGTACGCCAAATGCATCCGCTGTTAAGAAAATAATCGTATTTGGATGTGCTGCTTTAGATGGTAATACGATATTATCTATATGGTGAATAGGGTAGGCAGCACGTGTATTCTCTGTATATCGATTGTCATCAAAATCTACGCTACCGTCTTCATGTACAACTGTATTTTCAAGAATTGTGCCATATTTAATAGCGTCATATATTTGCGGTTCTTTTTCTTTTGAAAGATTAATTGCTTTTGCATAACAACCGCCTTCAATATTAAAAATACCATTTTTGTTCCAACCGTGTTCATCATCCCCGATTAGTTTTCTATCTGCAGCAGCAGATAAAGTTGTTTTTCCTGTTCCAGATAGACCAAAGAATAACGCAACATCACCTTTAGCACCCACATTAGCTGAGCAATGCATACTCATGATATCTTGCATTGGTAATAAATAATTCATAACAGAGAAAATACCTTTTTTCATTTCTCCGGCATATTCTGTACCGCCAATAAGAATTGTTTTATGCTTAAATGAAATAATGACAAATGTTTCAGATTTAGTGCCATCAATGTCTGGGTCTGCCTTAAAATGAGGTGCAGATACAATTGTAAAATTCGGTTTAATCTTTATAGCTTCATCTTTTGATTCAGGACGAATGAACATATTATGTGCAAATAAATTATGCCATGCTAATTCATTAATAACCGTTAATTTAAGTTGTGTATCTTTATCACTGCCTGCATAACCATTAAAAACATACAATTCGTTACGTTCATCAAGGTAATCTAAAACTTTGTGATATAGGTTTAAAAATGTTTCTTCATCTATAGGTTGATTGACATCGCCCCAGTCAATATTATCTTTATATGAAGGTTCAGTAACGATAAATTTATCTTTTGGTGAACGTCCTGTATATTTACCTGTACTAGCATTGATTGCACCTAATTCAGTCAGTTCTCCTTCGTTATTTTCAAGAATTTTGTTATAAAGCTGCGTCGTTGAAAGCTGAAATAAAGTTGTCTCTTTTTCTAATAAGTGTTTAATTTTTGACGTTTCGCTGTATGTATTAATTGACATACTTTAACCCCTCCAGTGCATAAATATTACATGTGAAAGCCTTTACAATTCAATAGTATAACATAATGAAAGGATTATGCCATAGCTAATACGATGTTGGTATGAAAAATCTAAAATTGACATTAGCTAACGAATTCGGTAGTATAATTCTTAACGGATTCTCTTATCCTGAGTGGCGGAGGGACATGGACCCAATGAAGCCCAGCAACCTCTTTTATAAAGAAAGGTGCCAAACCGTTTGCAGACAAATATGGTCTGAACGATAAGAGCGAATGGACGTCTAGAGCCTTCTCTCTATCTAAATAGTAGAAGGCTCTTTTAATTTGGCTTATACAAGAGAGTTTTCGTAAAATAACTTAAAGGAGTAAACAATGACATATAATAAACGCTTATTTACCTCAGAATCAGTTACTGAAGGACACCCCGACAAAATAGCTGACCAAGTATCCGACGCCATTTTAGATGAAATTTTAAAAGACGACCCTAATGCACGTGTTGCTTGTGAAACAACTGTTACAACAGGTATGGCATTGATTTCTGGTGAAATTTCAACAACAACTTATGTGGACATTCCTAAAGTTGTAAGAGAAACAATTAGAGATATTGGCTATACAAGAGCTAAATATGGATATGATTGCCAAACAATGGCAGTTTTAACTGCTATAGATGAGCAATCACCGGATATTGCACAAGGTGTTGATAAAGCACTTGAATATCGTAATGATATTTCAGAAGAAGAAATAGAAGCAACTGGTGCCGGAGATCAAGGGCTAATGTTTGGTTATGCTACTAATGAAACTGAAACGTATATGCCTTTACCAATATTCTTATCACATCAGCTTGCTAAACGTTTATCAGATGTTCGAAAGGATGGCATTATAGATTATTTACGTCCGGATGGCAAAGTGCAAGTAACTGTTGAATATGATGAAAATGACAAACCATACCGCATCGATACAATTGTGGTATCTTCACAACACGCGCAAGATATAACATTAGAACAAATTCAACAGGATATTAAAAATCATGTTATTTATCCAACGGTACCTGATAATCTTTTAGATGAGGACACTAAGTTCTTTATTAACCCTACAGGGCGTTTTGTTATTGGTGGACCACAAGGTGATGCTGGTTTAACAGGACGAAAAATTATTGTTGATACGTATGGCGGATATGCGCGTCATGGAGGTGGATGCTTCAGTGGTAAGGATCCAACAAAAGTAGATCGGTCTGCCGCTTATGCAGCACGGTATGTAGCTAAGAATATTGTTGCAGCTGGACTTGCAGCCCAATGTGAGGTACAGCTTGCTTATGCCATTGGTGTAGCTGAACCAGTTTCTATTGCCATTGATACGTTTAATACAGGTAAAGTATCTGAAGGTGAGCTTGTCGCTGCAGTTAGAAAACATTTTGATTTAAGACCCGCTGGTATCATTAAAATGTTAGATTTAAAACATCCTATTTATAAACAAACTGCGGCATATGGTCATTTTGGTAGAACAGATGTGTTATTACCTTGGGAAAAATTAGATAAAGTCAATATTTTAAAAGACGCCGTTCAAGCATAATTTAATTTTTAATTACTAAATTTAAGGATAAATATCGAAATAAGACAGATTTTCTATTATAATTATAGTTATTGAATAATTAAAGGAGCGTTGTTTGAATGAATTCATTAGGACCAATGGAAATCGGTTTAATCGTTGCTGTGGTAATAGCACTTATTTGCTTAATCTTATTTTTCGTTGCATTAAGAAATAATAAAAAGATAAAACGACAAACGGTAGACGAATATAAATTAAAAGAAAAGCAAATGCAAGAATCACATGACGAAGCATTAGAAAAAGAAAGAATTGAAAACAAAAAGACAGTTACTAAACAAAAGGAAAATTACGAAGCAACTGTTAATAGCAAAGAGCGAGAAATTGATGCTCTAAAATTATTTTCAAAAAATACGAGTGAATATGTGACGGATATGAGATTAATTGGTATCCGTGAACGTCTTGTCAATGAAAAACGAATCCGACCTGAAGATATGCATATTATGGCTAATATCTTTTTACCTGGTAATGACTTGAATAATATTGAACGCATCAGTCATCTTGTATTAACTCGTACAGGGCTTTATATTATTGATTCCAAGTTATTAAAGGGACATGTGTATAATGGTATAAGTGGTAATCAATTTAATGAATTGCCAATGATGCAACAAGTCTTTTCAACATTGGATTTAAATGCCAAAGCACCGCATACCTTAGTACTAGATCAAAATGATGATCAATCATCGCTATCATTTTTAGATTATTCAGCACAACTTGCACAAATTGAAAAGTTAGCTACTGACTTGCAAACGAAATTAGGATTAACATACACACCTACATCTATTCTTTATTTCAATCCTAAACGTGAAGGTGAAGTAACTATTTCAAATTATGCGCAAACTTCAAGTGCGAAAGTACTTGTCGGTCCAGAGCAACTAAATGAATTTTTCAACAAATTTGTTTTCCATGGTCGAATTCAATACAATGTTGATGATTTGCAAGAAATTATGACAAAAATAGAATCATTTAACTAAAAAATAACTAGCACCTAACTTTCCTTTTATACGAGTTAGGTGCTGTTTTATGCTTAAAATTTACAAGAGTGGGAATAGGTATTAGCGTTATTAATGTAAAAGGGGCTGAATCATTTGAAAACGATAGAATTTTATAATGGACAAGCGATGCCTAAAGTAGGTCTAGGAACATTTCGGATTGGAAATAATAACGAGTGTCAACAAGCAGTCCAATATGCGATTGAACAGGGGTATAGAAGTATAGATACGGCAAAAGTATATGGTAATGAAGAAAAGGTTGGTGCAGGTATAAAAGCAGCAATGACATCAACAGGATTAAGTCGTGAAGATTTATTTATTACATCAAAATTATATTTTGAAGATTTTGGTAGAGAAAACGTTGCACAAGCATACGAACAAAGTTTGAAAAAATTGGGATTAGACTATCTCGATTTATATTTAGTTCATTGGCCCGGCAAAGATGAAGCAGTCATGATTGATACGTGGAAGGGCATGGAAGATTTATATAAAGATAATAAAGTCTATAGTATAGGTGTCAGTAATTTTGACGTAAATCATCTTGAGGCCTTACTTGCACAGGTCTCAATAAAGCCAATGATCAATCAAGTTGAATATCACCCTAAATTTACTCAAAATGAATTAAGAACTTACTTAAAAGCACAGCACATCCCTATGGAGTCATGGTCTCCTTTACAAAACGGACAATTACTTAATAATCAAACAATTCAACAAATCGCACATGAAGTATCTAAGTCTCCGGCACAGGTTATTATTCGTTGGAATATTCAACATGGTGTAGTCGTGATTCCCAAATCAATCACGTCATCAAGAATCACAGAAAATATCCAAGTGTTTGATTTTGAGTTGAGCGGTGCGCAAATGGCACGTATCGACCAATTAAATCAAGAGAAGCGTATAGGACCAAACCCTCAAGATTTTGCAGGGTAAATTAAAAGGCGTAACAAGAAAGGATTCGGGATATTATGTTTTAGGCTATGAACGATATATTGGCAGTAATTGACTGGATTGAAAATACGCTTATATCAAGCTTGATTCAATATTAGTCAACTTTGCCAGGGCAGGACTATGGATTTATAATGAATTCTGTTCCGCTCCTTACTCGTATGTGTCTTTATAATTGATAGCCGAATAAACATAATAGAAAGCCAACGATAAACTGAAGCACAGTATAAAGTACAAATTTAATGACTTTATTTTTTTCTAACAACATTTGAACAAGTTCTAAACTCATAGTAGAAAATGTTGTTAATCCTCCTAAAAATCCTGTGACAACGAATAAAGAGAACCAATGATGTTCATGAGCAATGGATGCAGTATAACCAATTAAAAAACATCCAAGCAAATTTACAAATAACGTTGCGATAGGGAAATCGATCTTTAAATAATGTTTTGATTGCTGAGTAATCCAAGCTCTTGCACATGCACCCACACCGCCGCCTATCATTATAAGGATAAGTGTTATCACGATAACTCACGTCCTAACTTGAGACCTATATAACAGCTTAAAATTCCCAAAATGTAGCTAACAATTCCATAACATAATGCGGTTAAGAAAAGAGATTGTTCAAGCATTGTAATCAATTCAAATTGAAATGTAGAAAATGTTGTAAAAGCACCTAAACATCCAGTTGTGAGTGCTTTTTTCAATTTAGGATGCTTGCTTAGAAATGGCACTGTTAAAGTGAATAATAAGCCCATTAAGAAAGCACCAACTAAATTTGCACTTAATGTACCATATGGAAATGTTGTTGTTGAATTGAATGTTGATAGCAGATAACGACAAGCAGCGCCTATCATTCCACCAATGAAAATATAAAAATATTGCATTGAACATCGATCCTTAATATAGCGTTTAAGTTATGATTTATTCAGTAATTATGATAAATTTTTACCCATTATTTGATAATGCCAAAAGTAGTGATTGAAGCATAAATATGGAAGATGATTACCAATAGAATAATAAAGGGTAATATTTTACTTGCTATACGTATCCAATCACTGTTTTCATTCAAGTGCTTAATCGCTTTATCAGAAAAAATAATGGCTGCAATTAAAATAATTACGTTAACAACACTGCAAGCAATCATTAAATATTTAATAGATGTTATTTGTTGACTTAAATAGGGGTTAAATGTATTAAAATAAAAGCTAATTATTAGTAAAATAATTGAAATATAAAAATATTTTTTTGATTTAGACATGACTGACCTCCTAAGTGACTCATCAGAATATTTTACCATATTTACGCAACAATGAAATAATAATTATCAACTTTGATATATTAAATGACAAATTACCAAACAAAACATTAGCTTGTATAACAACCACATGATATAAATGAATTATATTATTTTTAACTTAAAGTGGCAGTAATAAAATGTGTGTGTCTTAATTTCAAAGATAGACTACAATATTTTTAGCAAGATACCTTAAGTTAATTAGTTGGAGGAATGCATAGTGACACAATTAAATGTACAAGTATTTGCAGATGGTGCAGATATTGAAGAAATGAAAGCAGCATATAAAAATAAACAAGTTGACGGTTTCACAACGAACCCAAGCTTAATGGCTAAAGCCGGCGTTACGGATTATAAAGCATTTGCAGAGGAAGCTGTAAAAGAGATACCAGATGCTTCAATATCATTTGAAGTATTTGCTGATGATATAGAGACAATGGAAAAAGAAGCCGAAATTTTAAAACAATATGGGGAAAATGTTTTTGTTAAAATCCCAGTTGTTAACACAAAAGGTGAGTCAATGATTCCGCTCATTAAAAAATTATCTGCAGACAATGTTAGATTAAACGTTACAGCAGTTTATACAATTGAACAGGTTAAAGAAATTACAGAAGCAGTTACAGAGGGTGTACCAACATATGTTTCAGTATTTGCTGGAAGAATTGCTGACACTGGTGTAGATCCATTACCATTAATGAAAGAAGCAGTCACAGTTACGCATAGTAAAGCAGGTGTTAAATTATTATGGGCTAGCTGTCGCGAATTATATAATGTTATCCAAGCAGATGAGGTTGGCGCAGATATCATTACGTGCCCAGCAGATGTCGTTAAGAAGGTTAATAATAATTTAGGTCGAGACATTAATGGTTTATCAGTAGATACGGTTAAGGGATTTGCTAAAGATATCCAAAGTTCAGGCTTATCTATTTTGTAACTCAAATATTTACCCCCAGCAATTAATTTATTGTTGGGGGTTTTATATGTCCAAAGATAAACTTGCAGACATTGTTTAAATCTTATAGTATTAGCTTTATTGATATATTAAATGAATAGGAGGGATGTAGATGAATGAAAGTCAATTTGTAGCTAAAATAAAAAAGCAACTGTGGTTTTTAAATAATAATGAGCAAATACAATTAGAACGATATTTAAATCATTTGATTGATAACAATGACGAAAAAATATTGCAGCGTCCCATTTATTATGCAAATCAGTTTTTAAAAAATTATGTTTTCAAAGAGAAAAATCAAACACACAGTTCTTTAGTATTATTACTGTTTTTAATTATCGTCTTGTATGTTGTTTTTATGGGATTATTTTTATTTGGATTCATTACGAGTTTAACTGCAGTAAATTATTTTATTAATCCACAAGTAAAAGTAGCCACGTGGAGTGTTATTTTAATCTTAATAGGTGCGATCTTATTAATCATTATCAGTCTTTGGTTAATTAAAAAAATAACAGCATATGCGACAAAGAAGCTACTTGAATATAAATTTAATCAATCGCGTAGTTAAGTGGTATAAGATGTGATAGTAATAAACTTTCTTTCCATTTGTTATAAATAAGTGTATATGGGGCATCGATAATTAATTGGATTTGTTGTTCAAAAACGATGATGATATGGTTGTTAATCGCATGCATGGCGACAATATGTTTAGCATTAATGTAACATTGAATTGGAGAACGTTGAGGTCTAATAGGAAATAGTATGGTCTGTTGGTTTACATAAATAGGCACTAATTTATTGATGTGTAATAAACGCTTGGCAACCTTTATTTATAAAGGCAAATATCTACCATAAAATTCAAGATAATGATATAGTACTTGCTTCATTGATTTAGGTATTATTTCAGTGTGTTCTAAATATTTACATTCTGTAGATATTTTATTGCTAGTACAAGTTTTTAAGTAGAGTAATTGATCCAGTTTAGTTACATTCATGGTGTGCTGACTCCTTTATGTGAAGAAGCGCTGAAGCTTTTGTCTGGCATTGCGTTTGTAATTTTTTACTGAGGATAATGAGACGTGCATATGTTGGGCAATTTCATATTGCTTGTATCCACTTATCTGTAAGATGAGCCATTGCTGTTCTTGACGCGTTAAGTGTTTCCATGCCTCTTGCATAATAAGATTGAAGTCATTGAGGATATAAATAGGTAGCTTTGATGAGCTTGGATTTAATATACTTATTTCTACGGATTGTTTAGGCTGTTCTTTTCTAAATAAATCAATTAAATAATAATTTAGTCGGAAGATAATAAAAGTTGAAAAATTTGAATTTAAAGAGGCATTATATTGGTTTGTGAGTTGCCATAATCGTATGAGCATGAGTTGGTAATACTCATCATAATTATAACGAATATGATATTTATTTAACAAATAATGAATATATTTATTAAATTGATGATATACATTGTTAAATAACATTAGCTGCTCCGTTTCTTATGCGCATAATGAAATTTATCCGGATATTCATAGCTTATGCTAAAAATTGAAAAATATCATTTGCTTAATTACGCTATAAGGTGTTAAATATAGGGCATAGGTATATTTTAAAAATAAGTTATTGACTAAAACATCAACAAACTTCAGCATATAACAAATTTGACGCTAAGGAGGTATATATGGATTACGCACACTTAAATCTTGAACACTTTTTTGCACGAAATGATGACTTGGATATTATTAAAGATCGCTCAGATTTTGTAATGATTAATAATTTTACAAATGAAATGATGTATCGAGATGGTGAAGTAGAGGGTACTATCGATTTAAATCAATATTATTATAAGAATCGCTCTCAAGCAGCAAGTTTCATTATGATGGAATACAAAAATCATCGTGAATAAAAATGTGAAAGTTAAATGGTTAGGGCAAATTTATACAGGACGATTTGTCTAACCATTTTATTTTGCAGTTTTATTACTATTCATTTATGAATATGTAACAAAGCTTATATAAAATTGTGAAAGCAATATAATAATGTTAAACTTTATTATCATAAACACATATTGCATAAGTTTTACAACATTGACCTAAGAGGTGTGAATATGGCAAAGCACAAAAGAGGCTCTATTATCGGGTTGTTTGGATTACTAATACTATTAGTAATTGTTGGGATAATCTTCTTTTCAATGATTTCAGATCAAATTTTATTTAAAGAAGTTAAACAAGTTGAAAAGGTTGAAAATTTAGATGTAACACTCGATAAAGCTTCTAAGAAACAAATAGATAATTATACAAGCCAGCAAGTTTCTAATAAAAGCAATAATGCTTGGAGAGATGCTTCTGCTACTGAAATTAAAACAGCAATGGATAGCAGTAAATTTATTGAAGATAACAAACAGAAATATCAATTTTTAGATTTATCGAAATATCAAGGTATTGATAAAAATAGAATTAAACGTATGTTGTTTGATAGAGAAACATTGTTAAAACATACGGATGATTTTTTAGAAGCGGCTAAAGATAATCATGTTAATGAAGTTTACCTTATATCACATGCTTTACTTGAAACAGGTGCTTCTAAGAGTCAATTAGCCAATGGCGTGGAAATCGATGGTAAGAAATATTATAATTTTTATGGTGTTGGTGCTTTAGATGAAGATCCAATTAAAACAGGTGCACAATACGCTAAAAAGCATGGTTGGGATACGCCAGAAAAAGCAATACGTGGCGGTGCAGAATTCATTCACAAACATTTCTTATCACATGATGATCAAAATACATTGTACAGCATGAGATGGAATCCTAAGAACCCTGGCGAACATCAGTATGCGACAGATATTAAATGGGCTGAAAGCAATGCAACGATTATCGCTGACTTTTATCAAGAAATGAAAACAGAAGGAAAATATTTCAAATGGTATGTCTATAAAGATGATGACAAACATAAAGCGAATTAAGAAAATAAATTGAGATATAATATATCTCTGAATAAAATGACAATTTCTACATGATCTTAATAGAAATTGTCATTTTTATTTTGTTATTTATGTTCTTGACTCCTCAAGATATTTAGTGGAGCTTTTATTTTTTATAAAACGATTTATTCAGCTTTATTTTTACGATTAATCCAAGCAAATAACATAACAGTAACTAAAATGATTTTTGCTATAACTTTCATAGTTAAAACACCTCATTTAATATATTTTTCATTTATAAAAGTTAAATAATGACTTTACTTAAATAACGCGAAGTTATTTTTATTTTAGTTCTAAATACTTATTGATACAATAAAGAAGTATCTAGAAGAAAGAAACAGATAATTAAAAAGGGTGAAGAAATCATGCGTGTAGCGATAATTGGAATGGGAACAGCTGGTGTAAGTGTGCTAAGACAACTTGTTAAACACGAAAACTTTTCAACTTTAACTGTAGATGTCTACGATAATAAAATCAACATGGGTCACGGGGTACCTTTTCAAAATGATAGTGATGAACTATTAATTAATTTACCATCCAAGAAGATGAGTTTAAATTTAGAAGATGATTTAGAATTTTGGCATTGGTATCAGCAGCAAAATATTTTTTCTTATGAGAACCCTAAATATTTACCAAGATTTATTTTTGGCCACTATATGAAATCCTATTTGTTACATTTTGATAAAATTTTTGATAATTTAACATTGATTCATGACGAAGTTAAAGAAATATTTACTAACTCAAATGTTGATGAAACAGCTTTAAAATATTATGTTTGTACTTCTGATGATATGAATGATTGGAAGGAGTATGATTATATCTTTTTGACTATTGGGACATTAAGCTATCACGATCCATACCAGTTAAAAGGAATTCCAGGATATATCCAATCGCCATATCCAACATATAACACTTTGGATGAAGTGAAAGAGACAGATCGTATTGCTATTATAGGTACAGGGTTAGCTAGCTTAGATGTGGTTAGATATGTAGCAACACATCATAAGCATCTTCCAATCATTATGACGAGTCGCTCGGCGCAATTGCCAAGTGTGCGTGGAAATATGCAAGAAATAACATTTCGTTATTTAACAAAACAAACTTTTAATAGTATCAAGGCAGTTAATTATGGAAACGTACCACTAGATACTTTAGTTAAGCTTTTCTATAAGGAATGTGAAGAATGGAATATTGAATTAGATACGTTAATAAATAGACGTTCAGGAAATCATATTGATGATTTGCAATATGACTTAGATCATTCACAAGAGCTCGGTGTATTTCAAGGATTGATAGAACATCTAAAAGAGAATTTAAACTGGATATACAATAGTTTGAGTAGCTCAGATCAACAGTTGTTCGATAAGAAATATACTAAAGTGATTCAACTTAATTCTAATCCAATGCCGCCTAGAACAGCTAAATTACTTATTGAGTTAATGCAGAATGGCTCTTTAATTATAAAACGTGGTCTAGAGAATATTACGCATGATGGACAATTATTTAATCTAACATTTAATGACACATCTTCGTGTGATGACTTTAACATTATTATTAATGCAACAGGTGCTAAAACACATTTAGCAGAGTTAGACGAGGATAATCAATTAGTCATTAACCTAGAGAATCGTCGTATTGTACAAGCACATCCTATGGGTGGTATTCAAATTGTGCCAGAAACAAATCAAATTATTAGTCCAAGATATGGGACGTTGACTAACGCTGTCGCTATAGGTCAGCTTACCAATGGTGTAAATAAATTAAGAAATGGTGTTAAGATGATTGTTTCACAAGTAGTTAATGCAGTGGATTATTTATATGAACATCAATCACGGTTAAGTCGCGACAATATTTCTAAAAAATAGTAATTAAAGAAATTAAATTGCTTTCATTGTAAAGTTTATTAAAATTTAGTAAGATAAACTCATAGTGTTTTAGTAACACTTAAAGTAGAATTATCAACTTCATAATACGTTCTTTCGGGGCAGGGTGAAATTCCCAACCGGCAGTGATTAAGCCTGCGACCTGCTTGTGATGCACAAGTGGCTGATTCAGTGAGATTCTGAAGCCGACAGTATAGTCTGGATGGGAGAAAGAATACAATCGACGTTAACATAAACGATTACGTTTAATGTTTGTTAAGCATGCACAGAAATTATTGTGTAGGCTTGTTCAAATATCATTATATCAATCTCCTTATGCCTATTTTGGTATAAGGTTTTTTTATGAAGGTGATAAATTGGATTTATATTTAAGCAAGGCAATACAGCTTGCTAAGATGGTTAAAGGACAGACTGGTGTTAATCCACCAGTAGGAGCAGTAGTTGTTAAAAATGGCAGAATTATCGGACTTGGCGCACATTTAAAACAAGGTGAGAAACATGCTGAAGTGCAAGCAATTGACATGGCTGGTGACGAAGCACAAGGTGCAACAATTTATGTGTCTTTACAACCATGCACGCATTATGGTTCGACACCGCCGTGCGTTAACAAAATCATCGATCATGGTCTAGATAAGGTAGTATATGCTGTAAAAGATACAACTTTACCTAGTAAAAGTGATGAAATCTTAACCCAAGCTGGTATCCAAGTGTATCAGCAGTTTGATCATGAAGCCTATTGTTTATACGAAGACTTTTTTAAAGCTAAAGCTGAGAAAATTCCTGAAATTACCGTTAAAGTATCTACAAGTATAGACGGTAAACAGGCAACAGATTATGGACAAAGTCAATGGATTACCAATAAAACAGTAAAGCAAGATGTGTATCGTTTAAGACACAGTCATGATGCCGTGTTAACAGGAAATAAAACCGTATTAGCAGATAATCCTCAGTACACGACTAGAGTTAAAGATGGTAAACACCCTATTCGTGTTATTTTATCTCGAAGTGGGGACGTTGACTTTAGTCTAGATATGTTTCATAATCAATTATCTGATATATGGATATACACTGAAGATGCCACATTAACAACAACTTTACCCAATGTTTTTATTAATTACATGAGCAATTGTAAAATTACTGATATTTTACAAGATTTATATAAAAAAGGTGTAGGTCGGCTGCTCGTCGAGGCGGGACCTAAAGTTACCTCATTATTTCTCCAACAACAGTTAGTTAATCAACTCATCATCTATTTTGCCCCGAAATTGATAGGTGGTTCTGGAACAAATCAATTCTTTCAAACACAAGAAGTTATAGATTTACAGGATACCTTTGAATTTGAAATTGTTAATTCCACTTTATTAGATCAAAATATCAAATTAGAACTACGGAAGAAGTGAAACAACCATGTTTACAGGAATCGTAGAAGAAATTGGAACCATTGTTGAAATACGTAATGATCAATCAGTACGCACACTTATCATTAAAGCTGAAAGGATTATTGATGATATGCATATTGGTGATTCTATAAGCGTTAACGGGACTTGCCTGACAGTGACAGACTTTAATAGCAATCATTTTTCAGTGCAAGTCATACAAGGTACAGAAGATAAAACCTATCTTGCTAATGTTCAGCGTCATCAAGAAGTGAACCTAGAACGCGCGATGCACAGCAATGGTAGATTTGGTGGCCATTTTGTTCTAGGCCATGTTGATGAATTAGGTACAATTACAAAAATCAATCAGACAGCCGATTCAAAAGTAATTCAAATTTCAGCATCACAAACAATCATTAAACAACTTGTGAAGCAAGGATCAATTGCAGTCGATGGCGTTAGTTTGACAGTATTTGATATACGTGAATCATCTTTTGATATACATCTCATACCAGAAACACGGCGCTCAACAATTTTAGCAGATAAGAAACAAGGAGACTTTGTACATTTAGAGACAGATGTTTTATTCAAATATGTAGCCACAATCATTAATAAAAATTCCAATACTTTAACATTAGATAAGTTAAAATCATATGGTTTTTAAGGGGGATTAAATATGCAATTTGACACCATTGAAGAGGTACTTCAAGCGTTAAAAAAAGGAGAAACTATAATTGTTGTAGATGATGAAGATAGAGAAAATGAGGGAGATCTTGTTGCAGTAACACAATGGATGCAAGATCAAACGATTAATTTTATGGCTAAGCACGGTCGTGGCTTGATTTGTACGCCAATTTCCACTGATATTGCCGAACGTTTAGAGTTAAAACCAATGGTAATGCAAAATTCAGATGACTATGGTACAAACTTTACTGTAAGTATTGATCACTATACAACAACAACGGGAATTAGTGCAATTGAACGCATGACTACGGCACGGTCTTTAATTGCCACTGATACAATGGCTGAAGATTTTCATAAACCTGGTCATTTATTTCCACTTATTGCCAAAGATAATGGCGTTTTAGAACGTGAAGGTCATACTGAAGCAACGGTTGATTTAGCTAAAATGACAGGTGCAGCACCTGCAGGAGTTATTTGTGAAATTATGAATGACGATGGTTCGATGGCTAAGGGAGAACAATTAGAAAAGTTTAAAGAAACACACCAGCTTAAGCTTATTTCTATAAAACAAATCATAGAATATAGACAACAGCATGATATACAGGTGAACTTAAGAGCAAAGGTAAATATGCCAACAGATTTTGGCAACTTTGAAATGTATGGATTTGATTCAACACTTACACAGGATGAAATCGTTGTTATTACTAAAGGAGAGCCAAGAACTACTGAAAATGTAAGAATTCATTCAGCATGTTTAACTGGTGATATTTTTCATAGTCAACGATGTGACTGTGGTGCGCAACTTGAATCGTCCTTAAAATATATTAATGAACATGGTGGAATGGTGATTTATTTACCCCAAGAAGGCAGAGGTATCGGACTTATAAATAAACTTCGTGCTTACGAGTTAATAGAGCAAGGCTATGATACTGTAACTGCGAATTTAGCTCTTGGATTTGATGAAGATTTACGTGATTATAAGGTTGCTAGTCAAATTCTAAAATATTTTAATGTCAAGCAAGTTAATTTGTTAAGTAATAATCCGAAAAAATTTGAAGGGCTAAATGAATATGATATAGAAATTGCAAAGCGTATTGAAGTCATTGTTCCAGAAACAACACACAACCATGATTATATGGAAACGAAAAAAATTAAAATGGGTCATTTAATCTAGGAGGTTATAAAAATGAATTTTGAAGGTAAATTAGTTGGTTCAGAGTTGAAAATTGCGATAGTAGTAAGTCGATTTAATGATTTTATTACAAATCGACTATTAGAGGGTGCTAAAGATACATTAATACGCCATGATGTCAATGATAGTAATATTGATGTTGCCTATGTTCCTGGTGCGTTTGAAATACCGCTTGTAGCTAGAAAATTAGCACAAAAAAAACATTATGATGCAATCATAACATTGGGGTGTGTAATTAGAGGTGCAACTTCTCACTATGATTATGTGTGCAATGAAGTGTCTAAAGGGGTTGCAAGAGCGAATGATGTATCAGATACACCAGTTATTTTCGGAATATTAACAACTGAAAGCATTGAGCAGGCTGTAGAACGCGCTGGTACTAAAGCTGGCAATAAAGGATCTGAAGCGGCAGTCAGTGCAATTGAAATGGCCAACTTATTGCAACAACTATAATGTTTAGTCTATAAATTTGGGAGCAGGATAAAATTCATTGTGAATTCGAAGTCCTGCTCCCTTTATATGTGTCGTTATTATTTTATAATTTTCGTAATCAAAAGTAACAATGCAGAAATACCAATTATCGCGCTAACTTTTTTGAGAGATTTAGTATCAACAAATTCTTTAACTGCTAGTGATAAGTTTTGAGGACGCTCTGCTAGACGACGCATAAAATAGCTAAACCAGTCATTACCATATGGAACATAAATGGTGAAATGATAGCCTTCTCTTGCGATTTGTTCAGCTAGTTCTGAACGGAATCCATATAACATTTGAAATTCAAAATCATCATTTTTAATATGGTGATCTTTGACGAATTGTTTGACATGATTGATAATTCGATCGTCATGTGTCGCAATGGATGTTTTATTACGCGCATTTAGCAAACGTTTCTCAATTAATTTAATATAGTTGCTATCAATATCTTCTTTTGTTTGATAAGCAATGGAAGCATCTTCTTTATAGGCACCTTTAACCAATCGTAATCTTAAATCTGGAAAACGTTCGATGAGTTCATCAGCATCGTACAAATATGCTTGTATAACTGTGCCGACATTTTTAAATTCTCCCTTAAATTTATCAAGCGCTTGAATAATTTGCTGCAAACTGTCATATTTTTCAGTATCAATATTGACGTGCATATTTTGATATTCATTAGCTTTCAATAAAATTTCACGTAAATTATCAAAAGCAAATTGTAAATCAAATTCTCCTCCTAGTAAACTTAATTTAATAGATACATGGGCATCTACATTATATGCATTAATGGCATCCATTATAGTGAGAATTTCATTCTTTGCTGTTGTGGCTTCTTCGCGTGTACCTACAAACTCTCCCAAATTATCAACGGTAACAGCGATATTTTTTTCATTAAGCCTTTCAATTGTATCTATTAGTTCTGGAATGGTATTACCTGCTACGACTTTATTTGCACCCATTTTGGGGCCGATTTTCTTAGCTGTTTGATTTAAATATGTATTATTTGATAAAGCGATGAAGAAATCCCTAAATAGTGTCATGTAGTAAACCTCCAATATTATAATCAATATATTTTATAAATAGTTTAGCATGAAATATTCGTAAGAGAAAGCGTTTTCAATATCGGTCATACGTTTTGCTTCAAGTTCAATTTATTGCAGAAATGTTTTCTTGAGTCAATTAGAGTGTTAGCCATATTAAGCTGATATTTGCTATAATTTAAGCTGTAGAGTTTATGTAGAAGGGACTAATAAGTCATGTGGAAATGGGAAACAGAAAATAATGCTAAAGGCGTAGTTGTTATTGTCCATAATATGTTAGAGCATACAGGGCGTTATGCTTATGTTATTACGATGTTAAGAAGAAATGGTTATCATGTGATTATGGGTGATTTGCCAGGACAAGGGCAGACTTCACGTGCAAACAAGGGGCAAATTAAAAACTTTAATGAATATCATGAACATGTTTTAGAATGGATTAAACTCGCAAATGATTATAAATTACCTACATTTGTTATGGGGATTGGTCTAGGAGGATTAATCATACTTAATTTATTAGAAAAGGTAGATCGATTGCCTATTGAGGGTATGATTTTATTTTCACCATTATTAGAATTACAAAAGAACAAGACAACACGGAAAGACATTTTAATTTCTAATATTGGAAAAGTATCCAAAGATACGCGTTTTAAAGTTAATATTGAAGTTGAACAGTTGACTAGAAATGAAGAAATAAGAGAAGAAACGGTTAATGATGGTTTGATGTTAAAAAAAGTAACATATCATTGGTACAATACTGTTGTGGAAGAAATGAAAGAAACATTAGATTACGTTGGGGACGTAAAATCAATACCTACATTACTAATGCATGGTTCTGAAGATGCGATTGTCGAACCTAAAGCGATAATTAAATTAAAAGAAAATCTAAAATCTGATGAATTCTATTATAAAAAATGGCAAGGTTTATATCATGAAATCCAAAATGAGCCTGAACGTGATCAAGTCATGCGATATGTATTAACATTTCTAAATAATAGTGTAAATACGATGGGATTTATCGTTAAAGAAAAAGAAATAGAGGATATTGAATAAATAAAAGATAGTGAAAGATCTATTTATGACGCAACCCGAATTATCTGCTTGAATGGGTTATGGAACTTATACTTTCTAAAGGTTTTTGTGTTTTTTATTTGGAATGTGACAGTATAAATTGTTGTTACGCATCTGCTAAAGTGCGCATAATAAAGTTTGTTTTTATAATATTGAAGACTACTTATGTGTGATGGCATTAATTGTGTCGGTGTTTATTTAAAACAATAAATTCATAATACAAATGGTTTAGTTGCATATCTACATAGAAATTGGTATATTTTATACATATAAATTTATTAATAATTAATTGGATAAAAATCTACATGAATAATTAGCAATTTGCTGATGTTAGCACCAAGTTTATGGTTATAGTTGTGATTAAATAAAAAGACAATTAAATTATTAAAAGTTTATTAAGGGTTTTAACAATGCAACAACATTCTTTATCATCGGTAAATTGTATTATTTAGTTTTATGACAGGGAGAGATTTTAGTGAGCGAGCAAACGATAGACCAAGTATCTGGATTATTAAAATTAGAAGCGCTACTAATGGACATCAATTCAATTTTCGACGTTATTGAGAAAGAATACGGCATGACAAAAGAAGAAATCTTAATTTTACTAACGCTATGGCAAAAAGGGTCGATGACGTTAAAAGAAATGGATAGTTTTGTAAAGATTAAGTCTTATAAACGTACACGCACATACAATAACCTTGTAAATTTAGAATGGATTTACAAAGAACGCCCTCAAGATGATGAGCGTACAGTTATCATTCATTACAATGAAAATCAAAATGGTAAACGTGATGACTTATTAAAATTCATTTGTGATGCAGTACACAAAAAATCAAATTCCATGCAAACAAGTTTCACTTCAATTTTAAATATCTAGAAAAATGCTTAGTCTATAGTCAGGAAATAGCGACTTATAGACTAAGCATTTTAATTGATTTTTTCTATTGCGCAGATGAATGGAGCGTCATTACGTTGATTTATAAATTGATATTGTAGAACTTGAGCCTTTGTTTGATCTATATTGCTGAAATAATCAAGTAATGCATCACGTTCTAGTTTGCCTTGAAAATGGCCGTGATAAATAACAACTACAATAATGCCTTCAATCGTTAACTGTTCAAATATGGCGTCAATAGCGCGTATAGTTGATTCAGGCTGGGTGACAATTGATTTATCACCTTTTGGTAGGTAGCCTAAATTAAAGATTGCTGCAGTGATTTTATTTTTATGAGCAGATATTAAGTGGTCTGAGATATATTCATGACTATCATGTATTAATGATACGTTTTTAAATGATTTGATCTTCTTAGCAGTGTTATCAATTGCTTGTTGTTGTATGTCAAAACCATATACATGACCTTTTGGAACGTGTTGAGCTAAGAATAATGTATCGAATCCATTACCACATGTAGCATCAATCACAATACTATCACTTTGGATATGAGACGTAATTAAAGATTTAGCAAAGGGAAGAATGCGTTCTAATTTCATATTTGAACCCGCTCTTTGTGAAATTTCCCTTGATAAGAATTACGTCTAGCAAGCTCATCATCGATATTATTTAAAACTTCCCACTTGTTAACACTCCACATTGGTCCTACCATCAAATCAATGGGTCCATCGCCTGTAATACGATGAATTATCATCTCTGGGGGTAAGATTTCAAGTTGATCACATACTAGGTTAGTATATTCTTGCTGACTCATAAATTTTAGTAAACCCTTATCGTACTGTTTTACCATAGGTGTTCCTTTTAATAAATGAAGTAGATGTATTTTTATGCCTTGAACATCCATTTTGGCAACTTCACGGGCTGTGGCCATCATCATATCGTAATCTTCGCCAGGTAAACCATTAATAATATGCGTACAGATATTAATATTATGTTTTCTTAATTTAGCGACCCCATCATAATATGTTTGCATATCGTGTGCACGATTTATTAAATCAGATGTAGACTGATGTATCGTTTGGAGTCCTAATTCAACCCATAAGTATGTGCGTTTGTTTAGCTCAGCAAGGTATTCTACTACATCATCTGGTAAACAGTCTGGACGCGTGGCAATGGATAATCCTACAACACCTTCTTCTTGTAATACAGGTTCATATTTTTCCTTTAGTATTTCAACAGGGGCGTGTGTATTAGTGAACGCTTGAAAGTAGGCAATGTATTTTCCTTCATGCCATTTCTCATGCATTTTTGCTTTGATTTGTTGAAACTGAACTTCAATAGGGTCAGCTCGATTTCCAGCAAAATCGCCGCTACCAGCTGCAGAACAAAATGTACAACCACCATGTGCAACAGTTCCGTCACGATTAGGGCAGTCAAAGCCGCCATCTAATGCCACTTTAAATATTTTTTGGCCAAATTTATTTTTTAAATGGTAATTCCAAGTATGATAGCGTTTATTCTCAAAAGCATACGGGAAATATTTACCCATAAGACATTTTCCTTTCTAATTGTTTCTAAGTAAAGATTTTAACATATTTTAATGTTATAGTGTCTATTGTAGATTGAGAAAAGAGAGAGAAAGGACTCAGTGTATGAATATACCTAAATCAGTATGGATGCTGGTAATAGGCATGGCGCTCAATATTACCGGTTCTAGTTTTTTATGGCCTTTAAATACGATATATATGAAAGAAGAGCTCGATAAAAGCCTTACTATTGCAGGTATTGTGTTAATGATAAATTCATTTGGTATGGTTGTTGGTAACTTATTAGGTGGTAGTTTGTTTGATAAATTAGGTGGTTATCGTACGATTTTAACTGGAACTGCTGTGTGTTTAGTTAGTACAACGATGCTAAATTTTTTCCATGGTTGGCCTTTGTATGCAGTATGGTTAGTTATGCTTGGTTTTGGTGGTGGCATGATTGTACCAGCAATTTATGCTATGGCCGGAGCAGTGTGGCCCAATGGTGGACGGCAAACGTTTAATGCTATCTACTTAGCTCAAAATATTGGTGTCGCACTTGGTGCTGCTTTAGGAGGCTTTGTTGCTGAGCTTAGTTTTAACTATATTTTTATTGCAAATTTATTAATGTATGTGCTATTCGCGATTGTAGCTGTCACACAATTCAATCT
>NZ_PPPV01000012.1:100390-136804 GCF_002901705.1 Staphylococcus lugdunensis
AGTTGGAAAATAAAGACCAAAAACGCAGATTTAAAGCATTAATCCTTTTATGTATTATGTTTAGTATTTGTTGGATTGCATATATACAATGGGAAAGTACGATTGCTTCATTTACACAAGACATCGATATCTCAATGTCGCAATATAGTATATTGTGGACAGTGAATGGTATTATGATTTTAGTTGCACAGCCTTTGATAAGTCCGGTAATTCGTATACTCAAAGGAAATATAAAAAAACAAATGATTGTAGGTATTATTATTTTTATGGTGTCGTTTTTAGTGACTAGTTTTGCTGAACAATTTAGTGTCTTTCTCATTGGTATGATTATATTAACATTTGGCGAAATGTTCGTTTGGCCTGCTGTCCCAACTATCGCGAATTTTTTAGCGCCTGATGGTAAACAAGGACAGTATCAGGGGTTTGTTAATTCAGCTTCTACGGTCGGTAAAGCATTTGGGCCACTTATAGGTGGTATTTTAGTCGATGCCTTTAATATGAGTACCATGTTTATTGGCATGATTGTGTTATTAAGTATAGCATTGTGTTTTTTAGCTGTTTTTGATAAAAATATGCCTAAGGATAAAACAATATAACCATGTTAATTGACTGAGCTAGGCTTCTATATTAATTGTTCAGTTATGTAATAACTTGCACTTGCAATCAGTTGCATTATCCAATAATATTAAAGTGTATTGGAGTAGTAACTTAAATATTTTTCAACAGAGAGCTAGTGGTGGTGTAAACTAGCGTTAAGTATTAAGTGAACTTACCGTTATTTAATGTAATATACATCTCTTACTATTTAATTAAGTGCACATATATGTGAACTAGGGTGGTACCGCGGCATAATTGTCGTCCCTATACTTTATTTATAATAGTATGAGGTGTTTTTTTATTAAGTAGGAGGAAAAAAAGTGAATTACAATCACAAAATAATCGAAAAAAAATGGCAATGTTTCTGGCTAGATAATCAAACATTTAAGACAAGTGATAACTTGGGACAAAAGAAATTTTATGCCTTAGATATGTTTCCTTATCCATCAGGTGCTGGTTTACACGTAGGACATCCAGAAGGATATACTGCTACGGATATTATTTCACGCTATAAACGTATGCAAGGCTATAACGTCTTACATCCAATGGGCTGGGATGCGTTTGGCTTACCTGCAGAACAATATGCACTTGATACTGGAAACGATCCACGAGCATTTACGAAACAAAATATTCAAACTTTTAAACGTCAAATTCAAGAATTAGGATTTAGTTATGATTGGGATAGAGAAGTTAATACAACAGATCCTGAATATTATAAATGGACACAATGGATTTTTATCCAACTTTATAATAAGGGGTTAGCTTATGTTGATGAAGTAGCGGTAAACTGGTGTCCAGCACTTGGCACGGTTTTATCTAATGAAGAGGTTGTTGATGGTGTTTCTGAACGAGGAGGCCATCCTGTATACCGTAGACCTATGAAACAATGGGTACTCAAGATCACAGAATATGCCGATCGACTACTAGAAGATTTGGATGACTTAGATTGGCCTGAATCGATAAAAGATATGCAGCGTAATTGGATTGGTCGCTCAGAAGGGGCACGTGTTTCTTTCAAAGTTGAAGGAGAGAATGACATAATAGACGTCTTCACTACGCGTCCAGATACGATTTTTGGTACGACTTTCTTAGTATTAAGTCCAGAGCATGCGCTTGTGGAAAAAATTACAACGACTGAAAAATTTGAAGAAGTTAAGAAATATCAAGAAGCTGCATCTAAAAAATCTGACCTTGAGCGTACAGATTTGGCAAAAGATAAATCTGGTGTTTTTACTGGCGCATATGCGATTAATCCTTTATCTGGTGAAAAATTACCGATTTGGATTGCTGATTATGTATTATCTAGTTATGGTACTGGAGCTGTTATGGCAGTGCCTGCTCATGATGAACGCGACCACGAATTTGCGGTTAAATTTAATTTGCCGATTATAGAAGTTATTGCTGGTGGAGATGTTCAAAAAGAGGCTTATACTGGTGCAGGAGAGCACGTTAACTCTGGTGACTTAGATGGTTTAAATAATGAACAGGCTATTGCTAAAGCAATTGAGTTATTAGAAGCAAAAGGTGCCGGTGAGAAAAAAGTTAACTATAAGTTGCGTGACTGGTTATTTAGTAGACAGCGTTATTGGGGTGAACCAATACCAATCATTCATTGGGAAGATGGAACAATGACGACGGTACCAGAAGAAGAATTACCACTATTATTACCAGAAACTGATGAGATTAAACCGTCTGGAACTGGTGAATCACCATTAGCTAATATAGATGATTTTGTTAACGTTGTAGATGAAGAAACGGGAATGAGAGGTCGTCGTGAAACGAACACAATGCCACAATGGGCTGGCAGCTGTTGGTATTACTTACGTTATATTGATCCTCATAATGAGCAAATGTTAGCAGATCCAGAAAAATTAAAGCATTGGTTACCAGTTGATTTATACATCGGTGGCGTTGAGCACGCAGTACTTCATTTGTTGTATGCTCGATTCTGGCATAAAGTCTTATATGATTTAGGTGTAGTTCCAACAAAAGAGCCATTCCAAAAATTATTTAACCAAGGTATGATTTTAGGTGAAGGCAATGAGAAAATGAGTAAATCCAAAGGTAATGTTGTTAACCCAGATGATATTGTAAATTCTCATGGTGCTGACACTTTACGACTTTATGAAATGTTTATGGGGCCTTTGGATGCTGCTATTGCCTGGAGTGAGAATGGTTTAGATGGCTCAAGACGTTTCTTAGACCGAGTTTGGCGTTTATTTATCAATGAGGATGATAGCCTATCTCAAAAATTTGTTGAATCAAATAATAAATCATTAGATAAAGTATATAATCAAACGGTTAAAAAAGTGACAGAAGACTTTGATACATTGAATTTTAATACTGCTATCAGTCAGTTGATGGTCTTTATTAATGAATGTTATAAAGTAGATGAAATTTATCAACCATATGCGGAAGGCTTTGTGAAGATGCTTGCGCCTATTGCGCCACACATAGGTGAAGAATTATGGCAAAAATTAGGACATGATGAAACGATTACTTATCAGCCATGGCCAACTTATAATGAAACACTGTTGGTTGATAGTGAAGTTGAAATTGTCGTTCAAGTAAATGGTAAAGTGCGTGCAAAACTAACCATACCTAAAGAGCTGTCCAAAGAAGAAATGCAAGAATTAGCATTAGAAAATGAAAATGTTAAAATGGCTATAGATGGTAAAGAAATTAAGAAAGTAATAGCAGTCCCTCAAAAACTAGTAAATATTGTAGCAAAATAACTAAAGGAGTGTTGAATAATGGATTCAATAACTGTTGAAGATTTGAAAAATAAAGTATTAGAATCTAATCCAGTTAATATTGTTGATGTTCGTACAGATGAGGAAACATCTATGGGTATCATACCTGGTGCAGAAACGATTCCTATGGATAAAATTGAATCAAATATTGATTATTTTAATACAAATGATACTTACTATATTATTTGTGCTGCAGGTGTTCGAAGTGAAAAAGTAGCTCGATATTTAGAAAAACAAGATATTCATGCAGTCAATGTAGAAGGCGGTATGAAAGCTTGGGGCAATGAAGGATTAGAAATAAAACGTATTTAATTTTTAAGTAAATGAATTTTAATAGATTTAATAAACACCCATTTAGCTACCGTTACTAAATGGGTGTTTATTTTTTAAAGCCAAGTCTAAACACGATTTAAAAAATGCTAGCTTAAAATTAATGGTATAAATAACTTCCGGCATTGAGGCCTGCGACATGTCCAGTCACAAGGGCGCTAGTAATATTATAACCACCAGTATAACCGTGAATATCTAAGACTTCTCCACACAAAAATAAACCTGGTTCAAGTTTAGACATCATTGTTTTAGGCCAAATTTCTTTTAAGGAAACACCGCCGCCAGTTACAAATGCTTTATCTATAGGTAATGTGCCGTTAACTTTAAATTTAAATCCTTTAAATATTTCAACAAGTTGTTGCAATTGCTGATTTGAAAAGTGATGTCCTGTCATGTCATCATTAATGTTTGCACGTTCTAACGCAAATATTAAGTAACGTTCTTCAATTAAACCATGTAAACTATTTTTTATAATTTTATTTGGCTGTGATTGAATAAGCTTATTAATTTTTTGACTTAATTTGTCTTTATTTAAATCTGGAAATACATCTAAAGACATTGTTATTTGTTGCGTTTTTTGCTGTTTCTGTTCTTTGTAAATAAATTGGCTACATCTTAATGCAGCGGGGCCGCTTATCCCAAAGTGGGTGAAAATCATGTCCATTTTATGACTAATACGTATTTTGCCGTTTTTCTTATGTACTGATAAACAAACATCTTTAAGGCTTAGACCTTTTAAGCGTTGTTCTTTAATAAAAGACTCGTTTGATGTGATAGGTACTTCCGTGGGGAATAATTCGGTAATCGTATGTCCCATTGCTTGTGCAAAACGATAGCCATCTCCAGTTGAACCGGTTTGTGGCACACTAGTCCCACCAGTTGCAATCACTAATGTTTTGCCATTATAACTTTTAGATTGGGTATGTACGATAAAACTATCATTTGTTGATTTTTCAATACGAGTTACAGGTGTTTCTTCAATTATATCGACATGCTGAGAATGAATCGTTTGAACTAAAGCATTTACAACATCTTGGGCTTTGTTTGAGACGGGAAACATGCGGCCATGATCTTCTTCTTTTAGTTTAACAGCTCGGGATTCAAAGAATTGAATAATAGATTCATTATCAAATGTTGAAAATGGACTGTATAAAAATTTTCCGTTACCTGGAATATTTTTAATTATTTCTTCATAAGGTAAGCGATTTGTGACATTACAGCGTCCACCACCTGAAATCTTCAACTTGCGTCCTAAACCTTTTTTCTTTTCTATTAATAATACACGTTGTCCTGATTGGCTTGCTGCAACTGCAGCCATTAAGCCACTTGGACCGCCTCCTATTATAATTGTTTGATACATAGTTGAATCCTCCAATAGTTACTACTGCTATTGTATACGACACTTACACTATATGGCTACATTATTATTTGCAATGTCCCAATTGCTTATGACATTATTAAGTGTACGTTGTCAATTCACATTCAAACAAGCTGAAAAAATTGAGAGCGGGACAGAATTTATCATGAATTCGTAGTACCGCCCCGGCAAGGTTGACTAGGATTGAAAAAAGCTTAGTATAAGCGTATTTTCAATCCAGTCAACTACTGCCAATATTTAGTTTATAGTCCAAAACATAATGATGTCCCTGACTCCATAAAATTTATTTTTTGATGCGTTATTCATATAATCAAGGATTGGTTAATAACATATTTTAAAATTAATTATTTTAAGATTTGCATAAATGTGTAACTAATACAAGAGCATCTATAGTTACTATAATTAAATAAAATCTGCGCAAAATTTTACAAAGTTGTTGGGAAACGTTGTGCGATTTATGATATATTTTATAATAATGTAAGTCTTGATTATTATTTAAGCTTTTTAAGAAGAGTTTAAACTAAAGGTAGGAAGATAATTATGAGTGAGAATAAAGAAATGGTACGTGGTACCTTTCTAATAACAATCAGTATTTTAATTACAAAGATACTTGGTGTGTTATTTGTAATTCCTTTTTATGCAATCATGGGCGCTGGTGGTGGCGATGCTGAAACAAATTTGATTCCATTTAACTATGCATATACACCATATAATATTGCCATTGCTGTTGCTACAGCTGGTGTACCATTAGCTGCATCAAAATATGTAGCCAAATACAATGCTTTAGGTGCATATAAAATTGGACAAAAGCTTTACAAATCTAGTTTTGTCGTTATGTTTATAACCGGAATCATTGGATTTTTATTACTATTTGCACTTGCTCCTGAAATAGCTACATTAACGCTTGGTAAAGAAGTAAGCGCTAGTGAGTGGTCTGTAGCTAATATTACTTGGATCATTAGAGTGATTAGTGTTGTTGTTATCTTTATTCCTTTATTAGCTACGTGGAGAGGTGTATTCCAGGGATATCAATCTATGGGGCCTACAGCAGTGTCTGAAGTAAATGAACAAGTTGCTCGTATTATCTTTATATTAGTTGGAAGTTATTTAGTACTTCATGTATTTCATGGTGCAATTTTAATAGCCAATGGTATAGCGACGATTGCTGCAGCAGTTGGTGCAATCGCAGGTATATTAACATTGTGGTATTACTGGCGTAAAAGGAAACCACATATTGATAAAATGGTGGCTTCTGACCAAACAGGAATGAATGTGACTTATACTCAAATGTATAAAGAGATTATTTCATACAGTATTCCATTTGTTATAGTAAGTCTTAACTTTTCTTTATATAATTTAGTTGATATGTTTACGCATAATAATGCGCTTGATTTAGTAGGTTTTTTTGAAAAACAAGGATACTTTTTCTCTATTTTGAATTTCACAACCAATAAAATTGTAATGATTCCAACATCATTAGCTGCTGGGTTTGCAGTGAGTTTAATTCCATATATTACGAAAACTTATGCTGAAGGACGTTTAATTGAAATGCATCGTCAAATAAGAACGTCATTAGGTGTATTAATGTTTATTACTGTTCCAGCAAGTTTAGGAATTATGGCATTAGCATCACCGCTTTATACAGTGTTCTACCAATATAATCCCGATGGTCAATTTATTTTATTCTGGTATGCACCTGTAGCAATATTAATTTCATTATTAAGTGTAACAGCATCAATGTTGCAAGGCATCGATAAACAGAAATTAACTGTGTTTGTTATTTTAGGCTCAGTTATTTTAAAATTATTACTCAATATTCCTTTAATTATGGCATTCCATACAGTTGGCGCAGTATTGAGTACCGCAATAGCATTACTAGCTGCTAATATTGCAAACTTTGTTATTTTAAAGGTTTATGCAAAATTTGAATTTACCGAAACGTTTATTCACTTTGCTAAAATATTTATTTATGGCTTTATCATGATGATTGGCGTTGAGTTAACATATTTATTATTGACACAATTCTTACCTGTTGAGCGTAAACTCTATGCACTAATCATTCTCTTAGTCTGTGTTTTAATAGGCGCAATGATTTACGGCTTTGCAACAATTAAAACAAAATTAGCTGATGAATTTTTAGGTGATGTAGCTCAAAAAGTACGTAATAGAATCGGGTTTTTAAGATGATGAGACTAGATAAATTTTTAGCACATATGGGTCAAGGTACGCGTACAGAAGTAAAGCAATCCTTAAAAAAGGGGAATGTGACGGTTAATGGAAAAGTAGAAAAATCTGCTAAAACTCAAATCAATCCACATCATGATGTTGTTCAAATTCATGGTCATCAAATAGATTATGTTGAAACGGTATATTTGATGTTGAATAAACCTAAAGGCTATATTTCAGCCACCGAAGACCCTAAACAGGCAACAGTCATTGATTTAATAAAAGACTATAAATATTTAGATCTATTTCCAGTAGGCCGGTTAGATAAAGATACTGAGGGCTTATTACTCATCACTAACGATGGTCAATTTAGCCACAATTTGATGAACCCCAACAAGCATGTAGCTAAGACATATTTAGTAACTTCTAAGTATCCAGTGACTAAAGATAATCAGTATATGTTTAAACAAGGTGTGATGTTGTCTGATGGTTTGACAAAACCAGCTGAACTAACCATAATTGATGACTACCACTCAAAGGTTACTATATATGAAGGAAGATATCATCAAATAAAAAGAATGTTTCATAGCATTGAAAATGAGGTATTAGAATTGAAACGCATACAAATTGCTAACCTACGTTTAGATGAAGAGTTGGACGAGGGTCAATATCGTGTATTAACGCAAACCGATATCGAGCAATTAAAATAATATTCGAAAGAGAAGGTGTTTTACATGGCTAAAAAAGCAGGTTTTTTCAGAGTAATACTAGGTTTAGGAACAGCGGCAGCAGCTGTGATATTGTCTAGAAAAGAAAACCGTGACAAATTAAAGGTAGAATACAATAAATACAAAGAAGATCCAGAAAGCTACAAGGAAAATGCAAAAGAAATCGCAAATGACCTTGGATCTAGAGCAACAAACAAAATTCAAGATGTAAAGAACAATCCACAAGCATACATGAATAAAATAAAAAATGATCCAAAAGGCTTTATTCAAGAACAAAAATCTAAATTAACTTCTAAAAAAGATAATCAAAAGGAACTTGAAGAAGTGAAATTTGATGATGAAGGTGGATCAGCATCAAATAATTTACGTGTAGTGACAGAAGAAGATTTAAAAAATAATCGAAACAAATAAAAGTGTATCATTAAAATAGAAAAATACACATTCGGCATTGCTGGATGTGTATTTTTCTGTTTTATTAGTGAAATAATGATTCATTTAATAAGCCAAAAATTAAATAATGAACTGCCAAAATCTCTAATTGTCTGAACATTTTGTAATTCTTCTTAGATCTGACTGTAATTTATAGCATAAATTATGTAGAATAGAAAATATAAATTAAAAAAGGAAGTTGATCTAAATGTGGAAAGAAAAGGTTCAAGAATATGAAAGTAAAATAATAGATGACTTAAACGGCCTGCTTTCAATTGAAAGTGTTCGTGATGATAGTCTAGCATCTGAGGACGCACCAGTTGGCCCAGGACCTAGAAAAGCATTAGATTACATGTATGAAATTGCTCAAAGAGATGGTTTTGCTACGCATGATGTTGACCATATCGCTGGAAGAATTGAAGCAGGAAAAGGCGATGATGTATTGGGGATATTATGTCACGTTGATGTTGTACCTGCTGGAGATGGCTGGAATTCAGATCCATTTAAACCTGTTGTGACTGATGATGCCATTATAGCAAGAGGAACACTCGATGATAAAGGACCTACGATTGCAGCTTATTATGCTATTAAGATTTTAAATGATATGAATGTTGATTGGAAAAAACGTATTCATATGATTATTGGTACAGATGAAGAGTCTGATTGGAAGTGTACTGAAAGATATTTCCAATCAGAAGAAATGCCAACACTTGGTTTTGCACCTGATGCTGAATTTCCTGCTATCCATGGTGAAAAGGGTATCACAACGTTTGATTTAGTACAGCAATTGAAATCAGATGATCAAGATGAACCTGATTATGAATTGTTATCATTTAAATCAGGCCAACGTTATAATATGGTACCTGATTTTGCAGAAGCAAAGGTATTTGTTAAAGAAAATATGACAGATGTAATTCAACACTTTGAACATTATCTACAAGAACATAAACTAACGGGTGATAGCACAGTTGATAGTGGCGTTTTACAATTAACTGTTAATGGTAAAGCAGTTCATGGTATGGATCCATCATTAGGCGTGAATGCTGGTTTACATTTATTACATTTTTTAGGCTCATTGAACTTAAACAAAACAGCAAAAGATTTTGTAGACTTTAGTAATCGTTATTTATTTGAATCTCATTTTGGTGAAAAAATGGGAATGAAATTCCACACTGATATTATGGGTGATGTAACAACCAATGTAGGAATTATTGAATATGATAATGAACATGCAGGGCGTTTTGGTGTTAATCTACGTTATCCATTAGGATTTGAATTTGAAGAAGCAATTCACCGCTTTGAAGATGAAATTAAATCACTTGGATTTGACGTAGATTTAGGAAAGGTACAGCAACCACATTTTGTAGATAAAAATGATCCGTTTGTTCAAAAGCTTGTAACTGCCTACCGCAATCAAACTGGCGATTTATCAGAACCTTATACAATTGGTGGCGGTACATACGCGCGCAATTTAGATAAAGGTGTTGCATTTGGGGCAATGTTCAGTGATTCTGAAGATTTAATGCATCAAAAGAATGAATATATTACGAAAAAACAACTATTTGACGCAACAAGCATTTACTTAGAAGCGATATATTCATTGTGTGTGGAGGGATAAATATGAAGGTATATTTAAATGGAAAATTTGTAGATCAATCTGAGGCTAAAGTATCTTATGAAGATCGTGGTTATGTTTTTGGTGACGGTATTTATGAATATATAAGAGCATATAAAGGTAAATTATTTACAGTCGAAGAACATTTTGATAGATTTTTACGCAGTGCAGATGAAATAGGTTTAGATTTAGGCAAAACTAAAGAAGAACTTATTGACATAACACGCCAGTTACTAAAAGAAAATCAAATAGAAACTGGTGGTATTTATATTCAAGCAACACGTGGTGTGTCACCACGTAATCATTCATTTCCAACACCAGAAGTTAAGCCGGTTATTACAGCATTTGCTAAAAGTTACGATCGCCCATATGAAGAATTACAGAATGGCGTTAGTGCAGTCACAGTTGAAGATATACGTTGGTTAAGATGTGACATTAAAAGTCTAAACTTACTAGGTAACGTATTGGCAAAAGAATATGCGGTTAAATATAATGCTACAGAGGCGATTCAGCATCGCGGAGACACTGTTACAGAAGGTGCATCAAGTAATGTGTATGCGATTAAAGATGGCAAAATATATACACATCCGGTTAATAATTACATTTTAAATGGTATTACCCGCAGAGTGATTAAATGGATTGCAGATGATTATAATATTCAATTTATTGAAGAAACATTTGATGTTGATTTCTTAAAACATGCAGATGAAGTGATTATTTCTAGTACATCAGCAGAAGTTATGCCAATTATTAAATTAGATGGTGAAGCGGTTAATGATGGTAAAGTAGGACCTATAACACGTCAGTTGCAAGAAGGTTTCGACAAATACATTCAAGAAAAAAGTATTTAATAAATTGTGAAAAGATGAAATTACAACTACTTATTTAAGATGAATGTGTTATAATAAGACCTAAGCAAAAGTTAACTTTTGGACGTATAAATGACTAGTAAAATGTGACTTTTATTTTCTCATTTTCAGTTGAAAAATGAGGCTAAAAATTATAAAATTTACTTTGAGTGATAACAAAACTAAATGGTAAATTTAATTAAAATATCGGGACAATATTTTAAAAAATATAATAAAACACACTACTAGTGATTATATTATGACCAGCGTATTTTAGAAGTATACGACTGGTATAAATTAGAATATATGGCTCTTGAAACTTCTTTCTAGAGCCATTTTCTAATTGGAAGTGAGGTGAACGTGTTGGAGCAGTTTTATCAATTAGGGTGGACACTTGATTCTGCAGGTGGTGCTTCAGGCGAAGCTTATATGGCAGAACAAGACGGACAAAAGCTTTTCTTAAAACGAAATTCAAATCCATTTATCGCAGCTTTATCAGCTGAAGGAATTGTCCCAAAACTTGTTTGGACAAAACGTATTGAGACAGGAGAAGTCGTTACAGCTCAGCATTGGAAAAACGGCAGAGAGTTAGAGCCTATTGAAATGGCACAGACGAGAGTAGCTCAGCTAATGAAAAAAATACATAGCTCAAAACCCTTGCTAACGATGTTGAAACGCATGGAAATGGAACCAATTACACCAGCAATCATGTTGAACAAAATTAACGCCTCTTTATCCAGGGAAGTATTAAGCCATCATATTGTGAGAAAAGCGCTTATTTATTTAGAAGAACATATTCCAAATTTAGATGCTCGCTTTTTTACAGTCGTACATGGAGATGTTAACCATAATAATTGGTTATTATCAGATAGGGATGAACTTTTTCTAGTGGATTGGGAAGGTGCAATGATTGCAGATCCTGCGATTGATATTGGTATGTTGCTTTACAACTACGTTCCCGAAAGAAAATGGTCTCAATGGTTCAAAATTTATGGTGAACAAGAAAGTCTTGATTTAAATAAACGCATGAAATGGTATACGGTCATACAATCCATCGGCATGGTGCAATGGTATGAAGAACAGAAGCGTTTTAAAGATATGAATACTTGGTTGAAGTTTCTTAATGAAGTTATGAATAGTAATTTATTTATTTAATAGGCTGATAAGTAGTTGCAGAAATGTAGCTACTTACAGTCTCAATTTTTTATATAAGGAGGATAAGCATGAGAGTTCGATATAAACCATGGGCAGAAGATTATTTAAAAGAGCATCCAGATTTAGTTGATATGGATGGTAGACATGCGGGATATATATCAGAATGGTTTGACAAAGAACAACCCATCTATATCGAAATTGGTTCTGGCATGGGGAAATTTATAACTACCATAGCTTCACAACATCCTGAAATTAATTTCGTTTCTATGGAACGAGAAAAAAGTGTGATGTACAAAGTACTAGATAAAGTGAAAGATTTAGGACTAACAAATGTCAAAATGATATGTAACGATGCCATAGAATTAACCGATTATTTTAAATCTCATGAAGTGTCTCGTATATATTTAAATTTTTCAGATCCATGGCCTAAAAATCGTCATGCAAAGAGGCGACTAACATATAAAACATTTCTAGCACTATATAGACAAATTTTAGTTAAAGATGGAGAAATTCATTTTAAGACAGATAATCGTGGATTATTTGCATATAGTTTAGAAAGCATGTCAACGTTTGGCATGTACTTTACTAAAATAAATTTGAACTTGCATGAAGAAGATAATGAAGATAATGTTCTTACAGAATATGAACAGAAATTTGCAGATAAAGGATCTCGTATATATCGCATGGAAGCTAAATTCCATCAAGATTTATAAAGTAAATGATGATGAGTCTGTGACATAAAGTTGTTGGACAAATAAAAAAGGCAATTTCTATTGAAATAATATAGAAACTGCCTTTTTTAAATATGTTGATGTAAAATTACATATCAATGAGACGTATTTTAGCAAGACACTTTGGAGTACAAGACAAGTGAAGACAGGGGCCCCAACAAATAGGCTTTCAAAAAGAAAGCCAACAGACAAAGCAAGTTGGGGGTGGGGCCCCAACAAAGAGAAATGCGAAAAGCATTTCACCAAGCACAGTAAGTCGACCTTGTATAGCAAGTTTCTTTCATGAACATAAAGTTACCTAAATAGGGTATACAAAAATAAATCAGCTTTTCATATTAAAGGAGAGAAATATATGAAATTAGGCGAATTTATGATTAATCAGCTAAATGGCGGTATAACTAAAATGGATGGTGGAGCTATATTTGGTGTAGTACCTAAACCGTTATGGTCTAAAAAGTATAGTGTTAATAATAATAACCAAGTTCCACTTGTTACATATCCTATACTTATTCAGACTGGAGAAAAAAATATCATTATCGATGCAGGATTAGGCAATGCCAAGTTAACAAAAAAACAAATTAAAAATTATGGCGTTGATTATGAAAGCAATATTGAAAAGGCTTTATCGCAGTTTCATTTAACTACGGATGAAATTGATTATGTATTAATGACCCACATGCATTTTGATCATGCAGCTGGATTATCAGATTGTGATGGCAATGCCATATTTAAAAATGCGATGCATATTATACAGCAAGATGAGTGGCATGAATTTCTTAGTCCTAACTTGCGAAGTAAAGCGACATATTGGAAGAAGAATCAGGGGGACTACGATCAGAATGTTATTTTATTTGAAGATACTATTGAAGTGCTCCCAGGTATTGAAATGCATCATGTTGGAGGTCATAGCAATGGCCTATCTATTGTAACAATAAAGAGCAATGGTGAAAGCGCAGTGCATATGTCAGATATTTTTCCAACTCATGCTCATTTAAATCCACTGTGGGTGTCCGCATATGATGATTATCCTATGGAATCAATTAGAGCGAAAGAAAGACTCATTCCTTATTTTATTTATCATAACTATTGGTTTTTATATTATCATGACCATCAATATTTTGCTTGCAAATTTCAATCAAATCCACAAACAATAATTGATAGAATAGAACGATGACAAAAGTGGAAATACGACATAACTATAAAGTTAGCGTATTTCCACTTTTGATGTAGATTAAAGTTCAACGATGTTTAACACTTCACCATTTTTGGCATCGACATAGAATTCATATTGTGTAAATTCATTATGTTTAACTTGGGTGATACCACCTTGATATATAATTCGCCCAGGGTAACTTGCGTCGTCAACTAATGGTGTTTCTAATATGTAGGAACCTTTAACATTTCTAAAATAAGACTTAACCTCATTTAACACTTGATTAGGATGCTTGAGTTTTTGACGTGTTAATATTAAGAAAAGAACAGGTAGGGTAACTAACATTAGTGTGAAAAGGACAATTAGCGAAATTAAAATTTTTTTATTTATGTCTTTCATGTTAAAATGCACCTCAAAATCAATAGTTCATAAATTTAGTTTACCATATTTAACATGATATAATAACTATCAAGGAGCGTGATTCTTGTGGAGATTGAACAAAATCGTACATTGCAACGCATAAAAACGCTAACTGAGTTGCATGGTGCACCAGGATTCGAAAATGATGTTAAAGCCTATATGAAAGCTGAAATGACACCTTATATTAGTCATTTTGTAGAGAATAAATTAGGCGGATTTTTTGGAGTGAAAAAGTCTAGTACAGCCAATGCTAAAAAAGTAATGATTGCTGCACACATGGATGAAATAGGATTTATGATTACTGAAATAACAGATAATGGTTTGCTGCACTTTACAAATCTTGGAGGTGTTGCCAATGATATTTGGCAAGGGCAAAGACTAACTATCAAAACACGTCAAGGTGATCAAATATTAGGGGTTGTAGCTAATATTCCTAAACATTTCCGCACTGGAAATGAAGCTGCACCTAAAATACATGATTTACTACTAGATATAGGTGCAACTAGTGCTGAAGAAGTCCGTGAACGCGGTATTGAAATTGGTGATTCTATAGTGCCAGCAACAACATTATCACGTCTGTCAGAATATCGATTTAGTGGAAAAGCATGGGATAATCGCTATGGGTGTGTCCTTGCTATTGAAATATTAGAATTATTAAAAGATGTTGAATTAGATGTGGATTTATATGTTGGTGCGAATGTGCAAGAAGAAGTAGGTTTACGTGGTGCAAGAGCATCTGCCGAATTGATTCAACCAGATATTGCATTTGTTGTTGATTGTTCACCAGCTAATGATGTAAAAGGCAAAGGACGTTTGTCCGGTGAATTAGGTGAAGGGACATTAATTCGAATTAAAGACGGCACAATGATCTTAAAACCAATTTTTAGAGATTATCTATTGAAATTAGCGAATGAAAAAGAGATAAATTATCAATATTATATGTCACCTGGTGGTACGGATGGGGGAGAAATACATAAGGCGAATCAGGGTATACCTACTGCGGTCATAGGTGTTTGTGCGCGCTATATTCATAGTACGGATGCTGTGTTTGATATTAGAGATTATTTTTCAGCACGACAGCTTTTAATGGAGGCTGTGGTTAACTTAGATTGTCATCAAATTAATGAATTACAATATGAAATTTAAGGGAGAATTAAATTATGATCCAACTTGAATCTGAACAACAATTTGATAAATTAAAGCAAAGTAATGTCGTATTTGAGTTTACTGCGGGGTGGTGCCCAGATTGTAAAATCATTGAACCAGATTTGCCAATTTTAGAGCATAAGTATCCACAATTTCAATTTGTCTCAGTAGATAGAGATCGTTTTATAGATTTATGTGTAAAATACGATATTATGGGAATTCCAAGTTTTTTAGTGTTTAAAGATGGTGATATGTTAGGTTCATATATTGGTAAAGAACGCAAATCAATTGCCCAGATTGATGAATTTTTAGCACAATATTGTTAAAATATTATTTTAGCAGTCAACATCGCTTAATTTTTCTGTAATTAAGGCTATATTTATTGTAAAATAATAAATGGTGTGAAATTGAGGTGTAAAGATGAACGTCTTTAAGATGAGAGACGAATTAAAGCAACGATTAAAATATTTAGACGTTGATTTTAAGTTTGATCGTGAAGAAGAAACTCTACGTATCTATAGAAATGATAATCATAAAGGCGTTACGATTAAATTAAATGCCATAGTTGCTAAGTATGAAGAGCAACAAAATAAAATTATTGATGAAATTGTCTACTATGTTACAGAGGTGATTTCACAAATGCAGGACCAAGGATTAGACCAAATTTCTGATATAAATATCATGCCAGTTATTCGTTCCACAAGTTTTGAGAAAAAGACTAAGGATGGAAGTGCATTTGTAATTGATAAACATACAGCTGAAACAAACGTTTATTACGCTGTTGACTTAGGCAAATCTTATCGTTTAATTGATGAAAGTATGCTAAAACAAATGAATATAACGACACAACAAGTAAAAGAAATGTCTTTATTTAATTTGCGTAAGCTTGAATGTTCTTATTCCACTGACGAAGTGAAAGGTAATATATTTTATTTTATTAATTCAAACGATGGTTATGATGCTAGCCGTATATTAAATACAAAATTACTTAATGAATTTGAACAACAGTGTGAAGGTGAAATGCTTGTAGCTGTACCACATCAAGATGTGCTTATCATTGCTGATATAAGAAATAAAACTGGCTATGATGTGATGGCTCATTTAACGATGGAATTTTTCACTAAAGGATTAGTACCTATTACCTCCTTATCATTTGGATATAGTAAAGGTCACTTAGAACCGATTTTTATTTTAGGTAAAAATAACAAACAAAAAAGAGATCCTAATGTTATACAGAGATTAGAAGCAAATAGAAAAAAGTTTAATCATAAAGAATACTAGAAGCGATATAGAGGAGTTTTAAATGATGAATTTATTTTACAATCCCAAAGGCGTTGGAGATGTGGCATTTCTACAAATAAATCCTGTTGAAGGTGACGTTGCTTATGAAATCAAAGAAAATGTTGTTCAATTAACACAAGATAACGCTGTTGTTGGTTTTAATATTTTCAATTTTTCTCATTATTTTCATATTCAAGACGTGGGTAATATTAAATTAACAGAGGAAATACTTAACAAATTGCAACAAGTCATTTCAGAAGCTGGTTATTCATATCAATTAGATGCTGATTTATCTCCAAAATTTGTTGTGGGTTATGTGAAAACAAAAGAAAAGCATCCTAATGCAGACAAGCTAAGTATTTTATCTGTTGACGTTGCAACAGAAGTATTGCAAATTGTTTGTGGTGCACCTAATGTAGAAGCTGGGCAAAAAGTTGTTGTTGCTAAAGTTGGCGCTGTTATGCCTAGTGGTATGGTTATTAAAGATGCGCAACTACGAGGTGTTGATTCAAGCGGTATGGTATGTTCAATGAAAGAACTTAACTTGCCGAATGCGCCACAAGAGAAAGGCATCTTGGTATTATCTGATAATTACCAAATTAGACAAGCATTTTTTGAATAAAAGTAGGAAGGTAGTGAGTATATGAGCTGGTTCGATAAATTATTTGGCGAAAATAATCATTCAGATAGTGATGTCTTTTTTCGTAAAACGCGTCGTCAACATTCAAAGCATCAATTAAATAGCGAAGACTCATTACTTCCTGAAAATAATGATATCTACGAAAGACCAAAAGGAAAATTTCGATTTCCTATGAATATTTCAGATAATGAAGTTCAAGATGATATTTCATCAACCGATAACGTTAATGAGCGTAACAATAATCGCCGTCGACAAACATATCAATCTGACTTCACAACTGGTCAAGCACATACACACCGCCGTAGACATAGAAATTATACAGGAAGTGGGCAACGCGCAACATCTTCACATGATGACAGACACAAAGAACAATCACATGCAGATAGTCAATCCAGATTAAAGAAACAAGCATCAGCATATACAACACAACAAACATCACCGCATTCGCATTATTCAAGCACTAAACCACGCTTTAAATTGCAATCTGAGCGGATCAAATCGTCTGCAAATGAAGCGAAACCTACATATCAAGCACATAGTTTTAAAGCTAGTGAAGTTCCCTCAGCTATTTTTGGAACAAAAAAAAGACGTCCAATTGAAAATGGTATCATTCCTGATGTTGAGCATGATAAGCGTGATGATGAAAGCCGAAATAACGATAAACAACAAACTGAAGTTAAAAGAGATACACAGCAACCAGTGCAGTCAACTCAGGCTGAAAATACGAATCAACAAAGTCAACACAATGATGAGACAACGCATCGCGATGATATTATAAAAAAACGCCAACCCGCACGAAATAATACTATAAATATCGAAAACATTTATGCTTCTCAGATTGTTGAAGAAATACGTAAAGAAAGAGAACGCAAAGTGTTACAAAAACGTCGATTTAAAAAGGCATTGCAAGATAAACGTCAGCAGAAACAACATCAAGATGATGACATACAAAAAGCCATAGATGCTATGTATGCCAAACAAGCTGAACGTTATACGGGTGAAAGTTCGCTTAATGACGATACATCGTTAAAAGATAATAATCGGCAAGCTGAGCATACTTCCGAAGATACTCATAATGATAACAACGATGAAAAAAGAGATTATCACTATGAGGAAATAGCTTTAGATGATATTCAACAAATTCAAGAATTAACAGATGATCAAGTTAATGTGTCAGACATTACTGATGTTTCTGCTGATAAAAGCTCAAATAACATTCAGCAATCGGATGACCAAGAAACATTAGAAGCTGAACAGCATAAAAATATGTTAGACAGAGAACAACACAGTGATAAACATCAAGATGATCATTTGATAGACAATGACATTACAGATGCAGAATATCATGAAATAGAGCAGGCTGACATTTCGACTAAAACTGCTGATGACAATAATACGCGTTCAAACAGTGATAATAGAGAAAGTTCTACAATTAAACAAGGTCATGCATATCGAAATCATGAGTCGCATAACGACATCGACTCAAAACAAAGTGCACAACACAGCGCAACTAAGTTGCAACAGAAAAAATCAGCAACGAAAAAAGAGCATAATCATGACACAACATATGCTGTAAAAGCACAAAATAAGAACAATATTAAGCTAGGTTCTAAACCATTTAACGTCGTTATGACACCATCTGATAGAAAAAGAATGATGGATCAACAAGCCAAAAGACGAGAAAAACAAGTTAATGTGCCAGAGTTAGCTCCACAGACATCACAAACATTAGACAAAAACAATGTCGCTAAAAATCATGAAAGTAATCATAACGTAATAGAAAGAAACACTGATGAACTAAGTCAAGATATATATCCACAAAATGAAGATTTAGAAGACGATTCCACTAATATACAGGCAAATGTAAATGCGACACAACCTGATGGTGAAATAAAACAATCTAAGAATGATAACAATAATATAACTGCAAAACCTGAACAGACAATGATACGAAGAGGCCCGAACATTAAGTTGCCGGATTTAGATATTTTAAATGATGCTCAACCACAAGAAATTGATGAAACATGGATTGATAGCAAAAAGCAAGAGCTTAATGATGCATTCTATTATTTCAATGTGCCAGCAGAAGTGAAGAATGTTACAGTTGGACCAAGTGTAACACGCTTTGAATTGGCTGTTGAAAAGGGTGTTAAGGTATCAAGAATTACTGCATTGCAAGATGATATCAAAATGGCACTTGCAGCCAAAGATATACGTATCGAAGCGCCAATTCCTGGTACAAGTCTAGTTGGTATTGAAGTTCCAAATCAAAACCCCACGAAGGTAAACTTAAAATCAATATTAGAGACTGAGCATTTTAAGCATTCTGAATCAAAATTAACTGTAGCAATGGGTAATCGAATTAATAATGAACCGTTGCTTATGGATATCGCTAAAACACCACATGCTTTAATTGCAGGTGCAACAGGTTCAGGTAAATCCGTATGCATTAATAGCATATTAATGTCTTTATTGTATAAAAACCATCCAGAAGAATTGCGGTTACTATTAATTGACCCTAAAATGGTAGAATTAGCACCGTACAATGATTTACCTCATTTAGTTTCACCAGTAATTACAGATGTTAAGGCCGCTACACAAAGCCTGAAATGGGCTGTTGAAGAAATGGAACGACGCTATAAATTATTTGCGCAATATCACGTTCGAAATATTACTGCATTTAATAAAAAAGCATCTTATGAACAACGTATTCCTAAAATTGTCATAGTTATAGATGAACTTGCTGATTTAATGATGATAGCGCCACAAGAAGTAGAGCAGTCTATTGCTAGAATTGCTCAAAAAGCGAGAGCATGTGGTATTCATATGCTAGTTGCTACACAAAGACCATCAGTTAATGTTATTACTGGTTTGATTAAAGCTAACATACCTACGCGTATTGCCTTTATGGTTTCATCAAGCGTTGATTCACGAACAATCATAGATAGTGGTGGTGCAGAACGTTTACTCGGATATGGTGATATGCTATATCTCGGCAGTGGAATGAACAAGCCAATTCGAGTCCAAGGTACATTTGTATCTGACGATGAAATTGATGGTGTTGTAGATTTTATTAAGCATCAACGCGAACCAGATTATTTATTTGAGGAAAAGGAACTATTAAAGAAAAATCAATCACAAGCTCAAGACGAATTATTTGAGGATGTATGTGAATTTATGATAAAAGAAGGTCATATATCAACGTCATTAATTCAACGACATTTCCAAATTGGATATAATCGTGCAGCACGAATTATCGATCAATTAGAACAACTAGGTTATATAACAGGAGCAAATGGTTCTAAACCTAGAGATGTATTGATAACAGAAGCTGATATAACAAATAATTAAATGAATAAAGGAGTATAAGTGATATGACGCATTATCATTTTGTTGGTATAAAAGGCGCTGGCATGAGCTCTTTAGCGCAAATCATGCATGACTTAGGACATGAAGTTCAAGGGTCTGATATTGAAAAATATGTATTTACTGAAGTAGCATTAAAAAACAAAGGCATAAAAATATTACCTTTTAGTGCAGAAAATATAAAAGAGGGTATGGTAGTCATACAGGGAAACGCTTTTCCAGACACTCATGAAGAGGTTGTTAGAGCGCATGATTTAAAACTAGACGTTATTAAATATCATGATTTCCTTGGTCACATTATCGATCAATATACCTCTGTGGCTGTTACAGGCGCACATGGGAAAACATCAACAACTGGATTGTTATCACATGTCATGAATGGTGATAAAAAGACATCATTTTTAATTGGAGATGGCACAGGTTTGGGAATACCTCAAAGCGACTACTTTGCTTTTGAGGCATGTGAGTATCGTCGACATTTTTTAAGCTATCGTCCTGACTATGCTATTATGACAAATATCGATTTTGATCATCCTGATTATTTTAAAGATGTAGAAGATGTTTTTGATGCATTTCAAGAGATGGCTAATAATGTAAAAAAAGCAATTATAGCTTGGGGGGACGATGAACATTTACGTAAACTTAACGTGGATATCCCAATATATTATTATGGTTTAAGTGATAAAGATGACGTATATGCCAATGATATTCAAATTACTGATAAAGGTACTGAATTTGATGTATACATCAATGGCAAATATTACGATCACTTCTTAACACCACAATATGGCAATCATAATATTCAAAATGCGCTTGCAGTAATAACAATTAGCTATTTAGAAGATATGGATGTTGCAAATATTAAAGAAGCACTTGAAACATTTGGTGGTGTCAAACGTCGGTTTAATGAAACTAAATATGATCAACAAATATTAGTTGATGATTACGCACACCATCCACGAGAGATTAGTGCTACAATAGAAACAGCAAGAAAGAAATATCCAAATAAAGAAGTCATTGCAGTCTTTCAACCGCATACGTTTTCTAGAACACAAGCATTTTTAAATGAGTTTGCTGATAGTTTAAGCAAGGCTGATCATGTCTTTTTATGTGAAATCTTTGGTTCTATTCGAGAAAACACAGGAGACTTAACGATTCAAGATTTAATCAAACGTGTTGACGGATCTGCATTAATAGACGAAAATAATATTGACATATTAGAACAATTTGATAATGCTGTGATTTTATTTATGGGCGCTGGTGATATACAAAAAATACAACGTGCATACGAACACAAATTAGGTATAACAAATAATTTTTAATATGTTTATACATTATTCTCATGGGTATTTAATACTAATGACATTTTTAATAGGTATTTAGGAGGCGTTTTTAATGGATTGGATTTTACCAATTGCTGGAATAATCGCTGCAATTGCATTCTTAATTTTATGTATAGGTGTAGTTGTTGTGTTAATGTCAGTTAAGAAAAATTTAGATCACGTAGCAAAAACTCTTGATGGTGTTGAAGGCCAAGTTCAAGGTATTACACGTGAATCTACAGATTTACTCCACAAAGTAAATCGTTTAACAGAGGATATCCAAGGTAAAGTTGAACGTTTAAATTCTGTTGTTGATGCTGTTAAAGGTATTGGCGATTCTGTTCAAAATTTAAATGGCTCAATTGATAAAGTAACAAATTCAATTACTCACAATATCTCTCAAAATGAAGATAAAATTTCTCAAGTAGTGCAATGGTCCAATGTTGCAATGGAAATTGCAGATAAATGGCAAAACAGACACTATCGTAGAGAAAGTTCAAACTACAAAACAAGTTCTGTAGCTGATGACACTAAAATCCATTAAATAAAGCTGCTTAACTTTTGTAGAGAAAACTTTTTAATAAGATGTAATTTCATGCACTTAAATGAGGTTTGTACCTGTTTAAGTGCATTTGTTATAGGAGGAGTTACAATGAGTCAAAAATTTAATCAACAACCACTTGAACATACACATTCAGGTGATATTTTATCTCATGATAGTTACCAACATCAAAATTTAACGCCCTATTCTAATGAAGTTCCAAAACGAAAAGACTTTGTAGTAAGTTTTATTACTGGCGCAATTATTGGTTCAACGATTGGTCTATTATATAAAAATAAAGGTTTTGAAAAAATAGATGAACTTAAAAAGAAAGAACAAGAATTAGAACAGAAATATCTTAATATAAAAGAACAAGCTGAAACGAATTTTAACGCTATAAAAAGCAAGATAGAAGACTTTAAACAACAAGATAGTATTTCACCAGATGAAATAGCAGCACAACAACAAGCTATTAAAGAAGAAGTAAATGATACATTAAAAGATGATTCACCAGAAGCACAAGAGATTCAGCAAGCTAAAGCAGAAGCACAAGAAGAGAATAAAAAAGAAGCGAGTGCCACAGAAATAGCAGCACAACAACAAGCAATAAAACACGAAACAAACGATACATTAAAAGCGCCTTCTAATAAAACAAAAAAGATGATAGCAAATAATCAAGCACAGCGTTTAGCACAAGCAGCAAAAGGCAAAGCTCAAAAAATGGAACAAGATAGCTCTGTTACGGCTAAAACAAAAGCGCTATTAACTGAACCAGAATTAAAATTTGTGAAAGTTGAACGTGTTCCAAATTTAGTTACAAAGCCTTCAATAAATCAACCAGAAGCACAAATTAAAGACCAACAAACGCATCAGTCAGCACATTTTGATAATGGCGTAATTACGCATGAAGAAAAGTCGATTCAGCAGGATAATTCAACTAAAAATGAACATAAATCAACACCTAAACAAGCACAACGTGTAGAAAAAGCTAAAAGTAAAATTGATAAACGTACTTTCAATGATTAAATATTTAAAGGTATCTTCATCTATAATTAAGTTATAATGGAGATACCTTTTTACTTTATGTTATTAATATCAGAAAATTCTAAAAATATAGATCGTATGAGGTTGAAGAATAAAAAAAGAATTGTTAAAATAGAGTTTAATATTAATAATTTTATCGCTTTAAAGTGACACTAATTGTTAAAACAGAATTTTGAGGTGAGTATTTATGGGTAATAAATTAGAATCATACAGAGAAGAGATTGTATCGATTAATAATCAAATATTAGATTTGTTGTCCAAACGTGGGGAATTGGCGCAAAAAATTGGTGAAGAAAAATTAAAACAGGGTACGAGAGTTTATGATCCACAACGTGAAAAAGAGATGATAAACGATTTATTAGATCGAAATCAAGGTCCTTTTAATGATAATGTAATTAAACAGTTATTTAAAGAAATTTTTAAAGCGTCCACAGATTTACAAAAATCAGAAAATGAAAAACATTTATATGTATCAAGAAAATTAAAGCCAGAAGATACAGTTGTAACATTTAAAAATGGTGGCATTATTGGAGATGGTAAGAAATCATTTGTTTTTGGTCCATGCTCCGTTGAATCACAAGAACAAGTAGATGCTGTAGCTCGTAATCTTCAACAAAAAGGTGAAAAATTCATACGTGGTGGTGCTTTTAAACCTCGTACATCACCTTATGATTTCCAAGGACTCGGTTTAGAAGGGCTTAAAATATTAAAAAATGTCAAAGAAAAATTTGGATTAAATATTGTTAGTGAAATCGTTAATCCTGCTCACTTTGAACTTGCGGATGATTATTTAGATGTTTTCCAAATTGGTGCACGTAATATGCAAAATTTTGAATTACTAAAAGAAGCTGGTCGTACAAATAAACCTATATTACTAAAACGAGGGCTTTCAGCAACAATTGAAGAATTTACATATGCTGCTGAGTATATTGCCTCTCAAGGAAATAAAAATATAATTTTATGTGAGCGTGGTATTCGCACATATGAAAAAGCTACAAGAAATACATTAGATATTTCTGCAGTACCAATTCTTAAACAAGGTACACATTTACCTGTTATGGTAGATGTAACACATAGTACGGGTAGAAAGGACATTATGTTACCAACTGCAAAGGCAGCATTAGCAGTCGGTGCTGACGGTGTAATGGCCGAAGTTCATCCTAACCCTGCTGTTGCATTGAGTGATAGTGCTCAACAAATGGACTTAGATGAGTTTGACGCATTTTACAGCGAACTTAAACCACTTTCTGAATTATATAATAGCAAAAAGTTAAAATAGTTATTAGCTGAATTCAAGTACCTGTCATATTAATGAATCACTATGGCAGGTATTTATTTTAATTAGTAAATATTTTTTACAGATATGTGAACGAAATTAAAACATATTTAATACATAAGTTTTTTGTGTTAAACTTTGAAAATGAAATGAAAACACGATATAATAATAAATAAACCGCTTACAGGAGGACGCTATGACAGTTACAATTTATGATGTTGCTAGAGAAGCCAGAGTATCCATGGCAACCGTTTCAAGAGTGGTTAACGGTAATCAAAACGTAAAACCAGAAACACGTAAAAAGGTCAATGAAGTGATAAAGCGCTTAAATTATCGACCTAATGCAGTTGCTCGCGGATTAGCTAGTAAACGTACAACAACAGTAGGTGTAATTATTCCAGATATTTCAAATATTTATTATTCACAATTGGCTCGAGGTATAGAAGATATTGCAACGATGTACAAATATCATTCTATTATTTCTAATTCAGATAATGATCCTGAAAAAGAAAAAGAGATATTCAATAATTTATTAAGTAAACAAGTGGACGGTATTATATTCTTAGGTGGTACGATTTCAGATGAGATAAAAGATTTAATAAGTCAATCATCAGTGCCCGTTGTTGTTTCGGGAACAAATGGAAAAGACGATCAAATTGCATCAGTTAATATTGACTTTAAATCGGCTGCCAAAGAAGTGACAGAACAACTTATTCAAAATGGTGCAACTAAGTTTGCGCTTGTTGGTGGAGATTATTCGAAAAAGGCCCAAGATGATGTACTTGATGGCTTAAGCGAGGCTCTAAGGGAGCATCAACTTAAACTTGACGATGCTTTACATCTTACTGGAAAAGAAAGTTATAAAGAAGGTGTACATGCATTTGAACAGTTACAAGGCCATCATCCGGATGCTATTTTAGTCATTAGTGATGAGCAAGCAATTGGAATTTTGCATAGTGCTCAAGACAAAGGTGTGAAAGTCCCTCAAGATTTACAAATTGTAAGTTTTAACAACACGCGTTTAGTTGAGATGGTTAGACCAAAATTATCAAGTGTGATTCAACCATTGTATGATATTGGTGCAGTTGGTATGCGCCTATTAACGAAATATATGAATGACGAGCCTATTGATGAACCTAATGTGATTTTGCCACATAGAATTGAATACAGAGGAACAACAAAATAATTTTGGTGGAAAAATAAAAAATAGTATATAACCTAGTCATAAAATATATGCGGGTCTGGGATATAAATTCCTAAAAACAGCAGTAAGATCATTTTCAATTAGAAAATATATTACTGCTGTTCTCTATTTTCACAATACTTCGTATTGAATGGCTTCGCTTTCCTAGGATGCCGTCTCAGCCACCCTAACTTGCTTTGTCCGATGGCTTTCTTTTCGAAGGCCTATCTGTTGGGGCCCCACCCCAACTTGCTTTGCTTGGCGAAATGCTTTTCGTATTTCTCTTTGTTGGAGCCCTGTCTTCGACTGGCACTGCTCCCTCAGGAGTCTCGCCATAAATGCTACGTATTAACATGTAATTTCACCTTTAAATGTTTAAAAAATAAGGCAGTTTCGTATCATTTAATAAATACCACTAAACTAAATTAACGAAGTGCCTTATGTATAAAGCTTATAACATGAATCAACTTACACTATACACTACCAATGGAAACTTCAATACTTATTCCTACAAATGATATTTCTCGATATGTAAATGAAATTGTTGAAACAATCCAAGATAATGAATTCGATGAATTCAAACACCATCGTGGGGCTACATCTTATCACCCTAAAATAATAACAAGCTGTATATTATCTAATACATAATAGAAATTGTCTTTTTTACATTGTTTAAGAACTTAATATCTCAGACCTTTTTTGCGTTTTATACAGCTATAATTGTAATATTATTAGAATTATCGAAAAATTCACAAAAAAGACACCCTATAAATTTTACAAAGTGCTAATATAAAATTGAAAAGAATTATTATGAGGTGATTGATAATGAGTAATACTAAAAAAGTAGCAGTCGTAACTGGCGCAGCACAAGGTATTGGTTTTTCCATTGCACAACGTTTATTTAATGATGGATTTAACGTAGCTGTCGTTGACTATAATTATGAAGGCGCTCAAGAAGCAGCAGCTAAATTGAATAAACAAGGTCAAGAAGCAGCAGCATACAAAGCTGACGTATCCAATCGTGATGAAGTATTTAAAGTATTGGGTGAGGTTGTAAATCATTTTGGAGATTTAAATGTACTTGTTAATAATGCTGGATTAGGACCAATGACGCCAATCGAAACAGTTACACCAGAACAATTTAATCAAGTCGTTGGTGTTAATGTCGGTGGTGTATTCTGGGGCATTCAAGCAGCACTAGAACAATTTGAAAAATTAGGACACGGCGGTAAAATTATTAATGCTACTTCACAAGCTGGTGTTGAAGGTAACGCAGGTTTGTCTTTATACAGTAGTACGAAATTCGCAGTTCGTGGTCTTACACAAGTAGCAGCACGTGATTTAGCTGAAAAAGGCATTACAGTTAATGCTTTTGCTCCAGGTATTGTTGAAACACCAATGATGAAAGGTATTGCTGTTAAATTAGCTAAAGAAAATAATCAACCAGAAGAGTGGGGTTGGAAACAATTCTCAGATCAAATTACTTTAAAACGACTTTCAAAACCAGAAGATGTAGCTAATGTTGTTGGCTTTTTAGCTAGCAGTGATTCTGATTATATCACTGGTCAAACAATTATAGTTGATGGTGGTATGCGCTTCCATTAATCATATTGTTTTATTCGACATGAACAGCTCTACTGTGACAAAGACTTCAAACACTTTCGTTAAATGCAACTACGAGTATTTATGCGAAAGTGTTTCTCTTTGTTTAAATACTATTGATACCATGATTTAATACGTAAAGCACGTTCTAAATTATGCTTACTTATTTCTTCTCTTCGTGGAATATTAATATAGTGTTCGAGACTTTCATTCCAAGTTTGTGGTAACGGTTTTGGAGCATAACTTGTCCATTTATTAATCCAAGTTTGTGGTAAAGCACCATGAGGTTTAGTTTGTCTTGTTAATGCTAAGTAAACATGACTCCATGCTCTTGGAACTACAGTCCAAATATTATAACCTCCACCACCAAACATAATAATTTTGCCATCAGTATATGTTTCTGCAAGTGCATTTATTAGATAGGGAATTTGATACAATGCATCAAGCGTACAATTCATATGAGTTAATGGATCTTGAAAATGAATATCTACCCCATGCACACTCAATATTATATCTGGTTTAAATGCTTCAATTATAGCATTAAGTGATAGCTCCAAGCATTCAAGATATGAGGCATCTTCTGTATAAGGCTCTAAAGGTAGATTGACTGTGTAACCATATCCTTGATCCTCTCCACGTTCAGTATAATGTCCTGAGCCAGGAAATAGAAATTTTCCCGTTTCATGAATGGAATAACACATTATTTCTTCATCAGTATAAAATCGCCATTGTGTACCATCTCCGTGATGTGCATCAGTATCCACAATTAATACCCGCTGGCCGTATTTTTGATTTAAATATTTAGCCGTAATTGCGACATCATTATAAACACAAAATCCATTGGCACGTCCTTCTAGAGCGTGATGCAAACCACCACCAAGATGACAACCATTATGATAAATGCCTTTCATAATCAAATCTGCTAATGTTAATGCGCCGCCAACAATTCGAGCACTATGGCTATGCATATTATTAAACTGATTCGTATCTTCGCCACTTAATCCATATTTATCAGCTTCTTGATTACTTAAAATACCATGTGATGCATGTTTAATTGCTTGTACGTAATCGTATTGATGCACGAGGGTTAGTTCATTCGTTGTTGCAATAGGTGGTTCCACTATATTACTATTGTTTAAATAGCCAGCCGTCTGCAACAATTCTGTCGTTAGTTTAAGTCTCATTTGATTAAAAGGATGATGATTATCAAAACGATATTTTAATAATTTATCTGAATAGACATATCCAGTTTTTCTTTTATCATGCATCATATCAAACTTCCTTTAGTAAATAGAATTTAAAAGAAAAAGCGATTTTGAAAGCGTAAATCATCAAATGCTTGTTGTTGATCGAGTGTGATACGATTGCCAATGCGAGCCATCAAGCAATTGGCAGGGTGACTTGTGATTTCAGGTTCGTCTGTAGCAAAAACTTCTAATCCACCTTTGGCCATCATTTTTTGCATCACTTTTTTATATTCAAAAACATCTAACTTTGCTTGTTTTAAATCCCAATGCCAATAATATTCTGTCGTTAAAACAATATAATCTTCAAACTCATTACTAGAAAGACTAGTTGCGATGAGTAGACCACCCAAATGTAAATGACGATATTTTGGACATAATTCAATGGCACCCAATTCAATAAGATAAGGTAAATGACCTTGAGACCAACGCTCAAACTCATCCGGATAGTGATAGGTTACATAGCCAATGATATGTGTGCGTTCTCTAATGATATATACTCGACCTTCCATCAGGCGTGAAATTTCTAATAAAGCATTAAATTGTTCCTTTGGAGGTCGAAAAGCATCAAGTTGATCATCGAAAGTAAGCGTTTTCAAAAAACTGCAAGATACAGGTCCTTCAATAACAAAATGAATATCTTGTATGTTGATATTTTTTAAGACATAAGTTTTGACATGCTTCATTGATTTCCGCCTCCGACATCTTATTATAATTAGTATAAAGGCTATGGACGTAAATTAAAAATATAAATGTAAAAATTCTCTAAAAATTTTGAATAACACAAAAATTTATGTATAATACATGCTAAGAAAGCGATTTCATATAAGGGGGATTTCAAATGAAGGTAGAAGTATATAAGAGTGAACCGGGAGAATATAATTTAAGCAATTATGAGGATGTATATCAAAACTTTGATTGGAATGAAGTAGAAAAAGCTTTTTCATGGTATAAAACAGGGAAAATCAATATGGCATATGAATGTATAGATCGTCACGTAGACGATGGTAAAGGAGACAAAATCGCTTTAAACTATAAAGATAATGAGCGTCAGGAACAATATACATTTTCAGATATACAGCACTTATCCAATCAAGCGGCGAATGTATTAGTAGAGCATGCAAATGTGCAAAAAGGGGATCGCGTTTTTATCTTTATGCCGAGAACACCTGAATTGTATTTTGCCTTTTTAGGTATATTAAAAGTAGGTGCAATTGTTGGTCCATTATTTGAGGCTTTTATGGAAAAGGCAGTAACAGATCGTTTAGCGAATAGTGAAGCCAAAGTTGTTATAACAACAAATAAATTACTTCATCGTATACCACAAGAAAAATTACCACATCTCAAAAAAATCATTATCGTGGATGATGATGTGTCTGATGACTATATAGATTTTAATAAGTTAATGCAATCAGCTAGCACATCATTTAATATCACATGGTTACAACGCGACGATGGTTTAATATTACATTATACTTCAGGTTCAACAGGACAGCCTAAGGGCGTACTTCATGTACAACAAGCAATGCTACTTCATTATATAACGGGGAAATATGTATTAGATTTACAAGAAAACGATGTATATTGGTGTACAGCTGATCCTGGTTGGGTTACTGGAACTTCTTACGGTATATTTGCACCTTGGCTAAATGGCGTCACAAATTGTATAGCAGGTGGACGTTTTACGCCTGAACAGTGGTATAAGATGATTGAAGCATTCAAAGTTACAATTTGGTATACGGCACCAACCGCGTTACGCATGTTGATGAGTGCTGGTGATGATATTGTTCAAAAATATAATCTGTCAATGTTACGATCTATTCTATCTGTGGGAGAACCATTAAACCCAGAAGTTATCAAATGGGCAAAATCAGCATATGGTAAACGTGTTCTTGATACGTGGTGGATGACTGAAACAGGAGGACATATGATTGTTAATTATCCTGCAATGGATGTCAAATTGGGTTCTATGGGAAAACCAATTCCTGGTGTGGAAGCTGCTATTATCGATGATGAGGGAAATGAATTGCCAGCTAATCGTATGGGCAATTTAGCAATAAAAAAGGGGTGGCCGTCTATGATGTATGAAATATGGGATAATCCAGAAAAATATCGTTCTTATTTTATAGGAGACTGGTATATATCTGGGGATTCAGCATATAAAGATGAAGATGGGTACTTCTGGTTTCAAGGTCGTGTAGATGATGTCATCATGACAGCAGGCGAACGTGTGGGACCATTTGAAGTCGAATCTAAATTAGTTGAGCATGAAGCTGTTGCTGAAGCTGGTGTTATCGGAAAGCCTGATCCAGTACGTGGTGAAATTATAAAAGCATTTGTTGCTTTACGCCAAGGATATGAACCGACTGATGATTTAAAAGAAGATATTAAAAAATATGTAAAAGAAGGTCTATCAGCTCATGCTGCTCCTAGAGAAATTGAGTTTAGAGATAAATTGCCTAAGACGCGTTCAGGTAAAATTATGCGACGTGTACTTAAAGCATGGGAACTTAATTTAGATGCAGGTGATTTAAGTACTATGGAGGACTAAAAATAGCAGGAACTTATTTTTAAAATAAAAGATGCTTTTCCTTATATAATCAACAATTGAATGTATAGTTTGGAACGCAAAATGATAATATATTTTACCATTTTGCGTTTTCAATATGTATGCGATATTTGCTAAATAAATAGCCAAAATATACGTATATTTATTTTACATGCATATGTTTTTAGTCAAAATAATTGTAAACGCTATCAAAAATTCGACATCATTGGCAGAGTTAGTTATTATTAAGTATGTAAGAAATTATGATACCCAAACAATCAGGGTGCTCTTACAATATACTATTTAGAACAAGGGGTTGAAAGTAGTTGGCACATTTATCAGATTTAGAAATTGCAAATCAATCAACATTAAGACCAATTGGGGAGATTGCTAAGAAAGCAGGGATTCCTGACGAAGCGTTAGAGCAATATGGTCATTATAAAGCAAAGATTGATATTAACAAAGTTAATTCTAAAGGCGAAAAAGGTAAAGTAGTATTAGTTACTGCGATGAGTCCTACGCCAGCTGGTGAAGGGAAATCAACAGTTACTGTTGGTTTAGCTGATGCATTTAATGAGCTAAATAAAAATGTAATGGTTGCGTTGCGTGAACCTGCACTTGGACCAACTTTTGGTATTAAAGGCGGTGCAACAGGTGGTGGCTATGCACAAGTGCTGCCAATGGAAGATATTAACTTACACTTTAATGGTGACTTCCATGCGATTACAACAGCAAACAACGCATTATCAGCATTTATTGATAATCATATTCATCAAGGCAATGAATTAGGCATTGATGTACGCAGAATTGAATGGAAGCGTGTTCTTGATATGAATGATCGAGCATTACGACATGTCAATGTTGGCTTAGGTGGTCCAACTAACGGTGTACCACGTGAAGATGGGTTTAACATTACAGTTGCCTCAGAAATTATGGCTATTTTATGTTTAGCACGTGATATCAAAGATTTAAAATCAAAAATTAGTCGCATTACAATTGGTTATACACGTGATCGTAAACCAATTACTGTAGCAGATTTAAAAGTTGAAGGCGCATTAGCGATGATTTTAAAAGATGCAATTAAGCCAAACTTAGTTCAATCAATCGAAGGAACACCAGCACTTGTTCATGGTGGACCTTTTGCTAATATCGCTCATGGTTGTAACTCTATTTTAGCTACTGAAACAGCTCGAGACTTAGCTGATATTGTAATCACTGAAGCTGGTTTTGGTTCTGATTTAGGTGCAGAAAAATTCATTGATATTAAAGCACGTGAAGCTGGATTTGAACCATCAGCTGTTGTCTTAGTTGCAACTGTACGTGCATTAAAAATGCATGGTGGCGTTGCAAAAGATGATTTGAAAGAAGAAAATGTTGAAGCTGTTAAAGCTGGTATTGTTAACTTAGAACGTCACGTTAATAATATTAGAAAATTTGGAGTTGAACCAGTCATTGCTTTAAATGCTTTCATTCATGATACAGATGCTGAAACAGAGTATGTCAAGCAATGGGCAAAAGAAAATAATGTGAGAATAGCACTTACCGAAGTTTGGGAAAAAGGTGGAAAAGGTGGCGTAGACCTAGCTAATCAAGTATTAGAAGTCATTGATCAACCACAAGAATTTAAATTCTTATATGATTTAAATCAACCACTTGAAGAAAAAATTGAAACAATTGTCAAAGATATTTATGGCGGTGCTTCAGTAACATTTAGTAAAAAGGCTAAGCGACAATTAAAAGACTTTAAAAATAATGGTTGGGACAATTATCCAATTTGTATGGCAAAAACACAATATTCCTTTAGTGATGATGCCACAGCATTAGGTGCTCCAACTGGTTTTGATATTACAATTAGAGAGTTAGAAGCTAAAACGGGAGCTGGATTTATAGTTGCTTTAACTGGTGCAATTATGACAATGCCAGGATTACCGAAAAAACCTGCAGCTTTAAATATGGACGTAACAGATGACGGCCATGCTGTTGGATTATTCTAGGTGATACGTGCTAATAGTTTAAGACTTAAAGGTTTCTGACAAGTTGAAGAAGGCAATTTCTATTAAGTTTCAATAGAAATTGCCTTCTTTGCTATGTTTCTTATATTAAGAGCCATTAAATAAAATCAAGCGTATATACATAAAAATAAAGTAGACAGCTTAGCTGCAGATATATAATTAATTTTAATATCATTTGGTGTTTATTTAATGATGCCAAAGGAAATTTTAAATGTTTTATTTAACTTGCATCTTGTTTATCTCGTTGTAATAGGTGATGTTTGATATCGAAATTTAAGGCTTTGTGGTAATCTTTTACAGATATTTTGTTTTCAACTCGCATACGTTTTAGTACATAGTGTTGTCTTTGTATACCTATATTAAATTGATTATTATTTTTGATTGAGCCATCTTCATCATATGGTGTATAAGTGTATGGACTTTGTAGTAAGCCTATTAAGTATGCAGATTCTGCAATATTAAGTTTAGATGGTGGGATACCAAATAAACTATACGATGCAGATGCGATACCTGTGATGTTAGAGCCATTATAATCTCGTCCAAAAGGAACTACGTTAAGATATGTGTATACAATTTCGTCTTTAGTTAATATCTTTTCTAAGCGCAGTGACAATACGAGTTCGTTTGCTTTACGACGGTACGTCTTCTCACTACTTAATACTTGGTTTTTAATCAGTTGCTGTGTAATTGTACTTCCTCCAGATGATTGTTTCACATTGAAAACATCTTGAATCATTGCACGAATTAATGCCTTTGGTAAAATACCATTATGCTGATAGAATAATGTATCTTCTGAGGATGTCAATGCAGCAATCACGTTTGAATTTACACGTTTAGGTCCAACAATTAAAGTATTTTGGGACTGATCATATGCTTGTAAGATATTATTATTTTTATGATCAATCGCTTCATCTCCAGCAAAGTGTATGGCTTTCTTCTTTAATTCATTGTCACTCATTGCTGACGCATGTGATGTAATGCGATGGAAATAAAACATACTTGCAATGAAAAGAATCAATAAAATAAGGCAGAGTAGCGCAAACATCGTAATTAAGATATGCTTGATTAATTTATACTTGGTCTCATATTTTAAATATGAAGCCTGTTGCATATATGCCACAAATTTTTTTATCATTCACATGCGTCCTTTCTGAAAGTACGTCTAGTATATCATATTTTACTAAGTTGACTTTTAAAACAGAGTTCTTTATAATTATGTCAATTCCATAAATATTGGATAGTAAGGACAAGTAGCAGTTATAAAGGTCTTCAGAGAGTTAGTGGGTGCTGTGAACTAACGCTTTTTAATTGTGAATACACCTTTTAAAATATATCCAACGTTTAATTAATGAACGTATCATTAAGAGAGTGGTATCACATGTTGATGCTAAAGTATGGTGGTAACGTGCAAAAGCGCCCTTACATTTTGATAATGTAGGGGTTTTTATTTTTTTAAGGAGGTATACAGATATGACAAATGCTTTATTAGAGGATTTAAAGTGGAGAGGGTTAATTTATCAACAAACTGATGAAGAAGGTATTGAGGAGTTATTAAACAAAGAACAAGTATCTTTATATTGTGGTGCGGACCCTACGGCAGATAGTTTACATATTGGACATTTGTTACCGTTTTTAACTTTGAGACGTTTCCAACAGCATGGACATAGACCAATTGTGCTCATTGGCGGCGGTACAGGTATGATTGGTGATCCATCAGGTAAATCTGAAGAGCGTGTGTTACAAACTGAAGAACAAGTTGAGGATAATGTTCAAGGTATCAATGCACAAATGCATAAATTGTTTGAATTTGGAACTGAAAAAGGTGCCGTTTTAGTTAATAATAAAGATTGGTTAGGTCAAATTTCATTGATTAGTTTCTTACGAGACTATGGTAAGCATGTAGGTGTAAATTATATGCTCGCTAAAGATTCAATTCAATCTAGATTAGAAAATGGTATTTCTTATACAGAGTTTACTTACACGATATTACAAGCCATAGACTTTGGACATTTAAATCAAAATTTAAATTGTAAAATTCAAGTAGGTGGCTCTGATCAGTGGGGCAATATCACAAGTGGTATTGAATTAATGCGACGTATGTATGGTCAAACTGAAGCGTATGGGCTTACTATTCCTTTAGTTACTAAATCAGATGGTAAGAAATTTGGTAAATCTGAATCTGGAGCTGTTTGGTTAGATGCTGATAAAACAAGTCCATATGAATTCTATCAATTCTGGATAAATCAATCTGACGATGATGTTATAAAATTCTTAAAGTATTTTACTTTCTTAAATAAAGAAGAAATAGAACGTTTAGAAGCATCAAGAGATGAACAACCTCATTTACGTGAAGCCCAAAAAGCACTGGCTGAAAATGTGACTAAATTGATTCATGGCCAAGATGCTTTAGATGATGCGATACGTATTTCACAAGCATTATTTAGTGGTGACTTGAAATCTTTATCTGCTAAAGAACTAAAAGAAGGTTTTAAAGACGTTCCTCAAGTAGAATTATCTGCAGACAATACTAATATTGTTGAAGCTCTAGTTGAAACAGGGATTTCTTCATCAAAACGACAAGCTCGTGAAGATGTAAATAATGGTGCGATTTATATTAATGGTGAGCGACAGCAAGATGTTAATTACAATTTATCAAGTGAAGATAAGATAGAAAATGCTTTTACAATTATTAGACGTGGTAAAAAGAAATACTTTATGGTGAATTATAGATAACAGAATATGAATAAAGGGTCTGGGACATTAAGTTCTTAAACAATGTAAAAAAGACAATTTCTATTAAAATTATTTGATAGAAATTGTTTTTTCTCTTATGCATTAGATAATATACAGCGCGTTAATTTAGTTTAGTGAAGTTTATTAAATTATACGAAAGTGCCTTATTTTTT
>NZ_PPPV01000012.1:136880-207861 GCF_002901705.1 Staphylococcus lugdunensis
GATGTATGTCCCAGACCCTTTTTATATAAATTAAATTCAAATGCTAAGAAGTTATTGTGCAAATTGGCTACTTCTTGATGACTCTGAAGTATGAGATGCTTTTTGACTTTTTAATGTTACGTCGATTTCTTTTGTATTTCCGTCTCTAATAATAGTTAAAGTTACCTTTTCACCAGGTTTTTTATGTTGATATAAGTACGTTCTTAAATCGGTATCTTCTTTAACTGTTGTATTATCTATCTTTGTAATAATATCACCTTTCTTGATCGTACTTCCATGTTCAACCTTAGCCACATATACGCCTTCTTTTCGATTTGTATGCAATTCTTCACGATACGAGTCTGGAATTTCACTTAAATTTAGTAATCCAATACCAATTGAAGGACGTTCGATTTTGCCGTTTTTTACAAGTTGTTCAATCGTAACTTTAACTTCATTACTAGGAATAGCAAAGCCGATACCTTCAACTTGTTCAGCGGCAATTTTCATTGAATTTATGCCCACAAGATTACCGTTTATATCAACAAGTGCACCTCCAGAATTACCTGGATTAATCGCAGCATCAGTTTGTAAGACAGTCACTTTTGTACCGCCAGACGATGTATTTGCATCGATGGTACGTTCGTTGGCTGAAATGATACCTGAAGTAACTGAATTAGCGAATTCAAGTCCTAAAGGATTACCCATTGCAAATACAGAGTCACCTGTCTGCACTTTGCTAGAATTAGCAAATTTAATGGCTTTAACTCCATTTGTTTGTTTGATTTTCAAAACTGCAATATCTGAAACCGCGTCTTTACCAACGAGTTTAGCATCAACTTGTTTACCATTATGTAATTGTACCTTAACTTCATTCGCGCCATCAATAACATGATTATTCGTTACAATATAAGATGAATCATTATTAACTTGATATATTACACCAGAACCAACACCTGCTTCTTGTGATTTTGTGGATTTACCACGCAGCAAGTCATCAATACTTGAAGCTTTTTGCATATTAATAACACCCACAATTGAAGGTGATACATCTTTAATCATTTGGTTGACAGAATTGTATTTTTCACTTTTACCATCCAGCCGATTGCCACCTTTAGAGTTTGTTGCCTCTTGCACTTGCGAACCATTTTGATTCAAGCTAGTATGATTTAGCGCTTTTCCAATACCTAAGACGATTAATGCACCTATGATTCCTGCAACAATAGCAATGACTATTGTTTTAAACAAAGGAAAACGAGGTTTTGGATTTCTATAATGTTGATTGAATATTGACATTGTCTACCTCCTATTTCATACATAATATTATTATGTATGGTTTTCAACAATAATTCTAGTAAATTACTATCAGACTTTAGAAGTATCTTTGACGCTACTTGTTAAGGCAAGAATATAATGATAAAATTCAATTTGTTGAAATAAAAGCAAAGAAGGTGCCATTATGTATCAAATCATCAGTAAATTATTAAATGTCTTGTTAGTAAAAGGGGCTAAATCTTTATATGTATTAGGGAAAGAAAATGTACCGAAGGATAGTAAATATATTGTGACATGTACACATGAAAGCTATAACGAAGTCATTATGTTAGCGCTAGCGCTTGTGCCAAATGAAATTAATTATATGGCTAAAAAAGAATTATTTAAAAATAAATGGATAGGTAAATTTTTAACTTCTTTAAACGCATTTCCAGTAGACAGAGAAAATCCAGGTCCTAGTACATTAAAACGTCCTATTAATTTATTAAAGCAAAATAAAACGGTAGGTATCTTTCCAACAGGACATCGAACATCTACAGAAGGCGCACCATTAAAAAGAGGTGCCTCTACAATTGCTTTGTTAAGTAAGTCGCCGATTTTACCAGCTGCTTACGTTGGACCAAAGCATATTTTAGGATTGTTGACTGGTCGTGCCACAATTAAATTTGGAAAACCTATTTATCTTAGTGATATTCCAAAAGAATTAAAACGTAATGAAAAGATTGAATATCTTACCAAAGAAATTGAAAAAAGAACAGGGGAATTACAGAAAGAGTTAAATGTCTTATATTATGAAAAATAATTAAATTGTTATATTACCAACAAATTTAAGTTTGAAGATAAAATATATAGTGAAACAAAGCGGATTTTTATTAAAATTTAATAGAAGTTCGCTTTTACTTTTTACACATTAAAGGTGAAACGATGATTAATTAAACTGCTATGTAATATTGCTAAAGGTAAATTCATAACTAAAATAGAAGCGTGCAAGCTATAAAGATTATGTAATATATACTTTGTATTAGAAGTTTCGTAATATTAAATATTTTGTTAACATTTTCAAATAAATCTATAAAAATACAAAATGCATATGGTTATTTATTTGTTTGGCAATTATAATAAATAAGTAATAAAAATAAATACGTATTAAGGATTGATAATATGGGTAAGTTTTTTCAAAATTTAGGTCGCTCGCTAATGTTACCAGTAGCAATATTACCTGCTGCTGCGATTATTACTGGAATAGGTAATGCATTAAATGCGTTGCATATCTGGGCACAAGTTGCTTTGTTCTTTACTACTGTTGGTTCAACCATACTGGAACAATTAGGTATTTTATTCGCAATTGGTGTAGCGATTGGTATGGCGAAAAAGAATGATGGGGCAGTTGCGCTTGCAGCAGTGACGGGTTATTTGCTAGTAACTGTTGTTTTGTCACCAGCCAAGATAGCTCCAGTTTTACATGTTAAAGAAAATAGTCTAGATTTAGCTTTTTCACAAATGAATAATTCAAATGTTTTTATTGGTATTGTTATCGGTTTAATAGCAGCGTATACATATAATAAATTTAGTGAAACAGAATTACCAGTTGCGCTATCTTTCTTCAGTGGACGTAGATTAGTGCCGATATTAACTGCATTTTTCTGTACGTTTTTGGTGTTGGTGCTTCTTGTAGCTTGGCCAGTTGTTTATAATGCTATAGTTACTTTTGGAAAAACAATCACAGGGTTTGGACCATTTGGCGCATTTTTATATGGATTCTTTAATCGGTTATTAATACCAACTGGATTACATCATGCATTAAATAGTGTATTCTGGTTCGATACTATTGGCATCAATGATATTGGTAAATTCCAAAGTGGTAAAGATGCCGTAAAAGGCATTACAGGACGTTATCAAGCAGGTTTCTTCCCAGTAATGATGTTCGGTATGCCAGCTGCTGCTTTAGCGATTTATCATACGGCTCAAAGCAAACAGCAAAAGCAAGTGTATGCTTGGTTTTTAGCTAGCTCAATTGGTGCATTCTTTGTTGGTGTAACTGAACCTATCGAATTTGCTTTCATGTTTGTAGCACCCGTTTTATTTGTTATTCATGCATTATTAACTGGGTTATCACTATTTATTGCAGCATTGTTTCATTGGACTGCAGGGTTTGCATTTAGTGCAGGATTGATAGACTATTCCCTATCATTAATTAATCCTGTTGCAAATCATCCGTTGATGTTATTAGTACAAGGCGTGTGTTTCTTTGTATTATATTATGTTATTTTTAGAGTTGTTATACAGGTCTTTAACTTAAATACAATTGGTAGAGGGGATAATTTGCTTGCTAATCCTACTGAAACTGATAACAATCATCACGCAGTTCCAGATAATGGTGAGGGTCAAAGTAAATATTACAATACTGCTAAACAGATTTTAGAAGGGCTTGGCGGTAAGGATAATATTGTATCATTAACGAATTGTGCGACACGTCTTAGAATGGAACTGAAGGATAATGTAGTGATAGACGAACAGAAAATAAAAAATGCTGGGGCAGTAGGTGTTACTAAGAGTGGCAACCATTCAGCGCAGGTAATTGTAGGAACGCATGTTCAACAAGTTGCTGATGAAATTGAAAAGCAATTGTAGAATTTAAATAGCATTAAAATGCGGTTAAGCAAATGTCTACATTGACGTACTGTTTAACCGCATTTTGCATTTGCACCAAACATATCAATTAGGTATGATTAAGAAAAGTAATAGAGAGGATGTGGTGTGAGTGAAATCTATATTATTTGATGTTGATGGCGTTTTTTTAAGTGAAGAACGTTGTTTTGATGTTTCAGCACTCACAGTTGATGAATTATTACATAGTGAAAATTATTTAGGTCTTCAACCTATTAAACAATATAGTGATTTAACAGATGATCAAATTCAACAAATTAGAAATGAGATATTTCAGAATGATAAGATTTTAAATCATTTTAAATCACTGGGTCTTAATTCGAATTGGGATATGTTATTTATTGTTTTTAGCATTCATTTTATACATATTTTGAAGGAGCTTTCTAAAGGAGATAGAGAGGCTGTGCTGTCAAGTCAGCATTTTACTGTAGACAGTATTGCATTTATTAAGCAACATTTAAATCAACAACCGAGCCTTTCACCACTAAATGTTAAGCATTTTTTATCAACGACAACACATGGGAAAACTCAAATATATGAATCATTAAAGCAATATGCACAACAGGAGCTAGAGATTGTTCAAGATGATATGTTTAATTTAAAAAGTACGCTGTGGCATTTTACGCAAGAGGTTTATCAAGAATGGTATTTAGGACAAAGTTTATATGAAGAGATTGAACAGAAAAAACCAAGAAGCACCTTTAAAAAAGGCTTTATTTTTCAAGAAATTTTATTACGGCCTGAAGCGGAAATTCAACAATTATTACATGATTTAAATGCAGCAGGCTATCAATTGGCTGTTGCAACAGGCAGACCTAGAACAGAAACAATTGTGCCGTTTAAATCATTTAGTTTATTACAATGGTTTGATCAGTCACATATTGTGACCGCATCAGAGGTATTAACTGCTGAATCACAATATCCATCTTCTGCACCATTAGGTAAGCCGAATCCATTTAGTTATATAGCAACATTAAATGGAAATCATCGTGAGCATTACAGTGAATATATCAAAAATCAAAATCATATCGTTTGTGGTACAGATGTTTATATTGTGGGAGACTCACTAGCAGATTTATTGTGTGCGAAAAAAATTGGAGCAACGTTTATTGGAACATTAACTGGATTGAGCGGCAAATCAGCTCGTCTTGAATTAGAACAGCATGGGGCAGACTTTATTATCAACCATGTTGGTGAAATTAGAAGCATTCTACTATAAATAAAGATTGGTAAGTTATATATAATAGATTATTTACGGATTATTTTGAACAGTCTGGGACATAAATGTAATGGATTGAAAATGACTAAATTTTTCTTAGGGCTTGGTTTCCACAATATCATGAATATGGTAGGTGATATCATTTGAAGATATTAAAACTGAAGTTTCTATTGGTAGTGTAGGTTGGGGTGGCTGAAGCTGTCCCCTAAGAAAGCGAGCCAACAATACGAAGTATTCAATAAAAAAGAAGCAGTCAGATGAGTTGAATTCAATTCATCTGACTGCTATTTTTCTGAGATTTATGTCCCAGCCTCATAATTTTGAGATTGATGGTCCATTCTGTATATATAGTTTATGATATTATTCTAAGTTCTTGGAGAAAACTTTATGCCTTAGACTCTGTGTTAGGAATCGATAGAATTGTTCCATGAATCTTTGTGAATTGCTGGGTTTGTTTGAGATGTTGAATAACTTTGTCTGTGATTGGTTGATCGACAGCAATAATCATCATGGCTTGTCCGCCTTCAGTATTTCTACCTAACGACATACTTGCAATATTGATTTGTTCTCGACCAAGCAACGCTCCTGTTCGACCGATAATTCCAGGCACATCGTTGTGATAAGTTATTAATTGATAAGCATTAGGCTGAAAATCGACTGAGAAATCATTAATTCTTATAATTCTTGGACCAAACCCTTCAATAACGGTTGCACCAATAGTTAGAGAATATGATTGATGTTGCAAACGTATTTCAACATAATTCTTAAAAGCTGAGCCAGCTGATGTTCTTGTTTCAACTTGATAATTAATTTCTTGTTCTTTTAATAATACTAAAGCATTGATTAAATTTGCACGATGGCCAAAATGTGGTTTTAGTAACTGTGTAATGGATGAACGCAAGATTAAATCTGCGTGCGGTTCAACAATTTCTCCGCTTACTGTGATTTTAATGTCTTCTGGTGCGTGATCAAATAATTGCACAGCAAGTTCAGCTGCAATTTCACTAACTTTAATGAATTCTCGAGCAGTGTTGCTAATATTAGAAAAATCTAATGTTGGCGCGTTAATCGCATGCTTAATTAATCCTTGCTCAAAATAGTCTACAAGTTCTTCCGAAACTGAAATGGCTACTTTGGTTTGGGCTTCAATAGTTGAGGCACCTAAATGAGGCGTTACAATAATATCGTCGTGACTAATTAAAGGTGAATTAGTTGGAGGTTCTTCTTCAAAGACATCGATGGCAGCTTTGGCAATTTGTTTTTTATCTATTGCTTCAAATAAAGCTGCTTCATCTATAATGCCACCACGTGCAACGTTAATCACTTGTAATGTTGATTTTGCTTTATTAAAGAAGTCCTTTCCAATCATACCTTTTGTCTTCTCAGTTAAAGGTGTATGCACAGTTAAAAAATCTGCTTTTTTAGCTATCTCATCTAGTGAGGCTATAACGATATTTAATTCTTTGGCTTTTTCTTTAGTTAAAAATGGATCATATGCTAAAACAGTCATACCAAAGCTTTGCAAACGTTTAATTACCCCAAGACCAATTCTCCCAGTGCCAATTACTCCCAGAGTTTTTTGATAAAGTTCTACACCACGAAATGCTTTACGATTCCATGCTCCTTGTTGTAATGAAGCATGTGCATTTGGAATATTGCGTGCCATTGCTAAGAGCATAGCAACTGAATGTTCAGTTGCTGAAATCGTATTTCCATCAGGTGCATTAATCACGATTATATCGTTTAATGTAGCAGCATTTATGTCAATGTTGTCAACGCCAACTCCAGCACGTGCAACAACTTTGAGGTGTGAGGCAGATTCTAATACTTTAGCAGTGACTTGTGTTTGGCTACGAACAATTAGAGCTTCATAACTATCAATCATTTCACACAATTCATTTTCTGATAAATTAGTTTGAATATCTAATTGAAAGTTGGGATTATTTATTAATGCCGTAAGACCTTCTTTAGATATAGGGTCTGCTACTAATATCTTATGCTTCATGATGAATTACCTCCATATATGCTTTCATGCCTTTACCAATATAATTCATTTTGCGATAGTCAGATAAAATCGTTTCTAACGCTGCAACAACAGAAAGAATATCAAATGGTGAAACCTTTCCCATATGACCAATGCGCAGAATCTGACCTTTAAGTTTGCCTTGGCCACCAGCAATTGTAATACGATAGTTTGCTTTTAATGAATCTTTAATGTATTTGAGCTCAGCACTATCTTTTGGTATAAAAGCAGTGACGGTAGGTGAGGCGTCTTGTGATTGTACTAATAAGTCTAAATCTAAAGCCTTTAGTGCTGTTCTTAAAGCTTGTTTAATGATATTATGTCGTTTAATAACATGTTCAAATCCTTCATTTTCGATTAACGCGCTATAGCGGTTAAGTGCTCTAAAGAGTGCTACATTTGGTGTGAAAGGTGTGCTATGTTGTATTAATGATGAATGATATTTAGTTAAATCTAAATAAAATCTGGGCGTCTTTACTTCTTGAAATCTTTCGAGTGCTCGATCATTGTATGCGACAAAAGCAAGTCCTGGTGGCAGCATAATAGCTTTTTGACTACCTGATATTAGCACGTCGATATTGTCCCGCTCCATATTTGCGTCAACAGCACCAATGCAACTGACACCATCAACGACAAAATAAATGTCAGGATCAAAAGATTTAATTGCATATCCTATTTGTCCAACGGGATGCAAGACACCAGTTGATGTCTCACAATACTGACAAAATACAGCTGTAATCGTTTCATTTAGATTAGATAAGTAATTTTTAAATGCATCAATGTTAACAGCTTCTCCCCATGCTACATTAAAAACATGTACATTTTGATAATATGTTTCTGCAATTTGTTTAAAACGATTACCAAAAGCTCCTGAAACAATAACGACAAAATGGTCATCTGGATTAACGATATTTAACATACTTGCTTCTAATACGCTTGTTCCACTTGAAGTTAATACCATAACATCATTTGTACTGCCAAAAATCTTTTTCAGAGATGTAAATGCCGTCTTAGCTATGTTTTCAAAGTCGGCCGAGCGATGACCTACCATAGGCAATTGAATGGCTTCATTGATTTCTTTCGGTACTGGGGTAGGACCAGGTGTTAATAATAAAGTTTCGTAATAGTGCATAATAAAACTTCCTCCAATATGATGATTTTTCAATTTTACCAAATATTCTGAAAATTTTAAAGGCAATTTCATATATTATATATTTAAAAATAGAGATAGTTGTACCTAATTTCAATTTGAATGCTGAAACAGGTTAAGACATAAATACCAAAAGACACAAAGAGGATTTCAACTTAAAAATCTTCTTCGTGTCTTTTTTCTCCGCATTGCAGGACTTTTGTTCATAGAATGCTGTACTTAGTCACTTGATATAAAATAATACGCATTGTTAATTCTCTGCTATTGTTGGTTCAATAATAATCTCTATATTTCCTCTGATAGAATTTGAAATCATACAATGTTCATCAGCAATTTGAGTTAGCTTTGAAATACGTTGTTGTAAACGATTGCTTTGCAATTTATCAATAAATATTGTTGGTTTATGAACAATTCTTATCATTGAAAATTTACCTTGATTAAATTGAGCAGTTCCTATAGATTCATTTTTAATAGTAATGTTATCAAACCTTGCACGTTCTAAAGCGGCTGCGAGTGATATGATATAACAAGATGAGGCAGCTGAAACTAACATTTCATCTGGGTTTGTCCCGGTGCCATTACCACCAAGAGATGAGGGAATGGAAATACGTTCATTCAAAATATCGCCTTCTACGGTACCAATACTTTCTCGTCCTCCTGTCCAATGTGTTTTTACTTTAAAATCATGCTTAACCATATAACTTTGACCTCCATGTTTGATATGTTAACTTTAGTTTAGATAATTTAAAATAGAAAGCAAGGAAGGGGACTTTTAATGACTATTTCAAGACCTAATTCAACGTTTAGCATCGTTGCACATCGTGGTTTATCAAAACGTTATCCTGAAAATTCATATATAGGCTTAAAAGCGGCTTTAGAATTACCAATAGATATGTTAGAAATTGATGTCCATTACACTAAAGATAAGCAACTTGTGGTCATACATGATGATACAATTGATCGCACTTCTAATGGGCGAGGAAAAGTCATAGATTATACATATGAACAATTACAACAATTTGATTTTGGAATCAAATGGGGAGAAGCCTTTAAGGGAACCCGAATCTCTAAATTAGAAGACATATTACAATTAGCACGACAATATTCAAAAATATTATTGATAGAGTTGAAAGTTCCTCAACAATATCCTGGTATTGAAGATATGTTACTCGACGTTTTGGATCGCTATCATATGCCGAAAAGGCAAGTGATTTTACAATCGTTTGACGAAGAAAGTGTGCGATCTATAGCAACAAAAACGACAGAATACAAACTTGGTGTATTGATAAGTAAGAAGAAATATTGGCATCGTTTACCAAATTTTGAAGATATTTCACAATATGCGGACTATATTAATCCCAATTACTCTATAGTAACTAAAAAATTTATCGATGGCGCACATCAAGTTAATCTCAAAGTTATGCCGTACACTGTAAATGAAGCCAAAGCTGCACAGTCACTTATTAAACTAGGTGTCGATGGCATTATTACAGATATACCAGATGAACTTTTTCAACTATAAAGAAAGCGTTAATAATTTTAAATTGTGACCTGTAAGTAAAAATACGATAATACAGGGAATATGAAGCCATACAGTCATCCGTAACGTAAAAAAGCCAGTAAATGCATTTACAAAATACGCATTTACTGGCTAATTTTTTAGGAATGATGTCCTAAAGTCTAACACTTATTATCTTGAGTAGTACTCAACGATTAATTGTTCATTGATTTCTGCTGGTAATTCGCTACGTTCAGGGAAGCGTACGAAAGTACCTTTTAAGTTATCTGCATCAAAATCTAAGTATTCAGGAACGAAATTATTGATTTCAACAGATTCTTTAATAATATCTAAGTTTTGTGATTTTTCACGTACAGTAATCACTTGACCAGGCTTTAATGAATATGATGGGATATCGACACGACGACCATCTACTTCAATATGACCATGACCAACTAATTGACGAGCTTGACGACGTGTGCGGGCTAAACCTAATGCATAAACAACTGCGTCTAAACGACTAGCTAATAAAATCATGAAGTTTTCACCATGTACACCATATTGCTTAGCAGCAATATCAAATGTATTACGGAATTGTCTTTCAGTCATACCATATAAATAACGTAATTTTTGTTTTTCACGCAATTGCATACCATATTCTGATAATTTTTTACGTTGGTTTGGACCATGTTGTCCTGGTGCGTAAGGACGTTTTTCTAATTCTTTACCAGTACCGCTTAATGAGATACCTAAACGACGAGATTTTTTCCAGTTTGAACCTCTGAATCGAGCCATAAATTGACTCCTCCTTTTCTTTTTTGTTGTTATGAATAAACAAAAAAGAGTGCTATATGCTCATCAAGATATGTTGTTTTATGTGTCTTCGCCTTATAGCTACAGTTACACGACACGTCCGCTTTGGGAACAACATAGTGCTTAATAATATATAGCTGCTACTTTCGTAAATTCACACAAATATTATTGTAACATTTTATGGTAAAGTGTCAATACTTAAATATAACTACAGAGAAAGTTGTTGTTCGATAATTGATACTAAGTTTTCTAATTGTCGCTGATCTTCCTCTTTAAAACGACTGTTAATAGGAGAATCAATATCTAATACACCAATAATTTCATTGTTTTGATGTAAAGGTATGACTATTTCAGATTTACTTTGTGCATCACAAGCGATATGTCCCGGAAATTGGTGGACGTCCGCAATGCGCTGTGTTTGGTTTTGTGCAACAGCAGTGCCGCACACACCTTTTCCAATAGCGATGTGAACACACGCTGGATGACCTTGAAATGGTCCTAATATTAGTTCTTGATTGTCTATTAAATAAAAACCAACCCAATTTATTTGGTCGAGATTATCATTTAATAAAGCAGATGTGTTACTTAATATAGCGATTAAATTAGTTTCATCTTCTATTAAACTCTGAAGTTGTTTTGAAAGTAAATTATAATTTGTAGATGTTGTACCAGTCATTAAATTACCTCGCTCATTTTTCTTCATATTATAATAGGTAAAAATAAATTCGGCAATTCATCTATTTTTCACTTAAATCACAGGGCAAATTACGTTATAATAAAATGTGATAAATTAGGAGGAGAATGAGATGGTCTTATACATTATTTTAGCAATTTTCATCATTTTATTGATTGCTATAGGAATTATGTTCTTTTTGCGCTCAAACAAGCGAACTTTAATTTCTAATGCTGAAGAACGTAAAGTTGAAATTCAACAGTTACCTTATGAAAGCAATCTAGAAAAATTAACAAAGCTAAACTTGAAAGGTGAAACAAAAACGAAATATGATGCATTGAAAAAAGCTACAATGGATAACACAACTAATTATTTAGCACCAGTAGAAGAAAAACTACAAAGTGCTGAAGAACAGCTTGATAAATTTAAATTTTCAGCAGCTCAGAATGATATCGATGATGCCAATGAATTAATGGATCATTATGAAGAAGGGTATCAGTCACAATTAAAAGAAGTTGATGAAATTGTAGCTTTACATAAAGATAGTGAGAGTATTTATCAACAATGTAAAACAAATTACCGTGAAATGAAACGTGATGTGTTGGCTAATAGACATCAATATGGTGAAGCAGCTGCACCTTTAGAACAACAAATTGAACAATTCGAACCGCAACTTGATCAATTTGAAACACTTAAAGCAGAAGGTAATTATGTTCAAGCACATAATCACATTGCTGGCTTAAATGAAACAATGACACAACTTAAAACATATATGGAAGAAATTCCGGAATTAATTCGTGAAGCCCAAAAGGAATTACCAGGACAATTCCAAGATTTAAAATATGGCTGTCGCGACTTAAAAGTTGATGGTTTTGATTTAGACCATGTCAAAATTGATGGCACGCTACAAAGTTTGAAAACGGAATTAAGTTTTGTTGAGCCAATGATTAGTCGATTAGAATTAGAAGCTGCAAATGAAAAATTAGACGCCATTAATGATAAATTAGATGAAATGTATGATTTAATTGAATATGAAGTTAAAGCCAAAAATGAAGTTGAAGAGTCTAAAGAGGACATTACTGACGCATTATTTAGAGCGAAAGAAATGAATTATACACTTAAAACTGAAATAGATTATGTTAAAGAAAATTATTTCATTAATGAGAGCGATGTTCATAGCGTGAGACAGCATGAAAATGAAATTCAAAATCTAATTGCAGTTTACGATGAAATATTACAAGAAATGTCTAAGTCAGCGGTCCGTTATAGTGAAGTTAAAGACAACTTAGAGTATTTAGACGATCATGTTGCAGAAATAAACGAGGATCAAGAAAAATTACAAAATCATTTAATTCAATTACGAGAAGATGAAGCAGATGCTGAAGATAATCTTTTACGTGTACAGTCTAAAAAAGAAGAAGTATATCGTCGATTGCTTGCATCTAATCTAACAAGTGTACCAGAACGATTTATCATTATGAAAAATGAGATTGATCACGAAGTTAGAGCTGTAAATGAACAGTTTAGTACCAAACCTATTCATGTCAAGCAATTAAAGGATAAAGTTGCTAAAATTGTAATTCAAATGAATACGTTTGAAGACGAGGCTAATGATGTATTAGTAAATGCAGTTTATGCTGAACGATTAATACAATACGGTAATCGCTATCGTAAAGATGATAATAGTTTAGATAAGAGTCTAAACGAAGCAGAACGCCTATTTAAAAACAATCGTTATAAACGATCAATTGAGCTTGCTGAACAAGCACTTGAGAAAGTTGAACCAGGTATAACAAAATATATAGAAGAACAAATGACAAAAGAATAATTGCACTATACAATAGAAATGCATAAAATAGGCTGGGACATTTGATTATGTTCCAGCCTACTTATACTATATTGACTCCGTAATAAAAATTAAATTGCACTACTGTTCTACGAATTCAATTGGGTAGTAGAATCTAAAAAGAGACAAATGAAGAAATTTACTTTTAATTTTTCAAAAAAATAGTATAATGCTTGAGTATTAATTTTTATAAAAATAGCAGATAATAGTTTTAATAGAATACAGTTAAATGAAAGAGAGTGTTGGTTTTGATTTATCTTGATAATGCGGCAACAACGAAAGCCAATCTAGACGTAATAGATTCTTTTGTAAAGGTGAATCAGTCATTATATTATAATCCGAATAGCCCACATTATGCTGGGTTACAAGCAGCGCAAATATTGCAACAAGCGAAAAAGCAAGTAACACAAATCATGAATTGTCCGCAATTTGATGTTCTATTCACTAGTGGCGCAACTGAATCAAACAATATCGCATTAAAAGGTATCGCTTATAGAAAAAGAGATACAGCTAATGTCATTATAACATCCGTTTTAGAACATCCTTCAGTGTTAGAAGTAATGCGTAGTTTAGAACAAGAAGGTTTTACATTAAAATATGTAAATGTTACTTCGCAAGGAATAATAGATGTGGAACATTTAAAACAATTAATGTCCGAAGATGTTGGTCTTGTAACGTGTATGCATGTTAATAATATTATGGGACAAATTCAACCTATACAAGCTATTGTAGATTTATTAAAGCACTATCCTAAAGCGCATTTTCATGTAGATGCTGTACAGGCATTTGGTAAAATACCTCTGTTAATAGAAGGAATCAATAGCATGAGTCTGAGTGGTCATAAATTTAATGGCTTAAAGGGACAAGGTTTACTTCTCATAGATAATGTTAGAAAGCTCACACCGATTATTCAAGGTGGCGGTCAAGAGTATGGTGTACGTAGTGGAACTGTTAACTTGCCTATGGATGTATCTTTGGTCAAAGCGTTAAAATTAGCTAATGAACACTTGTTATCACGGTATGAAAAATTTGCATCATTTAAACAGCAAATTGTAGATATGTTAAAAATTTATCCAGGTGTATACTTAAACTCGCCAGAAAATGCTGCACCACACATTGTTAATATCGCATTTCCAGGCGTTAAAGGAGAAGTACTTGTCAATGCATTTTCTAAACTGGATGTTATGGTTTCAACAACGAGTGCTTGCTCTTCTAAAAGAGAAAAACTTAATGAAGTATTGTTAGCTATGGGATTGTCAGATAAACGCATTGAAGGAAGCATTAGAATATCCTTTGGTGATACTACAAGCCAAGAAGATATAGATACATTCAAAAAAGCATTTAATGAAATATATGGAGAAGTGAAGGAGTTATTAAAGTAATGAATTATGATCATATTTTAGTTAGGTATGGTGAGCTCACTTTAAAAGGGGCTAACCGTAAAAAATTTGTCAACTGCTTAAAGGACAATGTGAATAAAGCATTAAAATCAATCAATGGCACGCATGTCATGGGAAAAAGAGATCGCATGTACATAGATTTAGAAGAAGAAACGGATTGTAATGAAGTCATCCAGCGCTTAACTCAAATTTACGGTATTAAATCAGTAAGTCCAGTATTAAAAACTGGCAAAACTGTTGATGAAATCAATCAACTATGTATCAAATTAGCATTAAATTTTAACACAAATGCTTCTTTTAAAATTGATGTTAAACGCTCAGATAAAACTTTTCCATTAGATACTTATGAATTACAACGTATAGTGGGTGGCGCTGTTATTGAAAATGTTCCTGGACTTACAGTGAACGTAAAACAACCAGACTATGAACTACGTGTTGAAGTTAGAAAAGACGCGATTTATGTATATCATGAAATCTTTGAAGGCGCTGGTGGGTTGCCAGTTGGTACAGGTGGCAAAACATTATTAATGTTATCAGGAGGTATTGACTCACCGGTTGCAGGAATTGAAGTAATGCGTCGTGGTGTAACCATTGAAGCCATACATTTCCATAGCCCACCATTTACAAGTGAAAAAGCCAAAGAAAAAGTCATTGAACTTACACGCATTATGTCTCAACGTGTAGGTCCAATTAAATTGCATATTGTTCCATTTACAAATTTACAAAAACAAATCAACAAAGTTGTTCACCCAAGATACACAATGACATCTACGCGTCGTATGATGATGCGTATTGCTGACAAAGTTGTTCATGAAATAGGTGCACATGCGATTGTTAATGGAGAAAATCTAGGACAAGTAGCAAGTCAAACGTTGAAAAGTATGTATGCTATTAATCATGTTACTTCTACACCTGTATTACGTCCTCTTTTGACACTTGATAAAGAAGAAATTGTTAAAATGGCACGCAAGATTGGTACATATGACGTATCAATTCAACCGTTTGAAGATTGTTGTACTATTTTTACACCAAAAAATCCTGTAACAGAACCAGATTTTGATAAGGTTGAAAAATATGAGCGTGTGTTTGATTTTGATAGTTTGATACAACAAGCGGTAGAGCAGATTGAAACATTAACAATAGATAAAAATTATAAAAGCAAAAAAGATGAAGACACAGCTGCTTTAATAAATGAATTATTTTAGTATCTTTGATAGTTATTAAGTGTAAGGGGATGCTGTGATGGATATAAATATTTACATTGTTTTAATTATCATTTTATTTGGCTTTTTAGCTGCATTCATTGATGCTGTTGTAGGTGGGGGTGGCTTAATATCAACGCCCGCTTTGTTGGCAATTGGTTTACCACCTGCATTAGCATTAGGTACAAATAAACTTGCAAGCAGTTTTGGATCCTTGACGAGTACGATTAAATTTATTCGGTCTGGACATGTGGATTTGAACATCGTTCTCAAGCTCTTTCCATTTGTATTCATATTTGCAGCTGGAGGGGCTAGTTTAGCTATCTTTCTGCCAGCAGAAGTACTTAAACCATTAATTATTATCATATTGACATTAGTAATGGTATATACACTAGTGAAAAAAGATTGGGGAAGTGTACGTACTTTTACTAAATTAACGCCTGTAAAAGCAATAATTTTTGTAACACTCATGCTTATTATTGGTTTTTATGATGGTTTTTTGGGTGGAGGTACGGGTTCATTTATGCTGTTTGTATTATTGCTATTTGGTTTTGATTTTTTAAGTGCAGCTGGAAATGCTAAAGTTTTGAATTTTGCGTCAAATATAGGTGCACTTATCTTGTTTATGATTTTGGGGCATGTTGATTATATGATTGGTTTCATTATGGCTATAAGCATGATTGTTGGATCATATGTTGGTGCGCGCTTTGCGATTGCCAAGGGTGTAGGATATATAAAATTATTATTTGTCACTGTCACTTCAATGTTAATATTAAAAAATATTTTTGATTATGTCAGAGATTGGTTATAAGAAAAAATAGTACTTTCTTTATAGATTAAATGATTGATTTTGTAATTATGTATGGCGTATGATGACATATATGAAGTATATAACATTATTAGGAGGTCATCGATTATGGCTGAAGTCACATTCAATAACCAACCTATTCATTTATTAGGTTCAGAAGTACAACAAGGAGATCAAGCGCCGAATTTCACAGTATTGGCTAATGATTTAAGTGAGGTAACATTAGATACTTATCAAGGACAAAAGAAATTAATTAGTGTGGTTCCTTCTATAGATACTGGTGTTTGCGATCAACAAACGCGTAAATTTAATGAAGAAGCAGCGAAAGAAGACGGTGTTGTATTAACGATTTCTGTAGATTTACCTTTTGCACAAAAGAGATGGTGTGCAGCGAATGGTTTAGATAATGTCATTACGTTAAGTGACCATAAAGAACTTTCATTCGGTAAAAATTTTGGTGTAGTTATCGAAGAAATGCGATTATTAAATCGAGCAGTATTCGTCTTAGATAAAAATAATAAAGTTGTATATAAAGAAATTGTAAGTGAAAACACTGATTTTCCAAACTTTGATGCTGCATTAGAAGCATATCAACAAATATAATCTGTTAATAATATTAAATTGATGTGTCCACAGTTATTTCAATCGATGAGAACATAAAGATATTGACTTCTCAAGAAATAATGTGGACATTTTTTATGAGAAAGGAAGTCTCGTTATCATGCAAGAACAAGAAACCATCATGGAAACGTTATTTAAAACGCTTGATGAAAAGGCTAAGAGCTTGAATAAAGAAAATGGACAAAGCTTTATCGAAAATCTAGGATTAGCGATGGAATATGTGTATCAACAGCGTCGAGATTTACTTGAACAAGCTACATTACAAGATCGTCGTAAAGCCTTTCAATTTGCCTATTTAAGTTTATTACAGGAAGAAACCATACAGGCCAATCATCAAATCACCCCTGACTCAATAGGATTGATTTTGGGATTTTTAGTTCAAAAGTTTATGGCAAAATCGCAAGAATTACATGTTGTTGATATGGCAAGTGGTGCTGGCCATTTAAGCGCAACAGTAAATGAAGTATTGAAAGAATCGACGCTCATGCATCATCTTATTGAAGTTGATCCCGTGTTATCAAGAGTAAGTGTCCATTTAGCGAACTTTTTAGAAATACCTTTTGATGTATATCCTCAAGATGCTATCATGCCACTACCTTTAGAAGAAGCCGACGTTGTGATTGGAGATTTTCCTATTGGATATTATCCTGTTGACGAGCGGAGTAAAGATATGGTTTTAGGATTTAAAGAAGGACATAGTTTTTCACATCATTTATTGATTGAACAGAGTATAACAGCTTTACGTCAAGGTGGTTATGCATTTTTAGTAGTACCTAGCTCTATATTTGAAGGGGATAGGGTACAACAGCTGCAGAATTTTATTGCTACAGAAACAGAAATGCAAGCATTTTTAAACTTACCTAAAACACTGTTTAAAAGTGAACATGCGCGTAAATCTATTTTAATTTTACAAAAGAAAAAACCACATGTGACTAAATCGGTTGAAGTTTTATTGGCTAATATACCTGATTTTAAGAATCCACATCAATTTCAATCATTTATTGCTGAATTGAATGATTGGTTAGTAACAAATCATCCAGAAAATTAAACTGTATTACTCTTGAATTACTACTGTATTAATGGTTAAATAGTATAGGATACTATTATAAAAAATGGAGGCCAAGGACAAATGTCGAAATTAATTTTGGCGATTAACGCTGGTAGTTCTTCTTTGAAATTTCAATTGATTAGAATGCCTGAAGAAAAATTAGTAACAAAAGGTTTAATTGAACGTATTGGATTAAAGGATTCAATTTTTACTGTAGAAGTAAATGATGAAAAAGTAAAAGAAGTAAGAGATATTAAAAATCATGAAGAAGCAGTTAATATCATGTTAGATAGTTTTGAAAAACATGGCTTCATCGAAAATATCAATGATATTGAAGGAACTGGTCACCGTGTTGTTCATGGTGGTGAATTGTTCCCAACATCAGCTCTTGTAACTGATGAAGTAGAGAAACAAATTGAATCATTATCTGAATTAGCACCGCTTCACAACCCAGCTAATTTGATGGGAATTAGAGCATTTAAAAAATTATTACCTAATATTCCACATGTGGCAGTATTTGATACTTCATTCCATCAAACAATGCCAGAACAAGCTTATTTATATAGCTTACCTTATCAATATTACGAAGATTATGGCATTCGTAAATATGGTTTCCATGGTACGAGTCATAAGTATGTCTCACAACGTGCTGCAGAGTTATTAGGTAAACCAATTGAAGAATTACGTATTATTACATGTCATATTGGTAATGGTGCCTCAATTGCAGCTATTGATGGTGGAGAATCTATTGATACTTCTATGGGCTTCACACCTTTAGCTGGTGTGACTATGGGTACACGTTCAGGAAATATTGACCCAGCACTTATTCCTTTTATTATGGAAAAAACAAATAAATCAGCTGAAGAAGTTCTAAATGTATTGAATAAAGAATCTGGTTTATTAGGTATTTCTGGTACTTCAAGTGACTTGCGTGACCTTGAAGGAGATGCTCAAGAAGGTAATAAACGTGCACAAATTGCTTTAGATGTCTTTGCAGAGAGAATTCATAAATACATTGGTTCGTACGCTACAAGAATGCATGGGGTGGATGTCATTGTATTCACAGCTGGTGTTGGAGAAAACTCTGATGTTGTTCGTGCAAAAGTTCTTGAGGGCTTAGAATTTATGGGCGTATATTGGGATCCTAAGAAGAATGAAGGATTACGTGGTAAAGAAGCCTTTATCAATTACCCACATTCACCAGTAAAAGTCTTAGTTATTCCAACAAATGAAGAAGTTATGATTGCAAGAGACACAGTTAAATTTGGCGATTTATAATAATTTAAAGTTAAAAAGGAGACGTTTCTGAAATAGGGACGTCTCCTTTAATTATAAGGGTGTATTACAGGTTTGACATAAATTAGCTTTGTGTTTCTTTTATACTCAATATTGTGAATTGTTGTTTCTCATACATAGGTGAGAACTTCAGCTACCCAACTTGCTTTGCTAAAAAAGGTTTAACCAGCTTTACTGTGCTTTGGACTCCTTGTTCTGTTTTCTCATGTGACTGTGTCGCCTATGGAATTCGAACTTAAAAGCACTTAGCTATGTCTTAGTATCGTTTAATATAGTAACAAAAAAGGGCAAAGACATTTATGTCTTTGCCTCGTCAATATAATATAAATAAAAGTGATTTAATTACGCTTGATATTGCTTACGAAGTTCTGCTGTAGCCACTTGTGGTTGGAAATCTTCTGGGATTTCTTCAGTACGAACCACTAATACGTCACATGGTGCATGACGTACAATAGCTTCTGAAACAGAGCCAACGATAAATCGTTCAACTGCATTAAGACCTGATGTACCGCACATAATTAAATCTGCATGTAATTCAGATGCTAGTTTTTTTGGAATAATAGCTTTTGGTGAACCGAATTCCAAACGCGTTTCAACTGTTGGAACACCTGCTTTTGTAGCAACTTCTTTATAGCCTCTCAGTAAATCCTCTGAGAAGTTTTTAGATTTCTCAGTAAACTGAGCATCATATACTTCATATGAAGAATACGTTCTTGAATCAATGATGTTAACAATCGTTAATTTAGCCTCATTACGTTTTGCAACATCTACAGCTTTGTTAAAAGCCCATTCAGCTTCATGTGATCCATCTACTGCGATTAGAATATTTTTATAAGTTAACATTGCGGTTGCCCCTTTCGCTTTTCTTAATTTTATTTTACCACAATTTACAGAATATTAAATTAATATAGTTTTACAATTTTGTGTATATTTTGATTGCGCTTTCATAGTGATAGCGTTACGATATGAATGGAGGTGGAAGGAATGAAAATAGGGATTCCAAAAGAAATAAAAAACAATGAAAACAGAGTGGGCTTATCACCCAGTGGTGTGCATGCTTTAGTTGAGCAAGGGCATGAAGTTCTTGTTGAAACTAACGCTGGTATGGGCTCATTTTTTGAAGATATTGATTATGAACAGGCAGGTGCTAAAATTATAAATGATGCATCTGATGTTTGGGATGTTGAAATGGTTATCAAAGTAAAAGAGCCATTGGAATCAGAATATCAATATTTTAAAGAAGGTCTTATTTTATTTACTTACTTACATCTGGCTAATGAAGAAAAATTAACACAGGCACTTATCGATAATAAAGTGGTTGGGATAGCATATGAAACAGTGCAATTACCAGATCGTTCATTACCATTGCTTACACCAATGAGTGAAGTTGCAGGTCGAATGTCAGCTCAAATCGGTGCAGAATTTTTACAAAAAGTTAAAGGCGGAATGGGCATCTTGCTAGGTGGTGTTCCAGGGGTACCTAAAGCACGTGTATCAATCATTGGTGGAGGACAAGCTGGTACAAATGCTGCTAAGATTGCACTTGGTTTAGGTGCAGATGTAACAATTTTAGATGTAAATCCTAAGCGATTACAGGAACTTGATGATTTATTTGATGGTCGTATTCATACTATTATGTCAAACCCACTTAATATTGAAAATGCAGTGAAAGAAAGTGACTTAGTTATTGGTGCAGTACTTATTCCAGGAGCTAAAGCACCAAATCTTGTTACAGAAGATATGATTAAACAAATGAAAGATGGCGCGGTCGTAGTTGATATTGCCATAGACCAAGGTGGTATCTTCGAAACGACAGATAAAATTACGACACATGATGATCCTACGTATATTAAACATGGCGTGGTGCACTATGCAGTTGCGAATATGCCTGGAGCAGTACCACGCACATCTACGATTGCATTGAATAATGCAACACTACCATACGCACAATTACTAGCTAATAAGGGGTATAAAGAAGCATTTAAAGCTAATCAACCATTGTCTCAAGGTTTAAACACGTATAAAGGTCATGTTACAAATAAAGGTGTTGCTGAAGCATTTAATTTAGAATACCTTTCAGTTGAAGATGCGCTTAAAGAAAAATAATTGAGGTAAAAAACGTCCGGATTAAAGTTATCCGGACGTTTTAGTATAGCAATATTTTATTTATCATAACGCGTAAGTATTTCATAACCATTTTCAGTAACTAGAATATCGTCTTCAATTCTCACTCCTGCTACGTTAGGTACATAAATGCCAGGCTCAATTGTTATGACCATTCCAGCTTCTAATACGTTTTCATTTGTACTAGAAACATCTTGATATTCATGCTCTTCTAATCCAAGTCCATGTCCCAAACGATGTGGGAAATATTCTCCATAACCTGCCTCAGAAATAATATCTCGTGCTATTTTATCAATTGCTTTAAGCTTTACACCTGGCTTAATAGCTTTAATTGCAGTTGTTTCTGCTTTTAATACAATATCATATATTTCCTGTGCTTGATTTTCAGGTGTACCGAATTTCACAGTTCGAGTCATATCACTGCAATAGTGGTTAACGATTACACCTAAATCAAAGAGGACATATTCATTGTCTTGTAACTCACGATCTCCTGGTGTGCCATGAGGTGATGCAGCATGGTCTCCAAATAATACCATGGTATCAAAACTCATTTCAGAAACACCATATTTTTTAATTTCATTTTCAATATGATTTACAACATCGCGTTCTTTTACACCAACTCTTAAGAAAGAAACACCAATTTCTATACATTTATCAGCGAGTTGGGCCGCTTTTTTGACGTTTTCAATTTCAGAAGCTGATTTAATATTTCTTAACTGTTTAATAGTAAAATCAATGTCATCAAATGATTTTACGTTAAAGCCTTGTGCCAATTCACGTTGTCGTTTAACAGTTAAATGCTCACTTTCTATCAACATTTTATTAAATGTTTGTGTCATTAAATTAAATGGATTTTCAGTATCTAGATAGCCAATGATTTTACCTTCAAAGGGAGATGCTTTTACTTCTTCAACTTCCATTTTAGGACAGTATAATATTTGTTCTCCATTTTTTTTAATTAGCAGAGCAAATAATCGTTCATGTGGTTCACTGCGATAACCAGTAAAATAAAAGATATTAAGTGGTGTTGTAATCCATGCAGCGTCAGCTTGCTGATCCTTTAACGTTTCAATGATTGTATCTGTGTTTGTCATGTGTTTACCTCCTAAATCATCTTAAATCCATAATACGGCTATTTAGGTTATTTTTCAAAATATACTCATTAATGAATCCTATCTTTAACTTATAATTTATTGTTAAAATTGTAATATGTAGGGTATAACTAAATTACAGACGTTTTAAGGAGGAAATATGATGAAACTTTCATTTCACGGACAATCAACAGTTTATTTTGAGAGCAACGGTAAAAAAGTTATTATCGATCCTTTTATTTCAGGTAATGACAAGTGTGACTTAGATGAACAAACGTTAGAGGTTGATTATATTATATTAACTCATGCACACGAAGATCATTTTGGTGATACGGTTGAATTAGCAAATCGTAATCATGCTACGGTGATTGGTTCAGCAGAATTAGAGGGTTATTTAACTACAAACAAAGGTGTAGAAAATGTTCGCGGTATGAATATTGGAGGAAAGGCAGAATTCGAATTTGGAACTGTGAAATATGTCCAAGCCTTCCATAGTTCAAGCCTAACAAATGAGGACGGAATTCCAATCTACTTGGGTATGCCGATGGGTGTAATTATTGAAACAGAAGGTAAGACAATTTATCATACAGGAGATACAGGTCTATTCAGCGATATGAAGTTGATTGCACAACGTCATCCTGTAGATGTTTGCTTCATTCCAATAGGTGATAATTACACAATGGGGATTGATGATGCAAGCTATGCGATTAATGAATTTATTCAACCCAAAATTTCTGTACCAATACACTACAATACATTCCCATTAATTGAACAAAATCCACAAGAATTTAAAGAAGCTGTAACATATGGTGATGTACAAATACTTGAACCAGGTGAAGCGGTTAAGTTTTAAGATAGAATTAGTGTAAAAGTTTAAGGACTCAGAAACCTTAGTAATAACTGAGTCCTTTTTAATATTCATACAGAATTGAAACTATTTAACGATTAATACAGGGATGTGTGCGCGCTTAGCTACCTTATGACTGACACTACCGAGAACAAATTTCTTTTGTTCTTCAGCTTTGCGGTTACTTAAAACAACGATATCGTATTTGCCACTATTTGCGTGCTTAAGTAATTCTTCTTTTGCACTGCCACGCACAATAATTTGGTCATATTTAATACCGTAGTCATCGAGTATTTTTCTTGTTTTTGCAAGACCTTTGTCACGATCTTCGCATATCTTATCAAGATGAACACCAGCTCTTATAGATGCTTGAGCATCTTGTTCTCCAATAGCGTTTAAAATAGTAACCACAGTATCTTTACCAGCTAATTTGGACACTTCTTTTAATGCTTTTTCGTTTTTAAGTTGAATATCTACACCCAATAAAATATTTTTATACATAGATACATCCCTCCTCACCCTTATTGTAGTAGAATTATGCTTGTTTTCCAATAATAATTGTGTGAAAAATAAACTTTATTCAAAATAAAATAACTTTACAAGTAATGAATAATATGTAATTAAAGAATAAGGTGAGCATTTTAATTAAAAGGCTTTATTTTTTGTGATATTAAATCGATTTTTTAGCTTTAAAAAGTTATAATACATATAACAATGTCCAAAAATAGTAGAGGTATTAAAATGACTAAACATGAACAAATTTTAGCTTATATCGAAGCCTTATCAGTAGGTCAAAGAATTTCGGTCAGAAAAATTGCTAAAGTGTTAGAAGTATCAGAAGGCACGGCTTATCGAGCGATTAAGGATGCTGGACAACTTGGCTTAGTGACGACGATAGATCGTGTAGGCACAGTTCGAGTTGAAAAGAAGAAGCGTGATGAAATTGAAAACTTAACTTTCAGCGAAATCGTTAAGATGATTGACGGCGAAGTTATAGGTGGTAGACAAGGACTGCACAAAACAGTGTCAAAATTTGCGATTGGTGCAATGGAAATTAGAGATTTGATAAAATATATTAGTAAACAGACACTACTTATTGTTGGAAACAGAGAAGATGCACAATTTGAAGCGTTGAAAAGAGGATGTGCTGTTTTAATTACCGGTGGCTTTAAGACGTCAAAAAGAATAATAAATTACGCTAATGAGCATCAATTACCTATTTTATCGTCAAACTATGATACATTTTTAGTTGCAAATATTATTAACAGGGCCATGTTTAATCAAATTATTCGTAAAGAAATTTTGATTGTTGAAGATATTGTTAAACCAGTTAATGAAACGACCGTAATTTTTTCGCACATGGGTCTAAAAGAGTATAAAGAAAAAGCAAAGACTACTGGCCATAGTCGTTTTCCTGTTGTGGATCAAAATTGGAAACTAGTAGGCATTATTACGAGCAAAGAAACCATCGATATGGATCATGATGATGTCATACAAAGTGTGATGACAAAACCACCTATAAATGTTGAATTATCAACGACTGTGGCGAGCTGTGCACATATGATGATTTGGGAAGGAATTGAAATACTTCCAGTAACTACAACTAACAAGAAAATATTAGGTGTTATCACAAGAGAAGATGTTTTGAAATCTATGCAATTATTAGGACGGCAACCACAAATTGGTGAGACAATCAACGACCAAATTGCTAAACATATTGCAGTTACTCCAGAATCAATTGCTGTTGAAGTATCACCATTACTAACTAATCAATATGGTACATTGAGCAAAGCGGTCTTTGTAGCAATTATAGAAGAAACAGTGCAATATAAAATGAGAAAATATAAAAAAGTCGATGTGATGATTGAAAGTTTAAATATTATATATATTAAAACTGTTACAATCGAATCTTCAATTGAAGTTAAATACGATATATTAGATGTTGGACGGAATTTTGCAAAACTTGAAGTAGCGATGAATTGTAATAATCAAAAAGTTGCTAAAGGTATGATAATGTGTCAAATGTTTGAAGATATTATCTAATTAGGGGAGTTGGATTATGGAAAAAATATGGAATCAAATTATGGATGAAATAGAACGTGCGAAGACAATCATTATACACCGTCATGTAAGGCCAGATCCAGATGCTTATGGTTCACAACTAGGCTTAAAGTATTATTTGCAAGCTAAGTTTCCTGATAAGCGCATTTTTGCTACTGGAGAAGCTGAGCCATCATTGTCATTTATAGGGGATTTAGATTCAATCTCAGATAGAGATTATCAAGATGCACTTGTCATTATTTGCGATACAGCAAATGCACCAAGAATTGATGATTTACGATATAATTTAGGTAAGTCTTTGATTAAAATAGATCACCATCCACCAGTAGATCAATATGGGGACATCAACTATGTAAACGACAAAGCTTCGTCTACAAGTGAGATTATTTATGATATGATTGCACATTTTAATGACAATTATTTAATGTCTTCTAAAATAGCGCGGGTCTTGTATTTAGGTATTGTTGGTGATACGGGTCGTTTCTTATTTAATAATACAACGCCTCATACAATGAAAGTAGCTAGTTTTTTATTAACTTTCCCATTTAATCATAATGCAGAGTTGAATAAATTATCTGAGAAAGATCCGAAATTAATGCCGTTTCAAGGTTATGTTTTACAAAATTTCCAACTTAAAGATGATGATGCATTTTGTCAGATCAAGATTACAAATGATGTACTTGACCATTATCATATTAAACCGAATGAAGCATCACAGTTTGTAAATACAGTAGCTGATATTAAAGGATTGAAAATTTGGGTATTTGCAGTCGATGAGGGTGAACAGATTCGTTGTCGAATACGGTCAAAAGGTATCACAATTAATGATGTAGCCGCTCAATTTGATGGTGGTGGACATCCCAATGCATCAGGTGCCTCTGTATATTCTTGGGAAGAATTTGAACAACTTGCACGATTGTTACGTCAAAAGCTAACTGTTTAAAAAGAAAGGAGTGTTAATATTGGTTGTACATCTTAATATTCATACGTCATATGATTTGTTGAATTCAAGTTTAAAAATTGAAGATGTTGTGGCTAAAGCTTCAAAGCAAGGTTATACAGCATTAGCTATTACTGATACCAATGTGTTATATGGCTATCCAAAATTTTATGACGCGTGTGTGTCTGCCAATATTAAACCTATCTTTGGGATGACTGTCTATATTACTGATGGATTATCTTCTGTAGAAGCTGTACTTTATGCGTTAAATAATGAAGGATTAACAGCGATGTACCAGTTATCTTCAGCTATCAAAATGAAAGATAAATCATTGGTGCCATTTGAATGGATTACTAAATACCAAAGCAACATTGCTATTGTTTTTAAACAAGTAGAACAAAAGCACGGACATATATTAGAAAAATTTTTAAATGATGAGTTTATATATGTAAATAGTGATAGCAAAAATGATTTTGGATTGCCACGAGTCTGGTTACGAACTGCACGTTATTTAAATGATAATGATGCAGATACCATTGCCGCCCTTCAGGCTATTAAATTGAATGAAAAGTTAGATTTAGTTAATGAGATGGATAATTTAAATGAACATTTCCTTGAAGCTAGTGAGCTAGACGAATTGACAGTTTCACAAGAGGAGTGGGCACAAACGCAAGCATTAGCTGAAAAGTGTAATGCAGAAATACAATATCATCAATCATTGTTGCCACAATTTAAAACACCAGATAATAGTAGTTCTAAAGCATACCTATGGAAACAGCTTGTGCAGCGTTTAAAAACATTACAATTAAATCAAAAAAATTATATAGACAGACTAAATCATGAATTTAAAATCATTACAAATATGGGATTTGAAGACTATTTTCTGATTGTTAGTGACTTAATTCATTATGCCAAAACCCATGATGTAATGGTAGGACCGGGCCGTGGGTCTTCTGCAGGATCATTAGTTAGCTATTTATTGGGAATAACAACGATTGATCCTATAAAATATAATTTGCTGTTTGAGCGATTTTTAAATCCTGAACGTGTTACGATGCCAGATATTGATATTGATTTTGAAGACACGAGACGTGAGCGCGTCATTGAGTATGTGCAACAAAAATATGGCGAATATCATGTGTCAGGAATTGTTACCTTTGGACATCTATTGGCAAGGGCTGTTGCAAGAGATGTAGGTCGAATTATGGGATTTGATGAAATTACACTTGCTGAAATATCAAAAATTATTCCTCATCAATTAGGTATTACGTTAAACCAAGCCTATGACAATGATAAATTCAAAGACTTTGTTCATCGCAATTATCGACATGAAAAATGGTTTGAACTATGTAAGAAATTAGAAGGATTACCGCGTCATACATCTACACATGCTGCAGGAATTATTATTAACGACCAACCTTTATTTAATTTCGTTCCTTTAACAATAGGTGATACAGGATTATTGACTCAATGGACAATGACAGAAGCAGAACGTTTAGGATTATTAAAAATTGACTTTTTAGGATTGCGTAATCTATCTATTATCCATCAAATAGTGACACAAGTTAAATATGATTTAAATGTTGAGATCGATATTGAAGCAATACCTTTCGATGATCCTAAAGTATTTGCACTGTTATCACAAGGTGAAACAACAGGTATTTTCCAACTAGAATCAGAAGGCGTCCGTCACGTGTTACAGCGCTTGAAACCGCAACACTTTGAAGATATTGTTGCAGTAACTTCTTTATATCGTCCGGGTCCAATGGAAGAAATACCCACATATATTACACGACGTCACGAACCATCAAAGGTAGCATACTTACATCCAGATTTAGAGCCCATTTTAAAAAGTACATATGGTGTTATCATTTATCAAGAGCAGATTATGCAAATTGCTAGTCGATTTGCTGGCTTCAGTTATGGAGAAGCGGATATATTAAGACGTGCAATGAGCAAGAAAAATCGTGCTGTATTAGAAAATGAACGACAACATTTTGTTGAAGGCGCCCAAAGAAATGGCTATGAAGAACAAATAAGTAAACAAATCTTTGATTTAATTTTAAAATTTGCTGATTATGGTTTCCCTAGAGCGCATGCAGTTAGTTATTCTAAAATAGCTTATATCATGTCGTATTTAAAAGTACACTATCCACATTACTTTTACGCTAATATTTTAAGTAATGTTGTAGGAAATGAGCAAAAAACAGCGGCAATTATTGAAGAAGCAAAGATACAGGGAATTGCAATTTTACCACCACATATTAATCATAGTCATTGGTTTTATAAAGCAACACCACAAGGTATTTACCTATCTTTAGGTGCAATTAAAGGTGTAGGCTATCAAAGCGTGAAAACAATCGTAAATAATAGAAAAGAACAAGGAAATTTTAAAAGTTTTAAAGATTTTTCTAAACGCATACCCAAACGTATAAAAACACGTAAACTTTTAGAGTCTTTAATTTTAGTTGGGGCATTTGATTCGCTGGGGCACAATCGCGCAACATCACTTCAAATGATAGATGAAGCAGTCGATGATATTACACATGTTGGTTTAGATATTTTTGACATTGCGGGTATGACCCCTAAAGATGAGATTGAGGAACAAGAAGAATTGAATGATTTACAGTTAAGCACGTATGAAAAAGAATATCTTGGGTTTTATATTTCAAAACATCCAGTTGAAAAAATGTTTCATCGCAAACAGTTCTTAGGAATTTATACATTGGCTAATGCTGCTAATCATCAACCTATTCTTGTGCAGTTCGATCAAATCAAACAGATAAGGACGAAGAAAGGCCAACAAATGGCTTTTGTTGTTGTAAATGATGGTATTAAAGTTATTGATGGTGTGATTTTTCCAGAGCAATACCGTCAATATGGTAATCAGATACAAGAAAATGAAATGTATATTGTCAGTGGGAAGTTTGAACAACGTAATCAGAAGCAGCAATTAGTTATTCAGCAAATTACTTACTTAGAAGACTATCAGCAGCACAAGATTAGCCATGCGAAGCAAATTGTATTGCGCCATATCAATGATAAACAACGATTAAAACAACAGTTACAAACTGAGAAATCTTTTAAAAGTATTGATGTGAACTATTTTGATGAAACTACGAAACAAATGCAAAATGTTGGCTACATTGAGCGTGAACAAGGTAAAATCGAACAGCTTATAGATAACTATAAGCCAGAAGACATAAGAATTATATAACTTTTAACAAACATTAAATTATGATATAGTAAACTGATGATTAAATGTAAACAATCATGAGTTTACTATTTTTATATACATAAAATGATGGTTAGAATTATGATTTGTTTCTATACGTAAGAAGAGGTCGAGTGTTTGATTAATCGTGGTTTTGTCTCAACATCTTCATTATAAGTATCCAAAAAATGAATAGGGGTTGATGTAATGTCTTTAAGAGATGACGCTTTACAGATGCATAAAGAAAATCAAGGTAAATTGCAAGTTACACCCAACGTTAAAGTAACGAATAAAAAAGAATTAAGCTTAGCTTATTCTCCAGGTGTTGCTGAACCTTGTAAAGAAATACACGAAGATCCTAGAACGGTTTATGATTATACTATTAAGAGAAATACTGTAGCAGTGGTTACAGATGGTACAGCTGTATTAGGACTAGGTAATATAGGAGCAGCTGCGAGCATTCCTGTTATGGAAGGCAAAGCGGTACTATTTAAAAGTTTTGCAGGTATTAATGGTGTACCAATTGCTTTAGATACTACTGACACTGAAGAAATAATCCAAACAGTCAAATTAATCTCACCGAACTATGGAGGCATTAATTTAGAAGATATATCAGCTCCACGTTGTTTTGAAATTGAAGAGCGCTTAAAGAAAGAAACCAATATACCTGTATTCCATGATGATCAACACGGTACTGCTATCGTTACTCTGGCTGGACTTATAAATGCATTAAGAATTGTAGACAAGCCACTATCTGATATTAAAATAGTATTAAATGGTGCTGGCGCAGCTGGCATTGCTATTTGTAAATTATTGGATGCATATGGCGTACGTCATATGATTATGTGTGATTCTAAAGGTGCAATATATGAAGATCGACCATATGGAATGAATGAAACAAAATCATTTGTTGCTAAATTTACAAATAAAGATAAAATAGAAGGAAGCTTACAAGATGTTATTAAAGAGGCAGATGTTTTTATAGGTGTATCAATTGCCGATTTATTAACTAAGGAAATGGTACAATCAATGTCTAAAGATGCCATAATTTTTGCTATGGCTAATCCCAATCCTGAGATTAAACCGGAAGATGCCAAAGAAGCAGGAGCAAAGGTTATTGGTACAGGTCGGTCGGATTTTCCAAATCAAATCAATAATGTACTTGCTTTTCCTGGAATATTCCGTGGCGCATTAGAAGTTGAAGCAACGCATATAAATGAAGAAATGAAAAAAGCTGCAGTAGAAGCAATTGCGAATCTTATTCAACCGGATGAATTAAGACCTGATTATTGTATTCCTGATCCATTTGATAAGCGTGTAGCACCATCTGTTGCTAGAGAAGTTGCAAGAGCTGCAATGGAAACTGGTGTAGCTCGAATTGAAGTTGAACCACAAGCAATTTATGATAAAACGATGAAACTAACAGATATACAATAAGCAAGTAAACATAAGATATTAAAGATATATCAGATAACTTTAAATATAATATAGTGCTTTAGATGTTTAGTGACGTGGAGGTTTATGCATGTTTAAAGATTTTTTTAACAGAAGTAGTAAGAAAAAGAAATATTTAACAGTACAGGATTCCAAGCAAAATGATGTGCCAGCGGGTATTATGACCAAGTGTCCTAAATGTAAAAAGATTATGTATACAAAAGAACTAGCGGAAAATTTAAATGTCTGTTTCAATTGTGACCATCACATTGCTTTGACAGCTTATAAACGTATTGAAGCTGTCTCTGATGAAGGTAGTTTTCAAGAATTTGATAAAGGCATGACATCAGCAAATCCTTTAGATTTTCCAGGTTACGAAGAAAAAATTGAAAAAGATCAACAAAAGACAGATTTACAGGAAGCAGTTGTCACTGGCATTGCAACATTAGAAAATCTACCATTTGGTATTGCTGTAATGGATTCAAGGTTTCGTATGGGGAGTATGGGATCGGTAGTAGGTGAAAAAATATGTCGCATTATTGATTATTGTACTGAACATCGATTACCTTTTATCTTATTCTCTGCAAGTGGTGGAGCAAGGATGCAAGAGGGTATTATTTCTTTAATGCAAATGGGTAAAACAAGCGTATCATTAAAACGTCATTCTGACGCAGGTTTACTCTATATTTCATATTTAACTCATCCCACAACAGGTGGGGTTTCCGCAAGTTTTGCTTCGGTTGGTGATATCAACTTGAGTGAGCCAAAAGCATTAATCGGATTTGCAGGGCGACGTGTTATCGAACAAACAATTAATGAAAAATTACCTGAAGATTTTCAAACGGCTGAGTTTTTATTAGAACATGGACAACTTGATAAAGTCGTTCATCGTAAAGACATGAAAGAAACATTAGCCCAAATCTTAAAAATGCATCAAGAGGTGAATTAGGATGCTTGACTTTGAAAAACCGCTATATGATATAAAGAACAAAATTGAATCATTAAAAGAATCTCAACAAAAAAATGATGTGGATTTACAAGATGAAATTGATTTATTAGAGGCTTCATTAAAAAGAGAAACTAAAAAGATTTATACAAATTTGAAACCTTGGGATCGAGTTCAAATTGCTCGTTTACAAGAGAGACCTACTTTATTGGATTATATTCCACATATCTTTGATGCATTTATAGAATTTCACGGTGATCGAAACTTTCGTGATGATCCTGCTATGGTAGGAGGCATTGCGTACTTAAATGAAATGCCAGTAACTGTGATTGGTCAACAACGCGGTAAAGATACGAAAGATAATATTTATCGTAATTTTGGAATGGCTCACCCAGAAGGTTATCGCAAAGCGTTACGATTAATGAAACAGGCTGAGAAATTTAATCGTCCTATCTTTACATTTATTGATACGAAAGGTGCTTATCCAGGAAAGGCAGCAGAAGAACGTGGGCAAAGTGAATCTATAGCGAAAAATTTAATCGAAATGGCATCATTAACAGTCCCTGTCATTGCTATTGTTATAGGTGAAGGTGGTAGCGGTGGTGCATTAGGAATTGGTGTTGCCAATCGCATTTTAATGCTGGAAAATAGTACATATTCTGTAATATCACCAGAAGGCGCTGCAGCATTACTTTGGAAAGATAGTAGTTTAGCTAAGATGGCAGCTGAAACGATGAAAATTACCGCTAATGATTTATTACAATTAAAGATTATTGATAATGTTATTGAAGAACCTTTAGGTGGTGCACATAGAGATATTGAGATTCAAGCACAACATATTAAAGCGGCATTTGAAAACGAACTTGCTGAATTGTCAAAATTAAATAAAAAACAATTAGCAGAAGACCGATATAATAAATTCAGACATATTGGTTCATTTGTTGATTAATTAAGTGTAAAAGAGTGAAATGGTTACCATTTCACTCTTTTAATATAAACTTAACAATTAAAACGTTTACATCAATAAACCTTAATAATATTGATGGAATGACCCCAAAAAGTGTGGTAATTTAGAGTTAAAGAGAAATCTAGTTAAGAAAGGTATGTCGTCATGAAAAAAATTGCAGTATTAACTAGCGGTGGTGACTCACCAGGTATGAACGCTGCAGTAAGAGCAGTTGTTCGTACAGCGATTTACAACAACATCGAGGTTTATGGCATTTATCAAGGTTACCAAGGTTTACTAGATGATAATATCCATAAATTAGAACTTGGCTCTGTAGGGGATACCATACAACGTGGAGGTACATTTTTATACTCAGCGAGATGTCCTCAATTTAAAGAAGCAGAGCATCGTAAAGTTGGGATAGATAATCTTCGAAAGAGAGGGATTGAAGGTCTGGTTGTCGTTGGTGGCGATGGTAGTTATCGAGGCGCACAACGTATTAGCGAAGAATGTCCTGAAATTCAAACTATAGGTGTTCCAGGTACGATTGATAACGATATTAATGGTACTGATTTTACAATCGGTTTTGACACAGCATTAAATACAATCATTGAATGTGTCGATAAAATAAGGGATACAGCTTCTAGCCATGCTCGAACATTTATTGTAGAAGTAATGGGACGTGATTGTGGAGATCTAGCTTTGTGGGCTGGTCTATCAGTAGGTGCCGAAACGATTATGGTGCCAGAAGTTAAAACAGAAATTAAAGACGTTGCCGAAAAAATAGAGAGTGGTATTAAACGTGGTAAGAAACATTCAATTGTAATGGTTGCTGAAGGTTGTATGAGTGGCCAAGAATGTGCGGATGAATTAATGAAATATATAAACGTTGACACACGTGTTTCAGTATTAGGTCACATTCAACGTGGTGGAAGCCCTTCAGGCACTGACCGTGTACTCGCATCAAGGTTAGGCGGTCATGCAGTTGATTTGTTAATTCAAGGTAAATCTGGTCTTGGCGTAGGTATTACGCATAACCAACTTACAGCTACGCCATTCGATGAGATTTTCAAAATTTCAGATCATAAATTTAACAATGATATTTATGAACTAGCTAAAAAGCTATCTATTTAATTTAGGAGGCAATTAGAATGAGAAAGACTAAAATAGTATGTACAATAGGACCTGCATCTGAATCAGAAGAAATGTTAGAAAAATTAATGAAAGCTGGCATGAATGTTGCCCGTTTGAATTTTTCTCATGGCAGTCATGAAGAACATAAAGCACGAATTGATACGATTCGAAAAGTAGCGAAAAAACTTGGGAAAACAATTGGAATCTTACTTGATACTAAGGGTCCTGAAATTCGTACTCATGACATGAAAGATGGCCTAATTATGTTAGAAAAAGGCAAAGAAGTTATTGTGAGTATGACTCAAGTAGAAGGAACACCAGAAAAATTTTCAGTAACTTATGAAAATTTAATTAATGATGTTCAAGTAGGTTCATACATTTTATTAGACGATGGCTTAGTTGAACTTGAAGTTAAGGAAATAGATAAAGCTAACGGCGAAGTTAGATGTGAAATTTTAAATACAGGTGAATTAAAAAATAAAAAAGGTGTCAATCTCCCTGGTGTCGGAGTAAACTTACCTGGTATTACAGATAAAGATGCAGATGATATTTTATTTGGAATTAAAGAAGATGTCGATTATATCGCTGCAAGTTTTGTTCGACGTCCAAGCGATGTTTTAGATATTCGTGAAATTTTAGAAAGAGAAAACAATCATAATATTACCATCTTCCCTAAAATTGAAAACCAAGAAGGTATTGACAATATTGAAGAAATATTAGAAGTATCTGACGGATTAATGGTAGCACGTGGAGACATGGGTGTTGAAATTCCACCAGAATCTGTACCAATTGTTCAAAAAGATTTAATTAGAAAATGTAATAAATTAGGAAAACCTGTTATTACTGCTACGCAAATGTTAGACTCTATGCAACGTAATCCACGTGCAACTCGTGCTGAAGCAAGTGACGTAGCTAATGCCATTTATGATGGAACGGATGCCGTAATGTTATCAGGTGAAACAGCTGCTGGTTTATACCCAGAAGAAGCAGTGAAAACAATGAGAAATATTGCTGTATCTGCTGAAGCTGCGCAAGACTACAAAAAATTATTATCAGATCGTACAAAACTAGTTGAAACATCATTTGTTAACGCGATTGGGGTTTCTGTAGCACATACAGCTCTTAATTTAAACGTTAAAGCTATCGTTGCAGCTACTGAAAGTGGTTCGACTGCAGTAACAATTTCTAAATATCGACCACATTCAGATATCATTGCTGTTACACCAAGTGCACATACAGCTCGCCAATTAGCACTTGTTTGGGGTGCATATCCAGTTATTAAAAAAGGTCGTAAAACCACTGATGATTTATTAAATAACTCTGTCGCAACTGCTGTTGAAACAGGACGCGTAACAAATGGGGATTTAATCATTATTACTGCTGGTGTTCCAACTGGTGAAAAAGGTACAACTAATATGATGAAGTTACATCTTGTTGGTGATGAAATTGCAAAAGGTCAAGGTGTTGGCCGTGAATCAGTTGTAGGTCAATCTGTTGTTGCAGATGATGCCAGCGATTTAGAAGGAAAAGACTTAAGCAATTCAATTATTATTACTACTTCAGTTGACGAAACTTTAGTACCATACATTGAAAAAGCAGCCGGCTTAATCACTGAAGAAAACGGTATTACTTCTCCAAGTGCTATTGTTGGTTTAGAAAAAGGCATTCCAACGATTGTTGGCGTAGAACATGCTACTAAAGAAATTAAAGATGGTATATTAATTACAGTTGATGCTGCACAAGGAAAAATCTTTGAAGGCTATGCAAACGTACTTTAATAACTTAAACATTAAATAGTAATAGAGTCTGGGATATAATTATATTTTAGACTATGGACTATATATTGGCAGTAATTGACTGGGTTGAAAATACGCTTATACCAAGCTTTTTTCAATCCTAGTCAACCTTGCCGGGGCGGGACGATGAATTCAGTCCCGCTCCTTTTTTACAATAAATAGAGCATGATAGAGATAAATAGTATAAGAAATAACGGGCTGAGATATAAATGTCTTTAACAAGCTGAAGACGGGGTGCCAATAAAGAGAAATGCAAAAAACATTTTATCAAGCAAAGCAAGGTGGGGTGGTCCCCAACAAAGAAAATACGAAAAAAATTTCACCAAGCAAAATAATAATATGAAATATTGAATATTAAAAAAGCATAAAGATGATTTTTAATTTCCAATCATCTTTATGCTTTTATTTTGGGATTTACATCCCAATCTGTCCATAATTGAGATTTAAATAACCGAATCCTAGCTGCAAATTAACATTTAAGTTGTTTTTAAATGTTAAATAACTTATTTACAAATCTTTATATTTGGTTATTATTTAGTTTTCTTCGCCATTTGTTTATATCTATAATACATAAGTCCTAAAATAATAAACCAAACGGGCGTAAAGTAAATCGCTCTTCTTGTTTCAACATTTACAAATAGCAATGCAAAAACAAAAACAAAGAACAATAGAATGATATATCCCATGTATTTGCCGCCTGGTAATTTATATGTCGACTGTTTATGTAGCTCTGGATTTCTTCTACTATAATTAATATATGCCCAGAGAATAAGTCCCCAAACTACAAGAAATAATACAGTTGAAATAGTCGTAACATACGTGAATACTAAAGTTGCATCTGGGAAAATATAGTTCAATAGTGCTGCAACTAATAAAAATACAGATGAACCAATAATAGCAATATGTGGCACACCTTGTTTATTAGTACTTCTAAAAATAGGTGGTGCTTGTTGTTGATCGGCAAGTCCAAATAACATACGACTATTTGAGAAAATACCACTATTACAAGATGACGCAGCAGCTGTTAGAACAACAAAATTAATGAGTCCTGCAGCGAATGGTATACCGATTAACGCGAATAGTCTAACAAATGGACTATCGTCAGGACTAACTTTATCCCAAGGTATAATTGACATAATAACTGCTAATGCACCGACGTAAAAGACTAAAATACGTAATGGTACAGAGTTGATTGCTTTAGGTATAGTTTTTTGTGGATCTTTTGTTTCACCGGCTGTAACACCAATCATTTCGATACCTACGAAAGAGAACAATGCCATTTGGAATGACATAAAGAATCCAGATGCACCTTTCGGAAAAATACCGTTTTGATATAAGTTAGCAAAACTAGCAGATCCAAATTGCGTTTTGTAAGCCATAAGTATCATCACTAGACCAACGACAATTAACCCGACAATTGTTGCAATTTTAATAATGGCAAACCAAAATTCTAATTCACCAAATAATCTTGCACTCAAAAGATTGAACGTCATTAATATGAGTACACAGAAAAGTGCACTGACCCAGTTTGGAATTTGCGGAAACCAAAAACTTACGTATTTTGCTACCGCAGTTACTTCAGCCATCCCCGTAATAATCCAACAGAACCAATAAGTCCAACCAGTCACGAAACCAGCGAAAGGTCCAATATATTTATTAGTTACATCAGCAAAAGACTTAAATTCAGTATTTTGAATAATAATTTCCCCTAAGCCTCTCATAAACATGAATAACATAAATCCAATGAGGATGTACGTTAATAAGATGGATGGACCTGTCATTGCAATCGTTTGTCCGGCACCTAAGAATAATCCAGTACCAATTGCACCACCAATGGCGATTAATTGCACGTGACGGTTACTCAATTCTCTTTGTAATTTATCCTCCATAAGACAACTCCCTTACATTTAGATATTATTATTATGCACTTATAAACTTCATTCGACAATTATTTTTCATAAATTTTATAAAATTTTCCTTAAAATCGTGTTAACAAATTGTTATCAAATATAATAAAAAATTGAAATATTCAATAAAATCAGACTAATGAACAACATAAATTTGTATAGAATTGTTATAACAGCGCTGATTTTGGGGTATAAGAGTATTAATAGTTTGTTAACTATTATCTTTACACGTTTACATGTATAAAGAATAAGCGTTCACAAATGAAAATTGATTAGCTATAATATTAGTTGAAAGCCATTATAAAAGAAAAGAAAAGGGGAATTTCATATGGCAGAATTAAAAAAGGGTTTAGAAGGGGTTATTGCAGCTGAAACAAAAATCAGCTCAATTATTGGAAGTCAATTAACTTATGCAGGATACGATATTGATGATTTAGCAGAAAATGCTGAATTTGAAGAAATCGTCTTTTTATTAAAAAATTATCGTTTACCAACTGAAGAGGAATTGGCAGATTTAAAGAAGAAATTAAACTATTATATGACATTAAATCCTCGAGTTTATAAACATTTTGAGGAATATGTAACTGATAATGTTCATCCTATGACAGCTTTACGTACATCAGTTTCATACATTGCACATTTTGATCCGAATGCTGAAGGAGAAAGTGAAGAAAAAATTCTTGAAAGATCTATACGTATTCAAGCAAAAGTAGCATCATTAGTGACAGCATTCGCTCGAGTAAGAGACGGTAAAGAACCGCTTAAACCGAAAGCAGAATTAAATTATGCGGGGAATTTTTTATATATGCTACGAGGAGAGTTACCTACAGATATTGAAGTTGAGGCGTTTAATAAAGCGTTAGTTTTACATGCGGATCACGAATTAAATGCATCTGCATTTACAGCTCGCTGTGCAGTTTCTTCTTTATCAGATATGTACTCTGGTATTGTAGCAGCCGTTGGTTCTTTAAAAGGGCCTTTGCATGGTGGAGCGAACGAACGAGTAATGAACATGTTATCTGAAGTAAAGTCTGTAGACCAGGTTGACGATTATTTAGATGAAAAATTTGCAAATAAGGAAAAAATAATGGGATTTGGCCATCGTGTATATAAAGAAGGCGACCCACGTGCGAAATATCTCAGAGAAATGAGCCGAAAAATCACTTCAGAAACTGGAAGAAGTGAATTATATGATATTTCAATTGCTATTGAAAAACGAATGAAGGAAGAAAAAGGGCTTATTCCTAATGTCGATTTCTTTAGTGCTACTGTTTATCATAGTATGGATATCCCACATGATTTATTTACGCCAATATTTGCTGTCAGCCGTACAGCTGGATGGACAGCCCATATTTTAGAACAATATAGAGATAATCGTATTATGAGACCGCGAGCTAAATATATTGGTGAGAAAGATCGAAAATATATCCCTATTGAAGAAAGATAGCAGTTAATTAATTACTAATGTGAATTTTTATAATGGAGGTTCAAATTATGTCAGCAGAAAAAATTGTTAAAACACAAGATGGGTTACAAGTTCCAAATGAACCTATTATTCCATTTATTATTGGGGATGGTATTGGACCAGATATATGGAAAGCAGCTAGCCGCGTGATTGATGCCGCAGTTGAGAAAGCTTATAACGGTGAAAAACAAATTGTGTGGAAAGAAGTATTAGCTGGGCAAAAGGCTTATGACGAAACAGGAGAATGGCTACCTAGCGAAACTTTAAAAACGATAGAAGAATATTTAATAGCTGTTAAAGGACCATTAACAACACCAATTGGTGGAGGTATTCGTTCACTTAATGTAGCTTTACGTCAACAACTTGATTTATTTACATGTCTCCGCCCAGTTCGTTGGTTTAAAGGTGTACCATCTCCAGTAAAACGACCACAAGATGTAGATATGGTGATTTTTAGAGAAAACACAGAAGATATATACGCTGGAATCGAATTTAAAGAAGGTACTGAAGAAGTTAAGAAAGTGATTGATTTCTTACAAAATGAAATGGGTGCATCGAACATTAGATTTCCTGAAACATCTGGAATTGGTATTAAACCTGTATCAAAAGAAGGTACTGAGCGTTTGGTCAGAGCCGCTATACAATATGCCATTGATAATGGTCGTAAATCTGTCACATTAGTTCATAAAGGTAATATTATGAAATTTACTGAAGGTTCATTTAAACAATGGGGTTATGATTTAGCGCATAATGAATTTGCTGATAAAGTATTTACTTGGCAGCAATATGATGAGATTGTAGAAAATGATGGTAAAGAGGCTGCCAATAAAGCTCAAGAAAGAGCTGAACAACAAGGTAAGATTATCATTAAAGATTCTATTGCGGATATTTTCTTACAACAAATATTAACGCGTCCTGCAGAGCATGATGTTGTTGCTACTATGAATTTAAATGGAGATTATATTTCAGACGCCTTAGCAGCACAAGTTGGTGGTATTGGTATTGCACCAGGTGCTAATATCAACTATGAAACTGGACATGCTATATTTGAGGCTACACATGGTACTGCCCCTAAATATGCAGGATTAAATAAAGTTAATCCATCATCTGAATTATTAAGTTCTGTCTTAATGTTAGAACATCTTGGCTGGCAAGAAGCAGCTGATAAAATTACAGATGCCATTGAGTCAACTATCGCTTCAAAAATAGTAACATATGATTTTGCTCGCTTAATGGATGGTGCAACAGAAGTTTCAACTTCTGAATTTGCTGATGAATTAATTAAAAATTTAAAATAAGACTTGGTTTGTAGATATGAATCGAAATTCATTTATAAAATGGATTTCGATTTTATCTTTTAAATGGGTACATAATCTCTTAATATTAGGTTATATTTAAATTAATGTAAAAATTATGTAAAGTTAATGTTTGATATGTTATTTTTTTTTAAACTTCAGTTATAATGAATGTGAAAATGCAATTACAATATAGGAGGCACATCATGTCACAAAAAATTTTAGTGGTAGATGACGAGCAATCAATCGTAACATTACTAAAATACAACTTAGAAACGGCAGGATATATCGTCGAAGTCGCATATGACGGTGAAGAAGCACTAGAAAAGGTAGAAAAAGTACAACCAGATTTAATTGTACTGGATGTTATGTTACCTAAAAAAGATGGAATTGAAGTATGTAAGACGATTCGTTCAGACAAAAACTTAGTTCCTATTTTAATGTTAACAGCTAAAGATGATGAATTCGATCGTGTTTTAGGCTTGGAATTAGGCGCTGATGATTATATGACAAAACCGTTTTCACCTAGAGAAGTAGTTGCAAGGGTTAAAGCAATTTTAAGACGTTCTCAGTTTGTTAATGAAGCTGCAAATGATGCAGCAAACGAAGAAGATATTTTAATTGAAAATATACGCATTCGTCCAGAATTTTTTGAAGTTTATAAAGATGATGAATTATTAGAACTGACACCTAAAGAATTTGAACTTTTACTCTACCTTATTGAACGACAAGGAAGAGTTATTACTAGAGAACACATGCTTAATTCAGTTTGGAATTATGAATTTGCTGGTGATTCTAGAATTGTGGATGTACATATTAGTCATTTAAGAGATAAATTAGAAGAAAATCCTAAACAACCAAAATTGATTAAGACGGTTAGAGGTTTAGGTTATAAATTGGAGCGTCCTAAAGCTTAATGCTTAAATTTCATCAACGGTTACTCTTACTATTATGTACAATAACAATAATAAGTTTTATCGGATTAGGCGCTATTATGCATCATTCAATATATCAGACGCTCACGGACAAAAAAGTTGCTGATTTAACTAAGAAAACTGAAAACTATTCAAAATTAGAAGAACAAGGTAAAACTGAAGAAATTAAAAATATCGCAAAAAATGAAAACATTTCTGTCAAAATAACAGAGGGAAATAAAATTATATTTGAAACAAAAAGCCATTATGATATTAACCCTGCAATTGATAATGCAGCTAATCCATCTAATATTATTTATGACCGCGCTGATGACGGATACCACTATACTTTTAAAAATAAATTTAGCAATGAGGCTATATACATTAGTGGAATAGACGATGAGATGGTTAATTTACAGAAAGAGCTTTGGAAATATATAGCGTTAATTGGTGTTGTTGTACTTATCGCAATTTATTTAGCAGTTAGAAGTATTAAACGTACATATATTAGACCGATTAACGAAGTTACATATGCGACCTCGTTACTCGCTGATGGATATTATCATGTTCGAGTACCTGAAAGTAACGTCAAAGAAACAAAGGCGTTGTTTGTTACAACAAATGAACTTGCACGCCGTTTACAAAAATTAAATAATAAACAAAAAATTCAATCAAACCGTTTAAAAACTACATTAGAAAATATACCAAGTTCTGTATTAATGATTGATAAGTATGGTGAAATTGTTGTAGCCAATCATTCATATTATGAAGTTTTTGGTTTAGAAGAAAAGGTTGAAAACAAGGATTATAATGATTTTATTGATGATAAGATAAAACAACTGATTCTAGAAGCATTTAAAACCGAAAAAAGCATGTATAATCAAGTTGAAGTTAATATCAATAATGTACATCATAAATATTTTGATGTTTCTTGCGTGCCAATTCTGTCAAAATCTAAAAAACATTTGCAAGGTATGGTAGTTGTTTTACATGATATAACTAACTTAAAGAAATTGGAAAATTTAAGACGAGAATTTGTTGCTAATGTATCACATGAGCTTAAGACTCCAATCACTTCTATTAAAGGTTTTGCTGAAACATTGATAGAAGGTGCAAAAGATGACGTGGCATCTTTAGATATGTTTTTAAATATTATTTTAAAAGAATCTAATCGAATCGAGTCTTTAGTTATGGATTTATTAGATTTGTCACATATAGAACAGCAACGTGAATTACAGACAGCGTATGTCAATTTATCGGAACTTGCACACAATACTGTAGATAACTTACAAAATCAGGCGAAAGACAAAAATATCGAAATTATAGATGAAATTAGCCCAGATATTATTTTCAAAGCGAATAAAAATAAAATTGCACAAGTCATTACGAACTTGCTATCAAATGCTATTAACTATTCTTTGGAGAATAATCGAGTTATTGTGCGAGTTTATCGTCAACAATCAAAAGTATATTTAGAAATACAAGATTTTGGTATTGGTATTAGTAAAGAAGAACAAAAGCATATTTTCGAACGCTTTTACCGTGTTGATAAAGCAAGAAGTCGAGATTCAGGTGGTACAGGCTTAGGTTTATCAATTACGAAGCATATTGTTGAAGCACACCATGGTGTTATTAGTGTCAAGAGTGAACCGAATAAAGGATCAACATTCAAAGTAACTTTTACAGATAATTATAGTAATAACGAAGTATAAAATTATTCATACATTCAATAGATATTATTTTAAACTGACGACAAAACTTAGAACTTGTCGTCAGTTTTTTGCGTATTTCAATTTTCAAATGAAGGGAGAACTAAAGGTAGTTAAAAGAAAATGGAACGCCTTTGCAGAGCAAATGCATAAGAATCTGGGACATCATTATGTTCTAGGATATGAACTAAATATTGGCAGTAGGTGACTGGATTGAAAATACCCTGATACCAAGCTTTATTTCAATCCTAGTCAACCTTGCCGGGGCGTGACTACGAATTCATTATGAATTCTGTCCCGCTCCCTATAAAACTCGCCATGCTCGTTAAGTGCAATAAAGGAATACCTGAGCTGAAGCTCATGGAGAAAATGGAACGCCTTTGCAGAGCAAATGCATAAGTTCCACTAGCCCAAAGACAGTGGAACTATAAAACTCGCCATGCTCGTTAAGTGCTTCTTTATATGCTAGAATATAGGTAAATATGGTCTGGAGGTTTGATTGTGGATAAATTAGTTTTAATTGATGGAAATAGTTTGAGTTTCAGGGCATTTTACGCTTTGCCTTTGCTGTCGAATAAGGCTGGTATTCATACAAATGCAATATATGGCTTTGCTATGTTACTAGAGAAAATATTGAAAGAAGAGCAACCTAATCATTTTTTAGTAGCATTTGATGCAGGTAAGACGACTTTCAGACACGAAAAATATAGTGAATATAAAGGTGGGAGACAAAGTACGCCTCCAGAATTAAGTGAACAATTCCCATATATTCGACAGTTATTAGATGCATATCATATTAAGTATTATGAATTAGAAAATTATGAGGCTGATGATATTATTGGTACGTTGAGCAAACAAGCTAAAGCGTCAGGGTTAGAAACGATTATTATTACAGGAGATCGTGATTTAACACAATTAGCAACGGACCATGTAACAATTTATTACACGAAAAAAGGGGTTACTGATGTAGATCATTACACACCAGAATTCATTGCTGAAAAATATAATGGATTGTTACCAAAACAAATTATTGATATGAAAGGTCTTATGGGAGATACTTCTGATAATATACCTGGAGTAGCTGGTGTTGGAGAAAAAACGGCAATTAAGTTACTTAACCAGTTTCATTCTGTTGAAGGTGTGTATAATCATCTTGATGAAGTTTCTGGAAAAAAACTTAAGGAAAACCTTGAGAATAGTAAAGCCGATGCGTTTATGAGTAAAGATTTAGCTACAATTAATTGTGACAGCCCTATAAAAGTGAATCTTAAAGATACAATTATGGGCGATTTAAATGATAATAAAGATAAAATTGAGCTTTTCCAAAAATTAGAATTTAAACAATTACTTAATGATATAGACAGTAGTGCTAGTGAAAATAACAGTGAGACTGAACACAATTTTGAAGTGATCCATCATTTTGATAATATAAATTTTAAAAAGCTAGATAATGCAATCATACATTTTGAAATTGATGGTAGTAATTATTTAAAGGATAAAATTTTAAAGTTTGGATTATATGCACAAAATCAATATATCGTTATTTCGGCTGAGGATATCCATCAATATACTGAACTCATTGAGTGGTTAGAAAATGATCATAATAATAAAATTGTTTTTGATGCTAAAAAGACTTATGTTGCTGCACATCGTTTAGAGATTAATCTGCAGCATATTGATTTTGATGTTATGTTAGCAAGTTATATTATTGATCCATCTCGTACTATAGAAGATGTTCAATCCGTAGTAAGTTATTATAATCAAAATTTTGTCAAAAGTGATATTGCTGTATATGGTAAAGGGAAAAAACGACAAGTTCCACTAGATGATGTGTTGGAAGTGCATATCGCTGCCATTATGCAAGCTATTTATAATTGTAAACCATTAATGTCAGACATTCTGTCAGACCATAATCAAATGGACTTGTTGAATAATTTAGAGTTGCCATTAGCGAGAATACTTGCTGACATGGAAGAAACAGGTATTTATACAGACGTAAATGATCTTAAGGAAATGCAAAACGAGCTTCAAGAAAAATTGGATAATCTTGTTTCAGAAATATATGAAGCAGTAGGTGAATCATTTAATATTAATTCACCTAAACAATTGGGCATTGTTTTATTTGAAACATTAAAATTACCTATTATTAAAAAAACAAAGACGGGTTATTCTACTGCGGTTGATGTACTTGAACAGTTACAAGGTAAACATCCTATTATTGATTACATTCTTGAGTATCGACAGTTGTCAAAATTACAATCAACATATGTAGAAGGCTTGCAAAAAGTCATAAGTGACGATCAACGTATCCATACGCGTTTTAATCAGACATTAGCGCAAACTGGACGTCTTTCATCAATTGATCCGAATTTACAAAATATACCGATTCGTCTTGAGGAAGGTCGTAAAATTCGTAAAGCCTTTAAACCAACGTCAGATGATTATGTTATTTTATCTGCGGATTATTCTCAAATTGAACTTCGTGTATTAGCACATATGACTCAAGATGAAAGTTTAAAAGAAGCTTTTATACATGGAGACGACATTCATGCTGCTACTGCTATGAAAGTGTTTGGAGTTGAAAAAGATCAAGTTAATGATTTAATGCGTAGACAAGCAAAAGCGGTTAATTTTGGTATTGTTTATGGTATAAGTGATTATGGTCTTAGCCAAAATTTAGGTATTACACGTAAAAAAGCAAAAGCTTTTATTGATGATTATTTGGCTAGTTTTCCAGGTGTTAAACAATATATGACCGATATTGTTAAAGATGCAAAAGCCAATGGTTATGTTGAAACATTATTACATCGACGCCGTTATATTCCAGATATTACGAGTCGCAACTTTAATTTAAGAAGTTTTGCTGAAAGAACAGCCATGAATACGCCTATTCAAGGTAGTGCTGCAGATATTATTAAATTGGCAATGGTTCAATTTGACAAAAATGTAAGAGAAACAAACTATCATGCCAAATTATTACTTCAAGTGCATGATGAATTAATATTTGAAGTTCCAAAGTCTGAGGTACAAGATTTTAGTGAATTTGTTGAAGAAATTATGGATAATGCATTAACACTTGCTGTCCCATTGCTTGTAGATTCTAGCTATGGAGCTACATGGTATGATGCTAAATAGAAAGAGGAAATAAAGTATGCCAGAATTACCAGAAGTTGAACATGTTAAAAGAGGTATTAAACCTTTTATAATTAACACGATTATAAAATCAGTAACATTTTCTTCAAAAGTCATTGACGGCAAGTCAGACGGGAAAGAAACAATCATTAAAGGGATTAATCTTGATGGTTTTAGGCAGTTTACAGAGGGTTATAAAATATATAAAGTAGAGCGACGCAGTAAATACATTAATATTTATATTGAAAAGAATCAGGAGTGCCGTGTATTGATTAGTCATTTAGGAATGGCAGGTGGTTTTTTTATCGTAAATCATTTAGATGAGATATATGCTCCAAACTATAGAAAACATTGGCATGTTATTTTTCATTTAAGTAATGGTAAATTACTTGTTTATTCAGATATTCGACGTTTTGGTGAAATTAGAAATGTACAAGCACTAAATAATTACGCATCGTTCAAAAATATGGCGCCCGAACCTTTTGACGAAAGCGCATTAGATCATTATTTGACTTATTTAAACCAACCTAAAGTACAGCACAAACCTATTAAACAATTAATCCTTGATCATAAAGTTATTGCAGGTTGTGGGAATATCTATGCTTGTGAGGCATTATATAGAGCTGCAATACATCCCGCCACTGAAGTGCAAAGCTTAAATCAGCAAGCAAGACAAAATCTTTTTTTAGAAGTTCAAGCCGTTTTGAATGAGGGTATTGAGTATGGCGGAACGAGTATCTCGGATTATCGTCATGCAGATGGTAAGACAGGCACGATGCAGTTACGCTTAAATGTATATAAACAACAGCAATGTAAAAAATGTGGACATAAAATAGAACAGCAAGTGATTGCTACACGTAATAGTCATTTTTGTCCGGTTTGTCAAAAATAATGAAAGAGTGAGTTTATGCCAAAAGTAATAGGACTAACAGGTGGGATAGCCACTGGTAAATCAACAGTATCAGAATTACTTACAGCCTATGGATTTAAAGTCGTAGATGCAGATATTGCAGCTCGAGAAGCAGTTAAAAAAGGTTCTGCTGGATTGGAGCAAATCCGCCAAACATTTGGGAACGAAGCCATTAATGATGATGGTGAAATGAATCGTCAATATATGGGTCAACTCGTGTTTAATCACCCTGATAAAAGAACAGAATTAAATGAAATTGTACATCCTATCGTGCATCAACTAATGGATAAAGAAAAATCACACTACCTTAATCAAGGTTATAATGTGGTGATGGACATTCCGTTACTTTTTGAAAATGAATTAGAAGATACGGTAGATGAAGTTTGGTTAGTATATACTTCAGAAAGTATTCAGATTGACCGGTTAATGGAAAGAAATAATTTAAGTTTGGAAGAAGCCAAAGCACGCGTATATAGTCAAATTTCTATTGATAAAAAAAGTAGAATGGCTGATATAGTAATAGATAATTTGGGGGATAAATTAGAATTAAAACAAAACGTAGAACGCATTTTGACTGATCAAGGATATATAAATCAAGAATAAATATAGAGGAACCTTTTACATACATTTGTAAAAGGTTTTTTATATAAAAAATTTCTAAAAACTAAAAGTAAACGCTTCCAATGAAGATAAATTATGTTATACTAATTGCATAAAGTATAACATAAAGAATATAAGGGGTGCTTTTAATGTCAACGAATATTGCAATTAATGGAATGGGTAGAATTGGAAGAATGGTGCTAAGAATAGCACTAAAGAATGAGGCATTGAATGTAGTTGCCATCAATGCTAGCTATCCTCCTGAAACAATTGCACATTTAATTAATTATGACACAACACATGGGAGATACGATAAAAGAGTAGAACCTATTGAAAGTGGAATTCGAGTGGAAGGCCATGATATTAAATTAGTGTCTGATAGAAACCCAGAAAATTTACCCTGGAAAGATTTAGAAATAGATATCGTCATTGAAGCGACCGGTAAATTTAACCATGGTGATAAAGCTAAGGCACATATTCAAGCAGGAGCTAAAAAAGTGTTATTGACAGGACCATCAAAAGGCGGAAAAGTACAGATGGTGGTTAAAGGTGTTAACGATCAAGACTTAGATACAGATACATATGACATATTTAGTAATGCGTCGTGTACTACGAATTGTATCGGACCAGTTGCAAAAGTTTTAAATGATAGTTTTGGCATTGAAAATGGCTTAATGACAACGGTACATGCAATTACAAATGATCAAAATAATATAGATAATCCGCATAAAGATTTGAGAAGAGCGCGTTCTTGTGGGGAAAGTATTATACCAACATCAACAGGTGCTGCTAAAGCATTAAAAGAAGTTATGCCAGAATTGAATGGCAAACTACACGGCATAGCACTTCGTGTGCCAACTCAAAATGTATCATTAGTTGATTTAGTCGTTGATTTAAAACAAAAAGTGACAGTAGATGAAGTTAATCATGCATTTAGAGATGCAAACTTACAAGGAATTATTGATGTTGAAGAGGCCCCTCTAGTTTCTAAGGACTATAATACAAATCCTCATTCAGCAGTTATAGATGCTAAAAATACAATGGTCATGGGAGACAATAAGGTTAAAGTTATAGCCTGGTATGATAACGAATGGGGATATTCTAATAGAGTAGTTGAGGTAGCAAATCAACTTGGAGAACTAATTAAATAAACAATTTATTACTGCATCAATACGAGGTAAGTTGGAAACTTACCTCGTTTTATATTTTAAGTCTTAACAGAAATAGAACAAGTATATTGTAAACTTAAGAATGTTTAAGGTTTACAATATTGATATCAAAGACTAAGATATAACTATATTGAAAGCAGAAAGGTATGTGGGGAAATGAACTTAGCAAATCAAATTATTAACGGGAAATATTTAACTCAGGCTGAGTGCTTAAAAATTTACAGGGATGCTTCTTTAGCTACATTAGATTTAGTGCATGAAGCTTATTTAATTAGACGACATTATTTCGGTCATAAAGTCAAACTAAATATGATTTTGAATGCAAAAAGTGGAATTTGTTCTGAAGATTGTGGCTATTGTGGTCAATCTAGAGAGATGAAGCACAAACAACGATACGCCTTGGTGTCAAATGAAACAATATGTAAGGGCGCAGATGTTGCTTCAAATAATAAAATTGGTACGTATTGTATTGTTATGAGTGGTAGAGGACCAAGTGACAAAGAAGTAGAACATATTACAAAAACGGTAAAAGATATAAAAAAGGATCATCCACAATTAAAAATTTGTGCCTGTCTTGGATTGGCTAACGAAGAGCAGGCAGAAAAATTAAAAGCTGCTGGAGTTGATCGCTATAATCATAATATTAATACTAGCGAGTCGTATCATGGGCAAGTTGTTTCAACACATACATATAATGAACGTATACAAACGTTATCATATATGAAAGAACATCATATTTCACCATGTTCAGGCGTAATATGTGGTATGGGTGAAAGCGATGAAGACATAATTGATATGGCTTTCGCATTGAAAAAAATAGATGCTGATAGTATTCCAGTGAATTTTTTACATCCGATACAAGGAACAAAATTTGGTAGTATGGATGATTTAACGCCTATGAAGTGTTTAAGAATATTATCTATATTCCGCTTAATAAACCCAACAAAAGAAATTCGTGTTGCAGGTGGCCGTGAAGTAAATTTGCGATCATTGCAACCACTTGCATTACAAATTGCAAACTCGATATTTGTAGGTGACTATTTAATTACCGGTGGTCAACCAAATGAGTTAGATTATCAAATGCTCGAAGATCTAGGTTTTGAAATTGATTATGGCAATGACGATGAAATTACTTTTAGTCATCCACAATTCAAATCAAAGTAAATACAGAAAAAACAACGTTACAATTCAACAAGCAACATCAATTAAAAAATATTTAATATATTGTTCTACTATTGAGAATAAGTAATATTTATTATGGAGGGGCAAACTGTAAAGTAAAGCCATGATTGAATAATTTTTCTTGAAAAAAGTAAAATAGAAAAGGTTTTATAAATATATAAGACTAGCGTGTATAAAAAAGTTATGTTAAATTGCTATTTGTTAAAATTCTGTATGGATTCAATGAACATGTCACTGCTTTTGTCAAAATAGAAAATATAGTATAATGAAGCATAATCTAATCAAGAGGGTGATATAAATGAAATGCCCAAAATGTAGCTCTACACATTCAAAAGTTGTTGATTCAAGACATGCAGATGAAGCAAATGCAATTCGTCGCCGCCGTGAATGCGAGAAATGCGGCACGCGTTTTACTACTTTTGAACACATAGAAGTGAGCCCATTAATCGTTGTTAAAAAAGATGGTACACGTGAACAATTTTTAAGAGAAAAAATATTAAACGGTTTGGTAAGATCTTGTGAAAAAAGACCTGTGCGTTATCAACAATTAGAAGATATTACAAACAAAGTAGAATGGCAATTGCGTGATGAGGGTCACACTGAAATTTCTTCGAGAGATATTGGGGAACATGTAATGAATTTACTTATGCATGTCGATCAAGTTTCTTATGTCAGATTCGCATCCGTATATAAAGAATTTAAAGATGTTGATCAGCTTCTAGCTTCCATGCAAGGTATCTTAAATGATAATAAACGGAGTGACTCTTAAATGACCATGCAAGCTTACCAATTTGATTTAAGACCAAGAGACAGTTTTGAAGTTATTCGTCATTTTGAGCTTAGTCAGGCTCACTTAGAAATATTAAATCGATTATATGCTCCATTGATTGGTACGCATGCCATTGGTTTATACCATTATTTAAATCAGTTTGTATCTGAAAATAATCAGGAATTGCTAACGCATTATACCATTATGAATGAGTTAAAGGTTAATTTATTAGATTTTAGAAAGACAATGGATTATTTAGAGGGGATTGGCTTGCTTAAATCTTTTGTGCGCCATCAATCTGATAATTCAAATTTTATCTATGAACTAATACAACCACCTACAGCTTATCAATTTTTTAATGATCCTATGCTGTCAGTTTTTTTATTTAGTGAAGTCGATAAAAAGCGCTTTGTACAGTTAAAACAATATTTTGAGCAAGATAGAAAAGATTTAACAAATTATCAAAATATTACGCACAAATTTACTGAAGTTTTTAAAATGCCTAATAAAGATATTAAAATTGATAGTCAAAACATTAAATCATCTCAATATTATAAAGGTCTTGATTTGTCTAATGAGCACTTTGATTTCGAATTACTTAAAGAGTTACTTCAACATCATTTTATTAGTAGTGAAATAGTTACAGATGAAGCTAAAGCTTTAATCTTACAATTGGCAACTTTATACGGTTTAACCGTTGAGGCAATGAAACGCATAATTTTAAACTCAATTACAAGTGCACAAACTTTATCGTTTGAAGAGTTACGCAAACAAGCAAGATCATATTATTTAATTGAGCATGAACAGCAATTGCCTAAATTAGCGATAAATGCTGATAAATATTATGATTCTGAGAGCCAACATACGCGTGATAACTCGACTAATACAAAACAAGACGAGTGGTTATCTAGTTTAGATAATATAAGCCCAGTTGATATGCTCTCCTCATGGTCGGGTTCAGAACCGACTCATCAACAAAAGCTGATGATAGAAGAATTGGTTAGTAGAGAAAAACTACCGTTAGGCGTCATAAATATATTATTACAATTTGTGATGTTAAAAAACGAAATGATGTTGCCTAAAAAATATATATTTGAAGTTGCTTCTAATTGGAAAAAATTAGGCATTTCAAATGCAAAAGAAGCATACGAACGAGCACTAAAAATGAATGAACCAAAACAAGTAGAGCGAAAACCTCAAAATGCAAAGAATCGTTATTATGGAAAACAAATTGTTTCTAGAGAGAAAACACCGAAGTGGCTGGAAAACAGAGACACTGCTAAAAGACAAGAGAAAATAAAGAAAAAAGATGACAATTTGGAGAAAGATAGACAACAATTCCTAGAGCAATTAAAAAAAGATTGGGGTGATGATTAATGAAAAGCTTTAAAAATATTATGGGATCAGATTCAAATTTAGAACAGCGTATTTCACAAATCAAGCAACAAGTTATTAACGATTCAGATGTTAAGCAATTTTTAACTATGCACCAAAGTGAATTAACAAATGCCATGATTGATCGTGATTTAAATGTATTGCAAGAATTTAAAGACCAGCAAAAGCATTATGATGGTCATGATTATCATTCATGTCCCAACTTTGTTAAAGGACACATACCTGAACTTTATGTTGAAGATGAACGCATAAAAATAAAATATTTACCATGTCCTTGCAAAATTAAATACGATGAAGCGCGTTTTGATAGCCAACTAGTTACTTCCCACCATATGCAGCGTGACACACTTAATGCAAAGTTAAATGATATATTTACTGAAGATCGAGATCGATTAGAAATAGCGATAAAAGCTAATCACATATGTAAAAGTATTATTAATGGTAAAAGTGTCAAAGGCTTATACATTTATGGACCATTTGGAACAGGAAAATCGTTTATTTTAGGTGCGATGGCTAATCAGTTAAAATCACAAAAAGTTGCCTCAACTATCGTATATTTGCCTGAATATATTAGAAGCTTAAAGAATGGTTTTAAAGACGGCAGTTACGAACAACGATTAGCTCGAATTAGAGAAGCTGGAATATTAATGTTAGATGATATAGGTGCTGAAGAAGTAACTCCATGGGTTAGAGATGAAATTATTGGACCTTTATTACATTATCGTATGGTTCAAGAATTGCCAACTTTCTTTAGTTCTAATTTAAGCTTTGAAGAGTTGGAACATCATTTGTCTATAACACGTGAAGGGGCAGAAAAAACAAAAGCTGCAAGGATTATAGAGCGTATAAAAAGCTTAGCTGATGATGTATATTTAGAAGGAAAAAATTATAGAAACAATTGATATTTTAAATATGTGTTGTATAATGAACGTAAATCTATATCGTTGAAATTTTTGAAGATATGACATGTTAAGGGTATTATTTAGAAAGCCATTGGTTGATGAAAAATGGTTAATAACTTTTCGTGTTACTCCTTCATTTGTAGACATTTGTAATGAATGTCCGGCTCAAGACCGTTATCTTATGTAGAGGTAGAGTGATGATATATTCATGTAAGTACTTTAAGATATATGAATTTTCATTACTTAATTAGGGTGGCATCGCGATAATCTCGTCCCTTTGTTGGGATGGGATTTTTATTTTGCTGCTATATATAATAAAGAATCAACGATACTAGTTCATATTTTAGGAGGATGTTAGTATGACCAAAATAAATATTCAATTTCCTGACGGTAATAAGAAGGCTTTCGATAAAGGTATTACTACTGAAGAAATTGCACAGTCAATTAGTCCTGGATTACGTAAAAAAGCTGTAGCTGGTAAGTTTAATCAGCAACTCATTGACTTAGCACGACCACTTGAAGAAGATGGAGAAATCGAAATTGTTACTCCTGGTAGTGAAGAAGCATTAGAAGTGTTAAGACATTCAACAGCACATTTAATGGCAAATGCATTAAAACGTTTATATGGAAATGTACAATTTGGAGTTGGTCCGGTTATTGAAGGCGGGTTCTATTATGACTTTGATATGGAAAATAAAATTTCCTCAGACGATTTTGAAAAGATTGAAAAAATGATGAAACAAATCGTTAATGAAAATCATAAAATTGAACGTAAGGTTGTTTCTAGAGAAGAAGCTAAAGAATTCTTTAAGGATGACCCTTATAAATTAGAATTAATTGATGCAATTCCTCAAGATGAGATGGTCACATTGTATTCACAAGGCGACTTCACAGATTTATGTCGTGGGGTACATGTACCTTCAACAGCAAAAATCAAAGAATTTAAGTTATTATCTACTGCAGGGGCATATTGGCGTGGAGATAGCAATAATAAAATGCTTCAACGTATATATGGAACTGCTTTCTTCGACAAAAAAGACTTAAAAGCACATTTACAATTACTTGAAGAACGTCGTGAACGTGATCATCGTAAGATTGGTAAAGATTTAGAGTTGTTTACAAATAATCAGTTAGTTGGTGCTGGATTACCTCTTTGGTTGCCAAACGGTGCGACAATACGACGTGAAATTGAGCGCTATATCGTTGATAAAGAAGTTAGTATGGGATATGACCATGTTTATACACCTGTTTTAGCAAATGTCGATTTATATAGAACTTCTGGTCATTGGGCTCATTATAGAGATGATATGTTTCCACCGATGAAATTAGATGAAAATGAAGAAATGGTATTACGTCCAATGAATTGTCCTCATCATATGATGATTTATAAAAATAAACCACATTCTTATCGTGAGTTACCAATCCGTCTTGCTGAATTAGGCACAATGCATCGTTATGAAGCAAGCGGTGCAGTATCAGGCCTACAGCGTGTTAGAGGTATGACTTTAAATGACTCACATATTTTTGTTAGACCTGACCAAATTAAGGATGAATTTAAGCGTGTAGTTCATATGATTCAAGATGTATATAAAGACTTTGGATTTGAAGATTATACATTCCGCTTAAGTTACAGAGACCCTGAAGATAAAGAGAAGTATATGGATGACGATGATATGTGGAATAAAGCAGAGTCAATGTTAAAAGAAGCAGTTGATGAGCTTGGTTTGCCTTATGTTGAAGCAATAGGTGAAGCGGCATTTTATGGTCCTAAACTAGATGTTCAGGTTAAAACTGCTATGGGCAAAGAAGAAACATTATCAACAGCACAACTGGACTTTTTATTGCCAGAGCGCTTTGAATTAACTTATATTGGTAGTGATGGTGAGTATCATAGACCAGTCGTGATACATCGTGGCGTTGTATCTACGATGGAACGTTTTGTCGCTTTCTTAACAGAAGAAACAAAAGGCGCTTTTCCAACATGGTTGGCACCTAAGCAAGTTGAAATTATCCCAGTCAATGTTGATTTACATTATGACTATGCAAGAAACTTGCAAGATGAATTAAAATCCCAAGGTGTACGAGTTGAAATTGATGATCGCAATGAAAAAATGGGTTATAAAATACGTGAAGCACAAATGCAGAAAATTCCATATCAAATTGTTGTCGGTGATAAAGAGGTTGAGAATAACCAAGTTAATGTTCGTCAATACGGCTCTCAAGATCAACAGACGCTTGAAAGGGACGAATTTATATGGAATTTAGTTGATGAAATCAGACTAAAAAAACATAGATAGTCTTGTAATATAGTAGGAATTAATGTATATTCATTATATAAAATTTTAAATTTGAGTTAGAGGTTGCAACTTTAATAAGTAACTTATCTATAGTTTTTATGGGACGCATATAGGTGAGTGAAAGGTAATGTTGCCGAAGCAAATGTTTATCCATAATAAATGTTTGTTGGGACAGTTATCGAATAGATACTGTACTGTCACAATATGTGATGTGCTACCAATATAGAAAAAATGGTTGTATATCTCTTATAGATATGTAACCATTTTTTATGCTTTAACATCGATTCGTTTGATAAAAAGAAAAGGACGCGATAAAACACTTGTAAAACAATAATAATTTCTCAACGGAAATTTTTGTGTATTTGACGATATAAAGATACGTTCATCATGTGTTTTGTCCCTTATCTACAATTGAAAACGGGTGTATTTAGCTAGCCTCTACGTAAAAGAAAGGGAGCTTTTATGTCTAAGATTGAAAGTCAAAATGGCGGTATTATACGAGGATTAAAAGACCGTCATATTTCTATGATTGCTATGGGAGGGTGTATTGGTACAGGACTGTTTATGACTTCTGGTGGTGCCATACACGATGCAGGTGCGCTTGGCGCATTGATAGCATATGCAATTATTGGTATTATGGTATTTTTCTTAATGACTTCTTTAGGAGAGATGGCAACATACTTACCTGTCTCAGGTTCATTTAGTACTTATGCAACGCGCTTTGTAGATCCTTCATTAGGTTTTGCATTAGGTTGGAATTATTGGTTTAACTGGGTTATTACGGTTGCTGCGGATGTAACTATTGCCGCGCAAGTTATTCAATATTGGACACCAATGGCAGGGATACCTGCATGGCTATGGAGCTGTATCTTTTTAGTCATCATATTCTCATTGAATTCATTATCTGTAAGAATCTATGGTGAGAGTGAATACTGGTTCGCTTTAATTAAAGTTGTTACGGTTATTATTTTCATTGCTATAGGTCTTCTAACTATTATTGGAATAATGGGTGGTAAATTTGTTGGCTTTGAAACATTTACTAAAGGCGAAGGACCTATACTTGGTGGGAATTTCGGCGGAAGCTTGCTATCTATATTAGGTGTGTTCTTAGTAGCAGGTTTTTCATTCCAAGGTACAGAACTTATAGGGATTACTGCTGGAGAATCTGAAAATCCAGAGCGTGCCGTGCCAAAGGCGATTAAACAAGTGTTTTGGAGAATATTGTTATTTTATATTTTAGCAATTTTTGTTATTGGAATGTTAATACCTTATGATAGTAATGCCTTAATGGGCGGAGATAATAGCATCGCAACTTCTCCATTTACATTAGTTTTTAAAAATGCTGGATTAGCTTTTGCCGCATCATTTATGAATGCAGTTATTTTAACTTCAGTATTATCCGCTGGTAACTCTGGAATGTATGCATCAACAAGAATGCTTTATTCAATGAGTAAAGATAAATTAGCATTCCCGATTTTCGGGAAAACTAATAAATATGGTGTGCCATATTTATCTTTATTACTCACAGCAATATTAGTGATCATTATCTTTTTAGTTCAAAAGGTTAGTGGCAATGCATATGAATATATCGTTGCGGCAAGTGGCATGACTGGTTTTATCGCATGGGTAGGTATTGCTGTAAGTCACTATCGATTTAGACGTGCATTCCAACGACAACACCATAATAAAAAAGAATTAAAATACAAAGCTAAATGGTTCCCATTTGGACCTATTTTTGCTGGTATTCTATGCGTTATTGTTATCATAGGTCAAGATGTGGATTTCATTAAAACTGGTGAATTTGATTTAAATCGCTTTGTTATTACTTATATGGGTATTCCGGTATTCTTAGTGTTCTTTATCTATCATAAATTAAGATACAAAACCAAAAAGATTCCACTAGAAGAAGTTGATTTAAGACAAGATGTTCACATGAATGAAATAAAACACCATTAATTTATAAAAGTAATTGACTTAATCATATAATGTTGTTATGATTGTATACGTTGAATACGAAACGTACCAAGTAGAAACACCCGTTTCTCACCTGTAGCGACGCATCAAGCTGTTGGCAGGTTAACATGACAGGCATTATTATGTCAGATTAAAGAGCGGGTATGTTATACCTGCTCTTTTTTGCTTGGAAAATTTCGTAAAATTTTGGGAGGTGTCAATCATAGCAAAAGATCAAACTCAAATTAATGAGAAAATTCGTGCTAAAGAATTACGTTTAATCGGACAAGATGGTGAGCAAATTGGAGTGAAATCTAAACGTGAAGCGTTAGAAATGGCTGAACGCGTAGAATTAGATTTGGTTGTAGTAGCTCCAAATGCTAAACCGCCTGTTGCAAGAATAATGGATTATGGTAAGTATAAATTCGAGCAACAGAAGAAAGAAAAAGAAATGAAGAAAAAACAAAAAGTCATCAATGTTAAAGAAATTCGTCTAAGTCCAACTATTGAGGAACATGATTTCCAAACGAAGTTGAAAAATGGACGTAAGTTCTTAACCAAAGGTGACAAATGTAAGGTTTCAATTCGCTTCAGAGGCCGTGCAATTACACATAAAGAAATTGGTCAACGTGTTCTTGAAAAATTTGCTGACGAGTGTAAAGATATTGCCACTGTTGAACAAAAACCTAAAATGGATGGGCGTCAAATGTTTATCATGTTAGCGCCAGTCAACGAAAAATAATTTAACGATTAGTAGGAGGAAATGGATCATGCCTAAAATGAAAACTCACCGTGGAGCAGCTAAACGTGTTAAAAGAACTGGTTCAGGACAATTAAAACGTTCTAGAGCGTTTACTTCACATTTATTTGCAAATAAAAATACAAAACAAAAACGTCACTTACGTAAAGCAAGATTAGTTTCTAAAAGCGACTTAAAACGCGTAAAACAATTACTTGCATACAAAAAGTAACAACCAATAATGAACATATAGAGTGATTTACTAAGGAGGAATTTAATATGCCACGAGTTAAAGGTGGAACAGTAACAAGAGCGCGTCGTAAAAAAACGATTAAATTAGCTAAAGGTTACTTTGGTTCAAAACATACATTATATAAAGTAGCAAAACAACAAGTTATGAAATCAGGTCAATATGCATTCCGTGACCGTCGTCAACGTAAACGTGATTTCCGTAAATTATGGATCACACGTATCAATGCTGCAGCACGTCAACATGACATGAGTTATTCTCGTTTGATGAATGGCTTAAAAAAAGCTGACATCGATATTAACCGAAAAATGCTTTCTGAAATCGCAATTTCAGATGAAAAAGCTTTTGGCGAATTAGTTTCTAAAGCAAAAGAAGCTTTAAAATAATATTTCAAAAATCCGGGACATAGAGGTATCGGATTAAAACAAAAACGCTAAATTCTATCATGTTTCAATAGAATTTAGCGTTTTTGTAGTTTTTTATAACTTATAGCATGCAGTATTGATTTCAAGAGAAGGATAGAGAGAATTTTAAATCATCTTTATATTATTATTATGAGACTTATGTCCAAGACTCTACACCATTATTCACTTTTCATTACATTGTCAATCATTTTAATAGTTTGATAAAATGTGAGATAAGAAATATTTAATAAGGAGAAAAACATGTCTAAATTTGATGAACAAATTATTGTAGTTCCTAGATCAATATTATTTGATAATAATAAAAATGCATTTAATGGTTTTTTAACCAAACATGGTAATCAGGGTGAAGAGATATTTAATAAGTTAGACGCTTATGAAGTAAAACGACGTGGTGATATGGAAGAAGATCCAAGTTATAAACAATTAATATCTTACTGCTTACTCGAAAATGAAAATGGTGAAATATTAGTTTATGAACGTTTATCAGGTGGTGGCGAGCAAAGGTTACACGGACAGAGTTCAATTGGCGTAGGTGGTCATATGAATGACGTCGTAGGCGCCGATAATGTCAATGAAGTACTTCGTGTCAATGCACAAAGAGAATTAGAGGAAGAAGTTGGTCTATCATCAGACAAATCGCAGAATATGCAATATATTGGTTTTATTAATGATGATAATAATGAAGTTGGTCGTGTACACATTGGTGTTGTCTTTAAAATTACAGTCAATTCCAATGATGTAGAGGCTAAGGAGACAGACACGTTAAGAATTAAATGGATGGAACAAGGTAAAATAGATAATTATGACGATTTTGAAACTTGGAGTACTTTAATTCTACAAGATTTGTATTAATTGAGGTGTAAATAAGATGTCCGATGTTATACCTTTTCCTAGATCACAACTAAAGCTAACAAACGAAATTATTGATGCTCATAAAAATAAAAATCATACGTTAGTTTATGATTTATTTGAAACATACGAAGCACATTTTGAACTTGATGAAACGCTGTCTTTGATTAAATGTGAGACATTACTACAGCTAAATGCTTTTTTAGAGCTCAGAGAAGAAACGATTATTTTATTAAAGAAGGGCTTACAAAAGTATGATGAATTAATGATATATTACATTCAAAGTTTAAATGGCTTGGGACAATACTTTGAAGCAGTGGAAGTTATTGATCAAATTATTGATGAAGTAAAACTTCATGAAACAAGGATGGCACTTCATCCTATGCGTGAATTTGCTAAAGCACAATTATTAGAAGATAAACAACGTGTGACGGATATGCTTGGTCGCTTTGAATCATTATCGCGACGTGAGCAATCTCAACTGATATTACAACTTATTGATAATGGCCATTATGAATTTAAAGATTCAATTGCTAACATTATTCATTATTATCAAATACCACCACATGTGCTTAGTGTAATGATCGAGTATCTAAGATTTGCGCAATATTCAAAAGAAATTTCTATTCGAAAATATAGTCAAACATTTACAGTCCAACCTAATTTATTACTAGGTTTTGAGCATACATCTATGAAGACACAAGTGATTCCTGAAGTAATGAAAAAACTGGAAGACAATGAATTTAATCTTTTAAATGAAGCAAGACATATTATGAATAATCACACCATTTTACTTTATCCACTGGATATATATGATTTGTATAATAAGCAACAGTGGATAGATGGCTATGTTACTTATTTTAAATCTATGTTTGATTTAAGCCACAACGAAGACAATATGAGTATATTGTGTTTTATTCAGCAATTAGATAAAGATGTGTAGGCTAATCGCTTTTAAATTGAAGATGTATCAGTTAATATAAATTTGTTGTGAAACTACACAAATATGGCTAAACACCAGAATATCAATGTTTGTCTCCATAATTGTCGTATGATATAATGATAGAGTTGAAAAATTAAAAAAGTAAGCATGGAGGTATTTATACATGACAGCAACTTGGGAAAAAAAGGAAGGTAACGAAGGATTATTGACAGTTACAGTTCCTGCAGAAAAAGTAAACAAAGCGTTAGATAAAGCTTTTAAAAAAGTAGTTAAACAAATTAATGTACCTGGTTTCCGTAAAGGAAAAGTACCACGTCCAATCTTTGAACAACGTTTTGGTGTGGAAGCATTATATCAAGATGCAGTAGATATTTTATTACCAGAAGCATATGGTGAAGCCATTGAAGAAACAGGTATCAAACCAGTTGATCAACCTGAAGTAAACGTAACTCAAATTGAAAAAGGCAAAGACTTTGAATTTGAAGCAACTGTTACAGTTGAACCAGAAGTTGAATTAGGTGACTATAAAGGTTTAGAAATTGAAAAGCAAGAAACAGAATTAACAGATGAAGAATTACAAGAGTCTATTGACCATAGTTTGAGTCATTTAGCTGATATGGTAGTTAAAGAAGACGGCGTAGTTGAAAATGGCGATACTGTAAATATTGACTTCTCTGGTTCAGTAGATGGTGAAGCATTTGAAGGTGGACAAGCTGAAAAATACGATCTAGAAATCGGTTCAGGGTCATTTATTCCAGGATTTGAAGAACAATTAGAAGGCTTAAAAACTGGAGAAGAAAAAGACGTTGTTGTTACTTTCCCAGAAGAATATCATGCTGAAGAATTAGCTGGTAAAGAAGCTACATTCAAAACTAAAATCAATGAAATCAAATTTAAAGAAGTTCCAGAATTGGATGATGAAATTGCGAACGAATTAGATTCTGAGGCAAATTCAGTTGATGAGTATAAAGAAAATCTACGCAAGCGTTTAGCTGAACAAAAAGAGACTAACGCTGAAAACGTAGAAAAAGAAGAAGCAATCAACAAAGCAACAGAAAATGCTAAAATTGATATTCCTCAAGCAATGATTAATACTGAATTAGATCGTATGGTTCAAGAATTTGCACAAAGAATTCAGCAACAAGGATTAGATTTACAAACGTACTTCCAAATTTCTGGTCAAGATGAATCTCAAATGAGAGAACAGATGAAAGGCGATGCAGAACAACGTGTTAAAACAAACTTAACACTTACAGCAATTGCCGATGCTGAAAACATTGAGGTATCTGAAAAAGATATTGATAAAGAATTAGAAAAAATGAGTTCACAATTTAACCTTTCAGTTGAAGATATTAAAAATACATTAGGAAATACAGATATCATCAAAAATGACGTTCGTATTCAAAAAGTGATCGACTTATTACGCGACAACGCAAAATTAGTAGAAGCAAAATCTGAAGACAAAGAATAAACAGCGTCAATGTAACAAATCAAATTGAGATATTTATGTACTCATTATTTCTCAAATTATTATTTTAATAGATAATTGAAGGTAGCAGGTGCATCATTTATGTATCTGCTACTCTACATTTAAGCAGAAGAGTTGTAGAAGTATTAAGTTGCATTGTAAAATGCATTCTAGTATAGTCGTTAGGGAATAGAGGTGTAAAAGGAATGTTTAAATTTAATGAAGACGAAGAAAATTTAAAATGTTCTTTCTGCGGTAAGGATCAAGATCAAGTAAAGAAATTAGTAGCAGGAAGTGGCGTTTATATATGCAATGAGTGTATTGAGTTATGTTCAGAAATTGTTGAAGAAGAGTTAGCACAAACATCCTCGGAAGAATTTACTGAAGTACCTACACCTAAAGAAATCATGGCACATTTAAATGAATATGTTATCGGACAAGAAAAAGCAAAAAAATCATTAGCAGTCGCTGTGTATAATCACTATAAACGTATACAACAATTAGGTCCAAATGAAGATGAAGTTGAGCTTCAAAAAAGTAACATCGCGTTAATTGGACCAACTGGTAGTGGTAAAACATTGCTCGCACAAACGTTAGCGAAAACATTAAATGTACCATTTGCTATTGCGGATGCAACAAGCTTAACAGAAGCTGGTTATGTGGGCGATGATGTTGAAAATATTTTATTACGCCTTATTCAAGCAGCTGATTTTGATATAGATAAAGCGGAAAAAGGTATTATATATGTCGATGAAATTGATAAGATTGCTCGCAAATCTGAAAACACATCTATCACACGTGATGTCTCTGGTGAAGGAGTACAACAGGCATTGCTAAAAATTTTAGAAGGTACGACTGCAAGTGTACCGCCACAAGGTGGAAGAAAGCATCCAAATCAAGAACTAATTCAAATCGATACGACTAACATACTATTTATTCTTGGTGGTGCTTTTGATGGTATTGAAGAAGTGATTAAACGTCGTCTTGGTGAAAAAGTAATTGGCTTTGCTAGTAATGAAGCTGATAAATATGATGAAGAAGCACTACTTGCACAAATTAGACCAGAAGATTTACAAGCATATGGCTTAATTCCTGAGTTTATTGGGCGTGTGCCAGTTGTAGCAAATTTAGAAACATTAGATGTTAAAGCATTAAAAAATATTTTAACACAACCTAAGAATGCGCTTGTAAAACAATACACTAAAATGCTTGAACTAGATAATGTCGATCTTGAGTTTACGGATGATGCATTGTCTGCAATTAGTGAAAAAGCGATAGAACGGAAAACAGGTGCACGTGGCTTGCGTTCAATTATTGAAGAAGCATTAATCAATATTATGTATGATGTGCCATCTACAGAGAATGTCTTTAAAGTTGTTATTACGTCAGATACAATAAACAATGAAATAGAACCAGAATTATATGACTCAGAAGGACAATTAATTAATAAAAATAAAACTTCAGCTTAAATTAGAAATGAAAGCGAAATGAGAATTTAATTACAATTCCATTTCGCTTTTTATATTATTTCATAATGACAATTTGAGTATGAAAATGATAAAGTAATTTAGGAAAGATTTTTAAATGATAAAGCGAGGATACAATATGAAGATAAATCCCAACAATATTGAGTTATTAATCAGTGCCGTAAAGGAAGAGCAATATCCAGATACTAATCTTTCAGAAATAGCTTTAAGTGGTCGTTCTAATGTTGGAAAATCTACGTTTATCAATAGTATGATTGGTAGAAAAAACATGGCACGCACATCTCAGCAGCCCGGGAAGACTCAAACATTAAACTTTTATAATATTGATCAACAACTCATATTTGTAGATGTACCCGGATATGGCTATGCAAAAGTGAGCAAATCTCAAAGAGAAAAGTTTGGCAAAATGATTGAAGAATATATCACAACTCGTGAAAATTTAAGGCTTGTTATTCAATTGGTTGACTTACGCCATGATCCGACACAAGATGACATATTAATGTACAATTATTTAAAGCATTTTGATATTCCAACGTTAGTTATTTGCACCAAAGAAGATAAAATTCCTAAAGGGAAAGTGCAAAAGCATTTGAAGAATATAAAAGAAAAATTAGATTTAGAAGATGAAGATAATATCATTAGTTATTCTTCAATTAAAAACAGTAGACAACAACAAATATGGAATTTACTTGAACCTTATCTATAAAGATTCACTATATGTTCATCATAAACTATGACAATTTTTTGAAACTAAATTAGAATGTTTCTAAATTATTTAAGCAAGGTACTTAAACACATTATAATATATGTTATACTATGGTTATTGTAAGTATATGGAGGGCGTTAAAATGCATTTTATTGCTATAAGTATAAATCATCGCACTGCCGATGTTGCACTTAGAGAGCAAGTTGCTTTTAGAAATGATGCCTTACGTATTGCACATTTAGATTTATTTGAAACGAAGTCTATTTTGGAAAACGTTATTCTTTCTACGTGCAATCGTACTGAAGTATACGCTATTGTTGATCAAATTCATACGGGTCGCTATTATATTCAACGATTTTTAGCACGTTCATTTGGATTTGAAGTAGATGATATTAAAGCGATGTCAGAAGTTAAAGTGGGGGACGAAGCAGTAGAACATTTATTGCGAGTCACTTCTGGCTTAGATTCAATTGTATTAGGTGAAACACAAATCTTAGGTCAAATTAGAGATGCATTTTTCTTAGCCCAAGATAATCAAACAACTGGTACAATTTTTAATCATTTATTTAAACAGGCGATTACTTTTGCTAAAAAAGCACATAATGAAACAGATATTGCAGATAATGCGGTAAGTGTTTCTTATGCTGCTGTTGAATTAGCTAAAAAGGTATTTGGTAAACTGAAAAGTAAACAAGCAATCATTATTGGTGCAGGGGAAATGAGTGAACTATCTTTACTTAATTTATTAGGTGCTGGATTAACAAATATTACAGTAGTTAATAGAACACATTCAAAAGCACAAGAATTAGCTGAAAAACACAATGTAAGTTATGCAACTTTGAACGAGCTTCCAGAATTATTAATTCAAGCTGACATGGTAATTAGTTCAACAAGTTCGCCTGATTATGTTATTACTAAACAAATGATGGAGTATGTTGTACAATATCGTTCAGTGGCTTCTTTATTGTTACTTGATATCGCAGTACCTAGAGACATAGATCCTCAAGTGTCTGTAACAGATAATATTTTTAATTATGATATGGATGACTTAAACGGATTAGTTGATGCTAATTTAAGAGAGCGTCAATTGGCTGCAGATATTATTGCACAGCAGATTCCTTCAGCAATCGATGCCCATAATGATTGGGTTAATATGTTAGGAGTAGTTCCGGTTATTCGAGCGCTTAGAGAAAAAGCTATGGCGATTCAGGCTGAAACGATGGAAAGCATAGATCGCAAATTGCCTGATCTAAGTGAAAGGGAACGTAAAGTTATCTCTAAACACACTAAAAGTATCATCAATCAAATGCTAAAGGATCCTATTAAACAAGCTAAAGAATTAAGTAATGATAAAAACAGTTATGAAAAATTAGAGCTATTTCAAAACATTTTTGATATAGATGCAGAAGATCCACATCAGCAAGTAAAAGAACGCAAGGCACATCAAGAAAGTGAATTAGCAGTGCGTCGTATTTTTAGTTTTGAATAAGCATATTAATATGGTGATGATATGCAAGAAACCCTGTTTATTAGATTTCACGAAGTTATTTTAATCATATATGTTTTAAGTTTATTATGTTATTTTTGGGATTTTGTTAGAAAAACACATAAAGTGAGAACTTTTGGAAATTACACACTAGGGATTGTTTGGATGTTACAAACAATCTCTTTGTCTGTATATATCACTTCGCAACATGAAGTGCCATTAGGTTCTATATTCGATGTTTTTTTCTTTTTGGCTTGGATATTAATCACAATTTCATTAATATTAAATTTAATAAAGAGTATGAGTTTCTCAGTATTTTTCTTGAATTTAATAGGATTAGTGCTGTTAACAATGAGTACATTCCAACCTGATAACTACTCAACCCACGTAGAAAAAAGCGCTGTAATTAATGAGCTTCTTTTAGTCCATATTGGGCTTGCGGTACTTAGTTATGCATTTTATGCATTAGCATTTGTCAATGCACTACTTTTTATTATTCAATATCGCAACCTTAAAGAGAAAAATTTTGATCAAAAATATTTTCGCATTGGCAGTGTTGCTTCATTAGAAAATATTGTTTTTTATTCATCATTAGCCGGCTTTGTCCTAATGATAATGAGCATTATTTTAGGAGCACAATGGGGTGTATTTTCAGTTGGTAAAAGTATTTTTATAGATCCTAAAGTGATTTTATCATCAATTATTACTTCACTTTATGCTATTTATTTATTATGCCATGTTAAACGATGGCTAAGTGCGAAGCATCTCATTTATTTTAATATTATTTTGTTTTGCCTATGTATGATAAATCTTTTCTGTACAACACATTTTTCATAGGTTTATATTATGGCTTATGATGCTATTTACTTTGCAGATGTATTTTTAGGAGGATAATCTATGCGCAAACTGGTTGTGGGATCACGAAGAAGTAAATTAGCTTTGACACAAAGCAAGCAATTTATTGATAAATTAAAAGAAATTAATCCGGATTTAGAAATAGAAATTAAAGAAATTGTGACAAAAGGTGACCAGATTTTAGATAAACAATTATCTAAAGTTGGGGGCAAAGGCTTGTTTGTCAAAGAAATCCAACACGAACTTTTTAATAAAGAAATTGATTTTGCGATACATTCTTTAAAAGATGTTCCAAGTATTCTGCCTGAAGGTTTAACTTTAGGCTGCATTCCCGATAGAGAAAATCCATTTGATGCGTACATTGCAAAAAATCATACGCCACTTGATCAGTTGCCAGATGGTAGTATTATTGGCACTAGTTCTTTACGACGCGGCGCACAAATTTTAGCAAAATATCCTAATTTTGAGATTAAATGGATAAGAGGTAACATAGATACGCGTCTCCATAAATTAGAAACTGAAAATTATGATGCTATTATTTTAGCTGCAGCAGGACTAAAGCGTATGGGTCGGTCAGATGATATTGTCACAACTTATTTAGATAAAGATGTTTTATTACCCGCAATTGGACAAGGTGCATTGGGGATAGAATGTCGTAGTGATGATGTTGAGTTGTTAGCTTTACTTAAGCAAGTGCACAATCAACAAGTAGCTGACTGTGTAACAGCAGAGAGAACATTTCTTGCAGCAATGGACGGCAGTTGTCAAGTTCCAATAGGGGGTTATGCAATGAATAAACCTAATGGAGATATTGAATTTACTGGATTGATTATGACTCCTGATGGAAAAGAACGATATGAGCATACTGAAAGCGGCAATAATCCTATAGAATTAGGTAATAAAGTTAGCGATGTTTTAATTGAACAAGGTGCTTATGAAATAATTAGAAAATTAAACGACCAACAATTGCATTAATACCATATATATTGAGGTGTAATGAAAAATGAAGCCAGTTGTAGTAATGACGCAAACGAGTAATGTAAAAAGTGATTTGATTGAGATTGTGCATAAACCGTTTATTAAAATCCAATCGCTTGAATTTAACACTCAGCTATTGCACGATAACTATGACTGGATTATTTTTTCTTCTAAAAATGCTGTACAATTATTTTATCCTTTTTTTAATAGCGTTAATATAAAGTATGTAGCAGCGATAGGGGATAAAACAGCACAACTATGCCAAGAACTAGGTATAAAAGTTGATTTTATACCTGATGATTATTCCCAAGAAGGACTTATTTCTAAGTTGAAGTTGCAAAATCAAAAGCTTCTAATACCTAGTAGCGCACAAGCGCGACCTTATTTGCAACGGAAACTATCACAAAATAATAAGGTAGTAAAGATTGACTTGTATACACCTATTGCACATAGGGATAATATCCATGAAGTAATTAAGTTGATATCAAATAACAAAATCGATGCACTTACATTTTCAAGTTCTTCAGCTGTGCATTACTTTTTTGAAGAAGCTAACCTTCCAAACTTTTATGCTTACTACGCAATTGGCCGTCAGACTGCTAACACGATTAGATATTATGGGTACGAATCTAAGATTGCTGATAATCAAACCTTAGAATCATTGATAAATAAAATTATAGAAAGTAGGAATTACAATGAAATTTGATAGACACAGAAGATTGCGTATTTCAGAAACGATGCGCAATTTAGTAAGAGAAAATCACGTAAGAAAAGAAGACTTAATTTATCCTATATTCGTAGTTGAAAAGGACAATGTAAAAAGTGAGATTACTTCTCTACCTGGAGTATATCAAATAAGCTTAAATTTATTAGATGATGAAATTAATGAAGCATATGATTTAGGAATTAGAGCAATTATGTTCTTTGGTGTTCCAAATGCTAAAGATGAAGTTGGTTCAGGTGCTTATGATCTTAATGGTGTTGTTCAACAGGCAACTCGTAAAGCGAAATCATTGCACGAAGATTTATTAATTGTTGCAGATACTTGTTTGTGTGAATACACTGACCATGGCCATTGTGGTGTCATTGATGAACATACACATGATGTTGATAATGACAAATCATTGCCATTACTTGTTAAAACAGCTGTTTCTCAAGTTGAAGCTGGTGCAGATATTATTGCACCTAGCAATATGATGGATGGGTTTGTGGCTGAAATACGCCAAGGTTTGGATGACGCAGGCTACTATAATGTACCAATTATGAGTTATGGTATTAAATATGCTTCTAGTTTCTTTGGTCCATTTAGAGACGCTGCTGATTCTGCACCATCATTTGGTGATAGAAAGACTTACCAAATGGATCCAGCAAATCGTTTAGAAGCATTAAGAGAATTAGAAAGTGATTTAAAAGAAGGCGCAGATATGATGATTGTTAAACCCGCTTTAAGTTATTTGGATATTGTGCGGGACGTTAAAAATAATACGAATATCCCTGTAGTGGCATACAACGTCAGTGGTGAGTATGCAATGACAAAAGCTGCAGCAATAAATGGTTGGATTGATGAAGAACGTGTTGTAATGGAACAAATGGTATCAATGAAACGTGCCGGTGTAGATATGATTATTACTTATTTTGCAAAAGATATATGTCGTTATTTAGATAAATAGAGGGAGGTAGACTATGAGTTACGAAAAATCAATAGAAGCAATGGCTATAGCTGAAAATTTAATGCCTGGTGGTGTAAATAGTCCTGTTAGAGCTTTTAAATCAGTAGATACGCCTGCAATATTTATGGATCATGCTGAAGGATCCAAAATTTACGATATAGATGGCAATGAATATATTGATTATGTATTGAGTTGGGGGCCGCTGATCTTAGGGCATAAGAACCCACAAGTTATTGAAAAGTTGCATGAAGCTGTTGATAAAGGGACGAGTTTTGGTGCATCAACGCTAAAAGAGAATCAACTTGCTAAACTTGTTATTGAACGGGTACCATCAATTGAGAAGATACGTATGGTATCGTCAGGTACCGAGGCAACATTAGATACTTTACGATTAGCTCGTGGTTATACAGGACGCAATAAAATTGTCAAATTTGAAGGCTGTTATCACGGTCATAGTGATTCTTTACTAATTAAAGCAGGTTCAGGTGTTGCTACATTAGGCTTACCTGATTCACCAGGTGTTCCAGAAGGCACAGCGAAAAATACAATTACAGTGCCGTATAATGATTTAGATGCAGTCAAATTGGCATTTGAAAACTATGGTGATGATATTGCTGGTATAATCGTTGAACCAGTAGCTGGAAATATGGGAGTCGTCCCACCAGTTGATGGCTTTTTACAAGGTTTAAGAGATATTACGACTCAATATGGAGCGTTGCTTATTTTTGATGAAGTAATGACTGGTTTTCGTGTTGGATACCATTGTGCTCAAGGTTATTTTAATGTAATTCCTGATTTAACATGTTTAGGAAAAGTCATCGGCGGCGGTTTGCCAGTAGGAGCTTTCGGTGGTAAAAAAGAAATCATGGACCATATTGCTCCTGAAGGCGATATTTATCAAGCGGGAACCTTATCAGGTAATCCGTTGGCAATGACAAGCGGTTATGAAACGCTAAGTCAGCTAACCCCAGCATCTTATGATTACTTCCAAGAATTAGGGGATTTATTAGAACAAGGATTGAAAGAGATCTTTGCTAAACATAATGTACCTATCACTGTTAACAGAGCTGGATCAATGATTGGCTATTTCTTAAACGATGGTCCTGTAACTAACTTTGAACAAGCAAATAACAGTGATTTAGAACTCTTTAGCCAAATGTATCGTGAAATGGCAAAAGAAGGGGTATTCTTGCCGCCATCACAATTTGAAGGTACATTTTTATCTACGGCACATACTAAAGACGACATAAAAACAACAATTCAAGCATTTGATACTGCTTTAAGTCGTATTGTATAATGAATTTAATAATATGAGGTTAGGACTTTCATACTGAGGATGTCTTAACCTCTTTTTAATGAAAGAAGGGTCATGATGAGAAGAATATGGCTTAATAATTTAATTCTTTTAACAACAGCAATCATCGTGAGCTTAATATTATATTTTGCACATGTACTGTTACCATTTATGTTTGGTC
>NZ_PPPV01000012.1:207871-225466 GCF_002901705.1 Staphylococcus lugdunensis
AATATAAAGTGGCCATTCTGGTTTAGCCAAGTCGGGCTGATTTTATTGGGTGTTCAAATAGGATCGACATTCACAACAGAAGTTATTAATGATATTAAAGATGACTGGACAACAATTATCATTGTTACTGTATTACTCATCGCATTATCTTTAATTATCGCATACTTTTTTAAAAAGATAGCACGTGTGAATACTGAAACTGCAATATTAAGTGTAATTCCTGGAGCACTTAGTCAAATGCTCATTATGGCAGAAGAGAATAAGAGGGCTAATATACTTGTTGTGAGTTTGACACAAACTTCACGTGTTATTTTCGTTGTCATTCTTGTGCCGCTTATTTCTTATTTATTTAGTAGCGATCAAACAGCTACGCAAAGTATAAGTCATGCAAAACCATTAACGCAGGTACTCCATTTTCCAGAGATTATATTGATAATCATGGCAATTGCACTTGTTTATTTTATAATGGCAAAAATCAACTTTCCTACTAAACAGTTATTAGCACCTATCCTGGTATTGATTAGTTGGAATTTAGTTACGCATATCACATTTACCTTAGATAATTATATTTTGGCATCAGCTCAAGTTATATACATGATAAGAATCGGATTGCAAATAGCTCAATTACTTGGTGATTTGAAAGGTCGTATTGCGATTGCAATCATTTATCAGAATGTATTATTAATTATCAGTGCTTTTATCATGGTTTATTTCGTTCATTTATTTACCAATGATTCTATAAATGAATTATTCTTAGGTGGTGCGCCTGGAGGTATGAGTCAAATTGTTATTGTGGCTATAGCTACAGGTGCCGATGTAGCAATGATTTCAAGTTTTCATATCTTTAGAATCTTCTTTATTTTATTCATAGTTGCACCGATTATTAGTTACTTATTGAAATTGAGTTTGAAAAGATATGACAAGAAATAAGAGTGGGGCATAAATTCCAAAATAATAGCACAGAGATGTTTTGACATAAATCATCTTTGTGCTTCTTTTATTATCAATACTTCGTATGGTATATCTGAGTTTTCATAGGTTGCTATCCAGTCAGCCCAAGTTGTCTTATGAATAAAATCTATAACATTATTGTACTAGATTGTTATCGTCATTTATGAACAGGTTTATGTGGACAATCTTTTAAATGAGCATCATACATCCCTGATGCTTCAAGGAATGAAAACACAGTAACAGGTCCCAAGAATTTGAAACCATATGACTTTAAATCTTTTGAAAGCTGTGTTGCTCGTTCATCTACAGTTATTCTGTCAGAAGCATGCTTATAATGTAAGTCAATGGGGTGACCGCCAACGTATGACCATAGAAACTGACTAAAACTACCAAATTCTTTTTCAATGTCTAAATATCCTTTAGCCTGTGAAATGATTGCTTCTAATTTTTTGCGATTATGAACAATATTGGGAAAGCTCATTAGCTTATCAATATCGCTTTCAGTCATTTGTGCTACTCTTTGAGGCTCAAAATTATGAAATGCTTCACTGTATGCGTCTTTCTTTTTTAAAATAGTTAACCAGGAAAGTCCGGCATGTTGAGATTCTAGTGCCAGGAGCTTGAACAAGGCTTTACTATCATATAAAGGTTTTCCCCATACGTTATCATGATAATCTAAATAAATAGGATCTTTCGTGCTAAATGCGCACTCATTCATAAATATACCTCCAAGAGATTGACTTATAGCGATTTCCATTATACTATAATTAAGAAGCAAAATATATGTTTGGGAAGAGTAAGTATGAATGGTAATTCAGAGAGCATATGGTTGGTGAGAATATGCATAGCGTTCTTACTGAAGGTAGCCCACTAGATCTTTTATTGAACAGTAATATTAAGTAGATAAAAGCGTGTTTGAGCGTTAATCATAATTAAGTGCAAGAATTAAGTTTGATTTTATAGAACTTTTTTCTTGAATTTAGGTGGTACCACGGAAATTCCGTCCTATATATATTAGGACGGTTTTTTTATTTCAAGGAGGTCATTATTGATGAAAATGGAACCTAAATATAATCCGCGAGAAGTAGAATCAGGTAGATATGATGAATGGGTCAATAGCGGATATTTTAATACATCTACGGATAAGTCAAAAAAACCATATACGATTGTTATTCCACCACCAAATGTAACTGGGAAATTACACTTGGGACATGCTTGGGATACAACCTTACAAGATATCATTACACGTATGAAACGTATGCAAGGTTATGATACGTTATATCTACCTGGCATGGATCACGCTGGTATAGCTACACAAGCTAAAGTTGAAGCGAAACTTAATGAACAAGGCATCTCTAGACATGATATTGGAAGAGAAAAATTTTTAGAACAAGCTTGGGAATGGAAAGAAGAGTATGCCTCATTTATACGACAACAATGGGCTAAATTAGGACTAGGTTTAGATTATAGTCGTGAACGTTTTACCCTAGATGAAGGATTAAGTCAAGCTGTTAAAAAAGTTTTCGTTGATTTATATAATAAAGGTATCATATATCGTGGAGAACGTATTATAAATTGGGATCCTAAAGCACGTACAGCATTATCAGATATAGAGGTCATACATGAAGATGTTCAAGGGCATTTTTATCATTTTAAATATCCTTATGCTGATGGGGATGGTTACATTGAAATTGCTACAACCCGGCCGGAAACGATGTTAGGGGATACTGCGATTGTTGTAAACCCTAATGATGAACGTTATAAAGATGTTATAGGTAAAACTGTTATCTTGCCTATTGTTGGTCGAGAATTGCCAATTTTAGCAGATGAATATGTTGATACTGAATTTGGAAGTGGTGCTATGAAAGTTACTCCGGCTCACGATCCAAATGACTTTGAAATTGGTCAACGTCATCACTTAGATAGTATTATTGTGATGGATGAAACAGGTGCCATGAATGACCAAGCAGGAAAATACCAAGGATTAGATCGTTTTGAATGTCGTAAACAACTTGTAGAAGATTTAAAAGCATTAGATTTAGTAATTAAAATTGAAGATCATATGCATTCGGTAGGTCATTCAGAACGCTCCGGTGCAATTGTTGAACCATATTTATCCACACAATGGTTTGTAAAAATGAAACCATTAGCACAGCGCGCGTTAGACAATCAAAAAACAACAGATCGCATTGATTTCTATCCACCACGATTTGAGAATACATTTAATCGATGGATGGAAGAAATTAGAGATTGGACAATTTCTAGACAATTATGGTGGGGTCATCAAATCCCAGCTTGGTATCATAAGGAAACAGGTGAAATTTATGTTGCTGAACAAGCGCCAAAAGATATAGAAAACTGGGAACAAGATGAAGACGTTCTAGATACATGGTTTTCTAGTGCCTTATGGCCTTTCTCAACATTAGGCTGGCCTAACGAAAGTGCAGATGATTTTAAACGTTATTATCCAACTAATGCATTGATTACCGGATATGACATTATTTTCTTCTGGGTGGCTCGAATGATTTTCCAAGGTTTAGAGTTTACCGAACAACGACCTTTCCAAGATGTATTATTACATGGATTGGTGCGCGCCGAAGATGGTCGTAAAATGAGTAAATCACTTGACAATGGTGTTGACCCGATGGATGTAATCGAAGAATATGGCGCAGATAGCTTACGTTATTTCTTAGCGACGGGTTCATCTCCAGGTCATGATTTAAGATATTCTACTGAAAAAGTTGAATCTGTATGGAACTTTATCAATAAAATTTGGAATGGTGCACGGTTTAGCTTAATGAATATTGGTGAAGATTTTGCTGTAGAAGATATTGATTTATCTGGCAACTTATCACTAGCTGATAAATGGATTTTAACGCGTTTAAATGAAACGATAGAAACGGTGACTGATTTAAGTGACAAATATGAATTCGGTGAAGTAGGTCGCGTATTATATAACTTTATTTGGGATGAATTCTGTGATTGGTATATAGAAATGAGTAAGATACCAATGAATGGTGCAGACGAAGCGCAAAAACAAACAACACGTTCTGTATTAAGTTATACGCTTGATCAAATGATGCGTATGTTACATCCGTTTATGCCATTTGTGACTGAAGAAATTTGGCAAAGTTTACCTCACGAAGGTGATACCATTGTCAAAGCTGCTTGGCCAACAGTTAAAGAAGAATTCAGCTTTAAAGATAGTAAACAAACGATGCAACAATTAGTGGAAATAATCAAATCAGTTAGACAATCTCGAGTTGAAGTTAATACACCTTTATCTAAAGCCATTCCAATTTTTATTCAAGCCAAAGATGAAGACGTTAAAGCGACATTAATTGAGAATGCGGACTATATTGATAAATTCTGCCACCCGAGCGAACTAATTATTGATACTGATATCACAATTCCTGAAAAAGCAATGACATCAGTTGTTGTAGCTGGTAAAGTTGTTTTACCATTAGAAGGGCTTATCGATATGGATAAAGAAATTGCTCGGTTAACTAAAGAGTTAGAAAAGCTTCAAAGCGAACTAGATCGCGTTGATAAAAAATTAGCAAATGACAACTTCGTTAAAAAAGCACCTGAAAAAGTAATTAATGAAGAACGAGATAAAAAGGAACGTTACCAAGAAAAATATGATGGTGTTAAAGCAAGAATTGAACAATTAAAAGCATAGGAGTATTAGATGATGAATTACCTAGACAGCTTGTATTGGATACATGAACGTACTAAATTTGGTATCAAACCTGGCGTCAAACGTATGGAATGGATGCTTGCACAATTTAATAATCCTCAGCATAATATAAGAGGTATTCATGTTGGTGGTACAAATGGCAAAGGTTCAACAGTAGCGTATCTTCGTTCTGCCTTAGCCAGTAATGGTTATGAAGTCGGTACATTTACATCACCATTTATAGAATCATTTAATGAGCGTATCAGTCTAAATGGCGTACCAATTTCAGACGATGAAATTGTCGCTTTAGTAGAACGCGTTAAACCAATTAGTGAAGCAATGGATAGAGATACTGATTTAGGCGTTGCAACTGAGTTTGAAATAATTACGACGATGATGTTTCTATACTTTGGTGAAATACATCCTGTGGATTTTGTAGTTATTGAAGCAGGTTTGGGTATTAAAAATGATTCTACGAACGTCTTTAATCCCATTATATCGATATTAACTAGTATTGGATTAGATCATACCGATATTTTAGGTAATACGTATTTAGATATTGCCAAAGATAAAGGTGCTATTATTAAACCCAACATCCCAGTCATTTATGCTGTGAAAAATGATGAAGCATTAAAATATATACGTGACCTTGCAGTTAGTGAGAATGCAAAGCCCATTGAATTAGAACGTGAAATCATTATTGTGTCTGAAGATGATGAGTTTACGTATCGCTATAAATCGTATGAATTAGAGACGATTATCTTAAACATGCTTGGAGAACATCAAAAAGAAAATGCAGCACTAGCAATTACAGCGTTAATTGAGTTAAATGAAGCAGGTCTTATTGAGTTAGACTTCAACAAAATGATTGATGCGATTGAATCAGTGACTTGGACTGGAAGAATAGAACAGGTTAAAGAAGAACCATTGATGATTATTGATGGTGCACATAATAATGAGAGTATTGAGGCACTTATCGAAACTGTTAAAACTTATTATAATAAAGAAAAGATGGATATTTTGTTCTCGGCAATTAAGGGTAAACCAATTGCCAGTATGATGAATAAGTTAAAAGAAATTGCTGATGTCTTTTATTTTACTGAGTTTGATTTTCCAAAAGCAATAACAGCAGATGAGTTTAAAGATTTGATTCAAGATATAACTGTTGAGTATATTCAAGATTATCATTCATTTATAAACAATTATTCTGGAAAAGGATTATTAATCACCGGAAGTTTATATTTTATAAGCGAAGTAAAAGATAATGTAGAGTTTGTTGAAATTGACAAATAATGAATAGATGCAAAGTATGCTTGATATTTAAGCGGCAGATATTTTAAATCTGCTGCTTTTTTTATGTTTAATTTCATTAAATAAATAGTTGTAAAATATTTATCTTTTAATATTGCTTATAATATTTACAATTGGAACGGAGCTCCTTATAATTTTTGTAAGGAGGTTGATATGTGGTTATCATATGCTATTTATACAGTGTTCTTTTTAGTTATTTATATCAATTGAATGGTGTCGAACGTATATCATTTTGTATTTTAAAAGCACGTTCAACTTGTGATTATTGTCACCAAAAATTACCGTGGTATTCCTTATTACCAATAGTTAGTTTTTTATTTTTAAAAGGACGAGCGCTTTGTTGTCATCACAAATTAAATAAGTATTATCTTATAGGAGAGCTAATTGCTTTTATTATTCCTACTATGAGCTTAATTTGGGACATTGACATAAATCCAACGATTTTTTCGTTCGTCTTCTTGTTTCTCCTAGTTATGGCAATTTATGATATAGAAACTAAATACTTAAATTTACAATTTTTCGCTTTATTTGTTATATGTCTATTGTTTATTTCCCACTTTTATCTCATTAACTTTATTATTTATACTTTAGTAAGTCATGCAATTTATTTATTTATTCATAACTCGCTTGGTTATGGCGATATAATTTTAATTTCATTTTTATCACTTATTTTCCCACAATCGTTTATGCTTTACTTTATATTTATCACATTATTATTAGCTACGCTATATAGTCTTTTTTTAATTGTTAAATATAAGACGAAAAGAATGCAAATACCGCTTATTCCATTTATTTTTATCTCGTTTATTTTAAATGCATTTTGTTTTAAAATGCTTAAGTTTTACGTTGAAGGAATGATGTTATGAAAATTAAAGATATGGTTACTTCTGAAAAACCTCGCGAACGTCTACTACATTATGGAGAGAAAAGCTTATCTAACACAGAATTATTAGCAATTTTAATTAACACAGGACGCAAAGGCAGTTCGAGTATTGAGATTGCCAATGAAATTATGTTTGGAAAACATCAACTAAAAGAATTAAAATGTATGACCATTCATCAATTAACTCAAATTAAAGGGATTGGCTTACATAAGGCAGTTATATTAAAAGCCGCATTTGAACTAGGAGAAAGGATGAATGCGACACATTTAAGTGAGAAGGTTAAGATTAAATCTCCTGAAGATGTGGCAAATCTAATGACATCTAAACTCAAAGACTTAGAACAAGAACACTTTGTAGCATTATTTTTAGATACAAAGAATATCGTTATTAAAGAACATACAATTTTTGTTGGCACATTAAATTCAACCATTATACATCCACGTGAAATATTTGCGGCAGCGTTGCGTTATACATCTAATTCATTAATTGTCGTTCATAATCATCCATCTGGAGATGTAACACCATCATCGGAAGATATTGCAACTACAATACGTTTAAAAGAATGTGGAGATATTTTAGGAATATCTTTACTAGATCATATTATCATTGGTAATAATAAATTTACTAGTTTATGTGATGAAGGATATATAGAATAATATGTAAAGCATTTTCGCAATTGATTAATTGAAGAAAGTGATATGCATGATTTGTGCTCTAAAAACTAAAACAAGCATACTAACAATATGCTAGTATGCCATGCTAAATCGTGACTAAATGACAATCAAATTGAAGCGTGCAAACATAATATGACAACTTGTATATTTACATTAAGAAATGTTGCTCAAAGTTAAATCTATCAAACCTTGTGAAATTATATAGTTAACAACTTGCAGGTGCGTTACCTCTAATTTTTATATTAAAAATGGAAATATCCAGTCAAGCCTTGATAATTTTCATAAACCCATAAAATACCTTGGTATGCAAGGTAAAGGCAAAGAACTACAAGCGCCGCTGATATTAAAAATCTCAATATTGAAAATCCCACTCTAAATAATAAAATCGCTAATAAAACAATCAAGATAATAGTGAGAATACTCATTAGCGGTCATCCTTTCTAATATTCGTTTACTACGTCATATTATATTCTTAAATTTAATAATACGCATCAGTCCTAAGATTAAAGCTTGACTCGTACTTAAGACTGATGCATCGATATCCTAATTCTATTATAATACTCTAAATGATCACTAGGAAGGGGAAACTGTATGCATTTCATTCTGAGTACTATAAAAAACATTATTGCCATAGTTATCATCATGATGATTGTATATATCGCCCTTAGATACGCACCTTTTTTACGAGATCAAGAATGGAACCCGGTTAGTTCAATATCTGAAACATCAGACATTAATAATTTAAATTCAGTTCCCGAGACACAATACAATCAACAAAACGAACCATATACAATTGAAGATAATGATTTAATTCAAAACATACCTAAAAGTCAGATAAAAAATGTTTTTAAAATCATAGATAAACAAGAATTTATGGCTGTATCTGGTTTAAGGCGAATGGGTTATAACGATGATTATATAGCAGGCCAACGTGATGATCATTTCATAATTTATAAATTAGGGTCAGATAAGATAAAGGTATTTAATACTGAAATTGAGATGGAACAAGAATTGATAAGGCTTAAACAACATATTCCACTTAAAGAATTAGACGCATATTAACTTTATCACTCTCATTTGAAATCATACTATAAATACGTTAGCCTTGAAGTATAGTAAATAAAAAGGATTGGTGATTTTATGACACAACAACAATCTAAAGCCAAACAAGCTAAAGCCAAACAAGCTAATGAACAAGCAAAGGCCCAAAATCTTTTTGCAAAGTGGCGAAAAGAAGAAACACTATATAAAGAAGATGAAAAGAACGCAACTAAAGAAGAAAAATAATCAATCAAAAGTATAGCAATTTCCAATGAAAATATTGATAGAAGTGCTGTTGGTGATTTAATCATCAGCAGTTTTTTATTGATACTATTCATCTGAAGATCACTTTTATTATCTAATAAAAGTTAGTGCTTTATTTAAAGACTAGAGTAATATAAAATAGAAAAGGATAATGAAGTTTAATAGAGGTGTTCCGGGTGCTAAAGTTTTTTAAAAATAACAAGCTGATTGTTGTTTTTTGCGCTATCATTGTTTTTATTGCGCTTATAGGTTTATCTATTCGGTCTTCAACTCAATCGCCTCCTGAACAATTTATAGGGGATACAGTATCTACTGGTCAAAGAATCATTAGTTATCCTGTCAATTTTGTCGCTGGAGAGATCGGGAATTTTTTCAATTCTGGAGATTCAAAAGATAATAAAGCTAAAATAAAGCAATTAGAAGCTGAAAATGAACAGTTAAAAGCAGATAATAAGAAATACAAAAAAGAACTAAATATCAAAGATATTTCAAAGTATGAGCCAATTTCAAGCACTGTGATTGCGCGTAACCCAGATCAATGGATGAACACAGTCATCATAGATAAAGGTGCTAAATCTGGCATACAAAATAATATGGCAGTGATGACATCACAAGGTCTTGTTGGAAGAGTTACGAAGGTAAATCAATTTTCTGCACAGGTTGATTTAATCTCGACAAACGCACGAACTGGTAAACTTTCGGTTAATATTCAACATGGTGATAAGAAAGTGTTTGGATTAATTGATCGTTATGATAGTAAGAAACAAGAACTAATAATTAGTGAAGTCAATAATAAAAACAAAATTTCTGCAGGAGACAAGGTGGTTACAAGCGGATTAGGTGATCAACTACCAAGTAATTTATATGTCGGAGAAGTGACGCAAGTTGAAAATGACCAATATGGTCTAGCAAAAGAATTGAGAGTTAAAACAGCAGCAGATTTAGGAGATTTAAATCACGTTTATATTGCGAAAAGAGATCCAAAAACGCTTCCCGATGATGAAAGCAGGGATGAATAATGCGATCATTTTTATATCTGTTCTTTGGAATTGTGCTTTTTTATATCGACATTACAATAGGACTAATCATACCATTTAATATAGGCAATCACGCTGTTAAATTCGTGCCACAACTAACTTTAATGTATTTGCTAATGCTGACAGTCTATAGAAATTTTGGGATTTCTTTAATTTTAGGTACGTTTTTGGGAATAATGACCGATATTTATATTGGAAGTCTGTATGGTATTTATATGTTTGGGTATATTCTACTTATTTTTATTATTGATAAATTTTTCAAAGTATTTTATCGTGATTACATCATGATTTTCTTCGTCATCATATGTGCAACATTAGTATTTCAAATGTATGCAGCACTGATATATGGTGCAGTAGGTTTTATTGAGTTTGACATATGGGATTTTATCTTATTGAGATTATTACCTACATTTATTCTCAATTTAATACTATTAATTATTATGTTCCCAATTTGCTATAAATATCTCAAAAATTAATTTCAAAGATTGACAGTACAAGGTACTAATGGTAAGATGCAGTAGTTGAGTAGTTTTATAGCTACATACAACCGCTCAAATATGGGTTTAAGTACTATTCAATTTGCAATAGTCACCTATGTATGGCGTGACTTATAAATATAGGAGGTGCAAAGTATGTTTGCTATTATTGAAACAGGTGGAAAACAAATCAAAGTTGAAGAAGGTCAAGAAATCTACGTTGAAAAATTAGACGTAGCAGAAGGCGAAACTTTTACTTTTGATAAAGTATTATTTGTAGGTGGAGATTCTGTAAAAGTTGGTGCGCCAACAGTTGAAGGTGCAACAGTATCTGCTACAGTTAATAAACAAGGCCGTGGTAAAAAAATCACAGTATTCACTTATAAACGTCGTAAAGACTCAAAACGTAAAAAAGGCCATCGTCAACCATATACTAAATTAACTGTTGATAAAATCAACGCTTAATTAATATGATAACTGTTGATATTACAGTAAATGATGAAGGCAAGGTAACTGATGTTATCATGGATGGTCATGCTGATTATGGCGATTATGGTCATGATATCGTATGTGCTGGTGCCTCAGCAGTTCTGTTTGGCAGCGTAAATGCTATTATGGGTTTGACTTCAGAGAAGCCAGATATCGATTATGATGATGACGGTGGTCATTTCCATATTAGAAGTGTGAATCTTGATAATGATGACGCGCAACTGATTCTTCAAGCAATGTTAGTTTCTTTACAAACGATTGAAGACGAATATAATGAAAATATCAGATTAAATTATAAGTGAGGTGTATCCCGATGTTGAAATTAAACTTACAATTCTTCGCATCTAAAAAAGGGGTAAGTTCTACAAAAAACGGACGAGACTCTGAATCTAAAAGATTAGGTGCTAAACGTGCGGATGGTCAATTTGTAACAGGTGGCTCTATTCTATTCCGTCAACGTGGTACTAAAATCTATCCTGGTGAAAATGTAGGTCGTGGTGGCGATGATACATTATTCGCTAAAATCGACGGCGTTGTTCGTTTTGAACGTAAAGGTCGTGACAAAAAACAAGTTTCTGTTTATGCAGTTGCTGAATAATTGTCAAAGGAACACCAGAAGTACATACTTCTGGTGTTTTATTTTTGCGTAAATCATAATAAATCGCCCATTAAAGTAAACTTCTACTACAAAGAAGTTGATTGTAAATTATAACACTTATGATTTATTAGCAATATAGTTAATGATATAATTCAAGATAATGATTACATGTAAAAGAGGTGAGATATATGTTTGTCGATCAAGTAAAAATATCTCTTAAAGCAGGTGATGGTGGTAATGGAATCACTGCTTATCGTAGAGAGAAATATGTACCATTTGGAGGACCAGCAGGTGGTGATGGTGGTAAAGGCGCTTCTGTTATTTTTGAAGTAGATGAAGGATTAAGAACTTTACTAGATTTTAGATACCAACGTCATTTTAAAGCTAAAAAAGGAGAAAATGGACAAAGCAGTAATATGCATGGGCGTAATGCTGAAGATTTAATTCTAAAAGTACCACCTGGAACGATTATCAAAAATGTAGAAACTGAAGAAGTGTTAGCCGACCTTGTGGAAGATGGTCAGCGTGCAGTAGTAGCTCATGGTGGACGCGGAGGTCGAGGAAATTCTAGATTCGCTACACCTAGAAACCCTGCACCTGATTTTAGTGAAAATGGTGAGCCAGGTGAAGAGTTAGATGTCACTCTAGAGTTAAAGTTATTAGCCGATGTGGGATTGGTTGGATTTCCAAGTGTGGGTAAATCAACATTATTATCGATCGTATCTAAAGCGAAGCCCAAAATTGGGGCATATCACTTTACAACTATCAAGCCAAACTTAGGTGTGGTATCAACGCCTGATCAACGAAGTTTTGTTATGGCAGATTTACCTGGTTTGATTGAAGGTGCATCCGATGGAGTAGGATTAGGACATCAATTTTTACGTCATGTTGAGCGAACGAAAGTTATTGTGCATATGATAGATATGAGTGGTTCAGAAGGTAGAGATCCTTTTAATGATTATCACGTCATCAATCAAGAATTAATCAATTATCAACAACGTTTAGAAGAACGGCCCCAAATTATTGTTGCTAATAAAATGGATGTTCCAGGCGCGCAAGACAATTTACAGAAATTTGAGGATAGTATAGCTGCTGATATCATGGTAATACCAGTGTCTACTATTACTAGAGATAATATTGATACTTTACTTTATGCTATTGCAGATAAATTAGAAGAAGTTAAAGATATAGACTTCTCAGTCGAAAAAGATGAAGAGATTGGTGTAAATCGAGTATTATATAAACATACGCCATCTCAAGATAAATTTACGATTTCTAGAGACGATGATGGCGCTTATGTTGTAAGTGGAAATGCTATTGAAAGAATGTTCAAAATGACAGATTTCAACAGTGATCCAGCTGTACGTCGTTTTGCTCGTCAAATGCGTTCAATGGGTATTGATGATGCATTAAGAGCACGTGGATGCGCTAATGGTGATATAGTAAGAATTCTAGGCGGAGAATTTGAATTTATAGAATAGGAGGCAGTTAAATGGACAAGAAAGAATACCATAAGTTTTATTTAATACGAGAGGATGTACTTCCTGAATCTGTCATTAAAACTTTGAAGATTAAAGATGCTTTAAAAGAAAATTCTAAGCTGTCCATTTATGATGCTGTACAACGTTTTGATTTGTCACGCAGTGCTTTTTATAAATACAGAGATACCATTTTTCCTGTTGATGAAAAAATGCTAGAACATAGAGAATTCACGTTAATACTCTATGTTAATGATGTGGTAGGTACTCTAGCAACGGTACTTCACACAATTTCTCAACTACAGTTATCTGTTTTAACAATCCATCAAAGCGTGCCTATTAATGAAGAAGCGACTATCACATTGTCACTTAATGCACAATATACAGAACTTACAATAGACGAAGTGATTCTAGCGTTGCGGTCAATTGACCATGTATTTAAAGTAGATTTAATCAGTATGAGCATGTAAGGATGGTAGATGATGTACGCATATATTAAAGGGCAATTAACTCAGCTATTCCCAACCCATGTAGTGGTTGAAACACAAGGTATCGGTTATGAAATACAAACACCAAATTCATATCGGTTCCAACAATTTTATAATCAAGCAGTAACGATTTACACATCACTGATTGTTAGAGAGGATGCTCAGTTACTTTATGGTTTTATTAATGAAGAAGAAAAGGAAATGTTTCTAAATCTGATTAAAGTTACAGGCATTGGACCTAAATCAGCATTAGCTATCTTGGCTACGAGCACACCTAATGAGGTTAAACGTGCAATTGAGGATGAAAATGACGCATATCTAACTAAATTTCCTGGTATTGGAAAGAAAACTGCGCGTCAAATCATACTTGATTTAAAAGGAAAAGTTAATTATACAGAAGCATCATCTAATGATTCAATCCATATAGATGATATATCTAGTACCTCTCAGAAAGATAATTATATTGCGGAAGCCTTATTAGCGTTAGAAGCTTTAGGTTATTCAAAGCGTGAAATTTCAAAAGTCGAAAAAACGCTACAACAGCAAGTAGTAACGTCAGTTGATGAAGCGGTTAAGATAGGTTTACAATCCTTAATTTCCTAATGTTTAATAATAATTTCTAAAAGAAAGGGGGTCAAACTGTGGACGATAGAATGGTTGACCAATCATTTCACCAAGAAGATTCTGCATTTGAATATTCATTAAGACCAACATATTTAAAGCAATATATAGGTCAAACAACGATTAAAAGTAACTTAGAAGTATTTATTCAAGCCGCAAAATTAAGAGAAGAACCTTTAGACCATGTATTATTGTTCGGTCCCCCTGGTCTTGGTAAGACAACATTATCAAATATTATTGCAAATGAGATGGAAGTTAATATTAGAACTGTATCTGGTCCTTCTCTCGAGCGACCTGGAGATTTAGCTGCAATTTTATCTGGATTACAACCTGGGGATGTCTTATTTATAGATGAAATTCACCGTCTGAGTAGTGTAGTTGAAGAAGTTTTATATCCAGCAATGGAAGATTTTTTCCTAGATATCATCATTGGTAAAGGTGATGAAGCACGAAGCATTCGTATTGATTTACCTCCGTTTACATTAATAGGTGCAACGACAAGAGCCGGTAGTTTAACAGGACCTTTAAGAGACCGTTTTGGCGTGCATTTGCGTTTAGAATACTATAATGAACACGAATTAAAAGAAATAATTATTCGTACAGCAGATGTTTTAGGTACTTCTATTGATGATGAAAGTGCAGTTGAATTAGCTAAACGTTCTAGAGGTACACCAAGAGTAGCAAATCGTCTATTGAAGCGAGTTAGAGATTTTCAGCAAGTTAATGGTGATGATCAAATATATATAGAAACGACTAAGAAAGCTTTAAAGTTGCTACAAGTTGATGAGCAAGGTTTAGATTATATTGATCATAAAATGATGAATTGCATCATTAACCAGTATCAAGGTGGACCAGTTGGCTTAGATACTATTGCCGTATCTATTGGAGAAGAAAGAGTAACGATTGAAGACGTCTATGAACCTTTTTTAATTCAGAAAGGATTTATCGAACGTACCCCTAGAGGTCGTAAAGCAACTGCATTTGCTTATGAACACTTTATGAAATCGAAAGAGAAGAGGGAGTAAATTTGAATATTGAGGATTTTGACTATCATTTACCAGAATCTTTAATTGCACAAACACCTTTAAAAAATAGAGATCAAAGTCGCCTATTAGTATTAAATAAAGAAACAGGCGATATGAAACACCAACATTTTAAAGATGTCATTAATTATTTGAATCCTGGAGATACTTTAGTTCTGAATGATACACGCGTGATGCCTGCACGTTTATTCGGAGTTAAAGAAGAGACGGGTGCTAAAGTAGAAATGTTAATGCTAACTCAAATCGAAAATAACGATTGGGAAGTTTTACTTAAACCAGCCAAAAGAATCAAAGTAGGTAACCAACTGTCGTTTGGTGAAGGGAAAATAATAGCAGAATGTATTAAAGAATTAGACCAAGGTGGCAGAATCATGCGATTGCATTATGAAGGAATATTGCAGGAAAGGCTAGACGAGTTAGGTGAAATGCCTTTACCACCATATATAAAAGCGCGTTTAGACGATCCAGATCGATATCAAACTGTTTATGCTAAAGAGAATGGTTCAGCCGCTGCGCCCACTGCTGGACTACATTTCACTGATAATTTATTGAAAGATATTAAAGCTAAAGGTGTTAATATAGCTTTTATCACACTGCATGTTGGTTTAGGAACATTTAGGCCCGTGAGTGTAGAAAATATCAATGAACATGAGATGCATAGCGAATATTACCAAATGACCGAAAATACAGCAAAGTTATTGAACAATACAAAGTTACAAGGTCATCGAATCATTGCAGTAGGTACAACGTCGACACGAACTTTAGAAACGATTCGTCGAGATCATTCACAATTCATTGCTACGAGTGGATGGACAGATATATTTATTTATCCTGGTTTTGAGTTTAAAGCCATTGACGCACTTATTACTAACTTTCATCTGCCTAAGTCAACATTAGTCATGCTTGTGTCAGCATTTAGTAGTAGACAATTTATCTTAACGGCATACCGTAAAGCTGTAGAATTAGAATATCGATTCTTTAGTTTTGGTGATGCAATGTTAATTATTTAAGGAATGTGAGGTTTAATTATGCCAGCAGTAACATATGAACATATCAAGACTTGTAAACAATCTGGCGCGCGTTTAGGAATTGTTCACACGCCACATGGCTCGTTTGAAACACCAATGTTTATGCCTGTGGGGACAAAGGCGACAGTTAAAACTATGAGTCCTGAAGAATTAACAGATATAGAAGCTAAAATTATATTAGGTAATACCTATCATTTGTGGTTACAACCTGGAAATGATATTATCAAACAGGCTGGGGGCTTACATAAGTTCATGAATTGGAATGGTCCTATCTTAACTGATTCAGGTGGCTTTCAAGTTTTTAGTTTAAGTAATTTACGTAAGATTTCAGAAGAAGGTGTTGAGTTTCGACATCATACGAATGGCTCGAAACTCTTTTTAAGTCCGGAAAAATCCATGGAAATTCAAAATGATTTAGGGTCTGACATTATGATGGCCTTTGATGAATGTCCACCGATGCCTTCAGAATATAAATACGTAAAAGATTCAATTGAACGAACTTCTCGGTGGGCAGAACGTTGTTTAAAAGCACATAAACGACCTGATGATCAAGCATTATTTGGCATTATTCAAGGTGGAGAGTATAAAGATTTACGTGAACAAAGCGCTAAAGAACTTGTCGCATTAGATTTTCCTGGATATGCGATTGGTGGTTTATCTGTAGGCGAACCCAAACCTGTCATGTATAATATGGTGAAACACACAGAACAGTTTATGCCAAAAGATAAACCTAGATATTTGATGGGCGTAGGCTCACCAGATGCCTTGATTGAGTGTAGTATAAGAGGCATGGATATGTTCGACTGTGTACTACCTACACGTATTGCACGAAATGGCACTTGTATGACATCAATTGGACGTCTTGTAATTAAAAATGCACAATTTGCTAATGATTTCCGTCCACTAGATGAAAATTGTGATTGCTACACATGTAAAAATTATTCCAGAGCGTATATCAGACATTTAATTAAAGCAGAGGAAACGTTTGGTATTCGTCTTACTACTATTCATAATCTTCATTTTCTGCTAAAATTAATGGAAGATATTAGACAGGCCATAAGAGAAGATAGACTTTTAGATTTTAAAGAAGCGTTCTTTGAACAATATGGACTTAATGTTGAAAACCCTAAAAATTTTTAAATAAGGAGTAAGTACAGAATGAATTTAACAGCAATTTTAATACCAGTACTTTTTTTACTTGTATTCTACTTTTTAATTATTCGTCCACAACAAAAACGTGCTAAAGAGCACCGTGAAATGGTTAATAGAGTTGAAGCAGGTCAAAAAATCACAACAATTGGCGGTTTGAAAGGAACAGTTAAAGCTGTTGATGAAACAACAGTTGTTATCACTGTTAATGGTCATGGCACTGAAATGACTTTTGAAAAACCTGCAATTAAACAAGTAGATCCATCTTAATCACTGTGAGCCAAGAAGCATTTGTGTTTCTTGGTTTTTTTATGAATGAAGAAGAAATTTTCACATTATAGTTGAATATGTTAATATATATAAGTCTATATATGTCTATAAGGT
>NZ_PPPV01000012.1:225482-278909 GCF_002901705.1 Staphylococcus lugdunensis
TTTTAACTTGCGAGCTATCGTTTGTTTGGATTATTCTAGATACATAAGTAAATAATGAGGTGTTTATGTGAAAAAAGGTAGTAGAATAGTTGCATTTATATTACTTATTGTCCTCCTCTTTGCAGGAATGGGGCTTACATATAAGAATGTAATTAAAAATGTTAACCTTGGTTTAGATTTACAAGGTGGTTTCGAAGTCCTTTATCAAGTTAAGCCATTGCAAAAAGGCGATAAAATTGATAAAAAAGCGCTTCAATCAACGGCTCAAACTTTAGAAAATCGTGTCAATGTGCTGGGGGTATCAGAACCACGAATTCAAGTTGAAGATCCAGACAGAATTAGAGTTCAACTTGCAGGCGTTAAAAATCAAAACCAAGCTCGTGACGTATTATCTTCCCAAGCTAATTTAACAATTCGGGATGCGAATGATAATGTTAAACTGACAGGAAAAGATATCGTACAAGGTTCAGCAAAACAAGAATTTAAACAACAAACTAATGAACCTACCGTTACATTTAAATTAAAAGATCGTGATAAGTTTAAAAAGGTAACTGAAGAAATCTCTAAGAAAAAAGAAAATATGATGGTTGTATGGCTTGATTATGAAAAAGGAGATAGTTATCACAAAGAACTTCAGAAAAAGAATGAAAATGATAGAAAATATGTGTCAGCTGCTTCTGTAAATCAACCAATTAATTCTGATAGTGTTGAAATATCTGGTGGTTTCCATGGCCAAGAAGGGGTTAAAAAAGCTAAACAAATTTCAGAATTGCTCAATGCTGGTTCATTACCAGTTAAACTTGACGAGTTGACATCTACATCAGTTGGTGCACAATTCGGGCAAGATGCATTAGATAAAACTATTTTTGCCTCATTTATAGGTATTGCTGTTATTTATCTATTTATGGTTGGTTTCTATAGATTACCAGGTTTTGTAGCAATTATCGCATTAACGACATATATTTATTTAACACTTGTCGCATTTAATTTCATTTCTGGTGTATTAACATTACCTGGTCTAGCTGCGCTTGTTTTAGGCGTAGGTATGGCAGTGGATGCCAATATCATTATGTACGAGCGAATAAAAGATGAATTGCGAATTGGTCGAACGCTTAAGCAAGCTTATACTAAAGCAAATCGAAGTTCGTTCCTTACCATTTTTGATTCAAACTTAACAACAGTTATTGCAGCCGCTGTATTATTCTTCTTTGGTGAAAGTTCGGTTAAAGGTTTTGCGACAATGCTGTTATTAGGGATATTAATGATTTTTGTAACTGCAGTCTTCCTTTCTAGAGGGCTATTATCATTACTGGTATCATCTAATTACTTCAAGAAAAAATTCTGGTTATTTGGTGTTAAGAAAAAACAATGTCATGATATCAATGAAGGTAAAGATGTTCACGATTTGAAAACATCTTTCGAAAGATGGAACTTTGTAAAACTAGCCAAACCGTTAATTGGTTTGAGTATTCTTATCTTAATCGTTGGTATTGTTATTCTAAGTATTTTCAAACTGAATTTAGGTATTGACTTCTCAAGTGGTTCTCGTGTTGATGTTGAATCGAATCATTCACTATCACAAGCTAAAGTTGAGAAGACAATGAAAGATGTTGGCTTAAAAGCCGATGAAATACAAATTAATGGTGATGGTAAAAAGCAAGCAACTATTATGTTTAAACATGATTTAGCTAAAAAAGACATTGCCAAATTAAATGATAAATTTAAAAATGAATTTGGACATAGTCCTTCTGTAAATACAGTGTCACCTGTCATAGGTCAAGAGTTAGCTAAAAATGCTTTGAAGGCTTTAATATATGCTTCAATCGGTATTATCATTTATGTATCATTGCGTTTTGAATGGCGTATGGGATTGTCCTCAGTACTCGCATTATTGCATGATGCCTTTATGATTGTGGCAGTCTTTAGTTTATTCCGTATCGAAGTAGATATCACGTTTATAGCTGCTGTATTAACAATCATTGGTTATTCCATCAACGATACGATTGTAACGTTTGACCGCGTACGTGAAAACTTGCATAAGCTAAAAGTAATTACGTCGCCAGAACAAATTGACGATATCGTTAACCGATCAATTCGACAAACAATGACACGCTCAATCAATACTGTGCTTACCGTCATAGTTGTTGTAGTTGCCATATTACTATTCGGTGCACCAAGTATCTTTAATTTCTCGTTAGCTTTACTTGTAGGATTAATTTCTGGTGTATTCTCTTCAATCTTTATTGCTGTACCGCTTTGGGGTATTATGAAAAAACGACAATTAAAAAAATCTGATAAAGGTAAGTTGGTTGTCTATAAAGAGAAAAAATCAAATGACGAAAAAATTCTAGTTTAATCAACTGAAACATCATCGAATCATCTAATTAGTGGTTCGATGATGTTTTTTATTGCTATATTACTTAAGAACAACAGATTTTTTAAAATGCTTGGCAAAATTATGATTTTCTTTACGCTTTCTACTAACTTTATAAAAAAACGATAGTACTTCTACAAAGAAGATTTTTACAAACATCATAAAACTTAAAAAAATATATGTTGAAGCTTTTTATTTAAGCAGATTTTCGATATAATGGCTTTTGGAAATGAGGAAGGCTAATGATTAAATCAAAATATACTTGGAATCACAATGAACCAACTCAATATATAGATGAACAAATAGCAAAGAAATATAAACTTTCTCCAATTATAAAAAAAGTGTTAGAAAGTAAACATATCGTAAATGAAAAAGATATTGAAGGATTATTGAATGGGCAACAACAATTGCATGAGCCATGGCTATTAAGTGATATGACCAAAGCCATAGAACGCATTAATTTGGCAATTGATAAACACGAGCGCATTTTAATCTATGGTGATTATGACGCAGATGGTGTGACATCAACAACGATTATGGTAAAAACGCTTCAATCTTTAGGAGCAGAAGTAGGTTGGTATATTCCAAATCGTTTTTCTGAAGGTTATGGTCCGAATGAGTTAGCGTTTAAAAATGCTTATGATGAAGGTGTTTCACTTATCATTACAGTTGATAATGGTATTCAAGGACATCGTGAAATTGAAATGATTCAAGAATTAGGCGTAGATGTTATTGTTACAGATCATCACGAAATGGGAAGCACTTTACCAGATGCTTTTGCGATTGTTCACCCCATGCACCCAGAATTCGACTATCCATGTCCGAACCTTTGTGGTGCAGGGGTCGCTTATAAGGTTTCGCAAACGCTACTAAAAAATAATGTACCGCCATATTATATTGCTCTTGCTTCAATAGGAACCATTGCCGATTTAGTATCGTTAACAGATGAGAATAGAACCATTGTAAAAACGGGGTTATCTATATTAAATGATTATCAGCCTATTCAAATTGCAGCACTATTAAATGAAGCAAACTATAACGATCCCATTGATGAAGAAACAATTGGCTTTATCATCGGCCCGAGATTAAATGCTGTTGGACGATTAGAAGACGCATCATTAGCTGCTGAATTACTTATGACAGAAGATGCTGAAGAAGCAGCATTTTTAGCAGAGCAAGTTAATCATTTTAACAACGAACGAAAAGATATTGTATCAAAAATTACAGAAGAGGCTTTGTTACTTGCCAAAGAAGAAGTGGCTAAAGGGCGTCAATTTCTGCTGTTAGCAAAAGAAAATTGGCACGAAGGTGTGTTGGGAATTGTAGCGTCTAGAATTGTAGAAACATATGGATTGCCAACGCTCATTCTTAATATTGATGATGAACAACATTATGCAAAAGGATCAGCTCGTAGCATTGAACAAGTTTCAATGTTTGAAATCTTAAGTGACCATCAAAATTTAATATCTAAATTTGGTGGCCATCATATGGCTGCTGGGATGACAATGCCTATCGAAAACATATCTGAATTGCGAGAAGGCCTAAATGCATGGATGGCAAATTTGGCTCAGACGACATCGTTTGATCAGAAAAAACAAATAGATGTGAAAATTACAGAAGACGAGATTACCGTTAATAACATTTACGATATAGAGCGATTAAAACCATTTGGAATCGACTTTAATAAACCATTATTTGAATTAGATGATGTCAATGTTAATTCATTGAAAGCGATTGGAAAAGATAAGAATCATTTAAAAATGACAATTGGTAACTCTAATTTGGCTACACTTTATTGGAATAGCGGAAGTTTAGTCGATGAGTTAGAGCTGAACCAACCAATTAACATGATAGGTCAGTTACAAATCAATGAATGGAATGGCAATCAATCACCACAATTTATCATTCAGGATATTGCTATCAATCAACAGCAAATTTTGGATTATAGAAGTAAACGGAAACAGCTATCAATCGATTTTCATGACGAGCAATTAGCCATATTAATTCATCCACAAAAAGAAAAATTAGATCATAATTATTATCATTATGGCGAAACTATTGATGAACATGTAAATCGTGTCGTATTACGTGATTTACCCCTTTCATTAGCACATTTATCAGAAAGTATGAATGGTCATCAATTTTCTCAAATATATGTTGTTTTACAACATCAACATTCAATTTATTTCGAAGGTATGCCTGATAAAAAAACATTCAAAGCTTGCTTTAAAATACTGATGTCAAAACAGAAAGTAAATTTAGTCAACGATGGGATGGCATTATCGAAATTTTTGGGGATTCAGCCTAATACATTAAAATTTATGTTAAAAGTTTTTCTTGAACTAGGCTTTATTATAGATAGCAATGGTATAATATCAGTAAATCAAAATCCTAATAAACAGGATATAGAAGCAAGTCAAGTTTATCAAACGAGAAAAGCAAGAATAGAAGTTGAAAAATTAATGCTGTATGATGATTTTCAGCATTTGAAACATTGGATTATCGAGCAAATGGGTTAACTATTAGGAGGAAACAAAGATGGATTTAAAGCAATATGTATCAGAAGTACAAGATTGGCCTAAGGCAGGGGTTAGTTTTAAAGATATTACAACAATCATGGATAATGGAGAAGCATATGGTTATGCAACTGACCAAATTGTTACTTATGCCAAAGAAAGAGAAGTAGATATTGTTGTAGGTCCTGAGGCAAGAGGATTTATTATTGGTTGCCCTGTTGCCTATTCAATGGGTATAGGTTTTGCACCAGTGAGAAAAGAAGGTAAATTACCACGTGAAGTTATTCGTTATGAATATGATTTAGAATATGGCACAAATGTATTGACTATGCATAAAGATGCTATTAAACCAGGACAGCGTGTTCTAATTACAGATGATTTGCTAGCTACAGGTGGAACTATTGAAGCCGCAATAAAGCTTGTCGAAGCGTTAGGCGGAATTGTTGTTGGCATCGCTTTTATTATTGAATTAAAATATTTAAATGGTATAGAGAAAATCAAAGACTATGACGTGATGAGTCTAATTTCATATGATGAATAAGCATAGAAGTTTATTATGAGCATTCTTTGCTCAACCATATTTTAATGGGAGTAGAATACAAAGTACAAATTTGACTTTGTTTCTCTACTCCCATTTATTTATCTTTTATGATGTAGTAAAATAGAGCTATTATTTATAAAAATTTAAACCACTTTATCACAATCTACTAATTTTGGTAGAATGAAAATGTATATACATAAATTTAGAAACAGTTGGGCGAAACGACATATTATATTTTTTAAAAGTAGGGGTGCTTATCGTGAATAACGAATATCCATATAGTGCAGATGAAGTTCTATTTAAAGCCAAATCATATTTATCACCAGATGATTATCAGTATGTACTGAAAAGTTATCACCTTGCATATGAAGCACACCAAGGGCAATTTCGTAAAAATGGGTTACCATATATTATGCACCCAATTCAAGTAGCTGGTATTTTAACTGAAATGCGCCTAGATGGACCAACCATTGTTGCTGGTTTTTTACATGATGTCATAGAGGATACCGCTTATACGTTTGATGATGTCAAAGAGATGTTCAACGAAGAAATTGCACGTATTGTTGATGGTGTAACTAAACTTAAAAAGGTCAAATACCGTTCTAAAGAAGAACAACAAGCTGAAAATCACCGTAAACTATTTATAGCCATAGCTAAAGACGTACGAGTTATTTTAGTAAAATTAGCTGACAGATTACATAATATGCGTACATTAAAAGCGATGCCAAGAGACAAACAAATCAGAATATCTAAAGAAACACTTGAAATTTACGCGCCTCTTGCAGATCGTTTAGGGATTAATACGATAAAATGGGAGCTTGAAGATACGGCCTTAAGATATATTGATAGTGTTCAGTATTTCCGCATTGTCAATCTCATGAAAAAGAAACGCAGTGAACGAGAGGCTTATATTAAAAATGCTATTGATATGATTGATGCTGAAATGATAAAAATGAAAATTAAGGGCGAAATTAACGGTAGACCAAAGCACATATATAGTACTTATCGTAAAATGATGAAGCAAAAAAAACAATTTGATCAAATCTTTGATTTATTAGCAATACGTGTAATTGTTAATTCAATTAATGATTGCTATGCAATTCTAGGTCTCGTTCATACTTTATGGAAACCAATGCCAGGGCGTTTCAAAGACTATATTGCAATGCCTAAACAAAACATGTATCAATCTCTACATACTACTGTAGTTGGTCCTAACGGAGATCCATTAGAAATACAAATTCGAACCTATGAAATGCATGAAATTGCAGAACACGGTGTTGCTGCACACTGGGCATATAAAGAAGGAAAGACTGTTGACGAGAAAACACAGGATTTTCAAAATAAATTAAATTGGTTAAAAGAGCTTGCTGAAGCGGATCATACCTCTAATGATGCACAAGAATTTATGGAATCACTTAAGTACGACTTACAAAGTGACAAAGTCTATGCATTTACACCTGCCAGCGATGTTATCGAATTGCCATATGGCGCTGTACCAATTGATTTTGCTTATGCAATTCATAGTGAAGTTGGAAATAAAATGATAGGTGCCAAAGCCAATGGCAAAATTGTTCCCATCGATTATGTAATACAAACCGGCGATATCATTGAAATAAGAACAAGTAAACATTCATATGGTCCTAGTCGTGATTGGCTTAAAATCGTTAAATCTTCAAGTGCTAAAAGTAAAATCAAAAGTTTCTTTAAAAAACAAGATCGCTCTTCAAACATTGAAAAAGGTAAGTTTATGGTAGAAGCTGAAATTAAAGAACAAGGATTTCGAACAGAAGATATTTTAACAGAAAAAAATATTGCAATTGTTAATGAAAAATATAATTTTGCAAATGAAGAAGATTTATATGCGGCTGTGGGTTTTGGTGGCGTGACTGCCCTTCAAATCGTCAATAAATTGACTGAAAAACAACGTATTTTGGATAAGCAAAAGGCATTAAATCAAGCGCAAGAAGTCACTAAGACATTACCAATTAAAGAAGACATTATTACTGATAGTGGCGTTTATGTCGAAGGAATTGAAAATGTACTTATAAAGTTATCAAAATGCTGTAATCCAATCCCAGGAGATGATATTGTAGGTTATATCACAAAAGGCCACGGTATCAAAGTCCACCGTACAGACTGTCCAAACATCAAAAATGAACATGAGCGTCTGATTCACGTAGAATGGGTGAAATCAAAAGATGCTACACAGCGTTACCAAGTTGATTTAGAAGTAAATGCCTATGATAGAAATGGCTTGCTAAATGAAGTGCTACAAGCCGTAAATTCAACAAATGGTAGCTTGATAAAGGTAGCGGGACGTTCTGATGTGGATAAAAATGCCATTATTAATTTAAGCGTTATGGTAAAAAATGTAAACGAAGTATATCGAGTAGTCGATAAAATCAAATCCCTTGGTGATGTATATACTGTAACTAGAGTATGGAATTAATGGAGGCGCATATCTATGAGAATTGTGTTACAACGTGTAAAACGTGCAAGTGTCAAAAATAATAATATTCACCATTCTATAAAACAAGGCTACTGTTTGTTAGTAGGCTTTGGTAAATCATCTACAGAACAAGATATTGAAACTTTGGCAAAGAAAATCGTTAATGCAAGATTATTTGAAGATGATGCAGGAAAATTAAATTTAAATCTTCAACAAGTTGAAGGTGAAATTTTGTCGATTTCACAATTTACCTTATTCGCCGATGTTAAAAAAGGAAATCGTCCTGGCTTTTCAAACTCGATGCCTCCGGATGAAGCAAATCAACTTTATGAAAAATTTAATAAAGCGTTAAATGATTATGGTATTAATGTTCAAACTGGAGAATTTGGTACTGATATGGAAGTAGAAATTATTAATGATGGACCTGTAACAATTATATATGAAAGTCAGGATGGCAAAATTTTATGAATAAAATACAATCCTGGCTATCAAAATATAAAATAAAAAATAAACCCACTATGATTGCATTGATTTCCTTTGTATTATTTTTAATCTTGTTATTTTTATTTTTGAATCATAACGACCAAAAAAGTGATCGTATTACTGTAGTTGAAAACTCAGAATTAAGAACCGGTCCTAACGCAGCATATCCCGTTATCGAAAAGGTAGATAAGGGCGAAGGTTTTACAAAGATTAATCAAACAGGCAAATGGATTGAAGTACAGAATCGGCAAGAAACTAAAAAAGGATGGATTGCAGGCTGGCATACGAGCTTAAATATCAAGAAAGATGTTAGTCAAAGTCAAGAACCATTAAAAGGGAAAACAATTGTACTTGACCCTGGTCATGGTGGTAGTGATCAGGGAGCTTCAAGTAGAACAAACAAAAAAAGCTTAGAAAAAAATTATACACTTAAAAGCGCCTTAGAACTAAAGACCTTACTAGAAAAAGAAGGCGCACATGTTAAAATGACCAGAAGTGATGATGAATACGTAAAACTTGAGGACCGTAAAGCATCAGGTGATATATTTATGAGCATACATAACGATTCTCTTGAAAGTTCTGTGGCAAATGGCGCTACAGTTTATTGGTATAAAGATAGTCAAAGCAAGTTAGCCGAAACGCTAAATGCATCAATCCAAAAAAAGGCATTATTATCTAATAGAGGTGCCAAACAAGAAAATTATCAAGTGTTACGACAATCTAAAATACCGGCAGTGCTCTTAGAACTTGGCTATATTAGTAATCCTACAGATGAAACAATGATTAGAGACCAACATCATCGTCATATTGTACTTGAAGGTGTTGTCGATGGGCTAAAACAATATTTTGCTTCATAAACTTGCAATTTAAGCGAAAAATCGTTAATATTAAATATGAAATTTATAAACAAAACCGGTCATATTCTTGAAAGAATTAATGAAAAGGTAGCAATCATTGCGTAGAGATATAATCCTTGGCTGTAAGATTATACGGAGTAATTAATGTCTTTGAACACAAGAACAGGTGCTTTATGAAAGTAAAGCCGTCATGCGTACGTTACACGTAATGAGTGGATTGAACTGATATATTTCAATCAATTAGGGTGGCAACACGGATATTCGTCCCTTGTATAGTTTTTTACTGTACAAGGGGCGTTTAATTTTTGAAAAAATTAATAGTAGGAGTGATGATATGATTAAGATTCCTCGTGGTACACAAGATATACTGCCAGAAGAAACTGCTAAATGGCGCTATATTGAAAATAAATTAGCTCAACTTATGAAATTATATAATTATCAAGAAATAAGAACCCCTATTTTTGAAAGTACAGATTTATTTGCACGTGGTGTAGGTGACTCTACTGATGTAGTACAAAAAGAGATGTACACTTTTAAAGACAAAGGTAATAGAAGTATTACATTGCGTCCTGAAGGTACAGCAGCAGTTGTAAGATCTTATATCGAAAATAAAATGCAAGGCTTACCTAATCAACCAGTTAAGTTATATTATAACGGACCAATGTTTAGATACGAACGTAAACAAAAGGGGCGTTATCGTCAATTTACACAATTTGGTGTTGAAGCAATAGGTGCTGAAGATCCAAGTATTGATGCTGAAGTTCTAGCAATGGTAATGCAAATATACCAATCTTTTGGTTTAAAGCATCTTAAATTAGTAATTAATAGCATTGGTGATGCAGAATCAAGAAAAGAATACAATGAAGCGCTAGTAAAACACTTTGAACCAGTTATTGATGATTTTTGTTCTGATTGTCAATCACGTTTACACACGAATCCAATGAGAATATTAGATTGTAAAGTAGACCGTGATAAAAAAGCCATTAAAACTGCACCAAAGATTACTGACTATTTAAATGATGAATCTAAGGCATATTATGAAGCTGTCAAACAATATTTAGATGATTTAAACATACCTTATGTTGAAGATTCAAACCTTGTGCGGGGCTTAGATTACTACACCCACACGGCATTTGAATTAATGATGGATAACCCTAATTATGACGGCGCGATAACAACTTTATGTGGTGGCGGTCGTTATAACGGTTTATTGCAATTATTGGACGGTCCTAATCAAACTGGTATTGGCTTTGCACTAAGTATCGAACGCTTATTATTGGCACTAGAAGAAGAAAATATCGACATCGTTGAAAATGAAACATTAGATTTATTTATTGTTACGATGGGAGAAGCAGCCAATCATTTTGCAGTAAAATTACTTAATGATTGTCGTAAAAATGGCATAAGTGCTGATAAAGATTATTTAAATCGTAAAATTAAGGGTCAAATGAAACAAGCTGATCGTTTGAATGCAACTTATACAATTGTTATTGGCGACCAAGAACTTGATAATCAAATTGTAGAAGTTAAACATATGGAATCAGGCAATTCAGAAACTGTTAAATTTGAGAATTTATTAAGTTATTTTAAATAAGTAAGAGAAAGGAACATGATACATGACTAAGAGAACAACATACTGTGGCCTTGTAACAGAAGAATTATTGGGAGAAAAAATAACGTTAAAAGGATGGGTGCATAATCGCCGTGATTTAGGTGGTTTAATTTTTATTGACTTAAGAGATAGAGAGGGTATTGTTCAAATCGTATTTAACCCTGCTTTCTCACAAGAAGCACTTAATATTGCAGAAACTGTTCGTTCAGAATATGTAGTTGAAGTACAGGGACAAGTAACAAAACGTGATCCAGAAACTATAAATCCTAAAATCAAAACAGGACAAGTTGAGGTTCAAGTTTCTCATATTGAAGTAATTAATAAATCTGAAACACCACCATTTTCAATCAACGAAGAAAATCAAAATGTAGATGAAAATATACGTTTAAAATATCGCTACCTAGATTTAAGACGCACCGAATTAGCACAAACATTTAAAATGAGACATCAAATTACGCAATCAATTCGTCACTATCTTGATAATAATGGCTTTTTCGACATTGAAACACCCGTTTTAACAAAATCGACTCCTGAAGGTGCCCGTGACTATTTAGTTCCTTCTCGTGTCCACGAAGGTGAATTTTACGCTTTACCACAATCTCCACAGCTATTTAAGCAATTATTAATGATTAGTGGTTTCGATAAATATTATCAAATTGTTAAATGTTTCCGCGATGAAGACTTACGTGCTGATCGCCAACCTGAATTTACTCAAGTCGATATTGAGATGAGCTTTGTAGACCAAGAAGATGTAATGGCTATGGGCGAAGAAATGCTACGAAAAGTTGTTAAAGACGTAAAAAGTATTGATGTTGAAGGGCCATTCCCACGCATGACATACAACGAAGCTATGAGTCGTTATGGTTCTGATAAGCCTGACACTCGTTTTGATATGGAATTAATTGATGTGTCGAAACTTGGAACAGAAATGGACTTTAAGGTATTTAAAGATACAGTTAATCAAAACGGTCAAGTCAAAGCAATTGTTGCCAAAGGTGCAGCCGACAACTATACACGTAAAGATATGGATGGGTTAACTGAATTTGTTAATATATACGGTGCTAAAGGATTAGCTTGGGTCAAAGTAGTTGAGGAAGGGTTAAGTGGCCCTATTGCTCGATTCTTTGAAGATGCTAATGTAGCGACATTAACTGAGTTAACGGGGGCAGAGCCAGGAGATTTGGTTATGTTTGTGGCTGATAAACCTAATGTTGTGGCACAAAGCCTAGGTGCACTGCGTATCAAACTTGCAAAAGAGCTAGGTTTAATTGATGAAACAAAGCTAAACTTCTTATGGGTAACTGATTGGCCATTACTTGAATATGACGAAGATGCAAAAAGATATGTTGCAGCACACCATCCATTCACTTCACCAAAAGAAGAAGATATTAAAAAATTAGATTCTGAACCTGAAAATGCGCAAGCCAATGCATATGATATTGTATTAAATGGCTATGAATTAGGTGGTGGTTCTATTAGAATTCATCATGGTGACTTACAAGAAAAAATGTTTGAAGTTTTAGGATTTACTAAAGAACAAGCCCAAGAACAGTTCGGCTTCTTATTAGATGCCTTTAAATATGGTGCACCGCCACATGGTGGAATAGCTCTAGGTTTGGACAGATTAGTTATGTTATTGACAAATCGAACTAACTTAAGAGATACAATTGCATTCCCTAAAACTGCATCAGCAACTTGTCTATTAACCGATGCACCTAGCGACGTGTCTGATAAACAATTACAAGAATTATCACTTAGAATTCGACATTAATTAAGAATGTTTATGTCAATCTTACAACTTTATTGCGCGTAACTTTTAACATATCGAATCGTTTTAGTTTCAAATTATCTATAATGGTGCTATGATGTAGTCATAAGATAGTCATCTGTGGTGTACGTAAGTTTGCTTTTTAATTTGGGCCTAACACTCTTTGATCAGGGAGCCTAATAGGTTTTCTTGCAGCGCACACGCCTCAATTGGAGGACTTGCAAAACAAGAAACAGGGCACCCACCTGTATATAGCAGGCCGAATGATCAAGCTATGATAACTACGGCACCTATGGACTCTATCGGTACGCAAGACTTTGTCTTGCGTATTTTATTTTGTCTTGCTTTTGGTAGAATACTGTTAAAAGTGATTTGAATAAGGAGTTAAATATGAAGCATCAATTTTCTAGAAATGAGTTAGCATATGGTAAAGAAGGTTTAGACTTACTAAAAGAAAAAACTGTTGTCGTATTAGGTATAGGTGGTGTAGGTTCATTTGCGGCCGAAGCATTAGCTAGGACAAATATTGGTCACATTATTTTAATAGACAAAGATGATGTTGACATAACCAATGTTAATCGACAAATACATGCGCTTACTTCAACCATAGGCCAAAGTAAAGTAACGCTTATGGAAGAAAGAATTAAATTAATTAACCCTGACTGTAAAGTAACACCATTACATATGTTTTATACTGAAGAAACATATGAAGATTTATTTAACAACTATGAAATAGATTATTTTATCGATGCTAGTGATACAATTATTTATAAAGTTCATTTAATGAGAGAGTGCTTTGAGAGAGGAATCAAAGTCATATCGAGTATGGGAGCTGCAAATAAAACAGATCCAACGCGCTTTAAAATTGAAGATATATCTAAGACATACATGGATCCAATGGCTAAAATTATTAGAAATAAACTTAGAAGGCTAGGTATTAAAAAAGGCATTCCTGTTGTTTTCTCGGATGAAAGTCCAATTGTCATCCGTGAAGATGTAAAAGCAACAGTAGGTGATGCGAATGCAATTAACCGCAAAGGTCAAATGCCACCATCTTCAAATGCTTTTGTACCAAGTGTCGTTGGTCTAATTTGTGCAAGTTATGTAGTCAATGATATTTTAAAAGATGTTCCTATCACAAGAATTAAGGACAAAGGTACACAAAGTAATAATAAACATTAAACAAAAATGATGGCGTAGTGAATTAACGCCATCATTTTTGTTGTTTTAAATTATCGTAAACAGCCTTAAACTGTTGTTCAGTTTTTGAAGTTGTTTTAGGGGTATAATACTCTCTGTTTTTTAATTTATCGGGTAAATATTGTTGAGCAACATAACCATTGTCATAATTATGGGGATATTTATAGCCAATTGCTCTGCCTAATTTTTTGGCACCAGAATAATGTCCATCCTTTAAGTAATCAGGTATTTGGCCGATATTTCCAGCATTAATATCGCTTAAAGCGCTATCCACTGCCGTTATCGCTGAATTTGACTTAGGAGATAAACACAGTTCAATAACAGCTTGACTCAACGGAATACGTGCTTCTGGAAAGCCTAAGCGTTCTGCCGCTTGTATTGCTGCTAATGTCCGTTGTCCAGCACCCGGAGAAGCTAAACCAATATCTTCGTAACTAATTACAAGCAAGCGACGTACAATCGTAGGAAGATCACCAGCTGCAATAAGTCTTGCCAAATAATGTAACGCTGCATTAACATCGCTGCCTCTAATAGATTTTTGAAACGCGCTCATAACATCATAGTGCATATCCCCGTCTTTATCACTTACAAACGCACCTTTTTGGAGACAATCTTGAGCGTCGGTTAGCGTTACATGGCGCTCACCATTGTCTTCATCTGCACTTAAGACAGCGAGTTCTAACGCATTTAACGCACTTCTAACATCTCCTTGGCTTTGCGTAGAAAAATATTCAATTGCATCCTCATCAATATGAGGATGATAAGAGGCCAATCCTCTAGAATCATCTTCAATTGCTCGCATCAACGCAACTTTTATATCTTCTTCATTTAATGGATATAATTCGAAAATTTGTGCTCTAGAACGTATTGCTGGATTAATCGCATGATATGGATTTGAAGTTGTTGCACCAATAAGTACAATTTTGCCATTTTCTAAATGCGGTAATAAGAAATCTTGTTTAGCTTTATCTAATCGATGAATTTCGTCTAATAATAAGATAACTTGCCCTGACATCTTGGCTTCTTCAACAACGAGCTGCATATCCTTTTTGGTATTCGTGACAGCATTTAATTGTCTGAATTTATATGCAGTACTACCAGAAATAGCTTTAGCAATACTTGTTTTACCAATACCTGGAGGTCCATAGAAAATCATCGAAGATAAACGTTTGGTTTCTACCATACGGCGTATAATACCTCTTGGACCAACCAAGTGTTGTTGAGAAATAATTTCATCTATATTTTTAGGTCGCATTCGAGAAGCTAATGGTTCATTAGTCACAATTTTTCATCCTTTCTAATTCTATATTAACTTAAAAAATGATAGAATGGGAATATATATCGAATTAAGTGAGGTAATGTTATGAAAATATCAACGAAAGGGAGATACGGTTTAACTTTAATGATATCTCTTGCAAAAAAAGAAGGGCAAGGCTGTGTATCATTGAAATCAATCGCTGCTGAAAACAGTTTAAGTGATTTATATCTTGAACAATTAGTAGGCCCTTTAAGAAATGCTGGTTTAATTCGAAGTGTGCGTGGTGCTAAAGGTGGCTATCAACTTAGAGTCCCAGCAGAAGAAATTACTGCTGGTGATATTATTCGCTTACTTGAAGGGCCCATCACATTTGTTGAAAGTATCGAATCCGAGCCACCTGCACAAAAACAATTGTGGTTGCGTATGCGTGATGCGGTACGAGATGTATTAGATAATACAACATTAAAATACTTAGCTGATTATGTTGAAACTGAAGCCGATTTAGATGGTTACATGTTTTACATTTAAATAGCTAAAAAATATGTTTATTTAGTTCTTAACCTGGGAAAATGTATCATAACAGCCATCGAAATAACAGATATTAAAATTATTTAAAATCTGAAAGGAGCATATTATTTATGGGTTTCATGGATAAAGCAAAAGATGCAGCTAACAAATTTAAAGATAGTGATAATGAACAGGTACAAAAAGCAAAAGATAAAATTAATGAATTTACAGATGGTAATGACAACAAAGATAAAGAAGATAAAAAAGATTAATCTTTGTTGTGTCATGGTAAAGTAATCATATAGAAGAGAAATATAGCTCAAAGATGAATTTAAACAAATTCATTTTTGAGCTTATTTTTCGTATACTTCAATTTTATAACTTACTATTCTACTTATTAACTTTAAACGATAGTCCTTTCGCAGTTATTTAATTATCTATTTTCTACTGATTTGCTGTTATAAATCTTTTACTCATTTGTCAGCTTCAATAATTCGTTTTAAACGACGATATGAATCAAGTTGTTTGTCTTGATCATAAATATAACTTACCGCCATTAATTCATCAATTTCTCCATATTTCTGAATAAAATCTTCAAGTTGTTGCTTCACACTTAATTCTGAGCCGATAAGTGAATATTTTTGCCGTTGCTTAACCATTTCGTACTCACGAGGCGTTAGCAAACTTTGTAAATTATCTGTTGGCGGTTGGACTGGTTGCATACGTCCACGGGTAATACTAATCATCACTTGAGCTTGAGTTGTAGACAAGTATTGAGCTTCTTCATCACTATCAGCAATAATAGCATTTAAACAGACTATGACATAAGGTTCACTAAGTACATCAGAAGGTTCAAATAATTCCTTATATATGTCTATGGCATCTTTCATTTGTTGTGGTGCAAAATGACCTGCAAAAACATAAGGTAAGCCTTTGCGTGCTGCTAAATGAGCAGAATCAGTTGAAGACCCCAATATATACAATGGTACTTGCTTATTCACAGCGGGGTAGGCTCTAACATAGTCTTGTTGATTTTCTGGTCCAAAATATTTTTGTAATTGTTCTACCTCATCAGGAAATTGATATACACCATTATGTTGATCTCTTCTTAATGCACTAGCTGTCATCATATCTGTACCTGGTGCACGACCTAATCCTAAGTCAATGCGATTAGGATATAGCGTGGCTAACGTACCAAACTGTTCTGCAACAATAAGTGGTGCGTGATTAGGTAACATAATTCCACCTGAACCTATACGCATATATGACGTATGTTCTAAAGTATGTTGTATTAGCAATGCAGTAGCAGAACTTACTAAGTTTGGCGCATTATGGTGCTCCGCAATCCAATAACGTTCATAATTTAATTTTTCAAGTTGTTGTGCAAGTGTAACCATATCAGCAAGCGCATCATTTTCATTTTGTCCTTCTCTAATAGGTACTAAATTTAATGCAGAATATTTTATCTTTTTCATAACTTTATATACCCCTTATGATAATAGTGCATAAAGTATAACAATTGTGAGAATACTTTTATATTTAGATGCTCAATTTAACACGAATTCAGTAAGTATATTATCTGTATCATTACTATTAATTAAAATGTTAAACTAATAAGTGAAAGTCATAAACAGAACTATAGAAAAATAATAGCATTGGTGCTATTATAGGAACATTGATATTATCTCAAGGAGTGTAAATTACATGGAAGTATATGCAGATTACGCGGCGACGACCCCAGTTAGACCTGAAGTTATTGATGAAATGATGAATATATATAAACAGCATTATGGTAATCCATCATCTATACATTCTGTTGGACGTGATGCACGTAAATATTTAGATCAATCACGCCAAAAAGTAGCAGAACTATTAGGTGCTAAGCGAAATGAGATTATTTTTACTAGTGGTGCAACAGAAGCTAATAATACTGCTATTAAGGGGTTAGTATATGCAAATGAGCATATCGGTAATCATATTATAACTACAAAGATTGAACATCACTCTGTACTACATGTTTTTGAACAACTTGAGCGTGAAGGCTATGACGTCACATATTTAGATGTAGATGATACTGGTCAAGTTGATTTAGATCAGCTAGAAGAATCACTTACTGATGATACCATCCTCGTGTCTATTATGTTTGTAAACAATGAAGTAGGAACAGTTCAACCTATATATGAAATAGAAACAATTGTAGCTGAGAGTAATGCATTGTTACATGTTGATGCTGTCCAAGCAATTGGGCATTTAGAAATTAATTTTCATGATTTTAAAATCGACACAATGAGTATTACTGGCCATAAATTCGGCGGACCAAAAGGTGTGGGTGTGCTGCTTGTTAAAGAAAATACGCCAATACAATTTTCACAATTAGGCGGAGAACAAGAAATGAAACGTCGTGCCGGAACTGAAAACGTACCACAAATTGTTGGTTTTACAAAAGCATTAGAATTAGCAAATAATGCTTTAAATGAAAATAACGTCAAATTAATGCAATTAAAAGAATTATTTTTAGTTAGCTTACAGGAACGTGCTATTCCTTTTGAGTTAAATGGTTCAATGACAGAAACAACGGGTCATATTTTAAATTTATATTTTCCATTTATAGATGTTGAAACGATGCTAACTTTATTAGATTTAGCAAATATCTATGTTTCGTCAGGATCCGCTTGTACTGCAGGATCAACCGAACCATCTCACGTGTTATCTGCCATGTATGAGGATGAAGAACGTTCAAAACATTCAATAAGATTTAGTTTCAGCGAGTTAACTACAGAACATGAAATCAAATATATCGTAGCGGAAATTCATAAAATTTATCATAAGTTTAAGGAGGAATCATAGTGTCTAATAAAGATATTCGCGTTGTCGTTGGCATGTCAGGCGGTGTTGATAGCTCGGTTACCGCATATTTATTAAAAGAACAAGGTTATGACGTTATAGGTATTTTCATGAAAAATTGGGATGACACTGATGAAAATGGCGTATGTACAGCTACAGAAGATTATAATGATGTGATTGCTGTATGTAATCAAATTGGCATTCCTTATTATGCTGTAAATTTTGAAGAAGAATATTGGAATAAAGTATTTACTTATTTTTTAGATGAATATAAAAAAGGACGTACACCAAATCCTGATGTGATGTGTAATAAAGAAATAAAATTTAAGGCCTTTTTAGAACACGCACTTAAACTTGGTGCTGATTATGTAGCAACTGGTCATTATGCTCGCCTTAAACGTTATGACGACGGCCACGTTGAAATGCTACGTGGCGTTGACAATAATAAAGATCAAACATATTTTTTAAATCAATTATCACAGCAACAATTATCCAAAGTCATGTTTCCTATTGGAGATATAGAGAAAAAAGAAGTACGTCGAATAGCGGAAGAACAAGGGCTAGCTACAGCAAAGAAAAAAGATTCTACAGGCATTTGTTTTATTGGTGAAAGAAACTTCAAATCATTTCTATCACAATATTTACCTGCTCAAGCCGGCGATATGCGAACACTTGATGGTAAAAAAATGGGCGTGCACAGTGGTTTGATGTATTATACGATAGGACAACGTCATGGTTTAGGTATTGGTGGAGATGGTGATCCTTGGTTTGTTGTTGGCAAAAATTTAGTAGACAACGTATTATACGTTGAACAAGGTTTCCATCACGATGCATTATATAGTGATTATTTAATAGCATCAGATTATTCATTCGTCAATCCAGTAGATTTAGAACGCGGATTTAACTGCACTGCTAAATTTAGATATCGTCAACAAGATACGGAGGTATCTGTTGAACGCGTCGATGATCACTCGATAAAAGTGACTTTTAAAGAACCAGTTCGAGCGATTACTCCTGGTCAATCAGTTGTATTCTATGATGGTGAAATCTGTTTAGGTGGCGCAACGATTGATGATGTTTACAAAACTTCTGGGCAATTAAGCTATGTCGTTTAATTACTTTTAAATAAACTTTACTGTTGTTAATTAGAGTTGATATTCAACCGTTTATTCACAAGTGCTATTTAGAATAAGCGGTTGTTTTTATTTATTAAAAGTTTGGACATGATATAATGATGAATGAAATGAGGTATTCTAGTGACTGAACAAGAACAAATATATCAATACATACAAAAAGGGCAGAGAGATAAAGCCCTGAAAGCATTATTTAATAACATAGAAGAAAATCCAAACGTGATTGAAAATTACATTAATGCTGGCATTATTCTGGCTGATATTGGAGAAATCGTACAGGCTGAAAAGTTTTTTCAACGTGCATTAACAATTGATGATACAAACGGTGCAATTTATTATAATTTAGCAAATATTTATTATAATCAAGGTCGTTTCAATGAAGCCATCAAACTCTATCAAAAATCATTAAAATATCACATGGATATGGTTGATTGTAATTATATGATAGGTATGGCATTCAACCAATTAGAAGCATTTAAAGAAGCCTTGCCATATTTAATGACTGCAGCTGAAAAAGATGAAAATAGGGATAGTGAAATTCAATTTCAATACGGACTTGTATTATGTCAATTAGAAATGTTTGAACAAGCTATTCAACAACTTAAATACGTCTTACAACTTGACCCATCACATACTGACGCATTATACAACTTAGGATTAGCGTTATATATGGAGACTGAAGACATAGATACAGCTATTTCGTATTTTGAGCGGGCAATTGCCATTGATCCTAAACATTTATTAAGTCAACACGCAAAAGCCGCTTTTTTATCTATGAAGAACAAGGAGGATTAATATGGATAACCCTACACTTTTTGAACCGACGATGTTAAAGGGCACCGTCGAAGTTATTTTGTTCCAAAATCAAGATAATTTCTATACTGTACTTAAAGTTGATACCATTGAATCTAACGAATCGTTCGATACGATGCCAACGGTTGTAGGGTTTTTCCCAAATATTGTTGAAGGCGACGTATACACCTTTAAAGGACAGGTTGTTGCGCATCCAAAATATGGCAAACAACTAAAAGCTGATACATTTGAAAAAGAATTACCACAAACGAAAGATGCTATTATTACCTACTTATCAAGTGATTTATTTAAAGGTATTGGTAAAAAGACAGCACAAAATATTGTTAATACTTTGGGAGAAAATGCAATAAATGATATTTTAGCTCATCCAGACATATTAACAAAAGTTTCAAATCTTTCTAAAAAGAAACAAGAGCAAATTGCACAACAAATAGCAGCCAATCAAGAATCAGAAAAAATCATGATACACTTACATGATTTAGGATTTGGCCCTAAACTATCAATGGCAATCTATCAGTTTTATCAAAGTGAAACAATAAACGTCGTTGATAATAACCCGTATAAACTTGTATATGATATTAAAGGAATTGGATTTAATAAAGCTGATACATTAGCACGTAATATCGGCATCGACTTTAATGACCCAGAACGATTAAAAGCTGGCATATTATTCACACTAGAGGAAGAATGTATTAAACAAGGGCATACTTATTTACCTACTGAAACAATTCTTAAATCAGCACAAACAATGTTAAGTACGCAAGGGGATGAAATAATTGAAATACATCAACTTGAAGAAATGTTGCAAATTTTAATGGAAGAAGATAAGTTGATTCTTGATCAACAAAAAATTGCCATCCCAAGTCTTTACTACTCAGAATTAAAAAGCGTACAAAACTTATATCGTATATTAACTCATACCCATAAATTAAATGAACTTGAGCAATCTGATTTACAGTTGCATATTGGAGAGATAGAAGATAGCAATGAAGTACATTATGCTGCATCACAAAAAGAAGCTTTACAAACAGCTATAAACTCAAAAATCATGTTATTGACTGGCGGACCTGGAACTGGTAAGACAACTGTCATTAAAGGTATTATAGAGTTATACGCTGAAATTCATGGACTTTCTTTAAATTATGCGGATTACACTGATGATGATTTCCCAGTAGTATTAGCAGCTCCTACAGGCAGAGCATCGAAACGTTTACAAGAAGCTACTGGCTTAGAGGCAATGACCATCCACCGACTTATAGGATGGAATCAAGATACACAACCAGAAGACATTTTAGATAATGAAATTAAAGCAAAATTAATTATCATAGATGAAATGTCTATGGTTGACACTTGGTTATTTCATCAGTTTTTAAATGCGGTACCTTTAGATGCCCAAATTGTATTTGTTGGAGATGAAGACCAACTGCCTTCTGTTGGGCCTGGACAAGTATTTAAGGACTTAATCCAGTCTAAAAAAATACCACGTGTCAATTTAACTGAAGTCTACCGACAACAAGATGGTTCAAGTATTATTGAATTAGCTCACCACATGAAACAAAACGAATCCATAGATATTACAAAACGTTATCATGATAGAAGCTTCATTAATTGTAGTGCAGAACAAATTCCTGACGTTGTTAAGAAAGTAGTATCCAGTGCAGTTAGTAAAGGATATGACATGAGTGATATTCAAGTACTTGCTCCCATGTATAAAGGAAGTGCAGGTATTAAACGTTTAAATCAAATTCTGCAAACAATTTTAAATCCTAAAGAACCAGACGCCCGTGAAATTGAATTTGGTGATGCTGCATTCCGCAAAGGCGATAAAGTATTACAGTTAGTAAATCGTCCTAATGACAATATTTTTAATGGAGATATTGGTATTATTGTTGGCATTTTTTGGGCAAAAGAAAATGCTTTAAATAAAGATGTTATTATCGTCGATTTTGACGGTAATGAAATTACATTTACACGACAAGACTTAATTGAATTAACGCATGCATATTGCACTTCGATTCATAAGTCCCAAGGTTCAGAATTCCCAATCGTTATTATGCCCGTAGTGAAACAATATTTTAGAATGTTACAAAAACCTATTCTTTATACTGGTTTGACTAGAGCTAAACAATCTTTAGTATTACTAGGGGATCCACAAGCCTTTGACATTGGCCTTAAAACAAATGGTCAAGTTAGAATGACGCAATTATATGATTTATTAGAAGCATATTTTGGACACGAAACGCAGAATTCTACTGATGATAATATCATAGCTAAACATAAAAAAGTTACATTATCAGCAGCGACAATTTATCAAATAGATCCGATGATCAACATGAATCAAATGACGCCATATGACTTTATTGAACGTTGACAATTTAGACAACACAACTTAAAATAAAATGTGAATAAACATGAAGATGAGTAAGCAAATGAGTATTCAAAGAGATGTGCTGGTTGGTGTAAAGTACAATACAGTTTGCTGAACGCTACTTTGTGCTAATATGGATAAGACAATGAAGTGATAAAGTGGAATCAATAGTGATTCGTATCTTTATAACTAGGGTGGTACCGCGAAAACGTTCGTCCCTTGTGGATGAACGTTTTTAATTGTGACTAAGAATTTGAGGAGTGAAACCCAATGAAAAATTTAAAAGCTAGTGAAATAAGACAAATGTATATTGATTTCTTTGTAGAAAAAGGACATATGGTTGAACCATCTGCACCTTTAGTTCCTATTGATGATAATTCATTACTATGGATAAATTCAGGTGTAGCAACATTAAAAAAATATTTTGATGGTCGAGAAACACCAAGAAAACCTAGAATCGTAAATTCGCAAAAAGCAATTAGAACGAATGATATTGAAAATGTAGGTTTTACAGCACGTCATCATACATTCTTTGAAATGCTAGGTAACTTTTCTATTGGGGACTATTTCAAAAAAGAAGCTATTGAATTTGCTTGGGAATTTTTAACAAGTGACAAATGGATGGCAATGGAACCAGACAAACTGTATGTAACCATTCATCCCGAAGATACAGAAGCATATCATTTATGGCATAACGATATCGGCTTAGAAGAAAGTCGCATTATACGTATTGAAGGCAATTTTTGGGATATTGGAGAAGGACCATCAGGACCAAACACAGAAATCTTTTATGACCGTGGTGAAGCATTTGGCAAGAACGACCCTGCTGAAGAAATGTATCCTGGTGGTGAAAATGAACGTTATTTAGAAGTATGGAACCTTGTGTTTAGTGAATTTAATCATAATAAAGATCATACTTATACGCCATTACCAAATAAAAACATTGATACTGGTATGGGCCTAGAACGCATGGCTTCTGTAGCACAAAATGTGCGTACAAATTATGAGACAGACTTGTTCATGCCTATCATTGAAGAAGTTGAAAAAGTTTCCGGCAAGAAATATCTTGAAATACCGGAACAAGATGTGGCGTTTAAAGTCATTGCTGATCACATTAGAACAATCGCATTTGCAATTTCAGATGGTGCTTTACCGGCAAATGAAGGACGTGGCTATGTTTTACGTCGTTTGTTACGTAGAGCTGTACGTTTTAGCCAAACATTAGATATTCAAGAACCATTTATGTACAAGCTCGTTGATATTGTTGCAGATATCATGGAACCTTATTATCCAAATGTTAAAGAAAAAGCTGATTTCATTAAACGGGTCATTAAATCAGAAGAAGAACGATTCCACGAAACATTACAAGAAGGGCTATCAATTTTAGATCAACTGATTGCTAAAGCAAAACTGACGACAAAAGAAATTAATGGTTCAGATGCATTTAAATTATATGACACATATGGTTTCCCAATCGAATTAACTAAAGAAATAGCTACACAAGAAGGCATCACTGTTGATATGGAAACATTTGAAAATGAAATGCAACAACAACGTGACCGTGCTAGACAGGCACGCCAAAATTCACAATCAATGCAAATTCAAAGCGAAGTGCTTAAAAACATAACTACAAAAAGCAAATTTGTTGGATATGAAACGACTGATTATCAAACTGAGATTACAGATCTTATCTACAATGGCCAAGCTGTTAGTCATGCAGAAGCTGGAGACATCATTTATTTTGTTTTAAAAGAAACGCCATTTTATGCGGTCAGTGGTGGTCAAGTTGCAGATCATGGTACAGTTGGTAACGACAATTTTGAAATTGCTGTTGAAGAAGTAACGAAAGCACCAAATGGTCAAAACTTGCATAAAGGAACCGTTCAATTTGGTCATGTAACTGTTAATAGTCATGTTGATGCAAACGTTAATAAAGATGAACGACGAGATATTCAAAAGAACCATAGTGCAACACACTTACTGCATGCCGCTCTGAAAGAAGTATTAGGCGATCATGTTAACCAAGCAGGCTCTCTCGTTGAAAGTGAACGTTTACGCTTCGACTTCTCACACTTTGGTCCAATGACAAATGAAGAAATCGAACACGTTGAGCGACGTGTTAACGAAGAAATATGGCGTGGTATTTCCGTAAATATTCAAGAAATGCCAATTGCTGAAGCTAAAGAGATGGGTGCAATGGCTTTATTTGGTGAAAAATATGGCAATGTAGTTAGAGTTGTAAATATGGCACCATTTTCTTTGGAACTTTGTGGTGGTATTCATGTTCAAAACACATCTGAAATCGGCTTATTTAAAATTATTAGCGAATCAGGTACTGGTGCAGGCGTCAGACGAATTGAGGCCTTAACAGGTAGAGCAGCATTCTTGTATCTAGAAGGTATTCAGCATAAATTTAATCAAACTAAAACATATTTAAAAGTCAAATCCGATGATCAAGTTATGGAAAAAGTCGTTCAGCTTCAAGAAGAAGTGAAACATGTAAATAAACAATTAGAACAACGTAATAAAGAAATTACAACATTAAAAATGGGTAATATTGAAGACCAAGTTGAAGAAATCAATGGTTTTAAAGTATTAGCTACACAAGTAGATATTGCTAATCCAAAAGCAATCAGAGAAACAATGGATGATTTTAAATCTAAATTACAAGACACAATTATCATATTAATAAGTGAAGTTGAAGGCAAAGTTTCATTGATAGCTACAGTACCAAAAGCTGATACCAGCAAAATTAAAGCTGGCGATATCATTAAAAATATGGCTCCTATTGTTGGCGGCAAAGGTGGTGGCCGTCCGGATATGGCACAAGGTGGCGGTACACAACCAGAAAATATCACAGAATCTTTACGCTTTATTAAAGATTACATTAAAAAACTATAACTATATACCTTTCTAGTGTAATATAAAATATGTAAGTTAAATCGTAGATAGAGGAGTGTCAATCAATGGAAAATTTTGATAAAACAATGAAATTTGATTATGAAGAAATTCCTAAAGAGAATGTCAGATCTGTGTTAAGCAACGTGCATCGTACATTAGAAGAGCGTGGATATAATGCTGTAAACCAAATTGTTGGTTATTTATTATCTGGTGATCCTGCTTATATACCACGTCAAAATGAAGCTAGAAATCAAATACGACATGTGGATAGAGATGTCATTATGGAAGAACTTGTCTCATACTATCTTAAAGAGAAAAATAATTAATATATGCTCCAGCATAAAATATTAGGATTAGATGTAGGAAGCAAGACTGTAGGCATTGCAATTAGCGATTTAATGGGCTGGACGGCTCAGGGATTAGACACTCTACGCATCAATGAAGAACAAGAAGAATATGGTATTGAACAACTCACTAATATTATTAAGTCCAATAACGTTGACACAATTGTTATTGGTTTACCAAAAAATATGAATAATTCTATAGGGTTTCGTGGAGAAGCTTCCATATACTATAAAGAATTAATTCTTGAAGCGATGCCTGATATGAAAGTTATTATGTGGGATGAACGACTAAGCACAATGGCAGCAGAACGTTCATTGTTAGAGGCCGATGTTTCTAGACAAAAAAGAAAAAAAGTAATAGATAAGATGGCCGCAGTTTTTATACTTCAAGGCTATTTAGACTCTATCCAATAAAGGAGAATTTAAATGACTGAACATAATCACGACACTGAATTAGAACTTAATAACGAAGAAGAACTTTTAACATTATATGATGAAGATGGCAATGAAGTACTTTATCGCAAAATATTAGAATTTTATCATCCAGAATTCAAAAAAGAATATGTTATTTTGTCTGAAGAAGGTGCACAATCTGATGATGATGACATGATTGAATTAATCCCAATGATAAATCAACCAGACGAATCAGGAGATGGCGGTAAATTAATTCCTATCGAAACAGATGAAGAATGGGATATGATTGAAGAAGTAGTCAATACTGAAATTGATGAATAAAATACAACTTTGAATTTATATTAATAAAAACATTAGATATATGATTTAATTACTGAGTCAAAATCACAGAAAATTTTTCTCTGTGCATGAAAATTTAAAGTAATTAGCGTAATGATTTGTTTTGTGGGGCGGAAGATAAAGTCGAATTTGGCTTTATCCCGCTCCTTTTTAAGATAGCACTTAATTTAATGCATAATTTATGATAAAATATGTAAAGTTAATTTCGTATTTGCTAAGTACACAGCAATCAAAATAATCCAATCAGTCAGTTTATTTGATCCTACACGTAATTAATCAATAACCACGACTGATTGATTTTTATTTTCATTATTTATAACTTTTTAAGAAGGAAGTAACGTCTATGGAGGACAATGAACGCTATTTAGTAGATTTACATAAGCATTTAGATAATCCTATTGAACGGCTCAGACCATATGCAATTGAGCATGCTGTGCCAATCGTCGACCGCTTAACACTTGATTTGATAAAACAGTTAATTAGAATCCACAAACCACAGTCAATTCTAGAAATTGGAACAGCGATAGGATATAGTTCAATGCAATTTGCATCAGTTGATTCAAACATACATATCACAACGATTGAACGTAATGATGATATGTTTCAACAAGCCCAACACAATGTTAAAACATTTGGCTACGAATCACAGATTGACATTATAAAAGGCGACGCACTGGAACAATTTACTCAGCTGAAAAATAAACATTTCGATATGATATTCATTGATGCAGCGAAAGCACAATCACGTAAATTTTTTGAACTTTATACACCATTATTAAATAACGGGGGTATAGTAATTACTGATAATGTCCTTTACCATGGTTTTGTTGCAGACATATCAATTGTACGTTCACGAAATGTCAAACAGATGGTTAAAAAAGTACAACAATATAATGAATGGCTCATGTCACAATCAAATTATTCTACTAATTTTGTCAATATAGATGATGGACTAGCAATTTCTATCAAAGGAGAATCAGAATGACTGAATTACTTGTAACACCTAAATCAGTTGCGCATTTAAAAACACTTATTGATTTTGGTGCAGATGCGTTTGTCATTGGCGAACAAAAATTCGGATTACGCTTAGCCGGTGAATTTAAACGTACCGATATGAAAAAGGCTGTGGAAATAGCCCACAAACATAATAAAAAAGTTTATGCTGCTGTTAACGGTATATTTCATAATTATCATTTGGAGGCACTTGAAGACTATATAACATTTTTACATGAAATCAATGTAGATCGTATTATATTTGGAGATCCTGCCGTTGTTATGTACGTCAAAGCTCAACCACATCCAATTGCATTAAATTGGGATGCTGAAGCATTAGTAACAAATCATTTTCAATGTAACTACTGGGGACAAAGAGGTGCGAAACGTGCCGTTCTTGCTCGTGAATTAAGCTTAGAAGAAATAATCAATATTAAAGAGCAATCAGATGTTGAAATAGAAGTGCAAGTTCATGGCATGACTTGCATGTTTCAATCGAAAAGAATGTTGCTAGGTAATTATTACACATTCCAAGATAGACAAATGAAAATAGAGCGTCAACAGGATGAACAGTACTTATTATTATATGATGAAGAAAGAGATAATAAATATCCTGTTTTTGAAGATTACAATGGTACACATATAATGTCTCCAAATGATATTTGTTTAATTGAAGAATTAGAACCATTATTTAGTGCAGGAATTGATTCGTTTAAGATAGATGGTATCTTGCAAACTGAAGAATATATTAATGTAACAACACGTCAATATCGCGAGGCTATTGATTTATATAATGATGATCCTGAAACCTATGAGGATGAAAAATTCATGCTTGTTGATCCAATTGAAGATATACAGCCAGCACATCGTCCTTTTGATGAAGGTTTCTTATTTAAACAAACCGTATATTAGGAGGCTTAATCATGCAAATTTTAGAAAAAGCATCACCATCACAACAAACTAAAATGAAAAAGCCTGAACTACTTGCTCCTGCTGGAAATTTAGAAAAGTTAAAAATAGCTGTACATTACGGCGCAGATGCAGTATTTTTAGGCGGTCAAGAATATGGATTACGTTCAAATGCTGATAATTTTACTATGGAAGAAATTGCTGAGGGTGTCCAATTTGCTAATACTTACGGCGCAAAAATCTATGTTACTACCAATATCATTGCACATGATGAGAATATCCCAGGCTTAGAAGCATATTTAATACAATTACAAGCTACAGGAGCTACGGGAATTATTGTAGCAGATCCTCTAATCATTGAAACATGCAAACGTGTTGCACCTAACTTAGAGATACATCTATCTACTCAGCAGTCTCTAACAAATTATAAGGCGGTAGAATACTGGAAAGAAGAAGGATTAAACCGTGTTGTGTTAGCTAGAGAAACTGGTGCCATGGAAATGAAGGAAATGAAAGAAAAGGTTGACATAGAAATAGAAGCATTTATTCATGGTGCCATGTGTATTGCATACTCTGGTCGTTGCACACTTAGCAATCATATGACAGCACGAGACTCAAATCGTGGTGGCTGTTGCCAAAGTTGTCGATGGGATTACGATTTATTATCCATTGATCAAGATGGCGATTTAGATATGTATTATCAACAAGGTGATATCATCCCTTTTGCTATGAGTCCCAAAGATCTAAAATTAATAGAAGCCATTCCTAAAATGATGGATATCGGCGTTGATTCATTAAAAATAGAAGGCCGTATGAAATCTATTCACTATATAGCTACAGTTGTATCAGTTTACCGTAAAGTCATCGATGCTTATGCTGAAGATCCAGCAAATTTCAAAATTGACCCTGAATGGCTAATAGAATTAGATAAATGTGCCAATCGTGATACAGCTCCTGCTTTCTTCGAGGGGACACCAGGTTATGAAGAGCAAATGTTTGGTATGCAACAATCCAAAAAATCACCATATGATTTTTGCGGTTTAGTTCTTGAATATGATGCAAATACACACATCGCCACGATACAACAACGTAATAATTTTAAACCTGGACAAGAAATTGAATTTTTCGGACCTGAAATTAATAGCTTTAAACAAGTTATTGATGCAATTTATGATGAAGAAGGGAATTCTTTGGATGCTGCAAGACATCCACTACAAATTGTACAAATTAAAGTTGACCACCCAATCTACCCAAATAATATGATGAGAAAGGAAATTAGCTAATGTCTCAAACAACGATTATCGGTATTGCTGGTGGCTCAGGCTCAGGTAAAACCACCGTAACTAATGAAATTATGAAAAATTTAGCAGGTCATAGTGTTGCTTTATTGGCCCAAGACTATTATTATAAAGACCAATCCCACCTCACGTTTGAAGAACGGTTAGAAACAAATTATGACCATCCTTTTGCCTTTGATAACGATTTATTAATAAAAAATTTAAAGGATTTAAAAAATGGTCAATCAGTAGAAGTGCCTACTTATGACTATGCAAATCATACTAGAAGTGATGAAACCATTGCATTTGAACCAAAAGATGTTATTATCGTAGAAGGTATCTTTGCTTTAGAAAACAAAACACTACGTGATATGATGGATGTTAAAATATATGTTGATACGGATGCAGACATTAGAATCTTAAGAAGATTGATAAGAGATACTAAAGAGCGCGGACGGTCAATGGAATCTGTAATTAATCAATACTTGAATGTAGTTAAGCCGATGCATAATCAATTTATCGAACCTACTAAAAAGTATGCAGATATTATTATTCCTGAAGGTGGTAGTAACAAAGTTGCTATCGATATTATGACAACCAAAATACAAACACTTGTAAGTAAACAAGAGTAATATCAAGAAAAGGAAGATGACGTAATGGAAAATCAAAAACAATATCCTATGACACAAGAAGGATATGACAATTTAGAACAAGAGTTAGAAGAACTTAAGACAGTTAAAAGACCTGAAGTTGTAGAAAAAATCAAAGTAGCACGTTCTTTTGGAGATCTATCTGAGAACTCTGAGTATGACGCTGCAAAAGACGAACAAGGGTTTATTGAACAAGATATTCAACGTATAGAACATATGCTAAGATACGCACTTATTATCGAAGACACAGGCGATAATAACGTCGTACAAATCGGGAAAACTGTCACATTTGTAGAATTACCTGGTGATGAAGAAGAAAGCTACCAAATCGTTGGTTCTGCAGAAGCCGACGCATTTAAAGGGAAAATTTCAAACGAATCTCCAATGGCGAAATCTCTTATTGGCAAAGGATTAAACGATGAAGTTCGAGTACAGCTACCTAACGGTGGTGAAATTAGAGTTAAGATTGTAGATATTAAATAAGACAATATCCTCATTAATAAGCTATATAGTAAAAACCAGTTTAGCATTCTGCTTACTGGTTTTTTATTTATAGTATTTTTATGTTGTGCCACACACTTTTGTTAAACTTGTTTTCTCCATGACAATTAATTACAAGTATGATTTAATTGAATATGTACAACTTTTTAAAGTAGAATCAACCGATCTACAAAGCGTAATATTTATTACTTATCGCTTTTAATTACAAATGATTATTAAACAGACAGATAAGATAAATGATATAATTCTTATTGAATTAGTCATTTATAATTTTATTTGTCTATGTTTCTATTTTTTTATACAAAGGGGGTTAGAAAATGGAAGCAACTATCATTAACGAACAAACCTTAATGATTTATTTCAAAAACGAAATTAGTGAAGACACATATAATCAAATTATTTATACAACTCAATACATTAAAAATAAAAACTTGCAAGCTATCAATGAAATTATTCCATCTTATAGAGCCATCATGGTTACTTTTAACCAACATAAAATTGATATCGATGAGTTGATTCAACAACTTCAACTTGATTCTATTAATTATAAGCACATTGATAAAACATCTAATAATAAAGTTGTACATATTCCCGTCTTATATGGTTCAGATGCAGGGCCAGATTTATCTGAAGTAGCAAAGTATAACGGACTTACCTCTGAAGAAGTAATAGAGATACATACAAGTAAACAATATTTAATTTATATGCTTGGCTTTATGCCTGGCTTCCCATACTTGGGTGGTTTAGATTCACGCATACATATGCCTAGACGCACTGAACCTCGAGTACGTATTGCTGCAGGCTCAGTTGGAATTGCTAATAATCAAACTGGCTTATATCCTCTAGACTCACCAGGAGGTTGGCAAATTATTGGTCGTACGCCTATTAGAGTATTTAATAAAGATGATCAGCCTATGACGCTTTATCAAGCTGGTGATAAAATAAAATTTTATGCCATCGATCAACAAACTTATCAACAAATTCAAGATGACATTGATAAGGGATGCTTTAATAAAGAAAAGTGGGTGACAATTCGTAATGGGAATTAAAATTATACAACCTGGTTTATTTTCAACTATACAAGATTTAGGACGTACAGGATTTCAACATCTAGGTATTTCAAGCGCTGGTGCCATAGATCAATATAGCTATCTTATTGGACAAACATTAATCCAGCAAGATGGGCCTGCAATCGAATTTACAATTATTGGCCCTAAAATTGAATTCTCCAGCGAAAATTCATTTGTTTTAACAGGGGCTATTTTTGCAGCCAAATTAAATGGTACTGCTGTAAACCAAAATGTGGTTGTACAAGCAAATAAAGGAGATATTTTAGAAATTGGTCCTGTTCAACAAGGTGCTAGGGGGTATATATTTTTTGGTCAACCACTTGATATACCAATCGTAGCAAATAGCTATGCCACTCATACTAGAACACAAATGGGTGGTTTTTATGGACGTACATTGAAGAAAAACGATAGCATTCCTGTTGTTACAAATCAATCTTATAAACAACAATTGGGCAAAACTATTGAATTCAATGCAGTACCAGAAGATAATATCGTTCATATCATCAAAGGACCTCAATATGATGCATTTTCTACAGAATGTCATGAACAACTAACAGCACAAGTATATGAGATATCAGATAGTTCTGACAGAATGGGCATTCGACTTAAAGGAACGCCTATACCGCCTATAGAAAGTGCGGATATCATTTCAGAGCCCGTTGCATTAGGCAGTATTCAAGTTCCTAATGATGGTCACCCCATCATATTATTACACGATAGACAGACCGTAGGAGGTTACACTAAGATTGCTAGTGTATCCCAAGCCGATATACATAAACTGGCTCAATTTAAACCAGGAGAAGAAATTCTATTCAAATGGATAACGATTGAACAAGCAATCAAAAATTTAAAACATTTTGAGCAAGTCTTTAGTTCAACAATAAATGAAATAGAATCAACTCCAAAATTCGAACTCAAGCATTTACGTCCGACATCAAAAAAAATAGCTCAATTAATTAGGGAGGAACAGTAAAAATGAATTTAGATAAGATAGAACAAATAATAGATTTAGTTAAAAAGAATGAAGTTAAAAAATTTAAATATAAAGATTTTGAACATGAAATAGAATTAGATTTTACAGAAGATATTTCACCCGTAAGTGCTAATAAAAATGATATACAAACAACTTCTACAAATCATAGCGATTCAAATAAACAAGACGAAGCAAATCCTAAAGAAGAAACGCAACAAATCAAAGCTTCAATGGTAGGTACATTCTTTTTGCAAGATAGTAAAGAATTAACTCAACCAGTTGTACAAGTGGGTGATAAAATTCAAGAAGGAGACATTGTAGGTTATATTGAAGCGATGAAAGTGATGAACGAGGTTACAAGTGATGTATCAGGAGAAATTGTTGAAATTTTAGTTGATCACGGTACAAATGTGGAATATGACCAAGCATTGATACAAATAAAATAAGGGGGGCTAGCTATGTATCGTTGTTTAATTGCAAATAGAGGAGAAATCGCTGTGCGTATCATTCGTGCTTGTCGCGAATTAGGAATAGAAACCGTAGCGATATATGCTAAAGGTGATGAAGCTAGTCTTCATGTAAGCTTAGCTGACCAGGCAATTTGTATTGGTGAAGCAAATCCACTTGATAGTTATTTAAATATCGAACGTATTATCGGTGCTGCAGAATTATCCGGGGCTAATGCAATTCACCCAGGTTATGGCTTCTTATCAGAAAGCACAACATTTGCTGAAAAAGTTGAAGAAAACGACATTCATTTTATTGGTCCAAATAAAAAAACTATGGAGTTAATGGGAGATAAGATAATCGCTCGACAAACAGTTGATGCTGCTGGCGTACCTGTAATTCCGGGATCGAAAGACGCAGTTAACAATGTATCAGAAATTGAAAAGTTAGCTGAAGATATCGGATATCCTGTTGTTTTAAAGGCTGCTAGTGGCGGTGGTGGTAAAGGAATTAGAATTGTTAAAGATCCAGCTGATTTAGAAAAGTCTTTAAAAGAAGCTCAAAGTGAAGGACAAAAGTATTTCAACGATAGCCGTGTATATGTAGAGGCCTTTATACCTGTAGCAAAACATGTTGAAGTTCAAGTCATTGGTGATGGCAAAGATAATTATGTACATTTAGGAGAAAGAGACTGCTCAGTTCAACGAAAAAATCAAAAGCTAATAGAAGAGTCACCATGTGCGGCACTTACTGAAGAACGCCGAGAAAAAATTTGTAATGATGCTGTTAAAGTAGCTAGAGCCTCAAAATATAGAAGTGCAGGTACAATCGAATTCTTAGTTACTGAAGATGCGCATTATTTTATTGAAATGAATGCGCGAATTCAAGTTGAACATACCGTCACAGAAATGAGAACTGATCGTGATTTATTAACTGCACAATTATACTTGTTAATGCATGATAAGTTACCATTTGCACAACAAGACATCACATTTAATGGTCATGTCATTGAAGCGCGCATCAATGCTGAAAATCCTGAGAAAAAATTTCAACCATGTCCTGGCGTAGTGAAACGTTTACATCTACCACAAGGATTTAATGTCAGAGTAGATTCACTACTTTATTCGGGTTATCAAGTTTCACCTTACTATGATTCTCTAGTAGCAAAGGTCATCGTTAAATCAGAAAACAGAGCGAGCGCCATCAATAAACTCAAAGTAACTTTGGATGAAATGGTCATTGATGGATTTACAACGACAGCTGATTTCTTATATGCTGTCCTTAGCTACCCATTATATGCTGATGGCGATGCAAGTGAAGTAGATATTAAATTCTTAGAAAAACATCAAATCGTAAAAGGGGTGACTTTGTAATGGTAACCGTCGATTTAAATTGTGATCTAGGTGAAGCCTATGGAAATTATTCATTTGGTAATGACGAAGCAATTATTCCGCTCATTACCTCAGCTAATATCGCTTGTGGTTTTCATGCTGGAGATGAAAATGTACTTAATGAAACCGTTAAATTAGCAGTTAAACACCAAATTAAGATAGGTGCACATCCTGGATTTCCAGATTTGAAAGGGTTTGGAAGACGTAAAATGGCGCTCTCTTATCAAGAAATTTATAATGCAATTATTTATCAACTCGGTGCTTTGAATGGATTTTGTAAATTATATAATACTAAAATTCATCATGTAAAACCGCATGGTGCCCTTTACAATATGGGGGCTATTGATAGTACAGTTGCTCAAGCTATAGCGCAAGCTGTATATGATTTTGATTCAGAACTCATTTTAGTTGGTTTAGCTAATACATTACTGATTTCTGAAGCAGAAAAAATTGGTTTACACGCAGCTTCTGAAGTTTTTGCTGATCGCCGATACGAGAATAATGGTCAATTGGTCAATCGTCGTGAAAATGATGCGGTGATAACTGATACTGACGAAGCATTACAACAAGTCATAAAAATGGTTAAAGAAAATAAAGTGACCTCAAGAGATGGAAAAGATATTACGTTACAGGCAGATACGATTTGTGTGCACGGCGATAGTGCACATGCACTAGATTTTGTATCTCAAATAAGAAAGACATTAATGAAAGAAGGCATTGATATTCAATCATTATAGGGGGTAAATTATATGGGAGAAAAACTAAATAAAAAGGAAAAAGATTTTACTTTTACTAAAGGTCACAGGCGCTTACTTTATGGATCAGTTTTCTTAATGGCTACGTCTGCCATAGGTCCAGCCTTTTTAACTCAAACAGCAGTATTCACAGCAGAGTTTTATGCAAGCTTTGCCTTTGCAATATTGATTTCTATTCTCATCGATATAGGTGCACAAATCAATATTTGGCGAGTATTAGTAGTTACTGGATTACGTGGTCAAGAGGTGTCTAATAAAGTTTTACCTGGTTTAGGTACAATCGTGTCAATATTAATAGCTTTTGGCGGTTTAGCCTTCAACATTGGTAATATCGCTGGGGCTGGACTTGGTTTAAATGCAATGTTTGGCTTAGATATCAAATGGGGTGCCGCAATTACTGCAGTTTTCTCAATTTTAATTTTTGTTAGCAGAAGTGGTCAAAAAATCATGGATGTCGTATCAATGATACTTGGTGTCGTTATGATTGTTGTAGTTGCTTGGGTTATGGTAGTATCTAATCCACCTTATGGCGATGCAGTAGTACATATGGTTACGCCTGAACATCCACTTAAATTGATTTTACCAATTATAACTTTAGTTGGCGGTACAGTAGGCGGCTATATTACCTTTGCTGGTGCACATAGAATTTTAGATTCAGGCATGAAGGGTAAAGAATATTTACCATTTGTTAACCGTTCTGCAATAGCTGGTATTTTAACAACAGGCGTCATGAGAACATTGCTATTTCTAGCTGTATTAGGTGTTGTTATTACAGGTGTGACTTTAAGCGCAGACAATCCACCAGCTTCTGTATTTGAACATGCTCTAGGACCTATTGGTAAAAATATATTCGGTGTTGTCATTTTTGCAGCTGCTATGTCATCAGTTATCGGTTCTGCATATACAAGTGCAACATTCTTAAAAACACTTCATAAATCACTGTTTAATAAAAATAATTTGATTGTCATAACATTTATAGTAATATCTACACTGATTTTCTTATTTATCGGCAAACCAGTTAGCTTACTTATTATTGCTGGAGCTATCAATGGTTGGATTTTGCCAATTACTTTAGGTGCCATACTTATCGCAAGCAAAAAGAAATCGGTTGTAGGAGACTATAAACACCCAACTTGGATGTTGTTATTTGGTATAGTTGCAGTTATTGTGACAATTGTAACAGCTATCTTTTCACTTCAAGACTTAGCTGCACTATGGCATAGTTAACAATGAGCTTAATAAAAAAAGATTCTCTATTTAATAGAGAGTCTTTTTTATTATGTATTATAATAAACTTTATTCTTGTGTATCGTGGTAAAGGCTAAAATATGATAGAATAACATTTGCTAAGAAATATAAATGAGGTGGATTTATGATTGGCATTATAGGTGCTATGGAAGAAGAAATTACAATTTTAAAAGAAAAATTAATAAATACACAATATCATACGATTGCTCATGTTGAATTTTATCAAGGAAAATTAAATGACGTCGATGTTGTACTTACACGAAGTGGCATTGGTAAAGTCAATGCAGCTATTTCTACTACGCTGCTCATTCAACAATTTAAACCTGAAATGATAATTAATACCGGTTCAGCAGGCGCTCTAGATGAAGACTTATCAATAGGTGATGTTGTAGTAAGTGACAGCGTTATTTATCATGACGTAGATGCAACAGCTTTTGGCTATCAGTATGGTCAAGTACCACAAATGCCACTCCATTTTGAAGCTGATAAACATTTACTAGATAATGTGTTAGTTGTTTTAAAAGCACAGTCTTTAAATGCAAAAGTTGGACTTATTGTTAGTGGTGATAGCTTTATCGGAAGCACAGACCAACGCCTTTTGATTAAAGAAAGATTTCCGCAAGCGTTAGCAGTTGAAATGGAAGCCACTGCCATAGCACAAACATGCCATCAGTTTAAACAACCATTTATTATCACACGAGCAATCTCAGATTTGGCAAACGGCAACGCCGATATCACATTTGAACAATTTATTGAACAAGCTGCCGTGTCTTCTAGTAAAACAGTTGAACGTTTAATTAAACAAATATAAATATAATTTAAAGGTGAAAATTATGGGTATTATAAAAAAATATTTTATGCCGAATTCATATGTGAAATCGGTATTTGAAATTGATATAGATAAACTTGCAAAATCCGGAGTTAAAGGTATTATTACAGATTTAGATAATACACTAGTAGGCTGGGATGTAAAAACACCTACTATAGAAATCAAAGAGTGGTTTAGAAAAGCAAGTGAAGCTGGAATTACAATCACTATTGTTTCAAACAACAATGAGCAACGTGTTGCTAGTTTTTCAAAAGATTTAGATGTTGATTTTATTTTTAAAGCTCGTAAACCAATGGGTAAAGCATTTAAAAAGGCATTAAAGTATATGAATATACAAGCCGAAGAAGCTGTAGTTGTCGGCGATCAAATGTTGACTGATGTCTTTGGTGGCAATCGCAATGGTTTGTATACAATCATGGTAGTTCCAGTTAAACGAACAGATGGATTTATAACTAAATTTAATAGAATTATCGAAAGACGACTCTTAAACCACTTCAAAAATAAGGGCTATATCTCATGGGAGGAAAATTGATTGACTGAGACTTTAAAATGTATTGGTTGCGGTGCACCATTGCAATCCGAAAATAAAAACGCGCCTGGTTATGTACCAGAACACAATTTATTTCGCGAAGATGTAATTTGTCGACGATGCTTTAGATTGAAAAACTATAATGAAGTACAAGATGTAGGAATGAATAGTGAAGATTTTTTAAATTTATTAAATGGTCTATCTAATCGCTCGGGTATCATTGTTAATGTTGTAGATATTTTTGATTTTGAGGGGTCTTTTATTAATGCCTTAAAACGCATTGTAGGTAATAAAAAAATCATACTCGTTGCTAATAAATTAGACTTATTGCCGAAACAAATTAATCATCGTCGTATGAAAGAATGGTTAAAACGCTCAGCAAAAAAATATGGTTTAGAAGCTGAAGAAGTTGTGCTAATTTCTGCTGAAAAAGGGTGGGGAATTGAAGACTTATTAACAGCTATTAATCAAAACCGTGACCATGATGATGTTTATATTGTAGGTACGACAAATGTGGGTAAATCGACACTAATTAATAAATTAATTGAGTTAAGTGTTGGTGAAAAGGATGTTGTTACAACTTCTAGGTTCCCAGGCACAACATTAGATATGATTGATATTCCATTAGATGAAACATCATTTATGTATGATACACCTGGCATTATTCAAGAACATCAAATGACACATTTAGTTACTGAAAAAGAATTGAAAACGATTATACCCAAAAAAGAAATTAAACAACGTGTATACCAATTAAATGAATCACAAACATTATTTTTAGGGGGACTCGCTCGAATTGATTATGTTTCAGGTGGAAAAAGACCACTCATTTGCTTCTTTTCAAATGATTTAAATATACACCGCACTAAAACAGTAAAAGCCAATGAGTTATGGAAAAACCAATTAGGTGATTTACTCACACCCCCAAATAATGTTTCAAATTTCAATCTGAAAGATATAAAGGCTGTGCGCTTAGAAACAGGAAAAGAAAAACGAGACATTATGATATCTGGGTTAGGTTTTATTACGATTGATTCAGGTGCCAAAATCATTGTCAGAGTACCCAAAAACGTCGATGTAGTGTTAAGAAATTCAATTTTATAAGGTGTGATATTTATGAAATTTGCAGTTATCGGAGATCCGATTTCACATTCTTTATCGCCATTAATGCATAATGCTAACTTTAAAGCCCTTAATATGAGACATACGTATGAAGCTATTCATGTTCCAAGAGAACACTTTCATCATATTAAAGACATTATAGCCGAAAAGGAAATTGATGGTTTTAACGTGACAATACCTCACAAAGAAGCCATCATTCCATACTTAGATGTTATAGATGATACTGCTAAAAACATAGGAGCAGTGAATACCATTGCAATAAAACAAGGTAAATGGATTGGCTACAATACAGATGGTATAGGTTATGTAACTGGGTTAAAGCATATTTATCCTGATATTGAGCATGCCTACATATTGATACTAGGTGCTGGAGGTGCCAGTAAAGGCATTGCCCATGAACTTATAAAATACGTTGAACCTAAAATAACGGTAGCCAATCGGACAGCTAAACGTTTTGATTCATGGACTTTAGACGTAAATAAAATTTCGTTGGAAACCGCTGAACGACATTTAAATCAATTTGATATTATAATTAATACAACGCCTGTAGGTATGTCTCAAAGTAAAGCATCAGTTGTATCACTTTCAAATTTATCACCACAAACTTTAGTAAGTGACATTGTATATATACCTGCAAAAACACCATTTTTAGACCAAGCTGAACAAAATGGTAATCCGATATATAATGGCTTAGATATGTTTATATTACAAGGAGCAGCAAGTTTTAATATATGGACTGGCCAAACTGCAAACATAAATACAATGAAGCAAACAGTAATTAATAAACTAAAAGGAGCATCCTCATGTTAACTGGTAAACAAAAAAGATATTTAAGAAGTTTAGCACATAATACGGATCCAACATTTCAAATTGGCAAATCTGGAATAAATGAAAACATGTGTAACCAAATTAGCGATACATTAGAAAAAAGAGAACTTGTAAAAATTCATATTTTACAAAATAACTTTGATGATAAAAATGATTTAGCAATACAATTAGCTAGTTCAACTAAAAGCGAAGTCGTTCAAATAATCGGGTCAATGATTGTGTTATATAAAGAATCAGAAGAAAATAAGCACATCAATTTACCTTAAATGACTAAAAAAATTGTTTTATATGGCGGACAATTCAACCCGATACACACGGCGCATATGGTGGTTGCTACTGAAGTTTATCATTTTATCCAACCAGATCATTTTTATTTTTTACCTAGTTATATGTCACCATTAAAAGATCATAAACAACACCTTAACACAAAGCATAGAATAAAAATGATTCAACTTGTTATTGATATATTAGGTTTTGGAGAGATTTGCTATGAAGAGCTGGAACGCAAAGGAACAAGTTACACTTTCGATACGATACAATCTTTGATTAGTAAAAATCAAGATGCAGAATTTTATTTTGTCATTGGAACAGACCAATACAATCAACTTGAACAATGGCATAACATCAATCAGCTTAAAGAAATAATTACATTTGTTATCGTAAATAGAGATACGTCACATCAAATAGTTGATCCGTCAATGATTTCAATAGATATTCCTAGGATAGATATTAGTTCTACCATGATACGTAATCGAGTTCAAAACAATAAAAACATCCAAGTACTCGTTCCACCAAATGTAGAAAGCTATATCAGAGAGGAAGGATTATATGAAAATTAAAAAAGCTGTCAAACTAACAAAAGAAAAGTTACCTAAAAAACGTTTCGATCATTCTTTACGTGTTGCTGAAACTGCAGTGAAATTAGCAGAAATATATGATGGCGATGTTGCTAAAGCTGAATTAGCAGGTGTATTACATGACTACTGTAAATATGATGATTTAAGTTCCATGTATCAAGTTGTAAGACAATATGATTTGGATAATGATTTACTTAGTTATGGTGGTGAGATACTACATGGCCCTGTTTGTGCTGCGTTGATGAAAGCCAAATATGGTATTGAAGATGAAGAGGTATTATCAGCGATTCATTATCATACTACAGGTCGACAACACATGACTAAAACAGAAAAATTAGTATTTATTGCAGATTACATTGAACCTGGAAGAAAAACCCCAGGAGTTGAAGAAATTCGAGATATGGCATACAATCAAGGTAGCTTAGATAAAACAATTTATGAAATTTCTAAGCGAACAGTATTATTCTTAATTGACAAAGATATTACAGTGTATGGTGCAACGATAGCATGTTTAAACTATTATAACTATAGTGATCAAAGAATAAAGGATGATTAAATGAGCTCAGAACAATTGTTAACAATGACTGTCAAAGCGACAGAAAATAAGAAAGCTGAAGATATTGTTTCTCTAGATTTGAAGGGAATCAGTGATATGACTGACTATTTTGTTGTGTGTCACGGTAACAATGAACGACAAGTTCAATCCATTGCAAGAGCTGTTAAAGAAATGGCTCAAGAACAAGGTCTTAACTTAAAACGTATAGAGGGTTATGAAAGTGCACGCTGGATTTTAATAGATTTAGTCAATGTCGTTGTTCATGTATTCCATAAAGACGAAAGAAGCTATTATAATATTGAGAAACTATATCAAGATGCGCCAATAGAATCATATGGTCAGGCTGTATATTAAATGATGCAATATCAAGACATGAGTAATTTTTATGATTTATTTACTCAAGACCAACCATATGACTTGTGGTTCGATATTGTTCAACAACTATCTGTAAGTTTACCTTCAAATCCCAAAATACTTGATATCGGTTGTGGTACTGGGACTTTAACATCAATGCTAACAAATATTGGTGAAGTTACAGGTATGGATTTAAGCGTGGACATGTTAGCAATTGCAACACAAAAATCTAATCAAGTTCAATGGCTTGAAGGTGATATGACTGATTTTGATTTAAATCTTTCATTTGATTTAATAACAATATTTTGTGATTCATTAAATTATTTACCTGAAACGAATGATGTTACACAAACTTTTGCTAATATTTTCAATCATCTTTCCGATGATGGTATATTTATTTTTGATGTACATACACCATACAAAATGGAAACATTATTTAATAATCAGAATTATATAGAAGAACAAAATGATACTTTTCTAGCATGGCAAGCCTTCCGTGGAGAAGTACCATTAAGTGTTTATCATGAAATGACTTTCTTTAAGCTTAATAATCATAAAAATTATCAACGCTTTGACGAATCACATTATCAAAGAACTTTCGATGAAACACAGTATCGACTAATGTTGAAGCAAGCAGGTTTCAATCATATCAAAACTTTTACTGATTTTAATATGAATGAGCATTCAGATAACGGACTCAGATTGTTTTTTATCGTTCAAAAGTAATTTTTATAGCATAAGTAGTAAATATTAAGAATTTAAATAACAAACTCAAGTAAACTCACGCTTTCTATCGTTTATATCTTTAGAGAGGTGAGTTTTTTGTTTCAATGGAAGCAACAGTTGATAAACATATTTACTAGATGGAAATATTATTTTTTAATTGCGCTAGCTTGCATAATACTATTGATAGGTTATTTTTGTATTTCAGATGCATCAGCCTTCTGCAAACATGGATAATGACGGTGTCGCATTGATAGATAACGATCAACAACAAAATTCTAGCGTAAAAGAGTCTAAAGATCAGAAAAGAAAAGCATCAGATTCACAAAAGGGAACAGTTTTTGTCGATTTGAAGGGGGCTGTAGAACACCCAGATGTTTATGAAATGCCGTCAACAGCAAGAGTAAATGATTTAATCAAAAAAGCAAAGTTAAAATCAAACGCAGATATTTCACATATAAATCTGTCAGAAAAGCTTGTTGACCAAAAGATGATTTATATACCGACCAAAAATGAGCAATATGTATCAACTAATAACAATCAACAACCAACAAACTCAAATGAAACTATTCAAGGGCAAAGTCAAATCAATTTAAATACTGCTAATGAAGCATCACTTACAAAAGTTCCTGGTATCGGTCCTTCAAAAGCAAAAGAAATTTTAAATTACAAAGAACAGCACGGCCAATTTACCAGTGTTGATGAATTAAAAAAAATAAAAGGTATTGGTGAAAAAACATTTGAAAAATTAAAGCAATACTTTACTGTTTAAATTTTTCTATAATAATTAGGGCACACACTAGCAAGCGTGGAGTGATAACGCTTGACTACAGCCCCTGTTATGTATGACAATTTGTTTCCTTAATTACGAGGTTTAGACTGTTAGAAAGCGTTTTTCAATCGAGTGCGCAACGGGCGTAACGTAGCGAGTTTACTTTGCGTAAATGAGCAAGGCACACACTAGCAAACGTGGAGTGATAACGCTTGACTACGGTCTAAAAAAGATTGAAAAATAATAAACAACATATATACTAAAACCATAGAACTTAGCAAAGTACATCACGGAGGTAAAAAATGGAAAGAATAAAATGGGAAGAATACTTTATGGCTCAAAGCCATTTGTTAGCATTACGTTCAACTTGTCAACGTTTATCTGTAGGAGCAACGATTGTGAAAGATAATCGTATTATTGCTGGTGGATATAACGGCTCAGTAGCTGGAGAGGTTCACTGTATTGATGAAGGCTGTTTAATTGAAGATGGTCATTGTATACGTACAATTCATGCAGAAATGAACGCGTTATTACAGTGTGCGAAACAAGGTGTATCAACTGAAGGGGCAACGATTTATGTTACTCATTTTCCTTGCTTAAATTGTACAAAGTCAATTATTCAAGCAGGTATTACAACAATTTATTATGCTCAAGATTATCATAACCATGAATATGCAATACGTTTATTGGATCAATCTGGTATTACATACAAAAAGATTCCATTTTCTGCTGAATATGTAGCAAAATATTTAACACAGTCGTGATTTAAGTGTTTTATATTGCATTAGCATTTCTTGCCGGAGCACTTTGGTATTCTAATTTTTATATTTCACTATTAATTTTTGTATGCTTACTTTATTTTGTTGCTATTAAAAGGTTAACACTTATTTGTTTTGTGCTTTCAATTTTCATTTCAATATTAAGCTACAATATCTATAGCAACCTTAACAATTCAATCAAAGAGCAGGAGATTTTTAATAAACATCATGAGCAAATCTCAGCATTTGCTCATGTCACATCAGCCATTGTCCAAAATAACGATTTTATTAAAGGACATCTTATAGTCTATAATCGAGAATATAATTATATTTACTATATTAAAAAACAAGATAAAGGTAAGTATATTCACAAGTTAAAACATTACACTTGCAAAATAAACGGCAATCTTACTCATTCAGAATCTCAAAATGCCCTTCTTGTAGTAAAAAGCATAGATTTTAAAAGCTGTAAAATAAATTCAAATCCTAATTTCATTCAACGTCACATTGATTTTATTAATAATCAGATTGTTCATTCAGGTACAAAATATCCATACCGCATTATCGCCTTAATAACTGGAGATACTTCTCAATTAAACAGTACTATAAAAGACGCTGTTAAGGACATAGGTATATATCATCTTTTAGCTGTGAGTGGCTCCCATGTTGCTGTAATCACATTGATTATTTACCAATCGCTAGTAAGATGGAATACACCACTTATTACTATTAAATTACTTTGTGTCTGCATTTTAGTTATTTTTGCTGTTGAAACTCAGTTTGCACCAAGTGCACTAAGATCAATTATTGCTATGATAATTATATTATTTAAGCCAAAAAGGACCTCACTATCAGGCCTAAATATATTAGCTTTCGTCTTTTTATTACTCCTTATCGTACAACCTGATTTTTTATATGATATCGGATTCCAATTTTCTTTCTTAATTTCGCTTTTTCTTATATTAGCACAGCCATCAATTCATCATCTGTCAAGATTAAAGGCCTTTTTTGTAATCACATATATTGCACAGTTAGGCGCATTACTTATACAAATTTACCATTTTAACCAAGTTCAATGGATTGGCATTTTGACAAACTTAATTTTCGTACCTCTATATTCCTTTATTTATTTTCCTTTAACTCTATTTTTCTTTTTAATCTCTCACATTTTCATAAATATTAAATTATTAAATTTCATCATCGATTATTTATTTGCTTTACATGACCAATTAGTATATTTCTTTTTAAAACTAAATAATTACCAATGGAACATTCCACAATTAAGTAATATGACTATAATGTTTTTAAGTATCTTAGTGATTTTAAGTTTCATCATTTTCATTCACAAAAAGTATATTCAGTCTTTAGCACTTATAATTTTAAGTTTAATCATTGTAAGCTATACTGCACATAGTCACGTACCTACATTAACTAGCTTTGACGTTGGCCAAGGTGATAGCTTGCTGTATCAAACATCAAGAAATCATAATATACTTATCGATACAGGGGGAAAAACAGCACAAAATCATTCTACAATTACACATAATATTGCCAAATATCATATTATCCCATCATTAAAAAAACGTGGCGTATCCAAATTAGATGAAGTCATTATTACACATCCACACGTTGATCATATGGGTGAATTAACTTATCTTATGCAGCATATTAGAATCAAACAACTAGTAATAAATAGTAAAAGCTTTCCTATTTCTCAATTAAATGTGATAAAAAAATGGTGTTCAAAATACAATATAATACTGATTAATGCTGATCATATCAACACTATGCACTTTGATGATTCAACAATTCAATTTTTGAGAAGTTATATTTATGACAGTCAAGATAAAAACGAACAGTCTATTGTTTTATTAATCAAATACCATTACAAAACGATATTGCTAATGGGCGACGCTAGTCAACGTAATGAAAAAATACTTATGAAAAAGTACCATTTACCTCACATAGATATTTTGAAAGTAGGGCATCATGGCAGCAAAACGAGTAGCTCTATGATATTTTTAAAACAAATTCAACCTAAAATAAGTATTATTTCTAGCGGTAAACATAACAAATATCATCATCCATCTATAGAAACTATTCATAAATTATTATCTATACACAGTAAATTATTTAATACGCAAGATAAAGGCGAAATCAGTGTGTCACTTGATTCCAAATTAACGATAAAATTAAATCATGGTAATCACTAGAGCTAAAAGATATATCAATGCTATAATTATAAGATACCTTACATAAATGAATAAGGAGATATAAGCATGCCTCAAAACTTAATTGCCGTCTATGGTGATGTTCCAGAATTAGTGGAAAAACAAAGCTTAGAAATCATTCAAACATATCTACAACAAGAAAGAGATGATTTTAATTTTGTGAAATTTAATTTATACGAACATGATATATCGACTATTATTGAAGAAACACTGACATTACCTTTCTTTTCAGAAAAAAAGGCTATCTTAGTTAAAAATGCTTATGTATTTACAGGAGAAAAAGTTCCAAAAGATTTATCAACAAACACTGATAAATTATTAGAATTTATTGATAAATATGATGGTGACAATCTTATTATTTTTGAAGTATACCAAAACAAATTAGATGAACGAAAAAAGTTAACAAAAGCGCTTAAAAAGCATGGACAAATTAAAAAAATTGAACAAATGTCAGAAGAAGATATAAAAAATTGGATTCAGCAACAATTACACGAAAATTATAAAGACATTAAACAAGATGCTTTAAATCTATTTATTGAATTGACAGGAATTAATTTTAACATTGTGCAACAAGAGTTGGAAAAGCTAATGTTGTTCATAGGGGATAGACCAACAATCAATAAACAGGATGTCAGCATGATTATCAATCGTAGTTTAGAACAGAATGTCTTTTTGCTCACTGAATACATTCAAAAGAATCAAAAACAAAAAGCAATAAATTTAGTTAAAGATTTAATTATTATGAAAGAAGAACCAATTAAATTACTCGCATTAATTACTAGTAACTACCGTCTTTATTATCAATGTAAAATATTAAGCCAAAAAGGATATAGCGCACAGCAAATTGCCAAAACGGTGAATGCACATCCATATCGCGTTAAATTAGCATTAGGACAAATACGACACTATCAATTGAATGATATTTTGGATATTATTAATGCTTGTGCTGAAACTGACTATAAGCTTAAATCTTCATATATGGATAAACAACTTATACTAGAGTTATTTATTCTTTCTATTTAAAAATAAAAAACAGTCTGGAAATGATATCCAGACTGTTAATTTAATATTTACTTTGCACTCATGAGTTGAGATTTAATTCGATCAGCTTTGTTTGAGTGGATTAAATTACTTTGAGCAGATTTATCAACTAATTTAATTGCAAAATTAACTAATTCTGCTTTGTTGTCAGCATTTGAAGCAATAGCTGCTTTAGCATTTTTTACTGCTGTACGCATCGCATTTTTTTGAGAAATATTACGTTCTTCAGCTGTTTGAGTTGTTTTCACACGTTTAACTGCAGATTTGATGTTTGGCATTACTGTCACCTCCTAAAAGTGAAGTTATCTTATCAAATTATATTTGATTGCAACAAGAAATATTTTATCAAAACTACTATGTTTGTGCAATCATTAATTGACCCTTGCGGAATTAAAACAGATATTTTACTTATTTATATTGGAATGCGTAATAGAACACTTTATAATTATACTATAAATAAAAATGATAAAAATTACTTGAGCTCATATATTTATCGATCAATTGCATGACCTTTAAAATTGAAGCATTTCAATTTCTGAAAAGACATATTTGCAAATGAATGTTAAAAACGTTATTATGTCAAAGATGTATACATATAAGGGTTAAATTTATGAAAGTGAGAAGGATTAATATAATGGATAAGCAAAATCGCTATGATAGAAGGGAAAACATCCGAAATTTCTCTATTATCGCACATATAGATCACGGCAAATCTACGTTAGCAGACAGAATATTAGAAAATACTAAATCTGTTGAATCTCGTGATATGCAAGACCAATTATTAGATTCTATGGATTTAGAAAGAGAACGTGGTATCACAATTAAATTAAATGCTGTACGGTTAAAATATGATGCTAAAGATGGACAGACTTATACTTTCCATCTTATTGATACACCAGGACATGTCGATTTCACATATGAAGTTTCTCGTTCACTTGCAGCATGCGAAGGTGCAATTTTAGTTGTAGACGCAGCTCAAGGAATTGAAGCACAAACTTTGGCCAATGTCTATCTTGCTTTAGACAATGATTTAGAATTATTGCCAGTAGTAAATAAAATTGATTTACCTGCCGCGGAACCTGAACGTGTGAAACAAGAATTAGAAGATGTTATTGGTTTAGATAAGGACGATGTTGTTTTAGCAAGTGCAAAATCAAACATTGGAATCGAAGATATATTAGAAAAAATTGTAGACGTCATACCACCACCAGATGGCGATCCAGAAGCACCATTAAAAGCACTTATTTTTGATTCTGAATATGATCCATACCGCGGAGTTATTTCGTCTATTCGTGTGATTGACGGTGTTGTAAAAGCTGGAGACCGTATTAAAATGATGGCAACTGGCAAGGAATTTGAAGTTACCGAAGTTGGAATTAACACACCTAAACAATTACCGATTGAAGAATTAACAGTTGGCGATGTCGGTTATATCATTGCGTCGATTAAAAACGTAGATGATTCTCGTGTGGGTGATACCATTACGCTTGCAAATAATCCAGCCGAACAACCATTAAAAGGGTATAAAAAAATGAATCCTATGGTTTATTGTGGATTGTTCCCAATAGATAATAGAGATTACAACGATTTACGTGAAGCTTTAGAAAAATTGCAGTTAAATGATGCGTCATTAGAGTTTGAACCAGAATCATCTCAAGCATTAGGATTTGGATATCGTACTGGCTTTTTAGGTATGTTGCATATGGAAATCATTCAAGAACGTATAGAACGCGAATTTGGCATAGAATTAATTGCCACTGCACCTTCAGTAATCTATCAATGTTTGATGAAAGATGGTTCTAAAGTGACTGTAGATAACCCAGCACAAATGCCTGAACGTGATCGTATTGAAAGTATATACGAACCCTATGTAAGAGCCACGATGATGGTACCAAATGACTATGTAGGTGCTGTAATGGAGCTGTGTCAACGGAAACGTGGACAATTTATTAATATGGATTATTTAGACGATATTCGCGTTAATATCGTGTATGAAATACCATTATCAGAAGTAGTATTCGATTTCTTTGACCAATTAAAGTCTAATACAAAAGGCTACGCTTCTTTCGATTATGAATTCATTGAAAACAAAGAAAGCAACCTTGTTAAAATGGATATTTTACTCAACGGTGATAAGGTTGATGCATTAAGCTTTATTGTCCATCGAGACTTTGCTTACGAGCGAGGTAAAGCTCTAGTTGAAAAGTTGAAAACATTAATCCCTAGACAGCAATTTGAAGTCCCTGTACAAGCTGCAATCGGTCAAAAAATTATTGCGCGTACGAACATTAAATCTATGGGTAAAAATGTGTTATCCAAATGTTATGGCGGGGACATTAGCCGTAAGCGTAAATTATTAGAAAAACAAAAAGCAGGTAAAGCTAAAATGAAAGCAGTGGGTAACGTTGAAATACCACAAGATGCTTTCCTAGCCGTCTTAAAAATGGATGATGAATAATGAAAATAGAGGTCAAGATACAAGAACACATACGTTTAAAGTTAAATAACGTTTCCACATTCGACGCTAACGTGGTCTTCAATTGAACTGAAGTAATAACGTTATTAGCTTTAGCAATAGATGTTTTTTGTCTTAGCCTCTATTTCGTTTGATTACTATGATAAAGTAGAGAAGGTGGCAAAATGACAATAAATAGTGCTTATATCCATATCCCATTTTGCGTAAGAATTTGCACCTACTGTGATTTTAATAAATATTTTATAGCAAAACAGCCAGTTGATGACTATTTAGATGCTTTAATAAAGGAAATGCATACAAGACTTAATCCAAATATTGAAACAATGTATGTTGGTGGCGGAACTCCAACTGCCTTAAATATTAAACAGTTAGAAAAGTTATTAAAAGCGATTAATAAGTTATTTACAATTTCAGGTGAATATACGTTCGAAGCTAATCCCGATGAATTAACCTTTCAAAAAGTTAAATTACTAAAAGATTACGGCGTAAATCGCATTTCAATGGGCGTACAAACATTTAAACCTGAACTATTAACAATTTTAGGACGTACACATAATACACAAGACATCTATCAAGCTGTTGACTATGCAAACAAGGTGGACATTTCTTCCATAAGTTTAGACTTAATGTATCATCTGCCACAACAAACTTTAGACGACTTTAAAGATAGTATAGAACGAGCGCTTAGTATGGATATAAATCATATCTCGAGTTATGGTTTGATTTTAGAACCAAAAACTCAATTTTATAACTTATATCGTAAGGGAAAACTAAAATTACCAAATGAAGATTTAGGCGCTGATATGTATCAGTATTTAATGCATCGTTTAAATCACTCAAAGTTTCAGCAATATGAAATATCGAACTTTGCTGAAAAAGGTCATGCTTCTACGCACAATATGACCTATTGGAAAAACGAGGAATACTATGGTTTTGGCGCCGGTGCAAGTGGCTATGTAAATGGCAAAAGATATACCAATGTTAATCCAGTAAATCACTATATCAAAGCAGTACAAGCTGATAAACCTCCAATATTATCTTTCACAATACCTACAATCAAAGAACAAATGGAAGAAGAAATGTTTTTAGGTTTAAGAATGAATAAGGGCGTTAATATTATCCGTTTCAAACAAAAATTTGACCAATCCATTTATCAAGTCTTTGGTCAAACAATTCATGATTTAAGTCAAAAGGAATTAATTAAACAAAATAGTAACTATTTCGCATTAACTGAACGCGGAAAAGTCATTGGTAATGAAGTATTTGAAGCATTTTTATTAAGCTAAAAATTTTTTTACAAATCCAAGCCTTTAACATTGACTTACTTTGACCAATTTGATAAATTATAATTAGCACTTGGAAGAAAAGAGTGCTAATGAGGTGGAAACATGATTACTGATAGACAATTAAGCATATTAAATGCGATTGTTGAAGATTATGTTGATTTTGGACAACCAATTGGTTCTAAAACCTTAATTGAAAATCATCATCTTGATGTTAGTCCGGCAACCATTAGAAATGAAATGAAATTTTTAGAGGATTTAAACTTCATTGAGAAGACACATACCTCATCTGGACGTATTCCATCTGAAGAAGGTTTTAGATTTTATGTTAATCAATTATTAGAAGATACATCTCATCAAACGTTTAAAAAAGAACAACGTTTTCATCAATTGTTGATTGAAAATCACTACGATATTTCATCGGCATTGAGTTATTTTGCAAATGAGTTGTCAACTGAATCTCAATACGCAACTTTGGTTATTCGTCCAAATCACAAACTGGATGTACTAAATAAAGTTCATTTGATTCAAGCTAACCCATTACTTGTTATTCTTATTATGATTTTTTCATCAGGTCATGTAGAAAATGTTCATATTGCAACTAAAGATAAATTATCTAGTGCTCGATTGGTTCAAATTTCAAGTTTTATTAGTGATTATTTTAATCGCCAGCGCACTTTTAATTTAATGGCCGAGTTAAACCGATTTTCGCAGTCAGATAGCGAAAAGAACTTTATTATTAAAGTCATAACAATGATGAGGCAACATATTCATAAACAAAGTAATAGCATTTACATGGGTGGAAAGGTTAAACTAATCAATACGTTAAATGAAACGAATGTTTCATCAATTCAACCTATTCTACAATATATTGAATCAAATCGAATTATGGAACTTTTAGATGATTTTGCAAACTCTCAAGTAGATGTCAAAATTGGCAAGGAGATTGACGCAAATCTGAGCGATATTTCAATTATTGCAAGTGACTATCACTTCGATGATTCGCTCAAAGGTCAGATTGCTGTTATTGGACCAACAGCAATGCATTATCAAAATGTAATTCAATTACTTAGTAGAATTTGGTAGTAATTTGGATTATTTCGGAGGGCAGAAAATGGCAGAAGAAAAAGAATCAGTGAAACAAAATAATGCTGAAGAAGTAGAACAAACAGATCACACTGTTAATGCTACGGAAACTGACGATGAAGCAAGTCAAGCTGATCAAAGTTCAGAACAGAATCAACAAGAAGAAGCAAACAATGAATCTGAAAAAATTGATTCACAAGAAGAAAAAATTAACGAGCTAGAACAATTAGCTAATGATAATGAAGAAAAATATTTGAGATTATATGCAGAGTTTGAAAATTATAAACGTCGTATTCAAAAAGAAAATGAAACAAATCGTGCATACAAAGCTCAAAGCGTGTTAACCGATATTTTACCTACGATTGATAACATTGAACGTGCATTACAAATTGAAGGTAATGATGAATCATTTAAATCGCTGCAAAAAGGTGTTCAAATGGTTCATGAAAGCTTATTAAGAGCTTTAAAAGACAATGGTCTTGAAGTGATTGAAACTGAAGGTCAAACATTTGATCCTAATGTGCACCAAGCTGTAGTTCAAGATGATAATCCAGATTATGAATCTGGTGAAATTACTCAAGAACTGCAAAAGGGGTACAAATTGAAAGACCGCGTATTAAGACCATCAATGGTTAAAGTAAATCAATAAAACGTTGACGAAAATAACCAAATATATTACAAAACGAACATTGGAGGAATTTTATTATGAGTAAAGTAATTGGAATCGACTTAGGTACAACAAATTCATGTGTCGCTATTTTAGAAGGTGACGAGCCTAAAGTAATTCAAAATCCTGAAGGTGCCCGCACAACACCATCTGTTGTTGCATTTAAAAACGGTGAAACACAAGTTGGTGAAGTTGCAAAACGTCAAGCAATCACTAACCCAAATACTGTTCAATCAATTAAACGTCACATGGGTTCAGATTATAAAGTAGATATTGAAGGAAAATCATACACACCTCAAGAAATTTCAGCTATGATTTTACAAAACTTAAAAAATACGGCTGAAAGTTATTTAGGAGAAAAAGTTGATAAAGCAGTAATT
>NZ_PPPV01000012.1:278921-279439 GCF_002901705.1 Staphylococcus lugdunensis
CTAAAGATGCTGGTAAAATCGCTGGCTTAGAAGTAGAACGTATCATCAATGAACCTACAGCTGCAGCATTAGCTTATGGCTTAGATAAAACTGAAAAAGATCAAAAAGTATTAGTATTCGACTTAGGTGGCGGTACATTTGACGTTTCTATTCTTGAATTAGGTGACGGTGTATTCGAAGTACTTTCAACTGCTGGTGACAATAAACTTGGTGGTGACGACTTTGACCAAGTCATTATCGATTATTTAGTATCTGAATTTAAAAAAGAAAACGGTGTCGATTTGTCTCAAGATAAAATGGCATTACAACGTCTTAAAGATGCAGCTGAAAAAGCTAAAAAAGATTTATCAGGTGTATCACAAACCCAAATTTCATTACCATTCATCTCTGCTGGAGCAAATGGTCCATTACACTTAGAAATTAGCTTAACTCGTTCTAAATTTGAAGAATTAGCTGATTCATTAATTAAACGTACTATGGAACCAACACGTCAAGCGTTAAAAGATGCTGGCTTATCA
>NZ_PPPV01000012.1:279450-725493 GCF_002901705.1 Staphylococcus lugdunensis
CACGTATTCCAGCTGTACAAGAAGCAGTTAAAAAAGAAATCGGTAAAGAACCACATAAAGGTGTAAATCCTGACGAAGTCGTAGCGATGGGTGCTGCTATTCAAGGTGGTGTTATCACTGGTGATGTTAAAGACGTTGTATTATTAGATGTAACGCCATTATCATTAGGTATCGAAATCATGGGCGGTCGTATGAATACGTTAATTGAACGTAATACTACAATCCCAACATCTAAATCACAAGTTTATTCAACTGCTGCTGATAACCAACCATCAGTTGATATTCATGTGTTACAAGGTGAACGTCCTATGGCTTCTGACAACAAAACACTTGGCAGATTCCAATTAACTGATATTCCACCAGCTCCACGTGGCATACCTCAAATCGAAGTTACATTTGATATCGATAAAAATGGTATTGTTAACGTAACTGCTAAAGACTTAGGTACTAATAAAGAACAAAATATTACAATCCAATCTAGCTCTTCTTTATCTGATGAAGAAATTGATCGTATGGTAAAAGATGCTGAAGAAAATGCTGAAGCAGATAAAAAACGTCGTGAAGAAGTTGACTTAAGAAATGAAGCTGATAGTTTAGTATTCCAAGTTGAAAAAACAATTAAAGACTTAGGCGACAATATTAGCGAAGATGATAAGAAAAATGCAGAAGAGAAAAAAGATGCTCTTAAATCTGCATTAGAAGGTCAAGACATTGATGACATTAAAGCTAAAAAAGAAGAACTTGAAAAAGTAGTTCAAGAATTATCTGCTAAAGTTTATCAACAAGCACAACAACAAGCGCAACAAGCTCAAGGTGCTGAAGGTAACCAACAAAACGATAGCACTGTTGAAGATGCTGAATTTAAAGAAGTTAAAGATGACGAAGATAAAAAATAATAGCTAATCGTTTATAAATAAGTCATATACCATTTTAAATAGTAAGACTATATATAAACTGACAGCCAAAAAGTCAAAGTCAATTGAGCATTGGCTTTGACTTTTTATTTAACATGTTAGTTTAAATGACATTCGCCTCTCAAACAGCATTAAACAGTAGTAAGTGCTTAAAAATTTATCAATTAAAAGGAGCGAGATGAATTGGCCAATAAAAGAGATTACTATGAAGTATTAGGTGTCAGCAAAGATGCCTCAAAAGATGAAATAAAAAAAGCATACCGAAAATTATCAAAAAAATATCATCCTGATATCAACAAAGAAGAAGGTGCAGATGAAAAATTCAAAGAAATTTCTGAGGCCTATGAAATTTTAAGTGATGATAATAAACGAGCTAATTATGATCAATTTGGCCATAGTGGTCCTCAAGGAGGTTTCGGCAACCAAGGATTTGGTGGTCAAGATTTCAGTGGCTTCGGCGGTGGTTTCGAGGATATCTTCAGTTCTTTCTTTGGAGGATCTAGACAACGAGATCCTAACGCCCCACGTAAAGGCGATGATTTACAATATACAATGACTATTGATTTTGAAGAAGCAGTATTTGGTGCAACAAAAGAGATATCTATTAGAAAAGATGTAAAATGTCATACATGTAATGGTGAAGGTGCTAAACCAGGAACCAGCAAAAAAACATGTAGTTACTGTAAGGGATCAGGCCGTACTTCTGTTGAACAAAATACTATACTTGGTCGTGTAAGAACTGAACAAACTTGCCCTAAATGTCAAGGTACTGGTCAAGAATTTGAAGAACCATGTCCAACATGTCATGGTAAAGGTACTGAAAACAAAGTAGTTAAACTAGAAGTTAACGTGCCTGAAGGCGTTGACAACGAACAACAAATTCGCTTAGGTGGTGAAGGTTCTCCAGGTGAGAACGGTGGCCCTAACGGTGATTTATATGTTGTTTTCCGTGTTCGTCCTTCTAAGAAATTTGAACGTGATGGCGACGACATTTATTACAACTTGAACATTAGTTTCCCACAAGCTGCCCTTGGAGATGAAATAAAAGTACCAACGTTAAAAGGCAATGTCATGTTAACTATTCCTTCAGGTACACAAACGGGTAAACAATTTAGACTTAAAGATAAAGGTATTAAAAATGTTCATGGCTACGGTTATGGCGACTTATTCGTTAATATTAAAGTTGTAACACCAACAAAATTAAATGAAAAACAAAAAGAATTAATGCGAGAATTTGCTGAAGTTAGTGGAGAAGAAATTAAAGAACAACATTCTAATTTTAAAGATAAAGCACGTAAATTTTTCAGAGGTGAATAAGCAATGAATTGGGTAGAGCTCTCAATCGTAGTTAACCATGAAGTAGAACCTTTAGTCACTAACATTTTAGAAAATTTCGGTTCAAATGGTGTTGTTATTGAAGATTCTCATGACTTGATACAACCACCTGCCGATAAATACGGTGAAATTTATGAATTAAAATCTGAAGATTATCCTGAATTTGGCGTCCGTTTGAAGGCCTATTTTAACGAAATTAAATTTACAAAGTCTTTAGCAACACAAATAAAAAAAGAAATTTTAAATTTAACCGAATTAGATACCACAGTTTTTACTTATAATACGCAACCTGTGGCTGAAGAAGATTGGGAGAATGAATGGAAAAACTATTTCCATCCTTTTAGAGCTTCGAAACGATTTACAATTGTACCCAGTTGGGAAACCTATACCAAAGATAGTAACGAGGAGCTCTGTATTGAATTAGATCCTGGTATGGCTTTTGGTACGGGTGATCACCCAACGACAAGTATGTGCTTACACGCTATAGAGAAATACGTTTCCTCTGACAAAAATGTCATTGATGTCGGAACTGGATCTGGAATCTTGAGTATTGCATGCCATTTATTAGGTGTACGGCACATCAAAGCGATAGATATTGATGATATGGCAATTAAAGTAGCAATAGAGAACTTTAAAAAGAATCACTGTGATGCTGTTATTGAAGCTAACACTGGTAATTTACTCAAAGATGAAACTAAAAAATACGATGTAGTCATTGCAAATATTTTAGCTCATATTATTGATGAAATGATAGAAGATGCTTATAATACATTAAATGAAGATGGTTATTTTATAACGTCTGGTATTATCACTGAAAAACATTTAGAAATAGAAGCACACATGAAACAGGTTGGCTTTGATATCATTTCAATTGAACAAAATAATGGATGGGTATGCCTTGTTGGTCAGAAAGTGAGTGAATAAGTTGCAACGATACTTTATTAACGAAAACGCTGATGACGGTCAGCGTTTTTTTATTCGAGATAAAAATGACCGTCATCATATTATTAATGTTATGCGCAATTGTGTTGGAGATCATATCATTATTACATTCCAAAATCAAAGCGTATTCGAGTGTGAAATTACAGATATTAATGATGAATATATTCAAATAATGCCGAAAGTCAAATTAGACATACATACTGAATTACCTCTGTATGTAACAATTTGTAGTGGGCTCATTAAGGCAGATAAGTATGAGTGGATGCTTCAAAAAGCTACAGAGCTAGGTGCCAATGAGTTTTGGGCAGTAGATATGGCGCGCTCGGTTGTGAAACTAAATCAAACAAAAGCTATGAAGAAAATTGATAGATGGCAAAAAATTGTCAAAGAAGCTGCCGAGCAAAGTTATCGACTTACTATACCTTCAGTAAAGTACATGTCGAATTTGAAATCCGTTTATGATAAAATAAGTCATTATGACTATATTCTGATTGCATATGAAGAACAAGCAAAGCAAAATGAAAGAAGCCATTTCAGACAATTATTACAATGTTTTAAGCCAAACGATCACGTTTTAATGATATTTGGTCCCGAAGGTGGGTTAACAGAGTCAGAAATCGAGATGTTTAAGGATAATAGTCACACAGTAGGTTTAGGACCTAGAATTTTAAGGGCAGAAACAGCACCATTGTATGCACTAAGTGCAATGAGCTATGAAAATGAATTATTGGGGTGAATGACATGTCAACGGTAGCTTTTCATACATTAGGTTGTAAAGTAAACCATTATGAAACAGAAGCAATTTGGCAATTATTTAAAGAAGCAAATTATGAAAGAGTAGATTTTGAAACCAATGCAGATGTGTATGTTATTAACACATGTACGGTTACAAATACTGGAGATAAAAAAAGTCGACAAGTCATACGTCGTGCTATTAGAAAAAATCCTGATGCAGTTATATGCGTCACTGGTTGTTATGCACAAACATCATCAGCAGAAATTATGGAAATTCCAGGCGTTGATGTTGTAGTTGGTACGCAAGACCGTCATAAATTACTATCATATATAGATGAGTTTCAAAAAGAGCGCCAACCTATTAATGGTGTAGGAAACATTATGAAAAATCGCACCTATGAGGAATTAGATGTACCGTATTTTACAGATCGTACACGTGCTTCATTAAAAATTCAAGAAGGCTGTAATAATTTCTGTACATTTTGCATCATACCATGGGCTCGAGGTTTAATGCGTTCTAGAGATCCGAAAAAGGTTGTTGAACAAGCCACAACGCTTGTCAATGCAGGTTATAAAGAGATTGTGCTCACTGGTATTCACACTGGTGGTTACGGTCAAGACTTGAAAAACTATAATCTAGCACAACTGTTACGCGATTTAGAAACGATTGATGGTCTAGAAAGAATTCGTATTTCTTCAATTGAAGCCAGTCAACTAACAGATGAAGTGATTGATGTCATTGAAAAATCTAATAAAGTTGTCCGTCATTTGCATATTCCGTTACAATCAGGTTCAGATAGCGTGCTTAAACGTATGCGACGTAAATACACGATGGAACATTTTTCAGAACGTCTATCAAAACTTCATAAAGCGTTGCCAGATTTGGCAGTGACAAGTGATGTTATAGTAGGTTTTCCTGGAGAAACTGATGAAGAGTTTCAAGAAACCTTTGATTTTATAGCAAAACATAAGTTTTCTGAATTACATGTATTTCCATATTCTTCACGAATCGGTACACCTGCTGCTCGTATGGATAATCAGATTGATGAAGATGTTAAAAATGAACGTGTTCACAAATTAATTGCTTTAAGTGATCAATTAGCTAAAGAATATGCTTCTAAGTTTGAAGATGACGTATTGGAAGTTATTCCTGAAGAAAAAGGTAGTTTCCATGGTTCACTGGTTGGTTATGCAGATAACTACATGAAAGTACAATTTGATGGTGATGAATCATTGATAGGTCAAATTGTCAAAGTAAAGATTGTACATGCTGATTATCCGCTAAATAAAGGTGAAGCATTAAGAGTAGTTGAACACGCTTCTAATTTATCTGAGCAAGAAGTACTAGTGTAAACTTTCCGCGCTTTACTAATTGACCGCACAATGGAGATATATTATACTAAATAAAGCATAGTCTATTGTACTATGCACATAATTATTAAAGTTCCGTTGATATTTGGAGGGAGGGAAATACAGATGTCTAAAACAGTAGTACGTAAAAACGAATCACTTGAAGATGCGTTACGTAGATTTAAACGTTCAGTATCAAAAAGCGGTACAATTCAAGAAGTACGTAAACGTGAATTTTACGAAAAACCTAGTGTTAAACGTAAAAAGAAATCTGAAGCTGCGCGTAAACGTAAATTCAAATAATTAATAGCTCTGTTGACTCCCTCAACACGAATGTTAATTATATATTAGGTTAGGACTATAAATAGGTTCCAACCAACGAAAAATGGCAATTTCTATTGAAATAACGTAGAAATTGCCATTTTGTTATACTTTTGTTTTTTAGTTTGCAAAGTTATTATCTTTTCATATATTTTAATGATGTATTGCAAAAGTATATTTGAATATGAATTATCGTTTCATGGAACTGTAGAGAAAGTAGTACCAAGCAGGGGTTAAGTGATAACAACATATTATACAAGTGATATTACAATATAAAAAATATAATTAAAAATTCTAAATGCATTTCAAAAATCATTAAACTTTATTATTTAGGTTGTTGATTTTATCAGACTCATTATATCGTTAAAAATAAATACCAGCTATTATTCATTTATTTAATATATTGTTGTTGGAAATCTTATAGATTCTCTTTTATATCCCTATAATCTTAGTCATGATTCATGTATAATCAAAATGGGAGCGAGGTGAATTTATGACAGTTATAAATGGAATACATACCTTTTTCTTGCTGAACTTTTCTTCTGATGTCTCTTGGATATTTGATGTAGCTCAAATTCTTACACATCCATTGATGACACTTATTCTGACAGTCGCTATATTTTTAGGATTTTTATATCAATTATACTCTCCTAAAATTAATTTAATAGGTGTAGTTGCAGCATTATGTTTATTACTATTATTTTTAGGATTTCTCATCAATGGCGACGTCAATTTGATATCGGTAATTTTATTTGGCATAGGGGTAATTTTTGTTATTATAGAGCTCTTTATTGTAGGTGCAATAATAGGCTTTTTTGGCATAGTTCTAATCTCATTAAGCTTAATAATGCTTGGTGATAACTTGTTTATTATGTTATTCAATGTCATTATTGCAGTTATTCTTAGTATTGTTGAATGGGTCATTTTAGTAAAACTTTTAAATCGAAAAATACCTTTTTTTGAAAAAGTTGTACTTAAAGATTCGACAAATGCTGAAGCTGGTTATAGATCTCACGATGACCGTTCTCACTTAGTTGGCAAAATAGCTCGTACTTCTACAGACTTACGTCCAGCAGGCATTATTTTAATAAATGATGAAAGAATAGATGCTGTGTCAGATGGTTCATTTATTTTAAGAAATAAAGATGTCAAAATATTAGAAGTAGAAGGCACTCGAGTTGTAGTAAGAGAGATAGATTAATTTATAGGAGTGATTTAATGTTTAGTATTGGATTTATTGTAATTGCTATTATAATTCTTGTAGCAATTCTTATTTTATTTTCATTTGTTCCAGTTGGACTGTGGATTTCAGCAATTGCAGCAGGCGTTAAGGTTGGAATCGGAACACTCATTGGTATGCGTTTACGTCGCGTTTCGCCTAGAAAAGTAATTGCGCCATTAATAAAAGCACATAAAGCTGGTTTAAACTTAACAACTAATCAGTTAGAATCTCACTACTTAGCTGGTGGTAACGTTGATAGAGTTGTTGATGCAAACATCGCTGCGCAACGTGCAGATATAAATCTACCGTTTGAACGCGGTGCTGCGATTGACTTAGCCGGTCGTGATGTATTACAAGCTGTTCAAATGTCTGTTAATCCTAAAGTTATAGAAACACCTTTTATTACTGGTGTGGCTATGAATGGTATCGAAGTTAGAGCTAAAGCACGTATTACGGTTCGAGCTAATATTTCTCGATTAGTCGGTGGTGCTGGTGAAGAAACAATTATTGCTCGTGTAGGTGAAGGTATTGTTTCAACTATCGGTTCAAGTGAACATCATACACAAGTTCTTGAAAATCCAGATAATATTTCTAAAACTGTATTAAGTAAAGGTTTAGATTCAGGTACAGCCTTTGAAATTTTATCCATTGACATTGCTGACGTAGATATCGGTAAAAATATTGGTGCTGATTTACAAACTGAGCAAGCACTAGCAGATAAAAACATTGCTCAAGCTAAAGCCGAAGAACGTCGCGCGATGGCAGTAGCTAAAGAACAAGAAATGAAAGCAAGTGTACAAGAAATGCGTGCAAAAGTTGTTGAGGCAGAATCTGAAGTACCTCTTGCTATGGCAGAAGCACTACGCAACGGTAATTTAGGTGTCAAAGACTATTATAATTTAAAAAATATAGAAGCTGATACAGGAATGAGAAATGCTATCAATAAACATACAGACAAAGAAGACCCAGAATCACCAAAATAATTAAAGGGGTGATGTCATGAACATTGGTATTCTCATATTTGCTATTTCGGTCATCATTTCAATTATCAGTGCGATGGGGGATAAGAGTCATAAACAACGTCAGAATCAAAAACCACCTAAAAAGAAAGCTCAGTCTAAACCAACATCACGTCAACCACAAAAAGGTTCGTTCTTAGATAAAGTTGGAGATAAGCTAAATGAAATGAATGAAGAAATTTCAGGTGAACATACGAAACATAAAAAAGTACAACACGATAAAAATACCTCTCAACCTGTGTATAAAGATCGTAAATTAGAACGAGAGATTAAGGTGGAAACACAAGATAAAGCACGTCCTACAGTTCAAAGATCTTCAAGGCAACTAACACAATCTCAAAATAGCAATAATGATACCTTACAAACACAGCCATCATCAAGAGATGTTGTGAATAAGCAGCCTTCAAATCAAGATTTAGAACATACACTTATGGATGATTTAAAACGTGTTCGTTTAGATATTGATAATGAAAAAGAAAAGCAACTCGCAATGATTGAGCAAAAAGCAAAAGAAATTATTAGCGATAAATATTTATCACCTAGAGCTAAACAATATCGCTTAAAGCAATTGCTAAACACCAAATCAATCGAACAAAATATGACCCATCAAGCACTACAATTTGATAACAATCCTGTAGTTAATGGTTTAATTTGGCAAGAAATATTGAATAAACCAAAGCAATTATAATATATAACATATTCCACTAATTAAATTGTATGTAGTGGGATATGTTATTTTTTATATTTTGAGCCCATTAGCCAATCTTTTTTAAATTTACAAACACATTAATTTGTATCAATATGGATTGTTTAGTAAACTTTTATTGAAAGTGAGTTTTAATAATTTTCACATCCAAGGTTATCTAGTTATCATGATATAATAATCATAAATTGACCTATTTATATCATGCAGTAAAAATTTGATAAATAATGTTACTTGTAAAGGAGCCCGTTTATGCCAGAAATAATTCAAATCGACAACATTAATCAATCTCAAGCTTTAATCGGAAATAATGATGAGCATTTAAAAGCGCTAGAGGATGCATATGATGTTGTCATACATGCCAGAGGTCAAGAAATTGCTGTTAAAGGCGAACGTCTGGAGCATGTTGAAAAGGCAGAACAAATTCTTAAAAATTTATTAAAAGTTATAGAACTCGGCCATGTTATTACACTTAAAGACGTAGAAGCTGCTATTAAAATGGCTGATAATAATACTTTGCAATTTTTATTAGATTTATATGAGGATGAAATTACAAAAGATGCATATGGTAAAACCATTCGTGCAAAAACTATGGGACAACGTATGTATGTCAATGCAATGCAACGAAATGATTTAGTTTTTGGCGTGGGTCCTGCTGGCACTGGAAAAACATTTTTAGCTGTTGTTTATGCAGCTAAACAATTACGAAAAGGGAAAGTCAAACGCATTGTGCTAACACGCCCTGCTGTTGAAGCTGGTGAATCTTTAGGATTTTTACCAGGTGATTTAAAAGAAAAAGTAGATCCTTACTTAAGACCATTATATGATGGCTTAAATACGGTATTAGGTCGTGAACAAACAGCACGTTTTATTGAAAGAGGAATTATCGAAATTGCACCACTTGCTTATATGAGAGGTCGTACATTAGATGATGCCTTTGTGATTTTAGATGAAGCACAAAACACAACACATGCTCAAATGAAAATGTTTTTAACAAGGTTGGGCTTCGATTCAAAAATGGTTGTTACTGGAGATCAAACCCAAATTGATTTACCTAAAGGCGTTAAAAGTGGTTTGAAAGAAGCTATAAGCAAATTGCAAGGGGTAAATGGTATTCATATTATGAATTTGGATCAATCCGATGTTGTTAGACATCCTTTAGTAGGTAAAATTATCGCAAGATATGATGGGGAGGTAAAATAAACATGTTTACCATAGATTTTAGTGACCACACGCAAATGGTTGATGAAGCATGGTTTCAACAAATTGACGATTTACTTAACTTTGCAAAAGAACAAGAAGGTATTACACAAGATGCAGAATTATCCGTGACATTTGTAGATAAAGAAGAAATTCAACAAATTAATAAAATATATCGAGATAAAGATAAAGTAACCGATGTTATATCCTTTGCTTTGGAAGAGGATGAACCTGAAATAACAGGCTTGGAGATACCTCGCGTACTAGGTGATATTATTATATGTACAGATGTAGCACAAGAACAAGCTACGACATATGGTCATTCATTTGAACGAGAGTTAGGCTTTCTTGCTCTTCATGGATTTTTACATTTATTAGGCTATGATCATATGAATGAAGAAGATGAAAAGAAAATGTTTGGTCGGCAAGAAACAATATTAACTGCATATGGACTGACGAGAGATTAAAGAGTTTAAACGTTTTAGATACGCCTTTAATGGTTTTAAAGCACTGCTTGTTAAAGACCATAATTTCTTACTTCATCTTATCATTTCAATACTTGTTATTGTTTTAGGATTTATCTTTCAACTTAACAGATATGAGTGGCTTTTTATCCTATTATCCATATTTCTTGTCTTAACATTAGAAGCACTGAATACGGCTATAGAATTTGTTGTTGATTTAGTAACATTGGATTATCATGAGTTTGCAAAGTACGCCAAAGATATCGCGGCTTTTAGTGTCATGCTAGTATCTATCTTTGCTATTATTACTGGACTAATTATTTTTATTCCTCATATATTTTCGTAAAGGAGTTTGTTACAATGAGTTATCAACAACATTATTTTGAAGAAGCTCAAAAAGCTCAAAGTAACGCTTACACGCCTTATAGTCAATTTAAAGTAGGCGCTTATTTGAAAACTAAGGATGGCAGAGGGTTTTATGGTGCCAATGTTGAAAATGCATCTTATCCTGCAACAATTTGTGCAGAACAATCCAGTCTTGCCGCAGCAATCGCTCTTGGATATCAGCCTGGGGATTTTGAATCAATAACTGTGACAGTTAATAGTATAAAACCAACATCGCCATGTGGTATTTGTAGACAAGTTTTAAAAGAATTATGTGATGATGATATGCCCATATATATGACAAATAATACAGGTGAAATGCGTGCTTCCTCAGTTTCAGAATTGTTACCATTTGGATTTTCCGGAAAGGATTTAGAAAATTAATGACAGTACATAAATCAGGTTTTGTTTCAATTATAGGTCGACCAAATGTTGGTAAATCAACATTTGTTAATAGAGTGATTGGCCATAAAATAGCAATAATGTCAGATAAAGCTCAAACAACGCGTAATAAAATTCAAGGCGTAATGACGCGAGATGATGCGCAAATTATTTTTATCGATACACCAGGTATTCATAAGCCAAAGCATAAGCTTGGTGATTATATGATGCGCGTGGCTAAAAATACATTGTCTGAAATTGATGCTATCATGTTTATGGTCAATGTAAACGAAGATATCGGACGTGGTGATGAATATATCATGGACATGCTACGTAATGTGAAGACACCCGTATTTTTAGTATTAAATAAAATTGATTTAGTACATCCAGATTCTTTGATGCCACGTATCGAAGCTTATCAAAAATATATGAACTTCACTGAGATAGTACCTATTTCAGCATTAGAAGGACTTAATGTTGACCATTTTATAGATGTGCTTAAAAGCCATTTACCAGAAGGACCAAAGTATTATCCTGACGATCAAATTTCAGACCATCCCGAACAATTTGTTGTTAGTGAAATCATTCGTGAAAAAATATTACACTTAACTAGCGAAGAAATCCCTCATGCTATTGGCGTGAATGTCGATAGAATGATTAAAGAAAATGAAGATCGTGTTCGCATTGAAGCAACGATATATGTTGAACGTGATTCTCAAAAAGGAATCGTTATTGGTAAAGGTGGAAAAAAATTAAAAGAAGTAGGTAAACGTGCACGTCATGATATTGAAATGTTACTTGGTTCCAAAGTATATTTAGAATTGTGGGTAAAAGTTCAAAAGGATTGGAGAAATAAAGTGAATTTTATACGTCAAATTGGATATATTGAAGACCAAGATTAAACAGAGAGTGGGTGTTATTTATGCTCATGAAACAAAAAGGGATTATTATTAAGTCTGTGGATTATGGTGAATCAGATAAAGTAATTACTATCCTTAATGAACATGGCGCTAAAGTACCCTTAATGGTACGTCGTGCAAAAAAAGCCAAAAGTGGTTTTCAAGCTCATACACAATTATTTGTGTATGGCTTATTTATTTATAACCAATGGCGTGGAATGGGAACCCTTAATTCTATTGATGTTATAAATCAGCATTACGAGTTAAGGCTTGATTTATACACACATAGCTACGCATCACTTAGTGCTGAAATTATAGACAAAGCCATGGACGATCAAGAAATTTCAAAATATTATTATGAATTATTGCATTTTGTTTTAACAAAAATTACTGCAGGTACTTCTGCACAGCTAATGTCGATAATTACGATGTTGAAATGTATGCATAAATATGGCTTTTCCGCAAACTTTAACCATTGTGTCATAACTGGTTCAACTAATCCGTCTAACTTAATAGGGTACAGTTTTAAATTTCATGGTGCTATTTCACAAGAAGCAGCTTATCGAGATCCACATGCCTTATTAATATCAAATAAAACCTTGTACCTGTTAAATATATTACAACAATTACCCATTGAAAAAATGAATCAACTTAGCATCCATCAAGAGATTATAAACGAAATGTCTGACTTTATGATTATGTTATATAGAGAATATGCTGGTGTATTTTTTAAAAGTCAAAAATTAATTAATCAACTCAATAGATTAGAACCCAAATAACTATTAAAACCTCCCATAACTGTTGTCCATTTCTAGACAATCTTTTTACGGGAGGTTTTATTTAGCTATTGATAATCTATTGCGCACAGAATTAGCAAGTATTAACCTTTACGTATATCTTAAAATTTAACTTTTTCTGTTAAAAATGCTTCTAATTCAGCAATCGGCATACGTACTTGATCCATAGAATCACGATCACGAACAGTTACTTGATTGTCTTCTAATGAATCAAAGTCAAATGTAATACAATAAGGTGTTCCAATTTCATCTTGTCGACGATATCGCTTACCAATTGATTGGGATTCATCAAAATCAATAGCAAATTTTGAACTTAAATCTTCAAAAATCTTAATCGCTTCTCCTGAAAGCTTTTTACTCAATGGCAACACTGCTGCTTTATACGGCGCTAAAGCAGGGTGGAAATGAAGAACCGTACGAGCGTCTTTACTGCCTTCAACACCTTCTTGATCATAGGCATCACACAAGAACGCTAATGTTACACGGTCAGCACCAAGAGACGGTTCGATACAATAAGGAATATATTTCTCATTTGTTTCAGGATCATGATATTTAAAATCTTCTCCTGAATGCTCACTATGTTGTTTTAAGTCGAAGTCAGTACGGCTTGCAATACCCCATAATTCACCCCAACCAAATGGGAATTTATATTCTATATCAGTCGTAGCGTTAGAATAGTGAGATAACTCATCTTCATCATGGTCTCTTAAACGCATATTTTCTTCACTAATATTTAAGTCTTTTAACCACTGACTAGCAAAAGTTTTCCAATAGTTCTGCCATTCGATTTCTTCGCCAGGCTTACAGAAGAATTCTAATTCCATTTGTTCAAATTCTCTTGTTCTAAAAATAAAGTTACCTGGTGTAATTTCATTACGGAATGATTTACCTATTTGACCAATACCAAATGGCAACTTTTTACGCATAGAGCGTTGCACATTTTTGTAATTAACAAAAATACCTTGCGCAGTCTCTGGACGTAAGAAAATTTCATTTGTTGAATCTTCTGTTACACCTTGGAAAGTTTTAAACATAAGGTTAAATTGACGAATATCTGTCCAATTTGCAGTACCACTTACAGGACAAACAATGCCTTCTTCATCGATAATGCGCTTCATTTCATCAAAACTCAAGCCATCAGCAATAAAGTTTTCGTCTCCTTTTTGTTGTTGCATATAATCTTCAATTAGTTTGTCTGCACGATAACGAATTTTACTATCTTTATTATCAATCATAGGGTCATTAAAATTACCTAAATGTCCAGAAGCTTCCCAAGTTTTAGGATTCATTAAAATCGCTGCATCAATCCCGACGTTATAAGGTGATTGTGTAATAAATTTTTGCCACCATGCTTTTTTAACGTTATTTTTTAATTCTACACCAAGAGGCCCATAATCCCATGTATTTGAAAGCCCTCCGTATATATCACTGCCAGGGAATACAAACCCTCTGTGCTTTGCTAACGAAACAATTGTATCCATATCTTTTACCATATGCTTATCCTCTCCTTGTACACAAAAACGTCCCAAAGACGTTGATATAATATATCTCCATCTTTGGGACGAGTCATTATTTTTAACCGAATAATAAATATTCGTTTATTAACATATTAACCCGCGGTTCCACCCAAATTAGTGTAGCCACTCTCTTTACTTATCAAATTGTTATGCCAATGTCATCGTTAAGCTTGCACCGTCCTTAACTCGCTTAAGTTTATTCTAATTGAAAGTATTTTTTTAAGCAAGTATTTATATGTATTTGTAGCAACAACCATTTACAGTTATAATATAATAGAAATTAAGAGGGGTGAAGACCTATAGAACTTAGTAAAAGGCAAGAGCAAATAATTGATATTGTTAAGCATGAAGGACCTATCACTGGTGAGCATATTGCTGAACACCTAAATCTTACACGAGCAACTTTAAGACCTGATTTAGCTATTTTAACTATGTCTGGTTTTTTAGAAGCACGACCTCGCGTTGGCTATTTTTATTCTGGTAAATCTAAAAATAAAATATTTAAAGATCAATTGCGCCAATATAATGTCAAAGATTACATGTCACATCCAGTTGTAGTAAAGGGAGATATGACTGTTTACGATGCCATTTGCACGATTTTCTTAGAAGATGCGAGCACATTGTTCATTGTGAATAACAATAATGATTTTATAGGCATTTGTTCTCGCAAAGATTTATTACGCGCTTCTATGATTGGTGAGGATATACATACTATGCCGATTAGTATCAATATGACAAGAATGCCAAACGTCACATATTTAGAGGAATCGGAATTAGTCGTATATGCTGCAAATCAAATGATAGAAAAAGAAATTGATGCTTTACCTGTAGTTAGAAAAAAAGACAATAATAAATACGAAGTTGTGGGTCGTATTTCAAAAACAACAATAACAAAACTTTTTGTATCTTTATTTAAAGAATAGGTGGTATACATTAATGGAAAATATAAAGATTATTATTGCCTCAGATTCAATTGGAGAGACAGCTGAACTCGTGGCACGGGCTTGTGTGTCTCAATTTAATCCTAAACAATGCAAAAATGAATTTTTAAGATATCCTTATATCGAATCGTTTGAAAATATTGATGAAGTCATTCAAGTTGCGCATGACACAAAGGCTATCATTGTTTATACATTAGTTAAACCTGAAATGCGCAAATATATGGAAGCAGAACTTAAAGATAAACAGATTCAGTCTGTTGATATTATGGGTCCATTGATGAGTATATTATCAGAGTCAGTTGAACAAACACCTTATTATGAGCCTGGAATGGTTCATCGATTGGACGATGCTTATTTTAAAAAAATAGATGCGATTGAATTTGCTGTAAAATATGATGATGGTAAAGATCCAAAAGGTTTGCCAAAAGCAGATATCGTGCTCATAGGTATTTCAAGAACATCGAAAACACCGCTATCTCAATATCTTGCTCATCGTAGTTATAAAGTAATGAATGTGCCAATTGTACCAGAGGTTACACCGCCTGATGCACTATTTGAAATAGATCCTGCAAAATGTATTGCACTTAAAATTAGTGAAGATAAATTAAATCGTATTCGAAAGCAACGTTTAAAACAACTTGGCTTAGGAGATTCTGCACGTTATGCAACCGACGCTAGAATTAAAGAAGAAATTAAATACTTCGAAGACATTGTTGCACGGGTAGGATGTCCTGTTATCGATGTTTCTGACAAGGCGATTGAGGAAACTGCAAATGATGTTATTGCACTTATAGAACAGCGTCAATCAAAATAATATCTTTTGAAACAAAAAAGCGTTATAATTTGACGACTAACAAGTAATAGGTGATCGAAATTGCGAATAGAACAATCCGTGATTAATGAAATAAAAGAAAAAACTGATATCTTAGATTTGGTAAGTGAATACGTTAAATTAGAAAAAAGAGGGCGCAATTATATAGGTTTGTGTCCTTTTCATGATGAAAAAACACCTTCATTTACAGTTTCTGAAGATAAGCAAATTTGTCATTGCTTTGGTTGTAAAAAGGGTGGAAATGTCTTTCAATTTACACAAGATATAAAAGATATCTCTTTTGTTGAAGCAGTGAAAGAATTAGGTGCACGTGTCAATATAAACGTTGATATTGGTACACCTTCAGAAACACCACAAATCGCATCTGATGACTTAAAAATGATAGAGATGCACGAATTGATGCAAACATATTATCAATATGCTTTATTAAAAACAGTTGAAGGGGAAGAAGCATTAAACTATTTAAAACAACGCGGTTTTACCGACGAGTTAATTCAACAACGCGGCATAGGATATGCCCCAGATAATGCACACTTCTGTTTAGATTTTTTAACAAAGAATGACTATGATATTGAATTTGCATACGAAGCAGGGCTACTGTCCAGAAATGAAGAAAACTTTAGCTACTATGATCGCTTTAGAGACCGCATCATGTTTCCATTAAACAATGCACAAGGACGTATTGTAGGCTATTCAGGCAGAACCTATCGTAATCAAGAGCCCAAATATTTAAACAGTCCTGAAACACCTATATTCCAAAAGAGAAGGTTATTATATAATCTTGATTATGCTAGAAAACGTATACGTAAAAATGATGAAGTTATTCTCTTAGAAGGATTTATGGATGTCATTAAGTCAGACGCTGCAGGATTAAAACACGTAGTTGCCAGCATGGGAACAGCTCTATCACAAGAGCATATAACATTTTTAAAAAAATTAACCAGCAATGTTACCCTTATGTTTGATGGCGACTTTGCTGGTAGAGAAGCTGCACTTAAAACAGGCCAAGTATTATTACAACAAGGACTTAATGTTTATATTATACAGTTACCAAATGATATGGATCCAGATGAATATATAGTGAAATATGGTAAAGAGGAATTTTTGAATTTTGTAGCTACTGAAAAGAAATCTTTTATTGTCTTTAAATACAAGACGAAACAAGACGAAATACAACATAATGATTTAGCCTACGAACGATATTTGAAGGAAGCTATACAAGATGTCGCATTTGTACAATCAAATATTCTGAAAAACAAAATTGTTCAAGATGTAGCTGGTGTGTTTAATATTGAGGCAAATCGTTTAAATAATGAAATAGCTCAACAATCTCATTCAATTACTGAATATGATTACGATAACTATTATTCTGGTGCATATTTTCATGATAATCAGCCTATGCATGCGCCTCAAATAGACAATTTTAATCATTTAAATAAACGTGAAAAAGCAGAGCGTGGCTTACTAAAACATTTTATGAATGATAAAGATACATTTTTAAATTATGCAGCAAATATCAATAGTCAACTTTTTTCTAATCCCTCTTTCAAACAAATATTTGAGATATTAAAAGATTTTTATGCTGAAAATGACAATTATCATATCAGCGATTTCATTCAATATACAGATTCTAGTGATTTGAGAGAAATGATGATTTCACTAGATAATTATGATTTAAATTTAGAGCCTTTTGACCATGAAATTGAAGACTATATCGCGACCTTAATGGAAAATAATGATGAAGATTCGATTGAAATCTTAAATCACAAGTTAAACGAAGCTCAGCGTACCGGCGATATTGATATGGTTAAATACTATTTACAAATGATTGTTCAAAAAAATCAACAACGAATGTGATGATGTAACAAATGATAAGTATTTCAAAACATAATAATATTAGTACACAGACTGTTTCTATTTTAAGGTTTATATTGTATAATGGTTATTATGCGCTTTTAATGGGTAAATATAGTCTGTGATTGATATTTGTCTATTAATTCAAAATGATTATAACGTAGTAAATAAAAATAACGACAATACTTGTGCGTAATTGTTATGAATTTTTAATTATACTATCGACATTATATAAGTTTGTTATATAATTAAATATCGCTATTGAAAGCTTATATTATTTTCGGGAGGCCTTTTCATGTCTGGTAACAAAGTAAAAATTAAAAAGCAAACAATTGATCCTACTTTAACTTTAGAAGATGTAAAAAAACAATTGCTTGAAAAAGGTAAAAAAGAAGGCCATTTGAGCCATGAAGAAATTGCAGAAAAAATGCAAAACTTCGATATGGACACCGATCAAATGGATGAATTTTTTGATCAATTGAATGATAATGACATTTCACTAGTAAACGAAAAAGATAGTTCAGATACCGATGAAAAACTTAATCCAAATGATTTAAGTGCACCTCCAGGCGTTAAAATAAATGATCCTGTCCGCATGTACTTAAAAGAAATTGGACGTGTTAACCTTCTTAATGCACAAGAAGAAATTGAATTAGCAAAACGTATTGAGCAAGGCGATGAAATTGCTAAATCACGTTTAGCTGAAGCAAACTTAAGACTTGTGGTAAGCATAGCTAAAAGATATGTAGGACGAGGCATGTTATTCCTTGACTTAATTCAAGAAGGCAACATGGGACTAATTAAAGCTGTGGAGAAGTTTGACTTCAATAAAGGGTTTAAATTCTCAACTTATGCAACGTGGTGGATTAGACAAGCAATTACTCGTGCAATTGCTGACCAAGCACGTACAATTCGTATCCCAGTGCATATGGTAGAAACGATTAATAAATTAATCCGCGTTCAACGTCAATTACTTCAAGATTTAGGACGAGATCCTGCACCTGAAGAAATTGGTGAAGAAATGGACCTACCTCCTGAAAAAGTTCGAGAAATACTAAAAATTGCTCAAGAACCAGTGTCTTTAGAAACGCCAATCGGTGAAGAAGATGATAGTCATCTTGGTGATTTTATTGAAGACCAAGAAGCTCAAAGTCCTTCTGACCATGCAGCTTATGAATTGCTCAAGGAACAGCTCGAAGATGTGTTGGATACATTAACTGATAGAGAAGAAAATGTATTGCGCTTAAGATTCGGTTTAGACGATGGACGAACACGCACTTTAGAAGAAGTTGGTAAAGTATTTGGTGTAACAAGAGAACGTATTCGTCAAATAGAGGCAAAAGCTTTGAGAAAACTTAGACATCCAAGTCGAAGCAAACGCTTAAAAGACTTTATGGACTAAATCATATCGCTTTATTCGGCTGAGACAATATAAGATGTCTCAGCCTCTTTTACATAAAGGAGAAATCAATGATATCACTAAATAAAAGATTGCAAACTGTTAGCAAATATATTCAACCAGGCGTTTTGGCTGACATTGGTTCAGATCATGCTTATTTACCCATCTATGCAGTTCAACATCATTTATGTAATAACGCAATAGCAGGAGAAGTTATCGAAGGACCGTTTAAGGCAGCTAAACAAAATGTCCGTGCACATCACTTAACACAACAAATAGATGTTCGATTAGGCGACGGCTTAGCAGTTATTTATGATAATGACGTAATTGATTCAATATCAATTTGTGGCATGGGTGGACCGCTCATTGCTAAAATATTAACTGAAGGCCAGGCAAAATTATCAAAACAAACACGACTTATCCTTCAAAGTAATATTCAAACTGAGACGTTGCGTAAAACGCTAGTAAATTTAAACTTTACTATTATTGCGGAAGAAATTTTGATAGAAAAAGGTCATATTTACGAAATTGTTGTCGCAAAGTATAGCAATGAGAAACCACAATATACTAAATACGAACTTAAATTTGGTCCCATCTTGTTGCGCAATAAAAGTGATATTTTCTTTTCGAAGTGGCATCGTGAACTTACTGCACTAAAACATATAAAAAAACAGTTAAATCCAACGACACATCAGGAGAGACTTCAAGAGGTCTCTCTTGAAATCGATTTGATTGAAGAGGTGTTAGCCAATGAAAATTGATGAATTAATGCAAATAATTGAAAAACATGTCCCTTTAAAAACTGCCGAATCATGGGATAATGTTGGCTTATTAATTGGTGACAAACATACAAAGATGACTGGAATTTTAACTGCGTTAGATTGCACAAATGAAGTGGTTGAAGAAGCATTAACAAGAGAAATCAACACTATTATATGTCATCATCCTTTAATCTTTAAAGGACTGACATCCATTACAGATGACGGTTATGGACAGTTGATACGTAAAATAATTCAACACGATATCCAAGTTATCGCGTTACACACTAATTTAGATCACTATTACAAAGGTGTCAACGCTATGCTAGCTACCAAATTAAAATTGCAAGATACTGAAATATTAGTGCCTCAAACTACAACTTATTACAAAGTTCAAACATTTATTCCCGAAGAACATTTGGAACAATTTAAACGCCAAATTAGTAAAGCTGGATTAGCACAAGAAGGCAACTATGAATATTGTTTTTTTGAAAGTAAAGGTACGGGACAGTTTAAACCAGTAGGTGAAGCTAATCCTTTTATCGGTAAAATAGATCACATTGAATATGTGAATGAAGTTAAGCTTGAATTTATGATTCAATCACAACAACGTAAACTTGCAGAACATTTAATTCAACAGTATCATCCTTATGAAACACCAGTTTATGATTTTATTGAACTATCAAAAGAAGCTGATAGCGGTTTAGGAATGATTGGAAATTTAGCAACACCTCAAAATGTTAAAGATTTTATTCAAGAAACAAAATCCACTCTAGCTATTCCAAGCTTGCGTTATGCTGGAAAACCTGATATAACAATTAGTCGAGTTGCAATCATTGGCGGCTCAGGTATCGGCTTTGAGCACGTAGCATTTCAAAGAGGAGCAGATATTTTTGTAACTGGAGATGTTAGACATCATGATGCGCTCGATGCAAAAACAGAAGGCATGAATATTTTAGATATCAACCATTATAGTGAATACGTCATGAAAGATGGTTTGAAACAGCTATTATCTGATTGGTTAACTGATCATGAAGCTGATATAACAATAGCATCTTCTTCTATCAATACTGATCCATTTCAATACTATTAATCATAGTAAAATAAACATAAATTAGGAGGCATTTTCATGTCCAAGCATCCATTTGAAACATTTAATTTAGAATCAACCATGCTAGATGCGATTAAAGATTTAAATTTTGAAAAGCCTACGGAAATACAAAATCGTATTATTCCTAAAATATTAAAAAGAACAAATTTAATCGGACAATCTCAAACTGGTACAGGTAAATCACACGCTTTTTTATTGCCACTCATGCATTTAATTGACATAGATCTTCAAGAGCCTCAAGTGATCGTGGTTGCACCAACCAGAGAACTAGCTCAACAACTTTATCAGGCTACTCAGCATTTGGCACAATTCAAATCAAACGTTAAGGTTTCATTGTTTATCGGGGGAACTGACATTGAAAAAGACAAACAACGTACGCATATACAACCACAATTCATCATTGGTACACCTACACGGATTAATGATTTAGCAATGAGTGGTCATTTACATGTTCATTTAGCTTCGTACTTAATTATCGATGAAGCAGATTTAATGATTGATTTAGGATTAATAGATCAAGTAGATCAAATTGCAGCGCGTCTAAATGATACGTCAAATATTGCAGTCTTTAGCGCAACTATACCTAAATCACTGCATCCATTTTTAAACAAATATCTAAATCAACCAGAGTTCATAGTTGTCGATAATCAATCTCAAAATAAGAAAAATATCGAATTCTATCTTATTCCAACAAAAGGTACAGCTAAAGTTGAAAAAACATTACAATTAATTGATATTTTAAATCCTTATTTATGTATTATTTTCTGCAATAGTCGTGAAAATGCTAATGAATTAGCAGACTCTCTAAATGCATCTGGCATCAAAGTCGGCATGATACATGGAGGTTTAACACCGCGTGAACGTAAACAGCAAATGAAACGCATTCGCAATTTAGACTTCCAATTTGTTATTGCAAGTGATTTAGCTTCTCGTGGAATCGATATTGAAGGTGTGAGCCATGTTATCAATTTTGATGTACCAAATGATATCGATTTCTTCACACATCGAGTTGGAAGAACAGGACGAGGTAATTATAGAGGCGTAGCTATTACACTATATAGTCCTGATGATGAACATAATATTTCATTAATTGAGGACAAAGGTTATCAATTTGAAACGGTCGATATCAAAAACAATGAATTACAACCAGTGAAATCATTCAATACACGGAAAAAGCGCGAACGTAAAGACGACCACTTAACTAATGAAGTAAAGCAAAAAGTACGTAGTAAATCTAAAAATAAAGTGAAGCCTGGCTATAAAAAGAAATTTAAACAACAGGTTGAACAAATGAAGCGTCAAGAAAGAAAACAATATAGCAAACGACAAAATAGACAGAATAGAAAAAACAAAAAAGGTTAGGTGATAGTTATGCTATTAGGATCTCATGTGTCAATGAGTGGTAAAAAAATGTTACAAGGTGCTGCTGAGGATGCGCATAGTTACGGAGAATCAACATTCATGATTTATACCGGTGCGCCACAAAATACACGTAGAAAAAAGATAGAAGATTTAAATATCGCAAAAGGTCATGAAGCAATGAAATCCTATGGCCTATCAAATATTGTAGTACATGCGCCTTACATTATTAATATCGCTAATACTACAAAACCAGAAGTTTTCGAATTAGGCGTCAATTTTTTACAAAATGAAATTGAACGTACTCAAGCGATAGGAGCTAAAGATATCGTCTTACACCCTGGTTCACATGTTGGTGCTGGTGCAGATGCCGGTATTAAACGTATTATTGAAGGTTTGAATGAAGTACTAACGAATGATAATGACGTTCGTATCGCACTTGAAACAATGGCAGGAAAAGGCTCTGAAGTTGGACGCTCTTTTGAAGAGATTGCACGCATTATTGATGGTGTAAACAACAATGAACGTTTATCTATTTGTTTTGATACATGTCATACTCATGATGCTGGATATAATGTTAAAGAAGATTTTGACGGTGTTTTAAATGAATTTGACAAAATAATTGGTGTTGATCGCATCAAGGTTGTTCACGTCAATGATAGTAAAAATGAACGTGGTGCACATAAGGATCGTCATGAAAATATTGGATTTGGATACATTGGCTTTGATGCATTAAATTATATTGTCCATCATGATGCTTTTAAAGATATACCTAAAATTCTTGAAACACCTTTTGTAGGTGAAGATAAGAAAAATAAAAAAGCACCTTACAAGCTTGAAATTGAGATGCTAAAAGCACAACAATTTGATCCAAAACTCAAAGATAAATTGCTAACGCAATAACTATTTAAAAACTGAGATTTTGATAAAGTCTCAGTTTTTGCAATTCTATCGTAAAGGTTACTATTTACAAATTTTATAAATATATGTATAGTAAATTGCGGGGTGAAAAGATGTCAACACCAGTATTTGAATTGAGAAATATTAATTATTATTTTGATCATAAGCAAGTTCTTGAAAATATTAATATTAAAATAAATAAAGGTGACTTTTTAGCAATTGTCGGTCCAAATGGTGCCGGGAAGTCAACGTTGTTAAAGATTATCCTCGGATTATTGCCGTTGCAAACTGGCGACATTTATGTAGATGGGCAACAATATAAAAAGAAAAAGTCATCATTAAAAATAAGCTATGTATCACAAAAAGCAATTGCTTTTAATGCAGGATTTCCTGCAAGTGTAAGAGAAGTCGTTATGAGTGGCTTAACGAAAACAAAGCGACTTTTTCAACACTTTAATAAAAACGATTATCAACAAGTAGAACATGTCTTAAACAAATTGAATATTAGTCATTTAATGCATAAAAATATTGCCAAACTTTCTGGCGGTCAACAACAACGCGTCCTTATTGCACGTGCACTAATATCTAACCCTAGTGTACTTGTATTGGATGAGCCCACTAATGGCATTGATGCTAAACATGTTAGTGAATTTTATGAAACATTAGAAACATTAAAGAGAGAAGGCATCACTATCATTTTAGTTACACATGATATAGGTGTTGTAGCAGATACTGCAACAACAGTGGCTTGTTTAAATAAACATCTTCATTTTCATGGTACAACAGAAGCGTTTAAATCTTTGGATGAAGTCGAAATTTCTAAAATTTATGGTCACCCAATACAATTTGTTGACCATCAACATAACCGACAATGTTGTCAAAAATCATAATACTAATATCACTAGGAGTCAGATTATGTTATTAAATGTATATCATTATCACACAAGTTTGATTAGAGGTGTTTACTTTTGATCGATGCATTATTAAACTTTGATTTTATGAGATACTCATTGATTAGCGGACTTTTAATAGGTTTTATTGCACCATTGATTGGCGCATTTATTGTGGTTCGTAGATTATCCCTTATTGCTGATGCTTTAAGTCATGTCACTTTAGGTGGAATATCTTTTGGCATGTTTATACTAACCGTTTTTCCTGCACTCATTATCATAAATCCAATGTGGTTTGGCATACTTTTTGCAATCATAGGTGCCTTACTTATTGAAAAATTACGTACTTCTTATACAAATTATCAAGAAATAGCTATCCCAATAATTATGAGTGCAGGTATCGCTTTAAGTGCCATATTTATATCTTTGGCAGATGGTTTTAATCAAGAAATAGTTGGATTACTCTTTGGATCGATTAGCGCAGTAAGTTTAAGTGATTTAGTGACAATTATTATTATTACTATAATTGTATTCAGCTTTGTCATGCTATTTTACAAAGAAATGTTTATCCTATCATTTGATGAAGAATATGCTACCGTTATCGGCATTCCAAAATGGATACAATTCTTATTTATTATTATTGTGGCTATGGTAATCTCAGCATCCATGCGCGTAGTTGGTATTTTATTAGTAAGTGCATTAATCACTTTGCCTATTGCAATTTCTATGAGAATTACAAATGGCTTTAAACAACTTATCATCAGTAGTATTATACTAGGGGAATTGTCAGTTGTATTAGGTTTAGTATTAGCATTTTATATGAACATTTCTCCTGGTGGTGTTATCGTTGCTTTATTAGTGATAATGCTAGGATTAACTATGCTACTACAAAAAGTAAATTTTAAAAAGGGTGTTTAATTATGAATACAAATGATGCTATTAAAATCCTTAAAGATAATGGTTTAAAATATACAGATAAGAGAAAACACATGCTTGATATTTTTGTTGAAAAAGATAAATATATTAACGCAAAGCATATCCAACAACAATTAGATCAACATTATCCTGGAATTTCTTTTGATACTGTCTATAGAAACTTACATTTATTTAAAGATTTAGGAATCATTGAAAGTACAGAACTAGACGGAGAAATGAAATTTAGAATTGCATGTACAAATCACCACCATCACCATTTTATTTGTGAACAATGTGGTGATACTAAAATCATTGAATATTGCCCAATTGATGAAGTTAAACAATTTTTACCAAACGTTGATATCCACACGCATAAACTTGAAATATATGGTACATGTGAGTCTTGTCAACATAAATCACATTAACTTTTCATCAATCATATTTATACCAATAAATGTTTAAATATAGGTCAATAGTCTGAATTTCCTTCCATTTAAGTATTTATATTAGTTTTATGTTTAAAATAATTTCAAATGCGCTATAGTAATATAGTAAGAATAATAATATAGTATATGGATAAGCAAATACTTTGTTGTATCCCAGATTACTTGTTATTATGAGTTAGAACATATTTAGGAGGATGATTAATAATGGCTTTTGAATTACCAAAATTACCATATGAAGCAGATGCATTAGAACCACATATTGATAAAGAAACAATGGAAATCCATCATGATAAACATCATAATACGTATGTGACTAAATTAAATTCTGCAGTTGAAGGTACAGACTTAGAGTCTAAATCTATTGAGGAAATTATTGCCAATTTAGATAGCGTTCCTGAAAACATTCAAACAGCTGTACGTAATAATGGTGGTGGACACTTAAACCATTCACTATTCTGGGAATTTTTAACTCCTAATTCTGAAGAAAAAGGTACTGTAGTTGATAAAATTAAAGAACAATGGGGTTCTTTAGATGAATTCAAGAAAGAATTCGCTGACAAAGCTGCAGGTCGTTTTGGTTCAGGTTGGGCATGGTTAGTTGTAAATAACGGTAAATTAGAAATTGTTACAACGCCTAACCAAGACAACCCATTAACTGAAGGAAAAACACCTATCTTATGTATAGATGTATGGGAACACGCATACTACTTAAAATATCAAAATAAACGTCCTGATTATATTAGTGCATTTTGGAATGTGATAAATTGGGAAAAAGTTGACGAATTATATAATGAAGCTCAAAAATAATTAGTCACATATCACGGTCTCGCTATCGAGACCGTTATTTTTTTACCAAAATAATAGAAATATCTCGCGATTTCATATATCATTTGATAGTAGAGAAGTTGAATAGAGGTAGGTTATTTTGCTTAAAAGGTTAAAGGAAAAATCAAACGATGAAAAAATAAGAAATACAATGAATCACCGCATTAATTTTATATTCGGACTCATTGTCTTTATTTTTGTAATAATTGTACTCAGATTAGGATACTTGCAAATCGCACAAGGCTCACATTACAAACAAGAAATCAAAGATAACGAAAATATCACTGTAAATGAATCTGTACCACGGGGACGTATATTAGATCGAAACGGCAAAGTGCTTGTAGATAATGCTTCAAAAATGGCTATTACATATACGAGATCTAAGAAAACATCCCAACAAGAAATGTTAGACACGGCTAAAAAGTTAGCCAAATTAATTCATATGGATACAGATAAAATAACAACTAGAGACAAACAAGACTTTTGGATACAACTTCATCCGAAACAAGCCCAGCAAATGATGACAAAAGAACAAAACTTAATTGATGATGGTAGTATTACTCAAGATCAATACGATGAAGCACTTCATAATAAAATAAGTAAAAAGCAATTAAATTCATTCTCTAAAGATGATTTGCAAGTACTAGCAATCTATAGAGAAATGTCAGCTGGTTCAACTTTAGACCCACAAATGATTAAAAATAAAGATGTTTCAGAAAAAGAATATGCAGCCGTATCTCAACAGTTAAATAAATTACCTGGCATTAATACAACTATGGATTGGGATCGTAAATATCCTTATGGTGATAGCCTAAGAGGTATTTTTGGTAATGTTTCTACACCTGCTGAAGGTGTACCTAAAGAATTAACGGAACAATATCTTGCTAAAGGCTATTCTAGAAATGATCGTGTGGGCAAGTCATATTTGGAATATCAATATGAAGATGTGTTACGTGGTAAGAAAAAAGAAATGAAATATACGACCGATAAATCAGGACGTGTTATTAATTCTGAAGTAATCAATCCAGGTGCACGTGGTCATGATTTACAACTAACTATAGACATCGATTTACAGAAAAAAGCTGAGGAGTTATTAGAAAAGCAAATTAATAAATTAAGAAGTCAGGGTGCAAAAGATATGGATAACGCTATGATTGTTGTTCAAAACCCTAAAAACGGTGATATCTTAGCAATGGCTGGTAAACAAATTGATAAAAATGGTAAGCTAACTGACTATGACATTGGTAACTTCACAGCACAGTTCGCAGTTGGGTCATCAGTGAAGGGTGGCACACTACTTGCTGGATATCAAAATAACTCCATAAAAGTTGGTGAAGAAATGGTAGACGAACCACTACATTTCAGAGGCGGACTCACTAAACGCTCTTATTTTAATAAAAATAATCGTATTACAATCAATGACAAAGAAGCCTTAATGCATTCATCGAACGTATATATGTTTAAAACTGCATTAAAATTAGCTGGAGATCCATATTCATCTGGCATGACATTACCAACCGATATCTCAGCAGCGGGGCAAAAACTTCGTAAAGGCCTTAATCAAGTAGGCTTAGGAGTAAAAACTGGCATTGATTTACCAAACGAAACTGCAGGTCAAACGGCACCATTGACAAATAATCCTGGTAATTATTTAGACTTAGCGATAGGACAATACGATACCTATACGCCAATACAATTGTCGCAATATGTGTCTACAATTGCTAATAACGGATATCGCATACAACCTCATATCGGTCTTGCAATACATGATTCTACAAATACCGATGAGTTAGGACCACTTAAGAAAAAAATTAAGGGTAACGTATTAAATAGAGTCAATAATACACAAGATCAACTTGATGAAGTTAAAGCAGGCTTTAAAATGGCCTTTAATAAACAAGACGGTACTGGATATGCAAGTTTCCATAAAACCACTGTGCCTTCTGCAGGAAAAACAGGTACAGCTGAAGTCTTCCAAAATGGCGAATCACGTGTTAATTCAACATATATTGGATATGCACCGATAGATAATCCACAATTAGCATTTTCTATCGTTTATACAAATCAACCGGTGCCACCACCATGGTTAAACGGTGGCGATTTAGGAAGAGATATTATTAATTACTATTTTAAAGATCATGCCGATAAAAAGGATAACGATGGTAATAATGAAACAGATTAACATCAAAATGTATATAGGTTTAAGCTAACAATAATAGCCGTCTAATACATCAACAATCCACTTAAGACTTAATATTCATTGCAGAAGTATAGGTGTTCATTTAGCAGCTATTAACACAGCTAATTAAAAATAGTACTTTTCAATTAAGTATGATAGTGGTATGATTAATAAGTCGTATTTAGATAAGGTAAGGAGGTATAATCATGCGCGTAAACGTTACATTAGCTTGTACAGAATGTGGTGACAGAAACTACATCTCAACTAAAAACAAAAGAAATAATCCTGAACGTGTTGAAATGAAAAAATATTGTTCACGTGATAATAAACATACTTTACACCGTGAAACTAAATAATTTGGTAATGGTTTGACAAGCTAGGACATTATTCCTAGATAAATTAGCCAGTAAGTGAGTTTTGTAAATTCATTTACTGGCTTTTTTATTGGCTTTGAATAGAAATCATACAGATAAAAAGATTTAGGTGTTGCAATTTTAATCCGTTTTATTTATGTTCAAACCGTTTTAATTATTACAAATTATCGTTTTGTATAAATGACAATATATTTTATAAACGTTATAATAAGTGGATAAGAGGGTGATAGATTGACTAAAAAACAAATTCGTCAAAATATGATTTCAAAGATGAAATCTTTTGATGCTTCTTCTAAAAAAACTGCAGACCTATGGCTAAAGGGTCAATTATTCCAGCAAGAAGTATTTCAAAAAGCTCAAAAAATTTCTATCGTGCTTTCTATGCCCCATGAAGTGAATACATATGACATTATAGAAACGGCAATTAAAATGGGAAAACAAATATATGTTCCTCACACTGATTATAATGAAAATCATATGACATTTAAGCAATTATTATCATTAAATGATATAAGTAAAGATGCAAAAGGAATTAATTATTCTACTTCAAACACGGCTACAACCAATGAGTTAGATTTAATTATTGTCCCTGGTGTAGCCTTTAATAAAGACGGATATAGAATAGGCTACGGGGGCGGATATTATGACCGCTTTTTAAGTGAACATCCTTCTCATACGATTAGTTTAGTTTATGATTTCCAAATCGTGAACTTTGCAACTGATTATTATGATCAGGCTGTGGATCAATTAATTATTTATACAACATAGCGCTATGGAGGACGCCATGAAATTAGAAAAACTTTATTGGAAATCAAGTTATTACTGGATTAGATATTTAAACTATGACTATATATATCAAAATAGCGAACAGCATGAACTATGGTTATGCAATAGAAAAAAACAGTCTCTCATTATTATTAAAGATACCGTTAACTCATCACAAGAAATTAGATTTGACAAATCAAAGATTAAAGAAAACATCAATGATATTGCGCTAAAATTTAACTTCCAACCAAAAACCTGTGATTTTTACTACTTTTCGGACAAACCTGTCCCCATTGAAGATTTACAAGAATTACAGCCGTTAAAAATAAGTGTTAAAATAATAGCGTCTGAAGCTGATGCGCAACAATGTATACCGAATAAATTTTTACGTCGTCTTTTTAATAAAAAAGATAGTAAAACAACAGCTTATTACAAAAAAAGAGTGCTAAATCAAAATCCTCTAGACAAATATATGGCAAAATTTTCTCCTGCTACCTATAGTTTAATTACTATAAATATTGTAATTTGGCTTAGCATGATATTACTATTAAATCGCTTTTCAAATATAAAGCTCTTAGACATGGGTGGTTTAGTCCACTTTAACGTTGTTCATGGAGAATGGTATAGACTTATTACTTCGATGTTCTTACACTTTAATTTTGAACATATATTGATGAATATGCTATCGCTTTTTATATTTGGTAAAATTGTTGAAGCGATTATAGGCCCAATGAAAATGTTGATTTTATATATTATTTCTGGACTTTTCGGAAATTTTTTATCTTTGTCTTTTAATACTGATACTGTTTCAGCTGGTGCTAGTGGGGCAATTTTTGGGCTTATAGGTGCCATAATAGCAATGATGATAATAAGTAAAGTTTATTCTCGTAAGATGATTGGCCAATTATTGATTGCATTAGTTATACTAATTGGGTTTTCGCTGTTATTATCAAACGTTAATATCATGGCACACCTTGGTGGTTTTATATCTGGCTTATTACTAATCTATATAGGCTATTATTATAAAGCGAATCGGAATATTTTTTGGTTGCTCTTAATCGTATTTTTAATACTTTTCATTTTATTGCAGGTTAGAATATTCACGATTAAAGAAGATAATATTTACAATATTCTTATAGAAGATGAAATGAATCATTATAACTATAACGAAGCCGAAAAAATAGTTTCACAGACGTTGGATAATCATTATGATGATGCTAAAACATACTATTTAAAGGGGTTAATTACAGCAGCTACCAAATCTAAAGCTGAGAGCATTGCTGAGTGGGAAAGGGGATTGCGCAATTATCCTAATTCAGGATTATTAAATTATGAATTAGCTATCGCAAATCGATCACTTAGTGACAATAAAAAAGCTGAAAAATATATTAATCATGCTTTAAAGGTAGAACCCAACAATGCGGATTATTTAAATTTAAAAAAAGAGTTGAAAATAGTCAATGAAGACAAAAATTAATAATTTTTATGATGTTCAACAATTACTTAAAGAATTTGGCTATATTATTTATTTTAAAAATCCAAAAGATACGTGTGAAATGATGGCACAAGAGATTAGAAGCTTATTTGATTATCAGCTTATTTCAAAAGATACTTATTTAAAAAGTTTATTGATTATTAACCAAAGAAGGAATGAACACAAATGAAGAACATAATTTTAGCAGCAGATATTGGTGGCACAACTTGTAAACTAGGCATCTTTGATGAACAATTGAATCAATTAAAAAAATGGTCGATTCATACAGATACTTCTGATCCATCAGGTGTGACATTATTAACACAAATTAAACAATCATTTGAAAAACAACTACCACAACAAAATTACACAATGGACAATGTAATAGGCCTTGGGATAGGAGTTCCTGGTCCTGTTGATTTTGAAAGTGGTGTTGTATATGGTGCTGTTAATCTACATTGGCCAAACCATGTAAATGTAAGAGAAATTTTTTCCAAAATGCTTGATTGTCCAATTTATGTAGATAATGATGCTAATGTTGCAGCACTTGGCGAAAAACATAAAGGTGCCGGCAAAGGTGCCGATGATGTTGTAGCTATTACACTTGGTACTGGACTTGGCGGAGGCGTAATCTCTAACGGAAAATTAGTTCATGGACACAATGGTTCAGGTGCGGAATTAGGACACATTCGAACAGATTTTGATCAAAGATTTGATTGTAATTGTGGACATGCTGGTTGTATTGAAACTGTTGCTTCAGCTACTGGTGTGGTTAATTTAGTTAACTTTTATTATCCAAAATTAACTTTTAAATCATCAATTTTACCTTTAATTAAAGAAAATAAAGTTACTGCAAAAGCAGTTTTTGATGCAGCAAAAGCTGGTGATCAATTCTGTATTTTTATCACTGAAAAGGTTGCTAATCATATTGGCTATTTATGTAGTATCATTAGTGTAACTAGTAACCCTAAATATATTGTGCTAGGTGGTGGTATGTCTACAGCAGGTGCAATATTAATAGAAAACATCAAAACTGATTTTCATCATTATGCGTTCAAACCGGCTCAGAACAATACAGAGATTGTTCAAGCTAAACTAGGTAATGATGCTGGTATTACAGGCGCTGCCGGTTTAATTAAAACTTATATTATTGAAAAGGATGGTGTTAAATAATGGCTATTGTAGATGTAGTTGTTATTCCAGTAGGTACAGAAGGACCAAGTGTAAGTAAATATATTGCAGAAATACAAACAAAATTAAAAGAGTTTAAAGACCAAGGGAAAATTGATTATCAATTAACACCTATGAATACTTTAATAGAAGGCGATTTAAAAGATTTATTTGAAGTAGTACAAGCCATACACGAATTACCATTTGATAAAGGATTAGACCGAGTTTGTACGAATTTACGTATAGATGATCGAAGAGATAAAAAACGTAAAATGAATGATAAACTAAAATCTGTCCAAAAACATTTGGACAACAAAGGTGAATAAATTATGAGAATTTCAAAACTAACGTTAGGTTTAGTTGATACCAATACTTATTTTGTTGAAAATGATCATTCCGTTATTTTATTTGATCCCGCAGGTGAAGTAGATAAAATCTTTAAAAAATTAAATCAAATTAACAAACCATTACAAGCTGTTTTATTAACACATGCGCATTTTGATCATATAGGCGCACTTGATGAAGTATTAGCAAAATATCCAGTTCCCCTATATATGAATGATGAAGAATTCAGCTTTCTGACTACACCAGAAAAGAACGGATCTGAAAAATTCCAACAATATGGTATGCCAATAGTTGTTAGCACAGCTAAACCTAAGCCGCTTCAAGAAGGCCATGCAAATATTCAAGGCTTTGAGTTTGATGTCTTGCATACACCAGGACATTCTCCAGGTAGTTTATCTTATGTCTTTAATGACTTTGCAATAGTTGGTGATACACTATTTAATAATGGCATAGGACGAACAGATTTATATCGTGGTGATTACGAAACATTAGTTGACTCTATCAAAGATAAACTCTTTGAATTAGATGGCGATTTACCTTTGTTCCCTGGACACGGAGATTATACGACAGTTGATGATGAACAATTAAATCCCTATTTAAATGGTTAAAGTAAAAATAACACCTCCTACGTTTATATATGTAGGAGGTGCTTTTATGAAAATATTATTTAAGGAAATTGTTAACAAAGCGATACAACAGAATGCAAGTGATATTCACTTTATTCCAAGTCAAACTACTGTCATCATTAAATTTCGTGTTAATGACCAACTTGTAGATTATGAAGAATTAAATTTAAGCATCTATACTAAACTGTTAACGTTTATGAAATTTCAAGCTGGCTTAGATGTATCAACACATCAAATCGCCCAAAGTGGAAGATATACCTATCAATATAAGCAACAATATTACTTAAGAATCTCAACTTTACCACTATCATTAGGTACAGAAAGTTGCGTCATTCGTATCGTACCACAATACTTTCAACAACATAAAACGTGTTACCAATTTAATGATTTCAAACAGTTTATGAATAAAAAGCAAGGATTGTTATTATTTAGTGGTCCAACTGGATCTGGTAAAAGTACACTGATGTATCAAATGGTTTTATATGCACAACAAGAGCTTAATTTAAATGTTATTACAATTGAAGATCCAGTTGAACAGTTGATATCAGGCATTACACAAGTATCTGTAAATGATAAAGCAGGCATTAATTATGTATCAACATTTAAAGCTATTCTGCGCTGTGATCCTGATGTTATCTTAATTGGCGAAATTAGAGATGCCAGTATCGCAAAATGTGTTATTCAGGCAAGTTTAAGTGGCCATTTAGTATTATCTACAATTCACGCAAACAACTGCAAAGGAACTTTATTAAGATTATTAGAAATGGGAATTTCAGTTCAAGAAATATGTCAATCAATTAATTTAATCTCTAATCAAAAACTCATTACCACCCTAAATCAACAACGAGCATTGGTTTGCGAAATGATGATAAATCATCAAATAGAATACTTTTTTGAACATAATCATACCTTGCCTAAATCATTTCATCATTTATCACAGTTAATTGGTAACATGTCAAAAGAAGGGGTCATTTGTGAAGAAACTGCTAATAAATATACTTAATTATCATCGCAAGCCTTTAACTCACAAACAACAAGCAGAGTTGTTATTAAGCTTGTGTAATCTGTTAGACAATGGTTTTACATTACTTGAAAGCTTTAAATTCCTTAATTTTTATTATCTTTCTAAAAATGTACAGTTAGCATCACAAGTAATAAGCACTATAAAAAGCGGAGGTAATTGCTACGAAGTTTTAAAATTATTAACATTTTCTCCAGGTATTCTTTCACAAATTTATTTTGCAGAACAGTATGGTGAATTTACTAATTCATTAAGACAAACAGCTCAATATATGCAACGACATATCAAAGCAAAAGAACGGTTTATTAAAACCATACAATATCCAATCGTTTTAATTATTGTTTTTCTTGGCATACTGACAACTTTAAAATTAACTGTCTTACCTCAATTTACACAACTTTATGACACTATGAATGTTCCTGTATCACGAGGACAACATCTCCTTACAATACTTATCAGCTACCTACCTAATATTATTTTACTATTCTCAACTTTATTAATGATTTCTGTACTCATAATAAAATACTTTTTAAAACGTATCGATGTATATAAGCAAATACAATTTATAACTCATATACCTATTGCTAACAACTATTATAAATTGCTAATGACATATAAATTAGCTAACGAACTAGCATTGTTTTATAAGAATGGTATATCACTGCAAAAAATAGTATCTATATATACTGAGCAGAACAATGATATGTTTTTAAATTACCTTGGACAGCGATTATTAGAAAAATCTAATCAAGGTCAATCATTATCACAAATTCTCAAAGATGAAGCTTGTTTTCAAAATGATTTAATTAAATTTTTAGAACAAGGAGAAAAGAGTGGCAAATTAGATATAGAATTGCACTTTTATAGTCAAATCCTTATTCAGCAATTTGAAGAAAGAGTCAATAAACATTTAAAATTTATTCAGCCTTTCATCTTTATTATTTTAGGTTGCTTTATCATCACTATTTATCTAGTCATCATGTTACCAATGTTCAATTTGATTCAAACAATTAAATAATAAAGGAGCTAATTATGAAATTTTCTTTTTATAAAAAATGCAAAGCGTTTACACTAATAGAAATGTTATTAGTATTACTAATTATTAGTGTCTTGCTTATCTTAATTATTCCAAACATTGCCAAACAAACAGCACATGTACAATCAACAGGTTGTGAAGCACAAGTAAAGATGGTCAATAGCCAAATAGAAGCCTATACTCTAAAGCATAATGGATCTCCAAAAAGCATTGATGATTTAATTTCTGAGGGTTTTATTAAAGATGGTCAAAAGAATTGCAAATCTGGGGAAACCATCAGCATATCAAATGGTGAGGCAGTTGCAAATTAACAAAGCTAAAGCATTCACTTTAATTGAAACAATGCTTGCCTTATTTATCATACAACTTCTTCTTTTCATCTCAATAAGCTATCTTTCAACTTATCATTACATTCAATCTGCTCACAATAATAATGTAACATTACTAATCAATCAATTTGACTTTTATAAATCTAAAGCACTTCGGAATCATCAATCCATTACTTTATTATTTTCAAAAAACAGTAATCAAATAAAAGTGATTGAACAACATGGTCAAAAGTATCATTTTAGTATCTCTAATGGTTATATTTACCGTATATCTAATATTTCACTTCTAACTTTCAATGCCCAAGGAGAAATCAACCAATTTGGTTCTCTTTATATAAAATATCCAACTGCAACTTATAGAATAATTTTTAATATCGACCAAGGGAGAATACGTTATGAAAAAATATAGACTTCAAGGTGTACTACTTATTGATAGTCTATTCGGACTGTTAATCGTTGTTTTAATATATACGACGATAATCAGTTCATTTCAACAATTAATTAATAATTATCAAGAGGAGTTATATCATTTGGATAATTTAAACGTCATGCTAAACGCAGTTAAGCACTACAAATTTCAAGAATTAGCTAAAGGAGTTACTGTTGATGAGTATTATATTCATTTAAACTCATCATCAATTTGTGGTTTAAATGCACAGACACATATTAAAACATGTATTAAAATTTAGGATCGCTTCATTTACGTTAATTGAGATGCTATTAACCCTTTTTATAACCTTCACCCTCTGTATGTTGCTTCCTCTCTTTATTCATAATGCAAATTACTATTTTCATCAAGCAACGAATGCTTTTGATGTTGAATATGAATTATTTGCTATATCATTACACCAAAATAAAGTTTTTCAGCATGCTACTTTTGAAGTCAAAACTCCTCAGAAGATACTGATAAAAAAGAATCATGAATTACTATGGCTCAAATATCAATCTCATAAAATAATTTTAGAATATCCACACAAAGGTAATATTATTTTATTAAACGATGTACAGTCAGCGTCCTTTACTATTGTGAACCATCAATTTATTAAAATTCATTTGCAAAGTGGAGGTGTCATGAATACTTATGAAAAAAACTTATACCTATCACAATAAAGCTTTTATAAGTATCGCGCTTCTTGTAATTTTTACAATTTATCTATCACTTTTATTTTTATATACGGTACAATATACAGTAAAGCTTAAGACTTTAAATAATTTAGAAATGTATTACAATAATCAGATTATTGAGACGTTCAAAAAAGGAAGATGACATTGTTTAATTTTACAAAACCAATTATTTTTATTGGATTTATGGGTACTGGAAAATCAACGTTAGCACAATTTATGGCTCAAAAGCTCACTCTATCTTTTGTTGACTTAGATCAATTCATTGAAATAAACGAGCAGCAATCAATACCTGAAATATTTGCAACACGTGGTGAACAACATTTTCGTGAGTTAGAATATCATTACTTAAAAGAAGCGTTACAGCAATTTGATATTATTGCAACAGGTGGGGGAATTATTGAAAATGATGCTTCCTTTCATTATCTAAAAACGCAACAAAATGTGATATGGTTAGATTGCGACATCGATATAATTTATCAAAGAATTGTTAACGATTCACATCGACCTAATGCTAAAAGCAAAACCAAATCCCAATTAAAAAGCTTGTATTTAACAAGGGTTTCAAGATATAATGAAATCGCATTCATAAAAGTGAATAGTAGTTTTTCTATTCAACAACTTTATGAAGAGATTATCAATAGCATAAATCGCGATTGATCAGTATTAGAGAGCATAAAGTAGTTAAACTACTTTGTCGCCGAAGGTGCAAGTTGTATAAACGAAACTCTCAGGCAAAAGGATAATACTGTAACGCATCCTGAATTCGTTTATAAACAGGGTAGCTTTGGCTATCCTGTTTTTTTATAAAATAATAGGGGGTTTTTAAATGACAAGCGAATTAAAAAAAACACCATTGTATCAAAACTATGTAGATAGTGGTGCTAAGATTGTAGAATTCGGTGGATGGGCTATGCCTGTTCAATTTACTAGTATTAAAGATGAACATAAAGCAGTTCGATATGATATTGGGTTGTTCGATGTCAGTCATATGGGAGAAATAGCTATTAAAGGTAATGATGCTAGTAAATTTGTCCAATATTTACTTTCAAATGATACAAACAACTTAACTGATAATAAAGCTCAATACACTGCTTTATGTAATGAAGAAGGCGGTGTCATTGATGATTTAGTAATTTATAAATTAGAAAATAATGATTATTTATTAATCGTCAATGCTGCAAATACTGATAAAGACTTTACTTGGATAGAAAAGCAAAGTTCAAAGTTTGATGTGACAGTATCAAATGTTTCAGACAAATATGGTCAATTAGCTATTCAAGGACCAAAAGCAAGAGATTTAGTCAGTCAATTAGTTGATATAGATGTTAGTGAAATGAAACCTTTTGAATTCAAACAAAATGTAAAATTATTAGGAAAAAATGTAATTCTATCACAATCTGGATATACTGGTGAAGACGGCTTTGAAATCTATTGTGATATTAATGATACTGTTGATATTTGGAACGGCTTGTTAGAACACGATGTTGTACCATGTGGCCTTGGTGCACGTGATACATTACGTTTAGAAGCTGGGTTGCCATTACATGGTCAAGATTTAACAGAGAGTATTACACCATATGAAGGCGGAATTGCCTTTGCAGCTAAACCTTTAATTGAAGAAGACTTTATCGGTAAATCTGTCTTGAAAGATCAAAAAGAAAATGGTTCTAAACGAAGAACTGTAGGCCTAGAATTATTAGAAAAAGGCATAGCTCGTACTGGTTATGAAGTTATGGATTTAGATGGTAACGTGATTGGAGAAGTCACTTCTGGTACTCAATCACCAACATCTGGAAAATCTATTGCTTTAGCAATTATTAACCGTGACGAATTTGAAATGGGACGGGAATTATTAGTTCAAGTTAGAAAAAGACAATTAAAAGCTAAAATTGTTAAAAAGAATCAAATTGAAAAATAATTAAGGGGTGTGTACTTTGAGTCATCGTTATATTCCATTAACTGATAAAGATAAGCAAGAAATGTTAGATACTATTGGTGCGAAATCTATTAATGACCTATTTGGAGATGTACCTAAAGATATTCTTTTAAATAGGAATTTAAATATTGCTAGTGGAGAGTCTGAAACCACTTTATTGAAACGTTTAAACAATATAGCAAATAAAAACATTACGAAAGAGACGCATACTTCATTTTTAGGCGCTGGTGTATATGATCACTACGCACCATCTGTCGTAGATGCAATGATTTCACGATCAGAATTCTATACCGCTTATACACCTTATCAACCCGAGATTTCTCAAGGTGAGCTTCAGGCTATTTTTGAATTTCAAACACTGATTTGTGAATTAACAAATATGGATGTTGCCAATTCTTCAATGTATGATGGCATAACAAGTTTTGCCGAAGCTTGTATCTTAGCTTTTAACCATACTAAGAAAAACAAAATCGTTGTATCTAAAGGTTTACATTATCAAGCATTACAAGTTTTAGACACGTATGTGAAAGTACGCAAAGATTTCGAAGTTGTTGAAGTAGATCTTGACGGTACAGTTACTGATTTAGACAAATTAGAAGCAGCTATCGATGATAATACAGCTGCAGTTGCAGTACAATATCCTAATTTCTATGGATCAATTGAAGACTTGGAAAAAATCCATTCATTTATTGAAAATAAAAAAGCATTATTTATCGTCTATGCAAATCCATTAGCGTTAGGCTTACTGACACCTCCAGGTTCATTTGGTGCAGATATTGTAGTAGGCGATACGCAACCATTCGGTATTCCAGCACAATTTGGTGGGCCACATTGTGGATATTTTGCAACGACCAAAAAGTTAATGCGTAAAGTACCAGGTCGTTTAGTTGGGGAAACACAAGATGACCACGGAAATCGTGGATTTGTTTTAACTTTACAAGCTAGAGAACAACACATTCGTCGTGATAAAGCCACATCTAACATTTGTTCAAACCAAGCACTTAATGCACTAGCTTCATCAATTGCTATGTCTGCGCTTGGTAAACAAGGGATTTATGATATTGCAGTTCAAAATCTAGAACATGCAAATTATGCAAAAGAACAATTTAAGTCTCATGATTTTAAAGTTTTAGATGGTACATCATTTAATGAATTTGTGGTTCAATTTGATAAACCAATTGCAGATATCAACGCTCAATTAAAAGACGAAGGTATTATTGGCGGATTTGATCTTGGTGCCGTATCAGATGACTTGAACAATCATATGTTGATTGCAGTTACTGAATTAAGAACAAAAGAAGAAATTGATACATTCGTTAAGAAAGCTGGTGAGTTAAATGGTAAGTAAATCTAGCCCATTAATTTTTGAAAGATCTAAAGAAGGAAGATATGCGTATTCATTACCACAATCTGATATCAAAACCGACGCTGTATCATCAATTTTAGATGAGAAATTTATCCGAAAAGAAAAAGCGGAATTACCTGAAGTTGCTGAGTTAGACTTAGTTCGTCACTATACAGAGTTATCAAACAAAAACTTTGGTGTTGATTCTGGGTTTTATCCTTTAGGTTCTTGTACGATGAAGTATAATCCAAAAATTAATGAAAAAGTTGCACGTATTCCAGGATTTGCTGAATCTCATCCGCTCCAAGATGAGGATCAAGTTCAAGGCTCTTTAGAAATTATTTATAGCCTACAAGAAGAACTTAAAGAAATAACTGGCATGGATGAAGTCACACTTCAACCAGCTGCAGGTGCTCACGGTGAATGGACTGCATTAATGATTTTCAAAGCGTATCATCAAAAAAATGGTGAAGGCCATCGAGATGAAGTTATTGTTCCTGATTCTGCTCATGGTACAAATCCTGCTTCTGCATCATTTGCCGGATTTAAATCTGTCACTGTAAAATCAAATGAACGTGGAGAAGTTGATATTGATGACTTGAAACGTGTTGTTAATGAAAATACAGCAGCTATTATGTTAACTAATCCAAATACATTAGGAATTTTCGAAAAAAACATCATGGAAATTCGTGAAATCGTACATGAAGCAGGAGGATTACTTTATTATGATGGTGCGAACTTAAACGCTATCATGGATAAAGTACGCCCAGGAGATATGGGATTTGATGCCGTACACTTAAACCTTCACAAAACATTTACAGGTCCACATGGTGGTGGCGGCCCTGGTTCTGGACCAGTTGGTGTAAAAAAAGAATTAGCTAGCTATTTACCTAAACCTATGGTTATTAAAGAAGGGCAAACATATAAATACGACAATGACATTGAAAATTCTATTGGACGTGTCAAACCATTTTACGGTAACTTTGGTATTTATTTAAGAGCGTATACTTACATCAGAACGATGGGTGCTGAAGGTCTTAAAGAAGTATCTGAAGCTGCAGTATTAAATGCTAACTATATTAAAGCTAGTTTGAAAGACTATTTTGAAATACCTTATGAACAGTATTGTAAACATGAATTTGTGCTTAGCGGTTCTAAACAAAAAGAACATGGCGTGCGTACACTCGATATGGCAAAACGTCTACTAGACTTTGGTGTACATCCACCAACAATCTATTTCCCATTAAATGTTGAAGAGGGAATGATGATTGAACCAACAGAAACTGAGTCTAAAGAAACACTCGACCACTTTATTAATGCAATGATTGAAATTGCAGAAGAAGCAAAAAACGATCCTGATAAAGTATTAGAAGCACCACATACCACTATTATTGATCGTTTGGATGAAACACAAGCAGCACGTAAACCAGTATTAAAATTCGAAAATTTGCACGCTGAAAAAGAATAATCATAAATAATCCCTTATAGACAAGCACGTTTCTCTATAAGGGATTTATTTTTTCTAAAATCCAATATCTTAGTTCCATATATTAAAAACACATGAGCGCACATTGCTAGTGGCGGGCCCCCAGCACAAAGAAATGCGAAGCCATTTTTCAAGCGGGGCGAGTTGAAGTGGCTGAAAGCTGTCCTCTAAGAAAGCCAATCATAGGAAGTGTAGTCAATAAATTAGCCAGTAAATGAATTTACAAGAAACTCACTTACTGGCTAATTTTTCTAATGATGTCCCAAACGCATCTAATTTTTATCGTATTACTTTTTGGACTTGATTTTACCAGTCCATTTTTTATAGCCACCTTTTAACATATAAAGGTTTTTGTAGCCATTTTTCTTTAATATTCTTGCAGCACGATAACTTGCTATACCATTTGCATCACAAAGATAAATAGGTTGATCTTTTCTCAAACCTTGAAATCTTTGTTTAAACATCGTGATAGGAATATTTCGGGCACCATTAATATGTCCGTAATCGTAATCAACTTTCTCTCGCACATCTATCACTTGTGCTTTTCTTAGACCACTATGAAATTCATTTTGATCTAATTCTGTTACGGATCTTTTGTTCAAAATCCAATTATATAGCATGTAAAGAATGATTAAAACAATAATCGCTATAGCAATGATCAAAGAGATATTCATCTTGCATCCTCCCTAAATTACCGATATTATAATTATAAGACTGTTGGCGCAAATTATCAAAATAATTTAATGCTAATTCCGTAAATTATTTTAGTAATTTTACTTTAATGCTAGCATAGAAATATATAGATTAGTGAATGGAGTTTTTTTATGACTGAAACATGGAATTTTATCAATACTGGTAGTCATGATCCTTTTTATAATATGGCTATGGATGAAGCCTTATTAAACTTTGTTGCCAGTGGTGACATTGGGCCAGTTATTCGCTTTTATACGTGGAATCCTGCAACATTATCAGTGGGATACTTTCAGCGATTAACGAAAGAAATTGATATTGATAAAGTAAAAGAAAAAGGTTTCGGACTTGTAAGACGTCAAACCGGAGGACGTGGTGTTCTTCATGATAAAGAACTAACATACAGTGTTATTGTTCCTGAATCTCACCCTAATATGCCTTCTACTGTAACAGAAGCGTATCGCGTTATTTCACAGGGATTATTAGAAGGATATAAAGAACTTGGGTTAGACGCTTACTTTGCTATACCTAAATCAAAAGAAGAAAGAGAAAAGCTTAAACAACCTCGGAGTGCAGTATGCTTTGATGCTCCAAGTTGGTATGAATTGGTAGTTGAAGGGAGAAAAATTGCAGGAAGTGCACAAACAAGACAAAAAGGGGTTATCCTTCAGCACGGTTCATTACTTCAAGATGTTGATGTTGATGAATTATTTGATATGTTTATCTTCAAAAACGAGCGTTTAAAAAGTAAAATGAAAGCTGCTTTTGTAGATAAAGCTGTTGCCCTAAATGATATTGCTGATCACTATATTTCTATCACGGATATGGAACAAGCATTTGAAAAAGGTTTCAAACAAGGATTAGGTATAGAATTAAAGCCACTCACTTTGACAGATGAACAATTGCAAGAAGTAAAAAAACTCGAAGATAAATATCGTTCAGATGAATGGAATTATAGAAAATAATCACTTCTTTAATAAAACAGGGTCTGTGACGTAAATCCATAATAAACAGCAGTAAGATAATTTTTAGAAAATATCTTACTGCTGTTCTCTATTTTCACAATACTTCGTATTGTTAGCACGCTTTCTTAGGAGACAGCTTCAGCCACCCCAACTTGCTTTGTCCGTTGGCTTTCTTTTCGAAAGCCTATCTGTTGGGGCCCCTCCCCAACTTACTTTGTTCGACGAAATACTTTTCGCTTTTCTCTTTGTTGGCCCCCTCAGGAGTCTCACCTTAAATACTACGTATTAACATGTAATTTTACCTTTAAATGCTAAAAAATTAGTCACTTTCGTATAATTTATTATCTAATACATAAGGGAAAAGACAATTTCTATCAAATAATTTTAATAGAAATTGTCTTTTTACATTGTTTAAGAACTTAATGTCCCAGACCCTGTCTTATTGTACTTATTTACGATGTCTTTTTCGATATTTTCTTACAGCACGACGGTATTTGCGCTGATCCTCAGTCAAAAAGAAGAAATAGTAAATTAAATAAATAATTATGATGATAATGATAAGCCCAAAAATTGTCTTGGCAAATGAAACTACGAATACATTAAAATTCAAGATTAATCCTATAGCTGCTATAGCTAGAACAAGATAAAATATAAAATTTTTCACATTAAAACTCCTCGATATAATTCATTGCTTATTTTGTTGTTTGATTGTCACTTAAATTAACTTGTCCAAGTTCTGATTGTCCTTTTTTTAATTTCTTAGTATCCTTTGACTGATATCCAGATTTGATATCATCTAAAGCTGATGTTAAATCTTTATTTAATGATTTGATAACTTTATGTTTTTTCTTATTATCACTATTTAAATCATGCTCATTCACAGAAGATTGATAATTTGAATAGGCTTCAGAAAGTTTATTATCGATTTCATCTAATTTGTCTAAGTTCTCTTTTTTAACCTTAGATGAAGTTTTAGTCAAATCAAGTTTATTATACATATCTATAGCCTTAGTAATTTGTTGATAATATTCAGCAGAAGCTTTAAGAAATTTAGCTTCTTGGTTATTTGATGCTGCTTGTTTTTTATTATTTTTATCTTTTTCTAAAGCTTTAACTTTTTCTTTTTCTGATGTAACTTCACTGTTTAATTCTTGAATTTTTAATTTAAGCTGATGATTATCATCTCTTAACTGTGTCGTTTTATCTTCAAGTGGTCCTAAATTTTGAGATCCACAACCCGCTAAGAGTAACGACGCACCGATTGCCAAAACTATTTTTTTCATACGTATCTCCCTGTTTGAATATCACTTTATTTCTCCAATTATTATGCTATCATTTTAAAGTATAGATAAAAATACTACAAATGTTAACTAAGGAGGATTAATTATGAGTAAATTATCCCAAGTACGCCAACAGATATTAGATGCTAAAAAGTTAGATGCCATTGTGATATTATCCGATTTTAACCGCAGATATTTATCTGGGTTTACTGGCACAAGCGGCGCTTTAATTATTAGTCAGCAACAAAATATATTAATCACAGATTTTAGATATATTAAACAAGCTACAGAACAGGCAACTGATTTTGAAATTATAAATCGTACGCATGATCTTATCACAGAAGTAAAACAAGTGCTACTAGATAAGGGCTTCTCCACAATTGGTTTCGAGGGGCATTTAGTAAGTTACGATACCTATAAATCATTACAAGATAATACGATTACTTTTAGTTCAATTGCAAATGAAATCGAAACGATTCGTGAAATAAAATCATCCGCTGAAATCGACCTCATTAAAGAAGCAGCACATATCGTTGACGATACATATAATTATATTTTAACCGTCGCTAAAGCAGGCATGACTGAAAAAGAAATAAAAGCTTTATTAGAAAGTAAAATGCTACATCTTGGTGCAGATGGACCATCATTTGATACGATTGTTGCATCGGGCTATCGTGGTGCATTACCACATGGTGTGGCTAGTGATAAAATCATTGAGCAAGGGGATATGATTACTTTAGATTTCGGAGCATATTATCATGGTTATTGTTCTGATATAACACGTACATTCGGCATAGGAAAACCTAAAGCTCAATTGGAAGAAATATACAATATTGTATTAGAGTCACAGCAATTAGCAATCAATCAAATTAAAGCAGGTATGACCACACAACAAGCTGATGCTTTGGCAAGAGATTATATTGACAAGCATGGCTATGGGGACGCGTTTGGTCACTCTTTAGGGCATGGTATCGGATTAGACATTCATGAAGGGCCTTTGTTATCAAAAAACACGAATAATACATTAAAAGTTAATAATTGTGTTACCATTGAACCAGGTATTTATGTTGAAGGTCTTGGTGGTGTTCGAATAGAAGACGACATTTTAATTACAGAAAATGGCTGCGAAGTCTTTACTAAATGTACGAAAGACCTTATTATTTTATAGAAAGCGTATAATTGAGGAGGAAACTGAATGATTTCGGTTAATGATTTTAAAACAGGTTTAACAATTTCTGTAGATAATGCTATTTGGAAAGTTATCGACTTCCAACATGTAAAACCAGGTAAAGGTTCTGCCTTTGTTCGTTCGAAATTACGTAACTTAAGAACAGGTGCTATTCAAGAAAAAACTTTCCGCGCTGGTGAAAAAGTCGAACAAGCTATGATTGAAAATCGTCGTATGCAATATCTATATGCTGACGGAGATAACCATGTATTTATGGACAATGAAACATTTGATCAAACTGAATTATCTGGAGATTATTTAAAAGATGAATTAAATTACTTAAAAGCAAACATGGAAGTTCAAATTCAATCTTATGAAGGCGAAACAATTGGAGTTGAATTACCTAAAACAGTTGAGTTAGTAGTAACTGAAACCGAACCAGGTATTAAAGGGGATACTGCAACTGGTGCTACTAAATCTGCCACAGTTGAAACAGGATATACTTTAAACGTCCCATTATTTGTCAATGAAGGGGATACTTTAATTATTAATACTGGTGATGGTAGCTACATTTCAAGAGGATAGTCCTTGTAATACAACATTGAATTAAGCACACGATATAGACCATTATTTGTGCATATTAATAATGCTATTTTAGCACGCCATCTATTATCATTATGAGTTGAGCTGAGGCAAACATAAACTGTCTTAGCTCACTTTTATTTTGATTTTCATAGTAATAAACATCCCTTGCTTGAATTGACTCTAGCAGTCCAGTAAAATATACGAGTAAAGGAAAACAATCTTAAGGAGTCATTCATATGAATTTTAAAGAAATCAAAGAATTAATTGAAATTCTTGATCAATCAAACTTAACTGAAATCAACATTCAAGAAAAAGATAATATAGTTAGTCTAAAAAAAGAAAAAGAAACTGAAATCATTACACCACAATATTCAACTCAAGCTGCACCTGTTTATCAATCAAGTGAATCAAACTCAGCCTCACCTGTTAGTCAAAACGATGCTGCTACTGCTGAAAAACCACATTCAGATGAAAACTATAATACAATAAATGCACCAATGGTTGGCACATTTTATAAGTCACCATCTCCAGAAGAAGAAGCTTATGTTCAAGTCGGAGATAAAGTTACAAATGATTCAACCGTTTGTATATTAGAAGCTATGAAATTATTCAATGAAATTCAAGCTGAGATTACAGGTGAAATCGTAGAAATATTAGTAGAAGACGGACAAATGGTAGAGTATGGCCAACCGTTATTTAAGGTGAAATGATGAAAAAAGTATTAATTGCAAATCGTGGTGAAATCGCCGTACGCATCATACGTGCATGCCATGATTTAGGTATCCAAACAGTTGCAATCTATTCTGAAGGGGACAAAGACGCATTACATACTCAAATTGCTGATGAAGCATATTGCGTTGGTCCTACTCAGTCAAAAGATTCTTATTTAAATATTCCAAATATCTTATCAATTGCTACGTCAACAGGCTGTGATGGCGTACATCCAGGTTATGGATTTTTAGCTGAAAATGGAGACTTTGCTGAGTTATGCGAAGCCTGTCAATTAAAATTTATTGGACCTAGCTTTGAATCTATCCAAAAAATGGGGATTAAAGATGTAGCAAAAGCGGAAATGATTGCAGCAAATGTACCTGTAGTACCAGGTAGCGAAGGATTATTACAGTCGATTGATGATGCTAAACAAATTGCTAATCATATTGGTTATCCAGTAATAATTAAAGCGACTGCAGGTGGCGGCGGAAAAGGCATTCGTGTCGCACGTAATGATCAAGAATTAGAAAAAGGATATAAGATGACTCAACAAGAAGCAGAGACTGCATTTGGTAATGGAGGATTATATCTTGAAAAATTCATAGAGAATTTCCGACATATAGAAATTCAGATTATTGGTGATCAATTTGGACATGTAGTTCATCTTGGAGAACGCGATTGCACAATCCAACGACGCATGCAAAAGTTAGTTGAAGAATCCCCATCACCTATTCTAACTGAAGCTAAAAGAGAGGAAATGGGTGCTGCTGCAGTGAGAGCAGCACAAGCAGTTAACTATGAAAATGCAGGAACGGTAGAATTTATTTATGATTTAGATGATGATCAATTTTATTTCATGGAAATGAACACAAGAATTCAAGTTGAACATCCTGTCACTGAAATGGTAACAGGCATTGACTTAGTCAAACTTCAATTAAAAGTGGCCATGGGTGAAGCATTACCATTTACACAAAGTGATATAAAAATTAATGGGCATGCCATTGAATTTCGTATTAATGCTGAAAATCCATATAAAGATTTTATGCCATCACCTGGAAAGATTACACAATACTTAGCTCCAGGTGGCTTTGGAGTGAGAGTTGAATCAGCATGCTATACAAACTATACTATACCACCATTTTATGATTCTATGGTTGCAAAGCTTATCGTTCATGAACCAACAAGACGTGAAGCCATTAATACAGGAATTCGAGCTTTAAGTGAATATTTAGTATTAGGTATTGATACTACTATTCCATTCCATTTAAAATTATTAACGAATGATATTTTCCAAAGTGGTTTATTTAATACTAAATTCTTAGAACAGAACAATGTCATGTCTGATGAAAATTAATTAGGAGGTACGATTTATGGTAAATGTTGCAGATTATACAAATAAAAATTTAGGTAAAGTTGAAATCGCACCAGAAGTTTTATCCGTGATTGCCATTATAGCGACGTCTGAAGTAGAAGGTATATCAGGACATTTTGCTGACTTAAAAAATACAAACTTAGAAAAAATTAACCATAAAAACTTTAATAAACTATTAAAAATAGATGCTAAAGAGGAAGGCATTAACATTGATGTTTACTGTTCTTTAAAACATGGCACTAAAATTTCCAAAGCGGCAAGTAACATTCAATCCGCTATCTTTAATTCTATAAAAACAATGACGGCAATTGAATTAAATCAAATTAATGTGCACATCACACATATTACAGTTGAGAAATAAGACACACAATAGAAGGAGTTATTTATGAGTCGAAAAGAATCAAGAACTCAAGCATTTCAAACACTATTCCAGCTCGAAATGAAAGATAGTGATTTAAGCATTAGTGAAGCGATAAATTTTATTAAAGATGATCATCCTGACTTAGATTTCACCTTTATCCATTGGTTGGTTACTGGTGTGAAAGACCATGAGCCAATATTGGATAAAGCAATTGAACCTCATTTAAAAGATTGGTCATTAAATCGTTTATTAAAAACGGATCGTATTATTTTAAGAATGGCAACATTTGAATTACTGCATAGTGATACGCCACCAAAAGTGATCATAAATGAGGCGGTGGAACTTACAAAGCAATTCAGTGATGATGATCATTATAAATTTATCAATGGTGTTTTAAGCAATATAAATTAACAGTAATTGAGTGATAATTTATGACAGAATATTTAAGTGTCAGTACATTAACTAAATACATCAAATATAAGTTTGATCAAGATCCACATTTGCAATCTGTATTAATTAAAGGTGAATTATCAAATTTTAAACGTCATTCAAGTGGCCATCTCTATTTCAATGTTAAAGATCAAAATAGTGTTATTAGCGCAATGATGTTTAAAGGTAACGCAGCGAAAATTAATTTCGATCCTAAAGAAGGAGACGAGGTGCTCATTGAGGCACGCGTCTCAGTATACGAACGCCGTGGCAACTATCAAATCTATGTCAATAAAATGCAATTAGATGGTATAGGTAATTTATACCAACGCCTTGAAGAATTGAAAAAGAAATTAACTAAAGAAGGCCTTTTCGACCAACAATATAAAAAATCAATTCCAAAATATCCTAAAAAAATTGCCATTCTAACCGCAAGCACTGGTGCAGCTATTCGTGATATTCAAACAACAATAGAAAGTCGATATCCATTAGTCGAAAAGATTCCCATTAGTACACTTGTTCAGGGAACACAAGCAAAGCAAGATATCATTGAAAAAATTCGATATGCTGATAGTTTAAATGTTGACACAATTATCGTTGGACGTGGTGGTGGATCTATTGAAGACTTATGGAACTTTAATGAAGAAGAAGTTGTTCGAGCAATTTATAATTGCCAAACTCCTATTATTTCGGCAGTTGGCCATGAAACAGATTTTACTTTAAGTGATTTTGCTGCTGATATCCGTGCAGCCACACCAACACAAGCTGCTGTTATAGCAACACCAGATCAATATGATCTTATGCAACAAATTAAACAGCAACAATTTACATTAACTCGATATATAAAACAACGTATTGAACAGCATCGCAAACAATTACAACATATCTCATCATATTATAAATTTAAGCAACCTTCATTATTGTACGATCAACAGATACAACGACGTGATGATTTAGAAAAACAGTTAAATTTAAAAATAATTACAAAGCTTAAAGAGCAAAAGCAAAATTTACAAATAATACAGCAACGATTTAACATCAAAAATTTCAAACAGCATATATTAACTGAACAACGACAAACGAATCAGCTTGAAACCAATTTAACAAAAATAATACAACACCAGTTAAAACAATTTAACACATTATTGCATAATCAAGTTGAACAACTTAATCATTTAAGCCCAACCAATACAATGTTACGAGGTTATTCAATTATTCACAAAGATAATCAAGTTGTGACAAGCACACATGATTTAACGGTTAATGATGATATCACTTTAAATATGAAAGATGGTCAAGTAGAAGCTACTATTAAGAAAGTAAGGTGTGACAATGAGTAAAGATCAGCAAAGTTTTGAACAAATGATGGAAGAACTAGAAAATATCGTTACAAAATTAGATAATGAAACGGTGTCGTTAGAAGAATCTTTAGCCCTATATCAACGTGGCATGACATTATCAGCTGCTTGTGATACTACCTTAAAAGAAGCCGAGCAAAAAGTGAATGATTTAATGAAAGACGAATCAAAGGAAGATCATGATGACGAACCTATCGAAGAATGACTTAATTTCACAAGTCAACCAAGTATTAGACGATCTTATTCCTCAGTCAAAGCTCGGTACAAACCTTGAGGAAAGCATGCAATATTCAATTAATGCAGGGGGTAAACGCGTTCGCCCGCTATTACTTCTTCTTACATTGGATATGTTGAACAAAGATTATCAATTAGGATTAGCTACAGCAGCTGCTTTAGAAATGATACATACGTACTCGCTTATACATGATGATTTACCTGCTATGGATGATGATGATTATCGTCGTGGTAAGTTAACTAACCATAAAGTATTTGGCGAATGGAAAGCAGTTTTAGCAGGTGATGCACTATTAACTAAAGCTTTTGATGTCATTTCAAATGATACTCAACTTGATAACGATATTAAAGTTAAATTAATACAACGTTTAGCTTTTGCAAGTGGTCATCTAGGCATGGTCGGTGGACAAGCACTTGATATGCAAAGTGAGACTCAGGCAGTGGATATTTCAACATTAGAACAAATTCATAGAGCTAAGACTGGTGCGTTACTTACCTTTGCTGTCATGGCTGCAACTGATATTGCTCAAGTCAATGAGCATGTTGCAGAGCATCTTAATTTATTTAGCCAACATTTAGGATTAATGTTTCAAATCAAAGATGATTTACTTGATGTTTATGGAGAAGAATCAAAATTAGGTAAAAAAATTGGCAGCGACATAGATAATCATAAAAGTACGTATGTCTCATTATTAGGAAAAGATGATGCCGAAGAAAAATTAACAATGCATAAAAATGCTGCCCTAAATGAACTTGAGCAACTTAAAGAGGATTATGATATAAGTCAGCTAAAAGATATCGTTGAATTATTTTATACACGTGATCATTAAAATCAATTATAACATAACAACAAAAGGGGTATCCTTTTGTTGTTTTTCTGTACGAAACTAGTCAACTTATAAATATTCAAAACAATTGCAAAATGTATAAATGGTTTTCTAGCCACAACCTAAATATTCTAGTTAATAGCGTATTATTTTGAATCAAACATCTCTCGTCAATCATTTGTACACAACACACTCACACTATTTTATGTTCAAATTCAAATATCTATTCATAATAGCATTAGTAGTAGTTCTTTTAGCATTGTGATAAGATAAATGTATAAATATTCGTAAATAGAGGTGTTCATATTGGCTAAAAAATCTGTAAGACATATAAAAATAAGAGAAATTATTTCAAACGAACAAATAGAAACTCAAGATGAATTAGTTAAACGTTTGAATGAATATGAACTCAATGTAACACAAGCTACTGTCTCAAGAGATATTAAAGAATTACAACTTATTAAAGTTCCAGCACCATCAGGTCATTATGTTTATAGCTTGCCTAACGATAGAAGATATCATCCGCTTGAAAAATTGGGAAGATATCTTATGGACTCATTTGTAAATATAGAAGGTACTGGTAATCTTTTAGTTTTAAAAACATTACCAGGCAATGCACAATCGATTGGTGCCATTCTGGATCAAATTGATTGGCCAGAAGTGCTAGGAACAATTTGTGGTGATGACACATGTTTACTCATTTGTAGAGATGAAAATGCTAGTAATGAGATTAAATCTCGAATTTTTAACTTATTATAAGGATGCGATGAATGTATGCTACAGAATTTATCAATCAAACAATTTGCCATCATTGACGAATTAGAAATTCAATTTTCTGATGGACTAACTGTTTTGAGTGGTGAAACAGGTGCTGGAAAATCTATTATTATTGATGCCATAGGACAATTAATTGGTATGAGAGCGTCATCCGACTTTGTGCGTCATGGCGAAAAGAAAGCCATTATTGAAGGTATCTTCGACATAGATAATAGCATTGAAGCCATTTCGATACTTTCCGAACTTGGCATAGATATCGATGAAGATTTTTTGTTAGTGAAACGTGAAATATTTAGCTCTGGTAAAAGTATCTGTCGCTTAAATAATCAAACCGTTACCCTTCAAGATTTACGTAAAGTTATGCAAGAATTATTAGATATACATGGTCAACATGAAACGCAATCCTTATTAAAGCAAAAATATCATTTAAAATTACTTGATGATTATGCCGAAGATAAATACTTAAAGTTAAAAGAGCAGTATCAAGACATATTTCGTTCTTATAAACAGAAACAAAAAGAACTTGAAGAGCTTGAATCTGCTGATCAAGCACTACTGCAACGTTTAGACTTAATGAAGTTTCAGTATGAAGAATTACAAGAAGCTCAATTAAAAGAAGATGAAGAAGAACAACTAGAAAGTGACATTAATCGTATTCAAAATTCTGAAAAGTTAAGCATTGCACTAAATAACGCTCATATGACATTAACAGATGACAATGCCATAACCGATCGTTTATATGAGTTTAGCAATCAATTACAAGTTATTAATGACATTTTGCCAAATAAATACCAAAAACTTAAAGAGGAAGTAGATCAATTCTACTATACTTTAGAAGATGCTAAACACGAGCTATATGATGACATGACTAATACAGAATTTGATGAGCAAGTATTAAATGAAGCAGAATCTAGAATGAATTTATTAAATAATTTAAAACGAAAGTATGGCAAGGATATTCCTAGTTTGATCACTTATCAAAGTAAGCTCGAACATGAAATTTCAAAAATTGAAAACTACGAAGAAAGTACGGCACAACTAAAAGAAGAGATTAACATACTTAAAGATAGGGTTTATGATAAAGGACAACAGTTATCTAAGGAACGACGAAATGTTGCTCTTGAATTAAGAGATCATATTGTTGCGGAAATTCGCAATTTACAAATGAAAGATGCAAATTTAGAAATTGCCTTTCAACCACTTGAAGAACCGAATCAAGACGGTATTGAGTTTGTAGAGTTCTTAATAAGTCCTAATAAAGGAGAACCATTAAAAAGCTTAAATAAAGTTGCTTCAGGCGGTGAATTATCACGTATCATGCTTGCACTAAAAAGTATTTTTGTTAAATCAAGAGGTCAAACAGCTATTTTGTTTGACGAAGTAGATTCAGGTGTTTCAGGACAAGCTGCTCAAAAAATGGCAGAAAAAATGCAAGATATCGCTTCTTATATACAAGTTATATGTATTTCGCATTTGCCACAAGTAGCTTCTATGAGTGATCACCATCTATTAATAAGTAAAGCCTCGGATGATAGTCGCACAACAACACATGTGAAAGAGTTAAAAAATGAAGAACGTATTAATGAGGTCGCGCGCATGATCTCGGGTGCACATGTTACTGATTTAACACGTGAAAATGCAAAAGAAATGATATCACAAAATCAACGTCAAACTTAAACATAATAATAATGATGTGGAGCTGAGTCGTATGCATTATAAACAATTGATTCAGAAAAAAGAAAATTTTACTGGAAATATAAGAATTTTATTTGCAAATGAAGAAAAATATATTGCTGCAATTATTAATCTTTTAAAAACGACACACGCACATATTTATATATATGATATTGAGGATGCTTCCGAGTTAATACGTTCTTATGATTTAGATATTCAATTATTAAGACGTATTCACTTTAAATTAAATGATAATTTGCGAGATTTATTTTATTCTTGTAGCCAAGATTTGGAAAAAGATTCAACAAGCATTTTGGTTAAAGGCAATATATCTACAACCCGTTTTAAAAAGTTTTTAACACAAGCATTTGGCAATGCTTCTCAATCATTTAATCACATTGCTTGTTTTGATTTACCACAATATTATAAGACGTTAGTTTTAAGTGATGTCGTATATCAACGTTTTCCGGAATATAAAACAAAAATAAACACAATTTTTAATTTGAAACGTTTTGCGCAATCAATGGAGTATGATCATTTTAATATTGGCATTTTATCATCGGTTAACCAACCTTTTGTGAAAATCTCGTCTTCGATTGATGCCGCAAAATTAAAAGAGCACTTTGCTAAAATGAACGAACGCTTTATTACCGTAGATGGTCCAATCACTTTGGATAATGCTATTGACAAAAATATTGCTATTCAAAAAAATGAAATGTCTGAGGTAGCTGGTGAAGTTGATGCATTACTTGTTCCTGATATAGATGTTGGTAATGCCATTTATAAATCATTCACATTGATAGGTCATGCTCAAGTAGCGAGTATTCTACTTGGAGCAGCAATACCAATTTCCTATACATCAAGATCTGATCAATTACAAACAATTATCGATTCAATTCATTTAGCTATAAGTTTAAGTTAAACAAAAACATAAACTATACAGTACGCAAATAATTTTTGAGTTTTATAGCTTTAAGAGTAAATAAATATCAAAATAAAGAATAATTCTTCATTTTGTTAAATTACATGTTGTAAAATGATTTAGTGAAATTAATATATAACTATATTTAAAAGTCATTGAACTTCATAAATGCGTAGTTAAAAATGAAGTTGTAAAGACGGGAGTTTTATCAATGTCAAAAAACCAATATGATTTAGTCGTGTTAGGCGGTGGAACTGCAGGTTATGTTGCCGCAATTAGGGCATCACAACTTGGTAAAAAAGTAGCAATTGTTGAACGACAATTGCTTGGTGGTACTTGTCTGCATAAAGGATGCATACCAACCAAATCTTTATTGAAATCTGCCGAAGTTATACATACAGTTACACAAAGTAGTGAATATGGCATAAAAATTAATGATTTTTCCATTGATTTCAACAAAATTATGCAACGGAAGACGCAAATAGTTAATCAAATGTTCCAAGGTGTTCAGCATTTAATGAAACAAAATCATATTGATATTTTTAATGGAACTGGCCGAATTTTAGGGAGTTCAATATTCTCACCTCAAAGTGGAACGATTTCCGTAGAATATACTGATGGGCAATCAGAATTACTGACAAATCAATTTGTACTTATCGCAACTGGCTCTAGACCAACAGAATTACCATTTTTACCTTTTGATCATCACACTGTATTATCGAGTGATGATGTATTGAATCTAGATACATTACCTCACAGCATAGCCATTATTGGTGCTGGTGTCATTGGTTTAGAATTTGCTTCACTTATGATTGATTTAGGTGTTCATGTACATGTAATTGAATCATCATCTCGCGTACTGCCTACTGAGAGTGAGCGTATTTCTCAAGCCATTCAAAAAGCATTAGAACAACGTGGTGTACATTTTCATTTAAATGTAGAATTAACTAAAGATACAGTTAATATTACAACAGAAAAAATCGATTTTACATTGAAGGATAACCAAATAATTAATGTTGATAAAGTGTTAGTTGCAGTTGGTCGTAAACCTAACACTTTAGATATTGGGTTAAACAACACTAAGATCACTTGTAATGATGCAGGTTATATAAATATCAATAAATTTCAACAAACTGAAGAACAACATATATATGCAGCCGGAGATTGTATAGGTAAATTACAACTCGCACATGTTGGCTCGAAAGAAGGTATCGTTGCCGTAGAACATATGTTTGAACATAATCCTATTCCTATAGATTATCAATTAATGCCTAAATGTGTATATACATACCCAGAAATCGCTTCTATAGGAATGAATGATAATGATGCAACAGTACAAGATATTGAATTCGAACGCTATACATTACCACTTCGTGCAAATGGTAAAGCAATGATAGTGTCAGCGGACAATCAAGCTGGATTTATCGACGTTATAGTTCGTGCAGATGATAAGGAAATCATTGGTATACAAATGTTTGGAACACATGTTACCGAACTAATTAATGAGGCTGCATTATTACAATTTATGAATGGTTCTGCGTTAGAATTAGGATTAACAACACATGCACATCCATCCATGTCAGAAATATTGATGGAAGCAGGATTGAAAATAGAGAATAGAGCTATTCACGTTTAATTAGGAGGAAATACAATGAAAGATTATCAATCTGTCGGATTAACCGAAGATGATTTAAAAGCCATTTTCAAAGGAATGGATTTAGGAAGAAAAGTAGATGAGCGCTTATGGTTATTAAATCGAGCTGGTAAAATACCTTTTGTTGTCAGTGGTCAAGGGCAAGAAGCGACTCAAATTGGTATGGCTTACGCACTTAAAGAAGGAGATATTTCCTCACCTTATTATCGAGATTTAGCTTTTGTAACGTATATGGGTATGAGCCCTTATCAAATTATGTTAAATTCATTTGGTAAAAAAGATGATGTTAACTCTGGAGGGAAACAAATGCCTGCCCACTATGGCTATAAAGCAAAAGGTATGCTTTCCCAAAGTTCTCCTGTAGGGACTCAAATTCCACATACAGCTGGTGCAGCGCTAGCACTGAAGATGGATAAAAAAGAAAATATAGCTGTGGCAACTATCGGTGAAGGAAGTACTAATCAAGGTGACTTCCATGAAGGTCTAAACTTTGCTGGTGTGCATAAGTTGCCTTTAGTGTGTGTTATTATCAATAACAAATATGCAATTTCAGTGCCTGATTCATTACAATACGCTGCCGAAAAATTATCAGATAGGGCAATAGGCTATGGTATAAAAGGGATTACAGTTGATGGTAACGATCCAATTGCTGTTTATGCTGCCATGAAAGAAGCTAGAATACGTGCATTAAATGGTGATGGCCCAACGTTAATAGAAGCCGTTACAGCTCGAATGACACCGCATTCTTCTGACGATGACGATCAGTATCGCAGTAAAAGTATTAAAGAGGGATTAAAAGCAAATGACTGTAATGTCAAATTTAAATCTTACTTACTGGACACTGGCATTATTGATCAAACATGGTTAGATAAAATAGAAAATGAACATAAACATATCATCAATCAAGCAACTAAAGATGCCGAAGCTGCAGACTACCCTAATGTAGAAGAAGCTTACACACATGTATATGAAGAAGGGAGTAGTCAAAATGGCTAAATTATCTTATTTAGATGCTATTCTACAAGCTCAAGATATCGCTATGGAAAAGGATGAAAATGTCTTTATTCTTGGTGAAGATGTAGGTGTTAAGGGTGGTGTCTTCGGTGCAACAAAAGGCTTACAAGAAAAATATGGTGTTGAACGTGTAATTGATACACCTTTAGCCGAATCAAATATAGTAGGTACTGCGATTGGTGCTTCAGCTTTAGGTAAACGACCAATTGCTGAAATTCAATTTGCAGACTTTATTTTACCAGCTACAAATCAAATTATTAGTGAAGCAGCAAAAATGCGCTATCGATCCAATAATGATTGGAATTGTCCTATCACAATTCGCGCACCTTTTGGTGGAGGTGTTCATGGTGGTTTGTATCACTCGCAAAGCATCGAAAGTATTTTTGCTTCAACGCCTGGATTAACAGTTGTTATACCATCATCCCCTTATGATGCTAAAGGATTATTATTATCATCCATTGCATCTAATGACCCAGTATTATTCTTCGAACATAAAAAAGCTTATCGTTTTTTAAAAGAAGAAGTTCCTGAAGGCTATTATACCGTGCCACTTGGAAAAGCAGATGTAAAAAGAGAAGGACAAGATATAACTGTATTTACATACGGATTATGTGTTAATTATTGTCTGCAAGCAGCTGATATATTAGCAGCAGATGGCATTAGTGTTGAAGTTGTCGATTTAAGAACCATATATCCATTAGATAAGGAAACAATCATTCAACATGCAAAACAAAATGGCAAAATCTTGTTGGTCACAGAGGATAATTTAGAAGGAAGTGTTATGTCAGAGGTCGCAGCAATTATAGCTGAAAACTGTCTCTTTGATTTAGATGCACCTATCATGAGATTAGCTGGTCCAGATGTACCTTCAATGCCATTTTCACCTTCTTTAGAAAACGAAGTAATGATGAATCCTGAAAAAATTGAAGCGAAAATGCGTGAACTTGCGTCATTTTAAGGAGTGTATAAAAATGGATGTAAAAATGCCAAAGTTAGGTGAAAGTGTACATGAAGGTACAATAGAAACGTGGTTAGTCTCAGTTGGAGATTCAGTAGATGAATATGAGCCACTATGTGAAGTTATCACAGATAAAGTCACTGCTGAAGTCCCTTCAACAGTATCAGGTACAATTACTGAAATACTTGTTGATAAAGGTGAAACAGTTGCCGTTGATTCAATTATTTGTCGTATTGAAACACATGGAGAAACAAATAACCATATTGATGATAAATCTCAAAATAACGTAACTGAATCTGAGTCTGCAAAAAATGCCTTAAATTCTTATAAATCACAAGATACAGACGCAAAAAATAATAACGGTCGATTTTCACCTGTAGTATTCAAATTAGCTGCTGAACATCAAGTAGATTTAACACAAGTAATAGGTACAGGATTTGAGGGACGTGTAAACAAGAAAGATATTTTAAAATATATTCAACAACACAGCGATAACACAAGTCAAGAAAAGCAACAAACTAAAGCTACGACAGCAACTAGAAATACAACTTCTAAGACTGAGTCATTGCAACCATCAAGTATTCCTGTCAACGGTGTCAGAAAAGCCATCGCGCAAAATATGGTAACTAGTGTAACAGAAATACCACACGGTTGGATGATGGTTGAAATAGATGCTTCAAACTTAGTTCAAACAAGAAATCATTATAAAAATAACTTTAAAGAAAAAGAGGGTTATAACTTAACGTTCTTTGCATTCTTTGTAAAAGCCGTGGCAGACGCTTTAAAAGCAAATCCTATTCTTAATAGTAGTTGGGACGGTGAAGACATCATCATTCATAAAGGCATAAACATTTCTATAGCAGTAGCTGATGATGATAAGTTATATGTCCCAGTGATTAAACACGCGGATGAAAAATCAATTAAAGGTATTGCTAGAGAAATTAATGATTTAGCAAATAAAGCACGGACAAAAAAATTAACACAAGCTGACATGGAAGGCGGTACATTTACTGTAAATAACACAGGTACATTTGGTTCTGTTTCTTCTATGGGTATTATCAATCATCCTCAAGCAGCCATTTTACAAGTTGAATCAATCATTAAAAAACCTGTAGTTATTGATGATATGATAGCTGTTAGAAGCATGGTAAATTTATGTATTTCAATTGATCATAGAATACTTGATGGGGTACAAACAGGTAAGTTTATGTCACACGTTAAAAAACGCATTGAACAATATACGATAGAGACAACAAATATTTATTAATATTTTGCAGGCATGAAAACGTAGTCAACTTTGATTTTGTTTTCATGCTTTTTGTGTTATATCATTTCGAGTAAACAAGCTTATTGAAGATTGCCGTCAATATTAGTAGAATAAAGGAAAGTCTTTTTAAAATGAAAGGTGAATCGTATGGATTTAAATTTTGATTTATATATGAACGATGTAGTTAATCAAGCCCGCAGTGAAATTGAACAAGCTGGCTATCAACAACTAACAACTGCAGAAGAGGTTGATGAAGTATTACAACAACAAGGAACCACATTAGTGATGGTGAATTCTGTATGTGGTTGTGCAGGAGGCGTAGCTCGTCCAGCAGCTTCACACGCATTACACTATGATAGATTGCCTCAACGTCTTGTTACGGTATTTGCTGGTCAAGATAAGGAAGCAACACAAAAAGCAAGAGATTATTTTGAAGGCTATGCACCATCTAGTCCATCTTTTGCACTTATTAAAAACGGTAAAATCACTGAAATGATTGAACGTCATCAAATTGAAGGACATGATGTTATGGATGTCATCAATCAATTACAAGCGTTATTCGATAAGTACTGCGAAGAAAGATAATTGGTGCTTACACATGTTAAAGTTAAATCCTTATAAGATTGGATTTAGAACACTAAAAACAGCTGTAGGTATTACTCTCGGAGTCATTCTAGCAAAATGGCTAGGACTTGATAATTATGCTTCAAGTGCTATCCTTATTGTGTTGTGCATCAAACATACAAAAATGCATTCGGTTCAAGCGATAGTATCTCGATTTATATCCTGTATCTTAGTTTTATTTATTGGTTCTGCTATCTTCAGTTTATTAGGTCAAACACCAGTTATTCTAGGTTTAATCGTTATGTTATTTATTCCTGTTACCGTGATGTTAAAAGTACAAGAAGGTGTCGTTACCAGTTGCGTTATTTTACTTCATGTCTTTAATGCTAAAGCAATTAACCTTCATTTAATTTTCAATGAAATCCAGCTTTTATGTGTTGGTCTTGGTATTGCTTTTATTATGAATTTAATTATGCCAAGTTTAGATAAAGATTTAATGCGTTATAAAGCTAAAATTGAACAAGAATTTAAAGAAGTCTTTTTAAAATTTAGCCAATTATGTAAATCATCAAATGAGATTATTAAATTGAATTTCAAGCAATTACAGTTAGATATTAACAAAGGAAAGTCAATCGCATTTAGAGATGTAAAAAATCATTTTGTACGTAATGAAAATTCATACTATCACTATTTTGATATGCGACAAGAACAACTTGAGTTATTAAAACGTATACACGCACACCTTCAAAATGTTGAAATAAACGATCCAATAGCTAAAAGAGTCTCACATTTATTGTATGAAATTGGTGAAAATGTCAATAGCAACGACTATACAGTATTGCGCTTACATTCTTTATATGAAATCAGACTCACATTAAATGAATTGCCTTTACCAACCACACATAAAGCATTAAATTCACGTTCAAGTTTAATTCAGATTTTAAATGAATTAGAGGATTATTTACAAATAAAATCACAATTCGGCTCATTGCGCTTACATAGTGAATTATAATAAATACAGGCATGCTTGCATGACACAATGTCATTACAACATGCCTGTATTTTATTGCATAAATGGCACTAAACTTGTTAATAATAATGCTGCCACAACTGCAACCAACATGACGATAATAATAACTCTTAAAACTTTGTTATTCAATTGAAACGCTCCTTAACACTGTATGATAATGTTATAAAATTTATATATAAAATAACCTTATATGATTTACTTCAAAATGGCAATCATTATATTTTCTCTGTTAACTCAAGTCAGTTAAACTATAATCATAAGTTTTAAAAGAAGGAGTGGGCAAGGTGATTAACCAATCGCGATTAGTTGATACATTTTTAGAATTGGTACAAATCGACTCAGAAACGGGTCATGAATCAGTAATTCAACCCATATTAAAAACTAAATTAAAACAATTAGGGTTAAATGTAATTGAAGATCAAGCCAGTCAGCATGATGGTTTAGGTGCAAACAATTTAATTTGTACATTACCAAGTAATATTACGAATAGAGATGTTGATAAAATTTATTTTACGAGTCATATGGATACCGTCGTTCCTGGTGTAAATATTCAACCTGAAATTAAAGAAGACGGCTATATTTATTCTGATGGCACTACGGTTTTAGGGGCTGACGATAAAGCAGGATTAGCAGCTATTATAGAAATGATTCGGCACATCCAAGAACACAATATTTTACATGGACAAATTCAATTCATTATTACCGTAGGGGAAGAATCAGGATTATTAGGAGCTAAAGCACTTGATGACAGTCTTTTAGATGCTGATTATGGTTTTGCTGTAGATGCTAGTGTAGATGTTGGCACAACCGTAACTGGTGCACCTACTCAAATGCTTTTAGAGGCAATCATTAAAGGTAAAACAGCGCATGCAAGTACTCCTAATAAAGGTGTTAGTGCGATAAATATTGCTGCAAAAGCAATTAGTAAGATGAAATTAGGCCAAATTGATAATGTGACTACAGCTAATATTGGTAAATTTCATGGTGGCGCTGCTACAAATATTGTTGCTGACGAAGTTGTTTTAGAGGCAGAAGCAAGATCTCATTCCGATACAATGATCAAACAACAAATACATCATATGAAAGAAACGTTTGAATCTACAGCTAAAGCATTGGGTGGCGCTGCTGAAGTAAATGTAGTAAAAAGTTATCCTGGTTTTAAAATTCCCGACGACGCACTTGTCACTCAAATTGCTGTAAATAGTGCCCATGCATTAGGCTTATCTGGAGATACTGTAATTTCAGGTGGCGGTTCAGATGGAAGTATTATCAATATGTTAGGCATTCCTACTGTGATATTAGGCGTTGGTTATGAAGCCATCCACACTACATCAGAAAGAATTTCAGTGACTGCTTTATGTCAATTAACTGAGCAACTAATTAAAATCGTTGAAAATGTAGCTAAGTAAGTTTATGTAAGATGAAGTATACTCATAATATATGATACAATACTAATGAAAAACTGAACAAGAGAGGTAAGTAATATGACACAACAAATCGGTGTAGTAGGTTTGGCAGTAATGGGGAAAAACTTGGCGTGGAATATAGAATCACGCGGTTACAGTGTTTCTGTGTTTAACCGTTCTAGACAAAAAACGGATGAAATGGTAGAAGAATCAAAAGGAAAAAATATTCATCCAACTTATAGTTTAGAGGAGTTTGTTAAGTCCCTAGAAAAACCTCGTAAAATTTTACTCATGGTAAAAGCTGGTCCTGCTACAGATGCAACTATAGATAGTTTGTTACCTTTATTAGATGATGATGATATTCTTATTGACGGAGGAAATACAAATTACCAAGATACGATTCGTCGAAATAAAGCGTTAGCCCAAAGCGGCATTAATTTCATAGGCATGGGTGTATCTGGTGGAGAAGTAGGGGCTCTTACTGGTCCTTCTTTGATGCCTGGTGGACAAGAAGCAGCATACAATAAAGTAAGTGATATTTTAGATGCTATAGCTGCGAAAGCTAAAGACGGTGCTTCTTGTGTAGAATATATTGGTCCTAATGGTGCAGGCCATTACGTGAAAATGGTCCATAACGGTATTGAATATGCCGATATGCAATTAATCGCGGAAAGTTATGCTATGATGAAAGACCTATTAGGTATGTCACATGAAGAGATTTCGAAAACATTCAAAAATTGGAATGGTGGTGAATTAGAAAGCTATTTAATCGAAATCACTGGAGATATCTTTACAAAATTAGACGAAAGTCATGATGCTTTAGTAGAAAAAATTCTTGATACTGCTGGCCAAAAAGGAACTGGTAAATGGACATCGATTAACGCGTTAGAATTGGGTATTCCATTAACAATTATTACAGAATCAGTATTTGCTCGTTTTATTTCATCCATAAAAGAAGAACGTGTCAATGCTTCCAAATTATTAAATGGACCAAACGCTACATTTGACGGTGACAAAGATGAATTCTTAGAAAAAATTCGTAAAGCTTTATATATGAGTAAAATTTGTTCTTATGCTCAAGGTTTTGCTCAAATGCGCAAAGCAAGTGAAGAAAACGAATGGAATCTTAAATTGGGCGATTTAGCTATGATTTGGCGCGAAGGTTGTATCATCCGTGCACAATTCTTGCAAAAAATTAAAGATGCATATGATAATAATTCAGAATTACAAAATTTATTATTAGACCCTTACTTTAAAGGTATTGTAACTGAATATCAAGATGCATTAAGAGATGTAGTAGCTACAGGTGTTCGTAATGGCGTGCCTACACCAGGTTTCTCAGCTAGTATTAATTACTATGATAGTTATCGTTCAGAGAACTTACCTGCTAACTTAATCCAAGCTCAACGCGATTACTTTGGCGCTCATACTTATGAACGTAAAGACAAAGAAGGCGTATTCCATACACAATGGGTTGAAGAATAATATTTAAGAGTCTAGGATATTAGTATGTTATTGGCTATGAACTATTGACTGGATTGAAAATAAGCTTACACTAAGCTTTTGTCATTCCTAGTCAACCTTGCCGGAGCGGGACAGAATTCATTATGAATTCGTAGTCCCGCTCCCTTCTTATCATTCTGTGCAAACGTTTGCATAATTATTTTACTTTTACCTATTAAATGTTATAGAATTTCTATTGAAAGCGCTTACTATAAAAGAGGTGATTTTACGGTAACAATTAAAGACGTGGCAAGGTATGCAAATGTCTCACCATCAACTGTTTCAAGAGTCATTAAAGGTAACAAGAAAATTAGTTTAGCCACTATCCAAAAGGTACAAACAGCGATGGATGAATTAAATTACTTCCCTAATCAAGCTGCACGTACACTTATAACTAAAAAAACAAACACAATCGGTCTTATCTTCAAAAGTGAAACAAATCTATTGCGCCAAAATCCATTCTATAATGATGTGATTACTGGCATAAGTAACACATGTAATCAATTTAATTATGCTACCAATACAACAGTTTCAAATAATGAAGAAGATTTGTTAAAAGAGGTTCAATATTTTATAGATAGCAAAAAGGTGGATGGATTTATATTACTTTATTCCAAAGAAAATGATCCTATCTTTCAATTATTAGTTAATCTAGGTATACCGTTTGTTGTTATTGGTAAAAATTATAATAAAAATGATGTCATCCATATTGATAATGATAATATTGAAGCAGCATATAAACTAACTGATTGGTTAATCCTACAAGGCTTTCAAGATATTCTATTTTTGTCCGAAAAAGGTAATTATGCAGTTTCCGCAGATCGAACAATTGGCTATCAACAAGCAATGATCGATGCGAGTTTATATCCCAAAGTGCACAACATATCAAATCAGCGCCTAGATTTACAACAATTTGTCAAATACTTATTATGCTTACAGCAATTACCTCATGCTATTATCACTTCAGATGCAATGCTTAATCTACATCTTTTAAGCGTGTTATATGATAATCATGTGTTTATTCCAAAAGATATAGGCACTGCAACATTTAATTATTCATTTATAACCGAAAGTGCTTCACCCCCACAAACGTGTATCAATATAAATACAGAATGTTTAGGACAAACTGCTGCAACACAAATCATTAATCTATTAGCACAACAACAAGTATCTAATGTAGAAAATCAAAACATCTATATACCAACATCAATCATTCAACGTCAATCAACTCAAATAAATATAAAGGAGTAGGTACTATGTCAATTAAAAGAAATTGGTGGAAAGAAGCGGTCGCATATCAAGTGTATCCTAGAAGCTTTAATGACAGTAATAATGATGGTATCGGGGATTTACCCGGTCTCATTGCTAAGTTAGATTACTTAAAAGATTTAGGCATTGATGTCATTTGGTTAAGTCCAATGTATCAATCACCTAATGATGATAATGGGTATGATATAAGTGATTATCAAGCAATCATGGATGAATTTGGTACAATGTCTGACTTTGATCAACTGTTAAATGAAATTCATGCACGTGATATGAAATTGATTTTAGACTTAGTCGTTAATCATACTTCTGATGAGCATCCATGGTTTATAGAATCAAAATCAAGCAAGAATAACCCCAAACGCGATTGGTATATATGGCGAGATCCTAAAGAAGACGGTTCAGAGCCAAATAACTGGGAAAGTATCTTTAATGGATCTACTTGGGAATATGATACTCAAACACAACAATATTATTTCCATCTATTTAGTAAAAAACAACCCGATTTAAATTGGCATAATCCTGAAGTAAGAACAGCCATATTCGACATGATGAATTGGTGGTTTGATAAAGGAATTGATGGATTTCGAGTTGATGCAATTACTCATATTAAGAAAACATTTGAAGCAGGGGATTTACCAGTTCCAATTGGTAAATCCTATGCACCTGCCTTTGATGTTGATATGAATCAACCAGGTATACAAGCGTGGCTTCAGGAAATGAAAGATAAATCTTTGAGTCATTATGATATTATGACAGTGGGTGAAGCAAATGGTGTTAATCCAGATAATGCAGAAGAATGGGTAGGCGAGGACGAAGGAAAATTTAATATGATTTTTCAATTTGAACATCTCGGATTATGGTCAACAGGAGATCAAAAATTTAATGTCAACGCCTACAAAAATGTCTTAAATCATTGGCAAAAACGTCTCGAAGGCATAGGGTGGAATGCATTATTTATTGAAAATCATGACCAACCACGTAGAGTTTCAACATGGGGAGATGATGAAAAATATTGGTATGAGTCGGCGACAAGCCACGCTGTAGTTTATTTCTTACAACAAGGTACACCATTTATCTATCAAGGACAAGAAATAGGTATGACCAACTATCCATTTGAAAGCATAGAGACATTTAATGATATAGCTGTAAAAAATGAATATCAAATTGTGAAAAAGTCAGGTGGAGACGTTGAAAAACTACTAGACAAGTATAAAATGGAAAATCGTGATAACGCGCGTACACCAATGCAATGGGATGATAGTGTGAATGGTGGATTTACAGAAGGGCAACCATGGTTTCCAGTCAATCCTAACTATAAAACGATTAACGTTAAAGAGCAATTAAGTAATGAACATTCTGTATTGAATTTTTATAAAAAATTAATTAAATTAAAAAAATCTGATGACATTTATACTTATGGTCAATTTGATTTAGTAGATGCTGATAATTCTAAAATATTTGCATACACACGCACACTTGGAGATAAAACTGTTGTAGTAGCAGCTAATTTAACAAAAACTGAAGCAAAACTTAATTTACCATTTGATATTACGCATGCCAAGATTAAATTACACAATTATCCAAGTGAAGTAATTCTGGAAAGAGTCCAACCATATGAATGTTTTGTTGCAGAACTTTAGTTTGACCACTATAATATTGGCAGTAGTTGACTGGATTGAAAATACGCTAATACCAAGCTTTTTCAATCCTAGTCAACCTTGCCGGGGCGGGACTACGAATTCATTATGAATTCTGTACCGCAAAGGGTCTTGCAAAAATACATCTCATTTATACGTAATTTCACATCAACATACTTAAAAAAGCCAGTTCCTATATTATTTTCAATAGAAATTGCTTTTTTATTTGTCCAAGAACTTTATGTCCCAGACTTGTCGTTTGTCACATTATTCTATTTCATCTTCTGAATCTACATGATATGTTTCTTGTTGTATTGGTAACCAAAGTTGAATTTTAGTTGGCTGTTCAAAAGATATCTCATGTGGATATATCTCGACATAAAGGCTATCTCGTTCATAAGGCAATGTTAATTGCAAACTCGTTTCAATAAAATGCCATGCTTCATTTACAGCATAATCTATCTCACCGTGCAGATTAAACTTTGCATAATGACGACCAGGTAAGCGTCTACTTTCTAAATGCATCGGGTATCGATCACTTGGAACGCCGACAAATATTTCCAACCCGTTGTCTAAAGGACAACTAATGACAAATAATTCATAAGGGCTTATATTATTATACTTTAATAAATCTTTAATCTTACCATCAAGGTATAAATCTTCTAAAAAGTCTGGAACATTAAATGGATTGGATAGTTGGTTTGTATTAATATATCGTGCATGCCCAACCAGCGCAATATCGCTGGTTTCTTCTAATCTATAGGGAAATGGTTCACGCTCTGTTGTAGATAATTTTATGTATACTCTTTTTTGAATTTTAAGTTCATTTTTTTTAGTAGATGCTTGAATAGGTGAGAGACCATGAAAACGACTAAAATCATTTGCAAAATCATTTGCATTAGCATATTGATACTTTTTTGCAACATCAACAAGACGTGATGAATTTTGTATCATATCTTCTGCTGCAAGTGTCATTTTTCTTGCTTGAGCATAATTTGATGGAGATAAACCCACAATCATTTTAAATGATTGGTCGAGATGGTAAGGTGAAAGACCAACGTAATCACTTAATTCCTGCAAATTAAACGGCTCGGTAATGCGGTCTTCAATATAAACAATGGCCTGTTGTAGCTGCTTAATAACGTCCAAAACTTTCACTCCAATAAATTTCAATCATTACATTATATTTTACAATAATTTCACTAAATATACACCAATTACGGTCACATTAATTTAAAAATAAAAGAACAGCACTCGAATACATAAAACGATATGCTGCTCTTTATGTTTTTATTGAATATCGTCCCACCAGTGATTACCATCTCGGCTTAATAATAAATCGCTTTCAAGCGGACCATTAGTTCCAGATTCATAATTAGGAAATACAGGGTCATTTAATGTCCATTCTTCTTGAATGATATCGACAAATTTCCATGTTGATTTTAATTCTTCCCAATGCGTGAAGTTAGTCGCATCTCCTTTTAGACAATCAAAAAGTAAGTTTTCATACGCATCAACTGTGTTCATTTTATCTTGAGCACTCATTGCATAAGATAGTTGAACTGGTTCAGTTTCGATACCTTGGATGCTTTTTTTAGCGTTTAAATGCAGTGAAATACCTTCATTTGGTTGGATATTAATGACTAATAAGTTAGAATCTAACAGCTTATCTGATTCATAATATAAATTCATTGGAACTTCTTTAAACTCAACTACAACTTGAATTGTTTTTGACTTCATACGTTTGCCTGTTCGGATATAAAACGGTACACCAGCCCATCTAAAGTTATCTATCATTAATTTACCTGACACAAACGTTGGCGTGTTAGAATCATTTGCTACTCGATCCTCATCTCTATAAGCCTTAACTGGCTTATTATCAATATAACCTTCACCATATTGGCCACGTACAAAGTTTTGTTTAACTTCTTCTGGCTCTAATTTACGTAAAGATTTTAATACTTTTACCTTTTCGGCACGTATATCTTCGCTTTTTAAACTAATAGGTGCTTCCATGGCAAGTAAAGCCACCATTTGAAGCATATGGTTTTGCACCATATCTTTTAATGCACCACTTGATTCATAGTATCCTCCACGATCTTCAACACCTAATAATTCTGATGATGTTACTTGAATATTTGAAATATATTTATTATTCCATAAAGGCTCAAACATCGCGTTGGCAAATCTTAACACTTCAATGTTTTGCACCATATCTTTACCTAAATAATGATCAATTCTATATATTTCTTCTTCTTTGAACGATCTTCTAATTTGTTTGTTTAAAGATTCTGCAGATTTCAAATCACTGCCAAATGGTTTTTCTATAACTAGACGTTTGAAACCATGTGTATTAGTAAGACCAGATGTTTTTAAGAAATCTGAAATAATACCAAAGAATTGAGGTGCCATAGCTAAATAGAATAGGCGATTACCTTGTAATTGATATTGCTTATCTAATTCATTTGAAAAAGTTAACAACGATTGATAACTTGCCTCATCATTGACATCATGACGATGATAATAGACATGCGTCATAAATTCATCTAATAAGTCTGTATTGCCTACATGGTGTTGTATAGAAGATGCAACTTGTTGACGAAATTCATCATTTGTTAAATCTCGGCGACCAATTCCGATGATAGCAATATGTTCATCAAGATTATTCTGTTGAAATAAATGGAAAAGAGATGGGAAAAGCTTTCTGTGACTTAAATCACCAGTTGCTCCAAAAATTGTAATTAAACAAGGAATATGTTTGTTTTTTGTACTCAAGATCAAAACCTCAATTCTTTAGGGATATGATTTTCTTATTATAAAATAAAAGGGACAGGTATTCATATCTTTTTGCTTATATTATACTTTATTTCTTATTATAACAATTGTCATTACTTATGATAAAATATATTGAAGTAAAGGAGGCATATGCATGGAAGTAACGTTTTTTGGTACGAGCGCAGGCTTGCCTACAAAAGAAAGAAATACCCAAGCAATTGCTTTAAATTTGGAACCTTACTCTAATTCAATATGGCTATTTGATGTAGGCGAAGGAACACAACATCAAATTTTACATCATTCCATTAAACTCGGTAAAGTTGATCATATTTTTATAACGCATATGCACGGCGATCATATTTTTGGATTACCAGGTTTATTAACAAGTCGCTCATTTCAAGGAGGAGAAAGTAAACCTTTAACTTTGGTTGGTCCTCATGGAATCAAGGCATTTGTTGAAACAACTTTAAGCTTATCTGAATCTCACTTGAATTATCCAATTACTTTTATAGAAATCGACGATGGCTTTAGTTATCATCATAATGGGTTTAAGGTAACTGCAAAGGTTCTAAACCATGGCATTGTATCTTATGGTTACAGAGTTGAAGCGCCTACAACACCAGGTAAAATTAATGTCGAAGCTTTGAAAGCACTCGGACTTGAGCCAGGTCCTAAATACCAAGAAGTTAAGGATAACGATACATTTGAATTTAATAATATTATTTATAAATCCCAAGACTTTAAAGGATTAGCAAAACCAGGTCCAATCATAGCAATATTTGGAGATACTAAGCCATGTGCCAACGAGAAAATCATAGCACAGGGCGCTCAGTTAATGATTCATGAAGCTACATACATAGAAGGGGATAAAGCATTAGCAAATAACTATCATCATAGTCATATAGATGATGTATTTCAGCTTATTCATCAGGCACATGTTAAGCAAACATTAATCACTCATATGAGTAATCGCTATAATAAAGAGGATATTCATCACATTTATAATCATCTTTTGCAGCAAGACAATGTACCTAATTTCATATTTGTAAACGATTTCGACACTTTCAAAATTGAATAAAAATAAATAATATATAAAATAGAGTAGCACAGAAAATCAGTTTAACTTAAAGATTTCTATGCTACTCTATTTAATGTTTTAATTGTATTAGTTATCATTTTTAGATAATTCTATACTTCTTTTAACAGCCGCATTTAAACAGTCTTCAAATATACCCGATATATTATGCTCTGCAAGCGCATCTAACCCTGCTTGCGTAGTACCACCCTTGGATGTAATATTTTTTCTAAGTTGTTCCATACTTAAATCTGAACGTTCAATCATCTTACTCGTACCAATTATAAGATTACGGATTGATTCTTCTACTTGACGCTTCTCTAAACCAAGATTTGTCCCGGCTTTGACATATTGTTCAAATACATGGTAAAGGAAAGCTGGACCACTTCCAGTAATTGCTGTCACTTGATGTAAATGACTTTCGTCAACTTCTATTACAGAACCAAAGGCGTTTACCAAATCAATCACTTCTTGCTTAGCAGTTGGTCCAAAATTATTTGAAAAGCTAATACCTGTGACTGAATGACCCACTTGCGCATTTGTATTAGGCATGATACGCGCTACTGGCTGATTAACTTCAAGTTGCTGTTTAATATAATCAATAGGCAGTCCTGCCATGATTGATATAAAGCGATTATTATCTTGTATATATGGACGAATGCGTTTGGCAACAGTTTCAAAATCATGTGGTTTTGTTCCTAAAAAAACATAATCTGCACCTTTTAATAAAGCTGCATCATCATAACTATATTCAACACCTAAGCGAGTTGAAAATGTTTTAAGGCGCTCTTCATTAGATTTATTCGTAAGATAAATGTCATTTGATTCTAACTTATTTGCATTAATAATACCTGTGAAAATAGCTTGAGCCATATTACCTGCACCATAAAAAACAAGTTTCATTATTATATCAATTCCTTCCCCTTTTGATAGATACATAGTAACATAACTATAAAATATGGTCGAAATTGATACTAAAAGGAGAACAAAATGATAGGTAAACATTATGTTGTAACTGGAGGAACAAGTGGCTTAGGCTTAGAAATTGTAAAAGCATTGCTAAGTCATGGCGCAAAAGTGACCTTAATCATAAGAGACATAGAGAAGTATCAATCATTGTCGTTAAATAAATACAAAGGACATATTCAAACAATATGTTGTGATTTAGAACAACAAAATGACATTATAGCACTTACTTCTCAATGGTCAGAAACTATTGATGGCATTATTTATAGCTCAGGTTTAGGTTACTTTAAATCTATAGCCGCTCATTCAAATAAGGAAATGATAGAAACTTATGCAGTTAATTTACTTGGATTTCATTTGCTCTTTTATGGTTTAGCACCTTATTTAGTTAATGGGGCGTCAATCGTAGCTATTTCAAGCCAAGCTGCTTTTGTTACTCAAGCACATGCCGCACATTACAGTGCATCTAAAGCAGCTTTAAACGCTTCGTTAAACGCATTAAGAATAGAATCACCTGAATTACATGTTATGGTTGTTAATGCTGGTCCGATTCGAACGCCATTTCATAAAAAAGCAGACCCCACGATGACATATGCAACAAAGTATAGTCGTCTAATGATTGAACCTGAACAGTTAGCACACCGAGTTATTAAAGGCATAATTAGAAAAGAGCAAGAAATAAATCAACCGACATGGATGCATCAAATGCTCAAAATATATCAACTTGCTCCAAGAACATTTGAACGTATTTTTGCACCATTATTTAAAAATAAAATGTAATGAAATAATTTGTAGGCTAAACATTAAAGATATTAAAACTGATATTTCTATTGATAACATATGTTGCTTCATGTCATTATTCTTATTCATAAGGCACCTCATTCATTGCGTTTATTAACGAATATTAAATGATACAAAAGCGCCATACTTTTTTAAAAGCACTTCACCGAAAAATGACATGTAAATACATAATATTTATGACAAAACTCATGAGAAAACAGTGCCGGGGCAACAACAAAGAGAAATGCAAAAAGCATTTCACCAAGCAAAGCAAGTTGGGGTGGGGCGGATGAGACAGCGCCCTATGAAGACGAACCAATAAAATACAAAGTGTTGAATATAAAAGAAGCGCAAAAAGTCTGGGACATCATGATGTCTTAGCTTTATGAACTAATATTGGCAACAGTTGACTAGGATTGAAAAAAGCTTGATTTAAACATATTTTCAATCCTAGTCAACCTTATCAGGGCAGGACTACGAATTTATAATAAATTCTGTTCCGCTCTCTTTGCGCTAATATTTTATTTTTGATGTCCAAGCTGTTTTCCTAAGTTAAATGCTGCGTATATTCTATATTTTTTACACGATGACGCGCTGCTTTAACTTTGTCTAAACTAAGTTTAATTAAATAATTATGCACATTTTCTTCAAGTTGCTTCACTGAACTTGCACCAACAATAATAGATCCTAATGCATCATGTGACACTAAATAGTTAAATGATAACGCACTTAAATTATTATCAATTTCTTTAATAGAAGCAATTGTTTCACCTAAATCATGATGCGTATAGTCAAATATACCTTCATGAAATTTACTATCTAATACATCAATACTATTAGCAGTTAATAATCCTTTAAATACGGGGCCACGAGCGAGTAACTTAACTTGCTTTGCATGGATTTGTTCTAATAAGCGTTCTGGGCGATTATCTATCAGATTAAATTGCGACATAATTGTATCAATTTGACTATGCTTCAAGTAATAGTCAATAACATTTGGACGAATGGATGAAATACCGTATGAACGTATAATACCTTCTTGCTTCAATTCATCAAAGGCACTAATCGTTTCATCTAAAGGATCATCGATAGTCCCACCATGCAATTGATATAAATCAATATGTTCCATTTTTAGACGCTTCAGCGATTGTTTCACGCCCTCTTTAATATGTTTCTTAGAAGGATCCCAAGTTGTCTGACCATTATCTAATAGACGGTTACCTACTTTTGTACCAACGATGATATCACCACGATTATGGTATTTTTTAAGTGCTTTCCCTACAAGTTCTTCATTCATTCCATGGTCATACATATCAGCCGTATCAAAGTAAGTAATACCATGCTCGATAGCACAATCAATAATAGATTGAGCAGTTTTAAAATTTGTTCCTAAACTCATGCAACCTAAACCTAATTCAGAAATTTCTATGCCACTCTTTAAAATTTTTTTTTGCATGTCCTAGCTCCTTTCGATACACTTTAATTAACGCATTTATCTTATCAATATATCCATCTAAATGAAAGAGGAGTGAATAAATAATGGACTTTACAGAAACGACCATTGATAGAACAGTTATTTATAATGGGAAAATTATAGACCTAGAACTTCATGAAGTGGAATTACCGAATGGCAAAAGAGCCAAACGTGAACTTATTTATCATAATGGTGCCGTAGCAGTATGTGCGGTGACCCCTGAGAATGAAGTTTTATTAGTTAAACAATATCGCAAGCCAATTGAGCAACCTTTATTAGAAATTCCAGCTGGTAAATTAGAACAAGGAGAGCAACTTGAAAGTGCAGCTAAAAGAGAATTGTCTGAAGAGACAGGGTATGTTGCTGAACATCTTGTGCATATAACGGATATGTATGGTTCTCCTGGCTTTTCAAATGAAAAATTATCTATCTACTTTACTAACAAATTATCACCTGGCAAGATGCATTTAGACGATGATGAATTTGTCGAATTACATAAAATACCTTTAACAGAGATAAGCCAACGATTAGCAACTAATGAAATCACCGATGCAAAAACAATCATCGCACTACAATATTTACTACTACATTATAATAATTCTAAATAATAAGCAGTCTTACTTGCGTTTTATTGATAATACTGGTACTTTATAAATGAGAATTTTATCAGTATAGATTAAAATGATTATAATTTTTAGTAGAGGGGTGAAGCTTCCGTGGAAGACCGTTTAAATCGCGTGAAGCAACAATTACAACAATCTTCATATAAATTAACACCTCAACGTGAAGCAACAGTGAGCGTTTTAATTGAAAATGAAAAGGACCATTTAAGTGCAGAAGATGTATATTTGAAGGTAAAGGATCGTGCTCCAGAAATTGGGTTAGCCACTGTCTATCGTACGTTAGAATTATTAGCAGAATTAAAAGTAGTAGACAAGATTAATTTTGGTGACGGCGTTGCCCGCTTCGATTTAAGAAAAGAAGGTGCTAAACATTTTCATCATCATTTAGTTTGTATGGAGTGTGGTCGTGTTGATGAAATTGAAGAAGATTTATTACCACAAGTCGAAGAACGTGTGGAAACTGAATTTAATTTTAAAATTTTAGATCATCGCTTAACATTTCATGGCATATGTGCTGAATGTCAAGCTAAAGGTAAAGGAGATAACAAATCCTCTTAAAGACACTTTGTTACATCCCGTTTTAAAGAGGTTATGACATGAATACAATCATAGAAGAATATTTAAAATTTATTCAAATTGAAAAGGGATTAAGTCCAAATACGATTGGTGCCTATCGTAGAGATTTAGATAAATATAAACTTTATCTTGAAACACGACATATTGAACATATCGACTTTATAGACCGTCAAACGATACAAGAGTGTTTAGGTTACTTAATTGATCAAGGAAGTTCGGCTAAATCGTTAGCTCGTTTTATTTCAACTATTAGAAGTTTTCATCAATTTGCATTACGAGAAAAGTATGCCGCAAAAGATCCAACTGTATTACTTGAAACACCGAAATACGAGAAAAAATTACCTGATGTTCTTGAAATAGATGAAGTTGTACGTTTATTAGAAGCGCCAGATTTATCTAAAAAAAATGGCTATAGAGATCGCACAATTCTTGAATTAATGTATGCAACTGGTATGCGTGTTTCCGAACTCGTGCATATTGAAATAGAAAACATTAATGTCATAATGGGCTTTGTACGTGTGTTTGGTAAAGGTGATAAAGAACGCATTATTCCATTAGGTGATACTGTCATAGATTATTTAAAGACTTATATGAAAGAGATTCGACCACAATTGCTTAAAAGCACGGTTACGAATGTATTGTTTTTAAATATGCATGGTAAACCATTATCTCGACAAGGTATTTGGAAAATGATTAAACAATATGGCATAAAATCAAATATTACGAAAACATTAACGCCACATACTTTAAGACATTCATTTGCAACACATTTATTAGAAAACGGTGCTGATTTAAGAGCAGTTCAAGAAATGCTTGGACATTCAGACATATCAACTACGCAATTATATACTCATGTTTCTAAAGCACAAATCAGGCAAATATATAATCAATATCATCCAAGGGCATAATAAAGATTAATGTCAGTCACTAAAATCTTTATTATGACTCTTTTTCTTTTTAGCTAATATTCTAGCTTGGTTTACAGCAGAGCGATCTCTTAATTTATGGTGATGAATAATATAGTCATCGGTTAACGTTTCTGGTTCAAAGAAATAATCTGAATGAAAACGTTTGACGATTAATTCTGCTTCAGACGTCATAGGCAAATAGATAGGAATAAACTCATGCTGCTTTGTAACCTGATAAATTTTCTCTTCTATTAGCTGTTGGTATGCTTCAATGTTTAATGGTAATTGATGTGTTTCTACCGCATTGCATATCGTAACTAGTGCTTTTTTATAACTTTTTAAAGCACCTTTATAATTATGTCGTCTATGGTGATATGAAGCTGTTGTAAATAAGATTAAACTCACAATAGCATCTTGCTTTGAATATGATGGTTGCTCTTTCCATGCATCTTCTAAAATATCATGACATAAAAAGTAATGTTGATGTCTGTGAAATTGATAAAAAAATTCAATAAGTGCTTTTTCCAAATAAATACATCCTTCATTTTAAATATATCTACTATTCATGCTATAATATTTTTGATAAATATGCACAATAGATGCAATATGAGGTAGATAAAAATGTATGAAGTAAAATTAGACGCTTTTAGCGGTCCACTCGATTTATTGCTCCATTTAATTCAGAAATATGAAATAGATGTTTATGACATTCCAATGAAAACATTAACTGAGCAATATATGCAATATGTACATACGATGAAGCGTCTAGAAATTAATATTGCTAGTGAATATCTCGTTATGGCTTCTGAACTCTTAATGATTAAAAGTAAATTACTTCTACCTCAATCAGATGATCATGTAGAATTTGAAGAAGATCCACGTGAAGATTTAGTAGGTAGACTAATTGAATATCAAAACTATAAAGAATATACAGAAATACTTGATAGTATGAAAGCAGAACGAGATCTCTACTTTACAAAACATCCGACAGATTTATCTCATTTAGAAACTAATGAAAGTTGGGATAAATCAAACACCATTGATTTGACAGAACTGATTGTTGCTTATCAAAGAGTGAAAAATCGCGTTGAGTATCACACACCAAAAACTGTAGAAATCAGTAAAGAAACATTCACTATTGAAGAAGCAACAGAAATTGTAACGACAAGATTACGTACACAAACAGCGTTTAATTTTTTCAGCTTATTTACTTTTCATGAACCAATTGAACAAGTCGTTACGCATTTTCTTGCTATTTTAGAAATGTCTAAGGCTGGCATAATAAACATAAGTCAAAAGCAAAATTTTGATGATATTGATATTGTAAGGGGAGTGAATTATCAAGTTGGATAAACAAGCAATCTTAGAGGCATTATTATATACAGCTGGCGATGAAGGTATTGACACAAAACAATTACTAGAGATACTGGACATTACTAAACCACAATTGATTGAATTAATCGATAATTATTCATCTCAAGGACTAGAAATTCATCACTACGGTCAAACTTATGTATTAACTACAAAAAAAGATGCTGCTAATTATATTGAAAAACTCGTTCAACAAAAGTCAAATATGAAATTATCACAAGCTGCAATGGAAACGTTATCAATCGTTGCTTATAATCAACCTATTACACGTAGTGATATTGAATTAATACGAGGTATTAATTCAGATGGTGCTGTTAGAACATTAGTTGCTCGTGGTATGATTGAAGCTAAAGATGTTGAACATTCAAGAAGCCATCACTTGTATACAACTGAATTATTTTTAAATGTATTTGGATTAGAAACAATAGAAGATTTACCAACTACCGAAGAAGATGATGAAGAAATAGAAGATTTCTTTAGTCAATTAGTTAATCAAAAGGGAGAATGATTATGAGCAAAGAACTAGAGCGATTGCAAAAAAGAATTGCTAATAGTGGTTATACGTCTAGAAGAAAAGCTGAAACATTGATTACTGAAGGTAAAGTCAAAGTGAATGGAGAAGTTGTCACTGAACTTGGCACAAAAGTAAAACCATCAGATCAAGTTGAAGTAGAAGGAATCAAAATGGAACAAGAAGATAAAATATATATTCTGTTTCATAAACCAGCGCAAGTCATTACTAGTGTATCAGATGACCGTGGAAGAACAGTTGTGACTGACTATTTTAAAGACTTAGATACTAGAATATATCCTGTTGGTCGTTTAGATTACGATACATCCGGAGTATTACTACTAACAAATGATGGTGAGTTCACTAATCTTATGACCCATCCACGGTACCATATACCAAAAACATATGTTGCCAAACTCAAAGGTTACCTTATGCGCGAAGAAGTAAAAGCACTTGAAGCAGGAATAGAACTTGAAGATGGTTTAACTCAACCCGCTACTGTTAAAATTAAACGCCAAGATAAAGACAAAAATACAACGTTAGTTGAGATTACCATTAGTGAAGGACGAAATCGACAAGTACGTCGTATGTTTGAGCATTTTGGCCATAGCGTTAATAAATTAACACGTATACAATTCGGTTCACTAAATTTAAAAGGTCTTAACGCTGGAGAAGGACGCGTATTAACACCTCATGAAGTAAAAGTATTACGTCATCAAGCAGAAAACGGCAATTGGTAAGCGGTTACATGTAGTTTGCTGAAGTTAATTTTATGGTTATAAAATCATGCTAATTTTTTCACAATCAAATTTGAAATTAGAGATTTAACAATTACCATATGCTATAATAAACAAGAAAATAGCATGTGTAGGAGGTATATGAATTAATGAGTAAGGAAATACTTATCGTAGATGATGAAGACAGAATTAGAAGATTACTCAAATTATACTTAGAGAGAGAATCTTTTAACATTCATGAGGCTAGTGACGGCAAAGAAGCCTATGAATTAGCCATGGACCACAATTATGCATGCATACTTTTAGACTTAATGCTTCCTGAAATGGATGGAATCGAGGTCGCATCAAAACTACGGGAGCATAAAGATACACCTATCATTATGCTTACTGCTAAAGGCGAAGAAACTAACCGAGTTGAAGGATTCGAATCAGGTGCTGATGATTATATTGTTAAACCATTCTCTCCACGTGAAGTGGTCTTAAGAGTGAAAGCGCTATTAAGACGTACACAATCAACAAGCGCCGAACAAAGCGAGCCTCATGCGAGAGATATCATAGAATTTAATCATTTACTTATTGATAATGATGCGCATCGTGTATTAGCTGATAATCAACAAGTTAACTTAACACCCAAAGAATATGAACTACTAATATATTTAGCTAAAACACCAAACAAAGTATTTGATAGAGAACAATTACTTAAAGAAGTTTGGCATTATGAATTTTATGGTGACTTAAGAACTGTTGATACCCATGTTAAACGCTTAAGAGAAAAACTTAATCGTGTTTCAGAAGATGCAGCACAAATGATTCAAACAGTATGGGGTGTTGGCTACAAATTTGAAGTTAGAGCTAGCAATGAGCCGACTAAATAGTGTTGTAATAAAACTGTGGTTAACTATTATCTTTATAGTAACGACAGTTTTAATTTTATTAAGTGCTGCATTAATAACTTTTATTCAATACTATTATACTGAGCAAACAGAAAAATCAATTCGTGATGATGCCAAAAGAATCAGTCATGTTGTTGAAACATCTAAAAATAAAAAGTTAGCTATTGAACATAGCCAAAAACTGATTAGTGGTTCTGGTGGCGTTATTATTATGAAAGACAAGTCAACACATCATAATGCTAAAGAGTCACAATTAAATAATCAAATGTTGGCTGAGATTAATCAAAACGAACACTTTTCTCCAGTGTTTAATAAAGGTCAATCTGCAACTCAAAATGTAACATTAAAACATAATGACCATTCTCGTTCTTATATCTTACTGGGTTATCCTATGAAAGCTCAAAAGGGAAGTCACAGTCATTATAGTGGCGTCTTTATTTATCAGGATTTAAAATCCATAGAAGATACCAATAACGCTATTACGATTATTATTCTGATAACTGCAATTATTTTCCTAGGTATTTCAACTGTCTTCGCCTTTTTCCTATCTAATAGAATTACTAAACCACTTAGAAAGCTTAGAAATCAGGCTAAAAGTGTTTCTAAAGGGGATTATTCTCAAATTTCATCTGTAACAACTAAAGATGAAATTGGTGAACTATCTCGCGCATTAAACGACATGAGTTTCGAAATTCAGGAAAATGTTCAAGCACTATCAACCTCAAAAAATATTCGTGATAGTTTAATTAATTCAATGGCTGAAGGTGTTGTAGGTATCAATGATCATCGCGACATTATATTATCAAATAAAATGGCAGATGAAATTTTACCAACTATTGATCAATCTATGTATGAACGAATTGAAGACCAAATCGAAGATACTTTTACAAGTAAAGGCACAGAATTTCGAGAATACGATTTTGACACACGCTATTATGTCTTCATTATGAGTTACATTCCTCAGATTCAAGAAGATGGTCGCAGTGGAATTGTCGTTATTATTCGTGATATGACTAATGAGCATAACTTAGATCAAATGAAAAAAGATTTCATTGCTAATGTTTCTCATGAATTGCGTACACCTATTTCATTATTACAAGGATATACAGAATCAATTGTTGACGGTATCGTTACAGAACCAGAAGAAATTAAAGAGTCATTATCAATTGTCTTAGATGAAACAAATAGGCTCAATCGTTTAGTTAATGAATTACTCAATGTTGCAAGAATGAATGCTGAAGGGTTATCTGTTAATAAAGAGATACAACCTATTGCACCATTATTAAACAAAATACAAACAAAGTATAGACAACAAGCTAGTGATTTATCATTAAATATGTACTTAACTCCAGAAACTAATGACGCATTGTGGTACTACGATTCTGATCGAATCGATCAAGTGCTCACAAATCTTATTGATAATGCTACAAGATATACTCAACCTGGTGATACAATTTCTATTACTAGCGAAGATACTGATAAGTACAATGTGCTTCACATAAATGATACAGGCAGTGGTATTGCTCCTGAACATTTAAATCTTGTTTTTGATCGCTTTTACAAGGTTGAAGCATCCAGAACACGTGGCAAACAAGGAACCGGCTTAGGATTATTCATTTGTAAAATGATTATAGAAGAACATGGAGGTACGATTACTGTATCAAGTGTCGTTGGAGAGGGAACAACATTTACAATCAAGTTACCGAAGCCTTAATCTTCAGGCTTATTTATAAAATTTATCAAAGATAATATCACTGAATTCAGACAGGGACATAAACCCGCAAATAATAGCACAAAGATGATTTAAAATTAAAAATCGTCTTTGTGCTTTTTTATATTCAATACTTTGTATGATCGACTCGCATGCTTAGGAGACTACTTCAGCTTGCTTTGTTAGAAAAAACTGGTTTAGTCAGTTTTTTCTGTGCTGGACTTTGACTTAATATAAAAATAAGGACGAAGGCTATTTAAGCAGAGACGTTTATGAGCCGACCTGACCTTATATATAGTTAATATCAGTTAAAACATATTGAGATTAACTATGCACGATATATTGGCAGTAGTTGACTGAATTGAAAATATCCTTATACCAAGCTTTTTCCATCCTAGTCAACCTTTCCGATACGGAACTACGAAATCATAATGAATTCTGTCCCGCTCTCAATCATCATCTCTTACCGGGCAACTTTATTGCTTTGCGGCTAGTGTTGTCGTATGATTAATGACGTAAAATATTTTAAAATTCATCTTCGGGGTAGGGTGTAATTCCCAACCGGCAGTAAATAAAGCCTGCGACCTGCTTGTGTTCAACAAGCGGCTGATCTAGTGCGAATCTAGAGCCGACAGTATAGTCTGGATGGGAGAAGATGGAGGTTTATTTGTTGCGAACAATTTTCCTCCAATTCTTTGCAAGATGAATGGAAGGAGAAAACTACATATGCAACAAAATAAACGTCTAATAACCATCAGCATGTTAAGTGCCATTGGCTTTGTTTTGACTTTTTTAAAGTTTCCACTACCTTTTTTTCCGCCATACTTAACATTAGATTTCAGTGATGTCCCTACATTGTTAGCAACTTTTTCAATGGGTCCTATAGCAGGTATTATAGTAGCATTTATTAAAAATTTGCTTAATTTTTTCTTTAATATGGGAGACCCAGTAGGTCCTGTGGCTAATTTCTTAGCCGGTATAAGTTTCTTACTTACAGCATATTATGTTAATAAAAGAGGACATGTTGCTAATAAAGCAATGATAACTGCATTAGTCATGGCTACATTAGTTATGACCATTGTACTTAGTATTTTAAATTATTTCGTATTGTTACCACTATATGGCATGATTTTCAACTTAGCAGATATTGTAAAAAATATAAAAATCATTATCGTCTCTGGTATCATACCGTTTAATATTATCAAAGGGGCAATCATCTCAATCATATTTATACTTTTATATCGCAGAATTAAAAGCGTACTTAAATAATTAACAGGTAAATGAAACTTTTAAAAATACGCTTGTAAATACAAAGCAGGCAATGTTCCCATTTGAGAAATATTGCCTGCAATTATTATAATTAATTTTTTGCTTTAACTACTAATCTACTATATATAAAATAGCTATGTGCTATTCGAATTTTAAAGCATCACCATCAAAAGGTTCTTCTTCTATTTTGATGGAATCAGTTGGACAACCTTCTAAGGCATCTTCCATATCTTCATATAACTCTTCTGGCACTTCGGCAGTACCTTGGTTATCATCAAGGATTACGAAAGCAATACCTTCATCGTCATAATCATAAATATCTGGAGCGGCCGCACCACATGCACCACATGCAATACACGTATCCATATCAACGATTGTATATTTAGCCATTTTCATTCGCCTCCTTTGATAAACATGCTACACTAGTATAACAAATACTCATGTATACATCGAAAAAACTTTTTATTAATTTATCAGTTTCATAAGAGCGAGGGTCGAGATTGAAAGATATTATACTTTATTCTAAACAACATTCATTCACTTATAAAACAAATAAAAGCATTTTTAATTTATTAACAGGCAAAAAAACACATCAAACCTTTTTTGACGCCTGCAGTCAACAACTTTTATCATTATATCACAGTTTACCCAATTTAAAATATCCGTCTTTCGAGCGATTTATGGCACAAAATGTTAACAATGGCATGACGATAAAAGTTCATCCAAGATATACGTATGATAGTTTAGTACATACTTTCAATTGTATTCAATTACTTATTCAAACGTTGTCAAACACGCAACAAAATGTCTATTCATTTATACCTATTTCACAGCATGGCCTTATCCAAAGAAAAGTTAAACAAATCTACTACTATATAAAAAAAGAAGATAAGGATAGCGCATTTATCACTGAGCTAAATCAATTATTTAAAGCTCTATATACAAATAATAACAATTATTGTTGTCTACATTATTATTTACAAGGCTATGAAGAACCAATGTATACCCGCCAACAAATCAGTTTGATTGAAAGTATACCTGAACAGCATTTATTTAACCTAGAAATGAATGAACTTGTAACACTAATGTATGAACTAGAAATAGAATATCGTTATCCAATACTTAGTCAATGTATCATTAAACCGTCATTATTACATAAAACACACATAACCCAACAACAATTAAAACAACGTTTTTCAATGACGCAAATTGCTCAAAAACAACACGTCAAACTGAATACAATCGAAGATCATATACTAGAGTTATTTATTAAAGGTTATATCACTCATTATTTTGATTTCATATCTGAAGACGGTTTCCATCAATTTAATGAATTTTATAACAAACATCGTGGAGAGCGATTAAAAGCATATAAACAGGCCTTCCCAAACTTGTCTTATTTTGAAATAAAACTAATGATTGTTGGAATTGAAAGAGGTGAGCTTATTGCTAGAGGATAAATTAAAATCCTGGTTTGGTTTTGATAACTTTAAAGCAGGACAAAAGGAAATTATTAAAAGTGTATTAGATTCAAATCATACATTGGGCATTTTACCGACTGGTAGCGGTAAAAGTCTATGTTATCAAATGGCTACTTATGAATTACAGCAATCAACTTTAATTATTTCCCCGCTTATTTCTTTGATGGACGATCAGGTTGCACAATTAAAAATGAGTGGAGAACAGTCTGTTGCATACATTCATTCAGGTATGGATGATAATGAAAAAAACTGGAATATGAAACGCTTAGCGAAGAGTCGCTTTATATTTTTAAGTCCTGAATTTATATTACAACCTCAAAACTTCAAACTAATTTCAACTATCGATTTTGGTCTTATTGTACTAGATGAAGCACATTGTATCTCTGAATGGGGATATGACTTCAGACCGCATTATGCGCTTATTAGTAAAATAACCAACTATTATAAAAATGCTACCATCCTTGCGCTAACTGCTACTGCTCCGCCACATTTGGAACAGGATTTAAATCAGCTGTTAAATGTGTCATTTCATGTTATCAAAACACATATGAATAGACCTAATATTAGTTTTCAGCACATTAACTTTAGAAATGATCAAGAAAAAATGAATTGGTTAATGCACTATATAGAACAATCTGGTCCAACAATTATTTATGTTTCGTCTAAAAAAATGTGTGTTGAATTAGCCAAGACTATATATAAACATGGGTATTTAACAGGGATATACCATGGTGATTTATCTTATCAAGAACGACAAACCGTCCAACAACAATTTATCAATAATGATATACCAGTCATTGTAGCAACTAGTGCATTTGGTATGGGAGTCAATAAAAAGGATATTCGCACGGTTATTCATTTTCATCTATCTACCAGTCCGTCTAGTTATCTACAAGAAATAGGAAGAGCCGGGCGTGATCAGCAACCGAGCCAAGCAATTAGCCTATTTCAACCGGATGATCGCTATTTATTAGAAACCATCCTTTTTGCAGATATGATTTTACCTTATGATATTGACTGCTACGAACTTGGTGCAAACATTGAGCCATTGAAGCAAGATATATTAGAAATCTTACATTCTCATTTCACTTATGCACAACTTAAACAGATTTTCCAAATAGCACAAGAGAGAAAACAACTCGCACTTAATCGTATGCTTAGTTATAGCCAACTTGATCAATGTCGTCGAAAATACTTATTAGAATTTTTTGGAGAAGTCCCTGATATTCCATCTATATGTTGTGACCATGATACTGATATAAAACCGCTTAAAATTTATAATCGAAAAAAGGTCAAACGTCAAATGTCTTATGAAGATAAACTTAAAAATTTATTTCTTAGCTAAGTACTTCCTTTGCTATAAATATTTAGTAACGCTATAATTATTGTAATAAATTGTATTTATAAGTACATATTATAAATTTTCTTGGGTAAACTATAACTAACAATAATTAATTCGCAGTAGAGAAAGGATGATGAGTGTGTCTAATAATTTTAAAGATGATTTTGAAAAAAACCGTCAATCAATTGACACGAATCAGCACGAAGATAAATCAGAACACCACACAGAAGAACACACAACAAATGAAAAGGAGCAAGTACAAGAAAATTTAGACAACAACCAACAATTTCCACCCCGAAATGCACAACGTCGTCAACGTAAACGTCAGCGGAACACCAAAAGCAATCAAGATAAACAAGTTCATAACTATAATGAAAAAGACAATCAAAACCATCAAACGGAAGATGAAAGACAACCATCACATGATTCAACTAAACCGCAACAAGAAGCAAAGCCAACAGAACACAAAAATGCGAATTCTCAGAACCGTAAAGGTGCGGCCAGTGCAAGTGTTGGCGCAGCAAGTCATGATAATAAGGAATCAGTAAGCAATAGACACGATACTCGAAATACTGGCGAACAACAAAGCAACAAACAAAACAATCAAAGTACTCAAAATGAATCTAAGCAAGCAATAGCAGATGATGATCAAGCGCAAAATAATCCAGAAAAAAAGTCGTCTAAATTAGACAAAACAACAGCTGCAGGCGTTGGAGCTGCTGGAACCGCTGGAATAGGTGCAGCAGCAAATCATAACAATAAAAATAACAATGATGATTCTACCCAACAAGAAAATAAACAGAGATCAACCCAAAATGATAAGAAAAAGGCTGCAGGTAGTGGTACAGCAGGTGCAGCTGGAGCAGCAAGTCAAAACAATCATTACAACAATACGAACAGACCGGAGCATCATGATGATAAGGAATCGAACAAACGTGGAATTAAAGGCTTATTGTTGCCATTATTAGCTTTATTGCTTGTGCTTGCCGCGCTAGCTATCTTTTTAGGTATGTATTTGAATAAAGATCACGGTGATAATCAAGCAGATGACAATCAAAAAGTAGCACAACAAGATAAGAAAGATAAAGCTAGTAACAATGATAAAAGCAACAAAGAAAAATCAGATAGTAAAGATAAAAAAGATGATAATAGTAGTAACAATGCATCAAATGATGACAACAATTCTGAAGCAAACTCTGATAACGCATCAGCTAATAATTCAAACGGTGTAAATAATCAAGCTAACAATCAAAATGCGCAACAACAACAAAACGGAGCGTCACAGTCAAATAGCGCACAAGGCCAACAAACGCATACCGTTGTTGGTAACCAAAATCTTTATCGTATCGCCATTCAATATTATGGTAATGGTTCTCCAGAAAATGTTAATAAAATAAAAGCCGCAAACGGCTTAACAAGTAATAACATTTCTAATGGACAACATTTAGTTATACCAAGATAAGACAAATAAATAACCAAAACGATACGTCTAAAAAAGGTACCTTCAAAAATATAACCATATAAAAATATATATTGACAGTAATTGACTGGATTGAAAATACGCTTATAATAAGCTCATTCCAACCCTAGTCAACCTTACCGGGGCGGGACAGAATTCATTATGAATTCATAGTCCCGCTCTTTTTTAATCATATTCATTGCTAAATCTCTTTTAAATACATCAAACAATTTTATTTAGAAATAAGAAACCAACTGCTATAATAATTAAGGGATTAAAGGAGGCCATAAAAATGCAAAGTTATGAAAGTATTATTATTGGAGGAGGCCCATGTGGTTTAAGTGCAGCTATAGAACAAAAAAAGAAAAGTATTGAAACCTTAGTCATTGAAAAAGGTAATGTTGTTGATTCAATATACAAATATCCTACACATCAAACATTCTTTTCTTCAAGTGACAAACTAAGTATAGGTGATATTCCATTTATTGTTGAAGAAAGTAAACCGCATCGTAATCAAGCACTCGTATACTACCGTGAAGTAGTCAAACACCATCAATTAAATGTACACGCCTTTGAAGAAGTTTTAACGGTTAAAAAAATTGACAATAAATTTACTATAACGACTACTAAAGATGTATATCAATGTAAATTCTTAACTGTCGCTACAGGATACTATGGTCAGCATAATCAATTAGAAGCTGAAGGTGCAAATTTAGCTAAAGTTTTTTACTATTTTAAAGAAGCACATCCATATTTTGATCAAAATGTTGTGGTCATTGGCGGTAAAAATTCTGCTGTTGATGCTGCACTGGAATTAGAAAAAGCAGGTGCTAATGTTACCGTATTATATAGAGGAGACCGTTATTCAGCCGCTATTAAACCGTGGATTTTGCCAAACTTCGAATCATTGGTTAATCATGAGAAAATAAAGATGGAATTTAATGCAACAGTAGAAAAGATTAGCGAAACTACCGTTACATATAAAAAAGATGGTAAGCTTATCGAAATACCAAATGACTATGTTTTTGCTATGATTGGATATCATCCTGATTATGACTTTTTAGAGTCAATCGGAATTGAAATTAATACAAACGAATATGGCACTGCACCAGTCCATAATAAAGAAACTTATGAAACAAATGTAGAAAACTGTTATATTGCAGGGGTCATCACTGCTGGAAATGACAATAATTCGATTTTTATTGAAAACGGAAAATACCATGGTGGCGTCATTACACAAAGCATTTTAACTAAAAAGCAAACACCTTTAGAGACTTAACCATTTATAAATACAACATAATAAAAAAAGCTATGAAGAAATTTTATACTCATTGATTTCTTCATAGCTTTTTTTATTTTAGAGAAGACTAGACCTATATTTTTTCCTTTTGAAACCCCAATTTAATTTATATTTTTTCTTTCAATAGTTTAAGTTAAATTTTTGACGTTTATTAGTCATAACTCATATTTTTATCTATAATCTTATATTTTATTTACACTAATGAATATTTTGTAGTTTAATATACAATTTAATAATTTTTGTTCATTGAAATTATTCATACTAAGCGTAACATGGTTTCTATACAAGTTGTCTATAAATAGTCGAGTTGTATAGAAGTTTAAAAATTGGAGGCGTTTATTTATGGTTAAACGTAGTGGATATATAGACATTCATCATCATATTATTCCCGAAATTTATTTAAAAGCATTAAATGATAGTGGCATCGATAAAGCTGGTGGACTTAAAATAAAAAAATGGGAACCCCAAGATAGCATTGAGATGATGGATCGGTTAGGTATCGAGGCGGGTATTACTTCTATTTCTGATCCTGCTCTTGAACCATTAGATCTAGAAAAAAGGAAAGACGTAGCAAGAAATATTAACGAACTTCAAGCAAAACTCATCAATGATTATCCAAATCGTTTTGGAGCATTCGCTACTTTACCACTTCCTGACGTTGAAGGCGCTATAGAAGAGGCAATTTATGCTTTAGATACGCTGAAATTAGATGGTGTGGCATTGTTGTCAAACTATAGTGAATCATTTTTAGGAGATCCTGAATTTGAGGATTTAATGAGAGTTTTAAATGACAGACAAGCAGTTCTCTTTATTCATCCAAGTACACCGCCAGATTATGTACCCCGACCAAAATACATGCCAGTCGACTTTATGGCTGAGTTTACATTTAATACTACACGAGCAGCTGCTAATCTGATTTTGAGTGGAACGATGGACCGATATCCTAATATTAAAATTATTTTAGCTCATGCAGGTGGCACACTTCCATATCTAACATGGCGAATTAATCAATGTTACGAACTTATTAAACAAACAATGGATAATAGTAAATATGTAACTCTTTCTAAATCACCTGAAGACTATATAAGTGATTTTTATTACGATACTGCGTTATCAACACAGTTAGCAACATTCAAAGCATTAGATGAGACAACAACAGATGATCATATTCTATTTGGTAGTGACGCCCACTATGCACCTGAAAAAATTGACAAATTAATGATTAACACTATAGAAAATGATGCTAATTTTAACCCTCAAAAGATTGAAGATGTTAAAAGAAATAATGCACTCACATTATTCCCAAGATTTAAAGATAGTTTTTAGTTAATGTTAATACTAGCGCAGGAGGGAACAGGACAGCGTTCATTATGAATTCGTAGTCCCGCCCCGGCAAAGGTTGACTAGAATTGAAAAAGGTTGGTATCAGCGTATTTTCAATCCCGTCAACTACTGCCAGTATTTAGTTGATAGCCTAAAACATAATAATATCCCGGATCTACTACGCATATAAAATAATTATATTTCCATATTTAATTCTAATTATTCATTGTTTAAAATAATTAACTACATAAAGTATTCTAACTAGACTTATCAACCTTATTTATTATTAAACATTAAAAATTGAAATAACTATTCAATTGTTTAAGTGTTAATTGATTACTCAAGCCAACTAATAATTTTAATCTCGCTTTAGGCCCATTCAATCCATTTGAAAAAATGCAACCTCTCGATTCTAAATCATAACCACCGCCTTCATAAGCATAAGTCGGACTTACAATACCATTGAATGAACGAGAAACAATTATTACAGGGATTTGCTGTTGTATACAACGTTCTAATCCAGCTAAACATGTTGTTGGTAAATTTCCTTGTCCTAACGCTTCTATAACAATGCCATCAACTTGTTGCTGAGCATAAAAGTTAAAAATATCACTACTTATTCCTAAATACGCTTTAATCAAAGGTACTACAAGGTCGGCATTCACTTTTGAGTATACAGTCTGCTGATATGGACGGTGATGGAACTGAACATTATCTTTTGTTAAGACACCTAATGGGCCATGATTAGGACTTTGAAAAGTATTGATATTAGACGTGTGCGTTTTTGTTACGTTACGTGCAGTATGAATTTCATCATTAAACACAACCATTACACCTTTATTCTGCGCCTCTTTAGACGTTGCAACCCTAATGGCACTTATAAAATTATATAAGCCATCCGAACCAATTTCATTTGAGGAACGCATTGCACCCGTAATGACAATTGGAGCCTCAATGCTAATAATTAAATCCAGTAAAAAAGCTGTTTCTTCTAAAGTATCTGTACCATGAGTTATAACGAATCCATCATATTCATTATTGATATTTGCAGATTCAATAATATCTTTTAACTGAATAATATGTTCAATAGTTATTTGTGGGGAGGGCACATTAAAAGGATGTACCTCTTGGATGTCAGCATATTGCTGTATCAATGATTCATGTTGAGAAATTGGATTATTCTTGTTAGTTATCACTTTATTTAAGTGATTTTGTGACATACTAATCGTTCCGCCTGTATGAATGACAAGTAACTTTTTCATATGTGTCCTCCTAGTTATCATTTACATATTTATGATAAAATATTATAAATAAAACAACAAGGTAGGTAATTTAATAATGGCTTCAATTAATATTGCGTTGGATGGACCAGCAGCAGCAGGAAAAAGCACGATTGCAAAGCGTGTTGCAACTCAATTAAAAATGATATATGTGGATACTGGTGCGATGTATCGGGCATTAACATATAAATATTTAAAACTAAATAAAACGGAAGACTTCGAAGATTTAATCCAACATACAACCTTGCAGCTTACATATGACCCTGAAAAAGGCCAACGCATCCTTCTTGATGACGAAGATGTTACAGATTTTTTGCGTGATAACGAAGTCACGAGTCACGTGTCATATGTCGCATCAAAGGCACCAATTCGAAAATTCGCAGTTAAAATCCAACAAAAACTTGCACATCAAAAAGGGATTGTTATGGATGGTAGAGACATTGGTACCGTAGTTCTACCTGATGCAGAACTTAAAGTGTATATGATAGCTTCCGTTGAAGAGCGTGCTGAACGTCGTCAAAAAGATAATGAACAACGCGGCATTGAATCTAATATCGAACAATTAAAGATTGATATTGCTGAACGTGATCAATATGACATGAACCGAGAAATTTCACCACTAAAAAAAGCTACAGATGCCATTACATTAGATACAACAGGAAAATCAATCGAAGAAGTTACAGATGAAATTTTAAATTTGGTAGACAAAATTAAATAATGTTACTAGCAACTATGATTAACGTTTAAAATCATAGTTGCTTTTCTTTTATCAAAAGTACATTAAGGCATATAATAAAGTTGTATATATTACGTGTATATATCAATTAAAGACCTAAAAATTACTTTTTAAATTCTTGAATATTCAATAATCTTTTTCATTACTTTTTTCAAGAAGCTCTGACAAGTTTATGTTTCATGATTCGCATGAGAAGGAATTTCTTGACAATTCTGTCATATTATAAGATGTTATAATTATGTAGTGTATAAGGAGGCAAACAAGATGACTGAAGAATTCAACGAATCAATGATCAATGATATAAAAGAAGGTGACAAAATCACCGGTGAAGTTCAACAAGTTGAAGATAAACAAGTTGTAGTTCACATTAATGGTGGTAAATACAATGGTATCATTCCAATAAGTCAACTTTCTACACATCATATTGATAATCCAAATGAAGTAGTTAGCGTAGGTGACAGCATCGAAGCATATGTCACTAAAATTGAAGTTGATGAAGAAAATGAATCAGGTGCTTACATTCTATCTAAAAGACAACTTGAAACTGAAAAATCCTATGAATACTTACAAGAGAAACTTAATAACGATGAAGTAATTGAAGCAAAAGTTACTGAAGTAGTTAAAGGCGGTTTAGTGGTAGACGTAGGTCAACGAGGCTTTGTGCCCGCTTCACTTATTTCAACAGATTTTATCGAAGACTTCTCTGTGTTTGACGGTCAAACTATTAAAATTAAAGTCGAAGAATTAGAACCGGAAAAAAATAGAGTCATTTTAAGCCGTAAAGCTGTAGAACAAGCAGAAAATGAAGTTAAAAAAGCATCTTTACTTGATTCTCTTAATGCTGGAGACGTTATTAAAGGTAAAGTAGCACGTTTAACAAACTTTGGTGCCTTTATTGATATTGGTGGTGTAGATGGACTTGTACATGTATCAGAACTTTCACATGAACATGTAGATTCTCCTGAAGACGTTGTTAGTGTAGGACAAGAAGTAGAAGTGAAAGTCAAATCTGTAGAGAAAGATTCAGAACGTATTTCTCTGTCTATCAAAGACACACTTCCAACACCTTTCGAACGCATTAAAGGCCAATTCCATGAAGGTGATGTTATCGAAGGTACAGTTGTAAGATTAGCTGCTTTTGGTGCCTTTGTTGAAGTAGCACCAGGTGTTCAAGGATTAGTCCATATTTCAGAAATAGACCATAAACACATCGGTTCTCCAAGTGAAAAACTTGAACCTGGCCAACAAGTCAATGTCAAAATTCTTGGTGTTGACGAAGATAATGAACGTATTTCACTTTCAATTAAAGCAACTTTACCTAATGAAGATGTCATTGAAAGTGATGAGGCAACAACACAATCTTATATAGATAATGATAGCGATGATGACAATCCAACATTAGGAGATATGTTCGGAGACAAATTTAAAGATTTAAAATTCTAATTCGTTATTTTTATAATCCGTTTTTATTTAGTCCAGTTAAGGTATCTACTTTAATTGGGCTATTATTATTTTAAAAATGATGTGATGCTATAGCTCTAGAAATTAATGTTTATTTGATTTAAAGTACGCATATGATAAAATTATAGAGATTTAAGAAAGAGAGGAATTAACAAATGACTAAACCTGTAGTAGCAATTGTAGGTAAGCCAAATGTAGGCAAGTCTACAATTTTTAACAGAGTAGTCGGTGAACGTGTATCTATAGTAGAAGATACTCCTGGTGTCACACGTGACCGTATCTATTCTTCAGGCGAATGGTTAACTCATGAATTCAATATCATTGATACAGGTGGTATAGAAATCGGAGATGCGCCATTTCAAACTCAAATCAGAGCACAAGCGGAAATTGCAATTGACGAAGCTGATGTTATCATTTTTATGGTTAATGTACGTGAAGGTTTAACTCAAAGTGATGAAATGGTTGCTCAAATTTTATATAAATCTAAAAAACCAGTTGTTCTTGCAGTAAATAAAGTCGATAATCCAGAAATGAAAACTGATATTTATGACTTTTACGCTTTAGGTTTTGGCGAACCTTATCCAATTTCTGGTTCCCACGGCTTAGGCTTAGGTGATTTACTCGACGAAGTTGTTAAGCACTTCAATAAAGAAACTGAGGATCCATATGATGAAGATACAATTAGACTTTCAATTATCGGACGTCCAAATGTTGGAAAATCAAGTTTAGTGAATGCCATTCTTGGAGAAGAACGCGTTATTGTTTCTAATGTAGCGGGTACAACTCGAGATGCAATCGATACTGAGTATACTTATGATAACCAAGATTATGTCTTAATAGATACAGCAGGTATGCGCAAAAAAGGGAAGGTTTACGAGTCTACCGAAAAATATTCAGTTTTACGTGCATTAAAAGCAATTGAACGGTCTAATGTCGTTCTTATTGTTATTGATGCTGAAGAAGGTATTATCGAGCAAGACAAACGCGTTGCAGGTTATGCACATGAAGAAGGAAAAGCGGTCGTAATTGTTGTCAATAAATGGGACACTGTCGAAAAAGATAGTAAAACAATGAAAAAATTTACAGATGATATTCGTAAAAACTTTCAATTTTTAGATTATGCACAAATTGCATTTGTTTCAGCCAAAGAGCGACAAAGATTACGTACACTGTTCCCTTATATCAATGAAGCAAGCGAAAATCATAAAAAACGTGTTCAAAGCTCTACACTAAATGAAGTAGTTACAGATGCGATTTCAATGAATCCAACACCTACAGATAAAGGTCGCCGTTTAAATGTTTTCTATGCTACTCAAGTAGCAATTGAACCACCAACCTTCGTTATATTTGTTAACGATGTTGAATTGATGCATTTTTCTTATAAACGCTATTTAGAAAACCAAATTCGTGATGCTTTTGGTTTTGAAGGCACGCCGATTCATATTATTCCAAGAAAACGAAATTAAAGAAAGTGAGGATCATTATGACAAAGATATCTATTTTTGGTATGGGAAGTTTTGGAACCGCATTAGCAAATGTACTAGCTGAAAACGGCCATGATGTATTAATGTGGGGGAAAAATGAACAAAATGTAAATAATCTAAATGAACATCATATGAATCCACAATATCTTAAAGAAGCTAAACTTTGTGATAGCATTAAAGCTACAACTGATATTAATCAAGCTATACAATTTTCAGACGTTTTTCTGATGGCTTTACCAACAAAAGCGATGCGAGAAGTAGCAGGTGAAATTGATCAGCACTTATCTTCTAAAAAAACATTTATTCATGTCGCAAAAGGAATTGAAAATGGCACATTCAAACGTGTATCAGAAATGTTGGAAGATACAATTGCTCCAGAACATAATGCAGGTATAGGTGTCTTATCAGGGCCAAGTCATGCAGAAGAAGTCGTGATTAAACAACCAACTACAGTAGCTGCATCTTCAAAAGATGAAGCAGTTAGTCAACTCATTCAAGACTTATTTATGAATGATTATTTACGCGTTTATACAAACAACGATTTAATTGGTGTTGAATTAGGTGGCGCATTAAAAAATATTATTGCAGTAGCAAGTGGAATTGTAGCAGGACTTAACTTTGGCGATAATGCTAAAGCAGCATTAATGACTCGCGGTTTAGCAGAAATTAGTCGTTTAGGGGAAAAGTTAGGTGCTGATCCTATGACGTTTTTAGGGTTGGGTGGAATAGGTGATTTAATCGTAACATGTACATCAACACATTCTCGTAACTTTACTCTAGGATACAAATTAGGTCAAGGTAAAACGATGGACGAAGCATTAAATGAAATGAATATGGTTGTAGAAGGTATATACACTACAGAATCTGTTTACCATTTAGCTAAATCGCTCCACGTTGATATGCCTATTACCAATGCTTTATATGAAGTATTATTTGAAAACGAACCTGTTAAAGATGGCGTAAAAAAATTAATGGGAAGAGATAAAAAATCGGAATAATGTGTATTTTTATACTATAAATGCATATTAACTTAAAAACTTATCAATAAATCGCTCTATTTCAAGGTTTATCGCACATAAATCATTGCGGTTATTAGTCTCATTGTGTTAAAGTCATACCATAATGGTATTAAGTTATCATTATCATTTATCAGGAGGTGAATCTGATATGAACAAAACAGATTTAATTAATGCAGTTGCAGAACAAGCTGACTTAACTAAAAAACAAGCTGGTTCAGCTGTAGATGCTGTTTTCGAATCAATCCAAACTTCTTTATCTAAAGGTGAAAAAGTTCAATTAATTGGTTTCGGAAACTTTGAGGTACGTGAACGTGCTGCACGTAAAGGACGTAACCCTCAAACTGGCAAAGAAATCGAAATACCTGCAAGTAAAGTACCAGCATTTAAAGCTGGTAAAGCATTAAAAGATGCTGTTAAATAGTTTACTTATTAAAGCCCTTTTAAAAGGGCTTTTTTATTTATAGTTAAAAATGCATAAATAACATAAGTTTCGTTACAATTAAACTTTAAAATCTAATTGTACTCCGTCTCTACTGTATTCAAATATCACAGGTTGATCAAAATAAGAAAATTTTAATATTTATTAACAACATGCTCATGCGTTTTAACTTTGACATCAGATAGAAGTTCTATCTTTATTTAATTTTCAAGCAGATAATGTTAAGATGTATATTGATAATATCGTGAGGTGTGAAAATGGAAACGACTATAAGTAAACTAAATAAACAAATTGATGTTAGGTTAAAGGGTATATCAGACTATGAGCCAATCCATATTAACCAAAAGCTTGGTAGTTTATTAGATAAATACGATATCCCTGAACAAGCGAAACTTGCATGCCTCACAATTGATACATCAATGAGACATCTAGATGGTATAACAGATAATAACTTATCAAAACATTCTATACTTATTGGTGACTTACTAAGTGCCCATTTTTATACATTGTTAGCTGATTTAAATGAACCAGCTTTTCAATTATCAATGAGTAAGGCAATTATAACAGTAAATGAAATCAAGTCTTCTTTGCATCAGCAAACACTTTCCGAAGAAGAAGTCACAGATGCTATCATAAAGATAGAAGCGATATTTCCCCAAATCACGATATCTTATTTTAGTGAAGAAATTGACATAGCAAATATCTATAAGTATCTTTTTGAAGATATTGAAACATATTATCCATCATATTTAAAAATGTATAGCAAAGAAAAAGCAAAAATTGATATTCAAAAAATTAATCAAAGTTTTATAGAAAAAAAGTAGAGGTAAATCATAATGGCTGACAATAATGCAAAAAAAGAACAAGTACATACCGTTTTTCAAAATATTTCGCAAAAATATGATCGCTTAAACAATATTATTAGCTTTGAACAACATAAAGTTTGGCGTAAACATGTAATGAAAGAAATGCGTGTTAAAAAAAACAGCGTTGCATTGGACGTATGCTGTGGAACGGCAGATTGGACAATTGCATTAAGCAAAGCAGTCGGCCCTAACGGTGAGGTTACTGGACTTGATTTTAGTGAAAATATGTTAAAAGTTGGAAAAGAAAAAACTTCCGCTATGGATAATGTTCATCTTGTTCATGGTGATGCTATGCATTTGCCTTTTGAAGATGACTCTTTTGACTATGTAACAATAGGTTTTGGTTTACGTAATGTACCAGATTATTTAGGCGCTCTGAAAGAAATGCATCGCGTACTAAAACCAGGCGGTATGGTTGTGTGCCTAGAAACTAGTCAACCTACAATGCCTGTTTTCAAACAAGTTTACAAATTATATTTTAGATTCGTTATGCCTATTTTTGGCAAACTCTTTGCAAAATCTAAAGAAGAATACGAATGGCTACAACAATCAACATTTAATTTTCCAGATAAAGAAAAGTTAAAACGACTATTTAGTCAAGCTGGTTTTAGTAACATTAAAGTACGTAGCTTTACAGGTGGCGTTGCTGCAATGCACCTTGGCTATAAAGAAAAAAGTTCTACCAAAGGTGATTAACGTGGCAAAGTTAAACATAAATAATGAAATTAAAAAAGTAAATAATCTTCTTGAACAAATAATCAAAAGTAATGATACTGTGCTTGAAGAAGCATCTCTTCATTTATTGTCATCTGGAGGCAAAAGAGTGAGACCAGCATTTGTCATACTGAGTAGTCAATTTGGTAAATCAAAACAGTCAGAAGATACATATAAAGTAGCTGTAGCATTAGAACTCATCCATATGGCAACACTTGTGCATGACGATGTAATTGACAAAAGTGATAAACGCAGAGGTCGATTAACAATTTCTAAAAAGTGGGACCAAACTACCGCTATTTTAACTGGCAATTTTTTATTAGCGCTAGGCTTAGAACAATTATCAGAAGTTAATCACCCGCGAATTCATACCATTATTTCTACATCTATAGTGGATGTTTGTCGTGGAGAACTATTTCAATTCCAAGATCAATTCAACAGTAACCAAACAATATCTAATTATTTAAGACGTATTAATCGTAAAACTGCGCTATTGATTCAATTGGCTACAGAGGTAGGCGCTTTAACATCTAATGCCTCTCAACAAACCGTTTATAAATTAAAAATGATTGGCCATTACATAGGTATGAGTTTCCAAATTATAGATGATATTCTTGATTTTACAAGTTCTGAAAATAAATTAGGGAAACCCGTTGGCAGTGATCTAATGAACGGACATATTACATTACCTGTATTACTTGAAATGCGACGTAACAGTCAATTCAAGAAAAAAATAACAGATTTAACATCCGAAAGCCCTAAAGAGCATTTCGAAATATGTATCCAAAATATACGAAATTCTGAGAGTATTCATGAAGCTAAAGAAGTAAGCGATCATTATTTAAATAAAGCATTAAAACTTATAGATAGTTTAAACGAGCCACATGCTCAAAATTTATTCCGAAAATTAATTAAAAAAATGGGTTCCCGAGAAATATAAGCACAAATTAATATATTGAAAGCGCTTTAAACACCTGTTACTATTAAGTTAGTAGCAGGTTTCTTACATGCTACACACACATATACATAAAAATAGTGTAAAGGATAATCATTTTTGGAACATGAAAACAGGGGGATACACAGTGGAACGAACATTTTTAATGCTAAAACCAGATGCTGTACAGCGTAATTTAATAGGAAATATTATTTCTAGAATTGAAAATAAAGGTTTAAAGCTTGTAGGCGCAAAGTTGATGACTGTACCAACTTCATTAGCCGAAGCACATTATGCCGAACATAAAGGTAAACCTTTTTACGATGGATTGATTTCATTTATCACTTCAGCTCCTGTATTTGCAATGGTAGTTGAAGGAGAGAATGCCGTTAATGTGTCTCGTCATATTATTGGTCAAACTAATCCAGCAGAAGCAGCACCAGGTTCAATTAGAGGTGATTTAGGTTTAACTGTTGGGAGAAATGTTATTCATGGTTCTGATTCATTAGCTTCGGCTGAAAGAGAAATTCATTTATGGTTTGATGAAAATGAAATCAGTAACTATTCAGCACCTAGGGATAAGTGGTTATACGAATAATTTCATAAGTTCATTTTATCCAATCTTAAGAGGTATGACAGCTATATCTCTAGCAATCTAGGGCATAATTCCTAGAAAAATAGCATTCAGATGAATTCAATTCATCTGAATGCTTCTTTTTTATTCAATACGTCTCATTGATATGTAATTTTATATCAACATACTTAGAAAAGGCAATTTCAATACTATTTCAATAGAAATTTTCCTTTTTTTACTTGTCTAAGAACTTTATGTCCCAGACAGTTAATTAAAGAAGATTGTTCTATAGTCATATCTATTCCTAATAGCTTGATTTAAAATAGTTACTCCCTTAATTTTTATTATTTTACTTTTCCATATATGGTAACATAAGAACATATGAGAATTATTAACATATGGGAAGGAGCTAATCATCATGAGATATTTAACATCCGGTGAATCACATGGTCCACAACTTACTGTTATTATTGAAGGTGTTCCTGCAAATTTAGCGATTAACGCAGAAGATATTAATAAGGAAATGTTTAAACGTCAAGGCGGTTATGGAAGAGGACGTAGAATGCAAATAGAAAAAGATGCCGTACAAATTGTTTCTGGCGTTAGAAATGGCTATACATTGGGAAGTCCAATTACTATTGTCGTAACAAATGATGATTTCACTCATTGGCGCAATATCATGGGTGTAGAACCAATCACAGCAAAAGAACAACAAGAAATGAAGCGAACCATTACTAAACCGAGACCAGGTCATGCCGATTTAATTGGTGGTATGAAATATAATCATAGAGATTTGAGAAATGTCTTAGAGCGTTCTTCTGCAAGAGAAACAGCTGCACGCGTAGCTGTAGGTGCAGTATGTAAACTATTATTGGCACAGCTTGGTATAAATATGTATAGTCGTGTTGTAGAGATTGGTGGTATTAAAGACAAAGCTTTATACGATCCAAACATTTTCAAATCAAATATTGATAAAAATGATGTACGTGTGGTTGATGACAAGATTGCTCAAGCAATGCGCGATAAAATAGATGAAGCTAAACGAGAAGGGGACTCAATTGGCGGTGTTGTTCAAGTGATGGTTGAACATATGCCAGTTGGTGTTGGTAGTTATGTACAATACGATAGAAAATTAGATGGTCGTATTGCTCAAGGTGTTGTTAGTATTAATGCCTTTAAAGGTGTGAGTTTCGGTGAAGGATTTAAAGCTGCTGAAAAACCTGGAAGTGCGATTCAAGATGAAATTCATTATGATAAAAATAAAGGATATTATAGAGCTACAAATCATCTAGGTGGCTTTGAAGGTGGAATGACAAACGGTATGCCACTAATTATTAATGGTGTGATGAAACCTATTCCAACATTATATAAACCTTTAAATTCTGTAGATATCAATACGAAAGAGGACTTTAAAGCAACCATTGAACGTTCAGACAGTTGTGCTGTACCTGCCGCAAGTGTAGTTTGTGAACATGTCGTTGCCTTTGAAATAGCGAAAGCAATACTTGAAGAATTTCAATCTAACCACATGGAGCAACTTGTGTCACAAATCGAAGAACGTCGTCAATTAAATATTGAATTTTAGACAAGTTTAATCAATAAATAGAAGGTGTATTCAATGGAATTAACAACAACTTATGACACAAATAATTATCCCATTATTGTAGAACACGGTGCATTTCAATATCTATCAAGCGTCACAGATGACTATGATAAAATTTTCGTTATAGTTGATGAATATGTAGATTTTAACTTCAAAGCCAAAATTAATGATTATGTAACTGCGCAACATGCAATCAAAATTACCATTCCAGCAGGAGAACGTACCAAATCATTTGACCATTATCATCAAGTCATTGAACAAATACTTAGTTATCAACCAACGCGTGAAACATGTTTAGTTGCGATTGGTGGTGGTGCTACAGGAGATTTTACAGGATTTTTGGCAGCAACCTTATTAAGAGGAGTCCATTTTATTCAAGTGCCAACAACCATATTGGCTCATGATTCAAGCGTTGGTGGTAAAGTAGGCATTAATTCTCAACATGGTAAGAATTTAATTGGAGCATTCCATCGTCCTAATGCTGTCGTCTATGACTTGGATTTTCTTCAAACATTGCCATATGAAGAAGTATTAAGTGGTTATACCGAAGTATATAAACATGCATTATTATCCAATACGTATGACTTTCAATCTATAGAAAACGCCTTTCCAAACCAATCAAAATTACAATCTTTAAAAGATATTGAGCATTTTATTTTTAAAGGCATTCAAACTAAACTTGAAATTATCACTGAGGATGAAAAAGAGCAAGGCAAACGAAAATTTTTAAACTTGGGTCATACTTTTGGTCACGCAATAGAATATCAATATAAAATCCCTCATGGTCACGCGATTATGTTCGGTATCATTTATCAATTTATAGTTGCTAATGAAATATTAAGATCAAACTTTAATATTAAACACTTTGTAGACTATGCAGAGAAATTACAATACCCAACGCAATTTATTTCAACAATGCAGTTTGATCAACTATATCATCTCATGTTAGGTGATAAGAAAAATAATGGTAAGGGTATTCAAATGGTATTACTTAAATCTATTGGACAACCGGTTGTTCAGCACGTAGATAAAGACATACTTCATAAGGCATTTAAAGATTTATTATCATATTATAAGTAGGTGATATAGCATGACACAAACCATTCATATTACAGGTCCACTCAAAGGTGAAATAACGGTTCCTGGTGATAAATCTATGACACATCGCGCTATTATGTTAGCTTCATTAGCATCTGGAAAAACAGCTATTTATCAACCGCTTTTAGGTGAAGATTGTTTGAGAACATTAAATATCTTCAAGTTACTTGGTGTAGATATTACCATTAAAGATGATAATGTTTATATCGATTCTCCTGGTTATAGGAACTTTAAGACACCTCATCAAGTACTATATACTGGTAATTCAGGTACAACAACAAGATTATTAGCAGGATTACTAAGTGGCGTTGGGATTCAAAGCGTTTTATCAGGTGATATTTCAATTGGAAAAAGACCTATGGATCGTATACTTAAACCCCTGCAATTAATGCAAGCTAATATTTCAAGTGTTGATAATAATTACACGCCACTCATTATTCAACCAGGAAATATTCATGGTATTCGATACGAGATGGAGGTTGCAAGTGCACAAGTTAAAAGTGCGATACTGCTTGCAAGTTTATTTGCCAATGATAGCACGACAGTTATAGAGAAAGAATTAAGTAGAAATCATACTGAAACAATGTTTAAACATTTTAATATTCCAATTACGATTGATGGTAAATCTATTACAGTACCAAAGAATGCTATTCAACATATTAAAGCACGTGATTTCACTGTACCTGGCGATATTTCATCAGCTGCTTTCTTTATTGTGGCAGCTTTAATTACACCTGGCAGTGATATTACAATTCATAACGTTGGCATTAATCCAACACGATCAGGTATTATAGATATCGCACTAAAAATGGGTGCGCACATTGAACTTTTAAATCAAACACAAGAGGCTGAACCTACTGCATCAATTCATGTTCAATATACACCAAATTTAAAACCAATTCATATTGATGGTGAGCTTGTGCCTAAATCGATTGATGAATTACCAATTATCGCGTTACTATGTACACAAGCAACAGGTACAAGCATTATTAAAGATGCTACAGAATTAAAAGTGAAAGAAACAAACCGTATTGATACAACTGCAGATATGCTAGGCTTATTAGGATTTGATATTCAACCCACTGCGGACGGCCTAATCATCCATCCATCATCATTGACGAGAGCTGCAGTAGTTGATAGCTTATCCGATCATCGTATTGGTATGATGTTAGCCATTGGATCATTACTTTCATCAGAACCACTTGAAATTAAACAGTTCGATGCTGTAAATGTTTCTTTTCCAGGTTTCTTATCAAAATTAAAGCAGTTAGAAAATGAGGGAGAATAACAAATGGAAGATATCTACAAATTGATAGACGATATCAATCTACAAAAAATAGACAATATAGATTCTCGTGTAAACGATGCATTAACATCTCCAAATGATGATGCTTTGTTTATCTTAGGCGAAACATTGTATAATTTTGGCCTCATGCCTCAAGGATTAGAAGTTTTTAGAACACTTTATCATAAATATCCCGATGAAAGTGAATTGCTGATTTATTTTATTGAGGGACTAATGGCTGAAAATCAAACAGATGAAGCGCTCGAATATTTAAGCCACGTTGAAACCTCAACAGAGAAATTAATGCTTGAAGCCGACCTTTATCAACAAATAAATATGTTAGAGGTCGCTATTGATAAATTAATAGAAGCTCGAGATCTCGAACCCAACGATCCAATTATACACTTTGCTTTGGCAGAAATATTGTATTATGACGGTCAGTATCTGCGCGCGACACATGAGTACCAAACAGTGTTAGACACTGGTGAATATGAAATTAATGGTATTAATTTATTTGCGCGTATGGCTGATTGTAGTTTACAAAGTGGTAATTATTCCGATGCCATCCGTTTATTTGATGAAATCAGCGATGAAGAAATGACATCCGATGATTATTTTAAAAAAGCAATTGCGTATGAGAAAAATGATTTGTCATTAGAAGCCATTAAAATCATGACTACTTTGTTAACCAAAGATCCAGACTTTTTACAAGGCTATTATTACCTTCAACAGTTATATGAACATGAAAAGAATTATGCTGATGCAATAGAAATTGGTAAAGAAGGTCTACGATTAAGTCAATTTTATAAAGAGTTAATGGTTTCAACTGGTAGTATTGAAATAGAACATGGAGACGCTAATGAAGGTGTCGCATTACTCAAACAAGCTCTAGAAGTGGATAATGCTTATCACGAGCCATTACTATTATTAGCTGATTTATTCCGTTCTGAAGAAGATTATGAAGCGTTGATTAACCTCTTGCAATACGTAGACGAAGAAGATTTAGATCCCGTATTTACATGGCACCTTGCTTTTGCTTTTGGCCAAGAAGAACGCGATAAAGAGGCTCAGCATTTCTTTGAATTAGCCTATCCAACCCTTAAGACGCAGAGTGCATTTTTAAGTGATTATTATTACTATTTATTAGAAATTGGTGACAAAAATCATGCGCAACAAATTTTAAATCAACTGTTAGAATTAGATCCTAGCAATGAAATTTGGCACGAAGAAACCGCTAGACTTGAAAATTGATAAGAGGGGGTAATATAGTGCAGATGGATTCACTTACACAAATGAAACAAAGCTATATAGAATATGCTTTGTTTCATTATCATTTTAAATCACGTATAAGTGTTTGGTTACTTAACTATATTAAAGCATCTGATAAAATGCTTAGCCAAATTCATTTTGTTGTAGAAAAGATTCCATCTCACCCAACACTTGAGCTTTCACTTGTTGGTGCTGATGATGAAGCAATTCAGTATAAATATCATCATAACCACCTTATTAATTCTAATGAGATTTTTAATGTCATTATTTCACAATCTACACCATTTGATATCTTAATACATTTTCCACTTCACGTCGGACCGGATGCGAAATTAGAACAGCTTATTTTAGCACAAATAGTACAATCTGAGCGATACCAATCCTATTTACCTTATATTCATACCTTATCTTCAAATAGTACGTTACAACATCAATTTTTAAGTCAGCTGTATGAAAATATTGATTTAAGTTTATTGATGCATGACACAGAACGTTTTACGCAATTAACACATGTTCTAAATACGATTAAAGCTCAACACATGACTAATAACAATCTAGAGGATTAAATTATGCGCATTCGTGAAATTTGGGAACTATCCTTATATTATAAACCGTTTCTTTTATTGCTTTTGTTTTGCAATGTTTTAGGTACGTTATATGGCTATTACTGGTATGCTGAACAATTATCTTCAACAACATGGTATTTTTTACCATTTGTACCTGATAGTCCAACCGCTTCGTTATTTTTATGTTTAACATTATATTGCTTCTTGAACAATAAACGTTGTAGTATTGTTGGTACTCTAGCTTTTTTAACATTGTTTAAATATGGTATTTGGGCTGTCAGCATGAACATTTTAATGTTTATTGAAATTCATGATATAACAATAAATGGTCTACTCCTGCTATTATCTCACGCCATAATGGCTATGGAAGCATGTTATATTTATCCACGACTACAACGTTCGTCTTTTGCAATAGCAGTTGGTTCATTATGGCTATTCATTAACGATGCGATAGACTATCTATTTGAGCAGTATCCTATATATGACTTTATCGCTATGCACCTTGTTCCAATTGCTGTATTTACAGTATGTTTAAGTTTCATGAGTATTCTGTTATATTATATATTTGGTTCCATATTAAAGTTTAAATTATTTGCTTAATGTGCGTGTTCTCAGTAAAATATTATCAAAGGGAGAGTGAGTTTAATGTCTTTAATGTCTTATATAATTTATATTGTCATCATTATGGCGATTCCTATGTGGGCACAACACAACGTAAAGTCAAATTATGAAAAATATTCACAAGTCAGATCTACAAGTGGTAAAACAGGACGTGAAGTCGCTGAAGAAATCCTGAATGCTAACGGTATTTATGATGTCGAAGTAGTACGAGGAGAAGGCTTTTTAACAGATCACTACGATCCAAAAAAGAAAGTCGTTTGTTTATCTCCAGCTAACTTTGATCGTCCATCTGTAGCTGGCACAGCAATTGCTGCGCACGAAGTTGGGCATGCAATTCAACATGCACAAGGTTATGCATTCTTACGCTTTAGAACAGCGTTAGTACCTTTTGCAAATATTGGTAGTTCACTAAGTTATATGCTTGTCTTATTAGGTATTGTATTAACAACACTTGGTAGTGCTTTTGGCTCAACAGCGTTATGGGTTGGTGCAGGATTAATGTCACTAGCCGTATTGTTTTCAATCGTTACTTTACCAGTAGAGTTTGATGCCAGCTCACGTGCTATGAAACAAATACAAAGCTTAAATATTGTAAATGAAAAAGAATATAAACATGCTAAAAAAGTTTTATCAGCCGCTGCGATGACATATGTGGCAGCTACTGCAACAGCTGTTGCTGAACTTGTAAGACTTATCCTTATTGCGCGTTCTAGTGATTAACAAGTAAATATAGCATTTAATGCTACAATTTTGAGATATTCGTATAGCCATATTCTTTAACAAGGTGCACAAGTTGTACCTTGTTTTTTATTTGTCATTGCACGACGAATGCATGTTCAGAAATTTTGATATATACTATATAAGACATAATTATTAAAGGAGAATGACAATGACTAAATCTATGAAAGAGATGCAAAAAGAAGTCGATGCATACATCAGTCAATTTAAAGCGGGATACTTTTCTCCTTTAGCCAACTTAGCACGCTTAACAGAAGAAGTTGGCGAATTAGCTAGAGAAATTAATCATTATTATGGTGAGAAACAAAAGAAAGATTCAGAAGAAGATAACACCGTAAAAGCCGAACTAGGGGACAATTTATTTGTACTTCTTTGCATCGCTAACTCTTTAAACATTGATATGACTGACAGCTTTAATGAAACGATGAAAAAGTTTAATACACGTGATAAAAACCGTTTTGAGCGCAAGTCTTGATGTAATAGGAAGGGAGTTATGGCTAAATGAAAATTGGGATTACATGCTACCCATCAATGGGTGGCTCGGGAATTATTGCTACAGAACTCGGCATTAAGATGGCAGAACGTGGTCATGAAGTTCATTTTATTACTTCAAATCTACCATTTAGAATTAGAAAGCCTTTGCCAAACGTCACTTTTCATCAAGTTGAAGTTAATCAATACGCCGTATTTCAATATCCGCCTTATGATATCACTTTAAGTACAAAAATTGCGGAAGTTATTAAAGAGTATGATTTAGATATATTACACATGCATTACGCAGTTCCACATGCTGTTTGCGGCATACTTGCTCGCCAAATGTCTGGTAAAGATATAAAAATCATGACAACACTTCATGGCACAGATATCACAGTACTTGGTTATGACCACACATTAAAAGATGCTATAAAATTCGGAATCGAAGAAAGTGACATAGTGACAAGCGTCAGTCAGTCATTAGCTAAACAAACTAAAGATATTATTGAGACTGATAAAGATATCATTCCTATTTATAACTTTGTGCGTGAGGATGAATTTCCGACAAAACATGATGAGTCTCTAAAGAACATGTATGGTATTCTTCCTGAGGAGAGCGTACTTATTCATGTATCTAATTTTAGACGTGTTAAACGCATAGATACTATAATTGAGACTTTTGCAAAAGTACATCAATCCATACCAAGTAAGTTATTATTGTTGGGTGATGGCCCTGAACTCTGTGATATGCGTCAAAAAGCACGTGACCTTAATGTAGAAGATCATGTGTTATTTTTAGGAAAGCAAGATTGTGTGAGTGAATTTTATCAACTTGCAGATATTGTCTTACTTTTAAGTGAAAAGGAAAGTTTTGGGTTAAGCTTGTTGGAAGCGATGAAGACAGGCGTCGTACCGATTGGCTCAAACGCAGGAGGCATTAAAGAAGTTATCAAGCATGGAGAAACAGGTTATATCGTTGACGTTGGTGATAGTGCACAGGCTAGTGAATATGTGCTAGAACTATTAAATAATCCACAATTATATCAGACGATACAACACAATATGCTAAAGGATATTAAAGAACGTTTTGGCTCAGAACTTATTACTGACCAATATGAATATTATTACAATAAAATGTTACAGTAAAAGAGGTATCAGATGTCATATAGATTATTTGAACAAGCAAAACCTTTACTAACAAAAATTCAGCAACACGGTTACGAGGCTTATTTTGTAGGTGGATCAGTGCGTGACTATATTATGGGACGAGATATACATGATATTGATATCACAACAAGCGCTACACCTGATGAAATTGAAACAATATTTCAGCATACAATTCCTATTGGCAAAGCACATGGCACAATCAATGTTGTTTATGGACAGCATAATTATGAAGTAACTACATTTCGAGCAGAAGAAGAATATACAGACCATCGTCGCCCTAGTGAGGTAACGTTTGTCAGAAATTTGTATCAAGATGTTGAACGTCGTGATTTTACCATGAATGCCATTGCAATGGACAAATCTTATCAAATCTACGATTACTTTGGTGGACAAGCTGATATTAAGCAACACATTATCCGAACGGTAGGAGAGCCTCATGAGCGATTTGAAGAAGATGCTCTGCGAATATTACGTGGTCTCCGTTTCGAGGCTCAATTAGGCTTTACAATTGATACAACAACATTTCTTGCCATGCAACAACGTGTGGCAGATACAGCTTACTTATCTATAGAACGTATTATCGTTGAATTAAAAAAATTAATACAAGGGCATTATGTGTCATCCAGTTACAAGCATATGATTCAGCTAGGGTTGTTTAACCATATCCCATTCTTTGAATCTATAGATATGAACAAATTTATAGTAACAGAGCCTATGTCTTTCGAACTATGGATTGCATCATTGTTGTTTGCAACAAATAGTCAATTTTCTCTTACTTCTCTCAAAATAAGTAACAACGAGAAACAAAAGATTAAACAATTGCTATCTTTGCTTCAACTTTTGAATAAGATAAAATCAAAACAAGATTTACGTCTATTAGTATATGACTATGGCAGTCATTCTTTATTAGAAATCTTAAACCATCGTCAAATGTTTCAAGATCAGCATATAAAAGTAGGTAATCCTGTTATCATTAATCCTGAAGTGATTCACGATATATCACAATCACTTATTATAAATCAGCGTCAAGATATCGCAATAAGTGGTTATGATTTAATTAACTTCTTCAATAAAAAACGTGGTCCTTGGATTAAAACGGTATTAAGAATGATTGAAGTAGCAATTGTCAACAACAATGTGCAAAATAATAAAAAACAGATATTGAAGTGGGTGAAAAAACATGTCGAAATATAGTCAAGATGTGATTAATATGCTATATCAACATCACAACACATACATTTCAGGACAGCATATTGCCAATCAATTAAACATCTCACGTGCAGCTGTAAAGAAAATTATTGACCAATTAAAAGTCGAAGGTTGCGACATCGTATCGATTAATCATAAAGGACATCAGTTGAAATCGTTACCTGATCAATGGTATTTAGGCATTATTAAACCTATTGTCAACAAACATCAGATATTTGATCAAATAGAAGTTTATCGCACAGCCGATTCGACACAAATAATTGCTAAACAAATGTTAGTCAATAATTCTAAATCTTATCTAATATTGAGTGATGAACAAACAAAAGGACGTGGTCGCTTCAACCGAAATTGGAGTTCCTCTAAAGGGAAAGGCTTGTGGATGTCAGTTGTTTTAAGACCTAATGTACCATTTGATATGATGCCTAAGTTCAACCTATTTATTGCTTTAGGTATTCGTGATGCTATTCAAGCATTTGCGAATGATGAGGTTAAAATAAAATGGCCAAATGATATTTATATCGGTGATAAAAAAGTTTGCGGCTTCTTAACTGAAATGGTTGCGAATTACGATGCTGTTGAAGCAATCATTTGTGGTATTGGCATTAATATGAATCATACTGAAGATGATTTTATAGAAGAAATTAAGTCCAGAGCAACAAGCATACGCCTCCATGCCACACATAAAATTAATCGCTATGCATTTTTTGATCAGCTTATCTCACAAATTGTTTATCGCTATCAACAGTTTCTTACACAGCCATTTAATACCATCCGTGATGAATATATCAAAGCATCTAACATTTGGCAGCGTCAAATAAAATTCACTGAAAATGGCACGCAATTTATGGGTGAAGCGGAAGATATAGATTATAACGGCTTTTTAATTGTCAGAGATAACCAAGGGAATATGCGCCGTTTAATGAGTGCAGATATTGAAATATAATCATGAGTTAAGGAGAGATAATCATGGGGCAAACAAGTTACGCCGTTGTTGACTTAGAAACGACCGGTAACCAGCTTGATTACGATGAAATTATTCAAATAGGTATCACATTCGTTCGTGGCCAAAAAATTGTAGGTACCTACCATTCAATGATTAACACTGATGTAGAAATCCCTCCATTTATACAAGCGCTCACTTCAATAGAAGAAGATATGTTAAAGCAAGCACCATATTTTCATGAAGTTGCAGAAGACGTCTATAAACAGCTTAAAGATTCTGTGTTTGTTGCGCACAACGTTTCTTTTGATTTAACTTTTATTAAAAAGGCATTTAAACGTAATCACATCCATTTTCAACCCAAAAAGGTGATTGATACTGTTGAATTATTTAAAATTGCTTTCCCTACAGATAAAAGTTATCAGCTGAGTGAATTGGCAGAGGCACACCATATTCCATTAGATAATGCGCACCGTGCTGATGAAGATGCAACAACAACTGCAAAATTAATGATTAAAGCATTTCAAAAGTTTGAAACATTACCGCTAGACACGTTAAAACAATTATATTATTTAAGCAAAAACTTAAAATATGACTTGTATCATATTTTGTTTGAAATGGTACGCCAATATAAAAACGCTTTGCCAGATAACAAATTCGACCGTTTTGAACAAATTATGTATAAAAAACAAATCGATTTAAAAGCGCCAAAAACAGACTTTAATGGCTCTTTAAAAGACTTATATTCAAAAGTAGTGGCGCAATTAAAGTTAACTTATAGGCCACAACAATTATACTTATCTGAAATTATTCTTGATCAATTAATGCATAGTGATAAAGCCATGATAGAAGCACCACTAGGAAGTGGCAAGTCCTTAGCTTATTTGCTCGCAGCCTTAATGTATAACATTGAAACGGATAAACATGTCATGATTTCAACGAATACAAAGCTTTTACAGCATCAACTACTTTATAAAGATATCCCTGAACTCAATCAAGCATTAGAATTTAAAATTAATGCCTTATTGATTAAAAGCAAAAGTGAATATATTTCATTAGGATTAATCAGCCAAATATTGAAAGATGAAAATATCAATTATGAAGTAAGTATCTTGAAGATGAAACTGCTCATCTGGCTAACTGAGACTGAAACTGGCGACATACAAGAGCTTAATTTAAAAGGCGGTCAAAAGATGTACTTTGACCAAAAAATTGAAACATATGTTCCAGAAAAAAACGATGTTCATTTTTATAATTATATTAAACGCAATGCACAAAACATTCAAATTGGTGTAACAAATCATGCACACCTCATTCATTCTGATCACGAAAATTCTATTTATGAATTATTTGACGATTGTATTATAGATGAAGCACACCGTCTTCCTGACTATGCTTTAAATCAAGTCACTAACGAATTGAACTATGCAGATATAAAATATCAACTTGGCTTAATCGGTAAAAATGAAAATGAAAAATTATTGAAAGCTATTGATCACTTAGAACAACAACGTATTCTAGAAAAATTAGACATCCCACCCATTGATGTTTTTGGCTTGAAATCTCATATAACTGATATTCATGAATTAAATGAACGCTTATTTACTACAATATTTGATATTATACACAGCAGTGAAACACACGATGATGACACTCATCGATACCATTATGTCTATGATTTTGATACACAATCCATTTTGAATGATTTACATCAAGTCATTACAAAAGTTAATAAAACCTTGGAATTCTTTAATGGTATGAGTCATAAAACTGTTAAATCATTTAGAAAACAACTCCTATATCTTAATGAACGCTACAAGGCAATTGAAAACAGTTTATTAGAACATCACACGACGTTTATTGCCATAAAAAATTTACAGCAAAAATCGACCATTCGTTTATTTATTAAAGATTATAATGTCAAAGACGTTTTAACCTCACAAATTTTAGATAAATTTAAATCTTTAACTTTTATATCTGGTACTTTAACATTTAACCATTCGTTTGATGCCTTTAAAAATTGGTTTACCGAAACTGTCTCATTTAATACATTTGAAGTTCAAAATCCAATGCCACAACTTAAAAATACAAATGTGTTTATACCTACTGATGTAGAACCTTATAACTATTTAAGCATTGAAGATTATGTTTCTTCAATCGTGCAATATTTAGAAGTTTATACACAAAAAACGCAATCAAAATGTCTCATTCTATTTACCAGCTATAAAATGATGCACATGGTACAAGAACTTATCAATGACTTACCATCATTTGAAGATTATATCGTCTTGACACAACAACAAAATCAAAATTATAAAATTGTGCAGCAATTCAATAGTTTTGATAAAGCAATACTTTTAGGCACATCAACATTTTTTGAAGGTTTTGATTTTCAATCAAATGGCATTAAATGTGTCATGATTGCTAAATTACCATTTATGAATAAATATAATACAAAATATTGGCTGATGGATTCAGAGTTCAAATCTACATTTAAAGAATATGTATTACCTGATGCAGTTACACGATTTAGACAAGGATTAGGACGTTTAATTCGTAACGAAGAAGATCAAGGTTTAATCATTTCATTTGATGACAGATTAATTCATAGTAACTATAAAAATTTCTTTTCTCAAGTACTTGTAGATTATCGTCAGAATAAAGGTGATATCCAGCAATTCAATAAATTACTCAATAAGATTAAATAAGCTTGAAACACTAGTAAAAATAAAATATGGACAACTAGAACTTACATAGTGCTTTTGTTAAAATGAAAGAGTATTAATAAACAGAAATACACAATAGGAGACGAGTTATGAAGACAACAATTAAGCAAGCAAAACAACATCTTAACCAAGAAGTAACAATTGGAGCTTGGTTAACAAACAAACGTTCAAGTGGTAAAATTGCATTTTTACAACTTCGAGATGGTACTGGTTTTATGCAAGGTGTCGTGGTTAAGTCTGCCGTAGATGAAGAGACTTTCCAACTTGCTAAAGATATTACACAAGAATCTTCACTTTATGTTACAGGTACAATATCTGAAGATAATCGTTCTGATATCGGCTATGAAATGCAAGTCACATCGATTCAAGTAATTCACGAAGCACATGATTACCCAATTACTCCCAAAAATCATGGCACAGAATTTCTAATGGACCACCGTCATTTATGGCTGCGTTCAAAAAAACAACATGCTGTTATGAAAATTAGAAATGAAATTATTAGAGCTACCTATGAATTTTTTGATACGCACGGCTATACTAAAATTAATCCACCTATTTTAACGGCAAGTGCACCTGAAGGCACAAGTGAGTTATTCCATACAAAATACTTTGATCAAGATGCGTTTTTATCTCAAAGTGGTCAATTATATCTTGAAGCTGCGGCTATGGCTCATAGAAATGTTTTTTCATTTGGTCCAACGTTCCGTGCTGAAAAGTCTAAAACACGTCGTCATTTAATTGAATTTTGGATGATTGAAGCAGAAATGGCTTTTACAACGCATGCTGAAAGTTTAGAGGTTCAAGAGCAATATGTTGCGCATGTGGTCAAATCCGTATTAGAAAATTGTACTTTAGAATTGAAATTATTAGATAGAGATACTTCAAAATTAGAAAAGGTAGCTACACCATTTCCTCGTATTACCTATGATGATGCGATTGATTATCTCAAAGAACAAGGATTTGATGATATCGAATGGGGCGATGATTTCGGTGCACCGCATGAGACAGCTATTGCTAATCATTATGACTTGCCAGTGTTTATCATAAATTATCCAACATCAATTAAACCATTTTATATGCAACCAAATCCAGACAATAACAATACTGTGCTTTGTGCCGATTTAATCGCGCCAGAAGGTTATGGTGAAATTATAGGTGGTTCAGAACGTATTAACAATTTAGAATTGCTTGAAGAACGCATCAAGCAATATCACTTAGATGAGGAAAGCTATAGTTACTACTTAGATTTGCGTCGCTATGGTAGCGTTCCACATAGTGGTTTTGGTTTAGGTTTAGAAAGAACAGTTGCGTGGATATCAGGTGTTGAACATGTTCGAGAAACATCACCATTCCCACGCTTACTAAATAGACTTTATCCATAACATTTACATGTTTATTAAGTAAGAAATGATAAGCTTATTGATTAGGCATAAACAATTTTAATGCTAAACTGATTGCCTATTAATGCTCGCAATCTACAACTTTAGAATTTTGGTTAGGGGAGTGGGATAACAAACTGTCTCACTCCCATTTTATAGAAACTAAATATATTGAGGTGATAATATATGGATATCTTTCAACTCAAGACAAGACCAGTCGTATTAAGAAGAGAATTATTTGATCATTATAGTGAATTAGGTATGGATGAACAAGATTTGGTTATTCTTATTAAATTAATTTATGCTGCAGAAACTTCTAATAAACAGCCCTCAATAGAAGCCTTAAGAAAAGGATCGACACTAGATTCTAGAGAAATCACCACAATTATACAACATCTTATCCAATTAGATTTATTGGAATTAAATGTGAATAAAGATGAAGAAGGTAAATTTACCGAATATATGAACTTGGATCCGTTTTATACTAAATTATTATCCTTGCTCAAGCAACAAGAACTTAAGAGTCAAAATAAGCAAGAAGATAATCAATTCCAACAGTTATTCACTTTGATAGAACAAATATTTGCTAGACCGTTATCACCCTATGAAATTGAAACGTTAAATCAGTGGATTGATGTGGATCATCACGACATTAGTATCATCCAAGCAGCTTTGGATGAAGCAGTAGGGCAAAATAAGCTTAGTTTTAAATATATGGATCGAATACTGCTTAATTGGAAGAAAAATAATGTAAAAACAATCGATGATACAATTAAAATTCGTGAACAGTTTCATAAGCCTAAAATGAAACATACAGTTAAAGAAGTCCCTAAATTTGACTGGTTAAATGGAGAGAACTTAGATGATAAGTAAAAAGAAAGCGCTAAAAATGATCGATATTATCGCTGATATGTTTCCAAATGCAGAATGCGAACTAAGGCATAATAATGCATTCGAACTGACAATTGCAGTTCTTTTGTCAGCCCAATGTACGGATAACTTAGTAAATAAAGTAACCGCTACATTATTCACTAAATATAAAACACCTGAAGATTATCTAGCTGTACCATTAGAAGAATTAGAACAAGATATCCGTTCTATTGGTTTATATCGTAATAAAGCAAAAAATATCAAAAAATTATGTACCTCACTACTTGAAAAATTTAATGGTCAAATTCCCCAAACTCATGCAGAACTAGAAAGTTTAGCAGGAGTTGGACGTAAAACGGCAAATGTGGTGATGAGTGTAGCATTCGGAGAACCAGCTTTAGCCGTCGACACCCATGTCGAACGTGTCTCAAAACGCTTAGGTATCAATAGATGGAAAGATAATGTGCGACAAGTAGAAGATAGGTTATGCTCAATAATCCCAAGGGACCGCTGGAATAAAAGCCATCATCAATTAATATTTTTCGGCCGTTATCATTGTATTGCAAGAAAACCAAAATGTGACATATGCCCATTGTTTGATGATTGTAGAGAAGGACAAAAACGATATAAACTTAAATTAAAGAAAGCGTGATTTCAGATGATAGAAAAGCAAGATTTTGAAGTATTAGAACAACAACTTGAACAATTTGCAGCTACCAGAAATTTAAATTCAGCTGAAGCCAAACCAGTAGTTGATGCATATTTTCAACTGTTAATAGATTACTTCAAACAAATCAATCAAATTTCTGCAATTGATTTTGAATCACTCTCACTTTATCCTATCGTTCCAATGAATTTCTACGAACGCTATCAATATCTATTAACTAGAAAATACCATTTTATGGGTTACAGACAAATGAAAACATTAAAAAGCGAATTAATAAAAATGGCTGCAAGCTATCAAACAAGATTGAAATTCCGTAAATCATAAATGTGCATTAAATAATAAAAAATTCCCTCTAAAGCATCTCTTAAATAATTAAGAAAGCTTTAGAGGGAATTTCATTTATGACGAATTTATTATCGTCCGAAAACTGAGCTTAAACCACCTGTGCTGCTTGAGTTGTTTCTTGCTCCACTTGATGTGTTTGAATTACTTGAACGATTTGAACTTGAAGTACTGTCGCTAGAACCGCTACTTCCATAAACTTTTCGTCCTGTTGTATTATTATCAGGGTGATTAGCTACTGATAATGATTCTTTATTACTACCACTTACAGAGTCAGGTTTACTAAAGTCTGAACCGTCTCTTGGTGAAATATCAGACATCACTTCTTCTAGTAAATATTGTGGATATTCTTGTTCAGAATGGCCAACAAATGAATTTGTACCATATTGTTTAACTTCTTTAAAGCCCATCCACACTGACATACTGTATTTTGGAGTGAAACCATTAATCCATACATCTTTAGCTGCACTATCTGGTAAATTATATTTTTGATAAACTTCTTCACCATATGTTCCAGTACCAGTTTTCGCTGCAATATTAACGCCAGAAACACCATGTCCATATGCTGAACCATATGCTGAAAACGTACCTTTAAGCATTTCAGCCAACATGTAAGCCGTATAGTCTTTCATTGCTTTATGACTAGAATGATCATATTCAATTGTTTCGCCGTCTGCAGTCACAACTTTTTGAATAGAATGTGCATTATTGTATGTTCCTCCATTTGCAATTGACGCAAATGCTGAAGCTAATTGAGTAGGTGAGAATTCTGATGAAGAACCACCCAGTACTTCAGACGGACCAATTTCATTCTTGTAATCAAGTCCAACTTTTGATGCAAATTTCTTCGGTGCATTGTTACCAGCTTGAGAACGTGTTGCTTGCCATGTTTTTAAAGCTGGTATATTGAAACTTTGTCGAATAGCATCATACATTGATACTGTTCCATGACCTTTTTGATCGTAGTTTCTAAATGTAGAACCTTCAACTTGATAACTAGATTCATCTTGAATAGCATGATTTGTAGCCCATTGCATATTTTCAATTGCTGGACCATATGCTAAGAATGGTTTTAATGATGAACCAGTAGGGTGAGGGTCAGTAGCTTGGTTTCGATCGACGACATCTCTGAAATTACGTCCACCTGAAATAGCAACTAATCCTCCAGTTTTGCTGTCTACAATTGAAGAACCAACTTGCTGATCATCATTTTTGTAGAAGTTACCGTTGTCTATACGATTTTGTAATGTTTTTTGGACATCTTTATCCATGTTTGTATAGATTTTGATTCCGCTTTGTAAAACATCACCAAGATTTTGATTTTTAAACTTATCATTATTCATAAGTTCAGATTTTACAAAGTTAACATAAGAATCGTAATCCGTATCTTGATTTTTCGTACCAGTTTGACGTTCTTTTGTACTACGTTGAACGAGATTATCTTTTAAAGATGTTTTCTTTGCTTGTTCCCATTCTTTTTTACTAATGCGATTGTGATAATGCATTAAATAAAGAACTGTATCCTTACGATTTTCTGCTTCTTTTGGATGATCATAAATGTTATAAACATTTGGAACTTGTGGTAAACCAGCTAAATATGCTTCTTCAGCTAAATTTAAATCTTTTAAGTCTTTATTGAAATAATATTTAGCTGCAGCTTTAATACCATATACACCATCAGAATAGTAAATCTTATTTAGATACATTTGGAAAATGTCATCTTTACTATACTCTTGCTCTAACCGATATGAAAGGTATGCTTCCTGTGCTTTACGACCAATAGATTTCTCTTCTGATAAAAATGATCGTTTGACAACTTGTTGGGTCAATGTTGAAGCACCTTGTGAACCAAAGCCACCAGTCAAGTTTTTACCTACGGCCCCAAATAAACGTTTATAATCAAGTGCACCGTGTTCATAAAAACGATTATCTTCAGTTGCTAAAACTGCATTTCTCATGTTTTTCGGTACATTCTTCAAATCAACATGCTCTCGTCTAGCACCATTGTCGAGTGTTTTAACTAATTTGCCATTTTTATCATAGATTTTAGCAGGCGCAGGATCTTGTAATTTCGATTCTGTAAATGCGGGTGCTTTCCATGCATAATAAGCAAAAAGTAAAATACCTAATAGTGCGAGAATGATAAAGGCAATAAACATAAAACCTATAATCTTAATAATCGTTCTCTTCACACTTTTATTCTGTTTTTGTTTGGATTTCCCATTATTACCTTTCTTAGGTTGAGAAGATCCTTGCTTTTCCGTCATACGCGGTCCTCACTTTCATCTAATATCAACTTATCAACAGCTTTGAGGTAATCTAATCTAGGTTGATACTGATAAGGAATATGGTAACCATTTTTTCGTATTTCTTCAACTGTTATCGACTTTTTAACATCCGCTTTGTACCTTTTCCAGAAATATTCAAACTTAGAATAGGGAAGAAGATACACTTCATCAAGTACTTTAAATCGCATAATTAAGAACACAATACCGCGCTGGACATGTGCTTTTTGCATATGCGCAACTTGATGATCATGAATGTTGTTTAATGGGAAAGACGTTTTATTTTTCGTTTCCTTTGCCTCAAAATCGATATAATGACTTCGATAAACACCATTATAGTCAGTTGTTGAAGGCGTACGAAAGTAAGCTTCATTTATAACTGCTTTACTTCGTTTCGGATAATGAACATTCACAATTTGCACTGGTGTAGGTTTCTTGTGAATAACAGCTATATCTTTGTCTAAATAATAAGAATTAGATAATTCTATATCTTTTTCCAAAGACATTCCGCGCCCACCATATTCTATATTACCTGAAATAGTGGCATCATTGCGTCCGACCTTAGTCTTATTTGAATTAAATGGTTTCCCGTTTGGATAATTCATTACTTTCACCACCAGTTTGGTTATAAACCCTTCTTATTATACATGAGGCATTTTAATGTTCCAAACTTTTATATGAGAATAATGTATAAAATATCAATCTATACATTAACCACTTCATTTTAACGTTTATTGCCAATTAACACAATATTTCAGTTAATTTAGTTAATGATGTGTCATAAATAACACTGAAAAAGATACTAAAATGACGTCACTGTGTAATTATGTTAAATTTATTTATGGGAGGCCTAAATGCAACAATATATTAATCAATTAAATGATGAATTAAAATATATAAAATCTACCTATAATAAAGTTAAAAAATCACAGTGCAATTATGATTTTGACCGTTATGTAAAGCCTTATGCCACGCAAATAGATTCTCTTCTTACACAGTTTTCCTATTATAAAGATGACATCGTAACATTACCTTATTTAAATGAATATAAATGGCAGATATTTTTACAAATGGTGAAAGAATTATCAGTTGAATGTCATTATTATAGAACAAGTCGCAAACTTTTTAATGAGAAATTTAAAAATGTGACTTATGTTTTAAATTACATGGCATCACAACTTGAAATTGGGGAATAATATGGTAAAAACAATTTATATAACTGGTTATAAATCATTTGAGTTGAATATTTTTAAAGATGACGCTCCGGAAGTTTATTATTTAAAACAATTTATACGTCATAAATTAATAAATTATCTTGATGAAGGACTAGAATGGGTGTTAATTCAAGGTCAAATGGGTATAGAACTGTGGACAGCTCAAGTTGTTATTGAGTTGAAAGCACAATATCCCGAACTAAAATTAGCGATTATCACACCATTTGAAGGTCATACGCAACGCTGGAATGAGCAAAATCAATTAGTCTATAACCAACTGGTAGCCAAAGCAGATTATGTGGATAGTATTTATCATAGTCAATATAAGGGGGCTTTTCAGTTTAAACAGGCTGACCGCTTTATGCTGGAACATTCTGATTTGACGCTACTTATTTATGATGAAGAGCAAGAGGGGAGTCCCAAGTTTTTTAAAGCGATGTTAGTTGATTTTATGTCTAAAACAAACTATACTTGTGATATTGTGACGTTTGATGAATTACAAGATTTCATTAATGATTTACAGTGGGCTGAAGATTAAAGTTTTGAAAAATGAGGTGGATAAAATGGCAGATGTATCTTTAAAGCTATCAGCTAAAGATATTTATGAGAAAGATTTCGAAAAAACTATGGCACGTGGCTACAGAAGAGAAGAAGTAGACGCTTTTCTGGATGACATTATTACTGACTATCAAAAGATGGCAGATATGAACAGTGAAGTTGTAAAATTATCAGAAGAAAATAACAAATTAAAAAAAGAACTGGAAGAATTAAGATTACGTGTAGCAACATCTAGACCCCAAGACAACAAATCTTTCGCTTCTGGCAGTGCCAACTCTAACAACAATAACGTCGATATTTTAAAAAGAATTTCAAATCTTGAAAAAGCTGTATTTGGTAAATAAAGACATTTACGTTTGTTACTAAGAAATATAATATGGTATAATCGCAAAAGTGATATTTTGGGTAATCGCTATAGCAATATAGAGGAAAGTCCATGCTCACACAATCTGAGATGATTGTAGTGTTCGTGCTTGATGAAATAATAAATCAAGGCATTAATTTGACGGCAATGAAATAACCTAAGTCATCAGATAAGGTTAAATTAATTTGAAAGTGCCACAGTGACGTAGCTTTTATAGAAATATAAAAGGTGGAACGCGGTAAACCCCTCGAGTGAGCAATCCAAATTAGGTAGGAGCACTTGTTTAGCGGAATTCAACGTATAAACGAGACACATTTCATCTGAAATAAGATGATAGGTAGACAGATGATTACCACCCGCGTACCAGTGCAGCTAGTACACATTATGAGTACAACGGAACAGAACATGGCTTACAGAAATATCATTTACTAGTTTAGCTCTCCCTTTGTGCGGAGAGCTTTTTTCATGTAATTTCATTACTAAACTATTCAGAACTATGATTATTCGTTAAAATAGACTTTGAAATCACTTAATTAAAGGAGATTAAACATGTTTCAATTATTAGCTGTTTGTCCAATGGGATTAGAAGCAGTGGTCGCAAAAGAAATTCAAGACCTAGGCTATGAAACTCAGGTAGAAAACGGGCGTATATTCTTTGAAGGCGATGAATCTGCCATAGTAAAATGCAATCTTTGGTTACGTACCGCTGATCGAGTAAAAATTGTAGTTGGTCGTTTTAATGCGACAACTTTCGAACAATTATTTGAACAAACAAAATCATTACCATGGGAAACTATTATTGATAAAGATGGCAGCTTTCCAGTCCAAGGAAAAAGCGTTAAATCAACACTCTACAGCGTACCTGATTGCCAAGCTATAACTAAAAAAGCGATTGTTGAACGCTTAAAATATGCTTATCAAGAATCTGGATGGCTAAATGAAACAGGTGCAAAATTCCCTGTGGAAGTATCGATTTTAAAAGATAATGTGTTATTAACGATAGATACCTCTGGTTCTGGGCTAAATAAACGGGGTTATCGTTTAGCTCAAGGTGAAGCACCTATAAAAGAAACTTTAGCTGCAAGTTTGATAAAATTAGCAAATTGGACAGGACAAACACCATTAATCGATCCTTTTTGTGGTTCAGGAACAATAGCTATTGAAGCATGTCTTATAGCACAAAATATTGCGCCAGGGTTTAATAGGGAATTTGTATCTGAAGCATGGCATATTATTCCAGAAGATCTTTATGAAAAACTGCGTAACGAAGCCGACCAACAAGCAGATTATGATAAAGAAGTCGAAGTCTATGCCTATGATATCGATCCAGATATGATTGAAATTGCTAAACGTAACGCTGCAGAGGTAGGATTAAGTGATATCATTCAATTTGAAGTTAAAGATGTGAATACACTAACTATTCATCGTGAAGAACCAATGGCATTAATAGGCAATCCACCATATGGTGAACGTATCGGCGATAGAGAAGAGGTCGAAACAATGTATCGTTACATTGGTAAATTGATGGCACAGCATCCCTTCTTATCAACTTACATTTTAACGAGCAATAAAGAATTTGAGTTTTTAGCTAATCGTAAAGCGACAAAACGTCGTAAATTATTTAACGGTTATATCGAATGTAATTATTATCAATATTGGGGTAAAAAACCGCAATATTAATCTGCAATAACAAATTTAGTCACAAATAATTCATTCGCACTCTTATCATTACTATTGTAAAGTAAGGATAACTGAGTTTTTAGTTAACATATACAGAAGAATTACATCATAGTTAGGAGAGATAAATATGAAGACTGTTTTAATTATCGGTGCCAATGGTAAAGTTTCCATTGAAGCTACTAAAATATTTTTGGAAAATACAACTTATAATGTAGATTTATTTTTAAGAAATGCGCATCGTATACCCGACTATAGATCAAATCGCATCACGGTATATGAAGGTGACGCTAAAAATGAACAAGATATCGTTAAAGCGCTGGATAAAGTAGATGTTGTCTTTGCTAGTCTATCAGGCTCTATGGACGCTGAAGCAACAGCTATTGTAAATGCAATGGCACAAAAAAATGTTTCTCGCCTTATCTTTATCGCTGCTCCAGGAATTTATGATGAATTACCAGATAAATTCAATCAATTTAATAAAGAACAATTTGGTAATAAATTGTTAAAATACTGTAAAGCAGCTGATATTATCGAAGCTTCAAATTTAGACTATACAATTATTCGTCCAGCCTGGTTTACATTTAAAAATGAAACCGATTATGAAGTGACCCAAAAAGGAGAGCAATTTAAAGGTACAGAAGTATCAAGAAAAAGTGTTGCTAATTTAGCAGTTAAAATAGCAAAAAATCCATCGCTGCACTCCAAAGAAAATATTGGCGTAAACAAGCCAAATACTGATGGAGACAAACCAGCATGGATGTAGTAATCCAAGTCACTATGTCGAAAAATAATTAAATTAAAGCTGTACAGCCACATCAACTTTTAAAAAAACTCAATAAAATTTTCAAGAACGTAAAGTGTTTTATTAAGCGCTTTGCGTTCTTAATCGTTGTTGTGAAAAACATTGAAATCATTTTTGACTGTAATTCTTTTTGTTTATATTCATTTTCCAGCCATTTTCACTTTATTAATGCACGTATTTATTTGTAAAATAAAGCTATGTACTGTGACAAAGGGGAAGCGCTTATGATAAATCAAAGTCAATTAGACCATTTATATAAACTAAAAAAAGAAATAGAAAAATCTAACAACAAACAATTAATTAACACAATTAACCAAGTTATTAAAAAAGTATATTTAAATCAATTTACCATTTCATTTGTCGGTCATTTTTCAGCCGGTAAATCTACACTTATCAATTTACTATTAGAACAAGATATACTACCAAGTTCTCCTGTTCCAACAACAAGTAATACAGCCATTGTGTCTGTTGCAGAAGAAGAGGGGATTATTGCTAATATTACCGGTCAGCAATATACCAGACTTAAGACGTATGATGAAGTCAAACAGATGAATAGGTTAAATGTAGATGTCGAATCAATAGAAATTGCAATTAACTCAACAAAATTCAAACCAGGATTTACATTGCAAGATACACCTGGTGTAGATTCAAATATATCAACACATTTATCTTCAACCGAACAATATATGTATACAAGCAATCTTATCGTTTATACAGTCGACTACAATCATGTGCAATCAGCTTTGAATTTCAAATTTTTAAAACGTATGAACGAAGCAGGATTGCCCGTAGTATTTGTTATTAATCAAATTGATAAACACCAGGAAGAAGAACTAAGCTTCGATACATTTAAGAAAAAGGTAGCACAATCCATTAAAGAATGGGATATCAATGTCGAGCAAATTTACTATGTCTCTAAATTTGAACATCCACATAATCAATTAAAAGACCTGTCACGTGACTTAGTAACTATGGATGAACATAGAGAATCCATCAATCAATACGTCGAGCGAACATTAGATTTTATCGCGCATTCACAACTGTCATATATTCAAAGTGAGCTTCAAAATATTTTAGAAACTTTGGATATTGAGGAACAAGATTTTCAAGAAGCATATTTACGTTTTCAACAAAATCAAGCTGTAAGCGAAGAAGCAAAGATGTTAAATAATCCACAAGAATTATTGCGTTTTCTTAAAATGAAACGGAAAGACATACTTGAAAATGCATATATCATGACACACGATATGCGTGAACAAATACGATTTTATCTAGAAAGTATGTCAAAAGATTTTAAAGTGCACGGTTTTCTAAATAAGAAGAAAAAGAAGGAAGCGGAACAACAACGTCGCCTTAAACTTGTAATCGATATGTTACAAGACAAAGTCAATCAGCAAATTCGTCAACTTATGCGAGAAGATATGTCCTTTTTAACGCGCTTCATCAATAATAGTACAGTAACTTCAAACATATTAAATCAACATTATCACATCGATGAAGCCTTGGTATCATCTTTATACCAACCTCAAACAGCAATTAGTAATACCTATGTACTTACATTTTCTGATGATACATTAAAGGCCATTCGTAAATTTGTAGAACAAGAATCTGAACCATTATTTGAGCAGGCATCTAAGTATGCTCAAGCTAACGATTTATCTGATGATGCAGACAATGATTTAACGATTTATGAACGGTTTATTGAATTAAAACAGTTAAAAGAGTCTCTCACAACAAAGAATTATCGTCATTATTATATACATTTGGATGATTCTTTAGATAAACTCATCGGACGCACCGAAACAAATTATATGTTATCAGAAACTACAGATTCACATGAACACGCTCATATGGAAACAGTTAAGCATAAAGAAAAAACACAACATGCCGATATAGCTGAAGGCTTAAACATCATAAAAGATATACCACTTTTTAAACAAACAAAAATGGATATTCAAGACACTTTAAAACGCATGAACCAAAACATAGTAAAAATAGCAGTATTTGGCACATTTAGTGCAGGAAAAAGCAGTTTAATTAATGCTTTACTTGGAGATACATATTTAGTTAGTTCTCCTAATCCTACAACTGCAGCCACTACCGAATTGTCATATGGTGAACAAAGTTATATCACGTTAAAAACAAATGACCAATTAGTAGCCGAATTAAACGATATACTGAAGTATCATCACTTATCATTTGATAGCCTTGAAGCACTGTTAAAAAGTGATTTAAATCAAATCAAACAAAAATTACCTAAAAATCAACTTGCATTTATCAATGCTATTGAAAAACATGCTTCATTGTATCAAACTATGCTCACTCAAGGTACAAAACATAATATTGAACAAGCAGAAATTAAAAAATGGAGTTCTGAAGATGCGTATGCCGCTTTCGTAAAAACTGTACACTTAAAACTGCCAATCGAATGGTTACAGGATAAAATTATTGTTGATTCATTAGGTTTACATTCAAATAACCAACGTCATACTAATGAAACTGAACAAATTTTAACTTCGGCAGATTTAATTCTCTATGTTAGCTACTTTAATCACTCATTTACAGATAATGATAAGGCCTTTATAGAACACATGAAGGCAATGAATCAATTAAATGATCATCAATCGTTTAAAATGATAGTAAATGCAATTGACTTAGCAGAATCAAAAAATGACATTGATAGTGTAAAAGAATATGTTTTTAATGCTTTAAATCAGGTGGGTTTAAAGTCTGAAATTTATACAGTATCAAGTCGCATCGGCCTTAAAAGAAATGATGAAGGCATCATTAACTTAAGAGATAGTATTGATTATTTTGCAAAAGTAGAAGCAAAGTCTATTTTAGAAACACAAATGATACATCAATTAGCACAAATTAAACAGGCCTATGCAGAATTAATTGATGATTATTATAACAACGAAGCACAACTAAGAACTCGAAATAATAAATTACAACAATATCAGCAAGAAACACATGTTGCTACACAACTCATAACAACATCAAGTCAATTATCTATTAATGAAATTGATGACCAAATTTATTATTTAAATGATAGATTAAAATTGCAATTATTAGACGACGTTAAAAGTGTTTTTAATAGTCAATTGACTCAGCATCCTGACTTCTCAAAACAAAAGTCAGACGCCACAAAAGACTATTTAACTCAAATTCACCAACGTTTTTACTTAGAACAAACACTTATTACTGAACGAATTAAAAAACATTTCCAACAAGATATAGAACGTCAACTATCTCCAGTATTAAAAAAATTAGAACAAGTTCATATTTTCATTCAACCTGAACTAAATATTAATATTGAAATTAGCAATACACCGATACTTACTATTGAATTAGAAGATATGTTAAAGGTATTACCTAAAAATCTAACAAAACGTAATATTTTAAATCATAATATTCAAAGAAAAATACAACAAAATATTGCACAGCAAACCTTACATTTAATACAAAATGGTTTAAACGACTTACGTCACAAGCTCCAAAAAGTCATAAAGGACATGGAAGATCAATACGAACATGTATTTTTAGACTTAGAAAACGAAGTACAGACACAAATTCAAACACTTTTATCATTTAAACTGGACAATCAACTTATCACATCTATAGAACATGCAGCGCGTCAATTAGATCATATTTTACAAGGGAAAGAAGGCCGCACTTATGACGAATAGAGTATTACTAGTAGATGGTATGGCATTATTATTTAGACATTTTTACGCAACAAGCTTACACAATCAATTTATGTATAATTCGAAAGGTATACCTACAAATGGCGTTCAAGGTTTTGTAAGACACATTTTTTCAGCTATTCATGATATAGCACCAAGTCATGTTGCAGTTTGCTGGGATATGGGACAAGAAACATTTAGAAATCAAATGTATGCTTCATATAAGCAAAACCGTCCTGCACCACCAAATGAACTCATTCCACAATTTGATTATGTCAAAGAAATCGCAACTCAGTTTGGTTTTGTAAATATTGGTGTTGTCAATTATGAAGCTGATGATGTTATAGGTAGCTTAGCCCAAACTTATTCAGATCAAAATGAGGTATTTATTATTACTGGGGACAAAGATATATTGCAATGTATCAATCCTAATGTAGAAGTTTGGTTAACCAAAAAAGGCTTTAATATATATAATCGTTACACACTTGAACGTTTTCTTGAAGATTATGGAATTACACCAAAGCAATTCATTGATGTTAAAGCTTTCATGGGAGATACAGCAGACGGCTATCCCGGCGTTAAAGGTATAGGTGAAAAAACGGCACTTAAGTTAATAAAAGAACATCAAAGTGTCGAAGGTGTCCTTAGTAATATTAGTAAGCTAACCCAAGGCCAACAAACAAAGATTAATAGTCATATTGATGACTTAAAACTTTCTAAACAACTTGCTGAAATATATACCAACGTACCACTAGATACAGAGTCATTATTTGATAAAATGACATACGCCAATACGTTACAAAATATATTGTCAATTTGTAATGAACATGAACTATTTGTCTCAGGTAAATATCTTGCGACTAACTTTAGTTAAGTAACATAATTTAAAAGTAAAAAACAAAAGTTGTAAAATCACACACATATATATTGTATATGGCATGACGCTTGAGGAAGTAATGCTAGTTAGAGCCGAGACTGAGACAACACCCTAGGAAAGCGAAACCATAAAATACGAAGCATTACAAATAAAGAACCGTTTGGGACATCATTATGTTTAGACTATGAACTGTATAAAGTGGCAGTGTTGACTGGCTTGAAAATACGCTTATACCAAGCTTTTTTCAAGTCTAGTTAACCTTGCAGATACGGTAATACGAATTCAAAATGAATGATGTTAATGACTCTTATTTATAGACAATGGGAGACGCACATAATTAATTATAAACAACTCTAATAAATCAATCTTTTTTAATTTTAACCATATTATGAACAAGGGTTGACATTATTAAAAAGGTGATGTAATATACTGAAACATAAGAATTATCAGATAATTTGAAGAATAAGTAGTTTTACGTTACGTAACAATAAGAAAGCTAATGGGTGATGTAAATTAGCACGGCGTGTTAAATGAATTGGGTCTTCAAAGTTTAAAATATGACTATATTAATGAGTGAGCAATGTATATTTTTAATTAAGGTGGCACCACGGTAACGCGTCCTTATGTGTTTAGCGTTAACGTGTTTTTTTACGCTTTAATTACTGAAATTAGTAGTTGTTTATACGGTAGTTTTAGAAAGTTAGTGGTTGATGAAAACTAACACCTTGAATGATGAAATTGGGTTCAGTAAATTTTATCAATATTATATTTTAAAGTGAACAATATCTAACCGATATTGTTAATCAAGGTGGTACCGCGCAACAGCGTCCTTTTGTATAGAGGATGCTGTTTTTTTATGGAAGGAGCTTAAAATGAAAATTTATTACAAAGTTTTGAAGGCAACGATGACGCCAGAAGCACTTGCACAATTAAGTACGAAAAAGATTATTTTAGAAAGTGCTAATCAAACTCAGGTCAAAGGTCGCTACTCAATTGTTGCTTTAGATTATTACGGCACAATAACACTATATGATGATTTTTTAGAAATTAAGACGCAGCAACAATCAGAAACGATAACAACTCATTTTTATGATTATTTTAAAAATTATATAAATCAATTTAATGAGTCCATATCGCATTCTGACTTGCAGGACTTACCCTTTATTTCAGGATTTATTGGTTCATGTAGTTTTGATTTAGCACGCCATGAATTTCCAATTTTGAAAAAAACACCACTCAAGTTAAACAATGAACATGATGCAAGATTTTTCATGATTGAAGATGTATATGTATTTGATCATTATAAAGATGATTTGTATGTTATTGCGACCAATCAATTTTCATTAGCATCACAAGAACAATTAGAAGCACGTGTTGAGAATAATATAAAAAGACTCTACAATATTCAACCGCTTCATCAAACTATTGATTTTCAACATCATAAAGTTATAACAAGCAATATTGATAAAACATCGTTTTTAAATATGATTAGCCAATATAAACAAAAAATTCAATCTGGAGATATGTTTCAAGTTGTCCCATCACGCATCTACAGTTACCAACATCACTTTGGCAATCAGTTACATCAATTAACATTTCAATTGTATCAAAATTTGAAAAGACAAAATCCAAGTCCTTACATGTACTATATTAATATGGATGAGCCTATTATCATAGGTAGTTCTCCTGAAAGCTTTGTCAAAGTTCATAAAGATAAAGTTTACACTAATCCTATAGCTGGAACAATTCAACGTGGTACAACACCAGATGAAGATTTAGCTCATGCACAACAACTACTCAATGATTCTAAAGAGCGCAGCGAGCACAGTATGCTTGTTGACTTAGGTAGAAATGATATCAATAGAATAGCGCTACCAGGTTCAACCAGCATATTAAAACTTATGGAAATTGAAAAATACGAGCATGTGATGCATATCGTTAGTGAAGTACGAGGCAATGTCGATAAATCATTATCACCGATGACTATAATTGCAAGTTTATTGCCAACTGGCACTGTATCAGGCGCACCAAAATTACGTGCTATTCAACGGATTTATGAAAGCCACCCATATAAACGTGGCATCTATAGTGGGGGCATTGGCTACATAAATTGTAATCAAGATTTAGATTTTGCACTTGCTATACGTACAATGCTAATAGATGACAAAGAAGTTCATGTTGAAGCAGGTTGCGGTGTTGTTTATGATTCGATTCCTGAAAAAGAATTACGAGAAACGCAATTAAAAGCAAAAAGTTTATTGGAGGTCACACCATGATATTAATTATCGATAACTATGATTCATTTACCTATAACTTAGTTGACATAGTGTCAAAACATCAAAATGTCATCGTAAAATATCCTGACGATCCAGATGCATTAACATATCAAGAAACGGTATCTGGTGTTATTATTTCCCCTGGTCCAGGCCATCCTTTAGATAACAATTATCTGTTACAAATAATAGAAACATACAAAAATTTACCAATATTAGGCGTTTGTTTAGGCGCACAAGCGTTGACTTGTTATTACGGTGGTCGAGTAATCCAATCTGACACTGTCATGCATGGTAAAGTCGATATTATGCACCAAACTCATTCATCATTATTGTATAAAGGGTGTCCTTCGTCATTTAATATCATGCGTTACCATTCACTTATTTCAGATGCCAATCATTTTCCTAAAAATTTAATCATTACAGGAAAAACGGAAGATTCTATTCAATCATATGAGCACAATAAACGTCCGCATTATGGCATACAATATCATCCAGAATCATTCGCCACCGATTATGGAGAACAAATTATTACTAATTTCTTAAACATCACACAGAAAGGCTGACAACAATATGAAATCAACAGAATCACTAACTAACCATCACCCATTTTCTCAAGCAGATGCTAACAACTTGATTAAAATACTCATTGATCCCAAAGTGGAAAACCATGACAAAGTTGAGTTGTTACAAACATTTACAGACAGAGAACTACAACAGAAAGAATTAACACATCTGGTTCGCAGCTTAACTCAAACGATGTACCCTGTCCAACCATCCTACCCAGGTGCAATGTGTGTCTGTGGCACTGGCGGAGATAAATCAAATAGTTTTAATATTTCTACAACCGTTGCATTTATTGTTGCAGCAGCAGGCGTGCCAATTATTAAACATGGAAACAAAAGTATAACATCACATTCTGGCAGCACTGATTTACTACAACAACTTAATATTCAAACAACCAAAGTTGAAGACGTAAGTCAACGCTTAGATAATAAAGGTTTAGCCTTTGTAAGTGCACCTGAAGCATATCCTGTAATGAAATATATTCAACCAGTAAGAAAAATGATTGGTAAACCGACATTTTTTAATTTAATAGGTCCTATTATTAATCCTTTTGCACTGACTTATCAAGTTATGGGGGTCTTTGATCCAAACCAATTGGACTCAATCATCCATACTTTAAAAGATTTAGGACGACGTAGAGCAATTGTCTTACATGGTGCGCACGGCATGGATGAAGCCACATTATCAGGTAATAATTTAATTTATGAACTAGATGAAAATGGTAACGTAAACCACTACACATTAAATGCACAAGACTTAGGATTTTCATATGCACCTGATAGCGAACTTAAAGGAGGTAGCCCAGAAGAAAATAGACGTATTACCTTAGATATTTTAAACGGAAAAGACAGATCATCAAAAAGAGATGTTGTCGTCCTTAATGCAGCAATTGCACTTTATGTCGCTGAAAAAGTACATAGCATTCAAGCTGGAATATCAATAGCTGAGTATTTAATAGACAATGGACTTGCTATGAAACAATGCTTAATTGTAGAAGGGAATGCGTAATGATGACTATTTTAACTGAAATTGTTGATTATAAAAAAAGACTATTAGCTAATGGTTACTATGACAACAAACTAAAATCATTAAAAGATTTAACGCCAATAAATAAGCCTACATTTAAATCTACACTTAGCAAAAGTAAACATTTATCTATCATTGCTGAAATTAAAACGAAAAGTCCTTCAGTTCCAAAATTCAATGTAAAAGATTTAGTTAAACAAGTTCAAGAATATGAGGCTAATGGCGCAGCTGCAATTTCTATATTAACGGATGAACATTATTTCGATGGAAGCTTTGAACGTCTACAAAACTTATACAGCCATACAACACTTCCTATACTTTGTAAAGATTTTATTATTGATACGATACAAATCGATGTTGCAAAGAAAGCTGGGGCCTCAATGATATTACTAATCGTTCATTGTTTAACAGATAGTAAACTAAAACAACTTTACAAATATGCACATAAACTAGGTTTGGAAGTACTGGTTGAGGTCCACAGCATTAAAGAATTACAACGTGCGCATCAACTTAATGCATCATTAATCGGAATTAATAATAGGGATTTAACAACTTTTAACACTCATGTAGAACATACCAATCAAATATTACGTCAAAAACATTCTGGCAGATTCTACATTTCTGAAAGTGGTATCCATTCGAGAGAAGACGTGCTATCAATAGTACAGACAGGAATATCTGGTATACTCATTGGCGGTGCTTTAATGAATTGCACAAATATCTCTGAATTCTTGCCAAGTCTTATGTTAGAAAAGGTAAATTTATGAAATTAAAATTTTGCGGTTTCCAAACAAAACAAGATATTTTAAATGCACAACAACTCAACATCGATGCACTAGGAATGGTTTATTATGATAAAAGTAAGCGTCATATTCAAGCTGATACAATCGCTTATTTATCACAGCTAATTCCCAAAGCAATTGAATGTGTATTAGTCGTCGTTAATCCATCATGGGACAATTTGCAATATATACTTCAATATGCGCAGATTAATTGCGTACAGTTTCATGGAACTGAAAATATTAAACTTACCTCTAAAACTAAACAGAATTTCAAGAATATTAAAATAATTAAAGCTTTACCTGCTAACTCACAACTACTTAAACAAATTAAATATTATCGAGAGGTTGCAGATAGTTTTATTATTGATACTCCATCTGCTTCATATGGTGGCACAGGACAGTCATATGATTGGCAGATTTTAAAGTCTTTACCTACAGATATAAATTATTTAATAGCTGGTGGGCTTACGTTGAACAAAATAAAATATATTGAAACCTTAAATTTGAGCCATGCTGGATACGATATTTCTAGCGGTATAGAAACAGACAATCATAAAGATTTAAATAAAATGAAAGCAATCATTCAACATGTTAAAGGAGCGATTTATCATGTATAACAATATTCAAACAGAAGCAGATCAATTAGGTTTTTTTGGCGAATACGGTGGACAATTTGTACCAGAAACATTAATGCCAGCAGTATTAGAATTAAAACAAGCTTATAATAAAGCAAAAAAAGATCCTCAATTTCAACAAGAGCTAAATGATTATTTAACTGAATACGTAGGTCGAGCCACACCATTAACCTTTGCACAATCTTACACACAACATTTAGGCGGCGCAAAGATATATTTAAAACGTGAAGATTTAAATCACACTGGTGCTCATAAAATAAATAATGCGCTTGGACAAGCTTTACTGGCAAAACGTATGGGCAAACGTAAATTGGTAGCGGAAACTGGTGCAGGACAACATGGTGTAGCAAGTGCAACCGTTGCAGCATTATTCGATATGGAACTAATTGTATTTATGGGGAAAGAAGATATCCAACGTCAACAACTAAACGTGTTTCGTATGGAACTCTTAGGCGCAAAGGTAGTCTCAGTTGAAGATGGTCAAGGGACATTATCAGACGCCGTTAATAAAGCATTACAATACTGGGTTAGTCATGTTGATGATACACATTATTTACTCGGTTCAGCACTAGGACCTGATCCATTTCCTACGATAGTAAGAGATTTTCAAAGTGTTATCGGAAATGAAATTAAAACACAAATATTAGAAAAAGAAGGCCGCTTGCCTAATGCCGTTGTTGCTTGTGTTGGAGGTGGCTCTAACGCGATAGGAACATTTTATCCTTTTATAAAAGATGAAGTCCAATTATATGGTGTTGAAGCTGCTGGGGAAGGTGCAAATACAAACAAACATGCACTTGCTATAGGCAAAGGTAAACCAGGTGTACTACATGGCGCAAAAATGTATCTTATTCAAGATAGACACGGTCAAATAGAACTTGCACATTCTATTTCAGCTGGCTTAGATTATCCCGGCATTGGTCCAGAACATTCATACTATAACGATATTGGTAGAGTCCATTATACGAATGCAACTGACACAGAAGCAATGGAAGCACTCATACGTTTTACTAAAGATGAAGGCATTATCCCTGCCATAGAAAGCGCGCATGCTTTAAGTTATGTTGAAAAATTAGCGCCACAAATGGATAAGGATCAGTTGCTTGTGGTGACGATTTCTGGTCGTGGTGATAAAGACATGGAAACTATAAGACAATACATTCAACAAAGAGGTGATAGCCATGCACAATAAATTATTTATTCCATATGTAATGGGAGATAAAGATTTCATTCAACATGTCAAATTATTAAGTGAACATGGCGCTGATTACATTGAGATTGGTGTACCATTTTCAGATCCTGTTGCCGATGGACCAATCATTATGAAGGCAGCCAACCAAGCTATTAAAGATAATGTAACTATTGATACTATATTTGAACAACTTAAACAGAACCAACATCAAATTAAAGCAAACTATATCCTTATGACTTATTATAATATTGTCATGACTTACGGTATAGAAGCATTCTTTAAATCATGCGAAGAAGCAGGGGTATATGGTTTAATTATTCCAGATTTACCATTTGAACTCACTGAGAAATTAAAAGAACAAGTGACTAACTATTCAGTTAAAATAATTTCATTAGTAGCTATGACAGCCCCTGAAGAACGTATAAGAGAAATTGCCACACATGCAGAAGGTTTTATTTATACAGTAACTATGAACGCTGTAACAGGTCAAAATGAATCATTTCATCCTGAATTAAAGCAAAAATTAGCGCTATTAAAGTCTATTACGCAAATTCCTGTTGTCTGTGGATTTGGTATACGTACACCTGAACAAGTTAGCGAAATCATTCAATATGCAGACGGTGTTGTCATTGGAAGTGAAATTGTAAAACGCTTAAAATCTCAGTCTCAAGAGGACATTATCACTTACATCAACTCAATTCGCCAAAGATTAAGCAGTCAATTTGATTAACCCTAAATCCGTTTTATAATTACCTTACTGTGATAATTATACTCAATCATTAGCATGCATAAATAAATGCAAAGCTTACAAAATTCAAAGTCAATACCACTCGAAGCGGACGAATTGGGGCCAGAAAAATTAGCCAGTAAATGAGTTTTTTGTTAATTCATTTACTGGCTAATTTATTGACATTATTTCATCTTATTTAATAGACTTCACTAAACTAAATGAAGGAGGTACCGAGTGTATAAAAATATATGCTAACAATAGAAATTGACGTTTTAATACATTCAAATAGTACCTCTTAAGGAACCAAACCGGAAGAAAAGATTTTGACGTTCAAATTTTAATAAAAGATTTTCTTTATATATACGTTACATTAATATCCAAAATTGATCTTAAAGCATCTGTTTTAAAATATTTCATCTTATTCAATCAAATACGAATTATTGAGCATTCATTATAATCATAATATAACTAAAATAGATATACTCAATATCATTGTTAATATTTTAGTTTTACCAGTATCTATTGTATACTTAATTCAATTAGCATATGGTGTTACAATTGAATATATCAGTAATTTTAGAGATTTTGATGTTCATTGACTACATTTAAATACTAGAAATTAATCAAATAATAATTAGGAGTTATATGAATGAAGTTTACAAATTTAACAGCAAATGAATTCGGTGATTTCACAGATCAAATGCCATATAGTCATTTTACTCAAATGACAGGTAACTATAATTTAAAAGTTTCCGAAAAAACAGAAACACATTTAGTTGGTGTTAAAAATAATAATAACGAAGTAATTGCAGCATGTTTATTGACAGCTGTACCAGTCATGAAGTTTTTTAAATACTTTTACAGCAATAGAGGCCCAGTTATAGATTATGCTAACCAAGAACTTGTACATTTTTTCTTTAATGAGCTAACTAAATATTTAAAAAAGTATAACTGTCTCTATGTCCGCATAGATCCATACTTACCTTATCAATATAGAGACCATGATGGTAATATAACGGCAAATGCTGGCAATGATTGGTTTTTCAATAAAATGGAACAACTCGGATACCATCATGATGGCTTTACAACAGGATTTGATCCAATATTACAAATCAGATTCCATTCTATTCTTAATTTAAAGGATAAGACAGCTAAAGATGTTTTAAATAATATGGATAGTTTACGTAAAAGAAATACAAAAAAAGTTCAAAAAAATGGAGTCAAAGTAAAGTTCCTTACTGAAGAAGAACTACCTATCTTTCGTTCATTTATGGAGCAGACGTCAGAATCTAAAGAATTCTCTGATAGAGACGACCAGTTTTATTACAATCGGTTTAAGTACTATAAAGATAGGGTGCTTGTGCCTCTAGCATATTTAAAATTTGATGAATATATAGAAGAACTAACGAATGAACGACAAACTTTAGAAAAAGATTTAGGCAAAGCACTTAAAGACATTGAGAAACGACCAGATAACAAAAAAGCTTATAATAAACGAGACAACCTACAACAACAACTCGATGCCAATCAACAAAAGTTAAATGAGGCTAATCAGTTACAAGCGGAACACGGTAATGAGTTACCTATCTCTGCCGGTTTCTTTATTATTAATCCGTTTGAAGTTGTATACTACGCTGGAGGTACCGCTAATAAATATCGTCATTTTGCAGGTAGTTACGCGGTTCAGTGGACTATGATTAACTATGCTATTGAACACGGCATAGACAGATATAATTTCTACGGCATTAGTGGAAACTTCTCAGATGATGCTGAAGACGCAGGTGTCATTCGCTTTAAAAAAGGTTATGGTGCAGAAGTGATTGAATACGTTGGTGATTTTGTAAAACCTATAAATAAACCTATGTATAAACTTTATTCAGTGTTAAAACGAATTCAAAATAAGCTATAGAGGAGAATGGATTAATTATGAAATTTACAGAGTTAACAATTAAAGAATATGAAAACTTTGTACAAAATCCATCATTAGAAAGTCATTACTTCCAAGTAAAGGAAAATATCGTAACAAGGGAAAATGATGGTTTTCAAGTGGTATTATTAGGAATAAAAGATGAAAATAATAAAGTTCTTGCTGCTAGTCTTTTCTCAAAAATACCAACAATGGGTAGCTATGTCTATTATTCTAATCGTGGTCCTGTCATGGATTATACCGATCTTGGATTAGTTGATTTCTATCTAAAAGAACTAGACAAATACCTACATCATCATCAATGTCTATATGTCAAATTAGATCCGTATTGGATTTATCAAATCTATGATAAAGATGTTAACCCGCTTGAAAATCATGACAAAAACGATGCAATGATTAATTTATTAAAGTCTCACGGCTATGAACATCATGGATTCACTACAAAATATGATTCCTTTAGTCAAGTGCGGTGGATGGGGGTTTTATATTTAAAAAACGAAACACCTCAATCACTAAAAAAACAATTCGATAGTCAACGTAAACGCAATATAAATAAAGCGATAAACTTTGGAGTTAAGGTAAAATTCCTTGGTAGAGACGACTTTGATCAGTTCCTTGACCTCTATCGTGAAACTGAAGAACGCACTGGTTTTGTTTCTAAAACAGATGATTATTTCTACAATTTCATCGATACATATGGTGATAAAGCTTTAGTACCATTAGCATATATAGATTTAGACGAATATATTTCATCATTACAAGATGCTATTAATGATAAAGAAGCTCGACGTGACCAAATGATGACTAAAGAAAATAAAAGCGATAAGCAACTAAATAAGATTGCAGAATTAGACAAACAAATAGATCACGATAAAAAAGAACTTTTAAATTCTAGCGAACTACGTCAAACTGATGGTGCCGTACTAAATTTAGCTGCTGGCGTATACTTTGCTAATGCTTATGAGTTAAATTATTTTTCTGGAGGTTCTTCAGCAAAATACAATCATTTTATGGGTCCATATATGATGCATTGGTATATGATGAACTATTGCTTTGAACATGGCTATGATCGGTATAACTTCTATGGAGTATCCGGTGATTTTACTAAAGATAGTGAAGATTACGGTGTTTATCGCTTTAAACGAGGCTTCAATGTTCATATTGAGGAATTAATAGGGGATTTTTATAAACCAATTAATAAAATTAAATATTGGCTATTCACAACATTAGATCGTATACGTAAGAAAATCAAAAAGTAACTAGATATTAAGAAGAAAAGCATTAAGGTAAACAACCACAATGCTTTTCTTTTTTGTATCAAGTGATAGAGACTTGATACAAGATGTAGGCAGAGTAATCTGAGATGTAGTTTCGTGTTGCGTCCTACAATTTAATATTAGCATATATTTTCACTATTACAACTATACTCTACAATAATTTTTAATTGCATTTTTACTAATACTATACATTTTATTATTATACATATAAATGAAATACGTACAGATTCATATTAAATGCGCTAAAATAGTGTTAAAAGCTTAGAATAAACCTGTTTATTTGCAAGTAAAGTTAATATTAGTTATAAAGTACATCAATAAATTCAACTTGTCTGTGATAATCATTCATTCACCACAGCAAACAATTCGTATGACTTGAACACATACATATAGCAGATAAAACTTAATAAACTATAACTAACTGCTCACTATTTATAAATGCTCACCCCTATTTCGTTTTTTTATTTTAGTTTACATAATATATATTATAGGAAGTTATATATTTTACTATCTTCTAACCTTTTTCAAGTATGCTATACTTTATTTTATATCTTAACTAAGGAGCTTCTACTATGAATTTTGTTTTCGACATAGATGGCACGCTTTGCTTCGACGGTCAACATATTGACAATAGAATCATTAGTCGTCTAAAGCAATTGCAATCTTACGGCCACCAAGTGATTTTTGCATCAGCACGACCTATACGTGACTTATTGCCAGTGATACCTGATTTTCAAAATAATACGTTGATTGGCGGCAATGGTTCTATTATTTCAACTGATAATAAAATTAAAGTCATAGATTATATTAATCAAGATGATTTTGAACTCATAATAAAGGAATTAATAGTAAATTATAACTTGAGTTATATTGTCGATGATGCCTGGGATTATGCAGCAAATGTAAACGCCAATAATACGATTTATACTCGTTTAGATCCTCACAAATTGGCTGAGTTACGTCAACTTGATGAAATAACACATCCTATAAAGGTAATCTTTCTTAATATTAAATCACATCATTTTTCAGAAATTGCTCAGCACTTAATGCAACATCAAACTACTTTAGAACTCATCAACCATTCAAATGAATCTAATATTGATATTACAGCGCATGGCATCAATAAATACAAAACATTACAATCAATATTAAAAAATGATGCACCCTATATTGCATTTGGTAATGATCACAATGATATTGGACTATTGCAACATGCTACTAATGGTGTACTTGTATCTAATAATACATTTTATATAGATGATTTAAATAATCAACCTCATATTTCAGTTATAAATGCTGATATTAATGCAATTTGCCATCAAATCGACAAATATATTGCAACAAATTAAAAATTTAATTGAAAATGATTATCAATATCATTTATAATGACAACTAGGAGGTTTTATTTATGAAAAAAATTATACAAGTATGTACGATATTTATAATATTGCTATTATTAGCAGCGTGTCAGAATGATGATAATTCAAGTAACCACGATGGTAAAACGATTACCGTCAAGAATACATATGAATTTAAAGATAAAAACAATACTCATGATAAAGGAGAAATGAAAACAGAAAAAGTTGAGGTCCCAGTTAATCCTAAACGTGTTGCCGTATTAGATTACGGTGCTTTAGATATCATGCAACAGCTTAACGTTCAAAATCGTATTGTAGCTATTGCTAAAGGTCAAGGTGACGCTTTCCTCCCTTCTTCCCTCTCTGAATTTAAAAATGACAAATACATGAATTTAGGAAATCCTGGACGTCCGAATTTCGATCAGTTAGCCAAAGCGAAACCCGATATTATATTTGCTTCCTTTAGACAAGCACATACCAAAACATTAGATGAAATGAAAAAAGCTGCCCCAAATGCTAAAATTTTATTTGTCAGTCCAGATAATGACGATTATATTAAATCTATTAAAGCACATACAACATTAATGGGAAAAATTTTCGATAAGAAAAAAGCTGCAGAAAAGTTAAACAATAAACTTTTGACTCAAGTTGCTGAAACAAAAAAAGCAGTTAAAGATGAACGTGTGATATTCTTAGCTGTTGATGATAAAGGAATGAAAGCATTTGCTTCAAGTGGTCGTTATGGGGGCTTCCTTAATCATGATCTTGGCATCAAACATGCTGATAAACAAATGAAAGTTAATTCTGCTGGTAATCTTATTAGCAATGAATACTTAACAAAAATTAACCCTGACAAAATTTTTGTTATTAATCGTACTAAAAAAGGTAATGACAAACAATTGCCAGATGAGTTAAAAAATGATGTTGTGAAAAATGTCAAAGCCATTAAAAATGGTCAAGTTTATCAGTTTGAATCTAACGCTTGGTATTTTGGTGAAGGCGGAAACAAACTAACGATAGATCAATTAGCTAAAATTAAACAAGCATTTAAATAAGCCTACAACAAAAACCGACTGAGACGTAAATGCCTCTGACAAGTTGAAGCAGGCCATTTCTATTGAAAATTCATAGAAATGGCCTGCTTCATTATTGTTACATTAAGTGTTATTGACAAACCTACCTTCTCTTATGGTTGAAGACTACCGCCTGAAGCTGTCCTCTAATCTATTGAACTAATAAATATAGTATTGAATAAAAAAGAAGCACAAAGATGATTTATGTCAGTCAAATCACCTTTGTGCTATATGTGTTTTTTATGTTAACGCTTTTTTCGACGTAATATTTCTTCATTATTGTTATCGAATGGTTGTTGCTCATGTTTATTTGCATATTCTTGACGTATTTCTTTTTCTAATTGTTTTTTCTTGCGTTCACGTCTCCAATTTCTTGTGCTATACCATAATAAGAAACTCAAGATTAAACTCATAATCGCTAAGAATGCAGCATAACCTAGCAATGGTTGGTATGAAATAGAATAAAAATTAGGTATAAAAAATGCCAGAATTGCAAGTACAACAAACGTTACAATTGAAGCAAAAAACCATTTATGCAGTATTAAAGTACAAATAACTGTTAGAATAACCATCGCTATAATAGTTATCCACAAATAATTAGGCATATCAAAGATACTCATTATTATACTCCTTAATCTTTTAATCTACATTATGTATAACTATATCATAAATTTTATTCATTATACCATCGCTTTATCACTGAAATCACACAATTTTAGCCTTACGATTACAATTAAGTGTACACTCCCCTATCTTTTTATGTACTTTTTTATTTATTAACGGTTCTGAAGAAATTGATAAATTCATGTATAATAAATGATACATACAAATACATAGGAGTGATATTAATGCCTATAGGATTACCATTAAGAAAAGATGTCCCTACTAATGAAACATGGGATTTGCAAGATTTATTTAAAAGTGATGATGATTTTTATAACACTTTAGCTGAAACAACTAAACGTGCAAAACATTTCCAGCAATCTTTTAAATCTCAACTTACAAATACACAACTTACACTTAAAGCATTAGATGAATATGAAAATATTTTAATTACGATAGATCGATTAGCAAACTATGTTGAACTAAGACTTAGCGTTGATACTACAGATGAAGAAGGTCAAAAGGTAAACGCGAAATTTTCAACATCAATGGGTTTGATAGCGAGTCAGCTTTCTTTCGTTGAATCAGAACTCCTTGCTTTGTCAGATAATCAAATACGAACAATTCAAGCCAATGTTCCTTACCCACACTATATAGAGAAATTGATTCAAAGAAAATCTTATCAATTATCCCCTGCTGTTGAAGAGACACTTGCGACACTTTCGCCTTTGTTTTCAAGTGCATATGATCTATACGGCACTACAAAAATGTTAGATGTTCACTTTCATCCATTTGAACATGATGGTATAACCTACCCTCTAGATTATGCTACTTTTGAAAATGAATATGAAGACCACCCTGATCCTAACTTTAGACAGCAAAGTTTTAAACACTTTAGTGATGCTTTACGTCAATATCAACATACAACAGCAGCAACATATAACATGCAAGTACAACAAGAAAAAATCGAAGCTACTTTAAGAGGTTATGACTCTGTTATTGATTTTTTATTACATGATCAGGAAGTCAGCAGAGATATGTATCATCGCCAAATTGACGTTATCATGAGTGATTTAGCACCCGTGATGCAAAAATATGCGCGTCTATTAAAACGTATTCATGGCTTAGAAAAAATGCGTTTTGAAGATTTGAAAATTTCTGTTGATCCAAGCTATGAACCTGAAATATCAATAGAAGAATCTAAAACATATATTAGAGGTGCCTTAAGCGTCCTAGGTGAAGAATATATGGACATGGTTGAACAAGCCTATGCAAGACGATGGATTGATTTTGCCCAAAATAAAGGTAAAGAAACAGGTGCTTATTGTGCAAGTCCTTATTTATCACATTCATATGTTTTTATATCTTGGACTGGAAAAATGACTGAAACATTTGTCCTAGCTCATGAACTTGGACATGCAGGTCATTTCAACCTTGCTCAACAAAACCAACACTTTTTAGATTCAGAGGCCTCAATGTATTTTGTCGAAGCACCTTCAACTATGAATGAAATGCTCATGTCTAACTATTTATTTGAACATAGTGATGATCCTAAATTTAAACGCTGGGTGATTGGCTCAATTTTATCACGCACATATTATCATAATATGGTTACACATCTACTTGAAGCGGCTTATCAACGTGAAGTGTATAAACTTGTTGATCAAGGTGAATCCTTGACTGCACCATTATTAAATCATATTACTCGTAATGTCTACGAACAATTCTTTGGTGATGCTATCGAGTTAACCAATGGTGCAGAATTAACTTGGATGAGACAGCCACACTACTATATGGGTCTATACTCCTATACTTATTCAGCAGGATTAACTATTGGTACTGTGGTAGCTCAAAAAATTAAAAACGAAGGGCAACCTGCAGTTAATGCTTGGTTGAATACTTTGCGCGCAGGTGGCAGTAAATCTCCAGTTGAACTAGCTAAAATGGCTGGCGTTGATATTACAACAGAAGCTGCATTAAAATCTACAATAGCCTATATTTCAAAACTGGTGAATGAAGTCGAAGCTTTAACTAATATCATTGAGCAGCAGTAAAAACTAATAACCACGAAGCCTAACTTAAATAAGGCATCGTGGTTATTTTTTATTGTAATCATTCATTTGATTGTTATATTAACGTTTAAAGCTATCAAAATGTTCTCCCGTCAAATAATAATATACACTTTCAGCAATATTAGTTACATGGTCCCCCACACGTTCTAAGTTACGTGCTGCTAAATGTGCTTGCCCAGCCACAAATGGATCATTATCTATTAAATATGTTGTATTGACGATATTAGCATATAAATCATCTATATCTTGATCACGATCAATAATTTCACGAATTAATGTAATATCTTCATGTTTTGCGGCCGTATTTAAATCTTGCAGCATAAGCATCGCAAGTTTCCCCATTGTTTTAAGGCGTGTAAGCACGTAATCATCCGTTATTTTAACTCTTAAACGAATATTAGCGATACTTGCAACATTATCACCCATTCTTTCAAAATCAGTAGCAATTTTTAAAGCTGCCATCATCATTCTTAAGTCGCTAGCAATAGGCTGTTGTTTCATAATAAGTAAAATAACTTTTTCATTTATTTCACAATCTAATTTATTAATATCTTTATCTTTATTAATGACTTGACGCGCAAAATTTTTGTCTTTTTCACTTAATGACACAATTGCATTATTTATATTGAAGTACGTATACAAGCCCATGCGACGAATATCTTTTAATAATTCATCGAGTTGTTCTTGATAATTTTGACGAATAATTGTCATATTTTTTAACCAAAACGTCCAGAAATATAATCTTCCGTCTGCTTATCAGAAGGATTAGAGAATATTTTGTCCGTATCATCATATTCATTAACATAGCCATTTAAGAAAAAGGCCGTTTTATCCGAAACACGTGCGGCTTGTTGCATATTATGTGTCACCATAATGATTGAATAATCTTTTTTAAGCTCTTGTACAAGTTCCTCGACTTTTAACGTTGAAATCGGATCTAAGGCTGAAGTTGGCTCGTCCATTAAAATAACATCTGGTTCAATTGCCAAACATCTCGCTATACAAACACGTTGTTGTTGACCGCCAGATAAACCATATGCGTTCATGTGTAAACGATCTTTCAATTCATCCCAAATTGCTGCTCCACGTAACGATTTTTCAACAATTTCGTCTAATATTTTTTTATCTTTAATACCATGCGTTTTCGGGCCATAAGTAATATTATCATAAATTGATTTAGGGAATGGATTAGGTTGCTGGAAGACCATACCAACATTTGTACGTAGTTTCTCTTTTGAATACTTCTCATCAAAAATATTTTTATCACGATATAATATTTTTCCTGCTGTCTTAACGGAAGGTACTAATTCTACCATGCGATTGAGCGCTTTAATGTAAGTCGATTTTCCACAACCAGATGGTCCAATAATTGCTGTAACGTTGTTTTCTAAAATGTCTAAGTTAATATTTTGTAACGCATGATTATCTCCATACCACAAATCTAAATTTTGTGTTGAATAGACTACTTTTCTATCACTATCTGAAAGATGGTCTTCTTTTTTTGAATGCTCTGTTGTTATTATTGTTGAATCATTTTGTGCTTTGGTTGTTTGTTGATTATTTTTTTCTACTGCTTGTTCTATGTTTTCTTTATCTTTAGTTAAATTGTTTGTCATTTTGAAAACTCCTTCACTCTCTAATTACTATAAAAACAAATCCCTAGTTCACGTGAACACCCAACATGATTAGAACTTTTTACTAAATTTATTACGGAAATAAATAGCTAAACCGTTCATTAATAATAAGATAACTAAAAGTACTATAATTCCTGCTGAAGCAACATTTTGAAATTCTGCTTGCGGTAATTTAGCCCAGTTATATATCGCCATTGGTAACGCCTGGAATTGATCCATGACAGAATTAGGTAAACGCAATAGTATTGTAGGAATACCTATTAAAATTAATGGCGCAGTTTCACCTAAAGCACGAGATAATGCTAGAATAAAGCCAGTTAAAATTCCTGGTAGTGCTGCTGGCAACACAACTTTTCGGATTGTTTGCCACTTGTTTGCACCTAAACCATAAGATGCTTCTCTAACTGATGACGGCACTGCTCTTATTGCCTCTTGAGCTGCAACAATAATGACAGGTAAAATTAATAACGTCATGGTTAATGCACCAGCTAAAATTGAATTACCTAATGATAAGGCTTGAATATTCATACCTCTAACAAAGATTGTCAATCCAAGTAATCCGAAAACTACAGAAGGTACACCAGCTAAATTAGAAATACAAACTTTAATAAAATCTGTAAATGGATTTTTCTTAGCATACTCCTCTAGATAAATTGCTGTTCCTACTCCCAAAATAATTGAAAATGGTATGATGGTTAACATGAGCCATAATGTACCAACCAGAGCCCCTTTTATACCCGCTTGAGAGGGTGTTGATGATGAAAAATTAGTAAAGAATGAAGGCGTTAGATGACCCACACCTTTAATTAAGGTATCAATAAGTAATGCTGCTAAAAAAAGCAACCCAATCAACGTACATGCTAAAAATAAAAATTTATTGATTTTATTTTTAGTCATGCGTGTACTAATATTTTTTTCAACTTTAGACTGATCTACTAAAGCTTTTTTGTGTATATTTGTTGATGATGACATATTAATACTCCTCTCTAAAGCGCTTAGAAATCCATTGAGAAAGCAGGTTCATTAGTAACGTAAATATAAATAATGTAAATCCAACAGCATAAATACTGTAATAAACATCTGAGCCATATGTTGCATCCCCAGTCGCAACTTGAACTATATAACCTGTCATTGTTTGAATGGAACCTGTTAAATCTAAGGAAGCAGTTGGTGTACTACCCGCCGCTAGTGAGACAATCATTGTTTCACCAATAGCTCTTGAAATCGCCAAAACGATTGAAGCCAATACACCTGAAATAGCTGCTGGTAACACTACTTTCGTCGCTACTTCAAACTTAGTAGCTCCAAGCCCCAGTGCACCTTCTCGAATTTTATTCGGAACAGAAGACATTGCATCTTCACTCATACTCGTAATTAACGGTATAATCATCACACCAACAACCAATCCTGGACTAATTGAATTAAAGCTTCCTAATTCTGGAAAAATAGATCTTAAAATTGGTGTAATGAATGTTAATGCGAAGAAACCAAAAACGATTGTCGGAATCCCAGCTAAAATTTCTAATATTGGCTTAATAATACGTCGCGTTCTATCACTTGCGTATTCACTTAAATAAATGGCTGCACCCAATCCAATAGGTACTGCAAATATTGCTGCGATAAGCGTAATTTTTAACGTCCCTATAACTAAAGCCCAAATGCCATATTTAGGACTAGATGAAAATGGTGCCCATTCTGTAGTGAAAAGAAATTCAGTAATGGATACCCTAGTGAAAAATGTAATTGTTTCTGTTAATAATGTAACTAATATGCCAATCGTAACTAATATAGATATAAATGAAATAACAGCTAGAATCATAGGTACGATTTTATCGCTTTTACCGCCCTTTTTTGCGTTATTCTTGGCAATCAATTCCCTAACATTTGTATTTGAAGCCATACCATACACACTCCGTTTTCTCCCAATTATTAAAAAAGTGGATTGGGAATAGATTCGGTTTAACTCTGAGTTAATCAGTGATGCACGCGTCAATTAACTCATGTTCAACCTACATAAGTGAGTATACGTATTTCATTACGTTTCTATCACTTATTTTATTCCCAACCCAGTTCTATTGATTTATTTATTATTTATCTTTCTTGTCTTTTTTATCTTTATCTTTTTTATCATCTTTTTTGCCATTTTTGTCGATGAATTTATCTAATTGCTTTTGTTCTTTTTTGTAATCATCTTTTGGCAATGCTACATAGCCTGCATCTTCTGCAGATTTACCTTCATCTTTAAGAACGAATTTCATAAATTCTTGGAAGCCTTTATTTTCTTCTAATGATTTTTCTTTTGCATAGATGAATAATGGTCTACTTAAAGCGTATGAATTATCTTGTATTGTTTTTTTAGTTGGTTTTGTATCTTTGCCTTTATCGTCTTTAATTTTTACTTCTTTCAATTTATCTTTATTTTGTTGATAGAAGTTATAGCCAAAGTAACCAATACCTTCTTTATTTTTCTCTACAGATTGAACGATAACATTCGTATCTGCATTTTTCTCAGCTTTAATATCACCTTTATCCATTACTTCTTCACTGAAGAAATCATAAGTACCATGTGATTGGTCTGGTGAAAATGCTTTGATTTTTTTATTTGGCCAACTTGAATTTACATCTTTCCAAGTTTTAGCTTCTCCAGAGTAGATTTTTTTCAATTGGTCTTTTGATAAAGAATCAACAAAATCGTTATCTTTGTTTACCGTTACTGTTACACCATCTTGAGCAATTTTGTATTCTTTATATTTGATATTTTTGTCTTCTAATTTTTTCTTTTCTTCATCTTTAATCGGTCTTGAAGCATTTGAGAAATCTGTTTCTCCAGCGATGAATTTTTCGAAGCCACCGCCAGTACCAGAAGTACCAGATGATACTGTTACATCAGGATAATCTTTAGCAAATTTTTCGTTTAGTTTTTCAACGATAGGACCTACTGTGGATGATCCGTCACCTTTAACTTCTCCGCTAACATCTTTACCATTACCTGAGCCATTTCCGCCACAAGCTCCTAATAAAACCGAAGCGCCCAATACAGTAGTACCAACTAATTGCCACTTTTTCATTAATATATCCTCCTAATATAAATAACCCAAATGTTATATGTATTTCTTACACTTCTAATACTACAGACCCTTTGTTAAATTAAAATAGAGTGAATGTAAATGTTTTGTTAAGTTTAAAACAGCTGATAAATCAAGCTTATATAATCTGTTTTAATGAAGTTTGTATTTAAAAAGAAAATGGTAGCTAGACAAATATAAGTTCAACTTATTGCCTACTACCATTTTTAAATACTGTATTTAGTTATAATCTATGTGGCTAAATTTAATCCTCAACACGGCTCCAGCCTTTTTTCGTCAAAGAAATTTTTCCCGTTTCAATATTAATGATTTTTTGTTTGTATAAATGACCAATAGCTCGTTTAAAAGAACCTTTACTCATATTAAAAACTTCTTTAATGGCTTCTGGACTTGATTTATCCCAAAAAGGAAGTTCACCATTATATTCAACTAATAAATCAAAAATGATTTGTCCATCATCATCTAAGCGTTCATGTGCAAGTGGTAAGAATGACGCATTAAGCTCTCCTTTGTCGTTATGACCAATGACGCGTAAATTAACTTTTTCCCCTAGACGCGGCTCTGATTTGCGTTCAGACTCATGTACAAATATTTTGTATCCCTCTTTAGATAGTAAGAAACTACCTACTCTTAATAAACGATATGGTCTTGCTTCTATAATTTCATTTAACATATCATCATCTTGCACTGGCGTGTACATTTTTTCGACAATTGTTTCACTAGCGAGACGAGCAAACATATGATTGTCACGATCGATACGCAAAGTAACGAGTAAATAATCCCCTGCTACGGGCCATACATCTTTAACTTTTGGTAAATCTTCCCAAGGCACTAGCACTTCTCTAGGTAAACCGATGTCTACATGCGCACCATCACGGTCCGTTTTTAATACTTTAGCAAAATCATATTTATCTTTTGTTATATCAGGCATGTTTTGCGTTGCAAATAAATCCCCAGATCTATTGGGATATATAAAGAAACTATATTCCTCTCCTATTTCTAACTCATCATCATCACTTATTTCAGATTGATTCAATTTAACTTGTTCACCATTCGGGCCTTTTAACAAATAAGTAGAACCTTGTTTGCCTTCGACTTTTAGAAATTCAATTGAACCTACTATATCTTTATCTAATGCCATATTGTTCTCCTTCGAATAATGTATTCCTATTTATTATAACATGTCTAATGTTTTCTACCATAACAACAATTATTCAGTCGAAAGTCAAGATATTATATGATATAATTCATCCGTTAGAAAAACGTAAAAAAGGAGCAAATGAATGTTACAAGTTACTGATGTTAGTTTACGTTTTGGTGATCGTAAACTATTTGAAGATGTTAATATTAAATTCACTGAAGGTAATTGTTATGGTCTTATTGGTGCTAATGGCGCTGGTAAGTCAACGTTTTTGAAAATTTTATCAGGTGAATTAGACTCACAAACTGGTCACGTTGTCTTAGGCAAAAACGAACGTCTCGCCGTATTAAAACAAGATCACTTTGCCTATGAAGATGAACGTGTACTTGATGTTGTTATTAAAGGACATGAACGTTTATTCGAAGTAATGAAAGAAAAAGATGCCATATATATGAAACCAGATTTTAGCGATGAAGACGGTATTCGCGCTGCCGAACTTGAAGGTGAATTTGCTGAGATGAATGGTTGGAATGCTGAAGCAGATGCTGCTTCTTTACTATCAGGATTAGGTATTTCTACTGATTTACACGACAAAAAAATGGCTGAATTGGAAAATAATCAAAAAGTAAAAGTCTTATTAGCACAAAGTTTATTTGGCGACCCTGATGTATTACTACTTGACGAACCTACCAATGGTCTAGATATTCCAGCAATTAGCTGGTTGGAAAACTTTTTAATTAACTTTGATAATACTGTTATTGTTGTGTCTCATGATCGCCACTTTTTAAATAACGTTTGTACCCATATTGCTGATTTAGATTTTGGAAAAATTAAATTATATGTTGGGAACTATGATTTCTGGTATCAATCAAGTCAATTAGCACAAAAGATGGCTCAGGAACAAAATAAGAAAAAAGAAGAGAAAATGAAAGAGTTACAAGATTTCATCGCACGATTCTCTGCTAATGCTTCTAAATCTAAACAAGCTACAAGTCGAAAGAAACAGTTGGAAAAAATTGAATTAGATGATATTCAACCATCTTCAAGACGTTATCCTTTTGTGAAATTTACACCAGAGCGTGAAATTGGTAACGATTTGTTAGCAGTTGAAAATATCTCTAAAACAATCGATGGTGAAAAAGTCTTAGATAACATTTCTTTTACTATGAATCCTAATGATAAAGTAATTCTAATTGGTGACAGTGAAATTGCCAAAACAACATTATTAAAAATCCTTGCAGGAGAAATGGAACCAGATGAAGGTACTGTTAAGTGGGGAGTTACGACATCATTAAGTTATTTCCCTAAAGATAACTCAGAGTTCTTTGAGGGTGTGAATATGAATTTAGTTGATTGGTTGCGTCAATATGCACCTGAAGATGAGCAAACAGAAACATTTTTACGTGGTTTCTTAGGCCGCATGCTATTCAGTGGTGAAGAAGTTAAGAAAAAAGCCAGCGTTCTTTCAGGTGGAGAAAAAGTCCGTTGTATGTTAAGTAAAATGATGCTTTCAAGTGCCAATGTTCTGTTACTCGATGAACCTACAAATCATCTTGACTTAGAAAGTATCACTGCTGTAAACGATGGTTTGAAGTCATTTAAAGGTTCAATTATCTTTACGTCATATGATTTTGAATTCATCAATACCATTGCCAACCGTGTCATTGATTTAAATCAAGCTGGTGGATTATCAAAAGAATTACCATATGAAGAATATCTAAAAGAAACTGGCGTTCTCTCATAATCTCCCCATCGATTTCTAAACAAACTGGTACATTAAATATAGTTTGCCCTGTTCTCTCAAGTATGTCTTCATCATGCTGCGCACTTAAAAGAACTGTATTTAATCTTAATGTCATTTATTATAAAAATCATTCAGAGCCTAAGACGTAATTATGTTTTAGGCTCTAAAGTATATATTGGTAGTAGTCGACTGAATTGAAAATATGCTTATATCAAACTTTTTTCGATTTTAGTCATACATGCGGTAAGAAATACAAATTCAAAATGAATGCTGTCGCGCTTCCTTCTACTTGTCAGAGAGCGTGCTGTCTAAACTTATCTTTAAATGAACCTGTTTATTATTTTTAAAAATGCATAGCAGCGATATTACTTTTTACATTAACTATGATTAATTAGTCAATTACAGCATTATGAAACCTTTAATTGTCAGTAAATTTGTAAAAATCTAAATTCTCAGTTTACAGATGCTAACCCACCATGTATAATGAAAAACATATCAATTGAATAAGATTTTGATGAGGCGCATCAATCATTAGTAAGAAATAGAGTACTGTCTGCTAACAGCTATTTCTGAAAGGGTGCGATGCCGAAATAATGCAACTAGCAGGTTCGCTTTATTGGACTTTATGGTTAAAAGCCAAAAGTTTGTCATTATTTTTTAATAATGGAGTGCATCACTTGTTATAAAAATCCCGAGCAAGTTCGCGCATTCCGAACTTGCTCTTTTTTAGTAGCATGTGTCTCCTTTAATATTGGAGGTTTAACAATTTGAAACGACGCGTTTTAAAATTTGGCGGTTCATCAGTCGCTGATTTTACAAAAATAAAAAATATCGCAGCGATGCTTAAGCGTCGTGTCGATGAAGGTGAACAATTAATTGTAGTAGTAAGTGCTATGGGTAAAACAACGGACCTGTTAATGGAAAAAGTACAATCATTAACAACAACACCTAGAGATCAAGAACTTGCCCTACTGTTAACTACCGGAGAACAACAAACTGTTTCTTATTTATCAATGGTTCTCAATGATATAGGTGTTGCTTCCCGTTCAATGACAGGTTATCAAGCTGGCATTAAAACAATAGGTCATCATTTGAAAAGCAAAATTGCTGAAATCAATCCTGCAGTATTTGATCATGCATTTGAGACGTATGATGTTATTGTTGTGGCAGGTTTCCAAGGTATAAATGATAACTATGAATTAACCACGCTTGGTCGTGGGGGTTCAGATACTACAGCCGTTGCACTTGCCGCTAGTAATGCAACCCCATGTGAAATCTACACAGATGTCGATGGTGTTTATGCAACAGACCCTCGTATTTTGAGTCGAGCTAAGAGATTAGATGTCGTCTCTTATGAAGAGATGATGGAAATGAGTGCATTAGGCGCAGGCGTATTAGAGACTCGAAGTGTTGAGTTAGCCAAAAATTATGATATTCCTATCTATTTAGGTCGTACTTTATCAAATGTGAAAGGAACATGGATTATGCCCAATAGTGAAATATTAGAGAAAAAAGCTGTCACTGGTGTAACTTTAGATAAACACATGATGCATATCACAATTAGCTATCCTTTATCTGATGACCGTTTGCTTACACAACTATTTACCGCTTTAGATAAAGGCGCAATTAATGTAGATATGATATCTCAAATTGTCAATGTTGAAGGATTACAATTATCATTTTCTATCAAAGATAGTGATATTCATCAAATCTCAGATATATTAGAAAATCTATCCGTATCTTTTAGTGCATTAGATTATAAGATTAATGAAACATATGTCAAAATTTCACTAATTGGTTCAGGCATGCGCGATATGTCAGGCGTAGCTTCTAAAGCATTTATCACATTGATAAATGCCAAAATCCCTTTTTACCAGACAACCACTTCTGAAATTAGCATTTCTTATGTCATTGATGCACAGAATGGTGACCGAGCCGTACAAACATTGTATGATGCATTTGAAATATAGAATATGTTTCTGGGACATAGCTATATTTTAGGCTCTGAGCCCTATATTGGTAGTATTGACTGGATTGAAAATACGCTGATACAAAGCTTTTTTCAATCTTAGTCAATCTTTCCGGGGCGGGACTACAAATTCATATTGAATTCTGTCCCAATCCCATAGATACATTTTAAAGATTTTCAAAATTTCAAATAGAATGAATAATGGAGTGACAGACTTATGACAAGATTAGCAGTAGTTGGAGCAACAGGATTAGTTGGAACAAAAATGTTAGAAACTTTAGATAGAAAAGGCATTCCTTTTGATGAATTAGTGCTTTTTTCTTCAGCGCGCTCAGCTGGCAAGAAAATTGATTTCCAAGATCAAATATATATAGTACAAGAATTAACAGAAGCAGCAGCAAGTGAACATTTTGACTATGTCTTAATGAGTGCTGGTGGTGGTACAAGTAAACAATTTGCTCCTATTTTCGAACAAGCAGGTGCAATTGTAATTGATAACTCAAGCCAATGGCGTATGAATAAAGATATAGACTTAGTCGTTCCAGAAGTAAATGAACCCCATTTTAAACGCGGCATTATTGCCAATCCAAACTGCTCAACTATTCAATCAGTAGTTCCACTAAGAGTTTTGCAAGAAAAATTTGGTTTAAAACGTGTTGCATATACAACATATCAAGCCGTTTCAGGTTCTGGTATTAAAGGAAAAAGAGATTTAGCTGAAGGTGCAAATGGTAAAGCACCAGAAGCATATCCTCACCCTATTTATAATAATGTTCTACCTCACATCGATATCTTTTTAGAAGATGGCTATACTAAAGAAGAACAAAAAATGATTGATGAAACACGTAAAATATTAAACGAACCAGACTTACGTGTAACGGCAACATGTGCACGCGTACCAGTACAAGATAGTCATAGCGTTGAAATCGATGTTACGCTTATTGAAGAAGCAACAACTGAAGAAATCAAAGCTTTATTTGACAAAGATCCTCGTGTTGTTCTCGTAGATAATCCAGCCAATAATGAATATCCATTAGCCATTAATTCTACGGGCAAAGATGAGGTATTTGTTGGACGTATTAGACGTGATGACTCACTAGACAATACATTCCATGTTTGGTGTACTTCTGATAACTTACTAAAAGGCGCCGCATTAAATGCCGTTCAAGTACTAGAGCAAGTCATTAAATTAAAAGGAGCTAGATAATTATGGCACATTTATTCGAAGGTGTTGGTGTAGCTCTAGCTACCCCATTTACTAATAATGAAGTTGACTATCAAGCACTTGAAAGACATGTAGATTTTTTACTTAAAAATAATGTTAAAGCAATTATTGTCAACGGTACTACTGCAGAAAGCCCTACGCTAACTGACAACGAAAAAGCACAGGTACTCGAAGCCGTTATTAAACAAGTCAATCATCGTGTAACGATCATTGCTGGAACTGGCACAAATAATACTGCAAAATCTATACAGGCATCATTGCGTGCAAAAGAACTAGGCGCTGATGCAATCATGTTAATCACACCTTATTATAATAAAACAAACCAACGCGGCTTAATTAAGCATTTTGAAACGATTGCAAACGAGGTTAAATTGCCTGTAGTACTTTATAATGTACCTTCTCGTACTAATATGACGATTAATCCAGAAACAGTCGAAACGCTAAGTCATAATGATTATATTATAGCTATCAAAGATGCCACTAATGACTTTGCATATTATGAAGAAGTAAAAAAACGTATTAACCAAGCGGAGTTTGCATTATATAGTGGTAATGATGACAACGTCGTTGAATTTTATAATCGAGGCGGCAATGGGGTCATTTCAGTCATTGCAAATGTGATACCTCAAGAATTTCAAGCTTTATATGATGCTAAACAAAGAGGAGAAAATATTACAAAAAGTTTCGAACCAATAAGTAAACTATTATCAACTTTATCATGTGATGTAAATCCAATTCCGATTAAAGCTTTAACAAGTCATTTAGGTTTTGGTAATTATGAACTACGTTTACCACTTCTACCTTTAGAAGCTGCAGAAACTAAAGTATTAATTAACGCTTACGAGCAATTTAAAGCAGGTGAACTTTAATGAAGATATTATTAATTGGTTATGGCGCAATGAATCAACGTGTTGCACGACTAGCTGAAGAAAAAGGTCATCAAATCGTTGGTGTCATTAATCGCGAAAATAGCCCGAGCACACCTTACCCACGTTATGACCATATCAAGGATGCACAAAATGAGGCAGATGTAGCCATTGATTTTTCAAATCCCAAATTATTATTACCATTGCTCGATGAAGACTTTGAATTGCCATTAGTCATTGCTACAACTGGTGAAAAAGAGCAACTTACAGCTAAACTTAAACAACTTAGTAAACGCATGCCAGTTTTCTTCAGTGCAAATATGAGTTATGGTGTTCATGCATTAACTAAAATTTTAGAAGTAGCTGTTCCCCTATTACAAGATTTTGACATCGAATTAACAGAAGCACATCATAACAAAAAAGTCGATGCACCGAGTGGAACACTTGTCAAACTTTATGACGTAATTAAAGAATTACGTGAGAATGTGACACCCGTTTACGATAGACATGAACGTAATGAAAAACGCACTAAAGATGAAATTGGTATCCACGCAGTACGTGGCGGAACGATTGTTGGAGAACATGATATCCTGTTTGCCGGTACTGATGAAACAATAACAATTTCACATAAAGCACAATCAAAAGATATTTTTGCAAATGGTGCCATAGGAGCTGCAACGAAACTCGTTCATAAGAAAAATGGTTTTTATACTTTTGACAATTTATAATTTAAGGAGAGACATCAATTATGGTTCAACATTTATCAGCGCAAGAAATAATTCAATTCATTAGTGATGCAAAAAAATCTACACCACTAAAAATATATATCAACGGGGATTTTAGTAATATATCATTTCCTGATTCATTCAAAGTCTTTGGATCAAATAACTCTAAAATTATTTTCTGTGAAGCAGATGATTGGAAGCCTTTCTATGAGCAATATCAATCTAGTTTAACTGATTTAGAAATTGAAATGGATCGAAGAAATTCAGCTATCCCGCTCAAAGATTTAACAAATACTAATGCGCGTATTGAGCCTGGTGCTTTTATTCGTGAAGGTGCCACAATAGAAGATGGAGCTGTCGTTATGATGGGCGCCACAATTAATATTGGTGCAGTCGTTGGTGAAGGTACAATGATTGATATGAATGCAACTTTAGGCGGACGTGCAACAACTGGAAAAAATGTGCATGTGGGTGCTGGTTCAGTATTAGCAGGCGTTATTGAACCACCAAGTGCGCAACCAGTGGTAATTGAAGATAATGTCTTAATCGGTGCGAATGCTGTTATTCTTGAAGGCGTTCACGTTGGTAAAGGTGCCATTGTAGCTGCAGGTGCCATTGTCACTCAAGATGTACCAGCAGGTGCAGTCGTTGCAGGTACACCTGCAAAGGTTATAAAACAAACATCTGAAGTAGAAGACTCAAAACATGAAATTGTCTCTGCTTTAAGAAAACTAAATGATTAATTACTTTGTTCAATTAAATTAAAGTACTTCGGAGGTTGAGATGTTGCAATTGCTTATCATTTCACCTCCTTAGTTATACTTTTTACAAGCGGTATACTACAAATATTTAAGTTACAATAGATGTATGTATTATATTGATAAAAGAGGATGATAGCATGAATGAATTAGAATTTGTAACAACACATAGACGTCACTTACATCAGCATCCAGAACTTAGCTTACATGAATTCGAAACAACCAAATATATTACTGCGTTTTTAGATGATATCGGTGTATCTTATGAAAGACCCCTTGAAACAGGCGCAATCGCTTATTTAGAAGGCAACAGTGATCATACTATAGCTTTTAGAGCAGATATTGATGCTTTGCCTATTTTTGAGGAAAATGATATCGATTATCGTAGTCAAGTTGATAATGTTATGCATGCCTGTGGTCATGATGGACACACAACTGCATTGATGTTATTCGTAAAACGTTGTAAAGACCAAGCGGATAAAGGACTATTGCCACATAATGTCGTATTTATTTTCCAACCAGCTGAAGAAACTGGTGGCGGCGCCAATCTTTTAATCAAAGCAGGTGCATTTAATAACTACCCTATTGAAGCCATTTTTGGAGTTCATGTAAATCCTTTTGCAGAAGAAGGACAAATCGTTATTCGTGATAATGAGATTACTGCTAGTGCAACTGAATACCGTTTTTATCTGCAAGGATTATCTAGCCATGTTGCCGATAAAGAGCAAGGTCATTCTTGTGGAGAAGCATTGCAACACGTGCTTGCTCAAGTGGGAATGATCCAACAGTTTCATCTTAATGGCTTGAAGCGAAATATTGTCCATATGGGCCACTTTGAAGCTGGAGAAGCTATTAACACAGTGCCAAGCCACGGTTATTTAGAAGGTACAATTCGTACTTATGATGCAAATGATTTAAATAGCGTTAAAACACAGATGCAAAAAATTGCTAAAAGTGTGAGCTTACTTTTCAACGTTGATTGTCAAGTTAAATTTGAAGAAGGCTATCCTGCAACGATGAATAGCCCACAATTACGTAACACAGTTGAACAGGCCATTGTCAATGCTGGCTTAGAAGTTGTTGAGAAACCTTTACCTTTTTTATTTGGAGAAGATTTTAGTTTCTATGGTCAACAACTTGCCCCAGCTTATTTTGCATTTGTTGGAACGCGTAACGAAGCCAAAAATTATATTACTGGATTACACACATCCCATTTAAATTTCGATGAGCGTGTATTAATTTATGTAGCTGATTACTATGAAAATTTATTAAAACAATATGGGGAGGCATAACATAGTGACTGCAACATGGTCCGTAAATTCAGACATATTTTTCAACAATGTCGTAACTGTTAAAAATAACCAACCTATTATAGCTGTAGTAAAAAACAATGCCTATCACTATGGATTAGAGTATGCTGTAAATATGTTTTTAAAGGCAGGTATAAATACTTTTAGCACGACTTCTCTTAAAGAAGCCGTTCGTATTAGAAAACTTGCGCCTAAAGCTACTATCTTTTTAATGAATGCTGTTTATGACTTTGATATTGTGCGTCATAACCGTATTCACATGACTTTGCCATCACTGCAATATTATTATGCTAATAAATCCAATTTGTATGATATCAATGTGCATTTAGAATATGAAAACTTATTACATCGTTCAGGGTTTAAAAATCTTAGCGAACTACGCGAAGTATTAAAAGACCATGCGCAAAATAATCAACCTCATAAAATGCATATCACAGGTTTATGGACTCATTTTGGCTATGCTGATGAGTTTGATGTGCCAGAATACGATACTGAAAAACATGCTTGGTTAAAGGTTTTAAATACACTATTAGCAGAAGGTTATACTTTTGACATGATTCATGCTCAAAATAGTGCAAGCTTTTATCGTGAACAACATCAAGTACTTTCCAATCACACGCATGCTCGAGTTGGTATTGCATTGTATGGTTCACGCCCATATAGTTCGTTAAAACCTTCTGAAATTAAACAGGCTTTAACCGTTAAAGCAAATGTGATTCAAGTAAGAGAAGTAAATAAAGGGGATTATTGTGGCTACAGCTTTGCATATGAATGTAAGAATCATCATACCCGCCTTGCGGTCGTAGATATAGGCTATGGTGATGGAATTTTAAAATCTAGAGCACAACATGATGTAATCATCAACGGAAAACGTTATCCGATTCGTGCACTAATGATGAGTCATATGTTTGTTGAAGTGGATGAGCTTGTTCATGCAAGAGACGAAGTTGTATTATATAATAATGATATACGCATAGATGAATTTACATTTAAAGGCGTAGGAGCAAATTCAGAACAGCTCAGTGCAATGAACCATGATTCTTTAATAAAGGAGTACAAATAAATGACTGTTAAATATAATGATTATGGTGAACTAACTATGGGAGGTACTAGTCTTAAAACATTAGCTTTAAGCTTTGGTACCCCCACCATCGTATATGATGAAGATCAAATTCGTCATCATATGAGACGTTATCATTCCGCTTTTAAACAAAGTGGTTTAACATATAATATTTCATATGCTTCAAAAGCCTTTACGTGTTTGCAAATGGTCAAACTTGTTCAAGAAGAAGGTTTACAATTAGATGTTGTATCGGAAGGAGAGTTATATACCGCCCTATCAGCAGGTTTTGATCCACAACAAATTCACTTCCACGGTAATAATAAAATAAAACGTGAGATTCAATATGGATTAGAAAATGGAATTGGCTATTTTGTGGTAGATGCTTTAGAAGAAATAGAATTAATTGATAAATATGCAAGTGATATGGTAAATGTTGTATTACGAGTTAATCCTGGTGTTGAAGCACATACTCATGAGTTTATTCAAACAGGTCAAGAAGATAGTAAATTTGGATTATCAATTAAATATGGTCTAGCACTGGAAGCAATTAATAAAATTAAAGCTTCCAAGCATTTGTATTTAAAAGGTATTCATTTCCATGTTGGCTCACAAATTGAAGGTACAGAAGCCATGATTGAAACAGCAAAAATTGTCTTAAATTGGTTATCTGAACAACAAATTCAAGTCGAGTTGCTAAATTTAGGCGGTGGGTTTGGCATTAAATATGTCGAAGGTGACACAAGCTTTCCAATTGAAGAAGGCATTGCAGAAATCACAACTGCTATCAAAGATATAACAAAAGAATTAAACTACTCAGTTCCTGAGATTGGTATTGAACCAGGACGTTCAATTGTTGGAGAAGCAGGTATAACACTTTATGAAGTAGGTACAATTAAAGACATACCTGGAGTTAACAAGTATGTATCAATTGATGGTGGTATGAGTGACCATATACGAACAGCACTTTATGATGCACAATATGAAGCATTACTTGTTAATCGTCATGAATCCGCAGATGAAACAGTTACAATCTCTGGAAAACTATGTGAATCCGGAGATATAATCATTAGAAATGCCAAATTACCATCATCAGTTCATCGCGGAGATATTTTGGCTATCCTCTCAACTGGAGCTTATCACTATTCAATGTCATCGAATTACAATCAAATGCAAAAACCGTCAGTCTTCTTTTTAAAAGATGGTAAGGCGAGAGAAGTAATTAAACGACAATCACTACGACAACTTATTATTAATGATACAAAATAATTAAAGTACCCCACTAGCGGCTTAATATACTAGGAAAATCTTAGAAAATAGTGAGCCTAGGACATAAATCTTAGAAAATAGCACTCATATGAATTGAATTCAATTCATATGAGTGCCTAATTTTATTCAATACTTCGCATTGTTGGCTCGCTTTCTTAGGGGACAGCTTTAGCCACCCCAACTTGCTTTGCCAGACGAAATGCTTTTCGCATTTCTCTTTGTTGAGGTCCCGTTTGTCCTGTTCTCTCAAGAGTCTCGCCAAAATATGGCACTTTAGTATAATTTAATAAACACAACTAAACTAAATTAACGAAGTGCCTTATGTATAAAGAATATAACATGACTTAACTTACACTACCAATGGAAACTTCAGTTCTTATCCCCACACATGACATGTCACGATATGTTAATAACATTATCGAAACAATCCCAGATAATAAATTCGAGGAATTCAAATATCATCGTGGTGCTACATCATATCACCCTAAAATAACGAAGAAAATAGTAATTTCTATCTTATTTCGCTAGAAATTACCATTTTCTCTTTAATCCGAGATATTTATGTCTCATACTGTCCCTTTTTCATTATTTTTCTTATATTAAGACAAAACCAACTTCTCTTCTAACTTTGTTTGTTATATTTAGATTAGAAAATTTATATTATCACTTAAATAAAATTTAATCATTAGTTCTTTTATTTATCATAATTTGTATATATAACCCTAGAAAAACTTCATCAGGATAATCTAATTCAGAAGTGTTATCTATTTGAATTGTATGTCTTTCACCCCTACTTTTTGTATATTGAATCTTATTTAAATCGAAGAAACTTCTGTGAGCATCAAATATCACTTTGTCATCTTTTACAATTTTAGTGTTCATACTTAAATAAGGATTAATAAATTTATACATTGTGTTCTTATTAGAATAAAACGTATATGGTAGTTGTTGTTTCATTCCTTTTTCTGTATTCAATTTTTGTCTTTGTAAAATCCCTATATTAGTTTTATCCAGATACACTTTATAATGAGGACGTAAAGACAAAAGTTTTATTCGTTTTATTTTTAAAATATGATTATCTGATTTTAAAAATATTCCAAAAAGAGGAAAAAACCAATTATACTCATCCACTTTTGAATTACATTATTAAAATCCGTTGTATAGTATATATTTTTATTGCCGTATATTGGAATATATTGTTTATCAATCGTTATTAATGGTGCTTGATAAAAATATTCTCCATTAGCAAAAATTTTAAATTCGTTATTCTTTGCATCTTTTATAATTTTAGCAAACTGTTTTTGTGTATATCTTCTATATAGTAAAAAAGCTATAATTACAAAAAACAAAATGATCCAAAGTACAATGAAAATCCATAAATTTTCTAAAGGAAATGTTTCACCTTTTATAACAACATTTCCTGTTACTAAAATTAAAAATATTGTTAAAAATAGCCATATTATGAAAACACAAGCTATACTCATTATTCCACTCATCCTCACTATTGAATTTTCACATAACAATCGTTATATTCTAATAGATTTACAAGCAAAATATTACCTATTTATTCTATACTTTGACTTTCATACTCTTGTTAATATTTCTTTCTTAATGCCACTCATATTTTGTGATAGTGATTTATTTTATTCTTAATACGTATATTCAATGTAATTTGTTTTAATCTAATTCTATAAAACAATTAAATTTGTATACTTTTTGAAAAAGAATAATACATTTTTGCAAGCAATTTAATCTTATCATATTTTGCAACTATTTGTTTATATTGATGAGTTTAAGCGTCTTTATCATGCATCTATAACACATAATTTTCGTTTTCATAATCTAATAAAAAAACACCTTACATCTTGGTAAGGTGTGGTGAAGTCAATTATCTACAATATATTTATTATAGTTTAACAACGTTTGCAGCTTGAGGTCCGCGGTCGCCTTCAACTACTTCAAATTCTACTGATTGACCTTCTTCTAATGATTTGTAACCATCTTGGTTAATAGCTGAGAAGTGTACGAATACGTCGTTTTCTCCTTCAACTTCGATAAAACCAAAACCTTTTTCAGCATTAAACCATTTTACTGTACCTTGTTTCATAACTGTGAAACCTCCAAGACTAAAATTCATACAATATGCGTTATTCGCATATTACAAAAAATACATGTATGTATTATGTATAACTAATTAATAATTATGTATAAAACTTCAGATATTCTTTGCAATATGGAATAAAACTACTGCTTAGTTGTTATTATATGTTAGATTACGCCAAAATGCAATATAAATGTAGAAAACTATTGTTTATTCAAATTTTGGCATATTTAAATAAACCTCATTATTATTTAATACAATAAAGCTATAAAATATTTGTAAGTCCTCTTCACAATCTTCACAATAATTCATATCACAATTGTTATAAAAAGCATGTATATTAAACTTACCTACAACATAGTTATCATAGTCTTTTTTACTTTGTTTAATAAGTGCTTTATAAGCATCAAGCATTTCAGTGTATGTCGAAAATGAACTTTGTTTCACAATTTTATCAGTCCAGTCACTAAATAGCCACCAGCCCTCATAATCAGCCCTTATTTTTGCCACTGTCCACATTTAAGTTTCCCCCCTGAATGCTATACCTATAATCAATATTTTAGCTTTTTAGTTTATAAATTCAAGCATTCCGACTCATACTTTTGACGGATGCCCTTTGCGATAGCTGTAGCAATTATTAGGTTTTTAGTTTAAAAGTTCGTATAATATAAACAAGGGGTGATGTTATGCAACGCAAACATATTAAGGTCTATGGCATCGTACAAGGCGTGGGCTTTAGATTTTATACGCAAAGAATTGCACATAAATTAAAAATAACTGGGACAGTACAAAATATTGAAGATTATGTAGATATATATGCTCAAGGGAATGAAGAACAATTAAATCAGTTTATTGCAAGTGTAACAACAGGTGCATCACCTGCATCACATGTTGATGACTATGAAATCGAAACACTTGAAATTGATAACCAACTTAAAGAATTTAAAACTATTTAACAAAGGAAGATGACCGTGAGGTACACTATTTCTCGAATTTTCGGTGTTCTAGTGGGCACGCCAATCGCGATAATATCATGTATTGTGAGTATTTTCGTATTAGATATTTCTTTTCTGTTAGATGCTTTAATTGGGTTATCGATGTTTTTTGTTTCCTACCTACCGACACAGCGTCTTACCTCTCGCAAATATTTAATTGATATTGGCTTATCAAGAAGAGACTATCGTTTTGTCAGACAGCAATTAAGTATTTCTCACAAAAAAATCCGAAGTATTATAAAATCCTTTATCAATATTAGATCTATACAAGATTTTAGACAAATAAATGATATTTATCGTATTGCAAAGTCCATACATTTTAGCGTAAAACAACGACCACGTATGTTTTTTAAGGTGGAAAGCTTTTTTTATTCACACATAGACAACGCTTTAAATCTTGTGGAATCTTATACTCACTTAGCACGAATGCCTAAAAAATCGAAAGCAGAAAAACAAAAACTACAGCAAACGCGTATTACATTGGATGAAATTAAACGCACACTTATTGCCGATTTGAAGCGACTAAATGAAGAAGACTATGAACGACTAGATACTGAGATAGAACTAAATAAAATCGAACAGCAACGAAAGCGATTATAAACTAGCACTGGAGTGAATAACGAAATGAGCAATGAGAAACAATCTTTTAAGTCACATCCTCTAGACGAATATATCAATGGTCAAACTTCTCATTCTCAAAATAAAGAGAATAACTCACAAATCCAAAAGCTAACACCTGAAGAAACTCGTAGAATTGAAGAAATATGTGAAACGATTAAACCATTAGACAATGAAAGTCTACTAGCTTTTGGTGCAAATTTACAACAAAAGATGTCTCAATTTTCTCATCATATGTTAGATGAAGTAAAAAGTAAAGATGTTGGCCCTGTAGGCGATACTCTAAATCAATTAATGTCGAAATTAAAAGCAGTTAACCCGGATGATTTGAGTCCTGAGAAGCAATCTAAATTGAAACGATTATTTAGACGCACAAAAGCTTCTATAAATGAAATGTTTTCTAGAATGCAATCTGTCAGTTCACAAATTGACCGTATTACTATCCAATTGAATCAACACAAAGATCATTTATCACGTGATATTGCGTTATTAGACGAACTTTATGAATTAAATAAAAATTACTTTGATGACATTTCATTATATATTTTAGCAGCTCAACAAAAGAAAGAAACAATACAAACAGAACAAACAGAGACATTGCCTCGTATGCGCGAACATACACAACAAAATAACAATCAAATGGCTATTCAAGATATCGCCGATATGGAACAATTCGTTGACCGATTAGACAAAAGAATTTATGATTTACAACTCTCACGTCAAATTGCACTACAAACTGCACCTCAAATTCGAATGATTCAAAATGTTAACCAAGCTTTAGCTGAGAAAATTCAAAGTTCTATTTTAACTAGTATCCCCCTTTGGAAAAACCAAATGGCTATTGCACTGACACTATTAAGACAAAGACACGCTGTTAGATCACAACGTGCCGTTACCGATACTACAAATGATCTACTTACACAAAATGCATCAATGTTAAAACAAAATGCGCTTGAAACAGCAACCGAAAATGAACGTGGTATTGTAGGCATAGACACACTTAAAGCAACTCAAAGTGATATTATTCAAACGATAGAACAAACACTTGAAATTCAACAACAAGGCCGACAAAAACGTCAGCAAGCCGAAAAAGAACTTAATCAACTTGAAACTGAACTAAAGACACATTTAAACAATATGCGACACAATAAATAAATTCAACCGAATATTAAATAAATGCGCTAGGAGCAGATAACCCTAGCGCATTTATTCATTCTTTCTGATATATAATATGTTCTTGCTTAATAAATATTGACACGATATAACCTATTACAGTAGCTATCACTGCGATAGGTAGCCATTCTAATGAATATTGTTTTAAAGGTAAATGCGCAATGAATGGCATTTTTATCCAACCACTCGTACTCATCACACTTAGCACTGATACAATACTAACTACAACAATAGGTATTTGTTGGGCAATTCGTTTTGTTGGTATAAAACGTGCTAATAATATAAGTAGCACTACTGTAATAGCAACTGGATAGATGATACTTAGTACAGGTACTGACATTGCTATAACGTTGTTTAATCCCAAATTTGCCAATAGAAAACTCACAAACGTAAAGAAAACAACATACATTTTATATGGAATTTTTGGCAAAATACTATTAAAATACTGACTTACAGCCACTATCAAACCACAAGCTGTCGTTAAACATGCCAAAGCCACAATTATTCCCAATAAATATTTCCCCAATAATCCAAAACCTGTTGAAGCAATCAATGTAAGCAGATATGTTCCTACATTTTGATTATGAGAAACTAATAAATCTAACTTGTCCTGCGAGATAGCCATACGATTACCTAAAAATCCTAAAGAAATGTAGATAAATACTAAAGCACTTGCAGCAATTAGACCAGCTAATGCAGTTTGCTTAAAAATTTGATCAGCATGGTTTACCCCTGTTAGTTTAACAGCATTGACAACAATCATTGAAAATGCAATTGCTGCTATCGCATCCATCGTCAAATAACCTTCCGTAAAGCCTTTTGTAAAAGCACCAAAATGAGATTGATATAAATCTAAATTACCATGAGACGGCGGATTGCTTCCAAAGTCTATAAATCCTTTAACTATCATTGCTAAAATTGTAATTAATAACAATGGTGTTAACAATGAGCCTATACGTTCAACCATTTTATTCGGATTGATACACAGATATAAAACTATTAGAAAATAGATTAATGTGAAAATTAATAATGCTACGTTACCATTCGTATGTGCAATTGGTGTAATTGTCATCTCAAATGCTGTCGATGCAGTTCTAGGAATTGCAAATAACGGTCCAATAGTTAAATAAATGATAACAAGAAATACTACTGAAAATTTAGGTGAAATTTTATTAAATGAGCCAATGTATCCATTTTTATCAAGAGCACCTACCATGACACCTAATAAAGGTAAACCGATTCCTGTTAATGAAAAAGCGATGATTGCTGGCCAAAAAAAGCGGCCACTATCTTGTCCAAGATTAGGTGGAAATATCAGATTTCCTGCTCCAAAAAACATAGCAAATAAAGTGAAACCGATTATCCAAGTATTCTTATTCATGCTACTGCTCCTTTTTATCTGTAAAATTGCAATAATTTAAATTCTAGCATAAAAAGGATTTAAAAGTCTAGTTAATTTCAGAAAATTTAAAAATCAAATTAATATTACTTATTGAATAACATTAATTTATAGGGATTTTAACAGTAGTTTTTTTAATAGTGGTGACAAGTGACTCGGTAAATTTTCTACACCTTCAACAAAGATGGCATATTGACCATAAATATTATGAATTGTTTGTTCTATCTCTTCAGTAATTGGATCTTGACTTAAAAAGACATTAAATACTTCAATACCGTATTTTCTTGACATCTCAACAGCTTCATAAGTATCTAAGATACCATCTTGACTATAATTATATGCAGATGGTTCACCATCTGAAAAGACAATTAAAAATCGTTGGTTATGACTACGTCTCAATAATCGTTCACTACCAATTCTAATAGCTACGCCATCCCTATTATCATCTTGTGGATGGAGTGACATAATGCGAGGTGCACTACGTTCTAATGTAGAATAATCATAGTTGATAATTTCATCTATAATATTAGGTTGACGTGTTTCATCCGAATCAAAAGCATCTTCGTTAAATGCTAATATCTCATGTTTTACATTCAACGATTTTAATGTTTCATGGAACAAGACGACACCTTTTATTGTTTCTTCCATCTTGTCAAACATGCTTGCTGAAGCATCTACAAGTAGTGTAAAAGTTGCATCAAATGACTTACTCAAGTCCTGCTTCTTGTAGAATAATTTATATTGATCATCTATGAACCAATTGGTTAAATTTCGCTGCAAACGTCCCTTAGTTAAATTGTGGCGCTCATCTTGATGCTCACGCTCAATTGTTTTTTTTATAATTTGTATTAAATCTTTTGTTTCAAATTGGACATCTGATTTAACGGTTTGATACTGCATCAAATATTCTGGTAAGATATCAGGAATTTGCCATTTAATTTCAACATTTTCATTGATACCTTTTAGTGCAAACGAAGCATTTTGACCAATGGCACCACCTTCTTGGTTATCCAGCGTACTTTCAGAGCCACGTCCTTTTTTAGTCATCATATCTGTCATATCGTCAGATGAATCTCCTTCACGTGCTGTATCATTGTCACTCATGACATCACTGTTTTCGCCTTCGTGAAGTTCCATTTCTAGATAAGCGCCACCTTCTGACTTACTATCTTCCGCATTTGTATCGGCTTCAGCAGACTCAGAATCGGTTTCTTCATTTGTATTATCATGTCCATCTACATTAGCTGCATCAGTACGTTTTAACTCTTCAAATGTCATTTCTTGTATTGCTTCATATACCTTTTTAGGTAAATGATAATATTCATTCAGCATATCTTCCTTTAATATATCATCCACTTGAAACATAATACGTTGTGCGAGGTACATATTATCTTCAGAAGATCTATTTTGGAAGAAGTTAGGCAAATATTGGAACATATGATTTAATATATCATCTATTTGTGCATGAATTGTTGGAATCTCAAAGAAATTTTGAGTTAAAAATGCGCGTTCTAAATATAAAAATAGCAAATCTGTATACACGGTTTTAGTCTTATAAAATTTAATTTGTGATTCAGTATAAGACAAACGCGTTTGCAGACGTAAATCTATAATCTTAGCAGTACTAGGTCGATCATTACGTATATGATTAAATACTCGTGAATCTTCTAATAATCGAAAAATTTGCTGATAAAATTTAGGATGTTTAAATGCTTTGTCGTGAATAACCTCATTAACTATTTTTTCGTCCATCAATTTGTAACCGTAAGCAGCGAGCATGACGTCTGTTTTTAAACCTGCACGTTCAATTTGTTTAGGTCGATGAGACCAAAACCAGCTTGTAATCAATGTATTATTCATTGGATCATAATAAGGGAATTTTTGAATTTTAACGGTTGTCTGTTCGTTTTTTAAGAGCAAGCGTGCTAAATCTTGCAACATCATCACTTGTTTAGCATCTAGTTGCTCATCATTAAATTTTATAAAACGATCGCTCATAATCAACTATCCCTTTCTAAAAGTTTAATTCGATTGCATTTTTAATTGCCTGTTGTTCACGTTCATCTTCTAGTTTATCGATAATTGTTCGCTGTATGGCACGTTCAATAGGCATAACTGTAATTAAATCACTTAAATCTATTAAAGCACGTATACTAGCTGCTTCTTCAGAAATTTGGCCTTGTTTTGACATGGTTCTTAAGTCTTCATTAAATTTGATGATTTGCGCAATAATTTTATCGTCTTGCAAACGACTTTGCTCTTTAATCACATTACTTAATATGTCCCCATCAATATAGTCTACTTGAATAACAACAAAACGATTTTTAAGCGCTTCATTCATTGGTAATGTCCCTACATATCCTTCATTTATCGCTGCAATAACATTAAATCCAGGAGCTGCTTCAATTACTTCACCAGTAAAGGGATTTGTTAATTTGCGTCGGTAATCAAGTACACCATTTAATATTGGCAATGTTTCGGGTTTGGCCATATTGATTTCATCAATATATAAAATATGACCTTCTTTCATAGCACGAATGACTGGTCCGTCAATGAAAACAATTTCCTGATCACCTTGGTCATTTGTTTTAATCGTTTTGAACCCCAATAAGCTCTCTGCATCTAAATCAACAGAACAGTTTACTTGGTGCATTGGAATATGAACGACTTCACTTAAAGTTTCTGCTAATTTTGTTTTACCAGATCCTGTAGGGCCTTTTAATAAAATATTTTTATTCAATTCAAATAGCGCCTTCGCATCATTAAAAACCGATTCATCTGAATTTTTATATTGATTTTGTACCATTAATTTATGAACTCCTTTAGTTAATTAAATGAAAATAAGACCTAGGAAAGGAACAATTATCACTGTACTCAGCCTAGATCCTATATTTATTATTAAGTTATTGTACAATTACATTAAACTTATTTTCTATACTTCTTTAAAGTACGTTTTATAATAACCACCAACTAATCCAGAATTATCAATAATTTGATAATATTCTTCTGTTTCATTAATAACATCATATCGTTGTCCTATAGTTAACATATCGGATACTGTAAATTTTTTAGCATCTGTATTAACCACTTCAACTTGTTTAATTGGTGTTTTTGTTTTCCATGTTTCGTGTAGCATATTACATGACCTTCCTTTGTACAATTTATATAAATTTTAATTTTCTAATGTATAAATAAATGAAATACCACTATTTTCAGTGATGCGTATCGATTTAACATCACCTTGATTTAGTGTTTGATAAGGTACCCCTATTTCTTTAAGATCAGACAAGGCTTGATTAAATTGTTGTACATCTTGAGTAGCAAATTCTACTTGTTCTACAACACCCTCTTCAGTCATTTCGATTTGTGGTTCTGCTTGATATAAATGTATTTCCCCACCTAAACCACCATCTCCAATTTTAAATACTTGGATTTTTTTATTTTCGAATTCTGAGGATTCATATTCTGCAAAATGATGCAATCCAAAGACATGTGTAAGCAATGATGTCGTCACAGATAACTCATTCACTTGAAGGATTACCGGTCCTAGCCCTTGAACCTGATGCAAAGGATTAACTGAGCTATCAAAATCAGGCATACCTAATTGAATACCAACATTATGTTCATTTGAATAAATATCAAAAATTTGTTGGTTTTTATCCATAAAATTAAAATGTTTATGTCCATTTAATTCAGACATATCACCAAAAGTAATATTATGGCTCTTAAATATTTCCTGATATTCTATCAAACCTTCATCAGTAGGTGTACGAAATCCAACACTAGCAATATGTTGATTACGATAATCACTATGCGGTACTTCAACAAAATGTAATCGTGTACCTGGACTTAAATTTGCATCGCCAAAGCGCAATGCGTTGTTTTTATCAACAATATTCATACCAACTATATCTTTAAATAAAGCCTTTGTACTCATCATATCACTTGTCCCAATCGTGACACTTCTCAGTCCGCTCATAAAAGACACCCCTATTTTATTCATTTCATTGTCATTATAACTTATTTCTTAAATGATTTATATGATGAGGTTCTGAAGTACGCCATTCATTTTTTCGCTTCTCCCCAACCAGCAAATTATTTTGAGCTGTTTCATTTTAAAAGAACTAACACTATTCATGCAAGATAACGATTCAATTACATTTATAACTAATCTTTATATTTTAAATTAGTACTAAAAATAAATAGAGCAGGCCATCAAATGACAAACCTGCTCTTATAAAGATATATCATATTAGTTAATGCGTAATTATGATTCTAATAATAAATCTTCTGGATTTTCAATGAGATCTTTAATTGTTTTCAAGAAACCTACTGCTTCTTTACCATCAATAATTCTGTGATCATAGCTTAAAGCAATATACATCATTGGTCGATTTTCAATTGTATCTTTATCAATTGCAATTGGACGTGTCATAATTGAATGCATACCTAATATTGCTGCTTGACTACCATTGATGATTGGCGTACTCATCATTGAACCGAAGATACCACCGTTAGTAATTGTAAATGATCCATTTACCATGTCGTCTAAGCCTAATTTTTTATCACGCGCTTTAACTGCTAAATTAGCAATTTCTTGTTCGATTTCTGCAAAATTCTTCTTATCACAGTCCCTTACAAATGGAACTAATAAACCATCATCTGTTGATACAGCTATACCAATATCATAATATTGTTTCTTGATCATGTCATCTCCATCAATTTCAGCATTGACTTCTGGATATTTTTTCAACGCGGCTACTGCTGCTTTTGTGAAGAATGACATAAATCCTAATTTTGTACCATCATGATCTTGCATAAATTTTTCTTTTTTACGTTTACGTAATTCCATCACATTCGTCATATCAACTTCATTAAATGTCGTTAACATTGCTGTATTATTTGATACTTCAAGCAATTTATTAGCTGCTGTTTTCTTACGACGAGACATTTTTTCACGAATAACTGGTTTGTTTGGTGTCGAAGATGATGATGTTTCTGGCGCTTTTCTTTGTGCCGTTTCTGCTTTTTTATTTGATGACTGTTGTTGACGTTGATCAATATCTTCTTTTCTTACGACATCATTAGATTTACCTGCTACTTCAGCAAGGTCTACACCTTGTTTTAAAGCATGACGACGTGCTGAAGGTGTGGCATTTACACGTTGAGTATGTTTTTTTGCTTCGTCAGAACGATCTGCTTTTTCAGCTTCATCTTGTCGCTGTTCATGATCACGAGTTGTGTCTTTGTTAGCTGTATCTGTAGTTGTTTCTGACTCCGACTCACCTTTAGATTCAGCCTTAGCGTCAGATTTTGAAGCTTCTGCTGATTTCGCTTCAGCACTACCTTCTCCAACAATGGCAATGGCTTGTCCTACTTCAACAGTATCACCTTCATTAGCAAGTTGTTCTTGAATCACACCTGCATCTTCTGATACAACTTCCACATTAACTTTATCTGTTTCTAATTCTAAAATTGCTTCTCCTTTTTCAACAGAATCGCCAACATTTTTAAGCCATTCTGCAATGGTCCCCTCTGTAATTGATTCTGCTAATTCCGGAACTTTAACCTCTGGCATAAATAATTTCCCCCTAGTTTCGTTTTAAGACACTTTTAATAATGTTACTTTGCACAAGTTTATGAATTTCGCCATCGCCTTCAGCCGGAGCTGCGCGTTTAATTCTTCCATGATAGTTTAAATTAATTTGTTCTGGTGTGATAGATTTAAGATGTGGATATGCATATAACCATGCACCTTGATTTTGAGGTTCTTCTTGTACCCAACATACACTTTCGATATGCGGTAATGTATCAAATATTGCCTTTATCTCATCTTCTGGGAATGGATATAAACGTTCAACAGCAATTAATAATATTTGTTCATCTGGATTCTTAACCAAATATTCTTTCAAATCGACAAACATTTTTCCAGAAGCCAGTACAACTTTTTTCACTTTTTTAGGATTATAAGTCTCGGTAAGAATTGGTTGGAACTGCCCTTCAGTAAATTTATCAATAGGTTGTGCTACTGTTTTATTGCGCAATAAACTTTTTGGTGACATTACAACCAATGGTCTCATGGCTTGTGTTCCTAAGCTTGCTGCTTGAGCACGTAATAAATGGAAATAATTACTTGCGCTTGATAGGTTAACGACAGTGCTATTATTTTCTGCAGCTAATTGTAAAAAACGTTCTAGCCGTGCTGATGAATGTTCTGGTCCTTGTCCTTCAAAAGCATGTGGTAAAAATAATGTTAGGCCACTTCGTTCTCCCCACTTTGCTCGTGCGCTTGACATAAAATTATCAAACATCATTTGTGCCATGTTTGAAAAGTCTCCATATTGTGCTTCCCAAATATTAAAACTTTCTTTATTTTCAACATTATAGCCATATTCAAATCCAACTACTGCTGCTTCAGAAAGTGGCGAATTATGGACTTCAAACGTCGCCTTTTGATGTGGCACATGATGTAATGGCGTGTATGTGTCTCCAGTTTCTTCATCATGTAATACAGCATGGCGATGACTGAACGTACCACGCTCACTATCTTGTCCAGTTAAACGTATTGAAGTCCCATCTTGCAGTATTGTCGCAAATGCAAGTTGCTCTGCTTGAGCCCAATCAACTAATCCTTCCTCTTTCTCAAATGGTTCTCGACGCTTTTCTAATACTTTATTTAATTTTTTTAATATATGAAATCCCTCTGGATAAGATAACATCGCATCGTTGATTTCTTTTAACTTTTCAACTGAAAATGATGCTGTTTTACTTTCTAATGGCGCTTGTAGTGCACTTGGTCTAGCCATTTCAGGGTCATCCATTTTATCTGTTTTATCGATCTTATCTTGTGCTGCACGCATCTCTTTATGCACACGTTCAATTGTTTCATTCATATAATCTTCAGAGATAACACCTTCATCAATTAATTGTTTGCCATATAATAATTCCACTGAGTCATGCTGACGAATATTATGATAAGGCACTGGATTCGTAATTGATGGTTCGTCCATTTCATTATGTCCGTAGCGGCGATAACCGACTAAATCAATAACAACGTCTTTATGAAATTCCTTTCTAAATTCAAGCGCAATATCAATAGCTTCAATAGTTGCTTCCACATCGTCCGCATTAACATGTAAAATAGGAACGTCATAACCTTTTGCTACGTCACTTGAATATGTTGTAGATCGTCCATCAATCGGTTCTGTTGTAAAGCCAATTCTATTATTTGTAATAATGTGCAATGTGCCACCAGTGGAATAACCGTGAAGATTGCTTAAGTTCATTGTTTCAAAGTTAATACCTTGACCTGGGTAAGCAGCATCACCATGAATAATAATAGGCATAGATTGATGATAGTCTGTCGTAGGTTTTCCTACGCCATGTGTGTTATCTTGTGCTGCTCTCGTTTTTCCAATAACTACCGGTGCTACAATTTCTAAATGACTTGGATTATTCGCTAATGAAATACGTTGCTGAATACCATACGTATCCGTTGTTTTGACTCCGCCTAAATGATATTTCACATCACTTGTCCATCCAGCAGTTAATTCTAAGCTACCATCTTCAGGTAAGAACTTCATTGGATCAGTATGCATAAACTCCGATATCATCATTTGATATGGCTTTTCCAGAACATGTGTTAAAACATTTAATCTACCTCGATGTGCCATGCCAATTTGAATATTCTGAATTTCTTCTTCAGCCGCTCGTCTCAATGTATGCTGCAACATGGGCACTAATGTATCCACGCCTTCAATAGAAAATCGTTTTGCACCAACAAAGTTTTTATGCAAATATTTTTCAAAACCTTCAACGTGTGCGAGGGTATTAAATAAATACCTTTTTTGATCATGATTTAATGTAGCTTTATACGGCGTTTCAATTCGTCGTTTTAGCCACGTACGTTCTTTATTATTATTTATATGATTGTATTCAAAAGCAATTGGCCCCTTATAACGTTGTTCCATACGTTTAATTGCTTCATAGGCATTATCATATATATCTTTAAAATGATCTGAAACAATGCCTGCTGTTATACCTTCTAGAGTTTGTTTATCTAAATTAAAATCCTCGATTGTTAATTTAGGTAAATGTGTTCTTTTAGGAGGATTTATCGGATATATATCTGCTAATAAATGGCCATACTGCCTAATATTATCAATCAAGCGCATTACTCGCTTAATTGTGCTATCATCCGTTAAGTCACCACTCCCATCTGTGGCTGGCTGAGCTATAGTATGAGCTTCACCATTTTTTATTGTTCCGAATAACACTTGTAAATCATCAGGCACAGATGATGGATCTTGCAAATAATCATCATACAAATCAAGCATTAAACCAAGATTTGCGCCAAAGTTTACAGGTGCTTCTGTAACATCTGTCTTATCCTTTGTCATATGATACCCTCCACATAATAGTTAAACGCTTACACGTTAATAATAGCATTAATTTATGCATTGATAAAGTACATATATGGATTAAAAAATAAAAAGCAGAACCCATTCAAAATGTGATTCTGCTAACCTTTTCAGGCATTTAATTTTGTTGTTTATAAATAAAGAAAATGCATAATTCACCATTTCTTATACGATTATGCAAGGTTGGCGTCTTTTTCAAATTGAATAGTAAATGTAGTATATTGGTTAACTTCACTATCAACAGTGATATATCCACCATTTGCAGTCGCTAATTTTTCAGCAATAGACAACCCCAACCCATTTCCACCTTGACTACGGGCACGAGATTTATCAACACGGTAAAAACGGTCAAATATGAATTCTTGATCTGCTTTTGGTATACCTTGACCATGATCCGTGATTTTAATGGTAATTAATTTATTGCGTAATTGTGTTTCAACTTTAATTTTCTTACGCTTTGTATCATACTTCATAGCGTTATCTAAAAAAATAAGCAATAATTGTTCAAATTGATGACGGTTCATATATAGAAGTAATTGTTTGGGTGATAAATTAAGTTCAAAGTTGTAATCAGGATGCAATTGCTCTAAAGATTTAATACGCGTTCTTATTTCTATGTTTATATCAACTGGTTCATGTTCATTGGCTGAATGTGTAACATTATCTTTTGACAATAACAACAACTCTTCAACTAACTTTGTAATTCGATTCATTTCCTCAATGGAAATGTTGAGTGATTCTTCTAACACTGCTGGATCTTTTTTACCCCAGCGCTGAATTAAATTAAGATGGCCTTGAATAATTTGAAGTGGTGTACGCAATTCATGCGAAGCATCTTCTACAAATTGCCGCTGTTGATTAAATGACTCTTCGATTTGTAGCATCATATCATTAAATGTATCAATAAGGTTGTCTGTTTCTTCATAATTAGTTGTTAATTCTAATTTTTTCTGAAAACCATCACGCCGGATTTGAATCATTTTGTTTGACATAGTCACAATTGGTTTTGTGATTTGTGATGAAAATATGTAACTAATGCCTGCTGTAATAATAGTTGCAATAATACAAAATACTAAAGCAACAACATATATTGAACCTACAGTATTATTAAATTTTTGTAGGGAATGCACTAATACTGTATAACCATGAAAGCTTGGCGTATCAACTGTTTCAGTCAACACAATATAGTCTTCACCATTTCTGCTCATAATTTTTATGCGGTCATGATTATCCTTATCGAAAGCAGGATAAAAGTGTGTAGCATTATTGTTCGCAGTTTGAAATAATTTTTTTCCATTATGATCATAGATTAATACTTCTTGAAAATTCTCCAGCGATGCACTAATGTCTAATGGAGAAATTGTATCAATAGGTTTAGACTCCAATAAATTAGCTATATCTTTTGAGCTTCTTTCAGCTTCATCTAATTCACCATCTTTTAAGGTATCTTTCAAGAAAAAGATAATCACTAGACAGAATAACAAGATTGTTAAGAACATAATCAAAGTTGTAATAATCATCCATTTATATTTTAGTTTACGTTGTTTTATCATCGTATCACATATCCTACGCCTCGGACTGTTTCAATCGTTCTTTCTTTATTAAAAGGCTTTAACTTATTTCTTAAATATCTGATGTAAACATCTACAACATTCGTTTCAACTTCACTATCATATCCCCATACATGATCAAGTATTTGTTCGCGTTGCAAGACATGATTCCTATTTTCTGCAAGAACATACAAAAGATCATATTCTGTTTTAGTTAAATCTAGTTGTGTCCCGTCCACGGTTACTTCAAAAGCATTTTTATCAATAATAATACCATTAATATCGATAACATCTTTCTGGGGTTGTCTGCGTAAAATCGCTCGTATTCGAGCAAATAATTCTTCAATTTCAAATGGCTTTACAATATAATCATCTGCCCCATAATCCAATCCAGTTACTTTATCCATCGTTTCACTCTTTGCTGTAATAATAATGATGGGTGTCGTGTATTGCTGACGAACTCTTCTACAGATTTCTAAACCATTAATATGAGGCAACATTATATCTAATATAATCAAGTCATATGTTTTGGTTAACGCTTTATCTAAACCACTTTGCCCATCATTCTCTATGTCCACTTTATAATTTTCATGCGTTAATTCCAGCTCTAGAAAACGAGCTAAATTTTGTTCATCTTCGACAATTAAAATATTTGCCATTTCTCCACCTCTTTTGCATTACACTGTTTATTTCACTACCTGACTTTTCTATTTTATTATAATACAAAATATTTAACCACCAACCATAGTCTAAGATTTATGATTAACTTTCAAAAATTTATCATAAAAATTTCAGTTTTCTAATTGACAATCATTATCAATGATGTATAATAATAATTGAAAATGATTATCAATACCAAATAGAACTCCCCCCACATATTCGTTCTTATGGATTGATCATTTTCGAATTCCCCTTTTATATGCCCTTAAAAGACTAACGTAAAGCTTACAATAACGCTAAACGTGTACATAAAAGCAGCTCCCTAATGGTAGCTGCTTTTAATCTATATTTTGACACTGACATTCCTAATCGTATAACTCGGAATGTTAAGAAAAAATCGGAATATAAATTCCCAAAAATAGCACAAAGGTGATGTGAAATAAATCATCTTTGTGCTTCTTTATATTGAATACTTTATATTGTTGGCTCACTTGCTAAGGGGATAGCTTTAGGCACCTCAACCTGCTTTGCTTGTAGCCTTTCTTTTTGAAAGCCTTTTTGTTGGGGCCCCAGTCAAAGATATTTTTGTCCTAGCTGATTAGTTATGGCTATTTAAAATGATAGTTAATGATTTAACTTGCATTGATTTTTTAATTTGTAATGTTATAGAGTTTTTTTCTTAAAATTAGCGTTGATAAAACAATACAAAATACCCCACCAATGATACCGGCAACAATATCTGTAGGATAATGAACTCCTAAATAAACTCTAGAGATGGATACCATCAAAATCATTAATGCACATAAGCCAATAATAATACCTTTATCAGCGCCAGACATTTTACGGTTAATAATAAACATCACGCTTCCAAAGAATGCGGTCGAACCCATAGCATGTCCACTTGGAAAACTAAATCCAGTGATATCAATTAATCGCAATAAAGTTGGTCTTTCACGGTCAAATATATTTTTTAACACCGGATTGAGTATACTTGATAGTCCCATAACTAGTACAAAAAAGAGTGCTTCTATTTTACAACGTTTAAGCATGAGATAGGCAATCAGCATTAGAGAAAGTGACAACATGGCCCACACTTCACCAATTTTGGTTGCACCTAATAATATAGATGTCGTGATAAAACTTTCTGAAGCATAAATAAATTCGTAAACCTCATTATCAATCCACTTTCCCAAACGAGACTCATGAAAGAAAGCTATTATTCCAAACACTAATGTAAAAATAATGAGCAATGAAATGCGCTTCGTGCGGTTCACAAAATTTCCCCCTCTTAATGACTGAGTGCATCATCGATGATTTTATTTAATAAATCTTCTTTGGTATAACTTTCTTGATAGTCTGACATATGATTCATTATACTATCTCGTGATGCTTCAATATCTCCTAGCTGCTCTAATAGCTTAGTTGAGGATAGTTCTTCTTCTAAAACGACACGCCCGTAACCTTTTGATTCGAAATATTTTGCATTATCAATCTGGTCACCACGTGATTGGTCTAAACCTAAAGGAATTAATAACATTGGCAGTCGCAGCGTTAAAAATTCGTATATTGCATTTGATCCAGCTCGACTAACTACAGTATCTGTAATAGCTAACAGATCCGTCAATTCTTCTTTCACAAATTCATATTGTATGTAACCTTCTTTTTGAATCGAGCCATCAATAAGTCCTTTACCTGTTAGATGGATAATTTGGTAATCTTCGAGCAGTGCCTCTAAATTTTCACGAATAACACTATTTAATTTTTTACTTCCTAGACTACCTCCCATTACTAATAAGACTTTTTTATCTTTATCAAATTGAGTTAATTCATACCCTCTTGAAGCATGACCATGCTTTAAATCTTCACGTATGGTTGCACCAATAAAATCAGCCTTTGATTTTGGTAAGTAGTTCAGTGTATCTTCAAATGTTGTATAAATCTTTTTCGCAAATTTTAGACTAATTTTATTCGCTAATCCTGGTGTTAAATCAGACTCATGAATAATAGTGGGTATGTTTAAAGTACGAGCAGCAATAACCACTGGAACTGAGACAAATCCGCCTTTAGAAAACAACAAATCAGGTTTTTCTTTTTTAAGTATGCGGCGAGCATCCCATATTCCCTTTACCACTTTAAAAATATCTTTAGCATTTTCAACAGAAATATAGCGACGTAATTTACCACTTGAAATAGCATGGTATTCAATATCAGGTAATTGAGATTCTATCATTTCTTTCTCAATTCCTGCTTTTGAACCAATATAAAATGCACTATATCCATGATTTAACGCAGTGGGTATCAAACTTAAGTTTACTGATACATGACCCACTGTTCCGCCTCCTGTAAATGCAATTTTAGTCATAATTATAACCTCTATTCTTAAATGTTTTTATAATAGGCATAAAATGGTGCACCTCTATCAAATGGATGATAGTCGATTTCAGCTTCTCCAACTTTTGTAAAACCAAATTTTTCAAATAAACCTTGTGCAGGTTTATTCAATGCAAATGTATCTGTCAAAATAACATGTATACCGTGATCTGTTGCTAAATTAACAGCAAATTTAAATAATTCAGTTGCAGCACCTTTATATTCAGGATTTCCAGCTAAGCGATGAATAACATATGCGCCTTCCCGTTTAACTGGCCAGTCAAGTTTATCATACCATTCTGATTGTTGTTGGTCGACAACAATAAAGCCTTGGATTTCATCATTGTCCTCTAGTACATATAATGTTTGATTCGCAATATCTTCTTCAAAGTGTTCTCGCGCAGGATATTTGTCATCCCATTGATTATTATTAAATTCTTTCATTATTTCTTTGGCAGTTTCTACTAATGCTTCAATGTATGGCAAATCATTCTTAATTGCTAATCTAATCATGTTAAGAACACCTCTTTATTTTAATTTTTTTAAAAGTTCATTTAGAACTTTGTCTTCTTTATTTGCTTTTTCAACCAATTGTACTGTGAACTTATCATTTGTTTCCTTATCAAATTGTCCATTTACAGTTAAGTTATTATCTTGTTGAAATGCTTTAATTGCTTGTTCTAAGTTGTCGTCAAAGTCTTTAGATTCATTATCTACTTTATATCCTAATGCTGTTAGACCAATCTTCATAGCTTTCACATGTTTATTATTGTCTCCTTTATGATAGCTTGTATCATTCGGAATGACATTTAATGATTGGTATTTAGGCGTATCTAATTTGATATCTGGTTGAATACCTTTACCATGAATATAATGGTCCTTAGGTGTTAACCACTTCATTTGTGTATATTTTAGTAAAGAACCATCTTTAAATTCTTTTGTTGTTTGAACAATCCCTTTACCAAATGTTTTTGAACCATATACCTTAGCTATACCATAATCTTTTAATGCGCCAGTAAATACTTCAGATGCACTTGCCGAACCTTCATTCACTAAAATCGAAAATTTCATATCTTTCGCTTCTTTTAATGAGTCATTTGAAGTATCGATTGTTTCTTTGTCATTTCCTTTTTCTAATTTAACTACGGGTTTACCTTTATCTATAAAAATATTCGCCATTTTCACGGCTTCATCTAATAAGCCACCTGGATTATTTCGTAAATCCAATATGACATTGTGTACACCTTGTTTATGTGCATCTAAAATTGCTGATTTTAATTCTCCAGAAGTGTTTTCTTGGAAGCGATTTATGGTAATAACTCCAATTTGTCCTTTTTTCTTATATTCCACACTCTTAACATGAATTTTATCTCGTTTAATTTTTATGTCTTTTTCTTCAGAACCGCGTTTGATCGTTAAAGTTACAGTTGTGCCTCTTTTACCTCTAACCATTTTCACTACTTGATCTAATCTTTGCTTTTCAACAGATTTACCATTAACTTTAGTTACTATATCTTTAGGTCGTAAACCTGCTTTCTCAGCCGGAGATGATTTCATTGGACTTGTTACCATAATCTGATTGTTTTTTTGCTGCATTTCAGCACCGATACCAACAAAATCACCAGAAACTCCCTCATTAAATGACTCTGTTTTTTCTTTAGTCATATATTCAGAATATGGATCTTTCAACTCTTTGACCATACCGTCAATTGCAGCTTCAGTTAATTTATTAGGACTTTGTTTTTTATAATAATCATTGTTTAATGTCTTATATACAAATTGAATTTTATTCATCGCTTGTCGCTCATCTTTTGTGAGCCCACTCACTTTATGACTGATAGCTAAAGTAATGCAAACTGTAATTGCTATCGTAGCTAAAATTATAACGAGTTGTAGTACTACAAATTTCCAAAATCTGAATTTCACACTTTTATGCTCATCCATTTCGTCGATTTGTTGATGTTCAGTTTCTTGACTCACTTTAACACTTCCCTCTATGTAACTATTCCCTCATGACCTTCTTAAGGCTTTTTGGATATTATCAGTATGTCGTTTCTCGTCAATAAACGCAAATAAAAAAGTAGAGGTTGGGAGCATAAAAATACGATGCGTCTCAACCTCTATAATTAAATATTATAGAAATTTAGATTAAAATTTTAGCCACTCAGAGTATTCTTCATATAAATCGTCAAACACATACATTGGAATCGTAAATTCACTTTGCGTTTCTATATATTCTGATAGTTTATTAAAATCATTTTCATGCTTTGGAAATGATAAATCATTAAAAATTTGTTCAGCTAATTTTCCTTTGTCACCTTTACGTCCACGTGCTGTTAAGGCAAAATGATAGAATGAATAATCTTTCATTATTTCATTGTCACATCAACTACTTTTGTTTCACCTTTGACAATAGCGTTGACATCATTGATATTGATAGCGCTTGTTTGATCAGTATTTGTAATAATAACTGGAGATATTACAGACTTAGCATTATTGCTAATATACTCTAAGTTAAATTTCACTAAAGGATCTCCAACTTGAACAGTGTCACCGCTATTTACTAATACTTCAAAGCCCTCTCCATCTAGCTGAACTGTATCTAAACCAATGTGGACTAATAGTTCTAAACCATTATCCGCTTTTAATCCGATTGCGTGTTTTGTTGGGAATACGTTATCAACCTTCCCTTCGATTGGAGAAACCACTTCGCCTTCAGTTGGATTAATACCAAAGCCTTCACCCATCATTTTTTGTGCAAATACAGGATCTGGAATATCCTCAATTTTTACGTATTCACCAGTTAATGGTGCATAAATTTCAATATTTTTATTAACTTCTTTGCCTTTACCAAATAGCTTTTTAAACATTTTAGGTCACTCCTATTTTTCAAAATGAGGGATTAAATCCCCATAGCCTAACTCTTGTAATTTGTCATATGGAATAAATTGAATGGCTGCAGAATTGATACAATATCTTAATCCACCTTGATCTTTAGGACCATCATTAAAAACATGCCCTAAATGACTATTAGCTTGTTCTGAACGTACTTCAGTTCTCACCATACCAAATGTTTTATCAACTAATTCCACAATTTCATCATCATTCAAAGCTTTTGAAAAGCTCGGCCAACCACAACTCGATTCAAATTTTTCTTCTGATGTAAAAAGTGGTTGCCCAGAAATTTTATCAATATAAATCCCTTTTTCAAAATGATTCCAGTATTCATTTTCAAAAGGAGGCTCTGTTCCATTTTCTTGTGTAACAAGATATTCCATTTCGTTTAAGTCATCTTTACTCTTTTTAATCATTATGTCCTCCCCAATGTGATTCTATAAAACCTTTACGTCCCGAACCTTGTTGATACCGTTCGTAATGCTGTGGATTCTTTTTATAGTAATCTTGGTGATATGTTTCGGCAGGATAAAAGTTTTTGTATTCAATAATTGGTGTAATCACTGGTTTTTTAAAGATGCCTTGTTCATTTAATTGTTGAATTTTTAATTCAGCAGCTTTTTTCTGTGCTATATCATGATAAAAAATTGCTGGTTCATAGCTTTCGCCTCGATCAAAAAATTGGCCTTTATTATCAGTGGGATCAAAGGTTTTAAAATAGACATCTAATATGTTCTCAAAAGATGTAATATCAGGATTATACGTGATTTGTACGGCTTCTCTATGGCCTGTTTGATTAGTACAAACTTGTTCATAAGTAGGGTTTTCAATATGCCCTCCACTGTATCCAGAAACAACATCTTCAATACCAGGATATGAGGTGAAAGGTTTTACCATACACCAAAAACAACCACCAGCCAACGTTGCATATGCCATATCATTGCCTCCTTAATTATCTCATAATTCACGCTAATTTTTAGCTATTAAAAAGTAATTTACATTTACGATTTATGTTTTAACTCAGAATATTCCACTTAGTCTCGCAAAACAACCAAGCCTATAGCACCTTGGCCTGTGTGTGTTGAAACTACAGGTGTTGTTACATTAACATCATAATTTTCAAAGTCAAATGACTCTGTAAATTGATGTTTTACTTTATCAACAAATTCAATAACATTAGCATGTGCAATACCAATGGACTTTATTTTGTGATTTTCAACAAATTCTGCGATTTCTTTTTTTAAAAATTTAATACTCGCATTTTGCGTTCTTGAATTATGCACAATTTCAAGGCTGCCATCTACTAACGTACCAACTGGTTTAATTTTCATAATATTACCAATTAAGCCCTTCGTTTTACTAATTCTACCGCCTCTAATTAGTTGATTCAACTGCCCAATAACAACAAATAATTTAATATTTTGTTGCATATCTTTCACTTTTTGAACAATTTCATCAGTGCTATAACCTTTATTAATAATTTCAGATAAATATTTTATTTGATAACCTAAACCAAATGAAATAGATTTTGAATCAATAACTGTAACATCAGCCTCAACCATATGGCTGGCCTGAACGGCTGTTTGATACGTACCACTTAATCCAGATGACATGTGTATACTAATAATTTGAACACCTTGTTGACCCAATTCTTCATATTTATTGATAAATTTTCCAATAGAAGGTTGGCTCGTTTTAACATCAGCCTCATCTTCAATTCTGTTTATATATTCTTCCGACGAAATATCAACCTGGTCTACGTATGATTTACCATCAATCGTTAAATTGAGCGGTACAACATGGATTTGATGCTCTGCTAAGTATTGATGTGTTAAATCTGAAGTTGAGTCGGTAACAATAACCTGTTGTTTCATAAAGTCCTTCCCCCAAAAAATGATATATTTCGTATAATTTTAGACTATAACTTTACGTTTCAGTCATTAATAACTTCAATGGAGAATAGCATGTTACGTATTTTAAAGTCTATTTGTTAGTTATTATAAGCTGACAAAAGTACATTTTTCACTATTGCACTTTTTATTTATTTTAAACATTTAACTAATTATTCATGTTTGTGACACAAAATCTAACCCAAATTTGCATCTTTATTACTTAGGATTAATTATTTAAACATAACACTCACGTTGTTACTTTAGTTAGCATCATACTAACATTATTTATAAAGTACAACTGATTTATATTACAAATACGCATTAATGACGTTTATAGCTTAAGTCAAACTGAATTCTAAAATTATATTTAGCGAGCGATCGACTTTATGCCTTCAGCATAGAGAAAATACTAAAAAGCATTTCATCAAGCTTTGCGAGCTGTGAATTGGGGCTCCACGCCATTAGCTCTAATTTTTCTTACGTCTAACTAAATGTAAAAAAGTATGAGGAATTGTATTCTTTTCATCCAAAACACCTTCTTCTGAAGATGCAACTTCCCACTCTTCAAAAGTATATGGCGGAAAGAACGTATCACCTTTAAATTTCCCTTCTAACACAGTAATATACATATCATCTACTTTATCAATCATTTTGTCGAAAAGACTTTGCCCACCAAAAATAAATACATGACCTGGCAAATTATATATTTCATCAATAGAATGGATAACATCAACACCATCATGTTGAAAATTTTGATTATGTGTTAATACAACATTACGTCGATTAGGTAGAGGTTTACCAATGGATTCAAAAGTTCCTCTACCCATGACTAACGTATTGCCTGTTGACAATTTTTTCACATGCTTTAAATCATTAGGTAAATGCCATGGTAAATCGTTATTATAGCCAATCACGCGTTGTTGATCATGTGCTACTAATATTGATAATGTCATAATTGCACTCCTTTACTATTAGTTGTTAAATGCTTGTTTATCAAACAGCTATAGGCGCTTTAATCGCTGCATGTGATTGATAATTTATCAATTCGATATCCTCATAACTAATATCAAAAATAGATTTATCCGTATTAATACGAATGGTTGGTGGTTCAAAACTACTGCGACTCAGTTGTGTATGAACTGCATCTATATGATTAGAATAAATATGTGCATCGCCAAATGTATGGATAAATTCACCAACTTCTAAATCACATTCTTTCGCCACCAAATGGGTCAATAAAGCATAACTTGCTATGTTAAAAGGTACACCTAAAAAGATATCAGCACTTCGCTGATATAATTGACAACTTAATTTGCCATTTTGTACATAAAATTGAAACATAGTATGACATGGTGGTAAAGCCATTGTATCAACTTCTGCAGGATTCCAAGCTGAAACAATATGACGTCTAGAGTTAGGATGGGTTTTTATCTGTTCAATGACCGTCTTTAACTGATCAAAGTGATTGCCGTATTGGTCCACCCAATCGCGCCATTGTTTTCCGTATACATTTCCTAAATCTCCATATTTTCTAGCAAATGCATCATCGGTGAGAATATTTTCTTTAAATCGTGTCATTTCTTCTTTATATTGTGCTTTGAAATGATCATCAACCAATGAGCGATGACCAAAATTAGTCATATCTGGCCCATGATAATCAGAGGATTTAATATATTTTTCAAAAGCCCATTCATTCCAGATATTATTATTGTGTTGTAATAAATATCTAATATTCGTATCACCTTTAATAAACCACAGTAACTCTGTAGCCACCAATTTAAAAGACACTTTTTTTGTTGTTAGCAATGGGAATCCTTTGGTTAAATCAAAGCGCAACTGATGTCCAAACTTGGAAACTGTTCCTGTTTGCGTACGATCATCTTTATTTTTACCGATAGCTAATATATCTTCACATAAGTCATGATATGCAGCATCAAATGGATTTAACATTATTTAATCTCCTTTCTTAAATAAAATGTGTTAAATATTAGTTTTATTATACTAGAAAACTTAAAAGACTAAAAAGAAAATCTCCAGCGCTAAGTGAGAAATAGTACAATATTAGAATGATTACGCACATTTTTATATTTATTTAAAAAAGTCTAAATTGAAGTTTATTTCACTTCAACTTAGACTGTAGATTTTAGTTGCAATACTCATCAAAAGCATCTTTAATATCCATGCAAATATCTTGAATATCTCGTCCTTCGATATGTTCACGAGGAATAAAATGTTTTAATTCAGTTCCTTTAAACAAGGCGTAAGATGGGCTTGACGGTACTTGTTGAATATACGCTCTCATAGTTTGTGTAGCTTCTTTATCCTGACCAGCAAAAACAGTTATCTTGTGTGTTGGCTTTTTATCATTTTGATCTGCTACTGCTACCGCCGCTGGACGTGCTAAACCAGCTGCACAACCACATGTAGAATTGATTACTACAAAAGTAGTATCGTTTTCCCCAACTTGATTCATATATTGTGAAACTGCATCACTTGTTTCTAAACTTTCAAATCCATTTTCTGTAAGTTCAGCTTTCATTTGTTGTGCAAGCTCCCGCATATATTGTTCATATGGATTCATGATATTTCCCCCTCATAGTTTTCTTCTTTCAACATTACAATTTATTTCAAAACAAAGGTAACCCTTCAGCTCCGTTTTGAATATATAAAATTGTCATCTTAATTTATAATTTAACTTCATATACTAACGATCAGCCTATGACTTTAATACTTCTAATTTATTAAACAGCAACTTAATTAGATATAACAGTACGTCGTCAGACATATTATAAATCAATTTTTAACCGGTACGTTTATGCATTAAACTTTTCTTGGATTTTAGGAATTAATTCATCCCAATCTTTATCATTTTCCTTATCGACTGAAATAAAATCCATCACATAAAAGATAGAGGTTACACCTTCTATATCAAATAAGCGATTAATAAATTCAGGTTGTCCATCTGCAGCATGCGTGTAAGTATCTGATTTATTATCACTTCTTTTTTCTGACAGCGTAATTTTTATTGTATTTTGATTCGGTGTTTCGCTAATTGCTTCAATTTGCATAATTTACCTCCTATTGCAGTTCATTTCCAATTTGTTTAATTTGCTTACCCACTGAACATTCATTAATGCAAAAATGATGCGCTTGGGTCTTACCTTCTGTCTTTCTTATATGTGATTTCAACAAACAATGTTCACAATACGTGTTCATTAAATCATCTATCTTATGAATTGCATTCTGCTCGGAATGTGTAAGTATATCAGACACTCCTTTTAAGTCATTTTAGGCTTAATAGCACCTAATTTTAAATACATGTTAACATTATAGCTTAATTTATTATAATTTTGAATTATTCTATTTCTCATTACCACGAGCTTTTACTTATTATTCGTTATAAATGTGGTTATATTTAAATTGCATATTCGAATTTTTTGAAGTAAAATGTATAAGTTGTTTTTAGCGGTTTCTAAACACCCGCATTATCAAAATTTAGGAGGATTTCTATGTTTAATGAGATATTTGGGGCAGCAAGTTTTTTAGTTACTTTTATTTTAATGGTACTTATGTTTCGAGCTTTTGGCAAACAAGGCCTTATTGTTTGGATTGCTATAGGTACAATCATTGCCAATATCCAGGTCATAAAAACAATTCATATTTTTGGCATCTCAGCAACTCTTGGTAATGTCATGTTTGCTTCGATTTATCTAGCAACTGACATACTAAATGATATTTATGGTCGAAAGATAGCTAAAAGAGCAGTTTGGCTCGGGTTTTCTTCAACTTTAATTATGATTATTGTTATGCAAATGTCATTGCATTTCATTCCAGCACCTGAAGACATTGCGCAAAGTGGCATGGAAACGATTTTCAATCTTATACCAAGAATCGCACTAGGTTCTATCATAGCTTATATTATTGGTCAACATGTTGATGTGTTTATTTTTAGTATGATTAAAAAGATATTCAGTTCGGATAAAACATTTATTATTCGTGCTTATGGTAGTACAGCTTTAAGCTCAATTATAGATACTGCACTATTCGTGGCTATCGCATTTATAGGCACATTACCTGGTATGGCCGTGTTTGAAATTTTTATTACTACGTACCTATTAAAACTTTTATCTACAATACTAAACGTACCTTTTGGTTACATTGCTAAATCCATGTATCGTAAAGGTAAAATAGCTAACCTAGATAAAGATTACTAATATTCATTTAATATTATTGACTACACTTAAATAAACTAACTTGTTGATTATACCTAACAGTTATAGACATGAGCGGAATATGAGGTCACATATGACTTTATTCCGCTCTTTTTCTATATCATCTATAAATTTTCAATTGCTATAAACAAAGTTATTTCTTAAAATAAATTTGTATTATAAATTTAAAGTATTGCAGGTGTTGTTTCAATGGCTAAAATATTTTTTGATGCTGCAACCAATGGTAATCCCGGTGAAAGCTGTTGCGCCATTATTATAAAAGACGATAACAATCATCATATTTATACGCATTATATCGGCCTTTTAGATAATCATAGTGCAGAATGGGCAGCTTTTATTCGCGCTCTAGAATATGCACGTGAGCTTAATGTGACAAATGCTTTATTATATACAGATTCTAAACTTATCGAAGATGCTATGTTAAAAGATAATGTAAAAAATATAAAATTTAAACCGTATTTGGACCAAGTCAAAATATTAGAACCTAGTTTTGATTTATTATTTGTCAAATGGATTCCTCGAGAACAAAATAAAGAAGCAAATCATCATGCTAAACAAGCGCTTTACCAATATATTAAAAATAAAGATTGATCTAGAATAAGCCGTGTTTAATATAGGCAGCCGACTTCAATAATACCGATGCGTCAGATGCGTAATAAGGATAAATATCTATTTTAAAGTAGAATATGATTGGTTTCACATAATTTTGCTAAATGCTTTTTAAGCACTTTATGATATGAGCCAGAGATATCTTCTGCACTGATTAAAACTATCTACTCATCCAGCGATTGACCATCACCCATTATCCCCATTTCTAAGGCCCTATACTTCAATCATATATTCTGAGATTGAAGCATTAGCATCATAGCCTGTTGCTTCATTATTAAAAATGTAAAATTGTGTTATATGTTGTAGCATCATTGTGTTTTAATTTTTTGAGTAACCCAATAATCATCGTTACACTTGACTTATCATTCAGATGTCTTGATTTAATAAACCCCGTTTTTGGAATTTGTGTCCTTGAATCAAAACTCATAAAGTTCCCCCACTTCTATACATAAATCTCTAGTTTATTGTGCTGATTATGTCCTCTTATCAATGCGCACTTCCATATATTTATCATCTTTAGAACGTTTATTGCTGTCTTTATAAACATGAACACTTGTTTCATGTATACATATTGTTCCTGTAAATGTGCCTCCTGATTCAGTTTAAATTTCACATTTCTCATCTTCTATTAAGTTAAATCCACTAATAAAATCAATGTTCAAACGGCTATCTTCCTTAATTTCTTTAACCATTCAAGCTATTGTATCTACATGTTCATATATATAGCTTTGCTTCACATTGTGCTCGCCTTCTAAAGTAATGCACCTTTATTAGTTATCTGTGTCGGATAAGCTAACTGTTCAGCGTGCGCTTTGATATATGAAGTTGTATCTAGCATGAACCCTCTTAAAAGTTATAAAAATTCCCCATCCGTCCGATTTATTATACAACCTAACTCACTTACTTATTTGGTTATTTTAGGATTAATGTTATTGATATTTTTTAATTTATATAGGTAAAAACCAAAGAATTATTAACTTGGTCAACTAACACTTGTTAAGGAATAAAGTAAAGAATGTTTTGTTATAAATAAGTCATACTAAAAATATATATAAAATTAGTGTTCATAATTCAAAAATCAAATGTCATGTTTAATTATAAATTTCATGCGATATTTTTATTTATACCTTTAACAAAACAATTAAATATTAAAAAACTATATTTGTACACTCTTGTGTGTACAAATTGGTATTACATGTAAGCGGATTCATTTATATAATAATTCTTGTAAATCAATGCATTATAGGTTTAATACTACGGAGGTTATAAATATGGAATATATACCAATAATCTTAAATTGGTTTTCGCAGAATATCTTACAAAAACCAGCTTTCTTTGTTGGTTTGTTAGTAATGCTCGGTTACGCTTTACTTAAAAAACCGTACTATGCTGTTTTTGCTGGAGCTGTAAAAGCAACTGTAGGCTACATGATTTTAGATATTGCTGCTGGCGGATTAGTCACAACATTTCGGCCTATTCTAGCAGCTCTTAATTACAAATTCAGTATTGGTGCTGCTGTTATCGACCCTTATTTTGGATTAACTGCAGCAAATGACAAAATCGCTAATAACTTTCCAGAATTTGTAGGTATTGCGACATCTGCACTTTTAGTAGGATTTTTTGTGAATATCTTTTTAGTAGCATTACGCAAAATCACGAAAGTCAGAACGTTGTTTATTACTGGACATATTATGGTACAACAAGCTGCAACAATTACGGTAATGATTTTACTGATTCCAACATTCCGTGAAAGTCCATTACTTGCTACGTTTGGTATTGGTACAATATGCGGATTATATTGGGCAGTAAGTTCAAATTTAACTGTTGAACCTACACAACGTTTAACAAACAATGGTGGATTTGCGATTGGTCACCAACAACAATTTGCGATTTGGTTTACAGACAAAGTCGCATCAAAATTGGGTAACAAAGATAAAAATTTAGATAACTTAAAATTGCCAAAATTTCTAAGTATTTTTCATGACACAGTAGTTGCATCAGCTACTTTAATGTTAGTTTTCTTTGGAACCATTTTATTCATCTTAGGTCCAGATATTTTATCAAATGCTAAAGTCATCACAAGTGGTACTTTATACGTGCCAGAAAAACAATCATTCTTTATGTTCGTTATTCAAACGGCATTCACGTTCTCTGTTTACTTATTTATGTTAATGCAAGGTGTAAGAATGTTCGTTGGAGAATTAACAAATGCATTCCAAGGTATTTCTAACAAATTACTTCCTGGTTCATTCCCAGCAGTAGACGTAGCAGCTTCATTTGGTTTTGGTTCTCCAAATGCTGTACTGTTTGGTTTCGTGAGTGGTTTAATTGGACAAGTCATTATGATTGTCTTATTAATCGTATTCAAAAACCCAGTACTTATTATTACGGGGTTTGTACCTGTATTCTTCGATAACGCAGCTATTGCTGTATACGCAGATAAACGTGGTGGTTGGAGAGCAGCAATAATATTGTCATTTATTTCAGGAATAATACAAGTTACATTCGGCGCTTTAGCAGTATTATTACTTAGCCTTTCAGGTGGATATCATGGAAATATCGATTTAGACATTCCATGGGTACCATTTGCTTATATGTTTAAATATTTAGGTATTGCTGGTTATATTTTGGTTTGTGCATTCTTTTTACTTATCCCTCAATTACAGTTTAGACGCGCTAAAAATAAAGAAGCTTATTATTCAGGGATTCATCAATAACAAAAACAATAATTAATTATATTTAGGAGGAATTTTTATGATTAAAGTACTTACAGCATGTGGAAACGGAATGGGTTCATCAATGGTTATCAAAATGAAAGTTGAAAACGCATTAAGAGAATTAAATGTATTAAATGTTGAATCTGCATCTTGCTCAGTAGGAGAAGCTAAAGGAATTGCTAGTAATTATGATATAGTCATCGTTTCTAACCATTTAATTGCAGAGATGAAAGACTATACAAAATGCAAACTCATAGGCTTAGACAACTTAATGGATGACAATGAAATTAAAACTAAATTAAAAGAAGCTTTAAAATAATTTTTAGTTAGGAGCACAATACTTATGAATTTAAAACAAGCTTTGATTGATAACGATTCAATTCAGTTAGGTTTGACTGCGAAAGATTGGAAAGAAGCTGTTAAGTTATCTGTACAACCACTCATCGATAGTGGTGCTGTTAAACCTGAATATTACGATGCAATTATTGAATCGACGGAACATTATGGTCCATATTATATATTAACTCCTGGAATGGCTATGCCCCATGCTCGTCCTGAAGCAGGTGTAATAAGAGATGCATTCTCATTAATTATTCTTAACGAACCCGTAAAGTTCTCAGACGGAAAAGAAGTCAGTATTCTTCTTACATTGGCTGCAACGAGCTCGAAAATTCATAATTCAATTGCTATACCTCAAATTGTTGCACTTTTTGATTTAAAAGATGCAATTAGACGTTTAAATGATTGTCAAACTAAAGATGAAGTCCTTTCTATAATTGAAGAAACTAAAGATAGCCCTTATCTTGAAGGAATTAAATTTTAAAATTTATTTATAAATAATATTAAATTTAATTAGAAAGTAGGAAAAGAAATGACAAAGAAATTACCTAAATTGCAAGTAGCATTAGATCATTCAACAATGTCTGATGCGGTTAAAGCTGCTTCACTCGTTGGAAATGAAGTTGATATCATTGAGGCTGGAACAGTTTGTCTTTTACAGGTAGGAAGTGAACTAGTAGAAATACTAAGTAAACTATTTCCTAATAAAACAATTGTCGCTGACACTAAATGTGCAGATGCTGGCGGAACAGTAGCTTTAAACAACGCCAAAAAAGGAGCTGACTGGATGACATGTATATGCTCAGCAACTATACCAACAATGAAAGCTGCACTTAAAGCTATTAAAGAAGAACGAGGTGATCAAGGAGAAATACAAGTTGAATTATATGGAGATTGGACTTTTGAAGAAGCTCAAAAGTGGCTCGATATTGGTATTGAACAAGCAATATATCATCAGTCGCGCGATGCTCTATTAGATGGCGAAAGTTGGGGGGGAAAAGATCTTTCAAAAGTGAAAAAATTAATCGATATGGGCTTCCGTGTATCTGTTACGGGTGGTTTATCTGTAGAAACACTTAAACTTTTTAAAGGTATAGATGTTTATACATTTATTGCTGGTCGTAGTCTTACAGAAGCTGAAGACCCACTATCTGCTGCACGTGAATTTAAAGATGAAATCAAGCGTATTTGGGGGTAAGATTATGTCTCGTCCAATTGGTATTTATGAAAAAGCATTGCCAAAACATTATACGTGGATAGAAAAACTTAAATTCGCTAAAGAACTCGGTTTTGATTTTGTCGAACTATCTATTGACGAATCAGATACTCGTTTAGCAAGATTAGACTGGTCTAAAGAACAAAGACTAGAACTTGTAAAAGCTATTTTCGAAACAGGCATACGTATACCTACGATTACTTTCAGTGGTCATAGGCGTTTCCCAATGGGGTCAAATGATTTTAATACTGAAGAAAAATCTATGGAATTAATGAAAAAATGTATAGAATTTGCGCAAGATATCGGTGTGCGAAATATTCAATTAGCTGGTTATGATGTTTATTATGAAGAAAAATCCATAGATACTCACAAACGATTTATAAAGAATCTTCGACAAGCTTGTACGTGGGCAGAAGAAGCTCAAGTCATTCTTTCAATCGAAACAATGGATGATCCATACATTAATTCAATTAAAAAATATCTTGCCATTGAAAAAGAAATTAATTCCCCTTTTCTATACGTCTATCCAGACATAGGTAATATATCTGCATGGAACAATAACCTTTTAGATGAATTTTATAAAGGGAGACAATCTATTGCCTCTATACACTTAAAAGACACATACGCAGTAACAGAAGATTCAAATGGACAATTCAGAGATGTACCATTTGGAGAAGGTTGTGTAGAATGGGAAAAGTTTTTTAAAATATTAAAGGATATTCATTATAATGGCCCATTCCTGATTGAAATGTGGTCAGAAAATTATGATACTGTTGAAGAAACACGTTACGCTATAAAAACTGCACAATCTTTTCTTTATCCATTAATTGAGAAAGTGGGGTTAAAATAGTATGTCAGAAACATTAACACAAATGCGTCAGAACGTATATCATGGAAACATAGAACTTCCTAAATACAAACTTGTTAAATTCACCTGGGGCAATGTATCAGAAATCAATCGTGATTTAGGAATTGTGGTCATTAAGCCTTCTGGCGTAGATTATGAAAAACTCACACCGGAAAATATGGTCGTCACAGATCTTGAAGGAAACGTATTAGAAGGATCATTTAACCCTTCTTCTGATCTTCAAACACATCTTGAATTATATAAGGCATGGCCAGAAATTGGCGGGATTGTACACACACATTCTACAGAAGCAGTTGGATGGGCACAATCAGGATTAGACATTCCATTCTTAGGTACAACTCATGCAGATTATTTTCATGGTCCTATACCATGTACACGTTCATTGACATATAATGAAGTTGAAGATGCCTATGAAAAAGAAACAGGAAAAGTCATTGTCGAAACTTTTAAAGAACGAAAACTTGATCCAACGTCTATTCCTGGTGTTATCGTTAGTAATCATGGTCCGTTTACATGGGGTAAAAATGCTTCACAAGCTATCTATCATTCTGTTGTCCTTGAAGAAGTCGCCAAGATGAACAGATATACGAAACAAATTAATCCGTGTGTGGAAAATGCACCAAGTTATATTATGGATAAACACTATTTAAGAAAACATGGCACTAACGCTTATTACGGTCAGCAATAACATTAAAATACTAAATAAAAAGGTGATAGTTTATGATACTCAGCTTAGATAAAACAAGTCATACTCTACTAGACTACTTAATTCAAATTGAACAACCAGAAACAATTACAGAAATCTCAAAAAATCTTTGTCAATCTAGACGTAAAGTATACTATCACCTTAAAAAAATAAATCAGTCATTACCAGACGATACAAAGAAAATAATAAACTACCCACATATTGGTATTTTATTAAACGATAATCAAAAACGCGCCTGTATAGAATTATTAAGTAAATCTGATACAACGCAATATGTTATGAGCATAGAAGAACGCCAATGGCTAATCATCATATATATTTGTATCTCAAATGAATTCATTACAATCAACAAACTTATGGAACTTGTTGATGTCTCACATAATACGATTCTAAATGATCTCAATAATATTCGAGAACTTATAGAATTTGAACAATTTAATATTCATCTACGTGTAAAAAAGTTTGGAGGATATTATATTGAATGCCATCTGTTATCTAAAATTCAATTTATATATAAAATACTGCATGAAATTCATAAATCATCATCTGAAGCTTTTAAATCTTTGATTCATGAGAAACTTTTATCTAATACAAGCTTTAGTCACTATCACTCATTAGAAAAAACGGATTTTTTAAAGACCTTATTAAAAGAAATAAGTAATGATTTAGGTAAAATACTTAATCGAAAAGATAGTGAGTTTATGTTACAAATACTACCCTATTTGTTAATGGTTTCTTATAACAGTGGGATTAATGCTTACAATTATGAATTGATAAGAAAAGATTTCATACTTGTTCAAGAGCGCATTGAATATAAAGTGTCTGAAAAGCTTGTATCCTCTTTAGAGTCTGAATTTAATGTTTCTTTTGATCAAATGGCAAAAAATATTATAGCCCTTTTACTTTTATCATTGCGTAAAGATAGTGATATTCATAATGTTAGTAATGATTATGATGATATGCGTGAGACTTTAGAATTATTTTTATCGCTTTTTGAGCATGAATATAATATAAATATTTCAAAACGAAATATGTTGTTGAATCAACTTCTAACACACTGTAAATCTTTACTTTATCAAAAGACTTACAATATTCCTTCAGATACACAATTTACAAATAATATTAAAGAAAAGTTCAACTATCTATTCATGGTTACAAAGCGTTGTATTACATTACTTGAAGAAGCTTGGCTAATACACATGACTGATGATGACATAGCTTATATAGCCATACATCTTGGTGGTGCAATTCACAATAATCCAAATAGTGAAATACCAGTTAAAAAAATTACACTTATATGCGATGAAGGTATTGGCATGAGAAAATTCTTCTTAAAACAATGCCAGTCCTATATATCTAATGCATATATTGATACTGTATTTACTTTAGAAGAATTCGATAGTGTTAAAGAAATTTTAAATTCAGATATTATCATTTCTACAAGTGATGCTATCGAAACGGATATTCCCGTAATATTTGTTAATCCAATTCTCACAAATGAAGATATTATACGTATCGTTTCTTATAGATATTCAAGTAATGAAATAAATTTTTATAATTTTTCTAATCAACTAGATTTAATATTGAAACATTATATTAGAGATGAAAGTGAACAATATAACTTACGAAATCAAATCGAAAAGTTATTTCTCAAAGAATTAATCCAAACTTTAGAAACTAAAAATTTTTAAAATTTCATTTGCATAAAGAAAGTAGATTCATTGAAATACTTAAATAACAATAATGATATAAGGAGATTCAATAATGAAAAATGTTAAAGATATTACAAGAGAGTCATGGATTCTATCTACCTTTCCAGAATGGGGAACTTGGCTTAATGAAGAAATAGAAAATGAAGTTGTTAATGAAGGTAATTTTGCAATGTGGTGGTTAGGCAATTGTGGTATCTGGATCAAAACGCCAGAAGGTGCAAATATCGTTATGGACTTATGGTCAAACAGAGGCAAATCTACTAAAAAAGTTAAAGATATGGTTCGAGGACATCAAATGGCCAATATGGCAGGCGTTCGTAAACTACAACCAAATCTTCGTGTACAGCCAATGGTTATTGATCCATTTGCGATAAACGAATTAGATTATTACCTAGTTTCTCATTACCATAGTGATCATATTGATATTAATACAGCTGCGGCAATCTTCAACAATCCAAAATTAAACCATGTTAAATTTGTGGGTCCGCATGAATGTGCCCGCATCTGGAAAGAATGGGGTGTTTCAGAAGATCGTATTATCACAATAAAGCCAGGTGAAAGCTTCGAATTTAAAGATGTAAAAGTAACAGCGGTAGAATCATTCGATAGAACTTGTCTTGTTACATTGCCAGTTGAAGGCAGCGAAGAAAATGACAACAATTTAAAAGGACTTCCAGTAACTGACGAAGAAATGGCTCGAAAATCAGTCAATTATGTATTTGAAACTCCAGGTGGTACGATTTACCATGGTGCTGACTCACATTTTTCAAATTACTTTGCCAAGCACGGTAAAGACTTTAAAATAGATGTTGTACTCAATAACTATGGTGACAATCCTGTAGGTATTCAAGATAAAATGACATCGATTGATCTTTTACGTATGGCAGAAAACTTAAATGCGAAAGTAATTATTCCAGTACATTATGATATTTGGTCTAATTTCATGGCATCTACAAATGAAATTATAGAACTCTGGAAAATGCGCAAAGATCGCTTACAGTATCAATTCCATCCTTTCATATGGGAAGTTGGTGGTAAATATACTTATCCAGAAGACAAAGATAAAATAGAATACCATCACCCACGCGGTTTTGATGATGCTTTTGAACAACCTTCAAATATTCAATTTAAAGCATTATTATAATTGAATTAGAAAGCAATAAATAAAAAAACACTTATCAAACGGTTATCACAGCGTGTCGGCAAAACCTGAAATTTTGCTGGCACGCTTTAATAAACTCTAATTTTGTAATTTTTGTCCTTGAATCAAAACTCATACATCCCCCACTTCTATACCTAAATCTCTAGTTTCTTATGCTGATTGTGTTCTCTCACCAATGCGCACTTCCATATGTTTATCGTCTATAGAGACTGTTTATTGCTGTCTTTATAAACATGAACATTTGTTTCATGTAAAATATATTATTCCTATAAAGATTTCTCCTGATTCAGTTTGAATTTTACAGTTCTCCCTTTTACTATTATAAGTAATGCAGCTTTATTAATTATCCGTGTCGAATAAACTAACTGTTAATGATATTGCTTCTGTCGCATTTCTTGTTGGACTACCAATTTCAATTAGTGTCTGGATTGTTTCTAAAGTATTTTCAGTCACGCATATATCCCTTTTTTAAATTACAGATTACTATACCTTTTACTCCCCTAATTATATTTGATTAATTACTCCATCTACTTTACAATGTTTTTATTCTGAAAATTTTGAATAAGGTGATTCTTAATGCACAATATTGTTTTTATTGGACTAGGCTTAATTGGCGGTAGCTTGGCAAGTAATTTAAAGTATTATCACAGTAATATTCATATCTCTGCATATGATTCAGATATTTCTCAGTTAGAAAAAGCATATTCTATGGGTATTATTGATACTAAAATAACCGATTATCGCATTGCCGTTGAACAAGCAGATGTTTTAATTTTTGCAACGCCTGTTCAACAAACGATTCGTTATTTAGCTCAATTACATCTATTTAACACTCAGGCTAACCTAATTGTTACTGATACTGGGAGTACAAAAACAAACGTTTTAGAATTTGAAAATCGACTATTGCATCATAATATACACCTTGTAGGTGGCCATCCAATGGCCGGTAGTCATAAGTCTGGGGTGTTAAATGCTAAAAAGCATTTATTTGAAAATGCATATTACGTTCTCGTTTATAATTCAACTAAAAATCGCGATGCTGCTCAATATTTGAAACAATTATTTAGCTCTACTTCAGCTAAATTTATTGAAACAACAGCAAAAGAACATGATATTGTCACTGCAGCTGTTAGCCATGTACCCCATATTATTGCAGCTAGTTTGGTGCATTTAAATGCAAATCAATCTACAAAACATAAATTAGTTAAACAACTTGCTGCTGGTGGTTTTCGCGATATTACTCGCATAGCTAGTAGTAATGCAGAAATGTGGCGCGATATTACAATTAGTAATAAAACAGCCATTCTAAACTTAATACAAGATATGCAACAACAATTAGTAGCATTATCTTCAATAATTCAAAACGATAAAATCGAAGAAATTCAAGCGTTTTTTGCTAACGCTAAAACATATCGTGATGCTTTACCCCTTAAACAACAAGGCGCATTAAATACAGCGTATGATCTATTTGTAGATATTCCGGATAAACCGGGTATGATTAACCAAGTTACTTATATTCTAAGTTTACATAACATTTCTATAAGCAACTTAAAAATTTTAGAAGTCCGTGAAGATATTCTTGGTGCACTTCAAATCAGTTTTAAAACACCCGAAGATCGTGATAAAGGTATTAAAGCTTTGCATGAATTTGATACCTATGTACCATAAGTCAGTAGTTGATTGGATTGAAAATACGCTGGTACCATTTTTTCAATCCTAGTCAACCTTGCCGGGGCGAGACTACGAATTCACCATGAATTCTGTCCGACTCCCAATGTAATTATTACATCTTATGTCCTGCCATTAATCCTAAACGTCCGTGCTTAGTACCTGAATCAGTATAAGATATAGCTTTAGATACAATGCCTTTACCATATTTCATGTGTAAATTATCAATCGTTTTAGCTAATTTTTCATCTCGTTTACGTTCGTATTCATCAAAAAATAAATTCAATTGCCGTTGATCTTCAGGTACAAGTTGTGTTAAAGATACACTTAATGTACGGTATAATACTTTTTTATCGCATAAATGATTAGCATAGTAGTTTACTACTTTAAATATTTCTTTTTCTAAGTTAGTAGGATCTTCAAGTGTATATTGCTTATGCACGCCACCACCTTCGCTATAGCCAAATGAAAAGTGAATCGTTCTTGCCATTTGTTTTCGCGCTCTCACCCTGCTTGCCACATCTTCTATTAATTCTTGCATAACTACTTTAGATTCCTCAAAGGTGTAATCTCGCATTAAAATTTGGCTCTTACAAATTGAAGGATTTGTAATATGATGCTTATCTCGTAACTTACTTTGATCTATTCCATTCGCATGTAAATGTAAATCAGTACCTAATATTCCAAATGCTTTCTTTAATTGGTTATGTGGGTATTTTGCTAAATCTCCCACAGTAAAAATCCCACGTTTATTTAATTTAACTTCTGTCCGTTTATTAATTCCCCAAAATTCTCTCAAAGGTTGTATATTCCATAATTTATTCGGAACATCATGATAACGCCATTCTGCTATACCATTTATAGTATGTTTAGCTTCAGTATCCATTGCTACTTTACTTAACAGCATATTTGAGCCAATACCTACTGTACACATAATTCCTGTTTCTTCATATATTTCCTTTTTTAAGCGTTCACAAAAAGCAGTAACAGTAGAATTAAAGCGATAATAACTATCTGTTACATCCATAAAAAATTCATCAATACTGTATTGATGTAAATCTTCAGCTGGAACATAACGTAATGCTATTTTTGAAATAGCTATAGATACGTTTAAATACTTCCTCATACTAGGATTAATAATATAAATGTCATTACGATGTGGAATTTCGAATAGTCTTGAACCTGTTTTAATACCTAATTCTTTTAATTTTGGTGTTGCTGCAAGTACCACTGAGCCTTGTCGTTTAGTATCTGCTACTACTGCTAACTTTGTTGTTTTTGGATTTAAACCTTTCTCTATACATGAAACACTTGCAAAAAAGCTTTTTTGATCAATACATAAGACATCCCTATCGTCTAATAAATTGTAATCATACATTCCCACTACCTCCCTGTAGATATTTTAATTATATACGAACAAATGTTCTTTTTCAATACTTATAGGAACAAATGTTCTATAAAATATTGTTCTAAATATAAAGGTTTCATGCTATACTAAAATAGACTTAAATTTTAAAGGAGGCGCTATTTATGCCAATCATAAATGTAAAATTAATAGAAGGTCGCTCTGATGAACAATTGAAAGCATTAGTATCAGAAGTCACTAATGCAGTAGAAAAAACAACAGGCGCTAATCGTGATGCAATTCATGTGATTATTGAAGAAATGAAGAAAAATCATTATGGTGTAGGCGGAATAAGAAAATCTGATCAATAAAACCCTTTAAAATCGATAAAAACGCCAGCTACATGCGTAGTTGGCGTTTTTACTATACTTAGTTATCATCATCTAAAAACTTCTTGATAGCTTCTTTATTTTTTTGTTTATCAATATCTAAGGCACTTCCATCATTATTCGTATTGATATTTTGGTATGAATTTTTCACTGGTATAGTCAGAGACTGTACATCTTTATCTCCACGAATACCAAAACTTATACCTGTTTGGAAAATCGCTGAATCGGGCATATCTGTGTTAATATAACCTCTTAAAATACCTGCAACACGTGGCAATTTAAAAACTGTGCTAGGTGTTACTAATTCTTGCTTTAATGTTTGCATCACTTGCTGTTGACGACGTACACGACCAAAATCACCTTCAGCATCATGACGGAATCTAGCATATCCTAATAGCTCTTTACCATTAAGTCGATGGTGTCCTTTTTTTAATGACACGCCAATATTTTTGGACATATCTTTTTCAACATCTATAGGCACCCCATTAGGCGCTAACTCATCAATCATTTTCTCAAAACCTGTAAAATCAATAACTGCATAATATTCAGGATTAATTCCTAAATTCTTATTCAAAGTTTTTCTTAATAACTCTGGACCACCTAATGTATAAGCTGCATTAAGCTTATAGCTATTATATCCAGGAATATCTGCATAAATATCACGCATCACAGACATCATTTTCATTTTTTTGTGTAAATAATCGTATTGTACAATCATCATAGAATCTGTTCTAGATTTTCCAGACTGTGCTTTATCTGCACCTAGCACTAACACTGAAATTTTTCCATCATTTTTTATAGGGCCATTAAATTTATGAATTTTAACATCCTTTGCATGTTCTTCAGCATATTTAATTCCATTTTGATAGCTCACTGTAATATAGACAATCAAGCTCACAAGTAAAATCAAAACAATTAATATTGCGATGGGTAATTTTTTTATACGTTTTTTAGTTTTTTTAGTTGAAGTAGTAGTCCCATTACTTCTTCTGTATTTGGTTTGTTCCTTCTCTTCTGCCATGGCTACCTACCTTAATTTTAATTTCTTCAAAATACGCTATCTATGTATTATAATATACATTAAAGTTATAGAAAATAGCTAAAAAAATCAAGATATTTATGAAAAAATGGTACTAAGGTCTAATGAGAGGATGGTATAAATGAATATAAATACCGCATATTTTGCCGGAGGTTGCTTTTGGTGTATGACAAAGCCTTTCGATACTTTTGAAGGTATTGAAAAAGTAACATCAGGCTATATGGGAGGAACGACTGACAATCCAACTTATGAAGATGTTAAAAAAGGTACAACAGGTCATTATGAAACAGTTAAAATTGAATACGATGTTGCACTTTTTTCATATCATAAACTACTTGAAATTTTCTTTTCAGTGATTGATCCATTAGATGATGCAGGCCAGTTTCAAGATAGAGGTTCCCAGTATAAAACAGCTATTTTTTATACGAACGATGATCAAAAGAAAATTGCCGAAAACTACATTCAGCAATTACAACATACCATATATTCTGACAAAGCTATTGCCACAAAGATTTTACCTGCTTCAACTTTTTATAAAGCAGAGGAATATCACCAAGACTTTTATAAAAAGAATCCTGAGCGCTATGCCAAAGAACAACAAGATCGTGCTAATTATCAAGCAGATTTACATTAATGTTACTTTATCTAAAATCAATCTGTGATATAAATAAAATAGATTAAAATTAAAATTCCAAAATCTTTTTCTTCGAGTATCGTTTCAATAATATCATTAATATGATGAGAGATATCGTTTGAAAGTATTAATACTAAATGGCAGATGTTGCGTCTTGTTATCGCTTTATACATAAGGTACCTCGTTAATTTAGTTTAGTGAAGTTTATTAAATTATACGAAAGTGCCTTATTTTTTAAAGTATTTCAATGTATCATTACAAATAAATACGCCGTATTTTGGCGAGACTTTCGAGGGAACAGGACAAGCTGAAGCTGTCCCCTAAGAAAGCGAGCCAACAATACGAAATATTGTAAATAAAGAAGCCAGTAAATACAATTATAAAAGTCATTTATTGGCTATTTTTCTAGGATTTATGTCCCCGACTGTTTTTAAAGTTGTATTAAACACATATTTCAAGTACGTATAGTAAATTTGTATCATCGTCATCAAAAATCAAATTGAATGCTACCCGTCTATTTTTTAGACGCTTAAGAACTGAATAAAGATACAAAATTTCTCTTGATCAAAATATATGAAAACGTATCATTGGAAGTATGTATAAAACCTGCATAATGGATAATAATAATCAAAAGGCATAAACGCTGTTAAATCAACGTTTATGCCTTTTAGTTTAGTTAACATAATTAACGATTATAGGTAATCGTTTTGTATAGCGTATTCATCAAATTATTTCTAAAGTTAAATTAAAAATTAAAGTTTTAAAAATAGGATTGGTTTTTATTTCAACCGTTTGCTATATTAAAAAAAGGAGTTGGTTAATTATAATTTTACTATTAACAGTTTTATCTAATTTAATAATAACATTATTTTTAAAAAATTCTTTAAAAAATAATGTTGGAGATCAAGTTAACTATTTTATGGGCCTGCGAACTAAAAGTTCAATGAAAAATAAAAAGAATTGGAAATTGACTCAAGATTTTTTTGTTAAATTTAGTATTAAATTTAGCTATTGGTTTTTACCTTTAGGGATAGTATGGACTATATTTGACATAATATTTGGTATTTCTATCACTTCTTTAATAATACAATTCATCCTATTTATCACTTTCATTATAGTAATTATAATAATCACTGAAAAAGAGGTGAAAAAAATGGTCGAATAATAACAAAAAAGAAGATCTTACATTCAATAAAACTATCATGATTTTGATATCAGTATTTCTTGTTTATTTTTTAATATTTATTAGTTCTATATTAAGTATAATGCCTAATAACCCTACTAAAGATAAAACACAAATCATTAATGCTTCTTGTCTTTAGAGTACTTCCTCAAGGATGGGCTTTTTATAGTAGAAATCCTAGAGATAATACATATAGAGTTATCAACACAAAAACAGGAGAACGAGCAACACAATTTCCAAACGCTAGCCCAAATAACTATTTTGGTTTATCTAGATATGGCAGATTAAAAGATGTAGAAGTTGGAAGACTAATATCTAAAATAAACGAAAAAAATGGAAAGACACTACTAGTAATCCTATTAAATTTGGTCGAAAAATGAAAAAATCAAAATGGTTAACAATCAATTAAATCCAAAAGTAAAGAGGAGATATTATCATATATTATAGTGATCCTATTCCTTGGAAACATACTAAGATTAGCTATGAAGAAATCTATGACGATAGATTTCTTCATAGCTATTTTTTATAGTTATAGAGAGGAGTAGACTGTACGGTCTCTTTGGTTTTAAACCCGTATTAAAAACTAGTCAGCTTTACTCTCGCCTTTTGAAATTCGTTTGTAGTATGTTGGGTTCTTGAAACCGTGTATAGGAAAATGAAATGAGAAAGGTTAAGTAAAGTTTCAACTTCTCAAACAATTAGATGAAGCTATGATTCAGTTAGCAAAGCAACTTAATTGTTTTCAAAATATTCATTCAATACCTGGAATTGGTGAATTAACAACGGCTATGATTATTGGCGAAATCGGAGATATTACACGATATCAATCAGGTGGTACACACAGTAGAGATACGATTACCAAGAATGACAATAAAAAAGAGAGAAGACTTTTATTTTGGGTGGTTATGAATATTATTAGGGGACAACGTCATTATGATAACCATGTCGTCGATTATTACTATAAATTAAGAAAGCAGCCTAATGAGAAAGCTCATAAGACTGCCGTCATCGCATGTATGAATCAATCGACTATTAAAAACGATTCATTATTTAGTATCGAATCGGTAATTGTACGATTATCAAATGTCTCCACATGAGTCAAACGTACAACCAAATATAGTTTAACACCTTATTCAAAAAATTTAAATTGAACGGACTAATTTAATAATGCTTATTTTAAAGGGCTTGACTAATCTTAATATGTTTATTTTGGGCTTTATATTCTATCCTGAATTTTTCTTGAGAGGATGTTCACCTAGTTTTATTATTTATGACGTATGACACGCATTACTTTTAACATGCTGTACCATAAAGAACTGTCTTTTCTATAAACTAAAAATCTTGGTTCCCAATTAGGACTATATTTTTCTTTATAACGTCTTAATCCTTGGAAACGATATAAACCGTTAAAATGTTCAAAAACACGTCCAGCAATTCTTTCTCTCACAAAAGCAAAATCCATTTGACCAACATTAGACAATGTGGCCATACCCATGTTAAAGGCACCGTAACCTTTTTCTTTACTCCACAATAACATGTGTAAATATAAGCCATCCATTAGTGGTAATTCAATTTCCGGCAACCACCGTATTAAATCAACTGATATAGCATCATTATAATATGTTGGCATTAAACTACAGAAAGCAATGATTTTATCATCTTTATCTTTAATAACGCCAATCGGTGCTTTGGATAAATATTCCGGCGTAAATTGTCCTACAGAAAAGTGCATTTCTTGACGACCATCCAGCCACATATCACTAATTTCTTTTAAACTACTCATAAGGTTGTTTGAAAATGGCGGTTCAAGAATTTCAAACTTAAACTCAAGCTCTTCAAGTTTATTAAGTGTCGCGCGGAAGCCTCTACGCTTTTTACCTGAAATAGTAAATTGGGTTAAATCAATAATAGCTTCCTCCCCTAATTTGAAAAATTGATTACCAAAGTTATGATAGAGTGGCATAAATCGATCACTTACTTGATAAAAGATAACATCATAGCCTAAGCGTTCAGCGTATTGATAAAACGATTCGAGTAGCGTTTGAAAGCTTTGAGTATCCCCAATAGGATCACCTAGTACAACAAGCGCATTACCTTTATAACGATACATTAAAAAGGCTTGTTCATTATCATGCATAAAAACATCTTTATCACCACTGTATAACAAATGGCTTAAATAGTTACCCCCATATGAATCAATAATAGTTTCACATTGTTTATAGTCGTTTATTTGATGTGGACGATTAAATCGATAATCAAACAACCAGGCAATAATACCTACAACAAGTATAATCACTAGAATGGTTAACCAGAAATAATATCTCAATGCAGATGTATTCATTTCTATTTGATATACATCCAACGCATAAAAAGTTTGTGAGATAATAAAATGATTCACATAAAGCACAACAACACTCATAATAAATGACATTACAAATTGATGTAATCTGAATGGGCGCTTTAATACTTTCGCACGACGGTATGCAGCAACCAATATAGCAAACATAACAATAAGCCAACTTAATAATAAGGCAGATGCATATGTATAAATTGTTGCTCCAAAAATTAATATAATCGAGATCATTGCGAAAATAATAGCTCTTCTACTTTGTTTAAATATCCCTTTCACATTTAACAATAGTAATAAACAGGCACTTGTATGAATTGATAACACAATGTAATACACAAGATGATTTTCATCAAATAAACCATCATAAATAATCGTCATATTATTTATAAAAAACATGATACTTGTTATCAAAACAAGGATAGCCACCGATAATGATGGGATTTTTGCTAAAATATCCTTTTGATAAGACATTGCAAAAGAGGTGATGTCTTTAGCCGGAACAAAGTATTTAGAACCTTCAAAGTAACGTTTAGCAGTTGATCCAAATTCAAACGTAGAGAGTAATAGTGCCACAACGACAGGTACAAAATAATAGGCAAAACGATAAAGTAACAGCGCTAATAAAATTTGTTCCTCAGGGATGTCTAATGATTTTAAACCAAGAAGTACAACTAAATCAAAGGCACCAAATCCACCAGGAATAAAGCTGACTAATCCTGATAAAGCTGCAATAATAAAGACGCCTATTAAAGTCATAAATGAAATATGGATATCGACTATTAATACAGATAAATATAATACTAATGCAGCTGCTAGCCATTCAACACTTGAAACTAATGTGCAATACACACCCATAAATCTATTCTTTTTATCTGCTGGGCGCATAATCGTGTATACGATGAAGATAGGTAAAAATAAAGCAACGACATATAATATCCAACGTACCCAACTTATTTTGTCAATCATATGTGATGCATTAAATACATGTAACACAACCAAGATAGATAATAAGCTTAATCCTGTGAGCATAGAGATTAAGATGATTGAAATATAATGTACTAATTTTTTCTTGTCTTCCGTATAATTTTTATATACAACTGCTCTCACACCAGCACCAATAAAACCACCAAAACCTATAATGGCATTAAAAGCATTGATAATGTAGCTTATTCGAATGATTTTAAATAAAGGCATTTCCATCTTTAATGATTTGACTAAGATGACATCATACATAGAGAGCAAGAGTAATGATGCACCACCACAAGCAAATAGTCCAACGAGCATCCAGCGATTGATTTTACTAAATACGGTAACTGTATTTTTAAAATCAATATGTGATAATTCACGATAGAGTGTAAATACCACAATGCAAAACAATGCTGTTGCAAAAGTAATTTTTAATATAGATAAAATTCTATTTTTAACTTCCTGATTCATTTTTTCACATCAATTCTAATTAATTCTTTTGTTACTGAAAATATATCATAACTGCCTGTGATTGAACATGACTATCGTCCTAACAGATTTGTAATATACTAAGGTGCACTAAACCGTTGAATTGATTCACATATGCAATAAAAGCCGATAAAGCAATCCCAAACTGTCCTACTTCATCGGCTACTATACTATTCTGCTATTTTCGAATCTTCTTTAGGAATATCATAGTCTCCAGCATCATCACCATAATACTTATTATATCGGCGTTTAAAAATTAAGAATATGTGAGACACCAGTACTTTTAATATCGCATAAGCTGGAATACCTAAAATGACACCTACAATCCCTAGCAAGTTCCCTGCACTAAGCAAAATGAAAATAATTGTTAATGGATGTATTTTTAATGTTTTACCCATAATATTTGGAGAAATAAAATGACCTTCTATAAATTGAACTAATGTCCATACAACAGCTAATTTTAAAAGCATTAACGGAGAGGTTATTAGCGCAATAATAATTGCAGGTGAAATAGCGATCGTTGGCCCTAAATAAGGTACAACACTTGTTACTGCAGCGATACTTGCCAATATTAAGCTATAATCTAGACCAATAATCGTATAGCCAATAAACAATAAAATACCAATACAAAATGACACAATAATTTGTCCTTGTATATAAGAACCCACTTGAACACTCATTTTTTCTAATAAGTCATGATAATCTTTTCTAAATTTAGGTGGCATAATTTTAGTCGTGTACTCTTTAAATTTATGACCGTCTTTTAGCATAAAGAACAGTACAAATGGTGTTGTTATTAAAACTACGCCAACATTTACAATAGCTTCAGCAAATGTTCTTAATTTAGTTCCAAAACCATCAAAATAGTCTGTAACAATACTAGGAATCTTTTTAGATAAAGAATCTAAATTGGTCTGTATTTGATCATAAAATGAGGACAAGAACGAAAAGTGCGTCACCTTATCTAAAGTATCATTAAATTTAGTCACATATGCAGGTGCATTATGTATTAAGCGTGTTACCTGACTGCCAATGACCGGAATCAATAAATTAACGATGAGTGCAATAAGTCCAACAATAGCTAAAAATACTATAACAATACCCAGCAATCTTGGAATGTTATAACGCTCCATCAAGTTAATGATTGGATTGATTAAATAAAACAAAATTAACGATAGAATGATTGGTGCTACAATAGTGTTAAAGACAATGATAAAAGGCTCAAATACATATGAGACTTTGTCAAAAATAAATATAACAATACCTAATAATACCAATGCACTAAGTGCAAATATAAGATCCTTACCACCAAAAAATCGCATAAATCTTGTTTCAGAAAAACTTAATTTACCTGGTTTCTTTTCAGCTGTATTCTTTTTATCATCCAACATCATTATTCACCAAACCTTAACTCGTATTCTCTATTTGTAACTATATTTTTTTAATTGATTGTATTTTACTAATCTATATCATACCATACTTGTCATAAATTATAGATTATTTTATCTGAAAATGCATCAATACAATAAAATAGGAGCAGGTAAAAAGCCAATAGTTATGACTTAATTTCCTACCCCTATTTTACAGAGTTTGTGAGCAACACAAATTGTTTTTAAATAGCACAACGCAATTTTAAACGGTTATTATAAATATAATTTAACAAGTTTACTCATTTTAAAATATCTCAAACTTTAAAAGTTTACACTATGATTTTTTAGATTTATTTTCACGTCCCCAAGATTCAATGCCAAATAAATTTATTTGTAAATTTTCGGGATTGAACACGGGATGTTTTCCTTCTTTACGTTGTTGTTGATAATCTTTCATCACTGCGAAAGCTACATTGGATAAACCAATAATCGATATTAAATTCACAATGGCCATAAGTCCCATAAACAAATCTGCTGTACTCCATACTGTTTCCGTTTTAACTACAGCACCAACAAACACTAATATTACAACTAAACATCTAAAAATAAATAAGATTATTTTATTCGTTGATAAAAACTCTATATTAGACTGTCCGTAATAATAGTTCCCTACAACTGATGAAAATGCAAATAAAGTCACAGCCACAGTTAAAAAGATACCGCCAGCAGATCCTAAATGATCATTTAAAGCTGATTGTGTGACAGCAACACCTTGTGGCGCACTATCGCCAAATTTCAAACCTGAATAAAGTAAAATCATAATTGCTGTAGCAGTACATACGAGCATTGTATCGAAGAAAACACCAAGAGATTGAATTAAACCTTGTTTAACTGGATGTGGAACAGCCGCTGTCGCTGCAGCATTTGGTGCTGAACCCATACCAGCTTCATTTGAAAATAAACCACGCTTAATACCTTGTAATATAGCAGCTCCTAACGCACCACCAGCAACCTGTTCAATGCCAAAAGCACTCTTGATAATTGTGCCAATCATTGGAACAACTTGATCTAAATTCATCAATAAAATAACTAAAACCATACCAATATAAATAATAGCCATAATAGGTACTATTAGTGATGATAGTGTTGCAATACTACGAACACCACCAAAAATGATAATCCCAGTAATAACGGCTAATACAATGCCTGTTATCACAGGGTTGACATTGTACTGTGTATTTAATGATTCTGCAATCGTATTAGATTGCACCGTATTAAATACAAATGCAAATGTCACTGTAATTAAAATCGCAAATAAAATACCTAACCATTTTTGATTAAGTCCTTTTGTTATGTAATATGCAGGCCCTCCACGGAACCCACCTTCTTTATCATGAACTTTATATATCTGGGCTAGTGTGGCTTCCATAAACGCACTTGCTGCTCCGATAAAAGCAATAATCCACATCCAAAATACTGCACCTGGGCCACCAAGAACAATGGCAGTAGCAACACCTGCAATATTCCCCGTACCCACACGTGAGCCGGCGCTTATCGCAAACGCTTGAAATGGTGAAATACCTTTCTTTCCAGACTCTAATGTTTCTGGTTTCTCAACGAGCGCTCTAAACATTTCTGGCAACATTCTAAGTTGTACAAATTTTGAACTAATAGTAAAGAAGAAGCCAACCGTTAGTAACAGACCAATTAGGTACTGTGACCATATTAAATCGTTTCCGACTTGCACAATTGTCTTAAACCAGCCAGGAATCAAATTATCAAAATCTCTCACTCTATCCATACCTCACATTTATCTAAATTTATCTAGTGAATACGTTAAGAGATTTACATTTATAATTTAGGTTATATGATTCATTGAAAATGGAACAATGAACTTACTCCTATTAAATGTAAATCTCTTGCTTTTATATAAGTTAAAAAATAAATAACAATTCTAAGTTTATCATTTTATTTTAACTATGAAAATAAAATCACTAAAAACATTATTGAATAGTCATATTAATTACCTCTCCAAACTCAGTCGTATCGACGATGAATGAACCATTCGTGTATTGTTCAGATTTATGAATATCAACAATAAGACCTTCTTCAACATGTGACTCTGAATAGATCATATATTCAGATTGATTTTCTGTTACCACATGACCAGCAACGATTCGATGTGGATTTTTCTTTAATTCTTTCAATAAAGTAATACCTCGTTGAGCTCGTTTTGCCAATTGTAAAACTTTAAAGTCAATACGTTTCATAGCCCCACGTTGGGTAGCCATAATGATCGTTTGTCCAGCTTCAACAACTTCGGTCATAACTACGAAATCTTCCACCTTTAAATTGATAGATTTCACACCAGCAGCTCTCAAACCTGTATCAGATAACTCATTAGTGTTATATGTTAATGACATACCTTTATGCGTTAGTACCGTTATAATTTGATCTTCTGTCAAACGTTGTACACTTATAATTTCATCTTGCGGTTTCACCTTCATAGCAACTAATGGTTTAGTGTAACGTGTTGTTTTAAATAATCCAGCATGACTTTTTTTAATCATACCGTTACGTGTAGCCATAATATAAAATGCCTCTTGTTGGAAATTTTTTTCATTATATACATTGATTATATATTCGTCTTCTTCGATTGCTACAAGTTGTGACACGTGTTGCCCTAATTCTTTCCACCGCGTGTCTGCTAATTTATGTACCGGAATGAACAAGTATCTGCCTTTATTTGTAAAGACAAGAATCGTATCCTGTGTATTCACCTCTTGATATTTTAATAATCGGTCACCTTGCTTAAGTCCGATTTCTGAAACACCACTCGCATTAAAACTTCGTGTTGAAGTACGTTTAATATATCCTTGAGCAGTGACACTCATAATGACATCTTCGCTAGGAACCATTACTTCTTTATCGATTTTAATTTCTGCAATTTCTGCTTCAATTGCAGACAGTCTTTCAGATTTAAAACGCTTACGAATATCTTTTAATTCGTTCTTAATAACAGTTAGCAAAGCGTCATGGTTATCTAAAATATGACGATATTCTTTAATACGTTCACTAAGCTCAGCGTGCTCATTTTTCAATTCAATAATATCCGTATTTGTTAAACGGTATAATTGCAACATAACTATCGCTTCTGCTTGAGCATCTGTAAAACCATATGTTGCCACTAAATTATCTTTAGCATCTCGTTTGTTTTTCGATTCTCGGATAAGGGCGATAACTTCATCTAAAATAGATAAAGCTTTCATCAATCCCTCTACAATATGCATACGCTTTTCTGCATGATCCAAATCAAATTTAGTCCGATTGACAACAACTTCAATTTGATGGTTTAAATAACTATCAATAATTTGACGAATACCCATCAATTTTGGTCTACCGTCGCTTATTGCCACCATGTTGAAATTATATGAAATTTGTAAGTCAGAATTTTTGAATAGATAATTTTTAATAGCCTCACTATTAGCTTCTTTCTTTAATTCAATAGCGATTCTCAAACCAGTACGATCGGTCTCATCTCTAACTTCGACAATTCCATCTACTTTTTTATCTGCTCGTAATTCATCAATTCGCTTAACAAGCGAACTTTTATTTACTTCGTATGGCACTTCGGTCACAACTAATTGTTGTCTGCCATTTCTTAATGCTTCTGTTTCAACTTTTGAACGAACTACAATTTTCCCTTTACCAGTTTCATATGCTTTCTTTATGCCATCAACACCTTGAATAATGCCACCAGTTGGAAAATCTGGCCCTTGAATATATTTCATAAGCTGACTTACTGATATATTAGGATTATCTATATACTTTAAGGTTGCTTGAATGACTTCAGCTAAATTATGAGGTGGAATATCAGTAGCATAACCTGCTGAAATACCAGTAGAACCATTAACTAGTAAATTAGGAAATCGCGCCGGTAACACCATAGGTTCAAGGGTTGTATCATCATAGTTAGAGACAAAAGATACTGTTTCTTTATTAATATCGCGCAATAATTCTTCAGCTAATTGACTTAACTTAGCTTCTGTATAACGCATTGCAGCAGGAGGATCATTGTCGATACTACCATTATTACCATGCATTTCTACGAGTACATGACGTAATTTCCAATCTTGACTTAAACGTACCATCGCATCATATACTGATGAATCGCCATGAGGATGATATTGTCCAATAACATCCCCAACAGTTTTGGCACTTTTACGGAAATTCTTATCATACGTATTACCACTGCTATACATAGCGTACAAAATACGGCGTTGTACTGGTTTAAGTCCGTCTCTTACATCTGGCAGAGCACGTTCTTGAATTATATATTTACTATATCTACCAAAGCGGTCACCAATAACATCTTCAAGTGATAAGTCTTGTATTATTTCACTCAATTTGTTTCCTCCTCAGTATAATTTTCATTGTCTAATACTTGAACCTCTGTATTATCTAAAATACTCAAATCTTCTTGCATACCAAATTCAACATGGCGTTCAATCCACTCACGTCTTGGTGCCACTTTATCACCCATTAATGTAGTAACACGTTTAGAAGATCGCACTTCATCTTCAACTTGTACTCGAATCAATGTTCTTGTATCTGGATTCATTGTTGTCTCCCATAATTGTTCTGGATTCATTTCACCTAGACCTTTATACCGTTGCAACGTAAATCCTTTTCCTAGTGATTGTTGAAGTTTGTCTAATTCATCATCCGTCCAGGCATATTCAACTTGCTTAGCTTTTCCTTTACCCTTTTCAAGTTTGTAAAGTGGTGGCAAAGCAATAAACACTCGCCCTGCTTGAACTAAAGGTTTCATGTATTTGAAGAAGAACGTTAATAACAGTACCTGTATATGAGCACCATCAGTATCCGCATCGGTCATGATGATAACTCTGTTGTAATTACTATCCTCAATTTTAAAATCATTACCTACACCAGCACCGATTGTATGAATAATCGTGTTAATTTCCTCATTTTTAAATATATCTTCTAAGCGCGCCTTCTCTGTGTTGATTACTTTACCTCGAAGTGGCAAAATCGCTTGGAATTTGCAATCACGTCCTAACTTGGCAGAACCACCTGCTGAATCACCTTCGACTAAGTACAATTCATTTTTCTCAGTATTTTTACTTTGTGCAGGTGTGAGTTTTCCAGATAACAATGTATCTTTACGTTTATTCTTTTTACCAGAACGGGCATCATCGCGGGCCTTGCGAGCTGCTTCACGTGCTTGCTGTGCTTTAATTGCTTTTTTAACTAAAGATTTGGAAAGCTGCCCTTTTTCCTCTAAATAAAAAGGTAATTTCTCAGCTACGACAGAATCTACTGCACTTCTAGCCTCTGTTGTTCCAAGTTTAGACTTTGTTTGTCCTTCAAATTGCAATAATTCTTCAGGAATTCTCACTGAAATAATGGCTGTTAATCCTTCACGTATATCATTACCATCAATATTCTTATCTTTTTCTTTTAATTCATTAATGCGTCGTGCATAATCGTTAAATACTCTGGTCATAGCAGTTTTAAATCCTACTTCATGCGTACCACCATCTTTAGTCCGTACATTATTAACAAAACTTAAAATACTCTCAGAATATTGGTCATTATATTGAAAAGCCACATCGACTTCAATGCCATGAGATTGGCCAGAAAACATAGTTACATCATGTAATACTTCTTTACCTTCATTTACGTAACTTACAAATTCTTTAATACCTTCTTCATAATGGTACAGTTCTTCACGTTCTTTACCACTGCGTAAATCGGTTAGTTTAATTTTTAGATTTTTTAATAAAAATGCAGACTCTTGTAAACGCTCGCTTAATGTTTGGAAAGAAAATGTCGTTGACGCTTTAAAAATCTCTGGATCAGGCTTAAAAGTTACTTTAGTGCCAGTTTTTTTAGTTTTTCCTGCTTTGACTAAACCAGTGGCAGGCAAACCCCCATTTTTAAAACTTTGTTTATAGATATTTCCATCTCTATGTATTTCAACCTCTAACCATTCACTAAGCGCATTCACTACTGATGCACCTACACCATGCAAGCCACCAGATGTTTTATAACCACCTTGACCAAATTTACCTCCAGCATGTAAAACGGTAAAAATAACTTGTACCGTCGGCTTACCTGAAGCATGGATTCCTGTTGGCATACCTCGACCATTATCTTCAATAGTAATGCTATTATCTTTATTAATTGTGACGTTGATTTCATCACCATAGCCATTTAATACTTCATCAACAGAGTTATCAACAACTTCATATACTAAATGGTGGAGCCCGCGCTTATCAGTGGAGCCAATATACATACCAGGTCTTTTACGCACAGCTTCTAATCCTTCTAAAACCTGTATTGAATCATCTGAATAATTGTTTTTTTTATTCACTGTCAATGTAATTTTCCTCCTACAAACGTACGTTCGTTATTTTTTCTATACAATAGTTATTCTTATATAAATCCGCTTAAATTGCAAGTCTGAGTTTAAAACAAGGCTATTTATTTACCATAACATTTGTTTTAAATTTATTGTCGTAAAAAATAATCAGTTTATGGTAAAATAGAGCTAAGTTATAAAAGGATGTGTAATTATTATGATGATAGTCCTCATGTTGTTACTCAGCTATCTCATAGGAGCTTTTCCAAGTGGTTATGTTGTTGGAAAACTCTTTTTTAAAAAAGATATAAGACAATTTGGAAGTGGCAACACTGGTGCAACAAATAGCTTTCGAGTACTTGGCAAGCCTGCTGGTTTTTTAGTAACATTTCTAGACATTTTTAAAGGATTCATAACTGTATTCTTTCCAATTTGGTTGCCTGTGCATGCAGATGGCCCACTAAGCACCTTTTTTACCCATGGACTCATCGTTGGTTTATTTGCAATTCTAGGCCATGTTTATCCTGTCTATCTTAAATTTAAAGGTGGCAAAGCAGTAGCTACAAGTGCAGGTGTCGTACTAGGGGTTAATCCTATATTGTTGCTAATTTTAGCATTGATTTTCTTTATTATTTTATACCTATCTAAATTTGTGTCCTTATCAAGTATTATTGCTGCGATTAGTTGTGTTGTTGGTGCATTTGTCATACATGACTATGTATTACTTGGTGTCAGTTTGCTTGTTTCAGTTATATTAATTGTACGACATCGTTCTAATATTATCAGAATTGTCAAGGGTGAAGAACCTAAAATCAAATGGATGTAATTAAGCTCAACAATTTAAAATTATTGCTATTTTTCGACCGCAACAAGACTTGTATAAGCTTTTGCGGTTTTTATAATACAATAACAACTTAAAATTGGAAAACGAGAGTGGAACAGATTTCATGATGAATTCGTAGTCCAGAATAGAATTGAAAAAAGCCTGGTATCAGTGTATTTTCAATCCAATCAACTACTGCCAATATATAGTTCGTAGCTTTAAACATAATGATGCACCAGCCTCAATATTATTCTTGAGTTATCGTTAACTATTTCATTAAGCATATTCAAATATTTTTAATAGCTACTATGCTATAATCCTACTTGCGAAGATAAATTATTTATGGGTATTGATGAATGAGCTATTAGGAGGTTATAAATTGAAAATACAATTAACTGAACAAGCTATCAACTGGTTTAAAGATGAATTAGATTTGCCAGACAACAATAAAGTTTTACAATTCTATGTCCGCTACGGTGGAGAATTCCAATTAAAACAAGGCTTCAGTCCTGCTTTTCGTGTTGAAAATGAAGATGACATAGATATTGGTTACAGTGAAAATTATAATAACCTTAAAGTTGTAGTTGCTGAAGACGATTTGTGGTACTTTAAAGACGATATTATTGAAGTTGATACCGTTAATCACGAAGATGAAATAGCTTATACTACAAAGTAACATCAATTGCAGTTTAATAGAATAATAAGAAATAGCTATGAGACTTTTACTCAAGATATCAGTCTTCATAGCTATTTTTTTATAAAAATAGCTCATTTGCTTTAAGCTATCATTTCAAAGGTTTAAAAACTATTTTGTAATATATTCGTTCCGCTTAATTTTAAAGATGATTTAAATCATCTTTATTCGTTACTTCTAACTCAATATTATTTTTATTTAATGCTTCAACTTTACTATATGTTTCATGCCAATCTGGAAAATGGCAATCTAATCTAATAGGTCTAAAATTATCTGCCTTCATACAAATTAGCTCAGTAGTCCCTGTTGTAGCAAGTTCTCCTTGCTCATTATATATTTCATAGCTATAAATTGAACGTAGCCGCGAATATTTTTCCACCCAAGTCTTAACTTTAACAGTTTCAGGATATGTAATGGATTTGATATACTTCACATTCAAATCTGTAACAGGAGATATAATGCCCACCGCTTCCATGTCAGCATAATTAAAGCCTAATTTTCTAATATAATCTGTGCGCGCTACTTCAAACCATGTAGCATAGTTGCCGTGATAAATCACACCCATTTTATCTGTTTCTTGGTATCTAGCCTCGATTTCAGTAATACTGTATATCATAATCAACTATCCTTCTTTCAATATAACTTTCTTATCAATTCTAACATAAAAAAGGAGCGGAGCAGAATTCATGATGAATTCGTAGTCCCACCCCAACCAGGTTGACTAGAATTGAAAAAGTTTGGTATCAGCATATTTTCAATCCAGTTAACTACTGCTAATAATTAGTTCCTAGCCTAAAACATAATGATGTCCCAGACTGTATTTCGCCTTGTTTATTGTGCAAGTTTATTACGTAAAACCATTTGTAAAATACCACCATGACGATAATAATCCAACTCTACTAAAGAATCAAAGCGAACAGTTGCATCGAAATCAACTACTTCACCATTCTCCTTTTTAGCATGAACTTTAACAGTATCTTGCGGCTTAACATCTTCATTGATATCTACAGAAATTTCTTCCTTACCATCTAAGCCAAGTGAGTCTGCTGAATCACCATCTTTAAACTGTAATGGTAATACCCCCATCATGACTAGGTTAGAACGGTGAATACGTTCATAACTTTGAGCAATAACTGTCTTAACGCCTAATAAGTTAGTACCTTTGGCAGCCCAGTCACGTGAAGAACCCATACCATAATCATTACCAGCTAATACAGCTAAACCAGTACCGTCCTCTTTATATTTCATAGCAGCGTCATAGATAGGCATCACTTCATCCGTTGGCCAATAAGTTGTATAGCCACCTTCAGTTCCAGGTGCTAATTGGTTTTTAATACGAATATTTGCGAATGTGCCACGTACCATAACTTCATGATTCCCACGTCTTGAACCATATGAATTAAAATCACGAATAGGTACATCATGATCAAGTAAATATTTACCTGCTGGCGTATCTTTACCAATTGCACCAGCTGGTGAGATATGGTCAGTTGTAACTGAATCTCCAAACTTACCCATAACACGCAAATCTTTTAAAGGTTTAATTGTGCCAGGTTCTTTAGATAAGTTTTGGAAAAATGTAGGATTTTGAATATATGTTGAATTAGGATCGAAGTCATATAATGGTGCGTCAGTCACATCAATTTCATTCCACATTTCATTATTATTATATACATTTTTGTATTCTTCCAAGAATAACTCGGGCGTCACTACACTGTCTACTGTGTCTGCAACTTCTTTGATTGATGGCCAAATATCATTTAAATAAACATCTTCGCCATCTTTTCCTTTTCCAAGTGGCTCATTTTGCAAATCAATATCAACAGTCCCAGCTAAAGCATAAGCAACAACTAATTGTGGTGAAGCTAAGTAGTTTGCTTTAACTAATGGATGGATACGACCTTCAAAATTACGGTTACCTGATAATACAGACGTAACAAGCAAATCTTCTTTAGCAATTGCTTTTTCTATTTCAGGTAAAAGCGGACCTGAGTTGCCAATACATGTTGTACAACCATAACCAACTAGATTGAAACCTAAATCATCAAGATATTCTTGTAAACCTGAATCACGTAAATAACCTGTTACAACCTTTGAACCTGGAGCCAATGAAGTTTTAACAAATTCTGGCACTTTGAGCCCTTTTTCGACAGCCTTCTTAGCAACTAGACCTGCCCCCAACATGACATATGGATTTGATGTATTTGTACATGAAGTAATTGCTGCTATCGCTATATCCCCTGTTGTCATAGTTGCAGTTGAACCGTCACTAAATTGGATTTCAGCTGTTTTATCAAATTCTTTTTTATCAAATCCATGGCCTTGGTTACCCGCAGGTGCAGTAACTGATTTTTCAAATTCTGATTTCATGTCACTTAAAAAGATTAAGTCTTGGGGACGTTTTGGCCCTGATAATGATGCTTCAACCGTAGATAGATCTAAGTCAATAACATCAGTGTATTCTGGGTCTTCTTTATCAACAGTAAAGAACATATTGTTTTGTTCCAAGTATGCTTTAACTAATGCAACATGCTCTTCTGATCGTCCTGTTAATCTCATATATTTTAGTGATTCCTCATCAACTGGGAAGAATCCACAAGTAGCACCGTATTCTGGCGCCATATTTGCGATAGTTGCACGATCAGCTAGTGGTAAATCTGTAACACCTGGTCCAAAGAATTCAACAAATTTGCCAACTACACCTTTTTTACGTAATTCTTGAGTCACTCTTAAAGCTAAGTCCGTAGCGGTTGAGCCTTGAGGTAATGTGTTAGTTAATCTGACACCAATAACTTCTGGGATTGGGAAATAAGAGGGTTGTCCAAGCATACCTGCTTCTGCTTCAATACCACCAACACCCCATCCTAATACCCCGATACCATTAATCATAGTTGTATGAGAGTCAGTACCTACTAGTGTGTCTGGAAATGCTGTTTCTTCTCCATCAACGTCACGAACATGAACGACATTAGCTAAGTATTCTAAATTCACTTGATGTACAATACCAGTTGCAGGCGGTACTGCATTATAGTTGTTAAATGCTTTAGTTGCCCAATTTAAGAATTGATATCTTTCATAATTTCGTTCAAATTCCAATTTCATATTGCGTTCAAGCGCATCTGGATTTGCATAACTATCTACTTGAACAGAATGATCAATGACTAAGTCAACAGGAACTTCTGGATTAATTTTATTAATATCGCCACCAACATCGTTCATTGCTTTACGCAATGATGCTAAATCCACTACTGCTGGAACTCCAGTAAAATCCTGTAAAATCACTCGAGAAGGTTTAAATGGAACCTCACCTTCGTTATTTTCTCCCCCAAAATGACTTAATGCTTTAATATGATCATCCGTAATAACAAAATCATCTTCTTGTCTTAATACAGATTCTAATAATACTCTGATGGAATATGGTAATTTAGATACCGTAGTTAAACCTTGTTCTTCTAAACTTTTCAAATCATAATACACATAAGATTTGTCGTTCACTTTAAATGTCTTTTTAGCATGTGATTTCATGTTAGAAGCCATAGTATTTCCCCCTTGAACTAAATCATAATATTTTTATATGCCGTTACTTAAATTGTATAATTAACTAAATTTTAAAACAACTGCAATTCGCTATAAATAGGCGTTTTTAGGATTTCCTTTTTTAATCGGACTATATAAGTAAAAGTTATCATTAAGCATACGTTCAATAAGAAATAGTTATTAATTGAGAATGATTTTCAATAAAAATAGTCCTTATCACTTTTTAAGCAATAAGGACAATAAATTATCAATTATTAGTCTTTTTCAGTATTTCTCCGTGCTTCACGTTTCTCTAAAATATCTGCTTCATAATCAGCTTGTTGATGTTTAACATATTCTTGCAAACGGTGCTTGTTTGGTTGCAGCGTCAAACCTAAGAATTTACGTTCTTGGTTAGCATCTTTATAGAAACTAATCATCATCAATATGACGACAAAGGAGAATGGAAAGGCACTGATAATTGCAGCACTTTGAATGGCACTCAATGCTGCTGCACCATCTCCACCACCGGCAAGTAATAAAATAAATGCAATCAGTGATTGTGCTACGCCCCATGTGACTTTCACAAAACCTGTTGGCTCAAGAGAACCAAACGTAGTCTGCATTCCCAGCACAAAGGTTGCAGAATCGGCAGAAGTGATAAAGAATGATGCAATAAGAATAAGCGCAATAATGGATAATAACATACCTAATGGCACTTCGTTAAACACACCAAAAAGTTGTGTTTCAGGTGTCATTTTAAATAATTCTGGATGTTTTTTTCCTGTTTCAATACCTAAAACGCCAAATACACTGAACCAGATAAAGCTTACGATTGCTGGAACAAGTAATACACCAGAAATGAATTCTCGAATAGAACGACCTTTAGATACACGGGCAATAAATACACCAACGAATGGGCTCCAGCTTAACCACCAGCCCCAATAGTACAATGTCCAAGTAGACATCCATTCCCTTTTTTGGCTATTTAAAGCAGCCGTATCTAAACTGTTAAATAAAAATGTATTAAACAAACTACCAGTCGAGCTCGTAAACATATTTAAAATAAGCACTGTCGGCCCAATAATAAGGACAGCAATCATTAATATTGTTCCTAAACCAATGTTTAAGTTACTTAAATATTGAATACCTTTACTTAAACCTGACCATGCACTCGCAATAAATAGTACTGTTACTACAACAATAATAATTGATTGTACCCATACCGTATTAGGAACGTTGAATAAATAATTTAAACCACCATTAATTTGTAGTGCTCCCATACCAAGTGATACTGCTACACCAACGACAGTTGCAAAGACTGATAAAACATCAATAATTGTACCAATTGGACCTTCCACCTTATCACCTAAAATAGGTCTTAAGGTTCTAGACAGTAAACCTGGTTCATTTTTTCTAAATTGCGCATACGCAAGCGCTAATGCGACAACTCCATATGTAGCCCATGCATGAAAGCCCCAATGGAAAAATGTAGAGCGTAGTGTCTCAGTATATGCTTGTGTTGTCTTTGGATCAGCATCTGGTGGTGATGCAAAGTGTGACATAGGTTCAGCAGCTCCATAAAACACTAAGCCAATACCCATACCTGCACTAAATAGCATAGCAAACCAAGAAACAGTGTTAAATTCAGGTTTGTCATTGGGTTTACCTAATTTTAATTTACCTATAGGACTGAAAATTAAAAAGATACAGAAGAAAACTATGATTGTAGTTAAAATAAGGTAATACCAACCTAATTTATCAGTAATCCAACCACTGATTGCGCCTGTAACACTGCCAAATTTAGTCGGAAAAATCGCTCCAACTAGCACTACAATCGCAACAAGAATAGCGCTATAAATAAATACAGGTGAAAACTTCTTTCCGCTACTATTTTTTTGAGAAGAAGAATTCATAAATAAATAACTCCCTTCATTATAGTATTAAATTTTCAATGCGCGAGATATACTACGTTTAGAAAGCAACGCTATACCTCAAACGATACCTATAAGGATATCAAACCTAAATTCTTTTATCAAATTTGTTTAGAAAAAGTATTTTCTAAATAAATTATATATTGTATAATGAGGTGTATTATGTTTAGAAAGGATATAAAAGTTATGTTGAAAGAATTTAAAGAATTTGCATTAAAAGGCAACGTATTAGATTTAGCAATTGCAGTCGTTATGGGTGCAGCATTCAATAAAATCGTTACTTCATTAGTAACTTATATCATCATGCCATTAATTGGTAAAATTTTCGGTTCTGTTGATTTTGCAAAAGATTGGGAATTCTGGGGCATTAAATACGGATTGTTCATTCAATCTATCATTGACTTCCTAATTGTTGCTTTTGCATTATTTGTATTTGTTAAAATTGCAAATACTTTAATGAAAAAAGAAGAGCCAGAAGAGACTATTGAAGAAAACACAGTATTACTTACAGAAATTCGCGATTTACTTCGTGAAAAAAATTAATATATTTTATAGACAGAGGTTAAAAATTTTTAGCCTCTGTCTTTTTTATGTTATTTATATAGCCAACACTTAAAAGTATTTATATATAGGCTGAACTATAAACGCTCATATAGTTTCATTCATCAAAGCTTGTTAATTAAACTTAAATTGTGTAGCGCTTTGAAACTGTTTAGAAGTTACTTCTAATATGAGCGGAATACGTTGTTTAAGCTCAGTTACATGTGAAATAATTCCTACCATACGACCAGATGATTTTAAGTTAACAAGTGTATCTAATGCTGTATCAAGTGTTTCTTGATCTAAAGTACCAAATCCTTCGTCAATAAACATAGATTCCAGTGTTATTCCACCTGATTCTTCTTGAACAACTTCACTTAAACCAAGCGCTAAAGCTAACGAAGCTTGAAATGTTTCCCCACCAGATAATGAACTAATATGTCTAGATTTATTAGAATGAAAATCAAAGACATCTATTTCTAAACCACTATAACCGTGTGATAAACTTTTTCTTCTTTGCAGATGATACCGTTGACCACTCATTGTAGCTAATCTTAAGTTTGCTTGTGCGATAATGCGTTCCAAATAATAAATTAATACATAAGTTTCCAGCGTTAACTTCTGACTATTTTTTCCCGAAAGAATTTCTGCTAAATTAAAAATTTCTTGTTGCGATTTTAATTCTTTAGTCAGATAATTGATATTTTCATAAAGTACATCAAACTTTTGATCGTTCTTTTTCAATTGATATTTCAATGTATTTTCTTGTTCTATAACTTTATCTAATTTTTCACTTTGAACTTGATATGAATTTTCTAATTGTTTTGTGTCTTGTAGAACTTTATCATGAGTCAATGATTTTAAACGCCCTATTTCATGCTCAAGTGCTGCGTATTTCTTGCTATATGCTTCGACTTGTTGTTCATAATCTGATTTAAGATGCATGTCTTCTAATATTTTAAATAACGCTTTTTCATCCTTAATCGCATATCGTCTCATTTCAGTTTGTATATCTTTATCAACACTTTGATACTCATTTTCTGCAATGTGTTTTTGGTTCTGTATATTGATTAAATTATTACTTTCTAATTGCTTTTGCTGATTGGCTGTAATAATTTCATTTGTTAATTGTTCTTTCGAATTTTCAAATATTTCTATTTGTTTTTTATAGCTTTCAAACTGTTGTATAAATGAATCGATATCTTTAGTCTGGGTTGTTGATATAAATTCTCCTATAAGTTGTTCATTTTGGTTCCTCTGATGAGATAAATCCTTATATTGTAGTTCCATCTGATGTATATCTTTTTTATACTCATTTATTTGTGTTTCAATTTGTTTAGTCATCGCATATTTTTCTTTAAAAGAAGCTTTTTCTAGTTCTTTTTCATTATATTGTACTTGCAACGACTCAAGATCAAGTGGTTCTTCATCAACCTTTATTTCTTTCATTTTATCTTGAGCGTGTGACATTTCGGTTTCAAGTTTAATTTTTTGCTCTGTAAGTGACAACTTTTCTTTTTCAAGTGTATCTAATTGATGTTTTTGTAGTTTAATATTTTCAAAGTCAATATGTTTTTCTAAAGATTGAATCTCATTACCACATACAGGACAAATTTCTCCAATAGATAATGCTGATTGAAGCTCGTTAATAAAACTTTCTTTGTCATTTAAGTCTAAATTCTTTGCAGTCAACTTATTTATATGATTTGAAACATGCTCAAATTCTTTTTCAATCATTTTTAACTGTTTCTTATCTTCAATATATTCATTTTTTAATTCCTTAAACTTTTGGTTATTGCTTAAAGTTTCTTTAGTCTTATCTATTAATTTGTTGATATGTGCCAATTCATCTGTTAATTCAACAATTTTATTATAATCTATATCATTTTCTGCTTTTTGCTTTTTAAGCTTAGTTTGTTTCTCATTATATTGCTTTATCTTCTGCTGCGTTTCACTTAATTGTTTTTTTACATTATCATTTTCTGCCATAGCTTTTCTGTGGCTTTCTATCTTTTGATAAATTATGTGACACTTATCAATATATTCTTTGTATTGATTAATAGCATGTTCACTTTTTATTAGTATTTGCATTTGTTCTTGTAGCTGCTTTTGTTGCTCTTGTATGGACTCAATATCTTTACCTTTTGATGTGATAGCATTGTTAAAATCGTTTAATTTTGCTATTTGTGATTCTCGCTGTTGAACAAGTGTATTTAAAGTTCGAATTTCATTCAATTGAGTAATTTTATGCTTAAGTTTATCTATATTTTCTTGCTCTTGCCGCAATAATTCAAAGCGTTGAGTATAATCAGCTAAATCATTTAATTGCTTTTCTAATTCATTATTTGCCACTAATGCTTTATGAAGCTTTTCTGTTTGACATTTTTCTGCTTGTTTTAATTTTGTTGTTGCTAACAATTGTTCACTACCATATTTTTGAAAAATAGGTATAGCATCTACAAGCTTTTGTATTTGTATACTTTCTATTTGTTTCAGTGCTTGCAAATCTTCAATTTCAAAATCTTCAATTTCTTCCCATACCATTGCTATTTTGTTATATCTTTGTTCGATCAATTGTTTCTCATTTTTCACCTCGTCAGCTAATATATCCTGTATTTGCTCAAAACGGAGGCTATTGAATAATGTACGTAGAATGCTTTGCTTGTCTGAACTACTTGAAACTAAAAATCGTTTAAATTCTCCTTGAGGCAAAATAAACAACTGTCTAAATTGTTCTGCATTAACGCCTAAGAGTTGTTGTATAAATAAATTGCCTTCATGTATTTTACTTTCACGCAAATCAAACACTTCTCCATCAAATTCATAGACAGTTAACTTTCCAGGCGTTTTAGTTTTATTGCCTTCTTTTATATATGAACCTTGTCTAAAAATTTTGAACTGTCGCTGATTAATTTCAAATTCAAACGTTACGCTCATAGGTTCCTTAGCCTCAGCAAAATGACTTCGCAAATCGCTTTCAGTTCTACTCTTCGTAGATGCTACACCAAATAAAGCGTAAACAATTCCATCAAAAATCATGGTTTTACCGGAACCTGTTTTACCGCTAATAAGAAATAATTGATTTTCGAATACTTGTTTGAAATCAATCGTTTCATTTAAAAATGGTCCAAAGTTAGACAACGTTAAAGTCAAAGGTTTCATCGCTTCAATCCTCCTTAGTCAAAAGATGGTTTAGAATGTATTCAACTTTTTGACTTTGTACATTTGTTAAGGGTTCATTTGTCATTTCTTTATAAAATTCGCTAATAATATCTTCATCCTTTAATTTTGTTATTGCATGACGTGTTGTTACATCATCAGTTTGATAACTGATATTCGTTAAGGCAAGTGTGTTAGGATAGATTTTTTTAAGATGTATCATGGGGTCGGTAATATGAGACATACCTTTCAATTTAAAATGAAAATAATTATTTTTGTTTTTTACTGCTATCTCTTCTGCAATGACTTGATTATATTGTCCTTCAACAACTTCTAACTCTTTTAATGGTTGTAGCTGTTTAAATGTATCTTGAATTTTACTATTAGTGTCAATCTCAATTACACGATATCCTTTAGCTTGCCCAACTTCAGAAAATGAATATTGTAATAATGATCCACTATAATTGACTTTATCGTCATTAATACTAAACGGATGATGTAAATGGCCAAGTAATACTTTATCAAATGCTTCGAATACCTTTTTATTAACACTTTCTACAGTACCAATTGTTAAAGGCCTTTCAGAGTCTGATTTTTTACCGCCTTGTATCGTAAGATGACCAATAATAATATTTATATTTTGTTTGTTTAATTTATTCGACATGATTTCTAGACATTTTTCTGTAGCTTGCTGATGTGTTTGAATCGTCTCATCATCAAAGAAGTGAGCTACTTCGCTGACTGTGGCATATGGCATTGTATAAAATTTAATATTTCCAAATGTTATTGGGCATGTTAAATCTTCTAAAGATGTTTTTATATGTAAGTTGGAAAGTTGAAACCAAGGTGAGCCATAATTTAATCTTTCTTTGCTATCATGATTACCATTAATGATAATCATTGGAATTTTTAATTCTATATTTAACTGATAAATCGTTTGTTCTAAGAGCTTTATGGCATCTTTACTTGGATAAGATGTATCATATAAATCACCTGCAACAACGATAATATCTGGTTTTTCAATTAACATTTGATCAATAAATTGCTTTAATATATATATTTGATCCTCTAGTAAGGATTTGCCATTTAGTATTTTTCCTAAATGCCAATCCGCAGTATGAATGATTTTCATTGTTACCTCCAAATACAGAACGTTTGTTCGTTTTAATTATAAGATGCATTTGAAAAACTATCAAGTCTTAATGATATATATTTAAAACTTTATAACTTAGGCACACAAAGTAGATTTCACTGCTTGTCATTGCAATAAAAGTAAAGACTCAAAACGACATTAAGTGTCATTTTGAGTCTCAGTTTTTAAAGAAATTTTATTAATTAACAAGTTCTTTCTCGATTTTTTTAAATTTATATAGCATAGCCAATCTCCAAGGAACAATCATGCAGAAGGCTAACAAGAAGAACATGCCGCCTATTTCTCCCGGATCTATTTCACTACTAATAAATATTTTAATTACAGTTCTAATAACTAATAGTGAAATTAAAATAATTGGAAATGCTTTTGAACGCTTCATATAAACTTTCGTACCTTGTACTTCAAAATGTGTTGTCCAAATTAAGACTAAAGAAAATAATACGCCTAAAACCAAGGATTCAAGCATTTCAGCCCCTGTTAATCTAAAATATGGAATCACATACATAAAGGCACCTGTAGCCATAAAAAACGGTGGTAAAATAATCTTTTTTTCATTAACTGGAAATTTTTGTGCTTTCATTCTAATAATAATGACTGCGATACCCATGATAAATGCAAACACAATTGAAAAAATTAAATACGCCAACATTGACACCCTCTTATTTATGTCGAAACTTTATTTCTATTTATTTTCACATGATAGTACATCACTATGCAATTAAAACGCATATCGATTTAAATATATACTATTCAGTTTAACTTGCTATAATTTAAGGATTGTAAACAAGTAACTGTCTACAATCCTATGATTATCAACTTATTTTTTTGGATTTTTCATATTTTGATCCATATTTTTGTTCATCATTGTCATCATTTGGTTGATTTTCTTTTGTGATGGTTTTTGTCCCATTTGCATCATCATCATTCGTAGCATTTCTTCATTAATTGGTGGATTTTTCTTCAAGAAATCCATCATATATTTTCTTGCTAGGAAAAAGCCAATTGCTAATCCAGCAATTAATGCTAATACAATTAATATAATTGCTATCCATGTTGCCATTGTTTCACCCGCTTTCTATATCCTACTGAATTTTACTAAATTATAATTAGTATTTCAAGCTTGAGTTTGAGCGTAAATCATCCACAATTACGATCATAACAAAAAACATAATATAAATGATACCTTTTTTTACAGAAAAATGAGGCATGCGCAATTAAGATTTGTTAAACTTCTATGCCGAAATAGTCGACATAGAGAAAATAAAGTTAGTCAAATCGTTAACTTCAAATGCCTCAATCTTTATAAAACTTAATTTATTTAAAGCGTTTGTATTTGATTTAATACATTCTCTTTAGTGAAACCATATTTTTCAACTACTAGCCCACCTGGCGCACTTGCCCCAAATTCGTCTATACCAATGACTTTGCCATCAGTACCCACATACTTGTGCCAACCAAGTGATGATGCCATTTCAATCGCAACACGTTTCGTAATATGTTTTGGAATGACAGATTCTTTATAATCATCAGATTGTTGTTCAAAAGCAAACCAGTTTGGCATTGATACAACTCTTACACCTTTACCTTGCTTTTCAAGATCTTTCGCAGCTTCAACAGCTAAACTTACTTCAGAACCTGAAGCTAATAATAAATACTCAACTGCTGTTTCTGTTTCAAATACTGTATAAGCACCTTTACGAACGCCTTCTTCTACTTGTGCTTCTGTTACATCAAGGACAGGGAGGTTTTGACGAGTTAATACTAATGATGTTGGCGTTTGTTCAGATTCAAGTGCAACTTCCCAAGCTACACGTGTTTCATTACCATCAGCTGGGCGAATAACATTCATATTGGGAATCGCTCTTAAGCCAGCGAGTTGTTCAATTGGTTCATGCGTAGGACCATCTTCTCCGACAGCTATTGAATCATGCGTGAAAATAAATGTTGAATTAAGACCCATTATTGCAGATAAACGCAATGCTGGTTTTAGATAATCACTAAATACAAAGAATGTCGCTCCATATGGATGCAAGCCTCCATGTGCAGCCATACCATTGACTGCTGCGCCCATAGCAAATTCACGTACACCGAACCATATATTTTTACCTTCTGGTGTATCTTTGTCATAATCTTTAGCTTCTTTAACGTTTGATTTATTTGAACCAGCTAAGTCAGCAGAACCACCAAAGAAAGATGGAACAGATTGACTTAAAGCTTGAATAACTTCTCCAGAATCAGCACGAGAAGCACCATTATGATTCAAATCAAATCTTGGTAATTTTTCTTTATAATTTGATGGCAACTTACCGCTGACAGCTAATTTAAATTCTTCTGCTAATTGCGGATATCGTTGAGAATATGCTTCTAATTTATCATTCCAAGATTCTTCATTTTCATTAGCACGTTTTAACATTGTTGTTTGGAAAATTTCATATACTTCTTCAGGAACATAGAATTTTTTATCTGGATCTAAACCATAGTTTTCAAATGTTAGTTTTCTTTCTTCTGCGCCTAAAGGTGCACCATGGACACCGTTTGTGCCTTTTTTGTTAGGTGAACCATAACCAATAATTGTTTTAATTTCAATTAAAGTTGGACCTTGCTGAGACTTAGCAGTAGTAATCGCTTTGTCTATTTGGTTTAAATTGTTACCATCTTTAACTAAAATATGATTCCAACCATATGATTCAAAACGTTTTTTTACATCTTCAGAAAAAGCTTTATCTAATTCTCCATCTAATGAAATATCATTTGAATCATATAAGACAATGAGTTTATCTAATTGATTATGGCCTGCAAATGAAGCCGCTTCATGAGAAATTCCTTCCATTAAATCGCCATCTGAAGCTAATACATAAGTATAGTGATTAACAATATCAAAATTATCTTTATTAAATTTACCTGCAAGATGACTTTCAGCTAATGCCATCCCTACTCCCATTGCAAATCCTTGTCCTAATGGTCCTGTTGTTACTTCTACACCATCAGTATGTCTATATTCTGGATGCCCTGGTGTTTTTGAGTCCCATTGTCTAAACTGTTTAAGCTCTTCAAGCTCAAGACTTCCTGAGACGTGTAATAAACTATAAAGTAATGCAGATCCATGTCCAGCAGACAAAATGAATCTATCTCTATTAAAGTAATCTTTAGACTGTGGATTAAAATTCAAATGTCTTGTCCATAAAGTATATGCCATTGGTGCAGCTCCCATTGGTAAACCCGGATGCCCAGAGTTAGCCTGTTCAATTGCATCAATGCTTAATGCACGAATGGTATCTATTGCTAATTGATCTTTTTCGTTAAACATTTTTTATGTCTTCCCTTCTAGAAATAAATGTTGCTATTATTATACCTTAATTATAGATAAATTCATAAATATTCGTTTAAAATTACTAAATTTTCTGTAGTTTGCAGAAACTATTTATTTTTATTATGTTTTTGAATTTGTTTTAGCTTTTCAGGCGTTACATCATTACCCTCAGGATCCATAACTTTAGTGTGCTCAATTTGCTGTTTAAAGCCCTTTCTAAATTCTTCTAAATATATTTTACGTAACTTAGCTTGTTCTTTTGCCTCTGCTTCTGTCAAGCCTTGCTCTTTCTTCTTTCTTGCTAATTGATTAATTCTATCGATGTTCAAATTATTTTTAGTCATTGAATTTACCCACCTTTATATATACATATTTCACATTTAAATAGTACCTAACTTATAAAGAATATAACAAAAAGGTGAATGTAACCAAATCGTTACGCTCACCTTTCATGATATATCATTAATATTTATTAGCATCATTACAATAATTCAACTTACCCCATCACAAAATTGTATATTACTTTTCTAATTAAATCGCACTGTTGATAAAAATTACCGCATTGCTTTACCTAAATATAATAAATATGAAATATGTTGTTCGTGATTATTTCGCATATGCGAACACACTTGTGTGATTTTGTTCGCTGTTAGATATAGATTGTTGTTTGCTTTCAGAGTTGATTTTGTAATGTTGTGAGATATTATGATCTGCCATTTCGTACGTTTGTTCTACTTTAGAATTTTGATATGCCGTCGTGAAAAATAAAGAGAAAACAAGCAAAGATATTATAAAAACTATGATATAAGTAGCTATTTGACTTTTATATTTTAAAATCATGTTAAACACTCCTAGAACATTTGTTTGTATTTATAATTTATCAGAACTCATGTTCTATGTCAACATTTTTACGAACAAACGTTTGTTTTATTTGTTACTAAATGATATAATAAAAATAAATAAAATTAGGGAGTGCCTATATATGAGAGAATTAACAAAACGTCAAAGTGAAATATATGATTACATTAAGCATATTGTTCAAACAAAAGGTTATCCGCCTAGTGTTCGTGAGATAGGAGAAGCTGTAGGATTAGCTTCAAGTTCTACGGTGCATGGACATTTATCTCGACTAGAGGAAAAAGGTTATATCCGCAGAGACCCTACAAAACCAAGAGCTATTGAAATTGTATCAGAGCATAATGATGCCGCTATCGATATGGAAGGGACTATTCACGTACCTGTCATTGGTAAAGTAACTGCTGGTATTCCTATTACTGCCGTTGAAAATGTTGAAGAGTATTTTCCATTACCTGAGCATTTAACCTCTACACATAATAGTGACATTTTTATTTTAAATGTAGTTGGTGAAAGTATGATTGAAGCTGGCATTCTTGATGGAGACAAAGTAATAGTTAGAAGTCAAACCATTGCAGAAAATGGGGACATAATTGTAGCTATGACAGACGAAGATGAGGCTACTGTTAAGCGATTCTATAAAGAAAAGCATCATTATCGTTTACAACCGGAAAATAGTTCCATGGAGCCAATTTACCTTGATTCAGTATCTGTTTTAGGTAAAGTTATCGGCTTGTACCGTGAACTTTAGTTGTGTCAATAAAACATTTTATTGTTAGTAATTCTCTTATATAAAGTTAAAGAAGCTAAGCAACTAGTGCCTAGCTTCTTTTTGATTACTTTTATGCAGGATATCTTTTACTTTTTCCAAAATATCCTCTTTTTGATTATTATTCTGTTTTGATGTCATATTCATCGACTTCCTTCACAGAAATTTTACCCATTACTAGTCATTATTAAACGCTTAACCCGTATAATTTTCTGTCCAATAAGGCTGCCTTTCATCATTAAAATCTACACCCACACCAACCGTGTTAAAATGTTCATTTAAGATATTCTTTCGATGTCCTAATGAATTCATTAATCCTTGATGGGCATAAATACTGCTAACTTGACCATAAGCTAGATTTTCACCGGCCGCATTAAATTCAATGCGATCTGCTTTTAACCGATCGAATGGTGACTCTTGGTCTAAATTCGTATGATCAAAATAATGATGCTTCGCCATATCTTCACTATGTTTGCGTGCCGTGTTTGAAATGTTGCTTGAATATGACAAAGTAGCTAATTGATGTTGCTTTCTTTCTGAATTAATTAAATCTACATTTTGCATTTCATAACTTTTAGCTAATGATTTAGACGGTGCTGCATATTGTTTTGTTAAACGCTTTTCCATTTTATCACTAACTTGCATTAATGCTGTTACACCATTTTGTTCATGTTTATCATAAAATATCGTTGTATACACATGATTTGAATGAAAGACATCATATTCACTATTTTTAATTGCAATACGCAACCTTTGTTTATCCATTTCAGTTATAGGTTGACCCAACCTTTGTCTAACAACTTGCTTGGGTGTCCCATACTTAATCTTAGACTTAGAAGTTATTATGTTTTGATTTGTATACAAAGCGTGCACTTTATTATCTAAATATGCAATCATTACAAATCTTTGATAATCGCCATCATAGTATGCATACCATTTTGTACCATATTCATTTGTGGTTATTCTTTTGGCTTTACCATATTTTTCTTCTACATTACCTTTTTTCATATTTAACTGAACATTATTAACAGCAAAAGGTTGTTCTTGAGGTACTTTAAGTGTCTCTTCATTTTCATCTTCTTTATTGAATACTTGTTGATTAATAAAACTTCTGACGTCTTGCTGCATGTGTACGACTAGAGAACTTTCTCTAATTGGAAAGATAATAATAATACATAGTAAAATTAAACTAATACTTAAAAATTTTTTAATGGTTTTCACCTACCAAAAATTTAATCTCGATCCCCATTGAATATTGAGTTTCGAACAATTACATAATCGACAGTTCTTAAAGATTTTAAATCTTTGCCACCAGCATATGAAATAGAGCTCTGTAAATCTTGCTGCATTTCTACAAGTGTATGCTCTAATGAGCCTTTATGTTCGACAAACATTTTTTTACCTTCAACATTTTTACGTTCACCCTTTTGAAATTCTGAAGCACTTCCAAAATATTCTTTGTACAGTTTACCATCTAACTCAACTGTTTCTCCTGGAGATTCATCGTGTGCAGCAAATAATGAACCTATCATAACCATTGAAGCTCCGAAACGTATCGATTTTGCAATATCACCATGCGTGCGAATGCCTCCATCAGCAATTAACGGCTTACGTGCTGCTTTACTACACAAATTGAGTGCAGCGAGTTGCCAGCCTCCAGTTCCAAATCCAGTTTTTATTTTGGTAATGCACACTCTTCCTGGTCCAATACCAACCTTTGTCGCATCTGCACCGGCATTTTCTAATTCCCTTACGCCCTCAGGTGTACCAACATTTCCAGCAATTACAAAGGCTTGTGGCAAATGTTGCTTGATGTGTTTAATCATACGGATAACTAAATCAGAATGTCCATGAGCAATGTCTATCGTTATATATTCAGGCACGATATCAGCTTGTTGTAATTGCTCAATAAAGTCAAATTCACGTGCTTTAACACCAACTGATATAGACGCAAATAATCCTTGATCATGCATATTTTTAATGAATGGTATTCTAGACTTTTCGTCAAAACGATGCATTATATAAAAATACTCATTTTTAGCAAACCATTGTGCTAATTTTTCATTCATAACTGTTTGCATATTAGCAGGCACAACTGGCAATTTAAATTTACGTGGGCCAAATTGAATTGCAGTATCGCACTCAGATCTACTTTCAACAATACATTTATTCGGAATTAATTGGATATCTTCATAATCAAAAATTTTCATTTATTTATAAGCCCCTTATAATTAAGTATAAAAATAAAAAACTGAGGGTAAATCACGAATGATTAAATCAAAACACTTGATAATCATTCATATTTTCTACCCTCATATACTTTACAATTTTTTATTGTCAATGTAAATGGACTTGAGTTGTACTTTTGAAAATTTACCAACTTGATTTTTTAACACCAGGAATTTGTCCTTTATGCGCGTGTTCTCTAAATGCGATTCGAGACATTTCAAATTTTCTTAACACGCCTCTAGGACGGCCTGTTACTTTACATCTACGCGTTAAACGTGTTGGCGATGAATCTCTAGGTAATTTACGTAAAGCCTCATAATCACCTTTTTTCTTTAGTTCTTTTCTTAATTCATAATATTTACTAACTAATTCTTCTCTTTTTTGTTCTTTCGCAATTTTAGATTTTTTAGCCATATATTAAAAACGCTCCTTAAATCGTAATTATTACGTTTTATATTTTAGCATATTTTCTAATTAAATCAAGAATAAGTTTTTACTATATAAATAAGAGCTATGGATTGCATTCCACAGCTCTTATGTCAAACTTTAAATTGTCGTATTTAAAGGTAAGTGATTATTTCGTTTCACGATGTAATGTGTGTTTTTTTAATCTTGGGCAATACTTTTTCATTTCGATACGCTCAGGATTATTCCGTTTATTTTTAGTAGTAATATAATTACGATCGCCACATTCTGTACATGCTAATGTAACATTTACGCGCACGTTAAACACCCTTTCTTGTTAGGAATACTTACGATTTAAAATTTTAACACAACTTTTACAAGGATGCAATATCTTCTAGCTATTCATGCGTCTCATCGTTTTCATCATTTAAATCTATTGTATTGATATCAATTTCTAGTGCTTTGGCGACGCCTTTTCCATAGTCTGGATCAGCTTTATAGCAATGACGAATATGTCGCTTTTTAACATCTTCTGTTACGCCATCCATCGCATTAGCTGTATTTATAAACATTCTTTCTTTTGCTTCATCCGATTGTAATCTAAATAGTTTTCCTGGCTGTTCAAAGTAGTTATCATCGTCTTCCCTATAATTATATTCATAACCATCACCATCTGTTGGAAATGGTGGCTTTTTATATTCATGTTGAGAAGCGTATACACCTTGATTATTTGGATAATAATGTGGTCCGCCACCTTGGTTATCATCTAAGACACGCATTTGTCCATCGCGGCTAAATGGGCATAGATTCTCTACTCCGACAGCTTTAGGTTGATTCACTGGAATTTGCCAATGGTTCACTCCTAAACGGTAACGTTGTGCATCTCCATATGAAAATAATCTTCCTTGTAATACTTTATCAGGTGAAAAATCTAAACCAGGTACAATATTCGTTGGCGCAAAAGCAGCTTGCTCTACATCTTGGAAATAATTATTTGGATTACGATTCAATTCGAATTCGCCGACTTCAATCAATGGGTATTCACCATGATACCAAACTTTAGTCAAATCAAATGGATTATCTTTATGATTTTTTGCTTGTTCTTCAGTCATCACTTGAATATACATTTTCCATTTAGGATAATCTCCATTTTCAATAGCATTATATAAATCTCTTTGTGATGAATCCCGGTCTTGTGCAATCACATCTGCCGCTTCTTCATCGGTTAAATTTTCAATACCTTGTTGGCTTCTAAAATGATATTTCACCCAAACACGTTTACCTTCATTATTATACATCGAATAGGTGTGTGATCCAAAGCCGTGCATATGCCGAAGATCTTTAGGAATGCCTCTATCAGACATTAGTATTGTCACTTGATGTAATGCTTCAGGTAACCCTGTCCAATAATCCCAGTTGTTTTGTGCACTACGCATATTGGTACGAGGGTCTCTTTTTACAGCACGATTCAAACTAACAAAGAGTTTAGGATCTCTGAAGAAAAAGACCGGTGTATTATTCCCCACTAAATCCCAGTTTCCATCTTCAGTATAAAATTTAAGCGCAAACCCACGAATGTCTCGTTCAGCATCTGCTGCCCCTCTTTCACCAGCTACCGTTGAAAAGCGTGCAAACATATCCGTTTGTTTACCGACTTCTGAAAAAATCTTAGCTGATGTGTACTTCGTAATGTCATTCGTAACTGTAAACGTTCCGAACGCCCCTGATCCTTTCGCATGCATACGGCGTTCTGGAATTACTTCACGATCAAAGTGTGCCATTTGTTCCAAGTAATAAATATCTTGCATCATAAGTGGACCTCTTTGACCAGCTGTCATACTGTTTTCTCTATCTGAAACGGGGTGCCCAAAAAGATCAGTTAATTTTTTATCCTCTTTTGACATAGATATGCTCCTTTCAAGACTAATGCTTCATTATAATAATTATAATTTAGCTTATAGTTAACATACCCACAATTTAATCATTATCAAACTTGTATATCTCCGTTATTAAATATCAGAAAATTTAAAATATTTATGCGGAATATTCTCAAAATCTATTGAATACTTGATTTAAAAGGATTAAAATGATGTGTATATTTATAAAATAGATGGGAGAGCTCATATGGAAGATAATAATATGAAACGTGGTCTTAGTTCCAGACACATATCTATGATAGCCATCGGTGGCGCAATTGGAACTGGTCTCTTTGTAGCAACCGGAAGTGTCGTTGCTCAAGCAGGTCCTGGTGGTGCAATTTTAGCCTACTTATTAATTGGAGTTATGCTTTATTTTCTAATGGCTTCAATTGGAGAACTCGCAACTTTTTATCCAGTATCTGGCTCATTTAGTTCATATGCTACGAGATTTATTGACCCATCACTCGGCTTTACCATGGGATGGTTATATTACATTATGTGGGCTTTAGTTTCGAGTGTCGATGTTATGGTTGCAGCTAGTGTTATACATTACTGGAATGTATTCCATTTCTTCAGTCCATTGACTTGGAGTTTAATATTCATCACATTACTTTTATTACTTAATATATTTACGGTTAAAGCTTTTGGAGAAACTGAGTTTTGGCTTTCATTAATTAAAGTAATTACAATTATTGTATTTATAATTATTGGTTTTCTCATGATATTTGGCATACTTGGTGGACATGCATATGGTTTTGATAACTTTACAAAAGGTAATGCACCATTTGTAGGTGGCATCACAGGCATTCTTAGCGTACTACTTGTAGCTGGATTCTCTGTTGGAGGTACTGAAGTCGTTGCTGTTACCGCTGGTGAATCTGATAATCCAAGTAAAACGATGCCTAAAGCTGTTAAGCAAGTCTTTTGGAGAATATTATTATTTTATGTATTGTCAATTTTTGTTATTTCGGCAATTATTCCTTATACAGATTCATTGCTATTAAATGAACATGAATCAGTCGCACAAAGTCCGTTTACGATTGTCTTTGATCGTATTGGAATTGCTTTTGCTGCATCAGTCATCAATGCTGTTATCTTAACTTCATTGTTATCAGCAGCGAATTCTGGTTTATATACTACAAGTCGCATGTTGTATTCACTTAGTGATAATCGCCAAGCACCCAAATTTTTAGGAAAGTTAAATCCAACTACCAAATTACCTTTGCGTGCATTAATAACGACATATATTTTCATTGTTTTAGTTATTATTTATGCTAATTTTAATGCCAATGCAGTATTTAGTTTACTTAATATCATTGGCTCAATGGTTATTTTAGTTTGGGGTGCAAGTACATGGGGACAAGTAAGATTGCGTCGTGCAATTAAAAAACAAGGAAAAGATATTTCAACATTATTGCCTTATCGTTCTCCTTTATATCCGCTTGGACCAATTATTGTATTCTTGATGTTGATCTTCCTGTTATTCGGTAGTTCATTCGGCAAATTGATGGCTGGCCAATTCAGTGGTGTATTTATCAATTTCTTACCACTTATCGTACTCGCAATCATTTTCTTTATTCATAAACTGATTAGAAAAACAAAATATGTCAAATTGGAAGATATGGATTTATCACAACATGAAATTAACTAATATATCATTATAATAATACACATTAATTTACTATATCTTTAATAAATATCGTCGAAGTGCAACACTAATTTTGTATGCTTATACATTAAAAGTGTTGCGCTTTTTTAAATGTATTATTTTCTGAAAAGGCTTTATTATGTATAATGTAGTTAAAGACTAAGGTTTCGAGGTGGATTATATGATAGGACAAACTAATTTATTCGATGATGTATTGAAGAAAGATGAAAGATTTGTTATCGTAGTGCAATCCCTAGAGGATAGCAAAGGACGCTTAATCAAACGTACTTTAAGAGAATACCCTAGTTTAGATCATAATCAGATGAATAATTTATTCAATCATTTAAAAGAAGTATTTTTAGAAGAACCCTTTGAAGAGAATCAGTCTGCATTTACCATAACAGTTTATACAAACCTTGATTACGCTGCAGATCAGGTCTATGCACACATCAAACGTTACAGAGGGAAGAATGAATGGACGCATACTGCCAAATAATTTTAATAAATCACAAATGGAGCGGAACAAAATTCATAATGAATTTTGTTCCGCTCCATCAAGCTTGACTAGAATTGAAAAAAGCTTGGTATAAGCGTATTTTCAATCCAGTTAACTACTGTCAATATTTAACTCATAGCCTAATACATAATGATGTCCCAGACCATTTATTATTAATAAACATGATAATCTTATTGCTTTATATGTTTAGTAGTTGTTTTAACGCATGAGGAATACCATTAGCATTGTTATCTAATGTAACTTCATCTGAGATTGCTTTTAAATCATCAGTAGCATTTCCCATTGCTACAGCATAACCTACTACTTTAAACATTGACATGTCATTCGGACTATCGCCAAAACAGATAACTTGAGCTAGGTCAATATTTGATTTATCACAAAATGACGAAATAGCATGACCTTTCGACACATTTTTAGCCATAAATTCTAAAAAATATGGTTTGCTCGTAGTTACGTCAACATTATCATTAAACGACCCTGCTAAATGTTGTCGTGCTTTTGTAATATGTTCCTCATAATCAACTGCAAGCACTTTCGGAACATTTTGCTGTATATATTGCTTTAAATCATTAACACGTTTCATAGGTAATCCAGTTATTTCTGATTCAATATTCATATATTCATGGTCGTCATCATAAATAATGTATCCATCTTGATAAGTCATAGCAAAAAAGTTATTTTGACGACAATAATCCACTATAGCATCAAAATCCTCTTTGCGAACTGACTGCTCAGCAACGATAGATTCATCAGCAACGCTTATCGTTTGTCCACCATTATAACTCATGATATAGCTTTTATGCATGTCTAACTTCAATTCATACGCTGTCGGTAACATCCCTTCCGTTGGTCTCCCAGAAGCTAATATTACTTTAATTCCTTGATTTTGAATATCAATTAAATATTGTTTCGTAATTGGATCAACCTTATTGTCTCGTGTTAATAAAGTATCATCCATGTCCATCACAACCACTTGATATGTAGTCATAAAAGTTGTCTCTCCTTTCTCTATCTCAATTTTATTTTACAATAAAATTAATGTTGAAACACAATTTCTTCAAATACTCCTGTTTCATTGATATAGGAGAGCTCAGAAATACAATGTGGACATGCTCGGCGCAATTGTCTCACAATTTCACCGCTGTATTCCCTTCTGCTAAGTGTTAAAATCGTTGGGCCTGCACCACTAATAACCGTAGCATATGCATGATATGCTTGCGCAATTTCTTTAACTTTTGCAAATTCTGGAATCAGTTGCTGACGAAACGGTTCATGAAAGCCATCTTGCATCATCATTTTTCCAGCAAGCTCATAATTATGTTGTATTAATGCACAAATCATTGTATTGCTAATAGCGCTACTTTGAACGGCATTATTATGACCAAAAGACTGTGGAAGTGCACGTCTTGCATCTTCAGTTCTTAACTCATATGGTGGAATAGTCAAAATAATGTCAACTTTAGGTATGTTAATATGTGCCACATCAGTTTCTAAAGTCTCTGGATTATGATACCCCGCAAGTAATCCTCCATAAATAGTTGGCGCAACATTATCTGGATGACCTTCCATTTCGGTTGCTAGTTGTAAAAGTTCATATTTGGACAACTGTATATTCCCGAAATGATTAGCAATGTACAATGCACCTACTAAAGCAGAAGCAGATGAACCTAAACCTCGCGCTAAAGGAATATCACTTCTCATATCAATTCTTAATGCCGGCAACTTAACCTGATAACGTTCTGCGACCTCTTGCGCAACTTGATAAATATAATTATTTTTATTTTTAGGTAAGCTATCTAACTCTTTATTTAAATAATGAAACTGCCAATTTTCACCTGCAATTTTATATACATATAAATGTAAATATTTGTCAATCGCCATGCCAATTGAATCAAAACCCACACCGAGATTAGCAGTAGATGCAGGCACTTTTAAATGTAAATAGTCCTCCATTATTTAAGAACCCCTTTGATATATTCAATAATACTTCGTTTATCATTAGGTAAAGGTTGAATCGGATTATCTAGAAGTGATATAGCCGTATCAGGATCTTTAAGTCCATTACCCGTTAATACAGCTACAACTGTTTGATTCTTTGGCAACTGTCCAGCACGATGTAATTTAATTAATCCTGCAATTGATGCATTACTTGCTGGCTCACTAAATATGCCGTCTTTTGAAGTCATAATTTGATAAGCTTCTAAAATTTCTTCATCAGTTACACTATCAATTAATCCGTGAGATTCATTTAATGCAGCGGTTGCTTTAGTCCAACTCGCAGGATTTCCTATACGAATCGCAGTCGCTATTGTTTCTGGATTTTTAATGACTTTATTTTGAACAATAGGAGAAGCACCTTCTGCTTGAAAACCAAATAAACGTGGTAATGTTACACCATGCTTATCATGATATTCCTTAAATCCTTGCCAATATGCTGTAATATTACCAGCATTACCAACCGGTATAGCTAAAATATCTGGAGCTTTTGTTAATTGCTCAATAACTTCAAATGATGCCGTCTTTTGTCCTTCAATGCGGAATGGATTAACTGAATTAACTAATTCAATCTCACCATCTTTCGCAATTTCTTTAACAATTTCTAACGCTTCATCAAAGTTACCTTCAATTGACACTATTTCAGCACCATACATGACAGCTTGTGATAATTTTCCGAGTGCTATTTTACCTTCTGGAATAACTACAATTGCTTTTAAGCCTGCTCTAGCAGCGTATGCAGCTGCAGAAGCAGATGTATTTCCTGTCGAAGCACATATCACAATCTTTTTCCCTTGTTCTTTTGCTTTTGTCACAGCCATAACCATACCACGGTCTTTAAACGAGCCAGTAGGATTTGCTCCCTCATACTTTACGTATAGATTTATATTTAATTTTTGTGACAGATAGTCACAATGAATTAATGGTGTATTTCCTTCATTTAGTGTAAGTTGAGGCGTCTCTTCATTAACCGGTAAATAAGACCGATATTCTTCTACTAATCCTTGCCATCTTTTCATAATATTTAAACTCCTTCTACAGGATAAACTTTGATTATATCAATACCTGCTTGCTTTAATGATTGTTCTGGTGATACATCAACACCTGTAATAACTCCAGCATATGTAGTATCATTTCTTTTTATAATGTCAAAAGATTTATGAAAAGGCAGATTAGACTTGATTATTTCTTTTATTTTGTCTAATGTTTCACTACTATTAACCACAACAAAGTAACTATATTTTTCTTGTAGTGTAACTAAATGCTCATGATCCATTAACTCTTTAGTCTGATCTGTTTTAAGTTCAAAATGAGGAGGTAGCGTGTGTAAATTAGATTCAAAGAATAACGACACATTTAATAAATCACTTACTACGGCACTACCTGTCGCTAAACTACCTGCACCTTTGCCATAGAACATCGTGTCTCCTACAGCATCACCTATAACATAAATAGCATTGTATTCATTGTCTACAGAGGCTAATTGATGACTTTTATGTATCAATGTTGGTTCAACAGACGCATGTACTTTTCCATGTTCATAAATGCCTTTACCTATCAATTTAATCTTATAGCCTAACTTGTCAGCCACAAGAATATCATCAAGTGTTGTCTCACTAATACCTTTTATGTAAACATCATTTAATTTAATCACTTGATTAAATGATAAGTATGAAGTTATAACTACCTTTCTAGCTGCATCAATACCTTCTACATCATCTGTAGGATCTGCTTCAGCAAAGCCTAAACGCTGCGCTTCATTTAATGCATCTTCAAAAGATGTATGCTCTTGAAACATCTTAGTTAAAATAAAATTTGAGGTACCATTAAATATGCCCATGAATTTTGAAATATTATTGGCATTTAATCCATTATTTATTGCATTTACAATTGGAATACCACCTGCAACGCTTGCTTCAAATTTAAGCGCTACACCGTTAGCTTCTGCTAAATCTTCAAGTAAACGCAAATGAACTGCAAGCAAATCTTTATTTGCAGTAATCACATGTTTACCACTTTTAAGTGTTCTACTTATATAATCAACTGTTGGTTCAATGCCACCCATTACTTCAATAACAATATCAATTGAGTCATCATTTAATATCTCATGTACATCTTCAGTTAAATGATATTGTTGAAAGTTTATAGGACGCTTCTTTGCCTTATTGCGGACTAAAATATGTTTAATAATAATATCTTTATTAATTGTGTCTTTAATTTGCTGCCTATTTTCTTCGATTATTTTAACTACACCTGAGCCAACTGTACCAAGCCCTAATAACGCAATATTTAATTCTTTCATTACTTATCCCCCTTTTGTCTTTTTCTAAAATACATTTGTACTGTTGAAAAATACTATATAATAGTATATTATATAAATCAATTCTTATTATTTCAATGTTTAAAACTTCACTCCAAATATATAGCTATATATTATCACGTGCTATCAGAAAATTAAATAGAATTTTCTGATTTTTTAGAAAGGTTGGTTCCATTGGTTAAAGTAGCTAAATTTGGAGGTAGTTCCGTCGCTAATGCATCTCAAATAAAAAAAGTATTAAACATTGTTAATGCTGATGACGAAAGAAAAATTATCATTGTTTCCGCTCCTGGTAAACGTTATAAAAATGATATTAAAACGACAGATTTATTAATTCGACTATATGAAAAAGTAACAAGTGGTTTAGATTATCAAGATAAGAAGCGTCAAATTGTGCAACGATACGCTGACATTGTTAATGAACTTCAAATGTCGACCGAGATACTCAAATCAATAGATACGACATTAGAAAAATTAATTCATTCATTAAAAAATCGTCCACCGCGTCTCTATGATGCATTATTGTCATGTGGAGAAAATTTTAATGCACAGCTCATTGCAGATTATAATAATACGCAAGGGGTACCTACCACGTATTTATCTCCTGAGGATGCAGGAATTCTAGTCACTGATTTACCGCAACAAGCCCAAATATTGGAGCAAGCTTATGAGCGAATTGCACAATTACGTAACATTAAAGGAAAAATCATTATTCCTGGTTTCTTTGGTGTTTCTAAACATGGATATATTGTCACATTCCCACGAGGAGGCTCGGATATAACAGGTGCTATCATCGCACGTGGAGTTAATGCATCACTTTATGAAAACTTCACTGATGTTTCTGGAATTTTTAAAGCCAATCCTAATGTTATTAAACATCCAGAGCTTATTAAAGAAATCACATATCGAGAAATGCGTGAACTATCTTATGCAGGGTTTGGTGTCTTCCACGACGAAGCACTTCAGCCACTTTACAAACATCGCATACCTGTCGTGATTAAAAATACAAACCGTCCACAAGATAAAGGCACTTTTATCAAACATGACCGAGATATCAGTGCAAATAATGTCATTAGTGGGATAAGCTGTGATAAAGATTTTACAGTTATTAATATCAAAAAATATTTAATGAATCGTCAAATTGGATTTACTGTAAAAATATTACAAATATTAGAAGACTTTAATATTTCATTTGATCATATGCCATCTGGCATCGATAGTATCAGCATAATTATGCGTTCACATCAACTTAAAGGTAAAGAAGAAGACGTTCTAAACGCAATACGTAAGAAGTGTGAAGTTGATGAATTAAGTGTAGATCATGATTTAGCTATTTTAATGATTGTAGGAGAAGGAATGAATCAGACCGTAGGAACAGCAAATAAAATCACGCATGCATTAGCACAAGCTAACATCAATTTAAAAATGATTAATCAAGGTGCTTCTGAAATATCGATGATGTTTGGTATTTCAGTTAAAGATGCTGAAAAAGCCGTACATGCAACGTATGAATTTTGTTATCACGGAAAATGCATCGATAACGTTTAAACAAAGACAAAACAGGCTGGGACATAAATCTCAAAAAATAGCAGTCAGATGAATTGAATTCAACTCATCTGACTGCTTCTTTTTTATTGAATACTTCGTATTGTTGGCTCGCTTTCTTTGGGGACAGCTTCAGCTTGTCCTGTTCCCTCAAGAGTCTCGCCAAAATACGTCGCATTTATATGTAATTTTACATCAACATACTTTAAAAAAATAAGGCACTTTCGTAAATTTAATAAACTTCACTAAACTAAATTAACGAGGTGCCTTATGTATGAAGATGATAACATGACTCAACTTACACTACCAATGGAAACTTCAATACTTATTCCTACAAATGATATTTCCCGATATGTTATTTTGTTTGATTACTCATTAAGACATTTTTTAATTTTATCTTCGCCTACTACAGTCTGTAAAATAACAAATTGATAATAGCTTAATGCATCTAATACTTTTTTATAACTAGAAGATTGGTGATAATTTTGATTATCTAAAAAATCATACATTAGTACAATTTCTGGTTTAATATAATCCACATTCCATGTCAAAGAATGGAAATAAATATTATTTTGAGGCAATCTCACATGATTATCTAATCTAAAAATCCATTCACCATTCGCTACATCATATATAAATATATTTAATAATAAACTAGTGTTGTTCATTACAGTAATATGAACGACCTCTGTAATAACAAGTTGACTCGTATCTAAAACATGATTGTTTTTATTATAGTATGTTAATTTAATATCATTAGGCAAAGCTGTAATCACTTCTGTTAAATGCTTACGCTCTACACATAAATCAACTATAGAAGGAAGATCAAATTGATTATTCAAAAATAATTGCATGGCTACTTCTCCATGAAATTTAAAAGCTTGTGGACAGTTATCAAGTAAAATATTTACTAAGTCCTTAGCTTTGTAATCCTGTAATTTAGCCATTCGACCCCTCCTTAGGAAACGCTTTCATTACTCAATTATAACTTGCTCGTACTACATTTTCAATTTTTGAATTGTGAACTTTTGGTAAACTGCATGTTACTTCATATTTACCTATAATTATATATATAGTTACTTTGGCTTTAATTTGAACTTTAGATATTTAATAAGCTACACATTTTGTCTACGCATTGATTGAATTAATAAATTAAACTGTATATAATTTACAGTGTATTTGTATGATTAAAATATCTTTAATAATCAGGAGTATTTTAATGATATAACAATACAAAATAAACAGAGTAAGGTGATAAATAATGACCTTGTCAATAGTGCTTATTATTTTATTAGTGATACTCATTTTAGCTTCTATACTACATCATCGCTACATGCAAAGTAGAATTGATACAGAAGTATACGCTAAAAATCAACTCACTTCTAAGAACGCGATTCTCAGTAATGAAAATACTGAACTCAAAAATCAAATGTTAAGTTCTAATAACGATGTCAGCACACATGCTAAGAAAAATGCAAAACGTGAAGTCAAAGAAATACTTGAAAGTTTCAAAAAGAATGGCCAGCTAAAATACTACGAAATTATTCAGACAAGTAAATTAGCTACAAAACATCCATTCTTCGAGTATTTAAGAACATTTGACTTTATCGTTGTCTCAGATGTAGGTCTAATCAATATCGATGTCAAAAATTGGAAGCAAAAAACATTTTACCATTTTGACGCATCTGTAAAGGATGAATTAAATTTATCTAGCTTTAGTTCAATTGATCAAGTCATTGGACATTACATTGCCAAGCAGTATCACAGCCAATTTAATTCAACACGTCAAGAAATATATACGTTTATTGAAAAAATACAAAGTAATCGTGTTATTTTTGATTTTTATGACGTAGATCCTTATCAACAGGCAGCACTGAACTCTAAAACATTAAAAGACGGCATTGAAAACCACTTCAATCACAAAATTCAAAGTATTGGTGTTGTGTACTTTAATGATGGTAGTGTCAATATAATTGAAGGATCAGATGAAAGAGGAAAATATGTAGATACTGTTTCTACAAAATCTTCGTTAAAATCCGTCATTGGACATGCTATAGAGTTGTCAAAACATCCACTGACTAAAGAACAAGTCGAAACCATTGCAAAAAGTTTTGATTAATAATTAAAAAGCCGGAAATGCACCTCTCATAAAGTGATGTAATCACAATCACATAAGCAGATGGGCATTCCTGGCTTTTTCTAACTCCAAAGATTGATTTTTTTCTTTTGCGCCTCGTTTTGTGCTTTGATAAAGACGTCTCTATATTTTCCATTAGGTGCAAAGTATTTTTCTTTAGCTAACCCTTCTTTTACTAATAGCTCATTAAATAATGTATCTTTATCCAGCCAAACATATGCTAAAACACGTCCATAGCGATCATTTTTTTCTTTATCATATTCCAGATAAACATCTTTATTGGTTAAGTTCTTTTTACTAAAATGCGATGCTTCTTTACCGTATGGCTGTACAGGTGTATTAGGTTTCACTGTTTCAGGCGTATCAACGCCGATTAAACGAATTTTAAGCTGCTGGCCTTTGCTATTACGAGCTACAAAGGTATCACCATCAACTACACGTATAATATGAACTTTTTCCTTTCCTTTTAAATCAGTAGATGATTGCTGTTTAGATTGTGATAACAGAGATTGAAAAGGTCCTGTATGATTAATATATTGAAAACCTAAGACAATAAGTACTATGACCACAAAAATAACAATTGATTTTGACTTTTTGGATTTCATTAGTTGCTCCTCATTTTAAATTTACTCAATTATCATATCTAATTAACTTCATCAAGGTCAATATGAAATTACACTGTTATTCCATTCACTTCTATTTAAAGCATGATATAATATTATTGAAAGTTGGGAGTGAATATTATGAGCGAACAAAATGAGAGCCTCGTTACCATCATTGGAGCTGTCATTGCTATAATTGTAGGAGTTATTCTCCAAATCATTTTTAAATTACCTATCATCGTATCAATTGTAGTCGCTATACTACTAGGGATATTCGTAGGTTTTCTAGTTTATCTTATCCAAAACATCATAAATAAGCGTAATAATAAATAATTATCACGCAACAAATAGTTTTTCTTCTATAATGCCTTCAAAAGCTAATTTCAAGCTTTTGAAGGCATTTTTTTGATTTAAAATTGTAGATTAAAGTTTAATAATGTTATTTTTATTCAAAATGTGGTATATATAAGTAAAGATACTAAAAGACGAACTTTCTTACAAAAAATATTTTAAAAGTTAAGTTTTTAGACTGTGATTAAATTCAAATGGGACATGAGGTGTTTAAAATGGAAATTATGGATATTATTATTGAAACTGATGCTCTTGTATACTGCGTAAAAACACAAGAAGGCTACACATTTAAACATACGTTAGCTAGTGATACACCACCTGACAAAGTAGCACACGTTTTGAGACTTTTGGCTGAACATGTTGATAAAATGTCTAGCAACCAAAAAGTAGTTACAAAATAATTAAACCCAACCTTTTTCAAACGCTTTTTTCCAAGCTTCAAAGCGATTGTCCGCCTCCATCTTATCAATAATAGCTGATGTATAATTTCTCACTGTTCCGTCCGACAAATACAATTTATTTGCGATTTCTTTACTGCTGAGGCCCAGCCCAATTTCTCTTAAGACAATTTGTTCTTTGTGTGTGAGTGGATTCATATTAGAAATCATTGATGTCATGAGTGAAGCACTGTATTCCTTTTCCCCTGTTATTACTTTTTTTATCGTGCCAATCAAATCATCAACAGAACGTTCTTTAAGCACATATGCGTCTACATCATTCGCAACCGCTTTTTCAAAATAACCTGGTCTTTTAAATGTCGTTACGATAATAATCTTAGTTGAATCGTTTCCTTCTCTCACTTTAGCAAGGACTTCCAGCCCCGTCATCTCAGGCATCTCAATATCCAATATAGCTACTTGAGGACTGTGCTTTTGGATATATCTTAATGCAGAAGCGCCATCGCCAAATTGTTCTACCACTTTAATATCATCGCTCATATTAAGTAATTGAACCATCGCTTGCCTTAACATTGTTTGGTCTTCCGCTACAATAACTGAAATCATAGTTGCTCACCTCTTGGAATATGAACTTCAATGGTCGTTCCTTGTTGTTTACTAGAATGAATAACTAATGTTCCTTTTAAATATGCAACACGTTGTTCTATACTATTTAAACGAACAGTTTCTGGTTGTCGCATACCTTGACCATTATCCGATACACATAATATAATTTTCTCTTGTTTGTTTATTAAGTTTCCTTCTACTTTGGTCGCATGCGCATGCTTAATAATATTATTTATTGCTTCTCTTAATATCATTGCTAATGTAGATTGACGTACAGAGCTCATCGTCTTGGCAATATTAGCATTATAAAAATCAAAAGAAATATTCGCATCTTTTAATACATGTTCGACAGCATGAACCTCTTCATCAAACGTTTGTGTTTTTAAATCTTCGATAATTGCTCTAACTTTAGTCAATGTTTGACGTGATAAATCTGCCAGTGCTTCAATTTCTTCTTTTGCCTGTTCTGGTTGCTGGTCAATTAATTTTGTAGCTAGTTCTGCTTTCAATGTCATCCCTGCAAACACATGACCTAGTGTATCATGCAAATCTTGACCTATACGATTTCTTTCTTGTTCAGTAATCAACATATTAATATATTCATTTTTAGCATTTAATTGATCTTTTAAATGTCTTTCATGAACAGCTCGGATATTGCCTAGACACATCATTAAAATAACTAAATAATACACTAATAAAACAAACATATGACTTTGATCTATATAGTATTGCATCATTAGAGCTGCTGCTAGCGCCATGCAAAATAAGACAAAAAATTTAGATTTTATGCCTACTTTTAACATAAATGGCAAAGCAAACGCACTAAAAAAGAAAAATAACGTGTTCATAGGTGTATTACAAAATACGAAATATATTAAAATCGCATAATGTATAATAAACAATATAAAAAGCCAATTATTTCGCCACTTAGTGTAACCAAAAATAATCATCATATATGTGATAGTAAATACAATAACAATGCTTACATATTCAACTTTAGATCGTGTTATATCATCTGAAAACGTAGCCAATATTGGAAATATCAAATAAATGAGTGGCGTTATTTTTTCTGCTAAAAATATAGTTACTGAACGTTCTTTCATTTAAGACACATCTTTTCTATGATTTATCCACAATGCAATGATTAAGGCAAATATACTATATATAAATATAATACTAAATGATTGTACATTGATTCCGCTACCTTTACTTAAGTCATATGCAATCGCTTTTAAATGGTAGGTTGGCATCCACTTTGATACTTGCTGCATCCAATCGGGGAAAGTTGTTGTTGGGAACCAAAGTCCTCCTGCTATTGCAAGCAATATACATATCATATTAGCTATACTACTTGCTTTTTGCGTATCATCAAATTGGGCAATAACAAGACCAAAGGTTAAAAATAAACTTGCGCCAATCCAAAGTAATATACCTGATAACATCCACTCAGCAATACTCATCGTAACGTCTTTAGAGAAATGTGCAACGACAAAAATGATAACAATCGATAATAAAAATTGTATCATCGTTCGCACAACTTTTACACCGTAATAACGTGATATTGACATAGGTGTAACCATTAACCGTTTATACCATCCATTGGCACGTTCTTCTATCATATCTAAAGGAAACGACATCATACAAAAGTTCAATAAACTAAACACTACCATACTATACATATATTCTTTATTAAACACTTGTTGTTGAGCTTTAGGTAAATCTAAAATTGACGTAAAAATAAGATAAAAGAATAAAGGTAATAAAATCGAAAAAATTAGATACACTTTTTTTCTAAAAAGAACTTTTAATTCCGTTGTTAATAAAGTCATCGTCATAATGTTTCCACCTCTTTTGAATGATTATCTTTAAACATGATTTCAAGTAATGATGCTTTATGTATCTCAATCTCATTTAAATTTACTTGCTGTTGTTGCAAATCTTGTAGCGTTCGCGAAACATCTTTGGTACATATTTTAATGATGTGCTGTTGCTTTGTTTCTTGTATCTTTTCATTAATATGAAGCTGTTTTTGATATTTTTTAGGTATATAAATAAATGTCATCGCATCTTGTTGGCGAATTTGTGATAACGTGTCGTTCATTTGAATAACACCATTTTTTAATAAGACAATATGATCAGCCATCCGCTCTACTTCTTCAATGTAGTGTGACGTATATAAAATAGTTGTTCCTTGATCTTTGAGATGTTGAATCACCTGCCAAAAATATTCTCTAGTCTCTATATCCATTGCTGCTGTTGGTTCATCAAGAATGAGTAATTGCGGATGCCCTACCAATGCAAGGGCAAAATCTAGCAACCGTTGCTGTCCACCCGATAGTTTATTAGCCATTTGATTTAACTGAGCATCGTCAAATAATGTTAATGCTTTAAATGCCTTAAGTGACATTGCTTGTGGATATAATGCGTGATGTAAGTAAAATAACTCTTTCACTTTTATCATTTTGGGAAATTGCGTCTTTTGAAATAAAATAGCCATTTTTGATGGGTCTAATAATTCTGACTTATCTATAATTTGACCTTCATTAGGAGTTAAATTACCAATAATAATATCAATCAATGTTGATTTACCCGCTCCATTTTTACCGATAAAAGCCGTACATTTACCATTTTGAATTTTCAAATTAATGTCGTTTAACACTAATTTTTTCCCAAATTGTTTTTTTATACCTTTTACTTCAATCATCTAAATCACCTCTTGTTTGACTATTACAACAATAACAAGGAATGACGTTTGATATTAGATGCAAATGTCATCATGTTAGAATGACATTTGTCATAAAAAACACCTACTGAAAATATTTCAATAGGTGGTAATACTCCAATACTTTAACTACTTGTTATAAAATTGGTGATACGAGCTTTGCAATGTCTTCTTTTATTTTTATTTTTAATGAACGTTGGTTATATTTTTCTTTAGTTAACAATTTAGATTTTTTGATATCTTCTTGATAAGCTTTTTTTAATTGCTGTGCAATCGTTTTATCATATACAAAGGCATTGACTTCAAAATTAAGTTCAAAACTTCTGTAATCCATATTAGCTGTACCTACAGACACTACTTCATCATCAATCATACATAATTTTGAATGAATAAAGCCATTTTGATAGGTATGAATATGCACCCCACTATCTAATAGAGCGGCCGCATTAGAAAAAGTCGCCCAATAAACAAAAGGATGATCCGGTTTGCATGGTATCATAAGATGCACTTCTATCCCTGTACTCGCTGCTATTTTTAATGCATTAATATAAGCATTATCCGGTATAAAATAAGGCGTCTGTAAGTAAATCGATTTTTTAGCACTCATAATCATTTTAGTATAACCAAATTCAATTTGATGCCAATCTTCTGCCGGACTACTTGCCACAATTTGAAGTGGTGTATGACCATCTCCATAATCTTTTTTAGGAAAATACTTACTATCATATTCAAATTGAGTACGATGTGCTTGAGAGTTCCAATCTAAAATAAATCTTACTTGCAAGGCATCAACTGCATCACCTTGAATTCTAAAATGTGTATCTCTCCAATAACCTAATTTTCCCAATCCTAAATAATCATCTCCTATATTAAAACCACCAATATAGCCTTTTTGACCATCTATGACTATAATTTTACGATGATTACGATTATTCATTCTAAAATTAATTAATGGAAACTTCGATGCAAAGAATGCTTCAACTTCGCCTCCAAGTGCTTTAAATTGCTTAAATTTAGATAAGCCAACTTTTTTAGAACCAACATCATCATAAAGGAGTTTTACTTCTAAACCTTCTTTTAACTTCGTTTCTAAAGCATCAAGAATACGTTTACCTAAACCATCTAACTCAAACGTATAATATTCTAAATGAATGTAGTGTTTAGCATTGTATATATCTTCTATAACTTGATCAAACAACTCATGCCCATCCGTAAATACATCCACTTGATTATTTTCAGTTAAAAAGCCATCTTGGTTCATAAGCAACATGCGAACTAAATCATGATGTGTTGTTACTAGTTCATTGCTAGTACCATAATTATGTTTGTCAAAACTTTTTATCTGATCATCTATCAATTGCTTAAATGCATTAAGCTCCTTACCATTATGTTTTTCCATTTTACGCTTTGACACAGTTCGACCAAAAAATAAATATAAAACAAAGCCAATGAGTGGCAATACTAACAGCACAAAAAGCCATGCCCATGTTGACGTAGCACTTCGTCTATTACGTTCTAAAAAGATAATAATAAATGCTAAAATCAAGTTCAATATAAAGCCAATGATTAACAAAAATGTAAATATAATACCTAAATTTCCCGTTACCCCTAAGAACATAATTCATCTTTCCCTCTTTCAGCGTCATTTATATTCATTATTCATATTTATTTACTAATTTAAATAATAGCTTTTTTAGTTTTAAATATCAAACTACTGTATCTTTTAACATCAACTTTAAAACGCTTACAATTATTTAATTGCGAAATTTAATTTATTTCCAACGAAAAATGCGCTATAATTGTCATATTATATTTTCAGAAAGTTCTGTTAATTTAAGGGGGAATTTCATGATTTCATTTGAAAACGATTATTTAGAGGGTGCACATGAAAAAGTGTTACAACGACTTATAGAAACAAATATGGTGCAAGAAGCCGGTTATGGTGCCGACCAATTTTCTCAACAAGCAGCTGATAAAATTAGAGAAATTATTGACTGTCCACATGCGACTGTAAGATTTTTAGTTGGTGGCACACAAACCAATCAAGTCGTTATAAGTACAGTATTAGAACCGTACGAAGCTGTGATTTCAGCCAATACAGGACATGTTGCCGTTCATGAAGGAGGAGCCATTGAATTCAGCGGTCACAAAGTAATAGAGTTAGAATCAAACGAAGGAAAAATTACAGCAGAATCAGTGAAACAATATTTGGAAACATTTAATAGTGATTTCAAAAAAGAACATATGGCCTTTCCGGGAATGGTTTATATATCACATCCTACAGAATATGGTACGCTCTATTCAAAAAGTGAGTTACAAGCTTTGTCAGAAGTATGTCGTAAGCATCAAATACCATTATTTATGGATGGTGCTAGATTGGGTTATGGCGTAATGAGCGACGCAACTGACGTAGATATCACAGATATTGCAAAGTATTGTGATATTTTTTATATCGGTGGCACAAAAGTTGGTGCATTGTGCGGTGAAGCAATTGTCTTTACGCAATATAATGAACCAAAACACTTCACTACACGCATTAAACAACACGGTGCATTATTAGCTAAAGGACGATTAGTTGGTATTCAATTTTTAGAATTATTTACAAACAATTTATATTTTGACATCAGTCGTCATGCAATTCACATGGCCAATAAAATGAAAAAAGGGTTTATTGACAAAGGTTACAGAGTCTATTTCGACTCACCTACGAATCAACAATTTTTCATATTAAGCGAAGAGAAAATTCAACAATTACAACAAAAAGTAAAGTTCGCAGTTTGGGAAAAATACGATGAAAATCATCGCGTCGTAAGATTTGCTACAAGTTGGGCAACAACTGAAGAAAATGTCAATCAATTATTAGAATTAATATAATAGAAAATACTTATATTTTTAACTAAAGAAGATATAACAAATTAGCCGTCTAAAAATTTTTGAGTATGATAACAATGTTTTTGACAATATTTGTTATCTACTCTTTTTTTATAGTTTAAAACGTATTACCTTGGTGATTTGAAAGAGTATATAAACCTTTTCTAATCAAGTCTAAACATTCTGTAATAATTTAAGATGAATGATGATACTAATGAAAACTTTGAGAAATATATCAAGAATATATTTTAAAATGAGTTGCCCAATAGTTGACCATCCAATGAAAAAATAGCTTTCTTTTATAGGTTAGTTGTCCACTTTTATATAAAAAAGAAGCTAAGGCAAAGTGCCTTAACTCCTTGTTATCCCTAAGTCGGTCCCCTGTTTGCTTAGCGATTAATATTGTTTCATGTATTGGTCGCGCTCCCATTCAGAAACTTGGGTTCTGTAATAATCCCATTCAATTGATTTAGAATTAATAAATTGATTGTAAATATGGTTACCCAATGCTTTTTTAATCGTTGGATTTTCACGCATTGCTTTTAATGCTGTATAAAGTGTTGATGGAAGGTCATGAATGCCAACAGCTTCACGTTCTTCACGATTCATTTCGTAAATATTTTGGTTCACTGGTTTTGGTACTTCTGTTTTATTTTTAATACCGTCTAACCCTGCTTGCAAAATAGCTGCAAGCGCCATATAAGGATTTGCCGCTGGATCTACTGAACGCACTTCAATACGTGTTGATAACCCTCTTGATGAAGGTACACGAACCAATGGAGAACGGTTTTTACCACTCCATGCGATATAACATGGTGCTTCATAACCTGGTACTAAGCGTTTGTATGAGTTTACAATCGGATTACATACAGCTGTGAAGCCACGTGCATTATTTAAAATACCAGCTGTGAAATGATATGCGTCATCTGTTAATTGCATTTCACCATTTGGATCATAGAAGGCATTTTCTTTACCTTTGAATAATGACACATTGAAGTGCATACCGCTACCGTTTACACCGAACAATGGTTTTGGCATAAATGTTGCGTGTAAATTATGTTTACGTGCAATCGTTTTTACAACTAACTTAAATGTTTGAATATTATCACATGCTGAAATCGCATCTGCATATTTAAAATCAATTTCATGTTGACCAGGTGCTACTTCATGGTGACTTGCTTCGATATCAAAGCCCATGTCTTCAAGTTCTAAAACGATATCACGGCGGCAGTTTTCACCTAAGTCAGTTGGTGCTAAATCGAAGTATCCACCATCGTCATTTAACTCAAGTGTTGGTTCACCTTTTTCATCTAATTTGAATAAGAAGAATTCTGGTTCAGGTCCAAGGTTAAAGTCTGTATAACCCATGTCTTCCATTTCTTTCAAGACACGTCTTAAGTTCGCACGTGGATCCCCTTCAAAAGGTTCACCATCCGTTTTATATACGTCACAAATTAATCGTGCTACTTTACCTTGTCCTGCTGTCCATGGGAAAATAACCCATGTATCTAAATCTGGATGTAAATACATATCTGATTCTTCAATACGAACAAATCCTTCAATTGAAGAACCATCAAACATCATTTCATTATCTAACACTTTTTCTAATTGGCTTACTGGAACTTCTACATTTTTTATTGTTCCTAAAATATCTGTGAATTGTAAGCGTAAGTATCTTACATTTTCTTCTTTTGCAAATTTACGAATGTCATCTTTTGTGAATGTACGTTTTGGCATATTTGAATCCTCCACTACTTTATTTAATAAATCTGGATAAATCTCCACGATTTATTGGCAATGCTTCACCTATGGGTTTTTGCGTTGCATCTACAATCATTCTTTTTCTAGTCTCTTGTTCATCAGTTGTTAAATGCCCTTGATCATCTAAAATAATTTGTTTGATTGCTTTGATGTTAAAACCCTTTTCTAAAAGCGCTTTAATCTCTAAAAGTCGTTCCAAATCATTCATTGAAAATAATCGTTTATTTCCTGCTGTTCGTTCGGGCGTTATCAGTTCATGTGTTTCGTAATAACGGATTTGTCTTGCTGATAATTCCGTTAATTTACTTACAACACTCATAGAGAATACGGCCATATTACGCCTTAATTTATCATTAGACACTAATAACCTCACCTCTACTTTTGAACTTGTTAACAATTTAGCATACTTTTTTTTATAATACAAAAATATGTCAGGTTTTCTAACATAGAATGGTTAATACTTCATTAATCTTAATCATACGAAGTCATGTGGTTTATAAAATAGACTGACACTGCTCTTTCAGGAGTCTCGCCATAAATAATACGTATTAACATGTCGTCTTATATTGAAATGCTTAAAAAAACAAGACACTTTCGTATCATTTAATAAACTTTACTAAACTAAATGAACGAGGTGCCTTTTGTATAAAATCCTGATATAAATTAATCTACGCTACCCAATATTGTAAGAACCATATCCAAAGAAAAAGTTTTGGTGTTCCAATTTGAATCCACTACATTTATATTCTAAAATGTTTCTTATTATACTAATTGTTGCTCTTGTAATTGTTTTACTGCATAAATAATCGCTAGCTTAACGTGCTCATAAGTTAAACCGCCTTGGACATAAACTTCATATGGTGGACGAATTGGACCATCTGCAGATAATTCGATAGATGCACCTTGGATAAAAGTGCCTGCAGCCATAATGACATCATCTTCATAACCAGGCATGTAACTTGGCTCTGGACTAAAATGTGCATTTATAGGTGACGCATGTTGAATACTTTGACAGAAAGAAATCATTTGTTCTTTTGTTTCAAATTGTACTGTTTGGATTAAATCAGTGCGTGGTACATCATATTTGGGCGTTGTGTGCATGTGCATTTTCTCTAATAAAAGACTCGTAAATAAAGCGCCTTTCAAACTTTGGCTCACTACGTGTGGTGCTAAGAAGAAGCCTTGATACATTTCATGAAGTGCATAGACCGAAGCCCCTGCTTCACGCCCAATTCCAGGTGCCGTTAGTCGATAACCACAACGTTCAATTAAATCTTCACGACCTGCGATGTAACCACCAATTTTAGCTAAACCACCACCAGGATTTTTAATCAGTGATCCTGCCATTAAATCTGCACCACATTCAATTGGTTCTCGTGTTTCAACAAATTCGCCATAGCAATTATCTACAAAAATAATAACATGCGGATATTGTGCTTTAATTTTTTGAATAGCACATTCAATTTTATCAATATTAAGAGATGGTCGTTGATCATATCCTTTAGAGCGTTGTATAGCAACTACTTTTGTTTTATCAGTAATCGTGCTCAAAACTTGTGAAGTGTCTATATCACCATCTTTTAATGGAATATCACGATATTTAACGCCATGCTCTTTTAAACTTTCGATACCATTACCATTGACGCCTATAACTTCTAATAAAGTATCATATGGACTTCCAGTAATATAAAGTAGTTCATCTCCATGCTTTAACATACTTTGAAGCGCTATTGTAATCGCATGTGTACCTGAAATAATTTGCGGACGCACCAAAGCTGATTGTGCTCGAAATGTATGTGCATAAATCTCTTCTAAATGCTGCCTTCCAATATCATCATATCCATAACCAGTAGTTCCTAGTAAATCACTTTCTGTTGCTTTTACATGATGAAATGCTGCTAGTACTTTTTCCTGATTCAAAAGTGCAATGTCTTCAATCTGTTGAAAAAATGGTGCTAAGATATCTTCTACTTCTGCAATTGTGTGTGTTAAATCTGACATGTATAATCTTCCTTTTTGTTATTTTCTATATCCCGTAACCTCATAACAATTGTTTTGAGGATTAAAGTTCATTTCTTCTATTAGTGTATGCTGTTTCAAAAAGTATATGCGTTGTGCATTGGAACTTGCCACTGTTTCTGAATAATAAGTTAAACTTTCTTTTATTTGTTTAATTAACAACGCTTTGACCTTTGTAATATCTGAATGATGCTGTGTCGATACAAATTCAAATAATGATGATGACATTGGTAAAGCCATTGTAGAAGGACATAAATCTCTTTTGTTAAACAGTACAACTTGTGGAATTTGGTCCATATCTAATTCTTGAATTAACTGATTGACTGTTTCGTATTGTGAGCGAAATTCAGGGTGGCTCGCATCAACTATATGTAATAATATATCAGCATTTTTGGCTTCTTCTAAAGTGGATTTAAATGTAGCTACTAAAGTTGTTGGTAGTTTTTGAATAAATCCTACTGTGTCCGTAATTATCACATTAAATCCTTCATTTAGCTGGATTTGTCTAGTTTTAGGGTCTAGCGTAGCAAACAATAGATTTTGCTCATAAGTACTTTCACCAGACAATACATTAAACCATGACGATTTACCTGCATTAGTATAGCCAACTAATGCTATTTGAAATACTTGATTTTGCTCGCGTTTATTTCGATATCTTTCTCGATGTTCAACTATTGTCTGTAATTGATGTTTAATTTCATTTATTCGTGTTCGAATATGTCGTCGATCCATTTCTAACTTGGTTTCACCAGGACCTCTCGTACCTATTCCTCCACCTAAACGTGACAAACTCTTTCCATGTCCTTGTAGTCTAGGTAGTAAATAATCTAACTGTGCTAATTCAACTTGTAACTTCCCTTCTTTGCTTTTAGCACGTAATGCAAAAATTTCTAGTATAAGTTGTGTGCGGTCAATAATCTTAACATCTAACGCATCATTTAAACTTTTGGACTGTGCTGTCGTTAATTCATCATTTGCTACAACGACATCTATATCATGTAAATCAATAAATGCTTTAATTTCATCGATTTTACCTTTACCAACATAATATTTATGATCAACTTGTTGTCGATTTTGTGTTATTTGACTAACCACTTCAAGCTGGCATGTCTGTGATAAGGCCTGTAATTCTTGCATAGTTGAATCATAATCAAATTGATTATCTACTTGGGCATTTACACCGACTAGAACTGCAGTTTCTCGTTTCTGTTGTGTGCTATATGCTGCTTGTTGCACCATAGTATGCATCTCCTTAATCTTGCTACTCAAATCATTCTAACACAGTGCTTTATTTAAGACTATCTGCATAAATTATGTTAAATTAAAGATAAATTGAAAGGGTGAATAGAATGGAAAATATTTATGATATTGTCGTTCAAACTTCAGATGGTAAAGACTATAAATTAGAAAAATATAAAGGGGACGTCATGCTCATCGTGAATACTGCAAGTGAGTGTGGTTTTACACCTCAATTTGAAGGACTTCAAGAGATTTATGATAAATACAAAGAACAAGGTCTTGTCGTATTAGGTTTTCCATGTAATCAATTCGGTGGTCAAGAACCTGGTTCTGGTGCTGAAGCTAATCAAAATTGTAAAATTAATTATGGTGTCACATTCCCTATTCACGAAAAAATTGATGTAAAGGGAGAGCATCAACATCCATTATTTAGATTTTTAACTGACGCGCAACATGGTATGTTTAATGAGAAAATTAAATGGAATTTTACGAAGTTTTTAGTTGATCGTCAAGGTCATGTGGTTAAACGTTTTTCTCCTCAAAAGAAACCTGCACAATTACATGAAGCAATTGAAGCTCTTTTATAACACAAAAAGGCATCCAGTTCGTTTTTAGCGAGCTGGATGCTTTTTACAAACAACTAACGATATTATTTTAATGTGTTATCGCCTATGTTTGTAAACATGTGTAGTAACCGAATACTTCGCTTACTTAGATATGATGATTAAAAGCTTGTAAGCTTATAACCTATTCTTCGCTGTTTGTTTCAACAGTGTCTGAGCCTTCTGTATCTACAGCAAAAGTACTGATCGCATGTTTGTAAATCAAATGTTGTTTACCTTGAGATACGATGTTGACAACATATTTGTCAAAGTCTTCAATAACACCTTTCATTTGGAAACCATTTAAGAAGAAGACAGTGACTTCTGTTTGATTCACTTTAAAATTTTCTAGTGTTTGGTCTTGGATGTTGTGATTTGCAATCATTTTACAGAACTCCTTTTATTTATTTGGGTTGTAATCTCATCTAACATCATTTGAAGCGACATGTTCTCTTTATCTAACCATCGCACTTTCATCTTATTCTTGAACCAAGTCAGTTGTCTTTTGGCATATTGTCTCGAATGCTGTTTCAATTTATCAACTGCATAAGACAATGTTTCTTCACCTTTGACCACAGGAATTAGCTCTTTATAGCCAATTGCTTGCATGCTCTGTTCATGCTCATATCCTGATTCAAGCAGTGCTTCCACTTCCCTAAATAATCCGTTGGTCAACATAATATCAACTCGTTTATTTATTTTAAAATATAATGTTTCACGCGACATTTCAATCCCTACTAATAATGTATCATAATTTTCTGTAAATTGTTGAACTTTCTTGCGTGAACTTAAAAGTTTTTCTGTTTTTAAATAATATTCTATTGCCCTAAGCACTCTTTTTCGATTATTAGGGTGTATTTCTAAAGCAGATTTTGAATCAAATGTATTTAAATATTGATGTAAATGATCATTATCTAATTCTTCTAATTCATTCATTTTTTTTGCGACTTCACGTTTCTTTTCAGCTGTAATTTCTTCCTTTTCAAATGGATAATTATAAATCAGTGATTGAATATACAAACCTGTACCGCCTGCAATAATAGGAATTTTCCCTCTCGCAGTGATATCTGCGATGCATTGTTCTGCACGTTTTTTAAATTCGTATGCCGAAAAGGCTTCATCTGGATTTAAAATATTGATAAGATGATGCGGTACACCTTCCATTTCTTCTTGTGTTACTTTTGCTGTACCTATATCCATTTGTCTGTACACTTGCATTGAATCGCCACTAATCACTTCACCATTTATTTTCTTAGCTAGGGCGACACTCAATTCAGTTTTCCCTGATGCCGTTGGACCAACGACAACAACGATAAACGGCTTTTTGCTCATCATATTTTACTATCCTCTCTCGTTTGTTCGCTTCAAAATATGTTTTTCAATCCATTCAAACATGTGATTCCATGTTAAATCATAATTATCTTCAAATAATATTTCATGTCTTTTGAATTTATATAGTTGTACCGTGATATGTTTTATACCTGCTCGTTTAAATTTTCGTCCTAGCTTACGCACACCTTTGCCGTAATCACCAAATGGATCTTCCTTACCTGATATCAACAAAATCGGTAGCTTACTATTTATCTTCTTGAGTTCTTTTTTCCATGATGTCACCATCATATATTTAACCGTTTGATAGATAAGTTGATTAGACACTAAAAAGCCACAGTATTCATCTTCAACATATTTATCTACTTCTGCACGTTGAGAAGATAGCCAATCGCTTGGCGTTTGAGGATTGTCGATACGTTTATTAAATGATTTATAAACAAGTTGATTTACCCATTTTAGACGTTTTCTTCTACCTAGGCATAAAGCTATAAGTTTAAGACTAACTACTGCTGGAATGGCTTTCCATAATGGAAATTGACCTGTCCCCGTCAAAATTAAGCCATCAGCAACATCAGGGTATTGTTCAACAAAACGACGCGCAATAATTGACCCCATTGAGTGACCCAAAACAATATATGGCAATTTGCCAAAGTCACCATATATTGTCCGTGCGATTTCTTCTGCATCTTGAGCTACAATACGCAAATCATCATAGTGTCCGCGTTCATGAATCGTTATTTCCTTTCCATGTCCTCGATGATTATGACGAATCACGTCGTAACCATGTAGATTAAATGCATGGACTAAATTATCATATCTATCCATATGCTCTGCCATACCATGAAAAATATGTACTACGCCAATTGTGGTCTTATGCGCTTTATTAAGTTTAACTTCCAACATTGTGCCATCTTCAACGGTGATATAAAACGTGCCTTGGCTCACATATATGCCCCCTAAAATGAAATATCATGTACTATGTATAAAATTCAGTGTTATATTTTAATATACCTTTACTTATCACTGTTATCAAATGGTTTGCTTTTGTTGAAAAGCTTAGCCAAAGCTCATTATCTTCAAAATAATTAGTAAAAACGCCTATATTATTAAACAAGAAATAACACCCTGAAAATTAGACCTCCGCCTACTTTTCAAGGTGTTACTCGTTTATATAACAATATTTTTACACATAATACTTATGCTTTTACAGCAGGTTGATCATTGCCAGTTTGAGCCTCATCAATAGCTTGATCTAGTTCAGCAGTGAATTGTATCTTCTGCGCAGGCGTATAGTTCAATAAATTACTTAACACTTCGATAACACCTGCTTTATAGGCTAAAACATCTTGAATATTAAAATACAATTTACCTGTTCGGCGTACCAAGAAGTCGGTTGGTTTATATACCATTTCATTTTGAACACTATAAATAAGTTCAACATAAATTTCAAGTGGTAAATCAATATCGTGCAATTGTGCAGTTTGTGCAATATTAAACAATTGATCTACATTAGATCCGTATTTTGAAGCAAGACGTCGTGCAACATTTTCATCGATATGGAATGCTTTTGCTTCTTGGACTTTTTGTTCAACAAATTGATTAAAGTTCTTACTTCCACCAACGTCACCACCAGAAATTGGTAAATGTTTCGTTGCACACGCATCGAATGTTAAACCATATTGCTGCTTCAATCGCTTAGCTAATAAGTTAACTATATCCAATGCCATATGACGATATCCTGTGAGTTTACCGCCTGCAATTGTTAGAAGACCTGAATCTCCTTCCCATACTTCATCTTTACGTGATATTTCTGAAGGATCTTTGCCTTCTTCTAAAATTAATGGACGCACACCAGCCCATGTAGATTCAATATCACTATCCGTCACTTGAACATCGGGGAACATATAATTAATAGCGTCTATAATATAATCTCGATCTTCTTGTGTCACTAAAGGTGATGCTTTGTCATTATCATAGAATGTATCTGTAGTACCTACATATGCTTTACCTTCACGTGGTATGGCAAAAATCATGCGTCCGTCATTCTCTGTATCGAAATATACCGCTTGTTGTAATGGGAATTTAGATTGATCAATAACTACATGAATACCTTTAGTAAGACGTAATTGTTTATTATTTCTAGCATAATCACCGCTTCTTACTTCATCAACCCATGGTCCAGCAGCATTGATTACTTTTTTTGCTTTAATTTGATAAGTTTCATTTGAAAGTTGATCTTTAACTTCTACGCCATTCACTTTGCGTTTTGTATCGTAAATAAAGTGTTCTGATTTCGTATAATTTATGATATCCGCACCTTGTTCGGCAGCTTTTTTTATAACTTCAATTGTTAATCTAGCATCATCCGTGCGATATTCTACATAGTAGCCTCCGCCTTTTAACCCTGCTTTTTTAACTAGAGGTTCTTTAGCCAAGGTTTCTTTTTTAGATAACATTTTTTTACGCTCTGCTTTTTTAACACCTGCTAATCGGTCATACATTGCTAAACCAATTGATGTGCTAAATTTGCCAAAGGTTCCACCCTTATGCATAGGTAACAGCATCCATTCCGGAGTTGTAACGTGTGGACCATTTTCATAAACAATGGCGCGCTCTTTACCCGTTTCAGCTACGACACCTACTTGTAGTTGTTTTAAATAACGTAAACCTCCGTGAACAAGCTTCGTTGAGCGTGAGCTCGTTCCTTGTGCAAAGTCTTGCATTTCTACTAATGCAACCTTCATTCCACGCTGGCTTGCATCTAAAGCAATACCTGCGCCCGTAATACCTCCACCAATAATTACCACATCATAATCTTTATGCTTTAAATTTTGTTTGATTGCTTCTCTTTTTAACGTTGATAATGTCATCGTCATACCCCTCCTATATTAGATAAAAAAAAGAGAGACCTGTCCCAATACAAAGTACTGTCAAACAGATCTCTTCTTCTCAAGATAAATATTAACTTATTAAAAGTATAACACAAATTAAAACACTACGTCTATTTCATAGTTTATTGTTCAAGTTTGAAAATTTGTGTTGCCTCGACTGCTTTTTTCCATCCTTTATAAAGCTTAGTTCGTTCTTGATCTTCCATTTGTGGTTCGAATTCTTTTTCTAGTTTCCAACGATGTGCAATTTCATCTTTACTATCCCAAAAACCAACAGCTAATCCAGCTAAATATGCTGCACCTAACGCCGTTGTTTCTTGAATTTCCGGTCTTTCAACTGGCGTATCCACAATATCCGCTTGGAATTGCATTAAGAAATTATTTTTTACTGCGCCGCCATCGACACGTAAGTTGTTAACTTCTATATTAGAATCTTTAGACATCGCTTCCATAACATCTCGTGTTTGATAGCATAATGATTCTAAAGTAGCTCGTATAAAGTGTTCTTTTTCTGTGCCACGTGTTAATCCGAATATTGCACCTCGTGCCTCAGCATCCCAGTATGGTGTTCCTAATCCTACAAATGCAGGTACGACATAAACCCCTTCAGTTGATTCTACACGTGTCGCATAATTTTCACTTTGCGGTGCAGAATTAATCATTCTTAAACCATCTCGTAACCATTGAATAGCCGAACCTGATACAAAGATAGAACCTTCTAACGCATAGTTCACTTTGCCATCAAGACCATATGCAATCGTCGTCAATAAACCACTTTCAGATTTAACAGCCTTTTCACCTGTATTCATTAACATAAAGCCACCAGTGCCATATGTATTTTTCACATCTCCACGATCAAAACATGCTTGACCAAATAAAGCAGCTTGTTGATCTCCGGCAATACCACTAATCGGCACTTCTTGACCAAAGAAATGGTAACTAATTGTTTTCGCATAAATTTCACTTGAAGCTTTGACTTCCGGTAACATATTGCGTGGAACATCCAAAATTTCAAGTAATTCGTCGTCCCATTTTAAATCATAAATATTGAACATTAAGGTACGGCTAGCATTGGTATAATCAGTAACATGTGCTTCTTTACCAGATAGTTTCCACACAAGCCACGAATCTATAGTTCCAAATAACAATTCACCATTAGCTGCTTTTTCGCGTGCCCCTTCAACATGGTCTAAAATCCATTTTACTTTCGTACCAGCGAAATAAGGATCTAATAATAATCCAGTACGATCACGGAATTTTTCCTCATGTCCTTGTTCTTTTAATTCTTGACAAATTCCTTGTGTTTGACGTGATTGCCATACGATAGCATGATAAATAGGACGTCCTGTATTTTTATCCCAAACAACTGCCGTTTCACGTTGATTTGTAATACCAATCCCCTCAATCTGATTGGCATTGACATTATTCTCATTTAATACTTCAGCCATAACTGATAACACCGACGTCCAAATTTCATTCGCATCGTGTTCTACCCAACCAGATTGTGGGAAATATTGTTTGAATTCTCGTTGTGAAACACCTTTGATTTCTCCATCTTTGTTAAATAAAATGGCACGAGAACTTGTAGTTCCTTGATCAATTGATAAAATATACTTTTCCATTTAATGGCCACTCCTTTAGTCTTTTAGCTTAGAAACTGTACAAATGAAATAACTACTAAATCATGCCAATACTAACACAATTTTATTATTAATTAATAAATCGTTTCAATATCATCACTTTGCACAATTTTATTTAAAACAAAACCTAGTATTACAGTTAATATAACTACAATAATGCCAATAATCGATATTGTAGTTAAATGTCCTTTATAGAATAACTGATATAATGCGGCACCTAGCATTCCTCCGGCGATAGGTCCAAGAACCGGAACAATTGCATAAGCCCAATTAGATGCGCCTTTACCTGCAATAGGTAACAATGCGTGAGCAATACGCGGTCCTAAATCACGTGCTGGATTAATAGCATAACCAGTTGTACCACCTAGGCTTAGACCAATAGCTATAATTAAACTTCCAATAATGATGGGATTTAGCCCATCAGCAATCTTATTGATACCTATAAATAAAATTCCCATTGTCAAAATGGTAGTTCCAATAATCTCACTAATAAAATTGGCCATATAATTTTTGATAGCTGGACCAGTTGAAAAGACGCCTAATTTAGCGCCTTGATCATCAGTTGCTTTCCAATGAGGCAAGTACATAAGCCACACTAGAACACCTCCGACAATGCCACCTAACATTTGTGCCAAAATATAACCAGGTAATTGTGTCCAACTAAAACTACCATCCATGGCTAAAGCAACAGTAACTGCTGGGTTTAAATGTGCGCCTGAAATATTACCAACTGCATAGACCCCCATCGTCACGGCCAATCCCCATCCAAACGAAATAACTATCCAGTCTGACTTGTGTCCCAATGTCCGCTTTAAATTAACATTTGCGCACACGCCACCACCAAACAAAATTAATATAGCAGTACCTAAAAATTCTGCTACGTATACATTCATTAAAATAACCTCCTAAACAAAAAAATCTCCACAATGCATACCTCATTGTAGAAATCTCCTCGTCTCTTATTCTATTATTAACTTGGGACTATCATACTATCGACATGTAAGCGTTGTCAATATTTTGTTTTAAATCGAGTCTTATATTTACTCTAATATTTGAAAATTACAACAATTTTTTATTTAAGCAAGCAGCGGGCTCAAAGTCAAGGTTTACTTTATTGCCCGCCACATATAATTAATCTCATTACCTACACATCATTAAACTTATCATTTTTATTGGTTAATCATTTAATATCATTCTTAATATCATAGGTTATATTGATAAACTACCAAAGACTGCGATCACTAGTAGTTACATAGCTCGCCCCATTTGACACAGCTTCCTCAATTTCTCTTTTTTCGCTAATCAAACCACCAGCGATAACTTCTGTCTTTGTACTTTGTTTAATTATTTTTACAATTTTACTGGCAACACCTGGTAATACTTCTACATAATCAGGCTGAACCTTTTGTATTAATCTAATACTTCGATTTAATGCTTGGCTATCAATAATAAATACTCTAAATATCGTTGTTTTATTTAATGATTTGGCTTTTTGAATCACTTTTGTTTTGGTAGACACAATACCTTTGGGTTGATAGGTTTGAATAATATATTCACAAGCAAATTCATCATGACTCATACCTTTAATCAAATCAACATGAATGTATGCTGAGATATCATGCTGTGCTAATAGTTCCATAACACTTTTCAAATGTCCTATATGCATATCTAGAAGGACACAAGATTTATAGTCGGTTTCTGTCAGCTTTTCTAAATCTTTCATATTTCTAATTGCCGGTAAAACATTATCATTCATGCGCACTGTCCTTTCTAAACAACTCTTTTAAATAGTTTTTCTAATTCATAATTTGAAAAGTTAATAATAATAGGTCTTCCGTGTGGACATGTAAATGGATCTTCGGCTTTTCTTAACTGATCAATTAAATCTGCCATTTCATTTATTTTAAGATAGTGATTTGCTTTAATTGACTTCTTACAGCTCATCATAATTGCAGCATCTTCGCGCAATTTTTTTATATCAATTTTTTTATGTTCTAATACTAACTCAATCATATCTTTAATAATGTCTTCAACATCTGCTTTCGGCAACCATACTGGATAGCTATTTACAATATAGTCACTACCTCCAAAATGCTCTAAATGCACGCCTACTTTATCTAACTCCGATTGATATTGGTTTATAATGATTTGTTCATCTTTTGAAAAATGAAAGGTCATAGGTATAAGTAAATCTTGTACCTCATTAGTAACCTCTCCTATTTTATCTCTAAAATATTCATATTTTATCCGTTCTTGAGCAGCGTGCTGATCTATCATAAACATGCCATTTTCATTTTGTGCAATAATATAAGTTCCATGTACTTGACCAACAATTTCCATATAAGGGACACGACGCGATGGTGTCTTACTAACCGTACCTTTAATATCTTCTTGTTCCAATAATGAACTATTGCTAGATGTACTATTTTCTAGCTCAGACAAAAATTCTTTTTGTCGTTCAAAGTAATCATCATTTGAATTTCGTTTATTATAAGTAGAGTCAACTGGTTGCACTGTTTCCTCATTGAAATCATCAGATGTCGTTGTCTGTTCTAATTCATTTGAAGCTCGTTCACTAGATGTGTCATTTGAGTTAGTATTTTGTCGTTGTTTCTCAAAATCCATTTGTTGTTGTTCAAATGTATGCAGAACTTTATTCTTTTTCGGCTTCTCATCCCATTTATTTTGTGGTATTAAAATCCGATCATGGAATGCCTCTCTTATCTTTTCAACGATAAGTTGATACAACTGCTCCTCTTTTGACAATCGCACTTCTAATTTTGTGGGATGTACATTAACATCTACTAGTATAGGATCCATTTTAATATTAATATAACAAATTGGATAACGACCAATCATCATCAACGTGTGATAACCTTCAACAATCGCTTTATTAAGAATGAAATTTTTAATATAACGACCATTAATAAAGATAGAAATATAATGTTTATTGCTTCTAGAATGTTCAGGTTTAGCCACGTAACCTTCTATATGGTAATCACTTGTATCACCAGTAATATGAACTAAATCTTTAGCTACTTTCATACCATAAATATCAGCCATAACCTCATTTGTTTTTCCAGAACCATTTGTTTGCAACATTATTTTACCATCTGATACTAAAGAAAAACGAATATCTGGATGACTCATTGCCATACGATTCACAATATCAGTTATTTTACCCAATTCGGTATATAAACTTTTAATATATTTTAAACGTGCCGGCGTGTTATAAAATAATGACTCGACTTTAACATCTGTACCTTTTCTAGCTTTCGCAGGCTTTTTATGCACGATTTGACCATTTTCAGCATAAATCTCATGACCTTGTTCGTTATCAGTACACGTCGTTAAAGTAACCTTTGCAACAGAAGAGATACTTGCTAATGCTTCGCCTCTAAATCCTAATGTTCGTATATGAAACAAATCGTCATCATCATGCAGCTTACTTGTAGCATGTCTATGAAACACTAAATTTAAATCGTCGGCCTCTATACCTGAGCCATTATCAACTACACGAATCGACGAGATACCAGATTCTTCAACTTCTACATTAATTTCAGTTGCATCAGCATCGATTGCATTTTCTAATAATTCTTTTACTACTGAACTAGGTCTCTCAACTACTTCGCCAGCTGCAATTTTATTAGCTAAAGAGGTTTGTAACTCTTTTATTTTTCCCATTTCATTTCACCTCATTTTATAACTTTTTTTGTAATTCATTTAGTTTAATTAATGCATCAAGTGGTGTCATATTGGAAATATTTAATGTTCTAATTTCAGCTTCAATTTCACTTTCTGTGGTTACATCGTCGAATAAGCTAAAGGTTGTTTGTTCATATGCTGGTTTTACAGCTTGATTTTCAGAGTCTTTCAGATATGCTGATTGTGATTCTGCAATATATGCATCTTTATTGTCTTGCGACCGTATCTGTGACGATTGCGTCGATTTTTGTTCGAATTGGTCAAGAATAACTTGTGCTCTTTCAATCACTTCGTTAGGTAAATCTGCTAATTTGGCAACTTGAATACCATAGCTATCATCTACCGCACCATCTTTAACCTTATGTAAGAAAATAAGTTCTCCTTGGTACTCGTCAGCTGCAACATGCACATTTTTCAAACAGCTTAATTCTTGATCTAGATCTGTTAATTCATGGTAATGCGTTGAAAATAGTGTTTTAGCGTGTGATGTTTTTGCGACATACTCTATCATTGATTGAGCTAAAGCTAAGCCATCGTATGTTGATGTGCCACGCCCAATTTCATCAAAGATTATTAAACTGTCCGCCGTAGCATAAGTTAATGCTTTTTGTGCTTCTAACATTTCAACCATAAATGTACTCTTACCTGAAACTAAGTCATCGGCAGCACCAATACGCGTAAATATTTGATCAAATATTGGTAATGTCGCTTTATCACAAGGAACAAATGAACCCATTTGCGCCATAATACTTATAATAGCCACTTGTCGCATATATGTTGACTTACCAGACATATTTGGCCCAGTTATCAAATAAATAAAGTTCTCTTTATTTAACAAGCAATCATTAGGGACGTAATCATTGTGATCCATCACTCGTTCAACAACAGGATGACGAGAATTTTCTAAATTCAATGTCTTATTCTCGCTAAACTGAGGTCTTGTGTAATTATAGCGTTGTGCGATTTCGGCAAAGCTTTGTAAACAATCTAATTCCGAAATGATTTTTGCTTGTTGCTGAAGTTTCTCAGTATACGTTTTAATATGCTCGCGTAATTTTACAAATAATTGATACTCTAGTTCAACTGCTTTATCTTCAGCCCCAAGTATAATGTCTTCTTTTTCTTTTAATTCATCAGTAATAAATCTTTCTGCATTAGAAAGTGTTTGTTTACGATAATAACCATAATCAGTCGGATTAAATCCTTGTAAATTTGCTCTTGTAATTTCAATGAAATAACCAAAGACTTTATTAAAACTAATTTTTAAAGATTTAATACCTGTTTTTTCTCTTTCTCTAGCTTGTAATTGCGCTAACCAGCTTTTTCCATTTTGAGACGCATCCAAATATTCATCTAACTGCTGATTAAAACCACGTTTAAATAGTCCACCATCTTTAACAGATATAGGCGGTTCTTCCACAATACTATTTTCCAATACATCTAATAGGTCATCTAAAGGTTCCAATTTGTCAAATTGCTGACTAAATGTTTGATCCATTTCTAACAATAATTGTTTAATATGTGGGATTTCTGATATGGAATGTTTCAATTGAATTAAATCTCGAGCATTAACATTACCGTAACTTACTCGACCAACAAGTCGCTCTACATCATAAACTTGATTCAAATAACCTCTTAATGTATCTCTTTCAATAAAAGCGTTTATTAGCTGATCAACAGCATTTAAGCGATGCTCTATTTCTTGTTGTTGAATTAAGGGACGATCAATCCATTGCTTTAATCGTCTAGCACCCATCGGCGTTTTTGTTTCATCCATCAACCACAATAAAGTGCCTTTTTTTGATTTTAATCGAATACTTTCTGTCAATTCTAGATTTCGTTTTGCATAGTAATCCATTTTCATAAAATCAATTGCAGCATATTCTTTCACATCTTCAATATGAGACAAATCTCTTTTTTGAGTATGGTGAATATAATCTAACAATAATTGTGTTGCTTCGAACATCAAGGTTTCTTTTTTGGGATTTACCTCATATACGTTTTGAGAAAGTGATTCATTGACTGTAATCGTTTCAGTGGTCAAATTTATTTGTCGCGTAAGCGCATCAGACAACGCTTGATTAACAACAATTTCATTCGGATTAATCGTAGTTATTTCATTTAACAGTGTCGATGTACCTTCAAATTGTGTTGTCTTCAATTCACCTGTAGAAACATCACAATAGCTAAGTGCTATTTGATTTTGTCTTTGAATAAAACTCAATATATAATTATTTTGTTTGTCATCCACCCCGCCTTGCTCCATTACAGTACCAGGTGTGACAATACGTACTACTTCTCTTTTCACCATTCCTTTGGTTTGCTTTGGATCTTCCATCTGTTCACAAATAGCAACTTTATATCCATTATTTATCAAAGTTTCAATATAGCTATTTGCCGAATGATACGGTACGCCACACATTGGAATAGGTTTTTCTTTTTTGGCATCTCTTTTCGTTAAAGTAATTTCAAGAACTCGTGATGCTTCTTTAGCATCATCAAAGAACATTTCATAAAAATCGCCTAATCGAAAGAATAATAAACAATCATTATATTGTGCTTTTATGTTTAAATATTGTTGCATCATAGGTGTTACATTTGCCATTTATTATTCACAACCTTATTTCTTTTTACTTTTTGATTTATATTATTATTAAAATTATTTGCCTTCGTTAACTTATATATTTTAACATAACTATAAACAAGTCGCCTATTGATATTATCTTTTAAAGTTTAACATAAAAAAACATTGACTTTTGCAGCTATAAACGCATAAGTCAATGTTTTAGGCTCTACTTAAAGCGATCAAGTAAACCTCGTTTTTTTAAAATAATCAATAATATATAGCTTATTACTGCACCAATCACACTAGAAACAATAAAAGCTAACATTAATGGTTTAACAACAAAATTGTGAAATCCTAATATCCAAGCCATTGGTATACACATCAAACTACCAATAATACCCGTACCAATAACTTCTCCAATAGCAGCTATAAAGATATGTTTTTTATACATATAAAATAAACTTGCTAAAAACACACCAATCATGCTACCTGGAAATGCAAAGAAGCTACCTGTATTAAATGTGATTCTGATAATTGATGAGATAAGTGCTTGTGCTAAGCCATACCATGGTCCAACAAATACTGCACATAAAACATTGATAAAATGCTGTACTGGTGCTGCTTTGATTGGTCCTACCGGTATAACAATGATACTGCTTAAGACAACGTTAATGGCAATAAGTATGGCAGTCACAGTTAACTTCTTTGTGTTCATGAAATTACAATCCTTTCACTATTGATTACTATGTTCATCAGTATGATGTTCATTTAATCTATTTTCCATTGTGCTAATCATCAATTGTAGAAATTCATTAGCTTCAAATTGCGCGCTTTTAAATTCATCTACAATAGGCAAATGATTAATTTCTGCTTCAAGATGATTAATTTCATCTTCTGATTGTTCAAACGCATGTTGTTTACCATAATTCTGAAAGTTGACCGATTGCTTTTGTTGCTTTTTAAGCTGATTCATCTTTGTTGCAATCGTCTTATTTTGATGAATTTGTTGTTCGACACGCTGATAGGTTTGGATAATATCCAATTTTTCAATATTCTTTGTTATCCCATCGGCATACGTTAAAATATCTTTTTTTGAATACATTTAAGGCGTCACCAACGTTTGTTGAGTGAATCTAACAAAGGTACCATTTAATGAATATTGTTTAGCTTCATCAATTTTCACTTCTACTAATTGACCAATCGCTTCTTTAGGACCTTTAAAATTCACTAATTTATTTTTACCAGTATATCCAGCTAGTACTGTGTCATCTTTTTTACTTGTGCCTTCACATAATACAGTCACAGTTGTGTTTTCATAATGGCTCATAGCTTGTTGTGAATACTGTCCAACCTTTTGATTTAAACGTTGTAATCGTTGTTTTTTCACTTCTAGCGGTACATTATCTTTCATTTTAGCAGCTGGTGTACCATCGCGCTGCGAGTATAAATACGTATAAGCATGTTCGAAAGCCACTTCATCGTATAGTGTTAACGTTTCTTCAAATTGATCTTCTGTTTCGTTAGGGTAGCCAACAATGATATCAGTTGTTAAAGCAATATTCGGAATAGCCGCTTTAATCTTTGATACTAATTCTAAATAACTTTCACGCGTATATTTACGCCCCATAATTTTTAACACTGCATTATTTCCTGATTGAACCGGAAGATGAATATGTGGCACAATATTACCACCTTGCGCAATCACTTGTATCATTCTGTCAGTAAAATCCCATGGATGACTTGTTGTAAATCTAACTCTAGGAATATCAATTTTAGAAATAGCTTCAAGTAAGTCGCCAAGCTCATAATCTATATCTTCAATATCTTTCCCATAAGAGTTAACATTTTGACCTAATAACGTGATTTCTTGATAACCTTCACGTGCAAGTTCTTTGACTTCCGCAATAATATCTTCTGGTCTACGACTACGTTCTTTTCCTCTTGTGAAAGGAACAATACAATACGTACAAAACTTATCACAACCATACATGATATTCACCCATGCTTTAATATTGCCTTCTCTCACTTTCGGCAAGTTTTCAATGATGTCCCCCTCTTTGGACCACACATCAACAACCATTGCTTTAGACATATATGCCTCTTCAAGAATTTCTGGCAATTTATGGATATTATGTGTGCCAAAAATCATATCGACATTTTGATATGACTTTAAAATTTTATTGACTACTGATTCTTCTTGCGACATACAACCACAAACACCAATTAGGCAATCAGGTCTATTTTTCTTTAGGTGTTTTAAATTTCCAATCTCACTAAACACCTTATTCTCGGCATTTTCACGGATAGCACAAGTGTTTATAAGTATGACATCTGCTTCTTGAATATCAGAGGTGGATTGATAACCTAGTGCTTCTAAAATACCGGCCATTACTTCTGTATCGTGCGCATTCATCTGACAACCATATGTTTTAATTAAAAATGTACGTCCTTGACCGATATTGCGATATTTATCCTCTATCTGAAAATCTCGATTATATTGTACTTGTTGTTTCCCACGTTTTTTAGCTTCTTTTAAACTAGGCGGCTGATAAACCGTCTCAAAGTACTTGCTATAATCTTTTTCTTCTTTTTTATTACGTTCACTTAAAATATCTATCGTACCAGCTTTTCTTTGCTCTTCATTCACTTAAAAAATCCTTTCCATATGCCCTTTTTATCATTATTCCATTATATTAAATTTAGCTATAAAGTGCAAAATGCCTTCATTCTGAATTTTAAAGACATCTTTATTATAAAAAAATTAGGGCAAGAAAAAGGTCAATACATTGTCCTTTAAGCTTACCCCATCACTATTTATTATTTAAATCGTAGCTTATCCATCATATTTTCCTGTTAAAGTTTCAATCGAAATACCTTCGGGTACATGATAAAACTTAACTTGGCTAATAATACTTGAACATTCTAATTCAACCATTCTCTCGTTCAATTTTTGAATGAGAATTAAACAAGCACTCATTTCACCTTGTACTGTTGTTTCAAGCGGACCTACTCGATAATGCAGTCCAGATTGTTCTATCAATTTAATAGCTTCGTCAACATATGGGATTACATCATCATTTTGTGGTGTCTTTGGTATAATTTGAATACTCATTAATGTATCTTGCATCATTATCACCTCGAAAAAATTGTTCTTTATGTTCATCATATCATTTTTATCTTATATTTAGTTAACTTGAGATGTTGATTCTACAATTGCTTGTGCTATCTGATACATTAAGTTACTCCAATTATCTTTATTAGTTCGATTGTGATAGCCGTATTTTCCATTTTTAAATAATTGTTTTCTGAGTGCCGATGTTAATTCTAGTTGTACACCCGCACCAAGTTGATTACAATTAACAATATTATTTGATTGTTTGCCTGACATGTTGCTTGGGGCATGCGCCACTTTTATACCTATTTGTTTCAGACTATTGCTTATTTTTTTACTCAGCAGTTCATCTTTACCTCCAATATAGACTATTGGACTTTCACCTTTACATCCATGTATAGCAATTGTTCTTTCACTCCGTTTTACAAGATCTATCGCTATTTTATTATCATAATGAATTGAAGTCACATGCAGTTCTTGATTCCCCTTACTTCTCATTCCATTAAAAACAAAGTAATTATAGTTACCTTCTTTGGCTATCAGTTTTGTTAACTCTGTAGTTGCTGGCTCAATTCCGCCACCATGTGGGGCAATAATAACCACTTGACTGTGATTATCTTCCGTTTCAATCTTCCAATCTTGATGTTCAGCTGTTTGTTGTTCCAATGTCTCCATCGTTTTAAATTTATCCATCATACATCACTCCTTTATACAACTTATATTTCATATTACCTATTTTAGAAGTTATAAAAGTGATTTACAGAAAATAAATAAAATTTCAATTTATTAAAAATAAACAGCAGAGACATAATCCAAAATAATAGAACCTCAAACATGATTATTATGTTCGAGGCTCTTAACTATATATTGACAATAGTAGACTAAATTGAAAATGCACTGATACCCAGCTTTTTCTATCCTAGTCAACCTTGACTGGGTGGAAATAAGAACTCAAAATGAATGCTGTCCCGCTTCCTTATTTTATATTTAATACTCTATGTTGTATGGCTTCGCGTCTTTAGGATTCTATATCAGTCACACTGGCTTGCTTTGTTAGAAAAAACTGTTCTAGCCAGTTACGCTGTGCTTGGATCCCAACAAAGGGAAATACAACAACCATTTCTACAATTAACATATGTTGCAATCAATATGCGTTAACAAAAATTGGGAAAATAATATTACCTTATTGTTCAGGATTACTTATACCCTAGACACTTAATGGCCTAGCCTTTTATAAACTACTATACAAATTGCTCTGTTAGAGTGTTAAATACTTCTTCCGGTAACTGCAAATCTCTTTTAGCCAATGGCGTATCTTCTAACTCTACGATTTGCGACTCATAAGACGGAGTTGAAGTATCTTGATACACTATTCCTTTTACTAAAGATTCATGTTCAATGACTGTTTTCATAGCTAATTGCTTATCCGATGTATCATAATCAGTGATATCTTCTATATTTGTCAAATGTTCTTTAAACCAATCATATGTGTTCACTTTATTATATGTTACGCAAGGTGAGAAAACATTTACAAATGAAAATCCATCATGATTAATTGCATCTTCAATCATTTTTGTTAAAGCTTTAATATCGCTGGAAAATCCTTGAGCGACGAAGGTTGCACCTGAAGATAGCGCTAACTCTAATGGCGCAACATTTTTTTCTATATTGCCTTTAGGTGTTGATTTCGTAACAAAACCAACAGCTGAAGAAGGTGAAGTTTGTCCTTTTGTTAAGCCATAAATTTGATTGTCCATAACGATATAAGTCAAATTCATATTTCTTCTTAATGCGTGGATCGTATGCCCCATACCTATCGCATAGCCATCTCCATCCCCACCTGATGCAATAACAGTTAAATCTTTATTTGCCATTTTTACACCTTGAGCTAAAGGTAATGCTCTACCATGAATAGCATGAACACCATAAGAATTTACATAACCCGATAAACGTCCGGAACAGCCTATACCTGTAATTATGGCTACTTCTTCTGGCTCTAATCCTACATTGGCAGCAGCTTTTTGAATGGCTGCTTGTACTGAGAAATCACCACAACCTGGGCACCAATTTGGTTTGACGCTATTTCTAAAATCTTTAAATGTAGCCAATTAGACCAACTCCTTTAATTCTTTTACAATTTTAAGTCCTTGTTCCTCAATTTCATGTGGTAAAAATGGCGTACCATCATATTTTGTCTGCTGTACTAATTTATCTTGAATCTGCGTATTCATTTTAATAATACTTGCGAGTTGTCCTTGATAATTATGTTCTGCAACAATTACCTTTTTAGCTTTATTGATGGCGTCTTGGATGATTTCTTTAGGAAATGGATGTAATTGGCGAATCTGCATTGTATTAACTTTTATTCCTGCATCTTTTAATCGTGATGTACCTTCTTGAATGGCACCTTTACTTGAGATAAAACCAATGTATAATATATCTGCTTCATCATACGTTTCGTTTGACTCTACAGGATTTTCAATTCGTAGCTGTTCTGTTTTTCTCATTCTTTTATCCATTTGTTCGCATCGATTCATCGCAGCTTCACTTGGTTTACCCTGTTGATTATGCTCTACGCCAGTTACATGATGAATACCACCTTTTACACCAGGTATTGGTCTTGGGGATATACCACTATCTGTTATCGCATAGCGTTTAAAGTATTCCTTATCTCCCTCTTCTCTCTCAATATCAGTTTGGATAATCTCACCACGATTGATTTCAATTTTATTATAGTCTAATGCTTTCACTGTCTGTTTACCTAGAGACAACTGCAAATCACTTAAGACAATAACTGGACATTGATAAATTTCGGCTAAATTAAAAGCTTCAATAGTTAAATAAAATGCATCTTCTGCATCAGTTGGCGCAAGAACAATCTTTGGTATATCACCATGAGTTCCGTATATCATTTGCATAAGATCAGATTGTTCTTGTTTAGTTGGCAATCCTGTTGAAGGTCCCCCACGCTGCGTATTTACAATAACTAATGGTGTTTCTGTCATACCAGAAAGACCGATTGCTTCCATCATTAAAGATAATCCGGGCCCAGAACTTGCAGTAAATGCTCTTACACCAGCATAATTTGCACCAATAGCCATTGTGGCAGCTGCGATTTCATCTTCAGTCTGTACAACAGCCCCTCCTGCTTTTGGCAAATTAGCAATCATATATTCCATAATTTCAGATGCAGGTGTAATCGGATATGCTGCCATAAATCTTGAGCCTGCTGAAATTGCACCCAGCCCTATAGCATCATTCCCAATCATATATAAATGCGGCGCACTATCCGTTGCTACTAATTCAAAATCTCCTTGAATTTGATCTAATTGCTCTTGCATCAATTGGTATCCTTGATACAATGCAGTTATATTCATATCGACAACTTTGTCGCCTTTTTTCATAAACATATTTCGAATTAAATCTTCGAAAGTTTGTGTATTTAAGTTCATTAAAGCACATGTTGCTCCGACAGCTACCATATTTTTCATTAATGCAGTACCTAACTCTTTTGCAGTTGCAGTTAATGGTAAATCAATGAGTTGTGCTTTACAGTTTTCAGGCTTTTCTGGTTTTGCTTTAGTATCAGCAATAATAATACTATCTGATCTCATTTCGTGATGATTTAATTCGATAGTTTCTTGGTCAAATGCAACAAGGATATCTAAATCATCACTAATAGCATGAACAGGTGTTAATGATACTCTTATTTTATTATTTGTATGACCGCCTTTTATTCGACTCGAAAAATGTCTATACCCATATAAATAGTATCCTTTTCTGTTCATTGCAGTTGCAAAGATTTCACCTGTAGATTCTATACCTTCACCTTGTTGTCCGCCCACTTTCCACGATAATTGTGGTTTCATATCATAAGCCTCCTGTGGAATTAATTCATCTTAAATAATAACAAAAAGAACCACCGTATTACTATGTCAACAGTGGTAATTTCATAAACTCATACTTATGGACGATAGTCTTCATATCGTTCTTAGGAACTTGTTAAAATGGATGATCTTGATTAATTAGTATCCTTTCAATATATGATGTTTTTCCTTCTCTATCAAGATCAATCAGCACACCTGACAACACACTGCGTCCATCATCAGGGACAACATGACGTTGCGGTAAACTTGTAATAAATCGCTCAATAACTTCTGTCTTGTTGATACCTAGAATACCATCATAAAAACCAGTCATACCAACGTCTGTAATATATCCCGTGCCTTGGGGTAAAATACGTTCATCTGCTGTTTGTATATGTGTATGTGTACCAACAACAGCACTCACCCGTCCATCTAAATACCAGCCCATTGCATTTTTTTCAGATGTTGTTTCCGCATGAAAATCAACGAATATATATGGTGTTTGTTGTTTAGCCTCATTTATAAGTTCATCTGCTTTTTTAAAAGGATCATCAATAACTGGCATAAAAGAACGTCCTTGTAGATTAATTATAGCTAATTTAATATCATTAATTTGGATAAATCTCATACCCACGCCAGGTGCTTCACTAGGAAAGTTTGCTGGTCGCACCATTCTTTTCGCTTCATCGATAAAATCATATATTTCCCGTTGACCATAGGTATGATTTCCCATTGTAATAAAATCAACGCCGTCTCTTAGCAATTGCTTATATATTTTTTCGGTTAGACCTTTACCGTGTGCAGCATTTTCCGCATTGACAATCGTTATTGTTGGCCTATGTGATTGCTTTATTTTAGGTAGGTATTCTGCTATTGCTTTTCTACCAATTTTCCCTACGATATCTCCTATAAAAAGTATTCTCATGAATTGTTCATCCTTTCATAAATAATTTTAAGTCAAAATCAAAAAGAATTAAAGCAGATTAACTATTTTTATTTTGTTTTAAAGTGCATTTCTTTTTCAGTAAAGAAACCTATGTTAAGATGAATTTATAAAATAATAGGAGTTGTATATATTACATGTCAATTAACATTGATCCAGAAAGATTTGCAGAATTGGTTTTAACAGCAAACCCAGCAAAATCTGAAGATGCTGAAGATATCGCAAAAGAATGTTTAGAGTTATATATTAATGCTTATCGCTTAGCAGAAAGATATTCTAACGTTGCAACAAACTGCTATGACACTGCTGAAGTCATTTCAGAGATGAACAAAGCGGATTTACAATTGAAGCATTAACATACCACACCTATTAACGACAACAATTTGCATATTAATGAATAAACATATAAACATTTAAATTATTAATACAGGTTGCCACCAAAAGTTGAATGAAAATTCTAACTTTTGGTGGCACTTCATATTTCAAATAAATATATTTTTATGATGCCTTACTTTAAGTTCTTAATAAGATGATCAATTATGCATAAGCATTAACCTAACTTATTATTTAATGTTGAACTAATCATTTTTATTTGAAACAATAATGAAGTAAGTTGTGCCTTATAATTAAAAATAACACCTAAAAAAACAAACCTAATATTTTACAACATTAGGTTTGTCGACATTTAAGAAACAGGCACGAAAGGCCTGTTTTATTTAGCATATTCAACTGCTCTGGTCTCACGAACAACTGTCACTTTAATATGACCAGGATATTGAAGTTCTTCTTCGATTTGGTTTTTAATATCTCGTGCAAGGCGATATGATTTTAAATCATCAATTTCATCCGGAGAAACGATTACTCTTATTTCTCGTCCGGCTTGTATAGCAAATGCTTTTTCAACGCCATCGTAACCTTCAGATAATGTTTCTAAGCGTTCTAATCTGCGGATATAATTCTCTAAAGTCTCTTTACGTGCACCTGGTCGTGCAGCGGATAAAGCATCTGCTGCCGCGACTAAAATTGATATGATAGAAGTGGGTTCCACGTCACCATGATGAGAATGAATAGCATTTATTACCGTATCATTTTCGCCGTATTTTTTAGCGAGTTCTACACCAATTTCAACGTGACTACCTTCAACTTCATGGTCTATTGCTTTACCAACATCATGGAGCAAGCCAGCTCTTTTGGCTAAACTTACATCCTCACCTAATTCAGCAGCAAGCATACCTGATAAATGCGCAACTTCAATCGAATGTTTCAACACATTTTGACCGTAGCTTGTTCGATAATTTAAGCGACCTAAAATTTTCACTAATTCAGGATGCATATTATGAATATTCATTTCAAAGGTAGCTTGTTCTCCCGCATCTCGAATGATTTCGTCAACTTCTTTTCTTGCTTTGTCAACCATATCTTCAATTCTACCAGGATGGATTCTACCGTCTGATACTAAATTGACTAATGCTGTTCTTGCAATTTCACGTCTAATTGGATCAAAACCAGATAAAATAACTGCTTCTGGTGTATCATCAATTATCAAATCGATACCTGTTAATGTTTCTAATGTTCGAATATTTCTACCTTCTCTACCAATAATACGACCTTTCATTTCGTCGTTTGGTAAATTAACAACTGATACTGTTGATTCTGTTGTATGATCTGCTGCTAATCTTTGGACAGTTGTAGCTAATAATTCTTTGGCAGTTTTATCGACTTTTTCTTTAGCTTCTGCTTCTTTTTCTTTAACAAGTACTGCAATATCTTGTGACAGTTCTTCTTCAACTCTCTGAAGTTGTTCTCTAACAGCTTCTTCTTGAGTAAGACCGGAGATGCGTTCTAATTCTTGTTCATGCTTCATTATTAATGATTGAACACTACTCTCTTTTGCATCTACTTGTTGTTGTCTTTCTTCAAGTTTAGATTCTTTTTGTTCTAAAATCTCATCTTTTTTGTCTAATAGATCAGATTTTCGATCTAAATTTTCCTCTTTTTGAAGAAGTCGGGCTTCTTGTTTTTGAAGCTCACCACGTCTTTCACGTAATTCTGATTCAGTTTGTTCTCTTAAGATTTGGTTTTCTTCTTTTGCTTCAAGTAACTTTTCTTTTTTGATATTTTCAGCTTCTTTGTTTCCTTGCCTAATAATATCATCAGCGGTTTGTCTTGCTTGTAATTGTTTTTGATGCAACAAATTTCGGGCTACGAAATACCCTACAACAACTCCTAGAATAATCCCAAGCAAAATGAGTAGGAGGGCTAATAAATTCACACAAACACCTCCTTTTTCTAGGGCTATGTTCTGTATATCAAAATCGATATGATTTTATAAAATTTATAATAATCATACAAACTAATTGTACTTTTTTAGTTGTGTGAGTGTCAAGGTAAGAAGCCTATTAATCATTGTAATTCTATTAAAAATAGTGTATAAAAATACCTTGATGGCCATAAAACCAACAAGGTATTTTAAAAGTTATATATTTAATTATTTTGTAGTTAATTAACTATGCGTTAAATCATATCACTCAAACTTGATATCATTCTTCATCAAATAGAGATTCTGGTGCTTTAGCTTCTTTTTCTTCAACATCACCATCAAAAATACCTAATTTTTCTCTTAGTTTACGATCAATATCATCTCTTACTTCTGGATTTTCTTTTAGATAAGTTTTGACATTTTCTTTACCTTGGCCCATTCTATCTCCATTGTATGAGTACCAAGCACCTGATTTATCAACAATATCATGTTCAACACCTAAATCAATGAGTTCTCCCTCTTTAGAGATTCCTTGACCATACATAATATCTACTTCTGCAACTTTAAATGGCGGCGCAACTTTATTTTTAACAACTTTGATTTTCGTTCTATTACCAACGATGTCTTGACCTTGCTTTAATTGTTCTGCACGACGAACTTCTAAACGTACTGAACTATAAAATTTAAGTGCACGACCACCAGGTGTTGTTTCAGGATTACCAAACATTACGCCAACCTTTTCACGAATTTGATTGATGAAAATGGCTGTCGTATTTGATTTAGAAATTGCACCTGAAAGCTTACGTAATGCTTGAGACATCAAGCGAGCTTGTAAACCTACATGCGTATCTCCCATTTCTCCTTCAATTTCAGCTTTGGGTGTTAAAGCTGCAACTGAGTCCACAACTACAATATCAACAGCTCCACTACGTACAAAGGCTTCAGCGATTTCTAAACCTTGTTCACCATGATCTGGTTGAGAAAGATATAAGTTATCAATATCTACACCTAAAGCAGCTGCATATTCAGGATCTAGCGCATGCTCAGCATCAATAAAAGCTGCAATACCACCATTTTTTTGAACTTCGGCAATTGCATGTAATGCAACGGTCGTTTTACCTGAACTTTCAGGACCATATATTTCTATAATTCTTCCTTTAGGATATCCACCAACTCCTAAAGCATTATCTAATGTCACTGATCCAGTAGATACACTAGATACGCGACGGCCTTTATTATCCCCTAATTTCATTACGGCACCTTTACCGAATGATTTTTCCATATTTTTAATTACAGTATCTAGCGCTTTTTGACGATTATTATCCAAAACGAGACCTCCTAATAGGATTATTTTCCTGTTTATTGTCTTATCATTACTATACAATCATTTCATATAAAATACAAGAGATTTACGAATATTTGTTCGCTATATTTACGGTAAACTTATATTAATTTCATGTTAAAACTAAAAATATACGAACATAAGTTCAAAAAATGATACTATCTTAACCAATTAAGTAATGTTATCAAAGCATAATTTTGACTTCTGCGTCTTAAAATATTTCGTGTTTGTGGCATTTTAAACATTTTAGCTTTAAATGCTTGATCTGTTAATAAACCTATATAGACTTTCTCATCTTCATTCAATAATGCAATTCCCATTTTACTATGGTATGTCTCTTTTATATATAATGCTGCCTGTTGCAGCTTGTCATGAATATTTGATGTGTTGCTCAAAAATATTTCTGAATCTGGCAACATTCCTACTAACTTTTGTTTTTCATCTACATCTTTTAAGCGATGATATAATGCACCATTGGTCACACCATCATAAATTGCGTATGAATCAGTTAACTTTTGACTCACGGCTTCTTCTATAAGAATATCATCAGAACCGTAATAATATTCACCAATTCTAGCTAATATCTCATCTTTCACAGGTGCTATTAAATCGTGACATTCTTCTTTAGTATCCGCATTAGCTGTTAAGCGTATATATACCTCATCAGTACCCGCTAATGGTGCAATAGTCGGATTTTCTTGTGCATCAATTAAATCCATTAACAACGTTTCAACTTTTGATTCCCCTATACCAGCAAAACGGAGTTGTTCTGAAAAAATGATATGTTCGCCATCTAATAAATACGGTAATAACTTATTTTTAGCCATTGGACGCATTTCACGCGGTGGTCCTGGAAGTAGGACTATTTTTTTATTACCTTCTGTTATTAACATGCCAGGTGCCATACCATAATCATTTGCTAATACAGTTGAACCTTCTATCACTAAAGCTTGTTGCTTATTATTGGGGGTCATTGTTTGCCCTTGAGCATTAAAATAGTCTTGAATAAAGTTAAGTGCCACATCATCTATAACCAGTTGTCGTCCTAAAATATCTGCAACAACCTGTTTGGTTAAATCGTCTTTTGTTGGTCCTAACCCGCCAGTTAATACGATAGTATCAAATCGTGTTAATCCTTGTGATATAGCATGCGCCAATCGTTCTGGATTATCACCAACAACTGTATGTTCTACTACACTTTTTCCAATACTATTAAATAATTTTGATAAATATTGACCATTGGTGTTTGCTATTTGACCTAATAGCAGTTCTGAACCAACCGCTATAATTGATATATTCATAAATTAAAAGCTCCTATTCAATAAAAAATTATCACTTTATGTGTCAAAAACTTGTGCCAATTATTAACTTACAATAAAAACGACCAAGTGTCCTAATAAAAAGTTTATACTTATGAATCACGTCATTTATTATGCGTGTATAAACTTCAGAACATCTTGGTCAGAAATAGCTATTGTTTAAAAACAGCTCTACCTTTATAAAAATATTCAAGGCCAGATAATATTGTAAATAAGACACCGATGTATAGCAATGTTTGTCCTATTGAGAATCCAATCACGTTAACGAACAGATCGCCAAATAGTAGCCAAATAATTGCAACCATCGTTACAGCAGTTTTAATTTTACCTAATTGACCTGCTGCACTTACAAATCCTTGTTCGATTTGTAATAATCGTAGTCCTGTCACAGCAAATTCACGTGCTATAATAATAATCGCTACAACAGAATTAGTTATTCCTAATTCTACCATTACAATCAAGGCGCTTGATACGAGTAATTTATCAGCTAAAGGATCTAAAAATTTCCCCATATTCGTAACCAATTCCCATTTACGCGCCAAATATCCATCAACAAAGTCGCTCAGTGAAGCAACTATAAATACTATCGCACTAATCAACTGCTCAATGCGTATATCATAGCCTCCTAAAACGGATACCGTACCGAATCCAAAATCTACAAGAGCAAAAAGGATAAATACGGGGATGAGGATAACTCTAAAAACTGTAATCTGGTTAGGTATGTTCATTAAAAAGCCTCATTTCTATATTTAAAAAATTAATACTGCAATAATCCATAGTATAACAGATATGATACTTAGTGAGACGATGATTATACTCAATTGAATAGGTTCTTTATAAGAAACGTGTTGGGTTGGTGGTTCAATACTTTGAAACTGTGTGATTAAATCATCTAGTTGGCTTTGACTATTGGGAATTTCTTCTCTATGTGCAGATACTAATTGGTTATCATCAATATTTACAGTTTTAGCATACTTACGAATAAAACCTTCTGCATAATCTTTTTTAGCCAATAATTCATAATTATTATTCTCAATATGCTGTAATGTTTGACGTTTAATTTGCGTTCGTGACTCTAGTTCAGCTAATGTCATTCCTAAACGTTCTCTTCTATGTTTTAATATTTCACCAACTGTTTTCACTTGATATAGCCTCCAACTTTATTATTCAAAGAAACCAAATCCACCACCAAATGGATCACCAAAATCCAAGTTGTTCTTGCTTTGTACCTTTTGAGTCTGAGCTTTCATATGCTCATATTCAATTTTTTGAAGTTTATTTTCCCGCAATTCTATAATATAGTCAAAATCATCCATAGTATATTCTGATGTTTCTACAAATAAATCGGGATGTTCTACAACCTTAATAGATGGTAATGTCATCACTTCACGCACAAGCTCTTGATGCTTTTGATTGGTTTCTCTACCTGTTACTGCACCATCGATGATATAAACATGATTTGACTCATATTCCCCTTTAATAAGTGAACTTCTAACTGTTTGCTTAATAAGTGTTGAACTAATAAATAACCATCGTTTATGAGCACAAACACTACCTGCAACAATTGACTCGGTCTTGCCAACACGAGGCATTCCTCTTATACCAATAAGCTTATGCCCCTCTTCTTTAAACAATTCAGCCAAAAAATCCACCAACAGTCCTAAATCTTCTCGTTCAAAACGAAAGGTTTTCTTATCATCTGCATCTTGCTCAATGTATCTACCGTGTCTTACAGCTAACCTATCTCGCAATTCAGGAAGTCTTAGTTTGGTTATTTCAATATCATTAACCTCTGAAATAATGTTTTCAAAACGTTTTACTTTTTCGAGGCTATCGGTTTTGATTAACAAGCCTCTCTTGCCTTGATCCACACCATTAATCGTAACAATGCTGATGCCGAGCATACCGAGAAGGCTTGATACATCTCCTAGCAAACCTGGACGATTTAACGTAATCCTATACTCAAGATACCATTCTTTCTTTTCAATTATGGCCATCAGTCATCCCCCTTGTAGATAACATCAATTTATTAAAGCTATTATAACACTTCAAATGATTACATGAATATAAGAAAATAAACAACAAAATATCTTATTAAATATACCAACCGCCGTTAATTTTTTGCACTGTTCCAGTGATACTACGTGCTAAAGGATGGCATAAATATGAACAGGTATGTGCAATTTCAGCCGGTGTCACAAGTCGCTGTTGTGGAATGTTCTGTAAAATTTCTGCTAAATCATCCTCAGACCAGATATCGCTCATTCGCCCTGAAACTATACCGGGCGCAATAGCATTAACGGTCACCGTCGTCAAAGCCAATTCTTGACTCAATGCTTTAACAAAACTTATTTGTGCACCTTTCATCGCCGAATAAATTGTTTCCATACTTGCGCCAGTCTCACCCCAAATAGAAGAGATAACAATCACTCTTCCATGTTGACTTTGTCGTAATTTATCAATAAAAAAACGGCAACAACGCATCATTTGTTTAACATGAATATAATAACTCTTATCCATATCATCATCCGTCATATCTTGGAGCATACCGTATAGGGCTACGCCGCTACAATAGATAAGGCAATCCAGTTTATCAATGTGTCCAAATGTTTGCTCTAAATCGATATTTTGACTTAAATCTGCTTGAATAAAAGATACACTTTTACCATGATATTTTTCTCGCAAATCTTCGATATCGCTGCGATAATAATGCAAAATAACATCATAACCGTCAGATAATAAGCGCTCAACAATTGCCGTTCCAATACTTCCTGATCCGCCTAACACTAATGCCTTCATTGTGTCTCAATCTCCAAACGACTATCTACTTGTTGTTCAAGATTTAAATAAGCCATTGTCGTTTCATTAATACTTTCAAGTGTAATACGTTCAACAATATCTAGTAACTCAAAGACACTAACTCCCTCAAAATATAATTTAGTATACTGATTAGCTATATATTCAGGAGAGTTTAAACTAGAAATGTATTCGCCTATAAATTGTTTTTTTAGTAATTGGAACGTTGCATCATCTGTAAGCTGTCCACGATTTTGAGCTAACTCATTGAGTAATAATTCTTTTAATTTGTCAGGTTGTTGTGTTGCACTCGTAATAACTGAGAAACTATAGCTTGGCTCTAGCACAAACTGATAACCAAATGTTTCGTCTATCAATGATTCATTAAGTAGCATTTGATAAAAATCTGTTTCCTCACCGAAAACTAATTCAAAAAATAATGTCATTTCTAGATCTTTTTGAACAAATTGTTGTGGTGACAAATCACCTGGCGTATTTTTAAAACCAAGCATAATTCGTGGAGACTGCAATTTCATACATTCACGCACATTAGCATCTTTAACATATGACGGTTCATCCACTAAAGATCGTTCTATCGTAGGTTGATAGACTTTGTCTCGTTTCGCTTCATGCTTTTCAACAATTTGGCATATTTCTTCCGGATTAACGTCTCCAACAACAAACAACACCATATTGGAAGGATGATAAAACGTTTCATAACAGCGATATAAATCATCTTTTGTAATATGGTAGATACTTTCGACACTTCCAGCAATATCCACCCTGATTGGATGGTGATGGTACATAGCTCTTAGTGTATTAAACATTAATTTATAACCTGGTTGTTCTTGATACATTTTGATTTCTTCTGCTATGATTCCTTTTTCTTTTTCAACAGTTTCTTCCGAAAAATAAGGCTGTTCAACCATGGACAATAAACGAATAATATTGGCTTCAATTTCATCAGTTGCACTAAACAAATAACTTGTACGATCAAAACTAGTAAATGCATTTGCTTGAGCACTGTCTTGAGCAAATGATGTAAATAAGTCTTCGCCTTGCTCTTTTTCAAATAATTTATGTTCTAAAAAATGGGCTACGCCATCTGGTACAGTTACAAAATCATCTTGACCAAATGGTTTGAATTTACTATCAAGGGAACCAAATTGCGTCGTATATGTAACAAATGTTTTTTGAAATCCTTTTTTAGGAATGATAAATAAACGCAATCCATTGTCTAGTTCTTTTTCATAAACACGCTCATCAATAAGTTCATAATAATGTTCATTCATTTATGTCATCTCCTTTTGTTAAGACATAAATTGTATCTAATTGAGCTTGGTTTACTAATTCGATTATGTCTTCTTTGGTTACTTTATTTATAGCATCAATATATTGTTCGTTACTTTGAGGATAATCAAGTAGTAATTGATTATGCATTATTTCGATAATACTTTTTGGTCTATCCATCGATTCATAGCGCTGGGATGCAATAACCTTTTTGGCTAAAGCTAATTTTTCTTCGCTAAAGTTTCCATTTTTAAACTTATCAAATTCATCTAAAATAGTTTGCTTAGCAACTTGGTATTTATCGACTGAAACACCACTTAACACAAATAAATAACCATTTTTACCATCGATTTGTGAATGAATAGAATATGCTAAACTTTGTTTTTCACGCACTTCACTAAATAAAACCGAAGATGGATCTCCACCAAACATCATATTAAAAACAACAAATGTGTAATAATTTGCGTTTCCATAAATAGCAGGGAAACGATAACCTAAATTCAATTTAGCTTGATCAACCACATCATAGTCTTTGATATCTTGAACTTGGATTTCATTTGCTAAGTCTAGATTTTTGTCAACTTTTTCAAGTGTAATGGAAGGCATAGGGAACTTTTGTTCAATCATTTTTGTAACATGTGCTTCATCTACATTTCCTACAATATAAACGGAAGATGTATCATTAGTAATCATAGCTTGATATGTATTGTATAGACTCGTTGGCGTAACCTGATCTATTTGTTCTAACTGGCCTGTTGCTAAAAAACGATAGGCTTCATTTTTAAACATATGTTTCATCAAATTTAAAAATGCAAACTGTGATTTATTGTCAACCATGGATTCTAATTTCTTAGTAAGTAATGTTTTTTCTTGTGTTACATATGTATTATGAAAAGCTTTATCATGAATAAGTGGATTCCAAATCACTTCGTAAAGTAAGTCTAACCCTTTTTCAAGGAGTGGTGTCGTATCCTTTAAATAACGTTCATTAACAATCTCCAATGAAATACTTACTACATGTTGATTCTTATATTTGGATACAGAACTATTGATGTAAGCACCATATAAACCTGCTAAATGTTGATTGAAAGCCTTGTCTGTAGGGAAGTATTGTGTAGCCCTGGTTAATACTTTGCTGAGCACTGATCTTTGTGTAATCGTCTCATAATTTAATGGGGTCATAAACTTAAAAGTTATAGTCGTTGTTTTGAACTTTTCTGTGGAAAATATATGAATATTATTCTGTTTTTCTTTCTCTGTCATATTCTTTCGCCTCTCTTTCAAAGTTGTCTTTCTACTACCATTTATAAAGCTTATTAATTACAACTAATAAAACAACCTTAAAATGTATCGCTATTCTCGCCTTTGCATCTAGTTATTTTAAATTTAACTAAGCTGCTTTTTAAATAATTTAAAGAATAAAGAATGGGCTGCTGATTTTCGTCATAATGCGTAACCTTTAACATCATTAAGCTTTCGTGGGGAGAAGCATTTAATACTTCTGAAATATGTGGCTCATAGCTAATAGCTTCAACCTCTGTTTCGGCATATTCAATACTTAAACCCGTGTTATCTTCTATTGCCTTCAACATTGAACCACTGCGCGATTGATACTCTGTACAGGTCAAATGATGGTTTGCTATTTTGTCTAAACAATAAACGACAGGCACTTGATTTGCTGTGCGTATACGTTCTATTACAGTAATCAATTCTTGATCTTGTATACCTAACTTTTCTGCATCTAAAATACTCGCTGGCTGCTGTTCTAAACTTAAATATTCTGTTCCTGATTGATATCCAGCACATGTTATCATTTCACTAATGCTAAATAATTTATTTAGCGGATAGTAAAAAGGGTGAAGTGCTTTCACACTTGGCCCTTCTTCAAAGTTATCCGTTAATACCTGCTCTGTGATAAGTTCACCAATAGCATCATAAACATCATCTGTTTTCACATGAAGTTCACGTGCAATTGCTAAATTGCTAGGAAGTTTGTCACCAGGTAGATATTTATTTGAATGTATTTGATTTAAAATATATTCTTTCACTTTAAAAATAGCGGTCAATTCTGCCATGATTTACACCTCATCATTATCTAAATCAATTAATACTTGTCGTGGTTTACTTCCTTTTTGTGGACCAATCACTTGGTTTCTTTCTAAATCATCCATTAATCTTGATGCTCTATTGTATCCAATTCTAAATTGTCTTTGCAATAATGACGTACTCGCTTTCTGCTTTTCTAAAACAAACAAGTAAGCTTCATCATATAATTCATCTTCACTTTTCATCTCTGATTTATCTACTGGTGCGTCTGGTTCCATTTCTTTTACATAGTTTGCTTGTTGTTGTTCCACAACATAATTCACTACTTCTTGGACTTCATAATCACTTAAAAATGCACCTTGCACACGCGTTTGCGATGATTCGCCATTTCCAACATAAAGCATATCACCCTTACCAAGAAGTTTCTCAGCACCACCTGAGCCAATAATTGTTCTTGAATCAGTTTGTGAACTCACTGCAAACGCAATACGTGACGGTATGTTATTTTTAATAATACCAGTAATAACATCTACAGAAGGTCGTTGTGTTGCAACAATTAAATGAATACCTGCCGCTCTTGCCATTTGTGTAATACGTTGTATGGCATTTTCAACATCTTTTCCTGCTACCATCATTAAATCAGCTAACTCATCTACAATAACAACAATATATGGTAATTCCGCTTGCTTTTCGTCTAACTCAGCATTTTGTTGACGAATATATTGATTATAACCTTCTATATTACGTGTTGATGAATGTTGGAACAAATCATAGCGTCGTTCCATCTCAGCAACAATTTTTTCAAGTGCTTGTGCAGCTTTATGTGGATTAGTAACAACAGGTATTAATAAATGTGGAATTCCATTGTATACATTTAATTCTACCATTTTAGGGTCAATTAACATAAGTTTTACTTCGTGTGGTTTTGCATTAAGTAATATACTCGTGATAATGCCGTTAATACAGACAGATTTACCGCTACCTGTCGATCCTGCTACTAATAAATGCGGCATTTCATTAAGTTGTATTGTCATAGGATCCCCAGAAATATCACGACCTAAGCCAACTTCTAATTTATTTTGAGCTGGGAATTTTGAATCTAATACTTCTTTAAGCGTTACCAATGAAATTTTATCATTAGGCACTTCAATTCCTACTGCAGACCGCCCTGGAATTGGTGCTTCTATTCTTACATCCTTTGCTGCTAAGGCTAACGCAATATCATTATGTAAGTTAACTATCTTACTTACTTTAACGCCTTGAGCTGGTTGAATTTCATATTGTGTTACTGCAGGTCCAATTTTAATTTGTGTAACTTTTGCATTCACACCAAAGTTCTTTAACGTTGTTTCTAGTACACGACCTTTACGTTGCACTTCTGCTTTAGATGTCGTTTGTTGCTTAGTCGGTTGATTCAATAATGATAAAGGCGGAATATGATATGCTTCATTGGCCACTTCACCCGCTTCAGAAATCGAGCTACCTACTTGGTCATCAATCATTGTTTCCTCATTGGTTTCAGCTTCTAATGATGGTGCTTTGTTTTCATCAGTATCTGAATTCATATCAGTTGTTTCAAAGCGACGTTTTTTTCGTGAAGAATGATTAGCCTGCCCTTTTTCATTATGATTATAAATAGGAATATCATTATTACCTGTTATTTCAGGTAAATCAGATACATCTTTGACTTCAGAGTCTTGCTGACCATTTTCTAGTAATTGCTGCTGTTTTTCTTCTGAACGTTGTTGCTTTTTCTCTTGTGCTTTAATACGTTGTTGCTTTATTTTAGCAGATGCTGCTTGGCTGAAATCTTTAATTTTTGTGAATAATGATTTTAATACATCACGATGTCTCAATTTCATAATTAAAATGATACTAGATGCACTTAACACAATGGTGATTAATATGACACCTATAATTGAAACTAATGGTTCAAATATTGCTAATAGATAAAAACCTATCAAGCCGCCACCAAAATCAGGAAAACGGGAAGAATCATAAGCGCTATAAACGTATGATAACACCGGTTCTCTCTCCGCTAATACACCTTTAGTAAAATGAAAATTGAGTTGTGCTATCAATAACAAGACAAATTGTAATAAAAATATACCTGATGTCCGTCTTGATTTCGGTATTTTACCAGCAAAAGCAATATAAAGTGATATTAAACTAATAAGAATATAAGTCATATAGCGACTCCAACCAAATAGATAATTAAAAAAACTATCCACTGCACGACCTATAATCCCTAATTGAAATAAACCAAATATCGATATTGCGATAACAATGATTGCGAATATGAAACGTACTGAATTATCACTGCTATTTTTTCTATTTCTTGACGATCTACGCGCGGTTGTTTTTTTCTTTCTAGAAGTAGTTTTCTTCTTTGTTTGTGGCAAACTCATACACCTTCTTTTTAATCTTTAACATGATATAACATCTGTGTTGCTTATGTATTGTTGTTCTGTGTCATAACATAAATGATTAAAGAGGTAGGGCGACATATTCACTAATAGATAACTTTATCAAGCAACCGACTGGCTACATTATGATAACACTATCATCTATCATTCTACATGTACTGCGACACTCTGATAGCATCATTGTACAAATTCAAGTGATACGACCCAACCTCTTTATATAAATGTGAACAACTCACTAGAAGCTAATTTATTAAATTTCTGAGATAACTGGTATAATCATTGGACGACGTTTCGTACTCTCAAATAATAGCTTGCTAATTTGGTCCCTCATATTTTGCTTAATTTCAGACCATTCAATACGTTTTTCTTGTAGACCGGCTTCTACGATTTCACGCACTTTTTCTTCTGCTTCTTTTAAAAGTTCTTCACTTTCCCGAACATAGACAAATCCTCTTGATTGAATTTCAGGTCCAGCAGCGATACGACGATGTTTAGGGTCTAACGTTACGACAGCAATAAAAATGCCATCTTCTGCTAGTAAATGACGATCTCTTAACACGATATTACCTACATCACCAACACCGATACCATCAATTAAAACATTGCCTGATGTAACTTTCTCACTCAAAGTCATGTCTTTACCGTCGTAATGCATGACGTCACCTTTTTCAACTAAAAAGATTTTTTCTGGAGCAACGCCAGTTTCATTAGCTAATTTAGCATGCGCAATTTGCATTTTAAATTCACCTTGTACTGGAATAAAGTACTCTGGTTTCATAATATTAAGCATCATTTTTAATTCTTCCATGCAACCGTGACTAGAAGCATGTATTTTTTTATTATTAGGAACGATATGTGCACCTGCACGAACCAACTCATTTAAAGTATTACCAATAATAACTTCCATATTAGCAGAAGCTGTAATGGCTAGATATACTGAATCACCTTTTTGAATGTTCATAATTTTATGTTTATTACGTGCCATTTGACTTAATGCTTCAATAGGTTCGCCTTCCATTCCAGAGGCGATAATAACAACTTCATTTTTCGGATAATTTTCAACTTCATCAATTGGAATAAGGAGATCTTTAGGTATATCAAAATATCCCATCTTACGTGCAATATTAAATGAGCTTTCTAGTGATCTGCCTAAGAATGAAACTTTACGATTTAACTTACTAGCAGTATTTAACACCTGCTGAATACGAATAAAGTTTGATGCATAACATGATACAATAATTCGTCCTTTTGCTTTAGCAAATGCATCATAAATGTGCGTTTCAATGACATTTTCTGGTGTGTTGTAACCAGGTTTTTCCGCTTCTGTAGAATCACTTATTAACGCAAAAACACCATTCTCTCCTATTTCTGACATTCGTTTTAAATCTGGCGCATAGTTTCCTTGTAAGCTTTGGTCAAACTTAAATTCGCCTGTATAGACAATGGCACCATATGATGTATGAATACAAATACCTAAACTATCTGGAATACTATGTGTTGTATTGAAAAACGTAATATTTACATTTTTGAATTTCATCACTGAATCATGATTAACTGTATAATAGCGTACTTTTTTCTTTATATTACGCGCTTTCATATTCTCTTTAACAAGTGCCAATGTAAGCTTTGATCCATAGACTGGAACATCTAACTGCTCTAAAATATAACTTACTGCACCAATGGCATGTTCATGTCCATGAGTCAAGAAAATCCCTTTTAAACGCGCTTTATTTTCAAGGACATACGTAATATCCGGTATAACAATGTCAACACCTAGCATTTCATCTTCTGGAAACATCAAGCCGGCGTCTAATATAAACATTTCATCGTCAACTTCGACGATATACATATTCTTTGCGATTTCACCCACGCCACCTAAGGGTATGATGCGAATATCTTTATTTTTTTTCTTAATTAAACTCAAAATGTTACCTCCTATAAAAATTCCCGTCCAAATATATACTCATTCATTATTATAAGTTAAATTGTACGCTGTGTACACTATTAAAACCATTTCAACTCCGGTTAAAAAATAGAAAAGGTAGCGCGTCTAGCACACTACCTAAAACTTCATTAATTGATTTAATTCGTTTTAAAAAACAGAACCTTATTCAACAAGTACTTTATGAGAGGCATTGACGCGACCTTGTTTATCGATTTCAGTGATTTTAACTTTAATCGTATCTCCAATTTTCAAGACATCTTCAACTTTATTAATGCGGTCTTTTGAAATTTGAGAAATGTGTAATAATGCATCTTTGCCTGAGAATATTTCTACAAACGCACCATATTTTTCAATACGTTTTACTTTTGCATCATAAATTTGACCAACTTCAGCTTCACGTGTAATCGCTTCAATGATTTCTTTTGAACGATTAATCATTGCTTGATCTACAGCCCCAATATAAATTGTTCCATCTTGTTCAATATCTAATTTCACACCTGTTTCATCAATAATTTCATTGATTTTTTTGCCTCCAGGTCCAATGACATCTCTAATTTTATCTGGATTAATGTGCATAATTTCTACTTTTGGTGCGTATGCACTAAGCTCAGCACGTGGATGATCAATCGTTTGTAACATGTGGTCCATAATCGCTAAGCGACCTTTACGTGCCTGTTCTAAAGCCTCTTCAATAACTTCACGTGTTAACCCATCAATCTTAATATCCATTTGGATTGCCGTAATACCATCTTTTGTACCAGCAACTTTGAAATCCATGTCTCCTAAGGCATCTTCCATACCTTGTATGTCTGTTAAGATTGTATAGCTGTCTTCACGTGTAACAAGACCCATCGCAATACCTGCAACCGGTGCTTTAATTGGTACACCTGCATCCATTAAGGCCAAAGTAGAACCACAAATGGATGCTTGTGAAGATGAACCATTAGATTCAAGTACTTCACTCACGATTCTTATTGTATAAGGGAATTTAGATGTATCCGGAATAATGTGACGTAATGCGCGTTCACCTAAAGCACCATGTCCGATTTCTCGACGTCCTGGTGCTCTTACAGGACCCGTTTCACCAACTGAGAAATTAGGAAAATTATAATGATGCATAAATCGTTTTTCTTGTTCAGGTCCTAAACCATCAATAATTTGATAATCACCTAAGGCTCCGAGTGTCAATACAGACAATGCTTGAGTTTGTCCACGTGTAAACAATCCTGACCCATGTGCTCTTGGTAAAATACCAACTTCAGATTCTAAAGGACGAATCTCATCTGGTTTACGCCCATCAGGTCGGATTTTTTCGTCTGCAATAAGACGACGTACTTCTTCTTTAACTAGATCATTTAAAATTGCATGAACTTCATTAATTAGCAATTCATTCTCAGGATCAGCTTCGTCTATAAATTCTGCTGCAATTTCCGCTTTTAACTCGTCTAAGTTATCATCACGTTGTTTTTTATCGAATGTTAACACCGTTTCTTTAAGACCTTTTTCTTCTGTTAATGCTTGTACTCTACTAACTAACGCTTCATCGCGTTCAACTGGAATAAACTCTGACTTAACTGGTTGGAGATGATCAACAATTTGTTGTTGGAATTCAACAAGACGTTTTATTTCATCATGCCCAAAGAAAATAGCCTCTAACATTTCCTGTTCTGTGATTTCACTTGCACCGGCTTCAACCATATTAACAGCATCTTTATGCCCTGCAACCTCTAAATCCAAACGAGATTGCTCTTTTTGTTCCAATGTAGGATTAATAACATATTTGCCATCTACATAACCAACATTCACACCGGCAATTGGACCTTGGAATGGAATATCAGATACGCTAAGCGCCATTGATGAACCAATCATCGCTGCCATTTCAGGTGAGCAATCAGGATCTGCACTTAAGACGATATTCATAATTTGAACATCATGTTTATATCCTTTAGGAAACAAAGGTCTAATCGGTCTATCGATAAGTCGTGCTGTTAATGTCGCTTCATCTCCAGGACGACCTTCTCTTTTTTTAAAACCACCAGGGATTTTACCAGCAGCATACATTTTTTCTTCATAATTTACTGTTAATGGGAAAAAGTCACCATCACGTGGTTCTTTTGACGCAACAGCAGTTGATAAGACAACTGTATCGCCATAACGTACCAAAACAGCACCGTTAGCTTGCTTAGCTAATTGTCCTGTCTCTATTGTTAATGAACGGCCGGCCCATTCAGTTTTGAAAACTTTCTTTTCTTGAGACATTATGAATCTCCTCTCTTCATTCTAATATGTATATCATATCATTAATTTTTGAATTTTTATAATAGTTATTTGTCTTATTTCTATAAAAAAAGGAAAGCCCTAAGTGAATAGAACTTCCCTCAAAGTGTATTAAGATTAACGACGAATACCTAATGATTTAATCAATTCACGGTAACGTTGAATATCTTTGCTACGTAAGTAGTTTAATAAATGTCTACGACGACCTACCATTTTCAATAGTCCACGACGTGAATGATGGTCTTTTTTATGAGTACTTAAATGTTCGTTTAATGCTGAAATTTCAGCAGTTAAAACAGCAATTTGTACTTCTGGTGAACCAGTATCTGTTTCGTGTACACGGTATTCTTTAATAATTTCATTCTTACGTTCTTGAGTGATTGCCATAATCAATTCCTCCTATAATTTGTATACACCTCAATCTGAGCTAGGCGTCGGAGTCTCAACCTGCCAAGATAAAGGATTATATTGGTCGATGTCTTTATTTACAAAACTCAACTTTATATATTATATGATACTTCATCGCCAAAATCAACTGCCAGTAAATATTGGGCTTTAGCTTTATCTTCATTCATCTGTTCAACTAGCGGATCAATGCCATCAAATTTAACTTCAGGTCGTAAATAATGATGCCAATAAACAATGACCCTTTCACCATAGATATTTTCATCAAAATCAAAAATATTAACTTCTATTACAATTTCCGCTTTAGAAGGATCATGGAATGTTGGCTTTACACCAACATTTGCTACACCACGATACAATCTCTTTTCTGCACCAATAGCCATACTAACAGCATATACACCTTTTTTCGGTAGCACATAATCATCACTAGGTTGAACATTCGCGGTTGGAAAACCAATCGTACGCCCTCTTTTTTCACCTTGTACAACGGTACCTTTTAAACGGTATAAATAACCTAATTCATTGTTAGCTTTTTGCAAATGACCTTCTTGCAAAGCCTGACGAATAGCAGTAGTAGAAATTTTTTCGGCTTCAATTTCTTGCTTTCCAACAATGGTCGTATTAAAGTCGTCCATTTCTTTTAATACTGTCATATTTCCTTTGCCAAATTTACCATAAGTAAAATCAAAACCAGCAACCACTTCTTTAACATGGTTATTTATAATATAATTTTGAACAAAATCTTCTGCAGTCACATCAGCAAAACGCGAAGAAAAATTAATGACAATGCAATAATCGATATTTTGTTGTTCAATCATCTCTAATTTATCAGTCAAAGGTGTTAAATATGTAGTTCTTTTTCTTTTTGGGTTTAGAACGACAGAAGGATGTGGATCAAATGTCATAACTGCTTTTTTCAAGTTATGCGCTTCAGCACGTTCGTTGAGTGTTTCAAAAACCTTTAAATGACCTTTATGCATACCATCAAAAAAGCCAAAAGCCATCGCAACATCTTCGTTAATCAGTTGTTCCGGCTGTATAGGATGCGTTACTTCTATCACTTTCATTAATATTTCTCCTTTAATTAAAAACTTTCTTTGGTTTAATTTCCTTTGGCTTATCTGGATGTGAAATATAGATAGCTAAAACTTGTTGTGTCCTACCATCAATAAATACAATTTGTTGTTTAATAACTGTAGAAAACATAGACTTCTGAAACTTTTGTCCATTAAGTATACGATGCTTGATGTCCTCATTATATATTTCAATAGAAGGTAGACCTTTTAATCCATATTCTATAGGAAACAACTTTTCTTGTAACTGTTCTTGCTCATGCAATACTTTGATTTGCTCAATAGTTAAACTATCACTTATATTAAATCCGCCAGATGATGTTCGAGTAAGGCGTGACATATGTGCTGGAAAGCCTAATGCTTTGCCAATATCTGTAGCAAGCGTACGTATATATGTCCCTTTACCACAAGTAATATCTATATCAAATAAGCACATGCCTTGTTTAAAGTGAATTTCTGAAACACGTTGTATGCTTTTTATCTCAACTTTTCTTTCTGGACGCTCTACAGTTTCACCATTTCTAGCATATTCATAAAGCTTTTTTCCTTTAACTTTAACTGATGAATACATAGGTGGAATTTGTGTAATCCATCCTTGAAATTGAGACAAGGTCGAGTCAATTGCTTCTGATGTAATTTCTCCTACATTTATTGTTTTCTGTTCTAATATATCTCCAGTTTGATCTTCAGTAGTGGTACTTGTCCCTATAGCCACAGTAGCATGATAGGTTTTTCCCATATCCATGATATAATCACTTACTCGAGTGGCGATGCCAATACAAACTGGCAATACACCATCAACTTCAGGATCAAGTGTGCCCGTGTGGCCTATTTTCCTAGTTTGTAATATCTTTCTCAATTTAAAGACGACATCATGACTTGTAAGTCCTCTTTCCTTGCGTACAGGCAAAATACCGTTATACATATTTTCACACCTTTTAAATAATAAATGCTATTCTTTCACATTATAACACTGATGATTAGCGCTTCGAACATTATTTTTACAAGAAAAAAGACAAGCTGCTTTAAAATACTCACTGTCTTTACTAAAAATCATAGAAGGTTGAGTATTTCAAATCGAATTGCTTGCCTTAATGTTGCTTTTAAATGTTAACGTTAATTTTAATCTTTTTTATGCAAATCTCGAATCATTTTTTCAATTTTATTACCATAATCTATGGATTTGTCATACTCAAATGATAATTCTGGTATTATGCGCAATCTCATACGAGTTGCTAATTCTGATTTAATAAAACCTTTTGCTTTATCTAATGCTTTAAATGTATCATCAATTTCTTTATCACTGCCAAGTACTGTTAAAAATACTTTAGCTTGTGATAAGTCGTTCGTTAAGTCTACATCTGTGATAGTAATAAAACCTACTCTTGGATCTTTGACTTTATTATTAACAATATCCATAATCTCTTTTTTCATTTGTTCGCCTACACGTTCAGCTCTCATATTAGTCATAAATCGTTCACCTCTTTGTCCATTTTTGTATTTATTCAAAATTCAATAAAGTCATAATACGTCTTTGCATGTGAATATCATTGTTTATTTTAAGTTATATTGTACTATTTAACACAGAAATTTATAAATTTTTTGATATTCAAAAACTGTCAACATAGTTCCTCAATGCTGACAGTTTTTAATTGTATTATCATTTATTTTCGATAAATTTAACGTTTTACTTCTACCATTTCAAATGCTTCAATAATGTCGCCTTCTTTAAGGTCGTTATATTTATCAATTGTAATACCGCATTCGTAACCTTGTGCTACTTCTTTAGCATCATCTTTAAAACGTTTTAATGTATCTAATTCACCTTCAAATTGAACAATACCGTCTCTAATCACACGAACACCTGCATTACGAGTGATTTTACCTTCAACAACGTAGCTGCCTGCAATTGTTCCTACTTTAGATACTTTAAATGTTTGACGTACTTCAGCTTGACCGATGACTTGTTCTTCAAATTCTGGATCTAGCATTCCTTTCATAGCTGATTCAATTTCTTCGATAACATTATAGATAACACGATGTAAGCGCATATCTACATTTTCAGCTTCTGCTGCACGTTTAGCTCCTGAATCCGGTCTCACATTAAAACCAATGATAATTCCATTAGATGCATTAGCTAATGTAACATCTGATTCATTGATTGCACCAACTGCAGTGTGAATAATACGTACATTAACGCCTTCAACGTCAATTTTCATTAATGATGCAGCTAGTGCCTCAACAGAACCCTGCACATCACCTTTGATAATGACATTTAAATCTTTCATTTCACCTTGTTTCATTTGTTCAAATAAGTTATCTAGAGTTACATTCTTACTTTCTTGACGTTGTTGTATAATACTGGCTTCGTGACGTGCTTCACCGATACGACGCGCTTGCTTTTCATCACTAAAGATAACGAAGCGATCTCCAGCTTGTGGCACATCGTTAATACCTGTAATTTCTACTGGTGTGGATGGTCCTGCTGATTTAATACGTTGGCCCAAATCATTGACCATTGCACGAATACGTCCATATGTGTTACCGACAACAATGGCATCACCTACATTTAGAGTACCGTTTTGTACTAACAGTGAAGCTGATGGCCCTCGTGATTTATCTAACTCAGCTTCAATCACTGTACCAACTGCACGCTTACTTGGATTAGCTTTTAATTCTTGAACTTCTGCCACTAAACCAATCATTTCTAATAAATCATCAATACCCTCACCACTTAATGCTGATAGCGGTACAAAGATGGTATCGCCACCCCAATCTTCAGGAATGAGTCCATATTCAGTTAATTCTTGCATAACTCGATCAGGATTAGCTGTTGGTTTATCAATCTTATTTACAGCGACAATCGTAGGTACATCTGCTTCTTTAGCATGATTAATCGCTTCAATTGTTTGAGGCATGACGCCATCATCAGCTGCCACAACTAAAATAGTGATGTCAGTAACTTGGGCACCACGAGCACGCATCGTTGTAAATGCTGCATGTCCCGGTGTGTCTAGAAATGTTATTTTCTTCCCAGCATTTTTAATTTGATAAGCACCGATATGCTGCGTAATCCCTCCAGCTTCTCCTGCAGTCACTTTAGTGTGACGAATTGAGTCAAGAAGTGTCGTTTTACCATGGTCAACATGTCCCATAATTGTAACAACAGCAGGTCTTTCAATTGCATCAGGATCTTCTTGTTCATCATCAAAATAAATAGATAAATCTTCTTCATCAATAACTATTTCTTTTTCAAGTTCAACATCATAATCACTAGCAATCAGTTCTAATGTATCTTCGTCTAAAGATTGATTAATATTGGCAACAATACCCAATAAGAATAATTTTTTTATAATCTCAGCTGACTCTACATTCATTTTATCAGCTAGTTCTCCAACTGTAATACCTTCAGTATATGAAATTTTTGATGGAATTTCTTTAGGCTCAACTGGTTTTTTAACCGTATTATTTTTGTTATTTTTATTGTTTTTACTATTTTTGTTGCTTTTATTATTTTTATTGCCCTTATTATTATTTTGATTGCTTTTCTTTTGATTGTTCTTAGTTTGTTGATTTCCTTGTTGTTTACTACCTTGTTGTTGATTTGATTTTTGAGTTGATTTATTAGATGATTTTTGGTGATTATTTTGAGCTTCTTGTTTATTATTCTGTTGTTTTTGTGGTCTGAATTTTTTATCAAGCGCTGTGATTTGTTCTTTTTCTAGTGCTTGCATATGATTAGATACTTCAACATTCATACTTTTAAGTTCATCTATAATATCTTTACTCTTTAAATTTAATTCTTTCGCATATTCATAAATTCTTTGTTTACTCATATAATCACTCCTTACGATATTCATCGATCATTGACACTAATTTTTTAGCAAATCCAGCATCAGTGATTCCGATATTAACTCGTTCGCTTTTGCCCAAAGCTTGTCCTAATTGTTCTTTCGTTCCAAATACTCTCAGCGGAACTTGATAACTATGACATTTATTTTTAATTGTTTTTGTTGTATTATCAGATGCATCAGAAGCTAAGATGACTAATGTTAATGTCTTTTTTTTGATTTCAGTCATCAAAACTGATTCACCAGACTTTACTTTTCTTGCTCTCATGGCTAAGCCAAGAAAGTTCATAATTTGAGCTTCAGTCATTTAGGTATCTCTTCTCTATATATAAGTCGAATGATTTCCTTGTAGACCGGATCAAGTTGTTCTTTGCTCGCATTGAAGTACTTTTCTAAAACGCCTTTTTGCTGTGCCTGTTCAACAGCTGAAACCACTTTAGAAACATAGGCACCTCTCCCTGGTTTCTTACCAGTAGCATCTGCAAATATCTCGCCTTCTTTATTAATAACCACTCGAATCATATCTTTTTTTGGTTGCATCTCATTCGTTAAGATACATTTACGCATTGGTATTTTTTTCTTTTTCATAAGATACATACACCAGCCTATTCTTCAGTGTTTTTGGATTCTTCAGCTGCATCTATTTCTGTTGTTTCAATTGATTCGTCGTCTATTTCAATTTCAGATTCATCTGCATGATTTTCAGCTTCTACAATAGGATAGATACCTGCTTCACGTGCATCTGTTTCTGATTTAATATCGATTTTCCAACCTGTTAATTTAGCTGCTAATCGCGCATTTTGCCCTCTTTTACCAATAGCTAATGATAATTGATAATCTGGAACGATGACAACAGTTGATTGATTGCTTTCATCGACAATAACTTCTAAAACTTGTGAAGGACTTAAAGCATTCTTAACGAAAACTTTAGGATCTTCATCCCATTGGACAATGTCGATTTTTTCTCCACCTAACTCTTCAACAACAGCTTCGACACGTGCACCTTTTGCACCAACACATGCACCTACAGCATCGATATCTGGATTCTCTGAGTACACGCTGATTTTAGATCTATCACCTGCTTCACGTGCAACAGATTTTACGATTACTGTGCCATCATAAATTTCAGGAACTTCTTGCTCAAATAATCGTTTAAGCAAACCAGGATGACTGCGAGACACATAGATTTGAGGCCCTTTTGTTGTTTGTTCAACTTTATTGACATAAACTTTAATACGTTCATTAGGGATATACTTTTCATTTGGACTTCTTTCAGCTTCAGATAATACGGCTTCAATACGACCTAGATTAACATAAACGTAACGATGATCAACACGGTCAATAAGACCAGTTAAAATATCATCTTCTTTATCTACAAATTCATCATAAAGGATTTCTCTTTCTGCATCACGTAATCGTTGCATAACAGCTTGTTTAGCTGCTTGAGCGCCAACGCGGCCAAAATCCTTTGGTGTCACATCTTCTTCATAAATATCGCCCACTTCGTATGCAGGATTTTTAACAAGTGCAGTACTCAAATCCACTTCATCTCTATAATCAGAAACTTCTTCAACTACTGATTTGCGAGCCACTACTTTAAATGTACCTTCGTCCATATTTAATTCGACACGAACATTGCGTGCGCTATCATAATTTTTTTTATAAGCCGTTATTAATGCGGCTTCAATCGCATCAATTAAAACTTCTCTTGGGATTTTCTTTTCTTTTTCTAAATATTCTGTTGCCAATAATAGTTCATTACTTGCCACAATTATTCCTCCTCATCACGTTAGAGCATTACCGCGTGACGTGCTTTTGCTATTTTATTTCTTGGTATGCTAATTTGTTTTTTCTTGGCTTTTTCTTTAACTTCCATGGTAATTGTTTCTGCTGTAACTTCCACTAAAATACCTAGCCATTCTTTATTATTTTCGATAGGTGCATAAAGTGACACAAAGATAGGCTGTTGGATTGCCTTTTGATAATCTTGCTCTTTTTTGATTGGTCGCTCTGCACCTGGTGAAGCCACATCAAGATAGTACATTTCTTTAATCGGATCATGCTCATCCATCACTTCACTAATTTTTTCGGAGGCAAGTGTACAATCGTTCAAATCTACGCCACCTTCTTTGTCAATAGATACACGTAAGAAATGATCTTTACCTTCTTTCACAAATTCAACTTCTACAAGTTCATAATTTAAAGCTTCCAACACTGGTTGAATAAGAGTTTCTACCTCTTCAGTTATTTTGCTCATACAGACCTCCCTTTTTGGCAAATAGAAAAGAGCGGGTATATGCCCACTCTTTTTGCCTGAGTATCATTTTTTACACAATTAAAGTATACCATAACTAATTGTAGTAAACAAATTGTAACAATATTTAGTGCGTCAATTACATATCAAATATAGATAACTGTGCTTTATCTGGTAAATCTGGTAAAGAACCTAAATCATCTAAGTAATCAATAATCTTTTGTGATAAGCCAGCTTTTTTATTTAAATCTTCTTTTGATAAGAAAGGACCTTCACTACGCGCCTCTACAATACGTTGCGCAACGTTTTCACCAAGTCCAGGAACTGCAATAAATGGTGGAATTAAAGAATCACCTTCGATAATAAAATCAAATGCCTGGCTTTTCTCTAAACTAATCGGCTGCATACTAAAGCCTCTATGAGCCATCTCATTCACTAACTCTAACACTGTTAATACGTCTTTTTCTTTTTTACCTAATTCCATATAGCGTGCATACATATCTTTAACAGTATTTTTAATGCTTTCTTTATCTTTAATCATCGTGATTAAATCAAAATCAGATGCACGAATCGTAAAATATGCTGCATAATAATACAGTGGATGATGTACTTTAAAGTAAGCAATGCGTACTGCCATTAAAACATATGCTGCCGCATGTGCTTTAGGGAACATGTACTTAATTTTCAAACATGAATCTAAATACCAGTCTGGTACATTATTTTCTTTCATGGTTTCAATCATCTCATCGGTTAATCCTTTACCTTTACGTACGGATTCCATTATTTTAAATGCCATAGATGGTTCTAGTCCGGCGTACATTAAGTACACCATGATATCATCACGGCAACCTATCACACCCGATAAATCACATATACCACTTCGCACTAGTTCTTGGGCGTTACCTAACCATACATCTGTACCATGAGACAATCCTGAAATTTGTACTAACTCCGAAAAAGTAGTTGGTTTTGTATCTTCAAGCATCTGTCTTACAAATCCTGTACCAAATTCAGGTACCCCAAACGTCCCTGTTTTACATAAAATATCTTCTTCCGTCACACCTAGCGTTTCAGGGCTACTAAAAATTTTCATTGTTTCTTTATCATCAACTGGAATTGTTTTCGGGTCAATACCTGATAAATCTTGCAACATACGAATCATGGTAGGATCATCGTGCCCTAGTATATCAAGTTTTAAGACATTATCATGTATAGAATGAAAATCAAAGTGTGTCGTCATCCATGCTGAATTCTGATCATCAGCCGGATATTGAATTGGCGTAAAATCATAGATATCCATGTAATCTGGTACAACAATAATGCCCCCTGGATGTTGTCCAGTCGTACGTTTTACTCCTGTACATCCTTTAACTAAACGATCAATTTCAGCACCACGCTTATGAATTCCTTGATCATTTAAATAGCCTTTAACATATCCGAAGGCAGTTTTTTCAGCAACTGTACCTATAGTCCCTGCACGGAATACTTTGTCTTCTCCGAAAAGAACTTTCGTATAGTTATGCGCGTTTGGTTGATATTCACCACTAAAATTCAAGTCAATATCAGGTACTTTGTCACCTTTGAATCCTAAGAATGTTTCAAATGGAATATCTTGACCTTCTTTAATTAATTCACTGCCACATGTTTCACATTTTTTATCTGGTAAATCAAAGCCAGAACCTACAGATCCATCATTAAAGAATTCACTCGTTTTACACTGTGGACATATATAGTGCGGAGGTAGCGGATTAACTTCTGTAATTTCAGTCATTGTTGCTACGAAGCTTGATCCTACTGATCCCCTTGATCCCACTAGATATCCATCTTCTAAAGATTTCTTAACAAGTCGCTGAGAGATTAAATATATAACTGCGAAACCATTACCGATAATACTGGCTAACTCTTTTTCAAGTCGATCAATAACAATTTGTGGTAGATCTTCACCATATAATTTTTTGGCATTACTATAGCTTAATTCACGTATTTCTTCATTTGCACCCTCCATTCTTGGAGTAAATAACTGATCTTTAATCGGTACAACACGTTCAATGCGATCAGCCAAAGCATTTGTATTTTTAACGACGATTTCATATGCCTTTTCTTCTCCTAAGAAATGAAATTCATCTAACATTTCATCAGTTGTTCTAAAATGTGCTTTAGGTAAAGTTGAACGATTCAATGGGTTACCTGGTTGTGAAGCGATTAATATTTTACGCGCTATGCCATCATGTTCATTTAAGTAATGGGCATTACCTGTTGCAATAACAGGTATATTGGCCTGTTCTCCTGCTTTAAGCAAACGTTGGTAAATCTCATGTAACGTCGCTGTGTCACGGATTAACTCTCGATCAAGTAAATCTTGATACAATGCAGGTGGTTGAACTTCGATAAAATCATAATAGTTCGCAACTTTTTCAACTTCCGATTGATCGCGTTGCATTACAGCTGTAAATAATTCACCTTCATCACATGCTGTGCCAATTAATAGACCTTCACGGAATTCATCAAGTAGAGATCTTGGAATACGAGGTGTACGATAATAATATTTGACCAATGATGCACTAACAATTTTAAAGAGATTTTTAAGTCCTTCTTGGTTTTGGACAATCAGTGTGACATGAGATGGACGTGCACGTTTATACGCGTCCTCATTCGACAACTTCTTATTGATGTCTTTATGATTTGATACACCTAATTCTTTCATTTGTTGAAGCATCTTAATAAAAATATATGCAGTAGCTTCAGTATCATAAATTGCTCTATGATGTTGCGTAAGTTCGACACCATATTTTTTAGCTAAAAAGTTTAATCCATGTTTACCATATTCTGTATTAATCGTTCTAGATAATTCAAGCGTATCGATTACTCCATTGGTCGAAGGTCCAAAACCTATGCGCTCATATCCGGTGTCAATAAAGCCCATGTCAAAAGAAGCGTTGTGTGCTACGAAAATAGCATCCCCAACCCATTCTTTAAATTCTGTCAATACTTCATCAATTTCGGGTGCATCTGTCAACATATCATCTGTAATATGCGTTAAATTAATAATTGTTTCTGATAATTTTTGATGTGGATTGCTAAAACGTTCGAATTTATCAATAATTTCACCATCATAAACTTTAACAGCCGCTAACTCAATGATTTGATCATATTGATTGGATAAACCCGTTGTTTCAACGTCAAACACTACATAAGTAGCATCTTTTAAGTCACGATTCGTGGGTTTATATGCAATAGGCACACCATCGTCTACCAACATACCTTCCATTCCATAAATCATCTTTATGCCATGCTTTTCTGCTGCACTATGCGCATCTGGAAATGCTTGAACACCGTTGTGATCCGTCACTGCTATCGCTTTGTGACCCCATTCGGCTGCTTGAGCAACATAACTATTAATGTTAGGTATCCCATCCATTTGACTCATTGCAGTATGTAAATGATATTCTACGCGCTTCTCTTTTGATTTATCTTGTTTAGGTGTTTTTTTAATTTCTTCAATATCAGACATCATCATAACTAAATCTCTGACAAAACTATCTTCCTCAATGCGTCCTTGAGCACGTATCCACTTGCCGACACTTAAAGCTTTAAAGTGATCTAAGTCATCTTTGTTTTTACGTGTGAACATCTTTAATACTAATGAGTCTGTGTAATCAGTAACTTTTAATTCGACTATGTGACGACCACTTTTAAGTTCTTTTAAATTTATATCAAAAATAACCCCTTCAATTGCAACTTTAAATTCCTCTTCAACAATTGATTCGATAGTTCTAATATTTTCAACTTGTATTGTTTTTCCAATTTGACACTTAGAAACGGCACTTTCGTTATTGTCTTGTTGTTTCGCTTTTTCTGCTTTCATTTTTTCAAGTTTTTCCGTAGCTTCACGTGCACTTTGTTCATCCTCTTGTTGAATATGTGCTTCAAGTGATGCTAAGTTTTCATCTTGATGACTATGATCTGTTTCAAAAACAACTTTATTGATATCAAAACCACACTGCTGATATGCCTTTACCAAACTCCCATTACAAACTTTGTCAAAGTGATTTCTTTCGACATCATTAGAAACCATCACTTTCAAGACATCGCCTGACATAATTAGGCTTTTTTGCTTTAACTGTCCTTTAACTTTTGGAGATAATGCTGTCTGATCAATACAATAATCAAAATATTTTATCGCAAATTCATCTTGGTTATGAGTATCAGCAATAGTAAAATGCCACTGTACAGTTGCTATTTCTTTAAATTCTTCGACTATTGCGTGTGTAAAGATAAGATAGTCTTCTTTAGATAAAAAACGTGGTAACTTAATTTGGAAATCCCAAGTTCTGTTCTTTTTCGAAACATCTATACGCATTAATTCGCCTTGTTCTATAATATCTTGCTCAAGCTGATTAGCTATTTTAATCTGGTCAGCAAGTACTTTAAATTTTTCTTGATTTGTCATTGCCAAGACAACTACCACCTTAAAATATTACTTTTATCACGTTAAAATATCAATTTTTGCTAATAATTCAAAAATAAATTTACTTCTTATTATACTACTGTAATTTAAAAAATTCATGTCTGCAAAATAACTTTTTGTTACACAACCAGGTACTTTGTTCAATCAAAAGCGGTGAAAACCTATGAGTAGGAATTTTCACCGCTTTATGTCATTTATACTTTTAAACTTTATAATTCGTTATAAATAGCTTTAATGTATTGTTCAAGTTGTTCAACATGTACATCTTCACTTGTGCCTGTACGTCGAACTTTGACTTCAACGATGCCTTCAGCTGCTTGTTTACCTACAACAATACGAATAGGTAACCCAATTAAATCTGCATCATTAAATTTCACACCGGCACGTTCTTTTCTATCATCATATAATACGTCAAACATACCGTTAAGTTGCTCATACAAATTATCTGCTAATGATTGTTGTTCTTCTTTTTTAGGATTTACAGTAATAAGATGCAAATCAAACGGTGTTACAGTTTTAGGCCAAATAATACCGTTATCATCATTATTTTGCTCAACAATAGCACTTAATGTACGAGAAACACCGATGCCATAGCATCCCATAATTAATGGTTGTGCTTTTCCTTGATTATCTAAGAACGTCGCATTCATCGCTTCAGAATATTTAGTGCCAAGTTTAAAGACTTGTCCAACCTCAATACCTTCTGCAAATTGAGCTTTACCAGATCCATCGCTCAACATTTCACCTTCAAGAATAAAACGAAAATCACCAAAATCATCTACAGTAAAATCTCTGCCTATATTTGCGTTCATGTAATGATAACCATCTTCATTAGCACCTATGACTAAATTCGTTAAATCTTGCACATAATTATCAGCAATTATTTTGATATCTTTATCAAAAATTGGACCTAGTGAACCCGGATGTGCACCTACTAAATTGACAATTTCATCTTCTGTTGCCATCTCAATAGCATCTGTGCCAAAATATGATTTTAATTTAACGTCATTAAGTTCATGATGACCTCTGATAAGAATCATGACAAATTCACCGTCTATTTTAAAAATCATTGATTTAACAATGGCGTTTAATGGTAACTGTAGGAAGTCTGCTAACTCTTGTGCAGTTTTAACATTTGGTGTTTCAATTTTAGTTAAGTCTGCTGACGATTCTTCTTGACGTTGTGGCTGATATACAACTTCTGCTTTTTCAATATTAGCTGCATAATCACTTTCATTACTATAAACAATCGTATCTTCGCCAATTTTACTTAGTGCCATAAATTCGTGGGTATGATTGCCACCAATAGCACCAGAATCGGCAAGTACAGGGCGCACGTTAATACCTACACGTTTAAAAATTCTTCCATATGCTTGATACATGTCTTGATATGTTGCATCTAATGATGCTTCATCAGCGTGAAAAGAATAGGCATCTTTCATTATAAACTCACGTCCACGTAATAAGCCGAAACGTGGTCGTTTTTCATCACGGAATTTTGACTGAATTTGAAATAGCGTAAGTGGTAGACGCTTGTATGATTTTAATTCATCTCGAACTAAAGAAGTAACTACCTCTTCATGTGTAGGCCCTAATGCAAACTCTCTCCCATTTCTATCTTTTAAGCGCATTAATTCTGGACCGTATGCGCTCCAACGACCTGATTCTTCCCAAAGTTCAGCTTGTTGTAATACTGGCATTAAAATTTCAACTGCATCAATGCGTTCCATTTCTTCGCGAATGATTTTAGAAATATTATTAAGGACACGTGTTGCTAATGGTAAGTAACTATAAATACCACTTGTACTTTGTTTGATTAGTCCCGCTTTAAGGAGTAATTGATGACTCAAAGCTTCAGCTTCAGCAGGCACTTCTCTCATAGTTGGTATAAATACTTTTGATTGTCTCATGACTTTCTCCTCCTATAATTATAAGAAATAGCGTTGAATATCATTCCATGTTACTGCTATCATAACAAGCAAGACAAAAATAGCCCCTGCTGCAATAATCATTGTTTCTGCTTTTTTATTAATTGGTTTTCTAAAGATAGCTTCATAAATAACGAATAAAATACGACCACCGTCAAGGGCAGGTATTGGTAATAAATTCATTATACCTAGGTTAACACTTAATAGCGCTGTATAACTTATTAGATTATAAATTCCAGATTTTACTACCGTATCTACATTATGATAAATACCCACAGGTCCATTTAACATATTAAACGTAAAGTCTCCTGTAAAAATACTAGCTAATAATGTACCCACAGCCTGGAAAATTAGCTTTCCTTTATCGAAGAATTCTGTTACACCAAATTTTAACGATGGTAGTAAAGAATGGTCATATGTTGGTGCAATACCCAATAAAAATGTAGATTGTGTTTTAGTTTTAGTAGTTTTTTGTTTAAATTCTTTAGGTTTAATTTCGATATTCTTTGTTTTATTATCGCGTTCAATTTTTACTATTGTGCTTTTAGCTTTCGTGCCATCTAAGGTTTTCTGAATGTCTTTAAAATTTTTGATGTCTTGCCCGCCGATTTGAAGAATTTTATCTCCCTTATGAATACCAGCTTGTTGGGCAGGATATTTATCAATTGTTTTGTCTACTATAGTAGTCGGTGCACCACTATACATAGCTAATCCAAGAAAAAGAACTAACGCTAAAATAAAATTAAACAATGGCCCAGCAAAAAGTGTTAAAAACTTTTGTAACGGTTTTTTATGTGCAAATTGGCGATTTCTAGGGGCAATTTGAATTAAACTACCATGTTCAACAAAGAACGCTTTCTGCGCAATATTGAAGTGATGACGTTGTTCATCATACGCTGTAATACCCTCTATAAATAACTCATTTTTAAAATCACATTTTTTAACTTCGATAGCTTCAATTTGTTGAAATTTGTGCTGATCATCTAAAATAATGTGTGTAATTTCATCTTGCTCATTGAGTTTAATTTTAACATTCATACCAGGTTGTACTGGCAGTTCTTCAAGCCCATCACCTGCCATACGGACATAGCCACCAACTGGTAACAAACGAATCGTGTATAACGTTTCATTCTTTCTAAAGCTAAAGATTTTTGGTCCCATCCCAATTGCAAATTCTGGGCACATAATTCCTGCACGCTTTGCAAAAAACATATGCCCATATTCATGCACTGTCACTAGCACTCCAAATACGATAGCAAATGATACAACTGTAATTAATATGCTCAATAACTACACCTCTATAATTTATTTGATTTCATGCTGAAAATCATTACTTATTCAAAAATACTATATAAAACGTACATATAATGTCAATTCATTTTATAAACCTTCATAATACTTATTACTCATGGTTTAGCTATCTTAGCATTATTTTATAAGAACACGTTTTAAATTTAAATATATATAAGAAAAATGCTAACTTTGATACTATATCCGTTTTAATGATTTCTATTTACATCACAGTATTCATTTTAATAATCTCTTGTCTATCATATTGATAAACAACTTCTTAAGTATATCATTTTATATAACTTAGTTCCTACTATCAAATAAATAATTTTACTTAATAATTGTTAAATATATAGCTGCAAATAAGTTAACGGGAGCTGGAAAAGTTATTTTAACTTTCATTTCCACTCCCGTATAGTAACTTAGTTTATAAGATTCATATTCGTAATGCTTAAATTTATAATAGTATTACATATTTAATAGAACATTTCCATCTTACTATCTTTTATTTATCTTCTTTTTTTGAACGTCGACGATTTAAGAATAATAATCCACCTAAAAATAGAAGTATGCTTGATATAAAGCCAGTTTGTTCTGACTGTTCTCCTGTTTTTGGCAAGGATTTATCTGTGTTTTTCTGTGTAGTGTTATTTGAGTCATAATGTTGATGTTGAGCTTTCATTGTTGATATACCACGTTGATTAGAATTATTATCAACTTCAACACTTACATTATCATTTTCTGAATCACTATCTGAGTCCACATTGCTGTCGGAACCGGAATTGCTGTCAGAATCTGCGTCGCTATCGGAATCTGCATCGCTGTCGGAGTCTGCGTCGCTATCTGAGTCCGCATCACTGTCAGAATCTGCGTCACTATCTGAGTCTGCATCGCTATCGGAATCTGCATCGCTATCGGAGTCTGCGTCGCTATCTGAGTCTGCGTCGCTGTCGGAATCTGCATCACTATCGGAGTCTGCGTCGCTGTCAGAATCTGCGTCGCTATCTGAGTCCGCATCACTATCGGAATCTGCATCACTGTCGGAATCCGCGTCACTGTCGGAGTCTGCATCACTGTCGGAGTCCGCATCGCTGTCGGAATCTGCGTCGCTATCGGAATCTGCATCGCTATCGGAGTCTGCATCACTATCGGAATCTGCGTCGCTGTCGGAGTCCGCATCGCTGTCGGAATCTGCGTCACTATCGGAGTCCGCATCACTGTCGGAGTCCGCATCACTATCGGAGTCCGCATCACTGTCGGAGTCCGCATCACTATCGGAATCTGCATCGCTGTCGGAGTCTGCATCACTATCGGAGTCCGCATCGCTGTCGGAGTCTGCATCACTATCGGAATCTGCGTCGCTGTCGGAATCCGCATCACTATCGGAATCTGCGTCGCTATCGGAATCTGCATCGCTATCGGAGTCCGCATCGCTGTCGGAGTCTGCGTCGCTATCGGAATCTGCATCACTATCGGAATCCCCCGGTTGATCCGGTATTACAGGTTTATCTATACCGTCACCATTACCACTTCCTGCATGATATTCTACTTCATTATCCCATGCCATAGAAACTCTAGTGAAATTAGAATCGTAACCATATAATGTAGAACGTAAATACAAATTGCCATTACTATTCGGATCAACATGACCATTAATAACAACTACGTATGGAGAATTAATTTGATCATCTTCAGTATTAAAGTTGATTTGATATATTCCTTTTTCAGGGAAAGTAATTTTGACGTCACTTGTAACATCTTCATAATTTGATGGATCAACATAATAGCTGTCTGTTAGATGCGCTTTTTCTTTAACTTTATAAACTTTTATTGATGTATTCTGCTCATCTATAATTACATTACTATTGGTACCCGGTATTGAACCGCCTCTTAAATAAGGATCCACTACAGTATCACTACTAGGATTTACATATACGGTTTGTCTATATGTGTTATTCACCTTATCAATTTGATCAATAGTTCCTTTGATTGACAAGTTACGAAACTCTCCATACTTTTCATAATCAACTGTCACAGTTTTCTTTGCAGTTGTTTGGCCAATAGATGTCTCTAAATTCACTTTACCCGTATGTGTTACATTTTTAGGATCAATATACCCAGGAATTGATATCTGTCCTGTAATATTATTTTTATTTGTTACATAATCTGTAAACGTATAAATTAAATTTCCTTCTTCATCGATTGTCCCAGTAGCTAATATTTGGTCACCTGCCATAATATTAGGTGCTTTAGCAGTAGCTGTTACACCATTTAAGTTTAATGCTTGAGGAATAGTAATTTTAATACTATCTCCTGCTTGAACATCATCTGGGGCTTGGAAACGATAATTTAAATTTACATATTCTGCTTTATGTGGGTAAATCGTATCTGCCGCTTCAATTGTCGCTGTTACATTTGAGAGTTTATTCGATATGTCTGAAGTCTGAGTAACGTTATTATCTGTATTTGTTGCTTCAACTTTTGCTAATCTTCTTACTTGATGATTATTGTTGTATGTTACTGTGGATGTATTTAGGTGACTGTTACGTGGTTGATTTGAAGACTGATTGTCATTGGTTGCTACTTGGGATAATACGTTGTTATTACCATCTTGCTTATAATTTGTTTTGGTTTGTGTTGTTGCATCATTGTTTTCCTGAGTTGTTTGATTGCTAGTAGTTGTATCTTGTTTCGTTGCAGGTGATACATCGGTGGATGTATTTAAAGTAGAGTTATTGTCTAGTGCTTCAGTGGCTTTATTTACTGTACGATGGCTGTCGCTTATTTCATTTATTGCTTGTGCCTCGCTATTTACATTGTCAGACTGAGTTATTTGTTTGTTCTGCGTTGTTGCTTCCTGATTTGATATTTCATTATTATAATTATTATCATCTTGAGTGTCACCAGTAGCATCATTATTATGCTGTATTTGTTGTTTTGACAAATTACGCTCCACTTCTTCAGCTTCAGCTTCTTTAGTCATTAACATTGTCAGACCAATAATACTACCTACCAGTATGGATGATACGCCAAATTTATGCTTCCGAATTGAAAACTTTTCTTTCTTTGTTAGTTTCATTTAATCTCTCCTTTGATTGATATGATTATGCCCCTAATTTAAACGTGTACTAATAATTGTATTATTTATAGAATAAGACTTTAATTAACGTTTATGCAATAAGATAGCATTATACAGGCAAATTTCAATAAAATCAATTATTAAGTTTTTGAATATACACAAAAAATGACTCATTTTACACTATCATATAAAATGAGCCATTTCCAAAATTTAAATTTGAATAAGCAAAATATTTAATAAAGGTAAGACAAACATAAAACTATCGAAACGATCTAAAATACCACCATGTCCTGGTAAAATTCTTCCTGAATCCTTTACACCAAAGTGTCTTTTAAAACCAGACTCAACTAAATCTCCAAGTTGACCAAACATACTTAATATAATGGTGACGAGCAAGATGAGCCAAATATTCATGTTAAAATCCACAAAGAATATCATAACTAACGGCACGATTAAACTGCTAAATAATCCTCCAATAAAACCTTCAATTGTTTTATTTGGACTGATAACCGGCCATAATTTATGCTTTCCTAATAATTTCCCAAAAATATATGCACCTGTATCTGTAAGCCAAACAACTAAGAATGCATAGAGTATGAAATGTAAACCTTCTGAACGCGTTTCATAAAAATACATGAAACCAATGCCTACATAGGCAACTGACATTAAACAAAATGCTGCATCCATAAAACTAAATCGATTCTTTGATAAAACAGTATAGCTTAATAAGATAAAACTCATTGCAATTAAACTTCTAAGTTGAATCATTTGAACCCATGCTCCCGCATCTTGCGGTAACATGATAATTATTAAAGCAATAGCACTAAAAATGCCTGGAATAGATAAAAACTTTATCATATTCATATTGAGCAATTCTTTCAGCGCAATCAACGCTAATAAGAATGCAAATAACATGAGAATAAATCCACCCTTTAATAAAATGGGCAGAAATATTAGTAATGCAATAATTGCCGTCAGTGTTCTAACTTTCATAAAAGACTCCTTACTATAATCCTCCAAACCGTCGTTGGCGGGATTGATATATTTTTATGCACGATTTCAATTCTTGCTCATCAAAATCCGGCCATAACTTTTCATTAAAAATAAATTCACTGTATGAAACCTGCCAAATTAAGAAATTACTGATCCGTTGTTCTCCAGAAGTTCGAATTAATAATTCAGGTTCTGGATATGATTTAGTCATTAAATGACTTGAAATCATATTTTCATTAATACTTTCTTCATCTAAACCTTGAGCTTGAAGTTCTTTATAAATTGCTTTCACACTATGTACAATTTCTGCTCTCCCACCATAGTTAATCGCAAAAATTAATCTTAATCCTGTATTATGTTCTGTTTTAATTTTGGCTTCATTAATAGCCTTTATCGTAGACTCTGGTAATCCTTCCATAAATCCAATCGTTTCTACTTTAACATTCTTTTCAATCAACTCTGGCAAGAATGTTTTTAAAAAATTAACAGGTAAACTCATAATATAGTTAACTTCACTTTCAGGTCTAGACCAATTTTCTGTTGAAAAAGCGTAAAGTGTTAAATACTTAATACCAAGGTTATTGGCTTCTCTTGTTATTTTTTTGATTGTTTGCATACCTTCATAGTGGCCTTTTATACGCGGCATCTTTCTCTTTTTAGCCCATCGACCATTCCCGTCCATGATAATTGCTACATGTTCAGGTATATTACGCATGTCTAAATCAATATCATCTGTTATCTCAATCTTATTTCTATTTATTAGCTTCTTGAACATGGTCTTTCCTCCGAGCCTGATCATCTCTGTAGTATTATAAATATCATTATATAAGAAATCATCTATCATTTTATCATACTCATTCATGGCATTGAATAAGCAAATAGAAAAACTGTACCAAAGTCTGATGCAATATTTCTCTAAAAAAGGTACATTTCTTGTTAAACCTCAAGTGAAATAACACATGCAGCTTGATACAGTTAAGACTCAGACTATTCGTGTTTATATCTAATTTTTGTAATAAATCTGTTGAAATTAGTTTTAAACAGACATAATATCTTTTTCTTTGTCTCCAACTAATTGATCAATTTCTTTGATTGAATCATCCGTTGCTTTTTGTACATCATCACTTTGACTTCTTAAATCATCTTCAGTGATGTCGCCATTTTTTTCATCTTTTTTCAATTGATCATTAATATCACGACGAATGTTACGGATTGATACTTTTGCATCTTCTCCAACTTTTTTAACATCTTTAACTAATTCTTTACGACGTTCTTCAGTTAATGCAGGAACTGTGATACGAATCACTTCTCCATCACTTGTAGGGTTTACACCCAAATTCGCAGCGATAATTGCTCTTTCAATGTCTTTTACCGATGTTTTATCATACGGGGAAATCACTAATAAACGTGCTTCAGGAACATTAATGCTGGCTAATTGTTGTACAGGCGTAGGTGCACCATAATAATCAACTGTCACACCGTTTAAAAGATTAGAGTTTGCTCTACCTGCATTAATATTCGCAAGTTCACGAGATAAATTTTCAATTGATTTGTTCATTCTTGCTTTTGTATCTTTAATTATGTCAGCCATTTTTTTACACCTCAAAGTTTTCGACTATAATATTATATACTTCACTATATATACTATATGCCATTTATTAAAATTTCAATATGATTATTTTGTTATTAACGTACCAATTTTCTCGCCCATTACTGCGCGCTTAATATTGCCTTCTTCCATAATGGAGAATACATTTAATGGAATATTGTTGTCCATACAGAATGACGAAGCAGTAGAATCCATAACTTGTAATCCTTCTTGTAACATTTGAATATGTGTTAAATGTTCATATTTAACTGCATTAGGGTCAACTTTTGGATCAGCAGAATATACGCCATCCACGTTATTTTTGCCCATTAAAATAACATCTGCTTCAACTTCAGCAGCACGTAAAGCTGCGGTTGTATCAGTTGAGAAGTATGGATTGCCGATGCCAGCAGCAAAGATGACTACCCGCTTCTTCTCAAGGTGTCTAATTGCTCGACGTCTAATATAGGGTTCAGCTACTTGTTTCATCTCAATGGATGTTAATACTCGAGTATCACAATCAAGTTGTTCTAAACTATCTTGCAAGGCAAGTGCATTCATCACAGTTGCTAACATACCCATGTAATCTGCTGTACCGCGATCCATACCTAAGTCGCTACCTGTCTTACCTCTCCAAATATTTCCACCACCAACAATGACTGCAATTTCACAATCCATTTTGGCAACTTCAGCTACTTGCTCAGCAACACTTTTAATGATAATTGGATTAATGCCAAAACCTTTTTCACCAGCTAGTGCTTCACCACTTAATTTTAATACGACACGTTTATATTTAGAAGTTTGAGTCATTTTTTTGTCCTCTCCATTAAAAAATATGTAACAGATACAAGTAAAGAAGACACGGTCGCGTCTTCTAAAATAAATATAATCATTTATATTTAGAAAACCTCAAAGGTGCCTTCTTCCTTGTAAACTTTATGACGGGTTATTTCATTTGTCCTTTAACTTCGTCAGCAAAGTTTTCTTCACGTTTTTCCATGCCTTCGCCTACTTCATAACGTACGAAGTCAACAAGTTTTCCACCTTTTGATTTTAAGAAAGCTTCAACTGTTTGATCTGGATCTTTAACGAAGTTTTGATCAACTGCACAAATTTCTTGAAGATATTTACGTAAACGACCTTCGACCATTTTTTCAACGATATTTGCTGGTTTACCTTCATTTAATGCTTGTTGCTTTAATACTTCTCTTTCATGATTGATTTCATCTTCACTAACTTGTTCAGAAGAAACATATTTAGGGTTAATAGCAGCAATGTGCATTGCCACATCTTTAGCTGCTTCTTCATCTGTAGAACCTTCAACTACTGATAATACACCAATGCGTCCACCCATGTGCAAGTATGCACCAAATGCATCGTTATCTGATTTTGATTTTACTGCGAAACGACGGATGCTTAGTTTTTCACCAATTGTTGAGATTGCTTCTTTCATTTTTTCATCAACAGAATGACCATTTGGTAATTTAGTTTCCATTAATGCATCTACTGACTCAGGTTTAGTATCAAGAATTTGATTAGCAATTTCTTTTACTAATTCTTGGAAACCTTCGTTACGTGCTACGAAGTCTGTTTCAGAGTTAATTTCAACGATAGCTGCTTCATTGCCTTTAACTTCAACATGTACTAAACCTTCTGCAGCGATACGGTCTGCTTTTTTAGCTGCTTTAGCAATGCCTTTTTCACGTAAGTAATCAATTGCTTTATCGATGTCACCATCAGTTTCAGTAAGCGCTTTTTTACAATCCATCATACCAGCGCCAGTTCTTTCGCGTAATTGTTTAACAAGTTTTGCTGAAATTGCCATTCATTATTCCTCCAATATTTTCATTGTAATAATCAATATACTTAAATATTACCATTATTAGTAGTGATATTTCCAATACTCTATTGTCATTTAAATATTTTTTCACTTTACTGCCGACTCAATCAATTTGATTTGAAAAAAAGGTGATAAGCATCACATCTTATCACCCATTTAAACTATTTCTTAGTTTGATTCAACAGAAGTGTTTTCTTCAGTTGTTTCTGCATCTTTAGCTTCTTCTTTTTCATCTAAATCGATGTTTTGCTCTGCAGCTACTTCTTCATTAGATACACCTTGTTGACCTTCTAAGACAGCATCAGCCATTTTACCAGTTAATAATTTAACGGCACGAATCGCATCATCGTTTGCTGGGATAACGTAATCAATTTCATCAGGATCACAGTTAGTGTCAACAATACCAACGATTGGAATATTTAATTTACGTGCTTCAGCAATCGCATTGCGCTCTTTACGAGGGTCAACAACGAATAATGCTTGAGGCATTGATTTCATATCACGGATACCGCCTAAGAATTTGATTAAACGGTCATATTCTTTTTTAAGTTCAACAACTTCTTTTTTAGGTAAAACGTCGAATAAACCATCTTCTTCCATCTTTTCGATTTCAGAGATACGTTTAATACGTTTAGAGATTGTTTTATAGTTTGTTAAGATTCCACCTAACCATCTTTGGTTAACGTAGAATTGTCCAGCACGTTCAGCTTCTGCTTTCACTGATTCTTGTGCTTGTTTTTTAGTACCTACAAATAAGACTTTACCGCCATCTTCAGATACTTGTTTAATGAAGTTATAAGCTTCTTCAACTTTCTTCACTGTTTTTTGTAAGTCAATGATATAAATACCATTTCTTTCAGTGAAGATATACTTTTTCATTTTTGGGTTCCAACGGCGTGTTTGGTGACCGAAGTGAACACCAGCTTCTAACAATTGTTTCATTGAAATAACTGCCATGTTTCATTTCCTCCTGTTTGGTTATTTACCTCCATAACAAACTAATATAAAGACAATCCTCGAATTGCACCCTTTATATATTCATTTATTATGTGTGTATTGGCTTTATAGCCGAAAATTAATATATCATAAATAGTACGTCAAAGCAATACTTGAGTACATATTTTGACATTTTAAATTTATCATATTGTGTATGACTTCCTTACTAATACGTTACTTTATTTATTTCGCTCTAATTCATCAAGAAATTTTTCTTTTTTAACTTTAATAAATGTACCCTTCATTCCTAAGGATCGAGATTCTATGACACCAGCACTTTCAAGTTTACGTAATGCATTGACAATAACTGAACGTGTGATGCCTACTCTATCTGCTACTTTAGATGCGATTAATAATCCTTCATTTCCGCCTAATTCTTCAAAAATATGTTCAATAGCTTCTTTTTCAGAATAAGATAAAGAATTGATAGCCATATTAATTGCTGCTTTATCACGCGCTTCTTTTTCTACTTCATTGTGTTTCTCACGTAAAATTTCCATACCAATGACTGTTGCAGCATATTCTCCTAGAACCAAATCGTTTTCATTAAAGTCATCTTTAACTCGACCTAAAACAAGCGTCCCAAAACGTTCTCCCCCACCTAATATTGGGAAAACAGTTGTTCTGCTATTAATAAATGTTTCTCTATCTTCTGGTGGGAAAACAGTCAACACGTTGTCTATATCTATATTAGATTGTGTTTGTTTTACTTCCATAAGTTGCTCTGTATATTCTTCTGGGATATGTTTGCTTTCTAACATTTGATTAATGCGTTCGCTTTTTAATAACTCATTTAAACTTGAACCTAATATCTTACCTCTTCGTGATACTATAAATACATTGGTTACAGTCACGTTACTAATCGTTTGTGCAACATCTTTAAAATCAACTGCAATACCTTTATGTTTTTGTAATAATGTGTTTAACTCTCTCGTTTTCGATAATAAGCTCATAATTTTTCTCCTTTATATATATTATAAAATAAATGCACTTAAATCTTTGTTTGTTGAAATAGACTTCAATTTTTCATCCACGTATTGCGGTGTAATATCGACGACTGCATTAGGCATATTTGGTGCTTCAAATGATAAGTCTTCAAGCATTTTTTCTAAAATTGTGTGTAAGCGACGTGCACCAATATTATCCGTATCTTGATTAACTTGATACGCAATTTCTGCCAATTTCGTAATAGCTCCATCTGTAAAGTTAACAGTTACTTCCTCAGTTTTCAATAATGCTTCATATTGTTTAACTAATGAAAGTTTAGGTTCAGTTAATATACGATAGAAATCATTAACCGTTAAACTTTCGAGTTCTACTCTAATTGGAAAGCGTCCTTGTAATTCTGGAATCAAATCGCTAGGTTTAGAGACATGAAACGCGCCAGCACCAATAAAGAGCATATGTTCAGTATTAACAGTACCATATTTAGTTTGAATCATGCTACCTTCAAGTATTGGTAAAATATCTCTTTGGACGCCTTGACGAGAAACATCTTGGCCACTACTTTGATTATTTGTAGCTACTTTATCAATTTCATCAATGAAGATAATCCCCATCTGTTCTGCAAGTTCTATTGCTTCTTGATTGGCTGTTTCTTGGTCGATAAGTTCATCGGCAAAATCATCGGCTAGAATATTTCTTGCTGTTTTTACTGGCACTTCTCGTTCAACCTTTTTCTTAGGCATCAGCTGATTCATCATGTCCTGCATTTGTTGATTTTGATTTGTACCAAGCATTCCTAAGGCCCCAGGATCTTGCTCTACTTTAATGCGCACCTTTTCGTCTTCGAGTTTTCCTGCTAGCAATTGCTGTCTTATTTCAGAGCGTTTAGTTTTAATTTCTTCTGTTGGTGGTTCTTCCTCATCTTCTTGGTTATTTCCAAAATTTGGAATGGCACCACCAAAAAGATTTTCTAAAGGATTATTGCCTTGTGCTGCTTTCTTCTTCATACTTGGAACTAGCAATTTAACTAATTTATCATTTGCTTTGGCCACAGCTTCATCTTTAACCATGGCTTTCTTTTGATTTTTAACTAATCTAACTGCTACGTCTACTAAATCTCTGACCATGCTTTCAACATCGCGTCCCACGTAGCCAACTTCAGTAAATTTTGTTGCTTCTACTTTGATAAACGGAGCACCAACAATTTTAGCCATGCGCCGAGCAATTTCCGTTTTACCCACACCAGTTGGCCCAATCATTAAAATATTTTTAGGCGCGATTTCTTGTTTTGTTTCTTCATCTAATAAACTTCGTCTGTAGCGATTTCTTAAAGCAATGGCTACTTTTCTTTTAGCATCATCTTGACCGACGATGTATTCATTAAGTTGAGAAACAATATCTTTGGGTGTAAGTTTAATCCCATTTGTATCCATTTTGTTACCTCCATCAATTTAACTCAAATCATGTGTAGTATTATTTTTATAGTGTTTCAACAATGATATTATCATTAGTAAAGACGCAAATGTCAGATGCTACTTTAAGACTTTCATAAGCCATTTCTTTAGCAGACAAATGTGCTGCATGGCGTTTTAATGCGCGACCAGCACTTAATGCGTAATTGCCACCTGAACCAATCGCAATAATGTCATCATCAGGTGCAATAACTTCTCCTGTACCACTCACCACTAAAATGCCACTTTTATCCATAACAATCAACATTGCCTCTAATTGGCGTAGTTGTTTATCACCACGCCATTCTTGGGCAAGCTCAACAGCTGCACGTTCTAAATTACCGCTAAATTGTTGTAATTTAGTTTCGAATTTTTCAAATAAGGTAAAGGCATCCGCGACACTTCCAGCAAATCCTGCTAAAACTTTATCATCATATAACCGTCTAACTTTTCGTGCTGTTTGTTTCATGATGACTTGTTGCCCTAGCGTCACTTGGCCATCCCCAGCCATTGCTGCTTCACCATTATGTCTTACAGCATATATTGTTGTTGCATGTATTGATGTACTCATTTAATTACGCTCCTTTTTTGCTCTAGGATGAGCATTTAAATACACTTTTCGTAATTGATCTTTTGAAACATGTGTATATCGTCCTGTCGTCGATAAATTAACATGTCCTAATAAAGACTGAACTGTCCGTAAATCTGCGCCTTGATTAAGCAAATGCGTTGCAAAGGTATGGCGTAGTTTATGAGGGTGTATGTCTGTAACACCCGCCGTACGTTTTACAATATCATTTAACACATAGCGCACACCACGTTCAGTTATCGGTTGTCCATTCATATTTACTAATAAAAATGGATGGTCATTCTGTTTTACAGGACCAAATTCTAATAAGTATTGTTCTATGCTTTGCTTACAAAACTCTCCAAAAGGAAGAAAACGCTCTTTGCTCCCTTTTCCTAGCACTTTAACTCCTGGCAATGTTAAATCAATGTCCATTTTCTTAATATGGACAAGTTCTGAAACACGCATTCCAGTAGAATAAAGCAATTCTAATATTACTCGATCACGTAATCCCTTTTTAGCATCGTGTAATACCGTTTCAAAAAGTGCATCCATTTCTGCCTCATAAAAAAATTGTGGTAAGTACTGCTCTTTTTTAGGGTGTACTAACTGCACAAATGGATTAATAACAGTTTCGTCCTGTGTCATCCAATATTCATAGAACGAACGCAACGTCGAAATTTTGCGTGAAACTGTTGTTCTTTTCAAATTTTTATTATACAAGTAGCTCAAGTAATTTCTAGCATCTTTATATTCAAACGTTGATAAAGTCAACATCTCTTGTGCTAAAAATTCATTGAATTGCATCAAATCATCATGATAGGACTTAATCGTATGGTCGGAGAAATTTCTTTCTACTTTTAACATATATAAAAACGCTTTCTGAATCTCGTTCAACAAAAATCCCCTCCATCATATGCATTGTAGCATATTACATGAAGGGGGCTAAAATAATTTGATATTTTATTCAAAATTTTTTGAGAATTTGTCAAAATTAGTTTACAATTTAAGACTTGTTTTTGTATAAATTATAATGTTTTTTTATACTTTTCAAGATATTCTAATGCACGGTTTGCAAGTGTTTCATACCGCTCTTTTTTATCTTTTATACGCTTTTCAAGCACCGGCAATAAGCCAAAATTAGCATTCATTGGTTGGAAGTTTTTGTCATTTTTCGCATGCGAAATATAATAAGCCATGCTACCAATCATCGTTTCTCTAGGGAAAATCACTTCACCTTTTGCAAGTAATTTATGTGCTAAATTGACGCCAGCAACAAGACCACTCGCCGCACTTTCAACATATCCTTCAACACCAGTCATTTGACCAGCAAATTGTATGTGTTCATTCCCAATAAGTTCATATTTTTCATTGAGTACATCCGGCGAATTAATAAAAGTATTTCTATGCATTACACCATATCTTACAATTTCAACATTTTCTAATCCTGGAATTAATTGAATAACCTCTTTTTGTGCGCCCCATTTCAAATGCGTTTGGAACCCTACAATATTGTAGAGCGTTCCTGCGGCATCATCTTGTCTGAGTTGCACAACTGCAAATGGGCGTTTCCCAGTCTTAGGATCTTCTAACCCAACCGGCTTCATTGGACCAAATAGTAATGTTTTACGCCCACGTTCTGCCATAACTTCAAATGGCATACATCCTTCAAAATATTTTTCTTTCTCAAATTCATTAACTGGCGCAACTTCTGCTGCTAATACCGCATCATAAAAACGGTTGAATTCTTCTTCAGTCATCGGACAATTTAAATAAGCAGCTTCACCTTTGTCATAACGTGATTTTAAGTATACTTTGTCCATATCAATTGAATCTTTTTCAATGATAGGTGCAGCAGCATCATAAAAATAAAGTTGATCTTTACCAGTTATATTAACGATTTCTTGCGCTAAACTTGAAGTTGTCAATGGTCCGGTGGCAATAATTGAATGCCCGTCAGGAATTTGTGTTATTTCTTCATTTAATACAGTTACATTGGGATGACTGCGTAATGCGTCGGTAACATAACCAGCAAAATCATGTCTATCTACTGCTAATGCACCCCCAGCAGGGACTTTAGCCTGATCCGCTGCTTTAATTATTAACGAATCAAGCCTTCTCATTTCTTCTTTTAACACGCCTACCGCATTTGTTAATGCATTTCCACGTAAAGAATTGGAACACACGAGTTCAGCAAATTTATCTGTATGATGCGCTGGTGTTTGTTTTACTGGTCTCATCTCTATTAAATTGACATTAATCCCGCGTTGGGCTAATTGATACGCAGCTTCAGAACCTGCAAGTCCAGCACCAATCACATTGACTGTTTGTGTCATTTCAATCCTCCTATTTTAGCCATACTTTATTTTAAGGCTTTATTGATAATACTATTTTTGAGCTTCTTCTTGATAATCACAATTAGAACAAACTACTTGACTACTGCGTCCTTTTTTCTTCTCTACTAAATAATGCTCACATTTTGGACAGTCTCTTCCAATTGGTTTATCCCATGAAATAAAATCACATTCTGGATAATTAGAACAACCATAAAATATGCGATTTTTCTTAGATTTTCTTTCAACAACATCGCCTTTTTTACAAGTTGGACATGTAACACCAATTGTTTTAACAATCGCTTTAGTGTTACGGCAATCTGGAAAATTAGAACATGCCATAAATTTGCCATAACGCCCCATTTTAATGACCATTGGAGACCCACATACTTCACAATCCTCGCCAGCAGGTTCATCTTTAATTTCTATTTTTTCCATTTCTTTTTCTGCTCTAGCGACATCTAGTTTAAAACTATTATAAAAGTCATCAATAACCTTGCGCCACTTCATATCGCCTTCCGCAATTTTGTCTAATAATGTTTCCATATTAACTGTAAATTCAACATCAATGATTTCAGGGAAGTATTCTTTCACTTGTTCATAGACAATTTCACCTAATTCTGTAGGCACAAAACGCTTACTATCTAATTTGACATAGTTACGTTTTTGGATTGTATCTATTGTTGGCGCATATGTTGAAGGTCGACCAATTTTTAATTCTTCTAACGTTTTGACTAATCTAGCTTCGGTATAACGTGGAGGTGGTTGAGTAAAGTGTTGTGCTGGCTCTATTTGAGTTGCAGTAACTTTATCTCCTTCTTTAAGATTTGGCAATTTATTTTCTTTATCATTTTCTTTATCGTCTTTTGCTTCTACGTATAATGTCATAAAGCCTTTAAATTTAATCGTTTGACCGTTCGCTCTAAATTTAATGTCATTTTGCGTTACATCTAAGGCAACGGTATCAAGTATCGCTGGGGCCATTTGGCTTGCAACAAAACGTTCCCAAATTAATTTGTACAAACGATGTTGATCTCTTGATAAATATGATTTCATTTCATTAGGCGTACGCATTGCACTTGTAGGACGAATTGCTTCATGGGCATCTTGGTCCCCCTGTTTACCTTTGGCTTGACGCTTAGATACATAATTGCTGCCATAATTCTCTGTAATATATGATTTAGCTTCATTTTTAGCAGCGTCTGATATTCTAGTAGAATCTGTACGCATATATGTGATTAAACCAACAGTACCTTGCCGTTTTAAATCTATACCTTCATATAATTGTTGTGCAATCATCATTGTTTTACGCGCTTTGAAATTTAATTTACGCGCTGCTTCTTGTTGCAATGTTGAAGTTGTAAAAGGTTGTGCTGGATTTCTAGTTTTTTCCTTTTTATTCACATTTGTTATTTCAAACTGGTCACCATCTAATTTAGCAGTTACTTTATTAACGTCATCTTTGTTTTGTAATTTAAATGGTTTATTTTTATAATGTAAAAATTTAGCCGTGAATTTGGATTTTTGATATCTAAATTCACCTTCAATTGTCCAATATTCTTCTGGTTTGAAATTGCGAATTTCATTTTCACGGTCTATGACTAATCTTAAAGCAACAGATTGTACACGCCCTGCTGACAATCCTTTTTTTACCTTTTTCCACAATACAGGTGAAATGTTATATCCTACAAGTCGATCTAAAATACGTCGTGCTTGTTGCGCATCAACTAAATCCATTTCAATATCTCGTGGATGTTTAAAGCTTTCTTTCACCGCATCTTTTGTAATTTCATTAAATACGACTCTATTTTCTTTTGAATCTTCAAGTTCTAATATGTTTGATAAATGCCAAGCAATCGCTTCACCTTCACGGTCGGGGTCACTAGCAAGAAAAACCTTTTTAGCTTTTTTCGCATGTTTCTTTAATTCCTTTACTACCGGCCCTTTACCGCGTATCGTTATATATTTCGGTTCAAAGTTATCATCAACATCCACGCCCATTTGGCTACGTGGTAAGTCACGTACGTGTCCCATTGAAGCGATAACTTTATATTTTTTACCTAGATATTTTTCAATGGTTTTTGCTTTTGCAGGCGATTCAACAATGACTAAATTATCTGCCAAAGTGATTTCCCCCTCGCTGAACTAATTACTAAAGATAAATGATAAACGCTTAATTTTGTTTTTGTCAATCTTTTAATGTTCTATTTTTCATTTTATAACGATATTGTTAAAAAAATTGCATAAATTAAGATACTATATTTTTTCTATCTGAGCACACATTATTTAATAATTTCAAAAAACTTTATTAATATCATAATCCATTAAAATATCTTCAGCTCCTGTAACAATACACGCTCCTTCTCGTGCACGATATAAATTACCTTGTGTAAGTGGATTAAATAGATCTCCTGGAAGAACATAAACATTTCTATTTTGGTCAAGTGCATGTGCGATTGTAATCTGACTACCACTACGTTTTTCAGCTTCGGTAATCAGTACACCTTTAGAAATACCGCTTATTAAGCGATTTCGTTGTGGAAAATGATATTTCGTTACTGGTTCGAAAGGTAAATATTCACTGATTGATAAGTGATGAGCTTCAATTTTTTGACGTAAAATATATGTTTCTTTAGGATAATGTGTGAGATGTCCAAATCCAAGCACTGCGATTGTCGCATGATGGTGTTGTATAGCTAATTCGTGTGCCATGCTATCGGCTCCTTTGGCTAAACCTGAAACAATCGTGAAACGACGATTAAATTGGCTAAATAAAAAGTCTAAAGCTTTGTAGGAATAACTTGTGGCTTTACGAGAACCGACAACGGCTAATGTAGTGTTTGAATTAAGGAGTGAAATATCACCACGATAAAATAGGATTGGTGGAAAATCATAAATTTCTTTTAATAAGGTAGAATAACATTGGCTATTGATAGTGATAAATTTGACAGAGGCATCGTATAATGATGTTAAAATATAATCTTCAGAAATCCGTTTGTATTGTGCAGCTATGTCTCCGAACCATTTTTTAATTTCTGTCTTCGATAATAAATTAAGTAAATCATCCTCTGAAAATGATAAAAAGTTAGGGTACCCATGTATAAGCCGTTGAAATTGAGGCGCTTGTATACCACTATAACGTAATTTTAATAAAACAATATCGTCCACTAGGCCACTTCCTTTTTTACTCATTATAACTTGCCAATGCAACAATCTATATCTCAATTGTTTAACAATTCTAGCTTTAATTTAATCTAATTGAAACAAGTAAAAATGCTTATTTCTATATCAGTTTCTTCTATTTAAATGACTGATTGTGATGCATCTACATAAAATAAACAGTCTAAAAATAAAAGTAACAGATTAAAATTGTGATGCCAAAACCTTTTCTTCAATATTATCTCCACAATATAGTTAATATGATATGAAACATCATTTGAAAGTATTAAAATTGAAGTTTCTATTGGCAGCCTATATTGACTCTTATTCATAAAACACCTCATTCATTTAGTTTATAAATGAGACAAAAAGGCCTTATTTAAAGGGGTCCCAACAGAGAGGATTTCGAGAAGAAATTCGACAAACAAAGCAAGTTGGGGTGGGGCCCCAACAAAGAGAATTTCGAAATGAAATTCGACAAACAAAGCAAGTTGGGGTTCGGCTATCTTCTATACAAGTCGATAATTCAAAGTCTTGTAAATAAAGAAGAACCTAAAACTTAATGATTGTGTTTTAGGCTCTTAACTCTATATTGGCAGTAGTTGACCGGATTGAAAATGCGCTTATAATAAGCTTATTTTAATTCTAGTCCATTTCATAAATTGTCCTATTTTCTTGAATAGAATTTATATAACCATGGTCGCAAAGGCTTAATGAAATCGCCAATATATTCCTCTACAAACGCATTAAAGCCTTTTTTAAATTGTTGCACACCATAATCCTCTGCCTGTGAACTAAAATCACCTGTTATACCATAAAAATTATAACGATGAATATGATGAGACTTGGCAAAACAAATCATATCCCATTGTAAACGATATGCCCCCATATATTGGTTATATTTAGGATTTGAACCACTTGATAAATAATACATCTCATGATTGTTATAGACATATAATGCAGCTGCTAAATCAAGAATATTACCATCTTCCTGTTGTAAATCTTGAGTTTTAGCAATATTTTTATCGATACTCGCTAATTGTTGTGTTAACTGTTGATATTTTGTTTTACTTTTCTTAGAATTTGGATTAATTTCTAAAGTTTCTTTTACATCGTTTAATAATACTATTAATTTTTGTCGTTGTTTTTCAAGCCGCGTCAAATAATCAGTTAAATTGATATACGCTAATTTAATGCATCCATTGTCATGATAAATCTTTTGCATTTCTTCAAAGTATGACTCTTCTCTGAAATTGAAGCCATGTTTTTCTTCAGCCATTTTAAACAATCGATAAAATCTATCCGTCTCTTCTATAGGTAAGGTAATGACTTCAACACCCATTTCAAAGGTTTTGTTAATATTACGTCTTGTTTGATACGACATTTCTTTTAACAATTGATCTTCAGATTTTTGTTGTAAATTAAGTACTGAATGCCATCTAATTTGGCTCATATCAGAGTATCCAACGCTAAAACCTTGATGTTCATATCCTAAACGATGCATCGTATCAATCAACTTTTCATTGTTATACGTATGAATAATTTCCCCCTCTGCATTACGAATATTTTCTAAAATATAAGGGTCAATAAGAACAAATAAACCACGCTGTTTCTTTAGGTAGCGCGTAAGATGCTTAAAGAAAAATTTAACAAGCGATAAGTCATTATAATCCATCACAGGTCCACGATGACTATAAAAATATTTAAATATTTTGAGTACCCGTGCTTCTGTTAATAGACATGCTGCTATAACTTCCCCATAAATATTTTTCACACCAACGAGATGAACCCCTTTATGCTGCTGCTTACGATATTCATATAGTTGTATTGATTGAGTATAATGTGAGAAGTGTTTTGATACATAGGTATTAAACTCCTCACAAGTCAAAGTTGTAAAATTCATTGTTCCCTACCTTTTATGCTTTTTTGTATGGTCTGATGAAATACATATCATAATCATAGTTATGAACTACCTTATGTGCGATATCAGCTCTTCTAGAATCACCACCATACCAGTTTTGATCTAAACTTTGAAATTTCATTAGTTTTCCATCATAATTGCCATTTAAAACTATCGCAGTATGACCAAAGCCTCCACCATATCGACCACTAAAAACAGCAACATCTCCTAGTTCTGCTTTAAAAGTAGGTGTATTTCTATATACCGTAGCTTCTCCTCTAAAGTTATTTGCAAAAGGTATATCTTTTGCTCCATATCCACGTAAGCCATGACCATATAAGTGATTCCAATAAACATTAACTAAATCAAAACATTGGTTACCATATGCACCATCAAAGTCCCAGCCTTTATAAGCTAAACTATTCAAATAATTAAGTGTACTAGAGCTATTATTTCTTCTATTGGTATTAGTACTAGAATTATTGCTTGAAATGAAAGGAACTTTCAAAACTTGCCCTATTAATATAAAATTAGGATTTTTAATATTATTTAATTTTTGTATTTTGGAAACAGTTGTATTAAATTTTTTTGCGATAGCTCCTAAATAATCTCCTTTTTTCACAACATAATTTTGAGTTCTTTCATTATAGTTTTCAGCAGATCTAAAACCGACTAAGCCACTATTACTAAATGTTTTATTCAACAATTGTTTTTGCGGTTTTTCTTTTGAATCTTTAGATTTAGTTATTTTGATATTAGTATTATTTCTATCTTTTCTATTTAAATAATCATTGGATAATTTAAATTTATTATTCTTTGTCGTCTTTTGATTATGTTTCGAGTCGCTATAATTCACTATAATATTTCTTTTTTTAGTTTTATTACCTATTAAATTTCCTTTTTTATTTTCATTATTAAAAACAGAAATTTTATTGTTAATAGTTTCTTTATAGCTTGCTTTATCGTCTACAGATTTTAGTGAATTTTTTTCAACTAAATTAATTGTATTATTTACATTAATATTCTTTTGACTATTTACAGTTTCTTCTGCTGCCCATGCATGATTTAATTCTCCTATCATTAGAAAACTAGCAAAAAAAATTAAGCTAGTTATCAATACTTTGGGATTGATAACTTTTTTACAATATAGTTGTTGTCTTTCCATGATGATCTACCTTCTTGTCAATATTGTCTACAATATTATAATATCACTTTAAGATATATAATCAACTTTGTAGTTTGTATATGTGACAAAAATAAAATCTAAGTATTACTCTTTAAGATTAAATGCCCAACAAAAAACAGATAGATGGCTTATTAGTCATCTATCTGCTAATCAAATATTATCTTTATTAGACAGTTATTTATCTATTGTTAATAATTGTTCATAAATGCCTGCTTCTTTAGCAGCTGCAATTAATGTTGTACCAATTTCAGATGGTGTATCAGCTGTTTTCACGCCACAGCTATTTAATGTTTTAATTTTTTCAGCTGCAGTTCCTTTTCCTCCTGAAATAATTGCACCAGCATGTCCCATACGTTTTCCTGGAGGGGCCGTTTGACCACCAACAAAACCAACAACTGGTTTAGTCATATTTGCTTTAATCCATTCTGCTGCTTCTTCTTCCGCAGTACCACCGATTTCACCAATCATAACAACCGCTTTAGTTTCTTCATCATCATTAAATGCCTTAAGTACATCGATAAAGTTTGTTCCATTAACTGGGTCACCACCAATGCCTACAGCAGTTGTTTGACCAATACCTTCTTCAGTTAATTGATGAACTGCTTCGTAAGTTAATGTCCCAGACCGTGATACGACACCAACATGACCTTTTTTATGAATATAGCCTGGCATAATACCAATTTTACATTCATCAGCAGTAATAACGCCTGGACAGTTTGGTCCAACTAGACGCGTTTTTCTGCCTTCTAAATATCGTTTCACTTTGACCATATCCACTACAGGAATATGTTCCGTGATACAGATTACCATATCTAAATCGGCATCTGCTGCTTCTAAAATAGAGTCTGCTGCAAATGGAGCTGGTACGTATACTACAGATACGTTAGCACCTGTCTCTTGTTTAGCTTCAGCTACAGTGTTATATACTGGTACGCCTTCAACAACTTGTCCACCTTTACCTGGTGTTACCCCTGCGACAATTTGTGTACCATAATCAAGCATTTGTTTTGTATGGAAAAGGGCAGTAGACCCTGTAATACCTTGCACCATTACTTTAGTATTCTTATCTATAAATACACTCATCTTAGTGTTCCCATCCTTTCCTTACGCTTCTTTAACAAGCTTAACAATTTTTTGAGCACCTTCAGCCATAGTAGCTGCTGGCTCGATTGCTAAACCTGAATCATTTAAAATCTCTTTACCGCGTTCAACATTCGTACCTTCTAAGCGCACAACTAATGGTAAAGTTAATTCTACTTCTTTCACTGCTGCTACAATACCTTCTGCAATAACGTCACATTTCATAATTCCTCCGAAAATGTTTACAAAGATACCTTTAACATTGTCATCACCTAAGATAATTTTAAAAGCTTCAGTAACTTTTTCTTTCGTAGCACCGCCACCTACGTCTAGGAAGTTAGCTGGATTTCCACCAAAATGATTAATTGTATCCATTGTTGCCATTGCTAAACCAGCACCGTTAACCATACAACCGATATCTCCATCTAATGCGATGTATGATAAGTCATATTTAGATGCTTCGATTTCTTTTGGATTTTCTTCTTCTAAATCACGCAATTCTTGAATATCTTTATGTCTGAATAATGCATTATCATCAAAGTTAATTTTAGCATCTAAAGCTAATACTTCACCGTCTCCAGTTGTTACCAACGGGTTAATTTCCACAATAGAACAATCTTTTTCTACAAATACGTTATATAAAGAAATTAAAAATTTTGCAGCTTTGTTGATAGATTCTTTAGGAATATTAATATTAAATGCAATTCGACGCGCTTGGTAAGGCGATAAACCTACCACTGGGTCAATCGTTTCTTTAAAGATTTTTTCTGGTGTTGTTGCAGCTACTTCTTCAATTTCAGTACCGCCCTCTTCAGAAGCCATTAAAGTGATACGATCGGTTGCACGGTCAATAACAAAACCGACATAATACTCTTTTTGAATATCGCAACCTTGTTCTATATATAAGCGTTTCACTTCTTTACCTTCTGGACCAGTTTGATGCGTTACCAATTGTTTACCTAATAATTCATTTGCGTATGTTTCAACTTCAGAAAGTGATTTAGCAATTTTAACACCACCTGCTTTACCTCTACCCCCAGCGTGGATCTGTGCTTTAACCACATATACATCTGAATTTAATTCTTTCGCTTTTTCCACCGCTTCTTTAGCAGTAAATGCGACACGTCCTTCTGGAACAGCTACGCCCATAGAACGAAATATTTCTTTACCTTGATACTCGTGGATATTCATCTTCCATCCTCCTGTTTCTTAGGTTAAGTTCTACTCAATTATAAAAAATGAAAGCGCTATTGTAAACTGTAAGTCATTTACTTTTTGCAATTTATTTAAAATTCTAATAATTATAACATAGATTTAACTGGTTCAAAGGTTCTTCGGTGTATAGGTGTGACACCATATTGTTTTAAACCTGCTAAATGTGCTTTTGTACCATATCCTACATTTTTATCAAATCCATAATATGGATATACTTGTGCGTAGTCACGCATTAAATGATCACGATATTCTTTTGCCATAATACTCGCTGCAGCAATGGATACACTTTTGGCATCTCCTTTGATGATAGCTGTTTGTGAAATCGTACTATCTATTGACATTGCATCAATTAATAAATGTGTTGGACGAACTTGTAGTTGATTAATAGCACGTTGCATCGCTACTTGCGTTGCTCTATAGATGTTTAATTGATCAATTTCAGCTGCTGAAGCAATTCCATAGGCATAACCCCTAACATTAGCCATTAAATCTTGATTCAGCTGTGCTCTATTGACCGCCGAAACTTTCTTTGAATCATTTAATCCTAAATAATGATGATTTGCATTTAAAATAACCGCACATGCAACTACTGGCCCAGCTAATGGACCTCGACCTACTTCATCGATACCACATATTATAGCGTCTGGTTGTTGCTGCAATATTTCTTGTTCATACTTCATCATTCTTTGATAATCCTGCTCTAACTTTAACTCTTTTTCAAGTTGGCGCTGTCTAACACGAATTGCTTGCTTTACACCTTTACGTTCATCAAGGTGTAAAGCATGATTTGAAAGTGCTTCTAATGTTGTTACCTTATTTAACTGAGCTTTAGCTTCTTTAATCGTTATTTTCATGTGCAATATCCCTTTTCATTTCTGAATATAAATCAAAACAGTAGGTACCCATTTTGGCATTACGTAAATCATTAATGAGCAATTCAATTACCGCTTCATAATCGACCTCGTTCCCTTTTTGTAATAATCCTCGACGCCGTCCAATTGCATCAAACCATTCCAAAATTGCTGCGTCTTCTTCTACAGAAATATGATAATGTTGGCGCAGTGTTTCGATATCATGTTGGATAAGAAAATTAAGTCCGAAGATAGCTACATCATCTAAATGTACAATACTATCTTTGATTGCACCTGTTAAGCTGAGCTTTTTACCTACAAGTTCATCTTCAAATTTTGGCCATAAAATACCTGGTGTATCAAGTAATTGCAATACTTTTCCAACTTTAATCCATTGTTGTTGCTTTGTAACACCTGGTTTATTACCTGTTTGCGCAATATTTTTGCGCGCGAGTTTATTAATTAATGTCGATTTCCCTACATTGGGTATGCCTACAATCATTGCCCTTATTGCTCTTGGTTTAAGACCTTTAGCTTGTTCTTTCGCAAATTTATCTTTGGTTGCTTCGATCGCTGCTGCTTCAACACCTTTTAAATTTTTACCATGTTTTGCATCTACAGCAACTGGATAGAATCCTTGTTCAACAAAATAGTGTTCCCACTTTGACATTTCTTTTAAGTTAGTCATATCTTTTTTGTTTAAAATAACCACACGTGGCTTTTGTTTGATGACATCATCTATCATTGGATTTCTTGAGCTATATGGTATTCTTGCATCTACTAATTCAAACACCACGTCTACTTTTTTTAGTTGTTCCGTCACTTCCCTTTTTGCTTTTGCCATGTGTCCTGGATACCATTGTATTGCCATCATTGTCACCTTACTTCCTATGTATTGTTAACTGCTTGATTAAACTGTATATTCACAGTGCTTCCCAACATTGAGAAAGAATTTATGTCAACTATCACTTTTATTTTATAGAATTTAACTGTAATAGTAAAAATTTAATGTTATGTTTAAATGCATATTCCTAAGTACAAATACTTTTCATCGTAACCAGCATCCCCTACAATTTAAACAGAGTCACAAAATCACAATAACAAATTGACTTAATCGAGGCTAAGTTATGACAAAAAAGTTACTCATGATTATGCTATTTTTAACACTTGCTATTATTGGACATACATATATTCTTTACCGCTTCATTCACGATGGTATTTTGTTTACTGGTCCAAATGATGGCATAGAACAAATGATTCCAATGCAAATGTATCTATATGACAAATGGAGTCAAGGTCAATTTTTCTATGCTACTGACTTTGGTCTAGGAGGAGACTTTTTTAGCGATTTAAGTTACTATTTTTCAACTAATTTATTGTTCATTATAAATGCCATCATAATATATATTACTAACTTAATAGTATCGTTACCTACCGGAAATGTTACTTTTTGGACCATAAATGCAATTGTTATATCAATTGTCAAAGCTACAATTGCGATGCTTGTTACATATTTATTTAGTATGCGAATTGTTAAACATCGAGTGAACAGTAGTTTAATTGCTTTTCTCTTTGTTATGTCACCATTGTATTATCGTTTTACTGTCTATTGGCCATTCTTTAGTGATGTATTTATCGGATTACCTTTATTACTTTATGCAATCGAACACATGCTACAACAAAAAAAGATAGGTCTGTTAATTTTAGCCATTACCATCATCATGATAAATAACTTTTATTTCGCCTATTACTTTTTACTCATTGGTGCAGGTTATTTGCTTATTCGCATCACCTTTGCACATAAAGATGATAGGATGAAACGCATAACAGCTTTATGGTTATCTGTATTGTGCGCGTTTCTAGGTTTAGCTAATGCCTTATTTATGTTTTATTATAGTGCTCAAAGTTATATTAACAATCGCCGTATTCCGTATAAAGATCATGTTCCTGTATTCGAATCTTTAAATATTAATAATAATATCTTTATTGACAATTACTTAATCATCTTGTTATTTATCACGATACAAGCATTGCTAACATTTAAGCTATATAAGCACTATTATTTTAGACTTTTTGCATTTTTAACGTGTATTACTATCCTTTTTAATTTTATGCCTATCGTAGATCAAATATTTAATGGTTTTTCGGCACCGCAAAAACGTTGGCATTTTTTACTAGCGTTTAATTCTGCAATGGTTATCGGGCTGTTTATAAAATATTTTAGTACAATTCGTATAAAAACGTATATATGGACAAATATTGTAGCACAATTAGCTGTTTTTATTAGCGTCATTGTTTATCATCAATATGTCCCTTGGTTAGTTTTAGTGCCCATAGTTTCTTTGATTGGATTATTCACTCTAATCATAAAAGATGCTACATCACGTTTAATAATAAAGCAGATTTATGTATTTTCCATTATTTCATTAAGCATTCTTGTTTCTGCTGTTTTTATTAAAAATCAAATTTATTTTAAAGATCACGAACAGCGTGCGAATAATATGTATATCCATTCTAGCCTATACAATTCTGAGTTACAACGACAGCTTTTATCATATATGACACATACAAAAGAGCCATGGGAGCGCATTGATTGGCGTGTCAATGAGCAAGATAATACACCTATGTATCAGAAGTTTAGAGGCTTAAGTCTGTATTCAAGTATTTTTCATCATAATATTTTAGATTTATATTATGATAACTTGAAAATTAATTTAGCTGAAGAATCATTAAGTCGTTATCAATCTACTAATGGACGTCAAAATATTGCAAGTTTATTCTCTGTTCGTTATATGATGTTAAAAGACTATCAAAATAATTTACCTGCCTATTTTCAAAAGATAAAATCAAGTGGACAATATGCCATATATGAAAATAAATTGAATTTACCTGCAGTGAAAGTGACCAACCATCTTTATAATGACCAGTCAATAAAAACTTCGATTGATAGAGAACATGCCATGTTAGATGGTGTCATTGTACATAATGGTGGAAACAATTATCATAAGCACAGTAAAAATTTATTAAATAAAGTTTCACAATCATCCCAACATATTCAATGCTTATCTAATAAACATATAAAAGTAAACAGCCAACAAGGTGGCACGATTAAATTACATTTACCCAAATCAATACGTCAACACTACACTGATTTTTATCTCACTATGTATATTAAACGTGGTCAACCCGATAGTAATTATAGTGTAGCTATCAATGGTTATGTTAATCACAGGTTGTATAATCAATCTACGTATCGCACAGGCGTCAACACACAATTGTATCGCACGCAACCTGATGAGAATGGTAATATTAGCATTCAGCTCACACCTTCTGGTACATTTGATATGAAGTTAATTTCGTTACATGGTGAAAATTATCATAAGTTAGTTCAGACGCATCGTCAAGCTAATTTTGACCATCGTTATCAAGATATTCACGATGGCGTTCGTATTACTTTAGCTCCACATTCACAAGGAATGGCGGTTGTTAATATACCTTATCGTAAAGGTATGATGGCGTATGTAGATGGTAAACGTATCAATCCAATCAGAGTAAACACCATGATGACAGGTATTCCTGTTAAGAAAAGTACAACTTCAATTATCATTAAATATTTACCACCACATTGGATAGTCATGCTGCTGTTATCATCAATAAGTATCCTTTGTAGCATAATGATCACACGTATTTTCACTAAAAAAAGGAAAGATGAGGAATAACGTGATGCAAAAAAGAACTGTTCAAGCGATGAAGACATTTGTAATGATCACTTTAATCTCATTTATAGCAACACTAATCATTTATTTTCCTTTTATTAAAGATTGGATAAGTAAGGGATATGTATTTAGTGGTGTTGGTGATGGTTTTAGACAAATGATGCCTTTTCAAATGTATTTATATGAACATTACACACAATTAAAAGGATTTTATGATCACTCATTTGGTTTGGGTGGCGATTATGTTAAAAGTCTTGCCTATTATTATTCGCTATCGCCAACAATGTGGTGTAACTTTATCATGATATGGTTGGGCGAACGCTTATTACATTGGAATCCTCATGTCATTGGATTTTGGCCATTCAATCAACTTATTGTTGCTTTAGGTCGTTCACTATTGACATTTATTTGTGCATTTTATTATTTTAGATATTTAAAATTAAAACAAGCACCCTTGATGATAGCCACGATTTTATATGGCGCATCAACTGTTGGTCTTTATTATAATTTCACGTGGTCATTTTATGGAGATTTATTAATTTTTTTACCACTCTCATTGTGGGGGATGGAAAGATTTTTTCAACGTGGTAAGATAGGCGTTTTTATCGTCGCAATAGCTATAACATTATTTTCTAATTTCTATTTTAGTTATTATCAAGCGATTGTTTTAGGAATATATTTCTTATTACGTATTATTTTTGAATATCGCTATGATATCGTTACACGTTGGCAAAAGTTTTATCTACTTATGTTTGGTACGATACTAGCACTATTTTCAAGTATCATTGGCTTTTATACGGGAGTATCATCCTTTTTAAATAATGACAGACAACAAAACTCTGATTTTAAAATCAGTCTGTTTACTGATTTAACACAGGATAATTATTATATTTTTTCTAATGGCTTTTACATCACAATTTCGATTATTGCACTTGTCGCTTTGTTGAGCTTCAAGTTGTATAAGCATTATTATTATAAATTATTCGCAATCATCACTTGGTTTTTATTAATCGGATCATTAACACAATATTTTGATAGCGCATTTAATGGCTTTTCATTGCCTCAAAGGCGTTGGGTATACTTCTTAGTGCTTTCAACAAGTGCTTTAATGGCTTTACATATCCAACATATATCAGAATTATCGATAAAACAGTATTGCTTTGCTGCTATTCCTGTATTTATCTTTGGCTTATGTCGATATCTATTTGCGGAACATTTTGTCAATTGGATGCTAATCTCACTCATACTTATTATTATCTTAGCCTTGTTAGTTTGGAGAAAAAAATGGCTTTATCATCCATTGGTTTTACTTGGTATCGTTGTCATCTTCTTTGTTCAACAAGTCGTGATGACAATTGAATCAAGTAAACGTACGATAGGTCCATACTCAACGACGATGTCAACAATCACAGATCCAAGTTATTATAATACGAAGCTTGCAAAAGTAATTCAGCAGATTAATCACAAAAATAACAATCCACTACATCGTATTGATTATATGTCATTCTATGCTTTAAACTCACCATTTATTTATCATTATAACGGCATATCCTTATATTCAAGTATTTTTGATGGAAGTATCTTAAACTACTATGATCATCTTATGCAAATCAATATGCCGGTTGATAAAAATAGTACATATCGTTATTTGAGTAATCGTGCGAATTTAGAAGCACTCTGGAATGTTCAAGATCGTTTTAGACATCCAAATGATCTCAATATACCCTATGGATTTAAAAAGATAGACACTATTAAAAACGGTAATGATACATTAATCCATTCTAAAAACACAATAAATTATCCTGCAACTCATGTAACAAATAAAGTATTTAATGCGTCAGATTTAAAATCACCGTTAGATAGAGAGCAAGCCATGTTACAAGGCATCGTCCCTAGTGATGGTTCAATTAAAGCAAACACAGCGTTTAAAGCTAATCAAAATTTAATAGATGAAGCAAAGCGGTCTACTCATAATGCAACTTGGCTAAATCATTCTCGTTTAAAAGTAGATAAAAATAACGGTGGCGTTACGTATACTTTACCTAAAAACGTAGCTAAAAAATATAAAGATTTATATGTTGAAATGGATGTTGAGTTGCTCACACCTGATAAAAATCATGAAGTTGGTGTAAATGAATATGTCCAAGATCGTAATGAATTAACTTACAAATATCGTCGCTTTGTTACACCGGTCACGATGCGTATAAAAGCGGCTGATAAGCTAAATATACATCTATCTCAAGGAACTTATCGCTTATCAGTTAAAGGAATATATGGCGAAGATTATTCGTCCTTGCAACAATCAGCAAAAGACTTAAAAGCTGTTAGTGTAAAAGAAAATAAAAACGGTTATACGATTTCGAAATCAAAATCAACATCTGGCTATGTCGTTCTCCCTATGGTTTATGCAGATGGCATGAAGGCTACTGTGAATGGTCGCAACGAAGATGTTAAGAAAGTAAATGGTATTATGACAGCAATTCCAGTTAACAAAGGAGACACAAATATCAGATTAACCTATACACCTCCACACTGGCATTTACTTTTCATCATGAGTATACTTGGAATATTTTTAAGTATTGCATTTCGTTTTTGGGTTAAAAGAAAAGTATAACAAACCGGGACAGAAAACCTAAAATTTATAAGGACTAAATATTAACATGTATCTGTGACTTTTTTATTCTATGAGCACTTTTATAGCCTATTTCAAATTGAAAAACTTCCAGCCTCTGCAAACCATACATGAGGTTGGAAGTTCTTGTATATGACAAGCATTACACTAACCCTTGTCTTATCATTACTTTCGATATGCTGATTAACGAATTTCTTGGATTCTAGCAGCTTTACCACGTAAATTACGTAAGTAGTATAATTTAGCACGACGAACTTTACCACGACGTTTAACTTCGATTTTTTCGATTTTTGGCGTGTGTAATGGGAAAGTACGTTCCACACCAACACCTGAAGAAATTTTACGAACTGTAAATGTTTCAGAAATTCCTCCACCACGGCGTTTAATTACAACACCTTCGAAAACTTGGATACGTTCACGTGAACCTTCAATAATACGTACGTGTACACGTAAAGTGTCACCTGTACGGAATGAAGGTAAATCTGTACGTAATTGTGATTTTGTTACTGCTTCAATTAACTTATGATTACTCATTATAATTTCTCTCCTTCAACCTATGTTCTTGCCTAGACAAAAGTATAGCAGCGGATCATAGTGATTTTTAGTGTCTTTTCACACTTAAACTATGTTAGCACATGGTCAGCCTTTTTTCAATTGCTTTTTAAAGCTTTCTATTATTTCTTTATCTTGTTCACTTAGAGGATAAGCCATTAATAAATCCGGACGCTTAAGATATGTGCGTATAAGTTTTTGTTTGTGTCTCCATTTTTCAATGTGTGCATGATTTCCTGATAATAATACGTCGGGTACAGTCATACCTTGAAATTCTCTTGGACGCGTGTATTGTGGGAATTCTAGTAAGCCATCTGAAAACGAGTCGTCTTGATGAGATTGTTGGTTACCAAGGACACCAGGAATTAAGCGCACAATAGCGTCCGTCATAGTCATAGCTGGTAGCTCACCACCTGTTAAGACATAATCACCCATAGAAATTTCATCTGTAACAAGATGTTCTCGAATACGTTCATCATATCCTTCGTAATGACCACAAATAAAGACAATATGCTCAGTCGAGCTTAGTTCTTGCGCAATCTTTTGTGTAAATGGACGCCCTTGAGGACACATCAGGATAACACGTGTCTCATCATTATGCTGAATATCTTTCATTGCATTGAACACAGGTTCTGGCTTCAGCACCATACCTTGCCCACCACCAAAAGGGTAGTCATCAACTTGATTATGTTTATTGACTGCATAATCTCTAAAATTAATTGTATTCACATTGATGATTCCTTTATCCTGTGCACGTTTTAAAATCGAATGGTTAAGCACGCCTTCAAACATTTCGGGGAATAACGTTAAATAATCAATTTTCATTAATCTAACAACCCTTCTAACGGTGTGATCATAATCGTTTTATTTTCAATATCAACATCTTTAACTACATCAGCAATATAAGGAATCATATATTCCTTATCGCCTTTTACTACCCAGACATCATTCGCACCGGTTTCAATAATATTTGTGACACGCCCAATAGGTATTTCTCCATTAAAAACCGTACATCCTATGATGTCAGAATAATAAAATTCATGCTCTGCTAATTCAATGCCTTCATGGTCTCGCTCTTGATACAAATAGTCCCCTTTATATAATTCAACATCATTGATATTATCAAATCCTTCAAACTTTAGCATGTGGAAGCCTTTATGAATACGATATGATGTCACTGTTAACTCAACATTGTCGTTATTGTGCTTTAAGGTTAATACTTCTCCTGGTTGAAAACGCGTATCTGTAAAATCAGAATGAGATTTTACTTTTACTTCGCCCTTAATACCATGCGTATTTACAATCTGTCCAACTTCAACTTGCATTATCTTCGCTCCCTCGGTCATTAAAGTTATGAACGCCGCTAACTATATACTTTTACCTTTTTAAAATAGGCCGAGACAGTTATGTTTGTCCCGGCCTTTATAAAATTCAGCAATTATAGTACAAGCTAATTATTTAGCGTGTTTTTGTTCGTCAAATTTTTTCATAATACCTTCTTTTGATAAAATATTATGAACTGTATCTGTTGGTTTTGCACCATCTTTTAACCATTTTAATGCTAATTCTTCATCGATTTTAACTTCTGGTGCATTAACATGTGCTGGATTGTAAGTACCGATTTGTTCGATAATACGTCCATCACGTGGTGCACGTGCATCTGCTACTACGATACGATAAAATGGATTTCTTTTAGAACCTAAACGTGTTAAACGAATTTTAACTGCCATTGATAAAACGCTCCTTTAAATTTCAATATTTATTTTCTACAAGAATAAATATTAACAGGTCTATTATACTTTGTAAAGAGTTTTTTCTTTACCAATTTTAACTCTGTAAATGTATCTCACTTTTTTGACCAATGTGCTATTAAAAGTGTTGTTATCATAAAGCTTAAATCATCTGTTAAATTTGAAGATAATATTATCTCAATGCCATCGCTTATTAAAGTCTATTATAAATGATTAATTTTAGTTCGTGTTGCTGATTGAATACTTTTACCGATTGCTGCTCTTTTTGTATATATAATTTTTCATTAATCTGAATAGGTCGTTGATATTTTACTTTGAAGGAAGACCATGTCAGTTGATAATTTTGAAAAATATATTCACAAACAAGTTGTCCTGGCACAATATGTGAGTGTAATGGATTTTTATCATGAACAAGCCTTAAATATGTGTGTACCATCTTTGAATCAAACTGCACCGCTACCACCTTCTTTAATAAAGGTTTGCTCAATTTCAACACATACCTCTTCTTGTATAATAAGCTGTAAACAAAACTGATATTTTGTAATATTCTTGATTTGACGTTGTGATATACACGTTAAATGTGCATGGTATGACTGATCGACAATTAACTCTTTATTTTTAGCCACACGAGTTTCAGTTAATATGATTTTATCGTTAAGAAACTGGCTAAATAAATCAAAATGAGTCCATAGTTGTGCACACATCAATACAGGTACTTTGCCGGTATATTGTTGTTGGAATAAAGCGCAATATGCACGTACATCCGCTTCAATAAATTGAATGGTTTTAAAAGTGTTCTCGTTGTAAGAGGGCCGCATTACCCATTCCTCCTCCAATGCCCATTGTAGCAATGCTCGTCATCTTATCTTCCATATTAAATAAGCGTGTTATTAGCGCTGCACCACTCGCTGCGTATGGATGACCAGTCGCTATCGCACCTCCCCAAATATTGAGTTTATCTATAGGTATATGTAATTGTTGCTGACAAGCTAATACCTGTGAACTAAATGCCTCATTAATTTCAAATGTATCAATATCATTTATAGAAAAAGGCGTTTGTGTTAATAATTGTTGGACAGCAGCAACTGGACCAATGCCTAGCATGGTTGGATCAACACCTTTTGTTACAGCTTGCTTAAAGACGAGTCCTTCGCTAAATCCAAATCGTTTTGCGAGTTGTTTCTCTAAGACCAATATCAAAGCTGCACCATCATTTTTCATACAACTATTTCCTACAGTTACCGTTCCTCCTGGCAAAAGTGGCTTAAATCGACTAAATTTAGCTGGTGTTAATCGTGGTTTTAAACTTTCATCTTGCGCAAAAGTTTGTCCTTTTGAGTGAATCGGAACAATCTCTTTCTTAATTTTACCGTTTTGATAAAAGGATGCAGTCTTCTGATGACTGCGAAAAGCAAATTCATCTTGTTCATCACGGCTTATATGATAATGTTGCGCTACATTTTCAGCCGCTTGAATCATTGAAACATCTTGATTATCAGGTGCAAAAGAAGCACGCTCATAAAATTGAGGTAAGTTAGTATCATAAACTGATTGAGGTCTTTTAATTTTCCATGGCGCACGACTTGTACTTTCAACGCCACCAGCTAGATATACTGACCCTGCACCACATTGAATCATCCGACATGCATAAATGACACTTTCCAACCCCGAACCACATTGGCGATCCAATGTTAAACCAGGTATGCCGTATTCTAAATTTGCCGTCAACAATGATTTACGTGCCACATTACCTCCATTCCCTACTGTATTACCAATGATAACATCCTGAATATGACCACATATATTGGGATATTTATTCTGATAAAATTGAAATAGTGGAAGTAATAATTGTTCTGGTTCTAAATGTTTAAGTTGACCCGCATACTTACCAAATGCTGTGCGTTTGGCTGCAACAATAACGGCTTCTCTCATGTAGATAATTCCCCTTTTATGTATTTTTCTTGCATCATATGCCGTGCTATTTTACCGCTTTCTGTATAAGTCATTTCTTTAACACGTTGTACGATTGAAGGTATTTCATATCTTGTCACTTTTGAAATTAAATACTGTCGAATATCTTGGTAAGTTAATGCAACCTCTCCCGTATAAAGCAAAACTGCTACTTCACCAAATTTAGCATGCGGTCTACCAATGATGATTGCTTCATCTATATCCGGATGATTATGTAACAGCCGTTCAATACGTGCCGGATAAATATTGTTACCACCAATGATTAAACGTTCATTGTGCCGACTCATTAAATAGAGAAAGCCTTGTTTATCCACATAAGCAAAATCTCCCGTCTCTAGCCAATCAATATGATTGTAGTTTGTATGATCTATATAGCCACTGAAAGCCATTTTACTATTAATGGATAACATACCAATGCCTTGTTTATCTACGTGTGTCAACTTTATATCAACACTTTCACATATCTTTCCAACCGAATCTAATGGCGCATGACGGTTATAGTTATAACTGATAAAACTTGCTTCAGAAGTACCAAAGAATTCTACAACATGAACCGATGGCATTATATCTTGAATACGACGATAAAGTGATGTAGATAATTTTGCGCCACTGCTCAATATCGTGCCTATTGAAATATGCGACAAGTCATAAGTAAGGATTGTCGACAACATGGTAGGTACAACAAATAAGGCCATTGTTGCCTGATTTGTGGATTCAAGTGATTGAATTAATTGCTTAGCATCAAAATCATCTTGCCCGCTAAAAGTACGCCCACTATAAAGTGCATACATACATGTGTAAAGTGTTAATGAGTGCTCTATTGGCCCAGGTGCCACTAAAACATCATGATTTTGACTGATGAGTGTTTCGTTCATTTTATAAGACGCTATCCAAGAAGGTTCATTTCTGTAATAAGCTTTTGGTAACCCTGTTGTCCCTGAAGTAAAACCAATGTGCAATAACTGATTAGGCTGTTGTATTAACGTATCATCATCATAGTATTCCGTTTTATGATAGCCTGAAGCATCAATAATCATATGAATATGACATTGAGTTGTTACATCAGCAACTATAGACTGATGCCATTGCGAATTCATCATTACTGGAATACCTCCAAGTTGATGCACCATAAAATAATGTACTATTCTCACCATTGACGATGGGTGCATTAAGCCTACTCTTTTATTATGTATCGAGTAAGGCATCTCACCACATGCTTGTATTATTTTATGATTAAGTTCTTTATATGTTAAATGATTATTATTTATGATTAATGCACGATTATGAGGTTGTGTTTTACTATATTGCGTTATTTTTGTCATTGTTTCAATCATTATCATCACCATATTGTTAACTATAAATAATTTCGTGTTTACAATTATACATGATGCTATTACTTTTTGGCTAAAAAAACATACTAAGATTACAAATGGGGACATAATTCCAAAATAAGCGCATAAAATGATTTGAAATTAAAAATCGTCTTTATGCTCCTATGATAGTAGTTAAAAGCACTGAACATTGTTTTAATAGCGGTTAATATAAAAAAAGAAGCAGGCAATTTCTATTGAAAATTAATAGAAATTGCCTGCTTCAACTTGTTAACAATTATTTATTTCCAGACTGATTTTAATGGGTTTAAAATGGTAAATTCATACCTTTTAGCATATTTTGCATTTGACTACGTTTACCCTTTTTACCCTTGCCACCACCAGTAAATTGTTTCATCATTTTCTTCATATCATTAAATTGTTTCATTAAACGATTGACCTCTTGTAATGAACGTCCAGAACCTTTAGCAATTCGCTTTTTACGTGATACGTTTAACGTTGCAGGATTTGCTCTTTCCATTGGCGTCATGGATTGAATAATTGCTTTAATATGGTCAATTTGCTTATCGTCCATATTTAACTTATTCATACCTTTCATCTTGTTCATACCAGGAATCATTTTCATAATATCATCTAGCGGTCCTAAGTTTTTTACCTGATCTAATTGGTCTAAGAAATCCTCTAACGTAAATGAGGAATCACGCATTTTTTTCTCTAAATCTTTCGCTTTTTCTTGATCAACATCTTGCTGCGCTTTTTCTATTAAACTTAGAACATCACCCATACCTAAAATACGTGAAGCCATACGTTCAGGATGGAACAGCTCTAGTCCATCCATTTTTTCACTCATACCGACAAATTTAATTGGTTTTTGTGTCACTGAACGAATAGATAACGCTGCACCACCGCGTGTGTCCCCATCTAACTTTGTTAATGTCACACCAGTTACATCTAGCTGTTCATCAAATGATTGTGCTACATTAACTGCATCTTGACCTGTCATTGCATCGACAACTAACATGACTTCATCTGGTTTAGAAATCGCTTTAACTTCTTGTAATTCATTCATTAATGCTTCATCGATATGCAAACGACCAGCTGTATCGATAATGACAAAATCTAAATGTTCCTCTTTGGCATGTTTTAAAGCATTTTCAACAATTTGTTGTGGCTTAACTTGATCACCTTCACTGTATACTGGAACATCTAGTTGTTTACCCACTGTTTGTAACTGATCTATAGCAGCTGGACGATAAATGTCTCCTGCTACAAGCATTGGCTTTTTATTGTATTTTTTACGCATTAAAAGGGCTAATTTACCAGCAGTAGTTGTTTTACCTGCACCTTGTAAACCTACCATCATCACTACAGTTGGTGGTTTGTTTGCCATTTTAATCGTCGTATTTTCACCACCCATGAGCTGTGTTAACTCATCTTGGACTATTTTTATTACCTGTTGACCAGGCGTTAATGACTGCATGACATCTGAGCCTAATGCGCGTTCTGACACAGTATTAATAAATTGTTTTACAACCTTAAAGTTAACATCTGCTTCTAACAATGCGAGTCGTACTTCACGCATCATTGTTTTAATATCAGCTTCTGTTACTTTTCCTTTACCACGCATTTTTTGCATCGTGGCTTGCAATCGCTCGGACAATCCTTCGAATGCCATGATATTGCCCTCCTTATTTATTCTAGTTCTTCTAATTGTTCAATATAGTCTTTTACTTTATCTGGTTGATGTATGACTTGCTTCATTTGATAGTATAGTTGACGTCGTTGTTCAAATTTTTCATATAGTTTAAGCTTCTGCTCATAATCTTCTACTAGATCACCAGTTCTTCTTATATTATCATAAACTGCTTGCCTGCTCACTTCAAATGTATCCGCAATTTCGCTTAATGAAAAATCTTGTAAATAGAAGAGTTCCAAGTAATTGCGTTGTTTTTTGGTTAATAATGCTTGATAGAAATCAAATAAATAATTCATGCGTAACGTTTTGACTAAATCATAATCACTCATGGTTATTTCCCTCATTAGCTGCTGTTTCTTGTTGTTGCTCAGGTATTTCTTCATTTTGTTCAATCATATCGGCAAATAAACCATATACATAGCTTTCAGGATTGAAAGGTTGTAAATCGTCAAGTTGTTCACCTAGACCCACGTATTTCACTGGAATATGCAATTCATTTCTAATGGCTAAGACGATACCACCTTTAGCAGTACCATCAAGTTTCGTAAGCACAATACCTGATACATTTGTAACTTCTTTGAATGAACGGGCTTGTGATAACGCATTTTGTCCTGTCGTAGCATCCAGACATAGTAATGCTTCATGCGGTGCACCTGGCACAGCTCTACCAATAACACGTTTCATTTTATCTAATTCTTGCATCAAGTTCGCTTTGTTTTGTAAACGTCCAGCCGTATCACAAATTAAAATATCCACACCTTTATTTTTCGCTGCATTAATAGCATCATACATGACAGCTGCAGGGTCTGAACCTTCACTTTGGCTTACAACATCAACGCCAACACGTTCTCCCCATACTTTAAGTTGTTGAATAGCGCCGGCTCTAAATGTATCTCCAGCAGCGAGCATTACTTTTTTGCCTTCCATTTTATAACGATATGCTAATTTACCAATAGTTGTTGTTTTACCCACACCATTAACACCAACCATTAAAATAACATTCAAGCGACCATCTTCGAGATTCATCACTTCTGATTGGTCATCCTCTTGATGATAAATTTCGACAATTTTTTCAACAATTACTTCTCTTAAATCAGCTGTGTCTTGAATATTACGTCGTTGTGCTTCCGTACGCAATTCATCAGTTAACTGCATTACCGTATTGAAACCAACGTCAGCAGTGATTAGCATTTCTTCTAAAGCTTCAAAGAAATCTTCATCTACTTTACGATAGCGTGCTATAAGATTATTTAATTGTTCTTGGAAATTTTGTCGTGACTTTTCAAGACCAGCTTTAAATTTAGCACCAATTTTTTGTGCCTCAATTTCTTCAAAGTCTTCAATTGATATTAAGCCATCTTCATCAAAATCAGCTTCGCTCAATTTTCTCGGTTTCTTTTTAGCTGGTTCTGAATCAGCTGGACTATCGGCCGATGTATCTGATGAGAGTTGTTGTTCCTCATCACTTATATCTGTTAAATCTCTTTCTTTATCATCATTAGGCTTACTAGAAAACTTATCTTTTAATTTTTTAAAAAAACTCATTCTAGTTCCTCCTTCATTACTTCATCTATAGTGTTTAAATTTACGCTAACTAAATTCGATACCCCAGATTCTTGCATCGTAACACCGTATAGTCTATCAGCATATTCCATCGTACCTTTACGATGTGTAATAACGATAAACTGCGTTTCATTAGATAATTCATTTAAATACCGGGCATAGCGAATAACATTAGCTTCATCAAGCGCTGCTTCAACCTCATCTAAAATAACAAAAGGTGCAGAACGAACTTTCAATATTGCAAAGAGTAAAGCAATCGCACTTAATGCGCGTTCACCACCACTAAGTAAAGATAGATGTTGTAAATTCTTACCTGGCGGTTGCACAATAATATCTACACCTGCTGCTAAATAATCATCTTCGGTCAATTCTAACTTAGCATGCCCACCACCAAATAGCGATTTAAAGACGTTTGTAAAATGTGTTTGCACTTGATGGAATGTTGCCTTAAAGCGTCCTGCAACCTCTTGGTCCATTTCTGAAATAATTTGTTCCAGTGTTTCTTTAGCTTCTCTTAAATCGGTACGCTGCTCATTTAAAAAGGTATAGCGTTCATTGAGTTCCTCAAATTGTTCAATTGCATTGATATTGACATGTCCTAGTTCATCGATAGACATTTTTGTAAGTTTAACCTTTTTACGCAATGACTCAATCGGCTCTTCAGCTTTATATAAATCACGTGCACGCTCAACAGTCAATTGATACTGTTCATTAAGGTGTTCAATTGCGTGATTAATCAGCACATCAAGTTTAGATTGCTTTGCTTTAATATCTTGGTAATAACTCTCTATTGATAAAATATCTTGATGATAGCTTTGTAATTGCTGTTCGCTATCTTCAATATTATTATTTAATAATTGTCGCTGTTCTTTAAGTTCCGTTAATTTATCGTTTAATATGGTTCTTTCTTGTTGTTTATCATTGATTTGAGCTTGTAATTTATCAAATACTTCTTGCCCCATCATCTCATCTGAATTAAATAAATTAATTTTGTCAGCAACATTGGTCATTTCTTTTGTTGTTTGTGCTTGTTGCTGTGTGAGACGTTCTAAAGCATCACGTTGCGTTTGAATGCGCTCTTTGATAACTGCAAGATCTGAACGTTTTTGGTTCAATATTTGCTGTGTTTGAGTCGTTGATGCCTTATCTTCTTTTGTTAATTGCGTATAATGCTCAATGTCATTTTCTAATTGAGTTAACTTTGTTTGTATTGTCTGTAAACGCTGTTGTTTCTCTACTAAGGTTTGACGACTATTTTCACTTCGGTAGCCATCATTTTTCTCAAACTCAAATTCTTCATGTTCATCTTTTAAATGTTGTTCTTGTGTTGTTAAGCGGTCTAATGATAATTCGTAATTGTGTACTTGCGCTTTGAATTGATTAAACTGTTGACTTACTTCTAAATATTGATTACCTAACTGTTCAGTTTGCGATTTCTGTTGTTGTAACGCTTGTTCAAATTGTTGAGTTTGTCTTTCATATTCTTGTAGTTGTGCACGCATTTGACTTAATTCATCTTTTTGGGTCAATATGCTTTTCGTTTTACGAGCGCCTCCACCAGTCATAGAGCCGCCTGGGTTAACAATATCTCCCTCTAACGTCACAATACGCGTCCGATAATGAATTTGACGAGCCAAATCATTCGCGTGTTTTAAATTATCAATAATAATCGTGTTTCCTAATAAATTCTCAACAATATTGCGATATGATGCATGAACATTAACCGCATCTGCAGCAATATTCACAAACCCTTTTGCTTGTTGTGCAGTTTGTTTAATTTCTTGCGCAACTCGGCGAGGTTGTATCACATTCAGCGGTAAAAACGTTGCACGTCCTAAGTTACGTTGCTTCAAATATTGAATTGCATGACGCCCATCTTGTTCAGATGTCACAATAATATGTTGAAGTGAAGCACCTAGAGCCGTTTCTATCGCTTGAGTTAATTGCGAAGGTACTTGGATAACTTCGGCTACAGCACCATGGATTCCATCTAATGCTTTATCTTTCGCTTTTAGCACATGTTTGACCCCATTAAAGAAATAAGTATAATCCTCTTCTTGAATAGCTAAACTATCAATTCTTGACTTTAACTTATCTGTATAACGATAGGCTTGATATAATTGATTTTCTTGTTCTGTTTGACGTTTTTTAGCTTGGGTCATTTGTTGCTCAAGGCGTTTAATTTCATTTTCAGCATGGGTTAACTTTGATTTAGCTTGCTTATATGCTTTTGTAGTTTCTGCCACATCATTTTGTATTTCTTTTAATTGGTTAAACGCTTCTAGTAATCGTGAATCAAGACGTGATTTTTTAGCTTCATTTTCACTAATTGTATGTTCTAAAAAGCGAATATCATTGTTGACATCTGATTGTTCAGACATCAAAGCGTAGTAGTCGTTTTTGATGTTCTCTAATTTTTCATCATGTTGTTCATCCGAAGAATATAACTGACTCTCTAACGTTTGAATTATTGAATTTAACTCTTTTTGTTTCTTTTTTAGTGTTTCAAGTTGTTCCTTTGCTAGCTGTTCTTCTATCTTTAGCTTGTCTAATTGTTGTTGCAAATTGTCCTGTTCTTCTTCATAACGGGCATTGGTAGCCGACTGATTCTTTTTGCGCTCTTCAAGTACATTCAATTGACCAGAAAATTTTTCATAATCTTCAGTTGTCTGTACTAAATCTTTATTTAACTGTTCCAGTTGATTGTCTATATGTTGACGAGTACCTTTATATTTTTGTAATTGTTGTTTTACTTGTGCTTGACTGCTTTCCTTTTGAGCTTGTTGACTTTTTAGCTCGTTCAAGCGTCCATCCAACTGCTCATTGTCTTCAGTGTAAGTATCGATATCATAAACAGTAACGATGACATCGCTTTCTTTCATTTCTTTCATCAATTGCAAATATTCTTTTGCGATGGCAGCTTCTTCTTTTAAAGGCTCAACGCGTCCCTCTAAATCATATAGAATATCTTCCACACGTGTGAGGTTATCTTCAGTTTGATCAAGTTTCTGAACTGACTCTGCCTTACGCTTTTTATACTTTAATACACCTGCAGATTCTTCAAGAATTTGACGACGATCTATTGGTTTCGCGTTTAAAATTTCATCAACTCGACCTTGTGAAATAATGCTAAAAGCATCTTTACCTAACCCAGAATCTAAAAATAAATCTACAATATCCTTTAATCTAGCACGCTCATTATTTAAAAAATATTCACTTTCACCACTGCGATATAAACGTCGAGTGACAACGACTTCATCTGCATCTATTTGCAAATCTTTTTTGGCATTATCCAAATGTAGTTTTACTTCAGCAAAATTTTGTGCCTTACGATGTTCTGCACCAGAAAAAATAATATCTTCCATTTTAGAACCACGTAAAGATTTGGCTGATTGTTCACCCAACACCCATTTAATCGCATCGGTGATATTACTCTTACCGCTTCCATTTGGCCCTACGATAGCAGTGACGCCTTTATCAAACTGTACATTTGTATGTTCTGCAAATGATTTAAAGCCAATGGCATCTATTGATTTTAAATAAACCATGTTAATCTCCTCAATCTTTACCTCGTTGTTAAGTTATAAACATAAAGCTTGTTAACAGCTTATTTTAAACATTGTCGAAATGCCATTATTTATGTTGTCGCATAATATGATATGCGCGTTCAGCTGCTTTTTGTTCTGATTCTTTTTTAGTCTTTCCTTGACCATGTGCTATCGCTTGTTGTTCTAATATCACTTCAGATGTAAACAAACGGTGATGTGCTGGCCCTTCTTCTTTAACAAGACGATACATCACATCCCCTTTATTTTGACTATGAACAAATTCCTGGAACTGCGTTTTAAAATCTACAACTCCAATAAGTTCATCATCTTCTACATAAGGGAAAATTACTTTTTCAGCAAAATGCCACACAGCTCCTAATCCTTGATCCAAATAAAGTGCACCGACAAATGCTTCAAAGGCATCAGAAATAAGTGAAGGGCGTGTGCGACCACCCGTTTTTTCTTCTCCTTTACCTAATAATATTAATTGGTTTAATTGAATTTTATTAGCAAATATTACAAGTGAGGGCTCACATACAATTGTTGCACGCATTTTTGTCAAATTGCCTTCCGGTAAGTTCGGATGTTTATCAAATAAATAACGTGAAACCGTCACTTCTAATACCGCATCTCCTAAAAATTCTAATCGTTCATTATGCTCCAAACGATTCATATTAAAATCATTAATAAAGCTAGAGTGAGAAAACGCTTGTTGGTACAATTTTATATTATCAAAATGGATACCTAATTCATTCATCTTTTGTTCAAACCGTTGTCTGAAATCTTTAATCATCTCATCTTTTTTTACGTTAGCCACACAGATACCTCCTAATTCAGTGTATAATAAAACACTTCACTCCCTATTTTAAGTGAATTAAATTAAAAACTAAAGAAAAAATCTGAGCCATCTCCTCGACGACCCAGATGTCATTTTATTATTTTTCAAGACTGTTAATATATTTAACAGCATCACCAACAGTGTTGATTTTTTCTGCTTCTTCATCTGGAATTTCAGTACCAAATTCGTCTTCTAATTCCATTACTAATTCAGCGATATCAAGTGAGTCAGCGCCTAAATCATCTTTAAAAGATGCGTCTTCTGTTACTTTATCAGCATCTACACCTAAACGGTCAACGATGATATCCTTTACTTTGTCGAAGTTTTCCACGTCGATTCACCTCCTTTAAAAAGTCCATTCATAGACTATTACATTTTCCCATTTTAAAAGCCAAAATACAAGCTAAAGTTTTATGGTAATTTTAAAATGCTGCTTGAATTTTAGACATAGTTAAATCTGGTTATTCTACTTAGCATGACGTAAATATTTTAAATGAACATGCGATATATACTTTACATATACATGCCGCCGTTAACATGAATGGTTTGACCTGTAATATATTTAGCTTTATCTGATGCTAAAAAGGCGACAGTATTAGCGATATCAGTATCTTGACCAAATCTAGCTAATGGTATTTGTTGTAGCATTTGTTCTTTAAGATCATCGTTAAGTGCGTCGGTCATATCTGACACAATAAATCCTGGGGCTACTGCATTAACAGTAATGCCTCGTGAAGCAAGCTCACGTGCAGCAGATTTAGTCAAGCCGATCACACCTGCTTTAGTAGCAACATAATTCGCTTGTCCTGGATTTCCTACTGCTCCAACAACACTAGATAAATTGATAATTGCACCACTGCGTTGACGCAACATTTGTGGCGTCACTTTTTGAATACAATTGAATGTACCTTTTAAGTTGGTATCAATCACATCATCCCATTCTTGTTCTTTCATACGCATTAATAAATTATCTCTTGTAATACCAGCATTATTAACAAGCACATCAATCGCGCCAAATTGTGCTACAACTTCTTTTATCATCGCTTTTACTTCATCACCATTTGCTACATTTGCTTGTATCGCAAAAGCATCCACACCAAGTTCTTTTATTTCGGATACGACTTCCTCTGCTTTTTCTTTATTGCCAGCATAATTTACTGCAACATTGTAACCTTCACTTGCTAATTGTAATGCAATGCTTCGTCCAATTCCGCGAGAAGCACCTGTAACTAATGCACTTTTAGCCATTTTGATTCCATCCTTTCACATCTTCTATAGTTTGAATTGACGTTAATTTAACATCTCGGTTAATTTTTTTGATTAACCCTGATAGTACTTTTCCTGGTCCTATTTCAATAAAATGATCGACACCTTGTGCAAGCAACCATTCAATAGATTGAATAAATTGTACTGGTGAATATAATTGCTTAACCATATTTTCTTTAATCACTTGTGCATCTGTCTCACCCAGTGCATTCACATTTTGTACTACTGGGAATTTGGCATTCTGCCATTCAAATCGATCAATATATGTAGAAAATGCATCTTCAATGACCTGCATCATTGAAGAATGAAATGGTCCAGAAACAGCTAAAGGCATTACGCGTTTTGCTCCTAAAGCTTTTCCTTCTTCTACAAGCTTATCTATTAAAGTTTTATGGCCAGATACTACAATTTGTCCTGGACAATTAATGTTTGCTGGTTCGATGATTTCATCTTGTGTAGATAAGGTTTGGCATATGTGGTTTACCTCTTCATAGCCTAACCCCAAGACAGCTGCCATGCTACCTACACCATTAGGAAAAGCTTGAGCCATTAATAGACCACGTTTGCGCACAATTTTTACAGCATCCTCAAAGTCAAGTACGCCGGCTGCCACTAAACTAGCATATTCGCCTAGGCTATGTCCTAACGTATAATCTGCATCAATATGTTCTAATGCATGCAGTAATGCAATACTATGCGTAACAAGCGCGGGTTGCGTATATTCTGTTTGACTTAATTTTTGTTCTTGGTCTGTAAACATGGTTTCGAATAAATCAAAATCCATCACTTCTTGGGATTGATTAAGTATCTTCGTTGCAGCTTCATTATGTTGATATAAATCTTCAGCCATACCAACTTTTTGCGCACCTTGACCTGGAAAAATTATTGCTGTTTTACTCATCGTTTGCACCTACCGTTTCTCGCATTGTTTGCACAATATGTTGTTCCCCTGCAATTTTTGCTTGTCTAATTGCAGAGTAAAATGCTCTAGCATTTGATCCTCCATGTGCTTTGACTACCGTACCATCAAGGCCTAATAGCACTGAACCACCGTATTCGGCATAATCCATTTTTTTAGCAAAATGAGCTAAATCTTTCTTTAACACTAAAGCAGCTAATTTATTTTTAAAGCTACTTAATAATGTTTCTTTTAACATCTTGCCAATTGACTTTGCTGTACCTTCAATATTTTTTAATACCATGTTTCCGGTATAACCATCGGTAACAACAACATCTGTCCTGCCATCCATCAACGTCTTAGCCTCAATATTACCAGTAAAATTAAAACTACCATCATCTTGTAATAATGTATAAGATTTTTTCGTTAGGGTATTGCCTTTAGCTGCTTCTGTACCAATATTCAATAATGATACTTTAGGTTCAGCAATACCGCGTATTTTTTGTGCATAAATATTACCTAATTGTGCATATTGCAATAAATGTTCTGGCTTAGCATCAGCATTCGCGCCTACATCCAAGAACACAAATCCTTTACCATTTATTGTTGGCAAAGTAACAACAAGTGCTGGTCTTGCAACACCTTTAATACGTCCAACAATAAATAATCCCGCTGACATTAAAGCACCTGTATTACCAGCAGAAACACAACCATCTGCTTCGCCATTTTTCACTGCTTCAGCCATGCGGACCATAGAGCTATCTTTTTTTCGTTTAATTGCTCTTACAGGCTCATCTTCCATTTCAATTTTTTCCGTACAATGCCTAAATTCTATACGTTCATGATTGAGTGTATATTGTTGCTTATCCCCAAATAGAATGATTTCTAAATCTTTGAAATCTTTAATTGCTTGATCAACTGCTTCTAAAACAATACCAGGTGCATCGTCGCCACCCATCATATCAATTGCAATTTTAACCATTATATTCATCCTCGCTTATATAGAACATTTTAAAATGACCTTTAAAAACTAATATTTCTTTAACATATGATGTAACATCAATATGATAATAGTTTTCACTATGCTTTACCACTTTAGCGCGTGCTCCTACCGTATCATTTAATTTCACTTTCTCGACAAACGTTACATTACTTTCAGATGTTAATGCAGTCGGTTTATGAATTAAAGCAACACATAATGAATTCGCTTGCGCAAATAAAATATGTCCTCGTGCGATATTATTCTTTGAAAAGACAGAATCTGAGGCAATATGAATGATCGATTCTGCCTCGATATTGGGATTCATCTTAATGATATCACCAAATATTTCATTTGCTTCTAGTGATTGTAAATGTTGATAATTTTGTTCAGCAACCAATTTAATTCGCTTGCGCAACTCTGGAATTTTGAGATGTGTACGATCTAGTCTTATCGTCTGTATACTGACGCTGAATTGCTCACAAAGTTCATGATCAGTGATAAAAGGGTTATGCTCAATCGCTTGTTGAATGGCGATGCGTCGTTCATTTTTTTTCAATTTCATGCCATCCCCCCTTTTATTTAGTACCAAGTCTTAAACATCTTCACATATCATAACATTTTATATTTAAAAAGCTCAACAAATATCCTAAGTTGAGCTTAAAATTTGCATATGTCATTAGTCAAAACTTGTATGCAACAAATGATCTTCTATAAAGCTGCGTAAATGATGATATGTTGCTGTAAAAAATTCACCAGATTGTATTAATTCAGATGCCTCATCTCGGGCAACTTCTAGCATGCGATAGTCTTCAACTACATTGGCAACCATGAAGTCAGATAGACCACTTTGTTTGACACCGAAAAAGTCACCTGGACCTCGCATTTCTAAATCACGTTCACTTAGCTCAAATCCATCGTTCGTCTGTGTCATTATCGTCATGCGTTCAATACCAGTTTCAGTCTTTGGGGAAGCGATTAATACGCAATAACTTTGATGTTCACTACGACCCACACGACCACGCAATTGATGTAATGTCGACAATCCAAAACGATCGGCATCATAAATCATCATAAATGTCGCATTTGGGACATTCACGCCTACTTCAACGACGGTTGTTGATACTAGTATATCTATTTGATGACAACTAAATTGATTCATTACGTCGTCTTTATCTTCTGTTGATAATTTCCCGTGTAATAGTCCCACACGTTCAGCTCCATAATAGTGCTGCAGCGATTCATAAATAGCGACAACATTTTGCACATCTTCGAGATGTTCAGAACTCTCAATCAACGGACAAATCACATAAGCTTGGCGACCTTTTTGTAACTCTGAAGTCATTTGATGTAATACTTGTTCGTATTGCTCGTGTTTCGCCCAGCTTGTTTTAATAGGCTTTCGTCCTTTAGGCAACTGTTTAATAGAGGATACGTCCATCTCTCCAAAAACAGATATAGCTAATGTTCTTGGAATAGGTGTTGCAGTCATAAATAAGACATTAGTCATTGCACCTTTTTCTCTCAGTAATTGTCGTTGATTAACACCAAAACGGTGTTGTTCATCAGTGATTACTAATCCTATGTTATTAAACTGAACATCTTCTTGAATCAGAGCGTGTGTACCAATTACACAGTCAATCGTACCTTGTGCTAATTGCTCTAATAACAGCTGACGTTTCTTACCTTTAACCGAACCAGTTAACAGTGCAACATTCATACGTTCACCAAAAAGTTTAACTAAGCTTTCTGCATGTTGCTCAGCTAAAATTTCCGTTGGCACCATAAGTGCAGACTGATATCCAGCTGTTTTTAAGGCATACATACAAATCGCAGCAACTACTGTCTTTCCTGATCCTACATCACCTTGCAATAAACGATGCATTCGAATAGGTGCTTTTAAATCTCTAAATATTTCATTCACACTTTGTTTTTGTGCATCTGTTAAATCAAAAGGCAACACATCTATAAAGTCTTTAACTTGCCTTAAATCATAATTAATTTCTATTGCATTATCTGCGGCCTTTTCTAATCGGTTCAACCACTGCATGCGCAACTCAAACATGAACAATTCCGTAAAGGCATATGTACGTCTTGCACGCAATAACGCAGCCTTATCTTTTGGGTGGTGTAAAATTTTAATTGTTGATTCGAGAGATTCTAGCTTATATTTTGCTTTTAGATCCTCAGAAAGCCATTCATGAATTGTCACATCACGAAGTGCTTCACGTATCATATCTCGCATATTTTTTTGTTTAATCCCATCTTTAATACGATAAATGGGTTCGAGTTTGTCCTGTTTACTGTTAGACTGATTAAAGAACATACGGTTACCATTTATTTCTTGCTTAGCACGATTCCATTTCCCTTTAACCGTAACTCGTTGATTTAAGGCGATTTTATTTTTTAAATAAGGTTGATTGAAAAACACACATTTAACAGCAATATTGTTAATCATTAAATGTATCGTTAATTTTGATTTATTACGTCCAAAAAATGCAACGGTTGGCATTGAATAAACTTCACCCTCAACTGTTACCATCGTTTGATCTTCAGCCGTCGATAAATCAACTACTGTATTGTCTTCATAGCGTGTAGGTAAATACAACACTAAGTCACCAACTGAATATATATTTAGTTCATTTAATATTGCTATACGTTTAGGGCCTAGTCCTTTTATATGAGACAATGGATACGGGCTCTCTATTAAATTTACCTTAGTCATATCAATCACCTTATTATATCTAAATTATGACAAGCTTTATTTATATTCGATTCGTTTATTTTTCATATTATTCACTACACTTATGTTACCATCTTATGTTTTAAAATAGAAAGAGAGCGCACAGATAAAAATTCTGTAACACTCTCATCATATGAGTTGACTTATGGATACACATCGTAAAAATAATACAAATCTCACTATATATCATTTAAATTGTCAACCGTTCACTAATAAATTATCTTCACATATCTGCAATTGAGAACAGATGGTTACAGACTACTCAACTGATAATAAATAGTTGTATATTGGTTGACCACCATCATGGAGTTCAACCTCTAAGTCTGGATAACTTTCCTCAAGCCATTCCGAAAGTTCATCTGTTACGGCTTGTGTTGCATCTTTCCCAGTTATAACCGTTAAAATTTCGCTATCATCTGTTAGCAATTGCTTTAATAAGCCTTGTAATGCAGCAAATTCATCGGCATCACTAATCACAATCTTGTCTTCTGCTAAGCCCATAAATTCATCTTTTTTAATTTCAACACCATCAATTTTAGTGTCTCGAACTGCAAACGTTAAAGAACCAGACTGAATAGTTTCAAGTGCCGTTTCCATGTGCGCCTTATTATCTTCTAATGACGAGCCTTCATCATATTGGAATAAAGCTGCGATGCCTTGAGGAATGGATTTGGTTGGAATTACGATTGCCTCAGCATCAACGATACTTGCTGCTTGTTCACTAGCCATTAGAATATTTTTATTATTTGGCAAAATAATAGCACGTTTACATTGTGACTGTTCGATTACTTTAACAATATCTTCTGTTGATGGATTCATCGTTTGTCCACCGCTAATAATGTGTGTTGCACCCATCGATTTAAATAATTCTGAAATGCCTTCACCCATAGAAATAGTAATAATTGCTGTTTCAACTGTTTCGTGCTTATCTTGTTTCTTTTGATTCCCACTAGCTTCTTTGCGAATTACTTCTCGATGTTGCTCACGCATGTTCTCTACTTTTAGCTTGATTAATTCACCATACTGTTGTCCATAGTTAAAAACGTCACCTGGCGTTTCGGTATGTACATGAACTTTTACAATTTCATCATCGTTAATGACAAGTAACGAATCGCCGAATTTACTCATATCACTTCTAAATTCTTGTTCATCGAACGGCTTTTTGTCTTTGCCAAAGCGCACCATCATTTCTGTGCAGTAACCATAAATAATATCTTCTGTATTAATTACACCATGGAAATCATGTTCCTCATTGACAAATGTTTCTGTATCTAATTTAGGTGCCTGAGCTTCAACTTGCTCACCTTTTAGTCCTTTTAAAAAGCCTTCATAAACACATAGTAAACCTTTGCCACCGCTGTCAACAACACCAACCTCTTTTAGTACTGCTAATAAATTAGGAGTGTTATCCAATGATTTTTTAGCTTCTTCAATTGTATGTGTCATAATTTCAACAATGTCACTAGTCTCTTCCGCTTTTGCCACAGCACCCTTAGCAGCATCTTTAGCTACAGTTAAAATTGTCCCTTCAACCGGCTTCATCACTGCTTTATAAGCTGTATCTACCCCCGCTTGAAAACTAGCTGCAAATTGTTGTGCATCTATGACTTTAGCATCTTCGATATTTTTACAAAAACCTCTGAATAATTGAGACAAAATAACGCCTGAGTTTCCTCGTGCACCCATCAATAAACCTTTAGAAAACGTTTTGCCCAATTCTCCAATATTTTGAGAAAGATTATTTTCAACTTCTTCTCTTCCAGACGTTATCGTCAGATTCATATTTGTGCCTGTATCACCATCGGGTACAGGATAAACGTTTAATGAATCTACCAAATCTGCATTATTAGATAAATTTTGTGCCCCTTGTATAATCATATCGGCAAATAATTTACCATTTATTTCGCTAATCATTATGATTGTCCTCCTAAACCTTCTTGCCCTTAGTATTCACTCGTACACCTTGTACAAATATATTAATTGAATTTACCTTTACATTAAGTGCTTGCTCTAATGTATATTTCACTGTAGATTGAACATTATTAGCTACTTCAGAAATTTTCACACCATAGCTAACAATGATATACATATCAACATCTAAAATACCATTGTTTTCATGAACTACAATGCCTTTAGCGTAATTTTCATGACCTAATATTTCAGCAATTCCATCGCGCACTTGCTGTCTGGAAGCCATGCCTACAATTCCATAACTTTCTACGGCTTTACTACCGACCACAGATGCTATTACTTCATTTGAAATATCAATTTTGCCATATTCGTTTGAAATTTCTAATGTCATCTTAAAGTCCTCCTGATTATTGGTTAAATATAAAATGACGCATGCTGAGATGATGGCTAAACATTGTCTTATGACAAGCCATTACATCTCTTTCAACTTGAATTTAACTTGGTCGACAAACTCTGACCGATTCATCTTATTTACTTATTCATTTTGGAACTTTGCTATTTGCTTTAGCTATGTCCTCACATTCACTATACTTTAACTTATCTTTAAAAGTATCATACTATATAACTCCACAGCTAACAATTATATCACAAAAATTTGTAAACGATAGATAATAATGAAAATCAAACGAAATTTTCTTGCTTATATAGTGTGATTATGGTATCTTATTCAAGTATATAAGTATCTAAGTGTATTTATATTTATTAAAGGAGGTACTTTGATGGGTAAACAATGTTACGTAACTGGTCGTAAAGCATCAACAGGTAATCATCGTTCACACGCTTTAAATGCGAACAAACGCAGATGGAACGCTAACCTTCAAAAAGTTAGAATCCTTGTAGACGGAAAACCTAAAAAAGTTTGGGTTTCTGCACGTGCTTTAAAATCTGGTAAAGTTACTAGAGTTTAATAAATATAATGCACACATTAACATGATTATATGTGGTGACCATGTTAATTCACTAGTTTGATTATCTAGTCATAAAGGAGCACATCGTTTTAAGTCGATGTGCTCCTTTTATGTTTACTCTTATGTTAATCATTATCGCGACTCCTTATTTGCAATACTTGTCCTTGATGTATGTCGATCCATGCATATGGATGATTAATTTCATTTGAAATTGTTAAAGTCGAACCAATTTCTAATTGTCGTCGTTCTAAATTGTATTTAAAACCTTCTAATGAAAGTACGACTTCACCGTTGACAGGTATAAATGAAATATAAGGGAAATGTTCATCTTTAGCTATTTTGTGTCGTCCCATTTCCAACAATTGAATGACATTTTGGGCATCAACCATTTTAATAGCAATTCCGTGGCGACGATAATGTTTTTTAAGTAATATCTGAAGTGCTCCCATAAAATGATCTAAACGTCCACCCGTAGCGCCATAGATAAAAATATCCGTATAACCATGTGCTACAGCTTGCTCCACTCCCAAAGCTAAATCCGTATCATCTTTCTCTGCTTTAACAGGATGAATATCTAATTTTTCAATTAATTGTTGTCGCTCATGCTCGCTAACTGAATCAAAATCTCCAACCGAATAAACTGGGTTTATTCCATGTTCGACCAATATAAGCGCACCACGGTCAATACCTGCCCACGCTTCATTACGATTCTGTTCTAATACACCTACAGGTAAATGTCTATCCGCACAAAGCAAATTGATTTTCATGACGTCTCAACCTTTCAAATCTTGAGTTACAACTGCATAGTCATGATGTTTAAAGAAGTAAGAACCAGCGACAAACATTGATGCACCAGCTTCAGCACACAGTTTAATTGTTTGATCATTAATGCCACCATCGACTTCAATATCAAAATCATAGGAATTGATTGCTTTAAGTTCTGCCAATTGTTGAACTTTTGCAACACAACTTTGAATGAATTGTTGTCCACCAAATCCCGGGTTTACTGTCATCACTAAGACATAGTCAACAATACTTAACACCGGCTTTATCAGTTCTACTGGTGTACCTGGGTTAATTACAACGCCTGCTTTAATATTTTGTAACTTGATGAGTTCAAGTGCACGATGAATATGTGGCGTTGCTTCAACATGAACAGAAATAAAATCGGCCCCAGCTTGAGCAAATTGTTCTATATAACGTTCAGGTTGCGCAATCATCAGATGTACGTCAATTGGTAAAGTAGTCTCACGTCTCACAGCCTCTAATACTGGAAACCCAACCGATATGTTAGGCACAAATTGACCATCCATCACGTCAAAGTGAAGACCATCAACGCCTGCTTGTTCTAGTTTGTGAAGTTCTTGATTTAATTGGCTGAAATCAGCTGATAATAACGATGGATATAATTTTTTCACTAGTATCTTACCTTTCTGTCTGCAATTTCATTATAAAGTTGTAAATAATGATCATATCTAAATTGTGCAATCTTGCCTTCTGATAGTGCAGCTTTTACTTGGCATTGGGGTTCATTAATGTGATTACAATTTCTAAACTTACAATGTTCACCATACTGATTAAATTCTACAAAATAATGTTTGATTTCATCTTTCTCAATATGATTAAAATCTAAAGCACTAAATCCTGGTGTATCGGCAATATATCCTTGATTACGATCAAATAATTCAACATGTCGTGTTGTATGTTTACCGCGATTTAAAGATTTTGAGATATGATTTGTGGTTAATTGTAAATCGGGACGATAGTGATTGATAAACGTCGTTTTTCCAACGCCAGACTGACCACTCAATACGATTAATCCTGATGGCCATTGTTGCATCATTGTTGCTTTATCATCATCTATACCAACAAATTGAGTCATATAACCTATTTGTTTATATATGTTTAATACTTCTTCAATATCTTTAATTTGTTGAGAATTTGCTAAATCTCTTTTTGTTACTAAAATAGATGGATGAAGTTTATAAGAATGTGCAATAACGATAAAACGGTCTAACAATTGTGTTGAAAATTGCGGTTCTACGGCACTCATCACGATAACTAAACCATCAATATTGCTAACTGGCGGACGTTTTAAAGCATTTTTACGCTCTCGAACATGCTGAATATAACCTTCCGTGTTATTTTGTACTTCAAAATCTACAATATCTCCAACCACTGGTGAAAATTTATTTTTTCTAAATAATCCGCGTGGCTTAGTATTAAACCGATCACCATTGACATCTACTTGATACACGCCACTTATTAATTTAACGATGCGTCCTGTTTTCAAACTGACACCTCTCAATTTTTATGATACGAGGTTATTATATCAAAACGCACCATATTAATATATCTGTAATTCACTTATTATATAATATTTTGTTGTCTAGACATTAAAAAAACGGATAAACAAAGTTAACATTATCTTTGTTTATCCGGTAATCATATAATGGTGACTCAACACTTAATGAAATTAATAATCCACATCTTTATCCAATACAATTTTATTATCAACACGCACTGTATAGCCTGCCGTTGTTCCTTTTTTTATTTTCAAAGAAATCGTAGTGGTTTTATCATCTTTAATTTTAAAACTTCGTGCAACTTCTGACGCTTTATGGTCCTCATCACGAATGTAAATATCTACTGTTTGGCTTTCATCATCTTTTCCAGAGTATGGAATATCTACTGTTTCAGAATGGGTTTTAACATCATCTGAATCACCATCTTCATCATTTTTATCCTCGTCTGAATCTGTATCTTCGCCTTTTGAAACTTTCAATTGAATCGTCGAACCTTCATCTACTTCTTTATCTTTTGGTGATTGTGAAATGACGTTTCCTTTTTTGACACTATCACTTGCTTCTGTAGTTACTTTAACTTTTAAACCATCTTCTTCTAATTCTTTTTTCGCAGTTGAATAGGCTTTGCCCTCATAATCTTTAACAAATACTTGTCTAACACCTAGGGATTCAATTAGTTCAATATGATGGTCATTAAGCCTAACCTTGCTGTCAGCTGGTAGATTTTGTTTTGCTATCAATCCTTTAGCCACTGTGCGACTGTAATCTTTTTTGATAGAGATATGATTCAAACCTAATGACTTTAATTTTTCTTGGGCTTTTGCCTTTGTCATTCCAACAACATAAGGCATTGTGACCTTTTCAGGACCTTTTGATAACACAATATCTACTGCATCACCTTGATTGATACGTGAACCTGCTTCTGGCTTAGAGTTAATGATTTGATTTTCCGCATACTTATCACTATAACTTCTAGATATATTGCCTAACTTCAAATGTTTCTCTTTGAGTAATTGTTCTGCTTCTTTTTCCGTTTTACCACTTAAATCTGGTGTTTCTTCATATTTATCTCCAAAGACACCCCATGCGATAAAACCAGCTAAACTAGCAATTAATAATATTATGATTAAAGCAATTAAAAACTTTTTCCCTTTTGACGATTTTTTCTTTTGAGGAACAAAAACATGCTCCTCTGCTGATTGAAATTGTCGTTGATTTACAATAGGTATTTGCATTGTTTGCGCAATTTTACCTTTATTGTCAGATTCTTTCATTTTACTTTTAATATCATTTTTATCGATAGCCAATGTTTTTACAGTTTCTTCTTCGTGTTGATATTTATCCTCATTTGCACGGCTATCGATAAGTGCACTACTCAAATCATCCATCATAGCTTGTATATTAATATAACGATCGCTTACATCTTTTTCCGTCGCTTTTAAGATAACATTGCTAAGTGCTTGAGGTACATCTTGTCTAATATCTGTAACGTTCGGAATTGCATCTTGGATATGTTTAATTGCAATACTAACTGCCGTTTCTCCATTAAAAGGTGGCTCACCAACTAACATTTCATACAATACGATGCCAATCGAATATATATCGGTTGATTCATCTGTTGACTCACCTTTTGCCTGTTCTGGTGATAAATATTGCACGGTACCTAATACGTGATTTGTTTGAGTTAATGATGTCTCACTTAGCGCTTTTGCAATCCCAAAATCAAATATTTTTAGTGTTTTATTTTTATCGATTAAAATATTTTGGGGTTTAATATCACGATGAACAATTCTTTTATGATGCGCTTCCTGAATCCCATTCAATATTTGTTGCGTGAACTGAATTGCAGTATCAATGTTAAGTGGCCCGTGTGTATGTATATATTCAGATAACGTTGGTCCATCAATATATTCCATAATTAAATAGAAACAATCGTCTTCTTCATCAACATCATAAACATTGACGATATTTTCACTGAAAAGTTGCGTCGAGTTATTCACTTCACGCTCGAAACGGCGAAGAGTTTCTTCCTTTTCGTTTGGTGGAATAGAAATTGCCTTAATCGCTACTTGACGTTCAAGAATCATATCTTCAGCCAAGTAAACCATACTCATTCCGCCGCCACCAAGCTTATCAATCACTTTATAACGATCACTAATTATTTTTCCGATCATACTTTGTCACCTTCTATAGCTGCAAGAATTACACTTATGTTGTCTCTAGATTGATAATCAAGTGCTAATTGTATGAGCTTATTTCCTAACTGTTCTATAGTTAACTCTTCTAAAAGCGCATCCTTGATTACGTCATTTCTTATATAATCTGTCAATCCATCAGAGCATAATAATAAATAATTATAGTAATTGATTCGCTTAAAATAAATATCAGGTGTCACATGTTTATCTGTTCCCATTACTCGTGTAATAATATTTTTTTGCGGATGATGAAATGCTTCTTCTTCAGTAATTTGACCTGTCATCACTAGATGATTAACAAATGAATGATCCTGTGTAAGCTGTTCTATCTCTCTTGAATTGACGACATATGCTCTTGAATCTCCAATGTTAGCAATAACGACTTTTTTCTCAAAAATCAAGGCACAGACACATGTCGTCCCCATGCCTCTATATTCTGGGTCTTCTTGTGCATAATAATATAATTCGAGATTAATTTGTTTTAATGTTGTACGCAACCACGTTTCAGCTTGAGACTCTTCAATCAAATTTTCTTGTTCAAAACGCGCTTGAAGTTCATTTGTTACAAACTGACTCGCTATTTCACCCGCTTGGTGACCACCCATACCATCACATAATACTAACAATTGCTGATGCGTTTTATTTAAAAATATACCACCAGCATCTTCATTTTTATCTCTATGTTGACCTGTATCAGTGAAAAATTGTGCGTTTAGCATTGTCTCTTACCTCGTTTCTACTTGTCGTTCCTTTGCTCTTAATTGACCACATGCAGCATCAATATCTGAACCTTGTTCTCGTCTTATTGTAGCATTTACACCCAATCTTTTTAATTCTTTTTCAAACTTAAAGATATCATCTTTTGATGTTTTTACATAATTTCGCTCTGGAACATGATTGACTGGGATTAAATTAACATGACAGTTTAGATTTTTAATTAGATGTGCTAATTCTCGTGCATGTTCAAGTTGATCATTGACGCCACCAAATAAGCCGTACTCAAATGTAATACGTCGGTTTGTTTTTTGTTGATAATAACGGATGGCTTCCATTAATTTATCAACATTATAAGCGCGATTGATTGGCATTAATTTAGAGCGTACATCATCTTTCGCAGCATGCAAGCTTACAGCAAAGTTAATTTGAATTTCTTCATCTGCAAAGTCATAAATGCGCGGCACAATTCCAGAGGTAGATACCGTAATGTGACGTGCACCAATGTTTAGACTATTATCATCATTAACTATTCGTAAAAAGTCCATCATTTCATCGTAGTTTTCGAATGGTTCACCAATGCCCATAATTACAATTTGTGATACTCGTTCCTCTGTTGCATCGAGCGCTTTTTGTACTGTAAGTACTTGTGACACTATTTCTCCAGCCTCTAAATTACGTTTTAAGCCACCTAAAGTAGACGCACAGAATGTACACCCAATGCGGCAGCCCACTTGTGTTGTTACGCATACAGAGTTGCCATAATCATGACGCATTAATACGGTTTCTATTGTATAACCATCTTGCAGTTCAAATAGAAATTTAATAGTGCCATCTTTACTTTCTTGTTTAACCACTGTCGTTAATGTCGTCATAACAAAATGATCTGCCAGTAGTTTACGCAAATCTTTGGATAAGTTAGTCATTTCTTCAAAAGAATTAACCCGCTTTTGATATAACCATTCATAGATTTGTTTCGCTCTAAATTTTTGTTGCCCCTGCTCAACTAGCCATTGTTGCATTTCATCAAAACGCAACGAATAAATCGATTGCTTATCAAAATCAGGTAAAAACTTATTCTTCTTCTTTTTTTGAGTGGTTATCATGCTTAACTTTCCTTTCTTTTTATCTTCGTGATAAAGAAGCCATCTGAATTAAAATCTTGAGGCAAAATTTGAAGGGTTTTGATTTGCTCACCTGTTTGTGGGTGTATCATTGGCTCAAATTCGAAATCTTTATTTTCCTTTAAAAAACTATAAATTACATTTTCATTTTCTAATTGTTCAATAGTACAAGTTGAATAAATAATTGTCCCACCAGGTTTTAAATGATGTCTTACATTATTTAAAATGTTTAATTGCAAGTCTACTAGTGCTTGTGTGCCTTCTTTGGATTGCGTATATTTAATTTCTGGCTTATGTCTCAGCACTCCTAAACCACTACATGGTGCATCCACCAAGATTTTATCATACATCTCTGTATATGGTTGAGTTGCATCATGTTGAAATGCATGTACGTTGTCTAAGCCTAATTTTTTGATATTATATTTTATTAAATTAATTTTATGTGCATGGATATCTGTAGCATCGACACTCCCTGTTGGAGCTAAAATTTCTGCCATGTGACATGCTTTACCACCAGGCGCACTACAAGCATCTAACACTTTATCATGTGCTTGTAAATTTGCCAATTGTGCTACAAACATAGAACTTTTATCTTGTATGGATATTAAACCTTCTTTAAATGCACGTGCCTCAATAACGGGGCGTCCTTGTATATGCAAGCAACTTAATATATCAGAATCCTTTGTAACCGTGTACCCGTCTTGTTCTAATGCATCAATAATATCATTTATTGACGCTTTAACAATATTAGCCCTAACAGTCGTCTCTGTGGGTGTGAGCAATGCTTGGCCTATACGATGCGTTTGAGCTAGGCCATAATGAGTTACCCAATGATCAACAATCCATTTAGGCAAGCTATATGCAATTGACATTCGCTTCTTTTCATCAGTTATATCATCCACATTAGGTAAATCACTACGCATTATCTGACGTAAAATAGCATTAACAATATTACCGTTGTGTGGCCCACCTCTATGTTTAGCTATTTCAACAGCTTCATTGATAATCGCATGATTAGGTACTTTATCTAAATAAACATATTGATAGATGCTCATCCATAGTAATTGTCGCACCCAGCCTTTAATTTTCGTTTGTACAAAAGGTCTCAAGTAATAGTCTAGTGTGAATTTTCGTTTAATTGTTCCGTATACAAGTTCAGTGTATAACCCTTTATCAACAGCTGACAAGTCTTGAGAGCTAAGCACATCATTGATTTCTAAGTTACTATAAGCCCCTTCATTCAATATCGCATGGATACTATCTAGTGCATGGCGTCTTACAGATTGTGTCATATTAATTTCTTCCCAACTAAAGAGGTTTGAACACCACTTAAGTAATTTGAAACGGGCATACGTTTTTTACCAGCCAACTGCATATCCGTTATTGCAATAGCATCATCTGATTGCGTACCAACAATGATTGCTTGCTTTGTTGTTGCAATGATTGTTCCTGGTTCCCCAGCTTTATTTTTAATGATATGTGCAGCAAAAATTTTCATATTTTTATCATCCATTGTAGTATATGCAACCGGCCATGGTGCAAGTCCTCTAATATGGTTATGAATCTCTTGAGCGTTGCGCTGCCAATCAACACGTTCGTCGGCTCGACTAATATTTGAAGCAAATGTTGCCTTAGAATCATCTTGAGGAATACTCTGATTCTTTCCTTCTAAAATGTCCGGCAATGTTTTTTGTAATAAATCTGCACCTAAAATGCTTAATTTATCATGCATAGTACCAACGTTATCATCTTCAGTAATACCAATAGCTTGTTGCGCAATGATATTACCAGCATCAAGCTTTTTCACCATGTACATAATGGTTATACCCGTTTCTGTTTCACCATCAATAATGGCTTGATGGATTGGTGCGCCTCCTCGATATTTAGGTAATAAGGAGGCATGAACATTGATTGCACCATATTTAGGTTTTTCGAGTAATACTTCTGGCAATAACTGACCAAAAGCTGCAGTGACAATTAAATCACTATCCAACTGTAATAATGCTTCCAACTCTTCAGAACCTTTTAGCTTTTCTGGTTGATAAACTGCAATATCATGTTCGAGCGCCACTTTTTTTACAGGTGGTGGTGTCAGTACACGTTTTCTACCTACTGGACGATCAGGCTGAGTAACAATGGCAATCACTTCATGTTCCTTGATTAACATTTCTAATATTGTCGTTGAAAAATCTGGTGTGCCCATAAATATGACTTTACTCATTATCAAAATACGCCTCCACTTCTTTGTCAGTTAAAATTTTTTGTGCTTTATTTGTAAATGCTATGCCATTCATTTGGTCAATAATATGTTGCATCATGCGTGCCACATCATCATAAGCCGTTAATTCTAGAGTATTTCCCTGTACATCATAACTTTGAACCACAATCATCTGACTACGTGCTACTTCACCATAAATGCCGGGTAAACTAATAGAGCCTTCAAGATCAATGACCTGTTCGTCAGAAACTTTTATAATAGTAGGATTGATAAGTTGTAATAAACCTTCCATTTCCATATCAACGATAGCCACTTGCTTATCTATCCCTATTTGAGAAGCGCATAAAGCTGAAGCTTCTTGTTGATATAACGTGTCTTCAATATCTAACAATAGTTGTGTTAATGATTTATCAAACTCAGTCACTCTTTGTGCTTTCCTTTTTAATAAAGGATGCGTCGATTTGATTAATGGTTTAACTGTCATGTATAGACTCCTCTTTAAAATTCATCATATCATTATAACTTATCTAACAAGAAATTGCGACCGCTGTTCAAATAACACCATCCATTTTAACATATGTCTTTAACCTGAAATGAATTATTTCTTAAATGCGTTGATTATTGTTCCACTTAAAACAAGCGAGCAGGACAGAATTCATTATGAATTCGTAGTCCCGCCCTGGAAAAGTTGACTAGGATTGAAAAAAAGCTTGATATAAGTGTATTTTCAATCCAATCAACTACTGTCAATATTTAGTTCATAACTTAAAACATCAATGATGTCACAGACTGTCAGGTTACTTCTGTTTTATAATTTAATATTCTTAAAATGTCATTACATCATGACTTGTGGATCGATATCTATTTTCAATGAGAGTTTATCTTTTATATATTGTTCATGATAGTAGTCATCTAAATATTGTAAAGCTGTTAATAGTTCTGGTTCTCGTTTGTATTTAACTAAAATTTGAAAACGATATTCATTATTTATTCGAGATAATGCTGCTGGAGAAGGGCCTAACACATATGATTTTGAGGTGAGATGTTGCAATAAAATATGATGAATATGCTTAGAAGCCTCCATTACTTTTTTCATCTCTTTATGTGAAATAGTGAAGTTAATTAAAAAATAATATGGTGGGTATTTTCCTAATTTTCGATAAGTCATTTCTCGTTGATAAAATGTTAAATAATTATTTTGTTTAACATCTTGAATTGCATAATGCTCTGGATTATAGGTTTGAATGATAACTTGACCTTCTTTTTCATGGCGACCAGCACGGCCTGCAACTTGTGTTAATATTTGATATGTTCGTTCACTCGCTCTAAAATCAGGTAAATTAAGCATAGTATCAGCATTTAAAACACCAACTAAAGTAATGTTAGGATAGTCTAAGCCTTTGGCAATCATCTGCGTACCTAATAAAATGTCGCCTTTTCCTTGTTCAAAATCGCTTAGCAGTTTTTCGTGTGCACCTTTACGTGATGTCGTATCAACATCCATTCGTATGATACGTGCATCCGGAAATTCTTGCTGCAACAGTTCTTCAACTCTCTGAGTACCTGTTCCCATTTGTCTAATGTGTTCGCTTTCACAATTAGGACATTGATTAGAAGGCGTTTCTTCATAACCACAATAATGGCATTTCAACTGGTCAGTGGTTTTATGATAGGTTAATGAAATATCACAATTAGGACACTGAGGTACATGACCACAATCTCTACACAACATAAATGAAGCGTATCCTCTGCGATTTAAAAACAACACAATTTGCTCTTTTTTCTTTAATCGTGCATTCATTGCATCTCTCAAATCATTTGAAAACATAGAACGATTGCCACGTGACAATTCTTCTCGCATATCGATAATATCAATATTAGGAAGCGCTTGCTGATTGACTCTATGTGGTAATGAAAGCAACGTGTAAACCCCTTTTTCAGCACGTGCAAATGATTCCAAACATGGTGTTGCACTGCCTAAAATAATTGGACAGTTATGGTATTGACTTCTCCATTGAGCGATCTCACGTGCATGATACCGTGGATAGTCTTCTTGTTTATAGGTAGATTCATGTTCTTCATCGATGATAATTAATCCGAGTTCTTTAAAAGGGGCAAAAATACTTGAGCGTGCACCCACACTTACTCGAGCACGTCCATCTCGAATTTTTTGCCATTCATCATACTTTTCTCCTGTCGATAAACCTGAATGTAAGACAGCTACATCATCACCAAAACGTCGTTTAAAACGTAACACCATTTGCGGCGTTAAGGCAATCTCTGGCACGAGCATCATAGCTTGTTTACCTTTATTTAAAACTGCTTCAATAGTTTGTAAGTAGATTTCGGTTTTTCCTGAACCAGTGACGCCATGTAATAAAAAGGTACGGGCTTCGTCGCCATCGAGCGTTGTTTTCACAGTGTCAAACGCATGTTGCTGTTCTATAGTGAGTTTTTGTTTAACTTCTTGTTCAAACACGCGATCTGCAAATGGATCTCTATCAATTTCTGCATCATATTTTTCAACGTATCCCTTTTTAATTAGTGCATCGAGACTCGAATTTGAAAATCCCATATCGTTGATTTCTTTTAAAAAGACAATATGTTGCTGCTCATCTAATAAATATGCATACAAATCATATTGTTTTATATATTTTTCCAACTTCGCTAATACTTCGTCTGGATGGTATCCTTGGATAATTTTTACCGCACGCTGTGTTTTTTTCTTTAATTTTTGTGATAATAATGTAACCTCTCGTATGTCACCATTATTCAACAACTGCACCAATTCAGCTAAATCATTGTTTTTTTGTGCATCCTTATATAAGTAATGACCTTCTTTATTAAATTTTACGCATAAACTTTCAGCAACTTCTTGTTCTTTCACAAGTTCAAATGCTTTTTGATATTTCGCTTTTATGGCACTTGGCAACATTGCTTCAAGCACCGAAATTCTTTTGGTAACATGATAATTACTCATCCATGCACTTAATTGTATTAATTCCGAAGTTAATTCTGGTTGAATATCTTGTACTTCTTTGATTTCCTTAAGCTTAGTTTCATCGATATCTTGATCTGGATGTGATTGTATATCCATAACATACCCTTGCACTGTTCTTGGTCCAAATGGCACAACAACTCTAACACCTACTTGAACAAATGCAGCTAATCGTTTGGGTATGACATAGTCAAATGTGAAATCAACACTCTTTGACGGTATATCAACAATAACCTTTGCTATCATTAATGCCACCTAGTTTCTAATTCATCTAAAATTCGTTGGGCTACGTCTATTTTTTTCCCTTTACTTATATCAATTTGTAAATGATTTTTAAAATGCATTGTTAACTCGTTATCATCCGAACTAAAACCAATCGATGTATCACCAACATTATTAGAAATAATTACATCTGCATTTTTACGTGTTAATTTTTCTTGTGCATAACGCTCGATATCTTGCGTTTCAGCAGCAAATCCCACTAAATATTGATGCGCTTTATGCTCACCTAAATATTTTAAAATATCCGGGGTGCGTTTAAAGACAACGGATAACTCACCATCTTGCTTCTTCACCTTATGGGGTTGAACCTCTTTAGGCGTATAGTCTGATACTGCTGCTGCCTTGAATACAATATCCTGGGTCTGATAACGTGCTGTCACTTCTTCAAACATTTCTTCAGCACTTTGAATATGCACAACTTCAATGCCTTGTGGGTCGTCTAGTTGTGTTGGTCCAGTGACTAATGTCACTATTGCACCGCGTTGCTTTAAGGCTTGTGCAAGTGCATAACCCATCTTGCCAGATGACCGATTTGATACAAAACGCACTGGATCTATAACTTCAATTGTAGGACCAGCTGTTACTAATGCGTGTTTACCTTTAAACGTACTTTGTTGTAAATGTTCTTGCTGATCAAAATAACGATTAATTACGTTTAAAATTTCCAGTGGTTCTTCCATACGACCTTTAGCAACATAACCACAAGCTAAAAATCCATCACCAGGTTGAATAAAGTGATACCCATCGTCTTCTAAAATGCTTATATTGTGAAGCGTGCGTGGATTCTCATACATATGTACATTCATCGCTGGTGCGATAAATTTTGGCGTCTTTGTTGCCAGCAATGTTGATGTCACCATATCATCTGCAATACCAGCACTTAACTTAGCAATCGTATTTGCTGTTGCCGGTGCCACAACAATAACATCTGCCCAATCTCCTAATGCTACATGTTGAATCTCTTCAGGGTGCGCTTCAATAAACGTGTTTGTATATACATGATGTCTACTAATTGCTTGAAACGCCAGTGGTGTAACAAATTGTTGTGCATGTTCAGTTAACATGACTTTCACTTCATAGCCAGCTTGTGTTAATTTGCTTGTTAAATCAATTGCTTTATATGCCGCAATGCCCCCTGTAACCGCTAATAATATATGCTTCATTGTTTGAACTCCTCTTTAATCTACTTAGCCATCCTTATTTATCTTCATTATACACAAATGTATGTAAGATGAAAAAAAGATAACACAGCAATAATTGTCAGCTTAACTAGTGCTAAAAAGATAAAACACACCTTTTAACCAATGCCTAAGTTGTAGTCTCATTGACTGCATTGTATTTAAAGGTGTGCTATTTGTATGACATCAATATGATTATGAATTAAAAGGATTATCCACGATATTCTGCAGGAATTTCTGGTACGATTTTACCACTTGCAATTTCTTCAAGCGCTTTGCCAACAGGTTTAGCTGAATGATAATTTGCAAGTAATGCCGTATTCGCTTTTTCATCTAATTCACGTGCACGTTTAGCTGCCGTAGTGGCAATCAGATATTTAGAATTAATTTTAGCTGTTAATTGATTTAACGGTGGGTTTAACATTATTTTTTGGCCTCCAATATCATTTTTCTATATTTTGCTTCAATACGCTCTCTCTTCAAATGCTCTGCTTCAACAATCGACTGGATTCGCTGTTTAGCCAAATTAACTTTATCATTGACTACAACGTAATCATACAAATTCATCATTTCTACTTCTTTACGTGCTTCACTTACACGTTTTTGAATCTTTTCATCAGATTCTGTACCACGACCTACTAATCTTTCTCTTAGGTGTTCTAAACTTGGTGGCGCTAAAAATATAAAAAGTGCGTCCGGGAATTTCTTCCTTACTTGCTTAGCACCTTCAACTTCAATCTCTAAGAAAACATCATGTCCAGCTTCCATCGTATCTTTGACATATTGAACAGGTGTGCCATAGTAATTACCAACGTATTCAGCATATTCGATAAACTGATCTTGTTGTATTAATGTTTCAAATTCTTCTTTCGTCTTAAAAAAATAATCTACGCCATCGATTTCTCCATCACGTTTATCACGTGTTGTCATAGATATAGAGTACTTATATGATGTGGTTGGATCATCAAATATTTGCTTACGTACAGTTCCTTTTCCTACGCCCGATGGTCCGGAAAGAACTATGAGTAATCCTTTTTCATTATCCATGCCCTACGACCTTTCTATGCTATTCTTCTATTATTTTAATATGATATCACATTGTCATTAAAATTGTATAGCATATCTTAATTAAACTTCTTTCATGACGATAGTCGTCTATCATGTTAAAATATGATGAATGAATTAAGATGAAGGTGGCAAAAAATCATGGCATTTGATGGATTATTTACAAAGAAAATGGTAGAAGCATTACAATTTTTAGTGTCCGGACGTATTCATAAAGTGAATCAACCTGAAAATGATACCGTCATATTAGTAATTCGACAACAGCGACAAAATCATCAATTACTCATGTCGATTCATTCTAGCTTTTCAAGATTACAATTAACATATAAAAAGTATGACAATCCATTTAATCCACCAATGTTTGCAAGAGTATTCCGTAAACATTTAGAAGGTGGTATTATCAAAGCAATTCGCCAAATTGGCAACGATCGTCGTGTTGAAATTGACGTTGAAAGTAAAGATGAAATTGGCGATACCATCTACCGCACTATTATCTTAGAAATCATGGGTAAACACAGTAATCTTATCTTGACAGACCATGATGGAAAAATACTAGAAGGCTTAAAACATTTAACACCAAATACAAACCAATATCGTACTGTTATGCCAGGCTTTAAATATGAAGCACCACCAACTCAGCATAAGCTTAATCCTTTTGAGATTACTGGACAACAAACGTTAAAATATATTGATTTTAATGCAGGAAAAATTGCCAAACAATTACTTAATACCTTTGAAGGTTTTAGTCCATTAATTAGTAATGAAATCGTACAACGACGTCAATTTATGACTAACGAAACGTTACCATTAGCCTATGATGAAGTCATGCAACAAACATATAATCAACCACAGCCTATTTTCCATAAAAATCATGAAACTGGTAAAGAAGATTTTTACTTTATGCCGTTGTTACAATTTTCAGATGATGTATCTGAATATGCATCTTTGCATGAATTATTAGATCGTTACTTTGATGCCAGAGGTGAACGTGATAGAGTAAAGCAACGTGCAAATGATTTAGTGCGTTTTGTGCAACAGCAATTAAACAAAAATGAACATAAGTTATCTAAATTAATTTCAGAATATGAGGGAGCTAAAGATAAAGAAACACAACGATTATTCGGAGAGCTTATTACAGCAAATATTTATCGAATTAAACAAGGTGATAAAACGGTAACTGCACTCAATTATTACACAGGAAACGACGTCACAATACCATTAAATCCAACTAAATCCCCTTCTGTAAATGCACAATATTATTATAAGCAATATCAGCGTATGAAGACACGCGAACATGAGTTAAAACATCAAATTCAACTAACGAAAGAAAATATTGCTTATTTTGAAACAATAGAGCAACAGCTACAACATATTACTGTTGATGAAATTGATGAAATTCGTGATGAACTAGCTGAACAAGGCTTTATGAAACAACGCAGACAACGCTATAAGAAAAAGCAGACAGCCATACGTTTACAAACATATTTATCCACGGATGGAGATACTATTCTTGTCGGCAAAAATAATAAACAAAATGATTACTTAACTAATAAAAAAGCGCATAAATCACATTTATGGTTTCATACAAAAGATATTCCAGGTTCTCATGTTGTGATTTTAAATGCGCATCCAAGTGAAACGACGATTAAAGAAGCGGCAATGTTAGCGGGTTACTTTTCAAAGGCGGGACTATCTGGCCAAATCCCTGTAGACTATACAGAAATAAAAAACGTGCATAAACCTTCAGGCGCTAAACCTGGATTTGTAACTTACGACAATCAAAAAACATTATATGCTACGCCTGATTACGATAAAATTCAAAGCATGAAACAATCTTAATATCAGTAGTTGCGAGTCTGGAATATAATTATATTTTAGGCTCTGAGTTCTATATTGGCAGTAGTTGACTGGATTGAAAATACGCTTATACCAAGCTTTTTTCAATCCTAGTCAATCTTGCCGGGTCGGGACTACAAATTCATTATGAATTCTGTCCCGCTCCCATAAACTTATAACACATACAAAACTAGCTTAAGTTTCTTTTTGTTGGAGGCTCCTGTGCGAGCTGAAAGCTAACGCCATACTTGTCTTGAACCCAAGCAAATTGTTTATATGGCGGCATTTCTGTTTTAGGCATGAGGATTGCGCCTTCTTTTTTTAGTCCATTGTATAGCCGTTCCATTTCGGCGTTGTCTTTTACTGTAACATATAGTGATATCGCTGGGTTCATTGGAAGTTCTTGGCCACTGTTTGCATCAATAGCCATAAAAACTTGACCATTTAATGTAAAGATGGAATGTTGAACTGTTCCAGGTTCTCCTGGACCATCTTCATCATATTTAACCATCGTTATAATCTCGCTATCATCAAATAATGACGTATATAAATTTATTGCTTCTTCTGCTTGATTATTATACATAAGAAATGTCGTAATTTTAGGGATTTCCATTTATCTTGTCCACCTTTAAGTTTATTTTTCTTTGCTCTTATTTTAATATATATACAAGTCATAAATAAATTAAACTTATGCTTTATTAAAGTACGTAACTAGATATTGACTAGATGTTGATTTTTATATAAAAGGTAAAAATCAATTCTAAATGAAGGGAGTCTTATTAATGTCAATTGGAATTATTTCGCTATTAGCCTTTTTTATCGTTTTGTTTCTAGGATGGTTATGCGTCAAATTCTTTATTCGATAATTTAATCACTTTTATTAAAAATGCATGTCACATAAACGCGCACTTACCTGCTTATGTGACATGCATTTGTTTAATTATATATGACCCTTTTCTCTTAAATTAGCTTTGGCTTCTTTAAATATATCACTTGGACGTACAAAAACATCAATTTCTTGGTGTATGTCTTGACTTTGTGACGAGTGTCGTTCATATTCTTCAACATTTTGTGCAATCGGAGAGTTAAAGTCTTCTGGTCTTTGTAAAAATTCATTTACATGCTTAAGCTGATGATAAAAATCATTGCCTTGGTTACTATCATTAGACATTATTGTCCCCTCCTTTTATACACTATATTATGCTAAATTATCGCGCCAATCAACTAATGTTTTGATATCTTCTTCCTTAATTGCACCCATTTCACGTGCAACCTGAATTAACTCGTTGTAGTGGCTCAACGTGTAAAACGGCAATTTTTGTTCCTCAAACATTTCATCTGCTTTAGCTAAGCCATAAGTAAATATAGCAACAACACCTAATACTTCTGCACCAGCCTCTTCCAATGCTTGTACGGCATTGATAGAAGAACCACCTGTAGAGATTAAATCTTCAACAACAACAACCTTTTTCCCTTTGCTTGCAGCACCTTCAATTTGATTTTGTTTACCATGACTTTTACTTTTAGAGCGCACATAATTCATTGGTAGATTCATTGTTTCTGAAATATATGCAGCATGTGGAATACCTGCTGTAGCTGTACCAGAAATAACCTCAACCTCTTCAAAATGCGCTTGAATTAAATTAACTAATCCATCTCTAATTTGACGACGTACTTTTGGAAAACCTAACGTTACTCGATTATCACAATATATCGGAGATTTAATACCTGAACTCCAAGTAAATAACGCATCAGGTGATAATGAAACTGCTTCAATTTGTAATAAAGCTTTTGCAATCTCTTTTGCCATTTAACTTAACCAACTTTCTTTTATAGAATGATAACTTTCAACTGGGTGTTCACTTTGTGTAATTGGTCTACCCACAACAATATGAGTTGAGCCTAACTGCTTAGCGTCTTCTGGTGTTGTAATACGCTGTTGGTCGTCCGCTGTTACGCCTTTTGGTCGAATCCCTGGTGTCACTTTTAAGAAGTCAGCACCTAAATGTTCTGTAAGTAATCTGGCTTCTAGCGGTGAGCATACCACACCATCTAAGCCAGCTTGTTGTGTAAGCTGTGCATAGTTTAATACGGCCTCTTCAATTGATGTTTGAATATTTTGCTCTTGATGTAGCATCGCTTCAGTTGTAGAAGTTAGCTGTGTAACAGCAATTAGTTTAGTGTTTTGATTAAACACGCGTAACCCTTTCATTGCTTCTTGCATCATAAGTGTTCCACCTGCTGCATGCACGTTAACTAAGTCTACATCAAGCTTGGCTAAACCTTGCATCGCTTTATTAACGGTATGTGGTATATCATGCAATTTTAAGTCTAAAAAAATATCATGGCCTCGTGCTTTAATATCGCGAATAAACTGTGGTCCACTTTGATAAAATAATTCCATACCTACTTTTACAAATAATGGCTCGTTAAATTGATTTAAAAAGTCATTGACTTTGTCTGTAGACTCAAAGTCTAATGCAATAATTGGTAGATTTTTCATGTTAAATTTCCACCTCCAATTCTATCTTGAAATATGGGTCTGTTTTAGGATACAAACTAAATATTGGCAGTAGTTGACTGGATTGAAAACACACTTTTACCAAGTTTTTCTCAATCCTAGTTAACCTTGCCAGGGCGGGACTACGAACTCATAATACATTCTGTCCCGGTCCCTAATTACATATTTCTCATTGTAAAGGTCATGCTCTCTATCACATTTGTTAATGCATTTGCTGTATCTAATGATGTTAAGCAAGGCACACCATTTTCAACTGTTGTGCGACGGATTTGGAAGCCGTCTCGTTCTACTTCTTTACCTTTAGTCATGGTGTTAATAACAATTTGAACATCACCATTTTGAATGCGCGTCAACAAATCATTTTCTCCACCAATTTTACCAACTACTTCAGCTGGAATATGATGCTGAGCAAGTTTATCCGCTGTGCCTTTCGTCGCTAAAATTTTATATCCCACTTCATTTAAGCGCTGTGCGAGTTTAACTATTTCTTCTTTGTCTTTATCACTCACTGTCATGAGCACCGTTCCGTGATCTTTAACTTCAACACCACTGCCTGTCAAGCCTTTGAACAATGCTTTTTCAAGTGTTAAGTCTTTACCCATCACTTCACCTGTTGATTTCATTTCAGGTCCGAGTGTTACATCGACATTTTTTAGTTTATTAAAACTAAACACCGGTGCTTTAACAAAAACACCTTCACTATATGGTTGCACACCTGGTTGATAACCTAAATCTGCTAATTTCTCACCTATAATTGCACGCATTGCTAATTGTGCCATTTGTATATCCGTAATTTTACTTAAAAATGGCACCGTACGACTAGAACGCGGATTTACTTCTAATACGTAAACACCATCATGAGCTATCACAAACTGAATATTAATCAACCCTACAATATTTAACCCTTTGGCTAACTTGATTGTATAATCTTCTAACGTATCAAGTTCTTCTTGTGATAATGTTTGCGGTGGATAAACAGCGATTGAATCACCACTGTGCACGCCAGCACGCTCAATATGTTCCATAATACCTGGAATGATAACTGTATCGCCATCACTAATAGCATCGACTTCTATTTCTTTACCCGTCAAATATCTATCAACTAATACAGGATGTTCTGGACTAGCTTTTACCGCTTGTTCCATATAATTTTCTAATTCTTGATCATTGTCGACAATTTCCATAGCACGTCCACCTAGTACGTACGACGGTCTTACAACTACTGGATAACCAATTTCACGTGCATTATTTAAAGCTTCTTGTGGTGACGTAGCCGTTTTTCCTTTTGGTTGTGGCACATGAATATCTCTTAACAATGCTTCAAATTCTTTTCGATCTTCAGCTCTATTCAAGTCTTCTAGTGAAGTACCTAATATTTGAACACCATGCTTTGTTAATTTATCCGCTAGGTTAATTGCTGTTTGCCCACCAAATTGCACAACCACACCTTTAGGTTGTTCTAAATTAATGATATTCATTACATCTTCTTCTGTTAACGGTTCAAAATATAATTTATCTGAAATTGAAAAGTCTGTTGATACGGTTTCTGGATTATTATTAACAATAATTGCTTCATAACCTGCTTGCTGAATCGCCCATACAGCATGAACGGTTGCATAGTCGAATTCTACACCTTGGCCGATACGAATAGGCCCAGAACCAAGTACTAAGATCTTTTCTTTATCTGTTACAACTGATTCATTCTCAGTTTCATATGTTCCATAATAATATGGCGTTGATGATTCGAATTCTGCAGCACATGTATCTACCATTTTGTAAACTGGTTTAATTTGATGTGCCATGCGCAGTTGATAAACCGCTTCTGTTTCCATATCCCAACGATGGGCAATAACTCGGTCACTAAAGCCATAATCTTTAGCATATTTAAGATAATCTAAATCTCCAGGATGTGCTTTTAATTCATGCTCAATATTGATAATGTTTTGGAATTTATGTAAGAAGAAATAATCAATTTTAGTCATTTCATGTATTTCTTCTAATGTTGTACCCCGACGAATTGCTTCACCAATAAAGAATAAACGTTCGTCATCTTGATGACTAATTCGCTCTTTAATATAGTCTAAATCAAAACTTTCACCATTAGGTAGTCCAAGGTGATGCACCCCATACTCTAACGAGCGAATCGCTTTCAATAACGATTCTTCATACGTGCGCCCTATCGCCATCACTTCACCTGTAGCTTTCATTTGTGTACCTAATTCACGTTCACCTTTTTCAAATTTATCGAATGGAAAACGCGGAATTTTCGATATAACATAGTCTAATGTAGGTTCAAATGCTGCATAAGATGTGCCTGTAATAGGATTAAGCATTTCATCTAATGTTAATCCTACTGCAATTTTAGCGGCTAATTTCGCAATAGGATATCCCGTTGCTTTAGAAGCTAATGCTGATGAACGAGACACACGTGGATTAACTTCTATAATGTAGTAATTAAATGAATGCGGATCTAAAGCGAGTTGAACATTACAACCCCCTTCTATTCCTAAGGCTCTAATCACCTTCAGTGAGACATCACGCAACATTTGATATTCAACGTCTGATAATGTTTGACTTGGTGCTACAACAATAGAATCCCCAGTATGAATACCTACTGGATCAATGTTTTCCATATTACAAACCACGATAGCATTATCATTTTTATCGCGCATCACTTCGTATTCGATTTCTTTAAATCCTGCGATAGACTTTTCAATCAAACATTGCGTTGCTGGACTATAATGTAAACCATTGCTAACGACTTCTTTTAGTTCTTCATCATTGTGACAAATGCCGCCTCCGGTACCACCCATCGTAAATGCTGGTCGCACAATTAACGGATAACCAACCTGTTCTTTAAAACTAAACGCTTGTTCAACCGTATTAACGATATCACTTTCTGGTACTGGCACATCCAAATCATTCATCAAAGTGCGGAATAGTTCTCGATCTTCTGCTTGTTGAATTGACTTTAATTCTGTGCCTAACAATTTAACATTATTCGCCTCTAACACACCACTCTCATGAAGTTGAATTGCCATGTTTAATCCCGTTTGACCACCTAATGTTGGCAATAAAGCATCAGGTTGTTCTTTGCGAATAATACGCGCAATAAAATCATGTGTTAACGGTTCGATATATACTTTATCTGCAATTTCTTTATCAGTCATAATCGTAGCAGGGTTAGAATTAACTAGAATGACTCGGTAGCCTTCTTCTTTAAGTGCTAAACACGCTTGTGTACCTGCGTAGTCAAATTCTGCTGCTTGTCCAATGATAATTGGTCCTGAACCTATTACTAAAATCGTTTTGATATCGTCACGTTTAGGCATGAGTATTACGCTCCTTTTCTTTAAACTCATTAATCATTGCTATAAAATCATCAAACAAATAATTAGAATCACTTGGACCTGGTCTTGCTTCAGGGTGATACTGCACTGAAAAAGCTGGTAATGTTTTGTGACGTAAACCTTCAACCGTATCGTCATTTAGTGCAATATGTGTAATTTCTAAATCAGTTTGTGCTAATGAATCTTTGTCAATCGCATAGCCATGGTTTTGACTTGTAATATCTACTTTTCCAGTTCTCAAATCTTTAACTGGATGATTAGCACCTCGATGACCAAATTTCATTTTAAATGACGATGCCCCTTGTGATAATGCAAATAGTTGATGTCCTAAACAAATACCAAAAAATGGTATTTTCCCTAAAATTCCTTTTATCATGTTGATGGCAACTTCAACAACATCTGGATCACCTGGTCCATTTGATAGCATGACGCCATCCGGTGACATCGCTAAAATTTCTTCAGCAGTTGTATCGTAAGGAACCACAGTCACATTACATCCTCTTAAATTGAGTTCACGTACAATATTTTGTTTTTTCCCAAAGTCTAATAATACTACGCTAAGATTCGAACCAGTAGATACATATGGTGTCTTTGTTGATACTGTCATTACTTCGTCTCTCGGTAATTCCGTTGACTTTAATTTGTTAATAAGTTCATCAATATTTTCTCTGCAATCTGTAAACGCTGCGCGTAATACACCATGCTGACGAATTTTGCGTGTAATACTACGTGTATCTACGCCAGAAATTCCAGGTATCTTGTATTGAACAAGTACTTCGTGCAATGTTTTTTGCTGTCTAAAGTTACTTGGATGTGTACTAGCTTCTTTGACGACAACACCATTTAAAGTTGGTGTTAACGCTTCAAAGTCATCTCTATTAATTCCATAATTACCAATAAGTGGATAAGTAAAGGTAATAATTTGTCCAGTATATGACGGATCAGAAATCGTCTCTTGATAACCAGTCATAGCAGTGTTAAAGACGATTTCGCCTATTGATAGTTCATCAGAACCTAACTTATAACCTTCATAGAATGTTCCATCTTCTAATACAAGATAACGTCGTTCCAGCATATTACACTTCCTCCTTATATTTAACATCGCCTGCTACCATTGTTAACACAGGGTTCCCGTATACTTTATACCCTATAAATGGTGTGTTATCAGCTTTAGACAAGAAATCTTCTCCTCTGATTTCTCGCTCTTCATCAAGGTTGATGATTGTTAAGTCAGCAAAACTTCCTTCTTCTAATCGTCCGTATGGCAAATCAAAAGTTTGAGCTGGTTTAATAGTTAAATAATCAACTAATTGTTGTAATGACCAATCCCCATTTTTAACAAAATGTGTGTAAAGTAATGGAAAAGCTGTTTCACTACCAACGATACCAAATGGCGCTTTCGTCATTGGTTGTGCTTTTTCTTCTTTTGCATGAGGCGCATGATCTGTTGCAATACAATCAATTGTACCGTCTAACAAGCCTTCTAATAATGCCTCTCTATCTTCTTTACTTCTTAAAGGAGGATTCATTTTAAAAATCGCATTATCTCCAGGTACATCATCTTCTGTTAATAGCAAATGATGTGGCGTTACTTCTGCAGTTACATGAATGCCCGCTGCTTTAGCATCACGAATGGCTCTAACGCTTTCTTTTGTTGAGACATGACAAACGTGATAATGGCAATGAGCTGCTTCAGCTAATAGCACATCTCTCGCAATTTGAACGGCTTCACAAATATTGGGTATACCTGGTATGCCTAGTTCTTCACTCCGCTTACCTTGATGCATTGCACCACCGTATATTAAGCTATTATCTTCACAATGTGCAACAACCGCTTTATTAACTTTGGCAGCGGCCTGCATTGCTTCGTACATCATTGCAGATTCTTGAACACCTACCCCGTCATCAGTAAAAGCAAATGCACCATCTTGAGCTAACGCTTCAAAATCAACATGTTCTTTACCTGCTTGTCTCACTGTAATAGCAGCATAAGGTAAGACTCTAACTTGTGCAGTTTCTTTAATTAATTGTTTTAAATTATCAAAATGCGTCACTGAATCAGGCACTGGACGCGTATTGGGCATAGGACATACTGTTGTAAATCCACCGCGTGCGGCTGCCTTAGTTCCTGTTTCAATTGTCTCTTTATGTTCTCCACCCGGTTCTCTCAAATGAACATGAACGTCTACAAATCCTGGTGCTACAAATTGTCCATGAGCATCTATCACTTCAACGCTATCATCTATGTTAATCGTGTCATTGATTTCTTTAATGTATTGTCCATCGATTAAAATTGACTTTTGTTTAAGTTCGCCATTATCTAAGATTTGTGCATTTTTAATTAATTTCATTAGTGATTCTCCTTTTCCTTTAAAAGTTCATTAATGACTGCCATGCGTAAGTACATACCATTTTCCATTTGCTTAAAAATACGAGATTTAGGTGCTTCAACCAAAGATGTATCGATTTCAACACCACGATTTACTGGTGCCGGATGCATAATAATCGCACTATCTTTTAATCGTTCATATCTTGACTTTGTCAAACCAAATTGTTCATGATAATGCTGCGCTTCAAAAGATGTTTGTGACGCTGCTTCATGACGTTCATGTTGCACACGGAGCAACATCACGATATCTACTTCTTCAATCACATCATCGATATCAACATATGGTGCTGATAATGTATCATCAATCCATTGTGGTGGACTTGAGAAACAGACATGTGCACCTAGTTTAGTCAAACTATCATAATTGCTACGTGCAACTCTCGAGTTCTTAATATCACCACAGATGAGTATGTTTAAACCAGCAAAATCTTTAAATTCTTCATAAATGGTCATAATGTCTAATAAACTTTGAGTTGGATGTTGACCACTACCATCTCCTGCATTAGCTATTGGGATATTAATATCTGCAAGTTCTTTGTAATAAGCATTCTGCGGATGTCTGATAACTAATAAATCTACCCCTATATGCTCTAATGTCTTACATGTATCATATAAAGATTCACCTTTTTGAACTGATGAAGTTGCTGTTTCAAAGTTAACTAGTGATAAACCTAACTTTTGTTCTGCTACTTCAAAACTACATTTCGTGCGTGTTGAATTCTCGAAGAATAAATTAGCAACAAACTGTTGTTGATGCGCCTTATCAGGATAATGTCCAGCTTTATATTGACTCGCAGTTTCAATTAAATGATAAATTTCTTCAATACTTAATTCTTCCATAGACAGTAGATGCTTCATCATTCATCCTCCTTATACATTCATTATTTTATTTGCTGTGCTTTTTCTTTTGGTAAAATCAAATTAAGTATAATTCCAGATAAAGCGGCTAAAGCCATACCTTCTAATTGAAGATTGATGCCAATGTCCTTTAAATTAATCACTAAGTTTCCTATACCCACAACTAAGACAACAGAAGCAATCACAAGATTACGATTATCCGCGAAATTAACATTGCTCTCAACTAACATGCGTAAACCACTTGCAGCAATAATTCCGAATAATAGAATGGACACACCGCCCATAACTGGTGTCGGTATAGATGAAACTAAGGCCGTGAATTTACCTATAAATGCTAAAACAATTGCGATGACAGCTGCACCACCTATAACATAAATGCTATATATTTTCGTAATAGCTAGTACACCAATATTTTCACCATAGGTTGTACTTGGTGGTCCACCAATAATACTTGCAAACATAGTCGAAATACCATCACCAATAATTGATCGATGCAAACCTGGATCTTCGAAAAAGTTCTTCCCTACAATCTTATTTATTACTAATTGATGGCCAATATGTTCACTTACAGTTACAAAGACAACTGGTATTAAAACCAAGATAAGCCCTAAATGAATAGACGGCTCATAATCTCTAAACGGTAAATAGATATGAGGCACATCTAACCATTTAGCTTTAGCTATAGGTGCAAAATGTACAAGCCCCATAAATATTGCAACGATATATCCAACAATAATACCGCACAATACCGGAATTAATGATAAGAAACCTTTAAAGAAACCTTGAACAACAATCGTAACTAGCAAAGTGATAAGTGCTACGACTAAATAGCTCAAGCTATAACCTTTCATATGTGCTGAATCTTGATAAACAGCCATATTCACTGCAGTCGGCGCTAAACTTAAACCGATAACCATAATTACTGGTCCTACAACTACAGGCGGTAAAAGATGCATTAACCACCCTGTTCCACTTATTTTAATTAAAATACCAATGATAATGTACATCACACCACTCATAAATAATGCGACAAGCATATCACCTAAACTATGTGTACTTAATCCAGTAATAATTGGCGTAATAAACGCAAAACTAGATCCAAGATATGCTGGAATCTTAGCCTGTGTAATCAATATGTATAATAATGTCCCAATACCAGAAGCTAACAAGGCTGCTGATATAGGAAGTCCAGTCAAATAAGGAACCAATACTGTTGAGCCAAACATTGCAAATAAATGTTGCAAACTTAACAGTCCCCACTGAGCCGGTCTAGGCTTATCCTTTACATCTAACACGGGTTTAACCGTGCGTTCAAACATTTGTTCATTCTCCATATTTGTTCTTCCTTTCTTATAAAAAAAGCTCTTTACATTAATTAATGTAAAGAGACTAAAAATCAAATTTATAGCACATTCTTACTCAAGTCGTGCTCAAATGATTAAAATGAAGTATGGTATTATACACAATCGGTAACGGTTAAATCTACTTTGCAACTAAATACAGAAATGCTTATCAAGGTTAACTTCTGATAATGTTGCGCTGCTTTCATTAATACAATCGGATTTTTGTGTATATTCATTTACTTCACCTTTTCCAGTCTCTCGTACTGCTTTAAAAGGCGGCTATGATATAACGACTGCCGTACGCGAATCTTTTTCTGCTAAAAATACTGAAACTGATTCGTTTTTGGAAGTCGGTATGTTTTTTCCAACAAAATCTGCGCGAATTGGCAATTCTCTATGTCCTCTATCGACAAGTGCAGCTAAGCCAATTTTGATTGGCCTTGAATGTTTAAGTATCGCATCAAGTGAAGCTCTAACAGTCCTACCCGTATATAGAACATCATCAATGATAATAACTACTTTACCAGTAATATCGACATCGATATCATAAGCAAGTTGCGAAGACGTTTGCTCAGTCAGTTCAATATCATCTCTAAATGATGTAACATCAATTGTTCCAGTAGGCACGAGTTGTTGCTCAATTTTTAATATACGTTCTTGAATGCGTTGTGCTAAAAATTCTCCACGCGTTTTGATGCCTAAAAGCACTAAATTGTCAGTGCCTTTATTATATTCTAAGATTTCATGTGCTATTCTTGTCACTGTACGTTGAACAGCTGCTTCATCCATAATAATACGTTCTGACACATTAACACCTCTTTTAAGAATTACAACACAAAAACCTCATGTCTTACAAGACATGAGGTTATCTATACAAAAGGTGTACAATATTTCTCAAGCAACTATAGTGAAATAGGCTATTTAAAATCGACAAATACACCATACATATATTAAACGTTATCATGCCTTTGAAGTCTCTCTGGACGTTCAATTAAAGACGTTGTTGGTTTTAAACTGTCCTTAGTTTACCGTTATTTTAGTAGCTTGTCAATCATGTTTTAATGCTACAGTTATCTCATTTTAAACCTCAAAGAAATGGTCACATCATACGCTACGCATCTCTCTTGCGAATGTCTTCAAGCAACTGTTCAAATGCATCAGGAAGTGCTGCTTGACGTTCAATATACTCCCCAGTTACCGGATGTTCAAAGCCAATTAAACCAGCATGCAAGGCTTGACCACCGATATCTAAAGTTTTTTTCGGGCCATATTTAGGATCTCCCACCAAAGGATAACCTATATACTTCATGTGTACTCGAATTTGATGTGTTCGGCCAGTTTCTAATTGACATTCTATCAACGTATAGTCCTTAAAGTGTTCTAATACATTGAAATGTGTCACAGCATCCTTTCCGTCATCTACAACATCCATAGACTGACGATCTTTTTTATTACGCCCAATCGGAGCATCAACTGTACCATAGTCATGAGGAATATTACCATGAACTAACGCAGTATATTTACGTTTAACCGATTTAACTACAAGCTGATCAACTAGACTACGATGCGCAATATCATTTTTAGCAACCATTAACAATCCCGATGTGTCCTTATCAATTCGATGTACAATGCCGGGTCTGATTTCACCATTGATGCCCGATAAATCTTTGATTTGATACATCAAACCATTGACTAACGTACCGCTATAGTGACCTGGAGAAGGATGAACCACCATGCCTTTAGGTTTATATACAATAGCAACATCTTTATCTTCGTAGTAAATATCTAAATTTAAATTTTCTGGTTGAATATCTGCATCAACCACTTCCTTTTCGGTAATGACAATAGAATCATGTAACTTAACCTTATAATTTGCTTTAATTGCTTTCCCATTCACGATTACTAATTCATGTTTTATCCAATCCTGAATTTGACTTCTGGACCAGTCATGATTATAGTCAGACAGCAACTTATCTATGCGTTGTCCTGTGTGTCTAGTATCTGTAATTTCTATACTATGCGTTGTCATTAAATTAACCTCCCTATTCTTTTTTAGTGTCTTTAAGTAAAGCGATTATGATGAGTAACACACCTATAGTTAAGCTAGAATCCGCAACATTAAATATTGGAAAGTCATATCCAAAAATATTGGTGTCAATAAAATCTACAACTTCTCCATTAACGATACGATCTATAAAATTCCCTAATGCACCCGCAAAGAGTAGACTAATTGCTATTTGCATAAATAAATGATATTGTGCTTCTTTAATAAAAAAGAGGACAAGGATGGCTAAAATGATAATTGTTATAATATAGAAAAATACCATCTTCCCACTCAATATACCCCAAGCTGCACCATTATTGCGGTGTGATGTAATATTTAAAAATCCAGGAATTACCTCATATGAATCTCCAATAGACATTGATTTTACAATAAGCCATTTCGTTAATTGATCAAATATAACTAACGCTAATACAACCAATGTTGAAATGCCAACATAGAATTTCTTTTGCATCTATGTTCCTCCATTCGATACTTGTTTCTTTACAACACACTTCATTATAGCTTACTCAACCATATAAAAAAAGAGAGAGTGACATTCAGTCAGAGACCTGCCACGCTCATCATACTTTATAAAATAAAGTGCAATGAATTCATGTTGTATATTCTTCTAAATGATTTAGCCTTTAATGCAAACAAAACCAAACATTTACTTTCATTAGCGAAACCTTTCATCATATCTTTATTTTCTATGACGACAACTATTGCTAGTAATATCATTAAAATGCTGGCGACGATTAGGATGATTTCTTTGTTCGTATCATGATTCTACTTTTATAAAATTAAAGCGAAATTGTAAACCATCTGGTCCTTTTAACCAAAGATGTGTTGTTTCTGGATAATAAAAATCAATCAATGCTAAACCATAAGTGTGTTCATTATCAACGCGCTTAACTCTAGATATCCAATGATTGAGTGCGATGTGATGGTGATAATACTGTGAAGCTAAAAAAAGAGACATCTTATCCAATTGGGCGCTTTTCTTTAAACCAAAGTAGGCTTTATAATATTGTTCAACTTCAGATAATCGCGTTGTTTTTAGATGGATATTGCCGATTTTTGTATCTTTAGGTATACCCTGCCAGCCAACTTCTGTCGTGTAACTCAGTAATTTAGGAATATTCATAGCTTTAATATGCATTGAATGCAGATGCGTGCGATATAGCCAATCTTCAAGAGGATAATCAACATAAAATTTTAACATGTTGCCTTCTGGATCTTCGACAAAGAGTGATGTTGATGTACTTTGCTCCCCGCCATTCATCGGAATATCAAAATCACTAAATTGAACCATAAGATTTGCTAAATCGCTATTATGCGGCAATAATATCCCTATGTAAAATAACCCTGCCTCAGTTAGTTGAGGTTCACGTCCAGATGATATCTCTTGTAAGGTAAGGATATGATGAGATAAGCCTACATCATACTGCACACAATTAATAGAAGCAGTTACTACTTGAAATCCAATAACATCCTCATAAAAAGGCCGTAAAGCTGCTAAATTTTTTACATTTATTGTTATACCATTAACAAAACGAGCTTCTGCTGAGTGAAACATAGGTCACGCTCCATTTTTATTGAATCTAAAATATATACGGTATATTTTACCTTTACAGTTTAAGTGTACATATTTAAAATTATTTTGGCTGTTTCCTACATTATATTATGAAACCTACAATGGGATATCAAGCATAAACTTAAATTTCAAATTTAACACGATGACATTGAAAGAAAAAAAGCAGCAGTGAAAATTAAAATCTGTGTAGACTTAATTAATCACTACTGCTTTTTATATAAGTTATTTACTGTTATATCAGCGTTATTTTATAATTTATTACTATTTAGTTATTGTAAAAACAATCCGTCTATGCCAAAGTTTTTACTTTTAAATCTAAATATTTTCAATTATCACAGCGTTATACTTCTATCATCTTTAAACTAACGTTTTTACAACTTCTTGACAACGTGGACAAAGATAATCTAATTCACCTACAGAACCTAAATGTTCACTATAATTCCAACATCTTTCACATTTATCGCCTTGTGCATGTTCAATACGAATATCTCCATGCTGATATGTTATACCATTATCAACTGAATCAACAACTTCAACTTGAGACACAATAAACAATTGATGCAAATCAGCAAATTGTGCTAAGAAGTCAGTAGCATTGTAGTTATCATTGTTTCCAATAATGACTTTCGCTTCTAATGATTTTCCAATGACTTTATCATTACGTGCCGCTTCTAATGCACGATTAACGTCATCACGTAAATACATAAATTGATTCCATTTATCAAGAAGCGCACGATCGACATCAACGACTTCAGGCATATCAGCTAAATGTACACTTTCTTCTTTAACATGTGGCGTATGTGACCAAACTTCTTCAGCAGTATGCACTAAGATTGGTGCTAATAATTTAGTCATATCCACTAAAATTTGATATAACACCGTTTGCATACTACGACGTTTATGTGAATTTTTCTCTTCGATATAAAGAATATCTTTACCATAATCTAAGTAAAAGTTACTTAGTTCAACATTGATGAAGTTTTGAACTTCTTGATAAATATTTAAATAATCGAAGTTATCATAGTGATGGATAGTACTTGCTGTAAATTCTCTTAAACGATTTAAGAGGTAGCGATCAACTTCAAGTAAATCTGATTCTAATACTGCATCTGTATCTGGATTAAAATCATTCACGTTACCTAACATAAATCTTAATGTATTTCTAATTTTACGATAAACATCAGATGTTTGTTTCAAGATTTCATCGGAGATACGTACATCAGCTAAATAGTCCGTACTACTCACCCATAAACGTGCAATGTCAGCACCTTTTTGTTTTACAACTTGGTCTGGAACAATAACGTTACCAAGTGATTTACTCATTTTCTTACCTTCTCCGTCCATAACGAAACCATGAGATAATAAGAATTTATATGGCGCTTGACCTCTCGTAGCTACTGCTGTAGTGATTGAAGAGTTAAACCAACCACGATATTGGTCACTACCTTCAAAGTATAAGTCCGCAGGGAAACTGAGTTCTGGACGGTTTTCTAATACACCTCTATGAGATGAACCTGAATCAAACCAGACATCCATGATATCCGTTTCTTTCGTGAATTCACCGTTAGGACTACCAGGATACGTAAATCCTTCAGGTAAGAGTTCCTTAGCTTCACGTTCAAACCAAACATTTGAGCCATATTGTTCAAATAAATCAGCAACATGATTAACTGTTTCTTTAGTCATAATAATATCGCCATTTTCCGCATAAAATACTGGTAAAGGTACACCCCAAACACGTTGACGTGAGATGACCCATTCACCACGGTCACGAATCATATTATAAATACGCGTTTTACCCCAGTTAACTTTAAATTCAGTTTCTTCTATAGCATCTAAAATATCTTGTCTTACTTTATTGATTGATGCGAACCACTGAGGTGTTGCTCGGAAAATAACTGGTTTTTTTGTACGCCAGTCATGTGGATAACTATGTGTAATAAAGCTTAATTTTAATAATGCATCTTTTTCAGTTAATAAATCAGTAACTGCTTTATTAGCTTTGTCATAAAACATACCTTCAAATTGACCGCCTTCTTCTGTGAAGACACCTTTATCGTTTAGCGGACTAATAACTGGCAAGCCGTATTTTTGTCCTACGATATAGTCATCTTCACCGTGTCCAGGAGCGGTATGAACACAACCTGTACCTGCATCTGTTGTAACATGGTTACCATTGATAACTAATGAGACACGGTCTAAGAACGGATGTTGTGCTTCGACATATTCTAGTTCTTTACCCATAAACTCTTTCTCTAATTTGATGTGATTTTTATCCCAGTCTAATGCTTCAGCAACTTCGTCAGCTAATGCTTCGGCAATAATATATTTTTTGCCATTCACATTATACTGACCATATTTAAGTTCTGGATGAACTGTAATAGCAACGTTTGATGGAATTGTCCAAGGTGTAGTTGTCCAAATAATGAATTGTGCATCTTCATCAACAACGCCTTTTGAATCTTTGACATCAAATGCAACATAAATAGATGCTGAGCGTTTATCATGATATTCAATTTCTGCTTCAGCAAGTGATGATTCACTTGATGGTGACCAGTAGACTGGCTTTTTACCTTTATAGATTAGGCCTTTGTCAGCCATTTCACCGAATAGGCGAATTTGAGCTGCTTCGTATTCTGGTTTTAAAGTGATATAAGGATTATTGAAATCCCCACGAACCCCTAAACTTTTAAAATCTTTCTTTTGTAATTCTACTTGCTCAAGCGCAAATTCTTTACATTTTTCTCTGAATTCGGCAATTGACATTTTTTTGCGGTCTACACCTTTTTTAGTCAATGCTTGTTCTATAGGTAAGCCATGCGTGTCCCATCCTGGCACGAAAGGTGCATAATACCCTTGCATTGTTTTATATCGGACAATAAAATCTTTAATAATTTTATTTAAAGCATGTCCCATATGAAGATTACCATTTGCATATGGCGGACCATCATGAAGTATATATGTTTGATTACCTTTATTTTTAGCTAAAGCTTTTTGATATTGATTGTCAGTGTCCCATTTTTCTTGTATTTGAGGCTCTTTTTTCGGTAAACCTCCTCGCATTGGAAAATCTGTTTTAGGCATTAATAATGTTTCTTTATAATTCATACTATTACTCACTCCTTATAATTAAAAAAGAACTCTAAGTTCAATTAATAGGGACGGAAAATGCCGCGGTACCACCCTGCTTAACTCAACTTAGAGCTCTCTCTTGTCATAATTCTTTTTTTATTAAATCAGTGATATAAGAAGTCATCGTTTGTCAGGCTTCCACCAACTCCTGACTCGCTTTAAAACGTGATATCCTTCTTACGTGTCTGACTTAAATATTATTCATTATTTAGGTGATGACTGATCAGTGTTATCTTGCGTTGTTTCATCTTCTGCTGATTGAGATGTATGATCTGGTTGCTGCTGTTCAGCTTTAAGTTGTCGTTCTTCTGCTGTTAAATCTTGATCATTTAAATGTTGCACGTTCTCTCGTGTAATTTGTTCAGCATCTAAATCATAGTTTAATAAGTAGTCCCAATCATCATTTTTTAATAAATCAAGCTGCGCCTCAACTAACATGCGGAAGCGTGATCTAAACACTTTAGATTGACGTTTCATATCTTCAGTTTGGAATGATAAGCGACGTGCCTTTTCGATAGCATCGTTAACAATTTGATCTGCTTTCGCTTGTGCTTGTGCCAACGTTGCTTCAGCTTGCTTTTCAGCTGCTGCTTTCGTTTGTTCACCTGCTTGTTGCGCTTGAACAAGTGCATCACTTACAGATTGATGAACACTTTGATAAGACTTAATATTAGTATCGCGCTCTTCTATCACTTTTTCAAGTTGTTTTTTATCTTCTTTAAGTCTTTCAATTTCATTGCTTAATTGTTTTAAATAATCACTCACTTCTTCAGGTTCAAGACCATTTTTTACACGAGTGAATTCTTTATTTATAATTTCATTAGGTGTAAAAGGCATGCTATATCCTCCTTCGATTTACACTATTTAAATAATGTTTGATACGTAATGTAGTATTTATCCTTTTTAGTTCTACCACCGATTTCCAACAATTGTGCACGCCCATAGCCTTGAATAGATAATAAGTCATTAGGCTCCAGCTGAAAATCCGATGCTTCAACAATTGTATGATTCACCTTGACGCGTTTTTTCTCAATCAATTGTTTCGCAATTGACCTTGATTTATGAATCATATCTTTTAATACAACGTCTAAGCGCATTGCGCTGACTGTAGTATGTTGAATTTTCCAATTCTCTTCTGATTGTATCATATCTTGTAATGGAATAGAATTAAGTTTTACTGTTGCGCCTTTAATTCGAGTTAATTCCATCATGATATACGATTCTAACTGTCTTGTCAAAACAAATTGAATACGTTGCGCAACATGTATATCTCCTACTTGCTCTCGTTCAATACCTAAAGACATTAATGTTCCCAGCACATGTTGATGTTGCAACGTAACAAATTTTTCCGGATAGTCAATCTCTAAACAACATAACTCAAAGTCTTCAACCCGCGGTTCATAATATGACGGGGCAATGATAGCTCGCTGTCTTTCTGCATAAAGCCCACCATTAAATGCGACTTGTATATCTTCATAACTTCCCACTATCACTGATAGTATATATTGTCCTCTTGGATCTAGAAAATTTGTTAATACCGGGGCATATTGTTGTGCTGCCTGATCGCATTTGTCAATTAATCGATCTATAAGCTCATGTTCTTCAGGGCGAAAATGCTGATAAATATCGATGATAAGTCCTCCTAAACGTACCAATAAAGTTCGATAACGTAATAAAACGAGGTTAAGTAGATTGTACTTCCCTCGTTTAACCGCAACTAATGCGTAGCTACATAAATAAGAATTGCTCTAAATATACTATCTAGTCCCCATTGGAATAAAATAAGTACAAAGAGTGCTACTAAAGATGAAATATCTATCATACCAAGAGGTGGAATGATTTTTCTGAAAGGTTCTAAATACGGTTCATAAATACTACTCAAAAAGCGGCCTACGACCGACTCACGTATATTAGGAACCCATGAAGTAAAGAAATAAATAATCATACCAAAATAATAAACAGTAACTAAAAATGATATGAAGTTAAATATCGTTGCTAACAAGCTAATGCTCATATTTAATCTCCTTATTCGTACGGTTGTTCCATATTTTCAATATGGTCTGTAATACTACCAGCCACTTCAACATTGTCCGGTGTGCATAAGAAGATATCTGTGCCCACGCGTTGGATATCGCCGCCAATAGCATAAACTGTTCCACTTAAAAAGTCTATAATACGTTTAGCTGATACTTTATCGATTCTTTGTAAATTAACTAATGTTGCGCGTCGATTTTTTAATTCGTCTGCAATATCTTGTGTATCAGAAAAGACACGTGGTTCAAATAAACACATTTTAGAACTTTCTTGTGACGAATAGTCTGATGATTGATCCATAGTAACGACGTTTTTAGAGCCTGATTTTGATAGTGTGTTCATTCGATAATTCCTTTCTTCATTATTTTGATTTCTTGAAGATCTTCTATTAGGTACTGATCTTAGTTCGCTTTGATTAGCTGAGAAATTCGAATTTGACTGTGTTGCTTGTGGTGTACGTGATTGTGATGGTTTTTGTGATTCTTTTTCACGATATTGTTCTGGTTCTTCGACAACTTCTTCTTCGTCAGTAAACTCGAAGAAATTATTAAATAAATCTTTAATTGCCACTGATGGCTCACTCCTATTCTCCTACCAATTTAGTTCCAATTCTTATATATGTTGCGCCTTCTTCAACTGCTACAGGGTAATCATTACTCATTCCCATAGATAATTCCGTACACGGTGCATAAGTTAATTGTCGTTGTTGTATGTCATCCCGTTTTAATCTTAATTTCTTAAATAATTCTTGAATATATTGTGTATCATCTGTAAATGGTGCCATTGTCATCAAGCCTACAATTTTAATATTCTCATAAGCTTTAATATCATCTATAAACTTGTCCACTTCATTTAAATGGATTCCATGTTTAGACGCTTCACCTGAAACATTAACTTGTAAAAAACAAGAAATAGTATGGTTCGCACGTTTGTTGATTTCTTTAGCCAAACTCATTCGATCTAGCGCATGGAAATAATCAACTTCATTGATGACATCTTTAACTTTCCTAGATTGCAATGAACCAATAAAATGCATAACAGCATCTTCTGGTAATGCAGCTTTCTTTTCTAAAAATCCTTCTAAGCGATTTTCACCAAAATGTCTCAAACCTGCATCGTATGCTTCTTTAGCTCGCTCTATTGTAACATATTTTGTAACTGCTATCACATTGATATGGCTATCTATTGTGCTTTTTTTCTTATGACTTTCAATTTCTTGTTGAATATGTGCTAAATTGGATTTCACATCCATATCTATTCATCGCCTTCCTTACTTGCGTCCGATAAAAGCTAACATTCTACCTGTATGCCCTTCTTCAAGTCGATATGAGAAAAAGAGATTTAAATCTTCAGACGTTGCATATTGTGTAATATAAATATTATTTTGAGGTACTCCCATAGATTGTAATAGTAATGCATTGGCTTTTTTCAAGTCAATGCCATGACGATTCGTTCCTCGTGTCTCAATATAACATTGACTATCAATCGGCAGCGTTTCAAACTTTTCTTTAATTTCATCATTGATTTCATAAGAATTAGACGTTGCAGGTCCTATAACAACTTGCAAGTCAGATAACGGAAATTTAATTTGATTTATCATTTCAATAACGATTTGACCATATGTTCCTCTCCAACCAGCATGCGCTAAACCTACAAAGTCATGAGATTCACTATAAAAGTATATCGGTACACAATCCGCATAACACATCGTCAGCAGTACATTTGAGTCATAAGTATATAGGCCATCAATACCATATAGCTTGTGACTAAGCGCATCGATATTTGTACCTTGGTCTCGTACGGTAACCTCAGCCACTTTGTTCTCGTGTGTTTGTATTGGAAATACCCAATGCGCTCTAGGGAAATCAATAGCTGCTGCTAATAGCTGCTGGTGCTTAGTCACATGTTCTGGCGCATCATCAATATAACGAGCCATATTAAATGCTCGTTCTGGATAAGGGCTGCTACCGCCTTCTCTTGTAGTAAAACCTAACGTTACATGTTCAAGTTTGTCATCTTCATATCGCAATAGATGTGGTTCTTTTTTAAATCTATCTTTCATATCAAGCACCTCAATTTAACCGTCTTCTTCGCAGTTATAAGCAACGTATACATTACAATTATATACTAAAATTACAGTGATTTTAAGATTAAAATAAAAAGTCATCAGACCGCTATGACCCGATGACTTTTTATGAATTTTGTATTTTACTTTAGATTAACGTCTTGTTCTTCTAGAACGTCTTTCTTCTCTATTTCTAATAAAGCTAGGAATGTCATCATCCTTAGTCGTTTGCGTACGCTCTGCTGAAGCTTCAGTGTTACGTGAAGAATGATTCGCCTTGAAAGAAGGCTCTTCTTTAGTTGTATTTGCTGTTCCAGGTGCACTTGAAGATGGCGCGCTTGAACCAAAGCCAGTGTTTGCTTTACGTCCTTGTGTTGACGGTTTATCTTCGAAACCTGTTGCAATAACTGTGACAACAATTTCATCTTGTAATTCTGGATTAATAACTGTACCGAAAATCATATTAACATCTTCGTCAGCAGCATCTTGAACAATATCTGCAGCTTCTTGTGCTTCGAATAATGATAATGATTCGCCACCAGTAATATTCATTAACACACCTTGAGCACCAACAATAGATGTTTCAAGTAATGGTGATGAAATTGCTTTTTTAGCAGCTTCAACAGCTCTATTTTCACCTGATGACACACCAATTCCCATTAATGCAGAGCCTTGGTTAGACATGATTGTTTTAACATCAGCAAAGTCTAAGTTAACTTCACCAGATACAGCGATTAAGTCAGAAATACCTTGTACACCTTGACGTAATACATTGTCTGCTTCTTTAAATGCTTCCATCATAGGTGTAGATTTATCTACGATATCTAATAAGCGATCGTTTGGAATAACGATTAATGTATCAACAGCTGCTTTCATTGCTTCAACACCAGCTGCTGCTTGAGTTGAACGCTTACGTCCTTCAAAGCCGAATGGACGAGTAACAACACCAACTGTTAATGCACCCATTTCTTTAGCTATTTTCGCTACAACTGGCGCAGCACCTGTACCAGTTCCGCCACCCATACCAGCAGTAACAAATACCATGTCTGCACCTTGAATGGCATCTTCAATTTGTTCACGAGATTCTTCAGCAGCTTTTTTCCCAATTTCAGGGTTTGCGCCAGCACCTAAACCACGTGTTAATTTTTCACCAATTTGAATTTTAGCTTCAGCTTTTGATAAGTTTAAAGCTTGTCCATCTGTATTAATAGCAATGAATTCCACATTGTTCATACCATGGTCAATCATACGATTTACCGCGTTATTTCCGCCGCCACCTACACCGATGACTTTTAGTGTCGCTAAATGATTAAATCCTTGTTCAAATTCTAACATTTAATTTTCCTCCTAGTTTTTATGGCCAATCATTCAAATAGAGATTTCATAAGTTTTTTAAATTTACTTTCTTCTTTATCAGATTTATCGTGCCCATCATGATGTTCTTCTTCAGAATTTTGATCTGTTGTATGGTCATCGTAATTTTCATGGTATTCTGGCTCATCTTTATTTTGTGTAGAATCATTTTTATTTGATTTACCTTTGAACCAGTTAAAACCAATTGATCTAGAAGTATTTTCTTTTTCTTCAGAAGCGATGACTTCTTCTTCAAATTCCTCATTATCTTGATAATTTATTGTAACATAATCTAATAATTCATCAAAAGCGATACTGCTAGAAATTGTAGAAATTGCAGATGTAAATTCAGGTTTTCTTATACCCATTTGTGATGGTGTATGTATTCTGATTTTTTCAGTTACTAATATAGTTAGTAAATCTTTCACACCTAATAAATTAGATGATCCACCTGTAACAACAAATCCGCCATTCACTCGTGTCAATTCTAAATTAATTAGAATATCAAATACGCAATTGAAAATGTCTTCCATTGTTGCTTGAATAATGTGACTTAAATCTTTTTGAGAATATTCTACCGTTTCTTCACTATCAACTTGATCTACAGTAAATACATCTTGATCTGAAGCGCTTTCTGCATAAGCATGTCCATATTGTTGCTTAATCTTTTCAGCCGTTTCATATGAAGTATTGAATGCTTCTGCAATATCACTGGTTATATCTCTACCAGCAAGTTTAATTGAAGCAGCATCAAGTAATTCACCACGTTCATAGAAAGCTACCTGTGTTAAATCTTCACCAATATCAATAACACATGTGCCTAGTTCCTTTTCCATTGCGGATAAAATGAAGCCGTAATTATAAGCATCAGAATAAACATCTAATACATCTACGCCACATGCTTCAACACATTTGATCATATTGATTAAAATTGATTTTTCAATTGCAATCACGCCTGCTTCAACTTTAAGAGAATGTCTTGCAATAATTTCTTTAGGATCTGAAACTTCGTTATTCCCGTCTAAGATAAATTTACTAGGAAATACGTTAATAATTTCCGTACCAGGGACATCATTTTTATCCCGAATACCATCTAAAACACTTTCAATGTGTGTGCCATTAATCTCAGTATCTTCATAAAATTCAATTTCATTAGTTTCATCGAACACTTCTGTTGAAACGATTGGCAATTTTAAAAACACTTCTTTAATATCTACACCAGAAGCAATAGAAGCCTTTTTGAGCGTATCTTTAATCGCTTGTTTCGCAATGTCAAAATCGTCAATCAGACCGTTTTTAATACCATTTGTGTAGGTTTGTCCTGTACCTATCACATTTATACCATTGTGAAATTTTTCGCCTACTATTATTTTTACGCTTGATGAACCAATATCTACACTAACGTAGTAATGTTCCTCCATAGATAGGCACCTCCTGACAAATTACTATTAAAATGCACTATGTTTAGTTTACAATACGTCGTTACACTTGTGAACTATAAAGACATAATATATCGGAATTTTTTAATTATTTTTTTTAGATTGTTCGTTTATTTTGTTAAGTACACTTTGTAATTCACTTTTTGCCTCATTTTCTTGCTGAGAGTTTTTTGTCACATCTTGTTCAGTTTGTGATTGTTGTGCTTCTTGATTTTTGTAAGGTATGAACGATGCTCCTACTGATAAATCAATGTATCCATCTGTTGTTAAGTTACCTGATTGATTACGTGACAACGATTGAGACATTTGTGGGTAGTACTTCATTTTATCTGCTATCGTTTTAATATTGCCGATCACTTGCATATCATCTTTCGTATACAATTTAATTCGATTTTGCTTATTCTTTTGTGGTTCGTATGTTACTTCAGCAATCATACTTCTAATTTTAGGAGACATTTCCGCTAAGGCGTGAACAATTTCTTGTTTTTTATCACCTTTAAAACCTTCAATGATAGGTCCTCGGTCTGTTAATTGCCCTTTATAGTTTTTTAATTCCGTATTCCCTTCTAATATTGGAATATAATCATCCTTATCTTTAATCATACCTACAACTTGATTTTCTTCTATTGTAATAGATAATGTATTCGGCAAATGTTTCTGTATATCAACATTTTTTATCAAAGGATTGTCTTTTAATTTGGCCTTAGCCTTACTATTACTAAATGTATACATTCTTTCGCCACTATTCGCATTTAATTGCTTATTTATTTCTGATGTTGATACATTATGATTACCTTTAATTGTTACATTTGCTATGCGACTAATTGGCGTAAACATATACAACAGAAAAAGTATGATGATAAGGATCAGCGCTGTTATAACAATGTATTGGATTGTCTTTTGACGTTTTCTACGCTGTCGTCTTTTTTGTTCTCTTAGTTCTTCAGGTGTAAGTGGCGGCGGTTTCTCAATATCTTCATTATCTTCTGTCACATCGCCGTCATCAGTATTATGTTGGATTGCTGTATCATCTTGTGCTGTACTGGATAAGTCTTCTTCAGATGGTTCATTTTGTTGCTCATGCAGATTGTTTTCTAAAGCACTGTTGTTTATTTCATCTTCTGTGTTTTGGATTTCCTCATTATTTTCATGTTGTGTAGCCGTGTTGATGTGATTTGAAGAATCATGATTGTCTATGTTTGATTGTGTGTTATCTTCTTGCTCCGTTGAAGTATCGAAGTTGTCTTTATCGCTAAATAAGCGGTTTCGTCTGCGCTTTGTACTAGATTTACGGCGCTGTCGTTCAAAATCGTTGGCATTGATATGTCTTATTTTACTATCTGATTTTTGTTCATCCATGTTTATTCACACCCTTTAATATGATGGTAAGTGTGCTTTAAAACTTTCAATAAATTTATCCCCTCGTTCTTCAAAGGTTTGATATTGATCCCAACTTGCACAAGCCGGAGAGAGTAATACGACATCATTTGGTTCTATCACATCTTGTACTTTATCGACTGCATCTGTAACATCTGTGGCTTTAATTACATATTTACCTTGACTCGTTCCTAATTTAACAAATTTCTCTTGTGTTTCGCCAAACACAACCATTACTCTGACATGTTTCATATAAGGAATTAGTTCATCAAAATCGTTACCTCTATCTAACCCACCACATAACCAAATGATAGGTTGATTAAATGAATTAAGCGCGAATTGTGTTGCTAATGTATTAGTAGCCTTTGAGTCATTGTAATATTTATTAGTTCGATTTGTACCAATATACTGCAGTCTATGTTCAATGCCTGAGAATGTAGTCAAACTATCAATGATAGCTTTAACAGGAACACCTGCCAATAATGATGCTAAGACTGCCGCCAAAATATTTTCCAAATTATGTTCACCAGGTAACACTAAATCATCAATATTTATAATTCGCACGCCTTTATAAATAATAAAGTTATCTTTAATATAAATGCCATCTACTTCTTGTTGTGTAGAAAAATAAAGTGTCTTAGCTTTTAATTGTTCTGATTCAATCAAATGGCGTTGGTGATAATTACAAATAAGATAATCATCTGCTGTTTGATTTTTATATATTTGCTTTTTAGCATTTTGATAATTTTCAAGTGTACCGTGATAGTCTAAATGCGCCGAATAAATATTTGTAATAATAGCGATGTGTGGACGATACTTATCTATGCCTAGTAATTGGAATGAAGACAATTCTGTAATTAAATATTCATCTGGGTGCGTATCTTGAGCGACTTTTGATGCAACATAACCAATGTTACCAGATAAGCGTCCAGTCAACCTGCTCTTACTAAACATATCACCTATAAGTGAAGTTGTCGTTGTTTTACCATTTGTACCAGTCACCGCGATAATGGGCGCTTCAGAAACTAGATAGCTTAATTCAACTTCAGTTACGATTTTCAAACCACGTTTTTGCGCTTCGATTAAAATAGGTAAATGATATGGAATTCCTGGATTTTTAACTATCATCGGGCTTTTATCTAATAATGACAGTGGATGTCCACCGCCAACGACTGTAACACCCATTGTTTCCAAGTCTTTTGCATGTGGATCTTGAGATAAATCTTTGCCATCATTAACAGTGACAATAGCTCCAAGTTTAGTCAACAATTTTGCTGCCTCATATCCACTTTTAGCTAAACCAAGAACAAGAACATCTTTATCTTCTAAACCTGTATAATTCTGCATGTTAATGCACTCCAATCCATAAGCCTATAAGTCCTGTAACCAAGCCAACAGTCCAAAAAACAGTAACGACTTTCCATTCGTTCCAACCACACAATTCAAAATGATGATGAATCGGACTCATCTTGAAAATACGCTTTCTAGTTAATTTATAAGAAGCTACTTGTAAAATAACTGATAATGTTTCAGCCACAAATACAAATCCAACAAACAGTAATGATAATTCTGCATTTAACATAATCGACAAGGTAGCAAATATACCACCAAGCGCTAAGCTACCCGTATCCCCCATGAAAACTTTTGCGGGATTAAGATTAAATGGTAAGAAACCTAGTAATGCAAAAATCATGATAACACAAAATGTCCCTATGGCTGGGGAATCTAAGATAAAGCTCATAATCGCGTACATTGTGAATCCAATAATAGACAATCCAGTTGCTAAACCATCTAAGCCATCTGTTAAGTTAACTGCATTGGAAAAACCAACTTGCCAGAAGACAATGAAAATCACGTAGAAAATGGATAAAGGAATGTCCACTTCTGTAAAAGGTATGTGAATCGCAGTTGAAAAATGAATTAAATGGAATACATAACTTAATACAAAAAATATAACTGCAATACCTATTTGAGCCAAAAATTTCTGTTTGCTTGTTAAACCTTGATTGTTTTTCTTTACCACAATGATGTAATCATCAATAAAACCAATCAAACCGAAACCAATTGTTACAAATAATAACAAAATGATTGGATTGGATTTGTCGACGAAGAATACAGCAATGAGCGAAGTTATTATAATGCTAATTAAAAATGTCAATCCACCCATTGTTGGCGTTCCTGTCTTTTTCATATGACTCTCTGGACCCTCTTCTCGTATACTTTGTCCAAATTTCATTCTCTTTAAAGTTGGAATAAGTACAGGTACTAATACGAATGTGATAAGTAGCGCAATAATCGCAAATAAAAAAAGCATAATTTTCTCCTTTTTAACTAAGATACAAAATTTTATACACATCATTTTCACTTTATTATTTTAACAATATGACTAACACTTCACATCATTATTTAGATGTATTTTATGTTGCCATGTGATAAGTAATATTTCATCATTACTCAATGATCTAGCCAGATAATCACGAGGAGAAGAAGCTGACAAACATTGTTATTCTGAAAATTGTTCTACAATTTACTTATAGAACAGGCATAGGGGCTTCTAGCTCCTCCATATCTAGCTGCGCAGTTAAACATAAAGCGCAAAACTGTGTGATACGTGTTTATATCTTAATTTACAAATTAAATTTTTAGTTAACTCACATCATTAATTGAAGCAAGCTAATCTTCACTGTCTTTAGCTGCATTGTCTTGTTGATCTTTTGAATCCTCTTTTGACTCTTTTGACTTAGATGTATCTTTTTTATCTTGCTTTTGGTTATCGGTTGAATCATTCTTATCCGATGAAGTAGCTTGCTCTTCTGATTGACTGCCATCAGCATCTTTTGCTGAAAGCGTAAGCTCAATTTTATCGCTTTTTTTCAGCTTCGTGCCATTTGAAATAGATTGATCAGTAACAAAGCCGGTTCCTTTTGTGATGACTTTAATATTCGTTAAACTTTGGAATGCCAATACGTCATCTTTCGTCCAACCTTTCATATCTGGCATTGTAACATCTCCATCAGTAAGAAGAAGTACTTTACTATGTGGCAATAATTCACTTCCAGATTTGACAGATTGCGTTTTTACTTTTTGACCACTGCCAATAACGATTGGATTTAACGATTTATCTTGTAGTTTGGATTTCGCATCTTGAGTGGCATCACCCTCAACATTTGGAACTTTACTATATTTTGCTTTGTTTGTTTTGTCTTTTGAGCTGCCGACATTTAAATATTTAAGTGTGTTTTCCATAATTGGTTTAAAAGCTTTACTAACACCTAATTCATATGCTTCTTGGTCATTCTTTTGTGCAAGTTTCATGCCCGCATAAACAATGATACGTGGATTTTTCTTAGGTGCATCTCCAATAAAGCTTACAAAGTATGGGTTAGGCCCTTTAACATAACCACCGCTTTTTTCATCCGCTACTTGCGCCGTTCCCGTTTTACCTTCGATATCATAGCCTTCTACACGATAATTCTGTGCATGACTTTTTTCACTGTTAACAACTTTATCAAGTTCAGTTTCTACTTTATTGGCTGTCTCTTCAGTTATTGGCTTACCTGCATAAGATTTTTCGCCTTTATAGAAGGTTTTTTTAGAAATAGGATTGTCTACTTTATTCACAAACCATGGTTTCAACATATTTCCCTTATTAAAAAAGGCTGATTGCGCTTGAATCATTTGTACAGGAGTTACAGTCGTTGATTGTCCAAATGCTGATGTTTTTTGTTGTAATTCATTAGACCATGCAATATTACCACTTGCTTCACCATCAAACATGCCGCCAGTCGTTTTACCAAAACCAAAGCGTTCATACCAAGATTTCATCTTATCTGCACCAACTAAATCTTGCAATTGCATCATAAGTGTATTTGAAGAATAAGTAAATCCTTGTGTCATAGGTATTCTACCCCAACCAACTCTATTCCAGTCAGATATTCTTGATCCCATAATATCCATGTGACCTGATTTATACTTTTCATTTGGTTTAAATTTACCTTCTTGAATGGCAGCTGCTAACCCATAAGTCTTAAATGTAGATCCTGGTTCATAAGTGTTTTGATATAAATCATTTGCCCATTTTTTTCCAAAATCTTTACCCGTTTCAGGATTAAATGTAGGTCGTTGACTAAAAGCTAAAATCTCACCTGTTTTAGCATCCATTACAACGGCAAACAGATCTTTAGGTTGATAGCGTTCAACCATACCATCCAAAGCTTCTTCCACAAATACTTGTATATTGGAATCAATCGTTAAATGTACATCATCTCCACGTTTAGGTGAGCTTTCATGTTTCGTGTTTGGTGCAATGTACCCCCATATATCTTGTATATATGATAGTGCACCTTTTTTACCATTTAAATAACTATTAAATATCTTTTCAACACCCAGTGCACCATTCAGTTCACCCGTATCTGGATTCTTCTGTGCACGTCCAATTAAATGAGAGGCAAAATTTCCATTTGGATAGAACCGCTCTGTTTCTGGATATAGTGTAATGCCTGGTAAGTTCATTTTTTCAATTTTTTCTTTTTGTTGATACGTTAAATTTGTTCCCTTTTGACCAAACTCAACTTGAAACGCCTTTTTCTGATTTAATTTTTTCTCAATATCATCTGCCTTCATATCGATGACTTCTGCTAATTTTTTAGCAGTTTTCTTTTTATCTACGACATGTCGAGGCTTTTTACTATTTTCACTGGCCTTCTTATCAATCACTGCAGTTAATTTGAAACGCTCAACATCTTCAGCTAACACTTTCCCGTTACGATCATAAATTTTACCGCGTTCGGGTTGTTCTTGATTTTTAACAAGATACGTTTCATTTGCTCGTGTTAGTAAGTCTTGTCCAGAAGAATGTCCGGTCACCATGATATATGAGTATCTTAAAACCAATATAAAAAAGAGCAGTCCGAATAAACTAACAAGGAGGACTGCTCCTAATTTATTTTTTTTAATTTTAATTTTTCGCTTCGCCATCATTACGCACTACCTTTACATTATCATTCTTAAGGCTCATACCTTGTGCTTTTGCCTTATCGTAAATGCGTTCATAAGAAGAATTCTTTTTAATTTCAGATTTAAGTGCGCTGTTCTCACTTGTTTGCTTTTCAATCTTTTGATCTAAATCTGCAATCTTTCCTCGCGTATCATACGCATCCATTTTTAAAGATAGCACATAAATACTAATCAAGGCAATGACAGTAATCAATGATATGTATAAGACCTTTTCAAATCTAGTAAGTTGTACAACTACTTTTCTTTTTACAGTTTGTCTTCTTGGTTCTGCTTGTGGTTGTTGTTTAGGAATGCTTGTTTGAGAAACATCCTGATATGGTTGGTAAATTTTTTCTACAGCCATCGTCCATTACTCCTTATTTCAATATTTCTGCAACACGTAATTTGGCGCTACGTGCCCGATTGTTTTGATTTAAATCTTCTTCAGTAGCAGTGATAGGTTTCCGATTAACTCTTTTTAACTTTGGTGTGTATTCTTCTGGAATAATTGGTAAACCTCTAGGTACCTCTGGACCCTTCTCATATTCTTGGAAAATCTGTTTGCACAATCGATCTTCTAATGAATGGAAAGTAATTACTGAAATGCGTCCATTAACCTTTACAAGTTCAATTGCCTGTTCAATTGAATCTTCAAATGCTGACAATTCATCGTTGACGGCAATTCGAATGGCTTGGAACACCCTTTTAGCTGGGTGACCACCTTTTCGTCTCGCTTTGGCAGGTATCCCTTCTTTAATCACATCAACCAGTTGTAATGTCGTTTCTATAGGCTGTAATTCGCGATGTGCTTCAATGCGCCGTGCAATTTGTTTTGAAAATTTTTCTTCACCATAGCGATAGAATATTTTTACTAATGCTTCATATGACCATTCATTTACTACTTCATAAGCACTAAGCGTTTGTGTTCGATCCATACGCATATCTAATTTCGCATCATGGTGATAACTAAATCCTCTTTCCGGGACATCTAACTGTGGACTTGAAACACCCAAGTCATAGTAAATGCCATCTACTTTTTCAATATTTAGTTCTTTTAAAATGTGTGTGAGTTCTCGAAAGTTATTATGAACAAAGGTCACTTTATGTAGATGCGCTTTAAGCACTTCCTTTGCGTTATCTATTGCTGTTGTATCTTGATCAATAGCAATCAAATGACCTTCATCATTGAGCTGATTTAATAAATAAAGGGCATGTCCTGCGCCGCCTAGCGTACAATCTACGTATACACCATCAGGCTTTATATTTAAGTAATCTATGGTTTCGTTAAGCATAACGCTGACATGATGAAACACGTTTATTCCCCCATTTAAAAATCAAAATCTATTAAATCTTCAGCAATATCCTCGAAACTATCTTCTGATTCTTCATAGAAATCATTCCATGTTTCACGGTCCCAAATCTCGATTCGATTTGACACCCCTATTACTGTACATTCTTTTGTTAAGTTGGCGTATTTTCTCAAATTTTGAGGTATGTTAATACGTCCTTGTTTATCTAGTTCTACTTCAATCGCACCAGAGAAGAACATACGCATAAACTTACGTGCATCCTTTTTAGTCATTGGTAAGGTTTTCATTTTCTCTTCAATTTGTTGCCATTCTTCTAACGTGTAACCAAATAAACATTTATCAAGGCCTCGAGTGATAATAAAACGCTCATTGAGGTCATAACGAAACTTGGACGGAATAATCATTCGTCCTTTTGTATCTAATTGATGATCGTATTCTCCCATGAACATTTTTTCTCACCTCACCTTATTTATAATTTACCACATCTCACCACTATCCTCCACTAATTCTGTAAAATATCTTAAAATTTATAAAAAAAGACATAAAAAAACCGTTTCGTCAAAAAGACGAAACGGCTATAAACCTTGATATATCAAGGTTTTACAACAATATGATCAAAAGTGTAAGAAAGTGGTGGATAGGTGGAGGGGTTGAACACATCCATCCCAAAATCATTCATTATTTGTAATGGATTCCATATTCTTTCTTGGAGTCCTCCCATTGGATGGAGTGATTCACTGATTTCCTTAAAGTGTTTCATGCTAATCACATTTTCACGTTCAATATTTAATAAGTATCTTTGTTCTAAATAATTAAGTTGTTTATGGTGGATTTCATGATTTTTATCAACTAAGTTGCTATTATTTTGGTTATGTTGTACTTCTCGCTTTAATTTTTGATACATTTCTTCATGAATCTCTTTTAATTGTGAAACTTGATCTAAAAATGTTTGCGATGCTTGTTCACGTATAAATTTTTGACGCTTTTCTTCAATTCCATTAGTTAATACCTCAGCTATATCTAATTGGTATTGTTGTAAAAGTTTCTCTATTCTAGTATAGAGATAAGTTATTTTTATACGCGGTAATACAATAGGCATTTCCACATCTAACGTGTTAAATACTTCGCTTAATTCTGCCCAATATTTAATTTCACTTGGGCCACCTATAAACGCTACAGTATTGAAGAGCCATTCTTCCATTACTGGACGTGTAACAACATTATTTGAGAATTGCGCTGGATTTTGTTCAATCAAGTCTAATAATTCATCTTCACGATAAGTAACTTCTGATTTACTTAACTTATAAATACCATTTTCTTCCGTAAGTAATTGTCTCATATTATCCTGATGTAAAAATAAATGGACGTTTGTGTCAGTCACAATCATCTTTGATAGCTTATTGTTTTCAGTCTCACGTTGCTTTTGATGAAATGCTTTATTTATATCATTATGTTTGCGCAACATATCCTTTAAAATAGGACGTTCTAACTTTCTAAGTGGCTCATATTGCGCATCTATAAATAACACACCATACACTTTGAACACTTCATGTACAAGTGCTTTAAACATATTCGACCACGTGTCATAGCGTTCTATGATTTGTAAACACATATGATACAATTCAGCAGTATGTGTTGTTTCAGCTAATTCCTTGAAATATGCTTGCAGCGCATTTTTCATTTGAACTTTGTCCGGGACATATCGACTTACGTTACTTTCCGGTGGAGTCAAAGTATGATATTTAATCTTTTCCACAGAAGCCAATTGTTGATCATAAGCAAAAGTATGATTAACTTCATCAAAATCATGGTCTTCCCCAGCTATCCAGAATACTGGAACAACGCTACAATCATAGCGCTCTCGCAACTCATTAGATAACGTTATCAAAGAAAATATCTTGTGAAAAGTATATAAAGGTCCTCCAAACAAACCAGCTTGTTGACCACCAATGACAACTTTAGCCCCTGCTGCTAAGTTTTCAATATTTTTTTGCTGTTGCTCTGATAAAGTTAAATCCGACATATAGTCTTGAATAATTTGTGCAAGTTGTTGTTCTCTACCATTATTAGGCTTGTTCATCTTAACATCAAAACTTGTTTTCTTCATCGCATCATACTGGAAAAATGATGTTAGCGATGGATCACTGTTTTTTAATTTTGTCATGAATGAATCATTATCATGTAATTTAGTAATTAAACAGTCCATACATTTTCTCCTTCAGTATCGCTATTATGAATACAGTATAAAGATTATACAACACATTGACAATTTAACGGCTTACACTTTTTAAAATTTTCGGTGCTTCGTGTTTCAAAACTAAATGAATTACACATATTTTTTTAGGGTATAGTAAAATAAAGATGCTAAGGGGGATATGTTATGGTAGAAATTAAACGATTAGAAATTAATTATAAAACAGATGAACTTTTTGAAGCTTTTCGAGAGTATGGCAATAAGGATTTATATATGGTCGATGAATTTCAAGGACAAATGATTGATGCAAGTTCTGAAACACCTTTCTATGGCATTTTTCACGGAGATAACTTGGTAGCGCGCATGGCACTATTGCGTAAAGGTGACGTGGAAGAACTTTATTTCCCAGATTACGATAATTACATACTACTGTGGAAATTAGAAGTGCTCCCCGAATATCAACATCATGGCTATGGACGTGCACTCATTGACTTTGCTAAAGAGAAAGGTCTTCCAATCAAAGCTATTGGACGCAATCAATCAAAAGATTTCTTTACTAAATTAGGATTTGAAGACGTAAACGCTAAAAATCCAGAAGGCCATGACGTGTTAATATGGTCACCTAAAGGTTAAAATGATTAGTTTAGGACATCATTATGTTTTAGACTGTGAACGATATATTGGCAGTAGTTGACTGGATTGAAAATACGCGGACACCAAGTTTTTCCAACCCTAGTCAATCTTGCTGGAGCGGGACTACGAATTCGTAACGAATGCTGTCACGCTCCTTTTTTTGAATGTACTCACATTAAGCTTGAGGACAAAATACATATTGCTGATTAAATTATGTAATTGTGATTATTTATAATAACATTTATATAGTTTTAGCACTCCACATCGTAATCATTTATTTTTTAAATTAACCGAAATAGATGATAAAGTTATTTCAGCTATTGAACACTTTATTATTTTATAGTGGCACTAAAATATACCTAGCTATTCCGTGACATAAAGTTTTATTTTCTCTTTTTATATAAAATAAAAAATCCCGTGTTACCAATGTTACAAACTAACATGGTAAAACGAGATTAATACAAATAGCGTCCTGGGAGGGATTCGAACCCCCGACCGATGGCTTAGAAGGCCATTGCTCTATCCAGCTGAGCTACCAGGACAAATTTTTAACACAAGAATTATTATATCTAATTCGACGCTATTGCGCAATAGTTACTATCTAAAAAAAGGTTATATTTTTCACTATTAATGCTATTTTAATCCATTAACGCTACTTTAATAACTTGACCCAGATAATGATTTTAAACTTAACATCAAGTTTCCTCACATTTATCCAACTTATTACCTTTTCAGCATATCTTCATGTTAAAATGCATTTAATTCTACTTTTTAAGGAGTATTTTAATATGAAATATACAACGTTGTTATTAGATTTTGACGATACATTAGTAGATTTTGATGATGCTGAAGAACAAGCCTTTTTCAATATGGCCCAAAATTACCAGTCATCTCCTACTTATGATGACTTCACTTTATTCAAAAAGATTAACCAAGCACACTGGGAAGCTTTTCAAAATAATCAACTTTCAAAAGAAGACGTGTTATCTCAACGCTTTATTAAATACTTTAAGCACCATAATATAACTGTTAATGGTCATGAAGCCGATGAGTGTTTTAGAGATGAATTGGCTAAAGCACCAGTTAAATATTTCAACGACACATTAGCTACATTAGCTCAATTACGTCAGCATTGTTCACTTTATATTGTGACTAATGGTGTCGCTATAACACAACAACGCCGTATTGCACAAACACCGTTCGATAATTTATTTGAGGGTATCTTTATTTCAGAACACACAGGTTATCAAAAGCCTATGTCTGGATTTTTTGATTATGTTTTTAATCACATTAAACCTACTGCGAGATCCACTGCAATGATTATTGGAGATTCTTTAACATCAGATATATTAGGTGGTCATAATGCTAACATTGCAACATGCTGGTTTAACTATAGAAACAAAACAAATTCAACAGCAATTAAACCTGACTTTGAGATTCGAACATTAGCCGAATTATTGCCTATTATACAATCTACTTAATGTTTTAAAATATTGTTGCATCTATCAATAACAATTTGATAAGCCATACAAATATCTTTTTTAGTATGCAAGTAGTGATAATAGCATTGCTTTTATAGTTATTTTTGGCATAAAACCCGATAACCTATAAGCTGGAATGACATACAGCTCGAAGGTTATCGGATTTCTTTATATCTTTATGTGTATCGTGTCTAAAATTTCATTATTCCGATTGCGAAAATGCAAGACTGCACGCCTTTTATTATCATCAATTAATAGTTCTGCAAAAGTCTCTTCTTTTTGACTTCTAGATTGTGAGATACTACCAGGGTTAATCACATGGACAGATCCAATCTGTTCATATTTAGCCACATGAGTATGTCCGTAAAAAGCAAATTGACAGCCTTCCTGAGCTGCTCTTTCTGCCAATTGTTGGCGTCCACGATTAACAGAATACAGATGGCCATGAGTATAGAACGCTTTAATATCATCAGATGAGATAAGTTCTTCATTTGGAAATTCTGGATAAAAATCGCAGTTCCCTTTAACACGTTGGAATAAACTTAGTTCCGTATCATGATATTCAAATTCTGAATCTCCCAAATGCAAAGCAACATCATAATCTTGATGCCAAGCGATAATTTGATATAAAATACCAGCTTCAGTATGATTATCACTTACAATAATCCATTTTGACATTATACATCACCCTTTAAGTATGCTTGAAGTTGTTTTATAGCTTCTCCTCTGTGACTAATTTGACTTTTTTCTGTTGCACTCAGTTCAGCCATTGTGCGTCCTTTTTCAGGTACATAAAAGACAGGATCATAACCAAAACCATTATCTCCTCTACGTTCATCAGTAATTCGACCAGATACCGTCCCTTTAAATGTCCGTGTTGGTTGATCTGGTTCACTCATACTAATCACACACACGAACTGAGCTTCACGTTGTGTGATATCAGTTAATTTAGATAATAATTTGTCTATGTTGTCATCATCATTTTTGTCTAAACCGGCATATCGTGCAGAGTACACCCCTGGCTCACCGTTAAGTGCAAAAACTTCCAAGCCACTATCATCAGCAATCACTCGTTTATTCAATCTTTTAGCTGCTGCTTCTGATTTTAAAATAGCATTTTCTTCAAAGGTTGTCCCTGTTTCTTCAACATCAAAGTCTTTCAACAATTCTGAAATACCGATAACATTATCATTTGGAAAAATCGCTTTAAAATCATTAATCTTTCCTTGGTTATTTGTAGCTATCACAATATCGGTCATCGTTTATCCCCCTAATTTGTTAATTTAATCTGTTCTACTTTTACTTTCATATGCAACCACTCAGCAATAATATTAGTAATATGCGTCGTATCACCTGTAGAAAAAAAGCGATGCTGTGGCTGGGCTGTATAGCTGGCGTGCTCATTACTAAATGTTAACAAAGCACTTACTTCCCTAGCTGTCTCTAGACCAGAAGAAATGACCGTTTTGTCTCCACCGAAATAATCATTCAACGGTTGATATAACAAGGGATAATGCGTACATCCTAATATGACAGTGTCCGCTATACTGTTTCGCCAGTGTTTTAATGTCTGATGAATAATAATACTCGTTATTGTTGGATCATTATAACGCATTTGTTCGACCAAAGGTACAAATCCTGGACAGGCCACACCTGTTACCTCAACATTAGGATTGATGCGTTTAATGTGATGTCGATAAGCTTCAGATTTAATAGTTCCCTCTGTTCCAAGTATAAGCACATGTTGATTTTTGGTCGTCATAATAGCAGTACGTGCACCTGGTTCAATAACGCCAATAACTGGAATAGACAGTATGTGTTGTAAATGCTCTAAAGCGACTGCAGTTGCCGTATTACAAGCAATAACCAGCATTTTAATGTCAAATTCCATTAATTTATTAGCTAGTTCAGTGGTGAAAGCTTTAACTTCGTCTCCAGGTCTTGGTCCATATGGACACCGTGCTATATCACCTAAATAATATATAGTCTCATTTGGTAACTGGCGTATAATTTCTTTAGCTACAGTTAATCCTCCAACTCCTGAATCTATAACACCAATGGGTTTATTCATATTTTTCATCCTCAATTAATTGCAATAGTATTTTTATTTTAGCACATTAAATATAGTGAAATCATCTAAGGCTATTTTAAAAATGATATCCCTACACATAAAACATCATTCTAATGTGAAAAACCATATTAATTAAAGTAGATGAAAACATAACAAAAATTGATAAAAATCTGTTGTACTTAACAGTAACATCTTTTGTTATTTGTTACACTTTAGCATCTATGTATCATCATTAAAATAAATGATATCCAAATAACTATTTTAAAGGATCATACACTGAAGCTTTGCGTTACGAAAAACACCTATCAAAGCTCGGCTATAAAATAAGCCCAAAAACGAAATCAATTGACTTCATTTTCAGGCTTATTTATTTTAGAAATCTATTTTTCTAAAGCTTGTACAGCGATTATTCCACTTTATGATCTGAACCAAAGAATGATTTGAACATATGGAACGTTGTTTCTCTGTTCATTGCTGCAATTGACGTTGTTAATGGGATACCTTTAGGACATGCATTTACACAGTTTTGAGAATTACCGCACTCTTGCAATCCACCTGTCCCCATTAATGCATCTAATCGTTCATCCTTTGTCATAGCACCTGTCGGATGTAAATCAAATAGACGAACTTGTGAGATGGCTTGTGCACCGACAAACTTATTATTAGGTGTTACATTCGGACAAACTTCTAAACACACACCACATGTCATACATTTTGACAGTTCATATGCTGTTTGTCGTTTTTTCTCCGGCATACGAGGTCCAGGACCTAAATCATAAGTTCCATCAATAGGAATCCAAGCTTTCATACGTTTTAAGTTGTCAAACATTCGTGTACGGTCAACTTGTAAGTCACGAATAACTGGAAACGTACTCATTGGTTCTAGACGAATAGGTTGCTCTAATTGATCAACGATGGCTGAACATGATTGTCTTGCACGACCATTAATTACCATCGAACATGCACCACAAACTTCTTCCAAACAATTCATGTCCCAAATAACGGGCGTTGTTTTCTTTCCTTCTGCATTTACTGGATTACGTCTAATTTCCATCAAACAGGCAATGACATTCATGTTGTCTTTATAAGGGATTTCAAACGCTTCATCGTATGGTTTAGAGTCTTGATTATCTTGACGTTTTATAATTAATTTAATTGTTTTTTGTTTTTCTTTTTGTGGTTGTTGATTACTGTCTGCATGTTGGTCTTTTGGAGTGTTATTTGCTGATAGTGTTTCAGTCATTATTTTTTACCTCCTTTAGACTTGCTAGTGTAATCACGTTTACGTGGTGGGATCAAGCTTACATCTACTGGCTCATAAGTAAATTTTGGTGCTTCATCTTTACCCATATACTCTGCTAATGTTGTTTTTAACCATTCTTCATCATTTCGTTCTGGAAATTCTGGTTTGTAATGCGCACCGCGTGATTCATTACGATTATAAGCACCAATTGTGATAACACGTGCAAGTATAAGCATATTCCATAATTGACGAGTAAAGAACACGGCTTGGTTACTCCATGTCTGTGTATCTTCCATATCAATATTTTGATAGCGTTCCATGAGCTCAACAATTTTCTTATCGGTTTCCAATAATTTATCATTTTCTCTTACAACTGTAACATTAGCTGTCATAATTTCACCGAGTTCACGATGTAATTTATAGGCATTTTCTGTGCCACGCATATTAAGTAAATTATCGAATCTTTGTTGTTCTTCATCTACCCGTGCTTGATAAATTGAATCATCTAAATCAGCATAAGTTTTATCAATATTTTCAACATATTTTACCGCATTTGGTCCAGCGACAGTACCACCATAAATTGCAGATAATAATGAGTTTGCACCTAAACGGTTACCTCCATGTTGTGAAAAATCACATTCTCCTGCAGCAAATAAACCATCAATGTTGGTCATTTGATCGTAATCAACATAAAGTCCTCCCATTGAATAGTGAACTGCTGGGAAAATCTTCATTGGTACCTTACGAGGATCGTCACCAGTGAATTTTTCATAAATTTCAATGATACCACCTAATTTAACATCTAATTCATGTGGATCTTTATGAGACAGATCCAGATACACCATATTTTCACCATTAATACCTAATTTTTGATTGATACAAACATCAAAAATTTCACGCGTTGCAATATCACGAGGTACTAAGTTACCATAATCCGGATATTTTTCTTCTAAGAAGTACCAAGGCTTACCATCTTTATATGTCCATATACGACCGCCTTCACCACGTGCAGATTCACTCATTAAACGTAATTTGTCATCACCTGGAATCGCAGTCGGATGAATTTGAATAAATTCGCCATTTGCATATTTAGCACCTTGTTGATAAACAATTGAAGCTGCTGACCCAGTGTTAATCATAGAGTTCGTTGTTTTACCAAAAATAATGCCTGGACCACCTGTAGCCATAATGACCGCATCTGAACCGAAAGATTGAATTTCTGAAGTTGTCATATTTTGAGCTATAATTCCTCTAGCTGCATTATCTTCGTCTTTAACAATTCCTAAAAATTCCCAGCCCTCATATTTTGTCACTAGTCCATCTACTTCAAAGGAACGTACTTGTTCATCTAACGCATACAATAGTTGTTGCCCTGTTGTTGCACCAGCAAATGCTGTTCGATGATACAATGTCCCACCGAAGCGTCTAAAGTCTAATAAACCTTCCTTTGTTCTGCTAAACATGACGCCCATGCGGTCTAATAAATGAATAATTTGTGGTGCAGCTTCAGTCATTGCTTTAACTGGTGGTTGATTTGCTAAAAAATCTCCACCATAAACGGTATCATCAAAATGAATCCACGGAGAATCTCCTTCACCTTTTGTATTTACCGCACCATTGATACCCCCTTGGGCACATACAGAGTGCGAACGTTTAACAGGTACTAATGAGAACAAATCCACATGAGCACCTTGTTCTGCAGCTTTAATTGTTGACATTAAACCGGCAAGTCCGCCTCCGACAACAATAATTTTCTTCTCTGCCATAGAATTGTCACTCCCCTAAATATTGAACTAAAACTTACGCTAAAACGAAATTTACATAAATGCTACAATTGCTGATACACCAATATAAGACAATATCAAAAAGACAATGAGTGATACCCAAGTGAAAACTTGTTGAGATTTTTTAGATTGTAAAATCCCCCATGTCACTAAAAATGACCAAATACCGTTAGCAAAGTGAAAAACGACTGCCACGATACAAATCATATAAATAATTGCCCACAAAGGGTGTTGTAATGTCTGATGCATCATATCATAATTAACTTCTTTACCGAAAAATGCCTTTTGTAAGCGCGTTTGCCATAAATGTACGAAAATAAAAATAAACGTAATTACACCCGTTACGCGTTGTAATGCAAACATCCAGTTTCTAAATATTGAATAATGCCCAATATTTTCCTTTGCTGTAAATGCGATATGAATACCATACAAACCATGATATAAAATTGGGATATAAATAAATAGAAACTCAACGATAATTAAAAACGGCAATGATTCCATAAACATAGATGCTTTATTAAATGCTTCAGCACCTTGAGTAGCTTGATGGTTTACCATCAAATGCACTACTAAAAATGCCCCGATTGGAATAATACCTAATAACGAATGAACACGTCTTAAGTAAAATTCGTTTTTTGTATGAGCCAAAAGAACTCCCCCCTGAAGAAACAATAATTAAAATTAGCTAATTTAAATGATGTGATACCACTAAGACATCCTATTTCTTGCTAATTGAAAAATAAAAATTTTAAGTTTTCAAATTTTTTTAAATACAATTTGCAAGTATTATAAAATGAACTGGATGGTAGATTTAGCATTTGTGTATTTTTCAATTAAAACATTATCAGGAACACTTAAATGATAATGTTTATCAATTAGAAAACGCTTCCACAAATCTATAAAAAAATTAGCTGTTTGTTAACTATATTGTAACATTTTTTACAACACTTTGGGACATGAGAATGATTCTCACGTCCCAAAATCTTAATTTTTTAATTATTTAATGCTTCTTTCAAACTTTTAGCTACTTTTTCAGGAAGGCCACAATTTTGCAATTCTGGTAAAGTTGCTTCTTTCATTTTCTTGATAGAACCAAAAGTACGCAATAATTTAGTTTTTCTTTTGCTACCTATACCATCAACGGTATCAAGTATAGAACGCATGCCTTGTTTCTGCCGTGTTTGTCGATGGAAAGTAATGGCAAAGCGGTGCACTTCATCTTGAATACGCTGTAAGAGATAAAATGCTTGACTATTTTTCTTCATAGGTACCACTTCAGCTTCTGGCCCATAAAGCAGTTCAGAGGTCTGATGTTTATCGTTTTTACGCAAACCAGCTATTGGAATATCTAAGCCTAATTCATTTTCTAACACGTCTTTAACCCCTGACATGTGTCCTTTACCTCCATCTACAATAATAAGATCTGGTAAAGGAAGGCCTTCATTTAACACTCTTGTATATCGACGACGTACGACTTCTCTCATAGATTTATAATCATCTGGACCTTCTACTGTTTTTATTTTATATTTTCGATAGCCACGCTTATCTGGTTTACCATCAACAAATGACACCATAGCTGATACTGGATCAACACCTTGAATGTTTGAATTATCAAAAGCTTCAATACGTATTGGTGATTGAATGCCCATACGCTCACCTAACTCTTCAATTGCCTTCACAGTCCGTGATTCATCACGAGCAATTAATTCAAATTTATTATCAAGCGCTACCTCAGCATTATGATTTGCTAAATCAACCATTTCTTTTTTCGCTCCACGTGCCGGCTGCACAATTTTAGTATCAACGACAGAATGAATTAATTTAGCATCTAAGTGTTTTGGTATATGCACTTCTTTGGGCAATATATGTTGATTTAAACTATAAAACTGGCCAATAAAGGTATAAAATTCTTCTTCTTCCGTTTGTTGAATCGGAATCATAGTGGCATCCCGTTGAATCATATTACCTTGGCGAATAAAAAATACTTGAACACACATCCAGCCCTTAGACACGTGGTAACCAAACACATCACGAATCGTATTATCTGATGACATAATTTTTTGTTTCTTCGTTAAATTATGAATGTGTTGAATTAAATCTCTATATTCTTTAGCACGTTCAAAATCTAATTTTTCGCTTGCAGCCATCATTCTCTGTTCTAAATTTTGTAAAATGGTTTTATCTTCACCATTAAGAAAGTCAGATATCTCTTTTGTCATTTGGGCATATTGCTGTTGATCAACATCATAAACACATGGACCTAGACATTGACCAATATGGTAGTACAAACATAATTTATCTGGCATCGTATCACATTTTCTAAATGGATAAATACGGTCTAATAGCTTCTTGGTTTCTTGTGCTGAATAAGCGTTAGGGTATGGTCCAAAATATTTACCTGTCCCTTTTTTAACTGTACGTGTTACCAATAAACGAGGATACTTTTCTTTAGTGATTTTAATAAAAGGATAACTCTTATCATCCTTTAATAATATATTATAACGCGGTTGATATTGTTTAATTAAATTTAATTCTAATAGGAGGGATTCTGTTTCACTAGATGTTACGATATATTCAAAGTCACGTATTTCCCCAACTAAACGCGTTGTTTTAGCATCATGAGCCCCTGTAAAATACGAACGTAAACGATTGCGTAAACGTTTAGCTTTACCGACATAAATTACCTGTTGTTGGCGATCTTTCATCAAATAACACCCTGGTTCAATAGGTACAACACTTAATTTTTCACGAATAGCTTGCTGATAACTCAACGTATCACACTCCCCCTTTCTCGATTATTACACACAAAAAGAAGAGGCAATTACATCAGATGTAATGCCCCGTCCCCATTTCTGTGTGATTATAAATGTTTATCCAATACTTCTGCTAAATTTTCTTTTGGTTGGAAACCTACAACTTTATCTACAGGTTCTCCATCTTTAAATACAATTAAAGTAGGAATACTCATTACTTCAAATTTAGCAGCAGTTGATGGGTTTTCATCAACATCTAATTTTAAAATATCAGCTTTACCTTCATAATCTCCTGCTAATTCTTCTAATACTGGAGCAATCATTTTACAAGGTCCACACCATGTTGCCCAAAAGTCTACTAATTTAACGCCATCTTGAATATTTTCATCAAAGTTTGAATCCGTTACTTTTACGATTGCCATGACAGCCAATCCTCCTTAAATTTAAATGATGAGCAAATTATAACAGACAATATCATCTATTGCATTGCAATTGCTCACATTTTTCTTACATCACTCATATTAACCGCAATATATAGTTGAAGTAAAGTTTATTCTATCATTTTAGCAAATGAATAGTGATGATTATTTTAATTCTGCGACAGTTACACCAAAGCCACCTTCACTTGGCATACCACCCCTAAATGATTTTACACTTTTATGTCGTTTCAAATGTTGTTGAACACCTTTTTGTAAAGCGCCGGTGCCTTTGCCATGTATGATATAAACTTGTTCATAATTACTTAATACAGCTTGGTCTAAATATTGATCTAACTCAATTAACGCTTCTTCATAACGATATCCTCTTAAATCCAGTTCCGTTTTAATCGTTTGACGATGTTGGCGTTTAATCATTTTAGTCGGTTTTTCTTGTTTCTTTTTTGTTTTTTCCAAATCTTCAATCGGCAATTTCATTTTAATGATACCCATTTGAACTACCGCTTCATCATTTCCAACTAACTCTAACACTTCGCCCTTTTGTCCATATGATAAAACTTTAACTTCATCTCCGGCTACAATTTTATCGTATTTTTGCTTTTGAACTTGTTGTTTAATCGATTTCGCTTCATATTGATTATCAAGTTGCTTTTTCTTGTCTATCAATTCATGTTCCTTAACATCGGCCCCTTTTTGATCTCTTAGCGTTCGTAACTCTTTTAATATCTCATCTGCTTCTTTTGTAGCAGCTTTAACACGTTGATTTGCTTTATCTTTCGCATCTTCTATTAATTGTTTTTCGTATGCTTGAAATTGATTATATTGTTTTTCAAGATTATCGTGTGTTTGCTGTGCTTCTTTCAATAAATGGTCAAGTTCTATACGCTGCGTATCTACACGTTTCGCATTTTTTTCAAGCGATTCTATCATTAAATTGATTTCTTGCTCATCTGTACCAATCATGGTTTTTGCTTTATTTATAATTGATAAGTTAAGACCTAATTTTTTCGATATATCAAATGCATTTGATCGGCCAGGAACACCCATTAATAATTTGTATGTGGGACTCAATGTATCAACATCAAACTCGACACTAGCATTCATGACACCTTCGCGGTTATAGCTATACGCTTTAAGTTCTGGGTAGTGTGTCGTTGCCATGACTAGCGCGCCAAGCGCTCTTGTATAATCAAGAATACTCATTGCTAATGCAGCGCCTTCACTAGGATCTGTTCCTGCTCCTAACTCGTCAAACAGTATTAAACTATGCTTATCTGCTTGTTGTAATATAGCGACAATATTTTTCATATGTGATGAAAATGTAGATAATGATTGTTCTATAGACTGCTCATCTCCAATATCACAAAAGACATCATGAAACACGCTTAACTGACTACCGTCTAATGTGGGAATTAACAACCCTGATTGTGCCATAATTATAATTAATCCTAGTGTTTTAAGCGTGACTGTTTTCCCACCAGTATTTGGCCCCGTAATAATCACTGTTTCCACATCATCAGCAAATTCAATCGTATTTGCAACAACAGTTTCTTTATCTAACAATGGATGAAAGGCATTGGGTAAATAAATTGTACGCGCTTCATAAAATGTAGGCTTTGTTCCCTTTATTGCACTTGCATAACGTGCCTTAGCTGTTAAGAAATCCAAGTGACCCATAACTTCTTCAGCTACTAAACATTGTTCAGCTTGTTGCGCAACCATTGTTGTTAATATAGTTAAAATTCGTTCTCTTTCCACAGCCTCATCGTTGCGTAAGCGACTCACTTGATTGTTCATTTCTACAATAGATGATGGTTCAATATATAACGTTTGTCCAGATGCTGATTGGTCATGCACAATACCTTTAAAATCTTGGCGATATTCAGCTTTTACTGGTATAACATTACGTTCATTGCGCACAGTTACTATAGCATCCGATAGTTTCTTTTGATTAGATTGATTTTTAACAATACGATCTAGATTTTGTCTAATGCGTTGTGTCGTACTTGAAATTTTACTGCGAATGCCTTGTAATTCGTAACTCGCATGATCATATAAATCATGTGTATCACATTTATCATTAATTTCTTGAAATAAATCAGTTAATACAGGTAAGCGCATCATATTATCATACAGCAAAGGATAATAGACTTGTTGTTCATCATCTTCAAGCAATTGATTATAAAATGTTTTAAATTGGTTTTGAACTTGAATGAGCCTTTTTAACTGATTTAATTCTGTAACATTCAATACGCTACCAATCTTAGCGCGGTGAAGTAATGGAGAAACTTTTGATAATCCACTTAGACTTGGCATCCTATATTTATTATAAATTTGTGATATTTCATCAGTTTCATTCATTTGAAAAACAACAGTATCGTAATCAGTCGCAGGATGCAGTTGTAATACTTTCTCCCGCCCCAAGTCACTAATTGTCTCATTAGCGATGAGTGCTTTAATTTTATTAAATTCTAAGACATCTAACGTTTTCTGTCTCATCAAATCCCTCTATTTCTTCATTTTAATATTGTTTGCAATGAATTTTTTAAAGTCTTCTCGCGATAAGGTATTGATGACTCTATCTTTAGTAACAAATCCTTTTTGCGCTGTTGCTACACCATATTTCATAAATTCCAAATGATCTGTATGGTGTGCATCAGTATTTATCGTCAACTTAACATTCGGATATTTTTTAACAATATCTGCATTTAAATCCAGTCGCTTTGGATTAGCATTGATTTCTAAAATTGTTTGAGTTTCTTCAGCAAGTTGCATTAATTGTTCAATATTAGGTTGATATCCTGGACGCTTCCCAATAATGCGCCCCGTTGGATGAGCAATGTGTCGTACATATGGATTTCGACATGCATGTTCTAGACGTTTCATGATATCTGCTTCAGATTGGTTAAAGCTTTGGTGTATCGCAGCAATAACATAGTCTAATTGTGCTAAAACATCATCATCATAATCCAGTGAACCATCTGGCAAAATATCCATTTCTGTGCCTGAATAAATATCAATTTCTTGATATTCTTGATTCAATTTTTTAATTTCTTCATTTTGTCGTAATAAACGTTCTACTTGCAGACCGTTGGCAACTTTTAGGCTTTGAGAATGGTCAGTAATAACCATAAAACGATATCCTTTAGCAATGTTAGCCTCAACCATATGTCGAATAGAAAATGCGCCATCACTATAAGTCGTATGCATATGGATATCACCATTGATATCATCTAAGGTAATAATATCACTTAAATCTCTTTCAAATTCACTGCCGTCTTCACGCATCGCCGGTGCAATCCAATTCACGTTAAAGTGTTTATAAATATCAGTTTCATTATTATATTGAATCAGTTGTCCATCTGACGTTTCAATTCCATATTCACTTACTTTTTCTCCCTGCGCTTTAGCAAGTTGTCGAATGCGAATATTATGTTCTTTTGAGCCAGTAAAATGTTGTAATGTATGATAAAATGCTGCTGGTTCAATGAGTCTAAAATCTACACCAATTGTTTCATCATCATATTCTATTTCTAAAGAGATTTTTGTTTGTCCCACAGCCACTTCTTTTGCTTTGTTGGGAATATTTAATAATTGCGCTTGAACTTTGTCAGGCTCCGTCGTACTTATGATGAAATCTAAATCTTTACTCATTTCTTTATAGCGACGAAAACTCCCAGCTGATGAATAATTATCGATAGCAGTCAGCGTCTTAATATAAGCGACAATTTGCTCGTTCAAACCTCGCATCTGATCAATAGGATACCGTTCTTTTTTAGCACCTAACGCTTTGACAGCCTCTAAAATATTAGTTTCTGTTTTTTTAGCGAATCCTTTTAACTGACTTACTTGACCAGCTTCACATGCACGTTGCAAACTTTCTTTATCTTCAATGCGCAACTCTTGATATAGCTTTGCGATTTTCTTGCTACCTAAACCTTGAATTTTCAACAGTGGAATCAGACCTTCAGGCACACGTTTTTTCAGATCAGATAAGACCTCTGACTCACCAGTTTGACGATATTCACTAATCACTTCGCCGACACCTTTACCAATTCCTTTTAGCTCCGTCACATCATCAATTTCTTCTAAAGGGCGTTCATCCATTTCCAAACTTTGCGCCGCTTTGCGATAAGCTGACACTTTAAAGGTATTTTCTCCATTCAACTCCATATAAGTAGCAATTTGCTCTAATAATTTAATAACATCTTTCTTTGTCATACCGTCACCTCATAAAAAGAAGACCAGGAAAAGAAATCCTGACCTTTATCAGATTTTATAAATTTAAAATATATGCTGAAACGATTGGTGTATGTAATAAAATTGCTTTACTAAGCCATGAATGAGCTAAACTCATCTGAACCCATTCATTAGGATAAAGCGCCAGCATATAAAGTAGAATTTGCACAGATATCAAGGCTGATAGCAATCCAAACAAGGCCCCTAACCAGCGACTCCAATTATATAATTTTTTGTACGTTACTATATTATCAAATGACACTACAAGAAGATACAAAATAATCTTGCTCAATATAGCAACTAGTGCAAAAGCTACAATTGCATCAAAGCGTTGCTGAACTTGACTAAAAGGCACAGCGTAAGTCATATCATAAGCTACAGTTTTCGGGAACGGTAAAAAAACTAATAATCTTTGTGCAATACCTTGATAATTGTTATGTGCAATCCACAAGGCAACCATCGTCGTCATAACGTGTAAACAATTTAACCACCATCCACGGCGATATCCCATAAGCATGACATAACCTACAAATAATAATACAATTAAATCTAGTATCATATTATAGCTCTCTACGTCTAAATTGATTCACTTCTTCTTGGAGGCGACGATTTTCTTCTTCTAATAGTACCTTTTCGTGCATAATATTGACGGCCGTTAATACAGACTTTCGTGTTGTATCAAGACCAGAAGTTTTTAGCGCCTTGATTCTCTCATCTACTAAATGAGCGACATAACGAATATGCTCAGGACTGTCTTCACCAACAATAGTATAATGTTGATCATTAATCGTTACATTAATTCTGTTTTTAAATTCACTCATAATTATGTCTCCTGACCTTTTTTATAAACTTCAGTTCTATTACATTTTTTCATCAGCTAGTTTCTATGTAATGTTATATTAAGTACATTATACATGACAGCATCTAAATTTGTAAGCCCATCCATCTGATTCAGTAAGTTATAGTGTTATACTAGAATATTACTACATCATTAATTTCATGATATGATATTGCTGGTTAATATTTTTTAAAGAAAGGATTTCTGACATCTATGGCAAATGTCGTCCAAAAACTAACAAACGAAGCAATAGAGCAGCTGTTAAATCAAATTGACTTTGAACAGCATAACTTACCACAAGGGATGCGTGCACGCACTAATTATAAACAGACAACCATTAATATCTATAACTCTGGCAAAGTCATGTTTCAAGGTAAACAAGCTGAAAATATTGCTCGAGAATTACTTCCAAATTATCACGATGCTGCCATGGCAGCAACAACTTCAAAGCAATCATCAACTCATACACTTCAATATGACAAATATGATTGTATTGGTAGCGATGAAGCCGGAAGTGGAGATTATTTTGGTCCTTTAACCGTATGTGCTGCTTATGTCACTCAATCACATGTTGCTATTTTAAAAACATTAGGTGTCGATGACTCAAAAAAACTAACTGATACTAAAATTATTGACTTGGCGGAGCAGTTAGTGACATTTATTCCACATTCATTGCTAACATTAGATAATATTAAATATAATGAGCGCCAAGCTTTAGGCTGGTCTCAAGTAAAAATGAAAGCCGTTCTTCATAATGAAGCTATTAAAAATGTTACTCAAAAAATTCATCCAGACAACATCGATTATATTGTGATTGACCAATTCGCTCAGCGTGAAGTTTATCAACATTATGCCTTAAGTGCATTACCATTTCCAGAAAAAACAAAATTTGAAACAAAAGGAGAGTCAAAATCTCTAGCAATTGCAGCTGCCAGTATTATCTCTCGCTATGCATTTGTCAAATATATGGATCAACTCGCTCGCAAAATGCATTGCGAAATTCCTAAAGGTGCTGGTAATAAGGTTGATTTAGTTGCTGCTAAAATCATTGATAAGAGTGGAATTAACAAATTAGATAGTATTTCTAAAAAACATTTTAAAAACCGAAAAAAAGCACTGAAATTAGTAGAAAGAAAGCAAAATTAGTAAGCAATAACAATTTAAGACATAAATGTAATAGATTAAAATTGAAACGCCAAAATCTTTTTATTGGATATGGTTTCCACCATATTAATTGAAACTATTAAAATTAAAGTCTCTAGTGGTAACATCTATTGCTTCAAGTTATCGCTTATATAAGGCACCTCGTTCATTTCATTTAGTGAAGTCGACTAAACAATGTGAAAGTGCCTTATTTTTTAAACCATTTAACGGTAAAATTACATGTTAATACGTAGTATTTATGGCGAGACTCCTGAGGGAACAGGACAAGCTGAAGACAGGTGCCCCAACAGATAGGCTTTCGAAAAGAAAGCCAACGGACAAAGCAATTTGGAGTGGGGCCCCCAACACAAAGAAATGCATCAAGCATTTCCGCGAACAAAGCAAGTTGGGGTGGCTGAGACGGCACCCTAGGAAAGCGAAGCCAGTAAGTATTGTCAATAAAATAGCCAGTAAATGAGTTTTTGTAAGCTCATTTACTGGCTATTTTTTCTAGGATTTGTGTCCCAGTCTGTCTCTTTTCGCCAAATTATCTTATTACAGCGCCTTGTGCTTGTAAAGCTGCTAAAATTTTATCATGTACTTTTGTGACACGTTCATCTGTTAATGTATTTTCTGTATCTAAATAATTCAAGCGAATCGCAATAGATTTCTTACCTTCACCTAAATGTTCCCCTTCGTAAACATCAAATACTGATGAATCTTGAAGAATATCATCACCATTACTATGGATTGTTTCTAACAACACTGATGCTGGAACATCACTTGTGACCTCTAAGGCAATATCCCTAGTCACTCCAGGGAATTTAGGGATTGGTTGATAGTTAATGTAGCCAACTGCTACTTCCATTATAGTATGATAGTTTAATTCAAATACGTATGTGCGATTTAAATCATTCTCCGCAGCTAATTGTGGATGCAATTCGCCAATAAAACCAATATCTTTACCTTGTAAAGATATGATTGCTGTTCTACCAGGATGTAACCCACTAATTTCACCGGCTTTATAACTGAACTCGAGATTTAACTTTTCCGCGACACGATCTACAACGCCTTTGGCAATATAGAAGTCAACGGCTTCTTTTTTATTTTGCCATGTATTAACTACATACTCACCAGTTAATATGCCGCTCAAATATTCTACCTCCTCTGGTAATTCACCTTCATCATTACCAAAGAAAACGCGTCCTATTTCATACAATTTGACATCTTTATTTTTACGCGCCACATTATATGCAACTGCTTCGATTAAATGTGGTAATAAGCTTTGACGTAAAGTGGAATGCGCTTCACTCATAGGCATTAATAAGCTAATTGTTGGACGTGTTTGTAAAGCAAAATCTTTCGCATGATCTTTTGAAACAAGTGAATACGTAATTGCTTGGTCTAAACCAGCACCTTCTAATGTTTCTTTTACTATACGCGTTTTATGCTGACGATCTGTTAATTCGCCATTTGTGACATCTTCAAAAACGGGCATTGTTGATGGGATGTTGTCGTATCCGTATATCCGTGCAACTTCTTCAATCAAATCTTCTTTAATCGTAATATCTTTACGGCGTGATGGTACATTGACTGTTAATTCGTCACCATTTTGTTGTGTTTTAAAGCCTAATTGTTCAAAAATAGCTTTTATTTCACCACAAGATAAGTTAAATCCAACTGTTTTGTTTACTTTTTCAGCAGTGATTTTAATTGGTGTCACAAATGAACCTAAATTACCCGCAGACACTCGGCCTTGTAATACGTTACCATCTGCATATGTTTGAAGTAAGTAACATGCTCTATCAACAGCTTCATCGACAAATTCAGTTGCAATACCTTTTTCAAAGCGACTAGAAGCTTCACTACGCAAGTTTAAACGACGAGATGTATGACGAATAGAAACCGGATCAAAGATAGCGCCTTCTACTACAACATTTGTTGTTGTTGCTGTAACTTCAGAAAAATCTCCACCCATGACGCCTGCTAAAGCGATTGGTTCTTTGCTATTTGAAATAACAATGTCACTATTTACTAAGGTACGCTCTGTATTATCTAAGGTAGTCATAGTTTCATTTTCATTTGCTTGGCGCACAATTATTTCTTTAGAGCCAATGTGATCTTGGTCAAACATGTGTAATGGTTGACCGTATTCTAATAAGACATAATTAGAAATATCTACAACGTTATTGATTGGACGAATACCTGCTTTAATTAAGCGCATCTGCATCCAAATTGGAGATGGGGCTATTGTCACATTTTTAACTATTCTTGCACTGTAGTATGGCACTTTTTCAGGATTATCAATAGATACTGATAACTCATTTGATGTGGATTCAGAAATTTCATCACTTTGTGTATGAGGTTTCGTCATTTTAGTTTTATATAGCGCTGCTACTTCATATGCAGTACCAATCATGCTTAATGCATCAGCTCGATTCGGTGTTAAATCAAATTCCATCACTTGGTCATTTAAGTAAAGTGCTGTTAAAGCGTCAGTCCCAGGTTCAATTGGTTCAGTAAAAACGAAAATACCATTTTCATATGCTTTTGGAACAACATTACTGGAAATACCAATTTCTTGTAATGAACAAATCATTCCTTCCGAACGTTCACCACGTAACTTAGCGCGTTTAATTTTAATGCCACCAGGTAAGCGTCCACCAACTTTAGCGACGATAACGTGTTGTCCCGCTTCGACATTAGGTGCGCCACATACAATCTGCACAGCTTCTTCTTCACCAATATCTACTTGACAAATATTTAATTTGTCTGCATCAGGATGTTTCTCCTTAGATTGGATATATCCTACAACTAAGTTCTTAATATCTTTGGTATAGTCGATTATGTCATCTACTTCAATACCTGTGCGAGTAATACGCTCTGCTAAATCTTCAATAGCTACACCTGCATCAACATAATCTTTTAACCATTCATTTGAAATCAACATTACAATTCACCTCTATCTTCTACAGCTTTAAATTGATCAAGGAATCGTACATCATTAGTATAGAAATGACGAATATCTTCAATACCATATTTTAACATCGCGATACGATCTGGCCCCATACCAAAGGCAAAGCCAGAATATACATTTGAATCAAATCCAGCCATTTCAAGTACGTTTGGATGCACCATACCAGCACCTAAAATTTCAATCCAGCCTGTATGTTTACATACGTTACAGCCTTTACCTTTACATTTAAAACAAGATACATCAACTTCAACGGATGGTTCTGTGAATGGGAAGTAACTAGGGCGAAGACGAATTTCACGTTCTGCCCCAAATAACTTTTTAGCCAATAATTCTAATGTGCCTTTTAAGTCACTCATTTTAATATGTTTATCAACGACTAACCCTTCTATTTGAGTAAATTGATGACTATGTGTTGCGTCATCTGAGTCACGTCGATATACTTTACCAGGACAAATAATTTTTACTGGGCCTACACCATTACGTTTTTCCATCGTCCGTGCTTGAACTGGAGATGTATGAGTGCGCATTAAAATATCATCTGTAATGTAGAAACTATCTTGCATATCACGCGCAGGATGTGACTTAGGTAAGTTTAATGCTTCAAAATTATAATAATCTTGTTCAACTTCATAACCGTCAACAATTTCATAACCTAAACCTAAAAATAAGTCTTCAATTTCTTCAATCGTTCTTGTTAAAGGATGTTTAGAACCTATGTTGATTTTACGACTTGGTAATGTAACATCAATCGTTTCTTCAGCAAGTTGTTGGTTCAATTTTTCATGTTTTAATAATGCTTGTTTTTCTTCTAATTCATTTTGAATGGTTTGTCTTAATTCATTTACCTTTTGACCATAGGCAGGTTTTTCTTCATTAGGTAAATCTTTCATATTTTTCATTAGAGCACTAACTGAACCTTTTTTACCTAAATATTTAACTTTTACATCTTGTAATTCGCGTTCATTTTGAGCTTCATTAATATCAACTAATGCTTGTTGTTTTAATTCTGCCATTGAATCCATCTGAGTCATATAAATGACACCTCACACTTTTTATTTTTAAACTTAGTTTTCGAGCATAAAAAAAGACTTACCTCCCTATATCTTGGGACGAAAGTCTTCCGTGGTACCACCCAAATTTATGTCATTATAAAATAAGACGCTAAGCCTTACTTTATTTTACATACACTTGTTCTGCATTGTTAACGAAGATACGCGCTCCGACTTAAATCTCTTTAAGTAACCAAAAAGATGAAAGTAACTAATCGAAATTGGAATAAGTTTCAGTCACGCTTATTCTCCCTGCACAATTCGTTCTACTAGTTAAGGTCTTTTTATTGGTTTATCATTCAATTTTATGAGTACTTGTCATCACTATACTTTATTATATACATCTAAGTATAGCCGATTTTAAACAAACGGGTCAACCTTTCAAGTGGTAAAGTAAAATACTTCCAGCAATTGCAACATTTAAACTTTCTGCTTTGCCATAAATTGGAATAATTAAATTTTTCGTCGTATGTTCTAACAACGCGTTATTTACTCCATCCCCTTCATTACCAAGTAGCAGTGCAAATGTTTCTTGGGGTTCAAGATTTTTATATGACACAGCATTTTCTAGTGCAGTACCAAATACAGGACCTTCGAACTGCTTTATAAACCCTTGTAAGTCTGCAGTCACCACAGGTATATGGAAGACACTACCTTGACTAGCTCTAAGCACTTTATCCTGATACGCATCTGCTGTTCCCTTTTCCATAACAATAAGGTCTATACCGGCAGCATCTGCTGAACGAATTAATGTTCCTAAATTGCCAGGATCTTGAATGCGGTCAATGAGTAATACTTGTTTTGCATGTGTTACATCATAGTTTGGCTTTTCAATTACTGCAAAGAATCCTTGAGGTGTAATTGTACCTGATAATGCTTCTGCCACTTTCATATTAATTTGAAATGTTTCTTCTGAATAATCTATCAATGCTTGTTCTGTTCGCTCTGGTTCAATAATAAATAATTGTTTAATCGTCAGATTACTTTGATAAGCTTCTTCAATTAAATGAATACCTTCAATGAGTGCTTGTCCCGTTTTATCACGTTCACGTTTCTTTTTAAGTTTATTTGCATTTTTAATCTTACTATTTTGTGCAGATGTAATTTGTTCCATTAAAACTCTCCAATTTTATGTAATTATGGTTGTTATATGCTTCGTCCTATATATTAGCACAACGTTGATGAACATTCAGTTACATTAATATAAAGATTGTCATTTCAATCGTATCAAATTATTTTTAAACTACGTAGTGTGATTCTGCAGTCCATTCTTGTAATGTATTTATAAAAACACATAAAGAAACCCAATGATTTGTTGTCATCATTGGGTTTCTTTATTATTCATATTATTTTAGCACTATGCTAAAATTATTTGCTAACAACTTCTTCACCATTGTATGAACCACAATTTTTACATACACGGTGAGATAATTTGTATTCGCCACAACTTGGGCATTCAGTCATACCAGGCACTGAAATTTTGAAGTGTGTACGACGTTTGTTTTTTCTCGTTTTAGACGTTCTTCTTTTTGGTACTGCCATGATTTATCCTCCTTAATATTAAAGCCAGTTAATTCTAAATGTCAGATTAGTTCCTAATTATACTATAACAAGACGTAATCTGCTATTACTCTTTATCATATAATTGTTGTAATTTCTGAAGCCTAGGATCAACTTGCATTGTTTCCGAAGATTTATCTTCATCACCCTTTGCAAGTTCAATCAATTGATCTTCGTCAATAACTTCCCAGCCGTTACCTTCTGTTAACATCTGATTGCTGTTATCAGAATATGCACGCATGGGTTTCTCAATTATGACTAGCTCTTCCGCAATATCTTTAATGTTTATCATACCATCAGTGGCTAGATGATAATGTTCATCAAGCTCACTTTCATCGGCATAATCATTATATCCCTCTAAATCAAATACTTCCGAAGTTGTCACATCTAGTGGCACTTCAACTGGTTCCAATGTACGTGCACATGGCATCGTATATGTCCCAGTTACATGCATATCTGCAATCACTTCATTCGACTTAACATTAAGTTGACCTTCTACATGAATCTCAGACAAATCAATAAGACCTAGCGATTCCTTTAAGTGATCAAATTTCGCTGTTTCATTAAATTCAAAGGGCTGACCTTGATATTTTCTTAATTGTGTTATTGACCATTTCATATGGCTTCACCTCTAACAAGCACAAAATTTATTTTAACTTTCTCTACAAGAGTTGTCAAGATTTTTTCTTAACATCAAAGTATCTGTTACAATACTTATGATGAATACTGAAAGGACGAATTGCAAATGAAAAGTGTTGGACTTATAACGGAATATAACCCATTTCATAATGGTCACTTGTATCATGCCCGACAATCAAAAAAACTGTCCAATGCCGATGTCACCATTGCATTGATGAGCGGACAATTTGTAATGCGTGGCGAACCAGCAATATTCAATAAGTTTATTCGTGCCGAGATGGCCTTAGAAGGCGTCGATTTAGTTGTTGAACTTCCTATAATTGGCAGTCTATCTTCATCAGATTACTTTGCCAAATACGGTATATTGCTTGCCGATTATCTAGGCATAGATACGATTTCATTTGGTAGTGAAAGTGCCAATATTGAGGCGTTGACTAAAATAGCTCAAGATATTCAACAATTTGAAACAAATCCAAAGTATAGGGCTCAAATCAATAGCGGTAAAAGTTACCCACGTGTTTTAAGTGACCATTTTAATCAACATCACATTTTACAAACTCCAAATAATATTTTAGGACTTAGTTATTTAAAAGCTATTCATAATTTTGCACCAAACATTAATGCTATGACGATTGAACGCTTAGGTACATATCATCATCAATCATCAATTAATCACCAAACATTGGCAAGTGGTAGTGCAATTCGTCACGCTTTAAATTCAAATGACGCACTTTGGAAACAAGTTGTACCAAATCACATGTGGCATCTTTATGAGCAGCCACAAATGACAAAAGAAGCATTGTTTCCTTATATTCAATATGCTTTAATTACACAATCATCGGAAGACTTAGCACAAATATACACAATCAATGAAGGCTTAGAACATCGTTTACAATCATTGATAACTAAAGCAAACAATTTAGATAGTTTCATAACCCTCGTTAAAACGAAACGCTATACATACACGCACATTCAACGTGCCTTAATGAACATCGTACTCAATATACGCCAACAAGATGTTCCTACTAATATAAAAGCAGCTCGTATTTTAGGCATGACTAACAAGGGTCAACAATATTTGAAGTATCTAAAAGCACAATTTCCAGAGCGAAATTATATCACAAATATAACAAAGAAAACTGCGCCCTTTTTCACGCAAGAAATTAAAGCTACGCAACTTTATAATTTATGTACCCATAGTACTCAAAATGATTTTAACACGCCTGTTATTCGAAAATAATAACGCTATACCGATGACAACCCCTTTTGAAAGCTCGTTAAATAGTACTTTCAGAAGGGGTTGTTTACATATTATTTAAATTTTTCTTTCAATGCAGTTGCTACGTTAGGTGGTACAAAATCACTTATATTTGCTTTATATTGTGCTACTTCCTTAACAACACTTGAACTAATGAAGGAATAATTTGTACTTGTCATCATGTACATCGTTTCAACATCACTATTAAGCTTTTTGTTCATAGATGTTAATCGCAATTCATATTCAAAATCACTAACCGCACGTAAGCCTCTAATAATTGTTTTAGCACCTATTTGATCACAAAAATCAACAAGTAATCCATCAAAATGATGGACCTGAACATTAGATAAATGTTTTACAGACTCCTCAATAAGTTCAATGCGTTCATTTACCGTAAATGTGCCAGCTTTATTACTATTTTTCAACACACAAACATGTAATTCATCAAATCGTCCCGCACTACGTTCAATAATATCTAAATGTCCGTACGTGATTGGATCAAAACTTCCTGGAATAACTGCCTTTGTCTTACCCATTTTTATCTCCTTTTTCTAACAGCAACGTGTCTGTTAAACCATAATGATAGCGTTTAAGCTCTTTGAATGATTGTATAGCAATATCTTCTTGATGACTAAACTCACAGATGATGATACCACTTTCTTTTAACAAATTAAATGTTTCAATTTGAATTAAAGCTTTATCTATAAGTCCTTTATTGTATGGCGGATCTAAAAAGATATAATCAAATTGAATATCCCTTTTATTTAAAGCTTTTAATGCTCTATCTGCATTATTTTTGTATACTTCAGCTTGTTCTGTTAAGTCTAATTGTTGTAAATTCGCTTGAATTACTTTGATTGCTTTAAAATTCTGATCAACAAAGATTACTTTATCCATTCCACGTGACAAACCTTCAATACCAAGCGCACCACTTCCAGCAAATAAATCTAGTCCAAGTCCACTTACATTGTGAAGACTATTAAAAATGCCTTCTTTAACTTTATCCATTGTTGGTCTCGTGTTTCGACCTTCTAAACTTTCAAGTGCTTTACTTTTATGTTTACCAGCTATCACGCGCATGTTAATACACTTCCATTTCATCTTGTGTTTTACTATAATTTGATTAAAAAAGGAGAATTACTTAACTAATGAAACAATCATTTATCGTTCTTGGAGAAGGGTTGACTGACCTGTTTGAATTTTTAACACTGATAGATTATGACCATGCTCGTGTAGATAAAATAATGTACTTCCACACGCCAGAATCTGAAAAGCAACGATCATCTATAGCACTCGTTATGCAACCTACTGAAGGCCATCATTTTCAAGCTATGTATATCATGCTTAATGCGATGTCTTATCCTTATCCAGAAAGTAACAAAAAGTTTCAGATGATTAATGAGAAAGCTGAACAATATAATATTCAAACGATTGGTGTTGATGTTCAGCCTATCGAAGCCTTTCACGATTTAGACCTATACTTTAAATATCTAATCAGCATTTTGCGTTTACAAAATTGGATACCACCACTCCAATGATATTTAAACTATTGAATTAAAGCGTTTCGTGCTTTTCTTTTTCATATGTTTTCTTTAAGTATTTATATGGCGAAGCATCAATGTGCCGAACGTATTTCATTTGCATCAGCTTATGCACAATTACATCTGCATCAACTTCATTAATATAAATAATGACATATCTTTCTTGCTTATTTGTATGAACAATATGTCCGTATTTTCGCAGCTGTCGCTCATGTTTAATGTGTTTTAAATAAACAGTCAAACTCGTTCTAGGTATTAAGTTCATTGTTTGTCATCACTCCATTTATTTATGCATTCATTATCATATCATGTCTTAATATTTTAGAAAATAACTTCGTCCTAATACGAAATAAAGTACCTTTACTGTTACCTAATATATAAATTTGATACGCTTATATTAATACCTTTGAGGAGGCACCATATATGTCAATAAAAAATAAACGTTTAATAAACTGGGGATTAGCTGGAATAGGTATTATGAGTGGCCTATTATTCTATAAACGACAACAATCCCAACAACAGCCAAAGACGATTCCACCATTCTTCCAAGGACGTTCACCTTATATTTTTGCACATCGAGGTGGCATGGCCGTAAGACCAGAGCAAACTCAACTTGCATTTGACCATGCTGTATCTTTTGATGTAGATGGTTTCGAAACAGACGTACGCCTTACTAAAGATGAAAAACTCATTGTTTTTCATGATGCTACAGTTGATCGCACCACAAATGGTTCAGGTAAAGTAAGCGAACATACTGTAGCTGAATTAAAAAAATTGGATGCGGGTTATCATTTTACAGATATAAATGGAACCACACCTTATCGTGGTCATGAGAAAACAGCTATTCTAACATTTGATGAATTACTAAAATTATATCCAAACATGCGAATTAACGTTGATTTAAAAGATCATCCAGGGAGCTATGAAGAATCTATTGCACCACAAAAGATGTTTGACGATATTTTAAATAATCAAGCGCAAGACCGTGTATTAGTTACAAGCTTCTATAGTGAACAAATTGACAGGTTCAATAAAATAGCGCAAAATTCAGTTGCAATTGGCGCTAGTCAAAAGGAAGTCGCAGAAGGATTTTTGAAGTTCTTAAGTGGCACTGCACGTAGCTTTCACCCAAAAGCAAATACTTTCCAAATGCCAACACATTTCAAAGGCATACCATTAACTTCTCGTCGCTTTATCCAGTGGTTAAATACCCTTAATATTGTACCGGGATATTACGGTATTAATAGCATTGATATGATGCATGATTTATATTTAAAAGGTGTACACACACTGGTAACAGATTGGCCTGATCTTGGAAAACAATTTAAGGATTCATTAACGATGAAATAAAATATCGTGAAAAACCTTCAAATGTTTGACTGCTATAGTCTCACTTGAAGGTTTTTACTATATATGTTAATTATAATCTAATTCTACTTATAACGAGCACTTGCATGAACCTCCTGATGCACAACCATGCTCATCCGTTTGGAAAAAGGGATTTCCTGCCTCAATTTTCACATTTGCATATACTGCATGTGCGATTTTGCTTATAAGTTCATCTATTAAATTTTGTAACTTAACTTCCTTAACTTTATAGTCCATCACAACCGGAAGCATTTCATAAGCACGTTTGCGACGCCGTGTTTCTAACATTATAGTTTGATAGTCAGGATGGTATCGGCCAAAACGCATGACTTCATCATACATATGTTTATGTTTTAAGAAAGCTTCATACATGAGATGTGCTTCATCATCACGATTTAGCTTTAATTGAGCCTCTTTAAACTGATAATATATTTCTGAATCAGTAACCATATCTGATAACTTTTCGATTTCATCTAAAATATAACCCATTTCTTCTGTGTACATCTTTGGCTTACCTCCTTTATTTATCTTCCACAAAAATAAGTGAGTAGTAATTTTTCATAACTTCTCCACCCATTTCATTGTATTTTTTATTCAATAATCTTGAGCGATGTATATCCGAATTCATCCAACTATGGATGAGTGTTGGGACATCATCAAAATCATAACCAACATTTTGACTTGTCGTTTTAAATTCAATATTTTGATTCTCTAATTGATTTCGTAACGTATCTTCAGTAAATGCTACACTATCAGAATCTGTAGCATCATATAAGTTAATTGCGGCGATATGGGCAATATCATTATTAACACGCATCGGTTTAATTCCTTTTAGTTTACGTATTTCATTAGTTATTTCATAAAGTGTCATAAGCTGATTTGGGTTTTGCTCAAAAGGAATATCTGCAGAATGCTTGATGCGAGACTGCGATGATTGTTCATCATCTTCTAAACGATAAGGTTTAAAAAGTGCAAGTGCCTCTTTATCTAAATAACGTATTCCCATAATATCATTCGTTTGTTGATCAACATAAACTTGAGCATAATTTTCACCATATTTTATCAATGTTTGAGTTTTCAAATCTTCATCTGATAATTCAAAGTGATATGTCCTATTATTAACTTTAAATGTTGGATCAGGGTTAATACTCGTATTCTCAAAAATTCTAGCTGCACTATCATTAATTTTTAAAGGGGCAACATTGGCATTTTCACCCGTAGCATAAACCGATTTAATACGCTTATCTCTAACTAATACAACATAATAAGCATCTTGTTGTTTAAAAACATAGTTTTTATAATGATCACTATATCGATATGACCGATCTGCCTGTCCAAACTTTTTAGTTAAATAAGAGATGTCTTTTCCTATCCAAGTGCCAATTCCTTCTTTAGGCTTAGGATTTCCATCATCTTTTTGATTGTTTTGATGTGCACTTTGATCTGAACGACTCGTATTAGTAGATTTATTTGGATTTTCTAATACATCAAATTGTAATCGAGGTGAATAAAATAAATATATTAAAAATGTTACTAACAGCACGACACCTAATATTTTCAATAATAATTTGATTATCTTTCACCTCTTACTTAATAATATATTATAAAAATTGATACTTTAGACTACAAAACATTTTATATAAGGACTTCGGCTTTTATTGTACTTTAATTTAATCGTAATATTCAATTAAGTAGATAAAAAACTGGTAAAACAACAAGTTTCACCAGTTAATAGAGCCCCTATAGCCCAGTTGTATTGAGATTATAATCCTAACGTTGCCTTAATTACCGACGTCGTCTCCCCGCCTGGATATAATACATAAAGTAGTATATACACCGTAACACCTGTAATAGCTGTCAAAAACCAAATAACAGATGCTGTAGGACCAATTTTTCTATGAATATTAAATTTATCCTTAAAAGCAGTAATAATCTGTACTAAACCACCAATACCACCTAATGTAGCTAGGTTTATGTGGAAAAATAAAAAACCTTTATAAAATGGTCGCAATGAATCGGGACCACCAAAGTCCGTATTACCTATAAACACAGTACGTGTTGCATAAATAATAAAGAACGTTAATGCGAATACAGCAGCCCATAACATTGTTTTCTTATGAGCATTTACATGCCTATGCCAAATTTGCCACCAACCGATGGCAATTAAAATGGCACTAATTACAATACAACTCGTACTAATCGTAGGTAGAATAGGTACATTCATAAATTTCATCCTTGCCTTCAGTATTTTATATCATTTTAATTAATGAAACTACAACAACCATTACGAAAAATACTACTAAATAATTGAGCGAGTATATAAACATTTTTGTAGCCCATTTTGTTTGGTCTGTATCCTTTTTAAATGTTGTCAAACCAATGAAAAGCCATCCTAAATTTAATAAAGTAGCTAACACAATAAATGTAGTACCTAAATTAGTGAAGAAGAATGGTAAAGGCAATAAACAAACAAGCCAAAAGAACATGCTAACACGCGTTCTTTTGATACCTTTAACGGATGGTAACATTGGAATGTTGGCTAATGCATATTCATCCTTTCTTTTAATTGCTAAAGCGTAAAAATGAATTGGTTGCCAACAAAATACCACTAAAAATAGTCCGAAAGCAGCAAGACTTAATTGTCCGTCAATAGCTGCCCATCCAATTAATGGAGGTACTGCACCAGGAAAACTACCTACTACAGTATTCCACGTTGTATGACGTTTAGACCAAATAGAATAAAATGATACATAACCAACTATACCTACAAGACCTAGCACACCAGTTGGAATATTTAATAAAAATAAACAAGCTTCCCCCACTAACATCATTCCGAAGCTTAATAGCATTAAGTTTCTATCTGAAATTCTATCATTAACGGTCGGTCGGTTTTGTTTACTTGGCATAATACAATCTATATCTTGATCGTAGTAGTTGTTTATTGCACAAGCGCCCCCCATAATCAAAGTCGACCCTATTATCATTAATATAATTTGTGGAATCGATGATAGGAAGGAATGGCTAGTCATAACGACTGCAAGCCAAGCACCCGCAAATGCAGGAATCAAATTACCTTGAACAAGACCCATTTTAATTATTTGTTGTAATTCTTTGAAAGAAACGCGACTTGAAGTGTGTGATAAAGTCTGTTCTTTATTCATATGCCCCCTCCTTAAAATTTCCATATAGTACTATGATATATTAAATATAGTAAATTGACCAGTTGAATAAAAAATTATTTGTGACACTTTATCGACATTCAAAAACTCTCTTTTTGAAAACACTATGAATGATGTATAATTGAAATAATGGCTAGAATAGAAATATGGACATTAAATTATAGTCATCCGAGGTATAATTTAGGCTAACTATTATTTAATGATGGGGTGTATAAAATTGTTTAAACAAAAAAACCTTAAATGGTTATCCGTACTAGCTGCCATAATTATGGGGTTTGTACAATTAGGTGGGGCTTTAGTAACAAAAACTGGTTCTGAAGATGGTTGTGGTGCTTCATGGCCACTATGTCACGGTGCTTTATTACCAGAAAATTTACCAATCACAACGATTATTGAATTAAGTCACCGAGCAATGTCAGGTTTATCTTTAATCATTGTTTTATGGCTTGTTATTACAGCATGGAAAAATATTGGTTATATCAAAGAAGTGAAGCCACTATGTATTATCAGTGTCGCTTTTTTACTTGTACAAGCATTAGTGGGCGCAGCAGCCGTTATTTGGCAACAAAATTCTTATGTTTTAGCATTACACTTTGGTATTTCTTTAATTAGTTTCTCATCTGTTTTTGTCTTAATGTTGATTGTTTTTGAAGTAGACCAAAAATACGAAGCTGATGAATTATATATCAAAAAACCACTAAGAACATTAACTTGGATTATGACGATTATCGTTTATCTTACAATTTATACTGGTGCTTTAGTACGTCATACCAAAGCAAGTCTAGCTTATGGAGCGTGGCCAGTTCCATTCGATTATATTATGCCACATGGTGAACAAGAATGGGTACAATTTGTTCATAGAGGTATGGCATTGATTGCTTTTACATGGATTTTAATTACCTTTATTCATGCCGTTAAGAATTATTCAGAAAATAGAACGGTTCGTTATGGTTACACTGCAGCATTTATACTTATTATTTTACAAGTTGTGACTGGTGCACTTTCAATCATTACACACGTTAATTTAATTATAGCTTTATTCCACGCATTGTTTATTACAATACTGTTTGGTATGATTGCATACTTTATTATGTTAATGCTTCGAACAATTCGCAGCTCACATTTATAATTTTAAATAAGGGTCTGGGACATTAAGTTCTTAAACAATGTAAAAAAGACAATTTCTATTAA
>NZ_PPPV01000012.1:725506-725786 GCF_002901705.1 Staphylococcus lugdunensis
AGTCCCAGATGATGAGTTCATCGAATTCATCATCTGGGATTGTTTCAACAATTTCATTTACATATCGAGAAATATTATTTGTATAAATAAGAATTGAAGTTTCCATTGGTAGTGTATAGTGTAAGTTGATTCATGTTAAAGCTTTATACATAAGGCACCTCGTTAATTTAGTTTAGTGAAGTTTATTAATTATACGAAAGTGCCTTATTTTTTAAGCATTTAAAGATAAAATTACATGTTAATACGTAGTATTTATGGCGAGACTCCTGAGGGAGCAGTG
>NZ_PPPV01000012.1:725796-807632 GCF_002901705.1 Staphylococcus lugdunensis
GAGAGAAATACGAAAAGTATTTCGTCGATCAAAGCAAGTTGGGGTGGCTGAGACGGCACCCTAGGAAAGCGAAGCCATTCAATACGAAGTATTGTGAAAATAGAGAACAGCAGCAAGATATTTTCAATTTAAAAATATCTTGCTGCTGTTTTTCTGAGATGTATGTCCCAGACCCTTTTTGTGCCTTTATTATTATGTTATTTTTTTTCAATTTCGATAAGCAGATCACCAGTAGCGATGGCATCACCATTTGCCACAGTGACTTGCTTAATTATACCATTGAATGGTGCTTGTATTGTTGTTTCCATTTTCATAGCTTCAGTTATTAATAACGGTTGATTTACAGAAACTTCATCTCCTACAGCAACTTTAACTTCTGTCACAGATCCAGGCATTTGCGCACCAATATGACTTGGGTTCGTCTTGTCTGCTTTAGGTTTTACATTCACATTTGTTTTAACATTTTCATCTTTAATGTAGATACGTCGTGCTTGACCATTCATCACAAAATAGATTGTACGATTGCCATTTTCATCTGGCTCACTAATCGTTTCCAATTTAATAATCAAACGTTTACCAGTATCAATTTCAATTTCTACTGTTTCTCCATGACGCATTCCAAAGAAGAAAGTAGGTGTATCTAGTAATGATAAATTACCATATTGCTCTTTAGTCGCTATATATTGTTCGTATACTTTAGGGTACAATACATAACTAATTAAATCTTGATCAGTCACTTCTTCTTGTTGTTTATTAGCCAATTCTTTACGCACTGTATCAAAGTTTACATCATCCAGATATTCACCTGGTCGTGCGATTAACGGCTGCTGACCTTTTAAAATAACATCCCGCAATTGCTTATTAAAACCATTAACTGGTTGTCCAATTTCCCCTTTAAAGTAAGAAACTACTGATTCAGGAAAATCAAGTTTATGACCATCTCTAATCACGCTTTCTTCGTCCAAATCATTTTGAACCATATAAAGTGCCATATCCCCAACAACTTTTGATGAAGGCGTAACTTTAACGATATCACCAAATAAGAAGTTAACGCGGCGATACATATCTTTAACTTCGTCAAAGCGTTCTCCTAAACCTAAACTTTTAGCTTGTTGACTTAAATTTGAATATTGACCACCTGGCATTTCATGTTGGTAAATTTCAGTATTTGGAGATTTAATATCACTTTCAAAATCAATATAATAATCACGCACATGCCCCCAGTAATGACTCAACGTTTCAAGTCCAGCGATATCAGTACGCATATTACGATCAAAGCCATTTAAAGCATAATATAAAGAGTTCGCGCTTGGTTGACTTGTTAAACCACTCATTGATGCGACTGCTGTATCAATAATATCTACCCCAGCATCAATTGCCTCTTTGTATGTCAACAATCCGTTGCCACTTGTATCATGTGTATGCAAATGAATAGGCATATCAACAGCTGCGCGCAATTCGCCAATTAATTCATATGCTGCTTTAGGTTTCAACAAACCTGCCATATCTTTAATCGCTAATATATGGAAACCTTCACGTTCTAATTGTTTAGCTAAATTTACATAGTATTCTAACGTAAAGACATTAGAACGCTCCGGATTTAAAATATCACCTGTATAACAGATGGTACCTTCAGAAATCTTACCTGCTTCTTGCACCGCTTCATTGGCTACCTTCATTTGATCAACCCAATTTAATGAATCGAAAATTCTAAAGACATCTACCCCAGCTTTGGCGCTTTCAGCAACAAATTTCTTGATAACATTATCGGGGTAATTCTTATACCCCACCGCATTCGACGCACGCAACAACATTTGGAATAATACATTTGGAATTGCTTCACGAAGACGTTCTAATCGCTCCCATGGGTTTTCTTTAAGGAAATTATATGCAACATCAAAGGTTGCGCCACCCCACATTTCAAGTGAAAAACTATCTTTAAAGACTTCAGCTGTTTTTGAAGCAATATTCATTAAATCTTTTGTACGTACTCTCGTAGCTAAGAGAGATTGATGTGCATCTCTAAAAGTGGTATCAGTAATTAAGACATCATCTTGTTGACGCACCCATTGTGCAACATGATTTGGTCCATGCTGATCTAACAATTGTTTAGTACCAGACAAACTATTGATTTGTTTCTTTGCAATACGTGGTATAGAAGTCGTTTCATAATCTGGTTTAGGTCTTTGCTGAACATTTGGGAAGCCATTGATTGTAACATTGCCAATGTATTCAAGTGTTTTTGTTCCCCTATCCAGTGTCGGTTGTATATCAAATAATTCAGGTGTTTCCTCAATAAATTTAGTTGTATAATCACCGCTTCTAAATTTTTCATTTCTCATCACATTAATCAAAAATGGAATATTCGTTTTCACACCACGGATACGCATCTCACGTAATGATCGTTCCATTTTTTCTTCTGCTTGTTTAAAAGTCACGGCATGCGTTGATAATTTGACAAGCAATGAATCATAATAAGGTGAAATTTCAGCACCTTGGAATCCATCACCAGCATCCAATCTAACGCCAAAGCCACCACTTGAACGATAAGCAATGATTGTACCTGAGTCAGGCATAAAATCATTAGTAGGATCTTCTGTTGTAATGCGGCATTGAATTGCATATCCTAAAGTATGAATATCTTGTTGTTGTGGTAAACCAATTTCCTCACCAAATAAGCTTGCACCATCAGCCACTAATATTTGAGTTTTAACAATATCAATACCTGTAATCATTTCAGTGATCGTATGTTCTACTTGGACACGAGGATTGACTTCAATAAAATAAAAGTCTTCACCTGAAACTAAAAATTCCACCGTACCGGCGTTTACATATTTGATTTTAGTCATTAATTGTAAAGCTGCATTACAAATTTTCTCTCGCAATTCTTTTGACAAACCAACAGATGGCGCTACCTCAACAACTTTTTGATGGCGACGTTGTACTGAACAATCACGCTCATATAGATGCACAATATTGCCAAATTCATCTCCAATAACTTGTACTTCAATATGTTTAGGATTATCAATGTATCTTTCAATATATACTTCACTATTGCCAAAAGATTTTTCAGCTTCAGATTTAGCACGATGAAAGGCATCTTCTAATTCGTTCGCTTCCCTAACGATACGCATACCTTTACCGCCACCACCACTTGTGGCTTTAATCATTAACGGATAGCCCGCCTCATCCGCAAATGCACGAGCACTTTCAAAGTTTTCTATCGGTCCATCTGTCCCTGGTATAACAGGTAAATCCGCATTTATTGCAGTTGTTCTTGCTTTAACCTTATCCCCAAACATATCTAAATGATCTAGATGAGGTCCTATAAATTTAATGCCTTCTTCATGGCATCGATGTGCAAAATGTTCATTTTCACTTAAAAAACCATACCCTGGATGTATGGCATCTGCACCAGCTTCTTTAGCTACAGCTATAATGCGTTCGATGTTCAAATAACTTTCAGCTGGTCCCAAATCTTTACCAACTAAATAGGACTCATCAGCTTTATATCTATGTAAAGAACTTTTATCCTCATTAGAATAAATTGCGACCGTTTTAATATTTAATTCAGTTGCTGCTCTAAAAATTCTTATTGCTATTTCACCGCGGTTGGCAACCAGTAACTTTTTAATGTGTTTCAAAGCAGTGACACCCCTCTTATTATTTGAAAATTCTAACTAATTAGATAATAAAATTTTATCTTAATTTACGCTAAAAAGCCATTAATATTTTGTGAAAATATGCTAACAATACACAAACTAAAACTGACCATAAGCGAATAAGTAAAAGTTATTATATATCATAATTTAATTTTATCATCATTCAGTATTTGTTGCTATACTGTATCTAAAACTTAGTAAAATAATCATAAATGATTAAAACCAGCTAGGACATACATCTCTCCAAAATAGCATTAAAGGTAGTTTGACATATAAAGACAGACTTCAGCATCCCCAACTTGCGTTGTCTGTTGGCTTTCATTTCGAAAGCCTCTTTGTTGGGGCCCCACTTTTAAGTGTTTTGGTGAAGGGCTTCGTATTTTGTCTTAATGGTACTTTAATGATAGAAATAATGAAGAAGTCAATTTCTATTGAGTTTCAGTAGAAATTGACTTCTTCAACTTGTCAGAGGCTTCTATGTCGCAACATCTTGGATGATAAATGATTCAAATAGCTATAAAGATAGATGTTACTACATTATGCGTTTTGGCATACTTTTTTGACGTTGTTTGCGTAATTTATCTTCTTTCTTAATTTGTTTACCAATCATAAGCAATAAGCCAAGTGCAATGCTTAAACTAATCATTGACGAACCACCAAAACTAATAAATGGCAATGGCACACCTGTCAATGGAATGGTTGCAGAAATGCCTCCTAAATTAACAAATGTTTGACTGCCAATATAGCTTGCTACACCAACACATACAAGTTTATTGAAATATGATGTCGTTTTATTTGCAAGTATAAAAGCTCTATAGACAATAAAAAATAATAAGCCTATAACGAATAAACCACCGACTAATCCTAATTCTTCACAAATTATAGCAAAGATGAAATCGGTATGTGGTTCAGGTAAATAACCTAACTTCATCACACTGTTGCCTAGTCCTCGACCAAATAGACCTCCATTACCTATAGCTATAAGTGAGTTAGAAATGTGATAACCCGTTCCAGCCGATGATGCGAACGGATCAACTAATGTACTAAAACGCGCTTGTAAATAGCCAGGCAAATGTCCTGATAATGCCACTATAAGTAATACTATGAAAAAAGCTGCAGCAATAGCCGTTAAGATGATAAAGAACTTTCCTTTGAAAAACTTTTCAAAGCCTAAACCTGAATATAACAATATCGAACCAAATATAATAATAATCAATAATGTTTGCCCAACATCGCGCTGTAAAAAGACAAGCGCTAAACAGAATAAAACTAATCCCACAGGTGCAAATATTAAAGTAAAATCTTTTTTTACTCTAGGCATTTTTCTATCAATAATAAAAGGGATATACATAATAATGGCAATTTTAAGTAATTCTGACGCTTGTAAGTTCATAAATCCGAGGTTAATCCAACTTTTTGAACCATTAATGTTCTTCCCAATAATGAGCGTTAAAAGTAGTAATAGTATGATTGTTCCCATAATACCTACCTGCACTTGAGGGTTTTTCAAGATTTTGCCGTTTAGCAAAAATGCAATGACAAATACAATCGCAAAACTCAAAATAACATAGAGTAATTGTCGATCGTAAAAATACGTACCAGCTACCTCGACGCCACCAGTTAACGTTCCTTTAGTGGCAGCAACCATACTTGCACTATATACCATAACTAATCCAATCAGGCACAATATCACATAAGCTATTAATAATGGATAATCGATAAATTTAGATGTTTTACCAATCTTTCTCATTAAATTTTTAAAATTATTCATAAAGTTGATCATCCAATTCTAAATTTTAAACTAGTTATTCCATCTGAAAAATTTATATTTTAAAATTATGTAAAGAAATCTTTCTAAACTATTATATACTTCAAGCGAGCTATTTCTCAAATATTAACTGACTATAGCTCATAAACAAAATCAAACACAACATTCATCATACTTAACATAAAAGTGACTGAGAATATTAAGTTCAATTAATACTCCAGTCACTTGTCATCAACCCGCATGTATGTATCTTGTTAGTACGCAACACTTAATTATATATAAGTTATTAAAAACAACCATTTATTATTTAACATCTGTAAATGCTTCATGTAATTTTGAAAGTTCTTTCTCAAGTCTTAACATTAAATCTTTGCCATCTTCTTTATCAACAAGCCCAAGTTGAACAGCAAAATCAACTTCTTTTTGTAGGCCAAACATTTGAGTATCGAGAACTTCTTCATATAATGGGCAAGATGGTAACGTTAAATTATCTATTTGAACTTTGATAAGTTGTAATATTCTATCTGCATCTTTGTTTAATTGTTCATATGCCACACTTTTTAAATTAGTTTGGTTCGCCATCACATACTCCCCCTATCCTTAAATATCTTCATGTAAAAAGTTTATCTTACTACATACCAAAAAGCAAGTGAATTTCAGTAAAGGAAATTTTAAATTTATGCTAAAATGAAATCGTAGTTTAAATTTAGGGAGTGGAACATATAATGATACAGATAACAGGTGAAGTTAAATATCCGATTACATTGGATAGTACAACTTGGATTTTTGATGATCGTAAAGTCAGTATTTCTGACCTTGAACAAGGCGTTTTTGACGGATCTAAACCCATTGAATTTGATGATAATAGAGAATGGAATCGTGCCATACTTGAAGGTCAAACAAACCCACCAACACTTAATTCTGAGATTAAATATAAAAAACGTGCCGTCTTAGAGGACTCTTTCGTCATTAATATGACTCCGTTTTTCAAAAATGCTGAACCGCATAATAATGCAACAATGATTCGCTTAATTGATAAAAACCAAGATGCTATCGATGTTCCATTAGATTTACTCCCCTATTTATTTTTCCAATTCGCTAAAGATGGTAAACGTCTCTATGAAGACAATGCTGTTGATAGTTTTGTTTATATACAAAATAAAGGATATGATTACCAGTTTAAGCATATAACTCATATCGAGGTGATTTAATTTGCGTGAAGTGCAATGTATCATTTGTGATCGCAAAGTATTTATTGATGAAGCAACCGTTGAAGCTAAGCGATTACAAAATAATCCTATACGCACGTTTATGTGCGATGATTGTAAGAGTCGACTGGATAAACCTAAACAACGACCTTATACACAAGAGACTCAAAGAAATGCAACAGATAAACGCTGTCACAAACAGCCGAAAAAGTCGCTCAAGAAGAATAAAAAAACTGATTGAAGTCAATACTTCAATCAGCTTTTTTATATCACTTACTAATCTATTTTATTCGTTATCTTGCATCATTTGTTTTACACGTTTTGCTTCTTTTTCGCGTGCTGCTTTGTTTAAAATTTTCTTTCTCAAACGAATACTTTGCGGTGTTACCTCTACTAATTCATCATCATTAATATACTCTAACGCTTCTTCCAACGTTAAAATTCTAGGACGATTCATTGTTTGTGTTTGATCTTTTGTTGCAGATCGCACGTTTGTTTGGTGTTTTGCTTTTGTTATATTTACAGTTAAATCATTTTCACGATTGTGTTCTCCAACAATCATACCTTCATATACTTCAGTACCTGGTTCCATGAAGTTAACACCACGATCTTCTAAACCTATAATGGCATATGCTGTTGCTTGACCTTGATCCATTGAAATCAATGCACCATTACGACGACCACCAATTTGTGCTTTCACTCGCGGTCTAAACTCTTCAAATGTATGATTGATAATACCGTATCCACGTGTCATAGACATGAATTCAGTTGTGTAACCAATCATACCACGTGCTGGAACCATAAAGATTAAGCGCGTTAAACCATTATCCGTTGTTGTCATATCAACCATTTCGCCTTTACGTGCACCTAATGATTCAATCACAGCACCTGCATTTTCAGAAGGTACTTCACATTGAACACGTTCAAATGGTTCACTTAATACACCATCAATTTCTCTTAAAATAACTTGTGGTTTAGATACTTGAAGCTCGAACCCTTCACGTCTCATATTCTCAATTAAAATAGATAAATGTAATTCTCCACGACCAGCAACAATCCATGTATCAGGAGAGTCAGTTGGTGATACTTTTAAGGAAACATCTGTTTCAAGCTGTTGTTCTAGACGTTCTTGAATTTGACGTGCTGTCACAAAATCTCCTTCACGCCCAGCAAATGGTGAATTATTCACCTTAAATGTCATTTCTAATGTAGGCTCATCAATACGTAACACCGGTAATGCTTCTTGATTATCCGTTGGCGTAACCGTTTCACCTACGTTAATGTCCTCCATACCAGAAACAGCAATTAAATCACCGGCTTGCGCTTCTTCAATTTCCTCACGTTTTAAGCCGAAATAACCAAATATTTTAGTCACACGGAAATTTTTTACACTGCCATCTAATTTAATTAATGAAACATTATCACCTACATGCATTTTCCCTCTGAAAACTCGCCCAATACCAATACGGCCAACGTAATCATTATAATCCAATAATGCTACTTGGAATTGTAATGGTTCATCACTGTTATCAATTGGTGCTGGCACATAATCAATAATTGTTTCATATAGTGATTGCATATTTTCATCTTGTTTCTCAGCATCAAGACTCGCTGTACCATTTACAGCTGAAGCATAAACTACTGGGAAATCTAATTGCTCATCGTTAGCTTCTAATTCGATAAACAAATCTAGAACTTCATCTACTACACCTTCAGGTCTAGCAGATGGTTTGTCAATTTTATTAACAACCACAACTGGTTTTAAATTTTGTTCTAATGCTTTTTTCAATACAAAACGTGTCTGTGGCATCGTACCTTCATACGCATCTACTACTAAAACGACACCATCAACCATTTTCATGATACGCTCTACTTCACCGCCAAAATCAGCGTGTCCAGGTGTATCTAAGATGTTAATTCTTGTTCCTTTATAGTCGACTGCAGTATTTTTGGCAAGAATTGTAATACCACGTTCTCTCTCTAAATCATTAGAGTCCATCGCTCTCTCGTCAACATGTTCATTCTCTCTAAAAATACCCGACTGTTTAAGTAATTCATCTACTAATGTCGTTTTACCATGATCGACGTGAGCAATAATTGCGATATTACGTACATCTTCTCTTCTATTAGTCATATTATTATTTCCTTTCTTAGGTAAACTCCCACTTTTAATTACAACTTTTTTATTATATCATACTATTAAGAAATGATAAGCAAAAGGTGGGGTGGGGTATGCAAAATCAAAAACAAAAATCAAAATCTATATTTTGGATATTATCAATCTTAGCTGTTATATTTTTAGTGTTATTTAGCTTCAGTGTTGGTGCTGGAAGTGTTCCAATGATGATTTTAACACTTATATTACTCATTGCAATATTTGGTATAGGCTTTACACTTAAGAAAAAATATCGTAATAATCATTGGCTATAAACTTCAGATGAATATTAGAAGAGCCTGGAACATCATTCTTGTTCTGGGCTCTGAACTCTATATTGGCAGTAGTTGACTGGATTAAAGATACGCTTATACCAAGTTTTTTCAATCCTAGTCAACCATGCTGGGGCGGGACTTCGAATTTATAATGCATTCTGTTCCGCTCTCTTTTATTTGTAATATTTAGCATGTAATTCTGTTAAAGTTTGTTGATGTGGTAAAAAGAACTGTTGAAGAAGTTCTTCGTGAACTGTTTGATTAGCCATTAAAACAGAATCAGGATGTGTAATCTCTAAAGTTTCTCCTAACAAATTACTTCCCTTGCCACCAACTTCATTTAGTATAATTAACCCGCCAGCAAAGTCCCAAGGTTGCAATCTTGGTGTAATGTATGCTGCTAGTTGTCCTTTAGCTACAGCAATAATTTCAAGTGCAGCACTCCCGTATGCACGGGAACTTCTAGCACGATTTACAACTGGCTGAAAAATCGGCCCAATGATAGGCTTTGTTACCCAGTTAGGATTTATACCAATTAAACTTGATTTTAATTCTGATGTACCAATTGCTTCAAGACGATGATTATTTTCAAAGGCTCCCTCATGTACTTTTGCATGATATAAAGCATCTTTCATAACATCATAAACAAATCCTGCATAGGCTTCTCCGTTGTAATAAATACCAATAGAAATCGCAAAATTTTCACGTTGATGCACAAAATTAAGCGTGCCATCAATAGGATCGACAACCCATACTACTCCATCAATATTTCTGATGTTATGTCCATGTCCTTCTTCTCCAATCACCTTATGTTCAGGATAGTTGGAGTGAATTGCCTCATAAATATATGTTTCTGTTGCTTTATCAACATTAGTTACTAAATCATTCGGATTTGATTTCGTTTCAATACTTAACTTTTCTTTCATCATTAATCTAACATTATTGCCTGCTTCTAGTATTAAACTTTTCGCAAAATCATATAGTGCCACGGTACCATCTCCTATTATCTATCATTATACATGATTCCACCTACATTGTTATATACAATACAATTTTGTTTTCCTTTTCAATAGATCTTTAAACGTTATTTCTATAATCAACTTCGAAGTCGAATAGTGTGGACTTATGCTACAATAGTAACAACCTTATTCCATTATAAAGGAGTTAAACAATGACTAAGTATACGTTTAAACAAAAAGATTTTAAAGCATTTGATGTCGACGGTTTAGATGCACGCATGGAAGCTCTAGAAGCGCATGTTAGACCTCAATTACGTGCTTTAGGAGATTATTTTGCTGATTATTTTACATCTCAAACAGGTGAAACATTTTATTCACATGTAGCAAAGCATGCACGTCGCAGTGTTAATCCACCTAAAGACACATGGGTAGCATTTGCAACGAATAAACGTGGTTATAAAATGTTGCCTCATTTTCAAATTGGGCTATTTAAAGACCATCTGTTTATCATGTATGGCGTTATGCACGAAACTAAAGATAAAGCCCAACGTGTTAAGACATTTGATAAACACTTCGATACGTTAACACATTTACCTGAAGATTATCGCATTTGCCTTGATCACATGAAACCTGATAAACCACTTATCAAAGACTTATCCGTCGACGAATTACATGAAGCAATTGATAGAGTCAAAAATGTGAAAAAAGGCGAATTCTTTGTTGCACGTACACTTGCACCAAACGATAAACGCTTAAAAAGCGATCGAGCTTTCCTAAATTTTGTTGAAGAAACATTTAACGAATTTATTAAATTCTACGCATAATTTTAGCCATATAATTATTCTAACCTTGCCACTGACAATGAATCATTTCAAATGTCAGTGGCAGTTTTTTAATTGCGTTTTATTGTTTATGCATTCAACCGATATAGTTGATACTATAACTAGGTGTTATCGTACTGACCAAAAAAATATATATTTTCTTAAATAAGCATAATTTTTTTCTAATAATAAAAAAAGTTTAGGTTGACCTAATTTTTATTTTAGGTTAATATTTATACATCTACTATTAAGGAGTTTTATGAATGAATAAGAGAGACACTACACATCAACCTAAACATCTAAGCTTAGATGAAATTAATAATACGATTAAATTTGATTCAAATGGTACATCAAGCCAAAAATTTCTAGCATTTTTGGGCCCTGGCCTATTAGTTGCTGTTGGTTATATGGACCCCGGAAATTGGATTACTTCAATGCAAGGTGGAGCACAATTTGGATATACCTTATTATTTATTATCTTAATATCCAGTTTATCTGCTATGCTACTGCAAAGCATGACACTGCGTCTAGGGATTGCGACCAGTCATGATTTAGCTCAAATGACAAAACATTATCTTTCAAAACCAGTGGCAATTATTTTCTGGATTATTGCAGAACTTGCCATTATAGCAACAGATATTGCAGAAGTTATAGGTAGTGCCATCGCACTAAATTTGTTGTTAGGCATCCCATTGATTGTTGGCGCGATTATTACAGTCTGTGATGTATTTTTATTACTATTTATAATGAAATTTGGTTTTAGAAAAATCGAAGCCATTGTTGGAACATTAATTTTTACTGTATTAGCCATTTTTGTCTTTGAGGTATTTATCTCTTCTCCAAGTACAACAGCTATTTTAGAAGGATTTGTTCCTCATAAAGAAATCATTACAAATCATGGAATTTTATATATCGCGTTGGGTATTGTTGGAGCTACAATTATGCCACATAATTTGTATCTACATTCATCTATTGTCCAATCACGCCAATATGATAGACACTCTATAAAAGAAAAAGCACAGGCAATTAAGTATGCAACAATTGATTCTAATCTACAATTATCCGTTGCCTTTGTAGTTAATTGTTTATTATTAGTATTAGGTGCATCACTATTTTATGGCGTTAACCAAGATCAACTAGGTGGCTTTTATGATTTATACCATGCATTACGGACACAACCTATTCTTGGAGCTGCGTTAGGTGCTATCATGAGTACACTTTTTGCTGTTGCCTTGTTAGCTTCAGGTCAAAATTCGACCATTACAGGAACATTAGCAGGTCAAATTGTTATGGAAGGTTTTTTAAATATTTCATTACCTAACTGGTTAAGACGTCTTGTCACTCGAGCAATTGCTGTTATTCCAGTTATTATTTGCCTCATCATTTTTAAAGGTAATGAAGAGAAAATTGAACAATTACTAGTATTTTCACAAGTATTTTTAAGTATTGCCTTGCCGTTTTCACTTATACCGTTGCAGCTATCTACAAGTAACAAACAGCTAATGGGACCTTTCGTAAATAAATCATGGGTTAATTATTGCTCATGGATACTTATCATTGTTTTAAGTGTATTAAATGTTTATTTGATTATCGAAACATTTAAAGAATTTATATAAATGGCTCCTAATTTAAAATAAAACTCGATCTATAGGACATGCTAAAGACCGAGACTCGGTAAAAATTTTTCAAAGCGAAAGATTACAAACCCTTTCATTTGGGATTGGTTATGAACGTTCTTCTAGGAGAACCAAGCTATTCAATATGAAGTATCAAGATAAAAAAGCTCGTAGATGATTGTGAAAAATCATTTACGAGCTTTTATTTTATAAATTATGTCTTAAACGCTATTAATATACACGTAATGCTTCAACTTTTCATTTAATAGATATATGGATTTTCTTTCTTTTCTGCATGTTTATATTGTTCTGCATGCCAATCGGAATCATTTTTATATTGGTTTCTTTTAACAATCAACAACACAATAACGATTAACCATAAAATCATTGCAATGATGTTCATACTAAATAGTCCTATTAAAACTGCAGAAATAAATAGAAATATTGCAATAAGTGAACGATTTTTTATCAATGTTGTCGCAGCGATTCCCAATATAGTTGAAAATGCTAAAATGCCTATGAAAAACACCATAATAAAATGAATTAGCTCTGGGGTCACTGTAACGTTTTTACCAGCAAATTGTTTCGCCATTTGTTCATATTCTTTCACATTATTCTTTTCATCTGTTAAAAGCATGGATAAGATATTAAAAAGCAAAAAAATTAGACTTAGACCATTTGCTATCCATGCAATGACCAGCTCTTTCTTTGTCTTCAAATAGCAACTCTCCCTTATTGTACTCAATATCTATCATACTAAAAATATATGTTAAAAGCGAATACATTATAATAATAAAAAGCGGAACATCAGTCTTTATTGACTTGATGCTCCGCGCTTTACTTCATAGTTTATTTTGAATCATCAAGATGACTTTCTTGCTGATCTTTTGCACTATTTTCATGATTAAATATTTGTTTACGCTCTTCATAGTTCATACGTCGCTGATTTACTGCGCTTGGCTGATTTTTACGTTTTTCTTTCATACGCTGATTATAAGCTTTTCGTTTTTCACGTTTTCTTGCTTTAATTTCAGCTTTTTCTTGTTTGCGTTGCGCTTTTAACTCTTTTTTATCTAATACCGGTTCTTGTTGGACAACTGCTTCATTAAATGGGGCAGCTCCTTCATCGCTAAATTCATCTTGATATTTATTCTTATGATATTTTGCCTGTCTTGAGAGTACTTGTGGTGCTTCATCTTCATCGTCTGTTGATTGATAGTCACTCATAATCGCACGTTTAGGATATTGATCGTATTTATCATCTTCGTTAAATGATGAATTGCTCGTTTCTTGTGGCATGTGATATGCCATGTCGTCGTTAGGCTGATGACGTTCATAATCATCATATATCGGTGGCTGTTGTTGATAATCCGGCTCATTATAGCGATAATCAAAGTTATCATCATAACCAGGATAGCCATATGCAGGTACTATTTCTACCTTATTCTTTCTTGCAAACATCATAATAGCAATGATAAAGAAGAAAATAGGAATGATTAATGTCACAAATAAAAGTACGAGTGGTAGCGTAACAACAGATGCAACTAAAAATAATATTCCTGATAATATTCTAATATTCATTGAAATCAGTGCTAAAAATGAGATGAGCAAACAAATAATAAAATATACTATCACTGCCCAAATACCGTTTTGTAACCAAATTACAAACTGAGTTGTATTAAAACCATTATTACCTAATATTTGTTGAATTAAATCATTGTTATTTAATGTGGCTTCTAAATTCTGTATTGACGTATCATTACTGAATGAAACTAATGCAATAAACATAGTAATAATTGTCATTAGCAACAAGAAAATCCAGCTAAACCAACCAAGTATTTTTTCAGTTAAACGACTTACAGGCCGTTTGATTTGAGTATACTGTTCTCCTGACATTTATTACAACTCCCTTACCATCCTTATCAAATAATTATATCGAATTTTAACTTAAATAACTACAATTTTATGCTACTTTAACGACATTTTAAAATTCAAAAAGCTTTCATTATAATTCCCAAGTGTTCGCTGACCAAGATCTTTATATACTTCTAAGCGGGCTTGTTCTTGTTGTGTTGGATAGAAACGATAATCGTTTCTAATTTCATTAGGTAGTAACTGACGTGCTGCTTTATTTGGTGTCGCATAGCCTACCCATTCCGTATTTTTCTTGCTATTTTCCGCATCTAAAAGGAAGTTTATAAATTGATATGCGCCCTCTTTATTTTGAGCTGTCCTTGGTATCACCATATTGTCGAACCATAGATTGGAGCCTTCTTTAGGAACAACGTAATTATACTTATCGCTTCCTTGCACAAGTGGTGCAGCAACACCACTCCACACTACCGCGATGTTACCTTCATTTTGCTGCAACATCATTGTTACTTCATCACCAACAACGCCTCGAACTTGTGGCCCTAGCTTTTTCAAATCTTGTTCAGCTTGTCGTAAATGTTGTGAATTGGTGTCATTTAAACTATAACCTAATTTATTTAAACTTAATCCTATAATTTCTCGCGCCCCATCGACAAGTAATACATCATTACGATATCGTTCTTGATATAAATCAGACCAATGATTAAATGACGCGTCTGGATATGCTTGTTTATTGTATAATATACCCACTGTACCAAAAAAATATGGAATAGAATATTGATTTCCCTTATCATAAGACTTGTCTAAATAATCTGGGTCTAAATTTCGCATATTAGGTAATTTATGATGATTCAATGGCACAAGTAAGTTTGCACGCTTTAATTTTTGTACCGTATATTCACTTGGAAAAGCAACGTCATAGTGAGTACCACCATTTTTTATTTTGGCTTCCATCGCCTCGTTAGAATCAAACGTTTCATATATAACTTCTATCCCCGTTTGATTTTCAAATTGTTTAATCAATTCAGGATCAATGTATTCTCCCCAATTATAAACATATATTTTTTTGCCAGATTTTGCTTTTTCATGTCCACTAAAAAGATGACTTATCCCTAGACAAAGTAATCCAATAACCAGCGCGCCGCAAACTAATTGAAGAAACTGTTTCATCGTAGCATACCTCTTTTCAATCTAGGTTTACGCTTTAAGGAACGCTGGATACCATAATAACCAACTATACCAATGACGATAACAACAAATAACAGTGTTGAGATCGCATTTACTTCCATACTTATTCCTTTTCTAGCCATGGCATAGACTTCAACTGATAGGACACTAAAACCATTCCCAGTCACAAAAAAGCTAACCGTAAAATCGTCTAATGAATATGTTAAAGCCATAAAAAAACCACCTATAATCGCAGGCATTAAATTTGGAATAAGTACGCGACTTAAAATTTGTGATTCTGTTGCCCCTAAATCTCGTGCAGCATTTAATATATTGTGATTCATTTCATAAAGTTGTGGTAAAACAACAATAACTACAATTGGAATACAAAACGCAATATGCGATGCTAAAACAGTACCGAAACCTAATCCGATTCCCGTAAAATGTCCAAGCGCAGTAAACATAATTAAAAATGAAGCACCGATAACTACATCAGATGACACCATAAGTACATTGTTTAATGTCAATAATGTTACTTTAAGTTTCTTCTGTCTTAAATAGAAGAGTGCTATCGCACCAAATGTTCCTATAACAGTTGAAATTGATGCAGCCAATAGCGCTACTGCTATTGTATTAAAAATAATTGCCATGAGTTTGTCATTTTTAAATAAGCTTTGATAATGTTCGAACGTAAAATGCTCAAAATGTATCATATTTCCACCAGAATTAAATGAATAAAACATTAGAAAAAATATTGGGACATATAAGATGACCAATAAGATACTTATATATAATTTGCCATACCATTTCACATTGGTCACCTTCTTTCATCGTTAGATTTCGTAATGATAAGGATGAGTGCCATAAATACAATTAAGACGATTGCAATCGTAGCTCCCATACCATAATTTTGAATCACTAAAAACTGTTCTTCAATAGAAGTACCTATGTTGATTACTTTGTTACCTGCAATTAATCGCGTTATCATAAATAACGATAATGAGGGAATAAAAGTAACTTGTACCCCTGTCAAAACACCTTCTTTTGTTAGTGGCAATATCACTTTTCTAAATGTTGTAAATGGGTTTGCACCTAAATCACTAGATGCTTGAATTAGATTTACAGGTATTGATTTCATACTGTTGAAAATCGGCAATATCATAAAAGGAATATAAATATAACTAGCTACAACTAAAAAGGCAGCTGATGTAAATAGCATGTCTACTTTTGGAACATTTAATATTCCAAGTACTTTATTAATCAGCCCATCGTGACTAAGCAAACCAATAAAAGCATATGTTTTTAATAACAGATTAATCCAAGTTGGAATAATAAGTATTAATAACCAGAAATTAGGATTTTTAGCGTTTCTAATAAAATATGCAGTTGGGTAACTGATGAACAGCGTGATCATAGTAATTAATGCGGCATAAAGAATTGAGTCCCAAAACATTTCAAAATACTTATACTGAAATATTTGTTGATAATTAGTGAAACTAAAATGTCCATTTATATCGGTAAATGAAAAATATATTAACAATAATACAGGCAAAATTATGAAGATAATCATCCATAATATATAAGGCACTAATAGTATCTTTTTAATATTACTCATCATCAGTATCCTCATAGCTTTCAATACGTTTATCAAATTCCTCTTCAGTTTCTCCTGGAACCATGATATGAATAGATTCTGGTTCAAAATATAAACCAACTTCACTACCCACATCCGCCTTTTTAGTAGTTTGTATAACCCATTCATAGCCCTTTCGATCTACACAACAAATTTCATAATGCACACCTCTAAAGAGCAAAGAATCCACTGTAGCTTTAAACAAACCAGCTTCGGCTTCTATTAAAGAGATATCTTCTGGACGAATCACAACTTCAACCTTTTTACCAGAAGGAATCCCCATATCAACACAATCAAAATCCTGCCCATAAATATTAACTACATAATCTTTGACCATGGTGCCATTTACAATATTTGATTCGCCAATAAAATCAGCTACAAAACGATTCACAGGTTCATCATAAATATCTGTTGGTGTACCAAATTGTTGTATTTTTCCGTCTTTCATCACAAAAATGTAGTCACTTAATGCTAAGGCTTCTTCTTGATCATGCGTAACAAAAATAAATGTAATACCCAATCGTGATTGTAATTCTCTGAGCTCATATTGCATTTCAGTACGTAGTTTTAAGTCTAAGGCTGATAATGATTCATCTAACAATAATATTTCTGGCTCATTAACAATCGCTCGAGCTATAGCTACACGTTGTTTTTGACCACCACTCATATCATTAATACTGCGCTGTTCGTAACCTGATAACTTTACTAACTTCAAGGCATCTGTCACTTTTTGATCAATATCTTTTTTAGATAATTTCTTAAGCTTTAAACCAAAAGCAATATTATCATAAACATTGAGATGCGGGAATAACGCATAATCTTGAAAAACGGTATTGACCTTACGTTTATTAGCCGGTAAATTTTCGATAGAACGATTTTGATAAATAATCTCTCCACTGTCTGGTGTCTCGAACCCCGCAATAAGCTTTAAAATAGTCGTCTTACCACATCCTGATGGACCCAATAAAGTATAGAAATAGCCTGATTCAATATCTAAGTCCATATGGTCAAGAATATTTAAATCATCATAGCCTTTACTCACTGATTTAAATGATAATAATGGTTGCATAACGTCATAACTCCTTATAAATATGATGCAGTTGCTACAATCAATATCGTAACGTTCTGCTTGCTGTTATTGCATAATTGATGGACATCATTTGCCCTGAAATAAAGTGCGTCTTCTGCATTTGCACGATAAAGTTGGTTCCCGAGTGACAAAGTAATTTGCCCTTCTAAACAATAAATAAAGGTATCTGAATTAGAAGGCTGAAAATGTTTATATGATGCACCAGGCTTTAACGTAAGCATGAGTGGTTCCATGTCATACTCATTTGAATTTGTGACTAACCATTTTAAAATATAGCCCTTGTCATATTCATCATAAATTGTTTGATCTTCAGCTGTATAAAGCACCTTTTCTTTAGTTTTCTCCTGAAAAAAATCACTTGGCCGCGTACCTAAAACTTCTAATATATTTAGAAATGTCTCCATACTTGGAGACGCATGTTGACTCTCAATTTGAGAAATATATCCCTTCGTTAAGTCAGTACGTTCAGCTAATTCTTCCTGTGTTAAATTTTTGAGCATCCTTAAATTTTTCAATTTCATTCCAATATCCATCTATGTAACCACCTAAAAATAGCTGTATCATGTTTAGTAATATTAAACATTTTGTTTAATGCTTAATAAAAATAACAAAATACAGCTCATGTTGCAATACTTTTTATAATTATTTAATTATGAATGGAAAAAAATAATGCATAATAAGATTCTTAGTATTATCTCAGCTTGTTTTGCTTGTTGGATTTCTGACCGAACTTCTCCAAGTTGGGGCCACCCCAACTTGCTTTGTCCGTGGAAATGCTTGTTGCATTTCTTTTTGTTGGGGCCCCACCCCAACTTGCGTTGTTCGTTGGCTTTCGTTTTGAAAGCCTCTGTGTTGGGGCCCCTATGTTCTTGTGTTGTTTTTTTGTTGTATGTGTGTTGGTTTATTTTGTGTTGTTGCTTCTTTAATGACTTGGTAGCTGTTGTAACCGCTGTTTTGCTCGAATTCTTTAAATATTTGTTTTTCTTCTGCTTTTCCAGGTACAATTTGTTTAAAATTTCGATAGTGCGCTATAACTTGATTGGATAACACAGATGACTCATAATAGCGCTCTATTTGATTAAAAAAGGCAATCACCTTTAACATTTCATCATGTGTCCAGTCCATATCTAAAGGATATTGATATTCCATTAATTTACCTCCTTAAGTAATATAGCAAAAAAGAGAGCGGGACAGAGTTCATTTTGAATTCGTATTCCCGCCCTGGCAAGGTTGATTTAAATTGAAAAAACTTAGTATAAGCGTGTTTTCAATTCAGTCAACTGCCGCCAATATATAGCTTAGAGCCTAAAACATAATGATGTCTTAGGCTCTAAACGATTTATAAATCACTATTACATAGTGTGGATTGGTAATCCAATAGCTTTTTCAGCTGCTTCCATAGACATTTCACCTAATGTTGGGTGAGCATGTACTGTTAATGCGATATCTTCAGCGTTCATTCCTGCTTCAATAGCTAAACCTAATTCAGAAATGATATCAGAAGCACCATTACCAGCAACTTGTGCACCGATAAGTGTGTCATCTTCTTTTAATGTGATCAATTTAACGAAACCAGTAGTATCATCTAATGATAACGCACGGCCATTTGCTGCATAAGGGAATTTAGAAGCTTTGTATTCTAAACCTTCCTCTTTAGCTTGAGCTTCAGTGTAACCAACTTGAGCTAATTCTGGTTCAGTGAAGCATACAGCAGGCATACCAATATAATCAACTTCTGAAGCTTGTCCAGAGATAGCTTCAGCAGCTACTTTAGCTTCATAGCTTGCTTTATGAGCAAGTGGTAAACCAGGAACGATATCACCAATTGCATAAATATTGTCGATAGAAGTACGGCTTTGTTTGTCTACTTCTAATAATCCACGATCAGCAAATTTAAGACCTAATTCTTCTAAGCCTAATTCGTCTGTATTTGGACGACGGCCAACAGTTACTAATACGTAATCAGCTTCGATTGTTTGTTCTTCACCTTTAGCTTCATAAGTAACTTTAACGCCATTTTCAGTTTCTTCAGCATTTTTAGCCATTGCTTCAGTAATGATCTCAATACCTTTGTCTTTCATGCCTTTTTTAACAGGTTGTGTCATTTGTTTTTCAAATCCACCTAAGATGTCTTTCGCACCTTCAAGGATTGTAACTTCAGAACCGAAGTTAGCAAATGCAGTACCAAGTTCAGAACCAATATAACCGCCACCAACAACAACTAATTTACCTGGAACTTCTTGTAAGTTCAACGCACCAGTTGAGTCGATAACACGTTTACCAAATTCAAAGTTAGGAATTTCTATTGGTCTAGAACCAGTTGCGATAATAGCGTTTTTGAAGTTATAAGTTTGAGCACTTTTTTCATCCATAACACGTAAGCTATTGTTATCTACGAAGTAAGCTTCGCCTTTAACAATTTCCACTTTATTACTTTTTAATAAGCCTTCAACACCACCAGTTAATTTGTTTACAACTGATTGTTTGAATTCTTGAACTTTGTCAAATTTAAGTGATACGCTTTCAGCGATTACACCTAAGTTTTCAGAGTGTTGTGCTTCAACAAAGCGATGAGAAGCGTGTAATAATGCTTTTGAAGGAATACAACCAACGTTCAAGCATACGCCACCTAAGTTACCTTTTTCTACGATTGTAACTTTTTGTCCTAATTGTGCTGCGCGAATTGCTGCAACATAGCCACCTGGGCCTGCTCCAATAACAATAGTATCTGTTTCAATTGGGAAATCTCCAACTACCATGTTTTACCCCTCCATTAATAATAATTCTGGATTATTTAATAATCGTTTAATATGGTTCATTGCATTTTGTCCAGTTGCACCATCAATTTGTCTGTGGTCAAAGCTTAATGATAATGCTAATACAGGAGCTGCAACGATTTCGCCGTCTTTAACGATTGGTTTTTGTGCAATACGGCCAATACCTAAGATAGCTACTTCTGGGTGATTGATAACTGGAGTGAACCATTGTCCACCAGCAGAACCGATATTACTGATAGTACATGTAGCACCTTTCATTTCTTCAGAAGTTAATTTACCGTCGCGAGCTTTAACAGCTAATTCGTTAATTTCATCTGAAATTTGGAAGATAGATTTACGATCTGCATTTTTAACTACTGGCACTAATAAACCTCTGTCAGTGTCAGCTGCGATACCAATATTCCAATAATGTTTGTGAACAATTTCGCCAGCTTCTTCATTGAATGAAGTATTAAGTGCTGGATATTTTTTAAGTGCAGAAACAAGTGCTTTAACTACATATGGTAAGAATGTTAATTTAATACCTTGTTCAGCTGCAATTTCTTTGAATTTTTTACGGTGATCCCATAAGTCTTGAACATCAATTTCATCCATTAATGTTACGTGAGGTGCAGTGTGTTTAGAGTTAACCATTGCTTTAGCAATTGCTCTACGCATTGCAGGGATTTTTTCAGTTGTTTCAGGGAAGTCGCCTTCTGGAACCGATTGAGTTTGAGGTGCAGAAGTCTCTTCAGAAGTTGAAGCAGCTGCACTTTCATTAGAAGCAGATGCAGCTTGAGCACCGCCACCATTTAAGTGGTTGTCAATGTCTTCTTTTGTGATACGGCCATTTTTACCTGAACCAGCAACCGCTTTAATATTAACACCTTTTTCACGTGCATATTTACGAACTGAAGGCATTGCTTTAATTTTTCTGTTTTCGTCTACTTCTTCATCTTGTGAAGCTGATGCTGCTGGCGCTTCTTCAGTTTCAGCTTTAGCTTCTTCTTTAGCTGGCTCTTCTTTAGCTGATGAATCGTCATCATGACCTTTAAATTGCATTTCTTCAGCATCAGGTGCATCAATTTTAACGATGACGTCTCCTACTACTGCAACAGTTCCTTCGTCTACTACCACTTCTTCAATTGTACCGCTTACTGGAGAAGGGATTTCAACTACGGATTTATCGTTTTGAACTTCAGCTAACACATCATCTTCTTCAATAGTGTCTCCGGCTTTAACAAACCACTTTACAATTTCACCTTCGTGGATACCTTCACCAATGTCGGGTAATCTAAATTCAAATGCCACGTTCTTGTCCTCCTAATAATGTCATTTTCAATTATTTCATTAAATTTATAACATGAGGTTGAGACATCAGCTTAATATGCAACTAGAAAAGCTTTTTTAATGCGTTTTACCAGATGATACAAAACCCTTAGTTGTCCCGACCTCATAGTTCATTTTTACACATCTAAATCATTTATTCAAAAGTAAGTCTTGCAATTTTTTACAACAAATTATTAGAACTCTAATGTTGCTTTTGCTTGTTCAACAATATCATTTTTGTTTGGTAACCAAACATTTTCAGCTTGAGTGAATGGATAAACTGTATCAGCAGCAGCAACACGTGCAATTGGTGCTTCTAATGATAAAATTGCTCTTTCTTGTAATTCAGCAGCAACATTTGCGCCAACACCTGATTGACGTTGTGCTTCTTGAACAACAACAACGCGTCCTGTTTTTTCAACAGAAGCAACTAGCGTATCCATATCTAATGGCTGAACAGTACGTAAGTCAATCACTTCTACTGAATGACCATCTTTTTCAAGTTCTTCAGCAGCTTTAACGGATTCTTGAACCATTGCACCATAAGCGATTAAAGTGATATCTGTACCTTCTTTAACAACTTTAGCTTTGCCAATTTCAATTGTATATTCTTCTTCAGGTACCTCTTCACGGAATGAACGGTATAATTTCATATGTTCTAAATAAACAACTGGGTCATTAGATCTAATAGATGAAATTAATAAACCTTTTGCATCGTAAGGGCCTGAAGGAATAACCACTTTAATACCAGGTGATTGAGCTAAAATACCTTCCAAGTTATCAGCGTGTAACTCAGGCGTATGTACCCCACCACCAAATGGTGTACGAATAGTTACAGGAGCTGTTTTTGTACCACCTGAACGGAAACGAGTACGCGCGATTTGTCCAGCAACTTCGTCAAACACTTCAAAAACGAAGCCAAGGAATTGAATTTCCATAACTGGACGATATCCTTGAGTAGTTAAACCAAGAGCCAAACCACCAATACCTGATTCAGCTAATGGAGTATCGAATACACGGTCTTCACCGAATTCTTTTTGTAAACCTTCAGTAACACGGAATACACCGCCGTTAACACCAACGTCTTCACCGAAAATTAAAACATTTTCGTCATTTTGCAATTCAGTTTTAAGCGCATTGTTAATCGCTTGAACCATTGTCATTTGTGCCATGGCTTATTTCGACTCCTTCTCTTTGTAAATTTCATATTGTTCAGCTAAGTTTTGAGGCATTTCTTCATACATGATGTCCATTAAGTCAGTAACTTTTTGTTTTTCAACTTTGTCTGCCTCTTTGATTGCTTTTTTAATATCATCTTTAGCACGTTCGATTACTTCGTTTTCTTTATCTTCATTCCATAAACCTTTATTTTCAAGGAATTTTCTGAAACGTACTAATGGATCTTTTTTCTCCCATTCTGCATCTTCATCTGAAGTTCTGTAACGAGTTGGGTCGTCACCAGCCATTGTATGTGGTCCATAACGATATGTCATTGTTTCAATTAAAGTAGGACCTTCACCTGCAACTGCACGATCACGTGCTTCTTTAGTTGCTTGATAAACTGCTAATGGATCCATTCCATCAACTTGAATACCAGGAATACCTACAGAAATTGCTTTTTGAGCCAATGTAGTGGCAGCTGTTTGCTTACTACGTGGTGTAGAAATCGCGTAGTTATTATTTTGAATTACAAAAATTGCAGGCGCTTTATAAGCAGAAGCAAAGTTTATACCTTCATAGAAGTCACCTTGTGAAGATCCACCGTCACCTGTGTAAGTAATCGCTACTGCTTTTTTACCACGTTTTTTAATACCAAATGCGACACCAGCAGTTTGAATGTATTGCGCACCGATAATAATTTGTGGACTAAAGGCATTTACACCTTCAGGGAATTGATTTCCTTTGAAGTGACCTCTTGAGAATAAGAATGCTTCAGTTAACGGTAAACCGTGCCAAATAATTTGTGGTACATCACGGTAACCAGGTAAAATAAAGTCTTCTTTTTCTAAAGCATATTGTGAAGCTAATTGTGAAGCTTCTTGTCCTGCTGTAGGCGCATAGAAACCTAGACGTCCTTGTCTATTTAATGAAATAGAACGTTGGTCAAGAATTCGAGTCCATACCATTCTTTCCATCAATTCTACAAGTTGTTCATCTGTTAAATCAGGTACTAAGTCTTCATTTACGACATTACCATCTACATCCAAAATTTGAACCATTTCAAATTTCGATTGCGTCTCATTTAAAACTTTTACTGCATCGAATTGGGCTTGTAACTTAGGAGCCATTCAATTCACCATACCTTTCCCATATAATAGAAATTCATTTTATCCATTTGTATTGTATCATAAATAAATAGACCTGTTAATCAATTTGGAAAAGTTCTGTGTTACTAAAAAAGAATACAGATTGTCCATCTGTATTAGTCCATTTAGACAATCTGTATTAGTTAAATCATTCGCTTATTTTGTCAATATCTCCTTTTTCTTTATTGACCTTATTCAACGCTTTTATGTATGCTTCAAATTTTTGCTTAAATGTTTTTTGAGCCTTGTTAATTGCTTCTCCCTTTTCTTTTTCTTGTTGTTGCATAACCGTTTTTTGTTTCAACAATTTAAAGTATGATCGTTCTTTATCTAAAATATTACGATATGCTGCGGCATAATCATCGTGCTTTTTGTATTTATCTTTGAGTGCATCATCAAGTTCCTTGAGTTCTTTTCTTTTGGAATCATCTTTAATTTGATTAATATGCTTGCTTGCTTTTTTGAATTCTTTATTTGAAGCATTCATAGCTTTGACTTCTTTATTAAATTCTTTGCTTCTTTCATTGATATTACTAATCATCTTATCAGCAACTTTAACACGTGTGTCTGGATTATTAGTTACAATTTTTTTATAATACTGTTGCTTTTGCTTTTCTAAATCATTTAATTTTTGACCAGTTGAGTTTATAACTTGTTCATTGCTAGAGGCTTGTTGTATCGTATCTTCATAAGCTCTCACTTCTTTTCTATCCGTTGTACATCCGGCCAGCAAAAGAGTGGATGCAAGCAAGACACCCAAAGCTCGATATAATTTCATTTATAGTCCCTCCCGAGATATACTCACTGTAATGATTGTAATGATATAGAAAGTATTTTTATAAATCAAATCAAATAGCGTATAATAAATGCTATTCAATATAATAGATTATAATTAATAAAGGAAGGTGTATATTCATGTTAACTATGAAAGATATAATTAAAGACGGTCATCCAACATTACGTGCCGAAGCTCAAGATGTTGATTTTCCACTGTCTGATGAAGATAAACAAACTTTAAAATCTATGCGTGAATTTTTAATTAATAGTCAAGACGATGAAATTGCTAATCGATATGGCTTACGATCAGGTGTTGGCTTAGCAGCACCTCAAATAGATATTTCAAAGAAAATGATTGCTGTCTATTTACCTGATGATGGAAATGGTCGTTCTTACGATTTAATGTTAGTCAATCCTAAAGTGGTAAGCTATAGTGTTCAGTACGCGTATTTACCTACTGGCGAAGGTTGCCTAAGCGTTGATAAAAACATACCTGGTCTCGTTCATAGACACTACCGAGTAACAGTGAAAGCTAAAGACATTGATGGTAAAGATGTTAAACTTAGATTAAAAGGATATCCTGCTATTGTCGTTCAACATGAAATTGATCATTTAAACGGTATCATGTTCTATGATCATATTGATGCCGAACACCCTTTAACGCCACTACCTGATTCAATAGAAGTATAATTTAGGAACTGCTAAGCAGTATATTTACAATATTATATAGTCATCAATATATCATGGTAACATCATCACAGCTAGTATTTTTAAAACGAGATACTAGCTGTTCATTTTGGCCATAAAGCTTAGTTTTTTTATAATAATTATCAGTATATTATAAACTGCTTTATTTATTCCGTTACTTCATGTAAAATAATGAATAACTGGAATTTTAGTAAAGTACTTACTAATTTCAATACATGAACGACGAAATATACCCTAGAAAATATAACGGGCAGTAAGATTTTAATTTCAATTAAAAGGCTTGTATGTTGTGACATTTTATATCATTAATTAAAAAACGAGCAGGACATTGGTACTTAGTTTAGCTACCCTGTGTATGTACTAGGTTCTTATTTAAATTCATTTAAAAGTTAACGTATTAGGAGGAAATAGATAACATGGCAATATTTAAAGTATTTTATCAGCATAATAAAAACGAGGTTATCGTACGAGAAAACACTCAAACTATTTATGTTGAAGGCGAAACAGAAGAACAAGTTAGACGCTATTTAAAAGATCGTAATTATAACATCGAATTTATTACAAAATTAGAGGGCGCACATTTAGAATATGAAAAAGAACATTCTGAACATTTTAATGTGGAGAACGCTGAATAATGAAACAATTACATCAAAATGAAGTAGGTGTATATGCACTTGGCGGTCTTGGAGAGGTAGGTAAAAATACTTACGCCGTTGAGTACAAAGATGAAATTGTCATTATCGATGCTGGAATAAAATTTCCAGATGACAATTTATTGGGTATTGATTACGTTATTCCCGATTACACTTATTTAGAACAGAATCAAGACAAAATTGTCGGTCTGTTTATAACACATGGTCACGAAGACCATATAGGTGGTGTGCCCTACCTATTGAAGCAAATTAATGTGCCTATATATGGTGGCCCATTAGCTCTAGGCTTAATTAGAAATAAATTAGATGAACACAATTTATTAAGAAATGCGGAATTGATTGAAATTACAGAAGATAGTGTAATTAAATCTAAACATTTTGAAGTATCATTCTATCTAACAACACACAGTATTCCCGAAGCATATGGTGTTATTGTTGACACACCTGAAGGTAAAATTGTTCACACGGGAGACTTCAAATTTGACTTTACACCTGTAGGAGCGCCTGCAAATATCGCTAAGATGGCGCAACTTGGTAAAGAAGGCGTATTGTGTCTGTTATCAGACTCTACGAATGCGCTCGTCCCGGACTTCACATTAAGTGAACGTGAAGTTGGCCAAAATGTGGATAAGATTTTTAGAAATTGCAAAGGCCGTATTATCTTTGCAACATTCGCTTCAAATATTTATCGTGTCCAACAAGCGGTAGAAGCAGCAATTAAGTACAACCGTAAAATTGTGACATTTGGTCGTTCAATGGAAAATAATATTAAAATTGGTATGGAGTTAGGCTATATTAAAGCTCCACCTGAAACATTCGTTGAACCTAATAAAATTCATCATATTCCAAAACATGAATTATTGATTTTATGTACAGGTTCTCAAGGTGAACCAATGGCTGCATTATCAAGAATAGCTAATGGTACACACAAACAAATTAAAATCATCCCAGAAGATACAGTTGTATTTAGCTCCTCACCTATACCAGGTAATACTAAAAGTATTAATAGAACCATCAATGCATTATATAAAGCTGGTGCAGAGGTTATTCATAGTAAAATATCTAATATCCATACATCTGGACATGGTTCTCAAGGTGACCAACAATTAATGTTACGCTTAATACAACCCAAGTTCTTCTTACCTATTCATGGTGAGTACCGCATGTTAACAGCACATGGTCAAACTGGTGTGGATTGCGGTGTACCAGAAGAAAATGTCTTTATTTTTGACATTGGTGATGTACTTGCTTTAACGCATGATTCAGCACGTAAAGCTGGTCGCATTCCATCCGGTAACGTCTTGGTTGATGGTAGTGGTATTGGTGATATTGGCAATGTAGTTATTCGTGACCGTAAACTTCTTTCTGAAGAAGGTCTCGTGATTGTTGTTGTTAGCATTGATTTCAAAACAAACAAATTATTATCTGGACCAGATATTATCTCACGTGGCTTCGTCTACATGCGTGAATCTGGACAATTGATATACGATGCACAACGTCGCATCAAAACTGATGTTATTTCCAAATTAAATAGTAATAAAGACATTCAATGGCATCAAATTAAATCATCTATCATTGAAACATTGCAGCCTTATTTATACGAAAAAACAGCGCGCAAACCAATGATTTTACCTGTGATTATGAAAGTCAATGAAGAATGATGTTTAGACCATACTAAGGGTCTCAGACATTAAGTTCTTAAACAATGTAAAAAAGCCAATTTCTATTAAAATTATTTGATAGAAATTGGCTTTTCCCTTATGTATTAGATAATATACAGCTCGTTATCATTTTAGGGTGGTAAGATGTAGCCCCACGATGGTGTTTGAATTCATTATCTGGAATTATTTCAACAATTTCATTTACATATCGAGAAATATCATTTGTAGGAATAAGTATTGAAGTTTCCATTGGTAGTGTAAGTTGAGTCATGTTATATCTTCATACATAAGGCACCTCGTTAATTTAGTTTAGTGAAGTTTATTAAATGATACGAAAGTGCCTTATTTTTTTAAAGTATGTTGATGTAAAATTACATATAAATGCGACGTATTTTGGCGAGACTCTTGAGGAAACAGGACGAGCTGAAGACTACAGGCTGAAGCTGTCCCCTAAGAAAGCGAGCCAACAATACGAAGTATTGAATAAAAAGAAGCGCTCAGATGAGTTGAATTCAATTCATCTGAGCGCTATTTTTCTGAGATTTATATCCCAGCCTCTTTTTATGTTTAAAATAGATTATTTCTTAGCGAACAATTTTCTTTTCAAAGCGATTTAAATCATTATCATGTCCAATCATGATTAAAATATCGCCAATTTCAATATTGATATTTGGGTCTGGTGATACAATAATTTCTTTACCCCGCTTTATTGCAATGATATTGATTCCATATTGAGCTCGAATATCTAAATTGACAATGGACTGTCCAGCCATCTTTTCACTCGCCTTAAGTTCAACTAGTGAATGTTCATCAGATAACTCTAAATAATCAAGCACACTGGCACTTGCTACATTATGTGCAATACGTCGTCCCATATCCCGTTCTGGATGTACTACCGTATCTGCCCCAATTTTATTTAATATTTTAGCATGATAATCATTTTGGGCTTTAGCCGTTACTTTCTTAACACCTAGTTCCTTTAATATCAACGTTGTTAAAGTACTAGATTGAATATTTTCCCCTATGGCTACGATGACATGATCAAAGTTTCGAATACCTAAACTTTTCATTACTGCTTCATCCGTAGTGTCAGCAATGACCGCATGTGTTGCAATATCACTATATTCATTAACTCTAGCTTCATCGTGGTCAATCGCCATAACATCCATATCAAGTGCGTTTAGTTCTCTAACAATACTTCCCCCAAAACGTCCTAATCCAATCACAACGTACTCTTTATCCATAGTAAGTATACTCCTATCATGATAGAAATGAGGATAGGTATAATAAGAACCCAATCCTCACTCAATCTTTATTTCTGATTTTTGACAATCCCTTTATTGTCTGTTGCTAATCTCAATAATAATATTAACGATGGAATAAGTAAAAGTAAACCTAAAATAATAACAATCATAAGTGTTAATCCTGTAGCAACACTAACTGTAGTATCTGTTATTTTAACAAATGGATATACAATATAAGGTAACTTACTCAACCCGTAACCGAAAAAAGCAAAAAACAGTTGTAATATCATCATAAGCATTGCGATTCCATGGTATTTTTTTAACAAAGCTAGAGACATCGCAATGATAAAACATAGTAAACTTAAAGTAAACATCCACCAATAATTATATATCGCATTGGTAAAATGATTCGCATTTTGAATTCGTAATGATAGAAAAACAAATAATGAGACCATAATCATTGGCATACTCCAAAGCAACAGCCACTTTCTTACAGTTAAATATACGTGTGTATCTTTTAATTTTGCTGCAGAATATGTTAAAAAACCTGCTGAAATATACAACACTGTTATCACGGCTAAAAAGACTACTGACCAAGCAAACGGACTAATGACCAGTTGTACCCAATTCAAATCAAGGTGTGCGCCATCTTCTACAATATAACCGCCTTCTGATATAGTGAGAACAGATGCTAATGCAGCCGGAATTCCTAATCCAGACAAACAATATATCAACAGCCATGGTAGACTTATGTCAGCTCTTTTATTGATAAAAATATAACTGCAACCTCTGATGATTATACAGATAAGTGCTATTGAACCAGGAATTAAAATCATTGTATTCAAATAGTGAATTGCTGATGGAAATAAAGCAATCATACCTACATAACAAAACACGCAACATATATTAATTAAGCCCCAAATGGGATTTATCATATATTTATAAAGTACTTTTGACTTCTTCTCTTCACCAGACATGTGCATATAAAAAGCAAAGCAGCCTGTTCCAAAATAAATACCCGCAGCAATGACATAAAAAAATAAACAAATCCAAAGCACCAGCATACTTATCCCAGTGTATGCCATTACTGCTCACCTCTTTCCATTAGAACAGAATTAAATACATCATATGTAAAACTACAAGGACACTTACATGCCACTATAGTGTTTAATTCATTGTTATATGGTGCTAATAATACATATCTCTTTTTAACTAAATTCATGCTTAATATCACCCTCACGTTGATTTCATAGTATAAACAATTAGATATATAGTATATAAATATATGCACTATAAAAAAATCATTTTGTCCTATTTTCACATATTGTTCATAAGTTGATTTTTGAGCGTTATTTTTATATAGTAAATCCAGTATAAAAATGAAAGGATAACTTTATGGCACACATTACACTTTATACACAAGACGATTGTCCACCTTGTTCCTTTATTAAGAATTATTTACATGAACATCAAATTCCTTTTGAAGAAAAACATATAAAACATCAAGCTTATCGTGTGGAAATGTTAGATTATGATGCGTTTGCAACACCGTTTATATTGCTTAATGACGAACCAATGTATACTGTAGATATTGATAAAATTAATCACGCATTCAACATAACAGTATAATCAGTTAGACACTGACTATCGTTTTTATTTATAAAAAGATGAACCTTACTGACAATAATTGCCAATAAGGTTCTTCTTTATTGTGAAATTAAATTTTATCGAGCTATATTGTGAACTAATTCTTTTACTTGTTCTTGTGTTGAACAATTAATCGCTCTATTAGCTAATTCCGTCATTTCATTTTTACTTAATCCATTAATTTGACGTCTTGCTTTTAAGATAGATGTTGCACTCATAGAGAATTCATCTAAACCTAAACCAAGTAATAATGGAATTGCTGTTTCATCGCCAGCCATCTCGCCACACATACCAGTCCATTTACCTTCTTTATGAGAAGCTTCAATCACTTGTTTCACTAGACGTAAAATAGCTGGATTATATGGTTGATAAAGGTATGATACACGTTCTGACATGCGGTCAGCAGCCATTGTGTATTGAATCAAATCATTAGTACCGATACTGAAGAAATCAACTTCTTTAGCAAAGATATCAGCTAATGCAGCTGTTGATGGGATTTCTACCATTATTCCGAGCTCGATATCATCTGACACGTCATGTCCTTCATTTTTTAGATTTTCTTTTTCTTCTAAAAGAAGCGCTTTGGCATCTCTAAACTCATTAATAGTAGCAACCATTGGGAACATAATATTTAATTTTCCATATGCTGAAGCACGCAAAAGAGCGCGCAACTGTGGTCTGAAAATATCAGGTTGATCTAAGCACAATCGAATCGCACGGTAACCTAAGAATGGGTTCATTTCTTTAGGCAAATTAAGATAAGGTAGTTCTTTATCTCCACCAATATCTAATGTACGGACTACGACGCGTTTATCTTTCATCGTTTCAAGCACTTTTTTATATGCTTCAAATTGCTCATCTTCAGTTGGCATTTGATCTCTGCCCATATATAAAAATTCTGTTCTATATAAGCCAATGCCTTCAGCACCGTTTTCAATAACGCCATACAAGTCATCTGGCGTACCGATATTCGCTGCAAGTTCAGCATGAATACCATCTAAAGAAACCGTTTCAGCATCACGTAGTTTTTGAAGTTCTTTTTTATCTTCAAAGAAACGTTCACGTTTATGTTGATATGCGATCAGTTCATCTTCAGTTGGATCAATAATAACATCACCAGTTATACCATCAACAATAATCATATCTCCTTGTTTAACTTGGTGTGTGATTGATTTTGTACCAACGACAGCAGGGATTTCAAGTGAACGACTCATAATTGCTGAATGACTTGTTCTACCGCCAATGTTTGTCACAAATCCTTGAACAAAGTCTTTATTTAATTGTGCAGTATCTGAAGGTGTTAAGTCATTCCCCACAATAACGACACTTTCATCAATAATACTTGGGTTAGGTAATTCCACGCCTAGAATATGTGCAAGTAAACGTTTAGATACGTCTCTAATATCTGCAGCACGCTCTTTCATATATTCATTATCCATTGATTCAAAAATCGTAATGAATTGTGATGTCACTTCATTTAATGCTTGAGGTGCATTCACTTTCTCATTAGAGATTTTATCTTCAATTGGTTGAATTAATTCAGGATCATCTAGGACTAATAAATGCGCATCAAAAATAGCTGCTTTGTCAGCACCTAATTGTTTTTCTGCATTATTTCTAATTTTAGTCAATTCAATTTTAGATGCTTCTACAGCATTTTTAAATTTATTGATTTCAGCATCTATATCAGTGATTTTTTCATTGGTGAATGATAAATCTGGTTCAACAAGTAAATATGCTTTTGCAATAGCAACCCCATCTGAAGCTGCAATGCCGTTGATTAAGTTAGACATAATTATTCAGTTAAACCTTCTTTAGATAAGACATCACTGATTGATTGAATTGCATCCGCTTCATCGCTACCATCTGCATAAATAGTGATTTCTGCGTCTTTACCTACACCTAAGCTCATTACACCCATGATTGATTTTAAGTTAACTTTTTTACCGTTATATTCTAATTGAATATCTGAATCAAATTTAGAAGCAGTCTGAACTAACATTGTAGCTGGACGTGCATGAATTCCTGTTTCATCAATAATTACATATGATTTTTGTTCCATAGTAAAAGTCTCCTTCTTACAGTTAGAAAATTCATTTTTCAGTCATCTAACGTATTTTTATACAATAACACTACCAAATTATATTAATAAATTCAATTCGTATATAGTGAGATATTGTTGTATATGTTGATTATACTACATAAAGTTACATTTAAATAATATCCTTGATTACTTTTTCACATTTTTCAATATGATCTTGTCCCAATTTGTTCATAAAATAATAACTAATAGATGCTGAAATTGCTTGACCTACTAATGGAAACCATCGCGTTTGTTTGGCAGCTGCTCGCTTAGCCATGTCCTTAATAACAATTTTAAGCACAGCACTTGATACTTTTTTGCCGATGAATTGACTACCTTGAATAGCAGCCGCAGCAAAAATACGTTCTCTTAAATCATCTCCAAGTGTGTTTACTTGTTTATGATCTAATCCATATAGTTTGTTTACATCTTCAATAATATCGCGCATCAATTTAATATCTACACCAAAGTCCAATCCAGGAATAGGTACAACAGAAGCCGTTGAAGACATCAAAGATTTTCTTTTAACGATTGCCTCTGCCCTTTCACGACATCTAGCTAACTCATCCTGTGTCGTTGGCATGGCATTTTTTTCTTTAATATCCTCTATTTTAAATACTTTTTGACCTACTTTAGTCGTTATTCGATTACTTAAATTTTGTCTAATCCCCATGAAATATCACCTTTCATTTTGTGTCATGACGGTATTATACCCACTTCACTAAATTTAATTCTTGATTTGAATAAAAACTGCTTTCAAATATTTAGACGGTTTATAATGCGGATGCGTTTTAAAGTCCTTCGGCAAACCCATGACTTCTTTAATTTCATAATCTACATTCGCCTGTTCTAAAGTCGATTTAATGACAGATTTAAATGCTTTTAATGAGAAGATACTTGAGTTTGTGCATAATAACAATACACCATTTGGCGCTAGAACGCTTAATGCACCATTTATGAGCTCATCATAATTTTTTTGTACGGAAAAAGTTTTCTTTTTATTACGTGCAAAACTTGGCGGATCAATCACAATCGTATCATAAAAGCGATTGTGTCTATGCGCATATTTATAAAAATCAAATGTATCCATTACATAAATGAATTGTGTCTTAGGATCTATGCCGTTAAGACCAAAATTTTCTTCCGTTAAAGCTCTAGAACGATTAGCCAAATCAACACTTGTCGTTGATTGTGCATGATTAGCTGCAATAACTGAAAAAGCTCCTGTATAGCTGAATAAATTAAGGACATTTTTTTGTTCAGCATATTGATCACGTAACTTTTTACGCACTTCTTTTTGGTCTAAAAATATTCCTGTCATTAATCCATCATTTAAATCAACATTGTAAAATGTAAAATTCTCTTCAATAACTATCGGAAATTGTGGTGCTTCTCCTTTGACGAAACCACCTGAATAATCAGCATCTTTAAATCTCATTTTTTCGTAAATAGATTTGTAAGGGAAAACTGTTTCTATCGCTTGCAAAATTTCAAATTTAAATTTGTAGATACCTTTTGAATACCATTGAACAAGTAAATGACCGTTATAATTATCAATCGTTAAACCGCCAATTCCATCTCCTTCTGCATTAAACAAGCGAAATGCATTTGTACCATCAATATGAAAATAGTAGTCACGTTCAGCTAAAGCATCTGTGAATAATTGTGTGAAAAATGAAGTAGTAATCTCTTCACTTGGATTATAACTTAACACCCATCCTAATCCTTTATGTTGCCGTCCTACATATGCTGTGGCAATATAACGACCTTGATCAGTTGTTAACTGAAATAAATCGCCCTCTTTTAAATGATCCTGGCGAAAAATATCTTCTTCATCTACTAAAGGATAATGATTTAAATATTTTTGTTCTTTCCCTTTATTTATAATAGCAGTCTTCATAAACGTTCTCTGCCTTCCTTTATTAAAATATGTTAGGCTTTATCACTGTTTCTTTTATATTAACAAATTTATAGATATCATCATAAAAAAGAGATTGGCCTGTAAATCGTTTCTAATCAAAGAAAAATGGCAATTTCCATCCAAATCGTGGCAAAACTACCATTTTTATAATTGATACATTATATTTTAGTTTGTAAAGCGTTTATTCTTAATTATATTTAGCAATCATTTATTAAATTATACGTGAGTGTGTTATGTTTTAAAACTATTCTGGAGCAAGACAGCATTCATAATGAAATTTTAGTTCCACCCCGGCAAGATTGTGTAGGATTGAAAAAGCCTGGTATAAGCGTATTTTCAATCTGGTCAACTACTGCCAATATAGCGTTCATAACCTATAACATCAATGATATCCTAGACTCATTGATGACAAGGTTCTTGAAAGAATAAGCCAAGTTAAAAACTAGGATCCTATCAAAAAATTTCAAGCACTACCAGCTTGTGTAGACTCAAGCTGTACCTTAGAAAAATGGAGAAAATGGAGAAATATGATATTTAACATAAACTAAGCTCTAAGACAATTCTTCAATTTTGAAATCATCTTAGAGCTATGCCTTTGTATTTAAATACTGACCTTTATTATTTTAGCATTCATATTCCAGCCACTATCAGAACGACATTCGTTGGTCGATCATATATCATTTATGGCTCATCTCTAACTTGTAAACTAAATGCTACAATAACTGCTATCAACATAATGATTAATGTTGGCGTAATAAATACGGATAATAGTAATCCATGAATCATGATGTTGATAAATTCTGTAAGTAATTTAAAGAACAGAATACTAATCATAAACAGTTGCAAATAATAAAATTTACCGCGTAAATAGTGTGTCAACGTCGTTGCAATATACACAATAATAATAAATATTAGTATAAGCAATGTAACCCATTCAATGACATACTGTGTTTGAGATATTTTCCACTCACCAGAAACAAAAAGCGAATTTCTATTGTTAAATTCAATAAAGGTAAATAAGAAAATAATAATACCACAAAAGATTTCTACAAATACTGGCTTTACCCATTTTGGCTTACGCATCCAATTTGGAATATCATCTTCTTCAATATTAATGATATTTTTAACTTTGTTTTTGAATTTGTCTCTTTTCGTTCTAATTTTATCTAAATCGACACTTCTTCTAGTCTTACGTGCATATTCTGTTGTCTTATCTTGAAGTTGCTTTAAGTGAACTTTCGTTTGATTTGAAACATTGCCTTTTGATGTTCTAGATAAATCATATTCTTCACCTAACTCTTCTTTTGTTAATGGTAGCGCACGTCTTAAGAATAAAAAGTTCCAAATAGACATTTGCCCTAACAACCACATAATAATGAAGAAAGTATTTACACTTAAAATATCAATAGGTGCAATTTCATTAGCATCTACTTTGCCGTATAAAGAAATTTGTGTAATAAGGTAACTAATACCATATGACAATATAATCCACAAATAATGATTCTTTCTATTGTTTGGATTTAATTCATCTTTATATACAATATAACCAATATGAATGACAAATGGGAAAATAAAAATAATTGCCCAGAAACCATAAACTTGCGTCATTAATAAAATCGTAATGATAAAGAAAACGATTCCGAATATTAAATAAAAAATTGAAATATCATAATCATACTTCGTTGTTCTAAATAATGTGTAGCCAATAAAGATGACTAAGACACCAAAAAGGATAATGATTATAGCACTTATAATAGGAAAAGCGCCTATAAACCTACTCATCACTCTAATAATTTCACTAAAAAATGCATTCAGGAAGTCCCATACCGAAAAAATCTTTAAATCAACTTTTTCCTTTTGATTAAGTTCTTTAATTAAAGGCAAGTTAATCAAAATAATGAGACCTGTGAAAAGTGAAACGAAACCGATGATATAACTGAAAATAATCTCGGTGTGTTTCTTAAGAAAAGACATACTGTTCACCTCAAAAGTTATTATATATGAAGAAGCCCGACTTGTCTTTAATATTTCATTAAATACGACTATAGACTTAGCAAAAGTTTAACAATAAATGGTCAGGGTATACAACAAATATAATCACTATTAAGGAGTGTTATTTATGTCAAATGAAGAATTAAATAAAAAATCCGCAGAAAAAGCTAAAGAAGCTGAAGAAAAGCTTAAAAAGGAAAAAGAAAGTACAGAAGATAGCATAGAACAAACTAAAAAAGATGTTCAAGACACATTAGACTAAACGTAATATAATTTATTTCGCAGTGCACATTGCTTCTTATATTAAATTTAAATATGTTAAGTTAAATCTATGGGAGCGGGACAGAATTCATAATAACTTCTGTCTCGCTCCCAAATTTTCATTGTTAATCATTAATGATAGATGTGAAAGTGTATGTAAGATGCTTTTTTATTTCTTAACCACTTTTATTATAATTTATTGAAATTGCCTTGACATCAAGTACCAAAAAGCATACATTTAAATTAAATTACATAAACGCACTAGGGGTGTTTAAACTGAGATGAAGCCTTGCTTCAAACCCTTCGAACCTGATCTAGCTTGTACTAGCGTAGGAAAGTGACGATAAATTGCAATGCTTATCGTTTAAGCATTTATTTTTTAACGCACATCTTTCTACGTGAAGGTTGTGCGTTTTTTAGGAGGCAATTTTTATGTCAAAAGGTTTAAAATTATCTGAAATACTAGTTACAGTGTTAATCGCTGTTATTTTTGCCATCATTTATAACTTGTGGTGGTTTCCATATGAATTTGCAAAAGTTGCTGGTTTACACCTTGAACAACTGACTTATGGTGTATGGTTTATGGCCGCAATCGTGGCATACTTAATCATACCTAAACCAGGAATTGCAATCATCGCTGAATTTGCAGCTGGTGCTGGGGAAACAATTGTTATGGGTAAATTTGATATTCCTACTATTATTTATGCCATACTGCAAGGTGTTGCATGTGAAATTATTTTTGCTATCTTTAAATATCAATCTCGTAGCGCTGTAGTAGCTATGTTAGCCGGGTTACTTACTGCACTTATTTCATTCCCAGTTGATTACTTTTATGGCTATTTAAATGAAGTTGCTGGTTGGAACTTACTTCTATTTATCGTTTTCCGCGCCATTAGTGGTATCATCCTTGCTGGTTTATTATCTTACATCGTCGTCAAAGCGCTGGATCAAACCGGTGTTACAAAATTATTCCGCCCAGCATCTAAACAAGATTATGACAACCTATAAGGGGACATTGACGTGTTAAAAGTTACAAATTTACGTTTGAAATATCCAAACGGAGAACGCAAAATTTTTGATCATCTTAATATTGAAATTAAAGACAAAGAAAAAGTGCTTTTACTAGGTCCATCTGGATCTGGTAAAAGCACCTTGCTTAATGTATTAAGTGGTATCGTACCCAATTTGATTGATTTGCCAATGAAATATGATGAGCTTGAAATCGACCCTCATAGTGGTGTGATTTTTCAAGACCCTGATACACAATTTTGTATGCCTAAAGTTTATGAAGAACTAGCGTTTGTTTTAGAAAATAAGCAAGTACCGCAACATGAGATGAATGCTCAAATTGAAGCTGCTTTGAACTCTGTAGACTTGAAAGTAACAGATCAAACATTTGTCAATCACTTAAGTGGTGGTATGAAACAAAAGCTTGCGATCGTAGAAACAATCCTTCAAGATGCAAGTACACTATTTTTAGACGAACCAACTGCGATGCTCGATGTCGAAGCAACTGCAGAACTATGGAATAAACTTATTGAACTATGGGCAGATCAAACTGTACTTATTGTCGAACATAAAGTTGAACATATTTGGAATCATGTCGATAGAGTAATACTTATGGATTATGAGGGACATATTATTGCAGATAACACTCCGGACTATGTATTAACACATTGTGAGGATTTATTAACTGAATTTGGCGTGTGGCATCCAAAAGCCTGGGAACATGCACCAACTCGACAACTGATATCAACAGAAAAATCTGAGCCACGCTTTAATTACAAAAATGGAGAAATTATCCGAGGAAAGAAAACATTAATTCAAATCCCTGAAATATCTATTGGTACAGGCGAATGGATAACGATAACTGGGAAAAACGGCACAGGTAAAACCTCATTAATAGAATCGATTCTTCAATTAATAAAGTATAAAGGCCAAATGTATTATAATGGCACAGTCATTAGTAAGATTAAACAAGCAGCCCAACATATGTATTTGGTATACCAAAATCCTGAATTACAATTTATTACCAATTCTGTTTATGATGAGATACATATTCATTATAATCACCAAGATCCACAAGTTGCAGATGATAGAACAAATGAACTACTTACATTGTTAAATTTAGACGCCGTCAAACAGCAACACCCTTTCGAACTTTCCATGGGCCAAAAACGACGTTTAAGTGTAGCAACTGCATTAAGTTCTAAAGCGGATATCATTTTACTAGATGAGCCGACATTTGGATTGGATAGTCATAATACTTTCCAACTTATTGAACGCTTCCAGCAACGCGTGAAGCGTGGGCAAACGATCGTTATGGTTACACATGACCCAGAAATCATCAAACGTTATCCTACACGTCGTTTACATGTGGAAAATGGACAACTTCTTGAAATGGCAGGTGTTACACATGTTTGAACGATGGAAAAAACGCTATACCTTCATGGATGATGTGAATATTATCACTAAATTACTTTTAGGTATTACCCTGTTTTTCTTTGTTATTTTTATTCACAATTTTGATTACATGCTTTATATTTCAGCATTAATGTTCATCTTTTTAATGCTTTTTAATGGTACTGAGTTAAAAATTACACTTGCTTTCTTATTTGCTACAATCTTATTTGCACTCATGTCATCATTATTTATGATTTTATATGGCAATGGCGAACATTTTATTTTTAAACTAGGAATTATTCAAATAAGTACAGAAAGTATTGTCAGAGGACTTCATATTTCATTGCGTACTATTACAGTTTCAATGTTTGGTATTCTTATTGCACTAACCTCTCAAATCGTCATGATTTTTTACAGTTTAATGCAACATTTAAAAATAAAACCGAAAATCGCTTATGCGTTTATGGCAGCTATTCGTATGGTACCTCTGATTATCTCATCACTTATTCAATTACGCCGTTCGTTAAAGATGCGTTATCAAATGATAGATAAGTCGAACTATAAAGGTTTAAAACGCTTTAAGCATTTATTAATTCCGATACTCAGTCAAAACATCCGTCGTGCCCATCAACTTTCAGTAGCTATGGAAACGAAAGGATTTAAAGATGGTCCCAGAACATATTACTACAATGCGCCATTTTCCTATAAGGATGTCTTATTAGTGCTTTGTTTTGTAGGTATTATCCTATTATCATTTTATTTATCAGCACACTTCCCTATTACAGGCATTCAAGATGCTCGCGTATCCGGGAAGCTTAGCTAAATATTGTTTGAGCGCTGGGACACAAATCCCAAAATAATAGCACAAAGATGGTTTGACATAAATCATCTTTGTGCTTCTTTATATTCAAAACACCATATTATACGATTTCGCATTCCTAGAGTGTTGTCTCAAACTGTTTATTTTATGAGGGAGCGGAACAGCATTCATTATGAATTCTAGTCCTGCCTCGGCAAGGTTGACTAGGATTGAAACAAGCTTGGTATCAGCGTATTTTCAGTCAACTCTTGACAAAATATATAGTTCATAGCCTAAAACATAATGATGTCCCAAACTGAATTCACATTATTAATCATTAATTTTCTTTAGCAATTGCTTTATTACCGATATCACGTCGGTAAAATAGATTGTCACTTTTTATGTGCTTGACCTTTTGGTATGCTTCATGTTGTGCCTGCTGTATTGTCTGACCTTCACCAATGGCTAAAATGACACGTCCGCCTGATGTCACGAAATCCGCTTCATCCTTTGTTAAACCACTTACAAAATAAGAATTATCTAAAGTAAACCCAGAAACTTTGTGCCCTTTAACATAAGTACCAGGGTAACCTTGTGAAGCCAACATTACTCCAACAACGAAACCTGGTTTCCATTGAACATGAATCGGTTCCTTATTTGCTAAAGCGATAATTTGCGCCATTAAATCACTTTCTAAATGTGCAAGTAATACTTGTGCTTCAGGATCACCAAAACGCGCATTAAATTCAATCACTTTTGGACCTTCAGAAGTTAGTATTGCACCAATATAGAGTAAACCAAAGTAATGATAGCCTTCCAGTTTCATTGCTTTGGCTATAGGTTGCGCAATATCTTTGTTGGTTTGACTTAGTACCTCTTCAGAAATATGTGGTACTGGGCAATAGGCACCCATACCCCCTGTATTAGGTCCTTTATCATTATCATAAGCACGCTTATGATCTTGCGCAATGCAATCAAACGGTACAGCATAATCACCATTAATAAAGGTCATTAATGAAAATTCTTCACCTTCTAAAAACGCTTCAAAGATAACTTTACCTTGCGCTTTGGGATACAGTTCTTCTACTGCTGCAATAGCATCTTTTCTAGTTTCCGCAATAATGACACCTTTACCTGCTGCTAAACCGTCTTTTTTAATGACTATCGGTAACTCACAATCTTTTACGTAAGTTAATGCTTCACTTTTACTATTTACTTCTTTATATTCTGCTGTTGGTATATGATATTTCTCCATTAATTGCTTAGCAAATAATTTTGAACCTTCAATTTGTGCAGCATCCTGATTGGGACCAAACACCTTAAATCCATGTTGTCTTAGTAAATCTGACAAGCCATCTATCAATGGTTGTTCAGGACCTATAATGATCCATTCAATTTGATGTGCTTGAGCAAATTTTAAAATTTGCTGGTGGTCACTTTCTGCAATATCTTTATGAATATCAGCAATTTGACTCATCGCATCATTTCCAGGTATCACATCTATATGATTGACAAGTGGTGACGTATTGAGCTTTGAGACTAATGCATGCTCTCTTCCGCCCGAACCAATAACTAGAATGTTCATATATTTCTCCCTTCCTATTAGTTTAATGTCTGAAATGACGAGTTCCTGTCATTACCATCGCTATACCATATTTGTTTGCCATGTCGATAGAATCTTGGTCTTTAATTGAACCACCTGGTTGTATTATTGCTTTAATGCCATGTTGCGCTGCTAATTCTACTGTATCTTCCATTGGAAAGAACCCATCTGATACCATCACCACATTATCATTGATTTCAATTGCACGTTCTAAAGCAATCTTTGCAGCACCTACACGATTCATTTGTCCAGCACCAATACCAACTGTTTGTTTGGAATTACTTAAGATGACCGCGTTACTTTTTACGGAAGGAATGACTTTCCAACCTAGCAGCATGGCATCCCATTGATCATCAGTAGGTACTGCATGCGTTACAACTTTCATATCCTCTTTTGTAATTTCATCATTATCTTTGTCTTGCACTAAGTAACCACCTGAAACAGAGACAAATTCTTCTTCACGTTTATCAATTGTCATAGCAATTTCTAATAACCGTATATTTTTCTTTTTTGTCAAAATATCTAAGGCTTCATCTGTAAATCTTGGCGCAATGACTACTTCTAAAAAGATAGCATGCAATGTCTCAGCTAATTCTGCAGTGACCGTTCTATTTAAAGCAATAATCCCTCCGAAAATGGATTGATTATCTGCATCGTAAGCATTTTTAAATGCGATTTCTATATTTTCACCAATTCCTACGCCACATGGGTTCATATGTTTAACAGCAACAGCAGCTGGCTCTTTAAATTTCTTTACTAATGATAAAGCAGAATCTGCATCTTTAATATTATTGAAACTTAATGCTTTACCATGTAACTGTTTCGCACCAGCAATGGTATGTTTACTACTTGATGTACGTACAAAACGTGCAGATTGTTGAGGATTTTCACCATATCTTAATTGTTCACTGGCTCCTTTAAAGAAACTAACAATCGCATGATCATATTCATTTGTATGAGCAAACACTTTTATCATTAATGCTTTACGAAAATTTTCGTCTAAACGATGCGCTTTAATACGCTCAATAACTTCATTGTAATCTGATGGATGAACAATCGTTGTTACATGTTTAAAGTTTTTTGCTGCGGCGCGTAACATGGTTGGCCCACCAATATCTATGTTTTCAATCGCTTCCTCTTCTGTAACATCTGGACGAGCTACGGTATTTTGAAAAGGATATAAATTAACAACAACCATATCGATTAAATCAATGTGCTGAGCTGCTAATTGTTCAAGATGTTCAGGTTTATCCCGATCGGCCAAGATACCTCCATGCACAGCAGGATGTAATGTTTTAACTCGTCCATCCATAATTTCAGGAAATTGAGTTAAATCAGAAACTGAGTTAACTTGAACGTTTGCTTCTTCTAGTACACGTTTAGTTCCACCGGTTGAATATAATTCATAGTCTAAATCACTTAATGCTTTAGCAAATTCCACAATGCCACTTTTATTTGAAACACTTAAAATTGCTTTTTTCATGATTAACTTAACTCCTTATTTAATAACCTTAGCTATAACACTAGGATAAAGTTCATATTCTAATTGTTTGACACGTTCTTCCAAATTTTCTTTGGTATCATCCGGTTTGATCTCGCATTGTTTTTGTTCAATAATTTCTCCCGTATCCATGCCACTATCGACATAATGAACTGTTGATCCTGTAACATTATCACCACTATTAAAAGCCTGACCAATAGCATCTTTCCCCTTATATTTTGGCAATAATGATGGATGAATATTTAAAATCTTACCTTCGTATGCGTCTAACAAATCAGGACCAATTAGCCTCATATAACCTGCGAGAATAATCCATTCAACTTCTTCACGCTCTAGTATACGAATCAAATGGTGTTCATAGGCAGATTTTGAGTCAAAATCTTTTGGTTCGTTGATATTAACTGCTACCTTTAACTGTTTTGCGCGTTCAATACAATACGCATCGTGATGATCAGTATAAAGTGAAGTAATTTCTATATTGTTGAGTTCTCCTTTATCCACTTTTAAAACAATATTTTCGAAATTACTGCCCGATCCAGAGGCAAAAATAGCTACCTTAGTCACTATTCTACCCCCTTGAGATAAATAGGCACATGTGCATCTTCTATAACATTGCCTATGTGATAAGCAGGGACATCGTGTTTTTTTAGGACATCTAGTGCTTTAGCAATGTCATCTTGACTAACGATGACCGTATACCCTATTCCCATATTAAAAATGTTATACATTTCATCCGTAGAAATTTGTCCTTGTTGTTGTAACCAGTCAAAAATAGGAGGTGTTGGGAATGTATTCACATCAATTTGCGCAGCTAAACCATCAGGTAACACTCTAGGAATATTTTCATAAAATCCACCACCAGTGATATGATTCATCCCCATGATTGTTACTTTATCTTTTAAATCAAGTATCGGTTTCACATAGAGTCGCGTAGGTGTTAAGAATGTATCTAAATATGTTTGACCATTGAAGTCATCGTATAAATCAATGTCAGTCTGTTTAATTAATTTACGTACTAAGCTATAACCATTTGAATGTATCCCACTAGAAGCTAAACCAATAATTGCATGACCTGCTTTTATATTTGAGCCATCAATGTATTCTGCTTTTTCAACAGCACCGACAGCAAAGCCAGCTAAGTCATACTCACCTTCATGATACATTTCTCCCATCTCCGCGGTTTCACCACCAATCAGTGCGGTATTTGTTTGTTGACATCCTTCGCTGACTCCTTTTACAATCTGCTCAATAACTTCTGGAACAACTTTATTTGCCGCAATATAATCTAAAAAATATAATGGTTCTGCTCCAGTTGTAAGAATGTCATTCACACACATGGCTACGGCATCAATTCCAATGGTGTCATGTCTGTCATAATCGATAGCTAACTTTAACTTTGTTCCTACACCGTCTGTACCTGACACAAGCATAGGCGCTGTCATCTGCAATTGTGATAAGTCAAATGTCGCACCAAAACCACCTAAGCCACCTAAGACTTCTTTTCGTAGTGTTCGCTTTACATGTGCTGACATTCTTTCTACTGCTTCATATCCTGCTTCTATATCTACTCCAGATTGTTCATAAGCTTTAGACATTTTTATTTCCCTCTCGATCATAATAGTGTTGGTGATTCTCGATATATGCTTTTTGTCGTGGGCTCAAGTGCTTAAAATAATTTTCTTCATAATCATACAAACCAGCTGGATAATCACCTGTAAAACTTTCTAAACATAGACCACTATATGGCGCATCATAGTCTAAGCCAATAGCTTCTATTAAACCATCAACGCTTAAATAGGCTAATGAGTCGGCACCTATATGGTCACAAATTTCTTCAGGTGATTTACTCGCTGAAATCAACTCAGCAGTAGTTGAAACATCAATACCATAAAAGCTTGGAAACATAAATTCTGGTGATGCGATCCTTACATGTACTTCTTTAGCACCGGAATCTTTGAGCATTTTGACTATACGTTTAATAGTTGTGCCACGTACAATTGAGTCATCGACTAAAATAATTTTTTTACCTTCTACAATGTCTTTGACAGCTGATAGTTTGACACGTACCCCTTGTTCTCTCAATTCTTGAGTTGGTTGGATGAACGTTCTAGCGACATATTGATTTTTAACTAATCCCATTTCATAAGGCAGCTGGCTTTCTTCAGCATAGCCACTAGCTGCTGATAATGATGAATTAGGTACACCAATAACCATATCTGCTTCTACAGGATTTTCTTGAGCTAATTTCTTTCCAGAAGCTTTACGAACTGCATGCACATTCTTACCAGCTATTGTAGAGTCTGGACGCGCAAAATAAATATATTCCATTGCTGAAATCGCAGTACTTGTGTGTTTTGTATATGATTTTATTTTTATACCTTCGTCATTGATAACGACATATTCTCCTGCGTGAACATCTTGGATAAATTCTCCACCTAAAACATCAATAGCGCATGTTTCACTTGCTAATATATAAGTTCCATCTTGCATTTTACCGACCGCTAATGGTCTAATGGCATTAGGATCAACTGCACCATATAAAGCATCCTTCGTCAAAATCGTAAAGGTAAAACCACCTTTAATTTGGCGTAGACTTTCTTTTAGTGCTTCTTCAAATGTTGGTGCTTTACTTCTACGAATTAAATGCATAATCACTTCAGTATCTGAAGACGAATGAAATATTGCCCCATGCTTTTCTAAGTATTGTCGTAATGATTGTGCGTTGATCAAATTTCCGTTATGACATACTGCAACGCTCATATCATAAAAATGATAGAGAAATGGTTGAATATTCTCGATACCTTTATTGCCTGATGTTGCATAACGTACATGACCTATAGCGTTACGACCTGTTTTTAATTGTTCCATTTGCACTTCTTTGATTGCTTCAGTTAACAGCCCTACACCACGTTCACCTTTTAATGTGTTACCATCTGTGACAACAATTCCAGCGCCTTCTTGACCGCGATGTTGTAAACTATGCAATCCCATATATGTCAATTGAGCTGCCTCTGCATGGTTCCAAATTCCAAATACGCCACACTCTTCGTTTAATCCACTGTAGTTAAACATTGCGCAATAGCTCCTTCCCATTGTGCTTTTATATCAGAAGCTCTCTTAGAAATTGATGTATGAGCAGCTGCAACATTAAATTCATCCGTATCTGTAAGTTGACCTATTTCAATTGCATGCTCAATATTTAATTCTTGTCCTGCTTTAACAGCAATCACATAACGTCCTTGCGTTTCACTGAATAACTGTGCATCTGAAAGATTTACTTTAGCTTTTAATCCAAGACTATAATGCGCACTGATTCTAGCGAGAGTAATTAACAATCCACCTTTGCCAACAGTCTGTACGTGTGAAGCCACACCATTTCTAATTGCCTTTTTAACGGCTTCACCCTTTGTCACTTCATCGCTTAAATCAATCGCTTCAAATTCATGATTCACTTTGCCGTATAACAATTTTTCAATTTGACTGCCACCGAAATCATCCCTAGTATCTCCAACTAAGTACAATTTATGTCCTGCTTGAGGATGGAAATCATTTAAATATTCGATATTTTCAATTAGCCCTACCACACCAACAACTGGTGTTGGAAAAATAGATGTACCACGTGTTTCGTTATAAAGCGAAACATTACCAGATACTACTGGTGTTTTTAAAATTTCACATGCTTCTGACATCCCTTTTGTTGAATCTATTAATTGTTGATAGATTTCTTTTTTCTCAGGAGAACCATAATTTAAGCAATCTGTCATTGCAAGTGGCGTGGCACCAACAGCAATTAAATTGCGATAGGCTTCTGCCACTACCATTTTTCCACCTTCATATGGTTGATTAAAGACATAACGTGCTTCGCCATCAATGGTAGAAGCAATCGCTTTTTGGGTACCTTCAACACGAACAACTGAAGCCTGTAAACCTGGTTTAATGATTGTATTGGCACCCACTTGTTGATCATATTGTTCATATAAATAATGTTTTGATGCAATTGTTGGATGTGTGAGTAACTGGTCAAATACCTCTTGAACATTGATAGAATTATAATCATTTTTAGAAGTATTATATGCCTTTTCTTCGCCTTCAAGCACATAAACAGGTGCTTCATCAGCTAGTGATTGCACTGGAATATCTGCAAATACTTCATCCTCATATTTAAGTATAAAACGGTCTGTATTTGTTACTTCACCAATAACAGCACTATCTAATTCATGTTTATCAAATAAATCTAAGAATTTTTGTTCCGTACCCTTTTCAACAACAAGTAACATTCTTTCTTGTGTTTCAGAAAGCATCATTTCATAAGGAGATATGCCAGGTTCTCTAGTCGGCACTTGGTCTAAATTTAATATTAAGCCACTGCCACCTTTAGCTGCCATTTCAGACGATGACGATGTTAATCCGGCTGCTCCCATATCTTGAATACCTACGAGCTCTTTGTATGTAATTGCTTCTAGGGTAGCTTCCATTAATTTCTTACCTACAAAAGGGTCGCCAATTTGAACTGAAGGACGTTTACTTTCACTTTCTTCCGTCAATTCTTCAGACGCAAACGTTGCACCATGAATACCATCACGACCTGTTTTCAAACCAACATATATAACTGAATTTCCTTCGCCTTTAGCCGTCCCTTTTTGAATCATATCATGGTCAATAATACCTACACACATCGCATTAACTAATGGATTGCCATCATAACGATCATCAAATTCAATTTCACCTGCAGTAGTAGGAATACCGATACAGTTACCATAGCCACCTATACCGCGAACGACCCCTTTTAGTAGTCGTTGATTTTGTTTCACTGATAATTCACCAAAACGCAAACTGTTTAATAAATTAATAGGTCGTGCACCTATTGACACAATGTCACGAATAATCCCACCTACGCCAGTTGCTGCACCTTGATATGGTTCAATTGCTGAAGGGTGATTATGTGATTCAACTTTAAAAACGACCGCTTGGTTATCACCAATATCAACTACACCAGCACCTTCACCTGGTCCCATCAATATACGCTCACCTGTAGTGGGAAATTGTTTTAAAAATGGTTTAGAATGTTTATATGAACAATGTTCACTCCACATAACAGAAAATATACCTACTTCAGTAAAGTTTGGTTCTCTACCTAGAACATCACAAACTTTAGTGTACTCAGCATCACTTAAACCCATATCTTGATATAATTTTTCAACTTTAATTTCTTCAATACTAGGTTCAATAAACTTAGACATGTTGTTCCCTCCAACTATTAACCATTGCTTCGAATAATTTTACGCCACTATCAGTACCAAGAATTGTTTCAAGTGCACGTTCTGGATGAGGCATCATACCACACACATTCCCTTCTTTATTCACGATGCCAGCAATATCTTTATATGAGCCATTAGGATTGTCTTGATACGTTAATATGATTTGGTTATTGGTTACTAATTCTTCATATATGTCATCAGTGCAATAATAGTGCCCTTCACCATGTGCTACTGGATATACTACGAGATCATTGTTTTCATATAAGTTAGTAAAAGGCGTTTGATTATTAACAATTTTTAAGGTTTCATTTCTACTAATAAATAAATGGGAATCGTTATGAAGTAAAGCTCCTGGTAATAAGCCAATTTCAGTTAAAATTTGAAAACCATTGCATACACCTAATACTGGTTTACCTTCACTTGCTAAACGTTTAACTTCATCAATTACTGGGGCTACGCTAGCCATGGCGCCTGAGCGCAAATAATCTCCAAATGAAAATCCTCCTGGTATAAGTACACCATCAAAACCTTCAAGTGATGTCTCACGATAATCTACATATTCAGCTTCAGCACCTGTTTTAATCGCCGCGTTATACATATCTCTATCACAATTAGAACCAGGGAATACGAGAACTGCAAATTTCATATCATGCATTCTCCTTTTCATCAACGATTTTATAGCTGTATTCTTCAATGACTGTATTGGCAAATAACTTTTCACTAAGCGTTGTAATGATGTTATCAACTGCTTCATCCGTAGCTTCATCAACAGACATATATAATACTTTGCCGACGCGGATATCATTGACTTGCGTATAACCTAAGTCATGTACAGCACGATTTAATGCTTGACCTTGAGTATCTAATACTTGTGGTTGTAAAGTAATATGAAGTTCAATCGTTTTCATTATTTAACTTCCTCCAATTTATTTAAAAATGTTTGATATGTGTCAATCAGTGAGCCTGTTTCATTTCTGTATACATCTTTGTCAAAATTCGTACCTGAATCCTTGTCCCATATACGACAAGTGTCTGGTGAAATTTCATCTGCTAATAAAATTTTTCCATCTTGTGTTTTTCCAAATTCTATTTTGAAATCCACAAGCTGTAAATCCATTTCATCCATAAGTTGTATCAGTACATGATTGATATCCTTAGCCATTTGTTTTAATGTTTGTATTTCTTCATCGTTGGCAATGTTTAATAGTTTGACATGGTCATCAGTAATTAGCGGATCATTTAAGTCATCATTTTTATAAAAAAATTCAACTAGTGGTTCGTTAAATTGATATCCTTTATCTAAACCTAAGCGTTTCGTGATGGAGCCCGCTGCAACGTTACGAACAACAACTTCTAATGGAATAATCTTTACTTCTTTAACTAATTGTTCTGTCTCAGATAATTGTTTAATAAAATGACTCTCTATACCTTTATGGCTTAAATAATCAAATATAATAGATGTAATTTGATTGTTTAAGCGACCTTTGCCTTTCATGGTATCTTTTTTCGCACCATTGCCAGCCGTTACTTCATCTTTATACTCAACACGCAATTGATTTTCTACTTCAGTAGAAAATACTCTTTTTGCTTTACCTTCATATAATAATGCCATTTATAACTCTCTCCCTTCGAATTGTTTAAGCATGGTAGCTTCAGTGGCATTTACATCATCTGTTAGTATCGTCATGTGACCCATCTTGCGATCTGGTTTACGTTCAGCTTTGCCATAAATATGAACATGCCATTCTGGATGTTGACCAAAATCGTCTTCTAATAAATCTAAATCTCGACCAAGTAAATTCATCATAACGGCAGGCTTTAGCAGTTCTATAGTCTGAGGTAATGTCTGACCAGTTATCGCAAGAATATGCGTATCGAATTGAGAATAATCACATGCTTCAATAGAATAGTGACCTGAATTATGTGGCCTTGGTGCAATTTCATTAACATATAATTGATTTTGTTTATCGATAAAGAATTCCACTGTAAACGTGCCAACAAAATGTACAGTATCGATGATTTTGTTTACTTCTATTCTTGCTAGTTGTTCTTTGTCACTGCGTGCTGGAACAATTGTTTTAAATAATATTTGATTGCGATGTTCATTTTCTTGTAATGGGAAATACGTCGTTTGTTTTTGATTACCGATTGTGACAGTTAATGATACTTCGCGTTCAATGTCGAGGTATTGCTCAGCTACACATTCTTGTTGCGCAATAAGCTGTTTGGCTTCTTCTATCGCCGTATGATCTTTAACTAAAATTTGTCCTTTCCCGTCGTAACCACCAAATCGTGTTTTGATGATAAAAGGATAGCCTAACTCTTCTATGGCATTGTATAAATCATCTATATTGTTTATTGATAAAAATGGAACAATATGAGCCCCGGCTCGCTCTAATGTTTGTTTTTCGGTTAGTCGATCTTGAAGTAATTCTATTGCTTGGTAACCTTGAGGAATATTAAATTGTTCAGATAACGTCTTTAATTGTTGTGCTGAGATATTTTCAAATTCATACGTAATGACATCTGATTTTTCACCAAGTTCTTGTAAAGCTTGTGTATCATCATAGGCAGCAGTGATAAACTCATTAGCAATATGATGGCATGGGCAATCTGTATTTGGATCTAAACAAATAACTTTAAAACCCATTTTTTGAGCAGATTGGGTCATCATTTTTCCTAACTGTCCACCACCAATAATGCCTATAGTGTCGCCAAACTTTAACTTATTGAAGCTCATGCTGCATGTCCCCTACTTTCTTAACGAGTGTTTTTTCATAATTTTCTAACTTTTCAAGTACTGACTTGTGACTGATACTTAGAATTCTCGCAGCTAAAATACCCGCATTTTTAGCACCAGATTTCCCTATAGCTGTTGTAGCAACAGGAATACCTCCTGGCATTTGAACAATTGACAATAGCGAATCTAGTCCTTTTAAGCTTTTTGATTCGATTGGCACACCAATCACCGGTAAGGTTGTCATTGATGCTACCATACCCGGTAAATGCGCTGCACCACCAGCTCCCGCAATAATGATATCGTAATCATTAGCGCGCGCTTGGTTTGCGAAATCGTACATTAATTTTGGTGTACGATGTGCCGAAACAACTTTCTTATCAAACGGAATACCAAATTCTTCTAACATCGCACAACTTTCTTGCATAATCTTCCAATCTGAAGAACTACCCATAATGACTGCTACTTTCAATTTGTACACCCTTTCAAAAGTTTGAAATATAGAGACGATTAGTTGTATATTACAGATATAGCATAACAATCATTGAAGTCTTTTTCAATCAAAAATCGAACTTTAATTCGATTTTTACAATTAATTTACGTCTTTTGGCACAAAAACGACGTGATTAATCGTTTAAAGTTAAGCTATAACTATGTTTGAGTAAACAAGGAGGAATTTTTTGTGGTTGCAAAAATTTTAGATGGGAAACAAATTGCTAAAGATTACAGACAAGGCTTGAAAGATCAAGTTGAGCAATTAAAAGAGCAAGGTTATACTCCAAAACTATCTGTGATTTTAGTAGGTAATGACGGTGCAAGCCAAAGTTATGTTAATTCAAAAAAGAAAGCTGCCGAAAAAATTGGTATGATTTCTGAAATCGTACATTTAGCTGAAGATACGTCTGAAGAAGATGTATTAAAAGAACTTGACCGTTTAAATAATGATGATTCAGTCAGTGGCATTCTTGTCCAAGTGCCGCTTCCAAAACAAGTAAGCGAACAAAAAGTATTAGAAGCAATCAATCCTGATAAAGATGTTGATGGTTTCCACCCGTCAAATATAGGCAAACTATATATTGATGAGCAAACTTTTGTACCTTGTACACCACTGGGCATTATGGAAATCTTAAAACATGCCGATATAGATTTAGAAGGCAAAAATGCTGTAGTGATTGGCCGCAGCCATATTGTAGGACAACCGGTATCTAAGCTATTATTACAAGCGAACGCAACAGTAACTATTCTACATTCTCGTACTAAAGATATGCATGCACACCTTAAAGAAGCAGATGTCATTGTCAGTGCAGTCGGAAAGCCAGGACTCGTCACAAAAGAAGATGTTAAAGAAGGTGCTGTCATTGTTGATGTCGGTAATACTCCTGATGAAAACGGTAAACTTAAGGGAGATGTCGACTATGAAGCTGTAAAAGAAGTTGCAGGAGCGATAACACCTGTTCCTGGAGGCGTAGGCCCATTAACAATTACAATGGTATTAAATAATACATTATTAGCCGAAAAACTTCGTCGTGGCATTCAATAATTAGTACTCAAATTATAGAAAAGGCTGGGACATAAATCTCAGAAAAATAGCACTCAGATGAATTGAATTCAACTCATCTGAGTGTTTCTTTTTATTCAATACTTCGTATTGTTGGCTCGCTTTCTTAGGGGACAGCTTCAGCCACCCCAACAAAGAGAAATGCTTTTCGCATTTCTCTTTGTTGGGGCCCCTGTCTTCAGCTTGTCCTGTTCCCTCAAGAGTCTCGCCAAAATACGTCATATTTATATCTTAGCAAGGCGTTTTCTAGATCGTTTTTATCCAATATTATACTTCAACACTTAATTTAGGCACAAATGTTTCAAAATGAATCTGACTTTCATTTACACCCATTTCTCTTAACATACTAATCATTGATTGTAAAAATTTAGTACCTCCACAAACATATACTGCAGTTTGTTCATCAATATGTTGTACTAAATCAGCTTGTTTTAAATATCCTTGCACTGAGCGATCATATAATTCATAGCTTGCATCTGTAGCATTATCACTATACTGAGATAATATATTAACAAATGGCGTATCATCAGTATCTGCAGTTACTTGAATAAAATGTGATTGTTTATCATTATCGATTACTTGTTTAAACATTGGAACGAGCGGTGTTACACCAATACCTGCACCTAAAAACAAATGTTTGTCTCTGTTATTATCTACTTTAAATGGTCCCACCGGCGCGGAGAGATTAATATCGTCCCCTTCATGCAGTTCATCATGCAAAATAGTAGACACTTCACCTTCATGGTGGGTAGAAACATCTCTTTTAACTGCAAAGGTTAAATGCTGTGGTGTTCCAGCTACAATTGAATAATGACGTTTAGCTCGGTAAGGCATTTTATCACTTGAGACATCGACCGTAATATATTCACCAGGTTCAAAGCGACTTAAATCATATTGCGATGATTCAACAGTAAATGCTTTAATATCGGAAGATAATTCTTCAATTTTAACAATTTTAAATGGTTGAAAGCCTTCCCATAACATATGACTGTATATCTCTTGCTCTACATCAATAAATACTTGTGCTATTTCTCGATAAGCATTTTTCCATGTTTGTATGATTGGACTACTATCATCAAGTCCGACAACATCTTTAATAGCAGCAATTAAATTTTCTCCTACAATATCATATCCTGCTGGTGGTACTTGTAAAGCACAATGTTTATAAGCAATTTCTTTTACCACTGGCATAATCCGTTCTAAATGTTCTATATTAATAGCTGCTGCTAATACACTTTGTGCTAACGCTGTGGATTGAAATCCTTTTTGTTGATTGGTTTGGTTAAACATATTTTTTAACTCTGGATGTTGCTTAAACATTCTGTTATAAAAGTTTGATGTAATTTCTGTTCCTTTTTCTTGCAATACGGGTACTGTTTGTTGAACAATATCCATTTCTTTCTCAGTTAACATAACTTCAACTCCCTTAATGATACAAACTTATTTCCACTTTTTATTCTAAACCTTAGATTGGACCTAATTCACTATTATGCAAAATAATTCACAAATTAGTCATTTTACAAAACCTTAATAAATATTTTTCTAGATGTTTATTTAATTTAAATTTTATTTATTGTATATTAGGACTATAGTACGATGAATTATAAAAACTAAACGTGTATAGTGAAGATAAATAGATAGACGACTTAATGACTCGGAGGTAAACAAAATATGAATAAACTAATACAGTCACTTTCAGCGCTTGGTGTCTCCGCTACCCTTGTTACCCCAAATTTAAGTGCAGAAGCAACTACTAACCACGCACCCGAATTAAAGGGAGTAAATGATATAGTTATTGAAAAAGGACAACAATACCATCCTTTGAAAGGTATACGCGCGTATGATAAAGAGGATGGAGATTTAACACATAAAATTCAAGTTGACGGCCATGTTGACACAACAAAAGCAGGAAAATATAAAGTTAAATATGAAGTCGTTGATTCGGATGGCGCACTTGAAACTTCAACCCGATATATCGAAGTTAAATAATAGATACATAGACAGAGCGTTTTAACTCTGTCTTTTTTAATATTCTGGAAACCGCTTAACCCCTACAAATGATAACCGTTCTCAACTATTCCCTTGATCTGCTATTCTTCCCGCTAAAATATTAGGTTTCACAGAATGGACACATAATTTTAACAAATCTCGGACTTCCCGCCACAACTCACATTATTAGTCTTTCCCTACATATAATTTTAATTTTTTTCTTATAGGTACTTGTAAATATTGCGTAATAAACTAAAATTAATGATAAGCCCTACATTTGTAGTATTAGGAGGTCAAAAAAGTGTCAAAATTTAAGTCTTTGCTTCTAATGTTTGGGACACTGGTATTGCTTAGTGGTTGTTCCAATTTAGAAGTTTTTAATGCAAAAGGGCCAGTAGCAAGTAGTCAGAAGTTCTTGATTATCTACTCAATCGTCTTCATGCTTGTTATTGTTGCTGTTGTACTTACGATGTTCGCCGTTTTTATCTTTAAGTACAGTTATAATAAAAATGACGAATCTGGTAAGATGCACCACAATGGTTTAATTGAAACTATTTGGTTTGTGGTACCAATCTTAATCGTAACTGCTTTAGCTATTCCAACAGTTAAAACTTTATACGATTACGAAAAACCACCTCAAAAGGACAAAGATCCTATTACAATCTACGCAGTAAGTGCTGGATATAAATGGTTCTTTGCTTATCCAGATCAGAAGGTCGAAACGGTGAATACATTAACTATTCCTAAAGACCGTCCGGTAACATTCAAGCTTCAAGCGATGGATACCATGACAAGTTTCTGGATTCCACAATTGGGTGGTCAAAAATATGCCATGACTGGCATGACTATGGATTGGACTTTAACAGCCGATCAATTAGGTACTTTCAGAGGACGTAACTCTAACTTCAATGGTGAAGGTTTCTCACGTCAAACATTTAAAGTTCACTCTGTAAGTGAAAAAGATTTTGATTCATGGGTTAAAGAAGCACACAGTAAGAAAACGTTAGATCAAGATACCTTTGATAAACAACTCTTACCAAGTACTTCTAATAAAGAACTCACATTCAATGGTACACATATGGCATTTGTTGACCCTGCAGCTGATCCAGAATACATCTTCTATGCTTATAAACGTTTTAATTTCGAGCTAAAAGATCCTAACTTCACAGATGAAAAAGATCTTTACAAAGATGTAACTGATAAACCAATCAAGCCTGCACGTAAAGTTAAAGTTACAAATGCTAACTATGCACGTCATGGAATGAAACCTATGATTCTTGGCAACGATGATCCTTATGAAGGTAAATTTAAGGATGAAGAAAAACACAATCATAAGGAAATGGAAAAAATCTCAAAATCTGCTAAAGACGAAAATGCGTCTAAGCACGATGATGATCATGGAGGTGGACATTAATGAATTTTCCATGGGATCAATTACTAGTTAAAGGTAACTGGATGATTACAGCTGCACAAATTGGTGCACCATTCTTAGTCATCGCTGTTATTGCGGTAATTACTTATTTCAAATTATGGAAATATCTATACACTGAATGGTTCACATCCGTAGACCATAAAAAAATCGGCTTAATGTATTTAATCTGTGCAGTATTAATGTTCGTTCGTGGTGGTATTGATGCACTGTTAATTCGTACGCAATTAACTGTACCAGACAACAAGTTCTTAGAATCAAACCACTATAATGAAATTTTTAGTACACACGGTGTTATCATGATTATCTTTATGGCTATGCCATTTGTGTTCGGTTTATGGAATGTTGTTATTCCATTACAAATTGGTGCGCGTGATGTAGCCTTCCCAGTTATGAATAACATTAGTTTCTGGTTATTCTTTGCTGGTATGATTTTATTCAACTTATCATTTATTATTGGTGGTTCACCAGCTGCTGGTTGGACAAACTATGCACCACTAGCTGGCGAATTCAGTCCTGGTCCAGGTGTAAACTACTATTTGATTGCAATTCAGCTATCGGGTATTGGTACACTGATGACCGGTATCAACTTCTTCGTTACAATTCTTAGAGCGAAGACGCCAACAATGAAATTTATGCAAATGCCAATGTTCTCAGTGACAGCATTTGTTACAACATTAATTATCATTTTGGCATTCCCAGTATTCACTGTTGTATTAGCGTTAATGACAGCTGATAGAATCTTTGGAACACACTTCTTTACCGTTGCAGACGGCGGTATGCCTATGTTATGGGCAAACTTCTTCTGGGTATGGGGGCACCCTGAAGTATATATCGTTATTTTACCTGCATTTGGTATTTACTCTGAAATTATCCCAACATTTGCTCGTAAACGTTTATTCGGACATCAAAGTATGGTTTGGGCAACTGCTGGTATCGCATTCTTGAGTTTCTTAGTTTGGGTTCACCATTTCTTCACAATGGGTAATGGTGCATTAATCAACTCATTCTTCTCAATCTCAACAATGCTAATTGGTGTACCAACCGGTGTAAAACTATTTAACTGGTTATTAACACTATACAAAGGTCGAATTACTTTCGAGTCACCGATGTTATTCTCATTAGCATTTATTCCTAACTTCCTATTAGGTGGGGTTACTGGTGTAATGTTAGCGATGGCATCAGCTGACTATCAATATCACAACACTTATTTCTTAGTAGCTCACTTCCACTATACATTGGTTACTGGTGTAGTATTTGCCTGCTTAGCTGGTTTAATATTCTGGTATCCTAAGATGATGGGTTACAAATTAAATGAAACATTAAACAAATGGTGTTTCTGGTTGTTCATGATTGGATTTAACGTTTGTTTCTTACCACAATTCATTCTTGGACTAGATGGTATGCCACGTCGTTTATACACGTATATGCCTTCAGATGGCTGGTTTTTACTAAACTTCATCTCAACAATCGGTGCCCTATTAATGACAGTAGGTTTCTTATTCCTTGTTGTTAGCATCGTTTATAGCCATATTAAAGCACCTCGTGAAGCAACTGGTGATAACTGGGATGGTCTTGGTCGTACATTAGAGTGGTCTACTGCTTCAGCTATTCCACCTAAATACAACTTTGCAATCACTCCAGACTGGAATGACTATGATACATTTGTTGATATGAAAGAACATGGTCGTCACTACTTAGACAACCATAATTACAAAGACATTCACATGCCTAACAATACACACACTGGTTTCTGGATGTGTATTTTCATGACTATCGGTGGTTTCTTCTTAATCTTCGAAACAATCATCCCTGCCCTAATCTGTTTAGTAGGTGTATTTGGTACGATGATTTATCAAAGTTTCGTTCAAGATCACGGATATCATATTCCAGCTTCTGAAGTTGCTGAAAATGAAGCTCGCTTAAGAGAAGCACGAATTAAAGAAAGGGAGGCTGTAAGTCATGAGTCATGATGTAAAAACTATTGATGCACGTACGCATGAAGGTGAACTAAATAAACTTGGCTTTTGGATTTTCCTTACAGCCGAATTTGCCTTATTTGGTACACTATTTGCAACGTTATTAACGTTACAACATGGTGGCGATTATGCAGGTAAATTGACAACTGATTTATTCGAGTTAAAACTCGTATTGATTATGACATTTGCCTTGTTATTAAGTTCTTACACATGTGGTATTGCAATTTACTATATGCGTAAAGAAAAGCAAAACTTAATGATGTTATGGATGATTATTACACTTGCATTAGGCCTTGTATTCGTTGGATTTGAAATATACGAATTCGCGCACTATGCTAGCGAAGGTGTAAATCCAACAATCGGTTCGTTCTGGTCAAGTTTCTTCATCCTCTTAGGTACTCATGGTGCCCACGTTTCGTTAGGTATTGTTTGGATCATTTGCTTATTAATCCAAGTAGCAACTCGTGGATTGAATAAATACAATGCTCCTAAGTTATTCATTGTAAGTTTATACTGGCACTTCTTAGATGTTGTTTGGATCTTCATCTTCACTGCCGTATATATGATAGGGATGGTGTATAGCGGATGAATACAATCGTAAAACATACAATCGGATTTATTGCTTCTATCGTATTAACGCTTTTAGCAGTGTTTGTAACTCTATACACAACATTGACTTTCCATGCTAAAGTTACAATCATCTTTGGATTTGCATTTATCCAAGCTGCCCTTCAATTATTAATGTTTATGCATTTAACTGAAGGTAAAGATGGACAAGTTCAATCATTCAAAGTTATTTTTGCCATTATCATCACCCTTGTTACTGTTATCGGTACGTACTGGGTAATGCAAGGTGGACACTCACACCACTTATAATGCGCTACTAACTTATGAATGTAAGTGAAAACCAGCTATCAAAGTAAAATCTTTGATAGCTGGTTTTTTGTTTGCATTTATTTTTTAAGGTAAACTAAGACTAAAAATGACATAAGGAGAAGATAATAATGACTTTCCCTATTATTATTGATACGGACCCTGGTATTGATGATGCAGCAGCAATTAGTATTGCTTTAAATCATCCCTACATAGACGTAAAAATGATTTCAACCGTGAATGGTAATGTCGACATTGAGAATACAACACGTAATGCGCTTAAATTAAAATCCTTTTTTAATAGTAACGTACCCGTACATCGTGGTGCTGCTCATCCATTAATTAATGATTTATATGACGCACGAGAAGTCCATGGTGAATCAGGTATGGCAGGGTATGATTTCCCTCCAATAACCACTGCTGATTTAGCTTCTACTAAAGCTGTAGAAGCTATAAAAGATGTACTTATAGAAAGTATAGAACCCGTGATCATTATTGCTTTAGGACCACTAACAAATATCGCTTTATTATTAGCAACCTACCCAGAAACCGCACACTATATTAAGGAAATTATTTTTATGGGTGGTAGTCTAGGTCGAGGAAATGTAACTCCCCTAGTTGAATTTAATATGTATTGTGACCCAGAAGCAGCCAATATTGTAGTAAACTCTGGTGTCCCGTTAACGATGGTCGGATTGGATTTAGCAAGACAATCTCCCTTGCCCCATTCAGTAGTTAAACAGCTAAAACAAATAAATCAAACTGGAACAATGCTCTATCATTTATTTCAGCATTATCGCACTGAAAACATTGAACACGGTTTAAATGTCTATGATGTCTTTACAATTCTATATCTTTTAAATCCCAATCAATATCTTACTGTATCAGCAAGACTACAAATTGAGCTCAATGGTAAATATACAAAGGGTGCTACAGTAGTTGATATTAAGTCTAACAATCCGAATTGTACGGTCGTAACATCATCACAATCTAATCAGTATTTAGAAAGTTTCTTGTCTTCATTAGCATATTGTAAATAAGCATAACAATCAGTCTGAGACATTCATGTAACGATTTAAAATGACATTATGAAAAGCCCTATATGCTTTTCATAATGTCATTAATGTGGTCAGAGATATCATTTGTAGGCTATTAAGACTGAAGTTTCTATTTGGTAACTTATGTAGAGGCAGGTTATTGTTTTTATACATAAGTCCTCTCATTTAGAGAAATTTATTAAATAATGTGAAAGGTTCTTATTTTTTAAAAATCATTTTAGTGTAAATTCATATATAAACGCGCAGTATTGAATATAAAAGAAGTACAAAGACGATTTTTAATGTCAAATCATCTTTGTGCTATTACTTTGAGATTGATGTCCCAGCCTGGTTATTTTTAATAGAACTTTTTACCATATACATTAATATCATAGTTTTGTTTTAAGATATTTTGGAATATATGCGTAATTTTATATTCGTTATTAGTAGTATTGGAGAGTATCTTGTTTGTCCCTAAAACCACTGTATATTTGCCATTAGAAAAACCAGTAAAATTTTGACCATTAAACATACCACTGACTCTATTATATTTAGGGAACGTATAAAAGCCATAGCGATAATTAGTTGGATAGCGTTTGGTACCAAATTCATGAATGAACGGATTAGTTACTGATTGATCAAAAATTTTATTATTAATTAATTTTTCTAGTAAAACACCCATATCTTTAGTCGTCATGAATAAATTACCGGCACCATAATATTCTTGTAGTGTATTCGGCTTGGCACTTATTAAATTATTATTTTTGTAATAGTAGCCTATCGCCATATGTTGTTGAAATGGCTTTTCATTGAAAAATGCTGAGTTATTAAGTTTTAATGGTTTACCTAAGCGTTCATAATAATTTTGCGCGTATGGTTTGTGTGTTACCTCTTCTATAACTTTAGCTAACACAAGATAATTGCCGTCATTATATAAATGTTTATGATAGCCATTAGGGTCCATACCTTTTTCTTGTATAGCATGCACAGCATCATCCAAAGTTTCATAAGACGGAGATGCTTGGAATTTATATAATCCACTTTTATGTAGTTCTAAATCTTTTAACGTTATCTTTTTTGATGTTTTAAACCAAGGTAAATATTTAGACACTGGTGCATTAATATTAATTTTATGCTCAAGTTCAAGTTGTTTAAGCATTAAACCAGTGGTGAATTTTTGAGCCGAACCTATCAAATACATTGTATTAGGTGAACTTTTGATCTTATGTTCAAAATCTTGATAACCATAGCCTTTGTTCATAACTAATTTACCATCTTTAAAAACCGCAATTGTTCCATTAAATTTTTGCTTTTTAAGATATTTATTTATTTCTTGATATTGCTTGCCTTTAGCTTCTATTGTCTTTAAATTGGCAACATCTTTTACACTTTTATTTCTTTTTGCTATGTAATCCTCATTCGAGTCGGCACTATCTTCTTTATTCGTTGATATCTTTATTTGAGATTTATTGCCCGTGTCATCATTCCACATTTGATGAAATGAAAATACTAAAATTCCTAGCAATACAAATGGTATAACAATAATGCCTATTAACTTTTTATTTATATTCATGCGCTTTGGTCCTCACAAAAATTTTCTTGTTTACACATCGTGTAATACATTTAGTTGCAATTCGTTAGTTAACTTTTTTATATTATAAGTTATTTATTCAGCGATTGCACTAAGTTTATCTTATGCCATTCTACTAAAAATTCATCCTACTAAGGTCGTAGGATGTCTGATATAACAGTTTTGTTATACGGTTGACTATTTAGTTTTCATCGGAAATATTGTTTTAACTTTGTAAAAACTTTGTTAAGATAAGTATTGTAATTTAGTCTATAAAGTTATAAAATTGAGGGCTATAATGACAATTTAAAGTGGTCATCCACTATTTTTAATTCGTAGGAGCACAATATATGAACAAAATCCTGAAATACTTTATGATATTATTAACTTTCGCTTTAATTGCTGTGCCTGCAATTTTCGCTTACCAACTATTTAAAAGTTCTGAAAGTGCATTTCAAACATCGTATAGTAAAAATGATGCACAACGTCAATCTAACTTACGTGAAGGAAAAGTTGACCCATCTAAAGATGCAGTTTCAATTCTATTCTTAGGTATAGACGATAATGACAGTAGACGTAAAAACGGTCAGTCAACTGAACATTCACGTACTGATGCAATGATCCTATCAACATTTAGCCCTAAGAAAGAACAAATTAGATTGCTAAGTATTCCACGTGATACAATCAGTTACATACCAAAAGTAGGCTATTATGATAAAATCACACACGCGCATGCTTATGGTGGCCCTATAGCTGCAATGGATTCTGTAGAAGCAACTTTAAATGTACCAGTAGATTTTTATGTGCGCATAAATATGGAAGCCTTTGTACAAGCAGTGGATGAACTTGGTGGAATCTATTATGATGTACCCTATAATTTAAGTGAACCGAACAAAGAAGATTCAGGTAAAATAAAAATTAAAAAAGGTTATCAAAAATTAAACGGTGATCAAGCACTAGCCGTTGCCAGAACACGTCATCATGATTCAGACTTAAAACGTGGTGAGCGTCAAATGGAATTAATAAAATTACTATTTAAAAAAGCCAAAGAAATGGATTCTTACGATAAATTAGACAACCTCATAGAGATTGCTGGCAAAAATGCCAAACATAATTTAACTACAAAACAAATTGAGGCTTTAGCATCACGATACCTTTCTGATGATGTTGATTTTAAAACTTCGCAACTTAAAGGTAGCGATGACTATCTAAATGGAATTTATTATTACAATCCTAGTGTGAAAAGCATTCAAAAATATTCAAATATTTTGCGTTCTGACTTAGGTCTATCTAAAATTACAGATAAAGATGATTTCTTAGACGAACGCGTAATCAAACACTATGGTTCTCTCGTTCCATTAACCGAATTAGAAGAAAGCTTATTGCGTAAAAATCAAAAAGACAGCACAGCTTCAAATGATGATAAGGAGTCATCGAACCAAGATAATTCAGCTAATCAAACTAACAATCAACAAAATGGAAATACTGGTAACACTCAATACAACAATGATGTGAATAATCAAAGTCAAACTAATTCAGCACAAACGTATTAATATGGAGAGGAGTTCATTAAATGTCTCGTAAAACTTACGAAAAAATTGCCAATATTAATGGAATGTTTAATATGTTAGAACAACAAATTATCCATAGTAAAGATATGGCTTTGTTTAGAAATGAATTCTTTTATGTCAATCACGAACATCGCGAAAACTATGAGGCTTTACTCGTCTATTATAGTCACAGCGCTGAGAACCCGGTTGTCGATGGTGCCTGCTATATACTTGCATTACCAGAAATATTTGATAAAGTAGATGTCTTCGAATCAGATTTACCCTTTTCTTGGGTCTACGACGAAAATGGTATTACTGAAACAATGAAAAACTTAAGTATTCCATTACAATATCTTGTAGCAGCTGCACTAGAAGTAACAGATGTTACCATCTTTAGACCTTCTGGTTTCACAATGGGAATGAATAATTGGAATATTGCCCAAATGAGAATTTTTTGGCAATATACAGCTATTATTAGAAAAGAAGCAATTTAATACACACATATATGAATCTGAGACAGTATTCCTAGAAAAATTAAGTTGCGGAATATCATTCACTTAGTTAAGATCCTAAACATAATCATTATGTCTTAGGATCTTCTTTATTTATATAAAGAAGATAGCGGGACAGTATTCATTATGAATTCGTAGTCCCACCTCCACAAGGTTGACTAGGATTGAAAAAAGCTTGTAATAAATGCATTTTCAATCCAGTCAACCAATATAAACATGTTATCTGGCAGAAACAGTTGCACACATACAAAATGGCATTGTAAGTATCACATCGTTTTTTCGCCAAAAATAGGCGTATCCACATTTGTTGGATAATTAAAAGGTAAAAGCAGTTTAATGATATTCGATAGACAAGCAAATTTGATATTTAGATTAGTCATATAAGCAAAGGGGTAATATTTTATGCATAAAGGAGAGATAAGATGATATTTAAAATTGTAACAAATAAAGCAATGCTGACTGATTGCTTTAACATACGTAAGACCGTATTTGTAGAAGAACAAGGTGTTCCTTTAGCGCATGAACTAGATGCGTTTGAAGACGATTGCACACATGTCATTGGTTATGATCATCAAGGTAAACCCATTGCCTGTGGACGGTTTAGAAACGACAATACTTCCGTTAAAGTTGAACGCATTGCGGTCATTAAATCATATCGCAGAACGGGTGTAGGTAAGAAATTGATGCTAGCTATCGAACAATTTATCCATGAACAAGGATATAGCTATGTGACATTACATGCGCAAATACATGCCAAACCTTTTTATAAGTTATTAGGCTATTCCACAGTAGGTCAACCCTTTATGGAAGAACAAATTGAGCATATCAAAATGGAAAAATATCTTTATTAATATTACGTTTCGATTACAGGAACATCTAAATTATGACATATCTGCTTTTTCTCACATAAATAGTATTAACTTTGAAACATTGCTACAACGCATTGTAAGTCATTTAATCATTTCTTTTTAAAAAGTAAAATTAAACTTAGTTTACAAAATCGTTAAATTAATCTTTTTTATAAGGAGAAGCCTTATAATGAAATTGTATTTAACAATTATTAAGGAGTACGAAATATGACGAAAAAATTCAATCTTAAATTGCCGTCAATGCTTGCATTATCGCTTTTTGGAGCAACATTAACTGCACAACATGCTCACGCAGCTGAGTCAACAACAGATCAATCTACAAACAAAAATGTGATTGATCAACAAAATGATGTCGTTAAAGCAAACAAGGCAAAAAAAGCTGTATCTAACGCAGCTCAAAATGTATCAGGCGTTCAAGCCTATCATAATCCTTCATTAGTTAAATCATCAGATACAACGTCAGGTCAAACATATGATGCTAAATTAGATACGTTAACTGACCAAACTCATGCACAGACGTCTCAGCAACAAAATGCAAAAAATCAACAACAAACTAAAACAGCGTCTCAACAACAAACTGAACAAGCAAAACAACAAGCTGCCACAACTACAGCACGTCAAGATGCTCAAACATATAACCAAAATGCTGCACAAAGTAACAAAACAAAACAGCAAGCTAATGCAAATGTGTCTACAACGACAAAGCAACAAGCTACACAAGCAGCAAATACATCACTAAAATCACAAAACAATGTTGAGACAACAAATCAAAAAGCAGTATCTACTCAAAATACTGCACAAAAACAGTCTAATAGCGTTACTACTTATCAAGGACGCGTTGGCGGTATGGGCTCAAGTGCAACTAAAGCTCAAACAGCTAAATCAACATCTGGCTTTACTGGATTTAGAAAAGCTGTAAGTACATATAAAGCAACATCATCATTACCTAAATATAAGCCACAAGTTAATTCTTCAATTAATGATTACATACGTAAAAATAATATACAAGCACCTAAAATTGAAGAAGATTATACATCTTATTTCCCTAAATATGGCTATAGAAATGGTGTTGGAAAACCTGAAGGTATTGTGGTGCATGATACAGCAAACGATAATTCTACTATCGATGGTGAAATTGCTTTCATGAAACGTAACTACAACTCTGCATTTGTACATGCGTTTGTAGACGGTAATCGAATTGTTGAAACAGCACCTACAGATTACCTTTCTTGGGGAGCAGGCCCAAATGCTAACAATCGATTTATTAATGTCGAAATTGTGCATACGCATGACTATGCTTCATTTGCGCGTTCGATGAACAACTATGCTGATTATGCAGCAACACAACTTCAATATTATGGTTTAAAACCTGATAGTGCTGAAAATGATGGTAATGGTACGGTATGGACACATTATGCTGTAAGTCATTGGCTAGGTGGCACAGACCATACTGACCCACATGCATATTTACAGTCTCATGGTTATAGTTATGCGGAACTATATGACTTGATTAATGAAAAATATCTTATTAAAACAGGGCAAGTTGCACCTTGGGGCACATCAAGCTCAACAGATCCATCGAAACCATCAACACCTACAAATCCAGGAAAACTTAAAGTAAGTACGAACTCTGGTGTGGCGCAAATTAAACCATCAAATAGTGGTTTATTTGTCACTGTTTATGATAAAACAGGCAAGAAAACAAACCAAGTACAAAAAACGTTATCAGTTACTAAACAAGCTACTCTAGGTAATGATAAATTTTACTTAGTTAATGATTACAATACTGGTAAAACATTTGGTTGGGTAAAACAAGGTGACGTGGTTTATAACACAGCAAAATCCCCTGTTAAAGTTAATCAATCATACAGTGTTAAACCAGGCACAAAATTTTACACTGTTCCTTGGGGTACGCCAAGTCAAGTAGCTGGAACAGTTTCAGGTTCAAGCAACCAAACATTTAAAGCAACAAAATCACAAATGATTAGTACAGCTACTTATTTATACGGTACAGTGAATGGTAAATCTGGCTGGATTAGTAAAGCATATTTATCTGCTATAAACAATGATTCATCATCGACAAAACCATCAACAGATAATTCTAAAAAATTAAATGTTTCAAATTTAACCAATACGCTAGGTCAAGTATCAACAGATACTAAAGGCGCCTATACAACAGTATATGATAAAACAGTTAAAGAAAATCCATTATTAAGTGGAAGAACTTTCTCAATCAATAAAAAAGCGACATTAAATAATAAAACTTATTATTTATTAGCAGATTTTAACGGTAATGTTACACGTGGCTGGGTACCAGCAGATCAAGTGACTATTGCTCAAAGCACACCAACAAAAGTTAAGAAACAATACAATGTTAAAGGTAACGCCAATATTTATTACGTTCCTTGGAGCAAAGACAACCAAGTTGTTGCTAAAACGCCTAAAAATGGCGGTCAGTTTAATTCAATTGACCAATTAACAGTTGGTAAAGAAACATACCTACATGGTTCAATCAATCATCAATGGGGCTGGATTAAACAAAGCGATGTTGCTACACCTGCTAAATCAGCTGTGCGTACATTAGCTGTTAAAACAACACCAACAACAAAAGTAACAACGGCTTCAACAACACAAAAAGCTGCTTCAGCTGTACAAACCGTGAATAAGATTGGCCAAGTTAAAGTAAATAATTCAGGCATACGCACAAGCGTTTATGATAAAGCTGGTAAAAATGCTGCTAAATATGGCAATCGAACATTCACTATCACTAAACAGCGTACAGTTGGCAATAATACTTATGTACTATTAACAAATCATAATCAAAATACCCCTATCGGTTGGTATAACATTAAAGATGTTAATATTAAAAATTATGGAACTGAAAATAGAGTTACAAATCAATATCGCGTTAACAGTAAAAACCAAGGTTTATATTCAATCCCTTGGGGTACAACGCAACAACAATTGGAACAAGCAAATTCATTAGCACAACGTACATTTAAAGCGACAAAATCAGTCACAATCGATGGCGTTAAGTATTTATATGGTAGTGTTAATAACAAGCTAGGTTGGATTGCAGAAAAAGATTTAACATCATTATCTTCAAACACAGCATATAATTATACGTTTGTTATTAATAATAAGGATAGCTATTTCTATGACGATTTAAGCTTGAAAACAAAGCATTTATTAAGCCCTTATTATGAACAAACATTCATTGTCGCAAAATACCAAGTGGTGAATGGTGTGAAATGGTATTACGGACAATTTAGCGACGGTCAATTTGCTTGGATAAATGAAAATGACTTGTCACAAGAATTGATTAAATATTCAGCAACAGGTATGACTTTAGATGCCGCAGCACAATTACAAATGTCATTACCTTACCCGCCACAATCTTATGTTGGTCCATCAAAATGGCGTAATGCTACACTCGCAGAAGTTAAAAGTGCGATGGACACATCAAAATTTGTTAATGATTCGGTTCAAAAATATCAATTTTTACAATTAGATCAACCACAGTACTTATCGGTTGCTAGTTTGAATAATTTATTAAAAGGTTGCGGTGTATTAGAGAATCAAGGTCAAGCATTCAGCCAAGCTGCTAAACAATATGGCTTAAATGAAATTTATTTAATTTCACATGCTTTACTTGAAACAGGACGTGGTCAATCACAATTAGCTAAAGGTGCTAATATTGTCAATGGTAAGTTAAGCACAACAACCGCAATTAAATACCATAACGTCTTTGGTATTGGAGCATACGATAGCAATCCTGTTTTTGATGGTATAACTTATGCTAAAAAAGCTGGATGGGACTCTGTAGAAAAAGCAATTGTTGGTGGCGCTCAATTTATTGGACAATCTTATGTTAAAGCTGGACAAAACACACTTTATAAAATGAGATGGAATCCTGAAAATCCAGGTAAACACCAATATGCTACGGGTGTCACTTGGGCAAGCGTCAATGCACAAAATATGAAAAATTTCTACGATACAATTCACGAATCTGGTAAATATTTCGATGTTCCAACTTATAAATAATATTTAAAGCAAACAGTGATACTTCATATACACATAAAAGTATCACTGTTTGTTTCTTCAATGTAAAAATCACAAAAACGAGTTGATAAGACCTCACAGTCTTATCAACTCGTTCTGCATATAACATGATTATTAGAATTATAAATAAATATGTCTACTGTTTAATTTATTAAGTAATTGTGTTAAGCTTTCAACCTCTTCCTCTGTTAAGCATTGGCAACGCGCTTCAATTAATTCGCATCGTGCCGTATTGATTTGTTTAATTAAATCACGTGCTTCATTTGTTAAGGTTAATTCTTTACAACGTAAGTCTTCATGTGACTGTTGACTCATAATATACCCTTTTGACACTAATTTTTTTATCCATCGCGATACAATAGACTGTTCTCTACTTATCTTCATCGTTAAATCATACTGCGATAAACGGTCATAATTGTATAAAATACGTAATAATTCTAATTGGTCGGCCGTAATATCTGTTCTTTGGCCAAATCGTCTGTTCACTAAGTTCAAGTCGTTGTTGGTAAGTGTAATAAGATTTTCTAGTTGTTTGTACATTGTTGTTCTACTCCACTATTATTTAATTGATAATATTATAAGATTTATTGGAAAAATATACAATACTATTCGACAAAATGATTAAATTCGTTGCATTTCTGTCATTAAATATAATAAATTAGATACAGTTAACATATAAAAGGAGTTATAACATAAATGTCCACATTAAAAGAGAGAGACTACTTTTTTGATAATGCACGTGCCATATTAATCTTTCTTGTCGTGTTGGGACATTTATTAGTGTCTTATACGTCTGAAGATAAATATTTGTCCGCATTGTATTTATTAATCTATAGTTTCCATATGCCAACTTTTCTTTTTATTTCTGGGTATTTTGCCAAAAATATTGAGCAACCCAACTATTTAGAAAAAGTAGCCAAAAAACTAATTGTTCCTTACGCTTTATTCTTTGCTTTTTTCTCAATTTATTATTATTTAACTGGTAAAGAAGATGCCATTCATTTAGATCCATTTAATCCTGTTTTTGCGCTATGGTTTCTATTAACACTATTTTTCTTTCATGTCATTCTAGTCATCGTTAAAAATTACAAACCAGTATATGTGCTAACTATTTCATTAGTTGTATCTTTATTAGCTGGTTATTCTAATAATATTGGTGAATATTTAAGTATTTCAAGAACGATTGTATTCTTTCCAATTTTTTATTTAGGATACTTAATGACTAAGAAAAATACTAAATTATTAAGAAATAAAAAGTTAATACCGATATCTATAATTATTTTATGTTTGTTCTTTGTAGGCTATGTACTTCATCCTATTAACGCCGATTGGTTATTAGGCAGCAGCGCATATACATCTGTAGGTGAGCATCCAAATGACGTTTACAGTCCACTTAAACGATTGTTATTGTATGTGATTATCTTAACTACGATGTTGTCATTTTTAATTTTAGTACCAAAACATAATGTCAAACTCACATATATCGGTAGACGCACGATGCAAGTGTATCTATTACATGGCTTAGTTATTGGGGTTGTACGTGGTTATAAACTATTCCCATTCCAAGAACCTGTTAACATATATACGTATCTTTATTTATTTGGCTTGTCTGCAATCATCGTCTTAGTGTTATCCAGCAAACCCATATGCAAATTTGTGAATCCATTAATTCATTTAAAAAAACCTTCAGCTTTTAAAGATTAATTGTGAAAATTTAAAATATTAAGTAAATTGCCAAATTATAGTCTTTATCTATGGTATGATAGAAATAATTTAAACTATCATTCGCATAGCAACTATAATTTGGTTTTTTTAGAGGTGTAAATATGAAGTTATCATTAAATTCAAATTCTACCTATTTGCGAGCGCCCAGCATACGACAATTTTCAAATCGTATGAAAGATATTGATGATTGCGTGAATTTGACTATAGGTCAACCTGACTTCCCAATGCCGGATAGTGTGAAACAAGCTTATATTAAGGCAATTGAATTAGACCATACTAGCTATTCACATAACAAAGGGTTATTAGAAGCACGTAAGGTAATTAGTCAGTATTTCAACGATAAATATCATTTTATTTATAATCCAGAAGAAGAAATTATTATTACAAATGGTGCAAGTGAAGCGCTTGATACATCCTTGCGCAGCATCATCGAACCTGGAGATGAAGTATTAATTCCTGGTCCTATCTATGCTGGATACATTCCTTTAGTTGAAACATTAGGAGGTGTTCCAGTTTATATCGACACAACTAAAAGTCAGTTTAAGGTTACACCCGAACAAATAGAAGCACATATTACGGATAAAACAAAGGTCATTTTATTAAATTATCCGACTAACCCTACTGGCGTTATTTTAAGTCGAGATGAAGTGTACGCACTTGTTAATACGTTGAAAAAATATCCTATTTTCATCATAAGTGATGAAATCTATGCTGAAAATACATTTAAAGGATATCACACGTCTTTTGCTGAATTTGAAGCAATTAGAAATCAATTATTATTAATCGGAGGTCTTAGCAAATCCCATTCTGCTACTGGTATTAGAATTGGTTTTTTGCTTGGCCCTGCTTACTTAATTGAAAAATTGACGTTTATGCACGCCTATAATTGTATTTGCGCTAATGTTCCGTCACAATATGCTTGTATAGCTGCGTTAAACGAAGGGTTAAAAGCCCCTCAATATATGAATGAAGCTTATATCACACGTCGTGATTATTTACTTAAATCATTGACTGAGATGGGATTTGAGTTGAATGCTCAACCTGAAGGCGCATTTTACATTTTCCCAAGTATTAAAGCATTCACTGATGATGATTTTAATTTTTGTGTACGCTTGTTAGAGGAAGCACACGTCGCAATCGTGCCGGGTTCATCTTTTACAGATATAGGCAAAGGCCATATACGTATTTCTTATGCATACGATATGCCTGTGTTACAAGAAGGCATGCGTCGATTAAAACAATTTTTAACAAATAATTATAATTGAGTATATAAAAGTTAAAAGGACACTTAATAAGCAATGTTAGACGTACCATACTAATTAGTCTAAACAATACACTTTAAGTGTCCTTTAATCGTCATTAATTTATATATACATTAAATTTCTTATGGGAATTTAGGAAATTGATCGAAATCTGGGTCACGTTTTTCTTTAAACGCGTCACGACCTTCTTTCGCTTCATCAGTTGTGTAATAAAGTAATGTAGCATCCCCAGCCATTTGTTGTAAACCAGCTAAGCCATCAGTATCTGCATTCATTGCAGCTTTTAAGAAACGCAAAGCTGTTGGTGAGTGTTTCATAATTTCTTTACACCATTGAACCGTTTCATCCTCAACTTGGTCTAAAGGCACAACTGTGTTAACTAAGCCCATGTCTAATGCTTCTTGAGCATTATATTGACGACATAAGTACCAAATTTCACGTGCTTTTTTATGTCCAACGATTCTTGCTAAGTAACCTGAGCCATAACCAGCATCAAATGAACCTACTTTAGGTCCTGTTTGTCCAAAGATGGCATTATCAGCTGCGATTGTTAAATCACAAACCACATTTAACACGTTACCTCCACCAATAGCATAACCTCTAACCATTGCAATGACTGGTTTAGGAATGACACGAATTAAACGTTGCAAATCTAACACATTTAAACGAGGGATTTGGTCTTCACCTACATAACCACCATGTCCACGTTTCTTTTGGTCACCACCTGAACAAAAGGCTTTATCACCTTCACCAGTTAAGATGATAACTGAAATATTTTGATCATCACGCGCGCGACTAAATGCATCAATCATTTCAGCAACTGTTTTAGGCGTAAAAGCATTACGCACTTCTGGTCTATTAATTGTTACCTTAGCAATTCCTTCGAAAAATTCATATTTAATTTCATCATATTCTCTAAGTGTTTCCCACTGTCTAGTCATTTTGCTCCTCCTTTAAAAAAGCTAGTACTATTGTACCAAATTCTGTTTTATCTTCCACATGAATTGTATGCCCAACATTAGGCACGATAGCTTGTTGACTAGTACCCATTAAATCAGTCATTTGTCTAGCAATATTAACAAATTTAACATCTAGCTCCCCTGCCATAATCAACGTAGGCATATGTAAACTGCTAATCGCTTCCCATAAATTAAGCATCTTTCCAGTGCCATAATCTCTTAAAGCCTGAGCGAGTCGCGTTGGATTTTGATCCAATCTTAAATGACGTATATTTTGTCGCACTGATCTGTCTAAGTCACGCTGAGTATAAAATAATGGTAATTTCTCCCAGTCATTTACAAACACCTCTAGACCCGCAATATCTAACACTTTAGCACGTGCAGCATCTATTTGTTGGCGTTCTAAACGTTCATCGGCTTGATGTATGCCTGGTGATGTACTTTCAAGTATCAATCCCGATAATCTACATTGTCCATATAACGCATAATAAAGCGCGACACGCCCACCCATGGAATAGCCAAGCAAATATACCTTCTTATCACTAAAATGCGCTAAAACCTCGTCTATGGCTTGTGTAATGAAAGAAAAATCCCATGTCAGTTTACTATTACTTGTATCGTTCCCATGTCCTGGTAAATCAATCGTCACAACATTCACTTCTGAAGTAAACATTTCAATGTATGGATCAAACGTGCGACTATCGCTAATAAAGCCATGAAGTAATACGATTAATTGCTCTGAAGATTGCTTTGCTTGATAAAAATTATAATGTAACATCTTTTAATTCACTCAACCTTTGATACAGCTTCTGATGCTGCTGTCTATTATCTTCACGTTCAGTTTGAATTTCATAGATTGTGCGCGAGTGCTGATTTAATGATTGTGATTGGAAATCTCGCACTGAATTAAAGCGTTCAAACTGAAAGTCATAAAGTTGTGCAGTATATGAAAAATCTAATCCCGTTGGCGTACCAAATAATCGTTCAAAATAGTGAGCTGCACTTTCCTTTTGTGGTAAAAATGAAAAGATGCCGCCACCATTATTATTAATTATGACAATATTAAGATGAATATCATTCAATTTTGCCATCAATAAACCATTCATATCATGATAAAATGCTAAATCTCCAATCAATAATGTAACATGTTGGTGAACTGCCATACCTAGTGCAGTAGAAATAACACCATCAATACCGTTAGCACCTCGATTTGCATATACTTCCGCTTCGCAATTGAAAAGTAAATTATCCACATCTCTAATCGGCATACTGTTACTCACAAAAAGTTTATCTTTATGAGTCAATTTATTTAGTAATTCATATACATATGCCGTATCATCCGTTGCTTGCATAACATGGTCAACAATATGTTCACGGGCTTGCTGTTCAAGCTGTTGCCATTGTTTTAACCAAGTACTTCGATCAACCCATTCTGCTTGTTGACACATCGCAAAAAAGTCATTTGCAGACATTTCAATAGCTTGATTAGGTACTTTTGGATAGACGTCAATTTGATCATTATTTTGAACTAAAATTTGCTGAGCCTTCGTGCTTTGTAACCATTGATTTAACTTTTTAGATATAACTGGTTTTCCTACTCGAATAACAAAATCTACATCAGGTTCAAACCCTGACCTAAATAACAAATCATACGTCGTTATTACATTGGGATGATGGTATTGACGTAGCTGACTAATTGGATCGGCCAGAACTGGAATATCATAACGTTCTGCATATGTTAATATTGCATTTACTTTTTGATGCTGCATATCACCAACAATAATAAGTCCTTTTAATTGTTGTAACATAGGTTGTAATGATTGAATATCCATCGTCTTAGTATAATGTGGTAAAGCTTTATCTTCAGAAGTTAAATATTCTGTACATTCTAAATTAGGTGTCAACGGCTCTCGAAATGGCAAGTTAAAATGTATTGGCCCTCTATGTGGTCCATATAAATAATTACTTGCTATTTGCATTTGATAATGTACTGTATCAAGTGTAAATGCTGTATCATCTGCAACTGGCATGTCAAATTGATATTTAACATAATTGTTAAACATTTGTGCTTGATTAATAGCCTGCGGTGCACCCACACTCCTTAATTCATGTGGTCGATCACTCGTTAACACAATCAATGGTAAACGACTAATTTGACTCTCTGCAATTGCTGGTGTGTAATTTGCTGCTGCTGTTCCAGAAGTACATAGTATAGCTACTGGTCTTTCACTACCTTTTATTAAACCTAAAGCAAAAAAGGCAGCACTACGTTCATCGGGATGTATCCAAGTTTTGATATCTGGATGAGCTTCAAAAGCAATTGCTAACGGCGTTGACCTTGATCCCGGACTAATCACTACTTCTCTCACACCATAAGCGTATAGTTCAGACGCAAACGTAAACTCTTGTAATGTTAGTGCTTCTCTATGATTCATTCTTATTCACAACTCCTAATGCATTCATCATCGGTAAGAATTTAACTGCCGTTTCAGCCACTTCACTATCAGGATTAGATTCTTTAACAATGCCACAACCAGCAAATAAAGTAGCTTGATTTTGTTTCACAAGCATTGATCGAATGGCAACTATAAATTCGCAATCATTATATACATCAATAAAGCCAACCGGTGAACCATAAAGTCCTCGCGTACCAAACTCTTTTTGCTCTATATAGCGTAAAGCTTCTTCCTTAGGATATCCTCCTAATGCTGGAGTAGGATGCATAAAGTCAATTAAATCACTGTAAGGTTTATCATTTAATTTGCCTGTAATTTGAGTATATAAATGATATAAGTGGTCATTTTTTAAAATATTAGGTGTTTTGTTATAATCCACCTGCGTTACATATGGTTCAATATCATTTAAAATGCTATTAACAACAAAACGATGTTCATCTAAATTTTTACGATCATTTAAAAATGCTTCAACATTTGCTTTATCTTCTGCTTCTTCATGTGTACGTTTAATCGTTCCGGCAACTGCTTTAGTTGATAAAACATGATTCTCAACTTTAAATAATTGTTCCGGCGTTTGTGAAATGAAAATGGATTCATTAGACTCGATAAGAAAAATATAACTATTTCTTTCATTAGCCATTGCACGCTCAAGCACATGCGCAATATTAATGTTATTAGCAAATTTCACTAGTCTCCGTCGTGCTAAAACAATTTTTTTGTGCGCATCTATGTAGTCAATGGTCTCTTGAACCAAGTCCCGCCATTCATCTTTATAAATATCTTCCATTTTAGTAACATTTAAAATTTCATCATCGTCTAAAGTGATATCTGCATGTTCAAAATAATCAATGATCTCTTTGAAACGGGACATATCGAAAGATAGCCGTTTTGTCGTATAAGTTAGTACAGTACCTTCTTCATCCCTTGAAATTAACACTTCAGGGACTATAAAATGATTAATACTAAACTCGCGCCATTCATCATCTGACTTATGACTGGAAAATTGAAATCCACCGCAAATCCTTAAATGATGTTTATCCGTTTCTGGATAAATCAACTCAATATCATGTTTGAATTTTTCCCATTCTCGAAATATATTCTGTTTATTATCAAAGTTATTTTGAAATTTTTGAATTGCATGATAGCCGAAAAACGAAGACTTATTATCATTTAAACGTAAGTAAAAACGATCTCCCGCTTGTGCTTCAGTTAGTTGAAGTAATTCACTTGGATTAAGCTCACGATGTAACTTTGTCTCTACTGACACCCAATCTTTATTACTCGAATATAACACATGATTAATCTCGTCTTCTAAAAGATTCGCAGCCATTCATTTCACTTCTTTCATATCTATATTTATTCATTACATTATTGTATCATTTTTAAAGTTACCTGTATGGCTAATTGCTTAAATAAACATATCATTTTCTCCGTTAATTGACCTTTATGTACGATTCCTTTAAAATATCTATAATAAAATAAATCTTTTTAAGAGGTATCATCTATTATGTCAAATAAATATTCTCAATACTCAACTGTCAATAAATATTGGCAGCTTATGCGACCTCATACTCTAACAGCGGCAGTAGTTCCTGTATTAGTTGGGAGTGCTGCTTCGAAACTTTTTCTATTAGGTAGCAAAGACCAATTTAAATTTAGTTTATTTTTAGCTATGTTACTAGCTTGTTTATTAATACAAGCAGCTACAAACATGTTTAACGAATACTATGATTTCAAAAAAGGTTTAGATGACCACAATTCTGTAGGTATTGGAGGCGCTATTGTTCGCAATGGTATGAGTCCGAAATCCGTCATGCAACTTGCGGTTGCATTTTATATTATTGCGGCATTACTCGGTATATTCTTAGCTGTACAAAGTTCCTTCTGGATTATTCCTGTCGGCTTAGTTTGTATGACAGTAGGCTATTTATATACTGGAGGTCCAATACCGATTTCTTGGACACCATTAGGAGAATTGTTTTCAGGTATATTTATGGGTATGATTATCATTTTATTATCATTTTTTATCCAAACAGGTAATATACAAGGCTATGCTGTTTGGGTGAGTATACCTATAGTTATAACAATAGGACTTATTAATATGGCAAACAATATACGTGATCGAGTAAAAGATAAAGAAAGCGGACGTAAAACTTTGCCAATTTTACTAGGTAAAAAAGCATCCATCACACTCATGGCCATTTTATATGTCATTGCATATCTTATTGTGTTTTATACTGCTCTATTTAAACCACAAGGCTCATTACTTTATCTATTACCCATTTTATCTTTCCCTATGCCAGTCAAAGCTGTACGTCGTTTTAATAAAAACGATACACCTGAAACTATGATGCCAGCTATGGTAGCTACTGGCAAAGCCAATACATTTTTCGGTGTACTGTATGCAATAGCTATCTATTTAAGTGCTTTAGGCGGTGCGTTATAAACAATAAATCATGTAAGCTTTATAAGGCGAGTATTAAAGTCGATGTAGACTAAATACCCGTCTTTTTATTATTTTTTAATTCATATAACAATAATTAAAAACCACACATTCTTTTATTAAAAATAAAAGGAAATAGTTTTAAAGTTTACTGCTCAACTCAAACATGTAAGCTTTATTTTTATGCTAAATGGGTATAAACATGTATAGACTAATTCAAATTAGAGGAGTAAATACATGAAAAACTTTCTAAAACGTGTAATAAAAGCGATTATCACAGGTTATATTATTAAATTTATTAAAGATAAAATTGACAGTAAATCATCCAAACAACAACAATAACTTATAGTTGCATTTTTATAACACCATCTCATAAGATGATTTCAACTCTTATGTTAACTTATAGGTAGAAGTGCAACTTTTTTCAGAATATTGTTGAAATATTGCTGTCAATCAAATTTTAGGAGGAACACATATGAAAAAGTTCTTTGGAATTTTACTTGCAAGTACACTCGTACTAGGCGCTTGTGGTCATGCCGAAAAGACAGAGAAAGAAAGTGCAGATAAACGCAATGATAAAAAAGAGATTAAAGATAAGCATCGAGATAAAGACGTAGATAAACAATTGGATGGAAAAAAATCTGATAAAAAGAACAAATAAAGTTAGGTAGTGAATTTTTAAAAGTCACAAACAAAACCCCATTAAATCACGTGAATTAAACGTTGATTTAATGGGGTTAATGATATTACGGAAACGGAGGGTGTTTTAAAATACTATAACACCAGTCATTATAAGCTATAGGGAACGTAACGGGGACGTTCCTTGTTTTGTATAAAAAACTACGCTCAAATGAGTGCGGTTTTACCTTCTCTTTTCTATGATTTTCTTCCCCATTTATTAACAATAAAAAATATTATAATAGTGGTTGTTGCTGTTAGCGTAGAAGATAAAAATGAATTACCTGATATATAAGTCAATAATATACAAATATCCTTTCTCACTGCAACAAAGAACATATCTCAGCGTAAAAACATCACTTAAAATGTCACTTAGTTACAACTTTGATTTACTTATCCTCTTTTTTGTTTTGTTCTTTCTTTATTTCAGATACAGGTTTCGGATTTTTTATAAATAATTTATCTAATTTGTCAGAACATGCTATATCTCCATCAAATTGAAAATCATCTAAAGATCTTATACCCACACTAAATGATAAATCTTTATCATTATTGATATAACCATCAATGTCATAGCCATCCATTGGATTCTTTTTCATTTCTATAAATTCGATATTTTTGAAATTTTTGACATTATATTTCATATACAAAATTATTCTTTCTTTTTGTTCGTTATAATATTGTTGTTCTTTTTCTTTTTTTTCATCATATTTCGTTTTAAAATAGACGCTTCCTACGATTAATATTATACTAATTAATATAATAACTGTTAAAAATATTTTTTTATTCAAAAAATCAATCCTTTTGAGGTGAATTTATGACTGATTTACATAATAAAGATAACACATATTATCAACTTTCTGGTAATAGTTATAAATCAAATATTACAAATCGAAAAACAACTAAAATTAAAAAAGATGATAGTGTTCTAAATTTTAAAATCCAAGCTTCGCGCATCGATAAAGCGAATGGATTTCAAGCGATGGCTCTATCGCCTATAGATAGTAACGGCAAAGTAGATAATGATACGGTTTACATGGTTTATGCGGGTACTGAACCTAAAGAACCTGCCGATATAGGGACGGATGTTAAACTTGGATTATCTGGAATCTTCGATGATCAAATTAAAACTAACCCCAAAGATGTCAAATTTTATGATGAATATCAAGATTTATCCAAAAAAACCATTCGTCATGAATTTCCCGATAATATGGTTAGTGGTTTAGTAGGTTTTTTAGGTCACGGTGGAGTTAAAAGTGGTGTAGTCGCGAAAGGGAAATTTAATATAATGACATATGTAGGGTGGCAATAGACATGAATTCAATTGCATTTATAATCCTACTTTTAATATCAATGTATAGTTCTGTTTATTTAACTAAATATTTAAAAGAAAAGAATAAAATTAATAATTTTTCATCCGAATTGATAGTAGTTACTATATTAGGTGGGGTTATTACTTTAATTTTGTTTCTGTTATACACTTTTATTTTCATATATTTGAAATGAGGATTATGTTATACTTATATTAGAGAGGGAAGCAAACCCCTCAATTGTTTAGTACTCAAAAGCTAGCTCAATTTGTAGAATGACCAAGTTTACTTTAATTGAGCATTTAATGCTTTTGGGTGCTTTTATTTTTTCTTCATTCACTCACCTCATATATATTATGTCTTTTGGCATAATTATTTTGAGACAAAAAAACACACCAATTAAGACACGATTAAAACGCTTGATTCAGTTCGTCTATAACTTATTTTTCTAGTTTATAAGATGTCTACGCATTATTTTCTGATTCTTCTGCGAAAAACTGTAACTTTAATTTCAACATGTTGGTCTTCTTAGTTTGCATATTTTACACCTCATATATTTACTCTTGATTAGTTTTAAGTCATGCATGGTTCGGACTTAACACTTGCACCTTTTAACGCCATAAGCATGGTTTGGGCATAAAAAATAACCTTTCGAAAAGATTAAAAAATCGTATAAAAATAGCACCACTTTCTATTTATCTGTGTAGAAAGGATGCTATTATAACATTAATTTTATTTCTTTAATCTCTGATTCATCAATAGAGTAAAAACCTAAATCTGTTGCTAAATCCATGCAATAGTTTCCAGTATCACTTTCTAATGGATTTTCATAATCAATCACAAAACCTTTAAATTTTTCCTTGTTATTAAGTATGACAATAACATTTTTACGATATACATCTTTGATTAACATTTTAATTCTCCTTACTTATGAAAGGTACTATATGAGAACCTGTTTTTGAATAATGAACTTTGCCGAATGATGTCTCAATATATTTTCCTTCTACAAAAGCTTTTCCTATAATTTTTTCGAAATCAATAATTTCTTTACGACTAAAACCACCTTTATTAACTAGAATTTTTCCAGTTGTCGAGTATATTTTTAATAATCTATTTAACTCATTATTAGAAAGTATAGTGTAGCTAGGTAATTTCTCATTGTTTTTTAATGCAAACTTTTTATTCTCCAAATACAATTTATTATTTAAAGAATGCCTATTTTGTTTTTCCACATTTAATTCTACTTTTATTCTACCATCATTTATCATTTGTATCATTTCTTTTTTGGCTTTATCTTGTGATTTTTCATATTGACTAGTATGTTTTTCTTTATCTTCTACTTTATATTTACTTTTACTTTCTTTAAAGAATTGATCTCGCCAATTACCAACATTCGGAACAGTTGTACTTCTACACCATGGGTGCATAGGAGGTGCATTAATACCTGGAACCATATCTTTAACTTTAAAAACTTTACCATTTAATGAGTGACATATTTTAGATGTCTTATTATCTATTTTAGCTACATATTTGTACTCTCCATCTTCACCTAATTCTTTTAAATAAGTTAACTTTTGCGATTCTGATTGTACTCTTGCAGATTCAGTAATTAATAAACATTTAGATTAATCCACACCATTAAACTATATCTATATAAAAACCCCATTAAATCACGTGAATTAAACGTTGATTTAATGGGGTTAATGATAT
>NZ_PPPV01000012.1:807642-938771 GCF_002901705.1 Staphylococcus lugdunensis
ATTCGAACCCTCGCGCCGCTCTCGCGACCTACACCCTTAGCAGGGGCGCCTCTTCAGCCAACTTGAGTACGTTTCCATGGCTCCACAGGTAGGACTCGAACCTACGACCGATCGGTTAACAGCCGATAGCTCTACCACTGAGCTACTGTGGATTAATGTATAGTATCTCCAATGAGCACAAATACTATTATAACAATAAACGTGATTTTTGCAATAGATATTCTTTAAAATTTATACGGAATATTTACACTAAATTAATATAAACATCCCGCATAATTTAAATTTAAACACACTGCTATTTATTATCTAATAGAGAATATTGGGAAAGTGCTTCGTAAATATTTAGTGAGGATTTTTCATAATCAATAGGCATATCGGGGTTATTTGAACGCATTTTAGATTGTTTATCTACCATGTAGTAATAAAAAATGGCATTTATATATTGATGCCACATACTATGAAATGACACATTTATGATAAGTGTTTCATGATTAGCAAAAATGACTTTACTTTTTCTGTGCTTTAAAGGCTTAATATCTACAATAAAATGCATATTAATCCATATGTTTTCTTCTTGTCTGTCAGAATGTGTTGGAAAAAAATAAGTTGGGAATAAGGGAGTGAGTAATATCGGAGGTTTGCTATTAATACGAGCGATTCTACTTGTTTCTGCTTTTTTGCTAAGATAATTATTTCCGTAAAACTTGCAAGATCTTTCTATAATTTTCTGCGTTTTAAATGGGCTTCTTTCTTTTGTGGTGTCAAATTTAATGATTTCTGTTCCTTGAGCATGTCCATAATCGTCGATAATGGGTCGTATGACCATATCTCCTTTACGTATAACATATATGGTTTTTTTGTCCATAGAGTAACCTTCCTTTCTTTCGATTAAAGTATTATATATTCTTTAAAACATATAACTGACTAATATTTTATATCATTTTTATTTAATGTCAAGTTATACCTTAAGAATATATTTACACCTTTTTCTCGAACAAATGTCAGAATATTCATTGATTTCGAAATTGAACAGATGTATACTAATTTTAAATAAATTAAATATGTAGAAAGGTCGTGTTTCTTATGCATTATAATACTAATGTGCAACACACAACTCTTGATCAATTTGTCACTACAGTTAACGACTTAGGCGTTGAACTTATTATTGATGAGGCGCTAAGAAAGGCTAGAAAGGATAAGTTAACCACCTTGATTGATAAGGCACTCATTGATAAAAACGAAACAGACTTTATGAATTACACAAACGAATACAAAAAATTGGAGGCGTTTCTAAATGACTAAATCCGGATCCTGGTATAAATCCTAAAAGGGCTATTCACTACTTAAACAAGTAAGCGAATAGCCCTTAATTAATGCTTAGGACATTAACTTAATTATTTCATCTTTATCAATATCTCCAAAATAATAATAAAAATCATAATCAGCTAAAGCCTCTTTGATGTGAGGATAATCATGTAAGCACCCAATTAATGCTTGTTCTAATTCTGTAATATTACCTTCTCCAAAGAAATCACCAAATATTTTAGCATGTTCGATTTTTCCTTTTTTAACATCTAGTTTTATTTGTATAAAACCACGCTCAAATTTATGTTCTCTTTCAAAATTATATTTAGGGTTTCTACCGTAATTCCATTCCCATGTTCTGTATTTTTCATTGCTTAATTGTTCTATTTTTTTCCAATCGTCATCAGTTAAATGATATTCTTCTACTTCATGTTCACCGAAAATCGTTTTTAAAATAATTTGTTTAAACTCTTCAATAGTAATTTTTTCTGTTAAAAACTCTTCAATATTGGCAACACGTTTACGTACGGATTTGATACCTTTAGATTTTATTTTTGCTGGGTTAACACGTAAAGCATTCTGCACTTCATCTAATTCACTATTCAACATTAATGTGCCATGACTAAACATTCGATCTTTGACTTTTACCATTGCATTCCCAGAAATTTTTGCGCTACCTACTTGAATGTCATTACGTCCTGTCATTTCAGCATTTACTCCTAATGACTGTAATGCTTGAACAATGGGCTCGGTAAATTTTTTGAAATTATGAAAGCTATTTCCATCATCATCAGTTATAAAACTAAAGTTTAGATTTCCTGTATCATGATAAACAGCACCACCACCTGAAATACGACGTACCACGTCAATATGATGTTCATCAATGTATTCCTTGTTTACTTCTTCAATCGTATTTTGGTTCTTCCCAACTATGATTGATGGTCGATTCACGTAAAATAAGAAATAGCTTTCCTCTGAGGGTAATTGTTTTAAAACATATTCCTCCATGGCAAGATTAAGTGTTGGATCAGTAATATTATTATTACTTATAAACTTCATTCTATCTCTCCTTAGTTCTCTTCTTTATGCCCTTATTTACTTTATGCCTTAATTCCAATAAAATTTCCAATCATTAACTCATTTATGACATTTTTTTCATATTTTAGCTTTAAATATGCATTTATAAGAGAAATTTGTTTATTTGTAGTGTAATTTTTAGTAAAATAAAATTTAGCTATGATTTGAGGGAGGACTCAGAATGACTGTTGCTGAAGTAGGTAATATTGTAGAATTTTATGACGGTTTAAGAGGCCGTGTTGAAAAAATAAATGATAACTCTGTTATTGTTGATTTGACTATCATGGAAAATTTCAATGACTTAGATTTACCTGAAAAAACTGTAATTAATCATAAACGGTATAAAATCGTTGAACAAGAAGGTTAATTTTCAATGAAGAAGATATCTAATGCTTTAAAATGGTTTATTGCAAGCTTTATCGTATTTCACCTTATTTTACTTGTGATGTGGGGCGAACACCAAGAATATTGGTACCTATATACTGGTATTATGCTAATTGCTGGAATAAGCTATGTATTTTATCAGCGAGACATTAAGTCAAAAAGATTATTGACTTCAATTGGTGTTGGATTAATTACAGCCCTTTTACTCATTATTATTCAGTTAATATTCTCGTTTATTTCAAATGATTTAAGTTACACTGAATTAATTAAAGAATTAACGAAAACAGGTGTTCATTATAAATGGCAAATGCTAATTACTTTATTATTTGTCATACCATGCCATGAATTATATATGCGAACTGTGCTGCAAAAGGAATTAAATGCATTTCATTTACCATATTGGTTACAAGTACTAATTACAGCATTATGTTCCAGTTCCTTGTTTATTTACTTAGATAATTGGTGGATTGTTGTTTTCATCTTTGTATGTCAACTTATTTTATCCCTCAGCTATCATTATACACGTCGCATTGCAACAACATCTGTTGCTCAGATTGTTGCAATTATTCTATTATTAATATTTCATGGTTAAAAAGCATTTCTTAGCCTATGCAGCTAAGAAATGCTTTTATTTTTTAGTTTAAAACAAGTAATTGAATGCTACACTACGTTTATAATTAATGAAGCATCATTGTTAGGAGTTTACAATAAAATTATTTTTAATTTGAGGGCGATAGTCATGGGTGTTTAATAGTTTTGTCATAATAAATGACATTGGATATTCAAAACTATCTCTGTTTACTATAACGTCACCAATGATAAACTGATAATTTCTAAAACAATAATCGGTCATAGTAACACGATAACTACCATTTAAATCAATTCCTTTAATAGTAACCCTTTGAAATGGCGGCTTTTTCATATTCACTTCATAATTAAATCCTTGCCATTGCGTGCATAATGTTTCATCTATCACAGTTTGTTTCAAATGGTCATCTTCAATTTCCAAATGTGCATAACTATATTCTAAGATATCTTTGATCTGTTGACCTAACAGCGTTATATCAATGGGTTTGTCTGGATGAGGATATGCTTCATAAATATCTTTATTTTGTATCTGCTGTTTTAACCCTTGCTCTCCATTTCTAGGCACATTAACACAGGTGATATTATTGTTAAATGCATACCGCAAACTGTCATGCAGCAGTTGTGTAAAGTGATGTGAACCCGCTACCATATCTTCTAAGCTATTTACTTGTAAGGAGCACGAGGTTTCAGAAATGATTTCATTAGACCAATGTGTAACTGCTTTTCTATCATAATATGTTAGCTTTAATAATGCTTCATCTTCATTATGTTGATTTAAATTTATAGCTTCGGCATTGACATGTTCTATTTCATAGCTATTCGTGCGTTTTTTAAACTGTATATTAATATGAACCAATTCTTCAGCGTTTTGTCCAGCTTGTACATACACCGTTTCATTGTCTTTACCTATTACCGTTTGATGTTGATGCGCCGTAATAATTAAATCTATCACACCCATCTCACGTATTAATTTCTCAGCTTCATTTGCATTTTCACTATGACGACTATTTGTAGTTTGGCTTATTTTATCTAAACCACCATGATAAATTACAATTAAAAAATCAATTTTCTCAGTTTCATGAATATAACGAATCCAGCGTTTAGCAGATAGTAAGGTTTTCTCGATTTTTACATCTGGTTCCATTTCAGCGTATTCATTTTTCATTAATCCATCTGCGGTTAATCCTATAATACCAATTCTCACATCTTGATATTGTTTGATTACATAAGGCGTTGAAAAGTATGGCTCACGTGTCATGTTATATTCTATATTTGCGGATAACCATGGAAACCTTGCAAGTGATACTGAGCGTGTTAAAAAGGACAGACCAAACTTAAATTCATCTGAACTAATACCACTTGCATCATATTGCATCGCATTCATTAGTTTTATCATAGGATGTCGCTTATATGGAGCAACTATGGCATAGTAATAAGCTGGTAACGAGCCGGCTAAACTTCCTCCACTATCAAGTAACAAGACATGTTTATTACGTTTTCTAATATCTTTTACGTATTGCCCTGCTCTATATATATTTGAGCCATAATTTCCATTTAAGAATTGACTATGCATATCCGTAGTAGTAATGACGTCAACACTAATTCTCTCATTTTTCTCCATATTGCCATCCTCCTGTCAACTTTAGTTTAACATCGATCATATTAAACAATCCATGTTAAACAAGTTTCTGTATGTTTTTAAATTCTTCATCAACAGCTAGACATATTAAGAAATATTAAAAAAGGCGCGAGACAGAATTCAATATGAATTCGTAGTCTCGCCCCGACAAGATTGTGTAATTAATTATTAAACTATCGTTTTGCTTCTATTCCAACGTACAAGTGATAATTAACCAATTTGAATACGCTCTTTTGGATAATGATATTTATCTGGTTCTCTTCGACCGGCAATCATTATAATAAATGAAATCAAACCTACACGTCCTATAAACATAAGAACCATTAATACTATTTTAGTCACATTGCTAATATCATCAGTTACCCCTAGTGTTAACCCGCAAGTACCAAACGCAGACATCACTTCAAAAAACACTTGTAAGAAAGTTAATTTACCATTCTCAGCTGTAGCAATAACAATCATACTTACAAAGGTTAAAATACTTGCCATTATAAATACAGCAAATGATCGTTGTATATCCATAATATGCAATTCTCTATTGAAAACTTTAATAGATGTTTTTTCTTCATTATTACTAAAATTAAGTGCAAATAATATTAAGATAGCAAATGTAGTTGTTCGAATTCCACCACCTACAGAACTAGGAGATGATCCAATAAACATGAGTAAACTCATAATAATATTTGTAGCATCACTGAAGTTAGTCACATCTATCGTTTGTAATCCTGCACTTCTTGTAGTTGCTGACTGAAAGAATGAATAAAATAATTCCTGATGCCAACTAAGTCCTTTAAATGCATGATTATGTTCTAGTGCTAAAATTGCTATAATCCCAAAAAAGAATAAGAAGAAATAAGTTGATGTCGTTATTTTTGTAAATAATGAAAATCTGAAGTTAGTTATTCTATTTTTTATATATGCTTTTGTCTCTAATAGTACTGGGAATCCAATGGAACCTAAAATAATTAATACCATCACGATAGTTTGGACAAAGTAATCATTTGCATAAGGAATAAGAGATTCCCCTGTTATATCTAAGCCCCCATTTGTAGTAGCTGATATTGACACAAATAAACCTTGCATTAAAGCGTTTTTTAAATCTGGATTATCTCTATAAAAATAAAATGCTAGTAATAATGCACCGACTAATTCAATAACAAATATGGTTTTTACAATATCAAGTATTAATTTAACTGTTCCACTCATCGTTTCCCTATTATTATCGAGCATAATGAGTTGACGTTCACGTATCCCAATACGTTTACCTAATACAACCCATAATAGGGTTCCAATAGCCATCACACCAATGCCACCAATATTTAGAATGATTAGAATGATGACTTGGCCAAATGTAGAATATGTGTCTACAATATTAACTGGCGATAATCCAGTCACACTAATACCAGATACAGCTACAAATAAAGTATCTATTGGATTGACATTGACATTAGGTTTATGGACAAATGGTAAATTTAATAATAAGAATGCAATGACGATGGCTACTAAATAATACAGTACAATCCCCTGTTGAGGAGTGGTTTTCTTTAGTAACTGATTGAAGATAGACATCTACTTCACCTCAACACTATTTCAATTTAATTTTTACTTCTTTCAGCTCACCATCACGATAAATTTTTGCTGTAATCGTTTTTAAATCTTCTCTATGACTAAATATAATCTGTCTATATCTCAAATTATCTTCAATTAGCTTACCATCTAATTCTACTATGACATCATCTGTTTTTAAACCCGATTTTTCACCTAAAGAATCTGTATCGATTTGTTTAATCACAACACCATTTTTTACTTTGTCCGGTAATTTTATTGCTTTTCTTTCAGTATCATTTAAGTCGCCGACATTTTGTAAATCAATGCCTGTATTAGGATAAACAACTTTCCCTTTATCTTCTAGTTGTTTTGCAATTTTTTGAGCATCATTAATTGGAATGGCAAATGCCATACCTTCTACGTTATCCATGTTGATTTTTAAAGAGGCAATACCTATTAAGTCACCATTTTCATCCACAACAGCACCACCAGAATTCCCTGGGTTAACTGGTGCATCAACTTGAAATGCTTTCGATAAAACATCATATTTACCATCTTTATCTAAATCAGCTGGTACAAAACGATTCATACCAGAAATAATTCCCTTAGAAACTGAGCCTTTAAAATCAACGCCTAATGGGTTACCGACCACTAAAATGGATTGTCCGAGTATTAAATTACTAGAATCGCCAATGTCAATTGGTGTTAATGCATCGTCTTTAGGTGCTTCAGCTTTGATAACAGCAATATCAGACCATTTATCTTTTCCTACAACTTTTCCTTGAATTGTTTGGTTATTGCCATATGTAAGTTTTTGTTTTTTTTCATTTCCTACTACATGTGCATTGGTCATAATATAAATGGCGCCGTCCACTTTTTTGTAGACGACACCTGAACCAATTTCACTTTCTGAGTCTTTAGTATCTTTGGGTAAGGTGCTGTTTTTAGGTGATTCACTTTCCACCGTAACTACTGATTTAACTGCGCTATTGGCACTTTTCATAGTAGCTGTATATTTCTTATCATGATTTCCAGAGTTGAGTAAACCACTTTGATTTGTTCCAGTGTTATTTACATTTCTAAATATTGCACTTAATAATAAAATTAATATAATTACTGCAACAACAATAACAACTTTAACCCAATGTTTTTTAAAGAATTTAGTGATGCTTTCTAAAATCTGTGCATTATTAATATTATCTTGTTTATTCTCTTTAGTTGCCTTATTGGGTTCTGTTGGTGTTTTTTTAGGCTTTTCTTGATGTGTTTGCTTATGGTTCTTTTTAGCGCTTATTATATTTGCTGCTTGTTGCTTTTGTTCATCCTTTGAATTTACTGTCTCTGTATCGTTTTTACGTTGTGTATTTTCTTTCTTTATTTGCTGGTGTGTGTATAAAGGTGGTTCTTCTTGATTGACTTTTTTTGTTGTTGACTGATTGAATTTACTATTATGTTTTTTATTCGTTTTCTTAGGTCTTGATTCCTGTTTCTCTAATGTATCTCGTTGCTGCTCTTTATTATCTTTACTATCATTTTGTAATTCTGTCTCTTTTGGTTTTTCTTTTGTTTCTGATGTTTTCTGTTGGATAGGTTCATCATTTTGATAATTATCTGCACGGTCAATCGCATTCTGTTGCTTTATTTTTTCGTCAGTTTTTTTAGCGTGATGTTCTACTGTATTTTTCTCATCATCAATACTATTTGTTTCTTTTCCAACTGGTTGTTTTATATGATTATTATCTTGAATACTAGTGTCTGGGGTATTTTCTTTTATATCTTGACTGTGTTGTTGATGGATTTCTTCTTGCGTTAATTTCTCAATACGTGCTTTTCTTAAATTATCTTTAACACGCTCTTCATTAACTTTAGATTGCTGCGCTTCTTTTTTTGCTTGTTTTAATTTTTCTTGTTGCTCTTGTTGAATTCGTGCTTCTCTTTCTTCATTATGGAAAAATTCGCGTCTTTTTCTTCGATACTGACTTCTAGGTATCACTTGTTTTTTACCCTTATCCAAAGATGACAACTCCTTACTTTTATTACTCTATTATTATGACACAATCAATATATAATTGCTTGATGATAACGAACATTTATAGCATTTTACTATATACTTCTATATTTTAAATCTTAATATGTCTAACTAAAATCTGCAATTTGTTATAGTTATAAAAAAACTCTGCCCATGAATGCTCCATGGACAAAGTTATCTATCTTTATTGTTGTTCACGTTTTTTATTATTGTGTACAGATGTTAACCAACCTACCAAAACTAAACCTATCATTACTACCCAGAATATAGTTTGCCATAAAGTTGAATGTGGAAAATCTTCTGGTAACACCGCAATGTCTTTATGTGCTAAAACAATCACAACTAACTTGATACCTACCCAACCTACAATAGCAAATGCTGCACCTTCTAAGCCAGGATATTTGTTAAGTAGCTCTACAAACCATGTTGCTGCAAAACGCATTAGAATAACACCAATCATGCCGCCAATAAACATCACCGAAAATTGACCTAAATCCATACCACCAAAATGAATTCCAACTTTTGGTAATGTTACAGCTATTGCCATTGCGGCTAACATAGAATCAATTGCAAATGCGATATCTGCAAACTCAACTTTTAATACAGTGCCCCAGAATTGTAATGGGCTTAATTTCTTTTCAACCCCGTGTTCATCATAATGATGATCATCACCTTCAGGTTGAGGTTCATCTTTACTATGGAAGAAATTCCATAAATTTTTAATAGACATAAAAATTAAGTAAACAGCCCCTGCTGCTTGTATAAACCAAAAGTTCGCAATAATACTAATTAAGAATAATGCAATAAATCTAAATATAAAAGCACCTAATAATCCATAAAACAAGGCTTTCTTTCTTTGTTCTGGTGGTAAATGTCTTACCATTACCGCCATTACGACTGCATTATCTGCGGCAAGTAAGCCTTCCAAAAATACAAGAACGAGTATAACCCATAAATAAGGCAAAATTAAGCTCGGATCCAAAGCGGACAACTCCTTTGTTCATGATATACAAATAAAGAGACCCATGCTAAATTATTAGCAAAGGTCTCACTAAGCGATGACGCTCACTTTACCGGAAGTCATCCTTCGTAGTGACGATAAAGTGTTAATGCAGACATTTTATTAATAAATGCAGCGAAGTGCCTGTCCACATCTCAAGTTACTCCCCTCTGACATCAGTCATAGGTATTCATTTGTTACCAATATTATACATATATTGATAACTTAGTACAATATATTGCCTACAAATTGTGTGGCTAATTTATAAGTAACTTGAAGATTCATATAATTACAACAAGCTATAAAGTTTTATTTCTGGGAATTTCTCCTCAAACCAACGTGTTGCAAACTCATTTTCAAAAAGGAATACAAGTTGGTCATATCTATCTTTAACTAGAATAGAACGTGATGTATTCATCTTATCTTTAATATCATCTTCGTTTTCAATCCATCTAGCAATTTTTCTACCTACAGGTTCCATGATAACATCGACGTTATATTCGTTCTTCATGCGGTGTTCAAATACTTCAAATTGCAACTGGCCTACTGCACCTAGAATAATTTGATTGGTGTGTAATGTTTTATAGTATTGAATTGCACCTTCTTGTACTAATTGTTCTATACCTTTATGAAAATGCTTTTGTTTCATAACGTTTTTGGCAGATACTTTCATAAATATTTCCGGGGTAAATTGGGGTAAATCTTGAAAACTATATTTTTGTTTACCGCCAACCAGTGTATCACCAATTTGATAGTTCCCCGTATCATATAAACCTATAATATCACCAGCAACTGCATGATTGACCGTCTCTTTATCGTCTGCCATAAATGAAGTAGAACGTGTGATTTTTTGCTTTTTAAGTGTACGCTGTAACGTTACATCCATACCTCGCTCAAATGCACCACTTACTACACGCATAAAGGCAATTCTATCTCTATGTTTTGGATCCATATTGGCTTGAATTTTAAATATAAATCCTGAAAAATCAGCATCAAATGGACTTACTTCTATATCTTCTTTTGTTTGTCTTGCATGAGGCATTGGCGCAAAATCAACATAAGCATTTAAGAAATTTTGCACTCCAAAATTTGCTAATGCTGACCCAAAGAATACAGGTGTTAAATCGCCACTTAATAAGGCCTCATCATCAAATTGCTCTCCAGCTTCATCAACGAGCATCATTTCTTCAATTGCTTGGCTAAATGCACTATCATTCTGGATTGCATGCGCTTCTTGCAGTTCAAAATCATCGTTTAGATGTAATATATTTTCTTCATCTCTAAATGGCTCAATTGTTTTTGTTTTGCGATCAATAATGCCAAAGAAGTTTTGTCCCATACCGATAGGCCAATTCATTGGATATGTATCAATATTCAATGTTTCTTCAATTTCATCTAATAATTCAAATGGTTCTTTACCAACTCTATCTAACTTATTGATAAATGTAAAAATCGGAATACCTCTCATTTTACAAACTTTAAATAACTTCAATGTCTGTGGTTCGATTCCTTTAGCACAGTCGATAACCATGACAGCACTATCAACAGCCATTAAAGTACGATACGTATCTTCTGAAAAGTCTTCATGCCCTGGTGTATCAAGAATATTGATTTTATAATTATCGTAATCAAATTGCATAACTGAACTTGTAACTGAAATACCACGTTCTTGCTCAACTTTCATCCAGTCACTTGTAGCAAATTTACCACTCTTTTTACCTTTAACAGTACCTGCTTCACGAATCGCACCGCTAAAGTATAATAGTTTTTCTGTTAACGTTGTTTTACCAGCATCTGGGTGAGAAATGATGGCAAACGTCTTTCTTGACTCTACTTCATCTTTTAAACTCATTTATAAATCTCCTTTTAAATTATCCGCAATCCAACCAGTTAATTTAGAAGCAATTGTACTTGCATCTTGTTCATTATTAAAAGTAAATAATTGCATCATTAATTCATCGTTAATTTTATTTATATGTGTAGCTAAAGATATTTCGAAAGACCAGAAAACATCTGGAATAGCTATCAACAAATGATTTGTTTCTTTATTCTTATATAGATAAACATTAACCGTTTCATGATGAATAATCAGTTGTTTAACGATCAACGGGGCCACCGCCAAATTTCTTATAGGCAGCTTCTAAGCCTATCAAATCATCCCTATGCGGAACTTTAACATGTCCTGGCATAATTTGATAAGGTTCTCTTCCTTTAGATGCTAATACAACTGTATCCCCCGGTTCGGCAACTTCAATTGCATGTCTAATGCCTTCTGCGCGATCTTCAAATTCAACATAGTTATCGTGCGTGGCCCCTTTAGCTAATTCTGAAGTTAGCATTTTAGGATCATCATTAGCTGGGTTATCTGGTGTAAAGATAACATAATCTGCTCGACAAGCTACTGTTCCCATTTCTGGCGTTTTAGTTAAATCACGTTCACCCGCCATACCTACTAAGAAAATCAGTTTTCGTTTTACGAATGGTTTAACAGCATCTATTAATTTGTTCATTCCATCTGCTGTATGTGCGTAATCAATAATCAAATCTATAGGTAAATTCGGATCAAGTACTTCAAGTCGTCCTTCGACCGGTTCAAGCGTTTTCACTGCTTCGACAATAGTTTCAAAAGGTATTCCTTTACTCCACACAGCAATCATTGCTGCCATTAAGTTTGAAATATTGAATTTACCAACATATGGTGATTGTACATTATAGTTACCAAATGGTGTGTCAAGTTCAAATGTTACTCCTTGTAATGATTCATTAATATGAATTGCTTTAAATTGCGCATCGTTATCAATACCGTATGTAAAAATTTCGTATGGGGTTACTGACGCTAAATATTCAGAAAAAGCATCATCGTTGTTTAAAACTACGTACTTTTCTTTAGATAAATCTTCTCCTAATTGACTAAAGAGTAATGATTTAGCATGTCCATATGCTTCCATAGTGCCATGAAAATCTAAGTGATCTTGTGTTAAATTTGAAAATATAGCAACATCAAATTCAACACCTCTAAGTCGACCTAAAGCTAAACCATGACTTGACACTTCCATTGTCATCGCTTCTGCACCAGCATCCACGGCTTCTTTAATCTTTTTAGTTAATGACACTGTCTCAGGCGTAGTATTCGCACCTTTTGTCTTTTGCTCATTAATTTGGAAACCATTTGTTCCTAAATAAGCACTATTTTTATGTAACTTACGATAAATCAAATGAATCATGGTAGCAATTGAAGTTTTACCATTTGTTCCAGTAACACCATACGTCGTTAATTGATGGCTCGGAAAATCAAATAAGGTATGCGCTAACAAACTTGCCACTCTGAGTGTCTCACTAACAATAATTTGAGTTACATCGCCTTCGACTTCTTGCTTACTTTTCACAACAATAATTTGACATCCTTGGTTAATGACATCTTGACAAAATTTGTGACTGTCTACCGTATAACCTTTTGATGCTACAAAAATACTTCCTGATTTAGCTGTACGTGAATCCGTTGTAATATCCGTTACGTGTCTATCTAAAGTTCCAATTACTTGTTTTACTCTAATTTTTTCAAATAATGTGCTCGCATTCAAAACGTATCGCTCCTTTTTTACAATACTTTTTTTACAATACTTTCATTATACACGTTTTAAAGATGATGATAAATTTATTCTTATCTTTTTCAATCAAAACATTTACATCCGATTTAATTAGTCAAAAAATTAATTAGGGCTTAACTTTATTAATTTAGGGTAAAAATTTTAAAAATTTACTATAAATTGTATTATGACAATACATTTCATTAAAATCGTGCTACCATGGTAATATACAAAGATATAGTCAATTAATATAGTAAGGACTTAATTATTTAACATTTTTATATTAATAAAGTACTATTAAGTGATTAGTAACATTAAGACAACGACGACTATCAAAGATGAATGAATGTGTTATAATGCTTAGATATAATTGAAACTGAAACTAACGGAGGGTGGCTATTTATGGTTACTCAAACTAAAAAGATATTGATTATTACTGGGTCCTTTGGTAACGGACACTTACAAGTAACAGAAAGTATCGTTAACCAATTCAATGAAATGAATTTGGATCATCTCAGTGTTATTGAACATGACTTATTTATGGAAGCTCATCCAATTTTGACTTCTATCTGTAAAAAGTGGTATATCAATAGCTTTAAATATTTTCGCAATATGTACAAAAACTTTTACTATAGTCGCCCTGAAGAGATAGATAAATGTTTTTACAAATATTATGGCTTAAATAAATTAATAAACTTGCTGTTGAAAGAAAAGCCTGACTTGATCCTCTTGACTTTTCCAACACCAGTCATGTCTGTTTTAACGGAACAATTTAATATGAACATACCTATCGCAACTGTAATGACAGATTATCGTATGCAAAAAAACTGGATCACACCGCATTCACAGCGTTATTATGTAGCTACTGAAGATACCAAAGCTGATTTTATGAGTGTAGGCATCCCAGCATCTCATATTAAGGTTACAGGCATTCCAATATCAGATAAATTCGAATCTCCGATTGATAAAGATGCTTGGTTAAGAAAGCATAAATTAGACCCAGAAAAACCAACGATTTTAATGTCTGCAGGGGCATTCGGAGTGTCTAAAGGTTTCGACCAATTAATTAAAGCTATATTAGATAAGAGTCCGCACGCACAAATTGTGATGATTTGCGGTAAAAACAAAGGTTTAAAACAATCATTAGCCTTTGAATTCAAAGAACAAGAAAATGTATTAATTCTAGGATTTACTAGACATATGAATGAATGGATGGCATCAAGTCAACTTATGATTACAAAACCAGGCGGCATCACAATATCCGAAGCGCTAACAAGAACGCTTCCTATGGTCTTTTTAAACCCTGCACCTGGACAAGAGTTAGAAAATGCGCGTTATTTTGAAAACAAAGGTTTTGGTAGAATTGCAGATACACCTGAAGATGCAATTAACTGTGTATCTGAATTAACGCATGATGTACAAGCTTTACAAGCAATGTCACAACGCATGAAAAAAACAAAAGTAGACTATTCTACATATAAATTATGTACTGATTTATTATCTTTAATCAATCACTCATCACAATATCAAGAAGTTTACGGAAGGGTTCCATTGTATGCAAGATTCTTTGTCAAATAGTCATACAAATAGTAAGAAAAGCTTTGTCATCATGCTAATTATTTTATTTTTAATGGAATTCGCACGTGGTATGTATACACTTAGTTATATAAACTATTTGCCAACTGTCACATCGATTTCCGTGGCTGTAACATCTGCAGCTTTATCCATACATTTTATTGCAGATGCATCTACCAATTTCGTTATAGGTTTTCTACTAAAAAAATGGGGAGCAAAGCTTGTGCTAACAGCAGGCTTTTTCCTCGCTTTTATTAGTTTATTTTTAGTGATTTGGGTTCCAGCAAACCCTATTATCATTATCTTATCAGCGATTATGCTCGGTATCGCTGTTAGCCCAATCTGGGTTATCATGTTATCAAGTGTAGAGGAAAATAAACGTGGCAAACAAATGGGTTATGTTTATTTTGCATGGCTCTCTGGGTTGCTCGTTGGTTGGGCGTTTATGAATGTGCTTGTTAAATTGCACCCTACTCGCTTTGCCTTTATGATGTCTTTAGTTGTCATTGTTGCTTGGGTTATGTATTACTTTGTTAATATTCAATTAACTAATTACAATACTAAGCCAGTTAAAGAACAAATCGGTCAAATTATAAACGTTATGAAACGACATCTTGTGTTGTTTCCTGGTATTTTACTCCAAGGTGCAGCAGTTTCAGCACTCGTTCCTATTTTACCGACGTATGCGACAAAAGTTGTCAAAGTAACAACCATAGAATATACCGTTGCTATTGTAATTGGTGGATTGGCCTGCGCCTTTTCTATGCTGTTCTTATCTAAAATGATTGACAATAATAGCCGTAACTTTATGTATAGCATTATCATTTTTGGCTTTGTACTATACACAGCATTTATTTTCTGGCTGTCATTAGTCACAAACATCATGATTGTGTGGTTAATTGCGTTATTTATTGGCCTTATGTATGGTTTATTACTCCCTGCTTGGAATACATTTATGGCAGGACAAATTAATCCCGAAGAGCAAGAAGAAACATGGGGCGTTTTTAATAGTGTGCAAGGTTTTGGTTCGATGATAGGTCCACTATTTGGCGGTCTTATCACTCAATTCACAAACAGTTTGAATAATGCATTTTACTTTTCAGCTATAGTATTCCTATTTCTAGCATTTTTCTATGGCACGTTTTTCGTTAAATCAAATAAACATACGCATTAAAAAAAGATACTGTATGATGACTAGACTGTGCATCATACAGTATCTTTTATTCATATTGTTTAAAATTGAAATGTATCAATAACATTCCACTTATCTTCTTGATTGTCATATTCTAAGAGTGATAATGCTTCAATAACTTCTTTATGGTCTACCCCTGCTAATTTAACTTGTCCATAAATATCTTCAAACTCTTGGCTTGATAAACCTTGAGCGATAGTAAAGTGTGGGACAAATGCATGTTCAGCTATACCATAAAAAGCATCTGTATTAAATTGTTTAAATAATTTTTCTAATTCATCTGTTTTCGCAACTTTAAAGTAGATAACATTATTAGTTGGCTTAAAACTTGATGCTTTTGTCACATGTACATCAATAGGTGCAATATCACTAATTCTAGCTTTAATATCTTGTTTAACTGAATCTAATTCCGTTTCATTAATATGAAATTGCGCCTTGATTGTGATATGAGGTTTAATTTGAGCGTAATGAGTATCATAACGTTTACGGTATGCGTTCACCTCATCTTGAAATGATTTTGATGGAATCAATGCTAATCCTAAAATCATTGTTACCCCTCCTTTGTTTTACATAGCTCTATTATATCAAAATCACATGAAAACCGTTACTTAAAAATAAATAATTAATTATTTTTGACTAATAATATTATTAAGTCTGGGACATAATTATATTTTGAGCTTTGATCTCTGTATTGGCAGTAGTTAACTGTATTAAAAATACGATTATATCAAGCTTTTTCACCTTAGTCACTCTTGCCGCTGAGCGAGACAGAATTCATAATGATTTCGTAGTCCCTCTACCACCTTTATAATTTCATTATACTTAAAGCTTGACTTAGAGTTACTCTAAGGGTTTATGGTTAAGATATGTTGGAAAGGAGATTCAATGAAGACAATCAAAGAAGTATCTAATGAGACTGGACTTTCACCACACACTATACGTTTTTACGAAAAAGAAGGTTTAATTAATATACCTAGAAATAAGCAAGGTATTCGTATTTTTAATGAAATAACTATGGATACGCTTATGGCGATTGCACATTATCGAAATGTTGGTATGTCATTACAAGATATCAAACAAATTATGAAAGAATTTCACAATCATCAATTATCAACTCAACTTTTGAATAACACTTTAACTAAATTGGATACACAAATTAATGAACTTATATCTACTCGTGAATATCTAGTCAAAAAGATACAAATCCATCAACATTTAGCAGAACTACAAAAAAATGGTTATACAGAAAAAGCACGCTATGAGGCTTATGTAGCCCTAAGGAAAGATGAAAAAGGAGACGATTAACATATGTCAAAAGTAATTGTAATCACAGGAGCAAGTAGTGGTATAGGAGAAGCAACTGCCAAAATGTTAGCTAAAGCTGGTAATATTTTAGTAATTGCTGCGCGACGTAAGGAACGTTTGGTTCAATTAGTTAATGATATTAGAAATGATGGTGGTCAAGCCATCTATGTTACTGCAGATGTATCAAAACTAGAAGAAAGTAAAAAAGTAGCTCAAGTGACATTAGAAAACTATAAAAAAATTGATGTATGGATTAATAATGCAGGACTAATGCCATTGTCTGAATTTTCAAAAGGTTTGGTTGAAGAATGGAATCAAATGATTGATGTTAACTTAAAAGGAACTTTATATGGTATAGATGCTGCCTTACCTACTATGCGTAAGCAACAATCAGGTCATATTATCAATATTGCTTCATTATCTGCACACCAATCTGGCGCAACAACAGGTGTATATTCAGCTACTAAGTTTGGTGTATGGGCAGCAAGTGAAGCATTACGACAAGAGGAAGCAAGCGTACAATCAAATATACGTGTAACTGTTATTTCACCTGGAGCTGTACAAACTGAATTACCACAACAGGGTAGTGATCAAGAAATTAAAGACAATCTTAAAGACTTCTACTCAAATCTAGCTATTCCACCTGAACAAGTTGCACGTACGATTCAATTTGCAATTGATACACCTGTGGAAACTTCAATTAATGAAATCATCATCCGTCCGACGGCACAAGCTTTATAAAACTTTAAAAATAAGCTTAAATGCACAATAAAAATTATTTCATTATATGAATTATTTTTATTGGCATGAATCTAGCTATTTAGAGCTTAAAACATAATTACGTTTTAAGCTCTAAACTATATATGAATAGACTGTATTAAAAATATGCTTATATCAAGCTTTTCCACCTTAGTCACTCTTGCCGCGGAGCGAGGCAGAATTCTAATAAATTCGTAGTCCCGCTACCTTTCTTGTAACAAACTGCTTTTTGATCAACAATCGTGTTGCCTGTGATACGCCCCATTGGTAATCTATGCATATTATAAATCTTCTTATTCTTCGACCTTTAAGAAATATTTCAAAATATCCTCTAACATTGGTTTCCAGGATTTCCAATTATGTCCGCCATCAAATTCCACATATTCGTGTGACATACCATAACGCTTTATTAGTGCCGACAATTCTCGATTTGGTGTTAGAAAATTGGCTGGCGCTCCTGTCGTTGGTAACTTGAAATCTTCCTCTTCCAATCCAATTGCTTGCCATAACGTCAACTGATCACGTTGTTGACATGCTTCAAAGCGTGCTCTAATTGAGTCATCATACATCGGACTTAACATGGCAACTTGACTAAATATTGTCGGATAAGTAAGCCCAATCATTAATGCAATACTTCCGGCTAAGCTATCTCCTATTAATAATCGCGCGTTACCCACTTTATATGTTGGGAATGTTTGATCTATAAACGGTAACAACTCTTTACCTACAGCTTGAATCGTCTGTGAACTGCGTTGACCTTGTGGATGAAACTCAGCACGTCGCTTATCTACATCTTCATAGTTAAAGCCTACGATTATGGCTGGATGGATTTGTTCATTTTGTCTTAAGCGTTCATAGTCTCTTTGAATACGACCAAATCTAAGAAAATCGAGCCCATCAAAGCAAATGATTACTTGGTATTTTGATAAATTAGTATATGTTTCGGGTAAATATATAGATAACGTAATATCTCTTTGTAATATAACACTATGTAAAATATGTTTATTAATTTTACCTGGCTTAAAATCTAACATTTGGACTGGCCCCCTAGTTATCGTATTCATATTGTAACAAGAGATTTTCACTTTTAAAATAAGATTTGAAAAATACAGTAATGATAAGTTCATTTAAAAAATATCTTGGCTTCAACTTGAATTGTTTATTTGTGTTTATATTTAAAATAACTTTTGTCGTTACAAGTTTTGATATATACTTAAATATATTGAATGATGAAATTTAGGAGGACTTAAGCATATGCTTAATAAAGTGTGGTTTAGAACGGGTGTTGCATTATTAATTCTGTTCTTACTGATAAAATTAATTATGGAGGTACATAGCGTATTCACACCAATTGCTACCATCATTGGTTCAGTGTTTCTTCCATTTATACTAAGTGGTTTTCTATTTTATATTTGTTTACCATTTCAAACATTATTGGAAAAATTTGGCTTCCCTAGATGGGCAAGTATTACAACAATTTTTATTGCTTTGATTGCAATTGTTGCAGTTGTTGTTGCATTTATCGCACCTATCATCATTTCAAATGTTAATAGCTTAATTCATGCTATTCCAACTATTCAAAATGACGTTGAAAGAATTATTAATTTCTCACTAAAACAAATGGATAAATTACCTAGTGATGTGACTACTCGTATTAATAATACTGTGAAGTCTTTAGGAGATGGCGTATCTGATGTATTAGCCAACTCTTTAAGTTATATTACTTCATTTATTTCTACTATCTTCTTGTTGGTTATGGTACCGTTCTTCTTAATTTATATGTTAAAAGATCATGAAAAGTTTATTCCAGCTGTGGCTAAATTTTTCAAAGGAGAGCGTAAAGTTTTTGCTGTAGGTTTATTACAGGATTTAAACTTTACATTAAAATCATACATCCAAGGACAGGTTACCGTTAGTGTTATCCTAGGAATCATCTTATATATCGGTTATACAATTATCGGATTACCATACACACCTTTACTCGTATTATTTGCTGGTGTTGCTAACTTAATTCCTTTCTTAGGCCCATGGTTGTCATTCGCACCAGCTGGCATTTTAGGAATTATCGATAGCCCTACAACATTTATCTGGGTTTGTATAGTCACATTAATTGCACAACAACTTGAAGGTAATGTCATTACACCAAATGTAATGGGTAAATCGTTAAGCATTCACCCATTAACAATTATCGTCGTTATTTTAGCAGCTGGCGATTTAGGTGGATTTACACTCATACTTATCGCAGTTCCATTATACGCAGTGTTGAAAACAGTCGCGAGCAACATCTTTAAGTACCGCACTCGTATTATGGATAAAGCCAATAGTGACGTTAAAGATTAATAAGAGCAGTGTAATGTTTTCAAACTAAAGAAGAAACTGGACAATCATTCCTAGAAAAATAGCCAGTAAATGGGTTGTATTTAAACTCATTTACTGGCTTATTTAAAACATTTTATATTGTTGGTTTGCTTTCTTAAGAAACAGCTTTCTTTTGCTACCCCAACTCGCTTTGTTTGTTGGCTTTCATTTCAAACATCTCTTTGTTGAGGCCCACCCCAACTTCCTGAGCTTGTGGAATTTCTTATCGAAATTCTTTTTGTTGGGGCCCCGTGTCTTACCATATATTTATGGTATGCAAACGGTGTTCAATAAAATATCATTATTTAATCGCGTGGAATCCACTATCTACATGAATATTTTCACCTGTCACACCACTAGATAAGTCACTAAGTAAATATGCTGCTGTCTTACCGACTTCTTCTTGATCTACATTACGACGTAAAGGTGCGCGTTCCTCAATCTCTTTCAAAATTGTATTGAAACCACCTACGCCTTTAGCACTAAGTGTGCGAATTGGGCCAGCAGAAATCGCATTTACACGGATGTTATCTTGCCCAAGGTCTAGCGCTAAATACTTAACATTCGCTTCTAAACTTGCTTTAGCTACACCCATCACATTATAATTTTGAACGGCAAATTCGCCACCAAGATATGTTGTTGCCACAATACTACCGCCATGAGGCATAATTTTTTTAGCTTCATGCGCTACAAGTGTTAATGAATATGAACTGATATCTTGAGCTAATAAGAAACCTTCACGTGATGTTTCAGAGAAGCGACCACGTAAATCTTCGATATTTGCAAAGGCAATTGAATGATAAACGCCATCAATATTGCCTACTTCTTCACCAATTTTAGCAAAACCTTTAATAACATCTTCGTCTTTTTGCACATCAATTTGATACAATTTTGGATCATTTTGATTTAATTGTTCCAATAATTTTTCTAATTCTTTACGGCTGCGTTCTTTACGGTATGTAAATACCAACTTTGCGCCTAACTTATCTAATACTTTAGCTACGCCAAACCCAATACTGCGTTTATTTGCAATACCCATAATGACAAACGTTTTATTTTCAAGATTTAACATTTAAACTATCTCCTTGTTTCGTTTTTTATATACATAACTCTCTCTTCTATGCATCATACAACATTTTAACACTATTTCTAGTGTCTAATAAAGTGTTTTAATGCCCTCGATACTTGTGGTGTAACATGTATGTTCCTGAGCCTGAGACATCATTATGTTTTAAGCTAAAACTAAATATTGGCAGTAGTTGACTGGATTGAAAATACATTGATACCACGTTTTTTCAATCCTAGTCAACCTTGCCGGGCCGGGACTACAAATTCACATTGAGTAACATTTTCACTCCCTTAATAATAAAATTCTAACTCGCCTTTAAGTTCATCTACATATTCCTTAGACCCTGTTACAATTAAACGATCTTTATAACGCAACTGTGTATCACCATGTGGCACGATAGACTCATTATTTCTAATTATGCGTACAAAGATAACATCGCCACCAAATGGGAAATTACGCAATTCTAGATTTTCATATTTATGATTTAACATCTCAATTTCATATAAAGATGTTTCCACATTGCTTAGTAAATTAAGCATATTGGGTGTTTCAATAAGTCCTTTAAGAAAAATTTTATTGCTTAAAAAGTTGCTGAATATTTCTATGCCAGAATTTTTCATTCCCACGTCATCAGTCATTGTCTCTAAACGACAAATCACTCGATTAACACCGTGTTCTTCTGCCATCATCGCAACACGACGATTGATCTCATCATCATTGGTTGCACATACGACAATATCATTATCAAATAAACCTAATCGAGTTAATATCGCCTCGTCATAATCATTGATTTCTAGTACAGTAATACTATCAGCCAAATGACGATGATCACTTAAATCTTTTCTAAAATATAAAGACACATTGTAAAGCTGTGATGTTAGATTTTGTGCAATTGGTATGGTTAGTTGATTTTTCCCAATGAGCGCCACTTCAATACGTCGATTAACTTCATCTGGAATTGGGAATAATTTTTTAAAAACAACAGGTACAAAGACACAAGTAATCACGGCACTGAGGATTAAAATACCAGATGTCTCTGACGATATCGTTTTTAGCTGTTCTGCTATCTTCGCCGCCGCAATAACTAATGACAATGTTGAAGTGAGTAAAAATGCTGACGCAATGGTTGTTTTCGTATCAAACCATCGTCGAATAAATAATACTGGTAAGAGTTTTGATATTAAAAATGCACCTATCAATACCGGTATAATAATCAATAAAGCGGGTTCCTTAATAAGTGATGGTATGTCTAAATCTACACCAACCATAATAAAAAATATCGGTATAAAAAAGCCATAACCAAATGAATCTAATTTTTGCACAAGCTCCTCATCGGGTTTAAGTAATGAAACTACGACACCAGCTAAAAACGCACCTAAAATGTATTCAGCACCCACGCCTTCAGCCAATGCTACTAATAAAATAATTAATGCAAAAATCGCACGGATTCCAATTTGTGTTGTACCTGACATTAATTTTTGTAAAAAGGACATATGTTTGAACAGAATACCAATAATATAAAAAATAGCGGTAAAAACAACTAAAATCGCTGATAACCATATCGAACCGCCACCTTGACCATTTAATGCACCGTATACTGTCAATAACACCATAGTAAACAAGTCTGCTAATACTGCTACTAATAAAATAAACTGTCCAATCGTCGTGCGCATAATATTCATTTCCTTTAGCGTTGGCACGACAACACCTAAAGAAATTGTCGAAATAATAATAATCATCAATAGCACATCATCAACTAAACCTAGCCATTTAAAAGCATAAGCTAAAACAATAGAAATAATCATAATAAAGATAAAAACAGTTAACGCCATATTTAAATGGCTAGGCACATTTTTATCCTCTTGACTTTGCCCCTGACGATTGCGTGTGTCTTTTTTAAAGGCTGAAAAATCAATCTCAAGACCACTTAAAAACATTAAAAAGATAAAGCCAAGCGTTGATAAAATATTGAGCATGCTATCCTTTTCAACTAAATTTAGAAAAGAATTCCCAATAATCACTCCCATTAAAATTTCTGCTACAACAACAGGTAAAAAACTAATATTTAAACGATTTACTAATATCGGCGTAAAAAATGCCGCTACGACAACAATTACAAGTGAGAAAAACTCCATATGCGCCCCCCTAAGTTAAATATGACATAAATGATGTTGCTAATCCGAAATAAATTAACATACTAACAATGTCATTAATTGTAGTAATAAACGGACCGCTTGCTACTGCAGGATCGATGTTTATTTTAATCATTAATAATGGAATCATGGAACCTACTAAAGTACCAACCGTCATAGCTATAGTTAAACTTGCTGCAACAATTAAAGCTAAAAACGGCTGTTTGAAAACAACAACGATAATTAGAAATAAGATGATAGCGCAAACCGAACCAGATAACATGCCACTCCCCGCTTCACGTAATGCAACTCTAAACTTACTTTGTTCATCAATCTCTCCTGTCGAAATATTCCGAACTGAAACGGCTAGTGATTGAGTGCCTGAATTTCCTGACATCCCGCTGATAATTGGAATAAATGCTGCTAATAAAGCAACTTTAGATAAAGTATCTTCAAAATTGCCTAAAATGGTAGCTGTTATCATACCTAAAAATGTTAAAATAATGAGCCAAGGTAAACGTTTTGCTGCTGTTTTTACAATTGAATCATTCGTTGAATCAATGTCAGAAACACCGGCCAAACGAGAATAGTCTTCACTAGCTTCTTCATCCATAACATCTAAAATATCGTCAATAGTTATGATCCCAAGCAGATGGTCCTGATAATCAACAACTGGTAACGCAATAAAATCATAGTCTCTCATTTTTTGTGCAACATGCTCTTGGTCGTCTGCAACGTTCACACTAATTACACGCTCACTCATAATGTCCTCTATATAAGCATCATTTTCAGAAACAATTAAGTCACGTAATGATAGAACACCAACCAATTGTCCTTCTACATTCGTTGCGAAAATAACATAGATGGTCTCTGCATCAGGAGCTTGTGATTTGACAAGCATCAATGCTTCTTTAACTGGTGTTTCAGCCTCTAATGATATATATTCCGTCGTCATAATCCCGCCGGCTGTATCTTCTTCATAATGCAGTAATGCCTTAATCTCATTGGCATCGTCTTTATTCATCAATGTCAGCAAACTTGCTACTTTGGGTTTTGATAACTCATTTAATATATCTACCGCGTTATCGTAGGACATTTCTTCTAAAACTTTACTTGCATATTGTGCATTCATTGTGTCGAATAATTGCTCATAATCCTCATCATCTATTTCTAATTGATCGAAAAATCCAGCAACTTCTTGAGGTGATAACAATTGAAATATTTTATGTCTAATAACATTATCGCTATCCTCAAAATACTCGCTTTGCTCATATGAATGCATTGCGAGAAATTCTTTTCTAAAATCATCAATATCATTGTTATTTAATAATTCATCTAGTAGTGATTGGTTATATACCGCATGTTGATTATTGTCCGCTTTCTCTATCTCCAAAGACAATTGGAACACCTCCATTACTGGTTTATTATAGCATGTTATACAGGCATATTAGTTGTTTATAATCAATAGTTATTGATATCGTTTTATGCAAAATAGGATGCTTAAATTGTAATGCCGTACATTGCAAACAATGGTTGTGAATCATATCATGATTTCCACCATATAACGCATCTCCTATCAAAGGATGTCCAATGTATTGAAAATGTACACGGATTTGATGTGTGCGTCCTGTATGTAATGTAACTTCACATAAACTAACGTTTTGTTTGCTATTAAGCGTTCGATAAGTTGATTTAGCATACTTACCAGTGGATGAAACTTGCCGCGTAATAATACTATCATTTGCACGGGCTATAGGCGCTTCTATAATTCCTTCTGGCTGAGTTGCGCCATGACACAGTGCTATATAACGCTTGTTTATTTTGATATGTGACAAGAGATGATGAATGTGACCATGTTTAGCTAATAACACTAAACCTGTGGTATTACGATCCAGTCTTGTCACAATATGTGGTGTAAAATCATTATCATTCTCGTGACAATAAGCTATCACTTGTTCAATTAAACTTTCATGTGGATGCTCCCTCGATGGTGCACAATTTTGTAAACTCGGTTTACATACGATTAATAGATAATCATCTTCGTAAACAATATCAAGTGGATGGTGAAAGGCTTGTAAATTAGCACTTGGAATTTCAGTAGGCAAAATAATCGTGAGCTTATCTCCCGGTTGCAATTGATAACGCACTGTGACCGGCTCATGATTAACAAGTAAAGCGCCATTTTGTTTAATGGCGCTTGTCGTTTTCTTGGAAAAACCTTGTTGTTGTAAAAATGACTTTAGTACATCAGGTGATTTGATTGCATAAGTGAATCTCATCGTTCGTCATCACTTTCAATAAAGGAATCATGGACACGTTTCCAAAATGGGAAAGGTCTAAAACGAGCAAACCTTACTTTTTCATTGGCAACTCTATATTGAATACCGCTGACATTTTTATGTTTAATGCTGACATGATCAATGGTTGTACGAATTGTATCATGGTTTACAGGTGTGATATAACATGTATGGTGCTTAGGCAAGACAAGTGGTGAACCGACCGTACGGAATACTCTATTATTGATTGAGGCAATTTCAGCAATTTGAATTGCTTCAAGGGAAGGATGAATTAATGCCCCTCCCAACGCCTTATTATAAGCAGTAGACCCAGATGGTGTAGAGATACACAAACCATCTCCTCTAAAGCGTTCAAAATGTTTACCACGAATATTAACATCAACAACCAGTGTAGAGCCATTATCCGTTTTCATCGTTGCTTCATTCAATGCCAAGTAACGCGTCTCATAACCATTATCATTATAGCGTACAATCATTTCTAATAATGGGTATTCAATGACTTGAAACTCAGAATTATTAATTTCTATAATTAATTTTTCCACTTCATGAGGTAACCAATCAGCATAAAATCCTAAGTGACCAGTGTGCACCCCTACAAAAGCGACTTGGGAAAGCATATGACTGTATTGATGAAATGCTTGAAGTAAAGTACCATCTCCACCAACAGATATAACTATTTCTGGATTCTCATCATTCTGTGTCATGTGAAAGTCCTTCATATGACTAATCATTTTATGCTTTAATGCATTCGACTTCGAGTCACCTTTGGATAGAATCGTATAACGCATTACTTTACACCTCATTAATTATTATCATGTTTTTTAGCTCGTTTTTGTGAATAATATTTTTGTGCTTCTTGTATTTCTTCTTTAATTTCAGACATTTCTTCATCAAGTAAATAAGCCGCTTCAGCAGCACGTTCTAATCGGTGCTGTATCTCATCTGGATAATCGCCATCATATTTATAACGTAATGTGTGTTCGATCGTAGCCCAGAAATTCATCGCTAAAGTACGAATTTGAATTTCAGCTAAAATCTTTTTCTGACCATCTAATGTCTCAATTGGATATTCGATAATTACATGATACGAACGATAGCCACTTTGTTTTGTATTATTAATATAGTCACGCTCTTCAATCACTCTAAAATCCTGTCTTTGTCGTAACATCTTAACAACAACATCAATATCATCTACAAATTGACACATCATTCTTAATCCAGCGATATCATACATTTCCTGTTGCAAGCGATCAAAGGGTATACCTCTCTTATTCGCTTTATCGATTATACTAGTAATTGGCTTAACACGGCCGGTGACAAATTCAATGGGCGATGCATGTTCTCCAACTTCATATTGCTTACGTAATCCTTTAAGTTTTACTTTTAATTCATCTACAGCTTGCTTATAAGGTGTTAAAAATTGATCCCATTGATTCATATTACTTCACTCCGCTTCACTCTAGTTCAAAAGTTTTTTCTACTGCTGCTACAAACTCCTTACCATAATTATTATTGCCAACGATATTATCTAGTATAAAATCGAATTCTTCCTGAAAATGTTCTAATTTCAAATCATCATTTACAATAATGGTTTTATCTCTATTTTCATGCAACATTGACCATGTTTCTTCTACAAAAATGAGGTATGAATAGGACTGTCCATCATCTAATATGTAAGCAAATCCATAATTATCACTATCTACAAGCATTTGTCCTACTTCTTCCAAACCATCTGTTGGGTCATCTGAGTAGCAATAAATGCCATCATCTTTAACTTTAATTTCATTTACATAAATACGCATGCCTGTTCCTCCTTATTTTCGTTACTATTTTAACATAAATCTCATACATAACACATGTTTCAAACTAGTACTTGCAAAAGAAACCACAGTGGTTTAATAATATCCCAGCGCACACGTTTACTTTAACTTTTTGATGAATTACTGCATAATATTAATGTTATTATCACAGCATGTGTTAAAGGAGTGTCAATCCATGTCAACAAATCACGAAATTGAATTTAAACAGTTATTAACTGCTTCACAATATGATGATATCCGTCAAAAGTATTTTCAAAATGTTATGCCTTTTTCACAAACAAATTTTTATATAGATACTAGCGATTTTAAACTGAAAGCTAACCATAGTGCTTTGCGCATCCGTGTCAAAGATGACAGCTATGAACTTACTTTAAAAGTACCTGCAACTGTTGGATTAACAGAATATAATCATTCCACCAATCTTATACCTGAAATTGGTAAAACTTTGACATTACAACAATTTCCTGAAGATATTCAACATCAATTGATGCAATTCGATATAACTGATGATGAATTAAACATTTTAGGTTCCCTAACAACACATCGCATGGAAGTATACTTTAAACATCAACTTCTTGTTCTTGACCATAGTGAATACTTGGGAACTGAAGACTATGAACTTGAATTTGAGGTTAATGATTACGAACAAGGCAAGCAAATCTTTCTAAATTTTCTTCAAGAATGTGGAATTGACTATGTTAAACCTAAGAACAAAGTACAGCGATTCTTCGATTACAAAGCACAATGATTATATAAATATTAAAGCGTTGTACTGGAAGGCGAAATACTTTTAAATGTAAAAATTCATGTTATATTAGATATATAATTACAAGAAATAGGTGATTACATGACATCAACACCTTACGACATTATAGGTCAAGAAGCGCTATACAAGATGATAGATCATTTTTATACTCTCGTAGAACAAGACGACAGAATTAATCACTTATTTCCTGGAGATTTTCAAGAAACAAGTCGAAAGCAAAAGCAATTCTTAACGCAATTTCTGGGTGGTCCTAATTTATACACAGCTGAACATGGACATCCAATGCTTAAGAAGCGACACTTAAGATTTAAAATTACAACATATGAACGTGACGCATGGTTGGAAAATATGTATATAGCAATCCAAGCCGCACAATTTCCAGCCGGTGTTGGTGAATACTTATATGAGCGACTTCGCTTAACTGCGAACCATATGGTAAATGCTTAACTAGACATTGAAGGTGAAAAACATGGCTGAAGAATTAAAATTAATGCACAATGAGAGTCGTGAAGATGCAAATCTGTCACCTGTAAGCAAAATTGAAATCTATTCATTTTTTGACCCATTTGACTCAGATTGCTTTAAATTATCTGCATTGATTTCTAAACTTCGAATTGAATATAATCAATACATTAGAATAAGACATATACTAAATCCTTCATTACGCGTCTTGACCAAATGCCAAGCTCAAAGTACATCAGAGTTTGATAATATTGCTTTAGCTTATAAAGCTGCAGAATTACAAGGTCGGCTCAGAGCTGAACGCTTTATACATTTAATGCAAAATGAGATTGTCCCTAAATGCGATATTATTACAGAAGATATGATTTGTAATTGTATTAAAAATGCTGGGCTTGATTATGAAGTGTTCAAAGAGGATTTACAAACTAGTAAATTAACTGAAAGTCTGAAAGTAGATCTTCATATTGCTAGAGAAATGGAAATTGAACAATCTCCTTCACTTGTATTCTTCAATGAGAACATTCATGAAGAAGGTCTGAAAGTTGAAGGATTATATCCATACCATATATATACGTATATTATTAACGAATTAATGGGCACTCCGATTGAAAAGCAACTTCCACCTAAATTGGAAATATATATCCAGAAAAAACAACTTGTCACGATGGAAGAATTATTAACCATTTATGAATGGCCAGAAAAATTGCTTAATAAAGAATTGAAAAAACTCGTTTTACAACAAAAAATCGAAAAATTATATTATCCTGAAGGACATTTTTGGAAATCTAAAATGCCAAAATTGTAGGAGATTTTATACTTTATCTACACATATATAAAACCACGCATCTAATACTAGTTGATGTGTGGTTTTTGTATTTACTGATAATAATGTTCGGCTTTTTGCCAACAAAGAAATCAATTAACGCCCTGCTACTTTGATAACTCCCATTTCTATACATAAAAATATAATTGTTTTTTAAATACCTTACTGGGGCACGTTTTTGTTGAAATACTTGGGCATTTCTCTTTGTTGGGGCCCTGTTTCCCCAGCTTGCACATTTCTGTTGAATTTCTTACGGAAATTCTTTGTGCTGGGGCCCCGTTCCCCAGCTTGCACATTTCTGTTAAATTTCTTACGGAATTTCTTTGTGCTGGGGCCCTGTTCGTTTTTTGTTTGTGTTTTTGGTTGCTTTGTTTGATTTTTTGTGTCTCGTTTGAATGTTTTGTTTTTGGGTATAAAAAAAACGCCGTGTCTGATTACACGACGCTAAACAAAGGGGATGGGAGAAATTTTTCACTTCAAACAAAGGGGTATGTTTGTTATGTGATTAATTTCATGTTCATAATATAACACGCACAACAAGGTGTTTCAATAAGAAATTCTTGTTTCATTCAATTTGTCACAAACTTGACAAATTGTAAGCGTGACCAATACGAACATTCACCACAGCCTATGCTTTTATTAATTTTTCAAATGCATCTAATTTTTGTTCAAATACTTCACATGCTTGTTCGATTGGTTTTGGTGAAGTCATGTCAACACCGGCATTTTTCAATATTTCAATTGGATAATTTGAACTACCTTTTTTCAAGAATTCATTGATATAGCGTTCTACGGCCGGTTTACCTTCTGTCAATATTTGATGACTTAAACTTTGAGCGGCACTATAACCTGTTGCATATTGATAAACATAATAATTCATATAGAAATGTGGAATTCTAGACCATTCTTTACTGATATCTTCATCTGTTTCCACAGTTTCTCCAAAATATTGTTTATTTAAAGCTGCATATTCTTCGTTCATGCGAGTAGGTGTCAATGGTTCTCCCGCTTCTTCAATTTGATGAATCTTGTGTTCAAATTCTGCAAACATCGTTTGACGGAATAATGTTGCTCTAAAACGTTCTAACTCTTGGTTTAATAATAGTAAACGACGTTCGTCATCAAGATGCTTATCCATATAATCACTTAAAAGCGCTTCATTACATGTAGAAGCAACTTCTGCCACAAATATTGAGTAATCACTCGCATTTGAAGGTTGATTTTGTCGACTAAAATAACTATGAGCTGAATGTCCAAATTCATGAATTAATGTATACAAATCCGATATAGTATCAGACCAGTTTAATAAAATAAACGGATTCGTCAAATGCGCACCTGAAGAGTAGCCACCTGAACGTTTACCTTTATTTTCATATACGTCTACCCAACGATTTTCTAAGCCTTCTTTGACGACATTTAAATATTCTTCGCCCATAGGTTCTAGTGCTTTAAGCATCCATGATTTCGCTTCTTCATAAGGCATTTCAAATTTAATATCTTTTACTAATGGTGTATATAAGTCGTACATTTTCAAGTCATCTAAACCTAGTAATTCTTGACGTAATTTAGTGTATCTGTGTAATAACGGTAAATATTTGTGAACTGTATCCACTAAATTGTCATAGACTTCTTCTGGAATATGATTGTTACTTAATGCACGTTGACGTGCAGATTTATAATGATGCGTTCTTGCATTAAATACATTCTTTTTCACTTCACCAGCTAATGTTGCGCCTAACATATTATTATGAGAACCATATGCTTTATAGACATTTTTATATGCTGATTCACGCAACTTCCGGTCATCTGACTCTAGATATTTAATAAATGTACCTTGTGTTAATGGGTGTGTATTACCATCTTTATCAATTGCATCTTCAAATTCCAAATCTGCATTTGAAAACATACCATAGACATTTGACGGTGTTGATAATGCATCTTGAGCTTCAGTTAATAATTTTTCCGTATCTGCATCTAAAATATGTTCACGCTTTTCATTGATTAATTTTAAATCAAACGCGTATCGCTTTAAATTATCATTTTCATCGATGAACGTTTGAAGTTTAACTTCATCAATTTGTAAAATTTCAGGAATTAAAAAGCTCCAAGCTGAGCTAAACTTAATAATTAATTGATGCGCACGTGACTCGAAACCAGTATATTTATCATTGGCAGTATCTTGGTCCTGTTTTAAATGGGCATAAACATATACTTTTTCAAGTTGACTTCCTAGTTCATCTTCAAAGGCCAAAGCCTCATATAATGTTTGTGCATTATCACCAAGATGTCCTTGATATCGTTGCTCTTCTCCAATTTTATTTTCAACTGATTTAAACGCTTGTTCGAACGCTTCATCACTTTCAAAAATAGTAGTTAAATCCCAAGTATATTGAGGATATTGTTGTTCTTGTTCTTCGCGAGTTAGTTGTTGACTCATTATATATACCTCCTTGTGAATGTGATATTTCTAATTTTCTCACGTTCTAGCTTATTTTGCACGTTTAAACATCGAATCAAATGTTTGTTTATATTGTGTAATTAACATGTTTAAAATATCTTCCTCTGTTGCATTCGAAAAAAGTAAATTCCTAAATTTAACGCTTGATTTAAAGGAATTAAAGTTAATTTTATGTGCTAAATACAACAATAACTGTGCTTGCCATGCGATTGGATGAGAATTGATATAAATTTGATTGGGAAAAATATAACCTAAAAATTGAGTAGCTTGATCATCTGATAGTCGTAATTGATATATTGCACTTAAAGTTGGTTCTAAAACTGAATTTTGTCTTCGACATTGTTGAATATAATATTTTATATGATGATTAGCTAATTTAAAGGAAACTGACGGGCATGGTGATTGTAACTTTAATATATTAAGTGGAGAAGTCTGTGTTTTCCTTGCACTAAAGCGCTTGCCTCCAAGATGTTGAATGTGATGATAACAATAAAATGACTTTTCTCTATCATCCCATTCATAAAGTGTGCGCTGTTCTGGATGGATAAAACTACTTTGAAACTGTGTTAGAGTCAATTGATTTCGGCTAAATTGTAGACCTTGAAGCAACCAAATTACATGCTTTCCTACAGACATTAATCCTTTTGTACGCTGCTTTATGATATTAAATGGAATTGTAGAAAGTTGTAATTCAATAACAAATTTGTCATTTATTAAAAGATCAGGGTATTGCTGAATATCAGTTAAAAAAGGTTCTATTTCTACCTTCTGTCCATGCAAAAGATATGATTGAGCAATGTGATATTTCATTTGATAATGTAATTGTGATTCTCCTTTAGCATGTATACATAAACTGTGGGAACGATGGGCAAAATGTGCCTTGACTTTATAACCTCTCTTTAAAATCACTAACTCCCTACAGCTGGGACAGTAATAATGCTCGGAATTCATTGCGTCTACTGCCTTTATCAGTTGTCTTTTGTTATTAAATGCACTTAACAAATGTCAACACCTCATAAATATTAAACGTACATTATCTTCAAATTACTTCAACAAAAAAACCAAGACACGCTAACGTATCTTGGTAACTTATAACAACTCATTATTCAGCTGTATCTGGAAAATAACGACGTACTTGAGCAGTTACATTGTAACTCATAATAATTTTTCCATAATCATCTAAATATACTTCAGTCTTATCAGTAGGATAAGCATATTCTAATAATTGACTATAAAAATCATTGATGTCTTCTTGTTCAACCTTCTCATCGAAGTGAACTGCATAATAGTAATTAGAATCAAGCATATAAAGCAAGTCTTCATATGAGTCAGTCGCTTGATTATGATGATAAGCATAATCAATCACATGTTCCAAATCATCAAATTTAACAATAATTGTTCTCATATTGGCACGTTGACTTTGGACCGTATCTGATTTATTAGTAGATTTATTATTGGCACGTTGTTCAAACATATCGTCTGCTTTTTGGTCTTTATCTAACGCACTAGCTGCAAGTAATTCATTTAACTGCTGGTCAAATTGATCATTTGCATCATCGTCAGACATGTTCATAGCTTTATCCATGGCTTCATCATTTTTAGATTTTGAAATAAGTACTTCTACACCTTTTTCAAATGCATGCACTTGAATCCACAATGGACCTTCGACCACAAATTCTTCTTCTTGATTAATTTCATCCATCATTGACCAAAAGAATTCTTCTCCGCGTTTACGGTTTGTCCATAAATCTTCACGACTAAAACCTCTAGCCTCAATATCACTATAAGTTATAAACAATTTAACAGTTGTTTCATCTACGCGTTCTATTCTCATATCATCTCACTCCTTACAGTCGATGAATCGTAATCATATTGTATTAAAACGTCTGTAAAAATACAATTGATTTGTTCTGAATGATCAAAGCCTCACTATCGATTCCCTATAATAACACATTCCCTAATTTAAGTACAAAAAACAGCACTACGTCACGCAGCGCTGTTGTACATTTAAAATATCATAATTAACACTTTGATAAGTTAAGACCGTTTAAATATTAATCTACTAAACGTTGAGCTTCTTTCAATTGGAAAGTACGAACTTTTCTTGGTAAGAAACGTCTAATTTCATCTTCGTTATAACCCACTTGTAATCGTTTGTCATCTAAAATAATTGGGCGACGTAACAATCCAGGATTATCTTGAATAATAGAATATAAATCTTGTAATGGTAAAGAATCGATATCTACATTCAATTTTTGGTATGTTTTTGAACGAGTAGAAATAATTTCGTCTGTTCCATCTTCAGTCATTTTTAAAATTTGTTTAATTTCATCAATTGTTAAATGTTCAGAAAAAATATTACGCTCCGTATATGGAATGTCATGTTCTTGTAACCATGCTTTCGCTTTACGGCAAGATGTGCAACTTGGTGAAGTAAATAATGTTACCATACATCTCACTCTCCTATAGAATGAATATTATTCATTGATTTTATAATTTAATGATTAAGATATTGCACTTTTTTATCTCTCTTAATCTTACAATACTTATTATAGACATCTAACATTAAAATTAAATGAGAAAATCCTCATTTTTCTGAGAAATCTTTAAATTCTTTCAATATGCCGAAACGTCTTATAAATCAGGTACGTACATAGTTTAACATAACTTTCATTTTAAAGAAATACTGTTATAATAGTTAAAAACGAAATTATTATTTTAGAAAGTAGGCATACATATGGAAACTTTATTTTCTGGAATCCAACCAAGTGGTATACCAACATTAGGTAACTACATTGGAGCCTTAAAGCAATTTGTAGAAGTTCAAGATGACTATGACTGTTTTTTTTGTATCGTTGATCAACATGCAATAACAGTCCCTCAGGATCGTTTAAAGTTACGTAAACAAATTAAACAATTAGCTGCGATTTACTTAGCTTCAGGTATTGACCCAGACAAATCAACGCTATTCATTCAATCTGAAGTACCTGCACACGTCCAAGCAGGTTGGATGCTAACTACAATTGCATCTGTAGGTGAATTAGAGCGAATGACTCAATACAAAGATAAAGCGCAAAAGCGCACAGATGGTATACCAGCCGGCTTACTAACTTATCCTCCATTGATGGCAGCAGACATTGTTTTATATAATACAAACATTGTTCCTGTTGGTGAAGATCAAAAACAACATATGGAATTAACGCGTAATTTAGTTGAACGATTTAACAGTCGCTATAATGATGTGTTAACTAAACCTGAAATTCGCATGCCTAAAATAGGTGGACGAGTAATGAGTCTTCAAGAACCAACTAAAAAGATGAGCAAAAGTGATGATAATCAAAAAAACTTTATTTCATTATTAGATGAACCTCATATTGCTGCTAAAAAAATCAAAAGTGCAGTTACCGACTCTGATGGAATTATCAAATTTGATCGTGATAATAAACCTGGTATTTCTAATCTTTTATCTATATATTCCAGTCTTACAGATGAATCTATTCAAGATATTGAACAGAAATATGAAGGTGAAGGTTATGGCAAATTAAAATCTGACTTAGCGGAAATTGTCAAAGATTTCCTTACTACTTTCCAAGAAAAATATAATGCATTTTATCAATCTGAAGAACTAGATATTATTTTAGATAAAGGTCGCGATAAAGCACATAAAGCGTCAATGAAAACATTGAAAAAGATGGAAAAAGCTATGGGATTGGGACGTAAACGTTAATAACTAAATATAACGTACCCGCTTCAAAGTATTTGAAAACAATCTTGCCGGAGAGAGACTACGAATTCATAATGAATTCGTAGTCCCTCTCCCTTTTATTTTTCATTAAATAGCCATAACCTTTATCAAATTAACGTGATAAAATTTGATTAATAGTAATTATCATTAAGGAGCTGGCTATACATCATGTCAAAAGAACCTGGACACACTTTTTTAGCAAAATTAGGTAAAACACGCTTACGCCCCGGAGGTAAAAAAGCAACAGACTGGTTAATTACTCAAGGACAATTTAGTTATAAAAAACAAGTGTTAGAAGTAGCTTGTAATATGTGTACGACCTCCATTTATTTAGCCAAAACATATCAATGCCACATTACAGCCGTAGATTTAAATAAAAAAGCACTTGATAAAGGTCGTTTAAATGTTAAAAAAGCTCATTTAGAACATCTCATACAGCTACAGCAAGCAAATGCTATCCGCCTTCCTTTCGAAGATAATCAATTCGATATTGTTTTAAATGAAGCGATGCTTACCATGTTACCAATGAAAGCAAAACAACAAGCAGTAGCAGAATACTTTCGAGTGCTAAAACCAGGAGGTATATTACTCACTCAAGATGTTGCTGTTATGAATGATGATAAGGAAAAAGAAGTAATTCAACACCTATCGTCTGCAATCAATGTCAATGTAACACCGCTTACACCAGAGCATTGGACACAACTTTACAAAGAAGCTGGATTTAGTAGCGTACATAATCACTATGGACCTATGACATTAATGACACCAAAAGGTATGATTTATGACGAAGGTATATTTGGTGCAATTAAAATAATTAAAAATGCACTAAAAAAAGACAATCGCTCTATGTTTAAACGCATGTTTATCACATTTAAAAATCATAAATCAGATTTAAATTACATCGTAAATGCAGCCACCAAATAAGTTATTTGTTGAATTAGCAAGTGAAATTTATAACAAAGAACAAATAAGATATAATAGCCTTTTAAAACCTGGCATTACAGCTAATAATGTAATTAATATGAAAAAGGCGATAATTTAGTCATTAGGACTATTCTCGCCTTTATCATATTAATTTCACAACTTTTCCTAGTAGAACTTCAATTTATAGGTAATGATAGGTAACTATTATTTATTTCTTCTTACCTGTTTCTCTATCAATCGATTTATCAATATATACTTGTTTTAATGAATAGTTTGGGCCAACTTTGTGGAAGTAAAAGTTTTTCACTTGAGGATTCATCAAGTGTGCTTCTCCTTTTTGATATATTGGTGCTACTGGCGCATCATCTAACAATAATTCTTCTGCTTGCTTCATTGCTTGATATCTTTCATTTGTTTTCTGCAATAAATCACCTTTAGCCGATTTTATCAAACTATCATATTTTTTATTACCCCAGTCTGTATTGTTTTGTGCGTTTCCTGTCGTCATAATTTCTAAATATGCGGTTGGATCGGGATAATCTGCAGACCAACCACCTAATGATGCTTGGAAATTCTCAGTTAATTCTAAATTTACTCTTTGCTTAAATGGCAATTGTTTTATTTTTAGTGTTACACCTGGCAAGTTTTTTTCAACTTGTGATTTTATATATTCAGCTGCTATTTTAGCATCTGGTGTATTCTCTGTGTTCATTGAAAAAGCAATTTGATTTTTTCCTAATTCATTTTTAGCTTTATCCCAATGTGACTTAGCAGATTTTGGATTATATTTTAATTCTGAATCTATAGTACTTGCAAAATCTTTATTGTTTGGGGATTTTGCAACGCCTTTAGCAGTAAAAGTATTAGCAGGTGTAGAACCGTTGTTTTTAACTGAATCTACAAAGCCTTGTTTATTAATAGATTGTGCGATAGCCAACCTTAAATTTTTATTTTTAAAAGCTGGAAATTCTTTTTCATTCATTTTAATAAAAAAGGTGCCTGAAGTTAAACGATATTTTAAACCACTTGATTTTTTATATTTATTAACTTGATCAGCAGTAATCGTTGTATCATCTATTGAACCCGTATCGTATAAGGAAGCACCAGCCTGTTGATCCTTAAGTACTTTATAATTTACTTTATCTAGTTTAACCTTATCTCTATCCCAATATTTATCATTTTTTGACAACATTATTTTATCTTCTGGTTTCCATTGATCAACTTTAAAAGGTCCGTTATAAACTGCTTTGTTAGCTTTTGTTCCATAACTTTCACCATATTTTTTGGCAATTTTTTCATTTTGTGGATCGAATGTGTTTAAAGCTAATAATTGGTTAATATATGGAATTGGTTTTTCTAAATCTATCTTTAAAGTATGACTATCTAAAGCTTTAATCCCTAAGTCTTTAACTGGCTTTTTTCCTGTATTAATCTGTGATGCATTTTTGATATCATTCATAATATACGCAAATTCTGACCCTGTTTTAAGATTAACTACCTTTCTCCAAGCATAAACAAAATCTTGCGCCGTGACAGGATCTCCATTTGACCATTTCGCATCTTTTTTCAACTTAACTGTCAATGTTTTTCCGCCGTTTGATTTTTTAGGAAAATCTTGGGCTACCCCTAATTCTGCTTTGTCTCCACGTCCAAGTACATATAATCCTTCAAAGGCTTGCGCTGTAACTTCAAATGATATTTCTTCTGTAATTAATCCTGTATCTAGTGAAGACATATCTTGAGTTAAAACTTTTCTAAACACATTTCCTTTGTCGGAATATAAACTTTCTTTATTGCCACACCCAGTAAGTGCAGTACTTGTAACTAATAAAAATGCAAGTATCGACATCAACTTTTTCATGTTCTTATTCCCCCTTCCCCTAAATTTAAGTATGACTAACCATTGACTGTGTCTTGAGCTGTTCTGCTTCTTCATTTGTCACAAAGACATAATGTTCTGGCCGTATTTCCATTAATGTTCTATCGTTATCAAGGTTATCATCAGCGATATAAGCAACACGTTCTCTTGTTCTTTCACTTTCCGGATCAGGTTGAGGAACAGCTGAAAGTAAAGATTTTGTGTAATCGTGTAGTGGATGATGATATATCTCTTCAGAAGGTCCTAATTCAACTATTTTCCCAAAATACATGACAGCAATACGATCTGAAATATATTTAACCATCGATAAATCATGTGCAATAAATAAGAATGTAATACCTCGTTCTTGTTGTAACTTCAGCATTAAATTTACGACTTGTGCTTGAATAGATACGTCCAGTGCTGATATTGGTTCATCGGCAATAATAAATTCTGGTTCTACTGCTAATGCACGAGCAATGCCGATACGTTGGCGTTGACCACCAGAGAATTCATGTGGATATCTGTTCGCATGTTCTTTACTTAACCCTACCGTTTCAAGCAAATCATAGACACGTTTCTTGCGATCACGTTTATTTACTGCCATTTTATGAATATCTATGCCTTCTGCTACGATATCCATAACTTTTAAACGTGGGTTTAATGATGCATATGGATCTTGAAAAATCATTTGAATTTTCTTATTGAATCGTAGTGAGTCTTTTCTATTTTTTATTTTTTGAATATCTACGCCATCATACATAATTTCACCACTGGTAATTTCATTTAATTTAATAATTGCTTTTCCAGTCGTTGATTTACCACAACCTGATTCTCCAACAAGCCCTAATGTCTCACCCTTATAAATATTAAATGAAATATCTTCTATGGCTCTTACTTCATTTCGTTTACCCTCATTGAAATATTGTTTAAGGTGTTTAACTTCTAGTAAAATATCTTTATTTTTCATTAAACGACACCCTTTCTACTTTTAGTGGCTTGTCGTAATTATTAGGCATGTTATGAGCCCTTTTCTGAACCATTTCTGGTGGTTCAACTTTAGGCGCGCGCTCATCTAACAACCACGATTTCACAAAATGCGTAGGAGAAATTTTAAACCATGGTGGTTCGGCTTTGAAATCAACATCTAATGCATATTGACTACGACGCGCAAACGCATCGCCTTGTGGTGGATTTAATAAGTCGGGTGGAGTTCCTGGAATTGCAACCAATGGTGTATCATTTTTAGTATCTAAATCTGGCATTGATGACAACAACCCCCATGTATAAGGATGTTTAGGATCATAAAATATTTCATCCACATCCCCAGTTTCAATCATTTGACCACCATACATCACGGCAACTCTATCAGCAATATTCGCTACAACACCTAAATCATGAGTAATAAATATAATTGACGTATTAATTTTCTGTTGTAACTTTTTCATTAAATCTAAAATTTGAGCCTGCATTGTTACGTCTAAAGCCGTTGTTGGTTCGTCGGCAATTAATACTTTAGGCTCACATGCTAAAGCGGTAGCTATAACAATTCTTTGTCGTTGTCCACCTGAAAATTGATGAGGATATGCTTTAAATCTTTTTTCTGCATTTGGTAATCCAACTAAATTGAGTATTTCTAGCGCGCGTTTCTTTGCCTGCGATTTACTAAAATGCTTATGCTTAATTAGTGGTTCCATGACTTGTTTGCCTATTTGCATTGTAGGGTTCAGTGATGTCATTGGATCTTGAAAAATCATCGAAATATCTTTGCCTCGTAATTTTATCAACTCATTTTCTGACTTTTGTGCTAAATCTTCCCCTAAGAAAATAATTTCGCCCTGTTTAATTCTTCCGGCATCCCCTTGGAACAATTTCGTAATTGCTTTTGTAGTCACAGATTTTCCAGAACCTGATTCACCTACGATGGCTAAAGTTTCGCCCTTATTCAAATAGAAATCTACACCTCTAACGGCTTGCACTTCCCCAGCGTTAATATCAAAGGAAACATGCAAATCATTCACTTCTAGTACTCTTTCTGACATCTCATATGCCTCCTTTATTTACGCATTTTAGGATCAAATGCATCACGTAATCCATCGCTGAATAAATAGAAGAATAAAATCAATAAACTCAGTACTGTGGCTGGTATGAATAATTCATGTGGATGTATGAGCAACATCGCACGACCATCATTGACTAGTGAACCTAATGACGTTTGTGGGGCAGGCACTCCAATTCCTATAAAGCTTAAAAATGCTTCAAAGAAAATAGCACTAGGAACTGTAAACATTGATGTAACAACAATAGCTCCTAATGTATTAGGCAAAATATGTTTGAATATTAAGTTGAATTTTGAAGCACCAAGTGTTCTTGAAGCCATCACAAATTCTAGATTTTTTAATTTTAAAAATTCTCCTCGCACAACCCTACTCATGCCTAGCCATCCTGTAATCGACATTGCTAAAATAATCGTCCAAATAGAAGGCTCAAAAATCAATACAAACAAAATAACTACGATTAAATTAGGAATAGAAGCAACAATTTCAAGAATACGTTGCATAACATTATCTACTCTACCGCCAAAAAATCCCGAAATGGCACCATATACAACGCCTATGAAAATATCTAAAATAGCAGCGACAATCCCAATAAACAAGGAAATTTGGGCACCCTTCCATGTGCGGGTCCATAAATCACGACCGAGTTGGTCTGTACCAAACCAAAAGTTTTCGTTCACTTTTGCCTTACCATATGCATTTGACCCGTCAGAACCTGTGCCATCAAATGGTAAAAAAGATACTTTATCTAACACTGGAATTTTAGCTGGTAGATTACGGCGATTAACATCTTGTTCCGCATAATCATGATGACTTAACATCGGTCCAATAAACGCAAGTATAACAATGAGAATCAGCCCAATCATTCCTACAATCGCAAGTTTATTACGCTTAAGCTGTGCCCATGCATCTTGCCAAAAATTCTTACTCTCGCGTTGCATTTCTGGTTCTTTGTTCAAGTCGATGTCACGCATAACAAAATCAGTGGCCATAATACCTTCTGACGTATGCGTCATAGCAGCATTAGATTGATCATCAAGTGACTTGTCTATATTTTGTGTCATTGTTTTTTACCCCCTTGAACACGAATTCGTGGGTCTATCATTCCATATAAAATATCCACAATAAATATTGATACTATAAATAGTGTACTAAATAGAATAGTAGTGGCCATAATAACTGAGAAATCATTTGTAGTTATAGACCTAACAAATTGATCCCCTAATCCAGGTACCCCAAAAATATTTTCTATTGTAAGTGTGCCAGTTAAAATCCCAGCTAACATTGGCACAATAATCGTGATAATCGGTATTAAAGCATTGCGTAATGCATGTCCGAAAAGCACACGCATAGATGAATTACCTTTTGCTCGCGCTAACAATATGTAATCTGAGCTTAATACTTCAATCATTTCTGCTCTAATATAGCGCGCTACTGTTGCCATCACACTCGCAGATAATGCAAGAGACGGTAATACCGCTGTTGAAAATCCTTCCCAGCCTGCAACTGGAAACCACCGCAATCTAACTGCAAAAACGTATTGAAGTAATACAGCCAGCACAAAAGAAGGAACTGATACTGCAATAACAGAAATAACTGTTGTTGTGTAATCAACCCATGTATTTTGCTTTGTTGCTGCGGCTACACCTAAAATAAGACCTAACAGTACACCAATAATCATAGCTGTTATCCCCATTTCCATGGATGGAATTAATCGTGGCCCTATTAAATCCCATACAGGCTGATTATGATATTGAAATGAATAGCCAAAATCGCCAGTAACAACATTTTTTAAATAATGTAAATATTGCACCGCTACTGGATCATTCAAACCATATTTTTCATTTAAAATCGCCTTCTGTTCAGCATTTAATTTAGCATCATTAAATGGTGAACCCGGCATTAATTTCATTAAGAAAAAGGTAATCGTGATAATAATAAAGAGCGAAATAAACATATACATTAATCGTTTTAATACATACTTTGACATCTAATCCCCCCTAATTAATTGTCGAAATTAACATTCCCTTCAAAATATTCAGAAATATTTAATAACATTATATATACTTTTTTCATATAATTGCAATATAGTTTCACAATTTATTAAGAAAATCTTTTAACTGGTAACTTTAAATAACGTTAGCTTTTCTAAATATGGATTATGTATTTATCTTTGTGAATAAGTGCGGTAAACTGATATAACATACGAAAGCGGAGTGAAAAGATGAAACAAAAATACACTTTTGGAATGGGACTATTACTTATTCCTTTAATTTCATTCATTGTCTGGTTATGTCGTCAGCACACACTAATCAATTATTTAAATAATTTATTCATCATTGCTACCATATGTTTTATCACGCTATTTCTTCTCTTAATCATTCAAGAAGGCATTTTTGATGCAACAAGTTTTGGATTTAGAAGACTAAAATACCAATTATCTTCGAAGAAAAAGCGTACAATGATTGAAGATGATGAATTTTTCAATCCACAGCACGTAAAAAAAGAAGACTACCCAATATTTGATTGGCTCGTCCCTCTGTTAATCATTTCCCTTATTTATATTATTATTTCAATCATTATATCGTTATTACTATAAAAAGCTTTCTTGATATTATCTCATAACAAGAAAGCTTTTTATTTTAATTTTTATGCTTCGAATTTTTTAAATACAAGTACAGCATTATGGCCACCAAATCCAAGGCTATTACTCATAGCATGCGTAATTTCTAAATCTTGTGCTTCATTTGGTACAAAATCTAAATCACATTCAGGGTCAGGTGTCATTGCATGAATTGTTGGTGCAACTTTAGAGTCTCTAATAGACAACGCTGAGAATATTGCCTCAATGCCACCCGTAGCACCTAATAAGTGTCCAGTCATTGACTTAGTTGAACTTACTTTCAAGTTGTTCACAGCGTTACCAAAGGTATTTTTAATTGCCTGAACTTCAAACAAATCACCTACTGGCGTACTTGTACCATGTGCATTTAAATATTGAACATCTTTTGCTTCAATACCTGCATCATCTAATGCAGCTTGCATTGCTCTTGATCCACCTTCACCTTGAGGTGCTGGCGCAGTAATATGGTAAGCATCGCCAGTTGTTCCGTAACCTACAATTTCTGCATAAATATTTGCACCACGCGCTTGTGCAGATTCTAATGATTCAATAAACAGAATGCCTGCACCTTCACCCATGACAAAACCATCGCGCCCTTCTTGGAAAGGTCGGCAAGCAGTCTCTCTATCATTATTTGTTGATAATGCACGGCTAGCGCTAAATCCTGCAATTGCCATGTCAGTTATTGGCGCTTCTGTACCACCAGTAATCATTGCATCTGCATCACCACGTTGGATAATTTTGAATGCTTCACCAATTGAGTTTGTACCTGTAGCACATGCGGTCACTGTTGAACCGTTAGGGCCTTTTGCACCAGTATCAATCGAAACTTGTCCAGTAGCCATATCCGGAATTAGCATCGGTACAAAAAATGGGCTTACACGTCTAGGCCCTTTTTCTAATAATTGATTATGCGCATATTCAAACGTTTCCATACCACCGATACCAGAACCAATCCATACGCCAATACGCGCCGCATTATCATCGTTAATTTCATATTGTGCATCTTCCAATGCTTGACGTGCTGCTACAACTGCATATTGGGTGAAGCGATCCATTCGACGCGCTTCTTTGCGATCTAAGTAGTCTTCTATATTAAAATCTTTTAATTCTCCAGCCAATTTCACGTTATACGGGTCGGTATTAATTCGAGTAATTTCATCGATACCGTTTACCCCTTTAAGTGCATTATTCCAAGAAGTATGTGCATCATTACCAATTGGAGATAGTGCACCTATACCAGTGATGACCACTCTATTTTTCTCACTCATACATTTTTTCCTCCTATTTTCCCCATTTGATAACCATAGCGCCCCAAGTTAGACCGCCACCGAAACCAACTAATACTAATGTATCATCGTCTTTAATTCTGCCATTTTCTAATTCTTGATTAATACTAAGAGGTATGGAAGCTGCGGAAGTATTACCAAATCGATTAACAGATACACTCATTTTGTCTTTATCGAGACCTAGACGTTCTCGTGCTGATTCCATAATTCTAATATTTGCTTGGTGTGGCACAAACATGTCAATATCTTCAGATTTTAATCCTGCTTTTTCAACCACACGTTTTGACGCTTCACCCATAATTCTAACCGCAAACTTAAATACTTCACGACCATTCATTACTAATTTACCATTTTCTTGGTTTAGGTATAAGTATTTTCCACCGCTACCATCTGAACCCATTTCATAACTGATAATGCCTCTACCTTCAGAAACTTCACCAATAACGGCAGCACCGGCACCATCTCCAAATAATACAGCTGTTGAACGATCTGTTAAGTCAGTAATTTTTGATAGCTTATCAGCACCTACAACTAAGATATTATGATAATCTCCTGATTGTATATATTGTTTTGCGGTAATCATTGAATACATAAAACCAGAACAAGCAGCTAATTGATCCATAGTTGGTATTTTACCTGTTTCTAGTTTGTCTTGCAGTATATTTGCTACAGATGGAAAAGGCATATCCCCCGTAGCTGTAGCTACGATAATCATATCTATATCTGACGGTTCTAAACCTGCGTCTGCAATAGCTTTTTTACTTGCTTCATATGCTAGATCAGATGTGTCTTGATCTTCTCTAGCCCAACGTCTTTCTTTAATACCTGTCATTTTAGAAATCCATTCATCTGATGTTTCTAAGAATTGCTCAAAATAGGCATTGTCGATTACTTTTTCAGGATAGTATGTCCCAAAACCTTTGATACCCACGTTCATGGATGACACCCTCTTACTTCATTTTTTAATACCAGGTATTAATTTAACATTTGTGTCTATTAAACTCAAGCAGATACCTTTTAAATCATATTAAAATCATTCAAAATGCGATTATTGCTATCACGTTATATCGAAAATTACATCATTTTATTCAAAAAATGCAACAGTATCATATGATTGTCACTATACAAATAATCAATGATAGACTACAATAGTATTATATATTAAGAGTGGAGGTAGAAACATTCATGAGACACCTCGTAACATTGATTTGGTCTTTAATTTTATTACAAATGGTTAATTTTGTATTGAATAGTTTAAATGGTGGTGGTACGCTAAATTTCATTACACCAGTAATTATTGCAGTTATTTTCACTTTATTTGTAATTCTTATTAGCTCTATGAATGAAGCACCACGTGAAGTAGAACATTCAAAAAAATAATACCGTTATATCTCAATTGTCGACAAGGTTCTGGACTTTGTCGTTTTTTTATACATTATTATTTAAAACTAGCAAATCATCTAACTAAATCTATAATAAAAAAGTCGAGGAAGTGACTTAATTTTCACTTTCTCGGCTTTAATATTTAACTCTTTATTTATCTGTTGGTCGTTGAACATCGAATGTTAATTCTTGTTGGTCATTGATATCAACGTACACGTTTGTACCTTCCGGCATGTGTTCTTTAATCATCATACGTGCTAAAGGTGTTTCAATTTGCCGTTGGACAAATCGTTTTAATGGTCTAGCACCAAACTGTGGCTCGTATGCTTCTTCTCCTAACCATTGTTTAGCCGCATCTGATACTTCGATTGAAATGCGTTGATCCATTAAGCGAATGTTTAATTGCGTCAAGATTTTATCAACAATCATACTCATATCACTAACTGATAATGGTTTAAATAATACAATATCATCCATTCTGTTTAAAATCTCTGGTTTAAAGAAAGCATGCAAGCTATCCATAACCGCTTTTTCAGTTTCTTCAGTAATGCTACCTGTGTCTTTTACATTTTCAAGAAGAATTTGGGAACCAATATTACTAGTCATGATAATAATTGTATTTTTAAAATCTACGCTACGTCCTTTAGAATCAGTTAACCGACCTTCATCTAAGATTTGTAATAACACATTAAAGACGTCACTATGTGCTTTTTCAACTTCATCTAATAAAATAACTGAATAAGGATTACGTCTAACCGCTTCTGTTAATTGTCCACCTTCATCATGTCCTACATAGCCTGGAGGGGCACCAATCAATCTAGATACAGCATGTTTCTCCATATACTCACTCATATCAATACGAATCATATGTTTTTCTGAGTCGAATAATGATGCTGCTAGTGATTTAGCTAATTCTGTTTTACCAACACCAGTAGGTCCTAAGAAAAGGAAACTACCAATTGGTCTATTAGGATCTTTAATACCTGCACGTGCTCTTACAACAGCATCTGATACCAAATCAACAGCTTTATCTTGACCTACAACACGTTCATGCAAGATATCACTTAAACTTAATAATTTTTCTCTTTCTGTTTCTACTAATTTAGATACCGGTATACCTGTCCATTGACTTACTATATCGCCAATTTCTTCATCAGACACAACCTCGCGAATCATGCGCTCGCTATCGCCTTGTTCGTCTTGGAAAGCATCTTCAAATTCTTGTAATTCTTTTTCTAGTTGTGGTATTTTACCGTATTGTAATTCGGCAGCTTTTTCAAGATTACCTTCAGTTTGTGCATCTTCTAAAGCTTGACGACTACGATCTAATTCGGCACGTTTTTCTTGCACTTTGGCAATTTTTTCTTTTTCTTGTTCAACACGTGATTGTAATGACGCTTGTTTTTCTTTTTCATTTGATAATTCTTCTTGTAATTCTTCCAATCGCTGTTTACTTGCGTTATCAGATTCGTTTTTTAAGGCACTTTCTTCAATTTCTAACTGCATAACGCGGCGATTCACTTGATCTAATTCAGTCGGATTTGATCCCATCTCTGTGCGAATTGTTGCACATGCTTGGTCGACTAAATCTATAGCTTTATCTGGTAAGAAACGATCTGTAATATAACGGTCAGACAATTCCGCTGCAGCTACAAGTGCACGGTCTTGGATTCTAACACCATGATAAACTTCATAACGTTCTTTCAAACCACGTAAAATAGAAATTGTGTCCTCTACGTCTGGTTCGCTCACGCCTACTTTTTGGAAACGACGTTCTAATGCTGAGTCTTTCTCAATATATTCTCTATATTCATTTAAGGTTGTAGCACCAATACAGTGTAATTCGCCTCGAGCTAGCATTGGTTTCAACATGTTACCAGCATCCATGGCGCCATCTGTTTTTCCAGCTCCAACAAGCATATGAATCTCATCAATAAATAATATGATACGTCCATCTGAATCTTTTACTTCTTTTAATACAGCTTTAAGACGTTCTTCAAATTCACCACGATATTTTGCCCCTGCAACTAATGCGCTTAAGTCTAACTCAAAAATCGTTTTATCTAACAAAGATTCAGGTACATCCTTTTTGACTATTCGTTGGGCAAGACCTTCTACAATAGCAGTTTTACCTACCCCTGGTTCACCAATTAATACCGGATTGTTTTTAGTTTTACGACTTAAAATTCGAATTGTATTACGAATTTCTTCATCTCTACCAATAACAGGATCCATTTTACCTTGACGAACTTCTTCTACAAGGTCACGACCATATTTTTCTAATGCTTCATAATTTACTTCAGGATTTTGAGAAGTCACGTGATTTCCCCCTCTAATTTTTTTTATTATTTCTTTAATGACATCTTGTTTATTCTCTATTGTTTGTTGCATGATTGTATCTATATCCATAGCGGCTCTGAGTAGATGTTCCATAGAGATATAGTCATCTTCGTATGCTTTCATATAATGTTCAGATTTAGTCATTAATTCATTGGCTTTTGCACTAATATATTGACCATATTGTATATTGTCACCTTGTACACTTGGATAGCTTTGTAACTTTTCAGCATAATCTGCTTCAAGCTTATCAACATCGATATTTGCACGTTCTAAGATGCTTTTGATTAAACTGTCCGGTTGTTCTAATGCGCCTTTTAAAATGGCTTCTATTTCAATATTTTGTAATTCATGTGTTTTACTTAATTCAACAGCACGTTGTAACGCACCTTGAATTGCGTGTGTCATTTGGTTAATGTCCAATTATTTCACCCCTACATTATCAGAGTTGGCCAAATTTTGACTTTGACTTTCTTTGACCTTAACTATATTATAGTCGCTCTTTTGCCTTTACGCAACTATTACACTCAACTTTTTGGTTTTAATTTTTGCTTGTAGCGTTTGATATCAGTTTTACTAGTATTTAAAGAAAAAGAACACTAACTTCATAACATCAAGAAATTAGTGTTCTTTATTTAATTTATATCTCAATTAACCCACACCAAGGGCAATCTTGGCATAGCGAGACATCATGTCTTTATTCCATGGTGGATTCCATACAATATTAACTTCAGTATCTTGGATTTCTGGAATTTCTGCTAACACGGTTTTAATTTGATCAATAATCTGTGGCCCTAAAGGACACCCCATCGATGTTAAAGTCATTTCAACTGTACATAATCCTTCTTCATCTACATCTACTTTATATACTAAACCTAAATTCACGATATCAATACCTAATTCAGGGTCGATTACCATTTCAAGAGCACCTAGGATACTATCTTTTAAAGCTTCTTCCACGAGTATCACCTCTCAATATTTGTCTGTATACTAATATATCAAATATCCGACAAAACGCCAATAAAATGCTATGATACTAATAAAATGAAAAATGTTTGAGGAGAACTATATGCAACCTTATTTAATATGCCTCGATTTGGACGGCACATTACTAACAGATGATAAAGAAATCAGCCCTTATACAAAGGAAATTTTAACGGAATTGCAAAAGGCTGGACACCATATCATGATCGCGACAGGTCGTCCCTATCGCGCAAGTCAAATTTATTATCATGAACTTAATTTAGAAACACCTATTGTTAATTTCAATGGTGCTTTCGTACATCATCCAAAAGATGCTCAATTTGACACAATTCATGAAGTTTTAGATTTAGACATCGCTAAAAGTGTCATCGAGATACTACAACAAGCAAACGTAACAAATATTATTGCCGAAGTACAAGATCATGTTTTTATCAATAATGAAGATCCTCGATTATTCGAAGGTTTTTCTATGGGTAATCCTAAAATAAAAACGGGTAATCTATTAAATTCTCTTGACACACCGCCAACATCTCTACTTGTGGAAGCTGAGGAAATTCATATTAATCGCATTAAGCAAATGTTAACACGGTTTTATGCTGAAAATATTGAACATCGTCGTTGGGGTGCACCATTCCCTGTCATTGAAATAGTAAAACGGGGTATAAGTAAAGCACGTGGCATTGATGTTGTTAAAGACTATTTGAATGTGCCAACATCTCGAATTATCGCTTTTGGTGATGAAGATAATGATTTAGAAATGATTAAATATGCGAAATTTGGTGTTGCCATGGATAATGGACTAGATGAATTAAAACATGTTGCAAACCACGTTACTCATGACAACAATAGCGATGGCATTGGTCGTTATTTAAATGAATTTTTTGATTTAGGATATAACTATTAAGGATAATGCATTCAGTACATTATATTTAAGGAGAATGAAGACATGCAAAAAATGATTGTAGTAGGTGCTGTAGCTGGTGGCGCTACCTGTGCAAGTCAAATTAGAAGATTAGATAATGACTGTAAGATTACAATATTTGAGCGAGATCGTGATATGAGCTTAGCTAATTGTGGCTTACCCTATTATCTAGGTCAAATCGTTTCATCTCGAGATCAATTATTACCTATTACCCCAAGCTCATTTAAAGAAGATAAAAACATTGATGTTAAAACATACCATGAAGTTGTCGCCGTCGATACGCAACGCAATATTGTAACTGTCCGAGATCGACAGAAAAATCAAACCTTTGAAGCAGCGTATGATAAATTGATTCTCAGCCCAGGTGCAAATGCTAACAAACTCAACAGCGATAGTCCTATGGTTTTTACACTTCGCAATATGGAAGATACTGACCAAATAGACAAATATATTAAAAACCATCACGCACAACGTGCACTTATAGTTGGTGCGGGTTATATTGCTTTAGAAATTCTTGAAAATTTATATCATCGTGGTTTAGATGTCACATTAATCCATCGCTCTGAACATATTAATAAACTGATGGATAGCGACATGAATCAGCCAATTTTGGAAATGCTGAACCAATATAAAATACCATATCGATTTAATGAAGAAATCGATGATATTGACGGCTCAATCGTTCACTTTAAATCAGGTCACTCTGAACAATATGATATTGTTATAGAAGGCGTAGGAACACATCCAAATTCTAAATTCCTTGAGTCTTCAAATATCCAACTAGATACACAAGGTTTTATTCCAGTAAATGATAAATTTGAGACAAATATTAGCAATGTTTATGCGCTTGGAGATGTGATAAAATCACATTATCGCCATGTAAATCTCCCTGCACAAGTCCCATTGGCTTGGGGAGCCCATCGTGCGGCTAGTATTATTGCTGAACAAATTGCTGGGAATTCAAATATTACTTTTAAGGGCTATTTAGGCTCAAATATTGTTAAATTTTTTGATTATTCATTCGCCAGTGTAGGTATAAAGCCTAATGAATTGAAGCATTTTGACTATAAAATGGTTGAAATTACTGGTGGAACACATGCTGGCTATTACCCAGGAAATGATAAATTGCATCTACGTGCCTATTTTGATACAAATAATCGTAAAATCATTCGTGCTGCTGCAGTAGGAAAACAGGGTGTGGATAAACGCATCGACGTACTGTCAATGGCCATGATGAATGACTTAACAATTGATGCACTTACCGAATTTGAAGTCGCCTATGCGCCACCATATAGTCATCCCAAAGATTTAATAAATATGTTGGGCTACAAAGCACGTAATCTTTAAAAATTTTAGGCAACGGTTAATTAAATCTAGCATATAAAGCGAGCCATTATTACGAAGTATTGAAGCTAAAAATAAGCACAAAGATGATGTTGAATTTCAAACCATCTTTGTGCTTATTATCTTGAGATTTATATCCCATCCTGTTTTCTAGGGATAATGTACTAGTCTCTTCTATCAAATGATTATTTAACTTAATCCAAACATTTTAGTTAATGGACCAAGTGGTAAAATAATTCCTAAAATGATTGTAATCACAATTAATGCAATTGTCGTCCAAAATAATCCTTGTGTTGATTCATGCTTTTTACGTTTTATGATCGTTACTTCCATTAAAGCAACTACTGCTATGCCACATACCATTTTGAGTGTCAATAACATGTGGTTGCCTCCACCACTTGCAAATTCTTTAATAATTATCCAAAATCCAGAGATTAACGTTAGCAAAATAACAACCCTCAACACCATATGTAATGGTTTAGCTGTAGGCGTCCCACCTTGTGTTTTTGAATAATTAAGATATGTCACTATAAACATTATAATCGCAAGCACCCAGCTTAAAATATGTACATGTAACAAAACTTTATCCCCCCACTAAAAAATATCAATAATTACTTAAATAAATATAACATATTTATCACTCTACTGTATTCATCATCATTTACATTTATAACAATACATGTGCATCAAATCATAATTAAAAAAGCCTTGCACCTGCACAACAGCGGAAACAAGCCTTTGAAATCGTAGACTAAAGTACAATATTCATGGAACCATTCATTCTACAATTCATCACTAAATACAGAATATGAATTTTTCACGTTAAAACGATAATTTCAATAACAAAAATGTGAGCGGGACAGAATTCATAATGAATTCGTAGTCCCGCCCCAGCAAGTTGACTAGGATTGAAAAAAGCTTAGTATAAGCGTATTTTTAATCCAGTCAACGACTGCTAATATATATTTCATAGCCTAAAACATAATGATGTCCCAGACTGATTTGTTATTAAGTAAGAGACGATTTATATCTTAACCTCTATAACTATATGTTTACACACTAACTTATTCTGCAATATATGTTGTTAACGTACCAATATTGTCAATTGTTACTTTTACTTCATCGCCAGGTTGTAAATATTGTGGTGGCTCCATTCCAGCTCCAACCCCAGCCGGTGTACCAGTTGCAATAATGTCACCTGGATGTAATGCGACATATTTTGAAATTTCTTCAATTAATTCATCAATTTTTAAAATCATTTCTCCTGTATTACCATCTTGACGGATATCATTATTTACTTTAGTCACTATATTTACATTTTCCGGTGTTGGTAATTCATCTTTAGTCACAATAAATGGTCCCATAGGGCAACCACCCGTTAAGCTTTTAGATAAAAATGCTTGGTCTTGAGCATCCTGCGCTTTACGATCTGTAATGTCATTGATAATAGTATACCCATAGACATAATCTAGCGCTAAAGCTTTAGGAATTTTCTCACCTGATTTACCAATAACAATACCAAGTTCACCTTCATAATCCAATTGATCTGTAATATCTTTATGATTCGGAATTGTAGCATTATCGCCGATTAACGATGAAGCTGCTTTTGTAAATACATAGAGGCGTTGGACTTCATGATTAAGTTCGCTCGCATGATCTTGATAGTTTCTCCCAAAAGCAATAACATTATTTGGCGGTGTCACTGGTGGTAAAAATGTAATATCTTTGAATGCTATTTTATAATCCTCTGCTCTGCCACTATCTTCTGCAGCAACAACAGCTTTTCGTACTTGTTCTTGAAAATCTAACGTTTGGTTTTGTTGTAAGCCCGCTAATAATGATTTAGGATGAAAATCCCCTTCTGCAAAATCAGCAAATACTTTTGTTAAATCCCAAACCGCATCTTCACGTTTTACTTTCACGCCGTAAGATGTGACGTCTTCATGTTTGAATGACAAGAATTTCATTCATTATCAACTCCTCATCTATATCTTAACTCATATTATAACTATAATTTTCTTAAAATCACAAATATATATGTCCGAAAATTTCAAAAGTTAGCTCATACATTATGACAAACCTTGTTCAAATAATTTCGCTTTAAAAATCTTGATTGGACTGAACTATATGGATAATCTACCAAACTGGAAGAAATATAAAGAACCTTTTACTTCAGTATGGAGCATGGTTTCTAAAGCATTTTTATAATATTGCATTTGAATGCGATATTTTTCCTTAAGTTGTTCTCCTATTTCTTCATCTGTCATACCTTTTCGTCTATTAAAAGCATCTGTCTTATAATCAACAAAGTAATATTGATTATCTTTCTTATAAATTAGATCAATCATACCCTGAATAATCGCTACGTCTTCATGGTTATCTGATATATTATCAACTTTTGCTTGATTTACAACAAAAGGTAATTCACGATAAATTTGTTCAGCTTCTGCGATTTCAAGATATAAATCACTTTGAATAAACGTCATTATTTCTGGAAATTTAATATCTTTCTTAGCATCATGTTCAATAATTTGTTGTGTGATTAAATGATCAATATATTGCTCCAATGCTTCCTCTGTCATACGCTCAGGTTTGAAAGGCAAATGTTGCATGACGGTGTGCATTAATGTTCCTACTTCGTTGGCTTTACGCTTCGTAACATGACGCATAAATCTTGGCCGTTCATATGTCGCAACACCAATGCGATATTGTCGAACGCGATCGTAGTTCGTATCGCTTTCTTCAGTTTCCAGTTGTCGTTTTAATTCAGATACGGATTGCTTAGAAGGCTTAGTGGTATTAATCACGTTTGGATATTTAAACTTAAGCTGTTGCGTAATTTTCGCCTTAATATCATCGTTGCCTGTATCCAACGTATTAAGATCCGAAATAGAACGCTGCTCATTCATATCTTGATGATTAGCTTCAATAATATCTTCAAAATAATCAATAATGATATTTACGTTTGGTCTTATGCTTTCTGCTAAATTTGCAATATCATTTTCGAACATTAAATCCGGTGTCAGTTCATAGGACTTATGCTTCGACAAAATACCATAAATAAGTTCAAAAGGATGTTCTGCCGTCAAACGCTCATTAACAGCTATATGTGAACCTGAAATAGCTAATTTTTCGTACTCTTCAAGTTTTTTTGTAGATTTAAGTCTGCCAATTAAAATAAGTTGTTCCTTTGCACGTGTCAATGCCACATAAATTAAACGCATTTCTTCTGATATCATTTCTTTTTCTGTTATTGCTTTATAAGCAACAGATGACAGTGAAGGATATGCCATATTTTTATCAATATCATAATAATCGATACCTAAACCATATTTTTGATTTAAGATAACTTGTTCCCGTAAATTTTTCTTATTAAATTCCCTTGTTAATCCTGAATAAATAACAAATGGAAATTCTAATCCCTTACTGCTATGAATAGTCATCATTTTAACGACATTATCATTAGGACCTACGATATTTTCTTCGCCAAAATCTTGGCCGCGGTCAATCAGTTCATCTATAAAACGAATAAATTGATAAAGTCCTCTAAAACTAGAATTTTCAAATTCGATAGCCTTATTAAATAATCCATAAAGATTGGCCCGTCGTCCTTTACCACCAATCAAACCACTGAAATATTGGATAACATAATGGTCATGGTAAAACTTATCTATGAGTTGGTAAACTGGATTACTTTGACTATAAATCTGATACATTTTAATATCAGCTATGAAATTTTGTAGTTTCTTTACTAATTTTTTATTAGCCAAATCATGGTTAATATAGTTCACAACAGATTGATAGAAATAGTCATCATTAGGACTGAAGACACGTATATTAGCTAATTCATCTTCGGTAAATTGATAGATGACCGAACGCATCAATCCTACTAAATAAATATCTTGTAAAGGATTATCTATTGTTCTTAAAAATGATAAAACTAATCGCACTTCCGTTTGTTCGAAATAGCCTTGTCTACTGTTCACGTGAAAGGGTATGTCATGATCTTTAAACGCTTGTTGCAAGTCTCTAGCTTGCGAAAAACTACGTTCTAAAATAACAATATCTTTATATGTTGGTTGACGATAGTGACCCGTTTTCATATCAAATATACGCTTATTTTCTAAAATATCTTTCACCTGTTTAACAATATATTCAGCTTCTTGTTCTGAGCCATTTAGTTCACTATGTTCTTTATCTGCTTCAATCAATGTACGCAGCTCTACTGGATGATCCACCTCATCAAATGGCGCACCATAGTACAATTGTGCAGCATCATCGTAACTAATTTCACCAACTTCTTCGTCCATCATGTGCTTAAATAAATAGTTAGTGGTACTTAACACTTCTTTTCTAGATCGGAAGTTTTGCGACAAATCAATGCGTATACCTGTGCCGTTACCCTCTGCATTAAAACGTTGATATTTCTCAATAAATAGACTTGGGTCTGCTTGTCTAAATTTGTAAATAGATTGCTTGACATCCCCTACCATAAATAAATTACCGTCTGCTTCTGAACCAGTCTTAATGCAGGATAATATTTGTTCTTGTACGCGATTGGTATCTTGGTATTCATCTACTAATATTTCAGCAAACTGTTCGCGATACATCTCCGCGATATGAGAAGGTGAGCCATCATCATTTGTTAATATTTGTAACGCAAAATGCTCATAGTCAGCAAAGTCTAGGATATTACGACTTCGTTTTTTTTGACCAAATGCAGTTATAACGTCTTTAACAATGTCTGCTAATATATTTACTCGTGGTGCCAACCTTTGCATATCTCGCTTTAAATCTTGCGCACTGCGTGAGAAATAGTCTGCTTGGACTTTGGATACAAGCGATTTATATTTATCGTAATATGCTTTAGCTTCAACAAGTGCATCACCCATAGTTTCATTTACTTCTTTTATCTTTTTAGTCAATGCAGGAAATCTACTGACAAATTCATGATTTGCAATTACATCACTTTGTATCATATCTCCATCAAAGGCTTTAGTCATAAAAGCCATTTCATCTTCAATGACAGCTATTTGCTTGTCCGTATCTTCAGCTAAAGTAAATATTTCATAGCTTTTACTTAAAGCCTCTTGTGCAGCACGTAAAAAAATACGCGACAAATCTGTCAACAATTGTAACAAGTTGTCTTGTTGTGCTTCATTTTGGTATGGTTTCACTAATTGGGTTAACCATTCAAAAGGATTGGGGTTCGCAATACTAAAGTAATAAAGAGATTTAATGATTGTTCTAAAGTCATCGTCATTTCTATCCTTAGACAATTGCTCTGCTAGTTCAATGAAATCGCTGTTTAACACATCATAGTAGTGTTCTAAAGTTTCATCTATGGTCTGTTCTAACAGTAAGATGTTTTCTGCTTCACTACTCGTTCTAAAATTAGGATCAACATCTAACACATCGTAATGCTGTTGTATTAGCTTTAAACAAAAACTATGCAATGTAGAAATTTGAGCTTGGTGTATCTTTATGCGTTGATTCTTTAAATGCGTATTATTAGGATCTTCAAGTGCTGCTTCTTGAATGCGTTGTTCTACCCTATGTTTCATTTCACGTGCACTTAAATTAGTAAAAGTAACCACCAATAATCGATCAACATCAACATTGTCTCTGATGATACGTTGAATAATTCTTTCTACTAAAACTGCCGTTTTCCCTGAGCCGGCAGCGGCCGCAACTAACACATCTTGACCTTTAGCATATATACTTTGCCACTGCGCATCTGTCCAAATTACCCCTTCGGGCTTGACTGGTATCATGCATCGTCACCTCCATCTTTAACCGCCTCTTGGATTTCTTCAATAGGATTAATTGTTTCATCAACTGTACGATATCGTTTACTATCAATCATGCCATCAACATGACAAACAGACTGATAGCTACAATATTGACAAGGTAAAGTTTGTTTATATTTTAATGGCGCCACTTCTGTATGTCCTGCCATAATATTAGATGCGGTTTCAATAAAGTTACGCTTATTATGCTCAATAAACTTCATGATTGTCGCTTCATCAGCGACTTGACTGCCTCGCTGATTTATAGTGTTTTTAGCTGTTTTTCCCACGGGTATGATATCAGACACAAATTTTGGTTCCATTCTTAAATCTAAAGCATTTAACACTTCTTCTGAGCTATTTACTAATCCACTCATTCTAAACGCTTTTTTAAAATCTAATTCTAACTGAACATTATCAATATCAGTCCAATGTTTATAATTGATGCGAGGTTCATGCACATGAAAATACAGCAATCCCCCTGGTTTAATTGTGTCTGATAATCCTAACCGTTCATGGTTCTGCAAAACAATATCCATATATGTCATCATCTGCATTTGTAAACCATAGTAAACCTTCTTTAAATCTAGCTTTGCACTTTCTTTTGACGATTTATAATCAATAATATTCACATAACTTTGATCATCTTCAGTGTAGGTATCTATGCGGTCAATTTGTCCTCTTATATTAATCGGAATGCCTTGAGTTGTTTGAAGTGATTCGGCCATAAGTTCATCTTGATGAGGCTTGCGACGAAATCCGGTTTCAAAGCGTTGTGGCTTAAATTTAGAATAGCTACTTTGGTATTTTAATGCGCCAAGTGTCGTTTCTATAATGGCGCCAATACGCTGCGATAAATAGCGATAATAAGCTGTAGAATTTAATAAATTAAATTGAACTTTCGGTAAAATTGCTTCAAGTGCTTCAGAAGTCAGCTGTTTGATTGTCTTAGCGTTTAAATGTTTAAAATCACCATTAACTCTGTCAGAAATGTACTTTAATACAGAATGAAAAATGTCACCAAGATCAAAGTTTTGCAATTGATATTTCGTACGCTCATTTAAGCGTAACCCATGAGAAGCATAGTGTTTAAATGGACATTGTTGATATCCTTCAAAACGTGACACACTGGCATTAATCGCTTTACCATATAATTGCTGTGCCAATTGATCACTCAATTGTACAGTGTGATTATCATAAGTTAATGACGTTAATAAATAATCAAGTCCATCATTTAATTGTGCATCATCTCGCATGACTTGATACGTATCTATCCATGTATCTGCAACGATTTCATCATCAAGCCATGCACGTAAAGCTTCAAATAAATGAATTTTAGTTTGATGGCCATGTTCAACGAGTAATAATGGTTGTTGCGCATGAACATAATTTAAATTATCTATCTGCATGTTTGTATAAAGCTGCTTAATTTGAGACAAAAATGGACTGATTTCTTTTTCATCGCCAGAATTACCCATTAAGCTGTACGAAAAAGTTACTTGTTGTGTCGCACGTGTCATTGCTATATAACATACAAATGCTTCATCCATCTGCAAAACATCTGATGTTGGACTCAACTCAATATGAGTTTGTGTTTCAAAAAATTTCTTTTCTTCATCAGATATTAAGCTCGTAGAAGCAATCGGTTGAGGTATCACGCCATCATTCATACCAACCATAAATACTTTAGCCTTGTTGTCTACTTTAGCTAAATCCATGCTCCCTATTGATACTTGATCTAGCGTTTGAGGAATCATGGCAAATTCTAACTGTTCTAAACCAATATCTAGTACTTCGTTAAAACGTTGTAATGACATCTCAGTCGTTCCAAATACTGTGACTAAATCATCTAAAATTTGAATGATGCCATTCCAAATTTGATCAATTTCTTCAGCTTCTTCATACCGATGATCAGCCTCTAACGTATCACGTATAGTCATTAATTGATTAGGCAGTTCAAAATATTCCATGCTTTCGTAAAATGCCGTAGCATAATCAATGACAGTATGCGCATCATTCATCGCCTGTTCGAAATAGAGAATTTTATGAACCACATCATCTTTTAGTTGCACAACCTTTTCAAAGGTTTCTTGTTCTTCAGGTGTAAGCTGATGTTCTTTACGCCCCATTTTCTGGAAATGTTCTATTTGAAATCGAGATTCATCAAACCAACGTTTCCCAGTGATACCGCGTTCTAATACAAAATTTTCTAATAAATCAATAAGATAACTGCTGTTTTTTATTTGGTATGTTAAGATATCTGTTTTAAATAAGCGCAGCATAGCATCTGTACTCCAATTTGTACGCATGACTTCTATTAATGAACGCACCATTTCCATGATAGGATGATGTGTCATAGATTTCTTTATATCAATATGAAATGGGATGTCAAATTGTGGCAGGACAGATGCTAGTAGATATGCATAGCTTTCATCTCGATACAGTATTGCTATGTCTTGATACCTTAAGTGTTGCTCACGCGTCGCTTTAATAATTTGTCGTGCAACTTCATTGACTTCTTCTCGTATACTTGCCGCTTCAAGTATTTGAATGTGACCTTGTTGTTGGATTGGATTAATTTGTAAAGCATCAAATTCTTGTTCTAAGTGCACTAAATCATGATTAGTAAATCGATGTTGTTGGTTAAAATGTTTGCGATTTAAAGTTATATTTAATTCTGCTGCAATTTCTTCTAAATGTTGTAATACTTCAGATGGCTTTCTAAATAGACTAAATGGATCAGTATTTCCATCAGTTGTTAGAAGTACAGTTACCTTCTTAGCATACTTCACTAAATGTTTGATAATGTCGTACTCTAATGATGAAAAGTTATGGAAACCATCTATATAAATTTCAGCACGCTTCAACCATTGTGACTGTGGCATAACATTAATGAATTGCTTCAGCTTATCTTCTGATGTGATATAACGTCCAGCAATTTGACGCTCAAAAGCATTATATATTAATGCAATATCTTCTAATTTATGTTGCATGCGTGTAGGTAATGAATGTTGTGTCACAAGCGATTGCAAATCCTCAGGTGTTACAACATATTTCTTAAAATCTTGTATTTGTTCTGCTAATTTCTCACTAAAGCCATAATATTTAGCTTGAGAATGATAAAGCTTTAATTCCTGTTGGTGATTTTGAACAATATCATAAATCATCATTTCCATGGCTGATTTAGATAAGCGTTCTTCTGATAAGCCACCTACTTCTTGAAACACACGATGGCTTAATCGCTCAAAATGTAGTACTTCTGTTCTAAGACTTCCATACAATTCATGGTCGCTTACAAAAGCTTGTTCCAACTGAAAGGTACTTTGAGTAGGGGCTATGAGTACAATCGGGTCTCCAAGAGGTTGGCGTTTCATTTCTGATTTAATGTCACTAATCATTTGATAGGATTTGCCGGTCCCAGCTCTTCCGATATATGTATTAAATTCCATAAATATAGCCACGCTCCTTTATTAAATTCATTTTAACACAGAACATACGTTTCTATATAGTGATTTTATGAGGTTGTTCGCAGATAATCGAAAATACTTTTTATGATAAATAAAAAGAGACGTTGCGCATTGAAATGCAATCATCTCTTGTCTATATCATTAGCTCATATCAGGGTTAAAATTAAATTTAAAATCAGTTAATGGCCAAAATCTTAAAGACACTTTACCGACAATTTGCTTTTCATCGATAAGGCCAAAAGCACGGCTATCTTTACTTACCTCACGATTGTCTCCTAACACGAGGTATTTATGTTGAGGTATGACATTAGAATTATGTTTTGCACCGGCCAAATCTTTTATATCTAAAGATCCAGTAATATACTCTCCTTGCTTACGTTTCATATTGTATTCGAGATAAGGTTCTTTTACTTTTTTTCCGTTTATAATAAGTTGATCATCTCGATAGTAAACTTTGTCACCTGGTGTGCCTATAACGCGTTTAACATAATCATCCTTTTGGTTTGCATGGAAGACAATGACATTCCCCTTTTTCACAGTGCCTACTTTATAGCCGATAATATTGACCAGAACATGATCGCCATCTTTTAATGTTGGATTCATTGAGTCGCCTTTAATGGTATATGATTTCGCTACAAAATTAATGATTAGTATGACTAAAATAATACCTACCGCTATAGCTATTAACCATTCTGTCAATTCCTTTTTCACATAAACACCTCCTTTATCGTTCATAGTTATAACGAAAATGATGGAAAGGATAATAAGTTAAATTAACATCACCAATAATGTCTTTTTTATCTATAAGTTGATATGACTGAGATTGCTTATTTAATCGACTATCATCAGATAGTACAAGGTACTTATCAGGTGGAATGATATCTCCTTCTGAATGAGGTAAATTGCGTAACTGAAAGTCTGTTTTTATATTTTTAGCATATGGTGCTTTAATTTGTCTATCATCTCGATATAATTGCCCCTGCTTGACTTCAACTGATTCACCAGCCATACCGACAATTCGACTAAACTTTAAATCACCATGTTGTCGGAACATAACGACATCGCCATGTTGTAGTATGTTAAACGTCACTTTGACTTTATTAACAATGACACGATCATTTTTTTGTAAAACAGGTGCCATGTTCTGTTGCTTTACTACTGCACCTTGAATAATAAAAACATTTAAAATGAAAACAAAAATTATCGCAGCAATAAAAGCTATTATATATTGACTAACTTTTTGCACCTTGTCACTTCTCCTTTGATTGACCCATAAAATACTTTTCAACTTGTTTGCCAACAATCCATAATACAACTGTAACTAAAATCAATAATATGCCACGAATAGGATGCGTAAATAATGTTGTTATTCCTGTGCCCATCATGCCTAATAATAATATAGAAATCAATTTAGAGATTAGCAAAATAATAAAGTAATATTCAGTCTTAATATGGGATAAACTTGCAACAAAATTCACTAACGTAGTGGGCGTAAACGGGAAGCATAGTAAGATAAATATAGGCACCGGTCCTTGTCTATCTATAAAATGAATAAGCCTTTTCACCGCTGTTCTTTGCTGAATTTTAAGCATAAATTTGGAATGAATAAATCGTTTGCAAATAAGATAGACTGTAAATGTACCTGCTACAATTCCCAACCAAGATATAATAATTCCTACAGTAAATCCATAAGCATGAATAACAACTGTAATATAAAGAAATAACGGTAAGATGGGTACCATAGCTCTTAAATATAGAAGTAGAAAGCCAGCCAAATAGCCCAAATCTCGAAACGCATCAAACCATTGTTCAATTTGTTGTAACATGAGTGACCTATCCCTTCTATAAATAATGTCTGACATTGCTATTTACTTAAAAACATTGTAGCAAATAAACGCCTACAATACCTTATTGAAAGACTAAAAACCGATATGCGGCACTATTACCACATATCGGCTCAACAAACTTTAATAAACCATTACCTATTATAGGCGTGCTTCTAAATCAGCTTTTTTATCTTCATAACCTGGTTTACCTAGTAATGCAAACATGTTTTGTTTGTATGCTTCAACTCCAGGTTGATTGAATGGATTAACGCCTAGTTGATAACCGCTCATTGCGCAGGCTAATTCGAAGAAATATACTAAATAGCCAAATGTTTCTTCATCTAATCTTGGTACATTAATGACAATGTTTGGAACACCGCCATCTGTATGTGCTAATAGCGTACCTTCAAATGCTTTAGTATTGACTTCGTCCATTGTTTTGCCTGCTAAATAGTTTAAACCGTCTAAATCCTCGCTATCTTCTTCAATCGTGATATCTTGTTTAGGATGATTTACTTTAACTACAGTTTCAAATAAGAAACGACGTCCTTCTTGTACATATTGTCCTAAAGAGTGTAAATCAGTTGTATAGTTAGCACTTGATGGATAAATACCTTTGAAATCTTTACCTTCTGATTCACCAAATAATTGTTTCCACCACTCGTTGAAATATTGCATAGACGGCTCATAGTTAATTAACATTTCAGTTGTGTAGCCTTTATTATAAAGAACGTTACGAATCGTTGCGTATTGATATGCAATATTATCGTCTAAATTATCAGATGATAACTCTTTACGTGCTTTATTTGCACCTATCATCATTGCTTCAACATTAATTCCAGCTGCTGCAATAGGCAATAGACCTACGGCAGTTAGTACAGAATATCGTCCGCCAACATCGTCAGGAACAACAAATGTTTCATAGCCCTCATTATCAGCAAGTTGTTTCAACGCACCCTTTGCTTTATCAGTAGTAGCAAAAATACGTGTTTGTGCTTCTTTTTTACCATAACGTTGTTCAACTAATTGCTTAAATAATCTAAATGCAACTGCAGGCTCAGTAGTCGTACCTGATTTAGAAATTACGTTAACAGAAAAATCTTTATCAGCTAAATAATCGAGTAATTCTTGAGTGTATGTGGATGATAAATGATTTCCAACAAAAACGATTTCAGGATATTCTGTATTATTACGGAATGATGAGGTTAGCATTTCAATTGCAGCACGTGCACCTAAATAAGATCCTCCAATTCCAATTACAACAAGCACATCAGAATTAGCTTTAATGCGTTTTGCCGCTTCAACAATTCTAGAGAATTCTTCTTTATCATAATTTTCTGGTAAATCAAGCCAACCTAAGAAATCATGACCCGCACCTGTTCCCTCATGAATTGTACGATGAATTGATTTTACAATTTCTTGTTGTTGTTCTAGTTCATGTTTTTCAAAAAATTCTAACGTTTTACTATAATCTAATTGAATATGCGTCATTTAAAAAGCCTCCTGTGGGGTAGATTACTTTAATTTTACTAACTTTGTATACCTTATTCAAATTTCAAGTCCTTAGAACTAAATTTGAGCTATTTAAAAAATGATAATGATATCAAATTAAAGTAAAATCTACCATTACTTTTTTATGCATTTTTCATATTTTTTAGAAATTACAAAAAAGCTTTAAATGTGAACATATAAGGCTAATAAAGAAAAATGATAAAGTTATAAAATGTATAATTATGTAATAAAACGGTTTTATTTTCATTACCTTTCTGTTATGATAAAGTCATAATGATAATTATGAAAACAATTTGAGGTGACTATATAATGAAAGATAAAATCGTGTTAGCTTATTCTGGTGGATTAGACACTAGCGTAGCAGTTAAATGGCTTATAGATAAAGGATATGATGTTGTAGCTTGTTGTTTAGATGTCGGTGAAGGAAAAGATTTAGATACTGTACACTCTAAAGCTTTAGAAATGGGCGCAATTGAATGCCATATTATCAATGCTACGAAAGAGTTTAGTGATGACTATGTAAGCTATGCTATTAAAGGTAATTTGATGTATGAAAATAGTTATCCTCTCGTATCAGCATTATCACGACCACTCATTGCTAAAAAATTGGTAGAAATTGCTGAACAAACACAGTCAATTGGTATTGCACATGGCTGTACAGGTAAAGGAAACGATCAAGTACGTTTTGAAGTAGCAATCAAAGCTTTGAACCCTAAATTAAAAACATTTGCACCCGTGCGAGAATGGGCTTGGAGCCGTGAAGAAGAAATTGATTATGCATTGAAACACAATATTCCTGTATCTATCAATCATGATTCTCCTTATTCAATTGATCAAAATTTATGGGGCAGAGCAAATGAATGCGGTATTTTAGAAGATCCTTATGCAACGCCTCCAGAAGATGCATTTGATTTAACAACACCTATTGAAGAGACACCAGATACTGCTGATGAAATTATCCTATCATTTAAAAAAGGTATTCCAGTTAAATTGAACGATAAAGCCTATGATTTAGATGAGCTAATCTTAACTTTGAATGACCTAGCTGGGAAACATGGCATCGGTCGTATCGACCATGTAGAAAATAGACTTGTAGGTATTAAATCGAGAGAGATTTATGAAACGCCTGGTGCTGAAGTCATTTTAAAAGCACACAAAGCGCTTGAAACCATTACGCTAACAAAAGATGTGGCACATTTCAAACCGATCATTGAAAAACAATTCGCAGAGCAAACATACAACGGGTTATGGTTCTCACCTTTGACAGACAGCTTAAAAACATTCATTGATTCAACACAGCAACATGTTGAAGGAGATGTCAGAATTAAATTATTTAAAGGTAATGCCATCGTTAATGGCAGACAATCACCTTACACGCTTTATGATGAAAAATTAGCAACCTATACTAAAGAGGACGCATTCAATCAAGAAGCTGCTGTTGGCTTCATTGATATCTTTGGCTTACCAACACAAGTCAACGCCATGTTACATGGAGGCTATAGCAATGAGCAATAAAGCATGGGGTGGACGCTTCCAACAGCAACCCGAGGAATGGGTAGATGATTTTAATGCGTCCATCGATTTTGACCAAACCTTAATTGATCAAGACATTGCAGGAAGTATTGCACATGCCACAATGTTAGCAAATCAAGGTATCATCTCAACACAAGACAAAGCGGATATTATAGACGGGCTAAAAGCAATACAAGCTGATTTTCATCAGCATAAATTAACATTTAAACATTCATTGGAAGATATTCATTTAAATATTGAACATGAATTAATTGAGCGCATAGGTGCTGCAGGTGGTCGACTGCACACTGGTCGTAGTCGCAATGACCAAGTTGCAACGGATATGCATTTATATACAAAACAACAAGTTTTAGATATAACAACGTTAATTAAATCTTTCCAACAGACCATCGTTGAGCTTGCCAATCAACACGTTGATACGATAATGCCTGGATACACGCATTTACAACGTGCTCAACCTATATCTTTCGCACATCATATTATGACATATTTTTGGATGCTTGAACGTGATAAAGGACGCTTTACTGATAGCTTAAAACGTATAGATATCTCACCATTAGGTGCAGCAGCCTTAAGCGGTACAACATATCCAATTGATAGACATGAAACGAAGGACTTACTCGGATTTGCTAGCGTTTATGAAAATAGTTTAGATGCCGTTAGTGACCGTGATTATATTGTAGAAACATTGCACAATATTTCATTAACAATGGTTCATTTATCACGCTTTGCCGAAGAAATTATTTTTTGGTCAACAGATGAAGCAAAGTTCATTACACTTGCGGATGCATTTTCAACTGGTTCCTCTATCATGCCACAGAAAAAGAATCCCGATATGGCTGAACTTATCCGTGGCAAAGTGGGACGTACAACAGGTCACTTGATGAGTATGCTTGTAACACTTAAAGGGTTACCACTAGCATACAATAAAGACATGCAAGAAGATAAAGAAGGATTATTTGATGCTTTGCATACGATCAAAGGTTCATTAAGAATATTTGAAGGTATGATTGCAACTATGACTGTTAATTCAGAACGCTTAGCACAAACAGTTACACAAGATTTTTCAAATGCAACAGAGTTAGCTGACTATTTAGTTACTAAAAACGTCCCATTTAGAACTGCACATGAAATCGTTGGAAAAATAGTATTTGAATGTATACAACAAGGTATTTACCTCCTAGATGTCTCACTAGAACGCTACCAGGCTTATGACGCACGCATTGAAGCAGATATCTATGACTACCTCAAACCAGCAAATTGCTTACAACGTCGCCAAAGCTATGGTTCTACGGGACCTGATGCAGTTAAACATCAACTTAAAGTAGCGCAAGCATTACTCGATGAATCATAAATCATTCATTAAAAATTGATTTCATTTTATAATGATTTCTTTTGGTTCTATAATAAATCGGACTGGTGAGATAAAACACTAGTTCGATTTTTAAATTTTGAATAGAAAAATAGTGCAATTACCTCTATAATAATTAGCCTATTGGTTATTCGACCTACTTGCAGATAATCACTAATTTAAGCTGTAACATAAATATGCATTTACCATAAAACTGCCTAAGACTTATCATCTTTTGGTGTGATTGTATAAGTAATTGCTATCGTTACCAGTATGATGATATGACTGATTATTCCTAAAAAAATGGCATAACCAGATGCATAGAACGGTTTAAAATACCCTGATGTTTCATACAAATTCATAAAAACATGCGTACAAATGAAAGATATTACTATACCTATTGTTCTAATCATAAATGTTGAGACATAGCTCTTAAAGCTTTTAATAAACATTCCGAGAGCAATAGATATTATAACTAGCGGAATATATCCCCACATCACTTTATAATGATAATCTATAATTAAACCAAAATAATCTATTGGAAGAATGGATAGTAAGTAGATGGATAATTTAAATTTATTCACTGGTATGGTTCTCCTTTAACATGTGATGATTTCAAATAAAGTATTATTAATTATCTTTACGTAATATATTATATCTGCTAAGTTTTAAAATTTTATGAAGAATCGACATGCGTTTGTATTTAAACTTTGTTATTTACAGTAATATTTTATTGTGATAACTATGCTATTAATTTCTAATCATTTTTATAAAAAAACTTTCGCTAAGTTCACATTAAATCAATTTAGCGAAAGTGTTAGGTATCCTTCTCACAACAAGTCTTATTACAATAACGCATGAGATATACATTCTTATAATATTAACTAAAATATAGCAGCAGCGCATTAATATCAATATACATAAAATGTTTGCCCATTTTAAATAAGTATAGTAAAACAATAATCAGTAAAACAACAAACATTGCCGATTTGTATTTTTTCTTTTCCTGCTTCTCTTCTTTTTCATTAGTTTTATCCCTATTTAAATATTCCAGTAATTCTGCTTCTATTTCTTTATCTATTTTTGATTTCTCGTCTTCATAATTTTTGCTGTGTTTTTCAGGAACTTTATTGTCATTCTTTTGATTATCCTTTCGAGTCATATCTTATACTCCTTTTACCTACAAAACTTACGACTTAAATACTTTCTGATATTGCACGTACCCTGATACATAATGTTCTATATCATCAATTCTTACACGATAACCATGATGTTTAATAAAGAAACTATTTAAAATGCGACCTGGCTTTTTAAAATACATCGCAATTTCAGGATAAAAGAAACCCGTGCGTTCATAATCTGCCCTTGTATGGATCGTATCAATAAATTTATCTTCGTCTAACCATTCTGCAACCAAATCATCATATCCCGAAGCTTTAGCCTTTTCAACTAAATGATATGTGGCCATCAGCATTTCTAAAAACGTAGGGTATGTTGTTTCCCTCTGTTTAATATAATCCAAGTGAGAACTAACGTTTTGAATTCCAAAACGGTAATACTTTTCTTCCGATGAAATTTGAACTAACTCATTTGTGCAATAGCCTAACCAATGGTCATGATATTTCCAATAATCATTAGCAATAAAATACTCAAATAATATTTTTACCGTTTTTAACCATTGCGGCTGCTGATCGATTTGATATAACCGTAATAGCGCAAGTGCTGCTTCTCCATCATAATATACAATACGATATTTTTCTTTTACAGTTAAATCTGGATAATTTAAAATATGTACCGTTTCGCCTGTCGTCTGATTAATCATTTTTAACATACCTTGAGCAACTTGCTGCGCTACATTTAAATAACGTTTATTAAATTGTCCATATTTTAAATATTCACATACAGCAAAAATAAATGACGCATTTTGACCTAATTTAATTTCATTGATATCATTCGTACCATCAAAAACAAACATTGCTCCTGAGTTATCTTTGCATAAACAATAATCAATAATATAGTCAATTGCTTTCTCTGTTGATGTAATATCTTTCTGTTGATATGCTAAACCTTCAATTAATGCATACGTTGAGGAAGCGTGTCTAAGTACGTTATAAAAATTAATCGTTTTATCAAAATGTGGAAAATAACCATAAATATAGCGTCCATTCGGCATTAGCATATTTTGTAAAAAGTCAGAACTCTTATCTATTAACTTATCAATTTCTGTATGTAAATTATTAACTATACGTAAGTTTTTTTGATATCCTCTTCCATGTAATTGATAAATACCTTCACCATCATATATAAACCCTTGTGTATAAAACTTCGTTACATTTTTATCTTTGTAAAATTCATAGCTAAAACCTTTTTTATGTGTCGTATATTTTTTAAGATAATTATTAATATTTTCTTCGGATAAAAATAAAGTGTTCGTACCTTTTTTAGGTCTAACAAATGCATTGGCATTAATTTCTTCTGGTAAAAAAGTTAAATTCCAATAATTATCCATTGCAATACCAAAATCAATATAATTTCTACGAGTAGTTATTAATTCTTCAGCTACATTATCAAAACGAATGGTTTGTGTATCAGTAACGATATCCAATTTTATCCATTGCGGATAACTACCTGCTTGTTTCTTAAATTTTTGGCATCGCTTCATAACATCACGTTCAAGATTACGCTTATTTTTTAATAATTTGACTTGCGCTTTAATATTGGGTTTGCCCAAACTCACAAATATTTTATCAAATTCAGGATAGAAATTGTTGACTTGATCAACTAAGTCTTGAATTTTACTTTCTATATTCATAGGCTTTCTCCTTTAATAATAGGTTAACTTTACTTTACAAATATTTTATTTTTTCTGCAAATTTTCAATCAATTATAAAAAAGGACGGACAGACGCCCGACCTTTCTGTAAAATATAATTAATTTTCTTTACGATTTTTATGACGTTTGCCGAATAATAATAAGGTAAGCAATGATATCAAACCAAAATTAATTTATAATTCGAACACCATCGTAGGGCTACATCTTATCACCCTAAAATGATAACGAGCTGTATATTATCTAATACATAAGAGAAAAGACAATTTCTATCAAATAATTTTAATAGAAATTGTCTTTTTTACATTGTTTAAGAACTTAATGTCCCAGACCCTAAAAATTATTATTGTATTTTATGCCCAACCACGATAACGAGCAGCTTCAGCAGTACGCTTAATGCCGACAATATATGCTGCTAATCTCATATCAATTCTTCTATTTTGAGATAATTCATATATTGTATCAAAGGCTTCAACTAATTTTTCACGTAATTTTTCATTAACTTCTTCTTCTGACCAATAGTAGCCTTGGTTATTTTGCACCCATTCAAAGTATGATACCGTTACGCCACCAGCGCTTGCAAGCACATCTGGTACTAGTAAAATACCTCTTTCTGTTAGAATACGTGTTGCTTCAGGTGTCGTTGGTCCATTAGCTGCCTCAACAACAATATCAGCTTTAATATCATGTGCGTTATCTTCAGTAATTTGATTTGAGATTGCTGCTGGAACTAAAATATCACAATCTATTTCAAATAGCTCTTTATTCGAAATCGTATCTTCAAATAAATTTGTTACAGTACCGAAACTATCTCGACGATCTAATAAGTAATCAATATCTAGTCCATTAGAATCGTGTAATGCGCCATATGCATCAGATATACCTACAATTTTAGCACCCATATCGTATAGGAATTTTGCTAAAAAGCTACCTGCGTTTCCAAAGCCTTGAATCACTACTTTAGATCCTTCGATTTGACGTCCTCTTCGCTTAGCTGCTTGTTCAATAGCTATAACAACACCCAAGGCAGTAGAACGATCACGACCTTGTGAACCGCCTAAGACAATTGGTTTTCCTGTAATGAAACCAGGTGAATTGAATTTATCTAATGCGCTATATTCGTCCATCATCCATGCCATAATTTGTGAATTTGTAAATACATCAGGTGCTGGAATATCTTTAGTCGGTCCCACAAATTGTGAAATTGCTCTTACATAGCCACGAGATAATCTTTCAACTTCATGAATACTCATCTCACGTGGATCACACACAATACCACCTTTACCACCGCCGTATGGTAAGTTGACAATGCCACATTTTAAGGTCATCCACATAGATAAAGCTTTTACTTCCTCTTCATCTACTTCAGGATGAAATCTTACGCCACCTTTTGTTGGCCCAACTGCATCATTATGTTGTGCACGATAACCAGTAAATGTTTTTACAGTTCCGTCGTCCATTCTTACTGGAATACGCACTTCTAAAAATCTTAATGGTTCTTTAATTAAATCGTACATACCATCATCAAAACCTAATTTATGTAATGCCTCTTTAATAATACTTTGTGTAGAAGTTACTAAATTATTAGTCTCAGTCATGATCCTCTTCGCCTCTTTTTAACTAATGATTTCGCTTTCATAAACATTGTAACAATATGTCTTATGTTTTTAAAGGGGTTTCATACTAAATGTTACAATTTTTTGAACAGCCTTTAGTACTACCATTACAGTATGCCTAGCAATTTGTATAAACATCATATCAAAACTTTATATCCCAATGTTTGATTGCCGAATTAAACATTGTGTCACAATAATTTAATCAATTTTACTTCATACAAATAAATCAAAACAACTCCTTTATATAAATAAAAGAGTTGTTTTGTAAGCCCTTACATTTATAATGCCACAACCCACCAACAAAATACAAGCCCAATTTAAGACGACACTCCAATAAAAAGGAGCAGAACATAATTCATTATGAATTCGTAGTCCGCCCCGGTAAGGTTGACTAGGATTGAATAAAGCTGAGTATAAGCGTATTTTCAATCCAGTCAACTACTGCCAATATTTGGTTCAGAATATAATAGAGACATGTACTGTGTGTTTCTTTTAGTCCCGCTAGCTCGTGTTAATGACCTCTAATTCTCATCTGTTCTTGGTAGTGGATAAAAGCCATTATTAAATTTTTTCCACAAGTTCGGTGGTAATTCATAATGATCTTGTCGTGTTGAATCAAATGTAGAAATAATATCTTGCTCTTTGCCTTTTTCGATTTTTGAAATAAATTGATAATCGAGTGCAAGTTCACGTCCTAAAGCCACTAATTCGATATCTGCTGTTTCAACTGCATCTAATGCTTGGTCAGCCGTGAATATAGAGCCTATTCCAATCAATGGCATGCGACCATCTATCCATCTATGGATCAGTGGTAAGCGTTCTTGACCAGCGTATTTACCTTCTCGTGTTTCACCATGTACATGCATTGTTGATATATGAATGTAATCAATAGGTTGTTCTGCCAAAAGTTCAACCAATTGCTGAGTGATTTCCATTGTAATTCCTGGCGATTCTTGTTCTTCTGGTGATAAACGATATCCAACAATAAAGTCATCACTTGCATATTTTTGCTTTGCTTGAAGTACTTCTTGAACGACATCTAGTGGAAATTTCATTGAATCTGCCCATTCATCATTGCGTCTATTATAGTATGGAGAAACAAATTGATGAATAAGATAATGGTTAGCTCCGTGAATCTCAACGCCATCAAATCCCGCTTCAATCACACGACGTGTTGCTTCACCAAAATCTTTAATCGTTTGTTCAATTTCTTCTGGTGTTATCTCTCGCGCGTGATGTTCTTGCTGCTCTCCAAAACTTTTCATTGAAATTGGACTAGGAGCTACAACATCACCATTAGGAGTCAAGTTTGGCAATGACTGTGCACCACCGTGATGTATTTGAACTAACGCCTTTGCGCCGTGTTTTTTCATCACTTTTGCTAAACGCTTTAAACCATCGATATCGGAATCATGTGCGACTGAAGGTTGACCTGGAAACGCTTTACCAAGATCATTAACATTACTTGCTGCATTAATCGCTAGACCAACATCTTTAGAACGCGTTTCACTAAATGTTATTTCACTTTCAGAAATTGTACCATCATCATTTGAAGTATTGTGTGTCATAGGTGCCAAAACAAATCGATTTTTTAGTTCAACACCGTTCGGTAGTTTAACTTTCTCAAATAACTTCGCATATTTTTTATTCATTGCAAATTTTCCTCCTTAATTTTGCACAAACTATAGCATGTGAACAACTTTAGTTCTAATTATTTGCTTGTTAATACATGTTGACATCCACTTTTTTTCTTCCCGAAAAACTAAATATCAATCATTTGTGAATTTTTATATAAAAAAACTAACGTTCCTTTTAATCAGCAACGTTAGTTCGACGTGTTCACAGTCATTCAATTGTTATGCATCGCACGTTTTGACTGTTTAATCCAGACCGGTAGGCGTTCTGCAAGCGTTTGAAACCCATACTTTTCTGTCTCTTTTATTTCATCCAAAACGGATTGTTTTTCTTTTTTACGTTCATAGTTTTTAAAGTAATCATTATCTTTAAGGGACAAATTAAGCTTTCCTTCATCATCAATCGATAAAATTTTAGCTTTAACTACCTGTCCCTCTGACAGAAATTTCTTTAAATTGTGGACATAGTCATCCATGATCTCTGAAATATGAATAAGTCCTTCAGTATGGTCAGGGGTCTCAACAAATGCGCCATAAGGTTGAATACCAGTCACACGTACCTTAATATGTTGACCTGCTCTATAGTGATTATTCAACGTGATAACCCCTTATATCTATTTTACTTAACATAATAATAATAGCACAAAACGATAATGTGGACTAATAATATTGTTAGGAACAGAGAAATCATGTAGTTTAGATACTAATTAAAAACCATGCAACTGATAACAATCAATCTACATGGTTTTAATCCTTGTTAAATCATATATTCTATTTATAAAAGTAGTGCTTGGGCTACCTATTAAATCCCAAGCAGCCAGCAACTCATACAGCTAAATATTTAAATCCTTGTTGGTCGTGATTATATCGCGTTCTTAGTTCTTATTCTGCTACATCGATACCTTCAATAACAACATCATGTACAGGTTTATCTTGAGGACCTACTTTAGTATTAGCGATATCTTCTAATGTAGTGTCTCCTTCAATGAGTTGTCCGAAAACCGTATGCTTTTGATCCAACCATGGTGTACCGCCATTTTCTTTATAAGCTTTAGCGATTTCTTCAGGCCAGCCACCATCAACAAGTTGACTAATCATTGATTCTGGAATGTCTTTCATTTGTACAACAAAAAATTGTGACCCATTTGTATTTGGACCAGCATTGGCCATTGACAAAGCGCCATATAAGTTAAATGCTTCTAATGAAAATTCATCTTCAAAAGCACTTCCATATATGCTTTCTCCACCCATACCAGTTGCTGTAGGGTCACCACCTTGAATCATAAAGTCATTAATCACACGGTGGAATGTAACACCATCATAATAGCCATTTTTCGCATGTGTCACAAAATTTTCAACTGTTTTTGGAGCAATATCTGGGAATAATTTAAACGTCATGTCACCTTTATTTGTATGCATGATTACTTTAATTTCATTATCTTGTATTTCTTTATTTAACTGTGGATAGTTAGCCATTTCAATTCTCCATTCATGTTATGATGATATACATATATACTAACATATTTGAAAGGAAGTCATATAACATGTTACATCGATTTTCACATAAAACTGGGACTTATGGCGTCTCCATTGTAGAACAGCATGGTGATGAGGTTCTTGTTCAAATTGAGCAAGTGATTAAACATCCAAAACAAGGTGATTTACATCATCCCAAAGCTACAGAAGGCGTGTTCTTTCACGAGCGTAAAGCGCTAAGCCACTTTGAAAAGCGTTATGCTAAGCAGTCACAATTACGGGAATTTAATGTTGAACGTATGTCTTATGAAGCATCATTGCAACAAGCACTCTCCGCATTAGAAGATTCACTTAAAGAGCAAAATGATGATTATGCACAGCGCGCATTAGAAAATTTGTCACGCATAAAAGAGGATTATACCCTTCAATACAAACAAAATTTTTACTAAAAAAACGTGTTTCTTCTTATTTAAAAGTCTCGATAAATGTAAGCATTGTAGTGATTGTCACGTTTTTCAGAACAATATGATTCATGTATAATGAATAACATAAACAAATTTTTAAAGGAGGACAATATAATGAGTTGGTTACATATTGCGGTTATATTACCGTTAATATTTGCACTCATTATTCCAATCCTATATCGATTCGTACCACGTATCCATTTAGGATGGTTTGTATTACCTGTCCCTATCGTCTTATTTATTTATTTTTTAACCTACATACCAATTACGACGTCAGGTAATACGATAATGAGAACTTTAAACTGGATGCCTCATATCGGAATGAACTTTGACCTTTATATAGATGGCTTAGGTTTATTGTTTAGCTTATTAATTACAGGGATTGGTAGTTTAGTCGTACTTTATTCGATTGGATACTTAAGTAAGCAAGAACAACTTGGAAACTTTTACTGTTATTTATTATTATTTATGGGTGCGATGTTAGGTGTTGTCATCTCAGATAATATGATTATGTTGTACTTATTCTGGGAGCTAACGTCTTTTTCCAGTTTCTTACTGATTTCCTTTTGGAGAACACGTCAAGCTTCCATTTATGGTGCACAAAAGTCACTAATCATTACAGTATTAGGCGGCTTATCTTTACTCGGTGGTTTTATTCTATTAGGTATTGCTGGAAATAGTTTTAGTATTAAGCAATTATTTGAAAATACCATTGAAATTCAAAATAGCCCAATATTTAATCTTGCGATGGTTTTAGTTTTAATTGGAGCTTTCACCAAATCTGCACAGGTACCTTTTTATATTTGGTTACCAGATGCTATGGAGGCGCCAACACCAGTAAGTGCTTACTTACATTCTGCAACCATGGTTAAAGCAGGATTATATCTAGTGGCGCGTATGACACCATTGTTTGCTGTATCTCAAGGTTGGATTTGGACCGTGACACTCGTCGGTCTAATCACTCTATTTTGGGCTTCTTTAAATGCAACTAAACAAACTGATTTAAAGGGTATTCTTGCATTTTCAACCGTCTCTCAGTTAGGCATGATTATGTCAATGCTGGGTATTGGCGCAGTAAGCTATCATTTCGAAGGCGCTGATAGCCAGCTCTATATTGCAGCTTATACTGCAGCAATGTTCCATTTAATTAATCATGCGACATTTAAAGGTGCCTTATTTATGGTGACAGGAGCGATTGATCACGAAACTGGTACGCGTGATATCAATAAGCTAGGTGGTTTATTGACTATCATGCCGATGACCTTTACGCTTACGATTATTTCAGCATTAAGTATGGCAGGCATTCCACCGTTTAATGGTTTCTTGTCAAAAGAATCATTTATAGATGCTATGCTTTCGGTAACACATGCAAATATTTTTAGCTTAAACACATTAGGTATGATTTTCCCAATCATGGCTATTGCTGGAAGTATCTTTACCTTTGTCTACGCTATTAAATTTGTCATGCACATCTTTTTTGGCAAACATCGTCCAGATCGTTTGCCAAAACAAGCACATGAAGCACCAATTCTCATGCTTGTGTCACCTACTATTTTAGCGATTCTAGTGATTGCCCTTGGTTTATTCCCTGGATGGACATCACAAGCACTTGTTGCACCTGCAGCACAAGCAATCAGTCAGTCATCAAATGTAGTAGCAGAATTTGAACTATTTCACGGTCTGACCCTAGCGTTCATCTCTACGTTAGTGATTTATGCTTTAGGAATTGTCTTTATTTTAACGTTTACTTACTGGGTTAAACTATTGCAAGCTCACCCTCAACGGCTAACGTTCAATTATTGGTATAATCGTTCGGGCATGCTTTTACCTAACTATTCTAAGGCAATGACAAGTAGTTATGTAGATGGTTTCTCACGTAATCATTTAGTTATTATCTTCAGTGCTTTATTAGTCATCACTATCGCTACACTGTCAAGTGTGCCTTTCCACTTTGACTTTAAAGACGTAAATCGTATTAGAATCTTTGAAGCAGCTATTATTGTATTGCTTGTTGTTGCTGCGTTTATGGTCGTCTTAGCTAAGTCTAGACTCTTTAGTATTATCATGTTGAGTGTCATTGGCTATGCCGTATCGGTACTATTTGTCTTCTTTAAAGCACCTGATTTAGCTTTAACTCAATTTGTTGTTGAGTCAATCTCAACTGCATTATTTTTACTATGTTTCTATTATTTGCCTAACTTAAACCGTTATAACGAGACGCGATCATTTAAAGTAACGAATGCTTTGATATCTGCTGGCGTAGGACTTGTTGTTATCATTTTAGGTTTGATTGCCTATGGTAATCGCCATTTCACTTCAATAGCTGAGTACTATAAAGCACATGTGTATGATCTGGCTCATGGTAAAAATATGGTCAACGTCATCCTCGTCGATTTCCGTGGTATGGATACTTTATTTGAATCGTCTGTACTTGGTATTGCAGGTTTAGGCGTATATACAATGATTAAATTAAAAAACAAGCATAAAGCCAATTCAAGTGAGGTGAAGCGTTATGAACAGACAGAAAAATAATTTAATGTTACAGTATGCTGCTGTCATTATCGCTTTGTTAATTTCACTTTTTGCTGTCACATTATTTTTAGCAGGTCATTATACACCTGGTGGTGGCTTTGTCGGTGGTTTATTAATCTCAAGCGCTTTAGTAATTATCACCATTGCTTTTGATATCAAAACAATGCGTCGTATCTTCCCTTGGGATTTTAAAATTTTGATTGGTATAGGTCTTGTCTTTTGTGTAACAACACCTATTGCAAGTTGGTTATATGGCGAAAATTTCTTTACACATACTGAATTTAATGTTCCCTTACCATTGCTTGCACCTATGCATATGAATACACCTATGTTCTTTGACTTTGGTGTGTTATGTGCCGTAGTTGGTACCGTAATGACGATTATTATAACGATTGGAGAGAATGACTAATGGAAATTATCATGATTATTGTCTGTGGCATATTAACTGCCATCAGTGTCTATCTCATCTTATCTAAAAGTCTTATTCGCATTATTATGGGAACAACAATTATCACACATGCCTCAAATCTCTTTTTAATCACAATGGGTGGTTTAAAAAATGGTGAAATGCCTATTTATGAAAAAGGTATCTCTCATTATGTTGACCCTATACCACATGCCTTAATTTTAACGGCGATTGTCATCGCCTTTGCAACAACAGCCTTTTTCTTAGTGCTTGCATTTCGCAGTTATAAAGAATTAGGCACTGATAATGTCGAACGTATGAAAGGAGCTCCTGAAGATGCTAGAAAGTAATTTATTAGTGGTAGCCATTATCGTGCCGATGATTACAGCGATTATACTAGTATTCTTAGGTAAGCGTCCTGTTATCAAACGTTATGTGGCTCTTATTGGATGTGTGTTAACGTTAGTAGCTGCGCTCGTTAACTTTAATCATGTGGCACAACATGGTCCAATTAAAGTTGAACTCGGCTCATGGTCGGCACCATATGGCATTGTTTTTACTTTAGATTTATTTAGTGCCATGTTAATCATTACCAGCATTGTAATTACAATGCTAATTATTTCATTTTCAATTCCTACATCTGGCATACATAGAGAAACGTATTATTATTACTTCTCTATTATGTTTATGTTGACTGGTATTATAGGCGCATTTACTACCGGAGATATTTTTAACTTATTTGTCTTTTTCGAAGTATTTTTAATGTCTTCTTATTGCTTACTCGTGCTCGGTAGTACGCAAGTTCAATTGAGAGAAACGGTTAAATATTTACTCATTAACGTTGTATCTTCTACATTTTTTGTTATCGCAGTAGCAATTCTTTATTCTATTGTGGGAACGTTAAATATGGCAGATATCAGTCAAAAACTAGCACAACTATCAAACACTGAAAGCGGACTAGTTAGCATTGTCTTTATTTTATTCTTCTTTGTTTTTGCAACAAAGGCTGGTGCCTTTCCAATGTATGTATGGTTACCTGGTTCATATTATGCACCTCCATTTGCTATTATTGCTTTTTTTGGTGCATTGTTAACTAAAGTCGGCGTATACGCGATTGCTAGAACTTTGAGTTTATTTTTCCAAGATACCGTTGGCTTCTCACACTATCTTGTCTTATTCTTTGCATTACTAACAATTATATTTGGCTGTGTAGGTGCGATTGCATTTAATGATACGAAAAAGATCATTATTTACAATATTATGATTGCTATAGGCGTGATTCTGGTGGGTGTTGCCTTAATGACACAAACTGGTATGATGGGCGCAATATATTACACTTTACATGATATGTTGGTCAAAACTGCCCTGTTTTTATTAATTGGAGTAATGTATCAAATCACTAAAACTACAGATTTAAATCAATTTGGTGGTTTAATAAAGTCTTATCCTGTTTTAGGATGGACATTCTTTATAGCCGCACTTAGTCTAGCGGGTATACCACCATTAAGTGGTTTTTATGGTAAGTTATTAATTGTAAAGTCTACATTTGAAGAAGGTTTCTATATCAGTGGTATCGTTGTATTACTATCAAGTTTAGTCGTATTATATTCCGTTATGCGTATTTTCTTAAAAGGATTCTTCGGTGAGGCATATGGCTATAACATAGCATCAAATCAACAAATTACCACGATTACAATCATTTCAATTGTTGCTGTTACCATTACAGTTGTTTTTGGATTATCGGCAGAGGTACTTTATCCTTATGTTAAGGAAGCTGCAATGACTTATACAGATCCTAGTATTTATATTAAAAGTGTATTGGGGGGTAAATGATGATTGCATTTCAATTTATTGTTAATTTGATTCTTTCTGTTATCTGGCTTTTATTAACTGGTAGCTATACCCTCAATAATTTCGTCCTTGGATTAATTCTTGGTGCCCTATTCGTATTTTTATTTTCAAAAGTATTACCGCAACATTTTTATTTATATCGCGTATATAAAATTATAAAATTAGCCGTAGTCTTTTTGATTGAATTAATTAAAGCAAATATTGATGTATTAAAGATCATTTTACGGCCTAAAATCAATAATCATCCTGGATTCTTTGTATATAACACAGACTTAAAAACAGATTGGCAAATCGTCTTATTATCTAACCTTATTACGTTGACACCAGGAACTGTCGTCCTTGGTATTAGTGACGACCGCACTAAAATCTATATTCATGCCATTGACTTTAGTACTAAAGAAGAAGAAGTCGCTAGTATTAAATCATCATTGGAAAAAGTAGTTAGAGAGGTGGGGAACGAATGATTCATATCATTATGATGATTGCTTTAATCATTGTTGCGTTATCAATGATTGCAATGTTTATTAGGGTCATTTTAGGCCCCTCTCTCGCTGATAGAATTGTTGCACTAGATGCGATTGGTCTGCAATTAATGGCCTGCATCGCACTTTACAGTATTTTTATGGGGGCAGAGTATTTATTAGTAGCAATTTTACTCGTTGCCATACTTGCATTTTTAGGTACAGCTGTATTTAGTAAATTTATTGATAAAGGTAAGGTGATTGACCGTGATAACGACGATCATCAATAGTATCGCTGTAATATTTGTTATTTTAGGTGCATTGATAAGTGCATTTGCAGTCATTGGCATTATTCGTCTCGAAGATGTCTACTCACGCGCACATGCTGCGGGTAAAGCAGCAACACTTGGTGCCATGTTCTTACTATTTGGTACGTTTTTATATTTTTACGCCACGAAAGGTTATCCAAATATGCAACTACTCTTAGGTATTATCTTTGTCTTTATAACTGGTCCCCTTTCAAGTCATATGATTATGAAAGCAGCTTATAATATTAAAACGCCATACACTAAGAACACTAAAATAGATGAAATTAATGATGATTTAAAAGATAAAAAATTATAACGTTAGGGAGCGGAACTACGAATTCATAATGAATTCTGTTCCGTTCCCTTTTTTGTTGCATTTATTGTGTTAAACATGCTATTATAAATCGTAACTATTACGTTTTACAATAGAAAGTAGTGATTATATGCATTGGACAATTATTGGTGGCGGTCTTCAAGGAACCACAATTGCTATTAAGTTAAGACATCATGGCTTACCACTTGAAAATTTAACGATTATTGACCCATATACTTCATTATGTGAACAGTTTAATCAATTTAGCCAGCGTATTCGCATGCCTTTTTTAAGGTCCCCGTTTGTACACCATTGTCATCCAAATCCATTTCATTTAAAACAATTTGCGAAATACCATCAGTATACGGGCGCGACTTATGGTAAATATAAACGTCCTCAACGTGACATGTTTATGGATCATACACATCAACAAATTCATGATTACAATCTTAATATGTGCCATCGCCAAGGCAAGGTTAGTCACATACGTAAACAGCAATCACAATGGCAGCTTGAACTACAAGATGGCACACTTTTTAATACAGATTGTGTGGTATTAGCCAATGGTTGCAATCATCAGCCGTACATTCCTGACATCTTTCAACAGCAACCAGATATCACACATATTTTTCAAACTAATATCGACGAAACAATTTATCAACATACCTCTCATGTTGTCGGTAGTGGTATTTCTGCTGCACATTTAACATTAAAATTAATTGATTTACAGCCAGATAATACGATTCATTTATGGATGAATAAGCAATTTGAAATACATGATTTTGACGCTGATCCTGGATGGCTCGGTCCTAAAAATATGAACCGGTTCTTACAAATTGAATCATCACATAAACGTATGGCTATCATAAACCAAGAACGACATAAGGGTTCATTACCACATGAATTATTTTTACGCCTTAAAAAATATGTATCTGAAGGTCGACTTATCATCCATCAGTCACCTATTGAACACATATCGGATCATCATTGTTATACGGAACAGGAGCAGCATCCATATAACCATATTTTATTAGCTACTGGTTTTAAGCCTACTTTGCTTCAACAGCCTATGGTTAAAAACTTGATTCAACAAGAACAAGCACCTATAACCATGAGTGGATTCCCTCAAATAACTTCAGAATTAGAGTGGTTACCACAATTATTTGTTGCTGGTGGATTAGCAGATTTAGAATTAGGCCCATTCGCTAGAAACATTATGGGTGGGCGTGATGCCGCAGAACGCATATATCAGGCATATCAACGTCTAACTCAAAAACCCTATAAAAGAGGAAGCGCATAATAACGCTTCCTCTTTTATAGGGGGAATTTTGTTACTTTATTGACTTGATTGCGATTGTACCACGCATAACACTAATAAGTTGTGCTTTGTCATCTGTAATTTTAATATCCCAAACTTGTGTTGTACTACCTTGGTGCAATATTGTAGCCGTGGCATAGACATAACCATCACGTGTAGATTTAATATGATTGGCATTCATCTCTAAACCAAGTGGAATGAATTTTTGGTTATCAATTAAATTAGCCGCACCAAGTGAACAGGCTGTTTCACCAAGTGCTAGACTTGCGCCTCCATGTAAATATCCAAAAGGTTGTTTCACTTTATCACTCACTGGCATAGACAATACAACCTTGCCCTCTTGTTCGGACTCAATCTTCATATCCAATGTTTCTAATAAATTAGTCATATGAGACACTCCGTTTTTATTTTATAATACCATAGCTGCAATTGTTCCAAAAATAATGAGCGGCACATTATAAAAGATAAAGTTTGGAATACATGTATCTCGTATATGATTGTGCTGTCCATCAATATCTAATCCTGCTGTAGGCCCCAGTGTTGAATCACTCGCAGGTGAACCCGAATCACCTAATGCAGCAGCGGTACCTACTAAAGCAATTAATGCCATCGTATCCAATCCAAGAGAAGCACCTAATGGAATAAATAACGTAGCAATGATTGGAATTGTTGCAAACGATGAACCAATACCTAATGTGACAATTAAGCCAATGACATACATGATGATGATGCTTAATAACTTATGTCCACTTGTCACTTGTGTTAAGTTACTTACCAAGTGTTGGATATCTCCAGTTTCATTCATCACACCCGCAAAGCCATTCGCTGACAAGATAACTACACCTATAAATGACATAATTTTAATACCTTCAACAAATTGACTATCTAACTCTGTCCATTTATAAACACGAGAAATGAAGAATACAAGCACCCCTGCAAGCGCACCAAAAATCATTGAATCTGTAAATGTTTGAACTAAAAATGTTGCTAAAATAGCTACAACAGTTACACCTAAGACATATGGTTTAATTTCAGTATTGCCTGCTTCGTTATCTGTATATGATTCACGCTTATAATCTCTGGGTTTACGATAGTAAATCATACCTAGTATCAAGCCAGCAATATAGCCCATTGAAGGTATTAACATCGCTTTCCAAATCATATTAAATTCAATAGGATGATGTGCTTTTGAAAATCCGCTTTGAATAATTTGGTGGAAGATTTGACCAAAACCATAAGGTAATAATACGTATGGCCAACATAATCCAAAGCCAATGACTAAACCAATCAAACGTCGATCTATGCGCAAGTCATTAAATAAACTTAATAATGGTGGTATCACAATTGGAATAAAAGCGATATGAACTGGAATTAAGTTCTGGCTCATAATACTCATCGCTAAAAGTGCCACTATAATAATGACTTTAACCTTAATTCTTGACAATCGACTATTCTCTGAGTGGATTGCACGTATAATCTTATTAACTAAATAATCGGTAATACCACTATAAGAAATTAAAGCAGCAAAACCACCTAATAAAGCATAACTCAAAGCGACCTCTGCACCATCTACAATATTTTTAGCGAAGACCGCCACCACTTTATTTAAAGTCATACCTGAAATCAATCCACCAACAAGTGCACTAATAAAAAGACTAATGACTACATTAAGTCGACATAAACATAAAACAATCATTAGCACTACTGCAATAACAACTGCATTAATCATAAAAAACACATCCTTTATCACTCTACCGAACTAAAGCGTTTTTGTATGACGTTTATAATAGCAGTTCAAATTACAGCTGTCAATATAAAGTTGCAAAAAAATGGTTAAAAAAAGAGCAGGACAGTATTCATTATGAATTCGTAGTCCTGCCCCGGCAAGGTTGACTAGGATTGAAAAAAGCTTGGCATCAGCGTATTTTCAATCCAGTCAACTACTGCCAATATATGGAGTTCATAGCCTAAAACATAATGATGTCCCCAAATCATTTATAACTTGAAATAGTTGATTTCAGGAACTGTGTTCCACTATGAATCTTTATGTTAATTGTTGTAACCACTTTACAATTGTTGGTATTAAATACCCTGTTGCACCTTTTGGACCATTATAGTTCTTATGAGCGATGGTAGCTGGACCCGCAATATCAAAATGTAAATGCGGCACACTTCCGCTAAAATGACTGATGAAAGCAGCTGCAAATAAAGCTTTACCTTGGCCATTCGTGTGATTGACTAAATCGGCAACATCTGACTGACGAATTAAACGTTGCTCTGTCGCAGTCATAGGTAGTTCAAATACATATTCTTCGTACTGTTGTGCAACGGTTAAAATTTCTTTTAGTTGATCATCTGCTTGTGAATTAAATACAGCAGCCTTATCTTCTCCTAAAGCAGCAATTGCTGCACCTGTTAACGTTGCAAAATCAAGAATGGCACTTGGCTGAAATTGACTCGCGTAAAAGACCGCATCTCCTAATACTAATCGACCTTCTGCATCACTATTGAGTACTTCAACTGTTTCACCACTAAGTGCCGTATAGATATCATCCGGCTTCATAGAGCTGTCGCTAATCATATTTTCAGCTGCCGCAATAATACCGACGACATTTATTGGCAGTTGTAAGCGTTCAATGGCATGCAACATGCCTACTACATTCGCTGCACCACACATATCAAATTTCATTGTTTGCATGCCTGCCTTTGACTTAATGCTATATCCTCCTGAATCATAGGTAATACCCTTACCTACAAGCATAATAGGTGCTTGCTCCTCATTTGTACCTTGATATGTCAATGTAATCAGTTGCGGTTCATGTGCAGAACCCTTGCCTACTGCGTGTAACAAACCAAAGCCTTCTGACAACAATTGTGTGCCATTTTTTATATCAATCTGAACAGCACGATCTTCAAAATGTTGTGTAATTTCATCGGCAAAAACTTTAGGCGTTAACAAATTAGGTGGCATATAACTGAAGTCACGTGCAACATTCACGCCTTCACCGACAATAACACCTTGCTCTAGGGTATGCTGTATCTCATCATCTATCTTATTCAAATAAATGGTTAAATGATATGGTACACGTTTATTTGATTTGTAATGATCAAATTGATAAATCGCTCGTGCACTTTGTAGTCCGAGCAATGTCGCGCAGTGTTGCTTGGACATTGTTTTAGATTGAAATGTCTCAAATAGTAGTTCGGCTTCTGCAATCATTTCTTTACGTAAATATTGAAATAATTGACCAAATCCACATAAATAATCAGCTGAAGTTAACGTTTTTAAATTACCTAAGCCAACTGTGATTAATCTTACTAGACGTTGATTAATATATAATGCTGTTGAAGAAATGTGTCCTACATTAGCACTAATAATATGCTGATGCTTATAGCTCTCCAATAAATCTGTCAAATCGAGACCATCATAATCAATTGGCTCTAATTGATTCAGATGTGATGGTAATCCTATGATTAAAGTGTCCTTGGTACCTTGTTGTTGATTGAAAATTAATTGAACCATAGTATCATTCCTTTTATATAATTATTTAATTTTAAAATTTTCCTTATAAATTTAACTATATCATTTATAAATCATAACATAGTACCAATTAGGTATATCAATCATGTTAATATGTTGATTTAGGCACTAAAAAACCCCTTGCTCAATGCAAGAGGCTAAACGGTAGGTCAAAGTGTCCTACTAACTTTTTTTATGTTAATCGTCAGTCCATTATCTTAGAATTTACCTTTTTTGAATGCTAAACCTACGCCACCGATTTTGAATATTGCACGTGTATCGATCACTTTTTTCATGAAAGCAGCTTTTTTACCTGCAATGTCTCTACCGTATACAATACCAACACCATCATGTGAACCTAAAGAACATACTGTTCCGCGGTCAACATATTCAAAGTCAACTGTAGCTTCACCATTTAAGATATGTTTAATGTTTTTAGCCACGTGCTCTCCTTGTTGCATAGCAATTTGAGCAGTTGTTGGTAATGGGCGTTCTTCACCAGCTGGAATAAACGCAGATACATCACCAATCACAAAGATATCATCATGACCTTCGATAGTTAAATCTTGTTTGTTCACGATACGGCCACGTTTAACACCTTCAAATGATGCTTCCATTAATTGACTACCGCGTACACCTGCAGCCCAAACTGAAGTACCCGCTTCTAATTGTTGTTCTTGATCATTGATTTTAACTACAAAACCTTTTTCGTTACAAGCAACGATTGGTGTAGCGATTTTAAATTCAACGCCACGATCTTCTAAATACTTAACTGCGTAGTTAACTAACTCGTCTGAGAACATTGGTAACATTTTTGGTGCAGCTTCAACGCAAGTAATTCTAACCTTTTCTTGGTTTACACCATACTTATTACATAATTCAGGAATGCGGTCAGTTAATTCACCTAAAAATTCAATACCGGTGAATCCAGCGCCACCTACTAAAATAGCTAAGTCATTATCATTTTTCTCTTTTGAAGCTGCATAGTTGGCAAATTTATCTTCAATGTGACGAGATAAATGACGGGCAGTATCAACATTTTCAATTTGGAAAGCATAGTCTTTCATACCGTTGATACCAAATGTTTCAGTTTCAAAGCCTAATGCAACAACTAAAATATCGTAGTTAAAAATACCGCTATCTGTTTCTACTTTTTTCGCATTGCGGTCAATTTTAGTCACTTCAGCATTGACGAAGTTTACTTTGTCTTTTTTAAGTACGCTTTCAACTGGATATATTAAATCTTCGTAGCTAATAGTCCCAGCTGACGCTTCATGTAACCACGTTGATTCATAGTGATATTTATTTTTATTCACCAATGTAATTTCTGCTTCTTCAGCTGAAACATGCTTTTGTAATTTTGTTACAGTTTGTAATCCAGCATAACCTGCACCTAATACAAGTATTTTTTTCCGTTCTTGAGCCATTACTATTCACCTAAGCTTTCATTTGATTTAATTTCTACGTAGTCTAAAGTATGTGACAATAATACAATTCATAAGTTAATTCAATATGAATGTGTTGCAAAAAACAATTTATAGACTTTATACATACGTATCAATGTCTTTTTATAATCTTGATCAAGTCATTTGAGTTCACAAAAAAGACAAAATCTTCAATCCATGTTTAATTCTATAGTTTTTAGCTTACATTTTCAAGCGAATATAGGTTTAAAGTAAAAGTTGTTAATAGTTTGTTATTTTTTAACCATTAGTTATGAAAGTAGCAATGGCTTTCTTGTTGAAGCATATTTAGTAACGTCTCGGCGTCTATAGCTTCATATAAGTTTGTTAAACCATGTTGTTTAACATTCCCTTGTAATATCAATATCGCCGTCCAATATAATGTCAAAGCAGTTACATCATTCCAATCTTGTGACCACCGTATTGAAATTGTCTTGTTATCATTTAACAGCAAACTAATGCATGTAAATGGCTCATGGCGATTGGCATCTGCTTCAAATTCATTGCGTAATATAGTGATGGCACTAGTGATATCATGTTGATCAAAGTGATATTTCGCTCGTGCCATTTTATAGATAATACTGTCGTCTTTAAAAGCATTAAAGAAATGTGCTTCGTTAATCGTTGTTTGCTTAATATAATTTATAAAGTGTTGATTAATAATAGGAATGCAATGATATGGTGGTGCGTCTGACTCAAGCTGACGTGTTGTCATCATATAATTTGTAGGCGTTAACTCTCCTTGTACTAAATACATTTGATTGTATGCATAAGGTGGATTAGATGTTGTCATCATTTCAAGGACCGCGGATTTAGATAGATGTCCTGTGCCTGAAAAATACATTTCTAAGGATTTTACTTCATTACGGCGATATGTATAATCAAGTAGGACTTCCGTTAATCCTGGGTTAACACCTGCAAATTGAATGGCATTGAGCTTTGCTCTACTTAGCTGGCTATGCAATTCCGCTTCATTGTTTGCCCACTGAATGTCTCCAGAAGCATCAATATAGTGCGTGTGATATGTGAGACAATATCGTAATAATTGTCTGATTGCCTTTCCAGTGCAATTTATAATCAAATCACATCGACGTATCAATGATATGATTTCATCCTCACGCTCTAAATGAACGGTTGTAAATGTAACATGTGGTGGTAACTCATGTTGAGGTTGTAGTTGTCTAGAAGTAATAATAACGTTGATATTCTGGTGGTTTGCTAATAATGTCGCAAGCTTATACCCTATTACACCATTGCCTCCGATAATACCAATACATTGTACCATTTATAATTTCCAACCTTCCGATTCACTTTTAATAGCTAAAAAGTCTTGATACATACCTGCTTCATTTGCAAGTGTATCATGCTGACCAAGTTGACAGATTTCTCCTTGTTGTAACACCACGATTTGGTCTGCATTTTTAATTGTTCCTAATTTGTGTGCAATCGTAATAACCGTTTTCCCTTTGCTCAGTTCATCAATCGCTTGTTGAATCAGATGTTCATTTTCAGGATCAATGCTCGCTGTTGCTTCATCAAGAATAATGATAGGTGCATCTTTTAGAATGGCTCTGGCAATAGAGATGCGTTGTTTTTCTCCACCTGAAAGATTATTTCCTTTTTCGTTGACAACGGTTTGATAGCCTTGAGGTAAAGACATGATAAAATCATGACAACAGGCCTGTTTCGCTGCTTCAACCACTTCTTCTTGTGTCGCATGAGGTTTCCCAAATAAAATATTGTTTTCGATAGTATCATTAAACAAGTAAACTTTTTGAAAAACTGCACTAATATGTGACATCAATGTGCTTAGTGTCATATCTCTAATATCTACGTCACCAATACGTATACTACCTTCATCGACATCGTAAAATCTTAACAGCAAATGACACAGTGTTGACTTACCACTTCCAGACGGTCCAATAATCGCTGTTGACGTTTGTGCATCAATGTTAAATGTCACATCTTTAATAACGGATTGTTGCTCATAGGCAAAGCTTACATGATCAAAGGCTATATTATAGTTGGTAATATTTTGGTTCGTTGCAGTTTCATTGAGCTCTGGAGCCGTTTTTATCTCGGCGATATCATCCAGTGTCACATCAATAATTTCTAACACATGTGCTGCATTATTAATATGCTCTACACTATCAAAGATGACAAATGAAAATATAGCCATCATAATGAGCATCGGTAGTTCAATTGTATGGTTAAAATATAATAAAGTTGCGACAAGCACAATAAGTACTGAAACAATTTTTAAACTTAATAAGTGAAGTAAATTAAACGGTGTATATTGCAGTTCTATTTTAGAATTTGTACGCTTACTATCGTCAACAGCACGATTGAAGCTATTTAAACTCGTATCTTCTTTAGAAAAAGCTTTAATAACTTGAATACCTCTTACAACTTCTAACACCTTCTCAACAAGCTGATTTTGTGCATAGTGATATTTCGGTGCATTACGATGACTTATTTTTTCTAAGACATAAATACTCAGTAATGATAGCAAGACACCGCAAAGTGCAACCAACGCAACCTGCCATGAAACAACGGCTAATGATAGAATAAGTACCGTGATTAGGATATATCCATTCACCACTATATCAACCATTTTCATGGCATAGTTTTCTAAAAATGTTAAATCTGAAGTTACGGTTGTTGAGAGCTCATTCGAATGATTACGCTCAAAATATCCTAAACGCACATTTTTTAATTTTTCACCAATGGTTAATCTCTCTGTAGCACTCATTTCGTAGGCAATACTCTCTTGTAACCTATTTTTCGCATACGCAGTGATGAAACGTGCCAACACTAATACAATCATGACACCAAGCACCAAAAATATTTCATTACTTTCAATATCTTGATGTGTTAACATGCGATTAAACACATTGGCAGCTAAGAAGATAGGCATTGCAATAAAAATTGCATTCAGAAATGACATGACAAATCCTAAAATCATTCGAGCTTTGAAGGGTGCAGTCCATTTTAAAATTTTATTGGTTATTTGAAACATCGGAATCCTCCTTATCGTCTATCACTACGACGTGACGCCCCAGTCTTTAACACCTCTATGAATCGTCCACATTTTGTGATATGTACCTTGATTTTTAAGCAACGCTTCATGTGTACCTTGCTCAGCAATACGATGTTGATCTAACACTATGATTTGATCTGCTTGTTTAATCGTCGATAAACGATGTGCAATCACAATTAACGTTTTATTGTGTGTTAATGCATTTAAAGCACTTTGAATCTTTTGTTCATTGTCTGGATCTACATAAGCTGTTGCTTCATCTAGAACGATGATAGGTGCATCTTTCAAAATCATACGTGCAATCGTCACACGTTGTTTTTCTCCACCTGATAATTTATCACCAACAGCACCCACATATGTATCATAGCCTTGAGGTAACTGTTGAATAAAATCATGACATTGTGCTTGTTTAGCAGCAGCAATAACATCTTGATCTGATGCTTCAGGACGTCCTAATTTAATATTTTCTTTAAAGGTTAAGTTTAATAAAAAGTTATCTTGACCAACAAAACCGACTAAATCATTCAATTGTTTAGGGCTGATATTTTTAATGTTGGCATCTCCTATTAAAATGTCACCACGGGTTACATCCCAAAATCTCAATAATAATTTAGCAATCGTGGATTTCCCGGTTCCAGAAGGACCAACTATAGCGGTAAAGGTCTGGCTAGGAATTGTAAAGTTTAAGTGATTAAAAACAAGGTCTTCACTTTCACCTGTATAAGAAAAACCGACATCATTAAACGTAATATTGGTATTTTTAGGCTGTTGAAATTGTTCGGGTTGACTTAATTCTTCTAAATCTAAAATTGTTTGTACTTCAGAAATTGCATATTGAATCGACTTTAATTGATTCACATAATTAGTGAAGTTCTTAATTGGTGCAACGACACCTAAAGATAACACTAAACATAAGAAAAATGATGCTTGATCTAATTGATGTATGGCCACCAGATACATCCCCATAGGTAAGACCCCTAAAAAGGTTGATGGTAAGATGCTGGCACCTAAATTCATATAACCCCATGTTTGTTTAAACCAATTTAATGTATGTGTCTTATAATCATTGACGGCATCTTTATATTTTTGATAAGACTTTTGCGATTGATTAAATGTCTTAATTACCTCAATACCTTCGATATATTCTACAATTGAACTATTCATATAATTATTTGATGCCATTTGTGCAGCATACGTATCATTAAAGCCAGACATTAACTTTTTAAATGCAAAAAATGATATCGGAATTGTAATGAGCATTGCACATGCCATCCGCCAATCAATGACAATCATACAAACAAAAATCGCGAGTGATAATAATAAGTTGCCAATGACTTCAGGAATAATATGTGCTAGAGGTAATTCGATTGTTTCAACTTTGTCTACCATAATGCTCTTAAGTTCACCGATTTTTTTCGCTTCCACAACACCGAGTGGTAATCGCATAAGTTTCTGTGCCAATCGTTTTCTAATTGTTGACAATATGTCATAAGCTGTTACATGGGACAGCATGGTAGAACAACCGAAAAAGATAACTTGTAATACATAGGCTAAAAGCGCTATGCCAATGTAAAATAATACGTTGTGTGTTTCTTTATGCCCAGCTATCACATACAGAATAATTCGATAGACTGCCCAATATGGAACTAAACCTGAAAACACACTCAAGATGGATAACAAGACCGATAACACAATTTTTCCTTTACTATCTTTACCGAAATTCAATAAAGATGTGAACCAATGTGAGCGATTTGTCATGTTTGTTACTCCTTTCTTTTACCTCATGATACTTGGAAATATGATGCCAATTTATCATGACCTGCATGATCTAATGGATAATGATCTATGACTTGTCCAGCTGCAAAATGCATGACATAACTGCATAATTCTAAAATTAAAGCATAATCATGCGTGATAATAAAAACGCGCTTACCTTGTGCATGGACCGTCTGAATATTCTGTGCGACTTGCTTCATGTGATATAAATCTAAACCTGACGTTGGCTCATCAAAAATAATAAAATCTTTATTGCTGATAAGCGCGGTCGCTATTGCAACACGTTGCTTTTCACCACCAGACAATGAGCGTGGATGCGCCTCTTTTTTAGCCAACAAATTCATGTGTTTCAAAATAGCATTAACATGTGTTTCTTCTATATCTTGATTGAGTAGTTTCATTTCTTGGTCAACACTTTCTGTAAACAATTGTGTGTTGACATCTTGAAATACCATATAGCTATGCTTTAATAATTGTTTCCTTTTTGCATGACATTGTTGCCATGAGACACTTCCTTTGAATCCCTTTGCTAAACCACAAAAACAACGTGCAAAGGTGGACTTTCCACTACCATTATCACCAATTATGGCAATCATTTCATGTTCAGGTATGCTGAAATCTGCAATATTTAGTTGTTTAGTTTGTCTCCATTTGTTGTAACCATAGCTGAAATCTTTAATGTGTATTGACGGTTGATTATCGTTATGAGGCATATCGTTTTTTATTGGGCAGGCTTGATATCTTAATCCCATTGTTTCATACTGTTGTTGTTCGAGCGCACGAAAATCATTCACCGTAAAACACTGTTGCAATTGTCCGCTATCGATATAATAGATATTGTCAGCCAAATCAAGCGCATAATCGAGACGATGATCTATAATGATTACCGTCGTCCCTTGTTGCTTCAAATAACGTATCATCTGCTGAAGCTTTTTAATACTATACATATCTAAATTGGAAGAAGGCTCATCCAAGACGACGATTTCTGGCTTACTAATTAGCACGGAAGCACATGCAATCATCTGCTTTTCGCCTCCAGACAACTCAAAGATATTCTGCTGTAATAAATGTGTTAACTCAAAATAATTCATGGTTTGTTCAATTTTCTGCATGATTGTAGCTGGTGGAACACCTTGATTTTCCAGGTTAAAAGCCAGTTCACTGGTTGTATCCACGTTATAGAATTGTGTTTTAGGATTTTGAAATACGCTGCCTACCATGGTCGAAATTTCATACATGGATAATTCAGCCATCGATTGTTGATTAAGATAAATGTCTCCTTCAATGTCACCCGTTTGAACCTTTGGTATTAAGCCATTAATCAATTTTGCTATGGTTGATTTACCGCTGCCTGACTTCCCACAAAATATAGCAACTTCACCTTGTTTGATTTCTAAAGATAACTGCTTTAGTGCTGGATGTGTTGCTTCAGCATAAGTAAAAGATACGTTGTCAAATTTAATCATCAACTTAATTTCTCCTTATAATAATTCACCCACAATGCCAACATAACAATAAAGAACACCATATCTAACCACTTAAATTTGACTGTACATATATTTGTCCTTGCGTGTGGTGCATCAATGCCACGTGTCATTGCAGCAAAGGATAAATCATTGCCAATTTGTACGACTGATATAATCAGTGGAATGAGACGATACTCTAAATTTTTAAAAATATGTCGTTTTAACGTAATACCGCGCATTTTCATGGCATGATTAATATTCCTATACTCTTCTGAAATCGTTGGAAAAAAGCGAAAAATAACAGTGATTGGAATAATAACGTTGCGTGGCATTTTTATTTTTTCCATAGCGGCTATAAATTCGCTCACTTTAGTTGAATATAATGTAAAATAACCTACAATGAAACCAGGCAACATATTCATAAATATGCCTACGCAAGCCAACAAGATAAACTGCAGCATACCATGTGTATACGGCACAACATAAGCTTGTAAAAGCATCAGTATCACGAACAACATTGTAAACTTTAAAAAAGCTAAGTATTTATATATAGAAAGTAACAAGCTCAATGAACATAACGTAATCGTAATACGTAAGATACTTTGTGAACTACCACTTGAAATAAGAATAGTGCTCACAGTAATTGTCAGTAAAATCTTAGTTCGAGGGTCTAATTGTGCTAACCGTGTTCTATCATCTTTAAATAAAGAACTTATTTTACTCACATAAGCCCCGCCTTTTTAAAATGTTTACTAAACATTTTCTTACCTAACCAAGCACCTAAGAGCCCACCAACGATTGTTAAAACAAACATAATTGGTAACGTCCATAATGGCGTTATAGATGCTAATGTTTGCACATATTCATGCCCATAAGATTGTTCTAACTCTTTAAAATACGCCTCTCTAGCTAAAAACATACGCAACACAAAGCCCATCATCCACAATGAAAAGACCGCATAACCCCATGCAATATTATTCCAAGCTTTGTAATCACCTTGTTTCATAATCAAATCACCAAGCAATCCACAAATCAATCCAGCTGGAATCATAATTAGTCCACTTCCCATGATGGTAAAAGCTAGCCCTAATATAAATCCAGTTAGTGTTAACATCCCAAACTTTTCAATTTTCATCACATATAAAATAAACGGTATACCACAAACGATTGGACAAATTAATCCTAAAAATGGAATTAAAAACGGTATATAACCTAGCATAAAAGTAACAAAAAAGACGACCAAATAAATGGCTGTAAAAATACCTACTGTAATTAAATCTTTAACGTTTAACTGTTTCATAAAAATGACTCCTTTACTAATGAGCTATTAAATTTGCTATTGCTGTGGCATTATCTTTATCTTCTACGCAATCGTAATGATTACCTGGAATATTTTTTTGTTCAAAATTACCTATGCAATATTGTTCCCATTGATCATTATCTTGTGCTGGCAATAAAGAACTATTTTCTTTTTGTTGCGCATTTAAATACGTAACATCCCCAATGTAAGTCGTGGGCACCATATGTGCGGATTCCCAACTTGCCATTTGAACTTGATAAGAAGACATTAAAAATGCTTCATTAATAGTTTCTCCATTTGTTTCCTCTATTACATTCGCATAAATCTTAAATCGTTCATCAAATGTTTTGCGTTCAAAAAAATGTTTCAATTGTGTAACTAATTGATCTGATTCCCCGTATTTATTTTCCAGGAAATCTAATAAATGATATTGTTTGTCTTGTTCTATGTTGCTATACATTTCTTTAATACTCTGAGTTAATTTATTGTATTCAATATCAGGAATGACATCAGAGATTGTTATAAAATGATTTTGTATATATGCCATTTCTGACACGATGTCATCTATTTGAGATATAGGTGATATCGATGTATCAATTAACGTCACATGTTCTACATCAATGCCTTGTAGTGTTAAAATATTAGCAGTTTCTAACGCTACCAATCCGCCCGAACAATATCCTACAAGATGAATCGATTCATAATCCGTTTCACTAATCATTTCAGCATAGGATTCACTAATTTTTTTAACAAGATTTTGACGATTGATATGACAATATTGCTCTTGATTGTTAATGGTAATTCCTGCCAATGCATCGCGATCAATAGCTTTTAAATCATCGATTAAATAACGCAAACAATTCATCGTTCCTAAACCAGCATGAAATAGTATTTTTAGTGTCGTACCTTCCTTTTTAAAGAATGTCAACTTCCCGATTGATTGATTACTTTCCGACTCCTTCACATTTTCTACTTCAGCAATTTTGGTATTAATTGCATTGAATAGCATATTAATCGTGGGTTCGGCTAATAATTTTCGTAATAAACCATCAAAATTGATGATTTCATAATCATGTGATTTACACGATTCAACCACTTGAGTAGAAAGTCGTGCTAATACTAGTGAATCCGCACCAAAGTTATAAAAATTGTCATCATAAGATAGTGAATTGACTTGTAATATCGACTGACAATGGTCGATGATTTCTTGCTTTAAAGATTCGGGTACTAAATCTGCTTGAACATCAGATGTTTTATTATCTATTTGTTTGACGTCTTGCTGTTGTGACATGATTTGCTGATACGCACTTGTTTTTCTTTCAGTGTCATACCAAAAGCTAAGTGCCTTAGTTAAACTTTCACTAGTTGTATAATTCATGAGCATGTGTTCTAAATCCATAATAAACCTATTGATAAATGCTTCTTTAAAAATACCTTGTCTCGTATCAATATTAACGTTTAACTTACCGTTAATTTCCATGATTTGACAATCCATAAACACTTGTGGCGATTGACTTAAGCCTTCATCCCCGATTTTCAAATGCTCAAAGTGCATATCTCCAGTCCCTAATGAACTTGTAAAAACAATAGGATACAGACGATTTGAATTTGTTTTTCTAATCTCTCTAATTAAATCAACACCGGTAAAAGTGTTATGCTGTAAGTCCTCTAATAGTGTAGCTTGAATCTTTGAAGCGTTTTCCAAAAACGAACTATTTTCATCAACATTGATTGATAATAAGTTCGTAGAGGTGAAATCACCGACAATATGATCAATATCTTTATATGTTTCATTACGGTTCATCGTCGTTAAATTGACTACAAATGTCTGTTGATCGATCCACTTATTGACAACACAAGCAAATGCGGTTAGTACAAGTGTATTTGGCGTTAATCCATGCTGTTGTGCAAATGTTTTTAAATTTAACCATGACTGACGATTGACTACAAATGAATTTCTTACAAATAAATCTTTGGCATTATCAATAGTAATTGGTAATTGTGGATATTGTCCTAAATGTGGCAACTTATTTAACCAATATTGCTGATCAACCAAATATTTGGAGCTTGCCTTAGTTAATTCGCTTTGCATATATATATCTTTTAGCTCGTAGTCTTGAGATGTATCAATAACGTCATTTTCATTAAAATAGGCACTTTCAAACGCTTTAAGTAATATCCAAATACTTGTCCAATCTAAAATTAAAAAATCAAACGATAGGTGCAGTATGGATTGCTCATGTCGTTGCGTAATACCTATATCAAATAATGGCCATGTTGCTGGATCATATTGTTTATCTTGAAGTTGTTCGCGTATTAAATGACTGTCACCATTTTCATTATTTACTAATAATTTATAATCTAAGTCACCTGACAATATCGTTTGTGTCTCCCATGAGTCAATAATCGTCCTCAAAGCTTGATGTTTCTTTATGAGTTTATTCCATAATTGATTAGCTCGCTCTATGTCTAATTTAGGAAATTTGACTTCAAAATAGACATGACTTGATACATCTCCAAATTTGCTTTGTTGCCCTATTAGATAGGCACTTTGAATGTCTTTTAAGGGAAAGCGTGTTGCACTTTGATAATAATTAACGTCACTATGTTTTAATAAAAGCTTTAAAATATCCTGTTTGTTTTGCTTCAAAAATGCTAATATTTTTTCATTTATTTTTGCATTTTTACTTTTATAATGTAATTGACCGTCTTTCGTCCACAGCGTTATACCTTGCTTATATAACTCAATGAGTTGCTGCTCTAAATTCACCTTTATCACATCCTTTCTAAGGTAATTTTATTAGATAATTGATACGTTTCATTTTGATTATTTTTCAAAATAACTTTATCAATTTCTGTAATATTTCCTTGTTTTAATTGAAGTTTGTCATCATGACAAACCAATTGGCACATCAATTGATAATCTTGTGGTTGACACACGAAGATAACCTTATCAATTTCTGTGAATTGATTCGAATGAATTGTACTTGAAGGCCTCTGTGGCGTACTATAATCTGAAACCACAAACGGTAATGTTACAGGTAGAATTGGATAATAACTAAATGCTATCTTTTCGTTTTTTAAATTTTTTCTATACCACGTAATCACCTTTCTCCCTTTGATTTCAAATTGATTTAATATTGTTTTGTTTTTTGAAAAGTGCGCAATAGACCTTAAGCTAGCTTTTTGAGCTTCAATGGCAAAATCTATAAATCCTTGCTGACTACAACACCATTTTTTCCATCGCGCTTTCATTGCACGGCCATAAATCCATCTAAAAATATAAGCAAATGGCATTAATGTGCGATTCATTTCTATAAGTTCAATATAGGGACCCTCATTGAACCAAATAAATGCATTTTTAGATTTTTCACCGCCTCTTTCAATTTCAAACCCTAGCTGTTTGAACGCTTCCATCGCTTGTGCAAGATTTTTCACTTTATATTGTAAGTGGCCAATTTTATACATAATTACCTCTTTTCTAAAATAAATAATGCTTGCTTAAATGATGCTAATTCATCGCTTTGTTGTGGTTTTTTATCTAATAGTTTAAATCCCGTCTGATTAAATAGTTCATACCATTCATCTAGCGTGAGAAAGGTTGTATTTTTACTTTTTCTAATATCAGTTGGCTCGGTCATCATAAATGCTTGAGAAATTAACATAGGTGCCGATTCACCATAAGCTTCACCGATGATAAGTTTGCCTCCTTTAGTTAAAATCTGATGCACAGACTTAAGTAATCTGTTCAAGTTCTTCGCGTTATTAATAACACCCACTGCGATCACAATGTCTATAGGCTGATAAGCATTTAATTTGCTATGATGAAGGTTATCTATATTTAGAAGTTGATATCGCATAAAGGTTTTATCAACAAATTGTTTTTTTGCCAACGAGATAAAATACTGCGAAATATCCGTAAAGAGATACGACCCCGTAAATATCTGCCCGATTTGTTTCAAAATGCATGTCGTAGTTGCACCTGTACCAGCGCCTAATTCTAATATATTGAGCCTTCTATGTTCTGCGCATGTTTGAACGTATAAAGCAATTTGTGTGTTAATATAGCGTGCAATCGCTGTATGGCGATACAACGCATTGGCAATGTCAATATCTCCATGTTCAAATAAAATTAAATTAACTGGTTTATCTCCTCTAACGATAGCTTCAATATGCTCAAAGTGTGCTTTAAAATATTGGAAGATTTTCTTTGGCATAATAGATGTTATCCATTGCTGCTCAAGATGATTCCATTCATGTTGCACGTTATCTTTAGTAAGCGTTTGATAATCAAAAATATATGCATTATCCATAGTTTTAATTACATAAAAATGATCTACTAAATAATTCAACCATCTGCTCATAATGTCTTTATTGTTAGGATGTACTTCTAATCTTTCAAATATGTCATCTAACATATAAGACTGTTTCTTATCTAAATACTTACCTAATACATAAAGCATGGTGAGCGCACATACACGTTCTAATCTAAGCAGTTGACCACTTATATCATCATCAGACGCAATGTCATATTTGAACTGACTGACATCAAAGTACGCATAAAAATCATTTTCTGTCTTTTGTGGATAACCAAATGCTTGCATAAGTTTTTTCCAAGCCATGGCATGATTGATGTGGCTCTGTGCCTTGGAATTAAAGCATTTTTTACTGTAATATTCTTGGTTTAAATATAAATTTATTTCTTCAAAAATCATCCGAGTCCAAAGTTCTGTAAATATTAATTGCTGTGTTTGTTCATAGCTTGAATATATCGTTTCTATGTTATTTTTTTGCATGCCAAGTGGTGGATGATTTTTTAATTTATAAGGCAACAAGTGTTCTTTTGGAAAATGAATATATTCTCTCCACTGCACATTACCGTGCGGATCGGTTAATGCTAGTTCGCCACCTTGAAATCCTATTTTTATATTGAATAACTGTCGCATAAATTGGTCAATATCATCACGAACTTCATTGTACGCACTTAAATTTAATTGAATACCATTTAAATTAGTCGAAAGTAAATGATACGGTCCATCATTATTTAATTTTTCAGGGAGGGGTTCATTTACAAACGCTGGTAATAATTTACATAGTATTTCTGCCACTGGATAAGATAACTGTGTTGCAAATTCGAAATTGATATATTTAACATCTTGTTCCTTTTTTATGATTTGATAATTTTCGATAAAATTTTGTACTGATGGCAATCTACTATATAAATTGCAAATTGCAAAATAACGTTGATTTTTTCGAGCGACCCCATATAACTCCGCATATTCCCTCTCAGAAATAGGTTGTTCAAATATGACATCTATCCCTTTTTGTAATAGCTTTTTGGAAATAATATTGCCTTGACCACCTTGAACTTCTGATTTAATTGCTACACATGCAAAATCAATATGACTCGGAATCTCATCGATATGCGTATATAAATTTAACTGATAAAATTCAGCACAGTCGACAGAGCGTTGACTACCATTTGCTAACAACCCACAAATATTTATATCATCATGTTTACGTATCGCCTCTATATAAAATTGACCAAATCTACTGCCACATATAATACAATTTTTCATATTTACAACACCCCTTCATCACGATTAATATGTTGTGAGCCTTCTATTTTAGCTGCAATATCAGCGACAGTAGGATTTGTAAATATAAAGGATAGTTCGAGTTCAACGTTAAATTGGTTTCTAATTTTATTGGTAAGTTCTATCGCTTTAAGAGAATCACCACCAATTTCAAAAAATCTGCTATTACTGTTAGAAACCTCTTGTTTAACAATATCCGTTAAAATATCTTTAACATCGTCTATGAAACTACTTACTTCGAGTTGATTATCATTTTCTAAAACGGAATCTATTTTTGTAAAATAAGTATCTTCATATCTATCACTTACGTTTAATTCATGATTTAGAACATTTTTATTATGCGCAATCTCAAGTATCATCTTAATAAAATAATCAAACATTTTATCAAGGTTGTCTGTACCTATGCGGTGATCTACACTATCCCAATAAATGTCTAAACCACCATCTCGTTCAATCACTTGATTGTCTAACCAAACCTGAGGCGTTTGACTAATATTGTAAACAATTTCTCCTAGTAAGTTTTGGCTATTAAGTGCATGTATACCTAGACCACTTGTAAATACAAACGGCATGAGTATATAGTCATTAATTTCACAATATTTTCTTAAATCTCGTTGAAATTCAACACCGGAATACAGATGATGTTCTAAATCTTTGACGAGCTGTTTCTGAACATATTTAAAGCGATCTAACAATGTTGTGCTGCCATAATGTTTAATTTCTAATAAAGTTAATGTAGTGAAATCACCTATGACATGTTCAATATTAGGATGTACTGGCAACCTATTAAATTGCGTAATATTAAGTGAAAAATTATCGTTATGACTGACTTTCCTAATCGCTTCAGCATATATACCGATCAAGAGTGAGGTTGGCGTCAACTCTATGCCTTTAGCTATTTCTTTTAACTTTTGCCAACTTTGTTTATCAACATGATATGTTCTTCTTGTAAACTGATTTGCATCATCATTTGATACAGCCATTGTTGGTATTTCTGGTGCTGTTAAAAAGTGTCCGACTCGTTTTAACCAATAGTCTCTATCTTTGGTGTATTGCTCTGTTTGTTTAAGTTGATTTAGGTAGCATACATAATCTCTAAAGTTTAACGCTGTAAGTTGTTGGCTTATATCTTTGTTAAGATACAGCTGATTCCATTGACTTAGCAATGTAAACATACTCCAACCATCAAAGATCAAATTGTCGAAACTAATATGCAGTCTAACTTCTCTGTCAGATAAAATAGATACTTCAATATTAAAAATGGGCCATTGATTGATATCTAATACTTGATGAGACAATCTATTTCTAATTTCCAACAACGAACTTTGTTGCTGTTGTGAATTTTTATTTTCAAGATGGTTCGTTTTAAATTTATAATATGGCACTTCGCTTAATATTTGCTGTAAGCCATCATCAGTAATTATTGCTCGCATCATGCCGTGGCTATGGATTAGCTTGTTCCATGCTCTTTCTAGTCGTTCTAATTCAATATTCGTAGCATTAATTTCGAAATAGCAATGCGTCGATACATTATGGTGGCTTAATTCTTTTTTCCTGCCTATGAAGTAAGAATATTGAACATCAGTTAAGGAAAACGGTTCATTTTCTTTTGCTGGATTAGTTTGAAATTCGATGGTTTCATCTGTATGCGCTTGGTTCTTATTCTTCTCAACTTGTGCAGCCTGCGCTTTGATTGTTGTGTTTTCCATGGCATCTTTAATAGTAAAATTTATATGAAATGCGGTTTCTATTTCTTTAGATATATGTGTAGCAATTAGTGAATCGCCACCAATGTTATAAAAATTTGAATCGCTGTTAATAGTGTTATCGTTAAACTCTGCACGCCATATATTTAGTATCTTTTGTTCCATATGAGTTAAGTTGTCAGCTTTAACGCTGGAATCACTGTTTCTTTGTTTACGAGCTAACTGACTTAATTTTTTCTGATTAATTTTACCATTTTTATTTAATGGAAATACATTTAAGAAATAAATATGCGCTGGAATCATATAATTCGGTATAACATGCGTCAGTTGAGATGTAATATATTCAGATGTTATATCAGTTGGAGAAATGCAATAAATATTAGCATAAACCCTATCATTACCAACTTGTTGTATACGCTGACAATCAAAGTTATTTTCAGTAAACATGTTTTGCCAATCTCGTCTAGTTAATTTTCCCTTATAATCACCAATATAAGCATTTAATATATCAACCGTAATTTGTTCAATAAATAAACTTAGATTAGGTTCAACAATAATTATATGTCCATCTGGTTTCAACTTAGATTTAAGTTTCATCAACTGCTGTTGTATATTAAAACTTCTATGAAGCGCGTTAACAGCAATAATCACATCATAATGGTGATCTTTTAGCTGCTCAAAGTCGTTTTTTACTTCGATTCCAATGTCATGATCAATATACTCCCGATTTAATAATTTTGATTCATCTAAATAATGGTAATCTTTGCCTTTATGATTGATTTGATGCACAAGGTCACTGCTTAATGCGCTGTTTCTTGTCTCAAACTCTAAGACATTTATCGATTGATTGTTTAATTCTTGGATAGTTTTGAACAAATAGTCTTGTATCGCCATATTCCAAGGCATTAGTTCTGCAAGTTTAGATGGTGCTAACTCTGGTTCTTGCTGATAGAACAGCTCAATAGGATTCAGTTCTCCAGTAATCAGTTTAGGTAAATATTTTTCTAATTTATTTAAAAATTTGATGATGGATTTGTTTTCATCAGGGTATTGATAAGCATTATCTACTTTAGATGTACGCTTGTATTTGCCATCTTGTTCATTAATATAGCCTTTAGCTATAAGTCTATTTAGCCATTTGTTCACTATAGACTCGTACTTTTTATGAACATTTAATGTTGTTAAAATAGTCTCAAACGAACGATAATTTAAGCTATCTAATGCATTTAAATTCTCAAACATTTTCATTAATACGTGATAGATCATGTTATTCATTCTAGATAATGTTTGAGGTATATCTTTAATACCATTTTCATCATTTAAGATGGTTGTGTGACTTTTAGGAATAATAAATGCTGAAAGTGCATTATTAGTTTTAATAACCTTCACTTTACTAATGTCTATAGCGTTTGAGATTGCTTTTTCAATTTCACCGATTTCAATTCTATGCCCTTTGATTTTTACTTGATTATCAATTCTACCTAAAAATTCAATCGTGCCATCATTCCAAATACGACCTTGGTCACCTGTTCGATACCACTTAACATGATTGTTATCATAGTAGAATTTTTCTTCAGTTAGCTGTTGGTCACCAATATAACCTTTAGCCACGCCAAGTCCACCAATATGTAATTCTCCAACTACATTATTAGGGCATACTCTATCAAATTTATCTACTACTTTATACATTTGCCCTTTGAGTGCTGTTCCATATGGTATCGAAATCCAGTCAATAGGAAGTTGATGTGGAACATCGATATGGTTAGACCAAATGGATGCTTCCGTTGCACCACCCATCGCAACGACTAAACTATCTGACATTGAACGTTCGTAAAACCGCTGTGGCAAGTTTAAATCTATCCAATCTCCTGACAGTAATACTTTACTTAAAGGAAGATGTTCATTTTTACCTTCTGCCATGGTAACAAGCATATCAAACAGAATAGGCACAGAATCCCAAACTGTCACATTATATTTATGAATGATTTCTAGCCATTTATTAGCATCTTTAAAATTCTCTTCGGTTGTGAGGATTAGCGTGCCACCTGCATCTAATATCCCAAATATGTCGTAAACAGATAAATCAAAGTCTATTGATGACACCATCAATAATGTATCTTCATTGGTGATATAATACTTACAATTAATATCAAGTATTGTATTCATTGCATTATTATGGGTAATTTCAACACCCTTAGGTACACCTGTTGAACCCGACGTCATAATGACATATGCAGAGCTATTCGCACTAACAGACTTAATCTTGCAATCTTTTGGCTTTGTAGTTAAATTAACATCAATCATTTTTTTATGACTACTTCTTAATGAACATGACTCAATATATTTGGTATTGCTAATAATGACATCTATCCCTACCTGCTTATAAATCTTGTCTCTCCGATCACTAGGTTGCTGAATACCAATCGGTACATAAGCAGCGCCGGCAAATAACACACCAAGAATTGACACCACTTGGTCGATTCCTCTAGGTAATGTAATCCCCACATAATCATGGGGCTTAACGCCAATATCTTCTAACATCTGTTTAACGGACATGGCTTTGTCAAATAATTCACCGTAAGTCATACGTTTACCATCATCTGAATCTATTAATGCAATATTGTCTGGTGTCTGCTGATAATTTCGCACGAAACCTTCATATAGCATTGCATTAGGTTGTTTCAAGTCTGATAGCTGTATGTCTTCCACATATTCGCTTAATATGTCGTTCGTCTTATTCCAATTATCAACATCTGTTAATGATGCGAGCAAACGACGATAGTCATCTAACATCGCATCAACCGTTGTATCTGTTATCAAATCATCCACCTTGTCCCAGCATAAATGCAAGTCGCCTTTAACAAGATAAGATTGAAAATCTAACCACACGCCTGGTGTTTGAGAAACCATATACGATATTTCTCCAAATGTTTGTCTTGTCTCATCGTTTTCAAGTTCATAATCAATATTACATGCGAATACGACTGGGGCGATATTTATACTTTCTCCATATTTTTTTGAAACATCACGTTGTACTTGTACACCGCTATAATCAGAATGGGATACATTCTCAATAAACGTTTGCTTTACTCTTTGTAACGTATTCGCAAAGCGTTCATTTTTATGAGGTATATGTTCAACTAATAACAGATTTGTAAAATCTGCTACTATATGCGTTACATCTTTTGTATCACTTTCTCTATTAAACAACGGAATATTGACATAAAAGCCTTCTTGATTGCTCCATTTCTCTAGTGTCAACATATAGCATGTAAGTAAAACAATAGATGGCGTTGTGTCAAATCGCTTTGCGTTCTCTTTAATTTTTTCCCATACCTTATTTTCAATTATTCTTTTATGTCTTGATACTTTTACCTGTTCTACCAATTCTGGCTTTTTTAAAATGGGTAATTGAATAGGATTCAACTGCAATTCATCTATTTTGTGTGACCAAAATGTTTTATCTTGTTCTACTTGTTCATCATCTATCTGCTTTTGTTCCAAATATGTCTTAAACGTGATTTGTTCTTCACTTACAGTATGACCATGATATAAATGCGCTAATTGTTTTATGATCATACTGATACTTAAAACATCTGCTACCAATAAATCGATATTTAAACTTATTTGCACCTTTTGCTGTGGCAATATAAAAGCAGTTAAGCTTGCCACTTCTCCACGATAAACATCTAATTTTTTGTGGGATAGTTCTGTTCTATATTTTGCTAATTCCACTGATAGTTGCGTTTCATCTAAGTTATCTAATTCGATTATATCGATGCGTTTTTTGATTGGTTCTTTCAGAAATTGTTGTTGATGGTTATCAATAAATCGGCAGCGTAACATAGGGTGAATACGTTGTAGCTCATTCCATGCTTGATTTAATTTTTCTATATCCACTTGATGCCCTATAATTTCAAAATATGCATGACAGCCAACGCCACCCAACACTTGATCCTGTTCTCTACCAATTAAATACGCACTTTGTACATCTGTTAAAGGAAATGGCTGATAGTTATCAACCGCTTCTATTGAATGATGAACAGTACTTTTTTTCTTTTTAAATTTACTGTTGTCAACAAGTAACATCCACTGGCTAAATGTAGGTTTTTCTATTAATTGAGAAAATTTTATCCTTAAACCTTCTCGTCGCAATTTACTGACTAATGCCATGATATCTATTGAATGAACGCCTAAATTAATAAGATTTTCGTGCGCATCAATGTGTGTAAGATTTGTTTTTTCAGTTAACCAAGACTTAATAAGCTGTTTTATTTTATCTTTCGAAAAAAGCACTTCCATTACTACAAACCTCCATGTCTTATTTAACTCATTCTTTTAATCTATTAACATCAATTTTCCCAAATGTAGTTAAAGGCCATACGGGTACTTTTTTTATTAAATCGGGCAATTTAAAATTTGCTATACCTTGTTGTTGTAGATAATTTCTCAGTTCATTAAGATTGATATTTGTATTCTCTTTAATGCAGACACAAATTTTCTCACCTACAACCTCATCTGGTACTCCTATTACTTTGACTTCGTCAACATTAGGATGGCCTAAAATGACATCTTCTAATTCATTAGGTAAAATTTTCTCACCTGATTTATTAATCATCTCTTTGATACGCCCAACAACTCTAAAGTTTCCATCAGGTTGTTGCTTCACTTTATCTCCTGTCATAAAATACATGTCATCATCTACACATTTTATGTGTGGCGCATGTTCATAGTTATATATTGTATAGGGGCCTCTGACGTAAAGCTCGCCATATTCACCTTGCTGCACTTCTTTTCCACTATCATCTAATATTTTAATTTCGTCATATTCAGAAATAGGTGTCCCTTGTGTGTGATAAGTGACTTCATTGCCATCTTGCTTATCAGTCATACAAATTAATCCTTCTGCAATACCGTATACTTGTTGTAATTTACACTCAAATTGTTCTTCAATTTTTTGCGCAGTAAATGAATCTAATAATGCACCTCCCACCTGAATTAATTTGAGAGAACTGATATCATCTTCATCGTTGTCTTTTTGATAATCTAGACACATTTTCGCCAATGATGGTACAAGCGCTAAATGAGTAATATCTTGTTCATCTATCAACGGGAAAATTTCATCAGGGCTCGTAACACTACAAATCACTATTGTGCCACCGACCGCTAATGTTCCAATGATTCCTGGACAACCTAAAGGAAAATTATGTGCGATAGGCAAAGCAACTAAGTAAGTCGAATGTTCATCTAAGCCACATCTTTGTGCACATTGTTTGGCAACATAAATATAGTCACAATGTCTACGAGGTATAAGTTTAGGTATACCTGTCGTACCGCCTGAAAGTAACAATAATGCAGTATTATTATAAGATGGCTTGATTAATTCCTCTGAATAGCGATAGTCATAATCATTACGATTTGCGGAATAAAAATTTTTATATTGCTTGGAATTTCCAAGAATATATTGATTAATCTGACAACCTAGTTCACCTTCTATTTCATTAATCAGCTGTGAATATGAAAAGCCTAAATACTTATCTTTAGCTATATATGCTACCGCACCAGACGCTTCCAAAACACCTTTGATCTCAACTTTTCGATGTGTCGCTAAAGCTAATACAGGTATCGCTCCTATTTTAAATAATGCGAATAAGACGAAAATAAATTCGAAGCAGTTTGGTAACTGGATTAACACTTTATCGTCCGGTTTAATGCCATCCTGATAAAATTTATACGCAAAATGATTTATCTCGTCATACATTTCTTGATATGTAAATTCAAACTCACGATCTATAAGTGCAATCTTTTCTGGGTACTGTCTTACTTTTTCTTGGATAAATTCATCTAGTGTTTGATGATCCCAAACTTGTTCATCATAAAATATTTCTAGTTGTTCTCTCTTTGTCCTTTTCATTTTGGAACCTCCATCATTGAAATACCTAAAATAAATTTTGAATCTATATCTTCCATTCTCACAATGGATTTTGTTGTATCTTTATTGTTGTATATTATAAAATGATTGCCTGAACGTTTTTGAACTTCTACATAATCCAATCCTTCCATCAAACCTGTACCAATACATTTTAAATATGCTTCCTTGGCAACCCAACACTGAAAGAAATGATACGGATTATCGCTAATATATAACGCTTCGTGCACATTAAAATAACAGTCAATAATATCTTTGAAGTCAATTTGTCTTGTTATATTTTCAACATCTACACCAATATCAACCATTGAAAACGCAGCCACACAGCAACCTTCAGTATGCGAAATATTAAAGCGAATATTATAAGCATTTTCTATATAAGGCTTTTTGTAGCTTGTGTATTGATAGACCAAGTCAGTTAACTCACACGTCAATAGATATTGATAAAACAAATTCACAAGTGCATGACTATAAATATAATTCACTTTGTCGCTTTTTCTTTTTAAATTTTTTAGTTTAGCAAGCTGTGATTTTGTTAAAAAACTGGATTGATTACCGCACTTGTTAACTCTGTCAGTCCTACCAATAACAATCACCGAATAACCATTTAACAAATGTTGCATGATGCGTTGTGATAAATTGTGCATGTTATCATTTAGCTCATATATTTTATATTTCATTTAAATATGCCTTTATCTTATTGATGGCTTCTTCGGAATTACCGTTAATAAACATATGTCCACCCTCTACATATTCCCATCTAAATGATTTGGTTGTGTATTGCTCCCATTCTAGTAACTCTTCTAGCGTCATTTGTTCATCTGAGGTACCCATCAACGCCAAAATAGGACTATCTAAGGGTTCTTTATTCATATCTTGGTATTCTTCATCAATGACAAAGTCGGCTCTTAGCATCGGTAAAAACATTTTGATTAAATTATCATTTTCTAATACTTCTTTTGGTGTGCCACCATAGTCTTGCAAGCCCTGTTTAAAACCTGCATCATCAAGATGATATATAGGATCAGGTTCTTTAAAACACGGTGCTCTACCCGCCGAAATAATCACTGCCTTAGGATTATTTAAACCGCTATGTTTAATTTTTAATGCAAGTTCATAAACAATTTTAGTTCCCATACTATGGCCAAATAAATAATAGTCTTGTTCAAAATTAAATGTTTGGACTAATTCATCATAAATTTCTTGAACTAACTCACTAATTTCGGAAATGGGCGTTTCGCTAAACCGACTTTCTCTGCCTGGATAAAGCACTCGCATCACATTGGTTGCCGGAAAATAATCACTCCAATGTCGATAAATATTCGCCCCCCCACCTGCGAAGGGAAATAATATCAACGCTTCATCTCTATCTTTTTCATGATTTATTAGATAATTTGCCAAATACCTTTTTCCTCCTATAGTTATTTTATGATTTAAAATGATATTTACACTTTTATCTTACATTAATTGATAATGATTATCAATGTTGATTGATATTTAACGCAAAATTTATTGTTTCCCAAAAAATTCTATATAATTTTTATTTTTTATACTCTTTTTTGGGAAAACAAAAAAACCCTATGAGAGACTCATAAGGTTTTCTAACATATTTAATTCAATTTATATTTAACTACACGTGATTAACATTCTTCTGGTGTACCTGAAACTTTGGCTGTTTTAAATGAACTGCCACAGCCACAAGATGCAATCGCATTAGGATTATCGATTTGGAAACCACCACCCATGAGTGACTGTTTAAAATCGATTGTTGTCCCTTTTAACACCGGCGCATCATCTTTATCTACGAGTACTTTTAAACCATAGAACTCTAACACTTCGTCGTTATCCCCTGCTGTTTCTTCTGCAGACATACCATACGTTAAACCAGTACATCCACCACCATTAACTTTAATTTTTAAATAACCGTCTTCCATATCATTACTTTTCAACATATCTTTGACTTCATAAGCAGCAGCTTCTGTTAAAGTTACAGTACTCATCATCATGACCTCCTAAAAAATCCATGTTTCTTCTATATGTTTATATATATTATTTAATAACTCAGTTGGCGTTTCACCTTCAACAATATCACCATTAACCAATGCATACAACCCGGATGAACAGATACCACAATTTTGTAGACAACCATATTCTAACACATCGACATCAGGGTCCTCTTCAAGTTGATCGTATACATATTGTCCACCACGTGCCATATTGGAAATACAAAATTCCACGATTGGATTCATAGTACACCCTCTCAATCATTTTAGTCATATTATTATAGCAAATATACTTTCTATATGCATACGGCCAGCTCATTATCTTGATTTTTATATGCACTCCAATAAAACGTTTACAATATGATTGTGCCCAGTCGTAAATTTGTTTGTAGTCATCAAAAAAACAAGATATAATAAGCACATAAATAAAAATACTTCAATTTTTTGGGGAAATTGATGTTTTGTTATCGTAAATGCAGTTTACACAGTTTTTCACTCAATTAATATAACATCAGTTTAAGAAAATATGAGTGATGTGTGACAATGATTTCATATCAAAGGGGTATATTTATGAAAAATTTAGTATTACTAGGTGGCGGCTACGGTAATATGCGTATTATGTCGCACATTTTACCAAATGCATTACCGGCTGACTACACATTAACGTTAGTCGACCGCATGCCTTATCATGGCCTTAAGCCAGAATTTTATGCATTGGCAGCCGGCACAAAGTCTGATACAGATGTTCGCATGAATTTTCCAGAATCAGAGCGGATTAATACCATTTATGGGGAAATTACAGATATTAACTTAGATGACCAAATCATTTCGGTCGGTCAAACAAAAGTCGATTACGATGAATTAGTGATTGGACTTGGCTGTGAAGATAAATATCATAATGTTCCTGGCGCTGACGACTATACGTATAGTATCCAAACATTATCTAAAGCTCGTGAAACATTTCATAAAATCAGCGAACTGCCTGCTGGTTCCAAAGTTGGTATCGTTGGTGCAGGCTTAAGTGGGATTGAGTTAGCAAGCGAATTGAGAGAAAGTCGAAAAGACATTCAGATTATCTTATATGACCGTGGAGAACGTATTTTAAGAAATTTCCCGGAAAAACTAAGCAATTATATTGCAACTTGGTTCAAAAAGCACGATGTAACGGTGGTACCAAATTCGACAATTGATGGTGTTGAACCCGGTAAAATATATAACAATGGACAGCCTGAAGACGTCGACTTAGTAGTATGGACGGCTGGTATCCAACCTGTTGAGATTGTCAGAAATTTACCGATAGATATTAATCGCAGTGGTCGCGTGATTGTAAATCAATATCATCAAATTCCTACATATACGAATGTATTTGTAGTTGGTGACTGTGCAGATTTACCTCACGCACCAAGTGCACAACTTGCAGAACTTCAAGGCGATCAAATAGCCGATGTCTTAAAAAAACAATGGGCAAACGAAGCGCTTCCAGATAAAATGCCAGAATTAAAAGTACAAGGTTTCCTTGGTTCTTTAGGTGAAAAGCAAGGTTTCGCCTATATCATGGATCGTACCGTGACCGGACGTCTTGCTGCTATTTTAAAATCAGGTGTCTTATGGCTCTACAAATACCATAATGGTTAATAAACGGTTCAATATAAAGTCTTGGACATCATTATATTTTAGGTTACGAACTCTATATTGACAGTAACTGACAGGATTGAAAATGCTTGATATCAACGTATTTTCAATCCTGTCAACCATACGGGAGCGAGACTAAGGATTCATAATGAATGCTGTCCCGCTCCCTACATATTATTTTGTATCCATAATATGATTATCTACAAAATTTGTGACTTGTTTTGTTTGTATATAGCCATCAGCTACATACGCATCATTCATCGTCACAAGAGGATAAAATAATTCATCCTCTTGCAATTGTTCAATAAATTGCACATCATGATTCGTTAAATTTTCTGTTTGGTGTTCAAAATCGATATATGTGAATTGAAAGTCAATTTGCGGATATTTTCTTTTTAATAATGGTTGTAACCATTCATACGTATTTTTAGATGTTGGCGCATTGACACAACTTGCGCATACCACATCTGCCCCATAAACGACAACACTCACCTTTGTCATATAAAAAATCCCCCGTTGAGTTGATAGATTTTTCTTTCACTATCCATTATAATAGAATAACAATCTAAATATGAAGTAATATACTTGAAAGGAGTCATCTCTCATGCCAACTGAGAATGCAACAATGTTTGATCAAGTAGCTGAAGTTATTGAACGTTTACGCCCGTTTCTCTTACGTGATGGCGGCGACTGTACATTAGTCGATGTAGAAGACGGTATTGTTAAATTACAACTACATGGTGCTTGCGGCACGTGCCCAAGTTCAACAATTACATTAAAAGCAGGTATTGAACGAGCATTACATGAAGAAGTTCCAGGTGTAATTGAAGTGGAACAAGTATTCTAGATATCTATAATATATACATCACTAGAGCCCCTACGCGCTCTAGTTTTTTCATTTGTAGTCACAGAGATAAAATGTATAACATTCAAGAACCAAAATACTGAGATATAAATCTCTAAAAAATGACAATATGGAACATAAATCCCAAAATAAATAGCACAAAGACGATTTGAAATTAAAAACCGTCTTTGTGCTATTGTTATATTCAATACATCTTACTTATATTTATTGATGATCTTGATCATCGTGATGCGGTTTATGTGGTGCTTTGTAAGGTGCTCTCATATGCTTATCGATTTGTCTATCCATGTCGACCCAGCCTTTCCAGCCTATATGAACGGCATCAGTAATGTAATGTTTCGCATATTCTTTGTCCGTCATATCATACAATTGGCCACCATTATTAATTACTGTTTCACGAATTTTGTTGTAAACAGGTTGACGACGTTCATGTGGAATACCGATATGATCGTACCATTTACCATTGGCAGGGATGCTGACGTATTGAACATCTGCACCTGCTTCACGCATTGTATCTACAAGTAATTTTAAGTCGTTAAATTCTGGAGAATTAATATTAAACTCCCAATCACGTCTTACTTTACGTCTATTTTCCTTAATTAGTTTCCAATATTCATCTTTAATGCCATATTTATTGGATTTCGAATGATCGATTGCAATTTTTGTCGCTTTGCGATTCATCTCGTTCCAAGAAGCATTCGGTGATGTCACTGGTTCAACATGTGACAACGGTGATTTGTCGAAACCAAAGTATAATTTGATTGCTTCAATCTTTTTGATTTGCTCACCTTTGAATTGAGAAATATAATTGCCATGATCTTGATTTGGGTGTTTTGCTAGTTGTTTTAAAAATGCTTTATTTTTAGCATGCTTAAATTGTAATAACCGTTTCGCGTAGCGTTGTTTCAACTCAGCTGGCATTTTAGTTTGCTTGAACAATTGATCGATTTGGTTCGCAGACATACGTCCATCATAGTTCTTATTTGTTAAACCATGATCAGTGAACCATTGCGGTGAAATAATTAAACTAATTTTTTTACCTTTTAGTTGATCGTATTGCGCTGCTAACTCAACAGCGTTAATCAAGTCTGTTGAACCACCAGTTCCAAGTAAATATGCAGGTTTAGTCCCTTTACGACCATTAAGTGCAATACCTGGATTAAATGGATCTTCTTTGTTGAGTTCACTTGAACCATAAATTGGGTAATAATCGTTTGATTTAAATAATTTGTTTTGAATGAGCGTACCTTTAAGCACTTGATCCGTTGAAGCAAGTCTATTATTTGCCAGTGTTTTATTTGTCACCAATCCCGTAAACCAGCTTGACGGCATTAAGACAAAGATGATAAATATCACACCGCTAATTAAAATCGGTAAAAACGGCTTTAATTTCATCGTAATTCTTCTAATGCTTCCACAATTTTATTTGGTGTCGCCCACTCATCACGATCAAAATCCATAATTGAAACTTCAATACCTAATTTGTTTTGAATTTCTAATAACAGTCCTACAGTTTGGAATGAATCAATAATCCCCTCTTCGAAAATTTCTACATCAGGGTTTTCTTTGACGATATCATTTTCAGCAACTTCAGCTAATACATCTAATACTTGTTCTTTAAATTCCATAATTAATTACTCCTTTTATATCAGTTTTCCTGAGAAAATTAAAAATCCAAATGCTACAAAATGGAAAGTGATAACAATGCTTAAGGCAGTTGTAAATCCATTTTGCCAACGTGCAGGATGTTTCTTGCGCCAGCGTTCATAATAGCCGTAACCAATAAACATTAAACCATGATAGATACCATAGACGATATAGAATAATTCTAAACCGTGCCAGACACCCATGATAAAGAAGTTTAGGAAAAAGGCTACATTAGACATGGCAAATTGACTTTTTAATAATTTTTTCTTTGACATGTAGAACAGTGCACGCATGTAAATGCAATCTCTAAACCAGAATGATAGCGACATATGCCATCTATTCCAGAAGTCTTTTATATTTTTAGCTTTAAATGGTTGTTTAAAGTTTGGCGGTGTCATAATGCCATAGATATAGCTGACTGCTACCGCAAATAAACTGTAACCAGCAAAGTCAAAGAACAGATAGAAACTATACGCATACATATACAGCCATTTATGCGTAAATCCATGTAAATCCATCATCAATGGATTAATCGCATAGAATTGAATTAAATGCGCAATAATGTATTTATATAGGAACCCTAACATTATCATATGAATCGCTTTTAAAATCAACTCACGATATTGCTCACCTGTTGGAATCTTCTTATCATCTTTCACGTAGCGTTTGTAACGGTCGATTGGACCAGATGATACCGTTGGGAAGAATGAAATAAATTGCATTAACTTGCCAACTTTTATTTCTTTAATCGAGCCATCTCGAATTTCCATAATTAATTGAACACTTTTAAAAGTTACATAAGAAATACCTAAGAACCCTACAAATTCAATTAATTTATGTTCATGGAAATGAATTTGATGACCACCTAGCCAAGAGCTTTGCAATATTTTAACCACTGCTAATGGCAAGATAGACAGAACCATAATTACAGTAAATTTCGCAAATGTATTATTTTTCTGTCTCGATTTAAAGTAAAACATAATCAGCGCTGTTTGATAAATTAAATACACAATAAAACATATTAACTGGACGCTAATATATTTCGTACCAAAGAAATGATACTTATCTGAAGCAAAGATAATGACAATCATAATGGCTGTACTAATGCCGTTGTATATATAACTACGCTTACCTAAAAATCCGAGTATAATCACTGGTAAGAGTACAATAAATGCAATTAAAAAGAACGTAAACGTACCATATGGAATCATCCGTTTACAACCTCCGCAATAGCTTTACGATCTAATTTACCATTTGAAGTAAGTGGTAAATGATCCATCCAAACGAATTTTCTCGGTATCATATACTCGGGTAAACGAGATTTCAATTCGGATTTCAATGCGTGAGTCATAGCCATATCATCTTCAACGTGTTGCGTTGGAACAACAGCACCAATTAAGTGAACAACTTTATCATTGCGGTATACTGGCACTACAACAGCTTCTCTCACTCGATCAGATTGGCGTAATTGTGCTTCAATCTCTTCAAGTTCCATACGGTAACCATTCATTTTAATTTGGAAATCAATACGTCCTTGAATGAACCATAGGCCGTTGTCTTCTTTGGCTTTATCCCCTGTATAATAATGGCGAATGCCATCATCATATTTAAATGCAGCATCTGTTTTAGCTTTATTTTTTAAATAACCTAGGCTCACGCTGTTACCTTTAATAACAAGTTCGTCTTCATCAGTTATAGATAACGTCGTACCTGGACGTGCAACACCTACTGGAAGTGGATTATATTGCGCTAATACATCAGGTGTGATTTGAATACTTGTAACAGCTACAGTTGCTTCAGTCGGACCATATGTGTTGTAAATCACAGCGTGTGGATATCTATCAACTAAAGCCTTAGCTGTTCTATGTGCCAAAATTTCACCACAGAAGAAGAAATGATTTAAGCTTGGGTAATCATTTTCATTCAATGTCGGCAATAATAAGCACATTTCAATAAATGATGGTGTAGATACCCAAGTGTTAATTGGTGTAGCCACTAACATGTCATTTAATAACTTAGGCTTTTTAATCATATCTTTATCTACAAGATTTAGTGTGCCACCAGATGTTAAACATGGATAGATTGCCATCACTGATAAATCAAATGAAAATGGTGCTTGGTTTAACCATTCTTGGCCACCATCTTCTTGATGTAACGATACCATCCATTCAGCAAATTCAATCAAGCTTGCGTATTGAATTTGAACACCTTTAGGCTCACCAGTTGAACCGGAAGTAAAGATAGTATATACCGTATCTGTTTCAGTCATTTGACTATCGAATACGATTGGATTGTTTGATTCTTTGACATCTTGAGTCGTAATCGTCTTCGCCCCATCATATGTTAATGGTTCATCAACGGTATTAAAGATGAACTGTGGTTCAACTTTATCAATAATCATGTTTACACGTTCAGCTGGCACCGATGTATCAATCGGAACGTAGCCGCAACCTGCTTTGATAGCACCAAGCATACCAACAATCATGTACGGAGACATATGGCCGTATAAAATCATTGGTTGTTGACTGCCTTGTAATTGATGTGCTAGTTTACTTGATTCCTCAAGTAATTCCTTATAAGTTAATTCGTCATTCATATGTCTTACAGCAACTTGATTCGGCTGCGCTTGCTCAATATCGATTAATTTAGAAATGATATCGTTCATATGTTATATTCTCCCTCATTAAAATTCATTATAAATGAAGTTATTCTGTGTATCGCCAGTACCATAAATTAAATACAATGCTATGAATATAGCTAAATAAAGCAATGTTAATAAATATGGTTTAAGTTTTTTAAATGTTTCTGAAGTTTCTTTTTGTTGGGCTTTCATATCGCACCTCACTCATTCAAAATTAAGATGCACAGCTTATCTTTTGCTGCGCCACTTTTTATAATAAGTATAATTAGTTTCAGATTTATATATTATTTTTACAACTTATTATATCTATTTTTTGACAAGCCTGCAATGTTATCTTTAAAAACACTATTGCAAAGACTTGCACTACACTATTTGTAGAACATATTTTATTTTACGTCTTATTAACGAAACACACAATTACATATGACATAACAATTTTGTTATATACGCAAAAAACTTCTACATGCTATTAAATAACAACATGTAAAAGCTCTGCTTGTATCATAATTTAATGGCTAGTAACCGGTGTTAATGGCGCCTGTTGTTGTAAAACAGCCACGATATTATCAACGCATAATTGAATCATACGATTTCTCGTCTTCACTGATGCACTGCCAATATGCGGTAAAATGACGGCATTCGGCATAGATAATAATGGATGTTTCTCATTAATAGGTTCTTCACGTAAAACATCTAAGCCACATCCTGCGATATCACCTTGTTCAAGTGCAAATACAAGTGCGTCTTCATCTACTATTGCACCTCGACCAATGTTGATAAAGATTGCATCTTGTTTCATCGCTTGAAATGCCTCAGCATTAAATTTGTTCTTCGTTTCCGCTGTCAATGGTGCTGTACATATGACAAAATCACTTTCTTCTAATAATGTGTCAAAATCAGCATATGTGACTTTTAATTCACGCTCAACATCTTCTCTTCTTGAACGATTATGATATAGCGTACGCGTATTAAAGCCACTTAAACGCCTTGCAAATGCTTGACCAATGGCACCCATGCCAAAAATACCAACAGTCGAACCGTACACATCTTTACCAGATAATAAGTAAGGACCCCAGCTAGTCCATCGACCATCTTGAACATATTTTTCTGCTTCAACAATACGTCGCGCAACACTAAGCATCAAGGTAAACCCTAATTCTGCTGTCGTTTCTGTAAGTACATCTGGTGTATTGGTTACCACAATATCGCGTGACTTTGCTAGTGAAATATCGATATTATCATAGCCAACTGCCATATTTGCAACGATACGCAAGTGTGGCGCTTGTGCGATAACTTCGTGATCAATTTGTTCACTGAGCGTAATGAAACACGCTATTGCATCTTTAATAGCTGTTAAAAACTTTGATCTAGGCATTGGTACAAGTGCCTCATCCCACATCTCTACTTCCCCAAATTGTTCTAATTGTTGGACAAAGTGGTCTGGGATTTTTCTGGTAACAAGTATTTTAGCCATCATTCAGCCTCCTTTAAGTGTCCCTGACTATTGTTGTAATTGTCGAATCACTTCATTTAAATCTTTTACCGAATAAGTTGGCGGAACATCTTTTTCTTGAATTTCAGCAAATGAGGTTACACCCGTTTGAACATGAATTGTATCCACGCCAACATTGATGCCAGACATAATATCTGTATCATACAAGTCCCCGACCATGGCAACATCTGCTTTATCTAATTTAAGTATATCAAGTGCAATATCCATTATAACTGGTTCTGGTTTACCAATAAATTGTGGTTGTTGCCCAGTAGAGACGCTAACGACACTTGTAATAGCACCATTACCAGGTAATAAACCACTTTCTTTAGGAATAGAAACATCCGGATTAGTTGAAATAAATGTAGCACCCTCACGTACAGCAAGTGTTGCAATCGCTAGTTTATCGTAGGTAACCTGTTCATCTAATCCTATCACTACATAATCGACATGTTTATCTCGTCTTAATGTTAAACGACGGTCTAGTAATGCTGCTTTCAAACCACTACCACCAATCATATATACAGAGGCATTTGCTTTTTCATTGGCAATAAAGTTTGCCGTAGCTAATGCTGAAGTCACAATCTCCTCAGGTTTAGCATCAATATGCATCTCGCGTAATTTAGCTGTTACTTCTTCAGGTGTCTTGGTCGAGTTATTCGTTACATATAAATGAGGAATGCCTTGCTGATTTAAATAATCAATAAATTGTGCTGCTCCGTCAACTTCCTCTGTACCTTTGTACATCGTCCCATCTAAATCTATCAAATATCCTTTATAGTGTTTCATTGTTAATTGTCTCCTTTTCCAAAAGCTGTCACTGGTACACTTTCCTGTTCTAAAAATAATGATACTTCATATATAAAGTTGTCATAATACGGTAGTGCATCATCAAACAGAGGTTCAAGTGTATCATGTTGTAAAGTAATATAATCATGTGCAAATTGCTTACGCACTTCGATTGTTTGATTGATTGCAGCTTGTGTTTCAGATGTAATCACACCCTCAAGTGCTAATATATCAATTACATCCTTGTAATTACCAGGATCTCTTAAAATAAAAGCATCGATAATCATATTACCAATATCGACAGATGCTTCAATTAGCATTTGTGCAATGCGCTCAAAAGCATAAGGATTATCTTTATGATCTTGATAATCTTGCGTTAACTGCCTTAAATAATTTAATTTCTGTGTTAATTTTTCTTTGTCTACAAAATACATGCTTAGTCACCTCTTAATGTCTTTATCATATCATAATTTTGCAGCACACTTCATTTGTAGTTATACTAAATAAATAACCTTAAATAAAGGAGCACCACTTTATGATAGATATGTATTTATATGACGATGAAGAACAAAGTCAAGTGCAATTTGTAGGCTTTGTCGGTGAACATAGTCGCTATGATTTGATGTTAGTTCAAACAGACCGTCATTATGGAAAGACATTAGTTTTGAATATGCAGACCAATAAATTTGGAATTATCGGCACAGATGACCTTGAAGAAGATGGTTATATCGCCTATATTCTTGGTGTTTCTGATGCAGAAGCCACTGAAATAACCGAATATTTAAATGAAGTCATACAATAACATGTTTATGATTCAATGCTGTGTCATAAACATGTTATCAAAGCATGAAAAAAGCGAGGAAACAAAAGTTGATGTTAACTTTGTTTTCTCGCTTTACTTGTGGACTTTCGTTTTGAAAGTTACTCTGTTGATGCTATGTTGTCTGTGCCAATTAATCTTTATTGGTTTCTATTTGTTGAGATTCTGCTGGTATGGATGGCGCTATTTTGACATCGTGTAGTTTGTCTTCGCTGTTAATTTGTGTGTCTGGCTCACCTAATCGAGTTTTAACCTCGTCTTCTGAAAGACGCTGTAGAACAAAATATGGGCAGCCAAAATTACAATATTCTAAGATATAATCTTGAATACTTGAAAATCGTTTTGAAATTTCAGCCTTTTTGTTACTATCTTTATAAAATCCTTTGAGTCTTAACAGTTCGTAACCAAAATCTCCGACAACAAAGTCATATTTATCGAGAATATCTGCATATTTAGCAGCAAATAATTCTTCATCAAAGCAGTCACGATAGTCCTCAATGATTTCAAAATATTGCTGGTTTACTTTAATCATAAATGACTCACCTTTATATGATAATAAAGACTTAGCAAATACGACAGTTAATCACTCTCGTACAAACTAAGCCCTTTTATTGATAAGAATGACCATAGCTGATAGTGGCTCACATAATACTTCTGCCAACTCAATTTCCACAGTCTATTCGATTATTGTTGATGATTTAATTGCTTTTCTCCTAAGCGATGACGTTCTTTAGCCGCTTCATTAACTTGTTCATCTGCGTGATATGAGCTACGTACCATTGGTCCAGCTTCACAATGTTTGAATCCTTTATCCATAGCTGCTTTACGTAACTTACCAAATTCTAGAGGTGTATAATATTTTTGAACTTTTAAATGCTTACGAGATGGTTGTAAATATTGACCAATTGTCAAAATGTCTACGTCATTCGCACGTAAATCATCCATAGCTTGTAATAATTCTTCAGTCGTTTCACCTAAACCTACCATAATACTTGATTTCGTAGGAATATCTGGTTGTAATTCTTTTGAACGACGTAAGAATTCGAGTGTACGGTCATATGTTGCACGTGCACGTACTCTTGGTGTTAAACGGCGTACTGTTTCGATATTGTGATTTAAAATATCTGGTCGTGATGCCATTAATGTTTCTAACGCTTCATAATCCCCACCCATATCAGATGGTAAGATTTCAATCGTTGTGAATGGATTTCGTTCACGTACTTTGCGCACTGTTTCAGCATAAACATTTGAACCCGCATCTCTTAAGTCATCACGTGCTACTGCTGTAATAACCACGTGTTTTAAATTCATCAGTTCAACCGATTCTGCCACACGTTCTGGCTCATTTAAGTCTAATTCATTAGGTAATCCCGTCTTAACAGCACAGAAACGGCATGCTCTTGTACATACCGCACCTAAAATCATAAACGTTGCCGTACGTCTTGCTCCCCAGCATTCATGTATATTTGGACACTTTGCTTCTTCGCAAACAGTGTGTAGATTCTTTTCTCGCATCATTTTTTTGAGGCCAGTGTAGTTCTCATTCGTGTTAAGCTTAATTTTCAACCAATCTGGTTTACGTAAAATTTCTTCATTTCTTGTAGCCATAACATCGCTTACCCTCCTGAATAATCAATCTTCATTCATTATAACTAAATTTACCCTAAATTAAAACGTAATACGCAATAAATTTAATAATTTAATAACTTTTCTTTAAATATATCGCGTAAAAATTCTGGCATTAAATATTCTGTTGGCAATCCTTTTAGCATCGGGAAGTAACGGCCAAACGTGTACATATCAACCGTTCCCAACGTATAGTATTGCTCATCATCAATGTCTTCTCCATTGATAAAATAACGTGCTTCTGATTCTATAAAACCCAAATTATATAAAATATAACCGCCAAAGATGTCTCCTCTAAAGCCTAAACCTTGTGCATGCTCATGTAAATATTCTTGCTTTTGACTTTTTATAATCACATTTTTCAATTCTGTACCTGTGACTTTTACCCTTACTAAATTAATAGGATGTGGTAGCATACGGTGAATATCGTACTCGGTCACTTGGTCAGCCTGAATACCTTGAACAATTAATCCCGCATTGATGATCGCACAATCTGCATTTGTAAATTCAAAGACACTTTCAGCGAGAAGATAGGTTGTTTGGGTAATGACATCTGTTTTATTTTCTAAGTGAACTGGATGGTGAATCACAGGTTCATTTAGCAGTGCCTTACCTTCCTCATCAAAGTGTGTTTCGACAGTGGGCAATGTGTCGAGCGGATGTAGCATTGCTTCTTTCGCAATGACTTGATGTTGTTCAATGGTTAGCGTAACTTCACCTAAATAGTGACCATATTTTCCAGCGGCAGCCATCAGCACACCATTATTTATTTCACCATGTTCAAAATAGTGATGCGTATGGCTCCCGAAAATAACATCAATATCTGGTATTTCTTGACATAATTGTTCATCAAAAAAGACACCAACATGACTCATCACAATTAAGACATCATATTGTCCTTGACGTGATTGAATCTCATCTTTAATCGCTTCAAGTGGATCTGTCACAATCCAATCTAGCGCACGATAAAATGGCGTAAATGGTGCAGTTGCAGCAACAAAAAGAATCCGTGTCCCTTCGATGTTTTGAATATATGAAGTTGCGATATGATTAGGCAATTGTCCTTGTTCGTCAAGAACATTCGTACAAATCACCTTAAAATGCGCATCATCATATAATGTATTCAAAGCTTCATGCGAAATCGTCATCCCTTCATTATTACCAATGGTTGCAATATCACATTGTGCCTCGTTTAATAACGCAACATTCTTTTTCCCTAATGTTGCTTCTGTCACAGGGGCAGATAAATCGACATGATCCCCAATATCTATATAAAGAGAAGGATGTTGAAGCGCTGGGCGATGTGTCTGTAAATAAGCTTGAATGCATGCATATTCGTGCAAATGACTATGTATATCATTCGTATGATAAATCGTCAACTTCACAGTACTACCCCCTTTGTAATTTACATCAATGATTTAAAAATAAGATAAATCCCCATGAATAACATGACAGTTCTAAGCAACATGACTACCGTTTCAGACTTAATAGAATGATTGATCTTCACTCCAATTTGTGCGCCAATATAACTTGAGATAATTAAAATAATAGAATATCCCCAAGCCACATGTCCTTGAAAAATGTGACCAATTGAGCTCATCACACTAGAGAAGAAAATCATCATCATACTTGTGCCGACAGCAACATGTGGTGGAAATCTAAAGACAATCAGCATTAATGGCGTCATTAATGCACCGCCGCCAATGCCAAATAATCCTGTTAACACACCAATAAATAAGGTTGCGACAAAAGCCACAAGCGGTGGAACACTATAATGATAAGTTACACCTTCCGAATCCGTATAAGACTTACGATATTGTGGCTTATCAAATAGTTTAATTGGTTTTATTTTATGACGTACCATCAATATAATGGATACAAGAATCATAAAAATACCAAAATATAAATTGAATGACTCTAATGTTAAATAGCGACTAAGCAACGAACCCGCTAATGACCCAGGCAATAAGCCAAATAGGAAAATAGAGCCATTTTTAATATCGACTTGTTTCGTTTTCAAATAGCCTAGAGATGACGATAATCCTGTTACAATGAGTATCACGGATGACGTCCCGATAGCAATTTGAGGCGTAATGCCATGTAAAAGATGATGTTCCACACCTAAATAAACAAGCGTAGGTACAATGATGATACCGCCGCCAATACCTACTAATGAACCAATAACAGCAGAAAGTAGGCCAATTAAAATAAGAAAAATAAAAGTTAATACCATTGATTTCGCCTCTTAAAATAATTTTAGTTGTTGTGGTGCCAAACCTGTATAATCTATTCCAAGCATCTGTTGATATGTTTTGGCATTTTTAGCCGCATGGCCCCCAGAATTATTATTAAACACGACATATACTGTCTTAGCTTTTTGCGCTAATATTTCAACTTTATGCGCGAGGTCTTGCAATTCTTGTTGATTATAATCATATAAATACCGCACATCTCGCCATTCTTGGTCTGTCATATCCTTTTTAGTCCAGCCTTGAGTGTTGCGCCCATGATAACGTACAAAGGCGATATCATGAGTAATACGATTAACCATTGGAATCGAACCCATTTTCACCTGTGGTTCATCACAAACCGCATGAATAAATTGATGGTCGACAAGAAATTGTAATGTCTGTTCCTTATGTACCGCATCAAACCATGATTGATGACGAAATTCAATGCATACAGGAAGATCTAATAATTGTTGGCGTACATACCGTAAATAAGTTACATTTTCCATCGAGCATTCAAACCAAGGCGGAAATTGAACTAACACCAACGCTAATTTATCATGCGTTTGCAGGGGTTCAATCATTGCTTTAAATTGCTCAAACAACGCTTTGCGCGATGTCGCAACATCTTTATAATCCGCATGTAACGTCAACGCTTGATGTATTTTGACAACAAATTTAAACGTCTCTGGTGTCTCTTTAATCCACTTTAATATATTTCTTTCAGGTTGAATCGCATAATAAGAGGCGTCCAATTCAACAATTGGAAAATGACCTGCATACGTTTGAAGTTTATCAGCTTGGCGTCCAATATCTTCATATAACGTCTCATGGTCACCCCAACCAGTTAAGCCAATGTTAATCATATTCATCACCAGTACAATCATACCACAATCGAATTTATTACTTCATTATATCAACTTAGATTTATCAATGATAAACGATTTAAAATTGGCAACGTAATGCTTCTATCTCTGTCAACAATTTATCAAAAAGTCCAGCTACATGACTATCTATAGCCAGTCGTGGTGCTTGTCCACTCCATAAGTGCGTCCATGCATCGTTATGCTTTTGTGCTGAATGTTGACGTATCGATGTTGTCAACTGATTTTGAATTGGATAATCAGGGATTTTACCATTATAATTCTTAAAGGATTGAATAAAATTGTTATTAATACCGCGCGCATATTTGCCACTAAATACATTTGTCACGACAGTATCCGTTTCTTTACTATTCAGAATGGCTTGCTTTAATACTGGGCGTGCACCACTTTCTTGCAACGTTAAAAAAGCTGTGCCCATTTGTACGCCAGAGGCACCTAAAATCAAGCTTGCCAAAATGCCACGGCCATCCATAATGCCACCTGCAGCAATAACAGGAATATCTACGTGATCAACGATTTGTGGTACAAGTGCCATTGTACCAATCATTGATTGTTGCCCTTGAGTTGTAGATAAAAAGCTACTACGATGTCCTCCTGCTTCGCTACCTTGGGCAATTACGATATCTATACCTGCTTGTTCAATTGCGATTGCCTCATCTACTGATGTTGCAGTACCCATCGTCACAATTTGTGCTGCTTTTAGTCGTTCAATGATTTCTTGATTCGGTATGCCAAATGTAAAGCTACATACAGGCACATGGTATTGAAGCACTAAATCAATCGCAGCATTAAAACGTTGTTCCTCAGTAATATTTACAGTGGGTTCTTCTAGTTGAAGTGCACGACGATAAGGTTTCAGCCAAGCATTCATTTGTGCCACCTCAGCCTCTGAATACTGATAATCACTCGGAATAAATAAATTCACTGCAAATGGTTCCGAAGTTAATGCCTGAACTGCTTGGATTTCTTGTTCTAATCGCGCAGTATCAAAGTAGCCTGCACCAATCGTGCCAAGCCCACCTTGATGACTCACGGCAGCCACTAATTCTGGTGTAGTACTGCCAGCCATGCCTGCTTGAATGATAGGATAGTGAACGTTCAAATATTTTGTGAATTGCGTTGTCAACTGCTTCATCTTGTATCCTCCAAATTTACCGTCGTCTTTGAAATTGTTGATGCAGGTGCTGATGTTTTAAACGTTGTTGTTGTAACTTTTCTTGTTCTTCTTTATCCATTTCATCTTCAATATCCATGCCTAACATTTCTTCAATTAAATCTTCATGCGAAACAATACCATCTGTACCACCATATTCATCAAGCACAATCGCTAAATGTTTTCGACTTATTGTCATTTTTCTCAACACCCATTCTGCACGATTGTGTTCATTGACAAACAGTGGTTCAGCAATATATTCATCAATAGTATGACTAGGATGTTTGCTCCAAGACAGTAAGTATTTCGAATGAAACACACCTATAATATGATCAATATCTTCATCATATACTGGATAACGCGTATAAGGTTCATTCATGACCGTTTGATAGACTTCATCATAAGGTGTGATATTTGAAAAAGCAGTGACGTTTACTCTTGGCGTTGTATTAACATCTTTAATCTTTAAATTACTAAACGCCATAACCCCTTTTAAACGTTCACTTTCAATTTCATTCAATGCCCCATCACGCTGAGCCACTGCAAACATCATTTGAATCTCTGCTTTAGACCATTGCGCTTCTGGTTCACTTCCATTCGCAATAAGTCGATTCAACCCTTTCGTTATCGCATCCAATAATAAAGTGATTGGACGCAAGATTGCGACAAACACACGTACAACAGGAAAAATCATACGCATAATGCGATTAGCGAAATTTGCAGCAATAGATTTAGGTATCACTTCTGCAAATAAAATAACAAATACAGCATATATTGTAAGCGTGAGGCCTAAGTGCCATTGTGCATGATAAGATACCGCTGCTACTAGCACAGTCAACAGCGTCATACTTATCGTACGACCAATGAGTAACGCCGTCATCGCTTCACTTGGATGCGCTAAAAATCGTGCAATACGATATGCTTTTTTATCACCTTGCTCGCCTTCAGTTTGAAATTTCGTCCGATGCACCGTACTTAAAGTGGTTTCACCAATAGAAAAGAAGAACGACAACACAACTAAACAAATAATTGCAATAATCATACAACATGCTCCTCTGCAATGAATAAAAATGTTATATTATATAAAATATTCCCAACAATTAAACACTATAAACGCATAAGTTCCCTTAGCCAATATACAAAAAACTTATAAGTGTTAGCGACGATGACGTGCGAATAACACATTATAAGTTTTAATTTAAATTATGTTATTACAAACTGAATAAAGTAAATTCAAATTCATTATGAAATAATCATATATTTTGGGTGACACAGTCTATAATGAGACTCGATAAGTTCAAATCATTTTTAAACTCATAGCTAAATTCACCATCAGTTACTAACCGATGCTTATGTTCACTGAATTACTTGTTTTCAATCCTGTAGCCCATTTCTTTACTCGTTAATATCTCACCAAATAACAAATAAAAATATGTACAAATATAGTTCATTAATGGAATCAATAATAGCAATCCAATCATTAAAAATCTATTACCTTGATGATCAGGTATAATAAAAAACTCTATTGCCTTTTGAACATATAATAAGATCGCAACAAATTTTAAAAACAGAATTAAGAGCGTCTTATCTTTAATAAAACTCGGCGTAATCGTCATAAAAATTAAACTTAAAATATGTGCAGAAAAACAAATAATGGCTATAACGGTTCCTAATATCCAATATATTCTAATTTCTTGAGTATTACCCTCGATAAAAAAGTAAATATTATAAAAAGATAAATAACTGCTATATGTAGAAAGTATGCCCACTATCATAAATATCAGGGCTCTCTTTTTTATCTTTTTTCGATCACTAGGAATTTTAGGGAAGAATAACTGCAACAAGCCACAAAAAATTATTAAAAGTTCTATAGAAGTTGCTATAATTAAATAATTAGCTGTTGCTGCTAAAGTGAGACCAACAAAATATTGTATAGAACTAAAAAGAATTGAGCCTAAAGCCAACATATTCATAGCTTGAGTTGCTGGTTTTCTCAATGCTTGATAAGTCTCTTCCATGCCATCATCCCTCCTATTAATAGTAGCTTCTACTTTTTAACAGATTAAGCAACATTAAGTATATATCTTTATCGATATTGAGCTATAACAATTGCGAAGATTATCATCCACCCAAACATAATAATGGGTCGAACCACATAGCCATGAAAGATGCCACGATTCACCCAAAAATAAATGTCTATGATGAAATAAATAAAAATCAAGACAAATACAATAGAAGTGATTGCAAATGCAATTGACATTGTGTCATTAAGTGAGCGTTCTACAAAATAACGTAAATCATCATTCGTGCGTTCAGTGGTTTGTTTAACTTTCATCGCTATTGACATAATAAAAATAGATGAACATATAGCACCTGCACGTGCAATATCTTTTCCGTATTTTAGATCAGTTCTTAAACTTTCAGCTTTTTCTTTATCATATTTATGTAATATTCTTGCCGTATTTTTGACCTCTTCCAATCTTATTCTGTTGGGTTTTAATATAGAATAATGCGCTGATAAATAGCTGCTTAGTAAGAACAACCAAAACACAATACTTGTCACATTATCCATCTCAACCATACCAATGTTATCAAAGTAAACATATGTTTCATACACTACCATATAACCTATAAATAATAATGCAGCTTTCACATATTTCTTCCTTTTAAGTAAATCTAAGCATTCTCTAACAATAAAATATGCTGCACAACTTAGAATGAACAGACCCACTGTAATAATTATAATCATAGGTATTCACCTTCTTATTTAAAATATAAGTTATTTACTTGCTAGTATGATGTTGCTCTTCTAATTCAAGTTCCTCTAACACTTGATATCTCATCAAATTAAAGTAAGAACGACCTATTAACAAGTTAATCATTAAAATGACGATAATAGACATCCATATAAAATTATTTTCATTATCTGTATAAGGCACAATGCGACTTAAATAAATCAAAATACCAAAGCCACATAAAGCTACAACAATGCCCATTATATTACCCGCAGAACCCGATAAAGACTGAATTAAACCAAATTCACTTATTACAAAAATATTAAAACCAATAAGCGAAATAATATTAGCTATAATAATTATCAGCCAATAATCAAATACATCATATCCATTTGTAGTAGCACCAAATACATACACTGAGGAACAAGAAATTGATAAACTGTAACCACTCAATGTACTGATAATAATATATCTTATTAATGCCGCTTTATTTGTTTTAACCTTTTTTGATTTCTCTTGTAAATATGAAATAATATTTATAACAACCCAAAACACCAAAAATATATACATATATATTGGTAATTTGTATAATAAATGAGCGCTAAAAAATAAAATACAATAAAAAGTTAATGAGAATATAAACATAAAAATGGCAACAGGGGTAATATATGGATTTTTTATGTTATGAGCTATTTCCTCTTTAGTTATTACTTCATCTTCCATTTTATGTTCCTCCTTTGTATGTTAATACATAAAAGTGAAAAGAATCTTTACAGTTTTATTATGCATTAACTTACGATAATTGTTATACATTTTTGTTTAAATTATCATCTTTATATTATATACTTCAAAAATAATATTTGTTCAAAAAGCATTACCACATGCCTAGTTCCGTTAATTTTACTCCAAGCCCTCTTCATCAATAATTTGATATCTCATCAAATTAAAGTAAGAGCGGCCTATTAACAAGTTAATCATTAAAATGACGATAATAGATAACCATATATAGGTGGTATCATCTGTTCTTTTAGGTGCAATTTGACTTATATAATAAAGCATACCTAAACCAGAAACAGCCATAAGTATACCTAATAATTTAAACAATCTATTGGATATTGACTTAATAACTTCAAATTCACTTATTACAAAAATATTAAAGCCGATTAACTCTATAATATTAGCTAAAACGATCATCAACCAAAACTCAAAAACATCATCACCATTAATAGTCGCATTAAATACATATATCGATGCTAGTGCAATCGACAAACTATAACCACATAATGTGCTTATAATGATATATCTTATTAATGACGATTTGTTTGTTTTAACCTTTTTAGACTTTTCTTGGACGTATGAAATGATATTTATAACAGCCCAAAAAGCTAAAAATATGTATATATATTTAGGTAACTTGTATAATAAATGACTGTTAAAAAACATAATCGTATAAAAAATTAAACACATTATATTCATTAATATGGCAACTGGTGTGATGTATGGATTTTTTATATTATGAGCAATTTCCTCTTTTGTTATTTCTTCATTCTCCACTTTAATTCCTCCTTTTTAAGTTAATTTATAAAAACGAAAATAATCTATACACTTTTATTTAAATACATTATAAACTTTATCAAATCTTTCTATCCAATTGTCATCTTCATCTATTTCAAAAGTAATCTTCACAAAAAGGGTATTATCAGCATTACTAGTTCCATTAATTTTACTCCAATCCTTCTTCCTCAATAATCTGATATTTCATTAAATTGAAGTAAGAACGTCCAATTAATAAATCTACCATTAAAATGACAATTATAGACATCCATATAAAATCATTTTCTTCAGCTGTATAAGGCACAATGCGACTTAAATAAATCAAAATACCAAAGCCACATAAAGCTACAACAATGCCCATTATATTACCCGCAGAACCCGATAAAGACTGAATTAAACCAAATTCACTTATTACAAAAATATTAAAACCAATAAGCGAAATAATATTAGCTATAATAATTATCAGCCAATAATCAAATACATCATATCCATTTGTAGTAGCACCAAATACATACACTGAGGAACAAGAAATTGATAAACTGTAACCACTCAATGTACTGATAATAATATATCTTATTAATGCTGCTTTATTTGTTTTAACTTTTTTTGATTTCTCTTGTAAATATGAAATGATATTTATAACAACCCAAAACACCAAAAATATATACATATATATAGGCAATTTGTATAATAAATGGGCGCTAAAAAATAAAATACAATAAAAGGTTAATGAAAATATAAACATAAAAATGGCAACTGGCGTAATGTACGGATTTTTTATGTTATGTGCTATTCCCTCTTTAGTTATTACTTCATCTTCCATTTAATATTCCTCCTTTGTAAGTTAATACGTAAAAGTAAAAACAATCTTTACACAAAAAGGCATTATCAGCATTACTAGTTCCATTAATTTTACTCCAATCCTTCTTCCTCAATAA
>NZ_PPPV01000012.1:938781-1047583 GCF_002901705.1 Staphylococcus lugdunensis
ACCTATTAACAAGTCAACCATTAAAATTACCAAAATTGATATCCATATAAAGTTATTTTCTTCAGCTGTGTAAGGCACAATACGACTTAAATAAATCAAAATACCCATGCCACCTAAAGCTACAACAATGCCAATAATATTACCCGCAGAACCCGATAATGACTGAATTAAACCAAATTCACTTATTACAAAAATATTAAAGCCAATAAGTGAAATAACATTAGCTATAATAATCATCAGCCAATAGTCAAAAACATCATCTCCATTAACTGTTGCACCAAAAACATATACTGAAGCAATAGCTATTGATACACTATAACCACATAATGTACTGATAATAATATATCTTATTAATGTTCCCTTATCTGTTTTAACCTTTTTGGATTTTTCTTGCACATACGAAATGACATTAATAATCAACCAAAATAATAAGAATATATAAATATACTTAGGCAATTTGTATAATAAATGCTGAGGAAAAAACATAATTGAATATAGAACAAGTGCTAGTATATTCATTAATATTGCAACAGGGGTAATGTATGGATTTTTTATATTATGAGCAATTTCCTCTTTAGTTATTTCCTTTTCCACTATCCATCTCTCCTCTATAAATGAAGTCTTTTTAAGCTAGTTAGTTCTCAATTAAGCTCTAAAAATAAAAAATAGTAATGACATTATTCTTCTAGTTTAAAATCCGAGCCATGTTTAACTACTGTGTGGTCATGATTTTCTCCATGGACTTTATATCTATATCTTACACGCTGTACATTGTCGTCATTAGTGTAAAATATTGTTAGTGACCTACCAATTCGTTCTGGCTCAAATACATAATGAGGTTTATAAATAATATCCATAGATAATTGCTTTTTATCTTTATCATATTTGATTGAATCTTTTTTTATAATTATTTTGTTTTGTTCGTCTTTGATTTTAATATCTTTCTTCATATTCATTTCAGTACTTTTTGGTAAATCCTTGATATTTAAAGATTCAACATCATCTTGACTTTTAGTTTCATTTGTCTTTTTTTCTTTTTTAAACGTATCTGTATCATGATTACTATCTTTACTATCATTACCACAAGCAGTTAATGTAACTAATAGACTTAACATCAACACAGCTTTCATCATGTTTTTCATTTCTTTTCCTCTCAAATCAATTAAATGAATTTATGTAAACTTAATTATTTTAAACATTTCGATATTTTCATTTCTTGCTACAACTGTAGTTCATCTTCTTTGATTGAACTATTTAGCAATCCTAAATAGAAGAAAAATCGTGCAACTAAAATATGCACTGCTATCATAAATAATATCCCTACCCAAATTGTTCTATTTTCTTCAGAGTCAACGGGAATAATCAATGAAAAGTATATTAATCCAATAGTTGAAAGTATTATAGTGATAATTCCTAACCATTTGATTAACTAAAAGCAAAGGCGATTAAATATGAATTCTTTATGTTGTTCATACACATAACTTGCATTTCTTTAGGTTTCATGGGCTCTCTCCTTTTTCAAACATTGATATTGCTTTAAAACTGTCAACTAATCTTAGCTATAGTTATACCAATTAGTGCTTGACATTCATTAAATAAATACTAAATTTTTTGTATGTTTCCCATGCAATTAAACGTTATGCCATATATTGTATTTTTTAAAAATAGGGATTAAACAAGTGCTATTTGCCTAATCCCTTATAATTATTATTGAAATCGAACTAAAATGTATTGTTCATTAAACAAAGAATTTACAAATTGTCATAGTAGTTGTAACAACGGTTACAATAATTGCGGTTTGTAATAATTTGGCGCCTTTTTCTTCATTATATTGTTTATATTTATAGCTACAGATGATTGAACCGATACCAAATAGAAAAACTACTAGAGATAAGACCATAAATACCCATGTCCATATTTTTAATGCCTTCCCGGTTTCTTCCATATCAATACTCCTCTTTATAAATAAAACAATATAATGTTATATAATTATTTTATAATATTTTCGCACAAATAATACAAGTATGTCCCTATTTTTCTTTTACTTCTACATTTTCTTCTTCATAATCTGCTTTATGGCTTTTCTTGTATTTAAGTGGGTTTTCATCCATATCTAATTCTGGTTTGCCGTTTTTCATTTTATAAGTAAAGTAATTTAATTCTTCAACTTTTTTACTAAGTTGTACACCAATCACAAATACTTTTCCGTCTTTATAAACATATGTATTACTATCATTTCTATCTACTTTTTTATCTACTTTTAAGCCAAATGCTGGTAACATTTTATTTGTTTCTTCTTGCTTTTTATAAACCTTATCGATATCTTTGTCGTACTTATCTCCTTTACCACAACCCGCTAACACAATCGCAAACAGTAATAACACAGTAATAATTCTTTTCATTTGTTTACCCCTTAATCTTTTTTATTTAGATTGATATTATCTTTTTCTTTTAAAATAAACACCAAGCTAACACAATTAATAATACCATAAGAAATCGTGAATTAATCGAAATGAATATAATTTTTTTATTTTTAATCCAAAACAAAATATCTGTTACAACATACGCAATCAAAAAAGTATCATTATCTTTACTTCGAGCATTTCATATTAACGCTTGATAATTAAGGCAACCATATGAATAAAAGAATGTATAACCCAAAAACAAATAAAGGTTTTATAGTGATGAAGACAAATTGTTTTCTTTTCAGCCATGAAATAATGTCTATTACCAAAAATACCACAGTTATAAAAAATAATAGCATCATTAATGCTACAATATCTATGCCCGAGATATCTTTCATAGCCGGTGTGACTAGTATTTTAGTTGCAGTAAATAATATGATTAATGCTACCATAGCAATGTAAAATTTATATTTTGATAATCTCAAACTTGTCATACGCTTTTTAGTTTGATTATAAATTTTAGCTGATATCAACGTATTATTATATTTCATTAATATCTTTAATTGATGTCGTAGTGGTCTCTTCCATAATGCATTTATCACTACCAATCCATATATAAGAATGCCAAGTATGAGTATAAATAAACTATTGTTGATTAATTTCTGATTGTGCTGCATAAATAGAAATGGAATGACAAATAAAGTGCCACTTATACTATATAAAATTATCGGTAAAATAATAGAATGATTAAACCACATCTCTGCTGTACTACAAAGTACGTAATAAAAACCAAAAACAACAATGGCTAATAATACAATTATCCATACGTCTTTTACTAGCAACAACATGGAGATAACTGCCCATAATGCAACACCTAGTGGCACAATTATTCTAACTAAATTTGCGCCATATTTTTCCATACGATAGCACTCAATGAGGAACGTAAGAACTATAACTGCAAGCCCAATTATAATGAAACGGTATGCGTAACCAAACTCAAATAATAAAACATCTTGCTCTATTTCTGGTGTAAGTCTTAGTTTAGCAATAGCAATCAAGGCGATGGCAATAAGAAAATGATATACAGCTTGTCTGCGAGTAAAGCGAAAATCATAAGCTTTATCCTTTGCGATTTTGTCATTAAATTGATTTTTCTTAGCATAATTATATTTATGTTTATTTAATTTGATAAAGTAATTTTTCAGTGCCAAATAAATATATATCAATGAACTTATATGCAGAAACACCACATAAGCAATCAACCCACTATGATTTAAACCTCCACCAACAAAGTAAATTGTCATCAGCAGTGCTAAGATAACAATATCGACAAAATAACCGAAAATCGGGATTCTTTGAGCTTTTAACATACTTGTAAAAATCGCTAAAATAATAAGTAAAATAATTGAAATCAAACCTAAAATAACCAAAACATTTCTCCTGACTATATCAAATTGTTTATAACATGCTTTGCTGACTTTTATCTAAATTGATGTATCCTGCTGTTTTTGATATTCTTTCATATAACGTTCGAGTGCATACAGTTCTTTAAGCTCATAGTCTAATTTAGGTAATATACCAAATTTTTTATAACGATAATAATTAAAATAAGCACTTGATCCAAATTCTGTAGCATCCCAATCTATAAATTGATACAATACGTTTAATTTACCTTTAATCGTAAAATCAAATTCACATGTACTCCAGGCTTTGTGTTTATTTCTAATAAATTCATAACGTAATTCTTCAAACAAATCATATAATCCATCGGTTTGATGACTGAATTCATCATTTGACGTATGACAATTCTTAGGAATATCCATTGAATAAAACAGTTCATCACTATCAGGTATAGTATAATAAAAGTACACTGATCCTCCGCCATCAGTCATATATGCAACTGCATATACATTCTCCCACGATACTGGAATCATATTCATGATATGCTGTCCAATATATCGATATAAATAATTTATCTTTTCTTTAAATTCCATAGTTACAATTTCATTTTTATCGTCAATTGTTTTGGCATACCTATGAATGGCATACATTTGTTCAATGTCATATTTTTGTTTTGGTAAGTGACCAAAATTCTTATAAAAATAATAGTTTTTCATATGTTTAGATCTAAAATCTACCACATCCCAATCTGTATTTTCATATACAGCTTGCTTTTGTCCCTTATGATTAAACTCAATAACACATGTACCAAATGGCGGTCTGCCATTTACAACAAACAGATGCCGCAACTTCATTAATAATTCACATAACGTTTCAAACTGCTGATCAAATACTTCTTCTGATACATCAAAATTCCAGGTAATATCCATTGACAGTTGAGGATCATCTTCACCTGGGACCATATAATGGAAGTACACATACCTCTTATTGTCCCCAATAAACGCATTTAGACACACGTTTTCCCATCTTTCTGGAATCATGTCACTGATATGATTAGTAATTTCAATATATAATTCATCTAATTGCGCTTCAAAATTCATGATTAGTCACATCCTCCCATTCATTATGTAAATATTTTTGCGATAATTTTTAGTATTCAGATATCAAATGATTAAAGTAGTGTTCTGGATGATGTACCATATTTCATTTTATCTTAATCCGTCTTGCATGACTTCAATAATTTTCATATATTTCCAACCTGGTAATTTCAAATATACTTTTATTCTTTGAAACACCATCCTCTTTTATTTATAAATTGAAATAGCTATTTTACAGTCGGCGTTTGATTTTTGTAGTTCTTTATATTTATTAAATAAATCTCTAAACCATATTGACGTATATTTTCTTTTAAGCTTTAAATTGTAAAAACAGTTTAATTCTCATTTTAACTAATAGTTATGCTTTTGAAATGACTATATACAATATTGATTATATATTAATTTCTAAAATTGACATATACTATTTAGTAAAAAAAATATAATCATCGTTGATTTATTCTATCTATATTTATTATTTTACAGCGCCTCCGTCATTTAACTTTGATTTAAAACTCATTTATACCCACTGCTATTTATATTTAATACGTTTATTTTAGGTTTTTAAATTTAACTGGCATAGCAATATTAATAAAAATAACACTTATAATATCATCTAGATAACAATAATTAGAATTAAACTTAAAAAAAGAGATTAAACAAGGACTATCTGTCTAATCTTCTTTTTATAAATTCTTTTATCTAATTTTATTTTTCTTGACTTTCTTTTACATACTTTTCAACCGCATGAAGATCATCAATTTGATATTGAAATTTAGGTAATATACCAAATTTTTTATATCGATAATAATCAAATTTTTCACTTGGAGAAAAATTTGATGCTTTCCAATCTATGTACTCAAAAGAGACATTTAAGTTTCCTTCAATGGTAAAGTCAAGTTCACACGTGCCAAACTGTTCTTGACCATATTTAACAAAAATAGCGTTTAAATCATCAAACAAATCACATAATCGAAAAGCTCTGTTCACATATTCTTTCTTAGACACACCAAAATCTTTTGGTATATGTTGTGAATAATAAAGTTCATCTTTCTGTGGAACTGTAAAAAAGAAAAACACTTCACTAGCATATTCTTCCATATATGCAACTAAATATACTTTCTCCCATGGGCCAGGAATCATATCACTTACGTGGTTCGCTATTTTATTGTATTGTTTATTTAACTTTGTTTCAATACTCACTATCAATCACTCCTAATTGATCTGTAATACAATTATATTTTTCAGTGTTAGATTTTTCATGCTTGATTGTCATGTCAATATTAATATAAAACAGATTGTTATAGTATTCAATATAATTTAGATCTCAGTAAATATAATTAAGTTTTAAAAAAAAGAGATTAAACAAAATTGTCTAACCTCTCAAATTAGGCTTAATAGTCCTATTTAACATAAAACCAATATAACACATTTTAAAATTTTCTTTATTTCATTATTTACTATTTAATCGCTTTCGCTGAATTTGAAAAACATCATATGTACCAATCGCAAATAATATCAAACTACATATAATCATCGGCTTACTGATGACGTTAAATATATTACCGTATATTTTTGACCCTAAATCTAGCAAGTCATCATATAGAACAGCACCGTTTAATATATTAATTAAAACAAGTATTACAAAAATACCTATGATAGATGCGTATATCGTTGGTTTAGCCGTACTTTCGAAAGCTTGAGTATTATTCTTTGGCGTATACACAGTTAACCAAATAATATTCAAAACTAAAATGATTAGTGCACCGAATCCAATTAAAAAACCATGTACACTCAACAGGCCTAGAACACCAGCTATAGCTAAAATAATCCACCAGGCATTACCTATATTATTTTTCTCAATGACTATTCCTTTAAGTGCTTCTTTATTTTTTAACAACAATACGCCACAAAGTGTCCATGCAAAAATCGCAATCAAATTAAGGCTTACAAAACCACCAATAATATAAAGCACTGCACTCATTGTTGTCTTTTTTGTCATAATTTTTAAAGCTATAATGCCAATAATAAATGAAATGATACTTACAGTCATAAGTACACCCAAAATCCAATTATAGATTAATGATGACGTTTCAGCACTTTGCATTGTTGTTTCACCATTAACTGTAGTTTGAATCTCAGATTGAGACAAACCGGAAATTGACGTTGCGAAAAAAAGAGCGAACATTAACGATAGAAATCCTTCCAAAATAAGTCCGATAAGAGATGTTACTTTAATTGTTTTAATCATAGTATTCACCTTTATTGTTCATTTTTTATATCTTTAAAATCTGCTTCATGTTGGTTGACATATTCTTTCGCATTAAACCCTTGTTTATAGTAAATTTTGTCATTTTTAAACTCATAAGCAGCATAGAACAACTTTTTATTTTCTTTATACAACGGATAGCTAATAATAATCATTTTACCATTATTATAAACATAGCGATTTACTTCATCTTTATTAAATTTAGGATTTACTTTATCACTTTGTTTTGCCATATCTTGATGTGTCTTTTGTTGAATATTTAAAATTTGGTTTATTTTATTTTGATATTGGTTGTCATTATTGTTATCATCCTCTTTGCTACAACCGTTTATTATAGTCATCATTATAATCAGCACTCCTACAATTATTTTTTTCATAAATTTCTCCATTCTTTATCTTTTTTAGAAATTTAGCTATATTGACTATTTCTCAAACATACTAAAATAGCCAATATCGTTTTACCTATTATCAAAATAATTCATTCACTTTTACTAAAAATTTCAACAAAATATAACATAATGTTACATTTAATTTCAAAAAATTAATAATTATAATTTAATATAAAAGTGAAGATATAATTATCGCTTTATTATTTTTATAATAAACAATAAGTGTAAAACTGTAAAGTAAGTTTTAAAAATTTATTAGCTGCTTTTTATCTCCTATTAATCAATTAGCTATTTTTTCAATGGCTGCTATTAATGAATTTATTGCATTTTTTAACCAAGATAGAGTTCCTTCTAAATCGTTAACTTCATTTTCCATTTCAGTTATTTTATCAATTAATCTATCTATATTATCATCTATATTATTTATACAGTCCCTTAATGAACCATCTATTAAATCGGATTTACTTTTGTCAACCCACTTTGAGTTATTATCACCTTTCCAATAATTATATTCTTTAAGTATAAAAGATGCGCTATATTTATGTACTGTTACATCTTTTTTTAGATCTTCAAATTTACTTTTGATTCTTTTAGCTTTTTCAATTTTAGCATTTAAGTCAGCAATCTTTGCTTTTGTTGCAGCAGATTCTCTAGTTTTACTATTTTTTTCAGCAATTAATTGTGTTTTTGACATATCATACACCTGCCTACCAAGTTATTTTAATTTTAGCTCCGAATAAGAATTTAGCATCTACTTCAATTCCTCTTGCGCCTGCTTCAACCTTACCTCCAGCTTGTGCACCAACACTACCTCCAACATCAAAGTTAATTCCACCAATAGTAAATCCACCATCGACTTCTGCTTTTGCCCCAACAGCTTCAGCTTCAAGTCCAACTCCATCTATTCCAGCAGTCAATCCAGCACTAGCTGATGCTACTTCTACATTTGTTTTGCCATGGAAATTATAATCCTCTGTACCCAATCTCGTTTCAAGTCCAGCATCAAAAAGTTGTGCATTGGCATTTGCCTTAATGTGTTTACTATCAACATCAACACTTCCTTTAGCACTTATAACACTATATCCTGCTTGACTTTCTGAATACTTATCTTTTGTTTTTACGTTAGAATTAAGAACAGACATGTCTCCTTCTGCACCATACGAATCCTTTGTTACATGCGATTTACCATGTATACTCCCTGCTTCTGTAGTACCGACTGTTTTCCCATCTTTAGAATATAATTGCTCTCTATACTTAACTTTTTCTCCTTCAGCATATGCTACAGGACTTTCAGCTTTCATCTTTTTAAACTCACCAGAATTTACTTCGCTCTTATACCAAGGCTCTTTTGTAATTGAATTAATCTTCGAAGCAATAATTCCATTTTTATCATGGTATTCACTACTCAATTTATTAATTTGTGTAACTAATCCCTGTATTTCACTTGTAATTGAAGATAGAGAACTTTGACCTTCTTTATCCATGTTTTCAAGTTTGGTATTAGTATCATTTATATTTTTTTCACTGTCATCATAACCACTTTCAACTTTATCTTTACCTAAAGGAACTGTATCAATAAATTCTGATGCATCAGATAATAAACTTGAAGAATCACTAGTTATATCAATAAATTCTTTTTTCTTATCATCAACATCTTTTTTTGTATCATCTAAAGTATCTGAATCAATTTTAGCATTTGAATCACTATCACATTCATGTCCTAAATCTTTTAATTTTTGCACTGCTGTTTCAAAATTAGAGATTACGTTTATAGCTCTCGAAATTGTACCAATATGTGCTGAACTAACATATTTTTTAATACTATCCCCAGCATCTCCCTTAATGCTCCCTGTTTTAGATAAAGTATTACATTGAGTGTAATGATTATATAATGCTTCATTTAATTGACTTTTCATGTCACTTGTATTCTCTAAATAGTCTTCTAATTCCGAATTAATTAAACGTGTCATATTTTTTCACCTCAATGTTTATTCGATATTTTATCTGCATTTTCTTGGTCATTTTTTTGAATCGTTGCAGCTATCTTATCCATAGCATCTTTATCTGTACTTATCATTTGGGCGTATTTTTTCATGGCATTAGATAACTCATCAATTAAACCATCTAGTTTGTCTATGCTATCAAGTTTTGTTTCCTTTTTGGCATCCTTTATTTCTGAAATATTCACGCCACTAATTTCTTCTGAACCCTCACCAAAACTAGATAGTTGATCCTGAAATTCTATTGGATCTAAATAAATCTCTTTTCCCATTTATTACGCCTCCTTAAAGTTAATTTCAAATACATTCAGATGCATATTCTCAAAGAATTCTTTAAAATCATTGAGAGTGATATTTTTTAAGTAATCCAAAATTTTTGAAATACTCAAATTATCTCCAAATAATTTGGCTAAAATTGAATTAAATTCTTCACTACCACTGTGATACATGTTATTAATACTATTAATCAATATTTCTTTGTATTTGATAACTTTATCATCAGTAATATCTGATACTGATTTTTCATCATTTTGTCTAAGATCTGCTTGTCCTAATATACCTATTTCTTTTCTTGAAATTTGAACTTGAAAATTTGAATTAAATATATGATACCCCAAAATTAATACATTTGCGTAATTGTAATTGAAATCATTTTTAATGAGGTGATTGAAATGATATCCTATATAATTACTAACATGTCTTGCTTCTTCTTCAATCGTAACATCATTTTCATCATTTTCATTTACTAGATATGAAAATTTATGGTTTAGCTTACTAAAATTCAACAGTTTCTCTTTATTATCTATATCTTTATTAATGTTAATGATGCAGTTTTCGTAAAAGATCATTTCTTTTTTAAATGTTAGTAAATCTTTAATATCAAAGTTCCATATATCATTAATCAAACTTTTCAAATTGAAATTATAGTAATCACTAAACATTTCCATAAATTTCATTGTAGCTCTATACTCATTTATTTTGAAATTGGATTCCATATCTTTTTTTGCATTATCAATTGCTGCATCAAAACTATCATTATCTATATTAATATCTAATAATTTCTCGACTATTTCATTAAAAGTACTTATATAGCCTTCATTTGACCCGTTTTTTATATCATATTCGAAGGATAAAACTGTACTATTCATGTAATTATTAATGTCTATTTTTATATTTTTCTTTGCTAACACGTCTTTCATATATTGTGCGAATACGATTGTAGTTGCATTTGAAAAAAAGATTTCTCTTTCATCTTCAAATTTCACTATTGAATGCCCAACGCCAGTACCGATAATAAAGCTAGTCAAAATATTATCTTCATCAGCTATTCCATTTTTGCTATTCAAGTCAAATTTCATTATTTTGCCTCCCTATTCAAATAATTTAATTCTTTTATACTCGTAGTCACAAATATAATACATTTCATTACGCTTAAGAATTTTTTCGTTAGAGTTATAGCGTACTTTTATCAAATCTTGTTCGCTAATGCTCATACCGACAAATGCATTATTTACAATCTCTTTTAATAATCTAGCTTGTGAGCTTATACCCCCAATAGTTTCTTGATAAAGTCCAAAAACTATAGGATACACATTATTTTTTGGTCCATCTAAAAATATTGATTCTATTTCATTATTTGTAGGTGCTGCAACATTTATAAATTCTTTGAAGTTAGAAATGATTACAATCCATTTTTTTTGTGGTTCAATGTTCTTTATAAAGTTAACTAATTCATTTTTAAAAGCAATTATATCCTTTTTTTCTTGACAGTATAAATAATTTTCGTATTCAGAATTTTTCAATCTACCTGTTGTGTCTAATATAGCAATTTCATATTCCTTTGAAACAATTTTTAATTGCTTTTCTAATATATTAAAACCGTTATCAATATCAACTGGCTTAACCGAAGTAAATATATTAGATTTTTGGAGATTGAAACCGATTGGCTGTACTTCATCAAATTCTAATCCCATTGGTATTATCTTTTCTTCTAATATTATCTTATTAAAGTCAAATGTATTCAACTGTTTATCAAAATATACTTTTTCTGGCATCATTGGAATATGACTTGGATAATCGCCAACATAGTGTTCGTTCATTTGAGCGATCTCGTCTTTGATGCGGTTATTGTATGTCTCACCTTCTGCTAGTTTGAATGGCTGTGCAATTTGGAATTGGGTGAAGTTATCATCATTGATGGCTGCACGGCCTTTCATGTCTTTAACGCCTTTTTTGTATGAACCAATGATGTTGGTTAACTCATTGTTATCGAATAGATATAGAGCAACGCGTGTCTTAATGTTGGTGAAGATTGCGGATTTAATCGCACTTGAACGTGAACCTGTTAGGATAATGTATATGCCTAATGCTAAACCTTCACGTGTGACTTTCATCATCATATCTTCATAGGCTTCCATTAATGGTGATTCTTTAACGGCGTCGTAGTTATCAATCATGATAAAGACGTTTGGTACATTGTCTTGTGTTTCGCGTTTATATTGTTCGATATTAACGACGCGTTGTTGGCTTAATAAGCGTTTACGTTCTGATACGAGTTCGTTAATGCGTTTTAAAGCTTTTGTGATTTTATCTTCTTGGTCTATCGTGAATAAGTCCGCCACATGTGGGATATCGGATACTGGCATTAAGCCGTTTGTACCGAAATCGAATAAATACATATGGGCTTGATCTGGTCTAAAATGACGTGCAATATCGAAAATAATGTTGTGTAAGAATGTCGTGCGGCCGTATCCTGGACTTCCGATTAAGGCAATATGTCCTGACGCTTTTAATTTTAGGGTTAACGGCCCTTGGAATTGTTCTTCTGGCACGTCTTTTAAACCAAGTGTTAATTCAACGTCGCCTGGTTGATCACTCCATAGTGCTTTAAAGTCTGTCGTCATTAACTCATCTTGATATACATTTTCTGGTAAAGGTGGTAACCATGGACGTTTCACTTCTGTAATGTTTAAACGTTCTGTAATTTCTTCAATATGGGCAATGACCGCTTCCAGTTCGGTTTGTGTTGGTTGCGCTTCAGCATCGGTTAAACCACTTAAGTCTTTATTGATGGCTTGGAGCTGACCATATTCATTGATAGCATAAATCGTTTTATCTTCTGTCTCGATAACATTTTCTTCAGTGTCATACACTGCACCGCTCCATGCGGATTGGAATAGTTCATAAATTTCGTTATTCCCTACTTGTAAGTATGCACGACCTGGTAACGTAATATCTGCAGCGTCTGGTGTTTTTAATATTTCGTTACTATCTTGACGGTCTTGTACTTTTAAGGCTAATTTGAATTTAGAGTTCGACCATATTTGATCGTCAACCACACCGGATGGCTTTTGTGTAGCCAAGATTAAGTGTATCCCTAATGACCGTCCAATACGTGCAGTTGATACTAATTCTTTCATGAAATCTGGTTGTTCTGATTTTAATTCCGCAAATTCATCGGAAATCAGGAATAAATGCGGCATCGGTTCTGTCGCAACGCCTTCTTTAAATAACTTGTGATATTGGTTAATGTGGTTAACATCAAACTCCCCAAATAAACGTTGACGTTTGCGCAATTCGGCTTTGATGGACTCTAGTGCACGCATGGCTTCGTCTCCATCTAAGTTGGTAATCGTTCCCACAAGATGTTTTAAGTTTTTAAAGAGGTTCGCCATTCCCCCACCTTTGTAGTCAATTAATAAGAATGCCACTTCATGTGGGTGGAAGTTCACTGCGAGTGACAGAATGTAAGATTGGATGATTTCTGACTTACCTGACCCTGTTGTACCTGCAATTAAACCATGTGGCCCGTGTGCTTTTTCATGTAGGTTCAGCTCTAGAATGTCATCTTGCCCACGCACACCTAGGGGCACTGCCATCGTCTTAAATGTTTCATTTTGTTGCCAACGCTGTACAATATTGAGTTGATCCACATCCTTGACTTGATACATTTGTAGAAATGTAATACTGTCAGGAATGGCATTTTTCATATGCTCAACATGATTTAAGTTGGCAATGCGGCGTGCGATATATTCTTTATCAATACCTTCCATACTTTCAGGTACAAATGGCGTTTTCACTAATTCTTTTTCTTTCATGATGAGTTCGCCTTCTGTGTGAGATTTGATATCGATAATCGTTTCTACATGTTCTGGTAAACTTTCAATCACGTCTTCAACAAAGATAAGTGAAATACCATAATCTGATAAATCTTGGTTGACGTATTCAAGAATAACGTGATCAATAATTAATGACATATCCGTAATAATAAATACTAAATTCGGTTTGAAAATAATTTGTTCATTGCTTCTACTACGTTCTCTGACGGTTTGAATGCGCTCTTTAATCATGCTGTAAATGGATGTCAATATTTGGTCGCGTGTACGTTGATTATAGACGAAACCTCTAATGTTCAGCGCTTTTAATGTTGTATGTGGTAACCAACGTGACCAATTCAACTTCTTATATTCATCTTCACGCGTCACTAATAAGAATTCTAGATCATGATAGCTATGGAATGTCGCGAGTTGCAGCATCATTTTTTCGAGTTCTTCTAAGATTAGACGGCGTGTCCCAATGTAGGCAATAGGCCCATGGGTTAAATCGTTGGTTAATGGTGCTTGTTCGACATTTTCATAGAATTCATACAGGCGTTTCGCATCGTCAAACAGTTCGTCACGGCGCTGATTAAATTCTTCCTCCGAGTAATCCACTTTGAACGACTTTTGAATATCTGCAATCCCTAATTTATAGTAAAGATAATCGTGATGTTGTGGTGATTTTTCATAAATTCTTGGTGCTTTGCTGTCAACAATCTCTTTAATTTCTGCCAACGTTGGATAGTGAAAGTTCAAGCTAAAGCGTTGATTTTTAATGGCATGGTTAATCGCTGTTGATTTTTCATCCAAATAGGCTTTATAATCTTTCTCCCGCTTTTTAACTTCTTCCTTATACTTTTTCTTTTCTGAAAAGTATGTCGTAATACCGAAGATGATGGTTACTGTACTCATACCAATCATCATTAAAATATAGACACCTAAAGGTCGTACTAAAAAGATCACAACCGTCAAGGCAATCATCACTAATGGCGGAATGATGGAGCGCCAAATCATAGAGTTATTCTTCTGAATTGGTTGAGGTGGGCGCTCTATCTTAATGGTATCTGTCGGTTCACGATGAATAATTCTCGGTGAACGATGGTAATCATTTGATTCTATCGTATAATTTTCAAACTTATCGCTATTTCTGCGAATAAGTTCCGTCTCAATATCATCATGTGACAAGATGTTGATACCATCTTCTCTAATTTCAATCCACATGTCGTCAATAAACAAGTGATCGCCGACATAAGCTCTATCCACTTTATTATGTTGTTTATCGTAATTGATAAAGACTTCAGCTGCGTTATCATGAATGATTTTAATATAGTGTTGTTCTTTAATGCGATGAATATCCTTTAAAATAATGACATTGGTCGCGCCACTTATCTTTAAGTCATCGTATGCATGGTTACCTATCGTCATCACTTCTTTAAGTGATGGATACATGAATGAATGTAAATGTTCTTGACCATAAAGTTTTAATGTCACTTCTCCATCTGCAACTTTACGCACCAATGTTTTAAACAAGGTCGTATGATTGGCTTGCCAAGCGCCAAATTCATTTTGTTCAATATGAATGGCCTCTGGCAAATGCTTTAGCGTGATATCTGCTTTGTCATCCGAACTGATAGTATAAGTTTTATCATCTTGGAGATTTAGCATTTTTAATTGGTCATTATATTGTATTATCAATTTATGCATCATTCTGCCCTCAATCCTATACTATTTTTTCCGTTCTGCTTCTTGACGTTTTTGTTTATCTTTTTGCGCTTGTTCTTTTTGTTTCTTCTCATTTTCTTCTTGTTGTTTTATTTTTTCATCTTTTTTCTTAGCTGCTTCTTCTTTTTCTTTGGAAGATTCTTCTTTAGCTTGTTTTTCTTTTTCTAAAATATCTTGTAATTTATCGTTATATTTTTTCGTTTCTTCTGAACGTTTATCGTTTGATAAGTTAGCATTATTTTTGATTGAATTTAATTTATTGATTAAAGCTAATTTAGTAATATCGTTATCATCTAAATATGTGGCAATATTAAGTGCTTCGTCATAGTCACCTTGACCTAATTCCATCCAATAAAGTAAATAATCTTTATTCGAATTTGGTGTAATATTGTTTAATAAGTTCTCTTTTTTATCTTTTTCCAAGCCTTGTTTATTTGTTTCAACATAGCTTTTTGCATAGATGTATAACGCTTCTTTATCTAAATTTTTACCATTTAAATCATCGTAATCATTGAGCACTTGTGTGTAATTCGATTTCACATATGATTTATAACCTTTTTCAATCTGAGCATTATTTTTCATTACTGAAAAGTACAGATAAGCAAGTATTGCTAGTAAAATAACACCAATTACGCTCATTGTAATGGCAATAGCTTTGAAAATCGTAAAGTTTCTTCTCTTCACATATGAGAAGTTACGACGATAATCTGATTGTTGTTTATCAAATTGTTCAACTAAAAAGGCTTTTAATTCATCTAACGTCGCAATATCAATGATTTTCTTTTCAAACGGTGTGCCTTTATGTAATTCAAGGTTACCTTCTACTAAAGAATCGAATGTGACTTTGTCATTAAATGCCGTGATAATCAGTGCTTTGTAACGCGCAAGAAACTCTTCATCCGATAAGGCAAGGGGTTCGACAATATTTTTCAAACCACGTGTCTTTAATAACGGTAATCCATCTTTCGTAAAGAATAATTCTTGTGGCGATAAGATGAAGGTGTAACGTGTTTTCAGCACATCTTCGAGCTTGGCAATGTTTAACAAATAACGCATTTTTTCATTTTTAGGGAAGGTCTTTATTTCTGAAAATGGCGTGTGATGTTGTGACAAATCATAATGAATTTGATAACTATCTCTTAATTCAGTCAGCCTCGCATTTAAAAATGCATTGTCTTGCTGTTCTAATAAATACATCAAATGATAATGTTCATCTTTAATCGAGGATTTAGGAATCTCTCGCATATCTTCGCGTTCATGCTTTGTTTCTTTAATTACGTCTTGCTCATTTCGTTCTTCAGCTTTGTTTTTTGCCATCTTTTGATTCTCCCTACAATATTTTCAGAATATCTCCATCTGCAATTTTGCCGTCCACGAGTCGGTCATTTTCTAGTAATAAGCGATCCTTAGTGGTCACTTTTATTTGATTTTTATAATCATATATTTCTAAATCTAAACTTTCTATAATCAGTGGTATTAGTTGTTTGATAGGAATAAATATGGGAACTGCTAAATCAAAGCTTCCGTGTTGATAGTTTGAAAAATCAAATGTCACTTTTTTATGCTGGCTCATCGTTTAACCCTTCTCCCTCGCTGGATGGTAAATACCATAAATCCTATAGTTAAAAAAGCCCCTATACTTAACAAGATATATGGAAAGAAATTTTTCTTTTGTTTGTCTTGTAAATAAGGGCTTTTATCACTCTCCGCTGTTTTGTTCAAATTCTTGTTTGAAAACAATACATGCTTTGTTTCATCCAAGCGGGACTTATTGCCCGCTTGGTTTTGAAACAAATTATTTTTTATATTTGAATCTTTATTCTGTTGTTGTTCTTTAATGCGTTGATTTATTTTTTTACTTTCATCATCAAAGAGCGTTGTATCGTATTCTTTGATATCTTTATTCACATTTTGTTGATCTTCATCATCGACTCTTATATCTAAATCACCTTGATGTGGATTGGCAGTTAATAGCGTCATCATGGTTAAGCCTTCAATGAGCATTAAATGAGCCTCTCTTTCTTAAAGTGCTTAATAAACATATTTAAGATGAATCCAATAATGGCAAGTACTGCAAGGATTAACATTGCCATGCCAACTGGATGTTCTGCATTCAAGTAGTTATAGAACACTTTATCTATATGTGATAATGGTGAAATCGCTGCAAGTATTGCGTTATTGCGATTCATGGCAATAAAGTATAAGGCAAGTATGACAATGATGATAAACATACCGATGGATTTTAATTGTCTCAATAAGTACGTATTGAGGAGTACAAAGACAATCATTGTCAAGATAATTAAACCGACAAACTTCGCACGGTATCCTGCCATAACTTCATATTGATTCATGGCAATCAAACCGATAATGAGACCTTCTGCTAAGCCAGCAACAGTAACAATACCTGCACCAATACCTTTATTCCACCAGTGATTATGTTTGCTGAATTCATCTTTAACAAAGTTCACTTGGCCTTTATGGCGTTCATAACTATAGAATAGGTATGCCGTCATTAATGAAACTAAGTACATGAGCAATACTAGAATTGTTGGTGAGAATGTGTTGTGATTGTCGCTATTTGCTAACACATTTTCCAGATTTTTCTTCTGAATTGGATTACTCATAAAGTCTTTTAACACTTCGTTTTGACGATCGCCTTCTTTAGAGTTTTTCAAGACGTTTTCAAAGTCTTTAGCGAAGAGACGATTTTCTTTATCGTTTTTATTCATCACTTCATTTAAGTTGTTAGCTCTAACACCTAATGCACGTCCGCTAGCATGAAGCTTGCCAACATTGTCATCAAGTTTGTTTAATTCACCACTAATGTCATCGGCAGTTGATTTAGAATTTTGACTATCTGAAAGTAACTTCGTACTACGCTCAGATAAATCACTAATTTGTTTATCTAAATCGGTTGATATCGTTGTAAATTCTTTACCTTTTTCTTCATTGATTTTTGGTGTTTCAGGTTCATCACTTAATAATTTTTCAGCTTTTGATAAATCATCAAGTAACGTGCTGATGTCTTTTTTATTCTGTGCAACTTGGTCTTGATTATTGATGACATCATCAATAAATTTATCAGACTGTTGATTTAATTGATCTAATTGATTTAGTAATGCTGATTTATCATTTTTAAAGCTTTCCATATCTTTAATAACTTGATTAACCATCATATCGACAATTGCTTTATTATCAATCTTGATATCATTTGGATCGATTGCAACGTCTTTATAGATGTCATATTTAGATTTGAATTGATCAAGTGAACGGAGTTGTTGATTTAAATCGCCACTGATTAATTTGCCATCTAAATGATTGTTGATAGATAAATCAACGACATTCGCTTTTGGTTCATCTTTATCATTATCGGCTTGGCCGAATAACAATTGTAGCTTCATCGTTTTATTTTTAAGGAAATCTTCTTTATGTTGTGCATCAGCTTTAAGTTTGGCCACACCTTTGACTTTAACATGGTATGTTTTAACTGTCGTATCCAGTTTGACATTTTGATCTTTAATATCGTATTTCTTACCGTTGATATAAATATCACCGCTAAAATCAAAGTTAGGATCTGTTGATACTGTTAAATGGTTAATATCTTTAGATTTGATATCCTCTTGACGTTCAAACGTCGTACCTTCAGTTTCTAATTTCGATGTATCTGTGGCACTAATTTCACCGTGATAATCTTCTTGTTTAATTGGATTATCAAGATGCTTCACATTGTAGCTTGTTCTATATTGATTTACTTCTTTTAAAATTTCTTGGTATTCTTTAGTAGCTTTCTCAGATAATCCAGCGTCTGCGATATCTTTATTTGTTAACTTTCTAATATAAAATTCATCTTGACCAGACTGGTCGTTTTCAATAGCGTTTCTCAATTGATTAGCCATCGTATCTTGTATTTTTTGTTGGTCTTGTTTCATTTGATCCACGATATCGTTTAAATCTTGATTATTCTTCAATTGTTCTTGTAATGAGGCAGTCAATTTTTGACGATAGTCTCTAATCATATCTTCCGTAAATGGTGATTCTTGTGCTTTCACTTCATCTTTCACTTTATTTAAAGCCTCTTGATATGATTTTTGGTAGTCATCTTTCGTACGTTGTTGCGCTTCATGTTGTTGGTCTAACTTACTATCAACTTGTTTCAATTGATTAATATAATCTGAGATATTCACATCTTTATCTCGTGATTTCATATCATCAAGTGTATCCTCTAATAAAGACTGATGCGCATTGAAATATTCTGCTTGTTTGCCGACGATAGATGACACATCATTATCAGATTGAATGCTAAACGCTTCTGGCTTCGCACTTAATAAAGAGTTATTGTAACCTTGTAACCATTTCGTAATATCATTGTTCGCATTAATAGAATTGACTAATGTATCAGTAAATAATTCTGGAAAATCGTTGAGCGGATTCAACAAATAATTGGCAAAGTTTTGATTAACGTTTTGTTCACGTGTCATAATTGCGCCAACATTTTTCTGAGCGTTATGCAAATTGTCGATAATACTTGTTAAATAGATTTTAATTAAATCTTTGTTGAAATCATTTAAAATACTTGCGACGATTTTTTCAGTTTTCTTCGCAACTTCTTCTTTTTGTCCAACTGCTGTTTTATATTGAATCGCCATATTGGCTGGTTTCTTTTTGTCTAATTGCATCGATAATTTAGAAAAGTTTTCAGGGATAATGATCATGACTTGATATTTACCATCTTTTAAGCCATTTTCAGCAATATTACGCGTAACCGTCTCAAAATTATAGTTCGTTTGACTAGATAATTTCTTAACAAATGTATCCCCTAGCGTAATCTTCTTACCGTTATATGTTGTCGATTGGTCTTCATTGACAATCGCTATATGTATATCTTCATAATTTTTTGTTTCACTCTTATGACTTTGTCCTGATTGGTCACCATATTTAAAATGTACAAAAACAAAAAATCCTATAATGGCAATCGCGACGATTAAAATTGAGATAAGAGTATAGATCCAGTATTCTTTTTTCATTTTTTTGTCCTTTCAATCCACACTTATTAATGATAAAACAGGCTGAGACACGATTAAATGTCTCAACCTATATATAACTATTACTGTAAACCGAAATTATTAGATAATTGTTGGTCTTGTTCTTGAACAGCATCAGCTGTGCTGTTTAATTGTTGTTTAATCTCTTCTAATAATTGAGCAAATTTGTCAACTTTTGGACTTAATTGTTGGAATTGCTCTTCAAAGCGATTAAATGCTTGACCTTCCCAGTTTGCAGCAATTTCACCTTGTGCTCTAGTTAAATCAGAAAGAATTTGATGGATTTGCTCAGCACCATTTCCATAAGATTGTGACTTAGCTCTTATTTCTTCTGGGCTCATTTTAATCAATGCCATAATACGAAACCTCCTAAAAAATTTAATTGGTTACTTCTATTACAGATAGATTATGAAAAATCGTATCTTATTAAATAATATAAAAAAAATAGGTTCATGTATACACTTTTACTAAAATTTTACGTAAAATATATTGCGGAAATTTAATTTGCCTATTACTATTCATTTGTAAGTCTTTTTTATGTATACTAAATTTATATCAATAATTAAAAAGGATTAATGTACCCGTATGAAAAAAACACTAGTTACGACAATGTCTTCTTTATTATTATTTACAATCGTTAATAGCCAACTGACATATGCAGCAACATATACTTCACTACAAGAAGCTAAAAAGGCACATCCAAATGCCTCATTTAATGTCAATTCAAATGATGGCACGTTTACCTATACTTATGGCCAACAGCGACGTGGTTCTAATGATAACCATAAACCACAAAGTCATGCACATGGCCAAGCTGGTGCCAATCAAGGCCAAAGAACAAGCCAAGCACCAGGAAGCACATCTCAATCTCCATTAGGCGTGCAACAAAATGTCGGTCCTGTCAAAGCACCAGAACCTAGTCAACCAGTACCATCTATTGCGACACGTCAATATGCAGCTGATGCATCATTAGCAGCAGAATCGCAAAATGAACAAGCAGATTTTGATAAAGTATATAAAAAAGATGACTCCGGTATGATTACAAGCATTAATGTCGACGGTCTTTATGATGAGTTGAAGTTAAGTGAATTTAACGACAAGGCGATGACAGTCGATGGTAAACCACTTGCTTTAGGCAATGGTAAGATTATTTCAAACCCATTATTTACAAGTAAGAACAATCTCTATACGGCAGGTCAATGTACGTGGTATGTCTTCGATAAACGTGCACAAGCTGGCCACACGATTAGCACATTTTGGGGAGATGCGCGCAATTGGGCTGGTCAAGCTTCAGGTGACGGCTTTAAAGTCGATCACAAACCTGAAAAAGGTGCGATTCTACAGACTGGTAATGGCCCATATGGACATGTTGCTTTTGTTGAACGCGTTAACGCTGACGGCAGTGTCTTTATTTCAGAAATGAACTGGATCGCCCCATACATTACATCTACACGTACAATATCATCTATGGAAGCCGGGTCCTACAACTATATACATTAGAGAGCAAACACCTGGGACATAAATCTCAGAAAAATAACACTCAGATGAATTGAATTCAACTCATCTGAGTGCTTCTTTTTTATTCAATACTTTGTATTGTTGGCTCGCTTTCTTAGGGGACAGCTTCAGCCACCCCAACAAAGAGAAATGCGAAAAGCATTTCTCTTTGTTGGGGCCCCTTTGTCCTGTTCCCTCAAGAGTCTCGCCAAAATACGTCGTATTTATATGTAGTTTTACATCAACATACTTTTAAAAAAATAAGGAGTTTTCGTATATATCACTGTTTGCTGTTTTGTTTTTGTAAACGTGCTTGTTGTATTTGAAAAGCAAATATTGTACCTATTGCAAATAAAAGGATACTAATGAAAAATAGTGTTTTTCCTAAAAAATGAAAGCTATCGCCATATAATTTCAACCCAATATCAAAGAAATCATCATACAATACTATATAAAATAGTATATTCATTAAAACTGACATAATAAATAGACCGATGATAGATAAATAGATGGTTGGTTTAGCCGTACTTTCGAAAGCTTGACCGTTGTTTTTTGGCTTATATACGGTTAACCATACAATATTCAAAGCTAAGATGCCAAATGCACCTATGGTTATAATAAATCCATGTATACTCAGTAAACTAAAAATGCCGGCAACAGCTAAAATAATCCACCAGCTATTGCCTATTTTATTTTTCTCAATAACTGCCTCTTTAACTGCTGCTTTATTTTTTAAAATTAATATGCCACAAATCATCCAAGCAACAATCGTGATTAAATTAAGACTGACCACACCACCAATGATATAGAACACTGCACTCATCGTCGTTTTTTTCGTCATTAACTTTAACGCTGTAAACCCTATAATAAATGAAATAAAACTTGCAACCATCAGCACACCAAAAATCCAATTAAAGATTAATGATGACATTTCAGTGCTTTTTGTTGTTGTTTGCTCATTTATCGTAGTCCTAATCTCGGAATGAGAAATGCCTGAAACTGACCCTACGAAAAAAAGTAAAAATAGAAATGATAGAAATGCTTCTAGAATAAGTCCAATCAGCGATGTTACTTTTATTGTTTTAATCATCATGTTCTCCCTTATGCTTGATTTTATGTATGTTAATAGTTTGTAGCGCACAACTGTTGATAACACAACCATGCTACACGGTCAACAGTATTATGATTTTTATTATTTCATTGTGACGTAAAAAAGTAAATATGAATTATATAATAATAATTTTAAACACTTATTTATTACTTGCTCTATTAAACTCAAAAAGCCAGCAATACAATTGTACAATGACAATGCATTACTGGCTAAATTTTTGAAAGACCGTTAACCGGCTCTAAATATGAATAATACCGATTAATCTACTGATTGGTGTTCATCTGATAATGGATTTTTGAGTTCTTTTTTTCTTTGGATGATTAATACACCACATGCAATCCATGACACAAATGTAATGAAATTAAAGCTTAAAATAGCGCCTATAATATAGAATGTAGCACTCATTGCCATTTTTTTAGACATAAATTTTAATCCTACAAGTCCTAAGGCTAATGAAATAATACTAATAATAAATAGCACCCCAAAGATACCATTAAAAATAGATTGTGCTTCTTCCGGACTGTATATTTTCACTTCACCATTCACCGTTGTTTTGAATTCGGGGTGTAACAAGCCTGCTACGGATGCTAAAAATAAGAGTAATAATATAACGCTAATGATAGCTTGTAAAATTATGCCAATCAATGATGTTACTTTAATTGCTTTAGTCATAACAATCTCCTTTATTATTTAACTTTAATATCTTTATAGTCTGGTTTATGCTGCTCAACATAGGCTTTCGCGTTAAAACCACGCTTATAGTATATTTTGTCATTTTTATATTCATAAGCTGCATAAAATAACTTATTGTTTCCTTTGTACAATGGATAACTAATAATTATTAACTTGCCATCGTTATAAACATAACGATTCACACGTTCTTTCTTAAACTCTGGATTTACTTTATCACTACTTTTCACCATATCTTGATGTGTTTTTTGCTGAATTGATAATATTTCATCTATCTTGCTTTGGTATTTATTATTTTTCTGCTTATTGGTGCTTTGTTGTTTATTATCTGCTTGCTTATCATTATGACTATCTTTACTACAACCACTGACAACAATAATCACCGCAACCAGCATACCGATGAATATTTTTCTCATGATGTTCCTCCTTTTTCTTACATATTTGAAAAATCTGTTATTTCTCGGCATTAATGATACTTTTTAATAAAAATCTCCAAAAATAATAAGAGGACTGCCCAGAAATTTTATTATTCCTCAAGGAGCGAATATGTAAAATCTATAATCTATGGAATGTCAGGCAAGCCTGGACTATTGTGGCTGTTCCATCCCATCTAACCTCCCTAAGTCATAAAGCCAAACCGATTGTGTCTACAACATGAATCACTTACAACTGCTACACAACCCGTTCCACAACTCATATTATTCCACTCTTGGGTAAAAAAGTAAATATGAATTATATAATAATATTTTTAAACAGTTATTTGTAAATTTGTTTGCTTATTATCATTTTTGAATAGTCAAAAAAGCCACCAATGGCATTGTACGCAAACAATCCATTGATGGCTGTATATGATCATTGATTTTAATTGATAATTAACCGATAGAACCTTCCATTTCAAATTTGATTAAACGGTTCATTTCAACGGCATATTCCATTGGTAATTCTTTCGTAAATGGTTCAATGAAGCCCATAACAATCATTTCAGTGGCTTCTTCTTCGGAAATACCACGACTCATGAGATAGAATAATTGTTCTTCAGATACTTTAGACACTTTTGCTTCATGTTCTAAGGAAATATTGTCATTAAACACTTCATTGTAAGGAATTGTGTCTGATGTTGACTCGTTATCTAAGATTAACGTATCACATTCAATGTTAGAACGCGCACCTTTTGCTTTACGTCCAAAATGAACGATACCACGATAGATGACTTTACCACCATTTTTAGAAATAGATTTTGACACAATAGTTGATGATGTGTTTGGTGCTTTGTGAATCATTTTCGCACCTGCATCTTGAACTTGTCCTTTACCGGCAAAGGCAATGGATAGTGTGCTACCTTTAGCACCTTCTCCTAACAGTACACAGTTTGGATATTTCATTGTTAATTTAGAACCTAGGTTTCCATCAACCCATTCCATATTACCGTTTTCATACACAAATGTACGTTTGGTTACTAGGTTGTAGACGTTGTTAGCCCAGTTTTGAATCGTTGTATAACGGACATGTGCATCTTTGTGCACAATGATTTCAACGACAGCTGAGTGTAACGAACTTGTCGTATATACAGGTGCTGTACAGCCTTCTACATAATTTACGGAAGCACCTTCATCAGCAATGATTAATGTACGCTCAAATTGTCCCATATTTTCAGAGTTTATACGGAAATAAGCTTGCAGCGGTGTATCAAGTTTAACGTTTTTAGGTACGTAAATAAATGAACCACCTGACCACACGGCTGAGTTTAATGCAGCGAATTTATTATCTGCTGCTGGAATGACTGACGCAAAGTACTCACGGAATAAATCTTCATTTTCTCTTAACGCACTATCTGTATCTTTAAAGATAATGCCTTTTTCTTCAAGTTCTTTTTCCATATTATGGTAAACCACTTCTGATTCATATTGTGCAGATACACCTGCTAAATATTTTTGTTCTGCTTCTGGAATACCTAATTTATCAAATGTACGTTTAATTTCTTCTGGCACTTCATCCCATGAACGTTCTGTATGTTCTGAAGGTTTAACGTAATATGTGATGTCATCAAAGTTTAATTCTGACAAGTCACCGCCCCATTGAGGCATTGGCATTTTATAAAATAATTTAAGTGCTTTTAATCTAAAGTCGAGCATCCATTGAGGCTCTTCCTTCATTTTTGAAATTTCAGTCACGATATTTTCTGTTAAACCGCGTTCTGATCTGAAAATGGACACATCTTCGTCGTGGAATCCATATTTATAATCCCCAACATCAGGTGCTTTTTTAGCCATTTCAATCACTCCTTAAAAATATATTTAAACGACGTGCGTGAGATTTTTAATGTTATGAAAAGTCTACTGCCATTGTAACAAGTTACTTTTTGTATCAAAAGTGTGACCTCTCAATTGTCACACTCTGCTAGTCTTCTTCAGTAGAACCTTCCGCTTTGCCTTCTTTTTGAACCGTACCTTTTTCAAGCGCTTTCCATGCTAAAGTGGCACATTTGATACGCGCTGGGAATTGAGAAACGCCTTGTAGCGCCTCAATATCACCCATATCTTCAGTAATTTCGTAGTCTTCACCAAGCATCATCTTTGTAAATTCTTGACTCATTTGCATAGCTTCTGCCAATGAGTGACCTTTTACTGCTTCCGTCATCATAGATGCGCTGGACATTGAAATAGAACAGCCTTCACCTTCAAATTTCGCATCATGAATGATGCCATCTTCAATATCAAATGTAAGTCGAATACGATCACCACAGGTTGGGTTATTCATGTCTACAGTCATTGAACCGTTGTCTAAGACGCCTTTATTTCTAGGGTTTTTATAATGATCCATAATCACAGATCGATATAATTGATCTAAATTATTAAAATTCATACGAGAAAAACTCCTTCGTTTGTTTCAATGCGTTGACTAATTGATCGACATCTTGTTGCGTATTATAAATATAAAAGCTTGCACGTGCTGTAGAAGATACGTTTAACCATGACATCAAGGGTTGTGCACAATGATGGCCTGCACGAACAGCAACACCTTCTGTATCAACTGCTGTTGCTACATCATGTGGATGTACGTCTTTTAAGTTAAACGTAATAACACCTGCACGACGATCTTTAGGCGGACCATATATGTCAATACCTTCAATCGCTGACATTTGCTCATATGCATATTCAGTCAACGCTCTCTCATGCCGATGGATCGCTTCAAAGCCAATATTTTCAATGTAGCGAATGGCTTCTGCAAGGCCTATTGCTTGGGCAATGAGCGGTGTACCTGCTTCAAATTTTGTCGGTAAGTCTGCCCATGTCGCATCATACTTGCTAACAAAATCAATCATATCGCCGCCAAATTCTACAGGCTCCATGTCATTTAATAAGTCACGTTTACCATATAACACACCAATGCCTGTTGGCCCTAGCATTTTGTGACCACTAAAGCTAAAGAAATCACAGTCTAAATCTTGAACATCAATTGGCATATGCGGTGCTGATTGTGCACCATCAACGCTTATTATCGCACCGTGTTCATGCGCAATTTTAGCAATCATTTTCACATCATTAATTGTTCCTAACACATTGGATACATGTGTAATCGCTACAATTTTAGTTTTATCGGTAATTGTCGCTTTAATATCTTCTACACGTAATTCGCCTTCTGCGGTCATCGGAATAAATTTAAGTGTCGCTTGTTTACGTTTAGCCAATTGTTGCCATGGCACAATGTTGGCATGATGTTCCATTTCAGTTACTACAATTTCATCACCAGCTTCAACATGTGCGTCGCCGTAACTGTGTGCAATCATGTTGATAGATGCCGTTGTACCACGTGTAAAGACAACCTCTTCAAAATAGTGCGCATTTATAAAACGGCGCACGGTTTCGCGTGCACTTTCATAACCATCAGTGGCTAATGAACCTAATGTATGCACGCCACGGTGAACGTTTGAATTATAGCGCTTGTAATAGTCATCTAATACATTGAGTACTTGTATAGGCTTTTGACTTGTTGCTGTAGAATCTAAATAAGCTAAGCGTTTGCCATTCACTTGCTGTTGTAAAATCGGAAAATCTTTTATAACGTCTTCAACATTTAAAGTTGTGTCGGCCATTGACTTCACGACCTTTCTTATATTAAAAATCTCATTTGTTTCTTCAATTTATAACGTGTCTCAACGCTTGTGCTTATGAAGCACGCTTATATGATTTATTTTAGAATGCTGCTAATATTATATTTCATTTTACTTAGAAACTTTAAGTTCAATGACATCTCTAAGTTGACGTTTAACATCTTCAATTGGTAATTCGCGCACGACCGGATCTAAGAAACCATGAATAACAAGGCGTTCGGCTTCATGTTGTGAAATACCACGACTCATTAAATAATACAACTGCTCTGGATCAACACGACCTACAGATGCTGCGTGTCCAGCTTCTACATCGTCTTCATCGATTAAGAGAATTGGGTTCGCATCGCCACGTGAATGCTCAGATAACATTAAAACACGTGATTCTTGGTTCGCAATTGATTTCGTACCACCATGTTTGATATGGCCAATACCATTAAAGACAGATGATGCATGTTCTTTCATGACCCCGTGTTTTAAAATATAGCCATTCGTTTCTTTACCATACTGTACGATTTTAGAAGTTAAGTTGATTTTTTGATCTCCAGTACCTACGACAACCGATTTAAGTTCACTTGTTGAACGATCTCCTACAAGGTTTGTCGTGTTATCAATGATTTGGCTGCCTTCATTCATTAAGCCTAATGCCCAATTAATAGAGGCATCCGCTTCTGTATGTCCACGACGAATGATATAACCCGTGAAGCCTTTGTCTAAATAATCGACTGAGCCATAGGTGATACTTGAGTTTGCACCTGCAATTACTTCGGAAATAATATTAATTTGGTTACCATCACCACTTGCATCTGAAACGTAGTTTTCCACATATGTCACTTCAGCACTTTCTTCAGTGACTAAAATCACATGATTGAAAAAGCTCGCTTTATCATCATCGTGTAACACAACATAATGTATTGGATGTTCTACCACAACATTTTTTGGTACATAAACAAAGACACCACCATTGATTAATGCAGCATGTAAAGCTGTTAAACGATGTTCGTCTACTTGAACCGCTTCTGTCATTAAATACTTTTGAACTAAGTCTCCGTGGTTAACAAGGGCTTCAGATAATCCTTCGATAATGACGCCATCTTGCTTTGCTTGGTCTGACACTTGTGTGTAGGCCAGCGTATTATTATGTTGAATGATTAAGTTTTCGGATGTCTCAACATTAATGATTTTATTAATTGATTCTGGGAGTTCTGATAAATCTTTGAATGTTGCGCCATCAACATGATGTTGTTGAAATGAATCAAAGTCCCATTTTCTTAATTTGGTCTTATCTGGTTTAGGCATTTCTAAAGTTTCCGTTAATTTCAAAGCTTTTTTACGACTATCTGTCATCCAAGAAGGTTCATGGAGTGCTTTTGAATAATCAACAAGTTGTTCTTCAGAAATGTTTAAAGTTTCCGTTGTCATAACTTTTTCCTCCTACTTGATGAAATATTAAGTTAGATGCTAAACACATAGCTAAACTTGAATTTTCTCCATACGTGATTGCGATTTATGCAATGCCATTTAAACACGCATGCTTGATTATTCTTCAGTACCGAACTCTTCTTTAACCCATTCATAACCTTCGTCTTCAAGACGTTTAGCTAATTCTGGACCACCCGTTTTCACTACTTTGCCTCCATACATCACATGTACTTGATCTGGCGTAATGTAGTTTAATAAACGTTGATAGTGCGTAATAATGAGTGCACCAAAGTTTTCACCGCGCATTTTGTTGATTCCTTTGGATACTACTTTTAATGCGTCAATATCTAAACCAGAATCGATTTCATCTAAAATAGCAAATTTTGGTTCTAGCATCATTAATTGTAGAATTTCATTACGTTTCTTTTCGCCACCAGAGAAACCTTCATTTAAATAACGTTGTGCCATGTTTTCATCAATATCTAAAAATGCCATAGTTTTATCTAATTTCTTAATAAATTGCATTAAATTAATTTCTTGGCCTTCTTCACGTTTCGCATTAATTGCTGAACGCATGAAATCCGCATTAGTTACGCCTGTGATTTCAGATGGATATTGCATTGCTAAAAACAATCCTGCTTTAGCTCTTTCATCAACTTCTAATTCTAAGATATTCACGCCGTCTAATAACACTTCCCCTTGCGTGACTTCATAGCTAGGATGCCCCATAATTGCTGATGATAATGTTGATTTACCTGTTCCATTTGGCCCCATAATTGCATGTACTTCGTCAGTATTAATCGTAAGGTTAACACCTTTTAAAATTTCTTTATCCTCAATAGACACATGTAAGTCTTTGATTTCTAATGTTGATGACATTTATATTCCCTCCGTAAAATATAAAGTTTTCTTAACTAGTTTATAGTAATTTTAATTTGTAGTCAAAAAGACTTTGAAATGTTCAATCCACTACATTATAACGCAAATAAGTAGCAATATAAACCGTTTGAACTGCTAAATTAGAGTCATTATTTAAATATAATTATTTTTGATAATCGTATTATTTTACACTTAACTGATAATGTTGGCCCCTCTGTTCTCAATATCCAAAATTTCGACAGATATTATTTCCTTATTAACACTATTTCTGCTATGATGCAGTTTCACTGCAATTTAACTAGAAAGGAGTCATTATGAAACATTTTAGATGGATTAATGTCTTGAAAGGTTTTGGTATGGGCACAAGTGATTTAGTTCCTGGTGTTAGTGGTGGAACAATCGCCTTGTTACTAGGCATTTATGATGATTTTATTCATGCTATCAGTGGACTATTTTCTAAACGTTTCTGGCCTAGTCTTAAATTCTTATTACCAATCTTAATCGGCATGTTGTTAGCTATCGGCCTTTTAAGTAAACTTTTTAATTATTTATTGGCCAACCATCAAGTACCAACCATGTTTTTCTTCACAGGATTAATCATTGGTATCATTCCCTATTTATTGCGTATATCTCATTTCAAAAGTCGCTTTCAAGTTAAACATTATACTGTAGTTGCTTTAAGTATCATTATCTTAGTCATAATCACATTGCTCAATCATGGTGACACGCATGCCAACACGTCACTTACATTAAATTCAAGTCTTATTATTAAATATTTTATCGCTGGCATGTGTGCGTCTAGTGCAATGCTCTTACCAGGCATTTCAGGTTCATTTATGTTACTAGTATTCGGTGCTTATGGCACAGTAATGTTTGCTATTTCTGAACTTATGTCATTTAATTTTCAAGCTATATCTTTATTATTCGTTGTTGGCTTGGGCATCGTAGCTGGCTTTATATGTTCTAGTAAAGTTATCCATTATGCGTTGCATCATTATCCTACATTGACCTTTGCCTTGATTATTGGCTTTGTGATTGGCTCTGTTTTTGCTGTTTTCCCAGGAATGCCAATGACGCTGCTATCATGGTTGATATCGATTATTACGCTTATACTAGGTTTTATCGTTAGCTTCGTTTTAGGCCAAATTACCGCTAAAAATGAAGCTTCAACATCAAGCAAATCACACAAAGAAAGCTCTTAAGCACACAGCCTAAGAGCTTTTTCTACTTTATTAGTTTGTATCTCTATTTTTCCCGTCTTTAATGTTATCAACAAAATCTTTTGCTTTGTCTTTTACATTATCGATTGTTTCTTTTACTTTACCAGAAGCTTTATCTTCTTTACCTTCTTTTTCTAAGTCTTTATTGTCTGTCACATTACCTACAGTTTCTTTTACATTCCCTTTTGCTTGTTCAAATTTATTGTCTTCAGCCATTTTGTATTCCTCCTAGGTTGTTTTGATATAGTTCTATTTACCCGTAGGCCACATTCATAAACATCTTTTCGAAAAAGATTCACTACAGTATGTGTCTTATTGGGTTGCATGCTGTAAAATCAGAGCTAAATCACGGCTGACGTTCAGCTTGAGTTTAACGCTTAAGTTAAATATCTCTTTCCCAGAAAAATACTACACTACAAGATTTATAATTACCACATTCATATCAAAATAGGAGCGGGACAGAATTCATAATAAATTCGTAGTCCCGCCCCAGAGAGGTTGACTAGGATGAAAACAAGCTTGGTATCAGCGTATTTTCAATCCAGTCAACTACTTTCAATATATAGTTCTTATCCTAAAACATAAAGATGTTCCAAACTGATTTTACAATCAGACATGAATGATTCTTAAAATGCTTGTTGAGCTACAAATTCTTATCTGCACACTATTACGACTGTATCTGTATTATTCAGTTAATGCTTGTCTTAATGTTTTAATATTTTTAGCCATCAATGATTGATATGTTGCATCTTTGTCATCTTTTGTTAGCACAGCCATATTATGGAAACTTAATGGTTTCGTATCTGTTTCTGATTTAATGACATCCGTTGTTTTGTGTGGAATATTTTGTTCATACAATACATACGGCTGTTTTGATTTTTTGATTTCTTTGACGATATCCATGACTTTCTTTTGACTTGGTTCGTCATCATTCATACCGTTTACGCCTTCTTGTTCAAAATCATAGCGTTTTGCCAAGTATCCAAGTGAATCATGTGAGATAATGACTTTGTCTCGTTTTTTATTTTTTGAGATATCTTTCATTTGTTGATCAATATGGTCGATATCTTTGATTAATTTTTTGTAGTTATCTTCATAATATTGTTTATGCTTACTATCTTTGGCAATAAGTTCATCTTTGATTTCTTTAGCAAATTTTTTATTGAGTACAGGATCTAACCATACATGTGGGTCATGTTGTGTGTCCTCATCTTCATCTGCTTTAATCATGTCTTTTTTAGCCATATCTTTAGTTAATTGTAATTTCTTATCATCTTTATTGATGGCTTTGCCAATTTTTTTGGCAACTGGATCCATATCATCGCTAGAATAAACAAATAAATCACTCTTAGCAATATTTGTCATTTCCTTTTGCGTTGGCTCATAACTATGTATATCCGTGCCTTTCGGATAGATTGATTTCACATTGACATATTTACCACCAATTTGCTCAATAAAGCTTTGGAACGCAAAGACGGTCGTATAAACATTTAGCTTATTATCCGTACTTACTTTTTTATTGTCCTCGCTCTTACCACCACCACATGCTGTAAGTGTTATCGTTAAAATAATGGTTAATATACCTACTAATAACTTCTTCATAACCTACTCCTATAAATCGTAATTATTACGCTTAAAACTATATACCTAGTTTCTAAATAAATCAAGCCCTTAAACAAATTTTTTGTTGTTAATATAAATTTTCTTATATTAGTAATCTCACAAAATATCTTTATACATGCAGAAAACCCGAGATACTCAATTAAATTGACCTTCTCGGGTTTTTAGCTATTATTTGGCTGGTACTACTGCACCGTCATATTTTTTATTAATGAAGTCTTTAATCTCTTTAGATTGTAATACTTCGATTAAAGCTTTAATTTTTTTATCATCTTTATGGCCTTTTCTTACTGCAATTAAATTCGCATATGGGTTGTTTGTTGCTTTTTCAAGAACGATTGAGTCTTTTTTAGGACTTAATTTTTGATCAATTGCATAGTTTGAATTGATAATTGCTGCATCTACATCTTGGTTTTGGTAGATTTTAGGTAAAAATTCTGCCGATTGTTTGTTATTAAATTTAATATTTTTCTTATTTTCTACAATGTCACTGAACTTCGCATCTTCAATTTTTACGCCTTTTTTAATTTTAATTAAATCTGCATCCACAAAGAATTTTAAGAATCGACCTTGTTCAGCTGGGTTATTTGAAACATAAACTGTTGCACCATTTGGTAAATCTTTTAAACTTTTATATTTTTTAGAGTAAACAGCCATTGGTTCTAAGTGTACGTTACCAGCTGATTCAATTTTATAACCTTTTTCTTTACTTTCTGTTTTTAAATAAGGTGTGTGTTGGAAGTAATTGGCATCGAGTTCACCTTTATCTAATAATTTGTTTGGCGTTGTATAGTCATTGATTGATTGTATCTTTAAGTCATATCCTTTTTTCTCTAATAATGGTTTAGCTTTTTCTAAAATTTCAGCATGTGGTGCTGGTGAAGCGCCGACTTTAATAGTCTTATCTTCACTGTCTCCCTTACCACAAGCCGCTAATGCGATCGTTAATACGAATACTGCAACTAAAGTTAAAATCTTCTTCATCTAATCATTCCTCTTTCCTTCTTATCGTTTGTCTAATTTATTTGTAATCCAATCCCCAATAAATTGAATTATAAATACAATAATTAAAATAAATACCGTCGAAACTAAAATGACATCATTTTGGTTACGAGTGAAACCAGTAAGGTAAGCTAGGTTACCTAAACCACCTGCACCAATAACTCCGGCAACAGCTGTTGAGCCAACTAAAGCAATTGCTGTCACTGTAATGCCGGAAACGAGTGCTGGCATCGATTCAGGAAGTAATACCTTTCTTACTATGGTAAGTGTGGTAGCACCCATTGAAACTGAAGCTTCAATGACACCTTTATCAATTTCTTTAAAGGCGATTTCAACTAATCTTGCATAAAATGGTGAAGCGCCAATGATAAGTGCTGGCAAGGCTCCCGTTGGTCCACTAATCGTACCTAAGACAATGCTTGTAAATGGAATTAGCAGCAAGATTAAAATAATAAATGGTATCGCTCTAAATAAATTGACTACAAATGACACAATACTATAGAAAATACGTGCACCTACTGAATTACTTTTCGCTGATAGGAATAAAAGCACACCTAAAATCAAGCCAAAAATAAACGCAAAAATGGTTGATATAATAGTCATGTAGAGTGTCTCGTAAATCGCTGTCCAAACTTCTGGCCATTGCACATTTGGCATTGTCACCATCTCATGGAAGATTTCGCTATATGATTTACCCATGTCTTAGCACCTCCACATTGACACCTTTTTTATGTAATCCTTCAGTAAAATGATTAAAGTCTACTTCTGAAATATGTGGTATATGAATCACTAAAAATCCTATTGTGCCATTGCGCGTATTCTTAATATCTGCCTCAAGAATATTAACGTCTATGTTATGTGTTTTCGTAATATAAGACACGATAGGTTGTGTCGTGTTATCACCGTTAAAGTTTAGACGCACGACATAAGCATCGTGTGCTAGTGGCTCGAGTTGATCTAATGATTCCTCAAAATCGTTATTTAAATCATCTTTTACGAAACGACGTGTCACTTCATGTTGCGGATTTTCAAAGACATCACTTACTTTACCTTGCTCAATCACACGGCCATTCTCCATGACAGCAACTTGATCACACACGCGTCGAATGACGTGCATTTCGTGTGTAATTAACACGATCGTTAAGCTCTGACTTTTTTTAATTTTTAATAACAAATCTAAAATTTCATCTGTTGTTTGCGGATCAAGGGCACTTGTCGCTTCATCGCATAATAGAACATCAGGGTCATTCGCAAGTGCACGCGCAATGCCTACTCTTTGCTTCTGTCCACCTGATAATTCAGAAGGATACGCATGTTCTCTACCTTTTAAACCCACTAATTCAACTAACTCAAGCGCACGTTTGACAGCAAGTCCTGACGGAACGCCTGCAATTTCAAGGGGAAATTTAATATTGTTTAATACGGTTCTTGACCATAATAAATTAAAATGTTGAAAAACCATGCTTACCTTTTGGCGTTTTAAACGCAGTTCTGACTTAGATAACTGACTCATGTTATCACCATCGATGATGATATCTCCTGACGTTGGGGACTCGAGTTGATTGAACATTCTGATTAATGTGCTTTTACCGGCGCCAGAAAATCCAATCACACCGTAAACCGAACCAGTTGGTATATTTAAATCAACGTGATCAACTGCGAGAACATCTTTTTTCTTTGTGTGATAACGTTTAACAACTTGTTTTAACTCAATCACGTTAAGTGCCTCCTTATGTAGCTGTATCTAATTAAAAATGCTTCCTCAAACTTTAGATGTTTGAGAAAGCATTTATATATCCTTTCTCTCATCTTCTAAAGTTTAACTTTATGTGAATTGGCACCATTTCTATTTCTAATATAGACGGTTGCCGGGCTTCGCAGGGCACATCCCTCCACCTCTCTCGATAAGAGTTTTCGCATTATTTAATTAATTTTAATCCTACCATTATGGTAATATTTCGTCAACTACTTTTTTAAATTTTCTAACAAATAGGGCACCGATTGAAATGCATAGATTCGTTTCAACTCTTGTGTTTGATTCATTAGCAGTAACACAGGGACTGATTGAATTTGATAATGTTCACTAAATTCCGGATAGAAATTCAAATCAAGCTTGGTTACTGGTAGTTGTAACATTTCATTCGCAATATCTAACATACGTTCAGATATTTTACACGTTCCGCACATTGGTGTATAACCAAAGATAAGGTGACGTGGTTGTTGTGCATGCTCTGTTATTTCAGAGATGTTGATATCTTTAGTCATTCGCTAAGACGAACCTTTCCATGTTTAAATGAGGCATGAGCTGTTGTTCTTGTCGAACCATGAACCCATGCTTGTGCAGTACTTTGGCTAAATATTTCTTAGGGCAGCGCGCAACTTCGCAATATGTTCTATCTATATAAATATGTTCACTTTCACTCAAATAGCGTTTAAACCATTTACGAATATTGGCGCCTTCATCATCTGAATCTGCCAGGATAAAAACCTGTTTGCCATAAAGTGATTCTATCATATCATCTATCTTATCTATACTCATTGTACCGTGTGTACAAATAATGTGAACGGGCTCAGCAATCACTTGTTGTACCCTTTTCTTATCTGATTTACCTTCTACAATAATAACTTTATTTACAAGTGTCATGTTCATCCACCTTCTACAGTTACATATTATAAGACAGTTACTTCTATACAAAAACGCGTGTCTCTAAACATTGAAATGCTGTAAAAATAATTATTATTTTGTTGCGTTTAGATTAATCATGTTAACAAAATGTTATATTACCAATAAACTGGTCATATACCTTTGTTTATAACTGATGATAGAAAAAACTCCAAGATACGTATATCAAGGAGTTCATCGCTTTTATTCGCCAATCATTTCAGCATATTGTTCTGCAGATAATAATTCATCTAATTGGCTTTCATCATCTAATTCAACTTTAACCATCCAAGCCTTTTCGAATGGTGATTCATTCACAAATTCAGGACTATCTTCGAGCTCTTCATTTGTTTCAATGATTTTTCCAGAAACAGGTGCATAAAGTTCTGACACTGTTTTAACAGATTCAACACTACCAAATGTATCCCCTTCGTTAATTTCATCATCAACGTCTGGTAGTTCAACGAATACAATATCACCTAATTCGCCTTGCGCGTATTCAGTAATACCAATTGTTACAACATTTCCGTCAACTTTCACCCATTCATGTTCCTTAGAATATTTTAATTCGCTCGGTACTGTCACGAAAATCCCCTCCTAAAAATAATTACAGTTTAATGATGCCATACCGTCTGCATTCATTCAACTATTATTCATAAAACTTTGAATAATTTCTGCACATATAATAATATATGTAAACTGTATTATATTATGCTAACCACGTTTCTTTATATTGGTCTTCTTTAAATCCAAGTGTGATTTTATCTCCTGAGATTGCAAGTGGACGTTTTACCAACATACCATCGCCAGCTAATAACTCTAATTTTTCATCTTGCGTTAAGTCTTTCAACTTATCTTTAAGCCCTAATTCACGATATTTAGCACCGTGTGTATTAAATAGTTTATTAACTTCCACACCTGTTTTCTTAATGATTTGTTCAAATTCTTTTTTAGTTGGTGTATGTTGCACAATATCGATTGGTTCAAAGCTAACGCCATAATCTTTTAGAAACTTTGCAGCCTTTTTACAAGTTGTACAATTAGAATATTGATAAAATTTTATCATTCAGTTGTAACCTCCTATAGTAGTTACGTTTAATATAACAGATATTAAATGAAAACGCTCTATTTTTTAAGCTGAATTTTTTATTAAAAAAGTAAATTTAGTTATAATACGATTACGACATTGACTAAAGGAGCGCATCAATATGGAAAGTATACAAACAACTGAAAATTTTAATAAGATTATTCAAAGTGATCAGCCTGTCATCATAAAATTTGAAGCGGGTTGGTGCCCAGATTGTAAAGCAATGGATTTATGGATTGACCCTATAATTGAAAAATACAATGCCTATCAATGGTATTCAGTCAATCGAGATGAGTTAGAAGATGTTGCTGCAAATCATGATGTAATGGGCATTCCTAGTTTATTAATCTTTAAAAATGGTGAAAAATTAGCACACTTACATTCAGCAAATGCTAAATCACCCGAACAGGTTGAAACTTTTTTAGCTGAAACATTTCAAGCATAAAGCAAAAGCATGAAGTTCCGACATAACCAGTCGTAACTTCATGCTTTATTTATTAGAATTTTTCTATAAGATTTTTGTTTTTACGTTGAACATGTGGCATATCAACTGATAAGTCTGTAAGATATAACAATCCTGCAATGGCTTCATCACCAGCGATACCAAAGATTTTACGTACTTTAGGTTCAAAAATATAAGGTGGTGTTTTCCAACAAGTGCCAATTCCTGCTTCGTGTAATAATAACATTAAGTTTTGAGCATAAGCACCCAAAGCAAAGAAATTCTCTCTATTTTGACGTTGGCGTGGATCTGTTTTCACAACCAATACCAATATACCGCCTAAACGCGTTACCGTTTGATAATGATCTTGCTGTTTATCCACACTATCTGGGAATGCATAAGGCGTGATTGCTTCACTCATATCCCCTAGTCTATCCTTTGTAATGTGAATCATGCGCCAAGGTTCTCGCATGCCATGGTTTGGTGCATCTGCTGCTTGTTCAATCGCTTGATATAATGCTTTATCATCGATTTCGACATCATGTTTAAATTTCTTAATACTTCTTCTATTTGCAATCGCTTCTTGTAATTCCACGACGTATCTCTCCCTTTTTCGTTGATAACTATTATCAATTATATGCGAGTTTATGAGATTATTCAATTATCGTATTTTTGATAGAAATTGATGATGTCATGTAATTGCGTAACTTGTATTTGACCAGGCGCTTTAGGTGTGTCAATACAGCCATAAGACATTGTACCTCCAAATAGCCCCTGAGCCGTACGGGAAATCACACCAAGTGATGACATCGAAATACCAATGACCTGTTGATCAACTGATTGCGCTGTAATCGACAATACATCTAATAATCTTAGTACATCACTTTGATTTTCAGGCATCACTGCTAATTTCAAATAGTCAGCTGGAAATTGACTCATTTTATAAAAGATAAAATGTAATGCTTCACTCTCCGGTGTATGTTGAAAATTATGATGTGATAAGATAACCGCTTTATGTTGTGCTTTCAAATGTGATATACATTGATGATAAATATCAAATGGTAAATGATTATGCCATTCCACATCGACCATATCAATGCCTTGAACTTTAGCCAATCGTTTTAGTAACGCGAGATAATTTTGCTCATCTAAAACCCCTTGACCCCCTTGTGATTCTGTACGATACGTCACTAAGATTTGAGGTTTGAAAGACAATGTTACCAGTTGTTCCAAATTATCTTGTAGTAAACGATCTATATCCGTCTGCCATTGATCAATTCTAAGCTCTATAATATCAATAGCATGATGATCACGTTCTATCTTTGCTAATAACGTGTGATCTAAGCGGCCTTTAGGTGCAATCGTTGCTGCTATGTTTACTTTAGTCATGGTGATCCCTCACTTTTAAATTCGCTTATTAATTATATTTTAAGTGACAACGACTAACTATGACAAATGTTGGTGTTCGATGATTGAAACAAATTGCAGTGGGTATAGCATGAGTACAAATATTTTTAGGAGGTCTTTATTCATGGCAGTACAATATGAAACAAAAGCAACAAACGTTGGTGGCCGTAAAGGACACGTTCAAACAGACGATAAAGCGATAAATGTAGATGTATTACCACCTCAACAAGCTGATGGGAATGCGACAAATCCAGAACAATTATTTGCTGCTGGATACGCCTCATGCTTTAATGGTGCATTTGATTTAATTTTAAAACAAAATAAAGTAAGAGGTGCACAACCAGAAGTTACATTAACGGTGCGTTTAGAGGATGATTCAGAGTCAGAAAGTCCGAAATTATCTGTAGACATCCATGCAAAAGTTAAAAATGTATTATCTCAAGAAGATGCGGAAAAATATTTACAAGATGCTCACGAATTTTGCCCTTATTCAAAAGCAACACGGGGTAATATCGATGTTGATTTAAGTGTCGAAGTCGTCGACTAATGATAGTTAACTCATATCATCTAAAAATAAATTTTATGTCTTTTTTATGACGGAATTGATCAGTCAGCAATGGCTGCGATTCCGTCTTTTCATTTCTTAAAATCTCTACGCTCTCATGCGTTTTCCCTAGATTTTAGCACCGTACAAATACGCCACTTTTCTAACAAATTACCATTGTAATAATACCTTTTTTAAAAAAGAATGAAATAAATATATAAATTTCAAACCTTAGCATATTGCATTGTTAGTTTATTTATTTTATTATCATCTTAATACAAGACTTTATTTTTTATTAATGGAGGACGCTATGAGTGATATTAGAATATTGACGTTGGATGACTTAGCACAATATAAAGCGTTATTAGAAACCGGAGACCATGCCTTTAATTGGGATAAAATTTATTTAACTCATATCACTGAAGAAAATTTAAATCTACTATTATCTCCAGATATGACTTATGCTTATATCTTTGGGATGTTTGATCAAAATGAACTTGTAGCGGCAGCCACATATTATCAAATTCAGTTTGTCGGTAGAGAGCATAAAGCAAACTTTGAAGACCTGTTTGTTAAAGAAAATAACCATGATTACAGCAAAGCTTTGATTCGTCATATCTTGCAATATGCCGAAGATCATCAAATTGAAAAAGTTATGACGTCTATTATTTCTAATAACATAAGTGATAAGATTATGTATAGCTCCATAGGATTTGAGACTTTAGGCTATGAAGAAGATGCCTATAAAATTAACGATGAATATCAAGATGTTCATTGGCTTATTTACCATACTAAACGTGCAAAACAAAAGAATGATTAAAAAATGTTTAAAATAAAGCTGCTCTAGCGATTTGCTAGTGCAGCTTTAAACTGTCAACAAGTTCTCCTACTTTATTAGCAGTAGCTGACAAGGACTGAAAATACGCTTATATCAAGCTTGTTTCAATCTTAGTCAATCTTGCTAAGGCGAGAATACAAATTCAAAATAAATTCTGTCCCACTTTCTAATTTCTCTAGTAATAATACCTCAACATATTGTTAATTTTTCAATTATCATTAATAGGATTTATCACTTCAATAAACTTAAATGCGCCATCTTTATATGAAAATTTTAAGATATGGCAATTTCCCGCTTCGAAAAACTGCTCGCGTTCAACCCAATAATCTAAAAAGACCCCAATTGTGCTCCCATGACTCACTGCTAATGTACATCCTTGGCTATCATGTTCCATCACCTGTGTTAATGTCTCTATCATACGCGTCTGTACTTCTTGTCTTGCCTCACCACCAAACGGTACAACATAATCTCCATATAGTACACCTGACTGTTTAATTTTGCGTAGTAATTGAATACTCTCCCCTTCAAATAAACCAAAAGACCATTCTTTTAATCCTTTAAGTCGCGTATATGGTTGTCCAGGAATTGCATGTTCTAATGTATCCGATGCACGTTCTTGTGTAGATGACACTGCGCTATCAAATTTAATTTGATGTTGCGTGAAATAATGACCCGCTGCTTGTGCTTGTTGTACACCTAAGTCAGTTAATGGCGAATCGCTTGAACCTTGGATTCTTCCTTTTAAATTAAATAATGTTTGTCCATGTCGCATTAAATATAATATTTTTTCCATAAAAACACTCCTAACCCTGCAACATATGATGTAATAAAAACCGTCACATCAACGTAACGGTTTAGGTCTATAGTTTTATTTTATCACGATTCCACATGTATCATTAATTATCTTAGCACTTTATTATCATTGCAGCTTGCTTACTATCACAATAAAAATGACTAGGTTGTGTTTGACTTAAATATATACGGGTATAACTTAACATTGGATTTACAATTTCTAAGGAGTGTTTGTGATGACTACTAAAAGTGAATACAAGTATGTTAATCCTAATAATCTCTCATTAGAATGGGAATGTTTAATTGTTAGCAAGAGTGACATGGTGCTTGACGGTGTACCACATGAACTCATTAGCAGTTGGATTGATAATGAAATCATCCAACCATATTCCATTAAAGGAAATGAAATTAACTTTAAAACACGGGATGTATGGCAAGCTTTACATGAACAGAATTGGTACTACACACAATCAAACTAATTTATACAAGCTAATGGCTCTATTAGTGCTTTCAATCAGTTGCTGATTGGCATATTTTGATATCACATATTCGCGAATAATTTTGTTATTTTTTTCATCTTTTGGGAATTCGCAATCATTCAAAATATAGTTTGCTAAATAGCCTAATGGTGTATCATCATTACTAAAATCGATGATAAAGTCATAAAATGTCATCGTTATACCTCCCCTTAATTTCTTTTGATTATTAGGTTTATTAAAACTTACTTTCTTATTTTATTATATCTTAGCAGATTACTAAAGATTGTGCATGTTATTTTCATACAATTTTAATAGTGTTGTGCGCTTATATCATTGTTCTTAGTAAAGGTGAAAATAATTTCACATCATCAATGGCTTTACTAATCCACATATATCGACATTAATCACCTTTAAAAGTATATTTTTTCACAAAATTAATTATATTTTGATAAATGTGTCTAAATTGTGAAATAAAATATTTCATTGCAATTGCTATGATAGAACGACTATATTTTCAAGAGTGATTCTTTCCATCATTAGTTTAGCTTTGGCTTTTATACATCTTTCTATTAAGTGTTATAATGAATTAAAATTAATCATAGAATAATGTATAAAGTTAATTGTCTATAGGAGGTGGCTAAGATGAGCACACATTTAACAATTTTATTATGGTTAGGCATCATTTTTGTCGTTGCTGCATCTTTGATACTATTTAAATTGCTTCGAACAAAAGCTGGTTCAAAAAAAGAATCATATCTTGGCTTTACAGTGGTGTTCTATATATTTGGTATTGCACTTCTCATATATGTTTTAATATTTGGCGTATTATAGAAGCTCTATTGTATGAACAAAACAAACTGGGACATCATTCCAAAAATAATAGCACAAAGATGGTTTGAAATAAGTCATCTTTGTGCTTCTTTATATATTTAAGCTCGCTTGTTTAGAAGACAGCTTAACCACCCCAGCTTGTTTTGTTAAAAAACTATTTTAGCCAGTTATTCTGTGCTTGGGGGCCCGTCGATTGTTTGCTATAATTGGGTAAACTATTAGATAGATAGAAGGTGTTTGTTGAGTTGGTTTTAAGAAGATTAAATATATTTATTATTGTTGGTGTTATTTTGTTTTTTGTCAGCTTAATACCAGCTACTGAGACTCAAAACACTCGTATACACAATAAAGATTTCAAGCTGCAGCCAGGCGATATTATTTTAACAAAAGGTCCTGTTTTATTCGGCTTTTTTGGACATTCAAGTATTGCCATAGACCATGATACTGTACTCCAGATTGAAGGACCTGGTGACAAACCAATTGTGGAATCTTTTGAATCATTTAAACATCGGTTTGGCGACGGAAAAAATGACTGGATAAAGGTTTATCGTAGTGTTAAACCAGGCGCTGGTATCAAAGCAGCACAATGGGCAAAAGCGCATTACAAAGACAGCGATAAAACCTATCTCGTAACATTAAACTTGAAGAGTGAAAATTATACATATTGTACCAAAATTATCTATCAAGCTTATAAATATGGTGTTAGTGACAATGCAATTAATGACCAAGGCTTAAAAATTATTTCCCCTTATGCACTTGTAGACAATTTTTCCAAAGACTATCGCTTGAAACTCGTTTATGATTATTAAAAAATATAAAGGCATATTTTTAGTGATATAATGGCGATACATTAAAGCTAGTTTGCAGTATTCATATGCTTTACATAATCATATACATTAAATTAACGTTCAAGATATCACTCCTATATTACCCGTATATATCTTGTATTTAAGTTCTTTTTCTTTTAATATATATTTACATTTTACATATAAAACATCCGAAAAATGGATGAAAAAAGCTTGATATAAGCGTATTTTCAATCCAGTCAACTACTGCCAATATATATCGTTCATAGCCTAAAATATAATGATGTGCCAAACTGTCTCTGTTGGGCCCACCCCAACTTGCTGTGCTTGACGAAATGCGCTTCGCATTTCTCTCTGTTGGGGCCCCCACCCCAACTTGCGTTGTTTGTTGAAGTGCTTGGCGCATTCCTTTTTGTTGGGGCCCCCACCCCAACTTGCGTTGTTCGTTGAAATGCTTGGCGCATTCCTTTTTGTTGGGGCCCCTATTCTAGTTTGTATAGGTTGATGTGGGTGTTTTTTGTGTCTTTTAGGTCGATATAGGTGATGGATGTGAATGGTATGATTCGTGTGGTTTGGGGCATGGGATAGATGATGACTTCGTTTTGGTAGTCGATGTTTATGTCGTTTTCTAGGGTGATTCTTTTGGCTCCTACGACAATAGTAATGGGGTGAAAATCTTCGTTTTGGAAGTATTTTCTTAATAGATCTTTATTCATAATCATCACGTCCTTCACTTATTTTCTATCCTTTTTTTGTAAAGTTTGGATGAATTTTATGTATTATATGCGTTAATCTTTAAATTTATTTAATTTTTTTAGCATTTATAATGCTTTAAAGCCGCAAATGCTTTATATTTAAATTGTTTTCAATTATACTTTCTAAAGTTTAAGTTTTATATTATTTTTTACTAAAAGGAGTTTTTATGCAACGACACTGGAATAAAAAATATTATTATGCCTTGGTTATTGGCCTTATTGTAACAATTATCGCCCTTTTTAGTGCGATTTATTTTACGCGTCAAAATGCCGTTAACCAAACCTCAGATACCTACAAAGATTTTAATGACTTAAAGCATCACACGACACAAAACAAAGACTGGAAAATTAGCACTAAGCATGTGAAAAACGATAATATTTTAATCACTGCCATACATGGTGGTGGGATTGAACCTGGATCGACTGAAATTGCTCGCCGCATTGCTAATATAGGGAAGTATGATTTTTATAGTTTTCAAGGATTATTACCTGCAGATAATCAACGTTTACATATTACTTCAACCAATTATGATGAACCTCAATTAATGAATATGCTAGCAGCTACAAAAGAAACGATATCGGTTCATGGCTTTAATGGTGAAGATCCACTTATTTACATCGGTGGAAAAGACAAATATATGGCCAAAGCGATTCGCACTGAACTGCGCAAAGCTGGCTTTACTATTAAGTCTAGCCCTAAAGGAATTGAAGCAATGTCGGAAGATAATTTTGTTAATCAAAATGGCACTGATTCAGGTGTGCAATTGGAGTTAACTACGAAACAACGTCAACTCTTTTTTAAAGACTTGAAACTAGATAAAACAACACGTAATAACAGTGATAATTACACGCATACTTTTTATAAATTTGCGAAAGCTGTTCATAAAGGGATAGAAAAAGCAAAATAAGACATTTTTATTACAATATGCCGTTCAAAACATTTCCTGACTATATAGAGGGTATTTATAGGTATATGATGTTTTTTAGGAGGCATATTTATGGATGAATTAACGCAAGAACAAAAATATACCATTGCAAAGTTTTACAAACTTTACATGGAACGCTCAAATGCTGGTCAACCTGAGGATAAAGCAAACGACTTTAAAGATTCTGTATCAGCACAAGACACCTATTTTTGTGATAGAGATTATCATGATTTTGTTGAAAATTGTAAGGTGCTCATTAATAATGGTTATATTAATGGTGATGTGTCAGGGGATCGCATCAATCATATAAGTGTAACGACTAAAACTTTTGTAGAATTTGAACAAAGTTTTAGTTAATATATAGAACTATACGATAATGAAAAAGGTGATAACATGCCAGCATGGGATATTCATATTCAATCTAAACGCAACATCGCTGTTCAAGAATTTGAACAAAGCCTTTCAGTTATAGAGCCAATTGATGATAGTAGTTTTCAAATATTAGCAGAAATTGACTTAAAAGGTGAAACGCCCACTACATATCTTTTCGATGATACGTTGGTGATTGATATACAATCAGAAACTACAGAAATAAAAATCTTTGATAAATAGTAATCATATGTTTTGCGAGGCGCATAAACTTGCCTCGTAATATTTTTATTGTTATAGTATATTTATTATACTGAATATACTATTGAAAGGGTGATTTTTTGAAATTTGGCCTTCTTCTAATTCGTGTCATGTTAGGCATTACATTCACTGTTCATGGTGCTCAAAAAGCAATCGGTGGTTTTCACGAGCCTATGACAATGATGTCTAATATGGGCTTCCCTGCATTTGTCGGCATTTTATTAGGCCTCTTTGAACTTGTTGGTGGTATCATGATGATTGTCGGTCTATTAACTAATTACATCGCTATTGGCTTCATAGTCATTATGCTTGGTGCACTGTTCACGGTTCACTTACCGCAAGGCTATATGGCTTCAGAACTCCCTCTTTTATTATTAGTTATGAGTATAGCTATAGCCGTTAGCTATCAATGGAAAAAATTATTTCAACCATATTAATATTTATAACTTGCGCCTCACTGCATCATAATATGCTGTGTGGCGTGCTTTTTGTTTTAACTTCTTTACTATTTTTATATAACACTATTCTGCTTACTTTATACATAAAAAGTCATATGTTGTTTGTCATCTTTATAATAAGCTAGACGATCTTGTAACGTGCCAGTATGAAGTTCTAATTTATGACCATCTGGATCTGTAAAGTAAATTGATTTTTTATCTTTAAGATGTCTTAGTCGTCCATTTAAAATAGGTACTTCATGCTTTTCAAGCCAATCATACCAAGCATCAAAATCTTTATTTTCAATAGAAAAGGCAATATGTGTATAGGAATATTGAATCTCGTTTCTTGGTATATTTTGTTCTTCATTCAAAGCAATCCACAATCCTCCAATATTAAAATAAGCTGTAGTTCGTCCTTGTACTAATAAATCACCTTGAAGAATACGTTCATAAAAGTCTATAGATGTCGCTAAATCAGCTACAGAAAAACAAATATGGTTAATGGCTTGTATCATTATATCTCTCCTTTATTTTTTCTATATTAATCTGTCATAAGCGTCTTAGAGCTACCGATAAAATAAAGTCATATGTTTCTTGCTCTGAATACATACGATTTTCTCCTTTGTATAGCTCATTCCTTAATTAAAGACACATTTTATTACTTTCATTCCCTATTTTATTGGGATAAGTATGTCACCACTATTTCAAAATTTTCAACTAGCTTAGTTTTGTTCTTTTATATAAAATTTCACCCTTAACATTAAAATATAACGCTAAGGGTGATGCGTCTGAGACATCATAACGTTTTAGGCTATGAACGATATATTGGCAATAGTTGACTGGATTAAAAATACGTTTATACCAAGCTTTTTCAATCCTAGTCAACCTTGGCGAGGCGGGACTACGAATTCATAATGAATGCTGTCCCGCTCCCAATACACATTAATGGCCTTTATGTTTTTCTTTTGCTTTAATTCTTTTGACTCTTCTTTTATAGGCTTTTTCAGCTTCTTTATCTGCTTTGTAACGTTGTTTACGGCGCTTTTTCTTCCGTTGTTGTTCTTCTTTTAATGCCATTTGTGCTTTTGTTAAATCTTTAGGCTGTTTTTGTTCTTTAGCCACACGACGTTGTAATCGTTTAGGATTAAGGTGTTTCTTTGGCGGTTTGCTATTTATTTCAACCTCCGCATTATCTAAACAAGCTAATAAATGATTGGTAATAAATTGCAATACTACTTCGTCATCTGGCTCTACACCGAACGTGTATTTTACAAATTTCACCTTTTGACCTTTACGGTATTCAACCAAACCTATAAAAAACTGACCATCATGTAATATAGATAGCTCCATGCTACCCCTCCTCTAATTTTTAGCAATTAGAAATGATGGACGACCTGAGGAGGAAGGTTACTGACAAAGCTAAACTTTGCATTGGGACTACCAACCCAATTGTGTTTTTACATTTCTGGTTACAATATAACGTAACTTAGGGTGTTAATAAAGAGCAGAATAATGATTCATGCATCACTTAATCCAAAATATCGCTTTATATTGCTTAAACATTTTACTATACTTATAATGTATTATTGTCAAAAAACGAAACTTCTTAGGAGTGAAACATGTGAATATTATTGTCTATTGTGGTGCGAGTGAAGGCCACAACGGTATTTATAAAGAAGGCGCAATTCAGCTAGGTCAATGGATTGCTGAACAAAACCATACGCTTATCTTTGGCGGTGGCAATGCAGGTTTAATGGGAGCGATTGCAAATAGCGTCATACAACATGGTGGTAAAACAATTGGTGTCATGCCCACATTTCTGCAACAAAGAGAATTAGCCCATAATGGCTTAGATGAATTAATCATTGTTAATTCAATGTCTGAACGTAAAGAAAAAATCTTATCTCTTGGTGATGTATGCATTGCACTTCCTGGAGGTCCGGGAACACTTGAAGAGATTTCCGAAGTTGTGTCATGGTCAAGAATTGGACAAAACCAAAACCCTTGTATTTTTTATAACATTAATAATTACTACGACCATATTCAACACTTTTACAATCATATGGTTACTGAAGGCTTCTTGAGTCAAACAGATCGCCAACATATGCTATTCTCAGATAATATTAATGAAATGGAACAATTTATTCAAAGTTATCAAGCGCCAGAAATCAGAACTTATAAATGAAATAATTAAGCCGTATGAAAATCAAGATACCTTGAAATATCATACGGCTATTATCATCTTAGTGGTGTTGAAATGAATTCTATTTATTTGTGCTAGGACCACCATAGCTTTTGCTATTTCTAAATCACTTCGTACTTTTATTAATGCTATGATTCACGAAATAACTGTGGATATTTATGCTTTAGCTGCTTCAAAAGTTGTTTCATTGTGGCATTGTTTACTTCTTTAAATTGTATATTCGGACTAAGATTGGGATCTTTGTCATTATGATCTTTCGGCGCAAAGCCACTAGATAACCTCGTATCATCTTGTTTCTGAAATTGATATTTATATACTTTACCATTATCTGTGATTAAATATTTGGTTATGGGATATGACATATCTGCAACATTTGCATAACCCTCTACATTAGATAAGTTTTGGGCACGAGAATCTATTCCAGTTTGCTTATGTGCTGATTTATACGTTACAAACCCTGCAAGCGTATGGAGTTTAAATGCCTTGGGTCCGGGTTTGTTTTGATTACTCACTTGTAGCTGACCATCTGCGGTTAAGGCGTACCAATCACCAGTCGATATCTCTCCACTACCAAAATAGCAATTGGTAACGGCCCGCTTATGCTGTTCACCTTGTTTATTCGCCCACTTAAGCACATCCTTTTTTAACTGTTGTCGCTCTTTATCATGATGCTCAACATGTGGTGTGCCAGAAGCTTCTGTTTGCTTATCGCCATGACTATCACATGCCGTCAATACCATGCAAACTGTTAGTAATACTGCCATGTATCTTTTGCCTGTCATCAAAGTTTAACACTCCATTCTTGCTAACCCTGTTAAAAATACAGTCACATCGTCCATTATCTCAACTTATGATTTAGTTCATAAGAATAGCTGTTTATCGTTTATTTTTATCTTTCTTAATTCCAAACTCATCTATTAATTTAATATCTCTTGGTTCACCTTTACTAATATCACCGTATAATTGATATATTTTAACTTTTAACTTATTGCCTGAAACTTCATACACTGAAAAGTTTTGTGCTGAAGAATCTCTATTGTTTGCATGTTTATTTTTAAATGCAGATGTCTTTTGTGGTTGCTTTCCTACAGCAAACAAACTGTTATAATGATCCAGTTGACGTTGCGTTAATCCTTTAAGTTCTGGTCTTACTTTTTTGATGTGTTTTAATGAACGATCATAAATATCGTCATAGGCCTTTGTACCACCTGTATTTGGTAAGACGTACACTGATCCTTTAGGATTGTCATAATATTCAACATGATCATCGCCTAATATTTGCTTGGCATCTTCTTTTCTAGCATTAACAAAACTGTTTTTAGTTGAGGTATGTCTAAGTGAATGCGTGCGTGCAAGCACGTGATCATGACCTTGCAATACCAAATCAACGTCTAAATCGTCAATTTCTTTTGTCAGTTCGTTGCGAACTTTTTGAATGTCTTCATCTGATAAAGCGTGATAAGATTTAGAATACATTGGTTTATGCAAGTTTAAAATAATCCAATTAGCACCTTTTTTGCGGGCTTGTTTAATATCATTTTTAATCCATGCCATTTGTTGTTTACCAATTGCTTTTTCATCTGGATTATCTTTTGACTTCTTATTGTCATTTGTATTTGCTACAACCATATGTGCACCATTATAGTCAAATGAATAATAAGAACCACCATTAACTGCATTATTTGCTTTTGGCACATTGACGTGTTGATTAAATTGTCCTAATAGTTTTGGATCATCTTCATTAAACGCATGTTCATCATGATTCCCAGCTGTAGCAGCTACAGGTAAAGACATAAATGATGGTCTTGATTGATTATATAAATCTGCCCACTCATCTTCAATTTCGCTTGTCTCTACGAAGTCCCCCGTATGCAATGCAAAATTAGGATTGCCTGCCGTTTGAATTGCTTGATTTAATGTGTCAGCTCCAAATTGTGCCTCATTTCTAACATGTTCATTCCAAAACGCATTTTGTGTGTCTGTGTATTGAACAAACTTAAAGGCATCCCCTTTGTTACCTGATGTTTGAAATTGTCCAACAGTACTTTGACCACCTTGCAAACTGCCCACTTTATAGTAATATTTTGTATTTGGTTTTAAGCCCGTTGCTTTTGCTTTATATGTATATTCTGTTTGTGATGTTAACGTAGCTTCACCATGTTCATTACCACTTGTCCATTCTGGGCCATGTGCGTTTGCATCAGTATAATACCCGTTTACTTTTTCCTTGCCATTTTTATCTTTGATTACGTTGCCTTCATCATCTTTTTGTACATCTTTAAAAATAAAATGACCACTATCATCACGCTCAAGATATTTTGAGTTCACCTTCTTAGGTTTAGCATTAAATATTTGTGCATCATCAAAACGTCCAGATTCAGAAACCCAAACTTTAGCATCTTTGAACCGATCCGTTGTATACCAACTAAAGCCCATTTCTTTCTGAGTATTGCCATTAAAATTTGTCATAATTCGGTTCGGACTGTTTTTTGTAGGTATTGGTGCAACATGTGGTTTAGTCTGTGTCACTTTAATTTCATTTTGATTTGTAGCTTGATCAGGACCTTGTCCCGCACCACTTGCTTCAGCATTTCCTGGACAATACATAGTCATACTTAAGACCATAACCATACTAGCCATACCACTTATCCATTTTGATTTTTTTGTTTGCAAATACAACTGTAATTCCTCCCTAAATTAAATTGAATAACATCGCCTTACATATTTAAGATATCAAGACGACTTTAAAAGAATGTAAACCTAGTATGATTATTATATTAAAAAATTAATTAAATTATATACTATTAATATGCTGAATAATCTAATAAATATTAATTATTGTTAGGCCTTTCAGCTATTAATAAAGTATTAGCTGTTTTATGGATACAGTTCATAATAAAAAGGAGCGAGACAGCATTCATAATGAATTCGTAGTCCCGCTCCGGCAAGGTTGACTACGATTGGAAAAAGCTTGGTATCAGCGTATTTTCAATCCAGTCAACTACTGTCAATATTTAGTTCATAGCTTAAAACATAATGATGTTCTAGCTTATTTATCAAATATAAATATTTTATTATCATCTTTCGTCATGTTCAGTTGGATTAAAATTAATACTATCAGTAAAATAAATATTTTCTTCCTTATTTTCGACAAAAGTAAATTCTATATCTTTATAACCGACAGATGAACCCTTGAAATCGCCATCACCTTTCAACAATAACTTAGGTGCTTTATTGGTTGGAATGTGATATCTTTTTCTTAACTGTCGCACATTATCATCATCATTAGTTAATTGATATTTTGCTGAATAACTTGGCACATTGGGATTGTATGAAAAATCACCATCTCCGTAGTCATTGATATCTTTAAAATTGCCATATTGTACAAAAAATTTAAAGTTTTCTATTTCTTCTTTTAACTTTTTATCATTTATTGGTTTTGTTGGAATGATTTTGTTGTGCTCCATTTTTACTGGATATCTCTTTTCTTTACTCTGTGGTCTTCCTTTTTTGTCTTCACTTATTTCATCTATTTCAAAATATCCATTTGTTTTTCTAGTATTCCTATTTATATATAAAATCATACCTCTTGACTTCAAATTATCTCCTTTTGTTTGAATATTCATTTCAGAGCTAATAATCCACGTTCCTTTATCGTTTTTATCAAATTCTTGGTCTCGGAAGCCCTCTTTATCATAAAAGTCTTCAAGGTTTTTAGTCGGATAAATGCTTAACATTTTATTAAAACTACGTTTAATTTGAACTTCCCTATTATTATCTTTGTTGTTCATGCCACACCCTCCAATAAAAAGCATTAAAATGAGCAAGCATATCAGCAACTTCTTTGAATGCAACATGTCTTCACATCCCTTATACTTCCATCGATGTATATTATATTTATTTTTTTATTTTATATTATCAAAATATAGAGATGCGGACAACTAAATATTTATATTATAAAATAAGAAGACGTCACTGACATCTTTTTTTAATTTATAAAGAAAATTAAAAAAAGAGCTACAACACATGAGTGCTGTAACTCTTAATCCAATATAAATATTTTATTGCTTTTTATTATCATCCAAAACATCTTCATTAATAATTAGAAAGGCCAACACACCGAGAGGAATTCCTAGTACTGGTGTGGCAAAGATACTTGCGACAATAACATAAAAAATAAGTATACCAATATCTTTAGATGTCCACTTTTTATTTACTAAATAATCCCACATTTCTTTTATACTCATTATAAGACCACCTATATTAAATTTACTGCTTATTTATGTATAGACTATCATATAATTTCTATGATATAAATTAGATTCGTGCAAAATTCTTTCTTCACTATTTATCTGTTGATTCATGATAGTCAACCTGACATGTTATTAACATATCATAGGAAACAGTAGTAGTATTAAACTATTGTTTTTTAAACGACATATGCATCAGCTATTTAGAAAATAATAAAATATCGTGCCATATTAGTCTTGAGAATCACCCTGATATTGCTTAAAGTAATCTTCATTCAAATGATTGAGTTCAATATTTTCAATTTGAAGTGTGACATGTTCTAAATGATATTTATTTTTAAGTAAATCTGAGACTTTATTAATGGTCGCATATGGAGATTTAATATATTTATCACTTAAAACCACATGTGCACTAAGAGAGCTTTGGTTCGTTGTGATGCTCCACAAATGAAATTCATGTACATCAATAACACCTTCAATACGTTTCATATGATCGATAATTTCGTCTGAACTATATCCTTCTGGAACGCGCTCCATAAGCACTTTCCACGCATTTTTTATAATCTTATAGCCACCATTAAATATGATAAGTGAAATAATGATACTAATGATTGGATCGATGATTTCCCAACCTGTAAAATGAATTAATACTACAGCCACAATAACACCAAGAGAATTTAACAAATCCCCCATGAAGTGCCATAGCGCACTCTGAATATTGATATTGTCTTCTTTTTTTAAAGATCTAACTAAAATCAACGTTAAAATGATATTAACGAGAAGCCCAAGTGTAGCAATAACAACCATGACACCACTCTCGACTGGTTCTGGATGAATGATACGCATGACACCCTCATACATAATCCCTAAAGAAATAACAATTAAAGCCAGTCCATTAAGGAAAGCAACAATAATTTCAAGTCTTAAGAAACCATAAGTATAATTTTTTGTGGGCGGTTTACTCGCAAAATAAATCGCAACCATAGATAACCCTAAAGCTAAGACATCACTCAGCATATGAAATGAATCCGAAAGTAACGCCAAAGAATTCGCATAGATACCACCCGCAAATTCAACAATCGTAAAGATGAGCGTTATAACTAATGATAACCATAATGTAAATTTAGAATGATTTTGAAACTTTCTATGTTCAACATGATGAAAATATTTTGTATTATTTGCCATTTTAAATAACCCCTATTTTACTAAATATCTTTCTTGTAAATACCCTATTTTTATTATTACATGTTTGTAAAAAAATGTAACATGAATTAGTAATATTTTTATATTTAGTAAAATAGAAAAATATACGCATAAGCGTTCACATTTTCAAAGTTCTTTTATGCAAAAGAAACAGCATGTTCTGTTCTTAACTATGGAAAAGAAGTATTTAAGATATACGTGATATTTCAGTTGGCAATTTCATGAAATAATTATTTCAACATGACTGAATTTATATAAATACATCGAAAATATAACATATATCTATCTCTAATTATTCTTTTTTCTTTCATTATGCTTCTTAATCCCTAAAATCATCGATGGAATGGAAACGACACAGGCTAAACATAAATAAAAAACAATACTCATTAAGTATGATATAACCGGCATTTAGCTTCTATAAAATATGTAATTTACATCTATAATATACTAAACATTTTGTAGTTTCTCAACGTCCTTAAGTACTCGTACTCTAAATCTATCGAATTATTTGAGCATTGCCATTAGAATTATTGAACTTGCGTCTTACAACATAAATTATCATTCAACGTTAAAATTATTTGTAAATCAGGCAATGGACATCTAGATAGCATAATATATGTTTATTCAATATTTTTTCTATACCATAATTTAATTAATTGTATACTGATGAATTTGTTAATAATACTTTATTTTTATACTAAAAAACTTATAATTTAATTAAAGTACTATAATTAAGGATGATAAATATGAAACATTTACATAAAAACAAATCTTTTTTCAATCTACTTTTAGCAAGAATTTTAATTAATGCTGGAGATAGCCTTTATTATGTAGCAACAACATGGACAGTTTTACAATGGACACATCATTCAGTATTAGTTGGATTAACAAATACATTATTAATGATTCCTATGTGTATTTCTTTTTTGTTTGGGCCTATAGTAGATGCTATTGCTTTAAGAAAGACGCTCATCATAACGCCTATTCTTCAATTTTTAATTTTATTAACTATAACTTTTTTGTATTTTATTGGCATCTTAAATGTTTATCTTTTAATTATTTTAGTGACACTCGCTATGTTTTGTACGCAAATAGGTTATCCAGCACAATCAAAAGCAATTCCTATTTTGGTAAGTAATGATGCGTTAGTTAAAGCAAATTCTGCTATGAGTGTGGCTTATCAAGGTACAGATGTTATCATGAATGCTTTAAGTGGTATTATTGTTGCTACACTCTCTTTCATTCCATTATATTTTGGTAATTCGTTAATATTTTTAATCGCTGCTTTATTTTTTATGTTAATAAAATGGCCTGTAACACAAACAGAATCTATATATAAAGGTAAATATTTAAATAATTTAAAAGAAGGCTTTCAAGAGGTATATCATTCTTTATTATTTTTAATAGCTGTATCAAGTTCCATTCTTAATTTTGGATTAGGAATTCTTTATACTTGGGTCCCTTTAAAAGCAAATTATCTTGGTGGTTCATTTTATTTTGGCTTATTAATGAGCTTACTTTCATTAGGTTTAATTGTTGGTTCATTACTTGCGCCTTATATAAAGAATGTAAATATTGGTTATGGTAAAATCTTGATATTTTTATATTTATCCTCGGGTTTACTTTTAATATTTATTAACTATGTTCCTAATATTATTTTTATGATGTTATTTCCAATCTCATTTATCACTATTAGTATAGGTAACGTTTCTCTAGTATCAATCCAACAAAAGGTAACTCCTGAAAAATTATTAGCACGCATTACTACTATAATAACTAGCATATCTGCAATGACTTTACCTTTAGGCAGCTTATCTAGTGGTGTATTAATTAAATATTTAGGTCTTGATTATACGCTTGTTCTTACAGGTCTGATATTTATAATCGGCAGCCTTATATTTTACCTATCTAAACCATATAGATCACTGCCCCAAATAGAAAAAATTGAATATAAACATATTTTTAAAAATCATTAAATATGCTGTGAAAATTAGAATCTTAGTTCGTCGCCAATATCTATATTCTTTATAAAAAATCATATTCACTTGGGTATTGCCAGTACTTTGTTTCTCAAAAAAAATATCTCATAATTCTGATTCAATAGCTGATTGTAAAAAACAGTTGCAAAACATATAATGGTTGGTTTTAACAATATTAAATAATAAGGAGCGGGACAGAATTCATAATGAATTCTTAGTCCCGCCCCGGCAAGGTTGACTAGGATTGAAAAAAGCTTGGTATTAGCGTATTTTCAATCCAGTCAACTACTGCCAATATAGAACTCAGAGCCTAAAATATAATTATGTCCCAGACTCTTATTACTTTTCTCTATAAAACTAATATTTGTAATAAATGTGAACTACAGCATTTGAATATTGCTAATCTAAGATAACGGCCTAATATATCATTAGCCTTTAATCTACTACTAGAATTGATAGGTACATCTACAAATTCCACATGTTCATGGTATACGAGTTTTAACCTACCAGTTTCTAGTCAAGTTTCACCATTCTTAACCACAATCTCTTTCGTTGCTATTTCATCGTCAATTACTGATTGAATCAATAAATACAATAACTTTTCACCTTATAAAATAACCTCATGTATAAGGTCATCTTTACGATTTTTTAATGTATTCACTTAAAATTTCAATTATTCTTTTATGAAGGTAATTTAACTTTAAAAATAGCATAAATTAAAAGTATAACTGATAAAAACTTAACTATTCTACATCTTCTAATGGTAAGCTCATACCTTTCCATCCTTCTAATGCTCCAGCTAATTCATAAGCCTCAAAACCATTTCGATATAATTCTAACAACGCTTGCTTACCTAAAATCGTTCCTCCAGTCCAATCATAAACAACATAAATATTATCTTGAGATAACTCGTTTAAACGATTATTTAAGTCTTTAGCTGGTATCTCTAAAGAACCTTTAATTTTATCTTTTTTCACTTCTTTAGGTGCATTTCTTACGTCTAAAACTGTATATTTATTTGTACCTTTTTCCATATCTTCAAGCACAACATGATGATTAATATATAAGCTTAAAAAAGTTTCTAAAAATTCAATTTTATTCATTTTCTCCATCCTCTTCTATTTTATTTCTTAATTTATTCATCAAATGAAAAAATGTTTCTTTTTCTTGTTCATCAAAATCACTAAATATATTTGACACAAAGTCATAATTATTAGGTAAAAACTCTTTCAACTTTAAATAACCAATTTCAGTCATTTGTACATAACTGGAACGTTTATCATTTGATAAATTAACCCTTCTAATTAAGCCTTGTTTTTCTAACCCTTTAACTAATCCTGTAATTGTTGATTTTTTATTACCTATTTTCTTAGATAAATCTGATGGCGATAAAGTCATATTTTCTTCATAAGAAAGCAACATTAAAATTGAAAACTTAGCTTCTGACAAATCATATTCTTCTATAAACTTGTCATATTTACTTTTCATAATTTTGTAAGCTTTATTAATTTCAAGATATAACATGACAGAAATAATATCTAAGTTTTCATATTCTTTTTTCAGTCCTTCTAATTTTGTATAAGTCGGACTATCTATCAAATAAAATTCGTTCACGTGAACAACCCTTTCTAATATAGTTAGGCGCCTAACCACTTAAAGCGTAACACATCTTTTTATTTTTGAAAAGTATAAATACATTCAATTAGTTCGTGTCTAGATTAGGTTCAAATTCACTTTTCTTAACCACAAACTTTTTATTACTATTTCATCGTCTATACGCAGTCCTCTTTTCGCAGATTCTTTAAACCATATTACTAAATGTAGTGTTGGTTAATACTCGTAGTCTCAATTAATGTCTGCTTTATTCTATTTATCTAATTTCACAATTTTCGAAGCGTGAGAGAAAAATACGTCACTGAATGTATGACTTAGTATTTCATGTCCCCTAAAAACAAAGGAAATTCCATTTTTTCTACTCTTTATATCTAACAGAATGAATTGTTTAAGTAGCTATTTTCAAAAATTAGACATTGTTATTCATAAAGAATAGATAATCATTCAAACATACACATTAATTAGATTTCTATGCTTAATCTACCTAATTTTTTAGTAAAGCATCACAAAAATACTAATTTTGACTATTAACTTTAAATAGTATATTAAATATTCAAAAAGTTCTAATAATGCTATAATAAAAATGATATAGAAAGGAGAAATTAAAAATGGACAATACTAATAAAAAGCAAAACTGGTTAAAAGTTCTTTGGGTAGGTATTTTAGCCGGTTTACTGTCAGGAATAGTTAAATTAGGTTGGGAAGTTATGTTCCCACCAAGAACACCAGCTAGAGATGCAACAAATCCGCCTCAAGAACTCTTACAGATATTGGGAATACCTTCAAATGTCACACACCTTACATATAGTTTTTCTGAACATGCATTGCCATTTGTAAGCTTTATTGTTCATTATAGTTTTTCAATTGTAATAGCAATTATTTATATTATTTTAGCTAATAAATATTCTAAGATTACTTTGGGATATGGTGCATTATTTGGAATTATAATTTGGATTGCTTTTCACTTGGTTATTATGCCTATCATGCAAGTTGTCCCAAGTCCTTTTGAACAACCATTCACAGAACATATTTCTGAACTATTTGGTCATGTAGTTTGGATGATGGTTATAGAAATGGTCAGACGATATTTTTTTAAGTTAAAAATAATAAATGCTTAATTTAAGTCATACTATTAAAAATCAAAACCACCCGTCAAACGGGTGGTTTGTTTTGCGGCTATAAGCCCGCTATACCGGCCAGCGTCTATAGGCGCTGGCTTTTTCATTTCATTTCCAATCCAAAATGTGATTGTCACTTTAGCTAGCCTATAAAGAGGTTTCTCTTACATTCAATTTACCTAGTGCTTTATCTTGCATTTCTTAGTTTTGAATATATTTTTTATTTCGCACGCTTTACGTGCTCAACAGACTAAAGTCATTAATAAAAATTGGTTCTATAATAAATCACCAGTCCGATTTATTATAGAACCTAAGTAATTTCAGTTGATTGATGGGCCATCTTTATAAATTCTAATAGAATTATATTTTAAAACTACTTAAACAAAGCATGAAACCAGTTGTTCCCTTATATTTGCATAAATCGTAACGATTAGTCACTTGATATTTACCATAACCCACAACCTTTACGTAGTAATTCATCTCTACTTCAACAAAGAACATATCTCAGCGTAAAAACACCACTTAAAATATTGCTTAGTTACAATTTTGACCTACCTATGTTCTTTCTTTATTTGTGATACTGTTTTCGTATTTTTAATAAATTTATTTTCTAATTCTTCTGAATAAGATATATTTCCATTAAATTGAAAATTTTCTGTAGACCTTATACCTACACTAAAAGATAAATTTTTATCTTTATTTATATAACCGCTAATATCATAGCCATCCATTGGATTTTTTTGAATTCTGTAAATTCAATGTTTTTGAAATCTTTGACATTGTATTTCATATATAAAGTTATTCTTTCTTTTTGTTCATTATAGTACTTTTGTTCTTTTTCTTTTTTTTCATCATATTTCATTTTTAAATAGACGCCTCCTACGATCAATACTATACTAATTAATATAATAACTGTTAAAAATATTTTTTTATTCAATAAAATCAATCCTTATTTAATTTTAAATATTTCGTATCAAATTTATTTCTTTCAACTTTTCTTCTAAATTTTAAAAGTGTTTCTCCAATAACTAATGATTGATACGCTTCATACAAATACTTGCTAACTTTCTAAATTCATTTATCCACTCAATTCTAGCTTTTGAGATAATTTCAGCATGCAGTTTTATATTATTAAATTTCCTATTAATCCAATAAAAAATATTGTTGTAATTATCCCTGATACTAGAAATGACTAATAATCATTCCAATAAATCCCCACAATCTCAATTGTCCCTTTCTTTACATTTATTCTTTTAGAATAACCGTTAAATTTTGTAATTTGAATTATAATTTTTTAATTAATAATTAATTTTCTTAAAAGTGATAATACTATTTTTATATAAAAATAGATAAACAATAGCAAAGATTATTTAAAATGTTATAAAAAAAATAACATTTATAAAGATAATTATGTATTATTTGGTACGTTCTTCAAAGCCTACAGTGAATCTACTATTTTAAGACATTCTCATGCTTCTATGTTAGTCAATCATGGTGCATGCATTATGATAATAGCACAACGTTTAGGTCATGCAGGTTGTTATGAAGTATATAATAGATACGGACATTTGTACCCTAGTACACAGAAAGAAATAATTAAATATTTATGGAGGCTAAATTATGATAATGTTTAACTGGAAAATTATTAACAAATCAAATTACGAAATAACATGCGATAACTTAGATAAAGATATAATTATTGTCGACAAAACAAATAATAAACATCTTACGTATTTTAATTATAATGATAAAAAAGAGATTTATACCAAGTTTGACGATGTTCATAAAGTAGTTGCACAAATTAATGCTATAAATAAAACAATCACGATTTATAATAATATTACGTCCTAATTTATAGGGCTTTTTTATGCGCTGGGTCAATATAGACGCACTCAAAAAAGCCCACAACCACAGTGGTTGCAGGTTATATAATGGAGACGGCGGGATTCGAACCCGCGTCCAGAGGTCCTGATACAAATCTTTCTACGTGTGTAGTCTATATTTCAGTTTCGCACAATGAAAGGTCATAGACAACCAACGTTATGCTAGCTTGATTGGTATTCTTCTAAACAGACTTCAAACGGCAGTGTTTAGCATATCCTATTCAGGTTGAATCGCGTTAACAGCACATAGGAAATGCGGTTAGGCGATGCAGAGTGCGCTTAGGCAGCTACTGCGAAATTATTGTTTGATTTGCCAGTTATTATAAACTGAATGTGTTGATGACGAAGACAACCCTCCGACACGCTTAATAAGCTCGGGGGACCCCTGTCGAATCCAAGAACGTCCCCGTAATGAATAATAAACAAGCATTAATTATCATATCAAAATCAGCCCGATTAAGCAATGACGTTGCTTAATAACGGGCTTTCATCGCACGATCTACATCGCGTTTCATCGCTTTTTCTTTCAACGCTTGACGCTTATCGTATTTTTTCTTACCTCTTGCTACGCCAAGCAGTACTTTACAATGACCGTGTTTTAAATACAGTTTAAGCGGAATGATTGAGTATCCTACTTCTCTTGTACGCTCGCCTAGTTTGATAATTTCTCGTTTGTGTAATAAGAGTTTTCTAGAGCGTAATGGATCATGATTAAAGCGATTTCCTTCTTCATATGGTGCGATGTGCATATTGTTTAAATAGATTTCTCCACGTTTTACTTGGGCATAGCTATCTTTTAAGTTAGCACTGCCACGACGTATCGATTTTATTTCGGTTCCTTGTAAGACGATGCCTGCTTCTATGGTATCTTCAATGTTGTAGTCGTGTCGTGCTTTACGATTTTCAGCTAATGTCCCTGGTGATTTCTTTTTAGCCACTGGTTATCACCTCTTTGTTGCTTATTTTTTCTTTCTTCGTGACTTTTTCTTCACACTTTTATCTTTGTAAAATGGTTTGTGATTTGTTTGGCCATTTTTTTCTTTTTTGCGTGCATTTTTACCTTTGCGCTGTTTTGACTTCTTAGATTTTTTGCGACGTTGCCCATCGTTTTTTGATTTATCTAAAGCTTTGCCGCGTGTTTTAGCTTGAATGGTTTTACCTATCGCTGGACGTTGACTACTACTTTGAGATATTGGCATACCGACAATTTGGAAGTCTATCATGCGTTCGTCTACATCTACGTGGGACACTTTAACTTTGACGGTATCTCCAATTCTAAATACTTTTGCTAAGCGCTCACCAATCAATGCCATTTGACGTTCTTCAAAATGATAATAATCGTCTGTCATATTGGAAATATGGACCATGCCTTCAATTGTATTTGGTAATTCGACAAACATGCCAAAGTTGGCTACAGAACTAATAATACCTTCAAATTGATCACCGATATGTTGAATCATATACTCTGCTTTTTTAAGCTCATCGGTATCACGTTCTGCATCTATCGCACGACGCTCACGTTGAGATGTGTGCTCAGCAATTTCTGGTAATTTTTCTGCCCAATAGTGTTGTGTCTTACTGTCCATGCTATGCTCAATTAAATATTTGCGAATCAAGCGATGGACGGTTAAATCTGGATACCGACGTATTGGTGAAGTAAAGTGTGTATAATATTCTGCCGATAAGCCAAAGTGTCCAAGGTTTACATCGTCGTAATGCGCTTGTTGCATTGAACGTAACATCATTGTTGAGATGACCATTTGTTCCGGTCGTCCTTCTACTTCTGCTTGGATAGATTGTAGTGTAGCTGGATGAATATCTTCACCTGTACCTTTTATCATTATGCCAAAGTTCGTTATAAAGTCAAAGAACTGTCTTAGTCTTTCGGATTTTGGCTGTTCGTGTACACGATAGATAAATGGTACGTCTAAGTTACTAAAATGCTCCGCTACGGTTTCATTGGCTGCCAACATAAACGATTCTATTAGCCGTTCACCATCACCGCGTTGTCGTGTGACGACATCTGTTGGAATGCCTTCACTATTCACTAATACTTTCGCTTCGCTGATGTCAAAGTCGATTTCTCCTCGACGATGACGCATTTGAATCAAGCGTTGTGATAAGTCTTGCGCTAAATCGAGCATAGGTGTGAGGGCTTCATATTGTTGACGGACTTCTGGGTCTTTTTCAGTAATAATCTGATTTACAGCATCATATGTCATGCGATAGTCTGAATGTATCACACTATCAAAGATGTCATGATTAACGACTTCACCACGTGCATTAATTTCCATACGGCAGCTTAATGTCAATCGGTCAACGTCTGGATTTAATGAACAAATACCGTTACTTAAACGGTGTGGAATCATAGGTATGACGCGGTCAACTAAATAGACACTTGTCCCACGATCGTAAGCTTCCTTATCTAGCTGAGAATCTTCAGTAACGTAGTAGCTGACATCTGCAATGCTAACGGTAAGTTCGGTGTTTCCATTTTTTAATGCTTTAACACTAATGGCATCGTCAAGATCTTTTGCATCTGCACCATCAATCGTAATCGTTAATTCATCACGTAAATCTGTACGACCTTCAATTTCAGATGGAGAAATCTCATCTGGAACAGCTTCTGCTTCTTTCAAGACTGCATCTGGAAATTCAATTTCTATGCCATGTTGATAAATAATAGACAAGATATCAACGCCTGGATCATTTTTATGACCAAGTATAGCGGATACTTGTCCTTCTGGATTATCATGTCCATCCGCATACTTAGTAATTTGTACGAGTACTTTATGACCATCTATAGCACCTAGACTTTGCCCTTTTGGTATAAAAATATCTTGCATAATTCGTTTGTCATCAGGAATGACAAAACCAAAATGTCTAGCTTCACTATATGTTCCCACAACTTGTGTGACCGAATGCTTTTCAATGGATTTCACTTCACCTTCAATTTTCCCTTTATGGTCACCTTTAGATTGTTTTACTTCAACAAGCACTGTATCACCATCTAAGGCTCTGTTTATTTTTGTCGGTGGAATAAAAATATCTTCCATATCATCATTTTCAGGTCGAAGAAAGCCAAATCCTTTTTTGTTTTGACTCAATGTTCCTTTAATCAATTTTGAGCCTAATGACTTTCCTTGCTTTCGCTGATACCTATCTGTTTTTGTACGTTCAACTAACCCCGATTGTTCTAGTTCAACAAGCACCTTTATTAAATCTCTAAATGAGTCGGCACTATTAAGACCTAAAGCATCTTGGAAATCTGACACAGACATCGGTTCGTAATCTGGTTGCTTAACGATTGCTTCAATGGATTGCTTTAAATTCATCATGCCCCTCCTTTCTATATTCATTTCTATTGTTTATTCCTTACTCTGACCATTCTAACGTATTTAAAAAGTCATTAATGTCATCAAAAACTTGTTCTTTTTCTTTATCAATCGTAATGACGTGACCTGAATTGGCATACCATTTAATGTCTTTTTGTTCTGAATCAACATGGTCATATATATAATTGGCTGATTGAGGATCAATCATCTCATCATGTTCTGCTTGTATAACCAAAATGGGATCCAGCACCTCTTCGACAACATCTCGAACTTCACTTAATGTCGCACTTAGCTCTTTTAATGTCTCAGTTGGGTGAAAGTTTTCCATTTCTTGATCAATCGTTGCTTGATCTTTTCCTTCATATTTTTTGAAGTTGCGTGCATATTCAAGGAAACCATCGTATATTGTTCCTTCAGTCTTACCTTCCATAGGAGCACACATCGTTACAATACCCTTTACATCTCGATTTAAGCTTAATTTTAGTGCAAAAACACCGCCTAGAGATAATCCAGCAACGACAATATCGTCATAGCCTTTTTCTTTAAGAAAATCATAACCATCTAATGCATCTTTAAACCAGACATGTGGGCTTGATTTTAAAATTTCTTCTGGCGGAGCCGCATGACCTTCATATTGAGGCGCGTAAGAGGTGATTCCCTTTTTCTGTAAATAACGCCCTAGTTGTCTTACATCTGAAGAATTTCCTGTGAAACCATGAAGCAGTAAGACAGCACGGGGGCCTTCTTCAAAAAAGAATGGTTGGGGTAGTTTAATTTGCATAACAACATCTCTCCTATTTCTAAACATAACTATTTTATATTATTACATGTCTTTAAAGGCGACATTATTTTCCTATTTATTGTGTACTTTAACAGTCACATACACTTATTATAATTAAAAAAGCCCGACATTTATATCGTCGGACCTTATAATTGGAAATAACTTATGCCAATCAATATGATAAAGAATATGATTGCTAAAATAATTGTTAATCTATGCAAAAATAAATCGATGCCACGTTGTTTTTGCTTACCAAATAACTGTTCTGCGCCACCACTAATAGCACCTGAAAGTACATTACTTTTACCTTCTTGGAGTAATACAACAGTTACTAATGCAATACAATCAATGATTAATAGTGCGATTAAAAATGTATGCATGAAAATTGTCCTCCATTCATTATATACGAACTGAATTATATCACAGAACGCTTGTTTATATCAAATCTACTAACGATTAAATGTACTTTTACGTTTAATCGAGATAACGAGCATATACAATGCTAGTGCTAAAGAACCAATAATTACTATAAGAATTGGTAATGCATACATGAATGAATGTGCTGTAGTGATGCCTTTTATCACTAGTGAAATATTGATTAAGGTAAAAATGGCATTTGACACGAAAACGGCAAACATAAACCACCATAAGTACATATGTCTATTCCAAAATGCAATTACACCTGCTAAATAAGCTAAAATATACATAATCCCCGTATATCTAAAGCCATTTAATAAATTATGTGCGACAGCATCTGATGTTTTCTGACCTGCAAAAGCAAGTAGCGCTTTAGCTGTAGCCATATCCAATGCGACAAAATTATGGAACACTAATAAGAAGCTGAACACAAATGAACTGATTGCAATTAAGTTGCCTGTCCGCTTTTCTCTTACTTGAGTTTGTTTTTCCATCATGTAACTCCTTTTAATCAATTCAAATCTTATTATATCAGTTTCACTACTATGTTAACATTACCGTTCCAGCTTTTTATATAAAAAATAGAACAGGATTGAAAGCGAGATAGCCTTCATTATGAATTCGTAGTCCTGTCCCGGCAAGGTTGAACAGGATTGAAAAAGCTTGGTATCAGCGTATTTTCAATCCAGTCAATTACTGCCAATATATAGTTATGAGCCTGGAACAAAAATAATGTTCCAGACTCATAATTATTAGCGTGAACTTTTATTGCATTTTTTGATAATTATTTTTTTGAAACGTCTAAATTGTAGAATGATTTTAAACCATCAAATTTTGCAGTTTCATATAATTCGTCTTCAATGCGTAATAATTGATTGTATTTAGCAATGCGGTCAGTTCTAGATAATGAACCTGTTTTAATTTGGCCAGCATTTGTAGCTACTGCGATGTCAGCAATTGTAGTATCTTCTGTTTCACCAGAACGGTGTGATACAACTGCAGTGTAGCCTGCTTTTTGTGCCATTTCAATCGCATCAAATGTTTCTGTTAATGTACCGATTTGGTTAACTTTAATTAAGATAGAGTTACCAATTCCTTCTTCAATACCTCTAGAAAGGATTTCAGTGTTTGTAACAAATAGGTCGTCACCAACTAATTGTACTTTATCACCAATGCGGTCAGTTAATTGTTTCCAACCTTCCCAGTCATTTTCATCCATACCATCTTCAATCGTAATGATAGGGTATTTACCAATTAATTCTTCTAAGTAGTCAACTTGCTCAGCTGCGCTACGTTTAGCACCATGTTCACCTTCGAATTTAGTGTAATCATATACACCATTTTCATAGAATTCTGATGAAGCACAGTCAAATCCTAAGAATACATCTTCGCCTGGTTTGTAACCTGCTTTTTCGATAGCTTTAATAATTGTTTCAACAGCATCTTCAGTACCGTCAAATTTAGGTGCAAATCCACCTTCATCACCAACAGCAGTTTCTAAACCACGTTCGCTTAAGATTGATTTTAAGTTGTGGAAGATTTCTGCGCCCCAACGTAATGCTTCTTTAAATGATTCAGCACCTACTGGTAAAATCATAAATTCTTGGAATGCGATTGGTGCATCAGAGTGAGAACCACCATTAACGATGTTCATCATTGGAACTGGTAATTGTTTACCATTAAATCCACCTAAATATTTATATAAAGGTTGACCTAATAATTCAGCAGCTGCACGTGCAACAGCGATAGAAACACCTAAAATTGCGTTTGCACCTAATTTACCTTTGTTTGGCGTACCATCTAATTGAATCATCATTTTATCGATAGATACTTGATCTAATACTGAAAATTCACCTTCAATGATTTCTGGTGCGATAATTTCGTTAACATTTTCAACAGCTTTAGTAACACCTTTACCACCATAACGTGATTTATCACCATCACGTAATTCAACGGCTTCGTGTTCACCAGTAGAAGCACCTGATGGCACTAATGCACGGCCAAACGCACCGCTTTCAGTTAATACTTCAACTTCAACTGTTGGGTTACCACGTGAGTCTAAGACTTCGCGAGCATAAACATCTGTAATAATTGGCATGTTCAAAAACTCCTTTTACTTTAATCTAAAGCTATTATAGCTTGATTTGAATAATTAATAAAATAATTTCATATATTAGCAGACAAGCTGCATGTCATCATTGCGCATCAATGATTTCACCATTAAACAATGTTTTTAGTCATGTTTAATGAGTGATTCGCCTGTCATTTCTTCTGGTTGCGTTACATTCAATAAATCTAACAATGTTGGCGCTAAATCACCAAGACGGCCAGTTTTCCGTAATTCTACGCCTTCTTTAGTGACGATTACTGGAACTGGGTTTGTGGTATGTGTCGTCATCGGTTGATCATCATCCGTTAATACTTCATCTGAGTTACCATGATCAGCTGTAATAATGGCATAGCCGTTCATTTCTAAGATTTTATCAACGACTTCACCTAAACAATCATCTACCGCTTCAATTGCTTTGATTGTTGGCGCTAACATACCACTATGTCCAACCATATCGGGATTAGCAAAGTTTAAGATAATTAAATCTAAATCGCCTTTATCCAACTCTTCAAGTAAAGCATCTTTAACTTCATAAGCACTCATTTCAGGTTTCAAGTCATATGTTGCTACTTTTGGAGAATCGATTAAACGACGACGTTCACCTTCAAATTCTTCATTTCTACCACCACTCATGAAATAAGTGACGTGTGGATACTTTTCTGTTTCGGCAATACGCAATTGCTTTAATTGGTTATCTTGAGCTACTTGACCAATTGTATTAGTTAAATCAACCTTTTCAAAGACAATTTCAGCATCAATGTGATCATTATATTTCGTGAATGTGGCATAGAATAAATCTTTGACTTGTTCTACTTTAAAGCCACCAAAAGCTTTGTTTGTAAATATTTCTGATAATTGAGCTGCACGGTCTGGACGGAAGTTAAAGAAAATTACCGCATCGCCATCATTGACTCCTTCATTTTGACCTTCAATAATAAATGGTTCTACAAATTCATCGGTTAAATCTTTAGCATAGTTAGATTCTACACCTTCTTCGGCTGAAGCAAATTGGGGTCCTTCAAAAGCACGTATTGCGTTATATGCTTTTTGCTCACGATCCCAACGTTTGTCTCTATCCATAGCATAATAGCGACCTGAAACAGAGGCGAACTGTCCAATACCTAGTTCTTTAAATTTATCTTCGGTTTCAGCAATATATTTTAATGCTGATTTTTGATCTACGTCACGACCATCTAAGAACGCATGGACATAAACTTTGTCTATGCCACGTTGTTTTGCTAACTCTAATAATGCAAATAGGTGTTTATAGTGACTATGCACACCGCCATCAGAGAGCAAGCCAAAAACATGTAAAGTAGATTGATGATCTTTGACATGTTGAATCGCATTGTTCAAGACATCATTATCAAAGAAGTCTCCTTCTTCAATTGCTTTATTAATACGCGTTAAACTTTGATACACGATTCTTCCTGCACCAATATTCATATGCCCGACTTCGGAATTACCCATTTGGCCTGGAGGTAAACCTACATCTAGACCACTTGCTTCAATTTGCGTTGTAGGATACTTATTATAATATCTATCGAAATTAGGTTTGTTGGCTTGCTTAACAGCATTACCGTGTTCTTCCTCACGATTTGCAAAGCCATCTAAAATAATTAATGCAGTAGGTTGTTTCGCCATTATTATTTTGCACCTTCTAACAATTGAACGAAATCTTCCACTTTAAGAGATGCGCCACCGACTAAAGCGCCATCAATATCTGGTTGTGCCATGTATTCTTTTACGTTGTTTGGTTTAACGCTACCACCGTATTGAATGCGTGTTGCGTCTGCTACATCTTGGCTAGAAACTTCAGCTAATGTGCGTCGTACTTGTGCACACATTTCATTCGCATCATCAGATGTTGCAGATTTACCAGTACCAATTGCCCAAATTGGTTCATAAGCAATTACAACTTCTTTAAGTTGTGCATCAGTTAAGCCAGCAACAGCTTTTTTAACTTGATTACTTACAATATCGTTTGCTTTACCATTTTCACGTTCTTCATCCGTTTCACCTACACAAATAATTGGTGTCATGTGATGGTTAAAGACTGCATGTGCTTTTTTATTTACATCTTCATCTGTTTCATGGAATAATTCACGACGTTCAGAGTGTCCGATAACCACGTATTTAACGCCTAAATCAGCTAATGCTACAGGAGATGTTTCACCTGTATAAGCACCATTATCCTCAAAATAAGTATTTTGAGCACCGATTTTAAGGCCTGTTGCTTTACCTTCTTTTACTAACGTAATCAAAGCATCAAGTTGAATTGTTGGTGCACAGATTACTGACTCTACTTCTTTTTCATCTGGTAAAGTTGGCAAATTATTTACAAAATCTTTTGCTTCTTGAACTGTTTTATTCATTTTCCAGTTGCCAGCAATAATTGGTTTTCTCATTAATAACACTCCTATTGTTTAAATTCTAAAGGTTAAAGGCGCATGACTTAAACTAATAACTCAGTACATGGAATAAGCCACCGCACTTTATATGTTAGCCAATAAATCAATTTCTGACGACAATTTTATTTATTATTAATTGCTTTGATACCTGGTAGTTCTTTACCTTCAAGATATTCTAATGAAGCACCGCCACCAGTAGAGATATGTGTAAAGTCATCAGCAAATCCTAATGAAATTGCAGCTGCAGCTGAATCTCCACCACCAATAATTGTAATGGCATCGTCTAATGCTGCAATTGATTTATAAACGCCAATGGTACCTTGAGCAAAATTACTGAATTCGAAGACACCCATTGGTCCATTCCAAACTACTGTATGTGCACCTTGTAATTCTTTGTTGAACAATTCAACCGTTTTTGGTCCAACATCTAATGCTTCCTGGTCAGCTGGAATTTGATCAATAGCTACTTCAGTAATTGCTGCATCATTAGAGAATTCTGCAGCTACCTTTGCATCAACTGGTAAAATAATTTGATCTCCATTAGACGCCAATAATTCTTTGGCGAAATCAATTTTATCTTCTTCTAATAATGATTTTCCTATTTCGTGACCTTGCGCTTTAATAAATGTATATGCCATACCACCACCGATAAGAATTTTATCAGCAATGTTGACTAAGTTTTTAATAACACCGATTTTATCTGAAACTTTAGCACCACCAAGAATGGCTACAACAGGTTTATGAGGGTCATTTACAACGCCACCAATGAATTTAATTTCTTTTTCCATTAAATAACCTGCTGCTGTTTCTAAGTGAGTAGAAATTCCTACATTTGAAGCATGCTCACGGTGTGCTGTACCGAATGCATCATTTACGAATACATCTCCTAATGAAGCCCAATATTTACCTAATTCAGGATCGTTCTTAGATTCTTTTTTGCCATCTAAGTCTTCAAAACGCGTATTTTCTACTAATAATACGTCGCCTTCTTTTAAATTTTTAATAGCTGATTCTAATTTTTCACCGCGAGTTTCAGGTACAAATATAACTTCTTGCCCCAATTTTTCTGATAAAGCTTCAGCAACGGGTTTTAATGTTAATCCAGCTTTATCACTCTCTTGTTTTACTTTTCCTAAATGAGAGAATAAAACTAATTTGCCACCTTGCTCAATGATGTATTTAATTGTCGGTAAAGCTTGAACAATTCGGTTGTCGTTTGTAATTTTTCCATCTTTAAGTGGAACGTTAAAGTCTGCGCGTTCTAGAACTGTTTTACCTTTTAAATCTAAATCAGAAACAATTTTCTTTGCCATTATAATTTCCTCCTTTTACTAGGAACACTCATATAAAAATAAGCGGAGAAGCGTTTGTGCTCCCCGCTTACTCATAAGCTTATCTTTATTATTTATCAGTACAGAGCACTCGTCAAATAACTATGCTACAAATTATTTAGATAATTGAGCTAAATATTCTAAAGTACGTACTAATTGTGCAGTATAAGACATTTCATTGTCATACCAAGCTGCAACTTTAACTAATTGACGGCCACCAACTGACATTACACGAGTTTGTGTTGCATCAAATAATGAACCGTAAGTCATACCAACTACGTCAGAAGAAACAATTTCATCTTCATTGTAACCGAATGATTCGTTAGAAGCTTTTTTCATCGCTTCGTTTACTTGTTCTACTGTTACATCTTGTTTTTCTAATACTACAGTTAATTCAGTTAATGAACCTGTAGCTACAGGTACACGTTGCGCACCACCGTCTAATTTACCATCGATTTCAGGAATAACTTTACCGATTGCTTTAGCAGCACCAGTTGAGTTAGGTACGATGTTTTGTGCAGCTGCACGAGCACGACGTTTGTCACCTTTTCTGTGTGGACCATCTTGAGTCATTTGGTCACCAGTGTATGCATGAATAGTTGTCATTAAACCTTCTACTAAACCAAATTCATCGCTGATTACTTTAGCTACTGGTGCTAAAGAGTTAGTTGTACATGAAGCACCTGATACAACTGTTTCTGAACCGTCTAAGTCACTATGGTTAGTGTTGTAAACGATAGTTTTAACGTCACCTTTAGCTGGCGCAGAAATTAATACTTTTTTAGCACCTGCATGAATGTGTGCTTCAGCTTTTTCTTTATCTGTATAGAATCCAGTACATTCTAATACCACGTCAACACCTAGGTCACCCCATGGTAATTTGCTTGCGTCTGGTTCTTCAAATGATTTAACTTCTTTACCATTTACACGGAAACCACCATCAACAACTTCAACTTCGCTAGTGAAGCGACCTTGCATAGTGTCATATTTTAATAAATGCGCTAACATATCATCATCTGTTAAGTCGTTTACTGCTACTACCTCGATGCCTTCTACGTCTTGAATTCTTCTAAATGCTAAACGACCGATTCTACCAAATCCATTGATTGCTACTTTAACTGCCATAAATAATGGCCTCCTTTAAAATGATATTTAAAAAGTCAAATAACTTTTTATTCCTTATTTAATATTACCTTTGCGGCTTCCTCATCTGTGATAAGGACTGTGTTGTCTGGCGCAATACTGAGATAAGCTTTAATAGCTTGCCCTTTCGATTTGCCACCAGCTACTGCAAATATAAATTCCTTTGATTCTAGGTCTTCGAGTTGTAGTCCAATTGTTTTAACTTTATGCACTACTTGACCATAAGCATCAAAATAATAACCAAATGCCTCGGCTACGGCATGGTGATGTTGAAGTTTTTCAACAACCTCTTTAGAGGAATGACGTCTATGCGCCATTTTCAGCGCATCACCGATACCGTGTATTGTAATATTTGCTTGCTTAATTTTGTCTAATGTATGAATGACAGACGGTTCCATCATCAACGTATTATAAGTTGTTTCACTCACATTATCTGGCACATACAATGAAGTGTAATAACCACCTGTTTGTTGTGCCATGCTTGCTGAAATGGTGTTTGCTTGATAGACCATATTTTCTCCTAGGCCCCCACGCGCTGGAACAAAGAAGACATTGAAAGGTAGTAAATGCATCGCTTCACTGACACGAGCCATTGTGGATCCGCCAGTAACAGATACAATTGCATCTTCATAAAGTATACCTTCAAGTAACTGTCCAGCTTGTCTACCCATTTCTGCTTTTACCGTTTCGGTAGTGTCAGAATTACCCGGTATAACATGAACTTCTTTCAAATTATAAATCTCTCTAATTTGCTGTGCCATCTGATGATCATCTGAATAAACATTAAAATAATCATTGAGATATTCAACAACCATTTTACCTTCTTCAGTAATTTCCATACCTGTTGTCTTAACTCGTATCAGTTCTTGCTTTTTTAACATATCCGTTTCAGCTCTCAATACACGTTCTGTCATGTCCATGTATTCACTTAAACTACGTCGACCTACAGGTTGGTTTTTAGAGATAGTAGTTAAGATAGAAAACCGACGATACATTTTATCAACAAGGTCAGGTATGAGCTTTTGTTGAACTTTCATCAAGTCTTTCACTACTACCTTCCTCCTCTTTTTATAAAAAAGGTAATGAGTAGAAATTATAACTAGGTTTGACGTTTATAGTCCCACGCGGGACAAAATCTAACCTTTCTACACTGCAATAGTACTATGTGATGTTTAAAAATGCAAGACATTTGACCGACTTTTTTAAATTTAATTGCGAAAAATTATCAATAGTCTGACTATTAAACGACTTTCCTTTTAATACTTGTATTTTCTTACCCTGATACACCAATGATAATCGTCTACGTACGAGATGTAAGCTATAAATTTTGTGCCTAAAATGCTTCATAGATAAAAAATCAGCAAACTAGTCGCTTATATGACTAGCTTGCTGATTTTATCTTTATTGCGCTTTAGATGTTGATTGTGATGTGTTCGATTGGTGACTGTTACGCTGTTTATTTTGTTGTCCATTTTGATTTGAAGAAGGTTGCTGTGCTGATGGTTTATTTGAGCGTTGTTGACCTGAAGATTCTCTCGTTGGCGTCTTATTGTCGTTTCGCGAATTGCTTTCTTTAGACTTTTCTTGTGTAGCTGGTTCTTTAGTTTTGTCAGGCTGATTATTTTCTTCGGTAGACGGCTCTTTAGTATTTTTCTCTTGTGTATTTCGTTCCTCAGTGGACGGTTTTCTTGGCTTTTGTTGTGTCGCTGGTGGCTGTTGCGTTGTCTGAGGTGTTTGTTGCGTTTGTGGAATTTGTTGCTGCGTTTGTTGTGTTTCTTGCGTCGGTTGCTTTTTCTTTTGCTCATTCGTTTTATTGTCTTTTTTCTTTGAATCTTCTTTCTTTTCCTCAGTTGACTGTTTGTTAAGTCTTTCATTGGCACGATTAGAATGGTCTACAAATGAAAAGACTGCAAAAACTAATCCACCTAAAAGCAATAATACTGTTATGATACTTATCACTTTTGCGCCTGTGCCCATACGTTTCTTATCTGAATCTTCATAATCATTGAACTGTTTATTTTCCTTAGACAATAGGCTCCCTCACTTCTCTATATTTGAGTATAATAATTTACTATTATGATGGTACATTTTACATCAATATGTCATTAAAAGATATTCATACACAACTCACTTTTTTATTATCATTTATATGATAACATTTTCAGTTCTTGGGAACATTAATTTAATTATTAAGATTTCCTTACATCCCTCTAATTTTAGTTAAATAATTGAAAAAATCAGCTATCATATTGTAACTTTGAAACATAATAGTTGATATTATGCGTGGGATGATAAAGAATGATATTAATAGGTATTGTTAGCATATCTGTTGTTAGTGGTTTTACAATTATATAGTAAAATAGACCCATACGCTTATCGCATGGGTCACTACTAAAGGGAGTCAAAATTTACCTTCGAGGGTATAATATGGGGTATACTCATACTAATTAAGAGATGTCTAATTAATTATCGAAGGTACGCTTTTATTATAACTTATTCAAAATGATTTAAAACCATTTATAAAGAAAGTAAATGACATATTAATGACTAACTATTGTATAAAGTTTGAACAATTATAATGACTATTAATAATAGTTCTTAAAAGAAAAAAATTATAGAGGTGACTTGCATGAAACATTATTTAATCACTGGTGGTACCGGCATGGTAGGACACCATCTTGTGGATCGTATTTTACAACGTGAATCAGCACAAATCACCATTCTCACGCGTAGCGATAAAGTCAGTCAAAATAATCATATTACCTATGTTAACTGGTCTAAAGACGGGTGGGAGCAAGAAATTGGTCATATTGATGTTGTTATAAATTTAGCAGGCGCTACCTTAAATAAACGCTGGACTGATAGCTATAAACAACTCATTATGACTAGTCGTATCCAATCTACTCAAGCATTAGTGTCATTATTTGAACAGCGCTCAGATAAACCTGAAGTGTTATTTAATGCAAGTGCAATGGGTTATTATCCACCTGATATCAATCGTTCTTATACTGAGTTATATCAAACGTCACCTTTTGATTTTCTATCTGATGTTGTATATCAATGGGAACGTTTTGCCAAGAAATTTGAACAATTTGGAACGCGTGTGATTTTAGGAAGATTCAGCATGATTTTATCTGATGATGGTGGTGCACTACAAACGATGGAATTACCTTATAAATTTTTCGTTGGTGGAAAATTAGGCTCTGGATTCCAATGGTATTCATGGATTCATATTGATGACCTAGTACGTGCTATTCTTTTCACTATTGATGAACCAGATGCAGCAGGCCCATTTAATTTTGCAGCACCTATCGCCGAACGTCAAAATTTATTTGGCTATACTTTAGGACGCGCCATGCATCGACCACACGAAACATGGATGCCAGCATTCGTGTTACGTACTGTACTTGGTGAAATGTCAACCGTTGTATTAGATACACAAAAGGTGTTACCAAATAAACTCGAAGCGCTAGGTTTCCAATTTAGCTATCCTCATTTAAAATCAGCATTGGATGATTTAGTTCAATAAATATTTAAAAGGAAGCAGAACAAAATTCATTTTCAATTCAGTCACCTAATGTCAATATAGGCTGAACAAGCTGGGACATAAATCATAAAATATTAGCACAAAGATGGTTTGACATAAATCATCTTTGTGCTTCTTCTATATTCAATACTTCGTCATGTTGGTTCGCTTGTGTGGTCTTATTTTTACTTAATATATTAATAATGAAGAAGGCGATCTCTACTAAATTTCAATAGAAATCGCCTTCTTCTACTTGTCTGAGACATTGATGTCTCAAGCAATTTTTGCTCTGTTGAATTGTATATATTATTTGTCTTCTGGTTCCATGACTTCATCAATTAAGCCATACGCTTTCGCTTCTTCAGCAGTTAAGAAATTATCACGATCTGTATCTTTTTGAATTTGTTCAATAGATTGACCAGTACGTTCAGCTAAAATACGATTTAATTTTTCACGTGTTTTTAAAATATGGTTTGCTGCGATTTCAATTTCAGTTGCTTGACCTTGAGCACCGCCTAGTGGTTGGTGAATCATTACTTCAGCATTTGGTAATGCAAAACGTTTACCTTTAGCACCAGCAGCTAATAAGAATGACCCCATTGATGCTGCCATACCAATACAAATCGTTTGTACGTCTGGTTTGATATGTTGAATTGTATCATAAATTGCAAAACCAGCTGTTACACTTCCACCTGGTGAATTGATATATAAATAAATATCTTTTTCAGAATCTTGTGCTTGTAAAAACAATAATTGTGATACAATTGAATTCGCAACGTTATCATCAATTGCTGATCCTAACATGATAATACGGTCTTTTAATAAACGTGAATAGATGTCATAGGCACGTTCTCCACGGTTTGTTGTTTCAATTACTGTAGGAATTAAATTCATTCATATTGCCTCCTTATAATAACTAGTAATGTTAGTTTACCTTAAAAGTCAAAAATGGTCAAAAAAGACGATTTATTATTTTATCTTATTGACGTTTGGTTCTACATTTTGTAAACTAGATTCGCTCACTAAACTAGATTGTACTGTTAAACACGCAATGAGTACAGCGTTTTGATTATATTTTATTTACCCCTCGTAGTGTAATGGATAACACTTAAGATTCCGGTTCTTACAATAGAGGTTCGATTCCTCTCGAGGGGGCTACATATTAAAACACCCGATTGGTTTAATCAATCTCAAACCATTCGGGTGTTTTCTATGTGTTATATAAATCATGGTTAAATACTGTATGAAACTATTATAAATCGATTTTTTCTCCGCTTCTGATTTTATCTGCTAATTCATTTAATTTGCGTAATCGATGGTTAACACCAGATTTAGAAATGGCTCCTGTCGATAACATTTCACCTAATTCTTTTAATGAAATCTCTTGATGCTCAACACGTAGCTTAGCTATTTCACGTAAACGGTCTGGTAGATTATCTAATCCAATCTCTTTGTCGATAAGCCGAATGCTTTCAACTTGCTTCATTGCAGCACTTACAGTCTTATTTAAATTCGCCGTTTCACAATTTACCAAACGATTTACTGAATTTCTCATGTCGCGCACGATTCGTACATCTTCAAATTTTAATAAAGCCTGGTAACCACCAATAAGACTTAAGAAATCTGATATTTTTTCTGCTTCCTTCAGATAAGCAATACTTCCCTTTTTACGTTCTAAATGTTTCGCATTTAGCTCATAGTGGTTCATTAATTTTACTAAGCCTTCTGAATGATCTTCATACTGTGAAAATATTTCTAAATGGTATGAAGAGGTCTCGGGATTATTTACCGATCCCCCCGCTAAGAATGCGCCGCGTAAATAACTACGTCTCATTTCATCATCTTGAATAATTTCTTTATCAATATCATAGGTAAAGATCCCATTTTTCAATATTCCAAGAGCATCTAATATTTCTTTTGCCTGCACTTTTGTCCGACAAATATATATATTATTTTTCTTTAATTTCATCTTTTTACGTACTAAGATTTCTACCTCAACATCAAACACACGTTTAATTAATGAATAAATACGACGTGCTGTTGCTGCATTTTCAGTTTGCACATTAATGACGAATTGCTGATTAGAAAGACTAAGCGCACCGTTCATTCGAATCAATGCACTAAGTTCTGCTTTCGCATTTAAATCGTCAACTTCAATTCGTGTTAATTCATTTTTCATTTCAGAAGCAAAACTCATGTTACCTTCACCTTTCTAATCGCGTCATTGTCAACTACTAACAATCTAATCGTTAGATTTTGATTGATGCCGTGTTGGTTTAAATGGTATTGTACTTGTTAAATCTAGTGCTATATCATATATTAATTTGGCTAACACTTCGTTGTTGTGCCTTACCCGGTAATCTTTAGACACTTCGATTAAGTTGGAAGCTGTAATTACCTTTAATCCTTTAGCTGTTAACATGTCATAATGGGCTGCTACAGGTTCAGCATTCTGTTTCTTATAATGTGCTAGCACTGCTTCATCATATAATTGCGTGTTACATATCACATATTTGATAAAATCTTTACCTGCATGCTTATGTATCGCATTAATATGGTCTAACACATCATAACCATTGGTTTCACCTGGTTGCGTCATTACATTTGCTACATATAACTTTGGTGCGTCGGTATCAAATAGTGCTTTCTGGATGCCGTTGACACATAAATTTGATATGACGCTTGTATAGAGTGAACCTGGTCCTAGAACGATTAAATCGGCCTCTTTTATGGCTTGTACTGCTTCATCCATTGGTTTTACATCGCTTGGCTCTAAATAGACCCGTTCAATTTGTTTATTGCGTTTTGGTATGCTGGACTCACCAGAAACAATCTCTCCATCTTTAAAAACAGCATTTAATTTAACGCTCGTATTAGTTGATGGGATAACTTTACCTTTGATGTTTAATATTTTACTCAGTTCTTTTACTGCGTGACCAAAATCATTTTCTATATTTGTCAGTGCTGCCAATAATAAATTGCCTAACGAATGGCCACCAATTTGATTAGCTTCAAAGCGATATTGAAATAAATCTTGTATGATAGGTTCAGCGTCACTTAATGCTGCGATGACATTGCGAATATCTCCTGGTGCCGGAATATCCATTTCATTACGTATTACGCCTGTACTACCACCATCATCTGCCACCGTCACAATTGCAGTAATATCTATTGGATAGTTTCTAAGTCCTCTTGCTAATACGGATAGTCCTGTGCCACCACCGATAAGCACAATTTTTAGCTTTTTCATTTATTCACGCCACTTTCAATATGCGCATCTCTATGATGAACATATACATTATAGTCAAAAATTTCATCGAGCTTTTCTCCGATGCGTCGCGCAAGTGCTACAGAACGATGTTGACCGCCTGTACACCCGATTGCAATCACTAATTGAGATTTACCCTCTTTTTTATAACCTGGAATCATAAATTTTAATAAATCCATTAGTTTATCAAAGAAAATTTCAGTTTCTTTCCATTTCATAACATAATTATATACAGGTTCATCTTCACCAGTCATCGGTCTTAAGTCTTCAACATAGTACGGATTTGGCAAAAAACGTACATCAAATACTAAGTCGGCGTCTTTTTGAATGCCATGTTTAAATCCAAAGCTAGTAACATTGATACTAAATGATTTAAATGTTTCATCTTTAAAATACTTATTAACACGTGTTCTTAATTCTTTCGGTTTCATCGTTGTTGTGTCTACTATATAATTAGCAATTGTGCGTATTCTTGAAAGCAGTTGGCGTTCTTCTTCAATCGCATCAATTAACGATACTTCTCCTTTTACATTCAACGGATGGGCACGTCTTGATTCTTTATAGCGTGAAATAAGCTTTTCTGTACTCGCTTCTAAAAACATAACATCAACAATAACGTCATTGCGACTTTTTATGTTATCAATTTCTTGTACGAGTGAGGTGAATAGTTCTTTCCCACGTAAATCAATAGCTATGGCTACTTTATGCAATGAAGGGTTGCCTTGTTCCATAAGCTCTACAAATTTTGGCAATAATATTGGCGGCAAATTGTCCACACAAAAAAAGCCAATATCCTCCAAGCTTTGAATAACGAGTGATTTACCGGCCCCAGATAGACCAGTTACAACGAGTAATTCACTTTTACTTATTTCCCTTTCTGATTGAGTCATATCAGAATCACCACCATAACTTTTTATTCCAACTTATTTTTATATGCTTTAATCATAACGTATAGCTTAAACAAATGTAAGTATGTAAATAAAAGCCAGTACCATTTTAATCTAAATAGTACTGGCTTTATATCATACTGTGCACATGCTTAAATTTAAGCTTCTTTGTCTTTCAATTCTTCAATATAATCAATGGCACTTTGTGCGGCGATACTACCATCACCTGTTGCCGTAACAATTTGGCGTAAACCTTTATCGCGCACATCTCCAGCAGCATAGATGCCAGGAACCGCTGTACTCATGTCGTCCTTAGTTACAATATAGCCAGTTTCATTAGTAATACCTAAATCAAGGAATGGTGCAGTTAATGGTTTCATACCTATATAGATAAACACACCATCTGCATCTAATGTTTGTTCTGAACCATCTTTAGTTGATACGAGTGTCACTGAACCAACTTTTCCATCTTTATCGTTAATTGATTTCAACGTGTGACTCCAAATAAAGTTGACTTTATCATTTTTAAATGCACGATCTTGCAAGATTTTTTGTGCACGCAGTTCATCTCGTCGATGTACAATCGTTACTTTGTCTGCAAATTTCGTTAAGAAGGTTCCTTCCTCAACTGCTGAATCACCGCCGCCAATAACAAATAGATTTTTATTTTTAAAGAAGGCACCATCACATACAGCACAATAACTTACTCCACGGCCACCTAATTCTTGTTCACCAGGCACGCCTATTTTTTTATATTCTGCACCTGTAGCAATAATAACTGCACGTGCTGTCACTTCTTTATTACCAAGATGAATGACTTTATAGTCACCTTGATCTTCAATAGATTTAATATCCCCGTATTGATATTCAGCACCGAATTTCTTTGCATGTTCAAACATTTTAGTAGAAAGATCTGGGCCTGTAATCATTTCAAAGCCTGGAAAGTTTTCAACTTCTTCTGTATTTGCCATTTGGCCACCTGGCATACCACGTTCAATCATAACTGTACTTAAGTTCGCACGTGATGCATAAACCGCTGCTGTCATACCGGCTGGTCCAGCTCCGATAATAGCAACGTCATAATTTACTTCAGTCATTTTATATGCCTCCTCGTTTATCTTTACCATGCGCATTATAAACCATAATCATTACCGATAAAATTTATATGCTCAACAAGTATTTTACTGCTGAATCTAACTTATATTTTGTGACACCTAGCCAATCAAAGATTTCTCGTTTTGTCATTTTTAACGCTGTGTGGCGATAATAGAGATATACATGTGCAGCTAAATAGCGTTCCATTTCATTATAATCCACTTTACTTGCAATAAGTGCTTCTGCGGTATCAATCCAACTAATAGACAGTTCCATATCTTGTTGCAGTTGTTTATTTTTATATAATTCAACTAAGCCACGATGGATAAAATCTAATTTTGTTAGTTTCAGTCCTTGTATCAGATACGTTAAATATAATTTTTCATAATCTGTCATTTCTTCTAAAATGGCCCATATTTCTTCTGTCATAAATATTTCTTTACCATTTAATTGATTAAGTAAAAAGATACCGTATAGTCTATAATGATTATTATCATGAAGTAATAATGGCAGTACTTTCTGATTAAATTTTTCTTTACTATCCTCAAGCGTCCATGGAGGTGGACCGACTTCGTTTTTTGCCAAATGCTGGAGCTTTTTCCACATGGCTTCACTTTCGATTTCATTTCCTAGGTAATAATGGTTAAAGCTTAAAGCATTGTACATTTGAGGTGAGGGAAATTTACTTTTACGATAAAGTGGTAGTAATAACTTTTGAGACGCTTCATATTGCTTTAAATAACTAAGAATGATACCGAGTTTAAATCTCTCGTCATCGTTCATTGGTCTAATCTTTTTCATTACTTTCATATATTTATTAAACTTTTCTTTATTATTAGTAATATATAGCACCAATGTATAATGACATAATGCGTATACGTCAGAGGAATCTTCTTTTAACAAACGCTCACATATTCTTTTCGCTTGCTGATATTCTCGTAAATAGATGTGACATAGTACAAGAGAATTTTGAACAATGTGTTGTTTGCGCAGTGGGTGTTCTAAATGAGAAATATAATTTTTAGCATCTTCAAAGCGTTGTTGTGTCAGTAAATATTGAAATACGTATTGGAATGAAACTAGCATTACTTCCGTGTAAAATTTTTCTTCATCATCGTATTCTACCTGATGTACATCTTCAAAGATAGCTCTTATATCCATGTCCTTAGACATAGCAGCACTAGACATGGCAAAAATAAACCACTTATAATGATCTTTCAATTTGAAATAAACATTGCTAATATTGTTAAATGCCGAGCGAACATGTTCATTTTTAGCAACTAAATCAAAATTAATCGCAATTGCTTCTTTGTATCGTCCCAACTCTTTTAATGCAGTTGTATAATTGGTAATAACTTCAATATTATCTGACTCATGTTCCATTACTCGACTGTAATATTCAGCTGCCTGTTCCCAATCTTCATTTTCAAATTTTTCGTCTGCCATTTTAAGATAAAAATGATTATTAAATTTCACATGTATGACATTATCATCTTGTTGATTCACTGTTGGTCACCTCACTTCCTATGTATTTGAATTGGATTACCGCTAGCAAAACAACCATCTGGAATATCTTTCGATACAATTGAACCCGCAGCAATAATCACATGCTTACCAATATATACGCCTGGTAAAATCGTCACATTGGCACCTATCATCGTATGGTCTCCTATTATCACTTGACCTTGTCGATATTCATCAACAAGAATTTCATGAGTTAATATTGTAGTATTATACCCAATCACACAGTTATCACCAATGCTTATAAGTTCTGGATAAAATAAATCTGGTGTTACTTTATAAGCAATTGCAGTAGCTTGACCGATAGACATATTTAAAAAGCGTCGATAGACATATCGCTTCAATGGCATGCTAGGAATAAAACGACAAAATTCTATAATAACGGTTTGCTTCAACACTTTTGGAAAACGAATAAAACGATACATATGCCATAATGGATTAATGCCTGTACTACTACGTTTTTGTAATCGTCTCATCGCTTAACCTTCGCCGTCTGACTTGGCCAGGTAAGTGGACCTGCATCTTTATAAACTGGCGCTTTATATTTTAAACGTCGGTAGACAATAAAAGTTAAACCGACGAGTATCAAAATGATTGAAACAAGTTGTGCCACACGAATATGACTTGTCAACATTAAGCTATCGGTACGTAGGCCTTCAACAAAAAAGCGACCAATAGAATACCAAATTAAGTAACTAAAGAATGTTTCTCCAATTCGTAAATGCTTACGCAATGTTAAGAGTATGACGAAACCAGCAACATCCCAAATGGATTCATATAAAAATGTCGGATGATAATATGTACCTTCGATGTACATGTTATTGATAATAAACTCTGGAAGATGTAGTTGTTCTAAAAACGCACGTGATACAGGACCACCATGCGCTTCATGATTCATAAAGTTACCCCAACGACCAATACCTTGCGCTAAGATAATACTTGGCGCAACAATATCACCAATTTGAAATGGATGGAGGTTTCTTAGCTTACATATAATTATTCCAGTGATAAACCCACCGAGTAACCCACCGTGTATCGCTATACCACCGTGCCAAATTTTAGGTATCTCAGCTGGATTCTGTGCATAATACGGCCATTGAAAAATAACGAAATAAATTCGTGCTGCTAAAAAGCCAAATAATGCACAGTAAAAAATAATATCTACAAGTGTGTCTTTATGTAATCCTACATTGATTAAACTCTTTTGGGCGACAAAATAGCCCAGCAAAATGCCACAAGCAATAATAATCCCATACCATTTTATCGATAAAGGGCCTAATTCAATTGCTACTGGATTTATATAACTTACCATTAAATTCATACGTTAGTGCTCCTCATGATTATGTCCATTTTTTCTAATTTCTGCGTTCAAACGTTCGTTAAATTCCTCGGCAGTATTAATGCCCATGATATTTAAGCGATAATTCATGGCTGCAACTTCAATAATAACTGCCACGTTTCGTCCTGGTCGAACTGGAATTGTTTTCTTTGTGATTTCAGTATCTAGTATGCGTAATTTTTCTTCATGTAAGCCTACTCTATCGTAGAGTTTTTCTTTATTCCAATTTTCTAAATTAATATTTAGTCGGATTTGCTTTTCTGTCAAAATGGAACCTGCACCAAATAGAGTCATCACATTGATAACACCTAATCCACGAATCTCAAGTAAATGTTCGATAAGTTTTGGCGGTTTACCAATAAGTTCGTCTTTAGATATTTCTCTTATTTCAACGTTATCATCGGCTACTAGACGGTGTCCACGTTTGACTAATTCAAGTGCTGTTTCACTTTTCCCAATACCTGAATCTCCGGTGATCAATACACCTACGCCATAAACATCTACTAAAACGCCATGCAACGATGTAGAACGCGCAAGTTGATGTTCTAAAAAAGTTGTAAGTCTACTCATTAAACTTGTAGTCGCATCGCTAGAGACAATTAATGGTGTATTCATTTCAGTGGCAGCTTCAATCAATTCTTTAGGCGGCTCTAAACCTCTTGTCACTATAATAGCAGGCGTATCAGGTCGACATAATTTTCGCATACGACCTTGTCTTTCGTCATCTGGAAGTAAATTATAAAATGATAATTCTGTCGTACCTAATAACTGAATTCGGTCTGATGCATAGTGCGAAAAATAACCTGCCATCTCAAGCCCAGGTCGTGAAATATCCGTATTCTTAATTTGTTTATTTAGTCCTTTTTCCCCAACAAGCAATTCTAACTTTAATAGCTCAACTAACTTTTTTGTTGTAAGCATGGGTTCACCTCAAAACGTAACTTGAAATTGTTCACTTCTTATCATATCAAAAATATCACACCAAGTTATATAAAAGTTCATTCAAAATGGAATATTTATAATACGATACCGTAATATCATATTATTGTCGTTACACTGATATATTTCACAGCAACAAAAATAAATAACATCAATCAAAGTCACACTTAACTAAAGCTTTTAATCGGATATAATACGTGGCTGAAGATGATTGTTAGAAAAATAACCAGTAAATGAATTCATGAGAAAACTCATTTACTGGCTTCTATACAATACGTTGTACTATTGACGTCTTTCTTAAGCCTACCTTCAGCCTTATAGTCAAAAATACATATCAAACTAGTTCGATTGTTATTCTGCTTTATCACGTGCTAAGACATTTTTCAAATATTGTCCTGTATAGGATGCATCAACATTTGAAATTTCCTCTGGTGTTCCTGTGGCAACAATTGTACCGCCACCATCGCCACCTTCAGGACCTAAATCAATAATATGGTCTGCTGTCTTGATTACATCTAAATTGTGTTCAATGATGACTACCGTATCACCGTTTTCTACTAATCGATTTAAAACTTTAAGCAAACGTCGAATATCATCAACATGCAATCCTGTTGTTGGTTCATCTAATATATAAATCGAACGTCCCGTTGATCGTTTATGCAGTTCTGAAGCAAGTTTAACACGCTGTGCTTCACCACCAGATAACGTTGTAGCTTGTTGTCCAAGTGTAATATAACCTAAACCTACATCAACCAGTGTCTGCAATTTTCGATGAATTTTAGGTATATTTTCAAAGAAATGTGTCGCTTCTTCAACAGTCATGTCTAATACTTGCGCAATATTCTTCCCTTTATACGTCACTTCGAGCGTTTCTCGATTGTAGCGTTGTCCATCACAGACTTCACAAGGTACGTATACATCCGGTAAGAAATGCATTTCAATTTTGATAATGCCGTCACCTTTACATGCTTCGCAACGACCGCCTTTAACGTTAAAGCTAAAGCGTCCTTTTTGATAACCTCTTATTTTAGCTTCATTCGTTTGTGCAAAGACATTGCGTATATCATCAAATACACCCGTATAAGTCGCAGGATTTGATCGTGGTGTACGACCAATTGGCGATTGATCAATATCGATAATTTTATCTAACTGTTCCATACCGGTAATCTTGTCATAGTCACCTGGCTTAACTTTTGAATTGTTTATCGCTTGAGCTAACGCTTTGTATAATACTTCATTCACTAATGAACTTTTTCCGGAACCCGAAACGCCAGTGACAACATTCATTACTGACAATGGAATGTCTACATCCACATTTTTCAAATTGTTGCTTCTAGCACCTTTAATACTTAATTTACGTTCAGTAATCGCTCTTCGATGTTCAGGTACGTCAATGCGTTTTTGACCACTTAAGTATTGACCAGTAAGTGATTTCTTATCTTTCATAACCTTGTCTGGGGTACCACTCGAAACAATTTCTCCGCCATGATTTCCTGCACCAGGACCAACATCAACAAGATAATCCGCAGCACGCATCGTGTCGTCATCATGTTCGACAACAATAAGTGTATTGCCAAGGTCTCTCATTTCTTTCAATGTATGAATTAAACGATCATTGTCGCGCTGATGTAAACCAATAGATGGTTCATCAAGAACATACAATACACCTGTTAATCGTGAACCTATTTGCGTTGCTAAACGAATACGCTGTGCTTCTCCACCTGACAGAGAACCTGATGCTCGGTTTAATGTTAAATATTCTAGACCAACATTATTTAAAAATGATAATCGTGCAATAATTTCTTTTAAAATTTGATTAGCAATTGCTCTATCTTGTTCAGACAGCACTAAATTCTTAAAGTAATCTAAAGCTTTACCAATCGAATATTCGACAACTTCACCGATATTGTATTGACCCACATAAACAGATAGCGCTTCTTGACTTAGTCGTTTACCATGGCATGTTTCACATGGCAATTCAGTCATATATTTACTCATCATTTCACGTGTATATTCAGAAGGTGATTCATGAAAACGTCGACTAATATTAGGTAAGACACCCTCAAAAGTCATTTTTCTATGACGTGTGCCACCATTTCTACTAGAAAAAGAAAACTCAATTTCTTTGTCTCCAGAACCATTTAATAAAATATTTTGCTGTCTATCCGTTAACTTTTTAAATGGTTTATCCATATTGATTTTGTATACCTCACATACTCGGGCAAGTAATGTTGGGTAAAAATCTGAACTCGTAGGTTCCCATGGTTCAATGGCTCCTTCATTTAACGTCTTATTCTTATCTGGAATAACTAAATCTAAGTCAACCGTCAACCTTTGACCTAGACCGTCACATGTAGGACAAGCACCAAATGGACTATTGAAACTAAACATTCTTGGTTCCAATTCACCGATTGAAAAGCCACAAATAGGACATGCATGATTCTCAGAAAATTTAAGATCTTCACCATCAATAACATTGACTGTAATGTTTCCTTCTGCTAATTCTAAACCCGTTTCAATTGAATCAGCTAATCGTGTTTCAATACCTGGCTTCACAACTAAACGATCGACAACCACTTCAAGCGTATGATTTTTATTCTTATCTAGTGGTGGGACTTCATTAACATCGACGATATCACCATCCACTCTTAAGCGTACATATCCTTTCTTACCAATGCTTTCTATTAACTTTTCATGGCTCCCTTTTCTATGAGAAATCACAGGTGCCAAAATTTGAATTTTAGTACGTTCTTCAAGTTCTAATATACGATCAACCATTTGCTGAACAGTTTGGGACTCAATCTCTATACCATGATTGGGACAATAGGCTTTACCTACCCTAGCATAGAGTAAACGAATATAATCATATATTTCCGTTACTGTAGCCACTGTGGAACGTGGATTTTTACTTGTCGTCTTTTGATCGATAGATATTGCAGGAGATAAGCCTTCAATCGTATCAACATCAGGCTTATCCATCTGTCCTAAAAATTGCCGAGCATATGCACTTAATGACTCAACATAGCGACGTTGCCCTTCAGCATAAATGGTATCGAAGGCTAATGAAGATTTTCCAGATCCCGACAATCCAGTCATAACGATTAATTTATTTTTAGGCAGCTCAATATCGATATCCTTTAAATTATGCGCACGCGCCCCTTTAACTACTATACTTGGTCCTTTCATGTAACTGTCACCCTTCTGATTTTAGTTCAAACAACATATCTCTTAACTCTGTTGCTTTCTCGAAGTCCAATTCTTTTGCTGCTTTTTTCATTTCTTTTTCGATATTTTCAATTGTTTTTTGTCGTTCTTTTTTCGTCATTTTCTTAGGAACTGTAGTTTGCTCTTGTGCATTTGTTTCATCATTCTCAACAGTAGCACTGATAACATCGTGTATCCGTTTATGAATCGTTTGCGGTGTAATACCATATTTTTCATTGTGTGCGGTTTGTATTTCACGACGACGTTGAGTTTCGTCTATGGCATACTTCATAGAATCGGTCATCTTATCTGCATACATGATGACTTCACCTCGATCATTACGCGCCGCACGTCCAATCGTTTGAATTAATGACCGATTTGAACGTAGGAAACCTTCTTTATCCGCATCTAAAATGACGACTAACGATACTTCTGGTATATCAATACCCTCTCGCAATAAGTTAATGCCAACAATGACATCATACGTACCCATACGTAAATCCCTAATGATTTCAATACGTTCTAATGTTTTAATTTCCGAATGAAGATAATTTACTTTAATTCCCGCTTCTTTCATGTACGTTGTTAAATCTTCACTCATTTTTTTCGTTAATGTTGTCACTAATACGCGTTCATTACGTTCAACACGTTCTTGTATTTCGCCTAATAAATCATCAATTTGATTTTCGGTTGGTCTGACGTCAATTTTAGGATCTAATAGGCCTGTAGGTCGAATAATTTGTTCTACCATTTCATCCGTATGTTCTAGTTCATAAGGTCCCGGTGTAGCTGATACATATACGAGTTGCTTTGTCTTATCCTCAAACTCTTCAAACATTAACGGTCGGTTATCTAGTGCACTCGGCAATCTAAATCCATGATCCACAAGCACTTGTTTACGTGCTCTATCACCGTTATACATGCCTCTTATTTGCGGTAAAGTTACGTGTGACTCATCTATCATAACTAGCCAATCATCACCAAAATAATCTAATAATGTATAAGGAGTTGATCCCAAAGGTCTTAATGTTAGGTGTACTGAATAGTTTTCAATCCCCGAACAAAAGCCCATTTCTCGCATCATTTCCAAATCGTAATTTGTGCGTTGCTCTAAACGTTGTGCTTCTAATAATTTATTTTCAGCTCGTAATTCCTTAAGTCGTTCTTCAAGTTCCTTTTCAATTCGTTGAATCGCTAATTGCATCTTCTCATCTCGAGTGACGAAGTGAGAGGCTGGGAAAATAGCGAAGTGTTCTCTTTCTCTCAACACTTCACCCGTTAAATAATTTACTTCTCTAATACGATCAATTTCATCGCCAAAAAATTCCACCCTGATGCACATTTCTTCTCTTGAAGCTGGGAAAATTTCTACGACATCGCCACGCACTCTAAAAGTTCCGCGTTGAAAATCTATATCATTTCTAGAATACTGAACATCGACTAATTTTCTTAAAAGTTCTGTCCGCTCCATTTCCATACCGACACGCACACTAACAACTAAATCCTTGTATTCTTCAGGATTACCTAAACCGTAAATGCAACTCACACTTGCGATAATAATAACATCATCGCGTTCAAATAAAGCACTTGTAGCTGAATGGCGTAACTGGTCGATTTCATCATTAATTGAAGCATCCTTTTCGATAAATGTATCTGTGGAAGGCACATAGGCTTCTGGTTGATAGTAATCATAATAACTAACAAAATATTCGACTCTATTTTCTGGGAAAAACTCTTTGAATTCACTATAGAGTTGACCTGCCAAGGTTTTGTTATGGGCGATAATCAAAGTAGGTTTGCCAACCTCTTTAATTACATTGCTCATTGTAAATGTCTTACCTGTACCAGTTGCTCCCAATAATGTTTGATGTCGCTTACCTTCATTAATGCCCTTAACAATCTTTTGAATTGCTTGAGGTTGGTCACCTTGTGGCTCAAATTCAGATTTTAGTTTAAATGGTACGTGCTCAACCATATTAAGATACGCCTCCTATCGTTTGTCTCATCATATACTTTGCTCGATTTATTCTCTATTCTAACAGATAATTCAACAAAAATACAAACGTTTGTTCGCTAAGCATCCCGTTAAATCTTTTATTCTTTTAAACAAAAAACAAACACAGTGTTGCTACTATGTTTGTCCTTCTTCATGGTCAGTTTGAACTGCTAGCGTTTATCATATTTTTAATTTTAAACATCATATTCGACGTTCGTTAGTCATTATCATGTGATTGATGTAATTTAAGATTATCAATGATAACATAACCAGCTAATAATGAAACGACATCTAAAAATATGATCCATTCATTGTGAAAAAAACCTTTATATATGGACGTTGCAATTAAAATCAATGCGACCAGCGTTCCAATCCATTTATTTCTTGTTACAACACTAAACAAGACGACTAATAAACATGGAAATAACGCAGCACAGACATACCAAATCATGATGTTCACCCATTTCTTTGTTTTAAGATTGACATCGTTGTCTCGCGTAATTCTGTTCTAGGAATAAAGTTTTCGGTTAACATTTCTGGAATTACATTCTCAATAAAGTCTTGCACCGAAACTAAATGATCAAATTGAATTATTGTTTCTAGGCTATTTTCATATATTTCGAAAAATAAGGGTTCAGGATTACGTTTTTGAATTTCTCCAAACGTTTCATATAGTAAGTCTATTTTATCAGCTACTGCTAGTATTTGCCCTTCTAAAGAATCATCTTTTCCCTCTTGTAATCTCTGGCGATAAATATCTTGATAAGGTTCAGGAATCTCTTCATTGACAAATGTATTTACCATTTCTTCTTCTACTTGGGAAAATAACATTTTAAGTTCTCTACTTGCATACTTCACTGGCGTTTTTATATCACCAGTAAACACTTCAGCAAAATCATGATTAAGTGCCTTTTCATACAAACTTTTCCAATCAACTTCGTTACCATGATGTGCCTCAACGGTTGCTAAATATTGTGCTATTTTAGTGACTTTAAAAGAATGCGCAGCAACATTATGTTCAAAATATTTAAATTTACCAGGCAATCTTATTAACTTTTCTAAGTCTGATAATCTTTTAAAATACTGGTGAATTGCCATACTTGTCATCCTTTCTATTATTTTATCGCTGATGATACTTAGCTTTATTATACCAAGCAACTATGTTAAAGAAAGTAACTCTATCATAAAAAATAAATAAAGGTGAGACTTCCTCAATGCATTTGCATTCAAAGCCTCACCTTAATTAAGCTGTTGTTATTAATGAATATATTTATAACTGCTCACATTATAAATTGAACGATGTGTGACATTATTGAAATGTCCATTATAATTCATTTCAGATACATAAATAGAACCATTGCTGTTCACACGTTCAACTACGCCAACGTGTCCATAATAGCCTGCACCTGTTTGGAAAATCGCACCTACTGCTGGAGTATTATTAACGGTAAATCCAGCTCTTTTTGCTGAATAAGCCCAGTTATTTGCATTGCCCCAAGTACTGCCAATTGAACGTCCTAATTCACTACGACGATTAAAGACATAGTATGTGCAGTTGCCATATGCATATAGGTTGCCTTGATTAGCTACAGATTTATATTTGTTAGGCGCTGGTGTTGAACCATAATGGTAGCGATGATGTGTTACTGCATTATAATGTGCTGGCGCTGATGTTTGTTGGCCGTTGTATGATGATGCTTGCGTATTATTATGATAGCTTTGAGATCCTGCAGTGCCAGAAGTCACATGTGATTGTGAGCTTGTTGTTGCATTTGCATGTGTTAACTCATCAAAAGTTAAATCATGTTGTTTATCATATGATGTTGTCGATGTAACTAAATGCGCAATATCTTGTGGTTGATTTGACGAAGATACTTCGGTATAAGTTGCACCATTAATATTAGTACCAAGTAATGCAGCACCTTTGCTAGAAACTGCGATTAAGTCCCCCGGATGAATTAATTCAGTAACTCCTGGGTTAAAGTTATAAATATCTGTCACTGTAATATGATGAGCAGAAGCAATTGAATTTAATGAATCGCCTGATTTAACTACCACGATATCATTTTCAGAATAATTATTTGCTGTTACAGCTTCTGTATGTGATGTATCTAAATTATTAATCGTTGTTTGCGCTTTAACTGGTTTAGCCGGAGAAGCATCCGCAATACCATTTACAGCTAAAAATGCGGCTACTGATGAAACTGTTGCTGTTATTGTTTTCTTCATGATGTCATTCCTTTTCATTTGTAGTCTGATTTAATCTTAGACTAGCATAAAGTCGTTGCGAATTGGCTATTGTTATCACTATGTAACATAAAGTTTATATTTTCCCTATATTTTGATGCATTTACTAGGGTTAAGTAATATAAATAACTGCATTTTACATCCATTTTGTTTAGTAATGCGTAAACAAACAATCAAATCTTAGAGTTTTAGCAATTCTAAAAGCAATAAATTTTTTACAATAAGTTCCAACCTTACTATTTCTATACAAGGCGTCTAATAAAAAGCATTACGCTATCTTAATATAATGTTGCGTTACCTATATTTAAAACGAGAGCGGGACAGAATTCATAATGAATTCTGTCCCGCTCTGGCAAGGTTGACTAGGATTGAAATAAACTTGGTATCAGCGTATTTTCAATCCAGTCAACTAGTGACAATATATCGTTTATAGCCTAGAACATAATGATGTCCCATGCGCGTTCTAATAATCATTATGACGAGTATGACTGATCCATTTGCTGTCTTAAGTAAGCTTCTATAAATGGCCCAATATCTCCATCCATCACGGCATCTACTTTCCCAGTTTCTTCATTCGTCCGATGATCTTTAACCATTGAATATGGATGAAATACATAAGAGCGTATTTGACTGCCCCAACCTATTTCTTTTTGTTCACCACGGATTTCCGCCATTTCCTGCGCTTGTTCTTCTAACTTCAACTGATATAGTTTGGATTTTAACATTTTCATTGCGGCTTCACGATTTTTAATTTGTGATCGTTCATTTTGGTTGTTGACAACTATGCCAGTCGGATGATGGGTAATTCGAATAGCTGATTCAGTTTTATTAATATGTTGTCCACCAGCGCCCGATGCTCTAAAAGTATCAACCGTAATATCATCAGGGTTAATTTCAATTTCTATCTCATTATTATTAAAATCAGGTATCACATCACATGACGCGAAAGATGTATGACGACGTCCTGATGCATCAAATGGTGAAATACGAACCAAGCGATGAACACCTTTTTCAGCTTTTAAATAACCATACGCATTATGTCCTTTGACAAGTAACGTCACACTTTTAATACCTGCTTCATCACCAGGTAAATAATCTACCGTTTCAACTTTAAATCCATTTTGTTCACAATAACGCTGGTACATACGGAGTAACATACTCGCCCAATCTTGAGATTCTGTACCTCCAGCGCCTGGATGTAATTCTAGTATCGCATTATTAGCATCATGTGGACCATCTAATAACAGCTGTAATTCAAATTGATCTAATTTATCGTTAAAGGCTAAGACATCCATTTCCAACTCAGCCTTCATATCCTCATCATACTCTTCTTGTAATAACTCGGTCGTGGCAAACATGTCCTCAACTTCATTGTCTAAGTCATGATAGCCCATAGTTATTGCTTTCAAAGCGTTATTTTTATCAATAATATCTTGCGCTTTATTTTGATCGTCCCAAAAATTAGGCTCGGTCATCATTTCTTCATATTCTTGAATATTTGTCTCTTTATTTTCTAAGTCAAAGAGACCCCCTAATTTGAGTTAAACTATCTTGATACGCCTCTATACGACGTTTGATTTCTGAAAGTTCCATGCTTATCTCTCCTATAACGATGATATCTTCTGTCTTCTTTATGATACATATATGATTATATTTTGTCACGATTGTATTATGATTGATGATTAATCTAATCCATAAAAAGAGCAGGATAGAAGTCTTTGTGTAACTTCAATATCCTACTCCAAAAAGGCTCAAAACGGATTAAGCATAACATTTATGGTCACGCTTCGTTTAAGTATTGAGAATTTAATTCAATTACCGTCAAGCACATTATTTACCATGACAGTTTTTATATTTTTTGCCACTACCACATGGACATGGATCATTTCTACCTACTTGCTCACCTTTTACGATAGGTTGTGGTTTCACTTTTTCTTTACCATCTTCGGCAGAAACATGTTGGGCTTTACCAAAGTCAGTTGTTTTTTCTCGCTCAATATTTTCTTCTACTTGCACAACAGATTTCAAGATGAATTTTGAAGTGTCTTCTTCAATATTTTGCATCATAATATCAAACAATTCATGACCTTCATTTTGATAATCACGCAATGGATTTTGTTGTGCATATGAGCGCAAATGGATTCCTTGACGCAATTGATCCATAGTATCAATGTGATCTGTCCAGTGTGTATCAATAGATCGGAGCAAAATCATACGCTCAAATTCTGGCATCTGTGTGCCAATAGTTTCTTTTTGAGCATCATATGCTTGTTCGATTTTACCCCAGACAATATTATAAATATCTTCGGAATCTTTACCTTTTATTTCTTCAACTGTTAAGCTACCTTCTTGTAAAAAGACATCGTTAACATAATTGATGAATGGATTATAATCTAATGCTTCATCTTCTTCATTAATGTAATAATTAACTGCGCGTTGTAAAGTTGATTTCAACATGGCAGTAACAAGCTCTGAACTATTATCACTATCAATAATATTATTACGTTCATTATAGATAATTTCACGCTGTTTACGCAATACTTCATCATACTCAAGAATACGTTTACGGGCATCAAAGTTATTACCTTCAACACGTTTTTGCGCAGATTCTACTGCCCGAGAGACCATTCTTGATTCAATCGGTGTTGAATCATCCATGCCTAAACGCCCCATCATTTTTTGTAAGCGCTCAGAACCAAAACGAATCATCAACTCATCTTGCAGTGATAAATAGAAGCGGCTATCACCTCTATCACCTTGTCGACCAGAACGGCCACGTAATTGGTCATCAATACGACGTGATTCATGACGTTCCGTACCTATAACAGCTAAGCCGCCTAATTCTTCGACACCTTCACCAAGTTTAATGTCGGTACCACGTCCGGCCATGTTTGTCGCAATTGTTACAGCGCCTTTTTGTCCAGCTTTAGCAACAATATCTGCTTCGCGCTCGTGATTCTTTGCATTTAAAACATCATGTCTCACACCGCGTTTTTTCAACAAGGCTGAGATATACTCACTGGTTTCTACAGCAACTGTACCTAACAGTACAGGCTGACCTTTTTTATGTTTCTCTACTACATCTTCAATAACAGCATTAAATTTACCTTTTTGACTAATATAAATTAAATCTGCTTTATCTGTACGTTGTACCGGTTTGTTCGTAGGAATTTGCGTAACCGTCATATTATAAATATTACGGAATTCTTCTTCTTCAGTTTTTGCTGTACCAGTCATGCCTGCTAATTTATTGTACATTCTAAAATAGTTTTGGAAAGTAATGGAAGCCATTGTCTTAGATTCATTTTGAATTTGAACGCCTTCTTTAGCTTCTATCGCTTGGTGTAATCCTTCAGAAAAACGACGTCCTGGCATCGTACGTCCTGTAAATTGGTCAACAATGAGCACTTCCCCATCAACCACCATATAGTCTTTATCGCGTTGCAATGAAACATGTGCTCTTAAGGCAGTATTAATATGACTGATGACATCAACATTTTGGACATCATATAGGTTTTCAATTTTGAACATGCGTTCCGCTTTATCTGCACCTTGTTCTGTTAAATGTACAGCTTTTGTCTTTTCATCATATTTATAATCGTCTTCGGCTTTTAACATTTTAGCAAAAACATTGGCTTGCGTATAAAGTGATGTTGATTTCTCAGCTTCCCCAGAAATAATTAATGGTGTACGCGCTTCGTCGATTAAAATAGAGTCGACTTCATCAATAATAGCAAAATGCAGTGGACGCATAACACGTTCTTCGGCATAATTCACCATATTATCACGCAAATAATCGAATCCTAATTCATTATTTGTACTATATGTGATGTCTTGTAAATATGCTTCTCTTTTTTCTGCTGTTGTTTTACTATTTAAATTCAAGCCTACAGACAACCCAAGGAAATTGTATAATTGGGCCATTTCTTCGCTTTGTACACTTGATAAATACTCATTGACTGTAATAACATGAACACCTCGGCCAGCAAGGGCATTGAGGTATGTTGGCATTGTAGCTGTTAATGTTTTACCTTCACCTGTTCTCATCTCTGCGATATCGCCTTTGTGAATAGCGATACCACCCATCACTTGTACTTTGAATGGAATCATGTTGAACACTCGTTTAGATCCTTCACGTACTAATGCATATGCTTCAGGTAATATTTTATCTAGATAATCATTTTGTTTCTTAACATCATCTATCTCTTTAAGTTCTTCTTGATATTTTTTTGTCTTATTACGAATCTCTTCATCCGTTAAAATAGCGATATTTTCCTCTAATGCAAGTACTTTATCAGCTAGTTTTTCTAATCGTTTTATTTCTTTTTTATTGCCGTCAACAATTTTTGATAAAAATCCCATTTTGTTCGCTCCTTTAGCTAAAACTGTTTGGCCTACAACAATTTATCTTATCATTTATACCATTAAATTTATACTTATATTACTCATACTACGCGTCTCTCAATGTCATCTCTAATCATTTCTTTCACCGAAAAACTCATGCGTGCTACTACTAAGTTGATGCGTGATTCCTTTTGGGCTATTGATTGCCCTGCAAATCGACAACATATTTATTTTAACACGATAGAAACAACTTTTTCTCGTCATAAATAAATAATTTTCGAATATATTAATAAAAGCGTATTTTAAAAACGTACTTTGAGAAACTGAAGATGAAATAATACAATTTTAGAATCGTCAAATTACATTAGCATAACCTAAGATATGTGTCCATTGATTAAACATTTGCTTCTTAAAAACTAAAGTATGTACAAATTCTTAATCATGAACCTCAATGTTGATAATGGGATTATTAAAGTTTGTAAAAAACACGCGAACAAGACTAGGAATCTAAATAACAGATTCCTAGTCTTGCTACTACATGTATTAAAGCATTTTTAATTTACGCCATATTATCATAATAGTATTTAATTAAATCAAACATTTGATGCATATCGTATCCCCATCTTCCATAGTATTCGATTGGATCTACGTGATCTGTACCGCCCCAATATTTACCTACTGCATTGTGGCTAATGACAGAACCTTTACCAGCGTTATCATCAGCAAGTGTTGGCGTAATTCCATTTTGCTTTAACATATAGGCTGCAAGCCAAGCTTGATTATTAACTGATTTTGCAAAGTCTTCAAAATTATACATTCTTACTAATTCGATTTGATAAAAGTATGGATTAGCTTTAGGACCAGCTCCCCACACATAATATTCTGCAGGTGCAGTAAGATGTATTTCGTTATTATCAACGAATGCGTGTACAAATGCTCTAGTATAAGTTTCATACATGCGATCTACCCATACTTGTAAAGGACGATTGTCTTCGCCCACTTCGTGAATAACAACACCCATGTAAGTGCCGTTTTTATATTCTAATTTAGGAAGTGTATCCATACGTGGATCTTTTACTACTGGCGAATGCTGAAGATGATTGTCGATAATATATTGATTGACTTTAGAGTTTGCAAATAAGGTTGCTGTATCATTTGCTTTTGTTTCTTTCGAATTATTCAGTTTTCCTGAAACTTGAGTATTAGTATCTTTTGGATTCTGCTGATACAACGTTGCTTGCTTAGAGGATAAACCTTGCGCATGACTAACAGGCATAAAAATTAACGACATCAACATTAAAAGAATACATGTAGAAAAAAGAACTAACATTTTTGACATAAAATCACACTCCTTTGATATTGTTTTAATTATTAAAATTAATATTTAATAATTACACTTATATTATTAATCTAATAACAAATTAAAATCAAGTGGTTATTTTCATCAAAAGTGAAATATTTGTGTATCTTGTTAAGTTTTTTTAAAAAAATATGTTTCTTAACAATTATCTTTTAAAAAATATTTAATAAAAAAAGAGTAGCTTGTTCAGCTACTCTTTTCATTATCCAAATATATTTTAAAATATTGGCAGTGGCTAACTGTATTGAAAATATGCTTGTATCAAGCTTCTTTCAATCTTAGTCAGCCTTGCCAGTGAGGGACAATGAAATTATTTTTTGCAAATGATATTTCTGTCCCATTCTCTAGAAAATCACTCAAGACATTGTGGCTATAAGCACAATGACTCAAAATTTTTATTCTGTTGTTTCGATTAAACCATATTTACCGTCTTTGCGTCGGTATACAATACTTGTTCCTTCTGTTTCTCTATCAGCAAACACAAAGAAATCATGTCCTAGCAAATTCATTTGTAATACAGCTTCTTCAGAATCCATAGGTTTTAAGCTGAAGTGTTTAGAACGAATAATTTCAATGTCGCTATCATTTGTTTCGACTTCTAATTCAGATGGTTCTGGAGTAGCTTCAGCTACTTCTGCCACGAATACTTCTTGATCCCCATGATCTCGATTTTTTCTGTTGACACGTGTTTTATATTTACGTACTTGACGCTCTAATTTGTCATTAACTAAGTCAATAGCTGCATACAAATCATCGTGTCGTTCCTCCGCTCTAAGTGTGACATTTTTGAGTGGAATTGTTACTTCAATTTTAGTTGCAGAATTAGCATACGTTTTAACTTTAACATGTGCTACTGCATTTGGAACGTTATTAAAATAGCGTTCTAATTTACCAATTTTGTCCTCAATATAGTTGCGGATTGCATCTGTAATAGTGAGGTTATCTCCATGAATTTCAAATCTAATCATAGTAATCTCTCCTTTAACCTCTATTGGTAATTCTTACTTATATCATACCACGTTCGGACTACCGTGCAAACGTATACACACTGAATTTTCTGACTTTATTTTCTAACAATTTACACCCCGCATGATGTATGGTTAATCCAGTAGTATAAATATCATCTACGAGTAATATTTCTTTATTTGTCAAGTCGATATCTAAAGAAATATAAAATGGATTAGATGCTTCAGCACGCTCTATTTTTGATAATTTCGATTGCTTAGGACGCAAATCCGTAGCTAAAAGATTAATATATTGAATACCTTTATAAGCTAACACTGTAGTTACAGGGTTAAAGGTTCTTGCATCATCTCTTACTTTCGGGGACGGAATCGGCACAACGTAGTCATATTTAATTTGAGGTAGCTTCAGTTGATATGCCAACACTTGTGCTAAATAGTGATCTTTCATAAATTTGTATTGATGGATGAGCGCTTTGATAATTCCTGTGTACTGATAATCACAATATAGCTGCGTCATTAATTGAAACCGATTTGCTAAAAACTGACAGTCTAAACACTGTTGCGTTGAATGACCACATTGATTTAGACATCTCGAACAACGTTGTTTTTTGTCTTTAATACGACAAGCTTGCCACAAACTTTCACATTGTGAACATATAAGTTTAGGCGGCTTGTATATATTTATAGCCGTTAATGGTTCATGGATGGGTTGAAGACATTGGAGGCATCTTCTCATCTAACCACCCTTTTTCTCTTGCCAAACGATTCATAGATTGCACCTCACGTCTAGCAGCAATCATGCTTAAACTTACACCTTGATGTAAATACAATACCATGCCATCAGGTGCATGTGCTTTTCTCCCAACTCGACCAGCAATCTGTATCAATGCTGCCTTGCTAAATGTTTGTGCATCGATAACAATGACATCTAAATGTGCCATTGTGAAGCCTCTTTCTAAAATTGTTGTCGTAAAAACAATTTCGTAGTTCCCTTGTCTGAGCGCTTCAACCTTTTCAAAACGTAAGACATCTTCACTATATACGTAGGTGAGTGACGACAAAACAGCTTGATATCGATGATAGGCAGCTAACATCGTTTCTATATGATGAAAAAACACTAAAGTTATTCGTCGTTTATTTAGTTGATTTTGCAAAATGCGCACTAAAGTTTGTTGTTGTCGATTGCACTTCAACTTAAAATATTTAAAGCGTGGTACAGGAAGTGGATGTCGATGAAATCTAGCTGGTAAATATATGATTTGTTCATGATTAAATTGCGCTAATAACGCTTTAGGTGGCGTCGCAGTCATATAAATAATTGAAGCTTGTCTACAGGCTGCCATCTGAATTGCAATAAATAATGATGATTCCATAGCTAATGGAAAAGCATCTACTTCGTCAACAAAAATAAGGTCAAAATGATTTTTAAAACGATACAACTGATGAATCGTTGCAATGACAAAATGACCGTTAAATTGTTGTCTCGATTGCTGATGCAATACATCAATCTGTTCACCTTGAAAAGCATCCAGGATACGCTGACTAATTTCTAAAACAACATCTACTCTTGGAGATACAATAGCAACATTGTACCCCTCGTGTCTGGCATACTGAATACCAGGAAACATCATTTCCGTCTTACCAGCACCCGTTACTGCATAGAGTAATAATTTTTGGTGGTGCTGTATAGCATAAATCATTTTTTTACTGGCATAACATTGTTGATCAGACAAATTAAATGGCAATGTGTACGAAGCGGTAGTCTTATTTCTCTTCGATTCTATTAATACATAATCTGTCATATTATCTACTCTTCCCAATTGAAGGCAGTTACGGCAATAAACAATCTCTTCCTGATGATTACTTATATATTTATGAAAATATAGCATATCTCAATTGCCACATTGCAGACATACTATTCCTTTGTTATCGGTGTAAATTCCTTTTTGTTTCGATGCTACTGGCTCATTATTTTGAACATCAGATGCAGGTATTAATTGACCATAGCGTATGATTCTAGTCACCTCTTTTTAATGTATAAAAAAAGACATGAATCATTGTTGATTCATGCCTCCCTCGAAATGCATTATTCTATAGAAATCTTTTTGCCAAAACACCCTAATCCTAACCCGCCTGAACCAAGATGTGTAGCAACAACTGGTCCAAATTCGGAATAATGAATATTATAGGATTCCGGATACTTTTCTTTCAATTCTCGGTAAAATGCCTTACCTTCTTCAATTTTATCTCCATTTATCACAAATATCGTCACTTCATCAAGCTCACTAGCAATGCGCATAATATTCTCTTCTAATGACTTATAAGCTCTTTTCTTAGTACGCACTTTTTCTTCCGGTACTATTTTCCCATTTTCAAAGCGTAATACAGGTTTCATCTTCAACATCGTACCAACCCAAGCTTGTGCACCGGTAATACGGCCACTTTTTTGTAGGTTTTTCAAATCATCTACAAATAAATACGCAGTTGTATGTTCACGAATTGCGCTTAATTCTTGAATAATGTCGTCAGGTGAAAAACCTTTGTCCACTAAGTTTATTGCATGTAACACATATGATCCTTCCATCATTGCAGCTAATTTGCTATCAAATGAATGCACATTAACGCCTTCGACCATTTCTCCAGCTTGTGTTGCAGATTGGTAGCTACCGCTGATACCGCTTGATAAACATATAACAATGATATCTGTGTAACCTTGATCTCGCAGTGCTTCATAGCGTTGAATCCACTCTCCAATAGCAGGTTGACTTGTAGTTGGTGGTGTTTTCGATGATAGCATTTTATGGTAAAACTGTTCCATGTCAACATCATTTGATTCAACAAATGTTTCTCCGTCGTCAAAGATGACACTAAGAGGTGCAACTGGAATTTGGTATTTATCTAGTAACTCTTGTGAGAGATAGCTTGTAGAATCAGTCATTACAGCAATCTTCATAGTAGTCCTCCTCAATTATACTTAATTCTCATTATAAAATAATTTAACTTAAAAGCAAACAACTATCCCCTCTTTAACAACGAGTCTGGCACATAATTAAATTTTAGGTTCTGAGCTCTATATTGGCAGTAGTTGACTGGATTGAAAATACGCTTATACCCAGCTTTTTTCAATCCTAGTCAACCTTGCCGGGGCGGGCCTACGAATTCATAATGAATTCTGTCCCGCTCCCTGCTCTTCTTAAAAAATAAATCACAATTTGCAATATCATCATTCGTCACACATGACATATGACACACAAGATAAATTTTTAAGCAGATTAAAACAGTGCTTTATTGTTTTGATATCATGCTGTATAGTTAAATTAATCGATACGCTATAGGGGGAATCAATTTTAATGAGCGAACCCATTATTACAATAAAAAAAGAACATATTATTGAAAATGTCATACACAAATCTAGATTTATCGCCCATATTAAACCAGTAAATAGTGAAGATGAGGCTAAACAATTTATTGCCGATATCAAGCAGCGTCATAAAGATGCAACACATCATTGTTCTGCCTATACAGTGGGAGCACACATGAATATTCAAAAAGCAAATGATGATGGAGAGCCTACTGGTACAGCTGGTGTGCCGATGTTGGATATTTTGAAAAAACTCGATGTTCATAATGTTTGTGTAGTTGTGACGCGCTATTTTGGAGGCATTAAACTTGGTGGTGGCGGTTTGATACGTGCATATAGTGGTGCCGTGCGTGATGTTATTTTTGCGGTAGGACGTGTAGAATTACGCGATGCCATTCCCGTTATTGTAACAGTTGCTTACGATTTAACTGGTAAATTCGAATATGAGTTAGCATCAACATCCTATATGCTTCGCGATACTACTTACCTTGATAAAGTCCGTTATCATATAGATGTAATCGCAGACGACTATGATGCTTTCATCGCATTTTTAAATCAACATACTGCTGGCAATTACACATTAACTACTGAAAAAACGAAAAAGTTACCTTTCGATATTTCTACAAATTAAAAAGCTACTCAGCCTGAAACAATATTATATATCAGGCTGAATAGCTTATTTTTTATTTATGTTCATGGTGATGGTTCTTCTTGGCAATTAACTTTAATAAAGGTCGATAATTATCATCAATTAATCCGGTAAATTCAACAATCATCTCAATCGTAATTAAAATCAAGATAAACATCAAGACAACACCTAATGGTTGTGATAAGTACAAAATGATACTTGATAGACTGAATAAAATGGCAATTGAATAAATCAATAACACCGTTTGTCTATGTGAATAACCCAAAGCCAACAATTTATGATGTAAATGTGACTTATCTGCTTGCATAATATGTTGCCCTTTCTTCACACGACGTATCATCGCAAATAAAGTATCGATAAATGGAACTGCAAGTATAATAATCGGGAAAAATAATGAAATAAACGTAATATTTTTAAAGCCTAGTAACGAAACAAAGCCAATAATAAAACCAATCATTAATGCACCACTATCGCCCAGAAAAATCTTTGCTGGATGAAAATTAAAGAATAAAAAGCCTAGCAGTGAACCAATTAATACACTACAAATCATTGTTATAAAGATATTCCCTTGCAAAATAGCAATAAATGCTATTGTTAACAAAGCAATGATAGAAACACCTGACGCTAAACCGTCTAAACCATCAATAAGATTAATTGCATTTGTAATGGCTACAATCCAAATGATTGTAATTGGAATACTTAAAAACCCAAAATGAATAGTTGGTCCCATTGGAAACGAAATAAAGTCAATCGTAATGCCATAGAACACAATCACACTCGCTGCGACGACTTGCCCCAAAAGTTTAAGTAGTGGTTTTAAATCACATATGTCATCAATAAGTCCTACTACGTACATAATAAAAGCACCTATGATTAAGGGTTTTATTTCTCTTTCCATAGGATGACTAATCCAAATCCCAATAAGGAAAGAGAAAAGTATCACGGTGCCACCAAGAACCGAAACTGGTTGAGTATGAACTTTTCTAAAGTTCGGTTTATCAACAATATTGAGCTTTTTAGAAATAGCGATAACGATTGGTGTAATCATTAAACTAATCAACATCGTAATCACTATGAGCAATAATGTAAGCATCCGTTCACCTTCAATAGATATATTTCTTATTTTTTAGCGCCTTATATTTTTTATTTGTTAAGACGTCAATATCATCAGTCATAAAGGTTCTCTATACGCACTGTGACATAAATACACTATATAATTGTGGTGTATGTTAACACATGTTGTCTATACAGTATAATAAATAAGAAGAAAATGTTTTTTCTTATCATACCATGGAAAATTTTATTTTAACATGAAAGACTGTAATTTAGCATAAATTTCTTTCCAGAGTTAATGACAAATTGTAAGTTTTCACTTACAATTACTAGTGGAGAAATAAAGGAGTCGGTAAATACATGTTGGAAGCAATCATTTATAATATTTCTGTCATGGTTGCAGGTATCTATTTATTCCACAGATTACAATATTCTGAGAATAAACGGGTAACTTTCTCTAAAGGCTATGTTACAGTTTTAATGACCCTTGTTGCACTATTATTAGCTGCTTATCCAATCCCATCATATAACGATGAATTTTTAGTACATTTAACATTTGTACCATTGTTGTTTTTAGGACGTTATACCCATATGCCTTATACCCTTGCTGCAGCCACAATTGTCGCATTGGTTGATATCTTTGCCTATGGGAATTCAATATTATATGGTGTGACATTACTTGTCATAGCAGGCATTGTAAGTGCAATTGGTCCATTTTTAAAACAAAATGATATCGTGTCACTACTCATCTTAAATTTAATTAGTATCATTATTTTAGCTATTTTATCAATTTTCAGCCCGATATATGACATTAAAGAATTAATTATATTGATACCTGTATCATTTGTCTTAACTATTGCTTCAGCAGTAACGTTCGTAGATATTTGGCGCTTCTTTTCACTTGTCAATCGCTACGAAAATGAAGATAAATATGATTATTTAACTGGTTTAGGTAACGTTAAAGAATTTGACCGTCATCTTAATCATATTTCTCAACAAGCTGAAGAACATCACGAAAGCCTTGCATTGTTATTAATTGATATAGATGGATTTAAAGACGTCAATGATTCGTATTCACATAAATCAGGCGATGCTGTATTAAAGCAAATGTCCCAATTATTAAAGAATTATGTACCTAAGAAATTTAAAATCTTTAGAAATGGTGGCGAAGAGTTTTCAGTAGTTATACGCGATTATTCCTTAGACCAAAGCGTTAAACTTGCTGAAAATATCCGTCTAGGTGTAGAAAAATCATCATTTCATTTACCAAATAAAGAAGTTATTAAATTATCAGTGTCCATTGGTGTAGGTTATTTAACTAAAGATGATCACAAATCCCAACGAAAAGTATTTAAAGATGCTGATGATATGGTACATGTGGCTAAAAATGAAGGACGAAATCAAGTTATGTTTAATCCAATTATCAAATTATAAAGTACAATATCACTTTCCGTATTACACTATCATTCTGTACAAGACAGTATCTGAATGATAGTGTTTTTTGTATGAATAGCTCATGATTTTAAGTTTATCTTGACTCATTATTCATTTTAGTTAAAACTTCTATTATAATAGTGCAATATAGAAGTTATATAACTTGTACGTTGAACAACATAGATGTACAAAAAAGGCAACGTTAAATTTTTTTATGACTATATATTTTTATTCCACCATGGAGGTGTCGCGTTATGTCTGATTCAATCACTATTATAGATGAAAATAAAGTGATTGATGTGGTTTTAATTGCAGGTCGAATTTTACTTGAAGCTGGTGCAGAAACTTACCGTGTTGAAGATACGATGAATAGAATTGCGCATAGCTATGGTTTACATGATACATATAGTTTTGTGACCTCAACCGCGATTATTTTTTCACTAAATGATCGCACAAGTACACGGCTCATTAGGATTAGAGAAAGAACTACCGATTTAGAAAAAATTGCATTAACCAACAGTCTTAGTAGAAAAATTGCCAATAATCAGTTGACAATCGATGAAGCCAAAAACGAATTAATTCATCTACGTCAAGCGTCATTGCAATTTTCATTTCTAACTAATTTCTTAGCGGCAGCCATTGCATGTGGATTTTTCTTATTTATGTTTGGCGGCGTAGCATCAGACTGCTGGATCGCAATATTGGCTGGGGGTGCTGCATTTTTAACATTTAGCTTTGTTCAGCGCTATATACAAATTAAATTTTTCTCAGAATTTGTAGCTTCAGCTGTGGTAATTAGTATTGCAGTGTTTTTCACTAAGATGGGCATTGCAACAAATCAAAACATTATTACTATTGCCAGCGTGATGCCTTTAGTACCTGGGATTTTAATATGTAACGCGATTCGTGATTTGATGGCAGGAGAGTTGCTAGCTGGTATGTCTCGTGGTGTAGAAGCCGCTTTAACTGCGTTTGCAATTGGTGCTGGTGTCGCAATTGTTTTATTACTATTCTAAGAAAGGCTGTTTATAAATGCTATTTTATTTATTTCATTTTACAATTAGTTTTATTTCTACAGTGCTTTTCTCAATTATTTTCAATGCACCTAAAAGATTACTCGTGGCATGTGGTTTCGTAGGCGCTGTTGCTTGGACGATTTATCAATACACCGTTGATTTAGATTTAGGTAAAGTAGGTGCTGCATTTTCTGGGAGCCTTATTTTAGGATTGCTAAGTCACGTTATGAGTAGACGATACAAACGTCCGGTCATTATTTTTATTGTTCCTGGAATTATTCCACTTGTCCCTGGTGGTGCTGCATATGAAGCAACCCGTTTCTTAGTATCAAATGATTACACACATGCTGTAAATACATTTTTAGAAGTGACACTTATTTCTGGCGCGATTGCCTTTGGTATTCTTGTTGCCGAAATTTTATATTATCTTTATACGCGAATCAAACAGTTTTTTGGGAAAATTAAAGGGAAATCTTATAAAAAATCTTATAATATGAACAATAGAGTTTAAGGGGTTGAATAACGATGAAAGCACAAATTATTGATAGATTAACAAGATATGTCAAAATAGATACACAATCAGATCCAAACTCACAAACTACACCCTCTACAGCTAAACAATGGGATTTATTAAATCTTTTACAAAGAGAGCTTGATGCTTTAGGTCTAGCAACTGAACTCGACGATAACGGTTATCTTTTCGCTACTATCGAGAGTAACATTGCGCATGATGTGCCTACAGTTGGCTTCTTGGCCCATGTAGATACATCTCCTGATTTTAATGCCAGTCATGTCAAACCTCAAATTATCTCGTCATTTGATGGTCAATCGATTAAATTAGGCCAAACATCTCGAGTGCTTGATCCAGAGGTATTTCCTGAATTACAAGGCTTAGAAGGACACACATTGATGATTACTGATGGCACATCATTACTTGGGGCTGATGATAAAGCCGGTGTGGTTGAAATCATGGAAGCTGTAACATATTTAGTAGACCATCCTGAAATTAAGCATGGCCGTATTCGTATCGCTTTTACTCCTGATGAAGAAATTGGTAAAGGCCCTCACCATTTTGATGTTGCACGCTTTAATGCTGATTTTGCATATACAATGGATGGCAGTCAATATGGCGAGTTGCAATTTGAAAGTTTTAATGCAGCGGAAGCAACGATTACCTGCCATGGCGTAAATGTTCACCCTGGTTCTGCAAAAAATGTCATGGTTAATGCGATTTTGCTCGGCCAACAATTTAATAGCTTATTGCCTCCTCAAGAGGTGCCAGAACGGACAGAAAATTACGAAGGTTTTTACCATTTAATGCATTTTAATGGCAATGTAGAAAAAGCAACCCTTCAGTATATTATTCGTGATCATGATCGCAAAAACTTTGAATTACGCAAGAAGAAATTACTTGAAATTCGAGATAATATAAATGCGCATTATGAAGATTTCCCAGTCAAAGTAGATATCGAAGATCAGTATTACAATATGGCAGAAAAAATTAAACCTTTACCTCATGTGATTGATATTCCTAAAAAAGTGTTTAGTGATTTAGGAATAACGCCAAACACTGCTCCTATTCGTGGTGGTACAGACGGTTCACAATTATCATTTATGGGCCTTCCAACACCTAATATCTTCACTGGATGCGGTAATTTCCATGGTCCATTTGAGTTTGCATCTATAGACGTTATGGAAAAAGCAGTACAAGTAGTGTTAGGCATAGTCGAAGAAGTCACACATTATAACAAATAATACGTGCTAACAAAATTGCAATTATAAGAAAATCGAATCCGGGACATCATTATGTTTTAGGCTATGAACGATATACTGGCAGTAATTGACAGGAAGGCCTGGGCCATTAAGTTCTTAAGCAATGTAAAAAAGACCATTTCTATTAAAATTATTTGATAGAAATGGTCTTTTCGCTTATGTATTAGATAATATACAGCTTGTTATCATTTTTGGATGATATGATGTTGCACCACGATGATGATTGAACTCATTATCTGGGATTGTTTATACATATCGAGAAATATTATTTGTAGGAATAAGAATTGAAGTTTCCATTGGTAGTGTATAGTGTAAGTTGAGTCATGTTATAATCTTTATAGATAAGGCACCTCGTTCATTTAGTTTAGTAAAGTTTATTAAATGACACGAAAGTGCCTTATTTTTAAAGCATTTAAAGGTAAAATTACATGTTAATACGC
>NZ_PPPV01000012.1:1047593-1070771 GCF_002901705.1 Staphylococcus lugdunensis
TGAGACTCCTGAGGGAGCAGTGCCAGTCGAAGACAGGGGCCCCAACAGATAGGCTTTCGAAAAGAAAGCCATCGGACAAAGCAAGTTGGGGTGGCTGAGACGGCACCCTAGGAAAGCGAAGCCATTCAATACGAAGTATTGTGAAAATAGAGAACAGCAACAAGATATTTTCTAATTGAAAATGATCTTACTGCTGTTTTTCTGAGATTTATGTCCCAGCCTCTCTCAATTTTTATCTATTATGTTTAATTTAACTGAACTTTTAACAATTTTAATGCCTGTACGACGTAGTGACGTAGCTGAACACCCATTTTAAAATCTGTAACCGATTCGGGCATATCTATAAATGTGTTAAACATGGCTGTCACATGATAGTTCGCAAATAAATCAAATTTATCGCTTGTTGCACAAATAGCTATCGCTGGTTTTTGATGCTTTTCTGCAAGTTCTGCAATACGAATCGTTGTAGTTTCCATTAGACGATCTTCTTCTTTCAAGCCTTCTCCAAAAATAATTAAGTCTGCTTGCTCAATTAACTGATCTAAATGTGTAATTTGATCAACAAGTTCGTGACTCGTTACAATTTCGGCATCATATAAACCTTTCAAGATACCAGCTATCCCTCCACCGGCACCACCACGTTCTATTGGGCCAATTGCTATTTTTAATTCATTTTTAATAAGTTCCCCTAAGTACCAAATCAAATTATCCACTTCAACTGCTGTTTCTCTAGAGATTCCTAGTGTTTGATATGATTGCATCATTTCACTATTCTTACCATATAGTCTGCTTGAAAAATCAGACATAACTTGAATGTTCACTTCTGCAAGTTTATCATTAACAGCTGTCAAATCCATATGTCTAATATATTTAATTATTTGTGCACCTTTTGTTGCATCAAGCGGCTGTGCCTCATCATCATAAAACGTTGCCCCTAACGCTTGAAGCATGCCGATGCCACCATCAAAGCAATCGAGTCCTCCTAGTGAGATAACAAGATGTTTTGAGCCATTATCTAGCGCAGTATTTATCATTTCACCGAGCCCATAACTTGTTCGTGCAGTAATTGGCTTTTTCCCTTTTACAAATAAGCTACCTTCTATAACTGTCGTTCCTTGCTCTGTTTGCCCATATACACTTTCAACCTCATTCATATCCGCATCGTGTACATTAAGTCGATATTTAGTGCCTGATTGCCATAAAAAAACCGAGTCCATAAGTTCATGACGTCCATTAAATAATGGGACTTGTACAATATCTGCATCACTAATTTCACTGGCAACCGCTTCTTCTACATAACGGTTTGCCTGATAACTTGAAATGATATCTTTAAATTCATCCATAGCTACTAATACTCTCATCAACAATCACCTCATTAATTCTTTCAAAATCTGTATGTCAATCACTTTCGTTTCTCATCTAACATGATTAATATTTATTATCAACGTCCATTATACATAGCATACCATCTTTTTTCATATTATAAGAAAAAGAGCGGGTAAAAGTCGGTTATGACTTTATCTTCCCGCCCCGAAGTATCATTTTTATCGTTTAACTACATTTTAGATTGCTATAACTTCAAATTTATTATTCTTCTGCTTGAGCTAAAGAGGACACGTTAATATCTCGATGACTCGCATTCCACACCGCTTTGCCATCAACAAAATAAAACGCTTGTGGTGATTCGTGTTTCACTTGTGTTTTGTCAGCAATATAATCAGATAATTTTCTTTCTTCTTGCACAATTAAATAATAACCGTCCATATCTCTTTCATATAAAAACTTATTGAACTGATCATAAGCATTTGCAGATATTGGACATGTGTTACTGTGTTTCAATACAAATACGTATTTATTGTCTTCTAGTACCTGCTCAAACTGGTCAATCGAACTCAGCTTTATAGCCATTCTATTCACCTCTAAAATTTTATCATTTTGTGTAAGTTCATTGATTTCATTTTCATTAATTACTCGATTAAACTACTCAGTGGGTTCAATTATACACATTATATAAGATGTTGTTAACCAATATTTATTAATTTGCATATATTAATAATGTAATATAACAACTTAATGCTGTTTCTGCTTTAATCTTTGATAAAAGTCGTCATCAAGTTTACTTAGGTCTTTACCCTCTTTCGGCAGTTGCTCAACATTAATTTTTTTAATTTGATTACTTAACTTAATTGTAGTGACACGCGTTTCGTAGTAATTTTGTAAACTATAATACATTTCAATGGCATTTTTACGTGCACTATTGACATTTTTGTCAGTAATATTCGTTTGATTAATATCTAGAATTTGCTTTTTAATTAATGGAATAATATGACGATCTACCTCGTCTTCTGGATGTGATTTTTGACTATTATTCAAATATTTTTTGGCAGCATTCTTTAAGTCCTCGTTGTTATTTTCTAGTTTTAGCGTTAATTGCTTGGCATCTTCTTGATTTTGAGCATTTTTTATATCTTCTTCAACTTTAGAACGTTTCTTCTCAAATACTTTTGTATAGTCTAAAATCTCTTCATTGGCTTTTATAGATTTATTACACAATTCTATGAAATCCATTAATTCATTTATTTTAGCGCGTTTCTGTTTAACTGTCGCTAAGTAATCTTTCTTTAATGTTTTGGCTTCTTTAGTCTTTGCTGGGGTGGATTTCGCTAATTTTTCATATTTTTCAAATGTAGGCAAAAGATGTCGATGCATATCTTTTTGTAATATTTCAAAATCCTTTTTATTTTTATCGGTTGTATCAGTATTACTTAATTGTTCGATTTGTTTTAATTGGATGCTATCCATCACTTTTTCAACATCTTCTTGTTTAGCTTCTGCAGGTGCTAAGTCTTTTTCAAATTGCTTGGCTGCAGATTGTTTATCGTTGCTACATGAAACGAGCAATAAACAGCATAAGATAATAGAAATAACGGTAAATTTTCTCATATTTGCACTCCTATCAACAAACATTATACAGAAAGCTATTTATAAAGAAAATAAATTATGTTATATTATGGCAGAATTTGACTTTACAAGCCAGGGGAGCTCGCCATGTACGCACAAGTCCAACCATTCATACAAGATACTCAAATGTTAAACGATTTTGCTCATCGGTACAAACAAACGAAAGAATTATTATTTCAATTACTTGATTCACCCGTTCAATTCACACAGCATATTGGTGGCACACGCCATATGAAGTACCCTACTGAACCTATTTTAGATATTTTAGTAGGCGTTGAAAATTTACATCAAATTACTGCTTTAGATGAAAAAAGATTAAACTATGTTGGATTCTATCGTTTGCATCATGCTTATCATAAAAAAGTGATGATGGCTCAATTTAATAATTTGACTGAATTAAAACAAATCAGTCGTCTACATATTATTCAGATGTCTCACCCTATTTTCAAGCAATATCAAACAATTGACCATTTATTAGAGACAGATATTTCATTTGCAACACAATTTGCTAGCTATAAAGAACAGATTATCTCACAACAAACAAGCATTAGAAGTTATGAAGCACAAAAAGAGGCATTTTTTATACATATGACTCAACATAGAAATTACAAGTTATAAGTGTAGGTAGATTTCTGTAATTATATGCTAAAAGTAGCGTCTATTTTTCAAGCAATTCAATTATAAAGTTGCTATAATAAACATTAGATTATAGAAGTAAGGAAAGGATGTACTTATTTTGAGTCAGGAAGACATCTTAACGGATTTAAAGAAGCTCGTACCACGTGACATTATCAAAATAAACGAGCCACTTAAGCATTACACTTATACTAAAACGGGCGGTAATGCTGATTTTTATTTATCTCCAACTAAGAACGAAGAAGTTCAAGCCATAGTCCGCTATGCAAGACAGCATGATATTCCAGTTACATATTTAGGTAATGGTTCAAACATTATCATTCGTGAAGGAGGTATTCGTGGCATTGTCATTAGTTTGTTGTCATTAAACCATATTGCTGTTTCTGATGATGCCATTATTGCTGGTAGTGGTGCAGCGATTATTGATGTATCTAAAGCTGCAAGAGATCATGCTCTAACTGGTCTAGAATTTGCTTGCGGTATTCCTGGTTCCATTGGCGGCGCTGTCTATATGAACGCTGGTGCTTATGGTGGGGAAGTTAAAGATTGCATCGATTACGCTCTATGTGTAAATGAGCAGGGTGATTTACTTAAATTTACCAACCAAGAATTAGAACTTGATTATCGAAACAGTATTGTGCAACAACAACATTTAGTTGTACTAGAAGCTGCTTTTACTTTAGCGCCAGGACAATTAGATGATATACAAGCTAAAATGGACGATTTAACTGAACGTCGTGAAAGTAAACAGCCATTAGAATATCCTTCTTGCGGCAGTGTTTTCCAACGTCCACCTGGACATTTTGCTGGTAAGTTGATCCAAGATTCTAATCTTCAAGGTCATAGAATTGGTGGTGTTGAAGTGTCTAAAAAACACGCTGGCTTTATGGTTAACGTAGATAATGGCACTGCCACAGATTATGAAAATTTAATTCATCATGTTCAACAAGTGGTCAAAGAAAAATTTGATGTAGAGTTGCACCGTGAAGTACGTATTATTGGTGATCCTCCTGACAAACATTAAAATGTCGAGGTGACCTTATTATGCCAATTGTATACGGTTCAATTGTAGATCATGAAACAAGATGCATTCACTATCATACACAATTAGACATTATTGCAATTAAATTCAAATGCTGCCAAAAATATTACCCGTGCTATCAATGCCATAATGAGCATGAGCTTCATGAAATTGAACGCTGGCCTGAACACGAATTTGATATTAAGGCAGTAATGTGTGGCGTGTGTCGGCATGAAATGACAATTAATAAATATATGTTGATTGAAAACTGTCCACAATGTAGCGCCCACTTTAATAATCGTTGTAAATTTCATTATCATTTGTATTTCGTAATATAAGGCTTTATATCCCTCTGTTGCTTAACAAATTGAATATTAAAACTGTATCACTCAGATAAGAATCTGGGACATTATTAAGTTTTAAGCTATGAACTAAATATTGGCCATAGTTGACTGGATTGAAAATACGCTGATACCAAGTATATTTCAATCCTAGTCAACCTTGCGGGGCGGGACTATGAATTCATTATAAATGTTGTCCCGCTCCCCATTTATCACTTAATCAAATTAACAAAGTACTTTCATACAAATCAATCGCATCATTTTATAAATACTCAATGTAAGCGAGAATGAAAATTTAAAATCACATAACAAGACAATCTTAATTTTACAAAAAATGATGGCATCAATAACAAAAAACGGCAATCTCTATTTTATTTCAATAGAAATTGTCGTTTTTGTTTAAATTGGAATTGATTTAAATTCCAGATATTATTGGTTATACATTAGCTAAACAAGATGTCTTGAAATTTAGGATACCTTTATAGTCATTTTTATTTTTCTACTTGATCTAATATATGGTTTAAGGCCTCGATTTGTTTAATTGTTGTTGTTGTACCACCAGCACTAAAGTACCATAATTTAGGATCAACTTCATATACATGACCTGATTTGATAGCTTTAACATGTTTAATAACATCATTTTTTAGTACCTGTTTGGCTGATGATTTACCGCTAACAACTGAACCTCTATCCATAGCTAAAATAATATCAGGATCTTTTGAAGTTATATATTCATTATTAATATTTTGACCATGTGGACTTGCTTTAACATGTTGATCTGCCGGTTTAAATCCTAATGTGTTAAATAGTAAATCACCAAAGCGTCCACCTGGACCAAATGTTGATAATTCACCTTCATTTACTAATAGATACATCAATGATTTATCTGTTTTTGCTGTACGTTTTTTCGTATCTGCAATTTTTTTATCTAATTCGTCATTTAATGCTTTGGCTTTATCTTCTTTACCGTAAATTTTACCTAAATCTGTAGTTACTTTTTTCATATCTTGTAAATAATTTTTTTCACTAGAACCTACATAAACAATTTTGGCATTCGGCGCTGCTTTTTTAAATTCATCTAAGTTTTTTTGACTTGCCGTACGTCCAGAAATATAAATGACATCTGGTTTTGCTTGTGCGACTCTATCAAAATTAACTTCTTTCATTTTACCAGTGTTGATGTATTTATCATCTTTAAATTCTGATAAAAATTGTGGTACTGATGACACACCTTCACCTTTAGGTAACGCTTTAATCGTATCTTGCACACCAAATGCTTTCATCAAATCCACTGCAGCATAATCAAATACAACTGCACGTTTTGGATTTTTAGGCACTTCTACTGTGTCTTTAATTGTTTTAGCATCACTACCATCTTGTTTCTCTCCGCGTGCTTTATAATTGTTAACTATTTTAACAGTGTCTTTTGTATTTGATGACTTAGCATCTGAGCTTTTATTTCCACTATCTTTACCACATGCCGCTAATACTAAGACAATACTCAAAATTAAAAATAAGATGCTTTTTCTCATAGCTGTATTTCTCCTTTTAATACAATAAATTTCACGTCTTGTTTGCTTTCTGTCGTCGTTAGTTCTATTAGATTAAGTCATAGGTACCCCTCCCACTATAAATTTTATGATTACTATATTTTAGAAAGTAAGTCATCATTATTAAAATAAAGACAAATTTTTTGTCCTCTAATTTCTTCAATCGCAACTGACATATCATATAATCGATTCAATATATGGCTGTCGATAACTTGATCTTTAACGCCCTCTTTTATTACATAACCATCTTTCAATGCAATAATATAATCTGAATAACATGATGCAAAATTAATGTCATGTAAGACGATGACGATTGTTTTATTAAAATCACGGCATAGGCGTTTTAACGTTTGCATAATTTGTACTGAATGTTTCATATCTAAGTTATTAAGTGGTTCATCTAATAAAATATAATCCGTGTCTTGAGCAATTGTCATTGCGATATAGGCACGTTGTCGTTGCCCACCTGACAATGCTTTTATATTACGGTCTCGAATGTGTTGTAAATTTAATAATTTAATGGCTGATTCCACATGCTCCATATCGTCTTTATTTAAGCGCCCTTTACAATACGGAAAACGTCCAAACTGAACTAACTGCTCAACTGTAATATTCATATCCGTATGGTTTGATTGCTTTAATATGCTTAACTTTTTTGCTAAGTCTTTATGATTAAAGTCTTTGATTGCATGACCTTCTATGACAATTTCACCTTGATTATGCTTAACAATTCGACTTATCGCTGATAATAATGTACTTTTCCCAGCGCCATTGGGACCGATTAATGAAGTTAATTTTCCACGTTGAATTGTCACTGTAATATCATGTAAAATCTCTTTCCCTTGTATAGATTGCGTTACGTTTCTCACTTCAATCATGACGACTGTCTCCTTTTCATTAAAAGATAAATAAAGTAACTACCACCAACTAAATCAATAATAATGCTGACTTCTGACGTAGCATCAAATAAGTTTTCAACGATCCATTCTGCAACGAATAAGCCAATCCAACTTAAACATATTGTTACTGGAATCAATATTTTATGTTTGTAAGTACGCATATATTCATGTGCAAGGTTTACTGTTAATAGACCTAAAAAAGTGATTGGTCCAACTAATGCAGTTGAAATAGATACCAACATACATACCAAAATGAGTACACCACGGATCACACGTTCATAATTAATACCTAGGTTAATTGCTTGTGCTCTACCTAGAAGTAGTACATCTAAGTATGCTGCACTTCTATACGCAACTACTACAAGCACAATAAGAAAGATACCTGATAGCCAAACTAATGTCGTATTAGAACCATTAAAATTTGCGAACATCGCACTTTGAACAGCTAAAAATGCATCAGGATCCATGATTAGTTGAATGAAATTCGTAATACTACGAAAAAAGGTTCCTAAAACAAAGCCAACCAACAGAATGAAATAAACTGAAAAGTGACCTAACTTGAAAATACCTTCAAATAATATTAATGAAAACACAACCATTGTCATGAGTGTGATCGCAAAGTTAATATAGATGTTTGTTTGAATCTCAGATTGTATACCAAATAAAAATACTGGTAAAACTTTGACAAATAGATATACAGAATCCAAACCCATGATAGAAGGTGTTAATAAACGATTTCGCGTAATAGCTTGAAATAATACCACTGCTGTACCAATTGAACCACCAACCAATAAAATTAAAAGCGTTTTACGTAAACGACTTTGAAGTTGATAATCAAAAATATCAGGGTCTAAACCAACAAACAAATAAAATATTGCAGCAATTATCGTAATTCCAATCAGTAGGATTAATTTTTTATTCAAGCTCATTAGCATAATTTTTCCTACCTTTCATTAATAGGATTAAAAAGATAATGGTTCCAAAGACACCTATTGTTAACCCAATATTGATTTCATATGGAAAAACGATTAAACGACCAATAATATCAGAAATAAGCACAAAACAAGCGCCTAATAACATCGTATGTGGCAAGGTATTCTTTAAATGATCTCCTCTATAAATAGAGATAATATTAGGAACGATTAAGCCTAAAAATGGTAACGTACCGACAGTTACAACGACTAAGGCAGTCATCGTTGCAGTAATAAAAAGCGCGATATTAACCATTAATTCATAATTCACTCCCAAATTATGACTAAATTCTTTACCCATACCGACAATTGTAAAATACTGTGCAAACGCATAAGTCACTATTAAAAGTGGAATACTTAAATATAACACTTCATAACGTCCACTTGTAATAATGGCAAAATTACCATTTAGCCAATTACCTATACTTTGTACCGCATTGGTCCTTAACGCAATAAACGTTGTAAAACTTGACACAATACCACCTAACATAATGCCAAGCAACGGTATAAAAATAACTTCTTTCACCTGTATAAGGGATACTAATTTTACAAACAAAGCAGTACCAATTAAGCTGCAACCTACTGCAAACAATAGTTTTAACATAATTGGACTTTCAGGAAAGACAGTAAGTGAGATTAAAATACCTAATTTTGCCCATTCCATGGTTCCGGCCGTCGTTGGACTCACAAATTTATTTTGCATCATATGTTGCATCATTAAACCTGCTAGTGCTATAGAACTACCAGAGATTAAAATACTCACGGTTCGTGGTATACGACTTGAAATCAAAATATTTATCTGTTCTGAAGACAGATGAAAAATATCCGTTAAAGCAAGTTTACTCACACCGACAAATAACGACACGATAGTTAAGATGATGACAAGGGTCACTAACACATAGCTTTTCAATAAAAATTTCATTTTCATTAACCCCAACGTATATATTGAATGCGATAATGATAATCATTATCATTTATTATATTATCGCCCACTACCTTATTTGGCAATACTTATTTTAGAATATTCTGAAATTTATACTTATATTTATAGAAAACCTGTTGTATTTAATTAAAAAAGTGGACGTAAATGCCTTCAACCAATTGTCTGCCCACTTTATTATTTTTCTTAAATTAAGACCTATTATGACTAAGTCAAGTCCTCCTGCCCCTTGTTTATTCATCAAACTGACACTCGAGCAAAAGTCAAAATATCACTCATCAACTCAGATTGAGTAAATTCAGAATGAATGTAGATATATAAGCATTTTAGGACGCTATGATACAACGTCTGGACAAATTGTTACGACTCATGTGACAAAGCACATGATATTCAAGATTAGCTGAAGGTATAGACTCGTAAGAAAGCAAACCAATATTACAAATTATTGTAAATAGAACAGCCAGTAAATGAATTTATAAGAAAACTCATTTACTGGCTAATTTTTCTAGGAATGATATCCCCACTTCAACCATTATGGATAATTATTTTTGTGCTTTATCTAATACTTTATTTAGCTCATCAATTTGTTTAATTGTTGTAGAAGTTGAACCAGAACTGAAGTACCATAATTTTGGATCTAATTCAAAGGCATTATCTTCTTTGACTGCTTTAACATCTTTAATGACATCATTACCTAACACTTGTTTAGCAGTTGATTTACCACCAACAACAGAACCTCTATCCATCGCTAAAATAATTTCAGGATCTTTCTTAGTTATATATTCATTATTTACATTTTGACCATGTGGGCTTGGTTTAACATCTTTATCTGCTGGTTTAAATCCTAATGTGTCAAAGACTAAGCCACCAAAACGTCCACCAGGGCCGAATGTTGATAACTCTCCCTCATTTACTAATAAATACATTGTTGATTTATTTACTTTTTTTGCTTTAGTTTTGACGTCAGCAATCTTATCGTCTAATTTCTTGTTTAAATCTTTTGCTTTGTCTTCTTTATTGTAGATTTTACCTAAATTTGTTGTTACTTTTTTCATGTCATTCACATAATTTTTCTCACTAGCACCAACATAAACAACTTTCGCTTTTGGTGCTGCCTTTTTAAATTCATCTAAATTCTTTTGGCTTGCTGTTCTTCCAGAAATATAAATGACATCTGGTTTAGCCGCAGCAATTTTATCAAAATTAACTTCTTTTAAGTTACCTGTATTCTCGTATTTATCTGATTTAAATTCATCTAAAAATTTTGGTAATGAAGCATTATTTTCACCTTTCGGCAAACCTTTAATTTGATCTTCTACACCAAATTCTTTTAATGTATCGAGCGCACCGTAATCTAAAACAATAGCTTTTTTAGGATTTTTAGGAACTTTTACTGTGTTTTTTACTTTTTTAGCGTCACTACCATCTCTTTTATCGCCTTGTGCTTCAAAATTATTATTAATTTTCACTGTGCCTTTTGATTCGCCACTCTTTGTTTCTGAATCTTTAGATTGATTACCACATGCAGCTAGCACTAAGACTAAACTTAAGATTAAAAATAAAACTGTTTTTTTCATTTTATATATAACTCCTAACGTTTTAATATTTATTGTTGAATTATAAAGCTATTTTTAATGATTAAAGCTTAATACTTCAATGGTATCCCCTCCTTATTTTGCTCTAGTATTGATAATTAAGTGACATCTTCTACTAATTGTTCATCAAAATAAAGACAAATTCGTTGTCCTTTAATACTTTCAATCGCAACATTCATATCATAAAGTTCTTGTAATACCTCTTTTTGAATTACGGCATCCTTTTCATCAGCTTTAACTAATTCACCATCTTTTAAGGCAATAATGTTATCAGAATAGCAAGAGGCAAAGTTAATATCATGTAGGACAATAACAATCGTTTTATTTAATTCACGACATAACCGACGCAGTGTTTGCATTATTTGAACTGAGTGTTTCATATCCAAATTATTTAAAGGTTCATCTAATAATATGTAGTCAGTATTTTGAGCAATGGTCATTGCAATATATGCACGTTGTCGTTGTCCACCAGATAATGTTTTTAAATCTCGCTGACGTATATCTTCTAAATGTAATAAATTTATTGCATAATCGACTTGTTCATAGTCAGCTTCTTTCATTCGACCTTTTGAATATGGAAATCGTCCAAAATTGACAAGTTGTTCTACAGTGATGTTCATGTCAGTATGGTTTGTTTGCTTTAATATACTTAATTTCTGTGCTAAAAGATTTTTTCTATATGCAGCAATATCAATATCCTCTAATTCTATTGCACCGCTATCGTGTTCGATAATTCGACTAATCGCTGATAACAAGGTGCTTTTTCCAGCACCATTAGGTCCGATAAGTGATGTTAGACGGCCTTTTTTAATATCAACTGATATATCTTTTAATATTGCTTTACCTTGAATCGATTGCGTCATATTTTTTATCCGGATCAATTTGTATTTCTCCTTTTTATTAATAAGTAGATAAAATAACTACCTCCAATGAGATCGATGATAAGACTGACTTCAGTAGTCGCTTCAAATAAGTTTTCAACTATCCATTGTGCAACAAACAAGCTTATCCACCCCATCAATATGGTAGCTGGTAAAATATATTTATGTTGAAAAGTTTTCATAAATTCATGTGCCAAATTTACCGTTAGTAATCCTAGAAAAGTAATAGGACCAACAAGAGCCGTAGATATAGAAACTAATAAAGCCACTAGAATAAGCAACAATCGTGTTACCCTTGAATAATTTACACCTAAGTTCATTGCTTGTGCCCTGCCAAGCAGTAAGACATCTAAATAAGGTAAAATAACAATGATAACAATGACAAGCGTGCACAATAAAATAGCTGAGCCAATGACTAAATTAGAATTAGATGCATCAAAATTTGCAAACATCGCACTTTGTACTGCTAAAAATGAATCAGGATCCATAATTAACTGAATAAAGCTTGTAATACTTCTAAAAAATGTCCCTAAAATAACGCCAACTAGCAGAATAAAATAAACTGAGAAATTGCCCACTTTAAACATAAACTGAAACAAGATTAAGGCAAATAACACCATTCCCACGAGAGTGAGTGCAAAGTTTAAATAAATATTCGTCACAAATTGTGATTGTGCACCTAATAAAAAGATTGGTATAACTTTGGCAAATAAGTAGACACTATCCAGTCCCATAATTGAAGGTGTCAACAAGCGATTTCTCGTAATTGCTTGAAAGACAACTACTGACGTACCAATCGCACCACCTACCAAAATAATTAAAATAAATTTACGAAAACGACTTTGAAACTGATAGTCAAAAATCTCATAATCTAGACCAACAAATAAATAGAATAAAGCCGCAATTACTGTGACACCAATAAGTGCGCACAGCTTTTTATTCAAAGTCATTTGCATAATTTTTCCTACCTTTCATTAATAAGACAAGGAAAATCACTGTGCCAAAGACGCCAATCGTTAAGCCAATATTTATTTCAAATGGATAAACAATCAGTCGTCCTATGATATCTGAAAACAACACAAAACATGCGCCTAACATCATTGTATGTGGGAGCGCGTTTTTCAAATGATCCCCGCGATATATTGAGATGATATTGGGAACAATAAGTCCAAGAAAAGGTAGTGTTCCCACTGTAACAACTACAAGTGCTGTAATACTAGCCGTAATAAATAATGCAATTCGAACAATCTGTTCATAATTCACACCTAAATTGTGGCTAAAGTCCTTACCCATACCAGCAATGGTAAAATGATTGGCAAAGATATATGTAATGATTAATAGTGGAATGCTTAAATATAAAATTTCATAACGCCCACTCGTGATAATGGCAAAATTCCCATTAAGCCAGTTACCAATGCTCTGTACTGCGTTTGTTCTTAAAGCAATAAATGTCGTAAAACTAGACACTATGCCACCCAACATAATACCAAGTAAAGGTACAAATATAACTTCCTTCACTCTTATCATCTCGATTAATTTTACAAATAAAAAAGTTCCAAAAAGGCTACATAAAACGGCAAAAGCAAGTTTCAGTAAGATATGTCCTTGAGGAAAGCAAACGAGAGAGATAAGTATACCTAGCTTTGCCCACTCCATCGTACCTGCAGTTGTGGGACTAACAAATTTATTTTGCATCATTTGCTGCATAATTAAGCCAGCTAATGCTAATGTACTACCAGAAATCAGTATACTTACTGTCCGAGGTATACGGCTCGAAAGCAGTATGTTTAACTGTTCTTTTGTTAAATGAAAGATATCAGTAATTGATAATTGGCTAACGCCAACAAACAATGAAATGATTGACATTATCACTAAACAAATAAGCAGTGTATAGCCTTTTAATAGCAATTTCATTTCCTACATGCTCCTTCAATAATCTACAAATGCTCGCGAAGATAAATCCTTCGACAATGATAATCATTATCATTTATTACTATCTTATCGTTTATAAATATGTTTTTCAATATGTTTTTTTATTTTTGATATTAATCAAAACTACAGATAAATTGGTTAAATCTATTAGTTATTTTGTTATAACAATTATGATATTTAAATAGCTGAGTAAATTATGATTAATGATTGGCAGCCATAGTAGCGGATTGTTTTGATTAGACGTTAATATGCAACTGACAAATTGTCATGGTATTGAAGCTTCACATAAAAAAACAAACCCAACGATTAGTCAGGTTTGTTCATTAGCATATCTTATTTGCTATTATCTTTTAATTTTCAAAAATGAAATCTTCGTCACGTAACGCTTCAACATTTAATGCTAATGTGTAGCCATCACCTTTAACTGAGAAGAAGTCATGATTTTTAGTCGTTGTGTCTAAGGCATTTTCAATAATTGGATTAAAATCTTTTTCCTCAAAGTAAGGATCAAATCCCAAGTTTGATAATGCTTTATTACCATTGTATTTCACGTAGTTCAATACATCTTCAGTTAAACCAATGTCATCGTAAAGCATATGTGTATAAGAGACTTCATTACTATATAAATCTTCTAACAGTATATACATTTCTTTATCCGCTTGTTGTTTTTCATTTTCAGATAATTCATTGCGTAAACTTTGTGCATCAATACCAGTAAAGACACCATGAATTGATTCATCTAGAAGAATTTTACGGATAATTTCGCCCGACGTTGTCATTTTACCTTGTCCAGCAAGATAAAGTGGGTAGTAAAAACCAGAATAAAATAAGAATGTCTCTAAAAATACGCTTGATACCCGAGCAATATATTGATCATAAATTGAAGCTTCTTTACCCCAAAGCTTATGATAGTTTTCGATAATTTTATCTGCTTTATATTTTAGGTGTGGTTCTTCAATTACCCATGTATCTAATAAATAGTTTGTTTCACTAGATGGCAAAAGCGTCGTAAAAATATGAGAGTAGCTTTTAGCATGAATTTGTTCCATCATGGCCATAAATGAATAAACTGCTTTTTTACGTAAATCAGTTGTATGTAGCATAATCAATGGCATACCATCATCTGCTTGATGTGTGTCTAGTCCAGTCAATCCAGCTAGTGCTCTCTTAAATGTATTTCTCTCATCATCCGTTAACGTCTTCCAACTTGCGATATCTTTTGACACTTTAAACTCTGTTTCCACCCACATTTGTGAGATGTTTTGACGCCAAAACATATTTGTCATATCTTCTTGTGTATTCCAATTGACTGCCTTCATATAATGATAATTCCTCCTATCGTTTGTTTATAAGTCATTCATATTAACAATTGGCGTATATGTGCACAAAAAGCAAAAGCATTTCTGCAAAGCGTTTGCGAATTGATGACATACCTAACCTATCTTGTTTACTGTATTACTTTATATGGGGTCCAGCTTGCTTTACTCGTTAAAATGCAGATTGCATTTCTCATTGCTAAGACCCCGGTTTTCTCTTTAAACAGAGTCACGTGTATTGTTTAAATTGCACAGCTTGTACATTCTTCTACACTTAATAGTTTGTTACGTGTGTAATATAACGATTTAAGTCCTTTATAATGGGCATACACATATAGACGTGATAATTCACGTGTAGAAATCTCTGAATTTACATATAAAATTGTTGAGATTCCTTGGTCAATATGCGTTTGAATTGTTGCAATTAAATCGATTAACTTCATTTGATCAGTATTAAATGCTGATTTATAGTACCACATTGTTTCAGGTGATAAGAAAGGCATAGGATAAAATGTTTCAGCATTTCCATATGTACGGCGTTCTATTTGATCAACGATAGGCATAACAGAGCTTGTTGCATTCTGTACATATGAAATACTTTGTGTCGGTGCGATAGCTAAGCGATAAGCATGATATAAACCATGTGCTTCAACTTGTTGCTGTAAAGCTTTCCAATCTTCAGCAGTAGGAATTTCTATTCCTTCGAATAACTGTTGAACTTTAGCGAAACGTGGTGTGATATCTTGTGCCGTGTAAAAACTAAAGTATTTTCCATTTGCATAATCTGATTGTTCAAAATCTTGATATACTTGGCCACGTTCCTTAGCAATTTGCATTGAGCGCTCAAGTGAATAATAGTTCATCATCATAAAGAAGACATTCGCAAAATCTTTTGCCTCTTCAGACTCATAACCAATTTTATTTTTTGCAAAATAACCATGTAGGTTCATTACACCGAGACCTACTGAATGTAACTCACTATTAGCTTTGCGCACACCTGGTGCATTTTGAATATTCGCTTCATCACTTACAACAGTTAACGCATCCATACCTGTAAATACAGAATCTCTAAACTTACCTGTCTCCATCACATTAACAATATTTAAAGATCCTAAATTACATGAGATATCACGTTTAATTTCATCATCAATACCATAGTCGTTAATAATTGATGTCTCTTGTAATTGGAAAATTTCTGTACACAGATTGCTCATTTTAATTTGACCAATATTAGAATTAGCGTGTACTTTGTTCGCATTATCTTTAAACATTAAATATGGATAACCTGATTGTAATTGTGTTTGTGCAATTGTATTCAACATTTCACGTGCATCTTTTTTCTTCTTGATTATATTAGGATTGGCAACCATATCATCGTAATACTGCTCTAAATCGATATCATCAAGTGTTACACCATACTCTTGTTTAACTGTGTGTGGCGCAAACATATAAAAATCTTTTCCTTCTTTAGCTAAATCAAAGAATTTTGATGGCACAATTAAGCCTGTTGAAATCGTTGATAGACGTAAATCCTCGTCAGCATTAACCTTTTTAGTATCTAAAAATTCTTCAACATCATAGTGGAATATATTTAAATATACAGCACCTGCACCTGGACGTTGTCCTAGTTGGTCTGCATAACTAAATCCACCTTCTAGTGATTTTGCGACTGGTAATACCCCTTTAGCCACACCTTTAATTCCTTTAATTGCTTCACCACGAGCACGTAATTTAGATAAATTAATGGCTACACCGCCACCGATTTTACTTAATTGTTTTGCTGTTGAATCAATAAAGTTAATAGAATTTAAACTATCATCTACTTCTAATAAAAAGCATGAGACTAATTCACCACGTCGAGCGCGACCTGCGTTTAAAAATGTCGGCGTCGCTGGTTGATAACGTTGTTCTACCATGGCTGAGATAAATTGTTTTGCTTGTGCTTTATTACCATTAGCTAAATACAGTGCTACGATTGTCACGTGCTGATTATAATCTTCCAAATATTGTGATTTATCATTCGTTTTTAACGCGTAATCTTTATAAAACTTACTTGCTGACATATAACTTGCAAAGTTAAATTCAATTGACTTGGCAAAATCAGTTATCTCACGTAAGTCTATCTCACTATATTTATCGAACACATTAAAATAAAAATCATGGTCTACTAAATAATGTAAGCGCTCAATTTCGTCATCAAAGTAAATTGTTTTATCGTGAATCTCTTCAAGATAAACCTTTAATGCTTCTTGATCTTTCTCTAAATTAAAGAAACCACTCTCTTTACGTTTGGTTACTTCATTATTTAGTTCAATATGATTGTATTTTTTCTCGTTCATAATTTTCATTAAATTGACCCACCTTGTCCTTAAATTCTTTCACGTCACTGTTTGATCCTTGAACCTCAAATTTCATTAGTAATGGCACGTTATATTGTTCAGAAATCGTCTGTCCAGCCTTCGCAAAGTTTTGTCCCCAGTTGCGATTGCCGCTTGCAGCAACTGCTTGCAAGTGCTGATGATTGACTTGTAGAAATTGCTGTACTTCTTGTGGCACTTCACCAAAGCCAATTGTCCCTGTTACTAAAATATAAGGCTCATTTACTTCTTCTTGACAATTATCTTCTGTTATTTCCATAACATCTGATAATTCGGTTCTTTTAATAAATCGTTGAACATTTCCTGAAAATGAAAAATAAATAACTTTCATTTAATCGCCTTCTTTCATCAATCTTGTATTAAAAAATAAAGATTTCTTGCTAGAAACCGAATTGCACTAGTATTGCATGGATATGTGTCGTGTTGTTTATAACATGTTCATTTGTTACTGCGTACTATGTTGTTTAGTATAAATTCATGTTATGTTCTAAAATACGTCATAACAAATTAAACGCTATCGCTCATTTTTTCTGTGCTGATGAAACATCATTAGACTATCATTTATGTCAGTCATCCATTTTATAGTTGTTCAATGCCTCATATAAACACTACATCTTGTGTATAAAGCAAAAACGAACTATATGTATAATAGTAAAATTTCTCTAATGCATAACGAATATGGTGAGAAATTAGCCTTATTTAGTGTTATTTCGCTTAAATATTGACTTTTTTATTGCATTCTATTTTAGAAGTAAACACTATATATTGTGTTGGTTTTCAAAATCCAACACAACATTCTGTGTTTCATTATACATAATATCCTTAATTATTAAAAGTTTGAGATTGCTACTTAACGTTCGGAATTTCGAATAAACGTGCGTCACTGTAAGTTTAAAATAGCTCAAAAAAATATTTTACATTTTTGTGAGCATTAATGCTTGCATTTATAAAATTTTTCTTAAATAGCTTTATCGTCCGGGTTGGCGTCATTTTTGAAGCTATTAATTCAAACATAAAAATATGGCATACAATCTTAATTTAAAATTCTATACAAATATTCCGGATATTTAATTTGTTTCCAAATAGAACGTATGTTCGTTTTTTAATTATAAACGATTGCATTATATATTTCAAGTTCCAATGCATAGATTGCTTTTTTATGCTATCATATATAAGTTAAAATTTATTATTGGGGCGATTAACAGTGAATCCAAAAGTGAAAGGTATTATTGCTATCCTCATTTCTGCTATTGGCTTTAGTTTTATGTCAGTTTTTTTTAGACTTGCCGGTGATTTACCTGTCTTTCAAAAGTCGTTAGCACGAAATTTTGTTGCTATGTTTATACCCTTATTTTTTATTTATAAATATAAACAACCTATGTTCGGTAAACTTCGTAATCAACCATTATTGATTGGACGGTCTACCCTTGGGTTGATTGGCGTATTACTCAACATCTTTGCCATAGATCATATGGTGTTAAGTGATGCCGATACACTAATGAAACTTAATCCATTTTGGACTATCCTATTAAGTTTACTATTCTTACATGAAAAAGTGCGAAAATATCAAATATCTGCGATGATCATTGCCATTATGGGTATGTTGCTTATAGTTAAGCCCGAATTTTCTTCTGCAATGCTTCCATCATTAGCAGGATTATTTTCAGGAATATTTGCTGCATCAGCTTATACATGTGTGCGCGCACTGAGCAGACGTGAACAACCTTACACGATTGTTTTTTACTTTTCATTATTTTCCGTGATTGTGTTGATCCCGTTTTCCATCGCAACATTTGAGCCAATGACAACAACCCAAATACTATATCTTTTAGGTGCAGGGCTTGCAGCAGCTGTAGGTCAAATAGGTATTACATTAGCTTATAGTTTTGCTGCGGCGAAAGATATTTCAATATTCACGTATGCTTCTATCATTTTTACTGCACTATTTGGTTTTATTTTATTTGGCGAAACACCAGATATGTATGCTATAGTCGGCTATATTATTATCATTAGTGCAAGTTACTATATGTTTGACCAAGCACGACGTGAATCAAATACACAACAATCACATTAAAGGAGCGGTAATATGACTCAAGGACGTCAAGAAGAGGAAATGAAAGACATTACATTATTAGGTAACCAAAATAACAATTATCAATTTGATTACCGTCCAGATGTATTAGAAACATTTGTTAACAAACATCAAGGAAGAGACTATTTCGTTAAATTTAACTGTCCAGAATTTACGTCACTCTGCCCTATCACAGGTCAACCCGACTTTGCTACAATCTATATCTCATATATCCCGAATGTTAAAATGGTTGAGTCAAAGTCACTAAAACTATATTTGTTTAGCTTTAGAAATCACGGCGATTTTCATGAAGATTGTATGAATATTATTATGAACGATCTTATTGAGTTAATGGATCCTCACTATATTGAAGTATGGGGTAAATTTACACCTAGAGGTGGTATATCTATAGATCCATATACAAATTATGGTCGTCCAGATACTAAATATGCACGCATGGCCGAACATCGTCTGATGAATCATGATATGTATCCAGAAAAAATTGACAACCGCTAGTTTGATTATTTAAAGTTATCCATCACCACTAATTGTGACAACTTAGTGGTGATCTTTTTTTATTTACAAAATATTTTACAAAATGTTCTTGCATATTTATTAATAAAAGCGTATTTTATTAATATCATTGAAATTCAGTAAGTATTGCGTATGTTGATTGAATTCCATTTTACTGAATATTCTTAATATTTAAGCATTTCAAAATAATATTGCTAATAAATTGTCAGAATAGTAAAATTTATTTACTGAGTTTCAAATTGAAAGTACAGAAAGGTTGGGATGTTATGGCATCACACAATTCCCATGAATTAGCAGTTGAAAAAATTCCACAGAAAGGTTTCTTTGGACACCCTAAAGGCTTGGGCGTATTGTTCTTCGTAGAGTTTTGGGAACGTTTTAGTTACTACGGCATGCGTGCAATGCTTATTTTTTATATGTACTATGCTATCAATCAAGGCGGATTAGGTATTGATAAAGCAACTGCCATGTCTATTATGTCCGTATATGGTGCATTAATTTACATGTCATCTATTCCAGGTGCCTGGATTGCTGACCGTATCACTGGAACACGTGGTGCGACATTGATTGGCGCCGTCTTAATTATTATAGGTCACGTATGTTTGAGTTTACCTTTCCAAATGTTTGGATTATTTGCATCAATGTTCTTTATTATTGTTGGTTCTGGCTTAATGAAACCAAATATTTCAAATATTGTTGGTCGTCTATACCCAGAAAATGATGTTCGAATTGACGCTGGGTTTGTTATTTTCTACATGTCAGTTAACTTAGGCGCACTCATCTCACCTATTATTTTACAAAATTTCTTAGATGTGAATAACTTCCACGGTGGTTTCTTAATTGCAGCTATTGGTATGGCTTTGGGATTAGTTTGGTATATTTTATTTAACCGTAAAACATTAGGCCAAGTCGGTATGCAACCGACTAACCCGCTTACTGCTGAAGAAAAGAAAAAATACACATTTATTATCGGTGCTATAGTTGCTGTGATTACAGCTGTATTAGTTGTCACTTACTTGACAAATACATTGTCATTTAACTTAGTAAGTAATACCGTACTCGTACTTGGTATTGTTTTACCAATTATCTATTTTGCAACTATGATATACAGTAAAGATGTCGATGATACTGAACGTTCACGTGTGAAAGCCTTTATTCCTTTATTTATTCTAGGTATGATTTTCTGGTCTATTCAAGAACAGGGTTCTAATGTCTTGAATATTTACGGACTAGAAAAATCAGATATGCATTTAAATATATTCGGTTGGACAACTCGTTTTGGAGAAGCTTGGTTCCAATCTATTAACCCTTTGTTTATCCTATTATTTGCACCACTTATTTCATTAATGTGGATGAAAATGGGTAAAAAGCAACCTTCATTGCCAGTTAAATTCGCTCTTGGTACATTTTTAGCTGGACTATCATATTTAATTATGGGCTTAATTGGCGTTTCTTATGTATCAACAACATTTAGTGTCAACTGGGTTATTTTATCTTATGTCATTTGTGTAGTTGGGGAACTTTGTTTATCACCTACTGGTAACAGTGCTGCTGTTAAACTCGCACCAAAATCATTCAATGCACAAATGATGAGCGTGTGGTTGCTTACTAATGCATCAGCGCAAGCAATTAACGGTACAGTCGTGAAGTATATTGATGACTTAGGTCAAACTACATACTTTATCCTTCTCGGTAGTATTGCTGTTGTCGTAACGCTTATTGTTCTTGCCTTCACACCAATCATTAAGAAAGCCATGAAAGGTATTCATTAATCACATTCTTATAACAAGTAAAAACATACTAAGATTAGCTATGAAGAAATCTATGACGATAGATTTTTTCATAGCTATTTTTTTATAGTTATAGAGCCTGGGACATAATTATGTTTTAAACTATGAATTAAATATTTACAGTAGTTGACTGGATTGAAAATACGCTTATACCAAGCTTTTTTCAATCCTAGTCAACCTTGTCGGGGCGGGACTACGAATTTATAATGAATTCTGTCCCGCTCTCACATTTTTTGTATTACCATACACTAAATCTTAAAATTAAGGGTAAGTATGTAAAGTGATACCTTTTAGAAAGAAGGCATAATTATGACAGACAAATACAATCATGGCGTATTATTTTATCATGAACACAGTGGTTTAAAGGATATATATAATGGTTTAGGTGAAGTGACAAAAGCATTAAGTTCAATATGTAAACAGCTATCCATTCAAGTGAGTGAAAACGAAGGAGACATTATTAAATATTGTCAGAAGATTAAGCAAGGTGATTATGGTCAAAAAATTGATATTTTATTTATTTTAGGTGGGGATGGCACCGTTAATGAAATGGTTAACGGCGTGATGAAACATCAGCTAGATTTGCCTATTGGTATTATCCCAGGTGGTACGTTTAATGATTTTACAAAAACGCTTAACATTCATCCTAACTTTAAACAAGCTAGTGAACAACTTAAATATGCACAAATTGGTCAGTATGATGTCATTCAAGTGAATAAAGAATTCGCCCTTAATTTCGTTGGGCTAGGTTTGATTGTGCAAAATGCAGAAAATGTGCAAAACGGTGCGAAAGATATATTTGGCAAATTAAGTTATATCGGTTCAACCGTAAAAACATTAATGGATCCGAGTAACTTTGATTTTACTTTAACAATTGATGGTGAAAAAACAACTGGCAATACTTCAATGCTGCTTATTGCGAATGGTCCTAATATTGGAGGTAGTCGTATTCCGCTCACAGATTTATCACCACAAGATGGTAAATTGAATACATTTATTTTTGACGAGCAAAGTTTCAGCATATTAAATGATATTTTCAAAAAAAGAGATAGCATGAACTGGAATGAAATCACTCAAGGTATTGACCATATCTCAGGTAAGGATATTCGCATTGATACAAAACCGATCATGAAAGTAGATATAGATGGTGAAATTCGACTAGAAGCGCCGCTTGATATTAAAGTGTTGCCCAAAGCATTAAAATTATTAACCATCCCTACATAAAATTGATAAACAATTTGGGACATAAATATAAAGGATTAAAATTACATGTTAATACGTAGTATTTATGGCGAGACTCCCGAGGGAGCAGTGCCAGTCGAAGACAGGGGCCCCAACAAAGAGAAATGCGAAAAGCATTTC
>NZ_PPPV01000012.1:1070781-1289453 GCF_002901705.1 Staphylococcus lugdunensis
ACATTGTGAAAATAGAGAACAGCAGCAAGATATTTTCTAATTGAAAATGATCTTACTGCTGTTTTTCTGACATTTATGTCCCAGCATCTTTTTGTCTTACTACTAAGCTAATATTAATTTAAAAAATATGCTTCCACTTCTTTCCAACCATTTACACGTGTAAAGCGTGTTTCGTTTACATTATGCGCTGCAGTGTATATAATGGGTTCGCCTTCAAAAATAGCTAATTGACGTGGGTTATCATCAATTAAATAATCAGCTTTCACGATATTTTTTCGTCCACAAAACACAAAGTGTTGAGGATCTAAAAATGGAAAGTGTTGTAATAACCATTCATATTTATCATGAAATGATGTTGGAACATCCATCGCAGCCGTAGCAATATATACATCGTACTGTGCCGCTAATTTTTCGACAACTTCTTGTGCAGCTGGTAATACTGGTAACTGTCTAAAAAAGCCAGGCGCATTTAAAATCTCCCTAACTAAGCCATCGTGTTCAGGTATCATGTGCTTTAATTTTTTCCCATTTAAGCCTTCCATCGTTATTCCCAAATTCGTTTGTTTATTCACCGCTTCAATAATAGCTCCCAAAGTATCGGCTAATACTTCATCCATATCTATCGCAATTTTTTGTCGGGTCATTCCTTTGATCGCTCCGTTTCTATTTGTTTGTGTAGTTATACAGTATGAGTATAGCAAAATTTTGTTATACTTTCAGACTGTAGCCAAATGCTTTTTCATTTCATTATCATGCGTTTGTCTTGCTCATTTACACTTGGTACAAATCTGTTTATTTGTAAATTAAAAAGTCATACTCTTACTTAAAAAGTAAATAGCATGACTTTGCTTATATATTTATTATGTCTTATCGTTTCGATTTTAATAATCAAATTGTTGTAAGACTTCAATCATTTTATCGTTTTGTTCTGGAAAACCAATAGTGATACGCACACCTGTTGGGAATGGTCTTGTAATGCATCCTACCTGTAGTAATTGTTGATATAATTCCTGAACTTTATCTGTCACTACAAAAATAAAATTCGTTTGACTAGGTAAGAAGTGCTTACTTTGTGGAATCGCATAAAATTTTTGGCGCTCTTGTGCATTTTTTTGTGTAATATCATGTAAATAATCTTGATCTTCCAATGCTGCGATTGCTGCATATTCTGAAATACGCGTCACATTAAATGGCGGACGAATAATATTCCATTTATCAATTGCTTCATTCGTTGCAATAACATAACCAACACGTAAACCAGCCAAACCATATGCTTTAGAAAACGTACGCAGTAAAAATGCATTATCAAATTCTTCTTGTAACTTCAAAGTATCTGGATAATCTTCAGCCGTCACAAATTCAAAATACGCCTCATCAATTAATACTGGGACGTGACTTGGAACACGTGATAAAAAGTCATGCAATTTTTCATGTGTAAAATACGTCCCTGTTGGATTATTAGGATTACACAACCATACTAATGCCGTTTGTTCATCAACTTCATTTAAAATACCTTCTAAATCAAAGCCGCCATTTTTAAGTGGTACTTGAACCACATCTGCAGATTCAACAATCGCATTATGATAATATTGTCCAAAGGTTGCTTCACTTGTAACAATCTTATCGCCAGGCGTTAATACCGCCCTAGAAATCATTAAAATGACTTCATCAAGACCAGCACCAAATAAGATGCGTGACTCATCTATATGTAGGTGAGCACTAATCGCTTTTCTTAATGAAGGTGAACCAGTTTCTGGATAATAATACAATTCATCTAAATGATCTGTTATGGCTTGTTTGACTTTCGGAGAGGGCCCATACAAGTTTTCATTAGATGCTAACTTATATAGTTCTCCCTCAATACCAAACTGCTGTTTCAATGCTCTAGGGGATAATCCAGGTTGGTATGCAGATAATTGATCTAGTTGCTTTTTCAAAGTTAACCACTCCTCCGATAATTGTCTGAAATTTTAAAAAACTTAATACTAATTATAACGTGTTTCCTAGTTACATATCAAGTTCATTATATGACAATCAGCATCGAAAATCAGGCTTCCTATTAATGTACACCACGCATTGCTCGAATCACTATAGGTGAAATTAAAAATAATAATACACCAATAATTAAGGTAAACAACCCTGAATACATGAAGAATTGTTGTTCTGAAATGCGTTTGAAAAATACGACTGTTTGGCTATTAATACTTTGTGCTGTGGCATTGCTTAGCATCCATAGCGCCATCATTTGTGCAGATAAATGTTTAGGTGCTAATTTAGATGTTACGGATAAACCTACTGGAGAAATACAAAGTTCTCCGACAGTAATAAATAAAAAGCTAAGTGCTAACCACAACGGGTGTGTTAATTCTGTAGAACTCATCAAAGGAATCATCATCACTAAATAGGATAGTCCGGCAAAGATTGCACCAAGTGCAAATTTGTGCACTGTGCTTGGATTATGTTTACCCAGCCTTGTCCATAAGTTAGCAAATACCGGAGCCAACACAACAATAAATATTGGATTAAGTGATTGGGCCCAAGCTGCTGGTATTTGAAAATCAATCAGTCCATTTGTCAGCTTGCTCATACTGAGTTGAGTGTTTTGATCTGCAAAATTAGCTAACACGGTTGATCCTTGTTCTTGAATCATCCAAAATGCGACTGATGTTATAAATAAAGGAATATAACTATAAATACGCTTACGTTCAACTTCATTTGTTTTTTTATTCGTAATCATATAAATAAAAATATATATAGGTAAAACGATACCAATAATAGTTACTATTAAGGTAAAACTTTCAAGACTAAGTAACCCGGTAAATTGTAAGACAATTAAGATAATTGCAAACATAATAATTGCACTACCCACCATTAAACTTAATCGTTTAATTTCTTCTTTTTTTAATGGATTGGGAACACTGAGTCCAGCTAACCCTAAAAATCTTTTATTGGTAACCACATAGACCACAAGACCAAGGAACATACCTACGGCTGCTGCCGCAAAACCAACATGGAAACCAAGACGTGTTTGTAAATATCCAGTTATAAATGGCGCAAGTAAGCTTCCAAGGTTGATACCCATATAAAATATTGTAAAGGCACCGTCCAAACGTACATCATCATGTGAATATAAATCGCCTACAGTGGTAGATATATTAGGCTTTAATAATCCGGTACCGGTAATTAATAATAATAATGCAATAAGCACTAATGTAAAGTTACCTGGTATTGCCAACAGGATATGCCCAAACATGATTAAAATACCACCATAAAACAGCGCGTGTCTTGTACCTATAATCCTGTCTGCAATCCAGCCACCTATAGATCCTGACATGTAGATTAACGCACCATATATTGAGACAATTTGTAAGCCTGTTGCTTGGCTTAACCCAAAACCGCCATCCGTTACAGCGTAATATAAATAATACGCTAAAATAGCTTTCATCCCATAATAACTAAAACGTTCCCAAAATTCAGTAAAAAACAGTGTGCTTAATCCTTTTGGATGCCCAAAGAAACCTTTTTGTGGCACACTACTAACGATTTCTTGACGTGTATAATTCTTGTTATTCATTTCCCCACCTCATTCGTAATACCCTCAATTTTATACTTCATATGAATTAATCACAAGTAAAATCAAAAGAAACACAATTAAATTTAGTTACAATATGTTACTAAAGTTTTATTATTACAATTTATCATTTGAATATATTTCTTCTTATATTCCTTTATCATACGCCTATATATCCATGCTTATCACACTAAAAAAGACGCAGAGAACAACTTGATTTAATCGTTGTTTTCCGCGTCTTCAGTTCAATATGGAGGCATTTTATCTTATGAAGTATACAGTGCTATTTTATAAGCCCTTCTTTTTTGAGAAACGCTTTAGCAACTTGATATGGATCTTCATTTTTCACAGTAACTTTATAATTCATTTCTTGCATTTCTTCATCTGAAATTTTACCTGCTAATCGATTCAATGGTGCTTTAATTTCCTTATGTTCATTTAAGAATTTTTCTTTAAACATTGGCGCACCTTGATATGGTGGAAAGACATGTTTATTATCTTTGAGCACAACCATGTCATATTGTTTCAGTTCTGCGTCAGTTGAGTAGGCATCAATTAAGTTGATATCTCCCTTTTCTATAGCAGAATAACGCAATTTGGGCTCCATCGTTTTTACATTATTAATATTTAAGTTGTAAGCCTTTTTGACTGCTTTAAAACCATCTGGACGATCGTTAAATTCTAATGTAAATCCTGGTTTCAATTGGTCAGTAACCTTGGCTAAATCATCAATTGTTTTAAGATGATGCTTTTGAGCAAAATCCCGTTTAACTGCTAAAGCATAAGTATTATTATACTTCATTGGCTTAAGCATCGTCATATCATATTTTGATTGTAAGCTATCTTTAGCTTGTTGATAAACTGCTGCCTCTTTTTTAGATTTTAAATCTTCTTTTGTCAATTCTCCTAACACTGTACCAGTAAATTCTAAATAGCCATCTATATCATCGGATTTTAAGGCGTTGAATAGAAATGCTGTCTTACCCATACCATCTTTCACTTCGACAGTATCATCCGTTTCTTCTTCTATTAAAATCTTATACATATTCGTAATAATAGATGGTTCTGATCCTAATTTCCCTGCAAGCGTAATCGTATCCCCTTTATGACTAAGCAATGGTGCAACAATCGCGATAATGATAACTAATAAGATGGCACCCGTTGCCAGCATTAATTTTTTATAAGATAATTTTGCCATTAATCTTAAAATAACATCAAAAATAATAGCCAGTAACGCAGCAGGAATGGCACCAATTAAGATAAGCGATGGATTGTTACGGTCAATACCCAAGAGAATCAGATCTCCTAAGCCACCTGCACCAATGAGCGCAGCAAGTGTAGCTGTACCAATAATTAGAACCATTGCTGTACGAATACCTGCCATAATCACCGGCATGGCAATCGGTAATTCAACTTTCGTTAAGCGACGAAATGGTTTCATCCCAATCCCTTTTGCTGCTTCAATTAACGATGGATCTACTTCTTTAATTCCGGTATATGTATTGCGTAATATTGGTAATAATGCATAGACCACTAAAGCAATAATGGCTGGCACACGGCCTATACCAAACAATGGAATCATTAAACCTAGTAATGCTAGAGATGGAATAGTTTGTAGGACAGCAGCGATATTCATCACGATTTCAGAAATACGTTTTGCTTTTGTTAATACAATGCCTAACGGTACAGCAATCAAAATAGCAATAAGTAACGCAATAAAAGAAATTTGGATATGCTCTATTAAAGTAGCCAATAATTCTTCTTTACGCGCGTTTAATGTAGTAATAAACTCATTCATGCTGTTTCACCTCTTTGCCCTTGTGCTAAATATTCAAAGACATCTTCTCTTGTAAGAAGTGACTGAACATGAGTGTCATGATTTTCTACTAACAATGCTTCATGTTTGCTTAACATATCAAATAAGTCATCAATATACTGGTCTGCGCTCACGACTGGGTAATCTGTTGACGCAGCCATTTCATTTAACGGTGTTGTGATATCTAATTCTTTCAACTTAATATGTTGTGATACAGATGTTTGTTGTAAATAATTCCCCATAAATTCTTGGACAAACTTACTTTGTGGGTGTGTTTTAAATCCTAATGGTGTATCGATTTGTTCAATATGACCTTGATTCATGACACAAATACGATCACCAAGTTTCATGGCTTCTTGAATATCATGTGTTACAAAGACAATTGTTTTGTTAATTTTAGTTTGGAGTGCAAGTAAATCGTCTTGCAACTTTTCTCGACTGATAGGGTCAAGTGCACTGAAAGGTTCATCCATTAAGATGACTGGAGGATCTGCTGCCAATGCACGCACTACACCCACTCTTTGTCGCTGTCCACCAGATAGTTCATCAGGCTTGCGATTTTTATATTTATCTGGTTCTAAACCAACCATTTCTAATAGTTCGTCTACGCACTGGTCAATCTCTTTCTCTTTCCATTTTTTCATTTGTGGAACTTGTGCAATGTTTTCTTTTATTGTCATATGGGGGAATAGCGCGATTTGCTGTAGTACATAGCCAATGTCCCATCTCATTTCATATACTGGAAAATCACTTACTGGTTTATCTTTAAAATAAATATAGCCTTCAGTTAATGGGATAAGTCGATTAATCATTTTTAACGTTGTCGTCTTCCCACAACCTGAAGGACCAATGAGCACAAAAAATTCGCCTTCATTGATTTTAAAACTAAGGTCATGAACCGCAATATTTTGGCCATAACGTTTCGTTACATTTTTAAATTCAATCACATTTACACCTCTATTACGCAAATTAATAATATTTTGTCTATTATTTATAAAAGATTGACATCAATACAACGCGTACATTTTTCTTTGTTATTCCCTTTTATCATAAAGTTAATGATAATACTAGAAAATTTTACTTTTATATATTAAAAAGATGAGTTTGAATGCCATTGCCATTCAAAAACTCATCTTACTTATTTTAAGTGTATGCTATTACGTTTATGATATGTTTGCTTTGTAAGATTGAATGCGTTCTAAAAAGTTAGGACAATAATGTTTTAATTTATAACTACCTACACCTTCTATAGCAATCATTTCTTGTTTCGACGCTGGTTTACGTTTAGCAAATTCTTCTAACGTATAATCCGAAAAGATACTTACTGGTGCAATGCCTAACTTATTACTTAATTGTTTACGTACATCAACAAGTTCATTGTATAGCGCGCGATCAACGCCTTCGACAGTATTGATATAAACCTTTTCTTTAGATTTTTGTCTGAATGGCGTTGTAAATATCGTTACGTCTTCCTTTAATAAACTTTGCACACTTTGGTCACAAATCAATATTTCGTTATGTTCATTTAAAAATCCTTTGAATCTTAACTCATCAATAAGATGACTTAATTCTGACGTTGTATATGCTTTCATAATGCCATAAGTAGATAGCTGATCATAGTGATTGTATTTAATATAATCGCTTTGCTCTCCTCTTAATACTTGAATAATGACACTATAATTTTCTTGCTGTCGCATTCGCGCCACACAACTTACTATCATTTTGGCTTCTTTGGTCATATCATATGTTTTATTTTCTTGAACACAATTGCTACATTGTTGACATTCTTCTAACTTTTCATTGGGTTCAAAATAATGCACAATTGTGGCTTCGAGACATTTTTTAGTCTTGGTATATTGCAACATTTTAGTTAATTTTTCACCCATTTTATCTTTGTAGTCATCATCAGCTTGAGACACAGAAATAAAATATTCATGTAAACCTTTATCGCGCTCACTGTATAATAAGATACATTCACTTTTTAACCCATCTCGACCAGCACGTCCTGCCTCTTGATAGTATGATTCTAAATCACCAGGCATATTATAATGAATCACATATCTCACATTAGACTTATCAATACCCATACCAAATGCATTTGTTGCTACAACAACTTTAATACGATCATAAACAAAATCATTTTGTGCTTGTTCTCGTTCTTTGTTTGACAATCCTGCATGATATATCGCTGCTTCAAGATCAATGCTTTGAATGGCCTCTTGCAGTTCTTCAACTTGTTTGCGCGTCGAACAATATATGATACCTGCTTCATCTCGATGCGCTTGCACATAATCAAGAACAAATTTTTGACGCTGATACGTAGGATTAACTTTGAAGATAAGATTACGACGTTTAGTACTTGTCTTAACCCGATTATCTGCAGAAATATAAAGTTTATCCATAATATCTCGTTGCACTTCAGTTGTTGCGGTAGCGGTAAGCGCAATAACAACAAAATCTTGAGGTAGTGTCATTACTTTTTGAATGACATTCTGATAACTCGGTCTAAAATCATGTCCCCATTTAGAAATACAATGCGCCTCATCAAATGCAATTAAATGAATTTCCAGCTTACGCAATATACTTAAAAAATATTGGTTTTCAAAACGCTCAGGTGCCACGTAAAGAAATTGAATTTTACCAGAAGCCAACTCCTGTTCAATCTGCTTTTGTTGCTTTTGACTTAGACTACTGTTCAAGTACGCTGCATGAATTCCCATTGCTTTAAGTTGATCTACTTGATCTTTCATCAATGAAATAAGCGGACTAATAACAACAGTTGTACCACCTAACTTCAGCCCGGGAATTTGATAACAAATCGATTTTCCCCCGCCTGTTGGTAATACACCTAATACATTATGATGAGCTAAAATTTTAGTTATAATTTCTTTTTGACCTGGTCGAAAAGATTGATAACCAAAATAATGCGATAATATTGCTTCCATTTCTGCATTCCCCTTATACCTCTTTTAATTCTTCTAACTCGCTCCATCTCGTTATATCTTCATCATATGTCTGTTCTAGTTGTTGTTGTTCAATAGTTAAATCTTTGATTTTAGCGTAATCCGCACTTGCCTCAATCATTTCTTGTTCAATTTCTGACAAGCGTATTTCGGTCTCTTCTATACGCGACATCAATGACTCGTATTCACGCTTTTCTTTATACGATAGTCCTGTTTTTTTACGTTCTTTTATCTGAGTTTTTGATGTGTTGGTTGCTTGCTTTTCTATTGCTAGCTGTTTATCTTTTTCTTTTTTATATGTTTCGTAGTCTTCAAAACTACCAACAATACGTTCCATCATGCCATCATGAATAAACCAATATTCCTGAGCAACCTTATTCAGAAAGTAACGGTCATGGCTAACCGTTATTACTGAACCGCCAAACGAAGCAATATAATCTTCAAGTATCGTCAATGTCTCAGTATCTAAATCATTTGTTGGCTCATCTAGTAATAACACGTTTGGCTGATGCACAAGCAAGCGCAATAAGTATAATCGCTTTTGCTCACCGCCAGATAACTTATAAATCTTTTTACCATGTGTTGAACTTGGAAATAGAAATCGCTCAAGTAGTTGAGTGATTGACACTGTCGTTCCATCTTTTTCTTTGGCGACTTCACTCTCTTCCCTTAAGTAATCAATCATGCGGATATCACGATTTAACGTTTCTTCAGTTTGTTTAAAATAAGCCACCTTAACAGTCTGTCCTATCTTTAACGTCCCCTCAAATTGTTGATCTTCGCCGCTAAGTATATTGAGCATCGTTGTTTTTCCTGCACCATTGGGTCCAACGATACCAATACGTTGCCCACTCTGTATAATTTGAGTTATATCTTGAAATAGCGTTCTGCCATTAATTATTTTTGTTAGACTATCAAGCTCATATACTTGCTTGCCTAAACGAGAATAAGCTAAATTTAACTCGCCTTTATCTTGTGTCTGTTGCTGCTTTACATCTGCCTCTAAATCGTTGAAGCGATGAATACGTGCTTGTTGCTTCGTAGAACGTGCTTTTGCTCCTGCACGCATCCAAGCTAACTCTTGTTTATAAAGCGCACGTTGTTTATCATTTTGCTTTTGTTCAATTACTTCTTTTTCGGCACGCATCGCTATATAGTCTTCATAATTTCCAGGGTATGTCGTTAATTTTCCACGGTCAAGTTCAACAATGCGTGTTGACACTTCATTTAAAAAATATCTATCATGCGTTACAAATAATACGGTATAAGGATATTGTTTAACATAATTAATCAACCAATTAATCGATTCGAAATCCAAATGGTTCGTTGGTTCATCTAACAATAATAAATCAGGTTGTTCAATCAACGTTTTAGCTAACACGACGCGTTTTTGTTGTCCACCTGATAAAGAACTGACTTGTTTTGTCGTGTCATGAATACCTAATTTAGATAAAATCGTTTTTATCTCCGCATTATAATCCCATGCTTCATGTCGATCCATAGCTTCTTGTGCAGCCATCATTGCTTGAAAATTTCGGTCGGTCTGTTCAACTGTATATTGTTGTACCGCTTGTTCATAGTGTTTAATGATTTGTAATGTGCTTGTCTCTGAACTGAGCACGGCTTCAAACACCGATAAATTACCATCTAAATCTTGTTTTTGAGAAGAATACCGAATACGATATTGATTAGGATGTGTGATATCACCAGTAAAATCATCATCTATACCACCCATCACTTTGAGTAGCGTGCTTTTACCTGTACCATTGATACCAACTAATCCAATTTTTTCATGATTTGAAATCGCTAAACTCAAGTCATCGAAAATAACTTTATCTGCATATGACTTATTAAGATGTTCTATTTTATATGCTTCCATGACGTGATTTCCTCTTTTACTATCGAAATTTCAAAATGATTTTGATAAGCTTAATTCAGTTCTATATATTATACACCTTTTTACAGGTAAATGATACAAGGAGTCACGTTTATGGAAGAATTATTTGGAAGCTTACCATCCTATTTCCAAGCACTAATCGCTGGAATAATTACCTGGCTTCTTACAGCATTAGGTGCAGCCGGTGTGTTTATTTTTAATAAAGTAAACGGGAAAGTTCTTGCTTCCATGCAAGGATTTGCAGCTGGTATCATGATTGCTGCCAGTTTCTGGTCATTATTACAACCTTCGATTGAGTTTAAAGAAGGTACTACATTACCTTGGTTACCTGCTGCAATTGGCTTTTTACTAGGTGGCTTATTTATTCGGTTGCTAGATGCTATTATTCCTCATATACATCAACGTATTGGTGATAAAAGTCATTATCGTGAAGGTGTAAAAACGTCATTAAATAAGAATACTTTGCTCGTTTTAGCAATCACATTGCACAACATCCCAGAAGGTCTATCAATTGGCGTTGCCTTCGGAGGTATTGCCTCTAGTAATGAACATGCGACCTTTCTAGGTGCACTGGGCTTAGCTATAGGCATTGGCATTCAAAACATTCCAGAAGGTGCTGCTTTATCAATGCCTATTCGTGCTGCTGGTGCTTCAAAATGGAAAGCCTTTAATTATGGACAAGCATCTGCACTGGTTGAACCCATATTTGCTATACTTGGTGCTGCACTTATAGTAGTTATGACACCCGTTCTTCCCTATGCATTAGCATTTGCTGCTGGGGCAATGATATTCGTTGTCGTGGAAGAACTCATTCCAGACTCACAGTCAGGTAATAACACAGATTTAGCAACATTGAATTTAATGATTGGCTTTACAATCATGATGATATTAGATGTTGCTTTGAGTTAATATTATATGAATTAGAATACAATAAAAAGGCAGTCTGACTTCATTCGTTCAGACTGTCTTTTGTTTGGTCGCTAATAATTATAGAGGTAATTGCGCTATTTTTATATTCAAAATTTAAAAATCGGGCTAGTGATTTAAATCACCAGTCCGATTTATTATAGAACCAATTATTTTTGATTGCCTTTTGGTCCCGTCTTATATTCATATTTAGCTGGATTGACCTTTTTGAAATCTGGATTGTTGTAAAATCTGAATAAATCACCATTCAGAATACTATCGCTCATTTCAAGGTCTTTTTCAACTTGTTGTTTATTCTTATCAAAGTCTTTTGGTTTCTTTTCTAATAGTTTGTTGTCTTTATTAGAATATATTTTACCATTAACATATTTATAATTTTGGGTAATGAAATCACCATTTCTAAATGGTATCACATCTTTATGCTCTTTTGATAACAAGTCGGTACCCATCATAATATAGTTCTTCGTATCAATACCAACTAAATGTAAAATCGTAGGCATAACGTCCATTTGGCCAGCGTATGTTTTGTCAACTGTACCTTCTTTGCCTGGTATTTTTAACCAGAATCCCGTACGGTTTAAGTCTGTAAACTTGGCTGGTGTAATTTGTTCACCTAATAATTTTTCCATTGCATTATTATGATTTTCAGAAATACCATAATGGTCACCATAAATCATAATAACAGAGTCGTCATATAAACCTTCTTTTTTCAAGTCATTAACATACTGTTCTAACGCTTGGTCTAAATAATGTGCCGTTTGAATATAGCCATCTACTGTAGAATCTCCCGTATTTGGTTTATCTATATCAGCATCTTTATCATCTAAAGTAAACGGATAGTGGTTCGTTAATGTGATTAGATGTGAATAGAATGGTTTTTTCATTTTCTTTTGATAACCTGCTGATTCTTTAAAGAACTCTTTATCTTTTAAACCTAAGTTCACGACATTATCTTCAGACATATCATAGTATGTTGCATCGTAAAATTTATCAATACCAAAGTGTCGATAGATTTGATCACGATTCCAGAATGTTTTGTAATCACCGTGCATCACGTTAGACGTATATCCTTGCTTTTGATCTAAAATCGCTGGCAATGATTGATACGTATTGTCTCCTTTTAATGAAAAGGCTGAACCTTGTGGTAAACCATATAAACTGTTATCCATCATAAATTCAGAATCAGATGTTTTACCTTGTCCTGTTTGATGGAAAAAGTTTGGATAATATCTGAAATCCTGTTTACCTGAAGATAGTTTATTTAAAAATGGTGTTACTTCTTTACCATTTACCTTTTTATTGATTAAAAACGTTTGGAAACTTTCTAAATGAATTTTAATTATATTTTTCTTTTTTGCTACCCCGAAATACTCAGGATTTGCTTTAGTTCTTTTTTGCTTCGTATAGTTTAAAACTTTAGTTAAATCATCTTCGGATGCTAAAGCTTTCTGTTGATTATTTTGAATTGTTTTAACGCCGTCATAAACCGTAAAATTATATGGTCCTAAATATTTCACCAAATATTTATGGTCAAATGTACGCGTTAATAATTCAGGTCTGTCTGTTTCAGCAAATGCTAAGTTTAAGAAAAATAAAGCGACTGAAGCAGCCATCACAACAGGTACAAACTTCTTACTAAATACGCGTTTATCTAGCCAATTGTTTTTGAAAATCAAGATAAATAAATAGATGAAAGTATCAATAAAGTATACAAAATCATACCATTTAAACGATGCGGTTACTGCGCCCCCCATAGATTCCACATTACTAGCTTGATTCAACGTACTAAATGTTAAAAAGTCAGTAAAGAATCGGAAGTAAACCACATTGGCATAAAGTAAAAAAGTTAATAAAAAACCAGCGATAAAAATAAACCAATATGCTTTTTTTCCTTTAAAGAATAGGAAGACACTTAAAATAAGTGCTACTAAACTATATGGATTCATTAATAATATTAAATTCTGAACTAATCCCTTAACACCCAAGGAAAAATCAACATAGTATGAAAAATACGTTTTCAGGGTTACTGTTAACACAGTTAAGATAAAAAACGTAAAAAGACTTATTTTCTTTTTGCGTATGCTCATGTGTGTTTCCTCCGTTTATAATTATTCCAACTTTAAAAGACCTGTACATATTACTTGCGATAGGCGCTTTATCTTTCGTTCGCCTTCACTATCCCATGCTAAAAAAGTTAGGAAAAAGATGAAACGATGTGCTATCACAGACGCATCGTGCTTGTTTCAACTTTCAATATTTCTTTAAAATTGCGTTGTGTTCCTCTGGTTTCAGTGCCCACGTTAATCAATGATGCGTTTAACCCCATTATATGTAAAACGTATCATAACGATTGTAAATGGACCGTTCAAATCTATAGTAGTATCGTTGTTGTTTACTGTAGTTATGAATAAGCGAAAAATCCCCTACTTAAAACATTAACTTTGTTAATATTTTATTAAGAAATTTCATTCATTGTAATTGAATTGTAACAAAAGTGCATAGTTCAATATATAAATATATAGTATATTTGACCATCTTTCAAGTAAAAAGAAAATAATACACTGCATAAACTACAAGACAATACCATATTATAACTTTTTTTCTTTTAGTTTTAATCAGCCTAAAGGCTGACCTCTGTTATTTTAACATTTCTAATTTCATGCGATACTCAATCGCATGAAAGATTTGATTAACCCAATGGCTATATTTGACAACATTCTTTTCTGCGGTTTCAACATCGATAAATTGAAATTTTAGTCTTGCGCCTTGTGGTTTTTGTGCTAATTTAGATAAATGATAACTTGCAATTGTGCCAATTTGAGGATAACTTCCTAGCGTATAATGATCATTAAGTAAAATAATAGGCGTACCGTCACGTTTAACTTGAATGGTTCCCCGCTTCACACTTTGATGTGCCGGCATGTCCTCGTAATAGGCTTTGATACTTTCTCCTTGTAAATACATTCCCATGCGATTAGCTTTACTAGTAACTTTATAATCTCCTAATGTAAAGCGCTGTACAGTAGCTTCATCAAAATCTTCTGTCCCTTTATTTTTAATTACATGAAAGACATCTGAAATATAGTTAAATGATAATGCGTATCCGTCTATTCCCCAATCGGTTTGATTGCTTTCGGCTAAATTTTCAAATAACTTGGTGTGTCGATGTGAGTAGTTATTTTTTAATTGTATCGTATCACCAGCTTGAAGTGTTCTTCCTTTAAAACCACCAATATGCGTATTAAAGTCGGTAGAACTAGAGCCCAACCATTCATCTAATTGAAAGCCTCCACCTACTGCAAGATACACACGAGAAGTACGGCTTGTTTCATTGAATGTTAATGTGTCGCCCGCTTGAATTAAATATAATTTATAAGGTGTGATGGTAAGGTGCTCTGTCTGTGCTTTAAAATTACTACCAGTTAATGCAATTAAAGTCGGTTCAGTAAACTGAAGTGTTGGCAATTTATGTGTCATTTCTAGTGTCGCTTCATTCTTATCATTAGCGACAAGTCGATTGGCAATTTCATGGGCAAGCTCATCTAAAGCACCGCCTGGAATAACGCCATCATGCTCGTATCCGCGACGTCCAAAATCTTGAAAACTACTAAATAGTCCTTCTTTTATAACTTTAATCGACATGGTTCATATGCTCCTAATTCTATCTCATCTTCAGCAATCGCTTTAAAGGTTACTGAATCTCCTAATTTGATTAATGTGAAATCGGCTTGGTCAGGATAAAATAATTGTAGAGGAGTATACCCTATCACTAGCCAATCATTGTAAGTGTCTGTAGTCACAATGCCACACTTTTTACCTTCTAAAATTACTGACCCAGCAGGTACTTTTTTCTTGTTTGCACTCGTATGATTTACATATAAGCTTTCATTTAATCCACTTAAATAAGGAAAACCTGGTGAATACCCCATCATTGATACAAAATACGCTTCAGATGTATGTAAATTCACAAACGTCTCAAAATCAAGCCCATATTCTTGTAATAATGGTTCTAAATCTGGACCATAAGTACCACCATACACAACAGGTATGTCACAAATTTGTTTCGTTTGTGTGGCAGCTGTTTGTTCTAAATCAGCTTGACTTATCTGTTCTATTAAATGTTTCATGTGCTGATAGGGGGATTCAATATGATGATGTTTAATCATATCGCGGGCATCATAAACAATCATCATATCAGATTCAGTTGGCACAATCTCAACAATAAATGGTAAGTCTTGCTTAACTAGATAATCTCTCAGTAATAACAATTGTTGTGTTACATCTTTAGACACATCTTTTTGGATAGCCACTATAATAGCTTGGTCTCCTTGGCTATATATTTTCATAAACACACCTCTAATATTTTTAGACTTGTAAATTTCGAACAATTATTGTACAGGCACACTGACTACAAAACTATTTGATTAATGATAAAAAACATCCATAATGCGCACTACATATGGAATAAGCGACTGACAGAAATAGTATACACATACACATTGACAACAAATTGACACGGTCGCTATTACTTTTGCTCGTATCAAGCGTTCTGTTTTATAATAATGATTAAATATGAATTTACTTATTATCCCAATCACCACTATACTTATCAACCATACTACCAACATTGTTATCCCACTTTTTTAAAATATATTTTTAATACTTTATTCCTTTATATTTTATAGATAAATTGATACATCGGCAACCTCACGCAAGCTGTTTATTAAATATATTTTGATTTCTTGCTTTTGAAGACCTTCTTTTAACATATCCACGGTGTAGTCCTTTTCGAAAAGCTTCCCCTGATCAATCATCTCTTGTCTTTTACATCCTGGTAAAAAATCATGCTGATAGCTTGGCGTATAATATTTTCCTTGTTCTTCAATCATGATATTACCAATATCAAACTCTAATATTTTATATTCGTTATATAATAAGATTAAATCGGTCGTATGATTATGTGTTAGATGTTGTCGTTGTGATGTTTTATTAATAAGTAACGACGTCTCTGTCGCATTGTCAATCGACTGTAATTTAGCTGTGAAATAGGGTTTGTACATTAATGGTTCAACTTTAATTTCAAATGTGCCATCTTTACTTAGCTCTATTTTGAGTCTATAGATACCTTGATTATAAGTGGCTTGAATGCTACTAAGTTTCGACTCCCATGCTGTTTCGTTAAATAAAAATCCTAAAGCTGCACTAGAAGAACGTATACGTTTTGTATGATAATAAACACGAGGGATTACGCCTTGCTCTATCCGCATAGTCTCAAATATTTTCATTTATAGCATCTCCAAAATTTTAGCTTTATCACGAAATTCTTGCACTTCATTTTCAGGATCAGAATCAATAGTAATACCCGCGCCGACACCGTATATCGCTTTATTATCACGATATTCAATTGTGCGAATAGGCACATTAAAAATCATCTTGTCATCTGGCATCAATATGCCAAGCGTACCACAGTAAATATAACGCGGTTGGTCTTCTAATTTGTGAATATATGACATCGTGTTTAATTTAGGTGCACCTGTTATGGAACCACAAGGAAATAGCGCATGAAATAACGTTGCTAATGGTAATGTTGCATTTGAGAGTTGACCTGCAACCATACTTGTCATTTGATATACAGTGGCATAAGTTTCAATAAAAAACGGACGATACACATGTACCGTACCTTTTCGTGCAATTCTAGCAATATCATTTCTCAATAAATCAACAATCATGACATTTTCTGCTCTATCCTTTAATGATTGTTGTAAATATTTATAATTATATTGATCTTGCTGTTTGACATCTGACCTTGGCATGGTGCCTTTCATAGGCTTACTCACAACTACATTATCTTGACCATCAAATGGCCCTTTCTGAAAGAATAATTCGGGTGAAATAGAAGCGACTTGTACGTCTTCAGTATCCATTAACATGGTGTAATTGCCATTTTTAGTTTGCGTTAATTTATCATACAGGTCTTTAATTGGCATTTGTACTGGCGAACTCACTCTTGTTGTATAGTTTACCTGGTAAGTTTCGCCATCAATAATTGCTGCTTGTACTGCTTTGATATGTTGAATCATAGTTGCCTCTTTTACTTGAAAGGCAAACTGGTGTTGTGGCTTATTATTATAATGCTTTATTGACGTCTCTTGTTGTATGGGCTGTGCCGATTGATAACTATAAGCTGCTGCTAATATTGCATCGTCTGCAGTTGGATGCACAGCCATGTCAGGATTAAAGTATTGTGCCGCTTCATACGTCATATAAAGCGCCACATATTTCCCTTCTTTCTGCTGTTGTTCTGCAAAATTGATAACGTCTCCCACATCTTTCATCTCATATGCTAGATATTGCCCTAACCTTTCTGTGAGTTTAAGTTGGTGCGTTTCGTAGCGTGAATCGTCTAAATAATATCTATAATTAAATTGTATTGTCACACTGATTCACCCCCAAAGTTTTAATAAACAGCTCAATTTGTGCATGACCATGTTCACTGAGAATTGATTCAGGATGATATTGCACCGCATAAATAGGCCATTGTCGATGCTGAACTGCCATAATAATACCTTCATCATTTTCAGCACTAATTTCAAGTTGTGCCGGCAGTGATTGACGCTCTGCAATCAAAGAATGGTAACGCATCACTTCAAAATGTTGTGGCAGTTGAGCAAAAATCCCTTTATTATTATGATTAAGCTTTGTTGTGTGGCCGTGTACAGGTCGTTTACCATGAATAATACGGCCCCCAAAATAATCGTAAATGCATTGAAATCCTAAGCAAACACCTAATATGGGAATACGCTTTTTAAATGCTGCAATAATCTGTGCGATTATCGGATAATCACTAGGCTTACCCGGGCCTGGGGAAATAACTAGCGCTGACGGATTAAGCTGTTGTAATGATTGTATTGTGACTTGATTGATACGATAAACAATGATTTCTATATCAGTAACTGTTTTAAAATAATCTATCAAGTTATATGTAAATGAGTCGTTATTATCTATGACTAATATCATTTTATGCTTACCTTCTTTAGTTTCATTCGTAAAAATTACCACTTTATTATAATATATATGTAAGGGGTTACGTTTCTATTATCCCAAAATATTTCTTGATTTTACATAGTTTCTGTATTATTCTAGCTAGCGTATTCAAAATAAATAATCAGAGGTTCCTAGCCGAAACCCTCTATAAAAAACTAGACACCGAATGTTTCAATCAATATTTAAAGTAACTTATCATCATATGCATTTACTTATTCTGTGGTCTATCTTTTTTATAGAGATAGCTTTTTTTATGTCTAAAAATAGGTTGCATTACCCTCAACGCACTTAAATTGGAGAGATGGACAATGACTGAAACAACTTTAAACAATAACAAAGCCATAGTCGTATTTAGCGGTGGTCAAGATAGTACTACATGCTTATTTTATGCTAAAAAGCACTTTGACGAAGTCGAACTTGTTACGTTCAATTATGGACAGCGTCATAATACTGAAATTGAAGTAGCCAAAAGCATAGCGCATGAACAAGGACTAGCACATCACATTCTTGATATGTCGCTATTATCACAATTAACGCCAAACGCATTAACGCAACACGATATGAAAATCGAAACCAACGATGACGGTATGCCTAATACATTCGTACCTGCACGTAATCTATTGTTTTTATCATTTGCAGGTGCCCTTGCTTACCAACTCAACGCCAAACATATTATCACTGGTGTATGTGAAACAGATTTCTCTGGCTACCCAGATTGCAGAGATAACTTTATTAAATCAATGAATGTGACACTAAGTTTAGCTATGGATAAAGATTTTGTTATTCATACACCTCTCATGTGGCTAAACAAAGCTCAAACATGGGCGCTAAGTGATGAACTTGGTGTCTTAGACTATATCCGTCATCAAACATTAACATGCTATAACGGCATCATTGGTGATGGCTGCGGAGAATGTCCAGCTTGTCACTTAAGAGCACGTGGTTTACAACAATATCTTAATTCTAAAGGAGCGAAATAATATGTTACAACAAATTTACCCGTCTGTCTCACATCCTTACCAATTCGAACTCAATAAAGACTTTAATTTTTCTGCAGCACATTTTATACCATGTAAAGATGCTGGAAAATGCGTACGCACTCATGGACATACGTATTTCGTAAATTTAACAATTGCGGGTGACACGCTTGATCATAATGGTTTCCTTATCAATTTCCAAGAGTTAAAAGCATTGATTCACGATCAATTTGATCATTATTTATTGAATGATTTGCCACACTTTAAAGATCAAAGTCCCTCTACTGAAATTGTGGCACAGACAATATATAACATGATTGAAAATCATCTGATGCAATATACAAATCGTCCACATTGTGTTCAAGTCTACTTAAGAGAAACACCAACAAGTTATGTTGTTTATCGTCCGAAGGTGCAACATTAATGGCTGCTAAAATACCTGTATTAGAAATTTTTGGCCCCACAATTCAAGGTGAAGGCCGTGTCATTGGACGTAAAACGATGTTTGTTCGAACTGCTGGATGTGATTATCGCTGTAGTTGGTGCGATTCCGCATTTACCTGGGATGGCAGTGCAAAAGATCAAATTCAATTAATGAGCGCAACAGAAATTTATGAAAAATTAATTGAAATTGGTGGCGATTGTTTTGATCATGTAACGATATCAGGAGGTAATCCTGCATTAATTAAAGGTATACAAGATCTTGTCGATTTATTTGAAACTGAGCATATCGCAACTGCTTTAGAAACACAAGGTAGTAAATTCCAACCTTGGATGACACAGATTAATGATTTGACGATAAGTCCTAAACCACCTAGCTCTTCAATGACACCTAATTTAGAAGTTTTAGATCAAGTCATTGCACAATGTGTGCCACAATCCTTAAATTTGAAAGTGGTTGTTTTTGATGATGAAGATTATGCTTTTGCCAAAATGATTCATCATCGTTATCCAGACATACCTTTCTATTTGCAAGTAGGCAACCCATACTTAGCAGATGACGTAGCAAATCACACTGAAAAACTATTGTCACGATATGAACAATTGGTTGAAAAAGTAATGCATAGCAATGATATGAATCGCGCTTATGTCTTACCACAACTTCATACATTATTATGGAGCAACAAAAAAGGTGTTTAAATTTATCGCTATAAAATGTTTTGTAAGTGTTATGAAATGATTAAGTTGTGTTAAATTGCTATAATATGGCAATGAAGTATTTGCGATAGGAGTTCATCATGATTATATACGTACTATTAAACATTGCTGTAGTTTTGGCTATCGTTGGGTTTGATTTATATAGGCAGCAATATAAACAACTTAAATTTAGTTCTCTACTATTAGCGATTGTCATTAACACAACAATAAATATGTTTATTATTCAAAAGTATAATTTTATTTCAACTTATACCACTGCATTACTAATCATATGGTTATTACTGCAACTGTATGTTAATTATAAGGTACATCCTTTTGTAATTAATAACCAAAAATTTCTTGCCAGCATATTTGCGATTATTTTAAGCTTATCAGCATTTATTATGGATATTTCGAGCGACCAATCTGTCTATATGTCCATTCCTTATCTGTCACCAGCTATTTTTCTAATTGGGGCAATCATTTTATTTACGGGTACATTTAAATCAACCGAACGCAATCGCTTGCCATTATTCAAACGAATACAAGCCCCTATCATGATAGGAACAATTATTATTGCATTATCATTTGTTGTTATGATGATGTTAACACCATTCTGGTACATATTTTTAGGAATCTATGTATTATTTATAGCATTTATTATTTGGCAAAAAGTATTTCAACATTATTAAAATAACCGGAACACACTTGTCGGCGTGTTTCGGTTATTTATTATATATGCTCTTTTTCTTTATCTTTCACGGTATGCTCATGGTTTATATTACATTGATATGCATTGGGACTATGACCATTTTCATAGGTTAAATTCGAAGCTTGTACAATGTACTTAGGTCTTTGCTTCACTTCATAATAAATCCGTCCGATATATTCTCCGACAACACCTATAGAGATAAGCTGAATACCACCAAGTAACAAAATAGCAGCTATCGTCGTGAAATAACCTGGATTACTAATGCCATTTACGATAATGCCTATAGACAAATAAATAATATAGATAAGGCTAATTGCAAAAATAAATAATCCAAAATAAATCATTGTCCGTAATGGCTTACTATTAAATGAAATTAAACCATCAATACCATAATTAAATAACTTTCTAAAATTCCACTTTGATTGTCCCGCTTCACGTTCTACATTTTTATATGAAAAGACTTTTGTATTATAACCAATCCAAGCAAATAATCCTTTTGAAAAACGATTGTTCTCTTGCAACTTAGCAATTGCACACACAGCTCGTTGACTCAACAATCTAAAATCTCCTACCCCATCGACAAACTGGACATCTTCAACAAATGCATTAATCAATTTATAATACATCTTTGTCACTATTTTACGTGATAGCTGTTCGCCTTCTCTATCACGTTGGGCAATGACTTGATCATAACCCTCTAGATAACCATCAATCATATTGGGTATAAATTCAGGAGGATGCTGTAAATCACCATCTATCATAATGACAGCGTCTACATCAACACTATGGTGAAAACCTGCAATCATCGCTGATTCTTTACCAAAATTCCTACTAAATGAAATAAACTTTACGTGTTTATCTTCTAACGACAATTGCTGTATGTGTTGAATCGTACTATCTTTGCTACCATCATCAATAAATAATAAATCATAGTCATAATTTTTTTCGTTACTGTCTTTCAACATAATTTCAGTCAATCGCTCATATGTTTTTAATACGACTTCTCCTTCGTTATAACAGGGGACAATGACTCTGATTTTCATCCGATTACTTCCTTTACTTATTTCTTAATACTATTTTATCAATTTATTCATAAAACGCGCTAGTATCGTTCTTTAATTTTACAAAAAATTAATAAAGTTGCAAGCGAACTAGTTTTTAAAGCTATTTTATTTTTTTAAGTAGGCTTATCATTTGTACTATTTTAAATCGCCAATGCTAACATCATCAGGATCTTTCCCTTGTCTTGCATTGCGATTCAAACTATCAATTTCTGCAATTTCAGCTAATTCCAAATTAAAATTAAATAAATCGAAATTTTCTTTAATTCGTGAAGGTGTCTGAGACTTAGGTATAATGATACGATTATGTGCTAAGTGCCAACGCAACACGATTTGAGCCGGTGTCTTGTCGTGTTGTTGGGCAATATGTTGAATTGTTGAATCATCTAATAATCCGCGATTGCGCATTAATGGCATCCATGCCGTTACAGTAATATCGTGTTTATCGCAAAAGTCTTGAACATCCTGTTGATTAAAGTAAGGATGCAATTCAATTTGGTTAATTTGTGGAACGATATTGGTTTCTTGCATTAATTTTTCCAAGTGATGAATTTTAAAATTACATACGCCAATCGCTTTTACTTTACCTTCATGATATAAATCCTCTAGTGCTTTATATGTTTCAATATATCGTCCATTCTGTTCACATGGCCAATGAATCAAGAATAAATCAAAATAATCAAGACCCATGTTATCTAAAGAACGTTGGAAATAGGCTTTCGTCTGTTCATAACCTTGATGATCATTCCATACCTTAGACGTGATAAACAATTCTTCACGTGGCACACCACTGTTCTTTAAAGCCTGTCCTAATGATGCCTCATTGCCATAAAAATATGCAGTATCAAATGCACGATAGCCGGTTTCTATAGCTTGTTGAATGACTTTCGGCATATCTTCATCAGTGATTTTATAAACACCAAAACCTACTTTGGGCATAGGATAGCCATTATTTAATAATTGCGTATCATTCATCTAAAGTCTCCCCTTTTAAGTTGCCTATTGTTGAGTTAAGCTTATCGTAAGTACAGATTATAATACAAATAAAACATACTCAATTTAACAGTGAAAAATTTTCTTAACATCGTTAACTTAACCATCATGCCATATAAAAAAGAGCAGGAATCAAAGTCAATTATGACTGTGCTTTCCCACTCCAATAAATAAGTCACCCCATATGCTATGCTTTAATCTTTTGCATGAGACTCATCTTCATCTTCTTCGCTAATGGTTGGTCTGTTTTCAAGATATTCATATTTTAAAATAACCCAAATAATTTGATGATTTTCAACTTCAGAAATATACCAACGATCATAAGTTGTATCAACATAATCATCTTTCTGAAGGTTAGTGTTTTGAGCTTGTAGCCAACCACCTATCGTATCAATATCTTCTGAGTCAGCAAATTGAATATCAAACTTTTCATTTAAATCATCTAATAATACTCGACCATTAATTTGATACGTATGGTCATCTAATTTAATAATATCGTTAACTTCATCATCATCAAATTCATCACGAATTTCTCCAACGATTTCTTCTAAGATATCTTCCATTGTTAAAATACCAGCTGTACCACCATATTCATCAATGATTAAACTGATATGCACATGCTCACGTTGCATGCGAATTAATGCATCACTAATTCTTGTTGTTTCAGAAATCATTGGCAATTCATGAATATAGTTTGCAATTTTAATAGGTTTACCAGAGGCATATTCAGTTAAGAATTCTTTAACGTTAATAAATCCTTTGATATGGTCTTTGTCACCATCTTCTGTTATAGGATAACGTGTGAATTGATATTCCTTTATGGTGTCCAAGAGTTCATCAACATTAAATGGTTCATTTAACGTTACCATTTGAGTTCGTGGAACCATGATATCTTTAGCATTTCGTTCGTCAAAAGAAAAAATATTCTGCATATAATTTAATTCTGTTTGATTAATTTCTCCACCATTATAACTATTGTTAATAATAATTTTAATTTCCTCTTCAGACATCGCATCGCTATGTGCATCAGGATCTACACCGAAAATGCGGATAATCACTCTAGCGGAGCCATTCATCAACCAAATCAATGGTTTCATGACGTTACCAAAGTAATATAACGGTCTAGAGTATACTAGCGCTAGTTTTTCGGTATGTTGAATAGCCAGCGATTTAGGTGCCAATTCACCTAAAACAACGTGTAAATAAGTAACAATGATAAACGCGATAACAAAGGAAATTGTTGTTGTTAAAGCATCAGGTAAATGTAACAACTCAAACAATGGATGTAACAATTTGTCAAAGGTAGGTTCTCCTAACCACCCTAAACCTAAAGATGTTACAGTTATACCTAATTGGCATGCTGATAAATAGTAATCTAAGTTGGCGATCATACGTTTAACAATTTTTGCGTTACCGTTACCTTCATCAGCAAGTTGTTCTATCCGAGTTGCACGCACCTTTACTAAGGCAAATTCTGAGCCAACGAATACAGTTGTTAATGCTATTAAAAGAAAAAATATAACTAAATTTATTATGGTCGCAGTTTCCAATTAATCTCCCTATATCTAGGGATTCACCTCCAAAATATATGTCCCATTGGGAAACAAGATTATGAATTCACTTGGTTTCATGACATTAATACTACAAGTTAAATCCTTCCCATTGTGACACCCCCATAAAAAATTGTATTACTCTTATTTTATCATAATATAATTGCGAATAGTGGCATTTCGTTCATTTTAATATCATGTTTAACAAAAACATCGAGTTACAATCTTCTATACATTATCATACGTTTCTATTTTACTAAATATTTTTGCGTTTTTGTGGTATATTTATTCGAACATGATTGGAAAATAGATCCTTTCTTTGGTTTATTAACGCAAAAATACTTTTATGTAAAGTATTTAACAGTCATTGGCAAAAGCAGTACATTATTATACAAATTTTAATAAAAATCCATTCATAATTAAAAGAGAGCGGGACTACGAATTCATAATAAATTCGTAGTCCCGCCCCGGCAATGATGTCCAGACACTTAATGCATATACTAAACAAAAATACCACCTTTGGGATTCAGTATAAATTCATTTATAGTTATTATCTTGATATTAACTTCTCCAACTTCATGAGAAGGTCACTTATTCATCCATTGCCTTAGATGCTTCGATTTCATGTTCTCTTAATTTAGGTTTGAGGAAACCATACATTAAAGCTGACACAATCGTACCAATAATTAAAGCGATAAATGTTTGCACAAGATGATGATAATCTGTTGCAAAAATAACGATAATACCACCATGCGGTGCACCAATGCTTGAACCTAATCCTAATGCAATGGCACTACCGACTCCTGACCCTACCATCATTGAAGGAATCACACGCAATGGGTCTGCAGCTGCAAACGGAATTGCACCTTCTGTAATGAAGGAGAGACCCATAACATAGTTTGGTATGATTGAACCACGTTGTTCTTTCGTAAATTTACGTTTGAAAATAATCATCGCAGTTGCAATTGCTAACGGTGGAATCATTCCACCAATCATTGCTGCAGTTATAGGTGCAGTGTTACCCTCAAATAATGCCGCAGTTGAAAAGACATAAGCTGCTTTGTTGAATGGACCACCCATGTCGATGGCCATCATAGCACCAATAACCAAGCCAAGTAACATAATATTCGCACCTGATAAACTGTTTAAACCATCAAGTAATAATTTATTCAACCAAGCTGCAGGTGGGTTAAATACGTATACCATAAGCAAGCCTGTAATTGTCACACTTATGAGCGGATAAATTAAAGTTGGTTTTAAACCTTCTAGTGCTTGTGGTAATTTACGCGTCATATATTTAATACCTTGAGTTAAGTAACCGGCTAAGAAACCAGCAATGATACCACCGATAAATCCTGAACTACCTGTAACTGCAAGCATACCACCGACTAAACCAGCAGCAAAGCCTGGTTTATCCGAAATACTACGTGCAATAAATCCAGATAATATCGGAATAATTAATTGAAAGGCACTTTTATTACCAATGTTCCAAAGTTGTTCAGCAAAAGCATTATATTCTGAGCTATCAGGTTTAAATGAGTTAGCACCAAATAGAAATACAATGGCCATTAAAATACCGCCCGCAATAACAAGTGGTAACATATTAGATACACCATTCATTAAGTGCTTATAGAATGCTTTCCCAAAACTTTGTTTTTCATTTTGTTCACTCGCATTTCCATGTTGACTATCGCCACGTGCAATAAAAGGTTTGCGACTCGTATCAAGTGCGGTGTTTATCAATTCTTCTGGGCGTTTAATGCCATCCGCAACCGGTACTTCTACCACATTTTTACCATCAAAACGGTCAGTTTCTACATGAACATCAGCTGCAACAATAATACCTGTTGCACGGTCAATATCTTGTTGGGTTAATTTATTTTTAATACCACTTGAACCATTCGTTTCAACCTTTATTTTTATCCCCATTTGTTCTGCTTGTTTTTTCAAAGCATCTCGTGCCATGTAGGTATGTGCGATACCTGTTGGACAAGCTGTGACAGCCAAAACATATGGTTCAGTTGAATCAACTGATGAATTTGCCTCTGCTGCTTCTTGTTCTTGAGCTTCTTTTTCTTCTTCTTTTGTTGCTTCATCATCAGCAGCATCAATAATTCGGAGTACTTCTTCAGGTGAAGTTGCATCTAGCAAACGTGCTCTCACTTGCTCATCCATTAAGATTCCTGACAATTTAGCTAGTGCATCTAAATGTGTTTGAGCACCGCCTTCAGGAGCTGCAATCATAAAGAATAAGTGGGCTGATTGCATATCTAAACTTTGGTAATCAACGCCTGCTTTAGATTTACCAAAAGCAATCGCTGGTGCATTAACTGCTGCTACTTTGGCATGTGGGATAGCAATACCTTCTCCTATACCTGTTGTACTTTGAGCTTCACGATTATGAATCGCTTCTTTAAAAGCCGTTACATTATTTAATTTTCCTGCAATATTTAATTGATTGACGAGTTCATCAATCACACCATTTTTATCAGTAGCAGTTAAATCCATAGCTATTGTTTCTTTAGTAAGTAGCTCTGTAATTCTCATCAATATCACTCCCCATCAAGTACTGTCATTGTAACTTGATCTTTAATTTTTTCTATATCATCTCGTGTGGCTAAGTCATCATTAAATGCTGTAGCAGTTCCTGCTGCAACGGCTTGTTTAAATGCTTCTTGAATTGACAATCCTGAAGTTAAACCAGCTACCATACCAGCTACTGTACTATCTCCAGAACCTACCGTATTAATAACCTTACCTTGAGGGTTTTGTGCCTTAATACTTTGCTGTTGATCGATATATATAGCACCATCGCCACCCAATGTTATGATTACTGACTGAGCACCTTGTTCTAATATTTTACGACCATAATAAACGACATCCATATCATTTTGAATCGTGATATCAAACATCTCTTCAAGCTCATCTTTATTTGGTTTAATAAATAAAGGTTGAAATGGTAGTATCGTATTAACCAAATCCTTTTCAGCATCTACAACAAGCTGTGCACCTGTTTCTTGAGTAATTCGTGCAATTTGTGCATAGGCATCACTTGGAATACTTTGCGGCACACTACCAGCTATAACAACAACATCTTCTGACGTTGTTCGCTTAATTTGATTAAGCAATGCTTCGAATTGTTGTTTACTAATATTGGGACCTGGTGCATTTATTTCAGTTTCTTGACCAGATTTCAATTTAACGTTAATACGTGTATCTTCATCTACAGTAATAAAATCCGTATAAATCTCATTAGCTGCGAGCGTATCTTTTATAAATTCACCTGGAAATCCACCAGTAAAACCTAACGCCGTTGAAGGTATTTCTAATGTGCTTAGCACTCTAGAAACATTAATACCTTTACCCCCAGCAAATTTATGTGTTATCGTCGCTCTATTTAGTCCACTTAATTCAAATCCATCAGTAAACATAATGTAATCTATAGAGGGATTAAAAGTAACCGTATAAATCATGACAAACCTCCTAAAATATGATAACGTTCTTGGAATTGTGCCAATGATGGTTCTGTTAACGCTTCTTTTGACGTTAAAATGGTCACATCTGCATCATCGTCATTAATCCTTGCAAAATAGACTTGTTTAAACTTCGAATGGTCTACCAAGACAAATGACTCATTTGAACGTTGCATTGCCATTTCTTTGATTAATGCTTCTTTTTCGTCTGGAGTTGTTAATCCATGCTTTAAATCAATACCATTCATGCCTAAAAATGCTTTATCAAAACAATAGCGTCTAACTATCTCTAATGCTGAGGCACCCACCGTAGCTAATGTTGTATCTTTAACTTCTCCACCAACCATAAGCGTTTTGATACCTTTTGCTAACAACTTTTCAACATGCGTTAAACCATTTGTAACTACAACAATGTCTTTCGCTGTAATGAATGGAATCATTTCTATCGTTGAAGATCCCGCATCTAAGAAAATGTATTCTCGATCTTGAATCAAAGCTGCAGCATACTGTGCAATTTCTTTTTTCTCTGTTAAATTCGTTGCAAGCTTATCTGACAATATTGGTTCCAACACCCTGTTATGTACAATGGTTGCACCACCATGAACCCGTTGAAGTTTGCCCATCTGTTGTAGTTTCGATAAATCACGTCTTATTGTCGAAGCACTACATCCAATACGATTTATTAGTTCTTGGAGTGATAAAAAGTCTTTCTTATTCAATTCTTGGAGGATTAAATCATATCGTTTTTCAGTTATCATTGCCTCACCTCATTTCACTTCACATTATAATGTTCGCGCTTACATTTTTCAATCAAAAGTTATCAAAAACTGTCAAAAACAATCACAATTCGCAGTTTTGTCACAAAAACCATTTTTTAATAATATGTTCACACATCAAAATAAAAACCGCAAAATGCTTTTGAAGCACTTAGCAGTTCGTAAGAAGTTTAATACTATTATTCATTTAAATTTATTTCGTAATCTTGGTCTAAGTGTCTTTTCACTATGCTGTTGAAATTATCCATGCTGAATGATATTAGCGGTTTTGGCTTTCGTAAGGTTTATTAAATCTTTGACACCTACAATAATTTGAGCACCTCGATGCCCGCCACTAACGTATATCGATTCTTGTTGCAGTGCTGACTCATCTATAGTCGTTGGGAATAAATGTTTCATGCCTATAGGTGAACAACCACCACGAATATATCCTGTAACTTTTTTTAACTGTTCAAGTGGCATTAAATTTAATTTCTTTTCTTGAACTACATGTGCTGCCTGTTTTAAGTCCAGTGTAGTATCAACCGGTATGACAAATACAAAATGATCGTGATTCGCATTTTCTAGGACCAGTGTTTTATATACTTGTTCAACGGGCGCATGAACAAGTTGTGCAATATGGACACCGTCAACATGTTCTTCACCAATTTCATACGTATTCACTTTATAATCTACACCTGCTTGATCCAACATACGCATTGCATTTGTTTTAGTTGCTTTTTTCTTCTTCATTATTCGTGTCACCTCATTGTCTTCATTCAAATTTATTTTACGCTGAGTAAGCACAATGATTCAAATACAAACAAAACAAAAACACCTTCGATTATCTCAATCATCCGGTGCTAATGTGTATTCTTATCGTTTTCTACTTTGCCATTTTTGTTAATTTTAATATTGTTATCGTGTTGTGTACCAGAATAAGTCACATCTCGACTTGTCTCTTCTATCTTCGTCATATGTGATTCAACTTGTTGCTTTTGTTGCGCATAGTTAGAAGCAATCACTTTGCATTCTTGATCTGTATATTTGTGTGGCTGGTTAGCTTCTATCGTTAAACTTTGTGTCTGTTGTTTATTAGTTCTTTCAGATGCATGTGCTGTAAGATGGTTCACTTTAACTACATTTTCAATAGCTGATACTTTATTTATCTTTGAAAATGTTGATATTGTTTGATGGACTTTAGCCAAAGCTTGTTCATTTGTAGCAATAAACAATAGAAATAACAAACATATCGTTAACAACACTGCGACAGCACTTAAAAAAAGATTCTTCAGTTTCATCTCCTTACCCACATTTCTTCACTTAATTTTTATTCATCTTAACATAAAAAACCGCAAAATATATTGTGTATAATACAATTTAAACCAACTGTAATCTTTGTAACATAATCATCATTCAAAGGATGCAAATGTTACAAAATCACTATGTATTGTAACCTAAATCTAATGTCTAACTTACTTTAATGATGAAACACTTAAAGCGCATGGTTCATTTAATCTAGTGAAGTCTACTATAATGATGCGAAAGTGCCTTATTTATTAAAAGAACTTCAATGTAAAATCACATGTTATTACGTATTGAAGACAAGACACTTTAGAGAACAAGATAAGCTGGGGCCCCAACAAAGAGAATTCCGACAAGAAATTCACCAAGTAATGCAAGTTGAGGCGGTCCCTGACTAAACCAGTTTTTCCTAACAAAGTGAGCTAGGATGACTAAAGCTATCCTCTAAGCAAGTGATCCAATCATACAAACTATTGTATATAAAAACAGTCTGGGAAATAATTATATTTTAGGCTCTGAGTTCTATATTGGCAGTAGTTGACTGGATTGAAAATAGGATGATAGCAAGCTTTTTTCAATCCTAGCCAACCTTGCCGGGGCGGAAATACGAATTCATTATGAATTCTGTCCCGCGCCCTATTGTTTTGGAATTTATGTTCCAGACTGTTAAACATTTTTTAATTCATCTATTAAGTTAAAGATTGTTTTTATTGAGCTTTTGATAAATGTTTGCGCAAGCCTTTTTCTATAAAAATTAGAACAATACCCAATACCATTACTGCAATAGCCATGTATAATGGATACTCAATATTTATATCAAACAATGCACCAGCAACAAGTGGTCCGACAAAATTACCCATACTTGTAAAAGTTGAATTTAATCCTCCAGCAAAACCTTGACGATTTCCTGCAATATTAGAAAAATAATTTGTAATAGCAGGACGAATTAAGTCAAAACCAATGAAAACAATAAAACTAATAATCATAATGGTCCAATAACCGTTTGCCAAGATTAATGTAAATAAGACAATTGCTGAATATAAAAGTGCCCAAACTATAAAAGTTAATTCAGACATATATGATATAAATTTATCAAAGAAAAAGATTTGGAAGATAGCGCCAAATATTCCTCCACCCACAATCGCAATAGAAATATCAGCTGGTGTGTAATGTGCTTTATATGATGTGTATAAAGAAAATAACGTTTCAAAAGATGATAAGCCAAACGCTAAAATCAACGTTAATAAAATAGGAGTTAAAAAGACTTTCCAATCAATTTTAGTAAATACTTCAGGTTGTAATGTATGATGGAACCCGTCTGTTGTTTGTTGTTTTGGACTATGAATTAAAATGAATGACATTATAAAAGCAATAATGCCTAAACTTCCGGCAAAATAAAATGGCAAGCGATGTGAAAATTCAGCTAGAAATCCACCTATTCCAGGCCCAAGAATAAAGCCAGAATTAATAATAGCCGACATATAGCCAAAGTTACGCGCTTTATCTTTTGAAGGTGAAATATCTGCAATTAAACCATTCACTCCTGGCATGACCATTCCAGCACTGAAACCACCAAGTATTCTTGAAATGATAAGCGTGACAAAAGTATGTCCAACAGCAAATAAAAACTCAGAAACTGCAAATAAAATAAGGCCAATACAGATTATTAATTTTTTTCCTAATTTATCAGCCATAGCGCCCCCAGCAGGAGATATAACCATTTGCGCAAGTGCAAAGGCAGCAACTAGAACTCCTAAATCACGTCCCTTTAAACCTAAATCTTCCAAATAAACAGGTAATACTGGGATGACAAGGCCAATACCAACAAAAATTAGAAAAATATTAAAATATAATATGAATAATTGCTTTTTCAATCACTTCACCTCTTTTGTACTAATTTAATTTTTACCCTACATTTTCATTTCCCTAAAAATTAAAAATTCAATATTATGACATTCTATACCAAATAAATGTTTTTTCGCAATAACGGTGTTTTAAAACTTATTACATACCGTTAATAATCGACATAAATATTTAATTTGAAAACTCCTTTTAATTTGATAAATTTAGCATGAAAGCTGTATGATTATTAACCTATACAATTATTTTAATGAACGATAAGTTTGATACGAAAGTAGTGTATATTATGCAGGGACGGTATATTGCCAGAATTTATTTTATAATCTTGATTGTAATTTCATTATTTGAATCACGTATATTTGAGTTTATGACACTCAATATATTTTTAGCATATATTCCTTTTGAATTATGTTTACTATTAAAGCTGTTCAAACCGAAAAAAGTAATTGAATGGCCATTATTTATTATTTTTAGCTTAATTTTCTTACTCATGGTACCAAATACCTTTTATATGGTGACTGATTTAATTCACCTTAATCAATTTACCTTTAACTTTTATTTAACATTAAATTTAATGGAATGGATTTTCTTCACCTATTTATTATTAGGTGTCTTCTTCGCACTCTATTGTATGACCTTAATTTATTTGGAATTGTATTACTTTACTTCTCACCAATGGATAAATATTATCCTTGTGGCTGTAGTCATGTTTCTGAGTGGATTAGGAATATATATCGGACGTTTCTTACGCTTTCATTCCGTTTTTCTGATTAACCAACCTTTTAAAATTATAGAAAATGTAGTGAGCTCACTTAGTGGTAAATCACTCATCTTCATCTTATTAATGGTTGTGTTACAAGCTACTTTATTTATATTTGCGAAAGGAGTGCGTCATACACAATGAGTTTTAATATCATTCTTTTAATAATTAGCATTATTATTTTGCAACTAATCGTTGGCCATTTCTTTCATTCAATCGGATTTAAACTGTCATTAAGTTTGCTGTTAACCTGCCTTCCATTTGGCATTGGTGTATTCTTAATGCAATTATGCTATTTTGAACGCCGATATCCACATTGGGAAGTCCCATACCGTACTAAATTACGGTTGAAATATCTATATATTGCCACATTTTTTGAATTTATAATGCTATATATATGTTTATTTTTAATTGCTTAGAAATAGAAAAAGTGGACAATGTATCCTCCCATTAATGGTAATGCTTGGCGCATTACTCTTTGCTGGGGCCCCCGGTTTATATGGTTGTTATTTGTCTGCTTGTTTTTTAAACTGTTCCATCACGTGGGCTCTGGCTTGTTGATGATCAACGATAGGCCACGGATAGTTTGTTCCTAAATCTATGCCATAATCTTTTAGTGTTTGCGCATGTTTCCACGGTTCATGAACATAGCTGGCAGGTACATTAGCCCATTGGGGTAAGTATGTTTTAATGTATAAACCTTTTTTATCAAACCGCTCACTTTGACGAATCGGATTAAACATTCTAAAGTATGGCACGGCATCTGTACCAGTAGATGCTGACCATTGCCATCCATGCACATTAGAAGCAGCGTCATAATCTATCAATAAATTTTTAAAATAATTTTCTCCCCATGTCCAATCTATAAATAACTCTTTAGTTAGAAATTGAGCCGTTACCATACGCATTCGATTGTGCATAAAACCTGTTTGTTTTAACTCATGCATCGCAGCATCGATAATTGGATATCCTGTTCGTCCCTCTTTCCATGCATTAAAATCTGATTGATTTTCTGACCAAGTTATATGTTTATACTTATCATTAAATGATGTATGTGCCGTTTCTGGATAATAAACCATTAAAACATAATAAAATTCCCTGAATAATAGTTCACGAATAAAGGCCTCATTATCATGATAACGTTCAAGTAACTGGCGCATGATCTCATTAATATCTAGGAAGCCATATGCAAGTGCAATGCTCAACTGACTTGTCAGTGTTTCTGGTAAGTACTCTCTATAATATTGATAATGCTCAATATTATTATTTAAAAATGCTTGCCATTGTTGCTGACTTTTGGCCTCCCCAATATTTATATGCTCAGTCACTTTTTTAACTGATGTATTATCAGCATTGATGATTTGTTGCTTTAATTTATCAAGTTGATAAGGATAACGTCTTCGTTGTCTCAATTGAGGGCGATTTGCTTTGTAGAAGCTAGTGAATACCTTATATGGTTGTCCTTGCTGATTTAACGTGCGACTAGGTTGAAAATAATGATTTGCACGTACATTAACGATTGCTATTTTTTGCGCTTGTATCTCAGATTTAACATGTAAAATATCGCATTCACAATTGTGAAAACTCATAATATCGCTTGGAAATACTACCGTGTCGATTTCTTTCTGTTCACAAAATGAAGCAAACGCTGTATATGGAAACACAAAGGGCTTAATTCCTATCTCAATCAGTTGTTGTATAAACTGAGTAACTGCCTGATGGTAAAATGTCCGTTTTAATGGTGCTTCATCTTCAAATAATTCTAAGGGAATCACACAGTAACATCGTTCGATATCTGCTTGATTATGATTTAAGTACTCAAACATTGGATTTTGTTCTAATCTGAATACTCTATTTAATACTAAAGCGATATTCAAACTACATCACCTCACTTTAACTTTGATATTTTATTACCCCATCTTGTCTAACAACAAGCATGATAAAGATGGACGATTTCGGACACAAAATCCACTAGGTTTTGTGCCCGAAATCGTTCAATTGATTATTCTATTGATATATTTAACATTTTCCTATATTAGCCCTAACCAATTCCAGTAAGTCATACTAAAAATTACAATCAAAATATAACCTACAATAGTCAGCGGTACCCCAGTTTTCAAGAAATCCTTAACTGTAAATGTCCCTGTACCATATGCCAACATATTTTGAGGTGCACTTACCGGCAACAAGAAACCAAAGCTGATAACAAATTGTTGAATAAGTACAAATCCAATAGCTTGATCTCCTAAATGTAGCGTTGATGTCAATGAGATGAATACTGGAATCAGCGCAGAAGATAAGCTGGTCGCACTAGCAAAACCCAGATGAATTAAGATATTAAACAATGTTATCAAAGCAATCGTCGCAATCAATGGCATTGATTCAAGCCCAAGTAATCCAAATGTCTTATCACTTAACCACTGAGCTGCACCAGTCTTCAACAATACATTACCAAGTGATATACCAACTCCAAAGACAATAATCGTCCCCCATGGAATTGTTTTTACTACACCATCCCACTTTATAACACCAACTTTAGGCATAAGCATAACACCTAATGCGACAACTGTAATTGAAGCTGAGTCAATAGGATGTACCACTTTTTCTGTTGACCAGAATAATAACAATAAGATAGAAATAACGATTAATCGCCATTCACGTGCTGAAACGGGGCCTAAATCTGTTAACTGCTGTTTAATCAAGTCTTTACCACCCTCAATAGCTTTATGTTCAGGTGGCATTACTTTCATCATAATGAAAAATAACGCTATCGACATAAGTATTGCCCAAGGCGCTGCAAATAAAAACCATTCGCCCCATGAAACATCGTGTCCCAAACTTTGATTGATAAAATTGATGGCAACGATATTTTGTGCAGCAGCCGTTTTAATACCAATATTCCAAATGGAAACTGCTTGTACCGAAGTAATAATTAATAACGCTGCTAAACGACTGTCTTTAGAAACTTTAAATGCTGCAATCATACCTAATAAAATTGGCACAACCGCACCTGCACGTGCAGTTGCAGATGGTACAAAAAACGCTAATAAAATGGATACTAAAATAGCACCAATAACTATGTTACGCGTTTTATTTCCAACAATTGATAATACGAGTAAAGCGAGACGTTTATGCAAATTAGTTTCTTGCATAGCTGCAGCTAAAAAAAGTGCAGCAGCAACTAAAGCTACAGCTGAAGATGAAAACCCACTAAATGCTTGAGTTAAAGCATTACCAGTTCCTAACAAGTCATTACCAGTTAAGATAGCATCGCCTGCTTTAGGGTTTCCTAAATGCTTCGCTAAATCCTGTACTGGACTAAATCCCATTATTAAAATAATTAATCCTAAAATTAACGTTGCAGAAACTGGGTAAATCACTGCTTCTGTCACCCACATAATAACAGCAAAGGCTAAAATAGCTAAGGCACCTTTAGCCATTACTGGTAATCCTGTTAATAACAAAATGACAATTAAAGCAATAAAGCTAATAACAATCCAAATAGGTTTGTATCCCTTTGTCTTTTCTTTTTTGCGTGTGTGTGGTATATCTTGACTCCCTTTCTCCATCATATTTCACCCTTTGCTTATTTTTCACTTTTAGTATAACAACTAAACAACAATAATGACGTGAAAATTTGCAAATAACACACAATTTTCACACTTTTTAGATTATTACAAATAAGCAATATTATTTAGCTTGTTTTAATGATTGTTTAACTTTCATAACTGCATCTGCAGATAAATCGAGTTGTTCTTGCTCTGATTCTGATAATTTAAGTTCTATAACTCGTTCGACGCCTTGTTTGCCAAGTACGGTTGGGACGCCAAGGCAAATATCACGATAGCCATACTCCCCATCTAAAAATGCAATAGTTGGAAGAACACGTTTTTGATCTTTTAAAATAGCTATGACCATTTCGTATAACGCAGCAGCCGGTGCATAATATGCTGAACCATTGCCTAATAAATTTACAATTTCAGCACCACCATCTCTTGTACGTTGGATAATATATTCTAGTTCTGAAGGTGATAGTAGCTCGGTAATAGGTACACCGTTTACTTGAGTAGACGATACGATAGGAACCATAGTATTACCATGACCTCCAAGTACAAGGCCAGTAATATCCTGTACGGATAGATGTAATGCTTCGGCTATGAATGTTTTGTATCTTGCCGTATCTAAAATGCCTGACTGCCCCATTACTTGGTTTTTTTCAAAACCAGTGGATTGCAGCACGGTATAAGTCATCGCATCAACCGGATTGGTTAAGACAATAACAAATGCTTTTGGACAATAGCGGACAATTTGTTGAGAAATATCTTCCATAATACTTTCATTAATTTGAACTAAGTCATCACGACTCATACCAGGTTTTCTTGGTACACCTGCAGTAATAATGACAATATCTGAATCTGAAATATCCTCATAATTTGACGTTCCAGTCACAACACTATTAAACCCTAATATTGGTCCACTTTCTTGAATATCTAGCGCTTTTCCTTTTGACATACCTTCGAATTTAGGCTGGTCAACAATAACGACATCTCCAACCTCTTTTTGTGCTAATAAGAAAGCTAGTGTTGCACCTGTATTTCCTGCACCAATGACTGATATTTTATTTCTGTTTATCATATGGTTTCGCTCCTTTTATATTATTTTATAAAAATTTTAATGCATATACGTATTTTGCATACAAAATCATTTGTAGAAACCGCTTACATAATTGCTTATAAATACAATTAAAATACTTCTGTCTGGGTGCATCTATTAATACTATTTCATTAAGATTTTAGATACACACCAGATAGAATGTTTAAGCGCTTATTCATTATTATATGAAACTTTTATAATGTTTCAAGCATATATCATCTTTTATTTATCCAAATATCTGATGGTGCAAACCAAAAACATAAATAATTGTAAAGAAAGCTGCTCCAGACAATAAAGTCAGTATTGCTGTTAATATTAATGTACGTTTAAAGTGTCTAACAAACGCTACAAATAATAACCCTAAATTATAGGCAAAAAACAAACCAAAAAAAGTCATTGTAATAATAATTTGAGAGTAAAAAATATTTGATAATAAAATAATTACTGCAAATATGAGATAAGGAATCATAATAAATCTAAATTCAAAGTTAAGCTGCTTTTGTTTAAAATCTTCATTATTCATTAACTTTACCTCCTGCTTAAAACAAAAAAGTTTTCTTACATATAATTTTATGTCAAAATCCACACTACAACAACATAAATGAGTTACTTTAAATTCTGCTCGTAAATAGCAACACTTTATTTTAACTTAATTTATTTAGAAGCAATTATAATTAAATCATTACAAGAACGAAAAAGTAGTATTCATTTAAACAACACAAACTTCATCGAACAATTATTTTATGTCACAACGTTAATATGTGTCGTTCTAATATACGACATTGCATACTTTGCATTTTCCCAAGCCACAGTGTTATAATATGGTTAACAAGGATTTCCACATGGAAACACCAATCCCCTCACTACTTGCGATAGTGAGGGGATTTTTTAGGCGTTGGCTATGCGTCGCCTATTTTTTCTTATTGTTACGCGTACGTAGCCAATACGTAAATAACGCAACAATACAACCACTAATAACTGTGGTTGTGATGTGAACAAGGATTTCCATCATGGGCAACACCTCCTCCCTGCGTCGACATTTGACGCCTGAGAGGTAGGCGACTTTATTATTATATCATCTATGTATTTGTAAAGATATCTCACTTCTGATATGCCATGTCATGTAAATTGAAGCATATCGAGATTATTGCGCAAACGTTCAACATCAATATGTTCACCAATGATAACTATTGTAAGTGGTACCTCTTTGTCTACCTCACCATAACTAGGTAATCCATGTGCATATTGAAACTCATAAATCACATTAGCACGGTCTCTAAAACGGACAAAACCTTTCAAACGAAAAACATTTTGCGGTAACTTTAATATAAATTGATAAAATAATTGTCTATCTATTGGTCCACTAAATGTATACTGCATGCTCTTAATGCCATGATGATGTGCATGCTTAGCTAGTGACTTCATATTATCAACATGCTTAATATTATTAAATGTAGTGATATCTAATTGACCAAACGTAGTGTAGCATGTGGTTGCTTGCGGATTAATTTGGGTTAACTCAGCGCTCAGTTTTTTCTGCTCCTGATCATTAATTAAATCCATTTTATTGATAATAATCGTTGAACTATAGGCCAATTGTTCTTCCATTAACTCTACCGTTGTCAATGAATAACGATGTCTATGAAGAAATCGAGAAGCATCTAAAATCCCTATCATCTTAACTTCACTAATTAAATGAATCACTTCAGGATCCTGACATGCCATCATGATTTCTAAAGGATGTGCAATTCCAGTTGCCTCAATAATGATGTGTGTTGTTTGACCATCCGCAATAATATTTTTTAACTGCGCTACTAAATCTGCTTTTAAATCACAACAAACACAACCATTAACTAAAGCATTTATGGCAACCTCATTATTGAATGTTAAACTGTCAACGTCAAAAGTACCAAATTCGTTCATAATAATTGTGATTTTCTCATCAGTTTTTAATAAATATTGCATATACTCTTGTAGAAAAGTGGTTTTACCACTACCTAAAAACCCGGAAACTATAGAAATATATGTGTTTCTGCAATTATGTTTTTTCAATTTTTATTCTCTTTTCTATTTAAAATTTCTAAGTAAATGATAATGAATATATAAAAATTTATGTTTATACTTGATTATACGTGTGTTTTCTTCTAAACTTTAGTCATACTTTAATTTTATCATGACATTGAAATGAAATGTGTCAATAAATATATTTTGCACAACACTAACGGGATTTAATCCGAAAAAGAGAAAACGGATAGAATGTCTGGAGGAGAACTTTAATGTCTGAACATCACAATTTAAAAGAGCAGCTATGTTTTAGTTTGTACAATGCTCAAAGACAAGTAAATCGCTACTACTCAAACAAAGTCTTTAAAAAGTACAACCTTACTTATCCACAATTTCTAGTATTAAGTATATTGTGGGATGAGTCACCAGTAAATGTTAAAAAAGTCGTTACTGAATTAGCATTAGATACTGGAACAGTTTCACCACTTCTTAAACGAATGGAACACGTTGATTTAATCAAACGTGAACGTTCTGAAGTTGATCAACGTGAGGTCTTTATACACTTGACAGAAAAAAGTGAAGGCATCAAACCTGATCTTAAAGATGCTTCTTCTAAAGTGGCAACCGCTTCATCGCTTAGTGCAGATGAAGCACAAGAACTGAACCGTCTTCTAGGTAAAGTTATTAACGCATTTACTGAAAACAAAGAATAATTATAGTATCAGCGTCATGTGAATTAAAGTTGTAACTGTTATTTTTTTAAACGAAATCTTTAAATAAAATGTCCCATCAATTGATATTAATTGATGGGTTTTTTATGTACACATTGTATTCTTCTACCTAGCTCCATAGAAATGACTACTTTTTCCCTTTCCACTTTAATTTACTACGTGAAGGTTAAACATATCCATTCAAAAATAAATCGTCATTTCATGACGTATTCATAAATATCGTTTAATATACAACTTTAGTCTAGTTTATAAGTTCTAAACTAATAATCAGTAGCTAGGAATGAATTTAATATGCTATGATAATGTAGTAATTTTTTAAGATTCATGAATATAAATAAGATATTTAAGAAGGTAGGTTAATCTATGTTTTTACTTGAGTTAATCAAAGGTATCATTCTCGGTATCGTTGAAGGACTTACTGAATTCGCTCCTGTATCATCAACAGGTCACATGATTTTAATGGATGATATGTGGTTGAAATCCACTGATTTTCTAGGAAGTGAATCTGCTTTTACATTTAAAGTAGTCATTCAATTAGGGTCTGTTTTTGCTGCAGCTTGGGTCTTTAGAGAACGTTTTTTCGAATTATTACATATTGGAAAACAACATCAAGCACCGATAAGTGAAGAGTTTCGCTCTAAACCACGTCGTTTGAACTTGTTACACGTACTTGTCGGTATGATTCCAGCCGGTATTTTAGGTCTAATGTTTGATGATTTAATTGAAAAATATTTATTCAGTGTTCCTACTGTAATGATTGGGTTATTTTTAGGTGCCATTTATATGATTATTGCGGATAAATATAGTGAAAAAGTTAAGCACCCACAAAATGTAGATCAAATTAATTATTTCCAAGCATTTGTCATTGGTATTTCTCAAGCCATTGCAATGTGGCCTGGATTTAGTCGCTCGGGTTCTACAATTTCAACGGGTGTACTTATGAAAATGAATCACAAAGCGGCATCTGACTTTACATTTATTATGTCAGTACCAATTATGCTAGCAGCAAGTGGTTTATCTTTAATTAAACACTATGAATATATTCACTTAGCACACATACCATTTTATCTTTTAGGTTTCCTGGCAGCATTTATCGTTGGGTTAATCGCAATCAAAACTTTCTTACATTTAATCAATAAAATTAAATTAGTACCATTCGCTATATATCGTATTATCTTAGTAGTAATTATCGCTATTCTTTACTTTGGTTTCGGCATTGGTAAAGGGATTTATTAATTTAATACATTGTGTATAGCACTATTTACTGATGGTGTTATTCATGAAAAGATTATGGAAAATATAGATACGTCTCTAATCAAATAATAATGGCAATTTCTATTGGAATAATGTAGAAATTGCCATTTTTGTTATTCAAACTATATTTACCATGTTGTAGTTATAGACCTACTATTTTTCTTAAGATCAGGAATTAGTTCCTGAGTCCCTTTTTATAATAATGTCATTGCTATTTAAATGAATATTTAGACATATACCAATACAGTATATTTATCGTTTATACTAGAGTGTCATAGGGTAATGAATAAGATAAGCATATGAACTGGAGGCAATATCTATGGATCAAAAGAAAAGACATCTAATTAAGACACTAATAAACGTTTTACCTATTTTTATTGTGCCCTTAGTTACTGAACGTAAACATATCAAAAATCATTCTGAAGTCAAAAAAGTAACTGCTGCAACATCACGTGCATCTAAAACTGTAGCTAATAAAGCTACTGACGTTAAAGAATTTGTTATTGATAAAAAACAAGAACATGATAACAAACGAGAATTGAAAAAAATTGCAAAAGAAAATGATCCTGAATATATTGAGAAAAAAGGCGAAAAATTAGCGAAGAAAAATCGCAAAGAAGCCGATAAAATGGATAAAAAACTTCAAAAAAATATCGAACAACGTCATAAAGAAGAAGCAAAGGCACGTGAAAAAAATGAGAAACAGCGTATAAAAGATTTAAAGAAAACTCAAAAGTATCAAGAAAAAGTAGGCCTAACACCCGGCGCATTAGATGATGAAACAGAGAAAAAAGGCGAAAAATTAGCTAAAGATAACAAACATGATATTAAAAAACTGGCTAAAAAGTTACAAAAAAACATCGAACAACGTCATCATGATGAAGAAAAAAATCGTGACAAGAATAAAAAAGCACGTATTAAAGAAATAAAAAATTATGAAGAACATGATGCTCAAAGTGTAACTAAACAAAATAATAAAGAAACACATCATGAGTCTTAACAAGATGACATCGATTATCATTGATGGAGATGCTTGTCCTGTCATTCAATCTGTTATTGAATTAACCTCAGGGACAGGCATTTTTGTTATAATTGTACGTAGCTTCAGTCACTATACAACGCAGACTTATCCAGAACACGTTAACACGATATATGTCGATGATGGACCGGATGCAGTGGATTATAAAATCGTTCAATTAGCGCAAAGTAAAGATATCGTTATCACGCAAGATTATGGTTTGGCGAGTCTATTGTTAAACAAAGTTAAAACAGTACTACACCATAAAGGCTATATATACAATAGTACTAACATTGACATGTTGATACAACAGCGTTATAACCATGCTCAACTTAGAAAACAAAGTGGTCGGCACAAGGGACCGACTCCTTTTTCTAACAAAGATCAGCAACACTTTGAACATATATTTCGACGTGTACTCTCTCAAATATAGGAGGCATTTATCATCATGAAAAAAATTGCAGTTTTCTGTGGCGCAAGTAAAGGCAGTAATCCAACCTATGTCAACGAAGCATATAACTTAGGAAAATATATGGCGCAAAAAGGTTATGAACTCATTTTTGGCGCTGGTTCTGTAGGCATTATGGGTGCCATACAAAATGGTGTATTAGATCACAATGGCACTGTTATTGGCGTCATGCCTAAAGAATTAGATACTAAAGAAATTACGAGTCAACGGGTTTCTGAACTTATTCTAGTGGATTCGCTTCATCAAAGAAAAGAGAAAATGGCAGAATTAGCAGATGCTTTTATCCTCGCTCCAGGCGGTGCTGGTTCGCTTGAAGAATTTTTTGAAATCTATAGTTGGACACAAATTGGTATTTATCAAAAACCGATTGGTATTTATAATTTAAACGGTTTTTTTGAGCCATTACATCAACTTATTATTCACATGATTCAAGAAGGCTTTATTGACGAAAAATATAAAGCTTTAGCACCTCTATATCACACAAAAGAAGACTTACTACATGGGCTTCAAAACGCTAAACCACTTGGCGAAAGAAGCTATGATTAAAAAAATAGTCGCCCACACGAGCGGCTATTTTTTATTTGAGATTTTTATAATACCTAACTTGCATTTTAAGTGGATGATATTTATTCAATTCAGGAAATTCGAAACGATCAAAGACTTTCATCCCTATTTTCTCCATCACTTTTCGTGACGATAAATTTGTCTCTGCCGTTAGACTGTATATGTCATAAACTCCCTTTTTTTGTGCATATTTTAGCACAGCTTCAGCGCCTTCAGTTGCAATACCATTTCCCCATACCTCTGGAATTAAACGCCAACCTATTTCATAAAATGGTAAATTATTAAATGGATATTGGCTATCTTTTGGAATATAATTCAGACCAATAAACCCAATCCACTCATTAGTTTCTTTTAATTCTACTGCAAATAGACCTATCCCCGTTGCTGTAATATTTTTTTGCATTTGTTTCATATCTAACGCTGAACGGCGATAACTTAATAAACTAGGAAAATAACGTCTAACTTGTGGATTTGCATTCAATTTTTGAAATGGTAATAAATCATTTTCTTCCCAATCACGTAATTTCAATCTTTCCGTTTCTATATAAACAGTCATTCTGCTTTCACCTCATCGCTTCATTCTGTAACAGTGCTCTATAAAAAGAAGCGCGTTATGAACAGAAACTCTTCATACCGCGCAACCTACTATATGTTTGTTCTTTGTATCAACTAAGCTTTCGAAATATAACTAATTAATTCGATATGCACAGGAATCTCTTTTAAACGATTACGCTGAGCTTTCGGTGCTGTAAAAATAGCATCAATGAAATCATTTTGATGATTTAATTTATATGTAGCAACAAATGTATCAAAATCCGAATCAAAGTTTGGCAAGTGTGCCACTACTCGATTGATTTCACCTGTAGAATCTACAATTGTACGTCCAGTTAACGTTTCTAATTCACGCCCTAATTCTGGTAAAGTAATATCTTGGCCTTCTAAAATACGAAAATCTTGTTCATGCATTGTTGCTCGCTCCTTTTAAAATCGATATGTAAACTTGTTCATATACACGTTCTGTATTTATGGTTATACATACCCGGTAACATCAGACATAAAACGGCACAAATTTTTTAACTTGTGACATTGAATCATTGTTGTTGTTTTGGTTGCTTTGATTGCTTCTGTGTATCATTCTTAGTAGATTGTGATGACTGTTGTTTATGCGTCTTATCTTTATCTGTCTGTGTGTTATCTGTATTGTTTGAATTTTGATGCTGATTTTGTTGATCTTTATTTTGGTGGTGCGTTGTTTGATGTTGTGATGACTTCTCTTTACTTTTGTCACTCGTTTTTTCTTTATTATCTTTGTCATCATCTGATGAAGTACTTTGCATCTCTTCTACTTCTTTTTCTAAAGTCTCACGTTGACTTTTATATTTCTCTTTATCGCTTTTAAGTTTCTCTTCTTGCTTTTCTAAATCTTTTTTCTCTTTTTCTAATTTTTGTATATCTTGTTCTAAAGATTGCTTTTCATCATTTCCCTTACCGCATGCTGTTAATAAAAAAATTGCTGCTAATAATAGCACAAGCCCTTTCTTCATGTTTGACTCCTTTGAATATAAGTGAATACTATTATTTTAACATGAAACCACTTTCTAATCATTTGTTATAGCTAATCGTGCTTTAATAAATGTTTATCTAGCTACTTATAGTAATTACGATAATTAATTTATTTCAACTTCTATGATATGATTAATCATAATTGATATAATAACTATTATTACTATATCTAAAGGAGCTTAAAATAATGTATGAAATCTACGTCTCAACTCATGCGGGAAAATAATGTCAAATCACTACGACTAAATAATACGGATAGAGAAATATTCGAGAATTACATGACATATGTACGAGCAGAACTCAGTGTCAATCCCTATGATTCAGAACTAATGCTCAATCGTATATTAAAGCAATTATTGAAGGCAGAAGATAATGGTACCCTTGCTTTGGAATTTTTCAATCACGACCCTAAAGCACACGCAAAACAGGAGATCCGCGCATTGCCAAACGAAACGATCAATAATATTTTCAACTATATTTATCAAAATTTTATGTTTTTAATAGGTATTTTTTGTTTTTGTAAAGGATTTATTGGGTTCTTTATCGGCGGCAATAACAACCGCATATATCTATACACCTTTCCAATTATTGTCATCATTGGTTTATTTATCATTTTTTTATTTATATGGATGATTTTCAAAACGGTTCAACTTCAATGTTTTAATAATAAAAACTTAGTATGGATATTAACCTACATCGTCATAGGATTACTTATTTCAGCACTCGTCTATGTATTCTTTATCCCACAATCATTCCTTGCAATCGGACCCTATATCACAATTAGCAACTGGCACTTTATTATCGCATCACTCATCATTACACCCATCGCATTCTACACAAAACACCGACACACCAACAAAAACGCCAACACAAGACTATAGGGGCCCCAGCACAAAGAAATGCACCAAGCATTTCTACGTGCAACGCAAGCTGGGGTGGGGCCCTCAGCACAGAGAAATGCACCAAGCATTTCTACGGACAACGCAAGCTGGGGTGGGCCCATCATTATGAACTTCCTTAAGAGACTCAACAGATAATGTAAATCGGGACAACAATATAAAACATCATAAATAAAGAAACCAGTAAATGAATTTATAAAAAACTCATTTACTGGCTTTTTTCGATGAACGATGTCCCGCCTGGTACGCATTTGTAAAACTAATTGACAAGAGACTGGAACATAATTATGTTTTAAGTTATGAACTCTATATTAGCAGTAGTTGACTGGATTAAAAATACGCTTATACCAAGCTTTTTCAATCCTAGTCATCCTTTTCAAAAAGATTAATACTTGAAAGTAAAATAAGATTTCTATCCAGAATATTCTAGTTTATATCACAAATACATCTATAAAAAACCATACAATCATGATAAACATGATGATCGCTTTGGCAATGTTGCTGGTTAAGAAAGCTACGATTGAACCCAAGCTTGCTTTAAAAGCTTTGTTCACATCGAAATCTTGCATAAGTTCAACTGCAAAAACTGCTACAAAAGGAATAATGATAATGCCAAATGGTGGGAAGACAAAACAACCAACGAGCACACCTATAAGTGCAACATACTCACTTATCTTTGAACCACCATATTTATTAACAAAATATTTATTCATTGCAAAATCAGAGATAAACATGAGTACCGTTAACACTATCATTGACACATAAAATATCCACGATAATTCACCATTATTAAATGCGAATTGATAAATTAAAAAACCAACCCACAACATCAAAACAGAGGGTATCACAGGTTTAATAAGTCCAACAAATGCCAAAATAAATGCGAAAATAATTAATAACCACAATAAGACAGTCATATTAAGATATCACCTTTTCTTCAGTAAATTTTTGATCTTTCGTGAAAAAGATTAGCACCATACCAATAAATATTGAGCTTGCTGATACAAAAAAGACATTTTCTAAACCAACCCACTGACTCATGGCACCACCTAATAAATTCCCACATAGCTGCCCAATTACCATCGCATTAGCAAAAAGTGTAGAAGCGTAGCCGGGAAAATCAGGTAAAATATCTTGAAAATAACTGATGCCTAAGCCAAGTAAAATCGCTAAAAAGAAGGCCAGAAAAACTTGCCCAAGCATCATCATATATATGTTATTAAAGATACCAATGCTAAAATAAAACGCACCACCACTTAGTGCTCCAACAATCAATAATGTTCTAGTTTGCAACTTAGTCGCTAACATTCCTAAAATCACCATGAATGGAACTTCTAATCCTGCGCATAAGCTTGCTAATGTCCCCACATAATCTTCAGAAATATGCAACTGTTTTGTTACAAACAACGGCATATTCATGGTATACATCCATTGCCCAATATGTAGCAAAATAAATGCTACAAAAGGCAAAAACAAGGTAACATCTTTCAACATATTCGGCGCTGTGGTTTCAATATGTGCTGTTCCACCAACTTGTTGTTCTCCTGTTAACTTTAAATCTTGATAAAAGAAGACCTGCAATAATAACGTAAATAAAATAATAGCAACTGTTCCTCCGAAGAGTCCAGCGTACCCATTAAAATGGATAAGACGTGAACCTATCAACGGCCCGAAAAGGAAGCCAAAAGAAAACATTGATCGTAAAACTGTATTGGCAAATTTAGCATTTTTTCTGGAAGACGATATATTGATAGATTCTCTAGCAGAAGCATATAATTGAGGCATTGCTGGTGCAAATAAACCTTGAAAAATCGCATATGTAATAATAAATAACCAAATATCATGAATATAAAAATATATAGAGAAACTAACTGCCCCCATAAATAAGGCAGTAATAATTAAAAACTTACGATTAATATTATGCGTGTCTGAAAAGCGCGCGACTATAGAATTTATTGTAAATTGACTAACCGCAGCAAGCGCTAATAAAATGCCGAACTGATTGGTTGTCATACCTAATTCATTCGTCGCAAATAATACAAAATAGGGTACCGTAATTGCGATACCCATACCGAGAAGCATCATATTTACCACAAATAATTTATAGTTTTTAATATGGAGTAATGCTTTAAACATAAACGTACCCTCTATCCTTAAAATTAATTAATCTAAATGCCGACAAGGTTAACATGATACATATTGCGGCACGATATCCTATAAATTAGCGTATAAAGTTATACATTAAATTAACAAATGAATCTACTTGTGGCAACTGCAACATATTCGCTTCGTAACTCATAAATGTAGAGCGTATCAGTGGCTGACCTTCAATTAATACTTTTTCACATTCAAATTGATTTTTATCAATGTATTTCATCATAACCTCAGGTAAAATAGTTACTCCTACACCACTCAATAACATCTCTTTACATGTTCCAACTTGATCAACAGTAATGGTTGCATGGAAATCTTGTCCTAAGTTATCATTGTACCATTCTTTAATTTGATTAATATAAATGGGATCTGCTTGAAACTCAATAAATGGAAGTTTATCTACTTCTGCACGCTTATCTTTAGGGTAAATAAAGTAATGTTCATCATTAAATAAATGGGTGTTTGTTAGGTTCATAACCTTATTTCCCCGCGTAATCATAACATGATAATCACGATGATGTGCTTTGATATGTTCAGTCGAACCTACTTGAACTTGTATTTCAACATTTGGAAACTGTGTATTATATAAACTTAAGACATCTGGAAGCAATGTTTGTCCTATCAAAGAAGAACAACCAATAGATATCGTACCATTGACCTCTCCAATATGCGCCTGCATTTTATCGTAAAATAAACGTTCTCGCTTTAACATATCGCGAGCATGCTCAATAATCATAGCCCCTTCTGTTGTAGTAATGAGTTGCTTTTTTGTACGAATAAAAATATCTACGCCAAAATTATTTTCAATTGCTTTTAATCGCTGTGTGACAGCAGGTTGCGAAATATATAATAATTCTGCAGCTTTGCGCAATGTTTTTGTCTCATCCAATGTTATAAGTAATCTATAGTCTTCAATTTTCATAGTTTCCCCCTACAATCCTCTTGCTTATCCATACATAATAAAGTCATAACTAAAACGTTTAGGATTTAAACAGCGCCCATCATAACAATACTTTATAAAGTAAAAGTACTATTAGTGCATAAGTCATTATTTTGGTAAAACATAAAATAATTAAGTAGATAAACCTACATTATAAAAATACTAATTGTCTAATGTAAAATGTATTTTTAAACTCTTGCTAATAATGACAAGCTTCTGTAGAAAGTCCCATCCCTAACTTGCTTTGCTTGTTGAAATATTAACTGCATTTCTTTGTGTTGGGGCCACCCCAACTTGCGTTGTCCGTTGTCTTTCGCTTCGAAAGTCTTTGTGTTGGGGCCCCACTCCAACTTGCGTTGTCCGTTGCTTTTTGTTTTGAAAGTCTCTATAACGGTTTCTCTTGGCTAATGTTAAACATACATGATTTAAATCTTAGTCTTCTGTAAAGCGTTTTTTTCTTTTATGACGTTGCTGTGGTTGAGGTGCTTGATGGTGATGTCGTTTCGCTTTATGTTTCTTTTGATTCATTTTGCGGTAACAATGCATGATTCGTCGTTCAAGTTCATCAAAATTATCATTTATCTCAATCATCAATTGATGTGCTATCATATAGGCTTCATGATACTGTCTTTTAGTGATTTGTTCATTAACTAACGCATTCATTAAGTCATCTTCATCAACAAGCTCATACTTACCAGTAGGCAATACTAAGACATCTAGAAATAAGTCTAATGTTCTAGCATTACCTTTTTGTGTAATGTTTTTGATATTTATATCGAAATAATATTCTAACGGTTGGCCTTTATCATCAAACATTGCTGTAATACTGTACCGTTTCTTTTCGGGTAAAATCTGCAGCCATTGATAATGGTCATCAGCCACAACCATATGCTTTCCAACTACCGTCACCTCAAGCGGTTCACGTACTTTATTCATCGTCACTAAACCGATAATGCCCTTGAATCTTTTATTATTCACCTTAACTTCTATATATTCCCTTTCTATAAGGCGACGCCAGTGACGTTTATCAATATATTTTACTTTCACAGCCACCAACTCCTTGTCATTATTATATTAGACTAACTATCGTCTGTCATCTTATCCGAAACTTTGTATTAATTACATGCATTTATTTGACTTCGATCATTTATATTCTACTATATATTTATGAATTTTTGTAAAATCGATAATATTACTATGAATTTTGAGATTTAAACTAGATTTTCAAAAATTAAAATTTAAACAAAAGCATATCACTTGGTCCATAATGTATATACTCACATCTAAGCTAAAAATCACCTTCACATATCATTATATAATACCGTTAAACCACAAGAAAAATTCTAAAAAAAAAGAACACCTTGTGCCGTTAATAAGCACATGGCATTCTTATTTAATATGAAATCACAATTGTGTTTCAAGTTATGCGTCTATTCTACTGCATAAGCTTTAATAATCTCTTGGTGTTGAGGATACTTTTCTAATAATATTGCTTGTGCCAATAATTCAAAGTGTTCAAATTCAAATGCAGGTTGACACATGCAACCAACAATACCGTATCCTTTAGAATGTTTTAAACTTGAGGCAAATATCGTGCCTTTAGGAACAACACATTGCAAGACATCACCATCAGCAACATTTTGTCCTAACTGTTCAACATAGTATTTACCCTCTGTTGTAATCATATGAATTAAAAGCGTTTCACCACTATGGTGATACCATACCTCATCCGCATCAATACGATGAAAATGAGACACATCTGCATCTTTTAATAGAAAATATATACTGCTATATGATGCACGCTTTTTATCATCCGGTCGTAGCGTTTCTTTATAATAGCCTCCCTCGGGATGAGGCATTAATTCAAGTCGATTAATCCATTCTTCTGCAGATATCATTATTTTAAATCCACGTTATGGAAAACGTTTTGAACGTCTTCCAACTCTTCAAGTGCATCAACTAATTTTTCAAATGTTTCTTGATCCTCAGCTGATAATTCTATATCCGTTTGAGGTAACATTTCAAATTCTGCTACTTTGAACTCTTCTACACCTATTGCACGTAATGCTTCTTGCACTTGCGCAAATTGATCTGGTTCTGCATAGACAACAGTTAAGCCATCTTCATCAATAACATCTCTCACATCAACATCTTGTTCCATTAATGCTTCTAATACATCATCCGCAGACTTTCCTTCAATAGCAAATGTAGCAGTATCATCAAACATATATGCAACAGAACCTGATACGCCCATGTTTCCTCCATTTTTACCAAAAGCAGCTCGAACGTCTGAGGCTGTACGATTTACATTATTCGTTAACGCATCGACAATTATCATAGAGCCGCTTGGACCAAAACCTTCGTATCTAAGATGGTCAAAGTTTTCTTCTCCTGCACCTTTAGCCTTATCGATTGCCTTGTCAATGATATGATTAGGTACTGAATATGTTTTAGCACGTTCTAACACTAAGCGTAATGCTTGGTTTGAATTTGGATCAGGCTCGCCTGATTTTGCTGCAACATATATTTCTTTACCAAATTTAGCATAAATTCTGCTAGTGTTTTTATCCTTTTGGGCTTTTTTCTCTTTAATATTATTCCATTTACGACCCATAATGTCATCTCACTTTCGTTCTTCTAAATTAACACTATTTATTATACACGATTTTCCAACGATTATATATAACATACAGCACGTAAACATGCCAATTTAGTAACAATTCTATTATATCAATATATGTCCGCCTATCATTAACTCATCTTATATCCGATTGTTTTTATATTGATGATTGAGCTTAAATAAAATTAAAAATACTGACAAAGTAAACTTTGCCAGTACAAACAAACTTAGATTTCTAATAATTCTTCGACATCTTTAAATAAGTCATTAAAACTTTCAATATTGTCATCATTCATATAAATGAAAATTTTACGCTCATCTTCTTCTGAACGTTGCTTACTTAATTTTTCTTTGTCGATAAGTCGACGGATAGAAACAAGTAACTTCGTTCTACTTAAATCTAATTCTTCAATCGCTAATTTTAAAAACGATTGCATCAATACTTTCTCTTCTGAAGTATAATCTTTAGCAAGTTTTAATACTGCTAAATCATTAAGCGTCAGCTTATATTTTTTATCTATATATTCTGACAATAATTTATGCTTCTTATAAAGATTTAGTAATTGATTTAATTTATCTTTACTCAATACTATTGCACCTCCAAATATAAGCGGACAATATATTATAATTATCTACTATGTTTTAGAGGTTGTCGTTTTCATTTGTTTAATATTCATTGCCAAAATTACCAACACATTTGAATTGAATTGCACTACGCATTAATTGCACACTATTTGAATATTTTTATGATTCTTAATGAATCATAACCTAAATTAACTTTAAAATAGTCTTTCCTGAAGTCATGTTCAATAATTCTCATAGTCGTATGTAAATGATCTTCAATTTCTTTTAATAATTCCTGAGTCCAATTGTATTTTTCACGAATATGGCGATTAATGATGTGATTGATATTACCATTTTTCTCGTCAACTTTTTCCGACTTAATTAAACGAATCGATTGTTCGGCTACTTCTTCAAAATGAATTAATACTTCTGTATCACCAAAATAGGTAATTGATGCTTCGCTTTCAAATACTCTCCAATCATATAAAAATAATGTATACTGTGCTTCATTTTCTACTACAATATAATTATCTTTAATTGTTCTGGACTGGTTCATCATCCATTTAATTTGACCAATGATGATGCCTAACACCGTTTTAAAACCATTTTCATCAAAGATATGAATTGCATTAAACGAATTTCTACTAAAATATAAGTTAACACCCATACCATCAAATAACTCTGCCGTTTTCAAAAAGGTTTCAATAATTAATGGGGCACTGTTACTCAAGTCGTTTTCATTATTTAAAAATTGGTGGTTCTCTATATTTAAAAATATAACTTTGCTATATGATAAATCAATTTGTGTTAATATTTTTTCGATATTCTGATACTCTAAAATATTTTTTAATAATAAATGTTGACTATCTTCTAGTAAATATGGTTGTTCAAGGTGAGCATTATCAATAAATAAATAATCAAAACCGATACGTTTTATTTGTGATTCTAATGTTTTAAACATGACTGTTTCGTTAAGCAAACAGCTAATGTCTAAACCAAATCTTAAACCAAATTGCTTATTTTGAATTTTTAAAATAAGCCGATAAATTTCTTTTAGTTCTATTACTTCCATATCAAATACAAGCATGATAATACCACGATCACCATTTGCTAATGATTTCTTATAGTTTAAACGTTCTACTACTTGTACATAAATGCGCTCGATATAATCCATAATTTCTAATGATTGAATTTTAAAGGCAATATGCAAATTATTTGCCGCAATTTTTTTAAACATATCTCCAATTTCAGCATCACTCAGATTATTAATTAATGTTCCAATACCAAAATTAACATAGATAATTAAATTTTCTGTATTAATATTAGCTTTTCCTTTGATTTTAATAAAGAATAACTCTTTAAACTCTTCAACAGTATTAATCTGAGTTACAAGTTCAAAATTTTGATTTGTTTTTACTTTATTGTTGTCTATAAATATTTTACGTTCAATATTTTCTTGATAATAATTAATCTGTTGTCTGAGTACTGTTTTTAAATGTTGTTCATTATCCTCACTTAACACTTCATAATTCATTAATAAATATTTATCCTTTATATTTAAACTTCGATAATCATTAGGTGTAATACCAATATAACTTTTAAACATTTTCGTATAGCTAGCCGAATTACTAAACCCTAATTTATCGCTAATATGACTAATGGTTGAATTTTCAGTTAACAAGTATTCAATTGATTCAGCAATTTTTAGTGAATCAACGTATTGTTTAAAACCCATGTTTAAGTTTTGGTGAAACTGTGCGGAAATGTTGGATTTTGAGGTGAATAAATTTTGAGATAGCGCATTTAACGTTAGTTTTTCATGAGAGTGTTTATTAATATATTCTAGTATTTGGCTAAGTTCCCCATAAAATAAAAATTTATATTGATTTTCAGCTGTTTCTAAATCAACACTTCCTTCTGTTGCTATTACTTCCACCATTTGTTTAATGTAGTTTTCATTACTAGTTATGGGCATTTGATTAATATAGTTAATCGCAATTTTAAGCATCAGTTGTTTTAATTTATTGATTGATTTTATTAAGTTCACAGAATACTTATAATCAAAAAATACATAATCGTGATTTTTAAACCAATCGCTCGTAATGTAAAGCATTAATGATTTATGATTCTGTTTAATTGTAAAAATATCTTTATTATTTATGATATATATTTCATCACTAATCGTAGTAGAATTAGCAAAATGCTGAATCGTCAGATCCCCTTGTATAGGTAAAATGACAATAATACCATCGATACATCGTGTTGGTTGATATTCTTCTTTAGTGAGGATTCGAAAAAAAGTATTAGTCATATATCTTCCTCTTTCTAATCTTGCTAGCTCATAACCCTTATATTTTACTTAACATAAAGTCCGCTTTTCCTATAATAATAAGCATAAATTTAACACAATCTAAATATATTAGCAAAAATAAACTAACATATTTATTGTTATGTTTTTTCTATTTTATTGATAACTATAAAATTACATAAAAAAATATTGCGCTTTGGGTTAGTGTAATTCTTTCGCTGATTATTGGCATGCTGTTGCCAAAACTTTACTACACTAAACAAGTAAAACAAAGCGCAAACATCTTTTGATTTAAGATATTTATTTTTCGATTAATTTCGAAAACGGTTTGCTAAGCTTAAAATATCAAGAATAATATTAAGCAAATTAATAAACAGATTAAAGCCCATTTCTCTCGGTGAAAATTGACCCCGTTTCATTCTATTAAAATCATATAAAGTATATAGAAGAAACAGAAACAAGCTGACTACCGTGATAACCGTATAAAATACTGGATTATGAATAAACAGTCCAATAAGAGATGCTACAATCAGTGCCAGTAATGTTACAAACAAATATCTTCCTAATACTTGATGCATCTTTTATAAAGAAAAAACCTATCACTCCAAAAATAACAAATGCACCAATAGCTAAGACAATATTTTTATAAAATACATCCGCACCTAAATTTTGTAAGTATGTTGTAAACATCGCGTATGATAATAGTCCCACGATAATCGCATAGATATGAGAAATAATCAAACCATATTTACGCGCTCTTTTAAATATTAAGGTAGAAAAAATAAGAACTAACAATCCTATAGACAATGGCATTCGCCATTCATCAGGAAGGTATTGTCCAAAATAACAACCAATACCAAATATAAGCCAATAATACATAAAATATAACCATACTTGCGAATACGCCCATGATTTAGATTGACTGTGATCTGTCATATGTCTTTGTTTCTTTGAAAAATCATTCATGCTATTGCTCCTTCCTTCAATAGTTATTTATAACACTAAGACAATAAGATAAACATTGTTTTATTGAAAATGAATAATCCAGTTGGATAAATGCATTTACATTTCATTTTTTATTCTCGAAATATTACAAATTAAATTTTTATATTGAAAATAACTTTCATAATTTCCATTTCTAACCCTTATGCAGCAACGTTTATAAATATATTTACATTTCATCGTCATTTATTAATAATATTACAAGATAGTAACAATACCCACAAAGAAAACTATTTTTGATAATATGGGGGTGTAGTGATAAATCGGAAATCAAATATTTAAATTAAAGTGCATGACTTAATGTGCATTTAAATATAAGGAGGACATGAACGTGAAAAAATTAGCATTTGCTATTACAGCTGCATCAGGTGCTGCTGCAGCGCTTACACACCAACATGCCGAAGCCGCAACACAACACACCGTTAAATCTGGTGAATCTTTATGGAGTATCGCTCAACAGCATAACACAACTGTTAACGATATTAAACAAAGTAATAATCTTTCAAATAACTTTGTATTCCCTGGTCAAGTCTTATCAGTTGGTGGAAATAATACCAACAGTAGCCAATATAGTGGTCAAAATTCTTCAGCAACATCTCATACAGTTCAAGCTGGAGAATCATTAAATCTTATTGCCAATCAATATGGTGTGTCAGTTAATGACTTAATGCGCGCTAATAATTTAAATGGCTATTTAATCATGCCAAATCAAACATTAAATATCCCAAGTGGTTCTGGCAATGGTGCTGGTTCTGGTGGCACAACAGTAACACCTTCAAATACAAACACAACACCAACATTTAACCATTCTAATCTATATACTTCCGGTCAATGTACTTGGTATGTATTTGATCGCCGTTCTCAAGCCGGCAAACCAATAAGCACTTATTGGTCAGATGCAAAATATTGGGCTGGAAATGCTGCTAATGATGGATACCGTGTAGATAACTCACCTGAAGTTGGCGCAATTATGCAAAGTACACCTGGCCCATATGGTCATGTTGCATATGTTGAACGTGTTAATGGCGACGGTAGTATTTTAATTTCTGAAATGAATTATACTTATGGTCCATATAACACAAATACTAGAACTATCCCTGCTTCAGAAGTTTCTAGTTATGCATTTATCCATTAATATAACAATAATCAAAGCGTGAGACCTAGCTCTTACGCTTTTTTATTTTGTTAAAAATTATCTTTTAAGTCCATTTCACTCAAAAGATATAAATAGATAGCTTTGAACTTATTTATAACGGATTAAAATCTAACCGCCTAAAGTTTCTATTGTTAGCGTTATTGCATCATCATTTTATACATCAGACATCACATTCACTTAGTTTAAAGAAAGCCAACGGACAACGCAAGCTGGGCTGGCTGAGACAGCCCGAGTTATACACTACGAAGCAATGAATATGAATAAGCCAGTAAATGCATTTACTAAAAACGCATTTACTGGCTTATTTTTCTAAAAATGATGTCCTAGCCTGTTTTAGCAATATTTTAATTAATAACTTATTATGCTTTATAAGAAAATATGCATAATCAAATAGATAATAGCTGCCAATACAGCTGAAATAGGTAATGTAATTACCCATGTGATAACCATACGTTGCGCTGTACTCCATTTTACGCCTTTCACACGATTAGCTGCACCTACACCTAGAATAGATGAAGATACAACGTGCGTAGTAGATAATGGGAAATGTAGTGATGAAGCCACGAAAATAGTTAATGCTGATGATAAATCAGCTGCTGCACCGTTAGCAGGTCTAATTTTCATGATATTACCACCTACAGTTTTGATGATTTTCCAACCACCAATTGCAGTACCTAAGCCCATTGCGGTAGCACAAGCTACTTTAACCCATAACTGAGGTTCTACTTGGTGTTGCACATCAGCTACGATTAAAGCTAAGGTAATAATCCCCATTGATTTTTGAGCATCGTTTGTCCCGTGTGAGAAGGATTGCAATGCTGCCGTAAAAATTTGGAAAAATCTAAAGTTACGGTTAGATCTTGTTAAATTCGCATTTTTAAAGACAATTTTCACAATGGAATACATGATATAACCTACACAAAATGCAATGATTGGTGAAATAATCAATACGATAATAATTTTGGTAAATCCTTGATAATGAATATCCATGAAAGAACCTGTTGATGCAATTGCTGCACCTGCAATTGAACCAATCAAAGCATGAGATGATGAACTAGGTATACCATAAAACCATGTTACTAAATTCCAAATAATTGCTGAAATAATTGCTGCAAGTACGACAACGAGCCCATTATGTAATTCAAATGGATTTACAATATCCTTTGTAATTGTTCCTGCCACACCAGTAAATGTTAAGGCACCAATAAAATTCATAATTGCAGCTAATAGTATAGCTCTTCTCGGCGTTAAAGCACGAGTAGATACCGCTGTAGCTACCGCGTTTGCAGTATCGTGAAAACCGTTGATAAAGTCAAATATCAATGAAAAAACAACGATAGCTATCGTAATAATTAATACGTAATCCATCTTTAAGAACTCCCTTAGCTATTTTTCATAATGATTGTTTCAAAGTTATTTGCTACAACTTGGCATTTATCAGCGATTTCTTCCATGCTTTGGTAAATGTCTTTTATTTTAATTAATGTCATTGGATCAGTTTCACTATTAAATATATGCTTCATTGATTGACGTAAAATACCATCACAGTTTGTTTCAAATTCTTTAATATTAATAGAATGAATGCGCATATGTGATAATTTTTTATCTACAAGTAAGCCGACCGCTAATTTCATTTCAGCTACTGCTTTTTGAATGTTTTCAACAAATTCTGCCATATATTCATCAGTATATTCGATTGAATACATTTCAAACATTGCAGATGTTTCTTCCATTGCATCTAATACATCATCGATTGCGTTGCATAATGATAGGATATCCTCACGTTCAATAGGTGTAATGAATGTTTGATTTAAATCTGTAATAACTTGATGCATTAATTCATCACCGTGAGATTCATAAGTTTTGATATTGTCAGAATACGCTTTTAAATCTAAATGTGTATTGAAATCCATTTTACCGAATTCCATTGCTGCACGATCTAAATTGAAAACCATTTCTTCAAGTTGAACCATGAACTTATCCTTTTTCTTTGTAAACATTTTAAATCCTCCATTTAAGCGATTGAAAATCATCACTTCCGTAATTTAATACTACTAAAGACAATCCCTATTAAGAAAATTGTTACATTATAATCACTCTAACCCGATTCATTTTCTGACTTTTGTAAATATTTTGTAAGTATGTCATTATGCATCGCGAAAAAATGTTCTCAAATACTGACTTTGTCCCTCTTTGAAAATAGCATAAAATTTACAATATCACAATTCTATTTACAAATTCTTTACAATTAGACAATGTAATCGTAATGCTTGATGCAATAAGTAACTGGAATACACTTTTTAATGACTGTATTTTAAAGCAACTTAATATATGGCCATAACACCATATCTATGAATGATATATTGGCAGTAGTTGACTGGATTGAACATATGCTTATATCAAGCTTTTTCAATCCTAGTCAACCTTGCCGGGGCAGGACTACGAATTCATAATGAATGCTGTCCCGCTTCCTCTCTGTTGAGGCCCACCCCAACTTGCTTTGCTTGGGGAAACTAATTTTATTAGTTTTTTTGTGTTGGGGCCCCTATATCGAGTGGCTGATGGTGCGTTTGGTGTGGTTGTATGTGATGATTGCAAATATGGCGTATATGGTGCTGTATATGGTCATAACGATGTATATAGGGCTTGTATTATTGGTTCCTATGATGTCCATGAATCCTCTTGAGATGAAGTAGGCGTGCAGTAGTGCAATGATGAGTGGTAGACCAAAGTTGAATGTGACTTTAAGTTTTAGTCCTTTTGTCATATCGTATTGGTTGAAACCTAATTTACGCAGTATGGAATAGTTTTCGAGTTCATCTTCGGTTTCATCCATTTGTCTAATATATATAATACAGCCTACTGCGATGAGAAATGTGATGCCTAAAAATGATGTCACAAATAGCACAATTCCTGTTATGCTGGATACTTCGCTTACAATCTGACTACGTGTTTCTAGTTGATGATTCATATCATTAACAATCATCTCCAGTTTAGGTACGTCTTTCCGATGTGTTAAATCAAAGCCATATTGTACTATCTTATCTTTCTTTTTAGCATGTGTTTTGATTTTCTGATAGTCTGAATCATTCAATATAAACGTTGGGTCTCCTAAATCATTATCTTCTTTAAAATAAACGTCATGTATTACCTTGTTTAGTTTCACATTAATATGATGTTTTTTAGTACCTATACCTGTAGTACCATGTGGGTAATGTTTCATATACTGTCGAATTGTTCCATCAGGGATAATTAAATCTGCTTCACCTTTCTCTACGTTCCGATTAGGGAAAAAGGCAGCACTTGTGACATTAACATAATATGGTCTAGCAGTATCGCTATTGAATAATTTATTTTTATAAAGGTGTGTATAAATTAATTCTTTATAATTATAGTCATGTTCAATCTGTCGTTGATTTAACATATATGATAATTGATTAGCAGCAGCAGTTTGATTCGTTGTAACATCATATGGAGAGGCCAATAGTACTTCGTTCGTTAACGAGCTGCGACTTATTGCAGCAATACAAAGAACTGTAACAGTAATAGATGAAATAATCGCCATTACCGTTAAGGAAAAGGCGTTTTTACGCACACGATAGACTAAAGACGATGTAAATATGACATCACTCATATTCACAGACCCTTGCTTAAACCTTTTTAATAATTTTAAGACTAAAGATACAGAACTTCTAAAGAAAAAATATGGCCCTATTAATAATAAAATACAAATGATAAACAATACTGAAATATGTACAAAATCAACAAGATGATTCGTAATAAAGTAATAGCTTGTTGCGATCATCAGTAACCCTAATATGCCGAAGATCGCTTCCTTAAAACTCAACTTACTATTGCTTAATGCTTTAACTTCCGTGTCTTCAAATAATTCTGTAAGCGAATATCTATAAATAAAAATAATCGATTGCACCATAGTTAAGATAAACGCACTACCAATAAGCATACCAGTTTGTAACAGGGCTTCAGCACTAAATACAATTGGCGCAGTTGCTTTAGCGCCTAACAATTTCAAGACAATCATCAATAAAATTTTAGTGCTAAATAAGCCGATTAGAATACCAATAATAGACGTTACGAAATAAATAGCAATCTGCTCAACCATTACAATATGTACTAAATTACGCTTACTTAAGCCGATCACTTGATATAAAGCAAATTCTCGAAAGCGCCGCTTAACAAATAGCATATTTGAATAAATGATGAAAATAAGAATAATCACAAATAAAAAATAACTGCCAAATTGTGTTCCTTCACGGATGACATCGAAAGATTGATTAATATTAATATGGCGCACATACCTAATTGTGACAAAGCTAAAATATAAGACAATACTAATAATAAGTGACAATAAATACAGCGCATAATGCCTCATATTTTGTCTAAAGTTTTTCAAGATAATATGATTAAAATTCATGATGAACCCCACCTAAAACACTTTGTGTGCGAATAATTTCACGATAAAATGTTTCATCGTCATCATCCCCTTGATAGAGCTCAGTAAATATTTGTCCATCTTTCAACATGACTACACGATTAGAAAAGCTTGCTGCTAATGGATCATGCGTGACCATGATAATTGTCGTTTGTCGATATTTATTCATATAGACAAGTCGTTCCAATAAATCTTGAGAACTTTTGGAGTCTAAAGCGCCTGTAGGTTCATCTGCAAAAATAATTTTAGGTAATGTAATAAAAGCGCGTGCGGCAGATGTTCGCTGCCGTTGACCACCAGAAAGTTCTGAAGGGTATTTATCACCCAATTCTGCAATATTTAATGTTTCAACAACTTTATGATAACGCTTCATTGCCATCTCTTTACTAATTTTTTGTACAGATAACGGCAATAAAATATTCTCTTTTACCGTCAATGTATGTAGTAAATTATAATCTTGAAAAATAAACCCAATATCCCGCTTACGCATATCAGATAGCGCTTTATTCGACATTTTTTCTAGTTTATGTCCAGCTAATTCTACTGAACCTTGTGACATATAATCAATTGATCCCAAAATATTTAATAACGTCGTTTTTCCAGAGCCAGAAGGTCCCATTATTGAGACAAATTCACCTTCATCAACTGAAAGATTAATACCTCTTAATACTTCCTGCTGCATATCTTTACTTCCGTATATTTTAGTTAATTCTTTAACTACTAATATTGACACAACAACACTCCTTACATCCATCTTCACTCTTAATTATAACGAGTCGATATATGTAACGCCGCTATCTTAAGTAACAATACACTTATTTAATATGACAATTTTGTCACTTCTGACAACCGTTTCATAATCTCATTTTGTTTTGGGAAAATTAAAATAAATGTCGTACCTTTACCTATTTCAGACATCACTTCAATTTGGATACCTAATTGTGCTTTAACACTGTCAACCAAATATAATCCCATACCCGAAGAAGCTGTTTCATCACGATTAGCAGTTGATGTATAACCTCGATCAAAAATTCTTGGCAAGTCTTTCTGACTAATGCCTCTGCCCTCATCTTGAATTTTCAAATGGACGTGTTCACCTTTAATATAGCCTGACATATGAATATCAGAGTTTTTACTATATTTTAAAGAATTTGACAAAATTTGCCGAATCATCATGCGGCACCATTTTACATCTGTGTAGACCATTGTATTACCATCAAATGATAAGTTATAGCCAATACCTTTTGCTTGGCTAATGTGTCTTGTTAATTGTATTTCATCAATCACTAAACGTTTTAATGATACTTGTTCAAAGTACATATCTCTATTTTGAGACTCTAAGCGCGTTAAGTATAATTGTTTATCTAACATTTCATTAATTCTAGACCACTCATAAAGCAATGACTGTTTGCGCTGTTGATTTTGTTCCTGATCAATTAACAATTTCATTGCTGTCACAGGCGTTTTAATATCATGAACAAATTCAGTTATTGATTGTTCCGTTACTTTAATCTGATGTTGCTGTTTTGTTACTTTTTCCTTTTGTAAATTCAATTTGCGATACAAATAATCCACGATTTGTTCTTGAAACGGGCTTTCTGCGAGTCCTTTATGCTTTATTTCCTCTATTTCTTTATTTTCATAAAAATGTTGATATAACTTAATTTCTTTTAAAAAAGCAAAGAGTAAAAAGATAGCAGTCATTCCAATGTTTAACACCACTAAATAAATCATACTATCAACAGAAATATCGTAATCAATATAAGAAATACCCAGCATCATTAGGTTTAAAAATAAAAACCATAGCACCCAATTCTTACGTGTCTTGATAAACAGCCAAAACCATTTCACGTTATTCATGAGCCATATATCCTTTACCAACTTTTGTTTCAATCGCAGTATCCATATCTAATTCAGCTAATTTTTTACGCAAACGATTAACATTAACAGTTAAGGTATTATCACTAACAAAGGCTTCGTCTTCCCAGAGTGCTGTAATTAATGTGTCACGCGTCACGATTTGATTTTGTTTCGTAATTAACATTTCTAAGATAATCATCTCTGTTTTAGATAAATAAATCACTTTATCGTCTTTTTGAATACTATCTTTTGATAAATCGACAACTGCTTTTTGCCAATTTAAAATACGCTTTTCTTCTACGCCAAACTCATACACTCGACGATAAATCGCTTGTAATTTTGCAATAAGCACGTTGGTATAAAATGGTTTTTGCATATAATCGTCTGCACCTAATTCCATACTCATTACTTGATCCATTGGGTTATCACGAGATGATAAAAATAAGATGGGCACGTTGGACACTTGGCGCATTTTTCGACACCAATAGAATCCATCATATTTAGGAAGTTGAACATCCATAATAACAATCTCCGGTTGAACTTGTTCATATGTCTCCATCACATTGCTAAAATCTTCTACTCCCATAACATTAAAATCCCATTGCTCTAGTTCTTTTTTCAATTCTTTAAATAGCGTCTTATCGTCTTCTACGAGTAATATTTGCATGAATTTTCACCTTCATTATTTTGTGTATTTAATCTTTTCTCCATCCTGTATACGCCCTTGAAAATGTTTGATTCTACAATCAATTTCAAATCCACGCATAATTAATCCTTGTAATGGAGCTTGAATAACATAATATATTGGCCAAAATAATCGCGGAATGTAATCATATAAATGTACAATAACCATTTGGGTTCCTTTTAATTGTCTAAATTCCAATTTGCCCTGTTTTTTCAAATTTGGATGTACTAGACGACCTCCAACAAGGTTTAAAGTAATCATGCCATCTACTTCTGCACCAATTTTTATAATGGCAAGTGGTTTATGTTTAACTTTACCATAGATAATGTAATTATCTCCTTCTTTACACGTATTAACAAAAGTGCCTTTTGTATTACCTAGCCAAGTCATAAAATAATCTACTAATTGACTCAGTGTCCATTTTTTTGGCAAAACAATATGCATTGCATTTCTGACATCGTCATACTTAGAAACTTGTAATTCAACGTTAATATGTGGCCGTTTGACTATGTGCTCTGTTTGTTGTACGTTAACACCGTATGCGCTCAGACGCTCCACCGTTTCTTTGTCAAAACGACTACCAGTAATATATATAATAGTTGCCACGCTTGTCTTGGCGGCAGCACGTCCAAAATTATCAGCGGCAATTAGGTTTAAATCTCTCGCTGTTGCTTGTGTTAGCTTTGCTGAATGTTTATTTGGATCAATGTAGAAGATAGCGATGTCCATCCCTTCCATTGCACTTAGGACATCTTTATAATTATATATATCTTTCTTTAACCAAGTAATACTTTCAATTTTTGTCTCTTGAGGGTTTGGATATTTAGATAAAGCATATAAAGTTGCCTCATGTTCAATGGCAGTACCAATATGTTTACCTAAAAAGCCACTCCCCCCTGCAAGCAATACATTTGGTTTCATCTTAATATCCCCTTTAACAATCACTAAAGATATGAGCAATTATACTTTTAATATACTATACTATAGTAGAACGATAAATTCTAAACGATTGGAGGTCTACTATGGCTCCTATTATACGCGAAATAAGCATTAAAGATGTAGAAAACTTCATACAACTATTGTCGACAGTATATGATGAATCTGAATTCACATTATATAATCCAGGTGAATATGCTCCTACCATTCAACGTGCAAGTAAAAACTTAGAAAAATTTATAACATCTCCGGCAAATACGATTTTCGTGGCCGAACAAGATGAACAACTTGTTGGCTATGCCTTTGTAACTACAAAAAATTATGAACGTACAAAACATGAGGCTATTATATCCTTAGGCGTAAAATATTTATATCAACGTAAAGGTATTGGACAAGCCTTGATAAACGCTGCAGAAGCATGGGCATTAAATCGTCATATTCGTCGTCTTGAAGCTTCTATAGTTCCAGAAAATCAAAGCGCTGTCATATTGTTTAAAAGTTTAGGTTTTATTATTGAAGGCGAGTTGAGAGATAAGCTGTTCATAAATGGTAAATATTATAGCAAGTATGTGTTGGGCAAATTGTTAATTTAGTCCGTAATACCTATATAGCGTTAACGTGTTTTATACTATGATAAAGTACCACTGCTGAACCATATAATTTTATACATAATATTTAAATACGCTATAACGCCACGACCTATAATGTACTTTTTGGTCGTGGCGTTAACTCTTATTTATCATTACCTAATCGGAAATACAATTATTGTTATCATCATTCGATAGGTAGCAGATTAACTGTATTATTCTCTGGTGTATGCGTGTCTAAACTATGATTATTGCCTCGTTCAACACCTGATGAAGACGTATTTCGACTTAGAAATAGCAATACCCGCTTCATGTTTTCTTTAGATTCCGGCTTTTCTAAATGAAATTGATATTGATGATGTAAATGATGTGTACCATCGTAAAAAAGTGTCGTAGTAGGTACATGTTTACTTTTAAGTTTACGGATAAAACTTTCATTTTGGCTGTAAAATGGATCGCCGTCACCTACAGATAAATAAGTGGGAGGAAATTGCTTTGTCACTTGCTGAATCGTCGACATTTGTGAAATATTTTTAAAATCTGTTTCCCAATTGGCAGAACCAGTATAACTGCGCATAAACATTTGAATACGAGGAAATTCAGTTGCACGTACCGTCTGCATATTATAAAAGCCACCGAAAAAGATTGCTCCTTTTAACTGTTCTGGCGTGAATTGTTGTTGGAAACCCATTTCTTCACGCAATTTATCATTTGTTTGCATTGCAGTATATTGACTCATTAATTGGGCACCTGCCGAGTCCCCACCTAATATGACTTGGTCAAAATCAATTGGGAAGTCATGTTGATTATCTTTCATAAATTTTACCGCTGCATCCATTTGTTTTAACGGTGTTGGATATTTATAGTTAGGTGCTAAAGCATAATTAACATTTACAACGACATAACCCTGTTCAGCAATTTTAGAAAGCAATGGATTTTTATACTGCTTATCTCCTGCAACAAACCCTCCGCCATGCATCCAAAAGATGATTGGTAACTTGCTATTTTCATTAACTGTTTCAGGTGTAATGATATCTAATTTGCTATTAGGATAACCATGGCTATAAGTAATATCCGTAAAGACTTGGACATTTTTATTATTAATCTGTACTTTATTGTTTGTTCTATGATTATTTTGGTCTGAATCGTAATGATATTTTAAGTCAAGCGCAACCAAACTACCAATAACTAACACGCATATCAACGTAATCCAAGACCATTTTCTAGTCTCTTTCATTTTCTATCCCTTCATCCATAATCAATAGACTTCTTCTACTCAATTTAACATTGTAAAATTAAAGCAACTCGCCTTTTTCATAGTGACGAATTGCTTTTAAGATTAAAACAACTTAATTTAATTGTAAAGCGTAATTGCCATGATTCTTTACGCAATATGTTTTTTATTGTCATTTTTACGTTTAAAATATTTTATAAGTACTGCAACAACAATAAATAATCCTACAACTCCCATAATATTATAAAGTGAGTTAATTAAATCAGCAAAGCCTACGAAGCTTAAAATATATGCTGCAATCATCATGATTATTATAAAAATATGATACTTCTTACTGTACGGTTCAGTAAAACGTGCAGCAAATGAATAGCATAAACCTAATATCGTATTATACATGACAGCTAACATAATTATTGTCAATATCAATCCTAACCAAGAATTGATTTCATTAGCTAGGTTTAATGTAGGTATTGCCGCATCTTTAATATTTGGATATTCTGTTTGTAAAGCAAAGTTAATAAGTGCTAACAAAATAGTATAAACAATACCTCCAAACATTGCACCTGCCCCTGAGACGTGACGTTTTGAAGCATCACCCCCGATAGCTACAATGGTACTAAATCCAACAGCAAATGCTAATCCTCCGTATTGTAAACCTTTTAATATGCCCCAAACGATACTTGTTTTAGGAACAACTTGATCAACTTCATTTAAAGGTACTGTGCCTTTAAATAAGTACACAATAGCGATTAACACGACCATCACAATTAAGAATGGCGTTACTATTCCTAACGCCTGTACGATTTTATTGAAGTCTAAAAGTAATGTGCCGTAGATGACCAGTGTCATAATTAATGCACCAAGCCATGTAGGAATCCCAAAACTCTCAGTAAATGTAGATCCTGCACCTGCAATCATTGTAACTGCAATACCAAATAAGAAAAAGACAAGAATATAATCGAATATTTTACTAAACTTTTCACCAAAAATGTACTGAAGCGTTGATTCATGGTTTGTCGCTTCAAATGCTGTACCAATTTTAGCTACTTGGCGCCCAATGAATCCTAATATTAAACCAGATAAAACTACACCAATATATGACCATAAACCATAAGGTGTAAAGAATTGCATAACTTCTTGACCGGTTGAAAATCCTGCACCGACAACAATGCCGACGTAAGCGAAACCTATTTTAACAGCTTCTTTATTCAGCCCCATGTAAATAATTACCTCCTTAAAATTTAGACATTGAGCATTATAACGTACTGATTGCAATATGCAAGTATGCATAAAGTTGTTGTGACGGTGCAAATCAGCGTTATTGCCTATGCTAAACAGCAATAGAGCTCGTTGTAATATTACCCATTTTTTTGTTATGTAGTGCATCTTTGCTTCTGAATTTCTAATTAACCTTAATACTATAACAGTAAACACACGAAAGTAGAAGATAAGATGCAAACCGTTTTCAACAAAAGAAAAGCCCTAAACTCATCAATTGACAAGTTTAAGGGTTTTCTAACGCAGCTTAAATGATATTATGAATGTGCATCTTTATAGCGATTTAATTCGTTGAAATCTACAACAACGTTATCCATACGTTTAGCTGTCTCTTTAAGAATATTTCTTGCCACACTATTCGATGGATCTAATTTCAATATTTGTTTAGCTACTTTAAGTGCTTTTGCATCTGAAATGACTGGCTCAGGAATTGCATGTAGTAACAGCATTTGTAATAAGCTTTTCACTTCTTTACCTTCAGTTAATTGAATAGATGCTTGTGCATGATAATATGCAGAATTCAACGCACCTTCTGCTTCACTCAATGGGTAAACAAGTAATAAAAATGCTAAATCATGTAATTCAGCTGTTTCTTCATCTTTTATCATATCTAAAATGCACGTATAAAACATCATGCTTTCAACTTCATGTGCACTTGAGATATATGCTTCTTCAAATTCTAAATAATCTGCTTCGGACATTAATTCTCTTACAGCATCAAAGTTACCATTTAAAACTAAATTCTTTATTTGTTCTTGCATACTAATGTCCTCCTTTCACAGACGGACTCATTTTCCTTAGTTTAACATAAACCTTACATTTTCGCATGCACTATGCAAAAATTTCACAGTATAACTTTTACATTTTAATTTTATAATTAAAATGTTGATTTTTTGAATGAATATTGTTCAATATCATTTAATATTTTGTCAACAGTTTCTCCCATTGACAAATTTACTGTTGCGGTAAAACTACCCTCCACAATTGGCGCATTCACTTTATAAATATGAAAACTTCCACCATATGCCTCAATTGCTAAGTCTAAATTCATATCTGCCGATCCTAAGTCATAAAAACACAATGCATCTTCTTCTAATTGATTCAGTATTGTTAAAATATCGTCTGCTGACGTTCCATACTTATGATTTTCTCCACCATATGCAATAATATTAACATCTTTTGAGATATCCTTCAGTAAGTCTTTCGTACCATTTGCAATCGCTTCACTATGACTTACCAAAACAATTGCTGTCATAAGTCATCTCTCCCTGCATTTAGTATTTTTACCTTCTGCCATCTATCACAAGTTGTATTACTATAAATTATATAAAATATTACATATGAAATGCCAACATTAATTGTACTTTTCCACTTAAAACCCAACAAGATTCTACCTTCCGTTTTGACCAGGTCATATTCACTTATAAAATATACGATACATGCATTAAAATCAATCTTTCATCATTGTCGAATTTTCATTTTAAGAAACAGCTTGATATATCATTTATGGCTATATAAAGGATGCATAATGTTTTAACTGCATATCACATATTTACTACAACTACTACCAACACATAAATATAAGGAGCGGTACAAAATTCATTATGAATTCGTAATCCCGCTCCCAGCAACATCAAGTTATCAATCGTAATGTAATTTATCAAAATATAAAAAAGCAAGCACATTGGCTCATTAATACTTTTACAAATGGTATTAGCTGTATTGACTTAGCTAAATATTTTACCTTTTTGATTCATTCCAACACGAATTTTATTAAATAGATTTAGCTTTATACATTAAAAATAAGAAATAAGGTGCACCGATAATGGCTACTACAATGCCTGCAGGTATACCTGTTGGTTCTAAAACTAATTTACCAATTGTATCTGAAATAACAAGCAAGAACGCACCTATTACTACTGCTATAGGTAAGAAAAGTTGATGTCTTGGACCAACAATTGTCTTAGCAATATGTGGCCCCATCAAGCCAATAAAAGCAATCGAGCCAGCAACAGCTACGGCAACTGAAGAAAGTATTACTGCTACAAAAAACAACACGATTCTTTCACGTTCTAATTTAACACCTAAGCCTTTTGCAATGTGTTCATGTGTGTTAATTAAATTTAATTCATTAGATTTAAATAATAAATAAGGTAAAATAATCACAATCCATGGTAAGAATGCAAGTACAAATGCCCATTCGTCTCCCCATATACTTCCTGCAAACCAATTCGCGATGAACTCTGACTGATCTTCATCAAATTTAGAAGTTAACGTAATCGAGCCGCCATACAATGCTGCTTGCATTCCAACACCTACAAGCACCATACTCGATGGCGTAATGCCATCTCTTTTATTTAAACTAAATGAAAAAATTAAAAGTGCAGTTGCTACACCACCAATAATACTAATGAGTGGTAACACATAAATGAAATTATCTGGATCAACTTGCCCTATAGAAACAAAAATGGCAATGGCAAAACCGCCACCAGCATTAATACCTAAAATACCTGGTTCTGCAATTGGATTTTTAGTAACACTTTGAATAATCGCGCCACTCATACTTAATGCGGCGCCTGCTAAAATAGTAATAATCATTCTTGGAAACCTAAATTCCATCAAGATAAGCTGGTCAGTATATTCTCCAAAACCAAATAACGTCTTAAAAAAACGATCCATAGGAATTTTATATTCACCGGTCGAAACACTTAGGGCACATGCAAAAAGTAATAACACCGTGATGATAATAAATGTAATGATTTGTTTACGTCTAAGTCTTGGATCAATCATATCGAACGCCCTCCTCTTTTAACAAGATATAAGAAGTAAGGTACACCGATAAATGATATGATTGCACCCACTGGAGCATCTCCTAACATGCGCGCTACTGTATCCGCTACAATCATCAGCAAACCACCCATAATCGCTGTCAATGGCAATACTTTAGCATAATCCGTACCAACTAAAAATCGAACTATGTGAGGTACCATTAAACCAACAAATGCGATTTGCCCTACCATAGAAACTGCCACACCAGCAAGTACCATTGATAAAATTAAACTTAAGCCTCTAATCAGCGTTACATTCTGACCTAATCCTTTTGCTAAAGATTCACCTAGGTTTAAAATCGTCAACTGCTTACTTATGGTTAACATCACGATGATTGCAACAATAATGATCGGACCACTCCACCATAATTGATGCCACGTGGTACCTGATACACCTCCAGCTGACCAAAACGTCAACGATTGATTTAATCGAAATACCAATGCTATCCCTTGACTCAAAGCCGTCAACATTGCACTGACCGCTGCACCAGCTAAAATAATGCGCATGGGATTAAATCCGTCACGTCTTGACCTACCAATCATCAAGACAATCAATCCACCTATCATAGCTCCCAAAAATCCAGCCAACATCATGATTAAAAAAGGTGCACTTGGATAAAAAGCAAACGTTGTTGCCAATCCAAATGATGCACCTGAATTTAAACCAATTAAGCTAGGGTCTGCCAATCCATTTTTAGTTACGCCTTGAATGACAGCACCAGCGACTGCTAAAGCCATCCCAACAAGGACAGCACCTAAATCTCTTGGTATACGAATTTCACTAATAATATTATGCTGCTGATTATGTGGATTATAATTAAAAATTGCTTCCATGATAGTGCCAAAATCAATTTTAGCATCCCCTATTAGGATGGAGCATAATAATGCCATTATTAGCAATATTATTGTCGCTATCAAATAAACAATAAAACTGATTCTTTTCTTACTTACTTTGCTCGACATAAAAACGTATCCTTTTCAAAATATCTTTATGAGTATGTTTTATTAAACAAATCATAGGTAACTAATAATGGTTTGCCTGTACGTGGATCTTCACTTAACACAACATCAATATTAAACACCTGTTCTAAAATTTCCTTTGTAAGTACCTCTTTAGTTGTACCGTTTGCGACGATTTCCCCATCTTTCATAGCAATCAAATGGTCTGAAAAGCGAATAGCCTGGTTAATATCATGTAAGACCATCACAATGGTACACCCTTGTTCTTCGTTTAAACGCTGAACAAGTTCTAAAATTTCTAACTGGTGACAAATATCTAAGTATGTTGTAGGTTCATCCAAAAATATAATGTCGGTTTTTTGTGCTAAGGCCATTGCAATCCATACGCGTTGTCTTTGTCCACCACTTAAGTCATTAATTGAGCGGTGACGGAAGTCATATGTTCCTGTTACAGTTAATGCCCAATCAATTTCTTTTTTATCTTCAGCTGAAAGACGACCAAATCCTTTCTGATGCGGAAAACGGCCATATGAAACAAGTTCACCTACCGTTAAACCATCAGCTACTTCTGGAGATTGTGGTAAGATTGCAATCTTTTTAGCAATTTCTTTTGTTGACTGTGTATGAATACTTTCACCATCAAGTATAATTTGTCCTTTTTTTATCGACAGTAATCGAGATAAAGCTTTCAATAACGTAGATTTCCCACATCCATTTGGTCCAATAATTGATGTTATTTTACCATCAGGAATTTCTACATCAAGGTTATTAATTATCGTATGATCACCATATCCAATTTCAACTTGTTGTCCATTCAAGCGACTCATAATTCCCCAACTTTCTATTTATTCTCATTTATTTCTATTCTATATTTTAATTGTCACAACGCAATTGATAATCATTATCATAAAAGCTATTATAACATCTTTACAAGTTATTGACTAACAAACTTTTTTATTTATACAAAATGGTTGAGACATCAATATATTTTAGGCGATGAACACTATATTGACAGTAGTTGACTGAATTGAAAATACGCTTATACCACGCTTTTTTCATTCCTAGTCAACCTTGCCGGGGCGGGACTACGAATTTATAATGAATGCTGTCCCGCTCCCAACAACAATCATGTGGGATTCAACAAATATAAATAAGCACTACGTGTTCCAACATAGCATGATTATTGTGCAAAACAATACAACCTTTGTTAAGAAGTTCGATTTCTGTTCTATTCCTTTGATTATTCTTCGACAAGAAAACCATTCCCATAGACATCACGCACATCGTGAATCACTAAAAATGCATGATCATCAATACGCTTAATAATGCGCTTTGCTCTTGACACTTGCGTCTTACTGATGACCACGTACAAGACATCTTTTTGCTCTCGTGTATAATACCCATGCCCATTTAATATGGTCAGGCCTCTTCCTACCTGCTCACCAATTGCTTTAGCTACATCTTCAGACTTACTTGAAATAATGGTCATTGCTTTTTTTGTGTTTAATCCTTCAATGACATATTCCATAACTTTAGTACCTATATAGAGTGAAATAACAGTGACTAATACCATTTCTATTGGTAATACTGTTAAAGAAATCAGCACCACAATTAAATCAAAAAAGAGCAAAGCATAAGGTGTACTAACGTCTAAATATTTATTAGCAATCCGTGCAAGAATTGTTGTCCCAGCAGTTGTTCCTCCGGCTAACACGATTATCCCAATACCAAGTCCCACCGAACCACCACCAAATATGCAATTAATAATGATATTTGACGTTTTAATATGCCAGTTTTCAGTTAATCCTAAAAATACAGAGATTAATATGGTTGCCAAAATGGTTAAATACGTGCTTCGTTTACTTAGAAACTTGTAACCTGCGATGATTAAAATAGCATTAGCAACAAAATTAGTCACTGCCGGCGAAATATGAAAGGCATAGTAAAGTATGATTGCCATACCTGTCACACCACCTTCACCTAAATTACCAGAAATAATAAAGGCATTCACACCAGCAGAAAAAATAAAAGAACCTATAATAACAAATACTATATCTCTAATAAGTTTATTCACTATACTCATCCCCTCTGCAATGTCTTAGGTAAAAGCTGTAATATATAAACATCATACGAGACTTTATATGAAATTTAAACCTGTGATGATTAAATTTTCTAAAAGTTGAGACTAAAGTCGCTACTTTTAGAAAATAAGATATAAAAAAAGCGAAAGCAAAGTTCGTTACTTCTTTGCTATTTCGCTCTATTCTTTCTTAATTAATTTACAAGTCAACCGAATTTAATATAAATTACGTAAGTATATATTTCATTGAAGCTTAGAATAAAAAGATTAAAAGTGCTGTAGCGATAATTATGATATTAAATAAATTGATAAAAACGCTAATGTAGCAATGATTTTTCAAGTCATCATTGTATCGATAATAAATACTATAAATTATAGATAATAGTAATAACAGTAAACTTGTTGCACTAAAGGTAGCAACAATGTAAAATCCATAACTACTTAACGCATCTCTAAAGATAAAAATCATAGTTAAAACGATGATATAGTTAAGGATATTAATACCATATATTACACGTTCCATATCATATTCACCCACTTATATAAGTGTCCTATATGTACTTTTTATCGCCTTGCTTAAGCATTTTTTACATAATCCTTTCGATTATAATTATAAACATACCCTCTATATAACTACAAGTAGTATGAGCTTTTCAACACTTTTATGATGCACTTCATTTTCAGTTCTATACTTCTGATAACTATTCATTATAATTATTAAAAACATAAATACTATGCGTGCCATAAAATCAAGTTAAGCAATGAATTTATAAACAAATTTAAATTTTCTGAATTTTCTATTCACATTTTAGTTCTCTTCTGTTATAATGTGTATAACTTCTTATTAAGAGAAGTTATCTCCTTTGTGTTGTTTATATTAACAAACAAATTTTGCTCGAAGTACTGTGACAGTACCTAGTCCTTACCGTTACAAGTACATTAATATTCATTTCCCATAAAAACCAAGTGCAAAGAGTGTGTCCTTACTGTTCGTGCTTGGTTTTTATCTATTTACTAAACATAAGTACACCCCAATACTATACATTTAGTCATGTAATAGCATAGGGGCTTTTTATTTTTCATTACCAAGCAAATAAGCCAACAAAAGCAGCTGTTAATAATGACACTAAAATACCAGATAATAACATCATAGGCACATATTTAGACACAAAATCTGATGTCTTCTTATCGACAATGCCTTTTAATGTTCCAATAATCATTCCGATTGTCGAGAAGTTTGCAAAAGATACCAAGAATGTTGAAATCACTGCACGTCGATGTGGACTATATGTATCTATGACACTCGAAATTTTCCCCATTACAACAAATTCATTTGTCACAATTTTCTTAGCCATATCTTGTGCCACGTGCCAAGCTTGGTCTATTGGTAACCCTAATAGTAGCGCAAATGGATACATAATTGCACCTAGTATTTGGTCTAAACCAAAGCTAAATTTGAAGCCCATCCAACCAGCAATTAACCCTGTTATAAGATTAATAAAACGATCAAACAAATCTGCTAATGCTACAAAACTAATTACAAAGGCGATAATAATCAGTACTAACTTGCCTGCAGCTAAGACAGAATCGCCTAAAAATGAAAAGAACGGTTGACGTTCTTGTTTATTCGTATTAATACTATAGATAATATCTTCCTGTTCTTCAACCGTCACTGGATTGAGCAATGACGTTACAATAATAGCATTGATAATATTAAGCGGTATTGCCGTTAAGACTAAATCTCCTGGAATCATGCGAACGTAAGCGCCAACAATAGCTCCAGAAATCGAACTCATCGACATCATTGCTACGGTTAACACACGCATTTCATTCATACGCTTTAATTGCTCATTCGAAACAGCTAAAGCTTCTGTATTACCTAAAAACATCATTTCAACACCAAAGAATGATTCAAACTTTGGCTGACGCGTAATTTTTGCTAGTAACCAACCTATGCCCCCAATAATTTTAGGTAACACGTTAAAATACATTAAAATATCAAATAATGGCACAATTAACAAAATAGGAAATAATGCACTGACTGCCATGTCCATCATTTTCCCACTCACAAAACTTTTAAAGGCAAAGCCAGTTCCTTCATTCGCTGATTGAATAACCCAAGCTATCGCGTTAGCTAAACCTCTAACGACTTTTCTTCCCTGTTCAAAGTACACAAAGAACCATGCCAAAAAGAGATTAAGTGCAACTAATATTCCTATTGACTTCCATTGAATATGTTTCCGATTGCGCGAACATGCATAAGCAATGCCTAAAAATACAAATAACCCTATAATATTGATAATTAAAAACATAAGGCACCTACCTTTTTATTTCACCTTAGATGAACAATCTAAGATGAGATTTTGAATACACTTTTTAAAGTAAACATGTAAAATATCTGTAAATTCTACATGAAATATTATACCACGGGCTTACCATAAGAGGATATGACGTTTTAGCAAATTCATAATTACAACAAAATAGCATTCAGTATATAAATTGTTTCTAAACAAAGAAAATGGCAATTTCTACTTTGTTTTTAATAGAAATCGCCATTTTTTTATTAATATTATATTTATCGTGTTGTAGATCTAGTATTTTTCTTGTATTTAGTGATAATTTATCAAATTTTATATAAATAGCTATTGACTGAGGCAAGTCTTCTAGGAAATTGATATCCATCCAAAGTTATGATAGCACCCTTGAAAATTAAGACAATACTATAAATCATTAATATAAAAACACCCTAAATGAATTCTGACAATACATTTAGGGCGTCTCATTCTATGATTAATATTCTAAATTTGATTGGCGATTAATTATACTATTGATGACGATGAATATCATTATAAATATGATCACCAATAAACTGTGAAGCATGACCTTTCTCAAGTGAACAAAAGTCTTGATAAAACTTCTCAATTTTATCTTTATAGCGTTCTTTATGCTTATCAATGTGTTTGAGTTCTTCAGCTAATTTAAATTCATCAGTGATAATTTCTCCTGGTAAATCATTCATATAATCCATATAGAAGCCACGAAGGCCTTTATCATATTTTTCAATATCATAAGCAAAGAAGAATTGTGGTCGTTTTAGAATACCATAATCAAACATAACAGACGAATAGTCGGTAATTAAGGCATCTGAGATTAAATATAGTTCTGAAATATCATTGTAATTAGAAACATCTATCGCGAAATCTTCATATCCATTTAAATCTAAAGCATTTGCAATTAAATAATGCATACGCAATAAAATCACATAGTCATCACCGATTTGCTTTTGTAAGTTAGCCAAATTGATTTTTAAATCAAATAGATATTGTCCTTTTTTGACAAATTCATCATCTCGCCAAGTCGGTGCATACATGATTACTTTTTTATCTTCTGGGAGATTTAAATCTCTCTTAATTTGATTTAGATAATCTGTATCATTTTGACGTGTGACTAAGACATCATTACGTGGATATCCTATTTCCCAAATACGGGCCTCATCCATCCAAAAAGCAGTTTTAAAGATATTTGTAGAATATCTATTTGGAGACACTAAATAATCCCAGCGTGAAGCTTCAGAATAAAAGTTCTTCTTATAATTTGCTGTTGTTGTTCCTGGCATTCTGACAACTTTCATATCATTAGCCAAACGCTTAAGTGGTGTACCATGCCATGTTTGAATATATACTTGGTTTTCTTTTTTATTTAAGTACAGTGGTAGACGAGCATTAGAAACCCAATATTTTGCTTTAGCATATGCTTGATAATACGCCCTAGAACCTTTTTGCACTTTAATAGCATTTCCTGGAATGACAGTTTGTTCTGGTCTAGTACAAACCCAAATATAATTTAACTGTGGGTAGTGTTGTTGCATATATCCATAAATATATTTCGGACTGTCACTATAATTTTTACCACCAAATGATTCAAAGACAATTGTCTTGTCATCTACAATATCTTTATCATCTGTCAATTGATATCTTGAGCGTTCTTTCGCTTTGCTATTAGTAACAATATCTTTGACTAATCTCGTTTTTTTACGTAACTTATTGATATATTTCGCATGGTCCACATCATTCATAGCAAGGAAAAGCACTTCAAGATTATAAAGTAATTTACCATCTCGAATAATATTCCATTTCACTGCTTTAACCACTTTAATTAAACTGTCTTCCAATGCAACATAACGCACTTTTATATCTCTTAATGATGGATCAAATCCTTGTTTAATTTCATTTTTCATTTTATCTATTAAAAAGCTTTGAATTTTTTTATTATCAGTACGTTGCATCGCATCGAAAAAGCTCTCCACATAATCATCAAATGTCAAAACAAAATCTTGATCACTTAATGTATTGCCATTAAATGGATCATAAACTTCTCCACGATAATAAAATGGGAAGTCAAAAACTCTGACAAAATGTTCAGCGTATTTCAAATATTCCAGTGTAAATGACATATCTGTAAAAATTCTTAAACTTTCATTGAATCTAATGTGATGGGCTTTAATAATAGCTGTTCTGAATAATATATTACAAACTGTATGTTTTCGTAAAAAAGAATTAGGATTTGTTTGGTGTGATAAATACTCTAAACGTACTTTATCTTTATCAACGTACTGTGGTCGATGATTGGTAAACTTATGAATGGGAGCAATCAAGCCATCAAGTCCATTCACATGGTTTAAATAAAAGTCTATTGCATAGCTTGCTAATTGGTCATCCGCATCAAGGAACATCACATATGGGGTATCAACATAGTCTAATGCCACATTTCGTGCATGTGCATGCCCTGAGTTATGTTCGATTTGAACGAATGTCACATCTTTATCATACGTTGCTAATTGCTGTTGTAATATTTCTGTCGATGCATCTATTGAACCGTCATCGACAATAATGATATCAAAATCTTGATTTCTCTGTTTTTTTAAACTGGTGATACAATCACCAATATGGTCTTCATTGTTATAATATGTCACAATAACCGATAATTTATTCAATATGTTTCGCTCCATTTTACTTTAGTTACTTATCTCTTGGATAAGTTTTTGATAGTTTTTTACCGCTGCAGCTTCACTAAATTTTTCACTTAATTTTACATCTTCACGCTTGATATTTCTAACTTTTTCTATTCCATTAGCAAAAGCGGTCACGTCGCCCGCATCAATTAATAGCCCATTTTCACCATCAATAATCAGCTCACTAGGTCCATACCGAACGTCATATGATACCACAGGGCAACCGTTATGAATACTTTCCATAATCGTCATGCCAAAGCCTTCATATTGGCTGGTCAGCAATGACGCTGTAGCATGTTGAAAGACACGCTCTGGCTGATTTGTATGCGTATTAAACACTACATTATCACAAATACCTAATTCAGTTGTTAAGTCTTTTAAAGATAACACTTGATTGTCAACATCTTCTCCATAAATATGAAGTTGACTATTATATCCTTTAGCCAAATATTGTTGGAAAGCATGAATAAGATAATCGAGCTGTTTTTCTTTAGCAATCCTGCCAATAAAACAGAAGTAATCATCAACTTTCTCGGATGGTTCGGTCAATAATTGATGTTGAAAATGTGGAATCACTTCAATCTTATCATCACTTATATTAAATTGTTGCTGAATATCTGCCTTTTGATAGTGAGTCAACACAAGATATTTATAAATAGACGCGCTATTTTCTAAAGCCAAACCATAAGACTTTCGGATTTTACCATGTTCAAGATGATTGCTATGAAGTACTAAAATACGTTTAATATTATTTTCACACTGAATCAATGAACGATCTAATAGTCGCGCATCATTGAATACCACGCTGCCATCTGACAAAACATGATTAAAATAATAGGTAAACATTTCTTTTTCAGTATTAAAGACCCGTCGAGACTTATGCTTTGGATAATAAATAATTTGAAACAGTTTATTTTCTTGATCATTTGAAAAATGTTTTTCTAAATAAAGCGTACCCTTTTTTTCATAGTATTGTTCTTTCAACTTGAAGGTGTTTTTGGGGTTATACGTGACGATTCTGTGCAGTTTACCGTTTACAGTGTAGTCTTTACGTTGAATTTTAACTTTCGTTTCAGTTGCAAGTAACTCCTCTGTTTTCATTACGTTAGAATGCTTATAATATTTTCTAGTCATTACGTGTTGTTCATGTTGATAATAGTTAACCGTATTTCCCTTTACTTTAGAAGTCAACCCAGGTATTTTAACTGCGGTTTCCTTTGGACCTCGGTGTAATAGTGACTTCGTTTTTGGTTTTTCTAACAATTTATAATCTGCTAGCCAATCATAAATATTATCAATCTTCAAATTTTCCGTAATAATCCCTTGTTGTTTGAATTTATCATACACTTTTTTATAGTTAGGATTATAGTTTGTGGTCAATATTGTCGATGATTTGTTCAATTTTTCCTCTAAAAATTTAATTCTTTTTAATAATGATTTCGTTCTTCCACCATGCACTGGCGGTAAGGTTGAAGTCACCGTATATAACACATAATCTCCTCCAATATATCAAAGCATCACGCACAGTGATTAACGTCTGCATCAATAGCAAAAAATTTGCAAGTGATATAAAAGCCATTATAGCGCCAACTTCATATTGTCATCTTAACTTAAGATACAAATGAATTTGACGCTATTTAAAGTCGGTATTTTTGTGTCTCAACTTTAATCATCTTTGCTTTAGATATAGTTAAATTAGAGTTGATTATTTCATATTCATAAAATAATTTCAAATTAAATCTATTAATTCGTAGCTTAAAGATTGTTTATCATTTCATTGTTTTAAAGTCTAGCTCTAAAATTATTCTGATAAATTTTGAGTCGTAACAAATTTACGATATTTGTCATGCTCAGCCATTAGCTCTGAATGCGTACCCTCACCAGTTACTTGGCCTTGATCAATAAAGATAATTTGTCCTGCCTTTTTAATTGTCGATAAGCGGTGAGCGATTACAATCGTTGTACGTCCTTTCATGAGCACTTCTAACGCTTCTTGAATTTTTTGTTCACTTTCACTATCTAGATTTGCTGTGGCTTCGTCTAGTAATAAAATATCCGGATTTTTTACAAAGCTACGTGCAATATCGATACGTTGGCGTTGACCACCAGAAAGCTTAAGACCACGTTCACCTACTAACGTGTCATATCCATCATCAAATTGCATAATAAAATCATGACAATTAGCTAACTTACTATATTCAATGAGTTCTTCATCAGAAATTTGTCTATTAATACCATATAAAATATTATCGCGAATGCTCCCACTCATCATGGAGTTAGACTGCATCACATATCCTATTTTATTACGCCATTTAGACAGTGAGATATCATAAATACTTTGGTTATGATACTTGATATCTCCCCCATCAATATCATACATGCGCTCTATTAAGTTGAAAATCGTACTTTTACCAGAACCTGATGGACCTACAAAGGCACTAACCTGACCTTGTGGAATACGAAATGATACATCCTTCAATATATCCTTTACATCATATTTGAATGTCACATGATCAAATGTTAATTCTCCATCGTCAACGATGTTAATCGCTTCTTCGTCAGTGATTTCAGTCTGTTCGGTTGGCTCTTGCATAATTTCATAAATTCTATTACTAGCACCTACTGCTTTTTTGTAATCGGTAACTAATGTCGATAAATTTATCAATGGCATAGATAATTGAATCACATAAAAAATCATCGCAATCAATGTTCCGGCAGTGATGGCACCGCTGGCGATACGTATGGCACCAAATCCTAAAATGACAGCAATCGTGATTAGCATAATCACACTCGAAATGGGTTGAATAACTGCTGTAATCTTAGCTTGTTTTAAACCTAAATTATAAATAGATTGCAAGTTTCTGTGCGCGTTATCTAATTCTTTTCTCTCAGTATTAGATACTTTAACTAAACGCATTTCAGTTAATACACGGCCTAATAAACCACTAAAATTAGCAATTTCTGTTTGTGTATTTTTAGAAATATGTTGCATGATACGACCCAAAGGCATGATGATCGCAATAAAAATTGGAATCGTAATAAAGGTTAATAATGTCATTTGCCAATCCATGATAAATAGCATGATGAGAGAACCCACGAGCGTTAGAATTGATGGCAACAAATCAGGTAATTTTTGTGAAATAAATTCATTAATTACCTTTGTGTCATCTGTTAAACGACTCATAAGCTGACCGCTCTCATTTTTATCAAAAAATGGCATTTTTAGTTTAATAATATGTTCCCACAACAAAGAACGTATGGCGTAAATTACTTTTTCACCAATTTTACTTAGCAAATATAGGCCGATACCACTTAACAAAGCATTTAAGATGAAAATGCTACCAAAAATGACGGCAGTACGCCAGTTAACACTACTCATTGAAAATTTATCAACCATCTTACCGGTAAATAGTGGAATTAATAAACCACTAATGCTACCTAAACTAGTAATAATAACTGCTCCTATAATCAACCCAACTGGCCAATTAAGTTTTTTGAACAGGAAAAATAATGGATTTTGTGCTTTCATGCTTTTACCTCTACAATTTTTATCTTATTTATTATGAAGCTTGCTATTTTCTGTTATTTTGACTGTTTTCAATCATTTCTTATTTACTATCACAGTTTATTGTTACTATAACATTGCTAAGCTCTGAGTTCTATAGTATTAGTATAATACTAATATTAAAAAAACACACATTTAATATTTTTTTAAATTCAATAAAGTACTAAAACATCTTAATTATCAGATTTATAGTTTTATTAAAAGTATATTCGTGGTAAAATGTGAGCATTCTAACTTCAAAGAAAAGGACTCAATTTATGAAAAAAATTTTTATAATACTTATATTGGTGCTTGTTAGCTTTACTCAGTTTACCCCTTATCTATTCGCTGCAGAGTCGGATGCTGTGTTAAGCCCAAGTCAAATCGCTACCCAATATGGCTATACTGGCATAACTGCTGCATACGATCCAGAAGGTGCAATTAATGTCAGTCAAACTGGACAAATCTTGTATAATTACCATGGAAATAAAAAATGGTATCTTGCCTCGATGACTAAGCTTATGACGATGTATTTAACATTAGAAGCTGTCAAAAAAGGAGACTTATCGCTTGATGATAAAGTGAAAATCACACAAAATCATTATCGCATGTCAACGTTACCTGAATTAAGTAATACAAAACTCTATCGTGGAGAAGTGTATACCATTGCAGAATTACTACAAATTACTGTATCTAATTCAAGCAATGCAGCTGCATTAATATTAGCTAACAAAGTATCAGGCAACGTCACTTCGTTTACAAAGCTTATGAATAAAAAAGCTAAAGAGCTTGGAATGACGCATACATATTTCACTAACCCAACTGGGGCAGAAAACACGCAACTGCAAGAATTTGCACCTAAACTAACAACAAATGATAATAATTCAACATCTACAGCAAAAGATTATGCAATTCTTGATCAACATGTCATCGCAGATACACCGAATATACTTCACTTTACAAAACAACTCGCACCAACGCAACACGGTGTAACGTATTATACATTTAATCATTCATTAGAAGGTGCTAGCTTAAGCTTACCAGGAACAGATGGTTTAAAAACCGGTTCTAGTGATATTGCTAATTACAACCATACTATTACAACAAAACGTGGTAAGTTTAGAATTAACCAAGTTATTCTAGGCGTAGGTGATTATAATAATCTCGGTGGCGAAAAAGAGAGAAATAAAATGGGCAACGCTATAATGGAAAGTTCGTTCAATCAATATGCATACAAAAAAGTACTTTCTAAGGGCGAACATAATATCAATGGTAAAACATATTATATCAAAAAAGATCTTTACGATGTTGTTCCTAAAACATTACACGCTAAAGACTACCAATTTGTCATTAACGACGGTGAAGTCCATTTAGATTACAAACGTCAATTTATTTCTAAACAATACGGCCCACCAACCGTTCAAGTTCAGAAACCTATGATTCATAAAGCAGATACCATAGCTAAAAGCACATGGAGAGATCATCCAATCATAACATCCACCGCTATCGGTTTGCTTATCATTGCCATCGCACTGATTGTTTACCAAGTTATAAAACGTTTGTTTAAAAGAAAATAATAACAACCTAGGATACCTAGTTTAAGGAAGCGGGACAGCATTCATTATGAATTCTTAGTCCCGCTCCGGCAAGGTTGACTGGATTGAAAAAAGTTTGGCATCCGCGTATTTTCAATCCAGTCAACTACTACCAATATTTAGTTCATAGCCTAAAACATAATAATGTCCTAGACCCTCTTCATTATTTTTATATTAAGTGCCATTGCGAAACGCTTGAGGGAACAAGACAACTTCAGCCACCAATATGAAGTATTGATTATAAAAGAAGCACAAAGACGATTGTAAATTTCAAATCATCTTTGTGCTTCTTTAAGGATTTATATCTCTAACTTTTTATTTTGCATCTTTACCATAAAGCTCTTGTTTAATTTGCGTTGTAGAAATGCCTTCTGTACGTTTTAAATAAACTACTTCGCATTTATCTTTTAAGAAATCAAATTCGCCTTCCCAATCATGACCCATAACAAATGTATCTATCTCATAGCGCTCAACATCTGTTTCTTTTTGACCCCAGTCATTCTCTGGAATTACTAAATCTACGTAACGAATTGACTCAAGCATCATTTTACGTTGTTCATAATCATAATATGACTTTTTATGTTTAATCTGATTAAATTCATCTGAAGAAAGTGCCACAATGAGATAATCTCCCATTTCTCGTGCTCTTCTTAACAATTCAATATGGCCATAATGTAATAAGTCGTAAGTGCCATAAGTAATGACTCGTCTCATGATATGTTAAACTCCTTATCCTTAACTAAAAATTTACAATCTTAATGTAGCATAAATAATTTCTTTACACCATCTTTTAGATGTCACTTTATAATTATTGCATTATTTTTTTAATAACTTCTTGATTCTCTGTTTACTAGTGAAACGCACTTTTTTAGGGGTTACACTAAATTCAAAAGCCAATAAACGCTTAGGTCTTCCAACGCCAACTTCTAACAACGTTTGTCTCCACAATTTATAAGTTTCTTTAGTCCAATGCGATGCACCCTGTTCAACAGCTTGAATCACTCTAAATAAAGCATCTCCTGAATAATGCGTATGCTGCATATCTCTAATATATTGAATGATTGCTTCAATCACAGTTATATCAATTTTAGGATACTTTAATAAATAATTTTGGATCAAATAACTAACAATGAGATTATCTAAACGATGGCTATAATATATCTTCTCATTATCTAATAATAGAATTGACATCATTCTAGAACGTACTTGTCTAGCATCATTTAGATAAGGTAAAAATTGGTCTGCAATTTTAGCAGTAATAGAGTCTTCTCGTTCATTATAGCCTAATACCACGTCTGGAATTAATTGAATATCCCTAGCCTTTAAGAACACACGCCCCATAAATGTATGTTCTTCACAGTAGACGACATCTTCATCAAAGCGCTCATTTTTAAATTTAGCACTAAATAACTTAGCACTTGGTCCGATTGACTGTAGAACTTCCGAACATTCTGCTAATGTAACCCGAGCTTCTTGTTTTAAAACTTCATGCGTAGGAATATCACGCCAATTCCCTTCTTTTCCTCGTACCATTTGTCCGATAACAACATCCGTATCTTCATATTTGTTAAAATAGTGCACTAGTTTGTCGATACTTCCTGATAAATATTGATCATCCGCATCAAGGAATAAGAAGCCCTCGATATCGGCAGACATGGCTTCCAGTGCAATGTTTCTACTCACAGCGGCACCACGATTAACTTGTTTTATAATTTTCATATTTTTTACTTCTTTTTGGAGTGCTTCTAATACTTCATGCGTAGCATCTGTAGATCCATCATTTACACATATAATTTCAACATCATGCGTCGTATCAATAGATTTTACTGCCTGACGTATTGTTGTCTCAGCATTATATACAGGTATGATAACTGCTATTTTCATTTTTTCACCAACTTATCAATAAAATTCATCAATAACATTAAACTCTGTGTTGAATTATAATCATGCCAACTCTCAAATAACGGTTTAAGTTGTGTACTATCATTCTTCAATTTATTAATTATCTCCGCTTCATCTGTCACTTTGTAAACTTCAGGAATCGTCCAATAAAATTGATTTAATCCACGCTGATCATGATATTCCGTTTCATCATAAACATAAAATAATGTTGGTTTGTGTAATAAACTTGCTTCAATGGGCAATGAACTATAATCACTGATAAGCACATCAGCCATAATCAATAACTCTTGCGTAGATATTCCTGAAGATTGATGGACGATGCTTGGATGAAATTGACTAATCACACGATACTCTGGCAATGCTTGTTCAATCTTTTCACTGTTTATTTTGCGATTGTTGCCATGGTCTTCACGATATGTAGGAACGTAAACGATGAGTTTCTTCGTTATCCCATGCTGCTGTTTGAGATCGCGCTGCCTTTTTATCATATCCTGCTGTTGATAGTCTACTAAACGAGGCAGCCCAAATTTAAGCATTTGTGCTGCCTGCGCATCAAACGCACCTTCAAAGCACTTCCCCATTTCTTCTCCACCAATAAGATAATAATCTGTCGCATCGTAAACTTTTTTATATTGTGTCACCATTTGTGTGTTTGCAGTATCTACTTGATGATCTTGGAGACCAAATAATTTAAGAGCACCTGATGCGTGCCAGGTTTGAATAATCGTTTGGCCTCTTTTTTTTCGATAACCACCTAACATAAGATAATACGTATCTATTAATATTACCCTAGCTGAGCTTAATGCTTTAATATGTTGAATGACACCTTTATTACCAGCAATTAAGTAGTTTAGATGACCTAATGACTCAACCTCTTGTTGATATTTTTTAGGTCCAATAACCGTAATTTGATATGACTGTTGCACTAACGCTTTAATGATGGGCATCATATCTTCATAAAAAGTCATAAATACAACAATATGTTGCTTATTCACTTTTACAGGAAAAAACAACATATTTAAGCTACGAATAATGGCCATATAGAGTTTCTTGATTAAAATTCTCATAAGTCACCGCCAAAAATATAATATGTTTAAAATTATAAATGATTCTACAATAGATAGAAAATAAAAGCTGTACAATATGTCATAACTATTTCTTAGAAACAAGGCACGATTTTAACGTAATTCTTTTGTTGGAACCCAACTTCTTTTGCTTGTGGAATTTCTTGTCGAAATTCTCTTTGTTGGGGCCCACCCCAACTTGCCTTGTCCGTTGGCTTTCTTTTGGAAAGCCTCTTTGTTGGGGCCCCAACCCCAACTTCCTTTGCTTGTGGAAATGCGTTTCGCATTTCTCTGTGTTGGGGCCCCGCATTTTTTAGGCTGGGACATGTTTGGATGTCTCAGCCTAGTGGATGTTGATTATAGGAAGTCTGCAAAGTGATCGCGATAGCGTTTATGGAGTATTGATCCAACGATGAAGAAGAATAGTATGACTATTATATTGTATACTAATAATCTCCAATGCTGAATAAAGTACCATTCATGGAATAATATTGCGGCACGATAAGATTGAGCAATAAAGTAGACTGGATTTAATTTCATAATATTATGGATAATGCCACTCACACCGTGGTCTTTCGGCATCCATAATATAGGTGACATATAAAATAAGATCCTCATAATCGCTTGCATCATCATTTGTGTATCTCGAATTAAAATCCCAAGTGTCGATGTTAATAAAGCTACGGATGCTGTAAAGAAGAACGCAATCGGCACATAAATCAACAATTGTATGATATGAATAGATGGATAAATCCCTGCACCCATACATGCTAAAATAATTAATGTTAACAAGCCAATGTGTCCATAGAACTTACTCGTCACAATATATGTTGGAATAATAGATAATGGAAAGTTCATTTTAGCAACTTGATTAAATTTTTGAGAGATAGAACGCGTACCATCTAATGTTCCTTGATTGATAAAAAACCACATACTAATACCCACTAATAACCATAGTACGAAAGGCACGCCATCAATAGGATTGTTACTTCTAATTCCTAAACCAAACACAAGCCAATAAACCATAATTTGTAACGCTGGATTTAATAATTCCCATGCAATTCCTAAATAGTTATTATGGTTAGAAATTTTAATTTGGAATTGTGCCAAACGTTGAATTAAATAAAAGTTTTTTATATGCTCTTTTAACACAGTTAAGACTGCTGACATCGTATAAACCACACTTTCAAACGTATTACATATTTCTATTTTTACTTGACTGTCCACTGTTATTTGCGCATGCATAACCTGTGTTACACACTCATACGATAACCTGTAGTTGTAAACAGTTACCTTTTATTGTTGCACACGTTTACTTTATTACTTAACCATTATACTATCATTTAACTTAAAAAGTAGCTTTAAGTTGGCAAATATCGATAAATTTCATCCAAACTTATCGTTTTAGCAGTATCTTTCATCAATATGTAATCATCTTAATAGTCGAGTGATATCTTTTATGATGTATCACTGAAATCTTCTATTCACTTTACACCAGGTTAATAAATTTCACAACTGATGTGTGATATATTATAATCTATACAAATGCACGTAAGGAAGGTTTAATTATGAACGTATCGGTAAACATTAAAAATGTTACAAAAGAATATCGCATTTATCGAACAAACAAAGAACGCATTAAAGATGCGCTAATTCCAAAGCATAAAAACAATACCTTTTTCGCTTTAGATGATGTTTCAATTACTGCTCATGAAGGTGATGTGATTGGTCTAGTTGGAATCAACGGTTCAGGCAAATCTACGTTAAGCAATATGATTGGCGGCTCTCTATCCCCTACATCTGGCGATATTGAGCGTCACGGTGATGTAAGTGTCATCGCCATTAACGCTGGACTTAATGGGCAACTTAGTGGTGTTGATAACATTGAGTTTAAAATGCTCTGCATGGGCTTTAAACGCAAAGAAATTAAGAAACTTATGCCACAAATTATTGAATTCAGTGAATTAGGTGAGTTTATTTATCAACCTGTGAAAAAATATTCAAGTGGTATGCGTGCAAAATTAGGTTTTTCAATCAATGTAACTGTTAATCCTGACATATTAGTTATCGATGAAGCTTTATCTGTAGGCGACCAAACGTTCACTCAAAAATGTCTAGATAAAATCTATGAATTTAAAGAACAGAACAAAACCATCTTCTTTGTAAGTCATAACATTCGTCAAGTTAAAGAATTTTGTACGAAAATCGCTTGGATTGAGGGCGGTAAACTCAAAGAATTTGGTGATATTGATGACGTTTTACCTCAATACGAACAATTTTTAAAAGAATTCAGGAAAAAATCCAAAGCAGAACAAAAAGCATTTCGTAAAAACTTGGATGCAAATCGCTTTATCATAAAATAATGACACTAGCTCAAAATTTATGAAACAAAAAAATTCATAAATTTTGAGTTTTTTACTTTTCAAATAACCTAATCAGTACTATGATATAAACAGATGTAACAAATTAGACACATTTTATGCGTTTGGAAAAGTAGGTGATTGAGTCATTACTAACAAGACATCACAACAATTTGCAAACCTTGTACGTGCATACCGTAAGTCATATATCGGTAAAGGCCCAGAAAATATTAAAGTATTCTTTAAAGATAATTGGGCTGTCTGTCACATGACCGGAAGCTTAAGTAAAGTTGAAAATTTCTATTTAAGAAATGACGATTTTAAAAGCATGTTGAAATATGGCAGAACCGAAGAAATAAAAGCTTTATATCAGCAAAACCCTCCAACTGAAATGGAGAAACTTGTTGGTGCAAAATTTGTAAAATTATTTACAGATGTTGATTTAAAAACGGATGAAGTCGTTTCTATATTCGTCTTTGACAAAACAATCGAATAATTATCAATCTAAGGGATTGGTGTAAGGTACTCAGTGCTGTTTGCTAACCCACTTTTTCAAATATGCTAATCAAAGTATGCATTTTAGGAGGTGGTCGAACAAGACTGAGTATTTTTTTTACTAATTTTTAATATATTCTCATTAGCCATGAGATTAACATTTTAATTTATATAAATAGGAGCGGATTAATTATGAAAATTGTGGCATTATTCCCAGAAACAGAACAAGGTTTAGATAATCAATTATTAAATACAACAAAAGCAATCGGTCTTCCTGATTTTCTTGAACATACAGAGCATGAGCTTGTCATTTTAAAAAATGGAGAAACAGACTTAGATCAACACTTAAGTGATGCAGATATTATTATTAGCGCACCATTCTATCCTGCTTATTTAACTAGAAAACGTATCGAACAAGCACCAAAACTAAAACTTGCTATTACTGCTGGTGTTGGCTCAGACCATGTCGATCTTGAAGCAGCTAGTGAACATGACGTTGCCGTTGTAGAAGTAACAGGTAGCAATACGGTAAGTGTTGCAGAACATGCTGTTATGGACTTACTCATTATTTTAAGAAACTATATGGAAGGTCATCGTCAAGCTGTTGAAGGTGAATGGAACCTTTCTAAAGTAGGTAATCAAGCACGTGAATTACAGCACAAAACAATTGGTATTTTTGGATTTGGCCGTATTGGACAGCTTGTAGCAGAACGTTTAAAACCATTTAATGTTAACATTCAACATTATGATCCTATCAATCAAAAAGATTCTGAACTGTCTCATTTTGTAGAGTTTGAAGAACTTGTACGCACAAGTGATGCAATTACAATTCATGCGCCATTAACACCTTCTACCGACACACTATTTGATGCTGATGTGTTATCTCAAATGAAAACAGGCAGCTATCTTGTTAATACTGCACGAGGTAAAATCGTAGATACTGACGCACTTGTTGCTGCAGTTAATAGTGGTCATATTCAAGGCTATGCTGGAGATGTATGGTATCCACAACCTGCACCTGCAACACACCCTTGGAGAACAATGCCACGTAATGGTATGACGATTCATTATTCCGGCATGACATTAGAATCACAACAACGTATTGAAGATGGCGTTAAAGATATTTTAACTCGTTTCTTTAACAATGAACCTTTCCAAAAGAAAGATATTATTGTTGATAGTGGACGTATTGCTAGTTCAAGCTATACAGCAAAATAATACTCATAACTAAATCTGTTACGTTATCTTGCTCCCCCCTATTCGATCATTGCAATATAACGCCCCTGTTTGAAATTAAATGATATAAATAAAGGAAAAAGTCGAGACAAGTGCATTCGTCTCGACTTTATTTTTGCTTATTTCTTATGCTGCTCTTTATGTTCTTTATACTGTGTTTTAGCAACCTTTAACATAAATATAGGGATGCTTTTAAGACGTCCGATACGTTTCCAATCAATTAACAACCGATAAACCCATTCTATATTTAATTTTCTAAATACTTTAGGTGCTCTTTTTTTCATGCCACTAAAGACCTCAAAAGAACCTCCAACACCCATCATTACCGTATGCTTAAACTGATGTTGCTGTGCGACAATCCATTCATCTTGTTTTGGAAAACCCATACCAACAAAAATATAATCGGGATTTAATTTTTTAATTCGTTTTAATACTGTCTCATCATGTGTATCAACATATCCATGATGACTAGCAAACGTAATATATGGATAACGTTGTTGTAAACGACGTTGTGCTTTAGTCACAACTTCATTTTTCGCTCCTAATAAGAATACACGTTGACGCTTTATATTAGCCATTTTTAAACATTGATCCATAAGTTCTATCCCAGGAATACGTCGAGCTAATGGTCGTTTTAAACGCTTTGATGCTTTAACAATGCCCGTGCCATCTGCTACGACGTAATCGGCTTGATTGATTAAGTTTCTATAATGTACGTGTGTAGACGCATAATCAACAATTTCTGGATTAGCAGTTACAATCCACATATTATCGTCTTGCGCTTCATTTTCAACATATGCTGTTATGTTTTCTACCATTTCCAACATGGTCACATTATCAAATCGAACACCTAAAATATCTATTTTGTGAGGCTTGTCGTGATTACTCATAGCAGTATGCTCCTTCGAGTTTTCTATCTAATTATCGACATGCGTGATAACTATATACTTTGAATATATAGTTTATGATACATTATTCCCGTTTGCAATTGTATTCTTAAAAATACATCTAAAGTCCAAAAGTTAAAATATTCAAAGTAGCGTATAATAAAAATATCATGTACTAAAAACAAAAGATTACGAGGTTTATTATGTTGTATTTAGAAGATTTATTTACCACCGTGATAACTTTAAAATTTTATATCATTGTGTTAATTGGTATCTTATATATTTTAATTCATCATTACAGATATCATCCTGTTCTTGCCTATCTTGATATTTTATTAAATTACATACCTGTCTTAACACATGAATTTGGACATATTCTATTTAATAAAATAAGTGGCGGTCGCGCTAAAGATTTAGTTATTGTTACGCGACCATATGAAAGACAGATGACATCACAACAAGGTTATGCGATTACACAATCAACTAGTAAATTAGGTCATGGAATAACAACATTAGGTGGCTATATTTTGCCTCCAATTATGTTACTTGTTGGTGCTGCTTCGGCACATTCTGAGCATCCAATCATTTTTCTAATATGCTATATTGCTATTTTTATCTATTTTCTAATTTTAACGTCTAGAAAATGGTCTCCCATTATCATTTTGATATTGTTGGTAACATTATTATATTTATTTTTACAGCAAGCGCAGTATACTTTTACACATACAATAATGTCTTATAGTTATCATTTTATTTTAGGTGTACTATTAGGCGAAGTCATACAATCGTCTTGGACAATTGTTAAATTAACATTTCAACGTCCTAAAACCCAATGGGATGGGCAGGCATTAGCAGATATGACACATGTCCCTAGTATCGCATTCAGTTTAATTTGGATTTCGATAAACGGTTACAGTTTATATCTGTTATTCCAATACTCATTTTACTAATAACTACCCCCATCTTATAGCTTAATTTGCATCAGTAAAAATAAAAGGAGCGAGAAATCAAATTCTGACTTCTTGCTCCTACGATATATTTCTTCTTATTTTAATGAATATCCTTTGTATGATGCAGTTTTAACGCGTGACCAAAATCATTACGCTTGCTCAACAAAAATATTCTCCGCATTGTCAAAACTTAAGATTGACGTATTATCAGTCCTTTTTAAAATAAGCACTTTATTCGTCTCATCTTTAGCTACTATTTCCACTTCATTGCCAATTGAGATGTCTTTACTTGATAAATAAACCAATAACTCCGTCTTATCTCTCACACGTCTTATTATCACATGCTCTCCTGGTTCAAAATTTAAGATAGAAGTTGTATATTTCTCTTTGTATTCATTACTCCGTGGAATAATACCTCCATGTGGACAAGTGTCTGGATAGTTTAAAATCGCATCTAAGCGTTGTACAAATAAATCAGAAATTTTATGTTCTAATACCTCTGCTTCTTGATGCACTTCTTCCCAATTATACTTCAACACTTCAATTAAAAATAATTCTAACAAGCGATGACGTTTAATAATATCTAATGTATGAATTAAACCTTCTTGAGACAGTTTAACTCCTTTATACGGCTTAGTTTCCACATATCCAGCCTTTTCTAGACGACTCACCATTTCACTAACTGATGGTGGCTTAATTTCAAGATAGAGCGATAACTGCTTATTGGAAACAAATTGATGATCACCATCATTTGCAAGTATAGCTTTAAGATAATCTTCTTTTTCTTCTGTTAACATTTCTTCACCTCACAGACACATTCACCTAATTGTACCATGAAAATACTTGACATGTTAAAAGTTCAGAGTTTATCATGAAATAAATTAGGTTAACCTAAACTTTTTATTAGGGGGTGTAAACATTTTAGAAGTCTCTAACTTAACACTTCAACTTGACGGTAAAATTGTCTTGAAAGATATTTCTTTTAAAATACCAATACAAGGCGAAATAATTGGTATTATAGGTCCTAACGGTGCCGGCAAGTCATCATTAATTAAATCACTGATTGGTGAGTTTCAAGCAAGCGGGAAACAAACATTATTTAATAAACCGATACAACATCAGTTAAAATCTATGACCTATATTCCTCAAAAAGCCAACATCGATATTGATTTCCCTATTAGTGTAGAACAAGTCATCCTCTCTGGCTGTTATAAGGAAACAGGTTGGTTTACTAAAATTCCGAAAAGTGCACGTCAACATCTCGTCGAAGTTATGGACGATTTAGAACTAACACCGCTGCGCCATAAACAAATCTCACAGCTAAGCGGAGGACAACTACAACGTGTCCTTGTAGCACGTGCTCTAATGTCTGAAAGTAGAATTTATTTTTTAGATGAACCATTTGTTGGTATAGATTTTAGAAGTGAAGATATCATCATGCAAAAATTAGCAGCGTTGAAGCGAAGTGGTAAACTTATTTTTATTGTTTATCATGACTTATCTAAAACTGAAGCCTATTTTGATCGTGTGTTGTTATTAAACAAAACATTGCGCTATTTAGGTCCGACTAAATCCGTTGTTAATAGTGAACTCATCTATGAGACATTCCTCGGAAAATAACACTATTTAAGAAAGGAGTACCATTGCTGTTTATGATAGATTTTCTAAATCAAATATTAGATTACCAATTTTTACATCGTGCCTTAATTACTTCAATTGTTGTAGGTATCGCATGTGGTACTGTCGGTAGTCTAGTCATCTTACGAGGATTATCACTTATGGGTGATGCCATGAGTCATGCAGTGCTACCTGGTGTCGCGGTATCCTTTATCTTACATATACCGTTTTTCATTGGTGCAATGATTTCAGGTATGCTTGCAAGTTTATTTATCGGTTTTATTTCTGATAAAAGTAAAACTAAACCCGATGCAGCTATAGGAATTTGTTTCACCGCTTTCTTGGCACTCGGAGTTATCATGATTAGTTTAATTCAAAGTTCAACTAATTTGTATCACATTTTATTTGGTAATTTATTAGCGATTACGAATCAAGCATTTTTGTCAACACTGATAATCTGTGGACTGATTTTAGTATTAATTATTATTTTTTATCGTCCATTGAAGATTTCAACGTTCGATCCTACATTTAGTAAAATGAGCGGTTTGAACACATCATTGCTACATTATTTTGTCATGCTGCTACTTGCATTAGTTACAGTTGCCAGCATTCAGACTGTGGGTATCATTCTCGTTGTTGCCCTACTAGTTACGCCTGCTTCGACTGCATTTTTAATCACGAAGCAACTATCTACAATGATGATGGTTTCTAGCTTATTGAGTACGATATGTTCAATCATTGGTATGTTCTTTAGTTATCTATACAACTTACCTAGTGGTGCATCTATCGTTATCTGTACGTTTATTACATACGTTATTGTATTTACTTTTAAAAAATTAGCTAACAAACAGAAAAGAGGTATTTCATCATGCGAAAGTTAATTCCCTTTATACTTGCACTGTTATTAGTATTAACAGCTTGCGGAAGTAAAGATACATCGCACAATCATAAAAAACTTAACGTTGTAACAACAAACTCTATTATATATGATATGGTCAAACATGTCGGTGGTAATAATGTAAATATACATAGTATTGTTCCAGTAGGACAAGACCCTCATGAATATGAAGTAAAACCGAAAGATATTAAAAAGCTTACAGATGCTGATGTCATTTTTTACAATGGTTTAAATTTAGAATCTGGTGATGCATGGTTTGAAAATGCTTTAAAACAAGCCGGAAAATCACTGAAAGATAAAAATGTTATTGCTGTTTCCAAAGGCGTTAAACCCATTTATCTAAACGGAGAAAATGGCAATAAAGACAAACTAGACCCACATGCTTGGCTAAGCCTAGACAACGGTATTCAATATGTCAAAAATATTCAACAAGCCTTGAAAGATATTGATAAAAAACATGCTTCATCTTACGACAAGCATGGCAATAAGTATTTAAATAAACTTACAAAATTAAATAATCATAGTAAAGCAAAATTTAATGACATACCAAAAAAAGAACGAACGATGATTACTAGTGAAGGCGCCTTTAAATATTTCTCAAAACAATTCAATATTCATTCAGGATATATTTGGGAGATTAATACCGAAAAACAAGGTACACCTGAACAAATGAAACAAGCAACAAAATTTGTTAAAGATAATAAAGTAAAACATTTACTTGTTGAAACAAGTGTAGATAAAAAAGCTATGCAAAGCCTTTCTGAAGAAACCAATAAAGATATTTATGGCGAAGTTTTTACCGATTCAATTGGTAAAAAAGGAAGCAAAGGCGATTCATACTACAATATGATGAAATATAATATTGATATCATTCATAATAGTATGAAGTAATAGCAGACCTGCTTGCCCCAATCACCTTTGAGGTGAGCAGGTCACCTTTATAATATTAGTATGCTTTGTAGTCCCATATCGTGTATAAATCATACTGACACACTTTGTGTTGTAAACATCATCCTCCGTAAAACTTATAATCAACCTATACACGATATGGTGGTATAAAGCTTATACCATATAAAATTAGTGCGCGTTTGTGTAACCCATACACTCCCCAAACGCGCACTCTTTTTGTTTTAATCTGTCAAACTATCAACGATAACCATTTCATCATAATTAATCGCTTCTCTAATTTTTAATGCAGTACTTTCAGTGATTTCTTCATCTTCAACTAATGAATTTAATACGTGACGTTGCTCTCGTAATGCGTTGAGCTTGATTTTAGTCATTGTATTTTCTGCTTTAGTATTAAAGAAATTATCAGGTGTTAAGTTCTCAATACGCATTAAGTAACCATCACAGACCATACCAATTTCTAAAGTATTGTCACTTGTTGCTTCTTTTGCTAAACGACTTACGACATTATAATGTACTAATTTATTGATTCTCGCCAACTCTGTAAGGTTATCTGTAACGCTCAAAGAAGAAGATGCATTGATACGTGTCTTTACACGACTTTTAAGTAACATACCTCTCACAGCAACAATCATACGTCGGATTAATGAAGCTTGACGATAGACTTGCGTACGTTCAGCATAGCGCATATAGTTTTCAAGTGCACTCGTCGTAATGTTACCTTCCTCAGCAAGATTTTCTAATGTTTTTGTTTCTACATTAAATGCAATTTTTTGTAATCGCTCTAGTTCTTTAGAATTTTCATCATCTTTCGACATCGTTTTTAGAAATGTTAATTTATCATGATATTCTTTAATCACATTACCATATTTATAGCTAGTATCTAATGTCGCATGTTGATTTAAATAATCAATCACATTTTCTAATATATATATTCTTGCTTCTTTAAAGTTTAAACTACCGATTTTCGCTTTAGGTGCATTCGGTGTTATTAGTGGCAAAGCCACCTGAGCAATAACTAAACTAATGATGACCATCCCAGATGCAATAAATAATAAATCATTACGAAACGTAAATGCATGATGATCTGCCAATACATATGGTAATGTCAACGCGATAGCCAATGAAATGGTACCATGTACGCCACATATCGTCATGATTAAGGCATACAAACTTCTCTTTGGCGGTTTTTCATCTGTCTTATCTTCTTCTTTAGACATCATCTTTTGAAAAGGGCTGACAGATAAATAAAAATATGGATATAATACATAAACCCAAATAAACCTAAAGACATAAACAGCCAAAGCAATCAGCACGGTTATCGCAATTAAAAATGGTAAATTATGTGGTTCATTATCAATAATTCTAACCACAACTTCAGGCACTAAAAAGCCCAAAATAGAAAAAACAAAACCATTTAGTGCATATCCTAGAATATTCCATGTATGGTTATAGCTCATTTGCAATTGTGTTCTCGTTTGGGCAATACGATCTCTTTCAAAGCCATGAACTAAGCCAGCCACAACCGCCGCAATAATACCTGAAGCATGAAACATTTCAGCAACTAAGTATGTCACAAACGGTGTTAATAGTTGTATGAAGGTAAACATATTAATATTTTCAATGCCTCGACGTGTTAATGTTAAGCGGAATCTTACCAAAGCAACACCGATAATGACACCGACAATGGCACCACCAATTGAGGCAATTAAAAATTGTTCAATCGCTTCAAAAATTGAAAATACACCTGTAATTAAAACGCCCACTGCTATTTTAAATGAAATGATACCTGCAGCATCATTAAGTAAAGACTCACCTTCTAAAATAGTCATTGAACCTTTAGGTAGTATTTTGCCATTTGTTATTGCCTGCACAGCAACTGCATCTGTTGGACAAAGGATAGCTGCTAATGCAAAGGCCGCACCAATGGGCAATTCCGGCCAAATCCAATGTACAAATAATCCTACACCAAGCACTGTCGTAATTACTAAACCTAAAGCCATTAACATAACTGGTTTAATATAACGTCTTAAGTGCACTCTTGATACGTTAACACCCTCTACAAATAGTAATGGTGCAATTAGTGTAACCATAAATAATTCGGTATCAAAGTTAAATTCAACAGGAACAGGAGTTAAGAAAAGTAGCATGCCAAATGTAATTTGAATGAACGCAAGAGGTACTTTAGGTATAAAAGTATGCACAAAAGAGCTTATGATGACGACACCGAGAAATATTAGAATCGTTTCAAATATTTCCAATCTTTCACCTCTCCATTTTTTCTTTGCATAATTGAGTTATTCAATACATTGAGTAATTGCAATCACAATGTCTCTTTTATGTAGATAACAATAAACATAAGCATAGAGGATGACCATAAAGGAAGGAACTGAGCCTAAAATTGTTCTATGTCATGCATTGATTAAATTTCAATTAAACTTGTAATAAATTTTAACATGTTGTATACATTATTTTAAATGACTTGCTTAAATAATATATTTAGGTCAATATGTCATTTAATTTCTTCTAGCAGTGTTATGATGAGACCTGCTCGAAGATCATAGTTCTTATTTATCATCGCTATAATCTGATGAATCAGTTTGTTTCTTTTTTCCAACATCTTTTTGCGTAAAATCATAATATAATTTCTCGCGCCGTTCTTCTCTTAATTTAGCACGTGTTTTTAATTCCTCAGGTGTGTTAAATTCCTTTGAGCTCAGCAATATTGTTGACTGTCGTGGCACATCATCTTTGCGATACATATAAGCTCCAGTACGATAGGCAGCACGTGCTACCAAATGCATTCCTACTGGAGAAGTTAAATTAATAAAGACGATAGATAATAACAATCTCACACTAAAGAAACTTTGTTCATTAGTAAAAAATATTAATACTCCTACCAACGTTAATAGCACTGACAATGTAGAACTTTTAGTTGAGGCATGGCTTCTTAAAAAGACATCCTGAAATTTGACTAGGCCTATTGAACTAATCAATGCAATCATACTACCTAGAAATATTAGAATTGAGGCACATAAATTAATTATTTCTTTTGTTAGTTCCATTAAACACACGCCCTCCTCCTATAAATCTAGAAATTGATACAGAGCTTACAAAGGATATGATAGCAATGAGCATGATAGAATCCAAAAATGATACTGTACGATTAATAACACTCAATACGCCTACGATGGACATGATAACAGCACTCGTTGTATCAAAAGCCACTACACGATCCGCTGTTGTTGGCCCTTTAATTAATCTAAACATAGCGATAAGTAATGCAATACCAAAAACAATTAACGCACTCGTCGTAAAGAACATGGTTAAAGTCGCTATCATTATTGCATCACCTCCAAAATTAAGTCTTCATAATGTTTGATATTTCTGAGTAAAGTTGCTTTATCCTTGTCCGACACATCAATACTATGAATAAAAAATTTGTTCGTTTTCTTTGAAATGCGTATAACCGTAGAACCAGGCGTAATAATAATCAATATCGTTAAAAAGGTAATAGCCCAATCATTTTTCAATGTGGTTTCATATGTCAACAACCCAGGATTCATATCATTCGTCTTAAACAAAATATAATTAATGGTCGAGATACTTGATGTAACTAATTGGTATAAATAAACCATTAAAAATTTAAATGCTACCCACAGTTTCTTAGGATAAAATTCTTGATTGAAAAAACGATGCAAAATGTAAATAACAACGATACCAATCACATATCCAGAGAAGAACGTTGAGAACAAGAATGAATCTTCATCTTGAAATAAGACCCATAAAAATGCAATTAAAATATTTAAAACTACTTGTCTCATTTTAGTTCCTCCTTCAAGTGTGGATTAACTAGTTGATGAAATGTGTGTCCATCCATATTCATCTTTGTAGCATCTTCAGTAACATTAAGGACGATCGGTGCAGCAATTCCCATTGTAATGACAACTACAATTAGTACGCTTAAAATACTTTTACGATGTGTCGGTAATGGATTGAAATTTACTTGTTCACCATCCGCATCACCCCAATACATCACAAAAAAGATTCTAAATAAGCTGTACATCGCTATTAAACTCGTCAAAATCAATAACGTTAAACCTATATAATTGCCATTTTGAATCGCACCTTGAAAAATAAGCACCTTCCCTGGAAAACCACTAAATGGCGGCACGCCACCTAATGCAAAAATCATAATGACAAATGCTACACCATACAATGGTTCTTTTTTAGCTAAGCCATTTAAATATTTATACTCCCGATAACCAGTCATATAAACTAAACTACCTATAATGAAAAAGAGCATTGTTTTAACAACCATATCATTAGCTAGATAAAAAATAGCTCCATTAACGCCATCAAAAGTATTAGAACCAAGACCTAGAATAATAAATCCAATTGATAAGACTACTTGATAAGAAGCGATTTTCTTTATGTCATGATAAGCAATCACACCAAACGCACCAATAATCATCGTGATGCATGCCATAAATACCAGCAATGGATGCGTTACTCCAGTATGTTGATTAAACAGCAAAGTGAAAAAACGAATTAATGCATAGGCACCTACCTTGGTCATTAATGCAGCAAATAGCGCAGCCAACTCTGTATTTAACACAGCATAAGCTTTAGGCAACCACATAAAGATGACCAATGCAGCTTTGGAACCAAATGCAACTATAAAGACTAATGAAATAATAATGATTGTTTTATTATCCTGCATTTGATCAAGCCTTAATGCAATTTGAGTAAAATTCAACGTTCCTACCGTTTTGTACAACAAACCTATACCCAGCAAGAAAATCCACGAACCAATAATATTAAGTACGACATAAATAATTGCCGCTCTTAATTGTTCAACAGATTGTCCTAACGTAACTAGTACAAATGAAGCCAATAACATAATCTCAAACATCACATATAAGTTGAACAAATCAGAAGTTAAAAAGGATCCAATCACACCAACAGTTAAAAATAAAATAAACGTTGGTAAATAATAACGGTTAACTCGATTTTCACCACGACCAAACCCGTATGACATAATTAAAGTAACCACAAATGACGTTATTGTTACCAACAATAAACTAAGAGAATCGCCTAAAAATTGGATGCCGAAGGGTGCTTTCCAACCTCCAAAATCTAAAGTGATTGGCTTATGGTTCAACACATATATTAATAATGCTAAAGAAATAACGGTCGTAACAGACATCGTCCCAATATATAATATTTTTGAAGTATTGTTCTTATTTTTAGTAAAAACTAAGACAAGCGCACAGAGAAAAGGAAGAAGAATGGGTAAAATAAGTAAATTACTGCTCATGATTCTCTTCATCTCCTCTCAGCAAGTTAATTTCTACTTCTTTCGTTACACGATAAGTTCTGTATACTAAGACGAGTAGAAAAGCAGTCATCGCAAAGCCAATAACAATGGCAGTCAAAACAATAGCTTGTAATAAAGGATCAACATAATTCGTATTCGAAGTTCCAATAAGCGGCTCCGTCATATGACTACTATATTTACCCATGCTCATAATAATAAGATTCCCAGCATGCGTGTAAATTGAAATACCAATAACAATTCGAATTAAATTAAGTGATAGGATCATGTATGTTCCTATAAATACTAAGAATCCTATAACTAATAATAAAATGATGTTCATGACTTACCACCACTAATGGATAACATCACTGTAACAATCACGCCAACCACCGTCAGCAAGATGCCTAATTCAAATAAGGTAACCGTAGTTAGGTGCAATTCATCGAAAATAGGCAAATGTAAATGCGCTTCAGATTGATATAAAAACAGCTTGCCAAAAAACATAGGAACAATGGCAGTCGTAACAGAAATTAATGCACCTAAAATCATCAACTTTCTAAAATCAACTGGTAAACTTGCCAATACTTCTGACACGTCAAAGGCCAAGAACATTAGAATAAATGCCGAACTAAAAACAAGTCCACCAATGAAACCGCCACCTGGGTTATTATGACCAGCCAAGAAAACGTAAAAACCAAATGTTAATAAAATAAACACTACAATTTTAGTAACTGTTTTTAGAACTACATCATTTTCTTTCATCTTGACCCCTCCGATCTTTATAGTTAAGTAATGTGAAGATACCTAATCCAGCGATAATTAAGACCAAGCCCTCAAACATAGTATCTAATGCACGAAAATCTCCTAATATAGCATTGACAATATTTTTTCCACCCGTTAGTTGATAAGCATTAAGATAATACTTAGAGATTGAACTGATGCTTTCTCCATTTTGTGTGATGAAAATAAGCATCATTACTGACCCAGCAACAATCAATGAAATAATAATTTTAATCGTTTCTTTCATCATATTGGGTGCTTTACGAGCCACGTTTGGTAAACGTGAAAAGCTGACAATAAATAGTATCGTTGTAATTGTCTCAACAACAAGTTGTGTAAGTGCCAAATCAGGGGCTTTCATTGCAATAAAAAACAATGCCACAGAAAAGCCAATCACACCATTTAAAATAACCATTGTCAAACGCTGTCTAATAAAGACAAGCGCAATACCAACAATGCTAATTAATATAAGTAAAATCACTTCAAGAGGGCCAAATTCTGAAACATGAACTTCTGCCACTTTGGGAAAACCAACTTGAATCATGCCATAAGCAACAATCACAGAAAAAATCATCAACGTAATAATCAAATAATAATTCAAGCGATTACTCATTAATTTTCTAATACTTTGTCCAGAATATCTTTCAAACCATTGATACACTGAGCGATACGATTGTGTAATTGAAGCCGTTTTTAACATGCCTAAACGGAGATATTTCCAATCAATAAACAGTGTTCCAAGTAAACCTACAGCGATGATAACAATGGTAAAAATTAGCGGTAAATTTATGCCATGCCATTGTGAAACGTGTGGTGCGATAGCTTCAACTTCTGTACCCAACTGAGAAACACTACGTAGTGCAGGTATGACAATGTGTTGCGTAAACAAATTGGGAATAAAGAAAATAATCGGAATAAGCAGACCTAATATCACTGCAGGTATACTAAATAGCCACGGCTCGTGAATATTTTTTCGAGGGACTTTTTGCGTATCAAATTTACCCCAAAAGGTTTCTTTAACCATGTATAATGCATAAATAAAAGTAAAGAGACTTGCAATAACACCAATCGCTGTAACGATGATTGTTAACGTTATATCAAATTGTGCTAGATTACGCGCATGCACTAGTCCGTCGAAGAACATTTCTTTACTTAAGAACCCATTCAATAACGGGACCCCTGCCATGGATAATGCTGCTAATGTCATGACAATATGCATCTTAGGAAAATGATGCCTCATACCTCCAAGACGACGAATATCTCGTGTACCTGCTTCATGATCAATAATGCCTACACCCATAAATAATACACATTTAAATATGGCATGATTCATTAAATGAAATAAACCAGCAAATAAAATCATGATGTATAATTCTGCCATTTTACCTGTAGTTTGTTGTGCAATTCCACCTCCAAGACCAATCATTGACATAATCATGCCGAGTTGACTAATAGTAGAATAAGCCAATATCCCTTTTAAATCATATAATCTTAGCGCTGCGATAGCTCCAAATATCATCGTAATTAAACCGACAAATGTCACAATATAAATATAACTATCACTTAAACCAAGTAATGGTGTGAATTTATATAACAGAAATAATCCAGCTTTCACCATTGTTGCTGAATGCAGATATGCACTAACCGGTGTGGGCGCTGCCATCGCTTTGGGCAGCCATACGTGGAATGGAAATTGGGCTGATTTTGTAAATGCACCAATTAGCATTAGAAGCATAGCGGGAATAAATAGCGGTTGTTGGGAGATGTGGTGTCGTTGCTGTAAAAGCTCAGTAATCGTATTTGTTCCAGTCATCATATAAAGCATGATAAAACCTGCAAGTAGCGCTAGTCCGCCAAACACGGTGATCATAAATGATTGAATAGCACCTAGCTGACTATTTGCATTGCTATACCAATATGAAATAAGTAAAAAAGATGAGATGCTTGTTAATTCCCAAAAAACGTACATCAGAATTGTATTATTGGAAACAACAATACCTAACATGACAAACATAAATAATAATAAATAGATAAAAAACCGAGGTAAATTATCTTTTCCAGAAGTAAGGTACTGTGTCGCGTAGAAAAATACTGCCACCCCAATGAGTGAAATAATCAAACCAAACATTAGTCCAAGGCCGTCTAAACGTAAATCTACATTAATGTCTATAGATGACATCCAAGGTATATGGATGGCTGGATACTGTTCTTTTAATACTATAGGTATGTGATAAATAAAATAGCTTGATGCCATTATAGGTGCAAGTAGTGCAATGTAACCAGTATATCGTTGACTTGGCTTTATAAATAAAGTGCCTAAAACGACTACCATAACAACGATGAGTGCACCCATAAGATAAACAATGCTCATCAAAAGCCTCCTTTTATGTAAGTGATTACTTATAAATTCAATGCAATCACTGTTTGATTTTTCTCAATTTTCTTAATGCCAATAAACTTCATTGTTTCTTGCGTCGTCTGGTGACCTAAATATTTTTGTATTATCGAAATTGAAATACCCGATTCATAGGCATGATATGCAAATGTTTTGCGCAAAGTTGTTAATCCTATATGTAAAATACCTAATTCTTCTGCTGCTTGATGAATAATTCTATAGGCCTGCTGTCTTGAAAGCGCCTGATGTGTACGTATTGATTGGAATAATAATTGCTGATTAGCCAATTGATAGTCATCAATATAATCTGTCAGTTCTTGACGTAATGTTTCAGGCAACTTAATCTTAATTGACGGTACTGTGTTTTCAATCCAAGCTGTTTTAATATTCCCTCTTTGCGGATTTTTAATATCTTTCACTTCTAATTTTAATAAGTCTGTCAATCTAATGCCGGTATGAATTGCTAATTTGAAAAATAAATAATCTCGCTTAGATTTCATGCTAAGCACTTGATACATACGCTTAATATCTTCTTTATTTCTAATAGGTTCTACTTGATTCATTTGGCCACCTCATAATTGTTTCTCATTTAATAATAATACATATTTAAGTTACATAAAAGAATTATGCTTATATATTCAAATTCATTTGGCTCTTTTGATAATGCGCAACGATATATAAAGTGTAAGGAGGTGAAAATAATGAATCAAATCAATCAACTGACTGTTCAGCTTACTGAAATCAAACTTAATGATGCAGGTAAAGCACAAGAACAAAAACGACGCTTTGCAAAACTGAATCCACAAGCCACTGCAGACCAAATCAAATCATTTTCTCAAATTATAAGTCAACTTACTGGTTTAAAATTTGATAAAGTGGAAGCGATTAAAACTGAAGAAATTGTATAATAAGGAGGACATATCATGCCAAAAACTCTAGAATTAGTATTTAAAACGGCTGATAATAAAAATGCTAGACTGCAAGTTCCAAATATCGTTGCAACAACCGATGCAGATCATGTTAAAGAAGCCATGAATAACTTAATTGCATTGAAAATTTTAAATCCAACAACTGGTTTACCAGTTAAAGCTATTGCGGCTTATCTCATTGACAAATCAACAACTGCCATTTTTGAAGAAAAGTAACTTGTTCATACTAATATCCATAGCAATTGATTATTATTAACCATTTTTGACGGAGTCTGGGGCATCATTATTTTTCAGGCTCTGAACTCTATATTGATGGTAGTTAACTGGATTGAAAATACGCTTACACCAAGCTTTTCAATCCTAGTCAACCTTGCCGGGGTGGGACTACGAATTCACAATGAATTCTGTCCCGCCCCCTATCTATTTTTTAACAACTATCTTTTATCGTACTTTTATTTCAGCTATAATAAGGCCAATCACTTATTTTAAAGAAAGCGTGTTTACTTATGATATTACTATTTATATTCGGTCTTATTGCCGGTATGGTCGTACCTATTCAAACGTCAATTAATTCAAGGCTAAGCTATTATACGAAGTCATCATTTTATGCATCGACCATTTCCTTTTTCACCGGAACACTTTTTTTAGTTGTGCTTAATTTAATATTCAATCCACAGCTACTACATATCATACATACTCAACAAACTTCTTTTAATTACACATGGTTTGTAGGTGGTTTACTTGGCGTTTGTTTTCTAACAGGTAACTTACTGTTATTACCACGACTGGGTGCTGCTTTGACAGTTGTCATGACCGTAACTGGGCAAATTTTCATGGGGGTAATTATCGATACCTTTGGCATACTTGGAGCTCAGCAACATACGTTCACTACGCTCAAAGCTTTAGGTACATGTTGTTTGCTTTTAGGAATTATTTTAATGAACTATTTGCCGAAATCAAAGTTGACTGAAACCAAACAGCCACGTTTTTATTTATGGCTTATCATTGGTCTCATTTTTGGTTTTGCACCCCCGTTACAAACAACAATTAATAGTTCGCTAGCCCAACAAGTGCATTCCTCCCTTTTTGCATCTCTAGTGTCTTTTAGTGTTGGAACAATGGCTTTATTCATCTTAACATTATTATTTCATCGTAATTTACGTCTTGAGCGTTACCATGAAACGCAAGGAGCATTGCATCCGATACATTTTATCGGAGGTCTGCTAGGCGTAGCATTTGTCACTGCAAACATTGTCCTAATGCCTCATTTAGGTGCAGCTTTAACTACGATTATAGGTATGTTAGGTCAAATGCTTATGGGTGTTATTATTGATCATTTCGGTTTATTGGGGACACCTCAAAATCGTATCACTATAAGAAAAACATTCGGTCTTATCGCCATTGCTTTAGGGATTATTTTGCTGCGGCTTTTTTAATAGACATTTGTCTTGTCTCAAGCCTTAGAACGTGAAATCATTTAATATCGTTCTGAGGCTTTCAATATAGCCAAAATATTGTATAATATTTTTATAAAATAACCCCGAGGTGATTTAACTTGCCCACAATATTCAAACATCGTTTTATTTTCCCCTTACTCCTACTATTAATTGTTCTAGCTATTTGCCTGATGGTTTATCACACGTATTTTAATCAACCTAAATCTTCCCCAACTTTAATAACCGTGAAACCATACCAATCAGCCTCATTTACCGCTATGGAACAACCTAAATCCTTTTATGAATTACGTTATCACTCAAGCTATGGCTATATAGATCATATTTATGTCAAAAATCAGCAACTCATCCAAAAACAGACACCTTTATTAACTTACTATAATCCTCAATTAGAACCCCTTATTCTTGCACAAAAGAAATTGCTTACTCAAATTAATCATTCAAACGTTTCTAACACATTTAAAGATCAAGCCCGTTTAAAATTTATTAGTGATATTGCAGTTGAACAAAATCATTTAGTAACACGTTTAACTTCTCCAATCAAGGGGTATGTTTTGATAAACAACACGACGCCCTCAAAAGAAAATGATATTATCTTAACGATTACAAGTGAAGAGCATATCATCGTTGGAGATTTACCAGAAACATTCCGCAATAAATTTAAAATAGATGAAGAAGTTACATTACTAACCAGCAATAATCAACAATTTTATGGCAAAATCAATAGTATTTCTCCAATTCCTAAGGCATATCATACAAAAAATTCTGTTTATCGCGTTATAATAAAATCTGATAAAAATTGTCCTCTTGGCACACACATTAAAGTTGCACCGTACCACACAACTTTTGAACTACCACAGTCAGTATTAATTCAAAAAGATTGCGTTTTGATTTCAAAAAATAACAAATTAATTAAAAGAGAAGTAAAATACACTAAGAGTTCAAAAAAAGGGTATATTATTATAACGCAAGGTTTAAATATTAATGACCGCGTTGTAAGACATCCTGAAGCCAAAGATATTTATGATTGAGCACACTTAATGACACTTAACTAATTTTTTTATATAATGAGACTAAACTAAATTACGCCGACATTAATTTGTAATATGAAAATTCTGTTAAATAAAAACTAACTTATCTCAAAACAATATTTTGTTTTATTAAGTGTTTTTATGTTTACTTTTTATTTTTATTTAGTTATAATTAACTAAATAATATAGCATTAAGTGCATTTAAATAAGTTTTATTGACTTCAAACTATCCATAGGCAACGCTTTAATTTTTTTATAAATCTGTATGATTATTAAATTGGGTACGGTGTCTTATAGTAAATGAGGAAATATATTGGGGAGGTTTCACATATGGCAGTTTCAAAAATCAATGATTGCTTTGAATTATTAGCGATGGTTACTTATGCTGACAAATTGAAAGGTATTATAAAGAAAGAATTCTCAATTAGTTTTGAAGAATTCGCAGTTTTAACATATATCAGTCAAAATAAAGAGGATAAATATTATTTGAAAGATATTATTAATCATTTAAATTACAAACAACCACAAGTTGTTAAAGCTGTTAAAAATTTGTCTCAAGAAAACTATTTCGATAAAAGACGTAACGAACATGATGAAAGAACTGTATTAATTTTTGTTAATGCAACACAACGCAAAAAAATCGACAAGCTATTAGAGCAAGTAAACAACCGTATTACAGAAGCAAATAAAGATGCATAAGTCAGCACATAATAATGCAATATTATTGCATAAACGCGATCAGCTATAAGCTAATCGCGTTTTTTATTGACTAGAAAATGAGTGTAATAACAAACTTATTCTAGTTTTACTAATAGTATGATCAAAACACATTTCACTACACAAATTAAGCCATTAAAAACATATTTGTCCATAATCTTTTACTATAGACTATTAAATTTCAATAGATCTCAATCTCGCTTATTATCATGTTAAGAATGACTTGCATCAATAAACTGAGTTAAAAATGACAAAAAGTGATCAGGTTCTTCAATGTGTGGTGCATGTCCTGAGTATTCAAACAACTCCTTTTGGACACGCGTAAAATGGTTATCAATATCATCGTCACTAATTAATGGATCATATTTGCCATCAATAACCAATGTTGGCACATGTATAGTCGCTGGTTGTTCAGCTTGACTATTGCTTATTGAATATAATGCTCTACTGGCAGTCGCATTGTCTTCTGACGTAGCCTTATGATATAAATATTGTGCTTGGAACCATTTCATTGCCCGACTTTGTTCCTTGAAAATGTAAGGAAATAATATCAAAATAGCCTCTGAACGATTGAAACCTTGAATCTCTTCTTGATGCTCAATCATCAACTGTGTAAAACCATGGACGACGGCCTTACGTTTAGAAGAAATCAACGTTAAAGACAACACTCGGCTAGGATATTGTTCAGTAAATTCACGTGCAACCATGCCCCCCATCTCATGGCCGACTAAATGAGCCGTACAGATTCCCAAATGACGCATGATTGCTTTTAAATCCCCAATATGGTCAGATAAGTGATACACATCTGGTCTCGAAGACTTACCATGACCACGTAAATCATATGTAATAACTCGATACTGTGTTTTTAACTCTGCTGCTAAATTATAAAAACCCGCTAAATTACCATTTAAACCATGTAGTAAGATAATGGGAATGCCCTGACCTTCGTCTTTATATACTAATTCTTTTTGGTCAAACGATTTAATTTTGTCCATGACGGCACCTCCCTTTACTAATCTGTATACCCACTCCCGCTAAGAATACGCTAAGAAGTTTAAAAACACTTTATTACTTTTGTATTTATATTCATTTATTATAAAAAGCTTAGCCCATAGCATCCTACATAACATAGCAATACCTATGGCTAAGCTTTTAAAATTTTTATATTTTGGTGCGTGATGATAATTGAATTGTATAGTATATCACTAATACAACAATTAATATCCATATTACTAATGAAAATATTTGAGCTTGATGAGGGTTATGAATAACTGCATCGATTGTTTTTTGTGCAAAGAGAAGGCCTATTCCTGTAAACTCATACCGCTTTAGAAACATGCCTAATAAACTTAGCGCAATTCCTACAAAGAAGACCACTTGATGGCCATACATCGAAACTGGCACAATCCCCAAATTAAAATTGAATGCGCGCATTACAATTAAAATCATAGCTAATATAGCGATAACAACTCCCATAATCATCTCGACACGGTTGCTATATAAATAATTTTTAGCTTCTATTCTAAAATGCAGTAAAACTGTCAATGGAAATAATATAATACAATAACAAATAGACATCGTTGTTGCTGCTTGATAAATAACAAATTGTTTATCATATAAATATGAGATAAGCACAAAATTAATGATGAAGAAAATCGCCGGGTTGATTTGTAAACCAAAAATATTGCGTTGAATGGTCAAGATAATTTGTGCCGGCGACTTCCCTCTATACTCAATATAATCCTCGTTTTTTGCTTCAGATTTAGCTAAATCATGACGATATTTTTCTTCAATATCATCAATAATATTTGAGGGTAAACCTTTATGTGTGAAGTAATCATCGATATTTTCTAGTAATATTTTATCATTAGGACGCATGATAAACTCCTTTACGTAACTGATTCAATAATCAATTGTATCATAAGTTATTCGCATTTACTTAAAGTTTAACATAAGTCACATGACAAAAAGAAAGCGACAAAATACAATCATTTAAAACATGTATTTGTCGCTTCTATTATTAATATGTCAGTGTTGCACAAAAAGTTATTTTGCAATATCTATACGATATAATTTAATATTTTTATCTTTTGGTGAATTTGATGCAAATTGATATGTTGTTTTACCATTTTCAATATAGCCAAAGTTACCACTTACGCTATTGTATTGCACGCGTGCAATCGCTTTGTTACCCACTAGGTGCTTAACATGCTTATATGTTGGGCCATCTGCTTTATTATAAGTCATAGAAATACGTGTAACATAACCATGGTCTTTTTGACCATTTGCAGTAACAACTAAAACACCTTTACTTGTGCGATACTCATAATAATGTTCTTTGCCACTTGGCTCTTTTGAATAGATAGGTGTGCCATATTTTTTAGTTACTTTATTAATAGATTCGCCTATATTAACATCTTCTAAATTTTTTTGTCCATGCGTTAATTGTTCTACAGTTTGAGAAGTATTTCCAGATGCAGCTTCAACATGATATATGCCTACGCCACTGATTACCAAGCCAGAAACTAATAATGATGCCATTAATTTTTTCATAAGCTTTCTCTCCTTCTATTGTTTCTATCTTTCATTTGCTCATTCATATTATACCCTACATATTACTAAAATAACACTACTATTACAAATATATTACAAAAATATGTATTTTGTAATATAATAAATATATAACCTGCCGTTTCTTTACTTACTATTGTTGAGGTATATGTGCTTTAATAAACGAACTAACCTGACTAATAAAGTGTTCTTGTTCTTCAATAAAAGGATACAAACTAGAAGCATTAAACACTTCAAACTGTGGTTGTCCTACTAAATCTGCAACTTCTTTTGCCTCTACACTTGTAACTTGCTCACCATGTTCTCCAGAGATAATGTATGTAGGTTGCGTTACTTGGTCAAATGACTGTGCAATTCCTGTTGTTTTAAATACTTCTTCAACCGCTTCTATCTCTTCTTTAGTGGAAATCGCATTTGTGTCTTCAATATGTTTTAAATATTTGTTTAAATGACGCGGTTTATAATATCTATGTTTATCTAAAAATTTCTCTTGTTTATTGTCTTCCCAATTTCTTATTTCATTAGCATACTTACGGAACAAACGTTCAGCAGGCAATTCACCCTCTATTAACGTCGGATTGACTAGCGTTAATGAAGAACAATATTCAGGATAGCGTACGGCTAAATCAGCTATAATGTTAGCTCCTAATTCGTGACCTATAAACGCTGCTTGCTCGATATATAAATAATCGAGCAATAAAATGATATCATCTGCAAATTCATTAAATTTAATGATTCTTGGCTTATCAGAATAACCATGCCCTCTCAAATCTATCAGCACAACTTGAAATGATTCTGCTAACTTCTTAGATAAATCTTTAAATATAGCTGCGTTATCATATGCCGTGTGTATTAATACTACAGGATAACCTTCACCTGCAGTATGATAATGAATCGTAATACCACCTTTTCTTGTAAATAACTCCATTTATTATTCTCCCTTCCCTGCTGATTGTTGAGGTAAAATGTCTAATATTTCTTCAATCGTTGTTATCGTGTAATCTACTTCTTCAGCTAATGGCTCAATTTCCGCATCTTCTTGTTTAAACCATACACTAACCATGCCCATCGCTCTTGCTGGTGCTACATCGTTTAGTGCATCATCACCTACATACATCATTTCATTTGGTGTAACTCCTAATTGAGCAATCATATCTTCAAATATTTTTGGGTGTGGCTTACGGTATCCTACCATTTCCGAGGTCGATAGATAATTAATTACATGTTCAATTCCTAGAGAGTGAAGTCTAAATTGTTTGATCTTTGACTTACCATTGGCAATCACACCAGTAAGATAATTTCGTTCTGTTAACTGTTCTAAAGTGTATAGCGTGTCGTAGTATGGAAAGACATAGCGATAAAAATGCATTTCAAAATCTCGAAATAAATCTTTCCATGTTAAACGATCAATATGAAATTGTTTAATAATTTCTTTATAGAGATTTGGTTTATCGTTGTCCTCATCATCATCTAATTCAATAAATGTCTTTTTAAAATCTGCTAATTGAACATGCACGAAGTAATCATGGAAACGTTCATATTGTTCTTCAATAAACTTATCTCTTGATTTCTTTCTATCTAATAAAGTGCCTTCTAAATCAAATACAACTGCTTTAATACCACTTAAATCCATGTTTGTCCCTCTTTATTATATAATTTGTATTATCGTAGCAAAGACTTATTGTCATCTTAAAAAACGTGCAGATTTTATCAACATTAAAAATAACACGGGGATCCCTATGATGGCTAAAATAATACTTGCCGGAATTTGAACTGGTGCAATAATAATTGCGCCTAGCCAATCGGTTATCACCATCATAGTCCCACCAATTATAATATTCAATATCATTTGAATATATAGTGAGTAACGATGATGTATCCTGCGACTTAATTGCGGAATAATCATACCTATAAAACCTATTATCCCTACATATGCTATTACAATAGCAGACATCATTGAGGCTATAATTAAAACATAGAAAGTAAGCGTGGTTACATTTAAACCTAATGATTGTCCTTTAAGATCTCCAACTTGTAGTAATTTTATTCTCGGTATCATAATAAATAAACATAGTAATAAAGGCAAACATACCACAAGCATTATCCAAGATTCATAAAATTCTGCCGTAGCAAAGCCTCCAAACATATAATTTGCTACATTATTAAGTTGTTTAGGCTTAATCAGTATTAAAATATAAAGTAATGCATTAAACAATGCACCAATCATTAAACCTGTAATAATTAATAATCGCATTGGTTGTTGTTTAGCCATCGTATAGACAATTGCTAGAACTAAGATAAGTGTTAACATGCTTGTACCAATGGAGAAGACAGGTATCCAGAGTACGCTGATACCAATAAATAGTGGTAACGCCGCACCAAATGTGGCACCACTTGCTAAGCCTAATGTGAAGCTATCTGCCAACGGATTATTTAATACAATTTGAAACAGTTGACCAGCTACAGTTAAAACAGCACCAGCTATTAACGCTTCAAGTACCCGTGGTATGCGCACCTTTAGCAATATCATTTGATTAAATTGATCTAATATTGAGCCTAAGTTCCATAACAGACTAGTGCCTATAACTAAACATAATAACACTAGCCAAAGACTTACTACCTGATATCCTTTCATTATCGTCACTCTTTATCTTTTTTATTAAAACCTCACTTGACCACAGTAAATAAGCTATATACTATAAGCAATAAATTAATATACAAAGCAAGCTATATTTTCCAAACATACTGTTTAATTATTAGTCTTACAGCAATAGCCCACACATTTTTACCAACTTTATTATCATTTATAGATGGCTTCTTTTAAATCCTTTAATCCCTCATCAATACGTGGACCAGGTCGTGAAACTTCGTCACCATTCACAACTTCAACTCTACCATTTTTCACTGCTTTCACTTGATTAAATCCACCTCGTTTTTTTACGATATCGTTGTATTCAGATTTTGAAATACCTTCTGTAGATATTAATATATCTGGATTCTTTTTAATAATAGCTTCTTTGCTAACAGCTTTCCAACCTTCAATTGAACTAAAGCTATTTCGTGCATGTAATATAGTTAACATATCGTTAAAAAATGTCTGCCGCCCTGCAGTATAAATGTCTGGTTTAGAGGACACTTCTAAAAACACCTCTTGTTGTCGTTGATGCTGCGGTATACTATCAACTACTTTTTTAATGTTTTGTTTTGTGTCTTGTATCAAAGCTTCTGCTTGCTGCTCGCGATGAGTTACCTTACCTAGTTGTTTAAATGTTTGATACATCTCATCGATAGATTGAGCATCTTTCACATAAATCACTTTGACACCATTTTTTTGTAGCGCTTTAAGTACTTTATCAGATGATGCTTTTTGTGATTCATGCGCAACAATTAAATCTGGTTTTGCTTTTAATAACGCCTCTTTATTTAGATTCATCGCATCAAATTGTTTTCTTCCTTTTTTAATATCTTTAGGATAATCATCCACAGTAGAAACGCCAATGAGTTGTTTCTTCAATCCTAATTCATATAATATTTCTGTATTGCTTGGCATCAATGACACTATTCGTTGATACGGTGTATGCGATTGTTTATCCGCATTTTGATGTTGACTACGTTGCGTTTTATCTGATTGACTACAACCACTTAATATAAGCAGTATCGATAGCAAAAGTATAACCCCATATTTTAACTTCATTATGTTACCACCTTTATATTTATTTCAATATTCATCATATCAAATTTATTAAGCTAATATTATGTGATTTTCAAAAATATTAAAAAAGCACAAAGACGATTTTCAATTTTTTAATCATCTTTGTGCGATTATGTTGGGATTTGTATCCTAGTCTCTACATTATAAACCTTTAAAAATTTTGCACTTATAATTTGTAGGTATATTAAAACTTGTATCTTATTACAGCCTAGTGCACTTCAGGTTCTGCACCATATTTATTAGGACCTTTATCACTTTCTAATAGACAGACAATAAGCGCATATAGCGCAGTCACAATAAATGTTATAGTATATACTAAACCAATGAATAGTCCAATATTTCCTGCCATTTCAAATAATGATTTATCGCTAGAATCATTTAACACAATCTTAAAAATATTCTCAATGATTGATAAGCCGTCAAATATTGCAATAATAAGCGGTGCAGCCATGGTGCGACCACAATCATGGAAACGACGAACTGAAATACTAAATAGTGGAAATAAAGCAACAATTTCAACAAGTGTTATCATTGAGTCTTTAATAGGACGTGATATAGGAAACACAATTGATAGGATAGCTATCAAAAAATAAGCCACAATCACTAGCCCCCACGTTATTAAGACAGACGGCCAAAATTCTTTGCGTCTTGTTCTTCCTTCAAGCTTAAATGTATTTAACCAAAATTTTTTGTAAAAACCCACAGCATGATCTCTCCTTATTTGTAATCAAACATTCTTTGTTTATACTTTACCACAGATTAAGATGCCTATTATCTTTTAAGCAATATAGGCACGAATTGCTTCAGAGATATAACAATTTAGGCCTTCTCTTCTATGTCGATTAATATAAGCACTAAAGCGTGTATCCTCTTCATAGAGTGTCGCCATATAGTTTAAAAATATAGTATCGCATTGGGGTACTTGTTGCAATATAATGTTTTTTAACTTAACAATATTAAGGTAAACTTCTGGTTGTGTAGCTGAAACTCCTTGTATTAAATATTCATTCATGCAATCAAAAAATTGATTCATGGGTACTTCAATACGTTCATCCCACTTTTTACAAGCGCTATTTTGTTGCACTTGCTGTATGCTATAGGACTGATAATAGTCTGTTTGCCCATACTTTATTTTTGCTTCTTTAGCATATTGCGCATGCAAACGTACATGATCATAATCAAGTTCATCTAATGCTTTCTGATGTGATGAAGTGAGATGGTGTTGTAAATCTTGTAATCGCTGTTCTAACTCATAATAACGTTTCAAAATTTGCTGGTAATGTGCTTCAAGCAACTTGTTTTTAGCTTCTATATCACTATGACAATACCTATGAATTTGTGACAAAGATAGTCCCATATTTTTCAAAAACTGTATTTCTTGTAACTTCTCAATATCTGATTCACTATAATAACGATAACCATTTTCCGCAATGATAGAGGGGATGAGCAACCCTATCTCATGATAGTAACGTAATGTTCTAGTACTACTTCCCGTAATATGCGCAACTTCATTAGGTAAAAATGTGTAATGCAAACAACTCACCCCTTTAATATTTTTCATTCATGCATACTTATCTACTACTATAAACAATAACGTTACGTTAATGTCTATATTATTGTTCAAAATATTCATCTAAAAAGTTGTACTTTTTACTATTTGAACTATTGAAATAATTTTTACCAAAATTATCTAATAATGCATGAAACTCATTCGCATCTTGATTTGTAAAATTTACTGGTAATGTGATATGCTGCTTTAATTTATCATAGCTAGCTGTTTGTTGATAGCCTAATTTATGATATAAACGCCGTGTATAACTGTCAGGAATAAATTCAACACCATTGAATATATAAACCATTAAGACATCCGCTGTTTCCGAGCCAATCCCTTTAATTGCTAACAGTTCATCTCTCAATCGCTTATCAAATAAATGTGCAATGTGTTCATAGTCAAAGTGATACATATGTAACCAACTGAACAATTCATGTAGTGCCTTAGCTTTATTTCTATAAAATCCACTAGGACGAATTATACGCTGCAACGTTTCTAACGATAAAGATAAAATACTTTGCGGTTGAAATTGTGTTGCCTCTTTAAGACGAAGCAATGCCATATGTGCATTGTTCCATGCTGTATTTTGAACTAATATCGCACCTGCTATCATTTCTTCTGGAGTTTCTGCAGGCCACCACGCTTGTGGGCCCATCTCTTCGAATAATTTTTTATAAAGTTGCTCAGTTGTTAGCGTTGGCACATTATCACTCCCATTCATAAGATAAAAATACCCTCATAAACAACAGGCTATGAGGGTACTTTAATTCATTTATTTTACATAGACTCAGGTGCTGACACGCCTACTAAAGTTAAGGCATTATGCAATGTAATTCTTACCGCTTCAATAAGTGCAACAAGTGCTTTTGTCTTTTCTTGATGATCTGTCAAAACCTTTTCAGCATTATAAAATTTATGGAATGCTGCAGCTAAGTCTTGAATATAATTTGTTAAACGATGAGGTGCACGGTGCTCGGCAGCATTGTCAATAACTTGTTCAAATTCAGCAACCTTTTTCAATAAGTCAATCGCTTTGTCATTCGTGATCAATGAAAAATCAACATCTGTAGTGATGTCTATTCCTTGCGCTCTTGCTTGTTTCAAGATAGAACAAATACGCGCATGAGCATATTGTGCATAGTAAATTGGGTTGTCTTGTGATTGTTCTTTTGCAAGTTCCATGTCGAAGTCAAAATGTGAATCTGGACTACGCATGGTTAGGAAGTAACGCGCCGCATCTACGCCTACCTCGTCCATAATTTCACGTAAAGTAATGGCATTTCCAGTACGTTTACTCATTTTTACTTCTTCGCCATTTTGCATTAGACGAACCATTTGCATGATTTGTATTTCTAAACGATCGCTATTTACGCCAAATGTTTCTAAGCTTGCTTTAATACGATTAATATAACCGTGATGATCTGCACCCATTAAATCAATTAAGATATCATTACCTCGATTAATTTTGTCATAATGATAAGCAGTATCAGGTGTGAAATAAGTATACGAGCCATCACTTTTGATTAAAACACGGTCTTTATCATCTTTAAAATCAGACGTGCGTAACCATGTAGCACCATCTTTTTCGTACGTATAACCGTTTTCTTTCATACGTGCCAATGTGTTTTCAATAGCACCATTGTCATATAACGTTGTTTCACTAAACCAACTATCAAAGTGCGCATTGAAATCAGCCAAATCTCTCTTCAGCTTTACCATTTCGTATTCAACACCTAATTGTCTAAATGTTTTTAAACGGTCATGGTCAGAGTAATCTTTAATTTCCGGATGTTTCTGCGCTAAGTCTTTACCAATTTCAATAATGTCTTTGCCGTTATACCCATCTTCCGGCATTTTATGACTCGTATCACCTAATGCTTCAAAGAATCTTGTTTCAATAGAACGCGCTAAATTCGTGATTTGATTACCGGCGTCATTAATATAATATTCTCGTGTTACATCATATCCTGCAGCAATTAATATATTGGCTAGTGAATCGCCTACTGCTGCGTTTCGAGCATGACCAATATGTAAGTCCCCGGTAGGATTGGCAGATACATATTCTAATAAAATACGTTTGTTTTTAGGCTCACTTGCATAACCATAATGCGCTCCCTTAGAAATGGCTTCAGGAATGATTGCCGTCAAATAATGATTATCTAAATAAAAATTTATAAAGCCTGGTCCTGCGATGTCTACTTGTTTTACATGTGCTTTCGTTGTATCAAGATGATCTACAATGGCTTGAGCAATTTCGCGTGGATTCCGCTTTGCTAATTTAGTTAAGACCATCGCAATGTTGGTAGAATAGTCACCATTTTTACTATCTTTAGGAATTTCGATTTTTATTTCTGGTATTGATTGATCTTGAATGAGTTTAGCTGATTTTATGCTCGTTTTAATTTCATTAATTAATGTCTGCTTTACTTGTTCGATAATATTCATTCGCTTATCTCCTTATAGTTTATTTCATACTGGTACGTGCCCATTTTTTCATCTTCTTGATACAACTCATAATGTATCTTCAATTTGCCACCCGACTTGTTGACAAAATGCAGGATACTCAATGTTTTAACCGTTAAAGTGAGTCGTCCTGCTGAAATATCGTACAAAGTCGTTGTTGTTTTACCTTCAACAAAATGGAGGTTCATATTAATATCGCTTTTGCGAATGAGCTTGACCCCTTGTTGGTCTATTTTAATCGTTACATTTACATTAGCATCTTCTATATTTTCTTCATATCGAATGAATTCGGACTGACGCTGTTGCCATACACCAATCGTTGTCATATCAAATTGTTGCTTATCGCCATTTTGCTTTAAGACTTGCTTTGTATTAATCTTTACAGTCTTAGTCAAAAGTTACTCACCTTAATCTCTAAATAATTACACCACATTATAGCATAAATACTATAGCGCTTGTAGTCGTCAATATACTAAAAATATGGACTTATCGACATATTAAATATCTTATCATTAAAATTAATCTTGCTTTAAAAAACTTTGCTATTGAACTACATGGACCAATATCAGAAATACAATATGCATTCGTTAATCATATTCAAAATAGCGATATAGTCAGCATGAGTATGCCGATAAATATGCATCATTCTATGACAATTATTCCCCTTATGAAACTGGACATATCGCTAAGCTCATCATCAACTGCTTCTTTTTTAAAATTATATTGCTTTAACTACTTAAATCGTTAAAAAGCTGAAACAACTCTTGCATAAGTTGCTCCAGCTTTTGCTTTGCTTCTTCATTTTAATCTATCATATACTGTAATTTGCCATCTGCGTCACAATATTTATCTATTCTTTCTAAAAATATCTGCTTCTGATTCAAGTTCTACTATGTCATAATTATATTTATCTACCAACATTTTATACTTATAGAAATAGATGATGCCAAAACAAAGCGTTGTTACAAACAATAATAGTTTAGTCATTTGTTGTCCTCTCATTCTATAAATCAATTCACTTACAAAAATTATACCATTTATTAAGTTGATTACAATATTAATTGATTAATAGACTGTGCTACATTAACATAGAGCAACCTTTTCAAATATATGTATCGCTCTGGTTATTACATAGCGTTTAAGCATCTTGTAATATGTTTATATATAGCAGCTTAGAGTTAATCTATGCTTGATACAACATAGGTTTTTTGACATTTCAAATAAATCATTAACGGTGATTTTAGACAAATTTCCCATTTTTAAAAATGACACGTTCTTTTTGACCATCTATAAAATAATTAAAGTTTTCTGTTTGGAAATCACTTAATAGCACTTTGGAAGTACCATATTTCATACGTTCATTTTCAGTTGTAATAATCATTTTGCGATATAGCCAACCTTCTTTTAACGTGATATCCTTCACTGCAGTGTAATCTAATAGCATAGCTTCTCTCGTTTCAAATGTGTTAAATGCCACAATGATAGCGGCAAACAATTCTTCACCAAGATAATAGACTGTCAAATCGTCACGATGATGTTGACCAACTAACATTCTCCCTTTTTTAAATTCTTTATCTGGAAAATTTATTTCTAAAAAATCTATAAGTTCTTGTTCTCTTAATTTCATCTGCATAACGTCATCTCTCCCATATAATTATTAATTTTATTATATATAAAATTTCAGTATTTGTATATTTTATCACTATGCGCTGAACAGAAATAATTCATATTTTGTTTTAAAATTAATTCATTTAAATGGGAAAATCACGTTAAACATTATTATTCAATCTTACTATATTGCTCATCATCGACGGGTTCTAACCATTCGTTAGAGCTATTTTCTGCTGGAACTTCAATCGCTAAATGTGTAAACCAGCTATCTTTTGTAGCACCATGCCAATGTTTGACTTCTGCTGGTATATGAACCACATCACCTTTCGTTAACTTACGTGCAGGTTCTCCCCAGGCTTGATAATAACCTTCACCTGCTGTTACAAGTAAGATTTGTCCACCTTTATGATGGATATGCCAGTTATTTCTACAACCAGGTTCAAATGTTACATTACCAATAGTTATGCCTTCTGTAGACAACATATTAAGATAACTATCCCCAATAAAATATTCTTTAAATGCGTCATTTTTTTCACCCATTTCAAAAACTGTATCAATATTTTTGTTAGTCATTTTTATCACACTTTCCTAAATTTGTTTCTTTAACCAATGAAAACATATAGAAGCTGGAACAGTAACAAAATGTCCCAGCTTGATGTATAGCTATAATGATGTTGTATCGTTCAAATTAAAACTTAATAACCATACGACCAGTGATTTTACCTTGTTCCATTTCTTCAAAGATATCATTAATATCCTCTAAGTCACGTGTTTTAACTTTAGGAACAACTTTACCTTCTGCAGCAAATTGGAAAGCTTCTTTTAAGTCTTGACGTGTTCCTACTAAAGAACCGACGACTTCAATACCATCTAACACAAGACGTGGTATATCTAAATCCATTTTGTCTACAGGTAAACCAACAGCAACAACACGTGCACCAGCTTTAACAACATCAACTGCTTGGTTAAAAGGTGTCTTCGCTACTGCAGTAATCACTGTGGCATCTAAACCTTTATTATTGGTTAGTTGATTAACGATTTCAGTTGCATCTTGATTTTTAGTGTTCACGACTGCATCGGCACCTAATTCTTTGGCAAAATTCAACTTATCATCACTAATATCAAATGCAACGACTTTAGCATTAAACACATTCTTAGCATATTGAATTGCTAAATTACCTAAACCACCGATACCAAATATTCCAATCCATTGTCCAGGTTTAATTTTGCTCACTTTAACCGCTTTATATGTTGTAACACCAGCACAAGTAATTGATGAAGCTGCGGCAGGATCTAAGTCATCAGGCACTTTAACGGCATAATTTGCATTTACAATAACCTCTTCTGCCATTGCATCATCGACCGTATAACCTGCATTTTGGACATCACGACATAATGTTTCACGTCCAGAAGTACAATATTCACAACGTCCACAAGCTGCGTACATCCAAGCGATTGACACACGATCGCCGACTTTTAATGCGGTAACATCATCGGCAACTTCAATCACTTTTCCGATTCCTTCATGACCTAGTATTCTACCTGTAACATCACCAAAATCCGCATTTTTCACATGTAAATCAGTATGACAAACACCACAAAATTCTGTCTTAACAAGTGCTTCTCCAGGTTTCAAAGAACGTAAAGTTTTATCTTCTAAACTTACTTTATGATCTTGCGTAACAACAGCTGCTTTCATGATTACTCCACTCCTATCATTCGTTGTAATACAACACTATTATAGTTTAATTATACCATGCAAAAGCTTACTATCGTTAGCAATAACCTAGCTCACAATGTTTTTCATTAAATTATATTTTAAGCATAAAATATATAAAGCATCCGGGATAACAATGTCTTTGACAAGTTAAACAAGCATGTAAGACAGCATTCATATTCCCACGCAGGCAAGCTTGACTAAGATTGAAAAAACTCAGTTTAAGCGTATTTTCTATCCAGTCAACTACTGCCAATATATTGTTACGAACCTAAAATAAATGAGGCGTTATCTCTCAGGCGCTTCTTTATTCTTTGTTATATTACCTACCACTTAAGACCAAACCAAGTGCTTTTAAATACGACGTATTGAGCATAAAAGAAGCACAAAGACGATTTTTAATTTTTAATCATCTTTGTGCGATTATGCTGGGATTTATGTCCCAACCTGATATCTATATCCAAGACTTTACAAGTTTAGTGGTAAACGTGTTGTCTTTATATTTAAATAATATAAGCTTGTATAGCTCAATCTTATTCAAATGCTAAATGTAGCTCAGAGCTCGAATTATTCCACATTTCACTATTATGTGATTGTAAAAATTTCTTGAGTACCTGTTTGTTATTGTCACCAATATGATCTATGATAACATGATGTTTCATTGATTTATCCATCATATTAACATGTTCAGGCATGCTTTTATAACCACGGCGAATGGACTTATTAACGAGCAAGTAACATGCAGTAACGCCTGCATAGTATGGACCTTGTTCACTACGTTCAGTCGTCACCCAACAAAGCCAATATTCCTTTGCATCGTCACCTTCTACTGTTTCTTTATCAGTTATCCATTTCACACCTTTTTCTACTTGAGCTCGTGCATGCATACCTCCAATATCAATAAAAGCTTCTTGGTTGGCAACATCAATAAATACAGGTGCAATATTATCTAAGCTAATTGAGCCAATATTTGTACCTTTATGGCCATCTAAAGGGTCATTTTTAATAATATTAAACTTAAATCCTTTATTCTCTGCCAATCATGACACCTCCATATAAATCAAAAAGTATCTATTTGAACTTTAACTATTATCTATTCTACGCATCAGCTAATGTTACTGAATGGTTATATCAATCATTAATTTAACTCATTGAGTAAATTAATAATTGAACCTTTAACTTCAAGGTCAGCAATATTAAGGATGCGCTCCTTAGGATAGTATAATTTATAATCTTCACGATTAATACCTGTAATACTGGAAATTACTAATGATTGACTACTAATTTCTCGAATATGACCATTTTTTCGTAGCAAATGAATCGGTTGACGGTTAGATCCTGGTCTATCATAATCGTAGGGTAAATCTGAAAAAGCTTCACTAACAAAATAATACGTTGGATCTATGCCAGCTTGAATAAATAATTCTTGTAATTCCGTAATTGTTATAATAGAACCATCAAAAGGAATGTACTTAAACAAATCCCTATTGATAAACCGTCGCGATAAATCGCTTAATATTGCATCATCTTCTTTAATCCAATTTTTAAGATAATAAAGAACAACGGCTTCGTCTAAATCAATATATTGTTCTATGGTCATTGTTCCTTCAAAAAACGGTACAAAGTCATGTGGATGCATTTTAAATATATAGCCTTCTTGATATAAGTGTTTCGCTCGTTTCAAACAATTATTAAGCAATACTTCTCCTCCACGACTAACTGGGTGAAAATAGATTTGCCAATACATTTGGTAACGACTCATAATAAAATTCTCAACAGCATGCATACCACTTTCTTTAATTAGTACTTCATCCTTAGAAGGTCGCATTAATCTCAATATCCGTTCCATATCAAACGTGCCATAAGATACGCCTGTAAAATAAGCATCACGTTGTAAATAATCCATTCTATCTGCATCAATTTGTGATGAAATCATTGAAATCACGAGCTTATTATTATGCGTCTTATTAATAACATCTGCAACTTCTTGTGGGAAGGTATCCGAAACGCGACTTAACACTTCGTTTACTTCTGTATCTCCAACAATAATTGCTTGAGTAAAGGCTTCATGATCAGTATTGAAAATTTTTTCAAAGCTATGTGAAAATGGTCCATGTCCTAAATCATGGAGTAGCGCAGCACATAAAGCGAGTGGTCTGTCACTGTTATCCCACGCTTCACGCCCGTTAAATGACTCATCAATAAGACGTCTGACGATTTCATAAACACCTAAAGAATGACCGAAACGACTATGTTCGGCTGTATGAAAAGATAAATACAACGTTCCAAGTTGTTTAATACGTCGTAAGCGTTGAAATTCCTTCGTTTTGATTAAGTCCCAAATCAGTTGATCTTTGACATGTATATATCTGTGTATAGGGTCTTTAAACACCTTTTCTTCTGCTAACTTTTTTGTCGCGTATGATGATAAATTCAAAGTTATCCTCCTTTTGAGGCTTGAAATATCATGAATCATGTTGCTGTCTGCTGTGCAAAACGAAGCTATTTTATTTCCTTTTTCATTAAAGCTAAATCCATATGTTCGCCATACATTTCTGGCTGATACGAACGCACGATTTCAAAGCCATGATTTTGATAATATTCAATACCTTTAGCATTTTTATTGTCTACTTCTAAATATACTGTATCGTACTGACCTTTAAATGTTTCTATACCTTTATTTAATAAACTTGTGCCGTATCCTTTATGCTGTGCTTCAGGATGCACATAATGGGCAGATAAAAATAGTTCTTTACCATAAATAAAGTTGGCAAATCCTACAATAATCCCTTCTTCTTCAGCAACTAAAAATAATTGTTCTTTTAAACGTTTCGCTAAATGTTGCTCATTATAAGAAGCTGCCAATAGTTCGTTGACTGTTGATGCAGCATAAATTGCTAAATACGTGTTATACCAAGCTTTTGTAGCAACATCTCGAATGGCTACTGCATCTTGCTCAGTCGCTTTTCTAACTCTATACATGCCTGTCTCTCCTGACCGTTAATGAAGTAATAATAGTTGCATTATATCACATTTTGAGTTATTCATATCATTATTATAGATATGAGACTTAAGCCATTAACTTTTTAGAAATGTTACCCTAGAATATCTCTTTAAAATTTAAAAATCACGCATTTAAAAGATAGCTTATCATCCAACTTGCTAGCTTATATCTTATTACTAAATGCTTGATTCCATTCTGTTGCTCTATCTAATGCTAGTTTATCTTTCATAATATCTCCGGGACGTTCGGCTGTACCAATAATGTATCCTGATAACTCTGCTTTTACAAAATCTAAACTATATTTCATTTGTGTAATACATGGTTTAGCTTTTACTTTAGGTACATCTCCACCTACTAAAATCAAACGAAAATCAATTTGGGACATACGCATTTTAAAATCTTTGTATTGTGGATCTATAAGTGTTTCTGACCAATGATCGATAAATGCCTTTAATGAAGCTGAAACACTATACCAATATACGGGTGATGCAAAAATAACCACATCACTTGCTAACACTTGGTCAATAAGTGCTTTATAATCATCATAATAAGAAGTGATTTCTCCCTTATCATGTCTAGCATCTCTAACTGGATTTAGCTGATATGTTGTCAAATCTATCCAGTTATATTCAAGTCCTTGTAATGCATATTTTGTTAATTGTGCCGTATTACCATCAGGACGACTTCCTCCAAATAACACTGTAATCATCATACTCATTCTCCTTTAATTCATAATATCATTATTATTTATGATGCCAATCTTGACATTGTTCTTAATACCCATTCTTCTTACTTTCAAGTTCTATAAATACACATTAACATACTCAATATAAAAAAAGACTTCTGACACTTATATAAACGTTATCAGAAATCTTTTTACTTATTATTAAGACATTATTTTTCTATTGGAAATAATTGTTCAATCGTCTCAATATCTTTGTCCGTCAATGTAAGCTGTGCTGCTGCAATATTTTCTTTAACCTGTTCAACTCGTTTAGCTCCAGGTATAACGACATCCAAGGCTGGTCTTGTTAAATAAAAGGCTAATACAATATTAGCTATTGATGTTTGATGCGCTTCCGCAATTGGTTTTAAAGCATTGACACGGCGGACATTATCTTTAAATGTTTCAGGTTGAAAATCCCGACGTGGAGCTCGGTGATCGTCAAATGTCATATCTTCTGTGTATTTGCCAGCTAAAATGCCTGAAGCTAGCGGAAAATATGGAATAAATGTAATATTATTTTCAGCCGCATAAGCCATAATATCCTCATTTTCACGATGCAATAAATTATACTCTAATTGCACAACGTCGACATAACCATCTTTGTTGGCTTCTTTAAGTTGTTCTAAAGTAAAGTTAGACACGCCAATCGCCCTAATCTTTCCTGCTTCTTTCAATTCTTGCAATGCAGCAACAGCTTGATCTTTAGGCGTTGATTCATCCGGAAAATGTATATAATATAAATCAATATAATCTACTTGTAAACGCGCAAGACTCTCTTCTACTTGTGACTTTAAAAATGCCGGTTCATTATTATGATAAACTTTACCGTCTTCATTTATGACATGAGATCCCTTGGTTGCCACTTGAACTTGCTCTCTTGGATATTCTTTAAGTACTTGACCTACAAGTTCTTCGGAACGTTTAGGTCCGTAAATGAAAGCTGTATCAATTAATGTAATACCATTATCAATTGCTTCACGTACAACTTGTTTACCTTGTTCTTCATCTAAATTAGGATATAGATTGTGTCCACCAACTGCATTGGCACCTAACGCAATAGGGTAAACATCAACATTTGATTTGCCTAATTGTACTTTAGTGGTCAAAACAATACACTCCTTTAACTTTATCTATTTATTATTATTTACCCACATCATGTAAAAACATTCCATACTTCTGCTCAATAAGACTAATAAGTTGACACATTGCTTAACATTTTATTTAATGTAACTATAATAGTTACATTAAGGTGGTGACATGATGAACTTAGAATTTAACATTGCTGTACATGTCTTATGTTTTTTAGCAAAGCATAAAGATAAGCATTATAGTAGTACTGAATTAGCAGAATTGACGTGTTTAAATCCAGTACAACTCAGACGTGTAATGTCACAATTAAACAATAGTAATTATATACAAACAATTCGTGGTAAACATGGAGGATATCAAGCTAATCAACATACGGCTGCTATCACCCTAGCAGAACTTTATTCACAATTTGTTCTCGATAAAACACACACACAACGCTTATTCACAGGCAGTATCGACAGTGATTGTATCATTTCAAATCAAATTGCCACTACCATGTCACACTATCGCGAACAAGAACAGCAACTGATTTTAAATTTTTATCGTGATAAGACAATCGATGATGTGATTGAAGATATAATAAAGGAGGCATAATGTTATGACACATTATGATTTATTAATTATAGGTTTTGGAAAAGCAGGAAAAACGCTTGCAAAATTTGCTGCGAATCAAGGGCAACGTGTCGCAGTAGTTGAACAATCTGCAAACATGTATGGCGGTACATGTATCAACATTGGTTGTATTCCTACAAAGACACTCATTCATGATGGACTTCATAACCGTTCATTTGCTGATGCTTTTGCAAGAAAAAATGAAGTCGTATCAGCATTAAATAAGAAAAATTATGGAAATTTAGCAAATGATACGCATATTGATGTTTTGGACTATAAAGCTACGTTCAAATCTAATACTGAAGTTAATTTAATTAATGCTCAAGGACAAGTTGAGCGTACCATTAGTGCAACAGATATTGTTATTAACACAGGTGCAAAAGCGCGTATTCCGAATATTAAAGGTGTAGATCGTGCCACGCGATTATATGACTCTACTGGCATTCAAAATCTCGCTACGCAACCTCAACAGTTAGTCATTGTTGGCGGTGGATACATCGCACTTGAATTTGCTTCACTATTCGCTAACTTAGGAACACATGTCTCTGTGCTTGAATCTAGTCAAACACTCATCCCAAATGAAGATCGTGAAATTGCTGAACTTATCATCCATGATTTAGAAAATAAAGGCGTCGAGATTCATACCGATGTTGAAACATTTGAATTTATTGATAGTAATGATCATACAATAGTGAAAACATCTCAAGGAGATTTTGTAGCTGATGCCGTTCTTCTAGCTACTGGCCGTATTCCGAATACAGATTTAACCCTTGAAAATACAGATATTGAATTAGAAGAACATGGTGCTATCAAAGTGAATCCACATCTACAAACTACAGTACCGCATATATATGCTGCTGGAGATGTAAAGGGTGGACTACAATTTACGTATATTTCTCTAGATGACTTTAGAATATTGAAAGCTAAACTATTTGGTAATAAGGATAGAACAACAGAAAATCGTGGACAAATTCCTTATACCGTATTTATTGATCCGCCACTATCTCGAGTTGGTTTAACTGCTGCTCAAGCAGAGGCACGTCATTATAACTATTTGGAAAACAAGCTAGCCGTTAATAACATTCCTCGTCATAAAATTAATAATGATCCTCGCGGCTTGTTTAAAGTAGTCATTAATAAGGACACAAATGAAATTTTAGGCGCAACGTTATACGGTAAGGAATCTGAAGAAATGATTAACCTTATTAAATTAGCTATGGATCAACACATACCTTATCAAGTATTAAGAGATAATATTTATACTCATCCAACAATGACAGAAGCATTCAATGATTTATTTAATTTATAATAAAAACAGACTGGAACATAAATCCCAGAAAAATGGCACTCAGATGAATTGAATTCAACTCAATCTGAGTGCTGATTTTTTATTCAATACTACGTATTAACATGTAATTTCACCTTTAAATGCTTAAAAAATAAGGCAGTTTCGTATCATTTAATAAATACTACTAAACTAAATGAACGAGGTGCCTTATGTATAATAATGATAACATGACGCAACATACGTTATTAATAGAAGCTTCAGTTTTAATCACTTCAAATTATATTGTAAAAATCATACCGAAGAAAAGATTTTAACATTACAATTTTAATACTTTGTATTTATGTTCCAAATTGTTTATTTTGCAGCTTTGCGTTGTTCTAATTTTTCTTTTAGTTTTCGATCTTGCTCTTCTTTACGTCGTTTACGTTCTTCATTACGTTTTCTCAAGCGTTCTTCTTCTTCAGGGTTACGTGGTTTTTTTAATTGTTTTACCACTTTCTCCATCAATTCGTCTTCTGTCAATGCTGCTAACGGTCTATTATTAACAAATGCAAAGGTTTTTCGTCGGCCTGGGCCACAATATGACTGGCATCCAATCTCAATCTCTGCATCTGGATCAAGTTTTTCTAATTTTTTCTTTAGCGACTTCATATTAACTGCCTGACATTCATCACAAATTAAAAATTTGTTTTTCATTGTGTCACCCACCTTTACTTCGCATTCATATTTAACTCTATTTATTTTACTCTATTGAGAGAAAATTTCAAGCTGTTCTCTTTAGACACATCATCACATTATTACATTATATTTCAAAAAGAAAAACAACCTCTTCATTAAATTCAAAAGGTTGTCACATCTGATTTACTGTCCATGATATATTTTGAAAGGTAACGGTTTAATGCCATCATGCGCCCATGCTTCATATATTTTGTGTTTATCAACGTTCGTATCAATAATCGCTATGCCGCAATCGCCGCCACCTGCACCAGACGTTTTAGCTGCGCCACCATGGGCTTCTGCAATATCACATAACCGTTTTAATTTATTTGTTTCGATATCTACAGATGCTGCATCATCCATTTTACGTATCACTTTACGATTTTGGCGAATCATTTTCTGAACACCTTTAATATTATTCATCTTAAAGGCATTGATTAATTGTTCAACACACAAATGTGATTGCTCAATAAAATCACCGTAAAATGCTGGATCTGATTTTAAACGTTTCACTTCACTAACTAAATGTGGTGAAGATGCTGGAGATCCTGTCCATCCGATAATAACTTCCATATTTTCAGGTGCTTGTAAAGGCTCAATATGCAAGCCAGGCCAGTTCTTTTCTAGAACATCACTTACATGGCCTTCTTCCATTTGTTGCTTCACCCAATCATGATCAAAGGTACTATAGGCTAACCAACCACTGTAAACACTAACAGCTATATCACCACAAGAACTTAAACTTTGTAATTTCATATTTGCAATAACAGCTAATTTATAGATATATAAATTAGATAACTGCATATCATAAAATTTATTGAGTGCTTTAACTACAGATACTAATACTGCAGCACTTGAACCTAAACCATATTTCTGACCTGATTCATCTGCAAGATTACTATCAATAGTTAAATGAAAATGCTCAAGCTTAATATCACAGCTTCTAGCATATTGCTCAAAAACTTCAATTGCAGTGACAACATATTTCAACTGTTTCGCTGCATGTGTATCAGAAATTTCAATTTGATTATCATTACGATTATATGATACTGGATCATGATGCAGCGTTTTAGAATGAATAGTTCCAACAACTTCATTAGAAGCTTTAATTGTAGCTGTGACAAAACGATTCACTGCAATCAAAACGGATTTATAACCCGGTTCAGTAACGGCATATTCACCTGCAATATAAAGTTTTCCGGGAGCTTTCACACGAATCATTTTATCTCTTCCTTACTTAATAATTTCGACGCCTGATGAAATGATGTCACTCGACATAATCTGTGATGTTTCAAATGTTTCTTCAAAAGCTGATTGAACAGCTTGTAGATTTTTCTTTTCAACAATGACTTTGACATTGGGCCCTGCATCCATAGTGAAGTAACAGGGAATACCATTTTCACGACATTGGTGAACAATTTCCATAGCCAAATAGCTTTCTGGTACTAAATAGGTAAAAGGTGGCTGCGCCCCTAAATTTGTTGCATGCATACGTAATCCATTAGCTTCAATTGTTTCACCAAACCGTTGAAAATCTTTGGTTTTGATCGCTGCTTTTGCATCTGCTAAATCTTGCTCTACATAATCTAACCAATATTGATAAAAACGCGATGTTTCTTTAGTCAGCGACATGCCCGCTCGACTAGAAACTTTTTTAGATTGTTTGTTAATAACAATAAAGATCATGGCCAAATCCTTTTCCCAATCTTTGGCATCGATTTGTTCAGCATATGATGTTAAGTCATCATAGCCTTTATGCCATTCAACAAATCCACCAAAAATACTGCGACTTGCCGAACCAGAACCACGACGTGCCAATCTCGATAAATCTTTATCTGTCATTTGTAATTCTAAGGCTTCATTACAAGCGGCGGCCAAAGCAGCATAAGCACTTGCAGATGAGGCTAAACCGGCAGCTGTTGGCACATGATTTGTACTTTCAATAAGGGCATGCATTGTTATTCCCGCTTTGGCTCTAACAATATCCATAAAACGTTGAATTTTTTGGTTTTCTGTCGCGCTAACATGTTCACCATTTAAAATAAGCTGATCTGAATTATAACTATGATTAAATGTCACTTGTGTTTCAGTATAAAAACGTTCTAACGTAACAGATAAACTATTATTCATTGGGATGATTAATGCTTCATCTTTTTTTCCCCAATATTTTATAACAGCAATATTTGTATGTGCGCGTGCTTTGCCACTTTTTACCAACGCCCTAACCTCCTAAATATTCAATCCAAGTATGCTCAGCCCCAGCCTTTTCTGCAGCTGATACTACACGTTTCGCGGTATTCAGGTCTTCTGCTAAAATCAGCATGCTTCCACCACGACCCCCACCAGTTAATTTACCAGCAACTGCACCATTTTGTTGCGCCGTCTTCAAAAATAGTTCTATTTTGTCATGACTCACTGTTAATGTTCTTAAGTCTTCTTGACATTGATTAAATATCTCAGCTAATTGTTGAAAACTATGGTGTTCAATTGCATCGCTTGCTTGATGTACTAACTGACCTATATGCGTTATTTTATCCATATAATAAGCATCATTATTACATAAACGATGAACGTCCTCGACTGCTTGTTTCGTTGATCCTTTCACACCAGTATCAATAACAACCATATAGCCATCCAATTGTAAAGTTTTTAAATGTTCAACTTTACCTTGCTGATACCATACCGGTTTATTACTAATAATCGTTTGTGTGTCAATGCCACTTGGCTTACCATGGGCAATACGTTCAGCCCAATTGGCATAGGTTAAAAGGTCGTCATCAGATAAAGGAATACCTAAATAGTCATAGCTTGCTCTAACAAATGCAACTGCAACAGCAGCACTTGAACCTAATCCACGTGATGGGGGCAAATTGGCTTTAATTTTAACCAATAGTGGATCTTCTATGTGATGTTTATCCACAAAACGGGTAACGATGGACTTTAAATGTTCTGGCGCATCATATAAAGGCCCATCATAGACATCACTTTGAATCGCAGAGTAATTTCCTTTTTCTAAGCTTTCTATTAAAATTTTAACCTTTCCAGCGTTAAACGGAATCGCAATGGCTGGTTGTCCAAATGTTACTGCATGTTCACCTATTAAGATAATCTTACCAGTCGATTCACCATATCCTCGTCGCGTCATGTTAGCTCACCTTTAGTCTTTTTTCTATTTACTTATTTGCAATTAAAAAACGCGAAGCTCGAAATCTTCACATTCTATCTTTTGCTTTATTCAACTTATTATTTTATCGAACTTTGTCACGTTTCCGCTACAATTATGTCATAAAACTTTGTTTTTATAGTAGACTAATACCACAAAAATGTAAAATAACAATTATCATTCGTTGCACAACACTTAAATAGTATATAGCGATTGTATTTTTGTTTCAAAAATTTAACTTACTCTACCTTAAATCTTGATTTTATAAACATTTATAGTCTTAATTTCATATTCTTTATTTTCTACCTAACCCATCATACTACAATTTCAATTTAAATGTGCACGTTATTTGTATCAAAATTAAAAAACATCCTAAATCATTGTAGATAATCATACAATGATTCAGGATGCTCACATCTTAGTGCTATAACAATCGTGACATTTTATCGTTGCGCTCCACTATTTTATCAAAATGTCCTTCATATCGTTGCCATTCATCTTCTGTAATGGCATCCATGTTTAGCTTGCCGCCTAAATCTTGAATCGCATGTAATAATTGGAACATAACATCTTGTACTTTAATATCACGTTCTAACAACGTTTCTAGTGATGCCATACATTGGGGTTCGATGTCTGGATATTTAAATTTTGTTGTTTCTCCTTTAAGTGCCTGTTGGTAAAAATGGCGCATCATCTCAGCACGCTTTGACCCAGAGCCTTCCACGCACAAATAAATTTGTACGGCAATGCCACCTCGGACACGTCGTTGCGAAATACCGGCAAACTTTTTATCATTAATGCTTAAATCAAACTTTCCAGGACAATAAGAACGTTCAATTTCATGTGTTTCAATTTCAACATCATCGTCTTCAAACATTTTACAAATTAATAAATACATCACTGAGAAAGCTTCATCAATTGTTGTTTCTGTCTGTCCTTTAAAAATTAAAGATATATTCAGTATGCCTTGATCTAATACAACTCCTAAACCGCCAGAGTTGCGCACAATCGCATTATAACCAACTTCATCAGTTAAATAGCGAATACCATCCTTGAGATAAGGTAAACGTGAATCATGAATACCTAATATAACAGTATGTTGATGAATCCAAGTTCTTACAACATTACATGATAAATCTTTACCCACGCTCTCTGAAAACGTATCATCAAATGCAAATGATTGCATTGGCGCAAGTCCATTCGTATGGTCTATATAGCGCCAATCCACACCATTAAAATATTTACTACTTAGTTCCATTATTGTAATGTTTGAGCAGCAGTAATAATTGATAAATTATACACGTCTTCGATTGAGCAGCCACGTGATAAATCATTTACTGGAGAATTAAGTCCTTGCAATACTGGACCAACCGCATCAAATCCACCTAAACGTTGTGCGATTTTATAGCCAATGTTTCCTGCTTCTAAACTTGGGAATACAAAGACATTTGCATCACCTTGGATTTTAGCGCCTGGCGCTTTTTTCTCAGCCACTGCAGGTACGATGGCAGCATCAAATTGGAATTCTCCATCAATAATGACATTTTCTAAATGATCTGCTGAAACTTTTTCTTGTGCTAATTGAACGGCATTAGCCACTTTTTCAACATCATCAGATTTTGCTGAACCTTTAGTAGAAAAGCTTAACATTGCCACACGAGGATCCATACCAAAGCTTTGAGCAGATTTAGCACTTTCTACAGCAACTTCTGCTAAGCCCTGTGCATCTAATTCTGGGTTGATTGCGCAATCACCAAAGATATATTGTTTGTCGTCTTTAATCATAAAGAAGATACCTGATGTTCTTGAAACACCTGGTTTTGTTTTAATAATTTGTAATGCAGGACGCACTGTATCTCCTGTTGAATGTGCGGCACCACTTACTAAACCATCTGCTTTACCAGCATATACAAGCATCGTTCCGAAATAGTTAACATTGTTTAGTAATTCTTTAGCTTGTTCTTCTGTCGCTTTCCCTTTACGACGTTCTACAAATGATGACACTAGTTCTGGTTTTAGTTCGCTTGTTGTAGGATTGATAACTTCAATACCAGTAAGATCCAATCCTTTGTCTTGTGCTAAAGCATTAACTTTAGCTTCGTCACCTAATACGATAGGCGTTACATAGTCTGTTGCTTGTAATTGCGTTGCAGCTGTTAAAACACGTTCGTCTTCACCTTCAGGTAGTACGATTCTGACATTTTTTCCTGAAAGTTTACTTTGTAATACATCTAATAAAGACATAGTACCCTCCTATTTGTTATACATAATAATATTTGCACTCTTAATTATACTTGATTTATCATGAGAATTCCATTTCACTAATTTGTAATCTTTTATTTAGAATAAGCAACCAAACTTATGCTAAAATTTTAAATAAATGATACGAAAAGGAGCGATTATTAATGAGTGAAGCAGCAGAAACTTTAGATGGTTGGTATAGTTTACATTTATTTTATGCGATAGATTGGACAACATTTAGACTCGTACCTGAAGATGACCGTCATGCTATGGTTCAAGAACTACAACAATTTCTTGCCGATAAAGCAAATGCTAGAGCCTCTCATACAGGTGATCAAGCACTCTATAATATTACAGGTCAGAAAGCAGATCTTTTATTATGGGTGTTGCGTCCAGAAATGAAAGAATTAAATATAATCGAAAATGAATTAAATAAATGTCGAATTTCAGATTTTCTAATTCCAACATACTCTTATGTATCTGTCATTGAGTTAGGTAATTACCTTGCTGGTAAATCTGATGAAGACCCATATGAAAATCCACATATTAAAGCACGCTTATATCCAGAATTACCACATTCTGAATATATCTGCTTCTACCCAATGGATAAACGACGAAATGAAACATATAATTGGTATATGTTACCGATGGAAGATAGAAAAGAGCTCATGTACAACCACGGTAAAATCGGTCGTAAATATGCTGGTAAAATCAAACAATTTATTACTGGTTCAGTTGGCTTTGATGATTTTGAATGGGGCGTTACATTGTTCTCTGATGATGTACTACAGTTTAAAAAAATCGTCTATGAAATGCGTTTTGATGAAACTACAGCGCGCTATGGTGAATTTGGCAGCTTCTACATTGGTCATATTCTAGAACTTGATCAATTAGATTCATTTTTCGCTATTTAACAAAAACATTTAAGACATGAACTGTTAATATTTTATTCCAATTGTATTATTGACAATTGAGTCCCAAAACCCTTAACAAATTCAAAAACTGTTGATGCGGCAGGTTAATAGCTCGAGCTATTCCGATATTCGTCACTTCAGTTTAGTTAAGGGTTCTTTTTAATGCACAATAAATTTTTCATCATAAAGTATGGGGAGCAGGACAGACTTCATTATGAATTCGTAGTTCCGCCCGGCAAAGCTGAATAGGATTGGAAAAAGCTTGGTATAAGCGCATTTTCAATCCAGTCAACTACTGCCAATATTTAGTTCATAGCCTAGAACATAATGATGGCCCATACTGTTTATTTAAAACTTGCTAATGTTTAAAAACACTTTAAATACTTCTCAAATGAAAAGTTTCGTTACATCTTGTGTACCTAGCACAGAAAATGGCAATCTGATATTTTCTCTTAAATCCCCCAAAAATCATCGATCTGAACTTTCCCGTGCTTATCAACAGGGATATTCCTTCCATCTTTATTGAGTTATACTTATCTTGTCGAAAATCTGTAACTTTAAATCATTTTCATTATTTTTATATGTAACTGTGATATATGAAAAAGTACAATATGTAGTATCGTTATTATATAATTCATCCATAGATTTCACCTCAGTTTAGGAGTTGATTCAATGTCAAAAAAACACATTTTTATGATTCTTGGCATAATCTTGAGTTTATGCATAATTAGTGGAGGTGTCTATCTCAAAATGAAACATGACGAACGTGAAAAACAAAAGGAAATCTACTACAAAGAACAACAAGAACGTATTTCACTTTACCTTAAACACAACACCAAAGAACCCAATACCATTAAATTCGTAAACTTTACTAAATTGGAAAACAGCCCTATGGGTAGTGTTGTAATTAAAGGATACATAAATAATAAAAAAGATGATGACTTTGTAGCCTATGCATCCCCCGAGAGTAACTTTCAATTTGTAGGTGATATGATTAAAAGTCAAGGCGTTGATAAATTGTTAAAAATCGCACATGAAAGAAAATCACCTGATGAAATCAAAAAAGAATTAGACAAAAAAAAAGACCACTAAGTTTAGTGGTCTTTTCAAGTTAATTTGCGCTTTAAGAATGTATCAAATATCTATGTTTGAATGTTTTATTTTCAGTAAATTGTCAATCTAATTCATAAATCTGATTGTTTTGAAATGGATTAACAGCGTTTTTCGTTTCAGCTTTTATGTCATCGAGTTCATCATTTATCGCTGATTGGAAACCTTGTTTTAAATCAGCGTTATTAATCCATTTAATATTATGTTTAGTGATACTCATAAACCATATTTCAGTTTGTTGCGCTCGTTCTCTTGATTCCTTTGAAATTTTCATCAGAAAATCTTGCAAACTCTACTGCATGTCAACTACACTGAAGTTCTTTTGTAGCTTTAGCGAATTTGTCCCAATATGTATTTTTAAAAAACAGGGCTTTAAACCCTGTTCTTACTTAGTATCTCTTGGGAGAACTTTAATTACTACTACTCTATTCGTTAACTACACAAAATATACTGTCGCTACCCAGTATATTTTCCCTGTTAACACTTTTATTTTAACCCTTTTTAATAAAAATAAACATATTTCGTTAAGTTCTCGCAATAATACTGATAAAAAAGTAATAAAAATACAATTTTTGTTACTAAAGTTTAACCTTTCATCATTATAATATCGCTACATGATTTAAATTATTGTGTAGCCATTTCGATACGCATCTACTATAATTAATGTAACATTCTACTTGATATGGTGATGAAATGAACAAAAAACAATATATAGATACAGAGCGAGAAACTCTAATTAAAGATGTGATAATGTTAGCAGGTCGTATCTTATTAGAATCAGGCGCAGAAGGTACACGTGTTGAAGATACAATGACGCGTATTGCTAAATCATTAGGCTATTCAGACAGCAATAGTTTCGTCACAAATACTGTCATTCAATTTACTTTACACGATGAAACATATCCCCGTTTATTTAGAATCAACGCCCGTGATACTAATTTAATTAAAATATCACAAGCTAATGAAATTTCACGAATGATTTCAAGTAATAAAATTGATTTAGAAGATGCCAAACATAGACTCGAACACATTTATATTGCTGAACGCGATAGTAGCTTAAGTTTTAAAGGAATAGCAGCTGCAATCATTGCGCTAAGTTTCTTATATCTTCAAGGTGGTACGCTCATCGATACCTTAACAGCCATTTTAGCTGGTGGTCTCGGTTATTTAGTCGTTGAGATCTTAGATAGAAAGCTTCACGCACAATTTATTCCTGAGTTTGTTGGTTCTTTAGTCATTGGAATGATTGCTGTGACTGGGCATCATTTTATTCCCAATGGTGATCTTGCCACCATTATTATTGCTGCTGTAATGCCTATAGTTCCTGGAGTATTAATTACGAATGCAATACAAGATTTATTTGGTGGTCACATGCTGATGTTTACGACCAAGTCATTAGAGGCGCTCGTTACTTCATTTGGTATCGGGGCAGGCGTAGGTTCAATCTTAATTATGGTATAGGAGAAATGTCTTATGTTTTGGTTACTAAACTTTATATTTAGTTATACCGCATCATTATTCTTTTGCGTCATTTTTGATGCGCCTAGAAAATTATATCTGACATGTGGGCTTGTAGGTGCATGTGGTTGGATGGTCTACGTTATATTTTTCAACGGCTTAGGCCTCCACACGATCTACTCTAGTTTCTTTGGCAGTTTAGCTTTAGGCCTTATCAGTCATTTTATGGCGCGAAAACAGAAAGAACCTGCAATTATATTTATGGTTACTGGAATCATACCACTCGTCCCTGGTGGTCTTGCTTTTGATGCCACTAAAAGCCTTGTCTTATTGGAGTTTGGAAAAGCTATCAATACAATGTTAGAAGTAACACTTATCGCAGGTGCCATCGCTTTAGGCTTATTATTTGCAGACCAAGTTTCTAAAATTAGTGTGTCCGGTTTCGTTAAAAGATATAAGCGTCTATAGTGTTTCAAACGTTTGAACACAACAATTTAAAATAAAGACACACAGTGCATAGATTGACGCTGCGTGTCTTTTTGTATTCTTAAAATTTATATATTCATTGATAGTCATTATTCATTTTTATCTTCGTTCATCATGTCATTCACTTCATCTTCAGAGTGATTTAATATCAAACGACTTAGCTCATCATTGTTCATCGCTTTTATTTTTGGATAGCGAATAACAAAGAATACTAAACCAATAATTAACCAGCCAGCTAAAGCAACATATGAAGGTAACGATAACGATGCCGGAGACCCTGGTATTAATAATAAGTATAAGAATATAAATGAGATAATGGATCCAATAATACCAAAACTCTTAAATACTGGGCCGTATGTTTCACTCTCTTTATTAAAACTAAATAATTTAGCAGCAGATAAACAAGTAATAAAGTATGCAATCGATACACCCGTGGATGACATATTAACGATCCACGTCAAAGCTGTACGCCCCAACCATGGTGCAATTAAAGTAACTGCAACTAAGAAGACAATTGCCACATAAGGCGTTTTATATTTGGGATGTAATTTACTAAACATCGTAGGCATAATTCCAGAACGCCCCATTGAAAAGAGCAGTCGACTAGCACTCATCAAGAAGCCATTTAATCCAGTAAAAATCCCCATAATAATAGCAATCGCTAGGACAAACAATCCAATATAGCTAAAGGTCGATTGTGTCACCGCACCAGTCAACCATAAATTGCCATTCACACTTTTTGCTGACGTGCTTAACCAACCTGTATACAAAATCATTAAGACATAAGTAAATGCTGCAGCTAATAAGCTATAAACAATTAGCTTAAATGTCTTATTGGGTGAAAAGTTAAACTCTTCTGCCGTTTGTGGAATATTATCAAAACCAACGTAAGCCCATGGAGCAACCGCAACAATCATAATAATAGATGTAAACCATCCACGTTTAGGATTTGCTAATGGTTGCAAATGACCGAAATCAAAGGTACTACCAAAAAATGAGCCTACAAACATTAACAATACGACAAGCACCATAGCAACACAAAAATAATATTGTAGTGACCCAGAGACACTTGCACCACGAATCGAAATAAGCATAAACACGATAAGTAATACGCTTGCTATAATAATTTCAGTTATGTAAACATCCCAACCAGCTATAGTATATAACTTTCCAGTGTTTAAAACATTGGGCAGTAAAAATTTAATTAATAAACTAAAAGCCGTTGCATTTAACGCCACGACACAAACATATCCAAATGTTAGAAACCATGATGAAAAGAAACTAACATATCTACCAAAGCTTAAATAGCTAAATGCAAATGCACCACCAGAAACGGGAAAGCGCTCAACTAATGCACCATAACTGACAGCGATTAAAATCATCAACAATGCGCCTATAAAAATACCTAAAGATGCGGCTACAGGTCCTGATTGCATAATCCAATCACCTGGTAAAATAAATGCTCCCCATCCTATACATGAACCATAAGCAATGGCCCATACGAATTTCTCAGATAGATTTTGCTTTAAATCGCCTCTATCAACTTTATTTTGTTTTTCAGTCATAAAAAAACTCACCTCAAGGTAACTGTATACCCCAAAAGTGAGTTCTCTAACATATTTATATGACCATTACTTTTATACTGGCAGTTTAAACGCTGCGATAACTAGCATTAACCAACCCGCAATAAATAAGACACCACCAATAGGCGTAATTGCACCTAAAATACGAATCTCTGTTAATGCTAAAATATAAAGCGAACCACTAAAGAAGACGATACCCAAAAACATTAACCAACCTGCCCAATTAACATTCATGGATGTAGTTCCACTAATTATGCCAATTAGAATTAATCCTAACCCATGATACATTTGATATGTTGTTGCTTTTTCCCATACAGAGATATATTTTTCATTGAGTTTATCTTCAAGCACATGGGCACCAAAAGCACCTGTACCAACTGACATCATAGTACATAAAGCACCTAAGATAATAAATACTTTCATCATTATTTGTTCTCTCCTTACGCTTAAAAATCAAAAATAGAATCGCCGTTACCAATTTCATCATCTGTGACCATAGTATTTGAAGAAGCGACGTTCGTGTTGTGTGATGATTTCATGGAATTTGGTACTTTACCGCCCATAGCTTCTATTTCAGCAGCTGTTACCTTTGCTGCTTGCTTATGTCCTGTCTGTTGCACTGCTGATTTTGTATTTGACTTCACCGTGGTTGAAAAAGTTGGTCCCATAATATCATCCTGGGATGTTTCTTGACTTGCTCGATGGCCTGATGTTGTGGTTGTATATAAAGACGTTAGCGTATGAATCGCATATATGTGCTTCTCAAATTGTTGCTCATTACTTGCTTCATCCGCCTGAACTAATTCTTGTTCAATTAACTGGATGATTTTCTCTCTATCCATGAGTATTCTCCCCACTTTCACACCAATGTACTGGTGCTATTCCTTTTGACTCTAAATAAGCATTGGCTCTGGAATAAGGTTTTGAGCCAAAAAAGCCACGATAAGCCGATAACGGACTGGGATGTGACGATTTAATAATATAGTGCTTTTGCGTATCAATCAATTTCATTTTTTGTTGCGCTGGTTTGCCCCATAATATAAAAACCACATTTTGCCTATATCGTGATACAGCCTGAATAATTTCATCCGTGAATATTTCCCAACCTATATCTTTATGCGAATGTGCCTGGCCTTGGCGCACAGTCAACACCGTATTTAATAGTAGAACACCTTCACGTGCCCAATCCTGTAAATGCGGCGATGTCCTATGACAGCCAATATCATCTTCTAATTCTTGGTACATATTTTTTAAAGATGGTGGGAATTTCGCTTTAGGTTGTACCGAAAAAGCTAAACCATGCGCTTGATTTGGTCCGTGATAAGGATCTTGACCTAAAATCACAACTTTTATATTTTCAAAAGGCGTTAAACTAAAAGCTTGATAGATGTTTTTTCTATCTGGGTATACAATTTGCGTCGTATATTCTTTTTCTAAAAAATCATGCATCGCAGAAAAATCATGTCTCGATGTTATATCATGAAAAATTTGTGCCCACTCCATTATCTTCACCTCAAGCAATAGTTTAACATATACCTCTTAAAAGGTTCACTATCTATATAATGTAAACTTATAATACACAAAAGTTTACAAATCATATCTATTTCATTATGCTATGAATAAATAACAACACTGGAAATAAAGGAGAAATAACGATGTGTACTGGCTTTTCTTTTTATACAAAACAAAATCATCATTATTTAGCACGTACCATGGATTTTGCCTTTGAATTTAATGGCATACCTACTGTAGTGCCAAGAGATTTCAAATATGATTTTGATTTAGAAGATGCTTTGCAATTAACGTATGGTTTTGTAGGTACTAATCTTAAAGTGGGACGATATCGTTTTGGTGATGGTATCAATGAACAAGGACTTGCTATCTCCAATCATTATTTCACCGGCGAAGCCTCTTATTGTAAACATAAACGCTATGGATATTTTAATTTAGCACCTGAAGAATTTATTGTTTGGGTATTAGGCTTCGTAAAAAACATTGCGGATTTAAAGCAAAAGGCAGCACATATCAATATATTAAATGAAAAAAATACGACATTAAATATTGTGCCCCCATTACAATTTATGATCACAGATAAAACAGGTCATACTGCTACAGTTGAACCACGTAATGGTAGGGTCATTATCAAAGATAATCATGTAAACGTCCTTACCAATGCACCAAGCGTAGAATGGCATATAGAAAACTTACGCAATTACGCGTTTCTGTCACCAACGAAAACTGCTTATCCTATTGTAGGAAAGATACTTACTCGTCCTATGGGCATCGAAGCAGGTACAAATGGTTTGCCTGGAGGCTATACTTCGACCGAGCGTTTTGTTAGAGCAAGCTATCTTCGACAACAGTTACACAGTGCCACTGACGAAAGCCAAAATCTTAACAACTGCTTTAAGCTGCTGGATAGTGTGAGTATTCCAAAAGGTGCTGTATTAGATGGTGGCACACCTCACTATACTCAGTATCAACTAGTCATGGACAGTGAAACATTAACGTTTTACATCAAGCCATATTCAACGAATCAAATTTTTTCGCTTACATTAACTGAAGAAATACTGACACAAAAAGAGATGGTGTTTTTCCCATTGAAACAAGAAATTCAATTTACACCGCTAAAAAACACTAAAGACTAGCAACCTATGTAAGTGTCCCTGCTATTTCTTAACCGTTAAAACATGATATGATAAAAACGTATTAGAAAATAATTGGGAGTGAACTTAAATGGCTTTTAAAAAAGTTTTAACAATTGCCGGTTCTGACACCAGTGCTGGCGCAGGAATGCAAGCAGACCTAAAAACATTCCAAGAATTAGACACTTATGGCATGGTGGCATTGACTGCTGTCGTTACCATGGACAAAGATACGTGGTCTCACGATGTGACACCATTACCAATGGAGTTACTCGAAAAACAACTTGAAACTGCAATTTCAATTGGTCCAGACGCCATTAAAACAGGTATGTTGGGTACACAAGAAATTATTCAACGTGCTGGCGAGGCCTTTGAACAATCGGGTGCAAAATACTTCGTAGTAGACCCAGTGATGGTTTGTAAAGGCGAAGATGAAGTACTTAACCCAGGAAATACTGATGCGATGATTAAATATTTATTACCTAAAGCAACCGTAGTGACACCTAATTTATTTGAAGCAGGACAACTTTCAGGTTTAGGTAAATTAACTTCAATCGCAGACATGAAACAAGCAGCTAAAATCATTCATGATTAAGGTGCACAACATGTCATCATTAAAGGTGGTAAAGCACTAGATCAAGATAAATCTTATGATTTATACTTTGATGGCGCAAATTACTATCAATTAACAACAGATATGTTCCAACAAAGTTACAATCATGGTGCTGGTTGTACATTTGCAGCAGCAACAACAGCTTATTTAGCTAATGGCAAATCACCAAAAGAAGCTGTTATTGCCGCTAAAGGTTTTGTGGCATCTGCAATTAAAAATGGCTGGAAAATGAATGCGTTTGTTGGACCGGTTGATCATGGTGCATTTAATCGTGTTGAACATATCGACGTAGAAGTAACAGAAGTATAGTTTTTTAACATGAAGCTTTTAATTATTCTCTTGGCTTTAACAAAAGCAAACGGGAATAGTTAAAAGCTTTTTTATATAGTATTAAAATATCAACTTGTTCATTTTAGCCCCTATAAGTTACAGTAACTATTTCTACTTCGTCTATTTTACTTTCTAATATTTTAGTAATATAAACGATCAAAATCATCGACGAATAGGAAAAACTATATCACATTTATTATTTTATGTTTAAACTAACTGTTTTTTGCGTAAAGTAAGAATGCATTTAATTATTGAGTTTTAAAGGAGTTTTATGATGAATAAAGTAAAAGAACCTATTACAATTATTGGTGGCGGTATCGGTGGTTTAACACTTGCCCGTGTGTTATATGTGAATGGCATACCTTCAAAAATCTATGAGGCAGATGCATCGCCGAATGCTCGTACACAAGGTGGTCAATTAGATATTCATGAATATAATGGTCAGGTTGCTTTAGAAAAGGCTAATTTAATGGATGAATTTCATTCGATTATTCATGAAGGTGCCGATGCAGCAAAAATTGTAGATACCAATGGAGAATTACTTCTAGAGGTGCCTGCTGATGAAGAAAATGGACGTCCTGAAGTATTACGTGGTGACTTACGCCAAATTTTAATTCACTCACTTCCAGAAGAAACAATTGAATGGAATAAAAAAGTAGATCATATAGAAGAAATTCAACACGGAGAATATAAAGTCGTATTTAGAGATGAAAGCTTTATAAACACTACAAAATTAATTGGCGCAGATGGTGCATGGTCAAAAGTACGCAAATTATTAACAGATATTACACCGAATTATGTAGGTACAACCTTTATTGAAACTTATTTACACGATGTTGATAACAAACATCCTAAAACAGCTGAAATTGTTGGTGAAGGAGCGATGTATGCCCTTTCTCCTGGAAAAGGTTTTGTAGCTCATCGCGAAGCAAATAATATTATTCACACTTATATAGAAATGAACCGTGATTTAGATTGGATTAATCGAATAGATTTTTCTAATAAAACAGAAACGATCAAAACGATTTTAGCTGAATTTAAAGGCTGGGCACCAGAAATTACTGCATTGTTAACTGAGTCAGATTCAAATATCGTAGCTAGAAAAATCAATGCTTTACCTGACAAACATCGCTGGGAACCTAAGTCAGGCATCACTTTAATTGGTGACGCTGCACATTTAATGGCGCCATCTGGTGAAGGCGCTAACTTAGCTATGCTAGATGGTGCAGAATTAGCAGAAGGCATCGCTAAAAATTACAATCATTTCGACGAAGTAATCAAAGAATACGAAAGTCAAATGTTCCCTAGAAGTGAAGCAGAGCAACAAGAATCACACGAACTATTGGATATTTGTCTAGGCCAAGATAGTCCTGAACGTTTTGTCAAACTATTTAAAGGTGAAGCATAATCACTGATAGCATTGCGTATTCTAAGTATTTAGTCGTAGAAGATTATACGTAGTACGTCGTATTAAAAGTTGGTACTTGGGGCTCATGATTTTGAATTAAAAATTCAGTAAGATATGAAGTGTAGAGAGATAAAGGAGGAGCAAGTCAACATGATTATTCACAAGCAAAATATAGAAAACGGTGTCCCTATCTACGAAATCATTACGCGAACCTTCAAGACAATTACGGTAAAATTCGATGAAACGTTTAATAAAAACGAAATCTATAAATTGCTCTCTCTACTAGAAAATGACGTTGATAACATGAAATTAAGTTATTAACCTCATTGGCCTCCATGTTATTTCGTCATGGATCCACCCTTAAAAAGTACGATGTTACTGACCCCCTATCATGTAACAAACGTCAAATAGTATTCCTAAATTCACCTTATTAAAGTCAAACAAGCACTGAATTCATTCCAAAGTTGTCCCCTTTGGCGAATATCAGTGCTTGTTTGTTGTTATGCATGTAATTTATTAAACAATACATGATTTTCAAGATGCACATGTCGATATGTTGCTTTTTCAATTGCTTGGAGGCGTTGATAAACGAGGCGCCATGTATTACATGCTTCATTTGGAATTGTATAATCATTTGTTAGCTGATTCATTTTCTTCAGTATTTGACCAACCTCATCATGATCTATCTTCAAATCTAGAATAATTTGTTCTATTTCTGCAACATCTTGCCCATTTGAAAAAGCAATCATTTTAGGAAAATCATGATCATCTTCTTGTGCCGTGTGTGCAGTCATGTTGTTTTTATATTGGGTATATAACGCTTTTAACTCAATGAGATAATCGTGTTGCGGCCCATGTACTTTAGCTACTTTTGTTATATATGGCGTTAGTTGTTTTAATTCTTCCTTTAGTGGTTCATGATACGCAGCTTGAATATACTGAATCAATGAGGCCACGCTTAAATATTTAGGATTTAAACCGCCACCTGGCTCACTTTGTCTTTCGAGTTGTTGAAGCTGTGATAACAACGCTTCTAACGATAATTTACTCTTTTGGCTTGCTTGTTCGATTGAAATAGCACCACCGCAACAAAAATCTATGCCTGCATGCTTAAAAACATCTGCTGCTTTTGGATAATCAGTCACTACTTCTGCAACAATTGTTTCTTTCGTTATCATATTAATCACCTTTATCATATAAGTTATCCATATTATAAAACGTGTTAGCACGATAACCTAGTCTGTTCATAAGATTGACAAAATGACGTCGCCTTTTATTCAAATTTAGCGACAAAAACAAATAACGTGCGTGCCAATTCATCATAAATTGACATGCACGTCTAATTGTCATACTAAAAGTCTTCTTTTTCTTTACGTTCTTGTACCCACCATAATGCCTCTTTAGGATGCTCTTCGAAGTATCTACGGTCTTCTTCACTATCGACATTAGGATAAGAACCTTTCAATGATTTTCCAGCCATACTGAAATGCAGTAATGAAATGACAACAAAACCAATGACGCTTATCGCAGTTAAATAATATGCAGGTGCTAAAATATTGTTTGTGTAGTTTACTAACCAAGCAGCTATAAGTGGTGTCGTACCACCAAATAATGACACTGATAAGTTAAAGGTTACAGACAATGTTCGATATCTAATATGCGTATAGAACATTGTTGGCAACGATCCAGGCATTGTCGCCTCATATGTTGATAAGAAGAATCCTAATACTAGTACACCAACAATAATCAGTGGTAATGAGCGAGTATTCAATAAGCTAAAAGCAACGATACTTAATAGTGTTAAACCACCCGTACCTATTAAGAACACTTTTTTCTCACCAATTTTATCTGCAATTCTACCGAACATAAGTGCTAATGGAATCATAATAGCCATCACACAAGTAATCAGCACACTTGTTGTTGTCGCATCCAATTTTACTATTTGTTCTAAGTAAGTCGGTAAATATGCAGTGACTGTATAATTTGTTACGTTAAAAAATACAACCGCTACAAAACAGACTAAAATATCCTTGTAATAGTAACGAATAATAGTTAAAAAACCAATATTATCTCGTTGTGGCGCCGTTTCAATATCATTTTCGAAAATAGGTGATTCTTCTAAGCGACGACGTAAATATAATCCAAATAAACCAAGGAATAAACCTAGAATAAACGGTATTCTCCAGCCCCATGATTGCATTTGTTCTGCCGTTAATAAATAACTTAAAATGGCAATCATAATTGAAGCTGCTATATAACCTGATAATGTCCCAATTTCCAAACCACAGCCTAAACGATTACGGCTTTTATCTGGAGAAGACTCTGCTACGTATGTCATTGCACCAGCATATTCTCCTCCTGTAGAGAACCCTTGCAACACTCTAGCAAGTAGTAATAGTATTGGTGCCCAAATTCCTATAGTATCGTAGTTGGGTAACAAACCAATCGTTAACGTTGAAAACGCCATTAAAATAATTGTCGTTGTTAATACGACTTTCCGACCATATTTATCTCCTATAACGCCAAAAACAATTCCCCCAATTGGTCGTAATAAGAAAGCAATCGCTAACGCAGCGAAAGTAAGAATTAGTCGAATTTGATTGTTTTCAACTGGAGAAAAGAAGTTTGCACCTATGTATGCAGTTGTGTAGGCATAAACCCCAAAATCAAACCATTCCATGGCATTACCAATTCCTGTTGCGATAACAGTTTTTTTGGCTTTTTGAGCGTTTACCATGTTAATATTTTCTTTTTCGAAATCCATGAATGATACACTCCCTTGTAATATGTTACATAATTATACGTTATTAATTTATAATGTCAAATTGATTAAAGAAAAATTAATTTTTAAAATTCAAGTTTATTCATTTTACAGAATTTTTAATTATATTTATATAAATTTTTAATGCTTTATCGTGTTATAGTAAATTGCGTTGAAATATTGCCCGCTACATTTTGACTTTAAATATTCACTATCGCATAGTTAAACATAGGGATTCCGGCATATTCCCACTCGTTTTAATAATGCTTATATCTCCATTAATATCAATGACTTAAGGATTTTGAAAAATGTTGTCAATCTAGCGAATACTCACTTTAAAGGCAATAAAAGTTGTCAAAAATTTATATTGTTTTTTCAACATAAATCCGGTGTTATATAAAATATAATATGTCATCTAACTATACCCGCTATATATTTATCCAATCATATGCAATATTTTGTATAATCTATATGTATTCACTTTTATTAATATTTATTTATTTCGATTAGAATGGCATTTTGTATCTATTTCGCTAAAAACCAAAGTGGTTACTGCTCTTTTTACTAGTAACTCATTTATGTAAAATAAGACTTTTAAGCACATCATTTAATTAATAAAGCCCATCGAAATTTACTATTTCAACGGGCTAATGAATATATTATATATAAATTTTCATTCTAAATTAGCATGATTATTTTGCATTGTTTCTTCATCAATATTAAACGTATCCATGAGTCCAAGTACCACACTATCTAAAAACAGGAGTGCAGCTTGTTCAAATAAACTGCCTAAAGGTTGTTCTGAACCTTCTGCGTTATATTTAGTTCCAGCAGGTAATTCAATCACCGTTTCTGCTAACTCCCCAATTGGAGAATCAGGATTTGTTGTTAATAATACGACTTTAGCACCTACTGTTTGGGCTTTTTCAGCTAACAAACGTAAATGCGCTGTTGAGCCTGAACCAGACAAGATTACAAATAAATCATGTTCTTTGATAGACGGCGTTGTTGATTCCCCTACGACGTACGCATCTTTACCTAATTGATTTAGACGCATCGCAAAGCTATTCGCAATAAAGCCCGAACGCCCTTTACCTGCAGTGAATATACTTTGCGCACCATTTACATCATTCGCAAAACGGTCGTATTGTTCATCTTGAACATGTGATAACGTACGCTCTAGCTCTTCAAGAATAAGACGGTAATTTGTAAATTGAGACATATTATTTACCTTCAATCGCATCACGACATTGTTTAGCCGCTTCTACAGGATCTTCAGCGTTAGCAATACCGCCACCTACAATAACTAAGTCCGGATTTTCAGCAACGATTTCTTTTATCGTATCTGGTTTAATACCACCAGCAACGGCGACTTTAGAATTTTTAATTACAGATTTAACTTTACGTAAGCTATATAATGGCGATTGTCCCTCAGCTTGTAAGTCATAACCTGTGTGCACTGCAATATAGTCAGCACCCATATCATCTAATTCTTGCGCACGTTTTTCTAAATCTTGAACAGCAATCATATCTACTAATAGTTGTTTATCATGTTTATGCGCTTCTTCAACTGCTGCTTTAATTGAAGCATCTTCAGCAACACCTAAAATAGTTACAACGTCTGCGCCAAATTTAATCGCTTGGCTTACTTCATAATCTGCTGCATCCATTATTTTAAGATCTGCTAATACTTTTGCATTATTTATATTTTTATTTAAATGTTCAACGGCTGGTAACCCTTCATTGATAACAATAGGCGTACCTATTTCTACGATATCTACATATTCCTCAACTTTTTTAGCTAATTCTGCCGCTTCTTCTTTGTTTAATAAATCGATTGCTAATTGTAATTCCAATGCAAACATCCTTTCAACATTAATGTTATATAAATCATTATTTGTTTTTCTATTTCTAGTTAGCAGTTTACCCGTCTCATCTTTTTTTAAACGACTAGATTTTTCTCTAACAATTAACTTTTAACTGAAGTATTCGCATAGTCTATATGTATAATGACAACGTTATTGTTACTTTTTTAAATAAATTGAGCAGAGATATACAATTACGCTGTTCTTTTTAGTAAAATAGAATGATAAACATGTTGTATGGCACAAGGAGTGAATGTGTTGGAACCAATTAATGAAATAGAAGTACAAAAAAGACTCACATCATACGAAAATAAACCTGTTTATTTACACGTTGAAACAACAAATGGTGCGTATGCAAACCATTTCGACCAACGTGTTTTTAATGCGGGGACGTTTTTAAGAAATATACAAGTCACATATGAACACGCACAACTTAAAGGCGGAGGCAAAGATCCTTACCGCGTTGGTCTCAAACTTCGTGATGGTGGCTGGGTCTATGTACAAGGACTCACACACTTCGAAGTCAACAATAATAATGAATTTTTAATTGCTGGATTTAATTATGAAGGACAATTGGCTGCCACTATTGAAATCAGTGATAAGCCATTCACATTATAGAGGAGGTACAGTCATGAATGATGAAAGACATGTACTCGTTATATTTCCACATCCAGATGATGAAACCTTCTCATCTGCTGGGACGATAGCAAGTTATATTGAGGCAGGAGTACCTGTAACATATGCTTGCCTTACATTAGGACAAATGGGACGTAATTTAGGTAATCCACCATTTGCAACAAGAGAATCCTTACCAGATATTAGAGAGCAAGAACTTGACAACGTCGCAAATATTTTAGGAATTACAAATTTGAGAAAAATGGGTTTACGAGATAAAACAGTAGAATTTGAACCTCATGCGCAAATGGATGCAATGATACAAGGATTAATTGACGAAACACATCCTTCTGTCATTATTTCTTTTTATCCTAATTACTCAGTACATCCTGACCATGAAGCTACTGCAGACGCTGTGATTAGAACTGTAAAACGTATGCCCGCTGCACAGCGCCCTCGTTTACAATTAGTCGCATTTAGTAATGATGCAATCGAACATTTAGGAGAACCAGATATTTTAAATGATATTTCAAAATATAAAGAACTAAAATTAAAAGCATTTGAAGCTCATGCATCACAAACAGGTCCGTTTTTAAAACAATTAGCAAGTCCTGAAATTGATGGTGAAACGCAAAGTTTCTTAGAAGTAGAACCATTCTGGACTTATCATTTTAAAGCATAAGGGGAGTTTGAAATATGACTGAATTTGATTTATCAACACGAGAAGGTCGTTGGAAACACTTTGGCTCAGTTGATCCTGTCGAAGGTACAAAACCAACGACGAAACAAGACATGACAGACTTACAAAGCACACATAAAAATTTCCTTTTTGAAATTGAAGAAGTTGGTATAAAAAACCTTGTGTACCCTGTTCGTATTAATCAATATCAAACAGCCGGAACATTTAGTTTTTCGACTAGCTTAACACAAAATGAAAAAGGAATTAATATGAGTAGAATCTTAGAAAGCGTTGAAAAGCATTACAGTAATGGCCTAGAATTGGACTACAGCACATTGTATCAAGTATTACGGACACTACAAGAAAATATGAAACAAAATTCAGCTGGTGTCGATGTTAAAGGAAAATGGTTCTTTGATCGCTATAGTCCAGTAACAAACATTAAAGCAGTAGGTAATGCAGATGTCACATATGGCCTGGCAATTGAAGGCAATAATATTACCCGTAAAGAGCTTACGATAGAAGCAACAGTAACTACACTATGTCCATGTTCTAAAGAAATTAGTGAATACTCTGCACATAATCAGCGCGGAATTGTTACTGTTAAAGCATACTTAGATAAAGATGAACAAATTGTAGATGATTACAAGGAGAAAATCTTGGACGCCATGGAAGCGAATGCAAGTTCGATCCTATACCCTATTTTAAAACGTCCAGATGAAAAACGTGTGACTGAACGCGCATATGAAAATCCACGTTTTGTCGAAGATTTGATTCGCTTAATTGCTGCTGACCTCGTTGATTTTGAGTGGATAGATGGTTTTGATATTGAATGTCGTAACGAAGAGTCTATCCATCAGCACGATGCTTTTGCTCGCTTAAAATATCGTAAATCATAAAAATAAATCCTGATAATCATCGCATTGTTTGTCAGAATTGTTTCATTCATAAATAATGAGCCAAACAAGGTTGTTTACACAACTGTTGCTTGGCTCAGTTTTTTATTGTCTTAATATTTGTCTTTTTGTTAATGACTAAGTGATATCATTGATTCAAGAGTAACACCGTGATTTAATTTAAGAAAAATCTTTTGACAATTGCTTCGGCAGCATGACCAGTTTCAAATCGACAAAATCGCTCATAAAACGCATCATACTTCTCACCATAATGTTCTCGAACAGTTTCTATTCGTTTGATTGCATCAATTAATTCATCATTTGTACGTACCAGTGGTCCTGGTGCAGTTTGTTCAAAATCAAAATAAAAACCTCTTAATTGATTTTTATAATAATCTAAATCATAGGTAAAGAATAACATCGGTTTTTTAGTGTTAGCAAAGTCAAACATAACCGAAGAATAATCGGTAATACAAATATCTGTGATTAAATATAAATCACTAATATCATCATATGCACTAGCATTAATTACGAATTCATCTAATGATGCGTCTAAATGTAATGCATTACTAATGATAATATGAGGTCGTAATATAAGAATGTACTCTTCCTCGAAATTTTCTTTCATTTTTTGTAAATCCATGTGTAATTTAATGATGTGTTTTTTAGCTTTATTAATATCATCGTCTCTAAATGTTGGTGCATATAAAATAACTTTACGCTGATCTTTAATGCCTAGTTTTTGTTTAATCATCTTTTTCTTTACTTCTAGTTGGGCTTCATTATTGCTGTAAAAAATATCATTTCTAGGATAGCCTATTTCTAATATTTCTTTCTTAAAGTTGAAAGCTGATTTAAAACATTTACTTGCGTATGGGCTAGGTGAAATAAGATAGTCCCAATTTTTAATGGCCTGATTTACTCGATCTTTATAACCCTCATCTCTACCTTCAAATGTATCAACATCGTTTAACATTTTTTTCAAAGGTGTTCCATGCCATGTTTGAATATAGATGGTGTCTTTTGGCTTAGCAAGATAGTATGGAAAATTTTGATTATTAATCCAATATTTTGCTCGAGAAAGATAATGGAAATATTCAGGTGATAATCTTTCCACAGTTGTCACATGTGGATCATTGAAAGGATAATCCTGATTTGTCACCCACACGATATCATAATGATGATGATACTGCTTTAATGTATCATAAATTACTTTCGGACTATCTCCAACCGTTTTTCCGACATTACTTTCAAACACAATTAAGTCTTTTTTAGTTGGTAATACTTTTGATACTACAGAATTATACTTATCCATTGTTTTGAAATAGTATTTATTTTTTCTAAACCGTTTAAATAGATGCTGTGAAACAATATCATATTTAACTTTATTTTTCAAAGTATACTGTGCTTTAAAATAGCTGATTGCTTTATAAATTCTACAGCTATTATGCTGATCACGATACTTTATAAATTGATTCGCCCTTGCTTTAATCTCATCTTCAACCTCAAAATTATGATTAACATAATGACTAAGTTTTTGTTCTAATGATGCTAGTGAATTAACTATCACACCAGGTAATTCCTGCTCAATATCAATATGCGAACCATCTTTACCTAGAAATCTTTCTTTATCAAATTGATAATATATCACAGGTTTATACAAGAAACTAAAATCAAAAGCGACACTTGAATAATCCGTAATCATTAATTTACTTTCTTTAATCAATTGTTGAACATCTACGTCACCCTGTCTAATGCATGTGACATACGGAGGCACATCAAATAAATCAATAAATGGTTGCATGTTAGGATGCAAACAGAAAATAACTTCTATACCTTGGTCAACAACCTCTTTGATTTTAGAACTATAGAGTAATGCATTGATTCTACTCAAATAATCCGACTCAATAAGTTGTTCACTATTGATTAACCAGTCACGCCATGTAGGAATAATAAGCAGCTGATTCTTCACCTGATTATCAGGATTAAATAACTCATCAAATCTGGCTAAACCTGTCACAACAACTTGATTATTATCAAACTTCAAATCTCTGACAACAATTTCTTTTTCACGTTCCGAGCTTGTTACAAAGAGGTCGACATTAAAATCTTTTAATTGATTTCCATTAATTTGTGATAAATTTTTTGTTCCTAAAACGCCGTGTTGCAAAAACACCTTTATTGCTTTGATTTTCCGTGTGTATATTTGACTGTTTGTTGGATATAGTAGCTCTGGATGATGTGTCGAACAAATATAGTCTGCTTGAAGCATAATATCAAAATGTTCTGGTGTCTTATAAAATATGACATTACCTAAAGGCAGCACATGTTCGGCTTCCTTTGAGCTTTCTTCAATAACATAGTACACAGGTCGTTCCGGATAATGTGTACGCATATATTTAAAGAAATGATACCCATTATCCTGCGCTTTATATGATTTTTCACCAATCACCCAAATCTTTTCTTGTTCTTTTTTAAGTATATGGTGTATGTTGGTTTTTTTAATATTGTTTATATATTGTAAATAACTCTCGATACTATAACGGTTAATTCTGAATGAAAGATTGCGCCCTTTCATTGTGAAATATGGTGTAATTGAAATGATTTCATTATTGTATTCCGTTATGATTTCACCTTTTAAAAAACGCTCGGCTAAAATGCGTGGATTTCCTAATTTATATTTAATCGGCTCTAATACTTCTTGAACTTGTATTTCTAAAAAAATATCTATGATATCACTACTATCATATGGATACTGCATGAATTCTATCAGTTCATCATAAATATCTGCTGAAAAATCATATGTTGCTGCATTCTTGTGATTGCCATTTAATTGAGGTACAATGGCTATCCTTTTTTCTCTATCCGTAAATCTCGTTTTTATTAATAAATGTGTTGTAGTTAAATGTGAGTTTATAATCGCAAACTGTCCATCAATTTGTGCTTGACGATTATTCATTTTCAAGGAATCAATATGTCTGCGAGAAAAATATATTTTACTTGGCACATAGTCACTCATTGATAAATGTAAAAAGCCATTTTTAGTAATGTATGGATAAATGATGCAATTATTTTCAACAACAGCACTTAAATTTTCCACTTCAAAATCTTCGGTGAAAACCTTTAAAGTTCTTTGTGTAGTTAAAATATCAGTAGATTCTTCCACAATAATATAGATTTTAGGATCATCTTGTGATTTAAAATGTTCAGCAACTTCTAACAAATTGATTTTAAAGTGATTACTGCCACTTGCATTATCATATTCAATAGAATCAAATTCATTTTTTACAAAAATTCGGTGAATCACTTTGTCCGGTCTATCAAATAATATATGTAAAACCGTGCCTTCTTGTGTTATTTTATGCAACTCATTTCCCTCCAATTACCTTATAGCTAAGCTCTAATAAGCTTTATAATATCAGTTATATTCTCATATGATTGTTAAAATATTGTAAATTTCAGAATTCTAATTACATTATATCAATTAACAAGTTATAATGTAATGAGAAACAAAATATTATAATTAATATATTGAGGACCGTTTTTATGAATAAACCATTTTTTTCTATAATAGTGACTACCTTTAATAATGATAAAACTATTGAAAAAACATTGAATTCTGTAATAAACCAAACGTTAAATAACGATTTATATGAAATAATAGTCATCGATGATAAATCGACTGATGATACTTTTAATAAACTACAGACATTTAATGCAAATAATCTTACAATTCATCAGTTAGAACTTAACAGTGGCGGCCCATCCGCACCGCGCAATCTAGGCATTCAATTAAGTCATGGCCACTATATTTACTTCCTCGATGGTGACGATTGGTTAGATTTAAATATTTTAGAAAAGATAGCCAACAAATATGTTATTTACGATACCAATCTGATTATTGCGAAAGTAATAAAATATAAAGATGGTAATACAACCGTTCATGCCAAATTTATGACGATCGATGAACATATAGATAAACCAGGCAGCGATATTCCCTATCTTTATTATTATATGGGACCCAGTGGCAAATTTATTAAAAGATCGTTGATTATTGAAAATAACATTCAATTTCCTCTGAACTTACATTTTGGTGAGGACAAATTATTCTTTATGACTGCCTTTGTGAATGCACATCATGTTACAACGACGCCTATCGTAGCTAACTATTTAAATCGTTCAACAGATAATGTTTCTATCGTTAAAAAATCAGATTTTTTAACAAAAAGAGAAAGTGATTACATCATATTTAAGTCTGCTTTAAACATCTCAGATAAAAAAATTAGAGATAAATTTTTATTACGCATTGTTGAATATGATTTATTCAATAATTGTAATTCAAAAGTGTTTATTAATTTAAATTTCACGCAAAAAATTAGCGTGTTTGATATTATTAAAAAAATATGCACACATCCATATATACGTGATTATATTATACCAAACGTTGCTCATAAATATGATGATGTAATAAATGCAATTTATCACGACGATGTTGATAAATTTAACGCCTTTTTTGCTTGGTACAATAGCGGTGCTAAACTTCTAACTAAGCCCAATCAACAACATTATTCGCTAATAAGCGTAGACGATTATCGTTTTGAAGTGAGAGACCCACTTGCAACAACTAAAAATTTACAACAAGTTCAAAAGTCTGTCTATTTACAATTAGCAATCCATAATTTATCTGAACTTTCAATTAGTGGCATTCAATTAGCAAGTCGATCAAATTTTATGCATTCTATATTTTTATCAGATTATTCAATCAACCACGACTTGTTAACAATTAAACTACCTGAAACAATTCTAAATGACCTTAGCAAAGGCATTTATAATGTATTCGTTATATATGATAACTATAAACCGTTAAATATTAGATATGCTTACAACAAAAATATGACATTACCTTCAAATGATATCACTTTTTATCCGACAATTAATGGATTTCTTTCTATGAAAGTAAAATAAATTATCTAACAGGAGCTATTGCAATGAAAAATTTATTAATATTTACAAATATTTTACTTGCAGTATTGTTTTTCTTAAACCAAAAGAAATTAAAAGAAGACTATAAGATTAATATGACTAATATCGACTCTGAAGAAGATATATTAGAACGTATGGGATTACATAGAGATAGCGAAGGACGGTTGATTCCTATAGAAGAATTATATGAGTAGTCTACTATAAGTATAAAATTTTGTATTAAAAAAGGCCTAACGAGGAATAATTTGTCTCCTCGCTAGGCCAATTTAATGTCATTATATTAAACATTAAATACTAATATACTGACTATTATTTGTTGTCTTTACGACGTTTTCTAGATACAAACATAGCTGTAGCTAATGCTGCGAACAAGCCAGCGAATAATGTTGTATTTGTAGTTTCTTTTTGACCTGTATCAGGTAAAGATTTCTGTTCAGAAGCTTTAGCTGGTGCTTGATGTTTATTATCTAGAGTTGATTGGTTAGTAGCTGTTTTTGCATGATTTTGCGTATCAACAGTTACATGATTTCCATCGACTAAAGGTGTTGCGTCTTTAGCTGGTTGAACTGGTTCATTTGGTTGAACTGGTTGTACTGATTCAGATGGTTTATTTGGTCTAGTAGTTACAGAAACTGTTACATGATCTTTTGATCCATCTGGATATGTCACTGTTACTGGTACATATACAGTACCTGGTGTTTTACCGTTTGGCAATGTACTTGGATTATCTACAGTTACTTTTGGTGCTGGTTTATCACTTGGATAGTTTGGCACGGTTACTGCTTTAGTTACATCATCAGTTGTTGTTGGTGTGCCAAAGTCTTTTGTGATTGGCGTTACTTTTGGTTCATATTTTCCACTATCCGGATTACCAACTTTAACTGTAACATTCACATGGTCTTTTGATCCGTCTGGGTATGTCACGGTCACTGGTACTGTGTATTCTCCTGGTGTTTTACCGTTCGGTAATGTACTTGGATTATCTACTGTTACTGTTGGTGTACCTTTTGAACTTGGATAATCCGGAACAGTCACTGCTTTGGTTACGTCATCTGCTGTTGTTGGTGTACCAAAATCTTTTGTGATTGGTGTCACTTTTGGCGGATAATTACCACTATCTGGGTTTCCAACATTTACAGTTACATTAGTGTGGTCCTTAGTACCGTCTGGATATGTCACTGTTACTGGCACGGTAAATGTACCTGTAGTATTTCCATCTGGTATTTTACTTGAATCATCTACACTTACTTCTGGTGTTGGTTTATTGCTTGGATAATTTGGTACTGTCACTGCTTTTTTAACTTCGTCTGCTGTCGTTGGCGTACCAAATGGTTTAGTAATTGCCTTAGTAGATGGTTCATATTTATCTTTGTCTGGTTGTTCTTTTACTGTTACTGGTACATCCACATGGTCTTTTGTACCATCTGGGTATGTCACTGTTACTGGTACTGTGTATGTGCCCGGTGTTTGACCATTCGGTAATGTACTTGGATTATCTACACTTACTTTTGGTGTGCCTTTTGAGCTTGGATAATCCGGAACAGTCACTGCTTTGGTTACATCATCTGCTGTTGTTGGTGTGCCAAAGTCTTTTGTGACCGGTGTTACTTTTGGTTCGTATTTATCCTTGTCTGGTTGTTCTTTCACTGTTACCGGTACATTCACATGATCTTTTGATCCATCTGGGTATGTCACCGTTGCTGGTACTGTATATGTGCCAGGCGTTTGACCATTCGGTAATGTACTTGGATCATCTACACTTACTTTTGGTGCTGGTTTATCACTTGGATAGTTTGGCACGGTCACTGCTTTTGTTACGTCATCCGTTGTTGTCGGTGTACCAAAATCTTTTGTGATTGGTGTCACTTTCGGTTCATATTTACTACTATCTGGATTTCCAACTTTTACAGGTACATTGACATGATCTTTTGTACCATCTGGATATGTTACTGTTACCGGCACTGTATATGTGCCCGGTGTTTGACCATTTGGCAATGTGCTTGGATTATCTACTGTTACTACTGGTGTACCTTTCGAGCTTGGGAAACCTGGTACCGTTACTGCTTTTTGGACTTCATCTGCTGTCGTTGGCGTACCAAATGATTTAGTAATTGGTTTAGTAGTTGGTTCATATTTGTCTTTATCTGGTTGTTCTTTCACTGTTACTGGCACATCCACATGGTCTTTTGTGCCATCTGGATATGTCACTGTCACTGGTACATTGTGTGTACCTGGGGTTTGACCATCTGGTAATGTGTTTGGATTATCTACTGTTACTACTGGTGTACCTTTTGAACTTGGATAATCTGGTACGGTTACCGCTTTTTTGACTTCATCCGCTGTTGTCGGTGTACCAAAGTCTTTTGTGATTGGTGTTACTTTTGGTTCGTATTTATCTTTGTCTGGTTGTTCTTTCACTGTTACCGGTACATTCACATGATCTTTTGATCCATCTGGGTATGTCACCGTTGCTGGTACTGTATATGTGCCAGGCGTTTGACCATTTGGTAATGTGCTTGGATTATCTACTGTTACTACTGGTGTGCCTTTTGAACTTGGATAATCCGGAACAGTCACTGCTTTTTTGACTTCATCCGCTGTTGTCGGTGTACCAAAATCTTTTGTGACTGGCGTCACTTTTGGTTCGTATTTATCTTTGTCTGGTTGTTCTTTCACTGTTACTGGCACATCCACATGGTCTTTTGTGCCATCTGGATATGTTACCGTTGCCGGTACTGTAAACGTTCCAGGCGTTTGACCATTTGGTAATGTGCTTGGATTATCTACTGTTACTACTGGTGTGCCTTTTGAACTTGGATAATCCGGTACTGTTACCGCTTTGGTTACGTCATCTGTTGTTGTTGGTGTGCCAAAATCTTTTGTGATTGGTGTTACTTTTGGTTCGTGTCTACTACTATCAGGATCACCAACCGTTACCGGTACATTCACATGGTCTTTTGTGCCATCTGGATATGTCACCGTCACTGGCACATTATGCGTACCTGGGGTTTGACCATTTGGTAATGTGCTTGGATTATCTACTGTTACTGTTGGTGTGCCTTTTGAACTTGGGTAATCTGGTACTGTTACTGCTTTTTTAACTTCATCCGCTGTTGTCGGTGTACCAAACCCTTTTGTGATTGGTGTTACTTTCGGTTCATATTTGTCTTTGTCTGGTTGTTCTTTCACTGTTACCGGTACATTCACATGATCTTTTGATCCATCTGGGTATGTTACCGTTGCTGGTACTGTGTACGTTCCAGGCGTTTGACCATTTGGCAATGTGCTTGGATTGTCTACTGTTACTGTTGGTGTGCCTTTTGAGCTTGGATAATCTGGCACGATTACTGCTTTAGTTACATCATCCGCTGTTGTTGGTGTACCAAAGTCTTTTGTGATTGGTGTTACTTTTGGTTCGTGTCTACTGCTATCTGGATCACCAACATTAACAGGAACATTCACATGATCTTTCGAGCCATCTGGATATGTCACTGTCACTGGTACATTGTGTGTACCTGGGGTTTGACCATTTGGTATTTTACTTTGGTCATCAATTGTGACTTCTGGTGTACCTTTTGAACTTGGGTAATCTGGTACTGTCACTGCTTTTTTAACTTCGTCCGCTGTTGTTGGCGTACCAAATGGTTTGTTTATTGGTTTAGTAGATGGTTCATAAGCATCTTTTAAAGGGTTTCCTGTTACAACAGTAACTGTTGTTTTATCTTTTGAACCGTCTGGGTACGTTACAGTTACTGGAATAACTACTGTACCTGGTGTTTGACCATTTGGTATTTGATTTGGATTATCTACTGTTATTGTTGGTGTACCAACACTTGTAGGATAACCCGGCACTTTAACTGAATTTTTAACTTCATCTGGTGTTGTCGGCGTACCATAATCATGATTAATTTGACCAGGCGTTGGTTCATATTTTTCTTTGTCTTGACGTTGATATTTAACTAATACTTCTGTTGAGATTGTAGAGGCATTAACACTTACTGCTGCCACTGAAGGTGTCGTTGTTTCATGATAACCTTGTTCAGTTAACTCATTTGCTTTTGGTGAAGTTTGTTCAGGCCAAGTTGTAGCTCCTGAATTTTCTGGAACCCAAGCATTCTCAGCTGATGTCGTATCAATTGTGCCATTGCCGTCTTCATCATAGCCAACAATGCGACCATTTACTACGTTAACAATTGGTGTGCGCGTAAATTTAACTGTTTGAATAACTGGTGCATGTAACACTTTACTTGTATTTTCAGCATCTACATATTTAATTGTTCGAGTGACTGATTTTGTTAATGATGCTAAATCTGTATAACGTGGCCAAACGATACTAGGGTTATTTGGGTCAATCGGTTGACCTGGATGACCAGGATTTTCTGGTGTTACAGATACATATGCATTAGTGTACTTATAAACTACACGTGTCGGTGTTTCTGCGATTTGACCTGTTGCATTTGAAGGTGCATCAGCAGGAACTTTACTTAATACATAAAGGATACCGTCTTTTTCAATCGTATTTGGCACTTTATCACTTGGAACTGTGTATTGATTACCTACGATGTTAGTTAATTGAGCAGAACCATCACGAATGACTTCATCAGCTTTTAGTTTTTCATTTGAGTCTTTAATTTCATAACCTACTGATACTGTACCGAATTTTGCATTCGCATATTGTGCTACAACGTTCACTGGAGAATGTTCGATTGTACCAGAAGTTCTTGTGTTTTGATAATAATTACTTTTTGTTAAATATTGGTTAAACACATAATATTTACCATCTTTTTTAATAAGATAAGGTGGCGTAATATCTGTGACTTTTTTATTTGAACCATTTGTAGTCGTAATTGTTGCATGACTATTATCAGGATTACCAACTTGAGCTTCATTAAAGTTTGGTTGTGGATTATGTGTATTAAACTCATCCACAGATGCTAAACCATGTTCAACAGCTGGATCAGCTGAAATTAATAGGTTGCCACTGCCATCAATATATCTTGATGTAACATCATAGAATGCAAGACTAGCTCCAGTATTCAGCTTAGTACGATCACCAACTACATTCCAGTTTACTCCTGCAGTTGTAGTGTATGTGTCTGTCAATCTTTGTCCATCTTTTGTAACTTCAAATGTTGCTCCCTGCTCACTAATTGAAGATTTGTCAGGGCTTAAATAGTTCAACGTTGTGCTGTTAACTTTTCGTTCTACACCCATATTTTTAAGTAGAAAAACATATACCTTGTTTGGATCTAATTGACCAGAAACAAGTTTAAATACTAACTTATTAGGTTGAACACTTTCTACACGAACTTTAGCAATTCGTGATGGATCCTCTTTAGGTGCTTTTAATACAACATCATTTTCATTGGCTACTGAATTGGAAGCATTGCTTGCTACCTCTACAATCATAACGCCTGTTTCATTAAAATCTCCAACCTTTTCAAATGAGTTCATACCTGTATCTGGTAATGTCACTGTAAACGTTGTATTTGTTGTAAATGTTTTACCATTAGTATTTAAACGTAAATTTTCCCATTTACTTTTAACGGTGCCATCTTTGTCAATGTTAATGTCACCACTAGTATCTATAACAGCTTTGTTTAAATTAACTGGTGCCGGTGAAATTGCTTGTCCGACCACTGTATAATCTTTAGATGCTATCACTTGATCATTAACTAAAATTGCACCTGTCACTCTTTTATCTTTAGTTACTTCTGGGAATCGTAATCCATCTTTATTACTAAATGAAAAGTGTAGATTTTTTAATTTTTCTACTTCTTTTGTAAATTTATAAACCCCTTCTAAAAATGTACCTCTACTTTGTAAATGCCAAGAGCGTTTTTCGTCGATTGTACCTGGGTTACGTTGAGAGAAGAATGGTATTTGATTCGTATTAGGGTTGTTATATAAGCTTTTGTATGAATCACGGATTGCAAAAGTAGTGCCATCATCTGCTTTTAATTCTTTAGGTAAACGTGTATCTTCACCTAATTCTTTAATACCTATTTTAAATGTGTCGCCTTCATGAAAAGCGCCTTCTTTAAAATTAAGCGTATAGTCATAGCTGATACCAGTTGTCGTATTGACACGGTCGTCAACATTTACATGTCCACTAGCTGTAATTTTCCCACCATCAATAGACACCGTATTTCCTCCATCACGGAAGCTACTTGTGCCATATCCTGGAATTGCTTGTCCATTACGTGGATCGTGTTTACCGGTATTAGCGATAGCGTTAGTTCCTTTTTGTGGTTCTGTATTATTCGCTTTGTATCCACGTGTTTCTTTTTTGTCTTGCGTTGTTGCTTTATCGCTTACAACTTTGTCTTCTTTCGGTGCGGCTGTTGGTGTTATTGCTTCTTTATCAGTAACAGCTTTAGCAGTGTTTGGCGCTTCAGAAGTTTTCACTTCATTTTGTTGTGTACTTGCTGCCGGTGGTGCTTCTGTTGCTTTAGCTGTGTCTGATTTAGCTACATTAGCAACATGTTCAGCTTGTTGAGCTTTATCAGCACCATGTACTTCAGCTGCTTTAGCAACGCCTGCCGTACCAAAGATTAATAAAGATGCTACGGTCACACTCGCTGCACCTAATTTGAATTTACGAATTGAGTATTTATTTTGTTTTATCGGACTCAAACCTAAATTCTTGTTTGATTTGGACTTCATTGATGATCACTCCTTGTTGTTTAAGTCTAAAAGTCACTCTATTAATTATATTATCACCTAAATATATGCCAAACAATACATAATAGAATATTTTTATTTAATTTTTGATTAATATAGTATACTGTTGTTAACCAATCTATATAAAACTGTTCAAGTCTTCTAAAACAACCATTCCAATATAAAAACACACCCCTAAAAATTAGAAATTAAATCTAACTTTTGGGGTGCGTATCAAAACTGAAATGTTTTGTCTTATTATTTTAAATGTTCGTATGGGCTATTGTTAGCAAATGATACAATTTGATCAACAAATAATTTAGCACGTAATTGGAATTCATCATCTTGTAAATAGTATGTACCATCAGCTGCTGTTCCATAATCATGATCGTGTGTTGCAATTTGTGTTGGCACTGCAATACCTAGTAAACTGCGTACAATTAAACGTAGATGAGATAATGGTTCTGACGTTAAAATGCCACCACTATTGCCTATTAATCCAATTGGCTTCATTTTGAAGTGATCCATATTCAAGAAATCTAACGCATTTTTTAAAATACCAGAATAGGAACCATGATACGTTGGTGTGCCTAGAATCATAAAATCTGCTGCCATAGCTTTTTCTTGTAACACTTTAGCATTTTCTTTGATTGTGTTAGCAGCTTGTGTTGTTCCTGAAAAGTCTAATTGATGTAATGGCTTTTCTGCTAAATCAAAGATTTCGCATTCTACCTGGTGATTATCAAAAAGCTGTTGTAAGTATTTTGCCAGTGCATTCGTATGAGAATTGACACGTGCACTACCCACAATAATTAATCCTTTCATTCTAAAAAACACTCCTTATTTATTTTCGCTTTGCAATAATTTCATTATGGCTTTACCTACACCACTTTGTTCATTGGTGTCTGTTACATATACTGCCGCATCTTTCACTGCTTGTGTGGCATTAGCCATCGCTACTGGATACCCTACACGTTCTAGCATTGACATGTCATTTAAATTATCACCAATTGCCATAACATCTGCTAAATCTATACGTAACTGTTCAGCAATCGTTTCTAATGCGATACCTTTTTGTGCATCAGAGTGCGTAATTTCTAAATTGCCTCTTGCTGATGATGAAACTGCTAAATTTGGTGATTGTGCTAATAATTGTTCTATCTTAGTTAATTTTTCTAGGTCTGGATTAAATGCTAATATTTTCATAATAATCTCGCCTGGAATTTCTTCGATATCATCATAATTTTTAACAATGTTAAGCGTACCATTATCGATGCGTTTTTGAATTCCCGCTCTAATCTTATCGATATCACCTTGTTGACCCGCATGCTTAGCTATATCCATGTATATTTCTAAATCTTTATCTGGATTTTCTGTATAAATCCCTCTATTGGTGTAGATTTGATAATACGTATCGTGATCTTTTAACACATTCTGAATGCGCTGTGTTAACTCATGATTAAGATGGGATGTATGCAAAATGTTAAATGTCTCATCTCGTACTTCTGCACCATTTAAACAAATAAATGGTACACATAAATCGGTTTCCGCAATTGGTGTACTTGCCTCATAGAAAGCTCGGCCTGTAGCAATCACCACAGTTACACCTTGTTGTTGCGCATATTTAATTGCTTTAATATTTTCTTCAGAAACTTCATGAGCAGCATTTAGTAGTGTGCCATCCATGTCTGTAGCTATTAACTTTATCATTCATTAACCTCATTTCATTTTTTGTAGTTAAGTTAATTTATGTTTTATATACTATAAAATGATGTCCAAAAATTGTAAGTATCTCTTACCCTTCTTATTCTAACAAACTTCACACACTTTGTATTATGACTTGAATTGTCTTCTCTTTTTTTCTCTAAGCCGTTGAAAAAATGATCGCAACAATTGACCACATTCTTGTTCAAGTACACCTGTTTTGACAATAGCTTGATGATTAAATTGTGGTTGTTCTAATAAATTCATCAAACTACCACTACAGCCGCCTTTAGGATCAATCGCACCGTAGACTACTCGAGGTATACGACTCATCACAATCGCACCTGCACACATCACGCATGGTTCTAAAGTGACATAGAGCGTGCACGCTTCTAAACGCCAACTACCTAATACTTCCGAGGCGCGTTCAATTGCAATATGTTCTGCATGTGCAGTAGGCTGTTGTGAGGTTTCACGTAAGTTATGTGCACGTGCAATCACTTGTGTGTCTTTAACTATCACGGCGCCAATGGGAACTTCTCCAATAGCCTCAGCTTTTCGAGCCTCTGCTATAGCTATTTTCATGTAATATTCATCGTTTCTCATATGTCTGCTACCTCACTTGTGATACAATATTCAATATCTATTTTAACATTTGGAGAAGTGATTATGAACAAACCTTTTATTGCGATTGAGGGGCCAATCGGCGTTGGTAAATCGTCTTTGGCTCATCAATTAAGCCAAACATTTGATTATTATGAAGAAAAAGAAATCGTTGATGAAAATCCATTTTTATCAGATTTCTATGAAGATATTAGTAAGTGGAGCTTTCAAACTGAAATGTTCTTCTTATGTAACCGATATAAACAATTAAATGATCTTAAAACATTACAACATGGTATTGTCAGTGATTATCATATTTATAAAAATAAAATCTTTGCCCGTAATACGCTCAACGCTAGTGAATTCGATAAATTTGAACGTATTTACGACATTATTACTGAAGATTTAGTATTACCCAATATGATTATCTTTCTTGATGCTGAGCTAAGTGTGTTGAAACAACGAATTGCGCAAAGACAACGCAGCTTTGAATCTCATATAGAAGATGATTACTTATTGACATTGCAACAAGAATACCACCACTTTTATGAAACGCTAAAAGCACAGGGTGCTCGCGTTATTCAAATTGATACGACACATATCGATTTTGTACATAACCCTGAAGATTATGCTGATATATTAACTCAAATTAAACCTTTGCTAGGAGAATTGACAAATGACTAAGACACTTATTCCTCGAGACGCTGTTATAACAATTGCTGGTACAGTGGGTGTTGGTAAATCCACACTGACACGGGCACTAGCAGATAAACTCAATTTTAAAACGTCCTTTGAAAATGTCGACCAAAATCCGTATCTTGATAAATTTTATGATGACTTTGAACGTTGGAGTTTTCACCTACAAATCTATTTTTTAGCTGAACGCTTTAAAGAACAAAAACGCATGTTTGAATATGGCGGTGGGTTTATACAAGACCGCTCTATTTATGAAGATGTTGATATCTTCGCTAAAATGCATCAAGAACAAGGAACAATGAGTCCTGAAGATTTCCAAACTTATTCCGAACTATTTAATGCCATGGTCATGACACCTTATTTTCCTAAACCAGACGTTTTAATTTATTTAGAGTGTAACTATGACGAAGTCATTGAACGCATTAAACAACGTGGACGTGATATGGAAATCAACACAGAACCTGATTATTGGAAAAAATTATTTAAACGTTATGAAGATTGGATTAATAATTTCAATGCTTGTCCTGTAATCCGAGTCAATATTAATGACTATGATATTCATGAAAATCCAGATTCATTAAATCCTATTATTGAAAAAATTGCACATGTTATTCAAACGCATCGTCAAGTAGATACTAGACATTGGACGAATTAAGCAAACAAAGTGAACAGCCTGGGATAAAATTCCTAGAAAAATAGGGAGCAGAACTACGAATTCGTAGTCCCGTCCTGGCAAGATTGACTAGGATTGAAAATAGCTTGGTATCAGCGTATTTTCAATCCAGTCAACTACCACCAATATAAAGTTCATAGCCTAAAACATAATGATGCCCCAAATTTTCTTTATTGATGTTTTTCTATAATATCAAAAACTTGTGATGCATCCTCCACAATTACATCTGCGTTAGTTAATTCTTCTCGTGTAGCTATACCAGATAACACACCAATTGCTAATCCCAAATGTGCATTGGTAGCAGTCTTCATATCATTATTTGTGTCTCCTATAATTGTAACCGCTTCTGGTTTCACATCAAAAGCTTCAAATAACGGTGCTAACACTTTTGGGTCTGGTTTTTCTGCTGCATGCGTTTCCGTAGAAATAACTAAATCAAACAGTTCACTTGAGTTTGTCTCTTCTAAAAACTGAAGTGTTCCCTTTTTCGTATCACTAGTTACAATACCAATTTTATACCCTTTAACACGCAACTGCTGAATTGTCTCATAAACACCAGTAATCCAGTTATGTTCAGGTTGACGTTCATCTATTAAACTTTGGCTTGCCGTACGTGTCCATTTAGAAACATCTTGTCCAGCAAGATCACCAAATGCCGTTATGATTTCATCTAATGAACCTGAACCCATAACCGAACTGGGAACAATAGCATCATCTATAATACCCAATTGACGATGCGCTGTTTCTTTATGTGCTACTGGGAAAGTTTCTAAAAACTGATCCACCAATCGCAATCCAATTTTTTCCCAACTTTTATCAAATTCAATTAACGTACCATCTTTATCAAATAATATCCATTCCATATAATGAGACACGCTCCCAATATGTTATTTATCTAAGTTTATGTCTATTGTAATATAAATATGAGGCTCACAACAAAAATATGCTATTTTATTAAGTTACAAAATCTTTGGACTTCCTCGTAATCATCTTAACTATTCAACGCTGTAAAAATTCAACCTAGTCAACCATCTCTTTATGAATCACGATACCCTTTTGTATTGTAGGAATCCCTCTATTCCATGTAACGATTTAGCTACCTTTTTATCATTCTCACCTTTTTACAAAATTTCCGAATTTTACTTAATTAAAAAATAAATCTAATTGAAATAGTTATAAAATAAAAAACATCATATCACTTAGGATTACTTTTTATTTCATCTCAAAAAATTCTAAGTTCAAATTTATTTTTAGTTTAAAATTACAATTAATCTCAAAATATCAAAGATTCATAATTTTCTTATTTAAAAGAATTTTCACGAACTAAAATGTATTTATACCTATGTGTATCAAGGAATCGGGCATGTTTAATGTAAAATTACTATATATGAAAGCGTTTGACAAATGGTGCTCTCGCGATGTATATTTTTTGTGAAAAAAATCACAAAGGAGCGTTTTAATAGTGAAAATTGGAATTGTAAAAGAACTTAAACCCGGAGAAGGTCGTGTCGCTTGTACACCAGAAAATGCTGAAAAATTAGTAAAAGCTGGTAATCAAGTGATGGTTGAGCATGATGCAGGTGTAGGCTCAGGCTTTTATGATGATGCATATGAAGCTGCTGGTGCAACAATCGTTACGCATGAAGAATGTTGGACAGCAGACTTGATTGTCAAAGTTAAAGAACCTGATGCAAAAGAATTTAAATTTTTCAAAGAAGGACAAGTCATCTGGGGCTTCCAACATCTTGCATCATCTAAAGAAACGGTAGAGGCTATGCAAAAAGCAGGTGTCACAGCTATTGGTGGCGAAACAATAGAAAAAGATGGTGCTGCACCTTTACTTGCACCTATGAGCGCAATTGCTGGTCGCCGTTCTATGTTAATGGGTGCTTATTATTTAGAAGCTCAACATCAAGGTGAAGGTATTCTCATTTCTGGTATAGATGCAATTTCAGGTATTCCATCAGGTAGAGTTGTTATTTTCGGTGGAGGATCAGCTGCAGTAAACGCTGCTACAATCGCTTTAGGACTACAAGCAGAAGTTACAATTATCGAGCTTAAAGACGAAAGAATTGAATGGTTAGAACAACATTTCAAAGATGATAAAGTTACCGTTGTTAAATCAACACAAGAAAATTTAGCTGAACATATTAAAACAGCTGATGTCTTTATTTCAACAATCTTATTACCTGGTCAAAAACCACCAAAATTAGTTACTCGTGACATGGTTAAATCAATGAAAACCGGTTCAGTATTAATCGATATCGCTATTGACCAAGGTGGTACGGTTGAAGGTATTCACCCAACAACAATTAGTGATCCTGTTTATGTAGAAGACGGCGTTGTTCATTATGCCGTGCCAAACCAACCAGGCGCTGTTCCACGTACATCTACTATGGTGCTAGCTGCTGGTAATATTGACTACTTAATGGCAATTAGTCAAAAAGGTATCGACCAAGCAATTAAAGATGATGCCGTATTAGCAACAGGCGTTAACATTTATCGTGGTCATGTAACTAACCAAGGACTTGCAACTTCTCATGATATGACTTATGAAGAACTATCTTCTCTTTTAAAATAAAGTACTTTAGCACTTAGTTAACACATTGTATTTAAATCATAGTTCCAAAATATAATTTTACAAAAATATAACTTAAATTAAAGGATGTTTTATCTATGACGATGAATAGTGAAGTAATAAAAACAGCAGGTTACTGTGATATACGTACCATTCAAGAAGCTAAAATGAAATTAAAAGGTATTGCTCGACAAACTCCTCTTATACAATCTATGTATTTAAGTAATAATACAACTGGTGGTAACGTTTATTTAAAACTAGAAAATATGCAATTTACAGGTTCTTTTAAATATAGAGGTGCTGCTAATAAAGTTATGCATCTTACTGATGAAGAAAAAGCTAAAGGTATCATTACAGCATCAGCAGGAAACCATGCGCAAGGTTTAGCTTTAACAGGGAAATTACTTGGCGTTGATGTTACAGTTATTATGCCAGAAGAAGCACCTATTTCTAAACAAGAGGCTACACGTGGTTATGGTGCCAAAGTTATTTTAAAAGGTGAAACCTTTAATGACTCTCGATTATATATGGAAGAGTTGGCAAAAGAAAAAGGAATGACAATCGTACATCCTTATAACGATCCAGAAGTTATGGCTGGTCAAGGTACGATTGGCTTAGAAATCTTAGATGCGATTTGGGATGTTGATACCGTGATTGTTCCAGTTGGTGGCGGCGGTCTTATTTCTGGTGTCGCAACTGCTTTAAAATCATTTAATTCATCTATCCATATTATTGGTGTACAATCCGAAAATGTTCATGGTATGGCTGAATCAATTAAACAAGGTGAAATCGTTTCACAATATAATGATCATACAATCGCTGATGGCACAGAAGTTGCTATTCCAGGTGATAAAACATTTGAAATAACAAAAGAATTAGTAGATGAATTTATTTTAGTTTCTGAAGAAGAAATTTCTAATGCGATGAAAACACTTATGCAACGAACCAAAATTATTACTGAAGGTGCTGGTGCATTACCAACAGCCGCATTACTTAGTGGAAAAATAGACCCTCGCTGGGTTAAAGATAAAAATGTTGTTGCCCTAGTTTCTGGTGGTAACGTTGACTTAAGTCGTGTATCAAATATTATTGATCACTTATTAAAACCTGCAGATACTAGTAAAGGTGTCGTTGGCTAGTTCAATCCCGTAAATTGGAGGTCGCACCATGAATACAAACTCAACAGATTTAAAGAAAAATATTGGTTTTTTTGCAGCACTTTCTCTTGTTATGGGATCTGTAATTGGATCAGGTGTATTTTTTAAAGTGTCCAATGTAACAGAAGTAACAGGCTCAACAAGTATGGCTATGCTTGTATGGTTCTTAGGTGGTCTCATGACCATTTGTGCGGGACTAACAGGTGCTGAATTGGCTGCGGCTATCCCAGAAACGGGAGGCCTCACCAAATATATTGAATATACCTATGGTGATTTTTGGGGCTTTTTATCCGGGTGGGCTCAAGCCTTTATTTACTTCCCAGCCAATATCGCAGCACTAGCGATTGTCTTTGGGACACAACTGATTAATTTGTTTCATTTGAGTCCAGCTTGGATTATTCCCATTGCCTTTCTTAGTGCTGTATCAATATTAGCATTTAACTGCATGGGTTCTAAAGTCGGTGGTATTCTACAATCCGTAACTTTAGTAATCAAACTTATTCCTATTGCCGTTATCGTAGTATTCGGCTGGTTCAATAGCAGCAATGTAGACTTCTCATTGTTCCCTATAGAAAACGGCACGCATTCAGGTTTCTTCACAGCACTTGGTAGTGGATTGCTAGCAACGATGTTTGCATATGATGGCTGGATTCACGTAGGAAATATTGCAGGAGAACTTAAAAATCCACGCAAAGATTTACCTGGCGCTATCGCAATAGGTATAGGTTGTATTATGCTAGTATATTTATTAATAAATGCTGCATTTTTAATGACATTACCTATTTCTCATATTGCCGGTAACTTAAATGCTGCCAGTGATGCTTCTAACCTATTGTTTGGACCAATTGGCGGTAAACTGGTTACCATTGGCATTTTAATATCAGTCTATGGAACAATGAATGGTTATACTATGACAGGCATGCGTATTCCATACGCAATGGCGCAAAATAATCGCTTGCCATTTAAACGTCTATTCTCAAGCTTAACACCTACAAAAGCACCATGGTTTGGTGGCATGATACAAGTAATCATTGCTACAGTAATGATTTTACTTGGCGCTTTTGATACGATTACAAATATGCTGATATTCGTTATATGGTCATTTTATTGTATGGCATTTATAGCCGTATTCTTGTTACGACGTCGAGAACCAGAGTTGCCCCGTCCGTACAAAGTGCCATTGTATCCATTTATTCCTGGTATCGCGCTTATTGCCGGTATATTCGTTCTAGTTAATACCTTAATTACACAACCGATACTAGCGTTTATTGGGATAGCTATTACGTTAGCAGGTACCCCAATATATCTTTATACTAAAAAAACAACTTAGTAGTTGTAGCTAGTATTATAGAAATTAAATATTTATTTATGTAATGGCAACAAATATATTGATACAAATCGAGAACACTCTCCAAACCATGTTATGGATGAGTGTTCTCTCGTTTTATAACTTTAAAATATTACTACACAGTCTACGTATTTTATTATTTAAATAAAATAATTAACCATTGTTTAACTTCATAGTTTATAAAAAATCAAAGAGCTTGTTCCCTTTTTGGGAAACAAGCTCTTTAATTAGTGTACTAAACCAAGACGCATCATTTGAGGCTCAGTATACTTAAGGAGTTTTTTCGTTGGTTATCTTCTAGGTTCACCGTTGACAAGAATACTACGTAAGAAATCAATAACTTTAGTTATGAAACCAAATAAATCATTCATTTTGCTCACCTCAATATATTATTGTCACTTTTATTTTAATCTCTTCTAAAATCTTTTTGGTTAATTTTTCCTACACAACCACTCTATATACCAAGCTGTAATTATGATTCAATAATGACACAAAAAAGTATGCGTTGTTGATAAAAAACATTCAGTACCTAAGTATGAATGACATTGTTTTTCTAATCAAAGCTATAATTTAATAAAAATGTTAAATTTTCTCTTTTTATTTCAAGAAATTTAAAGCAGGTTGAACATAAATCCTAAAATACTTGATACTTAAAAGCATTGAGCTTTGTCTTAATGACACTTCATATGAATAATGAAGGGAGCGAGAATACGAATTCATAATGAATTCTATCCCGCTCCCTCTTCAACTTGTCAGAGACATTGATGTCCCATCCTGTTTAATTCTAATAACCTATTAATATTTAGGAACAACCACACGCCAACCGTGTTTATCTTCCAATTTACCACTTTGAATGCCTGTGTAAGTATCGTATAATTTTTTAGTAATTTCTCCTGGTTCATTATTGTTAATTACAATTTCACGGTCTTCATAACGTAATGTTCCTACTGGTGAAATGACTGCTGCTGTACCTGAACCAAACACTTCAGTTAAAGCACCTTTATCGTATGCTTCAAATAATTCATCAACGGATACTTTACGTTCTTCAACTTCATAGCCTAATTCTTTAGCTAATTCGATGATTGATTTGCGTGTAATACCAGGTAAGATACTACCATTTAATGCTGGCGTAACTACTTTTCCGTTTTCAACGAAGAAGATGTTCATACTACCTACTTCTTCAACATATTTTTGTTCAACACCATCTAACCACAATACTTGATCATAACCTAGCTTATTCGCATTACTTTGTGCGAGTAAACTTGCAGCATAGTTTCCTGCTACTTTAGCAAATCCAACACCACCGCGTACGGCACGTACATATTCATCTTCGACATAAATCTTTGTTGATTTCAATGTGTCTCCACCATAATATGCACCTGATGGTGATAAAATAATTAATAATTTATATTGGTGTGATGGACGCACGCCAAGGATACCTTCCGTTGCAAAAACAAATGGCCGAATATATAATGATTGGCCTTCTCCTTCTGGTACCCAGTCGCGTTCTACATCAACTAATTGTTTTAATCCCTCTAATAATACATCTTCATCAATTTTCGGCATCTCTAAACGTGCTAAAGAATCGTTAATACGTTTAAAGTTTTGGTCTGGACGGAATAAGACAACCTCATCATTCGTTTTATATGCTTTTAACCCTTCAAAAACGGCTTGTCCATAATGTAAACCTTGTGCGGCTGGTGATACTTCTAATGGTGCATACGGTACGATTTTTAAATCATGCCAACCTTTATCGATATCATAGTCATAACTGAGCATGTAATCTGTGAAATATTGTCCAAATCCTAAACCAGCAGTATCTGGTTTTTCTTTAAGTGCTTGACGTTCTACAAATTTTACTTTTTCTGACATGAATATTGCCTCCTAAAAATTTCCGTTATCAATAATTATATGTAATTATAGCAATCTCAACGGCGTCTTTCAATAAATTTTCTAAAAATTCAAAATATATCAGAATATTAACCGTTATTTAACAAGCATAACAAAACTCTTACCCCTTAAGCATTTTTCAAGCTTATGAGGTAAGAGTTATCCTATTTTTTATTGATATGCATCGTGTTTGAAGATATATTTATATTTTGTCTTTCGCTTCAATTGCTCGAAGCATAATCTTAGTCATCTTAGGTAAATCGTATTGAGGATTAAAGCCCCATTCATTGCGTGAACAACTTGTATCAATACTGTCAGGCCAAGTATCCGCAATGCCTTGACGATCTGGATCCACTTCATAATCTAAAACAAAATTTGGATAGTATTGTTGAATCGCTTCTTTGAGCATTTCTGGTTCAAAGCTCATTGCACTAAGATTATAACCATTGCGTGTTACTAAATTTTCACTATCTGCTTCCATTAGTTTGATGATGGCATCAATCGCGTCATCCATAAACATCATATCCATATATGTGTCTTTAGCTATATAGCTAGTGTAACGCCCTTCACGAACAGCTTTAAAGTATATTTCAACAGCATAATCAGTCGTGCCGCCCCCTGGTTCTTTAACATAAGATATAAGCCCTGGAAATCTGACACTACGTGTATCTACACCAAACTTTTCATAGTAATATTGGCATAATAATTCTCCAGCTACTTTATTCACACCATACATCGTTGTTGGTCGTTGGATGGTCACTTGTGGCGTATTTACTTTTGGTGTTGAGCTACCAAAAGCACCTATTGAACTTGGCGTAAAGAAGTGCAAGTCATATTCTCTTGCTGCTTCTAGCGCGTTCATAAGTCCACCCATATTTAATTCCCATGCTAATAACGGTTTTTTCTCAGCAGTCGCTGATAATAAAGCAGCCATATGCATCAATGAATCTGCTTCAAAATCCTTAACAATCTCAAACATACGATCCTTATCAGTCACATCTAAAATTTCAAAAGGACCATCTTTCACAGGTGAATCTGCTTCAGGCTCTCTAATATCAGTAGCTAAAACATTGTCTGTGCCATAAATTTCTCTACATTTACCTACTAATTCCGTACCAATTTGTCCTAAAGCACCCGTAATCATTATTCTTTTCATAAAAATATACGCTCCCTTTGTTTTTGCTAAAAGTATTTTTGTCCTTACTATATGTACATTACCTGTATTTACACAAATATTATAATATAAAAACGCTTACATGTATATACACAAAGTACATTTTTACTAACTAATTTTAAAATATTAGCTTTTTAATTCATCAAATATTCAATTTATTATAAATATGATTGTTATTAAGTGATATTTCGATACTCATTAAACATTCGAAACTAGGTTCTTTTCATTCAATAATAGATCCTGATATAAAAATTCACAGTAATTACATATTGTTTTTTGATTTACGTTGTGCTAAATTAAAATTTATAAATAAAAGGCAGTCCTAGTTTTACTTCATTGCCTTGTGATTTTACAGTTCATTGTAAAACTATTTATAAACTTTTGACGCCGGGTAGAAAACAGGGACAATAATATGTATGTTTTCTACCCAACAATAGCAATTGGGAATATGCTGCACTTTTAAGTGTACGCTATTCCTTGATGTCTATTGCATTATCTTTATTAATTAGCAATTACTTAATCCACTAATTTTTAGCCATCATAATCTTCTAAATCTAAACTCATTTATTGCGACTGACTCATTTTTAAGCGCATAAGATGTCAGGCGTTTCCGACAATGTCTTTACCACTTATTGAACTTATAATATGCTGAGTAAATTCTTGAAAGGACGTGTTACTCACATGTTTCAAGCAATCTCCCATGGCTTTTTATTAGCATTAGGCTTAATTTTACCTTTAGGCGCACAGAATGTCTTTGTGTTTAATCAAGGCGCTAATCATAAGCATTTCATAAGCACACTGCCTGTCATTATCACAGCAGGATTGTGTGATAGCGTGTTAATATTGCTAGCCGTTCTAGGCGTATCACTTATCTTAATCTCACTGCCTATGTTACAACTCGTCATTTTTCTTGTTGGCTTCATTTTTTTATTATATATCGCTAGGTCATTGTGGCGTGAACAACCGGCTGATTTAAAATCACAACCTCCTATGTCTGCTAAGAAGCAAATTAGTTTTACTTTATCAGTATCATTACTTAATCCACATGCTATTATGGATACTATTGGAGTCATTGGTACAAGTTCAACATTATATCAAGGTCTAGACAAATGGTGGTTTACATTTGCAACAATAAGTGTTTCTTGGTTTTGGTTTATTTTATTAGCAATTATTGGTAAAGTCATCGGTCATCTCGATAAAACAGGTAAATATATCATCCTGTTAAATAAGATTTCAAGTCTTATTATTTTAATTGTCGCCTGTATTATTGTTAAAAATATGATTCAGTTAATCATAAAGATATAAAAAAGATGATAAATGGCCTATTGAGACAAACCTTCTATCATCCTTTATTTTTACGATACATAACCTTCATAATCGTAAGTTGCTCTATTTTTCAACAGTTCTGCTAAACTTTGTTGATAATAAATTAATTTCTCATCCGCTTCTCTTATCGTCATCCAACGTACTGTGGATATTTCATTTGGCACCTGGATTTGAGTCGCAAATGACGTAACCGTTACACGAAACATAAAGAATAGTGTGTGGACATCCATGGATCGTGACTTGCCCTCATTAATACTTAATATATCACCAATTTGTCCTTCCAAACCTGTTTCTTCCATAATTTCTCTCTTTACAGCCTCTACTAACGTTTCTTCCGGCTCAACTTTACCTCCAGGCAATGACCAACCTCCACCGTCTGTGTTATGTACAAGTAAGACTTGTCCATCTTCATTTTGAATTAATGCATATACAACTTTTAATTCTTTCATATTTTAACCTTCAATCATTCGGAATTTCAAAACGGCTGACTAACTGCCCATTTTTCTTAATATAAGGTGCTATTTCATAGCCAGCACAATGCTTTATAACTGCTTGAGACGCATAATTTTTAGGATTGCACGTCATTAAAACTTTATCAACATTCAATTCTTTCAATATTTTCTTCGCTTCTTTGAGCATATATAAAGCGATGCCTTGACCTCTCTGAGATTTCACTACACCATAACCTACATGACCGCCTATATTGGTCAAACGTTGATTTAACTGATGTCGAATATCTACCGCACCAACAATTTCATCATTTTTAAAACAAAATAGTGTTGTTGTAGGAACCCAATCCTTATGTACACCTTTGTTATTCAATTCCTCAACCATATGTTTAAAGGAAGTGTAGTTGGCTAAATCAGTATTGTTAGGCACAATCGGTTCATTGTTATGATACCACGCTTCTACATAATGTCTTAAAGCAACTTCATCTTTGTTGCGTAATGGTCTCAGTTCTAACATACAAAATATCTCTCTTTCATTAATTTAATTGCCGTTATTAGCTTTAGTTTAGACTAACAATCTTTACGTTTGGTGTTGTGTTAATTTATTTTTATTGAAGCACTTGTTTCAACATATTTTATGATTTTTATTGCTGTTTTTTAGTGCTTTCTTATAAAAATAATGTGCAACGACAATATCGACAATTGCTAATCCAACTGATTTAAATAGCGTTACTTCTTTATTGTCTTCACGTCCTAGAATGTTTCCCGCTACAATATCACCTAACTCTCCATACAGTGAGTTTACTGTAATTAAACCTTCATCTTGTGGTACTTTTAAATCCCCTGTCTCTTCCATGGCTGCTTCAACCGATTCTACAACAATTTTATTAGCAACTAACATTGATTCTGATGGTAATTCTTGCATATCTGGCTTAAATGAACCTACCGCATTTAAATGCACTCCAGGCTTTAGCGAACGAGAATAAACTGGGTAACTAGAATTCGTAGCAGTTACAATAATGTCGGCTTTTTCCATAGCATCATCGGCCACATTAAAAACTTTTGTTGTAACGTGATATTTTTTAGCAACTGTATCTGCGAATTGATTGGCTTTTTCTTTAGTACGACTTGAAAAATGAACAGTATCTATATTTCTCACTGCCATAACTGCAGCCACTAATCCTTGTGCTTGGTCCCCTGCACCTATCACGCATAATGTTTTAGCTTCTTCACGTGCTAAGTATTTAGTTGCAACACCGGAAATAGCACCTGTGCGAATTTTGGTTAAATAATTCCCATCTAACACAGCTAGTGTTTCTCCAGTCTCATAGTCACTTAATAATACAGAACCAGTAATTGTTTTTTTACCTTTTTCAGGATTTTCTGGTGCAAATGTTACAGTTTTGATACCAACAATTTTTAACTCATCTGAAAGCGCAGGCATAACCAAATATTTATTTTCATTATTAAATGGTAATACATAGCGTAATGGTGTTTCTGTCTTTCCCTCTGAAAAAGCTTTCAGTGCATGAGCAACTTCATCGATCACTTCTTTCATATTCAATAATTGCTGTTGATCTTGTTCATTTATAACTAACATTCCCAGACCTCCATACAAGTGTGTTTACGCATTTCAGTTTAGCATTTCACTCCATAAAAAACATCCACTAGCTTTGTAGCCAGTGGATAATGATAGTTTACACTATTCGATTGTGCCTAATGCTTTACCTACTTTTTCATAAGCCGCAATTGCTTTATCTAACATTTCTTTCGTATGCGCTGCAGTAGGCATATTTCTTACTCGACCAGTGCCACGTGGTACTGTTGGAAAGACGATTGATTTTACATATATACCTTCGTCTTTTAAGCGTTTACTAAATTCTTGAGTTTCTTTTTCATCTCCAATAATAACCGGAGTAATTGGTGTCTCTGATTCACCTGTATTAAAGCCGAGTTTTGCTAATCCGTCTTTTAGATATCGTGCATTATCCCAGAGTTTGTCATGCAACTCAGTAGAAGCCATTAATTTTTTTACAGCTTCTGTAATAGCTTTAGTATCACCAGGGGCTAATGATGTAGAGAATAAAAATGGTCTAGATTGTGCCTTTAACCAATCTATTAACGCTTTCGTACCTGCTACGTAACCACCAACAACACCAATGGCCTTAGAAAGTGTACCGATTTGGAAATCAATCTTATCTTGTAAACCAAAATGTTTAACGGTTCCAGCACCATTACCCATAACTCCTGAACCATGTGCATCATCCACATAAGTGATTAAACCAAACTCTTCAGCAATTTCTACAATTTCAGGTAACTTGGCAACATCACCATCCATGCTAAATACGCCATCAGTAATATACATTACTTTATTATATTTACCAGATTCAACAGCCTCTTTAGCTTTAGCTCTTAAGTCATCCATATCTGAGTGATTTACACGAATGATTTTAGCTTTAGATAATCGGCAACCATCAATAATTGAAGCATGGTTTAATTCATCTGATAAAATCGCGTCATTTTTGTTCATGACTGCCGAAATTGCAGCCATATTGCAATTAAACCCAGATTGATATGCGATGGCTGCTTCAGTTCCTTTAAATTGCGCTAATGTTTCTTCTAACTCATCATGTAAGTCTAATGTGCCATTAATTGAGCGTACAGCACCTGCGCCTACACCATGTGAATCGATTGCAGATTTAGCTGCCGTTTTTAAATCTTCGTTAGTAGCCAGTCCTAAGTAATTATTTGAAGATAGGTTAATATACGTTTTACCATTAATAGTAATTTCAGGACCATTGGCACCTTCGATTGAATCGATTTCATTATATAAACCGTTGTCTTTTAAATATTGAATATTTTCTTCTAAAAAGTTGTGTAATGATTGAACCACAAATATGTCCCCCTTGTATTCGAATTTCACATTTATCATACCTTATTTTAATCGCTCATGAAAGCCTTATCATTATTGCAGTATGATTATTTTTTCATTTATTAAATCAATCCCTCAGTTTGGGATATAACTGTAACGAATTAAAATAGCACTGTCAAAGTATTTCTTTCGAGTGTTATTTCTAACTAAAGGGATTAAAACTGAAGTTTCTATTAATAGTTTATGATGCCTCATGTTATCGTTTTTATACATAAAGTAGCTCGTTCATTTTGTTTAGTAACATTGATTAAATGCTATAAAAGTTCCTTGTTTTTTTAAAGTATTTTAAATATGAAAACTCATATAAATACCCTGTATTTTAGTGAGACACTTAAGCGAATAGGACAAGCTGAAACTTCCCCTAAGCAAGCGAGTCAATCATACGGAATATTATTGTGAAATTTATGTCCAGCCTAATATAAAAATGGCATAATCAATTTTATAAATAAAAGATTTTTATTCACATCTATATCGCTCGTGCAGAGTCTGATATACTAAGAAATACGAACATAATGGAGGAAGTGAAACACGTGTTAGATTGGTTTCAATTAGCGAGTCATAAAGAAAATCGAATGATTCAAATGCGTCGCTATATGCATCAGTATCCCGAACCATCATTCGAAGAAACTTGGACTCATAATTATATTTTAAATCAACTTAGCCATCTTGACTGTGATATCGAAGCCCCAGTTGGCCGCAATGGTATTAAGGCGACTTTCAAAGGGAATGAAGAAGGCCCTACTATAGCCTTTCGCGCTGATTTCGATGCATTACCTGTAACAGAATTGAATGATGTGCCTTACAAATCGCGACATGAAGGCTTTATGCATGCTTGTGGTCATGATGGTCATACCGCTATTTTACTTGGTGTAGCAGAAATTATTCATGAGCATCGTCATTTGTTAAAAGGGAATGTCGTCTGCATATTCCAATATGGTGAAGAGATCATGCCTGGCGGTTCTCAAGAAATGATAGAAGATGGCTGTTTACAAGATGTTGATAAAATTTATGGCACACACTTATGGAGTGGTTATGAAACAGGCACGATTTATTCTAGACCCGGTGCAATCATGGCAAGCCCTGACGAATTCTCAGTTACCATAAAAGGCAGAGGTGGACACGGTGCAAAGCCACATGAAACGATAGATCCTATCGTTATTATGGCTGAATTTATATTAAGTGCACAAAAAATTATTTCTCGTACGATAGACCCTGTTAAAGAAGCTGTATTAACATTTGGTATGATTCAAGCTGGTTCATCTGATAGTGTTATTCCTGATAGTGCTTTCTGTAAAGGTACCGTGCGAACATTTGATACTGACATACAAGAGCACGTCGAAATGCGTATGGACAAACTACTACAGGGACTAGCTTTAGCCAATGATATTACTTATGATTTAGAATACATTAAAGGCTATTTACCAGTGCATAATCATCCACAAGCATACGCTCAAGTGAAACAAGCATCGAATGACTTGCACTTAAGATTTAACGAGTCTGATTTAATGATGATTGGAGAAGACTTTTCTCACTATTTAAAAGTGCGTCCAGGTGCCTTTTTCTTAACGGGATGTGGCAATGTAGATAAAGGAATAACAGCACCTCATCATAATCCACATTTTGATATTGATGAGTCCGCATTTAAGTATGCGGCTAGTGTCTTCTTAAAAATACTAGAATTAGAACATGTTTTTTAACTGAAAAAGCTACGCCATCAAAGATACAATCAAGTATCGTCATGGCGTAGCTTTTACTTATATAACAATTCTAAATCTAAAAAAGCCCCCTAAAGGGAGCTTTGAATAATTAAATTATTCCATGATTTCAGTTACAACGCCTGATCCTACAGTACGTCCACCTTCACGAATTGAGAAACGAGTTCCGTCTTCGATAGCGATTGGAGCGATTAATTCAACTGTCATTTCAACGTTGTCGCCAGGCATAACCATTTCTGTACCTTCTGGTAAGTTAACAACACCAGTTACGTCTGTAGTACGGAAATAGAATTGTGGGCGGTAGTTTGAGAAGAATGGTGTATGACGTCCACCTTCATCTTTAGATAAAACATATACGTCAGCTTTAAATTTAGTGTGAGGTGTAATTGAACCTGGAGCAGCTAATACTTGTCCACGTTGTACATCTTCACGAGCAACACCACGTAATAACGCACCGATGTTGTCACCAGCTTCAGCGTAGTCTAATAATTTACGGAACATTTCTACACCAGTAACAGTTGTTTTAGTAGTATCGTGGATACCAATAATTTCAACTTCTTCACCGACTTTGATTTGACCACGTTCAACACGGCCTGTAGCAACAGTACCACGACCAGTGATTGAGAATACGTCCTCAACTGGCATCATGAATGGTTTGTCAGAGTCACGTTCTGGAGTTGGAATGTAGTTATCAACTGCATCCATTAATTCTAAGATTTTAGCTTCGTATTTTTCGTCGCCTTCTAAAGCTTTTAATGCTGAACCAGCGATTACAGGCACATCGTCACCTGGGAAGTCATATTCAGTTAATAAATCACGAACTTCCATTTCTACTAATTCTAATAATTCTTCATCGTCAACCATGTCAACTTTGTTTAAGAATACTACTAATGCTGGCACACCAACGTTACGTGATAAAAGAATGTGTTCACGAGTTTGTGGCATTGGACCATCTGCAGCAGAAACTACTAAGATACCGCCGTCCATTTGAGCAGCACCAGTAATCATGTTTTTAACATAGTCAGCGTGTCCTGGGCAGTCAACGTGCGCATAGTGACGTTTATCAGTTTGATATTCGATGTGTGCAGTATTGATTGTAATACCACGTTCTTTTTCTTCTGGAGCGTTGTCAATCATGTCGTATGATTGTGCTACAGTGTCACCATTTTTTGCTAATACAGTTGCAATTGCAGCTGTTAAAGTAGTTTTACCATGGTCAACGTGACCGATAGTACCAATATTGGCATGTTCTTTTGAGCGATCGAATTTTTCTTTTGCCATTATTAAATCTCTCCTCTTCTAGTTAAAAGTTATTTCAATATTATCTCTCATGACAGTTTCTCACCATCATGAGAATATAATAGATTGAGTTGCCTCAAAGAAATTCATAATTCCTTTATAATGCATTTTCTACAAAAAATCAATTGTAAAAGCGTGAGCAAAGTTGTTTTAACTCAAAGTGTATTTTAACCTAGTTAGCACGGTTAAAACAAGTTAAATTATTCGCCTTTGTTTTTCTTAATGATTTCTTCAGAAATTGATTTTGGAACTTCTGCATAGTGGTCAAAGTACATTGTGTAAGTACCGCGACCTTGTGTGTTAGAACGTAATGATGTTGCATAACCGAACATTTCTGAAAGCGGTACATAAGCGTTAACAACTTGTGCATTACCACGAGGTTCCATACCATCAACACGTCCACGACGAGCTGTTACGTCACCCATGATATCACCCATGTATTCTTCAGGCATTTCGATTGTAACTTTCATCATTGGTTCTAAGATAACTGGATCACATTTTTTAGCAGCTTCTTTAAGCGCTAATGATGCAGCAATTTTGAAGGCCATTTCTGATGAATCGACATCATGGTATGAACCATCAAATAATTTAGCTTTAACATCAATTAGTGGATAACCAGCTAAGACACCATTTTCCATAGCATCTTTTAGACCTGCTTCAACTGATGGAATGTATTCACGAGGAACTACACCACCAACGATTGCGTTTTCGAATTCGAAACCAGCGCCAGTTTCATTAGGTGTAAATTCAATGTGAACATCACCGTATTGACCACGTCCACCAGATTGACGAGAGAATTTACCTTGAACTTGTGCAGCTTTTTTGAATGTTTCACGGTAAGAAACCATCGGCGCACCTACATTACATTCAACGTTGAATTCTTTTTTCATACGGTCAACCAAGATGTCTAAGTGTAATTCACCCATACCACCAATGATAACTTGTCCAGTTTCATCATCGGTATGTGCATGGAATGTTGGGTCTTCTTCTTGTAATTTAACTAAAGCTGTTGTCATTTTATCTTGGTCAGCTTTAGATTTTGGTTCAACTGATAAGTGGATAACAGGTTCTGGGAATTCCATTGATTCCAAGATAATGTCATTTTTCTCACCACATAAAGTATCACCTGTACCTGTGTCTTTAAGACCTACCGCAGCAGCGATATCGCCTGAGTACACGGTACTAATTTCTTGACGTGAGTTTGCATGCATTTGTAATAAACGACCTACACGTTCACGTTTACCTTTTGTAGAGTTTTTCACGTATGAACCAGATGATAATGTACCTGAGTACACACGGAAGAATGTTAATTTACCAACATAAGGGTCAGTCATTACTTTGAAAGCCAATGCAGCAAATTCTGCATCATCGTCTGCTTTCGCGATAACTTCTTCGTCTGGATTTTCAGAACGGTGACCAATGATTGGTTTAACATCTAATGGTGATGGTAAATAGTCAATTACTGCATCTAGCATTAATTGAACACCTTTATTTTTGAAAGCTGTACCGCAAAGTACTGGGTAAAATTCTACATTTGTAGTAGCTTCACGAATCGCTTCTTTTAATTCAGGAACAGTAATTTCTTCGTCACCAAGATATTTTTCCATTAACTCATCGCTTGTTTCAGCAACGGCTTCAATTAATGTTGCACGTGCTTCTTCAGCTTTTTCTTTATGGCTATCTGGGATTTCGATTTCTTCAATTTCAGTACCTAAATCATTGTTGTATTTGAAACATTTCATTTCGACTAAGTCGATGATTGCTTCAAAGTCATCTTCAGCACCAATTGGTAATTGGATAGGTTGTGCATTTGCTTGTAAGCGATCATGTAATGTGCTTACAGAGTAGTCAAAATTCGCACCTAATTTATCCATTTTGTTTACGAATACAATACGAGGTACGCCATAAGTTGTAGCTTGGCGCCATACTGTTTCAGTTTGTGGTTCTACACCTGATTGTGCATCAAGTACAGTAACCGCACCATCAAGTACACGTAAAGAACGTTCAACCTCAACAGTGAAGTCTACGTGTCCTGGTGTATCGATGATGTTAACACGGTGACCATTCCATTGCGCAGTTGTAGCAGCTGACGTAATAGTGATACCGCGATCTTGCTCTTGTTCCATCCAGTCCATTTGTGAAGCACCTTCATGTGTTTCACCAATTTTGTGGATACGACCTGTGTAATAAAGAATACGTTCAGTCGTAGTTGTTTTACCAGCATCAATGTGAGCCATGATACCGATGTTACGAGTATTTTTCAAAGAAAAGTCTCTTGCCATGTATTTTTTCTCCTTCCAGTATTTACTGAATAAGTACTTTAGATATGGCGATGCCCTAAGCATGTACCAGCACTGGTAAACCAATGGATTGGAGCACGCTCAGGGTAAAAGCTTTCATTTTACCAGCGGTAGTGCGCGAATGCTTTGTTCGCTTCAGCCATTTTGTGAGTATCCTCACGTTTCTTAACTGCACCACCTGTATTATTAGCTGCATCTAAAATTTCGTTAGCTAAACGATCTTCCATCGTTTTTTCACCACGAAGACGCGCATAGTTTACTAACCAACGTAAACCTAATGTTGTACGACGTTCTGGACGAACTTCAACTGGTACTTGATAGTTAGAACCACCTACACGACGAGCTTTAACTTCTAATACTGGCATAATATTATTGATTGCTTCTTCGAATACTTCTAATGCATCTCGACCGCTGCGTTGTTCAACTAAGTCGAAAGCAGAATAAAGAATTCTTTGTGCTGTTCCACGTTTACCGTCTAACATAATTTTGTTAATCAATTTCGTAACTAACTTAGAGTTATGAATTGGATCTGGTAATACGTCTCTTTTAGGTACTGATCCTTTACGAGGCATAATTAAAATCCTCCCTTCACATTATAGTATATTTTTAGTTTTCTCATTTAAAATTTACACAATCTTAAACTTAGTTTTTAGGTTTTTTAGTTCCGTATAATGAACGACCTTGTTTACGTCCATCAACACCTGAAGTATCAAGTGCACCACGTACAATATGGTAACGCACACCTGGTAAGTCTTTTACACGTCCACCACGAACAAGTACAACACTGTGTTCTTGTAAGTTGTGTCCGATACCAGGGATGTATGCGTTGATTTCAATGTTATTTGATAAACGCACACGTGCATATTTACGTAACGCTGAGTTAGGTTTCTTAGGAGTCATTGTTCCTACACGCGTACAAACACCACGTTTTTGAGGTGAATTTAAGTCAGTAAATTGTTTCTTTTTACTGTTGAAACCTCTATTTAAAGCTGGTGAATCTGATTTCTTAGATTTGCTTTGTCTTGGTTTACGTACTAATTGGTTAATAGTTGGCATTGAGTAAGTCCTCCTCTCTTCACTTTTTAATCCCACACATCCAGGTGGTTCATTTTAAGGTTAAATAAAAGTTAGTAAGCAAATACTTACTAATTCTCATTCAATAATGCAACAATTGTCGCATTAACATTAATACCTACATATTTGCCAAGAGCTTGTTTACTCTCGAAATAATAAACAGGTATATTTGTGTGATTGACATAGCTAAACACGCGAGATAATAAAAATACTTCGACGTCTTTTGCAATAATCAATGCTGTAACTTGATCTTTCTTTAACGCCTTGAGCGTTTCTTTAAGACCAACTACAACGTGTTGTTTGTTAAAGCGTGCAACTTTTTCATTAGACATGAACATCCTCCAAAGTTCTGCTTGCATCAACCTTTACAATAATAACACTTAACTTTATTACAGTCAATATATAATAGCAAAATTGATTGAAAATCATAGTGTCAGAAACAAATATTTCCAACAAGTTGGGACCACACTCAGAAGTGTCGACTAAGCAAGTGAGCTTTCAATACAAGTATTGTAAATAAAATAGCTAGTAAATGACGTTACAAAAACCGCATTTACTAGCTAATTTTTCAGGAAATGTCCCAGTCAATTTTATTATTTGTCTGTTAATTGTTCTTCTGTTTGTTCAGCTACTGGAACAGTGGTTTTATCGTATTTAACGCTACTGTATCGTCTCATACCTGTACCAGCTGGGATAAGTTTACCAATAATAACATTCTCTTTAAGTCCAAGTAAGTCATCACGTTTACCTTTGATAGCTGCATCTGTAAGGACACGTGTTGTTTCTTGGAATGAAGCCGCTGATAAGAAGCTTTCTGTTTCAAGAGATGCTTTAGTAATACCTAACAACACTGGTTTGGCTGTTGCTGGGCGTTTACGTTGTTTAAATGAATCGCGGTTTGCGTCTGTAAAGTGGTGAATATCTACAAGTGAACCTGGTAATAATTTAGTGTCGCCAGCTTCGATAATACGCACTTTACGTAGCATTTGTCTAACCATTACTTCAACGTGTTTATCATCGATTTCTACACCTTGCATACGATAAACTTTTTGTACCTCTTTAAGCAAGTAACTTTCAGTAGCATTTAAACCAGCCACAGCTAAGAAGTTTTTCGGCTCAATTGAACCTTCTGTTAATACTTCTCCTCGTTCAACTGATTGTCCTACTTCTACTTTTAATCTTGAAGTACCTGAAGCAAGGTAAGATCTTGTTTCGTTTGCGCCTTTAACAACAATTTCTTGTTGACGGTCTTTCGCTAATTTAATATCTTCAACAACACCTTCGATTTCAGTAATCACAGCTTGTCCTTTTGGATTACGCGCTTCGAAAATCTCTTGGATACGTGGAAGACCTTGAGTGATATCGCTACCTGCTACACCACCTGTGTGGAATGTACGCATTGTAAGCTGCGTACCTGGTTCACCAATTGATTGAGCAGCAATTGTTCCAACTGCTTCACCCACTTCAACTTTTTCACCTGTCGCAAGGTTTTTACCATAACATTTTTCACATACGCCGTGACGTGTGTTACAAGTAAATGCTGAACGGATGTACATTTGCTCAATACCTGCATCGGTAATTTTCTTCGCGATTTCAGCTGTAATCAATTCATCAGGATGAATGATAATTTCATCCGTTTCAGGGTGACGAATTGTTTCTTTAGAATAGCGACCTTCGATACGTTCGATAAACGGTTCAATCATTTCTGTACCTTCTCTAATATCAGATACAAGTAAACCACGGTCAGTGCCACAGTCTTCTTCACGTACAATAACATCTTGTGCAACGTCAACAAGACGACGAGTAAGGTAACCAGAGTCAGCTGTTTTAAGCGCTGTATCGGCAAGACCTTTACGTGCACCATGGGTAGAAATGAAGTATTCTAATACGGTTAAACCTTCACGGAATGAAGAAGTGATTGGCAACTCAATAATTTTACCTGATGGCGCAGCCATTAAACCACGCATACCAGCTAATTGCGTAAAGTTAGATGCGTTACCACGCGCACCTGAATCACTCATCATAAAGATTGGGTTTGTTTTCTCAAGTGATTGCATTAATTCGCCTTGAATTTGGTCTTTAGCATCTGTCCAAATTTCAACGACTGCATTATAACGTTCATCTTCTGTTATTAAACCACGATTGAATTGTTTTGTTACTCGATCAACAAGTTTTTCATGTTCATCTAAGATATCTTTTTTGTCTGGTAATACAACGATATCTGCGACACCTACAGTAATACCTGCTTTTGATGAAAATTTGAAACCTAAGTCTTTCATACGGTCAAGCATCATTGATGTATCAGTAATGCTAAATCTATTAAAGACTTCAGCAATAATATTACCTAAGAATTTTTTGTTGAATGGCTCAGTCAATTCTTGTTCTTCAAAGAATGCTTTAAGTCCACCTTCACCTAATTGTGATGGATCAACAAAATATTTATCAGGTGTTTTGTCTTCTAAATTTGCTTGTGATGGTTCATTAATATACGCAAATGATTCTGGAATAATTTCATTAAAAATGACTTTACCTACAGATGTAGCTAAGATTTTTTTATTTTGTTCTTCAGTAAATGTCGGGTTGTTAAATGACCCAGCATGTACACCGATACGTGTATGCAAGTGTACATAGCCATTGGCATATGCTTTTAACACTTCGTTTGTATCGTTAAAAATAGCACCAGTATTAATTGCATCTTTGCGCTCTAAAGTAAGGTAGTAGTTACCTAATACCATATCTTGTGATGGCGTAACAACTGGTTTACCATCTTTAGGGTTCAAAATATTTTGTGCAGCCAGCATAAGCATACGTGCTTCTGCTTGAGCTTCTTTAGATAATGGTACGTGAACAGCCATTTGGTCACCATCAAAGTCCGCATTGTAAGCTGTTGTTACAAGTGGGTGAAGTCGAATTGCGCGACCTTCTACTAATGTTGGTTCAAATGCTTGAATACCTAGTCTATGAAGCGTAGGCGCACGGTTTAACAGAACCGGATGTTCTCTAATAACATCTTCTAATACATCCCAAACTTCATCATCCATGCGTTCAATTTTACTTTTCGCATTTTTAATGTTTGTGGCAATTTCACGTTGTACTAACTCTTTCATAACAAAAGGTTTGAACAATTCGAGCGCCATTTCTTTTGGCAAACCACATTGGTACATTTTCAAGCTTGGACCTACTGCGATAACTGAACGTCCTGAATAGTCAACACGTTTACCGAGTAAGTTTTGACGGAAACGACCTTGTTTACCTTTCAACATATGAGAAAGAGATTTCAAAGGTCTGTTACCTGGTCCAGTAACTGGGCGTCCGCGTCGTCCATTATCAATTAAAGCATCTACTGCTTCTTGCAACATACGTTTTTCATTTTGCACGATAATACCAGGCGCACCTAAATCTAATAAACGTTTTAAACGATTATTACGATTAATGACACGACGATATAAGTCATTTAAGTCACTTGTAGCAAAACGGCCCCCGTCTAATTGAACCATAGGACGGATTTCTGGTGGAATAATTGGAAGTACATCTAAAATCATCCACTCAGGTTTATTGCCAGAATTTCTAAAAGATTCAACAACTTCTAAACGTTTAATTGCACGTGTCAATCTTTGACCAGTTGCTGATTCTAATTCATCACGTAATTGCTTAAGCTCTTCATCAAGGTCAATTTCATGTAATAAATCTTTAATGCCTTCTGCACCCATTTTAGCAACGAATTGTCCTGGATATTTGTCATAGTAGTCTCTAAATTCAGCTTCAGATAATAAAGTTTTCTTTTCTAAACCAGTTGGACCTGGATCGACAACAACATATGAAGCGAAATAGATAACTTCTTCTAATGCTCTAGGAGACATGTCTAATAACAGACCCATACGACTTGGGATACCTTTGAAGTACCAAATATGAGATACAGGAGCTGCTAATTCAATATGTCCCATTCTTTCACGACGAACTTTAGATTTAGTGACTTCAACACCACATCTATCACAAACCATGCCTTTATAACGCACACGTTTGTATTTACCACAACTACATTCCCAATCTTTAGTTGGGCCGAATATTCTCTCACAGAATAAGCCATCTTTTTCTGGTTTTAACGTACGATAATTAATTGTTTCTGGTTTTTTCACTTCACCATATGACCATGAACGAATTTTTTCAGGTGAGGCTAAACCGATTTTCATATAATGGAAATTATTTACATCAATCAAGGAGCCTACCTCCTTCAATTTAGATTAGCTGTGCCATTTGATTGATTTACATCTATTGAAATTAAGGAAAGGTTAGGATGGATGCAACTCAAAACACATTATGTTTAAACATCCGTAGCACTTGTTCCTAACACCATTCCTTATATCTAATATATTGACTAATCAGCAGTTTCTTCTTGTTGAGATTGTGGCGCATCTTTTTGTTGCAAATCTACTTTGCGCTCTGTTGTATCTTCATCTTCAACATCTGCCATTTCGATTTCGTTATCGTGCTCATCCATCACTTTCACATCTAAACCTAAACTTTGAAGTTCTTTCATCAATACACGGAATGATTCAGGAACACTTGGTCTAGAAATGTTTTCACCTTTAACGATAGCTTCGTATGTTTTAACACGGCCTACCGTATCATCAGATTTATAAGTAAGGATTTCTTGCAATGTATAGGCAGCACCATAAGCTTCAAGTGCCCATACTTCCATCTCACCGAAACGTTGTCCACCAAATTGTGCTTTACCACCAAGTGGTTGTTGTGTAACTAATGAGTATGGACCTGTTGAACGAGCATGTAATTTGTCATCAACCATATGTGCAAGTTTAAGCATGTACATAACTCCAACTGAGATACGGTTGTCGAATGGCTCACCTGTACGGCCATCATATAATACGGTTTTACCGTCACGTGCCATACCAGCTTCTTCAATTGTTGACCATACATCTTCATCGTTCGCACCATCAAATACTGGTGACGCAACATGAATACCTAAGTTTTTAGCAGCCATACCTAAATGCAACTCTAGAACTTGTCCAATGTTCATACGTGATGGCACACCAAGTGGGTTTAACATAATATCAATTGGACGTCCATCTGGTAAATAAGGCATGTCCTCTTCTGGAACAATCTTAGAAATGACACCTTTGTTACCATGACGACCACACATTTTGTCCCCAACGTGTATTTTACGTTTCTGCACAATATATACGCGTACTAATTGGTTAACACCTGGAGAAAGTGTGTCATCTCCTTCTTCACGGTTGAAGACTTTAACATCTAGCACAATACCGCCAGCACCATGTGGTACACGCAATGAAGTGTCACGCACTTCACGTGCTTTTTCACCAAAGATTGCATGTAATAGACGTTCTTCAGCTGTTAGCTCTGTGACACCTTTAGGCGTTACTTTACCTACTAAAATATCGCCATCTTTAACTTCTGCACCTACATAAACAATACCGCGATCGTCTAAGTTTTTAAGTGCACTTTCAGAGACGTTAGGAATATCACGTGTGATTTCCTCAGGTCCTAATTTCGTATCACGTGCTTCTGATTCATATTCTTCAATATGAATAGATGTGTAAACGTCATCTTTGACTAAACGTTCACTCATGATGACAGCATCTTCATAGTTATAGCCGTCCCAAGTCATGAAACCAACTACAACGTTGCGGCCTAATGCCATTTCACCAAGCTCCATTGATGGACCGTCAGCTAGAATTTCATTGTATTCTACAACGTCGCCAATAGAAACAATTGGACGTTGGTTATAACATGTACCAGAGTTAGAGCGTTTAAACTTCGCTAATGGATAGCGATCAAGTTCGCCTTCATATTCTTTTCCATTTTCTTCAATTAATCGACGCACTAGGATTTCATTAGATTCAACGTGTTCTACACGACCTCTGTATTTTGCAGTAATCGCAGCACCAGAGTCACGAGCAGCAACATGCTCCATACCTGTTCCTACGAACGGCGCTTCAGGGTTCATCAACGGAACTGCTTGACGTTGCATGTTTGCACCCATCAATGCACGGTTAGAGTCATCGTTCTCTAAGAATGGAATACATGCTGTCGCAGCTGAAACAACTTGTTTAGGAGATACATCCATGTAGTCCATTTTTTCTTTAGCCATAACAGTATTATTACCGCGGAAACGGCATACTACTTCATCATCTAAGAAACGACCATTTTCATCAAGGCGAGAGTTCGCTTGTGCAACGACATAACTGTCTTCTTCATCAGCAGTTAAGTAGTCAATTTGATCTGTGATTGCATTTGTATCAATATCTACTTTACGATAAGGCGTTTCAATAAAGCCAAACTCGTTGACACGCGCATAACTAGATAATGAGTTAATCAAACCAATGTTTGGACCCTCTGGTGTTTCAATCGGACACATACGGCCATAGTGAGAATAATGCACGTCACGAACTTCCATTTGTGCACGTTCACGTGTTAAACCACCAGGTCCTAACGCAGATAAACGACGTTTGTGTGTTAATTCTGCTAATGGGTTAGCTTGGTCCATGAATTGTGATAATTGAGAACTACCAAAGAATTCTTTAATTGATGCAATAACTGGTCTAATATTAATTAATTGTTGTGGTGTGATAGATTCGGTATCTTGAATTGACATTCTTTCACGCACAACACGTTCCATTCTTGATAAACCAATACGGAATTGGTTTTGCAATAACTCACCAACTGAACGTAAACGACGGTTACCTAAATGATCGATATCATCCGTGTAACCAATGCCAGCTAATAAGTTGAAGAAGTAACTCATAGAAGAAATAATATCTGCAGGTGTGATACATTTCACTTCTGAATCTGGTAAAGCATTACCAATTATCGTTGTTGTACAACCTTCTTCATCATTTGGTACATAGACTTTGATTGATTGAATTTCAACCGGTTCGTCTATTACTGTTCCTTCTAATTCGAATACTTCACTATTCGCATTTGTTTCAAGAACGTCCATAATTTCGTCTAATTTGCGACGATCTAATACAGTACCTTCTTCAGCAACAATTTCACCTGTTTCGCTGTTTACGATAGGCTCTGCTAATTTTTGATTAAATAAACGGTGTTTTAGATGCAATTTTTTGTTCGCTTTATAACGTCCAACGCTTGCTAAATCATAGCGTTTCGGATCGAAGAAGCGAGAATATAATAAACTTTTTGCATTTTCAACTGTTGGTGGTTCACCAGGACGTAAACGTTCATAAATTTCTAATAACGCTTGTTCAGTGTTTTCTGTTCCGTCTTTTTCTAATGTATTACGCAAGTATTCGTTATCGCCTAACAACTCAACAATTTCTTGATCAGTTGAAAAGCCTAATGCGCGTAATAAGACAGTTAATGGCAATTTACGAGTTCTATCAATACGAACATAGACAACATCTTTAGCATCTGTTTCGTATTCTAACCAGGCACCACGGTTAGGAATGATTGTAGCATCATAATTTTCTCGTCCGTTTTTGTCAATTTTTTCATTAAAGTAAACGGATGGTGAACGTACTAATTGCGATACAATAACACGCTCTGCACCATTAATAACAAACGTACCTGTATCTGTCATTAATGGGAAGTCTCCCATAAATACTTCTTGCTCTTTAACTTCACCTGTTTCTTTTATAACGAGACGCACTTTAACACGAAGAGGTGCAGCATAAGTAGCGTCACGATTTTTCGATTCTTCTAAATCATACTTTGGTTCACCTAATCTGTAATCTACAAACTCTAATGATAGGTTACCTGTGAAATCTTCAATTGGTGAGATATCACGGAACATTTCTAGTAAACCTTCTTTTAGGAACCAATCATAAGATTTAGTTTGAATTTCTATTAAGTTTGGTAATTCTAATACTTCTGAAATTCTCGCGTAGTTTCTACGTTTACGATGTCTTCCATATTGGACAACTTGACCTGCCAAACAGATTCACCCCTCAAATATTGTGTGCTACCGTCCATTTAAAAGTGTGCTAACAAGACAAAAAGAAAACGGCAACACTAAAGATGACACCATTTCCGTTTCATGTTATTCCTGTTCCACTTACTCTTATTAGGTAAAAGTACACACTTATTGAACATAAATTTTTACATTTTATAACTATATCAGAATACGAATATTAAATCAACCTTTTGAACTTCTTAATATATAATATCCTTTATTCTTTGTGACGACTTCTACATTATCAAATAGTTCAGCCAATTTCTTTTTAGCGGATGGCATACCTTGTTTCTTTTGTATGACAACGAACAGCTCACCCTGTGTCCTTAACCTGTCATATGCTTCAGCAAAAATTCGATGAACAACTTCTTTACCAGCTCTAATTGGCGGATTAGTTAAAATATAATCACAAGCGTTATGCTTTACTGCAGAAAGACCATCGCTTTCTTTAATAATGACATTATCAATTTGATTATGCTTACTATTTTTTTCAGCTAGTGCTAATGCGCGTTGGTTAACGTCAAGCATTGTCACTTTATGGTGCGGACAGACCTTTGCTATGGTTAGGCCAATAGGACCATATCCACATCCAACATCAACAATCGACTTACTCGGACCAGGCGGATGTTCATTCAAAAACGTTTGAATTAGCAAGTCAGAGCCGAAATCTACCTTATCTTTAGAAAAAACACCTGCATCTGTCACTAGCTGTAATTTATCGTGCTGATATGAGTAAACAATGGTTTGTTGATTACTTTTAACGTCTGGGCACTCATCATAATAATGACTCATAAGCCCACCCCTTTCCTTTATAGATTTGTATTAAAGAATTATCACCGTGTATTTTTACGTCATGAGCATAAAAAGTACATATTATTCGTGTATTTTTTCATTTTTCTTGAACTACTTGGATGCGTTAATTAAGTACCACTGTATTCTGAAAATGAACTAAACCCCGTTATCGTGATAACGGGGTTTTCATTTCTCAAAGCATTTAGGTTAAGTCTTCCTACATTCAAACGATGTATCTCATTTATCTTAACCTATATTAAGTTTAGACGAGAGAACTATTTTAATTCTACAGTCGCGCCTACTTCTTCTAATTGTTCTTTAAGTTTTTCAGCTTCGTCTTTAGCAAGGCCTTCTTTAATTACTTTAGGAGCGCCATCTACTAATTCTTTAGCATCTTTTAATCCTAAGCCAGTTGCTTCTTTAACTGCTTTAACAACTTTGATTTTAGATGAACCAGCTGAAGTTAATTCAACATCAAATTCAGTTTTTTCTGCTGCTGCGTCTCCGCCACCAGCTGCACCTGCTGCTGCTACTGGAGCTGCTGCAGTTACACCAAATTCTTCTTCAATTGCTTTTACTAAATCGTTTAATTCTAAAACTGACATTTCTTTAATTGCTTCAATGATTTGTTCTTGATTAGCCATTTTATAATTCCTCCGTTATTTTAAAATTTATGCGCAATTACTCAGCGCTTTCTTCTTTTTGTTCTCCAACAGCTTTAACTGCATAAGCGAAGTTGCGGACTGGAGCTTGTAATACTGATAAAAGCATAGATACAAGACCGTCGTGTGAAGGTAATGAACCAACAGTTTTAACTTCTTCTGCTGATATAATACTACCGTCCATGACACCTGTTTTGATTTCTAAAGCTTCGTGTTCTTTTGCAAAACCTGCGATAACTTTCGCTGGTGCTACAACATCTTCAGTTGAAGTTGCAATTGCTGTAGGACCTGTTAAGAAATCGTTTAAGCCTTCGATACCTGCTTGTTCAGCTGCACGACGAACCATTGTGTTTTTGTATACTTTATACTCAACACCAGCTTCACGTAATTGTGAACGCAATTCTGTTACTTCTGCAACTGTTAAACCACGGTAATCGACAACGACAGTTGATACTGAATTTTTAAGTTGATCAGCAATAACGTCAACAAGTTGTTTTTTTGCTTCAATGATAGCAGACATTCAGACACCTCCATTTAAATTTGTTCGGTGCTTTTTTTAATAGCAATAAAAAAAGCACTTTCTACCCACGGCAAAAAGTGCTTGAAAGATCAATTAATCATCACGTTCAAGTCAATTTTAGCCTCGGTAGGATTGATTTTTAAGTTATAATTAACTCCTACTGTCTTAGGTAAAATAATCACAATAATTAATATAACGTTGTTATTGTAATATGTCAATCGTTTTTTTAAAAAAAGACTAGCAAAAGTTGCCAGTCTTTGAAGTCATTATATAATTATAATTTAAATGATGAAGTATCAACTTTAACGCCAGGACCCATTGTTGTAGTAACAGCAACGGATTTGAAGTAAGTACCTTTAGCTGAAGCTGGTTTTGCTTTTGCTAAAACGTCTTGTAATGCGTTAAAGTTTTCAATTAATTTATCAGTATCAAATGAAACTTTACCGATAGTAGCGTGAACAATACCTGCTTTTTCAGCACGGTATTCAACTTTACCTGCTTTGATTTCTTCAACAGCTTTTTTAACGTCCATCGTAACAGTGCCAGTTTTAGGGTTAGGCATTAAACCTTTTGGTCCTAATACTCTACCTAATTTACCAACTTCACCCATCATGTCAGGTGTAGCAACAACTACATCGAAATCAAACCAACCTTGTTGGATTTTTTGAGCATATTCTGCTTCACCTACATAATCTGCGCCTGCTTCTTCTGCTTCAGTGATTTTATCACCTTTCGCAAATACTAATACACGTTGTGATTTACCAGTTCCGTTTGGTAGTACAACTGCACCACGGATTTGTTGATCATTTTTACGTGTATCAATACCTAAACGGAATGCAACTTCAACTGATGCATCAAAGTTAGCTACGCTAGTTTCTTTAGCTAAGCTAATTGCTTCCTCAACACTGTAGTGTTGCGTACGGTCAATTTTGCTAGCTGCTTCTTGATACTTTTTACCTTTTTTAGCCATTATTCTTCCTCCTTTAGTGGTTTTAGCGGAATTTCCTCCCACATTTCACTTGCGTATCACACAAGTTAAGAGCAGATAACTGATGATATCTATGTTAATTTTGGGAGACGATGTTCACCCAATTTCACTTAAATCCATCGAAGACAATAGCGTTGGTTGCCATTTCGTTATCTGCTGTTATCGTCTATCAATTCATTTCAAGTTTAAATTCTTAATTATTCTACAGTAATACCCATGCTACGAGCAGTACCTTCAATAATACGCATAGCTGCTTCTTCGTCTGCAGCGTTTAAATCTTGCATTTTAGAATTAGCAATTTCACGTACTTGTTCTTTAGTAACTGTAGCAACTTTAGTTTTGTTAGGTTCACCTGAACCTTTTTCTACGCCAGCTGCTTTTTTAAGTAGTACTGGAGCCGGTGGAGTTTTTGTAATAAATGTAAATGAACGATCTTCATATACACTGATTTCTACCGGAATGATTAAACCTGCTTGTTCTTGCGTACGTGCGTTGAATTCTTTACAGAATCCCATGATGTTCACACCTGCTTGACCTAATGCTGGTCCAACTGGTGGTGCTGGATTTGCTTTCCCTGCAGGAATTTGTAATTTAACTACTTTTTCTACTTTTTTAGCCACGATGTGCACCTCCTTGATATCGTGATGTGGTCACAGGGCTCAGTTTTGCCCTCCCACTCAAACATTTCGTGACGAAATGAGCGTCTTAAAAACGCGACCACATTATTTTAACACCTTTTCGTTACAAAAATCAATAGTAATATTTCAACATTTAAAGCGTTCAACAATTATTAACACAGTTCCAGTATTGAGGCTTTACTTTAAAGCTTTTCTACTTGATCAAATTCAACTTCTACTGGTGTTTCTCTGCCAAACATATCTACTAACACAGTTAATTTAAATTTATCTGCTTCAATCTCTTGAACTTCTCCAACTTGATTAGAAAACGGACCTGATTTGATACGCACTTGCTCGCCAATCTCTAATTCTATATCTATTGTTTTTTCTTTAAGACCCATTTGTTTTAATATAAAACGAACTTCGTCAGGTAGTAATGGATTCGGCTTAGATCCTGCGCCTGCAGAACCAACGAATCCAGTAACGCCAGGAGTATTTCGCACGACATACCATGATTCGTCTGTCATGATGAGTTCCACTAAAACGTATCCTGGAAATGTCTTTTTAACTACTTTTTTAGCTTTGCCATCTTTGACTTGAGTCTCTTCCTCTTCGGGTATGACAACTCTAAAAATCTGTTCTGTCATATTCATTGATTCGACTCTTTTTTCTAAATTCTTTTTAACTTTATTCTCATATCCAGAATATGTGTGCACTGCATACCAGTGTTTAGCACCAACTACTTCAGACATGTTGTCACTCCTTACTTTTATCTAAATAATTCAATAAGATTTCCGATACCGATATCTAAAACATAGAAAAAAGCCATAAAGAATAGCACTGTAGATACTACAATAACAGTGTATTTGAATAACTCTTCTTTCGTTGGCCAACTTGTTTTCTCCATTTCAGACTTAACGCCTTTGAAAAAGTTATCTTTTTCTTTGTTTTTGTCTTTAGCCATCAAAAACAACCTCCATACTCTCACTCATTAACTAGCCTATACGTTGTCTCATGTTGCAACATCGAATAACCACTTTTCATAGCACTAAAAGTATTATTTCGATTCTTTATGTACTGTATGTGAGTTACATCTTGGACAATATTTTTTAAGTGTTAACCTTGATGCTGAGCCATCTTTCTTTGGAACATGATAATTTCTATTGCCACAAACATCGCAATTTAAAGGGACTTTTTTCACATTTATTCACCCTTACACATTTTAATACCAATATACTATACCTATATTTAGACTTAAATGTCAAACGAAGCTATGAAACAATATGACCAATAAAACTCATTCCGTAGTCTTTAATATCACTTTATATAATTTCATTTTACAACGTTGTATACTATTGTAAACCGCTTTGCGTTGTAACTTAAGTATTCGTGCAATTTCTAATGGTTTATATCCTGCAATCAGCGCGTAAAACACCCTTTTTTCTACCTTAGTAAAATACTTCGTGTGTTCAAATATATTCATTAAATCTGCGCGTTGTAACATTTTTATTTCAACAGGATTCACATGTTGATTGTAATATACGTTTACATGACTCTCTTTAATCATGCTTTGTATTCGTTTATGATAGGCATATTGTTTACGTAAATAATCATATTTAACTGACCTAATAACACAATTCACATAATACTCAAATGGTTTATCTTGTTGTGTGTCATAGCGATCAATGACCAAGTAAAGTTTAATTAAGACCTCTTGATATAAATCGTCGATATCATTTAGGTAATAATCTACCTTTTTAAGCTTATTAATAATAATGGGTTTCCACAAATTCACAAGTTCTGCAAAAGCATCATCTTTATTGTCACACTCTCGGTACATTTTAAACGCGCTTTCAAGATGTCTACCAGTTATGTTTGTCGCCTACTTTCCAATAAGAGTTATGTGCTAAATTTTATACCCTGATATAGGATTTCGGCAATATCACAATACTAGTGTTTGTGATGATGACCTCGACGTATTTTTTCAAATTCAGTAAGTATATCATCAGATAACGGTATTCGAGTTCTAGGTTTTGATTGACTAAAGTCATCTAACGACTTTGTTACTGTTATTTCCATTTCTTTTAATTCGCGCCACATTTCTCGAGATGATACACGATAAGCACCTGTTCCAAAAATTGCATGCTGTTCGCTCATATCACTCGTCACAACCGTAATATGCGTTGTATGTTTATTATATAAGTCATAGACATAACGTTCGATATAGCTATCTGCGGTTTCTTTTTCTTTTGTATAAATAATCTTTACACCATGATACATATATTCACGTTCAATACCTGATTGTTCATATGCATCGAAGACACATACCACTTCATCAGCTATCACAGCGCTATAATTCGCTATGGCATCCAACAATTGTTCGCGTGCTTCTTCAAGGCTTTCTTTAGCAATGGTCATCAACTCTGGCGATTGGCCAATCATATTATAACCGTCTATAACTAAATATTTTTGCTTCATTATTTGTCTCCATATGAATGACGTTTACGATATACTTCATACATCATCAAACCAGCTGCCACGGATGCATTTAAACTATTCACGTGACCGACCATTGGAATTTTAATATAAAAATCACATTTATCTTTAACTAGACGGCTCATCCCTTGGCCTTCACTACCAATGACAATTGCTAATGACATATCAGCTGCCATGTCTCTATAGTCTGTGGCATTATCTGCTTCTGTTCCTACAATCCAAAAACCATGCGCTTTCAAATCATCAATTGTCTGAGATAAATTAGTTACACGCATTACAGGTATATGCTGAATCGCTCCTGTAGATGCTTTAGCTACAATTTGTGTTAACGCTACTGAACGACGTTTAGGAATAATAATACCATCCACACCTGTTGCATCTGCTGTCCGCAAAATAGAACCTAAGTTATGTGGATCTTCTAATCCATCTAAAATAATGACCGTAGATAGGCTTTCCTTTTGTTGTTGCATTTTAATAAAATAGTTAAAATCGGCGTATTCATATGGTGCAATCAAGGCTGCAACACCTTGGTGAGGCGCATCTGACATATGATCTAATTTAGATTTTGGCACTGTTTGCACGACTAATTTTTGAGTTTTTGCGTTTGTTAAAATTTCTTTGATTTGTTGTTTTTTAATACCTTCTTGAATCAGTATTTTATTTATTGTATGACCAGTGACAATGGCTTCCTTTACGGCATGACGACCTACTATTATATGATCTTCCAATGCTATCTTCCCTCTCTTTCGTCAACAATGTGAATGATTTCTGTTAATAGTGAATTAAGACGCTGCTCTCGTTGCTCTAAGTATAAGAAGCCAATCACTGCTTCTATTGCAGAGCTTTTACGATACGTTTGAATATCAGTATTTTTAGCTTTTGTATAGCTTTTAGCATTGCGACCACGCCGAACGATATCTAATTCTTCTTCTGTAAACCACTGCTGTGCTAATAATTTTTCTAGTGTTTGTGCCTGACTTTTAGCTGAGACATAGCGTTTAGCTGCTTGATGAAGACGATTAGGTTTGCTGCGTAATTTCAACACAATATATGCTCTAACATGTTGATCTAAAACCGCATCACCCATGTAAGCTAATGTTAGTGGATTTAATAATTTTATATCCATATTAGCCACGTTTGTATCTCACACCTTGAGGCGTGTCTTCCAAAATAATATGTTGTGCCTTTAATGTATCTCTAATTTCATCTGCTCTCGCAAAATCTTTATTTTTACGTGCTTCATCACGCTCAGCAATCATTTGCTCTATCTCTTCATCTAATAGTACATCTGCTTCTTGACCTTTTAAAGGAACGCCTAGTACATCACTAAATATTTGATACACTTCTTTAAAACGCTCGATTACTGCCGTTGAAGTTGATTTCTCCAACACATATTTATTGGCTAATTTCGCTAAATCATACCATGCAGTTACCGCATTAGCTGTATTAAAATCATCATTCATCACTTGCTCAAATTGTTTTAATATTGCATCAATTTGTTCAATGTAGTCTGTTTGTTCAACAATATCGGTAGCTATTGTTTCACGCTCTTCAATTAATTGATAGCTATTGCGAATGCGTTCTAGGCCGCTTTTAGCTGCACTAACAAGTTCCATATTATAGTTGATTGGACTGCGATAGTGTACGCTAATCATAAAGAAACGCAAGACATCAGGATCAATTTCCTTGATGATATCATGCACTAATATAAAATTCCCCAATGACTTACTCATTTTCTCATTGTCTATGTTGATAAAACCGTTATGCATCCAATAATTTGCAAATGGTGCATGATTATGTGCTTCTGATTGCGCAATTTCATTTTCATGATGAGGAAATTGTAAATCGGAGCCTCCAGCATGAATATCAATGGTCTTACCAAGTTCATGATATGCCATCACAGAGCACTCAATATGCCACCCTGGGCGCCCTTCTCCAAAGGGACTAGACCAGCTAATTTCACCAGGCTTAGCTTTTTTCCATAATGTAAAGTCTAAAGCATCTTCTTTTTGTTCACCCGCTTCAATGCGAGCGCCTACTTTTAAGTCGTCAATAGACTGATGGCTTAATTTACCATAGCCATCAAATTTACGTGTTCTAAAATAGACATCTCCATGACTTTCATAGGCATAACCTTCGTCGACTAAATTTTTAATGAATTCAATGATATCTTCCATATGGTCCATCACACGTGGATTTGAAGTGGCTTTCTTAACATTTAAAGCACCAACATCTTCATAAAATGCTTGAATATAACGATCAGCAATTTCAGGAACGGATTCATTCAGTTCTTGTGAACGTTTAATAAGTTTATCATCAACATCAGTAAAATTTGAGACGTAGTCTACGTCATACCCTTGGTATTCAAAGTAACGACGTACTACATCATAGTTAATCGCTGGTCGTGCATTCCCTATATGAATATAGTTATATACGGTCGGCCCACAGACATACATTTTAACTTTCCCAGGTTCTATGGGTTTGAATACTTCCTTTTGACGTGTCAATGTATTATATAATGTAATCATCTTTAATCTCTCCGTTCTTGGCTTTTTCTAGTTGTTTTTCTAGCTGCTTAATTTGCTCATATAATGGATCCGGTAAGTTACGGTGATCAAATGTTTTCCCGATTCGTTTACCCTGTTGTTTTACAATATGCCCTGGAATACCCACTACAGTTGTATAACTAGGCACAGATTGCAATACTACTGAGTTTGCGCCAATATTGACGTTCGACTCAATTTGAATATTGCCTAAAATTTTCGATCCAGCTGCAATTAAAACATTGTCTCCAATGTCTGGATGGCGTTTACCCTTTTCTTTTCCAGTTCCACCTAACGTAACGCCTTGATAAATCGTGACGTTGTCTCCAATCGTACATGTTTCACCAATGACTACACCCATGCCATGGTCAATAAATAGGCGCTTGCCAATTTGTGCACCAGGATGTATTTCTATACCAGTAAAAAAGCGTGAAATTTGTGAAATAATACGTGCTAGTACATATCTTTTCTTATTATATAATTTATGTGCAATTAAATGACTCCATACCGCATGAAGCCCAGCATACGTAGTGATTACTTCAAATGTTGTTCTTGCTGCTGGATCTTGCTCAAAGACCATTTTAACGTCGTCTCTCATTCTTCTTAGCAAGATAATCTCCTCCCCGATTTCATAATAACTTATTTCTTTCCTTGCTCATTCAATAACATCAATTTGTTCTTTAAACGTTTCTTATGAAAAAACGCCTCTAACAAGTATGATGTTAGAGGCGCTTTTGCACGGTTCCACTCTTAATTCAGTAAAGCAATATCAGTATATCACTTTACTCTCGTTTATATTATTCAATTGTCTACACAAAGGTGCATTCCATAACTATTGTGATGTACTTTCACCAACCGTACATTCTCTATAGCACAATATCATTATTTACTAATCCTTTGTGGACGATACAACTCTAATCATATGTCGTTTAGCTCAAAATTTCAAGTAGTTCCTCACTTGAACATGACTTCCTATGATACATATTGTTTCAGACGACTTAACACCTTGTCTTTACCTAACACTTCAATTGTATTTGGCAGTTCAGGACCATGCATTTGTCCAGTAACAGCAACACGTATTGGCATAAATAATTGTTTACCTTTAATACCTGTTTCTTTTTGAACTTCTTTGATTGTTTTTTTGATTTCTGCAGCTTCAAATGGTTCTAGCGCTTCGAGTTTGCCATACAAATGTTGCATTAATTCAGGAACTTGCGCACCATTGATTACTTCTTGTTCTTCTGCACCTAATTCTGGCATATCTTTAAAGAACATTTCGGACAATGGCACAATTTCTCCTGCATAGCTCATTTCTTTTTGATACAAGGCAATTAATTTTCGACCCCATTCGCGATCTTCCTCACTTGGTTGCTCAGGAATTAGATTTGCTTTGATTAAATGTGGTAACGCGAGTTCAAATACTGTTTCAGTATCTTTGGTCTTCATATATTGGTTGTTAACCCATGCTAATTTTTGTCTATCAAACATTGCTGGTGATTTAGATAAACGCTTTTCATCAAAGATTTTAATAAACGTTTCCTTAGAAAAGATTTCATCTTCACCTTCAGGAGACCAACCTAACAATGTAATAAAGTTAAACAATGCTTCTGGTAAATATCCTAAGTCACGATATTGCTCGATAAATTGTAAAATTTGACCATCGCGTTTACTTAGTTTCTTGCGCTCTTCATTGACGATTAATGACATGTGTGCGAAACGCGGCGGTTCCCAACCAAACGCATCATAAATCATTAATTGTTTTGGCGTATTTGAAACATGATCATCTCCGCGAATAACATCTGATATTTCCATATAGTGATCATCGACAGCTACTGCAAAATTGTATGTTGGCACCCCGTCTTTTTTAACGATAACCCAATCACCTATATTATTTGAGTCAAATGAAATTTCACCTTTAACCATGTCATTAAATGTATACGTATGATTTTGAGGTACACGAAAGCGAATAGCTGGTTGACGTCCTTCCGCTTCAAATTGTTGACGTTGTTCTTCTGTTAAATGCGCATGTTGTCCACCGTATCGAGGCATCTCGCCACGCGCGATTTGCGCTTCACGTTCTGCTTCTAATTCCTCTTCTGTCATATAACATTTATAAGCTTTATCTTCATCTAGTAATTGTTGAATAAGTGGGTTATAAAAATCTGCTCTTTCAGATTGACGATAAGGGCCATAACCTTTGTCTTTATCTACAGATTCATCCCAATCCAAGCCTAACCATTTTAAATTATTAAATTGTGAAGCTTCTCCGTCTTCCAAATTACGTTTACTGTCCGTATCTTCTATACGAACAACGAAATCTCCATCATAATGTTTCGCAAATAAATAATTAAATAGCGCCGTTCTGGCATTGCCAATATGCAAATATCCAGTTGGACTTGGTGCGTATCTTACTCTAACGCGATTACTCATTATATTCACTCCTACGTCATTTATTTCTTGTTTTCATCACTTACGCAACACTTCGCATATCTTTTAAGTTAATAAGAAAAAGCTATTCTTAAAAATCAACTTTCCGCTACATTAATTCTTAGTGAATAACTTTCAGGGCCATGTTCAGTTGGTAAGACAATATTTTCTCATATATTGTAGCACTTATTCAGTACTTTGATAAGTACCATGTTTTGTCATATCCTTGCCTTATAACAAAAAAGTTTCATGTAATTCGTACACACTAAATTTTGCTCGTATACGTTTCACATGAAACTGTTAATGTTTAATGATTGGTTTGTTAATCACAGGTTATCATCAATTTTTTTAGCAAAGACAATACGACCTGATGACGTCTGCAACAGACTAATTACTTCTAATTCTACTTGCTGACCAACCAACTGTTTTGCATTATCTACGACGACCATTGTCCCATCATCAAGATAGCCAACACCTTGTCCAGGCTCTTTCCCCATCTTTGTGAGTAAGATGTTTAAGTAGTCACCTTGATGTACATTGGGTTTAATTGCTTCTGATAAGTCATTCACATTGAGTGCTTGAATGCCTTGAACATGACAAACTTTATTTAAATTAAAATCCGTCGTAATGACATGCGCATGATACGACTGTGCTAATTTAACTAATAGGGTATCAATATCGCTGTGTGACTTTTGCGGATGGATTACACGCGTTGGATAGTCTAAATCATAGAGTTGATTTAATACGTCTAAGCCACGTTGTCCCTTTTCTCGCTTAACGCTGTCATTGGCATCAGCGACAATCTGCAACTCATTAATTACACCTTGTGGAATTAAAATTTCACCATCTATAAATCCACAGCGAATCACTTCTAGTATTCTCCCATCAATAATAGCACTTGTATCTAACAGTTTAGGCACCGCACTACGATGACTTTGCGACATTGAACGCGCCATATTTTCGGGTAAAAATAGCAACATTTCGTCTCGTTTCTTTAAACCAAATTGAAATCCTAAATAACATAAAATTAATGTAATAATAATTGGTATAAAATGATTAAATATCGAGTTGCCAATCATTTCTAAAATAAATGATGCCATAACTGCAATAAGTAATCCTATAATAAGACCAATTGTCGCAAATAGTATTTCAACAGCACTTCTCTTCATAATCCACTGTTCCATAGTGCGGATTAATTGTGTTACTTGGTTAATGAAAAAACCAAAAATAATAAAGAATATGAGCGCACCAAGCAACCCATCTATATAATGATTTTTTAAAATTGGATAACTTGTAACCCCTATATCATTGACGACTTCTGGAATAATAAGAATTCCTAGAGCAGCACCAACAATAAAGTAGATGATTACTACTATAAATTTAAGTATATCCATTCAACTTTCACCTCTTTGGCTGTGTATGAAAATTTTAAGCTTTGAAAGCATATTTCAATGCCTCATGTACTGTCGAAACACCTATGACTTGTATATTGTCAGGAAATGTCCATCCGCCGATATTTGTTTTAGGGAGTATCACACGTTTAAATCCTAGTTTAGCTGCTTCTTGAACGCGTTGTTCAATACGTGACACACGTCTGACTTCACCAGTCAAACCTACTTCTCCAATATAACAATCTAAACCATCAACCGCTTCATCTTTAAAGCTTGATGCAGTTGCTACAATTACACTTAAGTCTACAGCCGGTTCTGTTAATCTTACACCACCTGCCACTTTAATATATGCATCTTGTTGCTGCAATAAATAATTTTCTTTCTTTTCAAGCACTGCCATAAGCAGGCTCAGACGGTTATGGTCAATACCTGTTGCCATACGTCGTGGATTATTAAACGTTGTTGGGGTCACTAAAGCTTGTACTTCAATAAGTAATGGTCGTGTTCCTTCCATTGTCGACACAATTGTTGAACCCGGAACATTTGTTGAACGTTCTTCTAAAAACATTTCGGACGGGTTTTTGACACCTTTCAAACCACTTTGCTTCATTTCGAAAATACCCATTTCATTTGTTGAACCAAAACGGTTTTTAACAGCACGTAAAATACGATACGCATGATGTTCATCACCTTCAAAATAAAGCACTGTATCTACCATGTGTTCTAACAATCGTGGACCAGCTATCTGCCCCTCTTTAGTCACATGTCCTACAATAAATGTGGCAATATCCATCTGCTTCGCAATATTCATCAAACTTTGAGTACTCTCACGCACTTGAGAAACAGATCCGGGTGCCGATGCAATCTCAGGATGGTAAATCGTCTGAATAGAGTCCACCACTAAAATATCTGGCTTAGTTTCTGAAACGGTTTGGTGAATAACTTCTAAATCTGTCTCAGCTAACACATTTAATTGACTAGAGTCTTCCTCTAAGCGTTCTGCTCTCAATTTTGTTTGATTTAATGATTCCTCACCTGTAATATACAGCACGTTTAATTGTTGCGAAAGCGAGGCACAGATTTGTAGTAATAGTGTTGATTTCCCGATACCTGGATCTCCACCAATCAACACTAAAGAACCACTAACAATCCCCCCACCTAACACACGATTAAACTCTTGAGATTTCGTTTGCACACGTGGTGTCGATTCATGTTGAATACTGTTTAATTTTTGAACTTTTCCGGTAGCCGTTTGTGCTTTAACCCCATGTTTAGGATGTGCAGCCTTCTGTTCTATAATCTCTTCCATTTGGTTCCAAGCACCACAATTAGGACATTTACCCATCCATTTAGGAGATTGATAGCCACATGCCATACACTCAAAAATGATTTTCTTCTTGGCCACTTTCGCACCTCCACAATTTTCATTAAATCCATTTTATACATTGCACACGGTTATGACAAATGTTTAGAGATTCAAATAGATAGGAAATCATCATTTAACAAATAATATATCAAATAACTACAATAAAATTATTTTTTACCTATAGTTTATGTACATTTATTCATTTTATATTAAAAATGAAAAAAACGCTCGCTAAATCTATCTAGCGAGCGCATTAATTTCCAATCTTTCTATGCTTGAGTCATTTCTTCTTCAGAATTAGCAGTTCTATCATGAATATCATATTTAAACTCGGTACCATCATGATCGATAGTCACTGCTTTACCTTCGATTTGATTACCTTCTAAAATTAATTCACTTAAATTATCTTCAACTGTTTTTTGAATTGCACGAATGAGTGGACGAGCACCATATTCCGGATCATAACCTTCTTCAGCAATAACTTCTTTCGCTTTGTCTGTTACCTCAATTTGAATATCTTGTTCTGACAAACGTTGCGTTAATTTATTAACCATCATTGTGACAATTTCTTTTAATTCGTCTTTAGATAATTTATGGAAGACAATAATATCATCCACTCGGTTTAAGAACTCTGGACGGAAAGCATTTTTAAGCTCTTTCATCATTGTTTTACGAATTGTCTCATAATCCTGACCTTCGCTTGCACCACCAAATCCAGCAAATCGTTGATCTTGTAGCTCTTGGGCACCAACGTTTGATGTCATGATAATTACAGTATTGCGGAAATCTACACGACGTCCTTTCGTATCTGTTAAATGTCCATCATCTAATACTTGAAGTAAAATATTAAATACATCTGGATGCGCTTTTTCGATTTCGTCAAATAAAATAACTGAATATGGTTTGCGTCTTACTTTTTCAGTTAATTGACCACCGTCATCGTGGCCTACATATCCTGGAGGCGCCCCAACTAAGCGACTCACAGCATGTTTTTCCATGAATTCACTCATATCAACACGAATCATCGCATCTTCTTCACCAAACATTGTTTCAGCTAATGCACGTGCTAATTCTGTTTTACCAACCCCTGTAGGTCCTAAGAAAATGAAACTACCAATTGGACGCTTAGGATCCTTCAAGCCGGCACGTGCACGACGCACAGCTTTACTAATTGATGTCACAGCGTCATTTTGACCTATGACACGACCATGTAATGTCGCTTCGAGATTTAATAGTCGATCTGATTCTGTTTCATTAATTTTTGTTAAAGGAATTCCGGTCCAACCGGCGATAACTTCAGCAATATCTTCTTGCGACAATTCTGTGTTACTACCACCTTGCGCATTTTGCCATTCTTTTTTGGCATCTTCATATTGCTTTTCTAATTTAGATTGTTTGTCTCTAAGGTTGGCTGCATTTTCAAATTCTTGAGCGTGAACTGCAGCATCTTTTTCTTTTTTTACAGTTTCAATTTCTTGTTCAATTGATTTTAAATTTGTTGGTGTTGTGTGACTTCTTAATCTTACTTTAGAACTTGCTTCATCAATTAAATCAATGGCTTTGTCAGGCAAGAAGCGATCTGAAACATAGCGGTCACTTAATTTTGCGGCCGCATCTAAAGCTTGATCTGAAATGTTAATACGATGATGTGCTTCGTATCGATCACGCAATCCTTTTAAAATTTCGATTGTATCTTCAACTGACGGCTCATCAACTTGTACCGGTTGGAAACGACGTTCTAAAGCGGCATCTTTTTCAATGTTTTTACGATATTCATCTAAAGTAGTTGCACCAATGCATTGTAACTCGCCGCGTGCAAGTGCTGGTTTTAAAATGTTTGAAGCGTCAATAGCCCCTTCTGCACCACCTGCACCAACGAGCGTGTGTAACTCGTCAATAAATAGAATCACGTTGCCGGCTTGATGAATCTCTTCCATTACTTTTTTCAAGCGTTCTTCAAACTCACCACGATATTTCGTACCTGCTACAACCGTACCCATATCTAATGACATCACACGTTTGTCTTTTAACGTTTCTGGCACTTCATTATTTATGATTGCTTGTGCTAAACCTTCAGCAATAGCTGTTTTACCTACACCTGGTTCACCAATAAGCACAGGATTATTTTTAGTTCGACGGCTCAAGACTTCAATCACACGTGTAATCTCTTTTGTTCTACCGATAACCGGATCTAATGTGCCATCTTTAGCAATCACCGTTAAGTCACGCGCTAAGCTATCTAACGTTGGTGTATTATTAGATTTATTTGTTTGTGCATTTTTCGTACCCATCTCTGGACTACCTAATGCTTTCACAACTTGAGCCCGTGCCTTCGTAATATTTAAATCTAAATTTGCAAAAACACGTGCCGCTACACCTTCATTTTCACGAATTAAACCTAATAAAATATGTTCTGTACCAACAAAATTGTGATGAAGTTTTCTAGCTTCATCCATTGATAATTCAATGACTTTTTTAGCTCTAGGTGTATATCTTAACGTCCCAGCTTGTTCTTGTCCGTGGCCAATAAGTTTTTCGACTTCGGTAATCACTTTATCTTCAGTAATATTAAAACTTTCTAATACTTTGGCAGCAATACCTTCAGGTTCCTTCATTAAACCTAATAACAAGTGTTCAGTACCAATATTTGAGTGGTTCAAACGAATAGCTTCTTCTTGTGCATGTGCTAAAACACGCTGCGCACGTTCAGTTAATCTACCAAATAACATATCTATTTACCTCCTATATGGTCTGAGCTCTTAAAATATCTGCACGTTTCTCATTGACGGATTTCTCATCGTCCTCGTCTTCATCGTTATACAAGAAAGCAGATTGAATACTCACCATTAATTCATTAAAATTAAAATCTTGCAATTGTACATATCCTAAATCAATTCCTAATTTCACTTCACTAAGTCGATAGGATGCTTCTTCCATAGAAATCATTCTACAATTTTGTAATATACCAAGCGAACGATAAACACGATCCAATGTTTCAATTTGGTTATATGTGTGTAACCGTTCGCGAATTTGCATTTCTTCATTAATAATTTGATTAACAACTTCTGTTAAATTATCGATGATGTCTTGTTCTGTTTTCCCTAAAGTTAGTTGGTTTGAAACCTGATATATATATCCATAGACCTGCGAACCCTCTCCATATATACCACGAATTGTAAAGCCAAAACGATTAATTGTTTGAGCAATACGATTCATTCGTTTCATTATCGATAATCCAGGTAAATGTAACATAATACTTGCTCTCATGCCCGTTCCAATATTGGTTGGGCATGTAGTTAAGTACCCTAAATGTTCATCGTAACTAATATCTAACGCTTTATCGAGTAAATCATCAATATCAGATGCTTTCGTATATAATTCAGACAAAGATAACTCAGGTGACATCGCTTGTATGCGTATATGATCTTCTTCATTAATCATAATACTAAGAGATTCATCCTCGTTAGTCATCACTGCCGATGCTGGTTGCTTAATTAGTTCAGGACTGACTAAATGTTTCGCAACAAGTTGCAGCTTACTTTGCTGGTCCATGCGATCTAGACGTTGTAAATCTAGATCTGGCAATGCATCCTGAACTTCATTAATAACTCGAAAACCTTCTTGTTCAGATGGAAACATAAGTGGGTGTACATGATTTTCAAGATTACGTGCTAAGCGAATTCGTGATGACATAACAACTGGTGCTGTTTCGATATTGGTCAATATATCATCAGGATTAATATTATAATCATTCATCATGTAACACCTCACTCTGTTGCTTTAATGCTTTTATCTCATCTCTTACAAGAGCAGCTTCTTCAAATTTTTGTTCATCTATTAATACATTTAAATATTGTGATTTTTCTTCAATTTGTTTTTTTATTGCTAATTTTTGATGTGATGAATGCGGCGTTTTCCCAACATGTTCATACTGTCCACCTTGCACCCGTCTCACAATATCAATAATGTCATCTTTAAAGGTAGCATAGCATTGTGCACAGCCAAACTTACCAACATGCGCAATATCTTTTAAGGTCATATGACAAGTTGGACACTGTTTTTCTTCTTGAAAAGCAACATTTTGAAAATCAATACCATGTTTTGTAGCTAAATGTTGTAATATTTGCTTTACAACAAATGCTTCTTCAATATCATCTTGATACTGGTGATGAGATGTGTAATTCTGATTCCATGGATTTTCTCCTTGTGCACAAACAGGACAAACCCATTTCTCACTGGTTCCATTTTTACTTTTAACCGTAAGCTTTACCTCTGCTTCATTTAAGTGGCAATTTTCACAAAGCACGTCTTAACACCTCGCATTTTTCAGTATTAATAGTAATTAATCACCGGTAAGATTCGTTTTAAAATATTTGCTCGGATAATATCTCTAGACATGACATCCATTTTTAATGTTTCACGGTCAATGACAGCTTGTATCATTTTAGCTTCTCTTTCACTAATCAAACCTTTTTCAAGCAAGCCGTCAATAACATAGTAACCTTGCTGCTGTGAAATGGTTGGTCCAATTAATTGAAGCAAGTGATTAATATACCCCGTTGCATCTTTATTTTCAATTTTCGTGATTCGGATGTATCCACCGCCTCCACGTTTACTTTCTATTTCATAACCATGCTCATTGGTGAATCTAGTTTTAATAACGTAATTTAATTGAGAAGGCACACAATCAAACCGCTGTGCTATATTGGCTCGTTGTATTTCAACAGCGTCTCCATTCGTTTCTTCAAACAATTTTTTAATGTACTGCTCTATGATGTCAGACATATTGTGCATGCTTATCACCCCTTTTGACCTTCTTTGACTATATTATATGACCAACTTTGACCATTTTCAACCAATTTGTTTTTCAATTTAAAAAATAAAGGTGTTTGTTCACATCTATTTATTGTATGATAAGATTTAGAAAAAAGATTAAGGAGCAGGTCTATGCATATTCTCATTGGGATAATTGGAATCGTTTTCTTCTTAGCGCTTGCCTTTGCATTTAGCTCAGATAGAAAGCATATTCGTTGGAAGTACGTCGCTTTGTTACTTGTGATTCAATTTATATTCGCCTTTATTTTACTTAAAACGACGGCAGGTATACATGTCATCGGAGGAATTTCAAACGGCTTTAATTATTTACTACAAAAAGCTGCAGAAGGCGTTAACTTTGTCTTTGGTGGATTTAAATTTGTTAATCCTAAAAACCCTCCATTCTTCTTTAGTGTTTTATTACCGATTGTATTTATCTCTGCGTTAATCGGCATACTACAATACACTCGCATCCTACCACTCATTATTAATGGGTTAGGCTGGTTAATTTCTAAAATCAATGGCATGGGACGTTTAGAATCTTATAATGCCGTCGCCGCAGCCATCTTAGGGCAATCTGAAGTTTTTATTTCTTTAAAAAAACAATTACCTTACATACCGAAACAACGGTTATATACATTAACCGCTTCAGCTATGTCTACCGTTTCAGCTTCAATTATTGGCGCATACTTTACTTTAATTGAACCAAAGTATGTCGTAACGGCAGTTGTACTTAACCTTTTTGGTGGTTTCATTATTGCATCAATTATTAATCCTTATAAAGTGAATGAAGAAGAAGATAAATTATTAGTAGATGAAACAGAAACTAAAAATCAATCTTTCTTTGAAATGTTAGGAGAGTACATTTTAGATGGATTTAAAGTAGCGGTTATCGTTGGGGCAATGCTCATTGGCTATATCGCCATTATCGCATTACTAAACGGTATCGTTAGTGGTCTTTTAAGTGTCATAACGCATGGCGCTGTCTCTTGGGATTTCCAAACTTTAATTGGCTTTGTCTTTGCACCTTTAGCCTTTCTATCTGGTGTTCCATGGAACGAAGCTGTACAGTCTGGTTCAGTTATGGCAACAAAACTGCTTTCTAATGAATTTGTTGCTATGCAATCATTAGGTAAACTATCAGATATTTCAACGCACGCTAAAGGCATAACTTCAGTATTCCTAGTATCATTCGCTAACTTTAGCTCAATTGGAATTATTTCTGGTGCCATTAAATCACTTAACTCTGAAAAAGGTGATATTGTTGCTCGCTTTGGCTTAAAATTATTATTCGGTGCTACACTAGTTTCATTTATCTCCGCAACAATTGCTGGATTCTTTATTTAAATAAATATTAAACAGCCATATTATCGTTTTGTGATGCTATAAGAGCCTATATCGTAGGCATCTTGTAGCATCATTTTTTTATACTTTCTTGCTATCTCTTATAAAAAAGCGAATATTTTAAAATAGCTATTTAATGTAGAGCAAATCTTGCATCGCATCATTGTCTCATATTAATAGCTTATATTAAAAAAGAGCACTCATTTTTTGAGTGCTCTTTCAACAAGACTATGTTATTTGACCATATGTTCAATAAAGTATTGCGTAACTCTATAATCATCCGTTAACTCAGGATGGAATGATACACCTAAATAGTTCCCTTGTTTAACTGCAACAATTTTATCGCCAACAGTACTTAATACTTCTACGCCATCTTCTACGCTAGCAATATGTGGTGCTCTAATAAAAACACCTTCTATATCTTCAGCAATGCCTTTAATATCAAGTTCTGATTCAAAACTATCTACTTGTCTACCAAACGAATTACGTTCTACAGTGATATCCAATTTTTTTAAATATCCTGTTTCACCTTCGACATGTTTAGCTAATACAATTAGGCCAGCACATGTGCCAAACATAGGTAAGTTAGATTGTTGTAATTTTTCTTTAAAACCATATAAATCCATCAATCTTCTAAGTGTGGTTGACTCACCACCAGGAAGAATCAATCCATCAATTTCTTCTAGTTGTTCTACTCTTTTAATTGCTATGCCTTCGTGACCACTTAATTCAATATGACGAATATGTTCACGCACAGCGCCTTGCAATGCCAATACACCTATCTTCATATCTTACCAACCACGCTCTTGCATACGTTCTTCTAATGAAATTTTATTTATATCTAAGCCTTTCATTGCTGTTCCTAATTCTGCAGCCAATTTACCAATTAACTCATAATCTTGATAATGTGTCGTCGCTTGTACAATCGCTTTCGCAAATTTTTCAGGATCTTCTGATTTGAAAATACCTGAACCTACAAAGACGCCATCTGCACCCAATTCCATCATTAAAGCAGCATCCTGAGGTGTTGCTACACCTCCAGCAGCAAAGTTAACAACTGGTAGGCGACCGTTATCCTTGATTTGTTTCAAGATTTCATATGGCGCACCTAATTCTTTAGCATACGTCATAATTTCATCGTCGTTCATTACTACTAAACGACTAACTTCAGCATTTACTTTTCTCATATGACGTACTGCTTCAACAATGTTTCCAGTTCCAGGTTCACCTTTCGTACGTAACATTGCTGCACCTTCACCAATACGACGTGCGGCTTCACCTAAATCACGACACCCACAAACAAACGGTACAGTAAACTGGTCTTTTCTTAAATGATATTCTTCATCAGCTGGTGTTAATACTTCAGATTCATCAATATAATCGACCCCCATAGCTTCGAGCACACGCGCTTCAGTAATGTGTCCAATACGTGCTTTAGCCATAACCGGTATAGAAACAGCGTTCATTACTTCTTCAACAATTTTAGGGTTAGCGCTACGTGCTACCCCTCCTGCCGCTCTAATATCAGAAGGCACACGCTCTAATGCCATAACAGCAACCGCTCCAGCTTCCTCCGCGATTCTAGCTTGTTCTGCATTAACAACGTCCATAATGACGCCGCCTTTTTGCATTTCAGCCATACCTCGTTTAACTCTTTCAGATCCTACAATTTTAGACATGTAAATTGCCCCTTTTCTAATTGATTAAATCCATTCTAAACGATAAACTGATATTGAAAAAGGTTCAATTTTATAATAAATAAAGAGGCCAGATGATATGAAGAAGAAAACTGCACTATACCAATCACTCTATGAAAAATTAAAAGCCCAAATTATTGAAGGTCATTATCAGGCAAATGAAAAGTTTCCTTCAAAGCGACAATTAAGTGAACATTTATCACTTAGTCATACAACAATCGAACATGCCTATCAACTTTTACTAGATGAAGGATTTATTTATGCCAAACCACGTTCAGGCTATTATGTATCAGATATCGAATCACTGCCTGTCGTACCACAAACATCAGGATTTCATGAAATCAACTTCATTCAGAAGTCAACGCCAAAATCACATTACCGCTATGCCTTTAACTTGGCTGAAATAGATGCTGAAAACTTTCCATTGCATACATTAAGAAAATATGCTCGAGATGTTTTTGATGATAGTAATATAGACCTTTTACAACATGGACATCCACAAGGTGAATTGGCATTAAGACAACAAATTGCCCATTATTTATTTAACAGCAGAGGAGTTACTTGTCATCCAAATCAAATTATTATCGGCTCTTCTACAGAACAATTACTTGATATGATTACAGATGTACTATCAGATAGCTCCTTTATTATCGAACAACCAAGCTATCCACCAATTAAACAAACATTAGACAAGAAACAGATGCCTTATAAACAAGTTATAGTAGAAAAAGATGGCATCCAAGTCGATCCCATCTTTGAATACAATAATGATATTTTGTATATTACCCCTTCACATCAATTTCCAACGGGGCATATCATGAATTTAAAAAAACGCACCCAATTAATTCAATGGGCACAGCAGCAAGAAAAACGTTATATTATTGAAGATGATTACGACTCTGAGTTTAGATATTATGGCAAACCGATACCCGCTTTACAAAGTTTAGACACGAAAGGAAAAGTTATTTATATTAGTACATTTTCTAAGTCTCTATTTCCAAGTTGTCGTATAGCGTATATCGTTTTACCTTATCCAATATTAAACATATATAATCATCATCCATATAAAGAAGGAAATACAGTTCCCGTTCATATTCAACATATCGTCGAAAGATTTATGGCATCAGGCAGTTTTGAACGCCATCTAAATAAAATGAGAAAAATTTATCGCGACAAACTTACTTATATTTTAAATCAACTTGCACCTTACTCTAATCAATTAAAGATTGATGGCGCATTAACTGGCATGCATTTTACCATTCGGGTTATAAATGGGCTAACAATGGAACAATGTCTAGAAAACGCATCAAATATATCTCTTAAACTGGAACCCTATCACTTCGATGATGCTAATGAGCGCTATCCTACTTTTATTTTAGGGTTTGGTGGCATTTCAAATGAAGATTTGTCTAATCATGTCCAAGCACTAATAAGCGCACTCGTCATAAATGACTATGAGTGAGAATTTTGTAGACTTAAAAACTAAGTTTCAGTGCAAATGTTTTAAAATAATTTTAATCATTTAAAAAAGCAATAACTTTTTCATTTTTGAAGTATCGCATTTAATTTGTATTTTCTATAGGTCAGAATACGTCAGCTTCAATCGCTTTCTCTTCGCAAAGCCGTTATTTATCGACTTGTTTTTCAATTTTTGGCATAAAAAAAGAGACCTCTCGGTCTCAATGCGGCTCATCGCATCCATTTGCTTTGCCTGGCAACGTCCTACTCTAGCGGAACGTAAGTCTGCTACCATCGACGCTAAGGAGCTTACTTTGCTTTGAGACAACCGCTCGCATCTTTCCTTATTGTCTATTTTTGTTTGCTCATTTAGCTCGACTAAACTCGCTGCTCAAAAATCTCAATGCGTCAGCTTCAATCGCTTTCTCTTCGCAAAGCCGTTATTTGTCGTCTTTGTTTTTTAACTTTTTGGCATAAAAAAAGAGACCTCTCGGTCTCAATGCGGCTCATCGCATCCAT
>NZ_PPPV01000013.1 GCF_002901705.1 Staphylococcus lugdunensis
GTAATGAAGTGCAGGAAACGGAAGAGGGCACGCATGACGCACCAGGTATTATCGCGGATAAATGGCAATATACAGGCCAAACAGCAGCAGAAAATGGTATTACAACACATGTATATCAACGTATCCAGTCAGAAATACCGAATGAAGCACCACAAGAGACACCAGTCGCGTTAGAAGTAACACGTTATGTGGATAGCGAAGGTAATGAAGTGCAGGAAACGGAAGAGGGCACGCATGACGCACCAGGTATT
>NZ_PPPV01000001.1:0-74709 GCF_002901705.1 Staphylococcus lugdunensis
ATGTTTGATTAGCTCATAAATACTAATTAAATCTTTGTAACGTTTCGTTACATTTTTGGAATTAACGTTGACATATTGTCATTCAGTTTTCAATGTTCAAATTTTTTACTTACATTTTATTATTTTATCGAAATAAACAATCTGTGTCAATATTTTTTGGCTCAATTGACTTTGTTTAAATCAACAATCAATATGTTATATTGTTTTGTTCTAAAGTTCAATAGTCAAAATTACACTTTCTTAACATCGTATTAAAATTGTTAAGAAGCAACATTGCTATCTGTCGTATTTTGACGACTTTTTAATAATATCAATTAAAGACATCTACGTCAATTATTAATATCAGTAATTTTTGTTTACTTTTTCTTAAGAAGAGTATTAATCTAACCAAAATGTATAATAGCTATTTTTTTACAACTTGCTAAATTTGATATTATCCTCTTTTTAGAGCTTACTGTTAGTTGAAAGTATTAAATACTCGCACAAATTGAGTCATGTATAAATTTTATTCGTTTATTACGTGACGCTGGTTAAATAATACGAAAATTCTTTGGTTAATCAAGCTTTTAAATGTAAAGTCACATATAAATACGCCTTATTTGGGCGAGACACTTGAGGGAAAAGACAGGGTCCCCAACAATAAAAATGTGAAGCGTATTTCAGCAAGCAAAGTAAGTCGAATTCCCAAGCAAAGAAAAACTGAACTAAAATAGTTTTTCTAACAAAGCAAGCTTGGCTAGCTGAATCTATCGCCTATGCAAGCGAACCAATAATACAAGTATTATTAACAAAGAAGCCAGTAAATGAAGTTACAAAACCCTCATTTACTGGCTAAATTTCTAGGATATAAGTCCTAGCTGTTCTATCTTTGTTAAAAGTCATTTTAATTATATATAACAACTACTTATGTGATAAACACTGCTCAGTTATCAGTTTAACCATTGAAAGTATTCATCAAGCTATTTTGTCCGCCATATATAAATCTTATTGATTGGTTTCACTTTCTTTACATTCTTTACAAATGCCATAGATTTCCATTCTATGATGCGTAACATCAAAATCTGTCACATGCTGCGCTAACTGTTCTACCTCATCTAGTTGTGGATAATGAAAGTCAACGATTTTTCCACATTTTTCACAAATAACATGGTAATGGTTGTGTGTATTAAAATCAAAACGACTAGAAGCATCACCATATGTTAGCTCTTTAACTAGACCTATATTTTTAAACACTCTTAAATTATTATATATCGTTGCAACACTGATATTAGGAAAATCTGGTGAAAGTGCTTGGTAAATTTCATCGGCAGTTGGATGTGTATGTGAAGAAATTAGATAACGAATGATAGCTTGTCTTTGAGGTGTAATTCGCACACCTGCTTTTCTCAGCTCTGTAATTGATTCTTCCAATTCATGATCAATTGATTCTATATCTGCACTCATAATTTCACCATCTTTCTATTTAATAATAATTATTACTTAATATTAATATAACTTTATATAGTTAAAAATGTCAATTGTTTATCTCTTCTTCTAAGGTTAATACCCATTCTTAGCATTAACAGTATTCTCAATTAGTTTTCCATTATTGAGAAAATGATCTAAATTTCGTTCAAATATCTTTGTTGCATCTATTTTATTATTGTAATCATTGCCAGTAATGTGTGCAGTGATAGTTACATTATCTAAATCATATAATGGATGGTCAGCTGATAAAGGCTCATGTTCGAAAACGTCTAAATATGCGTGTCTTATCAAATTATTCTCCATTACCTCTAACAAATCATTTTCTTTTATTATGGTTCCTCTGCCAACATTAATAAATAATGCATTATCTTTCATATACTCAAAATGTTTCCGCTTCAATAAATGATATGTTTCTTCAGTTTCGGGAAGCGTATTTATAATAATGTCAGCTTTGTTTATTACATTATATAATTCTGTGATTACGTAAATATCATCAAAGTAATCAACTAAACTATTTGATCGATTGATACCTATTATTTCAGGATTAAACGGTCTTAATAATTGTGCTGCTGCTTGCGCAATAGCACCTGTCCCTAGAAATAATATGGTTGAGCCACTAACTCTTTTACCAGTGATTGTAGAATCATATATATGATGGCGTTGATTATAATAAGATTTACGCATATTTTTATAATCATCCAAGATAAATGTAACAATATACTCGGCTAATTGTTTAGCTTGAACACCTCTTGTATTTGTCAGTTGAATGCCTCGTTGAAGTATATAGTTCAATGGAAGAGAATTAACCCCTGTTGCATACCAAGCAATCCATTTTAAATTGGGACAGCTTTCTAAAAAGGACTGATCTACATGTCCATCATAGCCAATTAAGATGTCAATATTCTGTCGTTCCTCTTCTGGTATATCGGCTGCTTGTGCATAAAATTGAAATTCAATTTGTTGGTATTTATTAACTAAATGTTGCTCTAGTTTACCCAAGCGCTTCAATCCTACTACTTTCAACTTAATCACCCCAAAATATTTTTTAATTCAGCCATTTGATTTTTGACTTTAACCTTTTCAATAACATCTAATATGATACCTTGCTCATCAATAATAAACGTTGTTCTTACAATCCCCATACTTTCCTTTCCAAAAGATTTTTTTAACTGATAAACACCTACTTCTTTCGCAACTTCATAGTCTTTATCTACGAGTAAATCAAAATTCAAATGATGTTTATTTATGAAATTACGGTGTTTTTGCTCACTATCTCCACTAATTCCAAATACTTGTATATCTAAATCATTAAAAAAAGCTAAATTGTCACGAAAATCACAAGCTTCTGTTGTACACGTTGGCGTATTATCTCTTGGGTAAAAATAAAGTACTGCCTTTTGACCTTTTAAATCTTTATTTGAAATGCTTACTCCATTCTGGTTTTTCAATGAAAAATGTGGGAAACGTTGTCCTTTTTCTAACATTTAATCACCTATTCTTTTTTTAGTTATTATTTATGATACGATATTAGTTGAAAATATTAAATTAAAAGAGGTTGATAGAACATGAAATTCACAGAAAGTGAACGACTTCAGAAGTTATCAAATGAATATATTTTAGGTGGCGTAAACTCACCTTCTCGTTCCTACAAAGCAGTAGGAGGTGGCGCACCAGTTGTAATGAAAGAAGGTCATGGCGCATATTTGTATGATGTAGATGGCAATAAATTCATTGATTATCTTCAAGCCTATGGACCAATTATCACTGGACATGCACATCCACATATTACTGAAGCTATACAGGATCAAGCTGCAAAAGGCGTGCTTTATGGTACACCTACAGAATTAGAGATTGAATTTAGTAAAAAATTACGTGAAGCTATTCCATCTCTTGAAAAAATACGTTTCGTTAATTCTGGCACTGAAGCTGTGATGACGACAATTCGTGTCGCTCGTGCTTACACTAAACGAGATAAAATAATTAAGTTTGCCGGTTCTTATCACGGTCATTCTGATCTCGTTTTAGTTGCTGCAGGAAGTGGCCCTTCTCAACTAGGTTCTCCTGATTCTGCTGGAGTGCCAGAGAGTGTTGCAAAAGAAGTTATAACCGTGCCTTTTAATGACATTGATTCATATAAAGAAGCAATGTCGCATTGGGGTGATCAAATCGCTGCTGTATTAGTCGAACCAATTGTGGGTAATTTTGGTATGGTTGAACCGCAACCTGGCTTTTTAGAAGAAGTGAATAAAATCACACATGATTATGGAGCTTTAGTTATCTATGATGAGGTTATTACAGCATTTCGCTTCCATTATGGAGCCGCACAAGATTTACTTAACGTATATCCCGATTTAACTGCATTTGGTAAAATCATTGGTGGTGGGTTACCGATTGGAGGATACGGTGGTCGACAAGACATTATGGAACACGTCGCACCATTAGGACCGGCTTACCAAGCAGGTACAATGGCAGGGAATCCTTTATCAATGCGTGCAGGCATTGCTCTATTGGAAGTTCTAGAACAAGATGGTGTTTATGATAGACTTGATCGTCTAGGTAAACGCTTAGAAGATGGCTTATTAAAACTCATCGATAAGCACGGTATCACAGCTACTATTAATCGTGTTTATGGTTCACTAACACTATATTTTACGAACGAAAAAATAACGCATTATGAGCAAGTTGAAAGATCAGATGGTGAAGCATTTGGTAAATTCTTCAAATTAATGCTTAATCAAGGTATTAATTTAGCTCCATCTAAATTTGAAGCATGGTTCCTAACTACTGAACATACTGAAGAAGATATTGACAAGACATTAGAAGCAGCTGATTATGCCTTTAGTCAAATGAAATAAACTTGAAAATTAATCCTCGTCAGTGTATAACATATATAACTCATATTTAATATATAAAAATAAAGGAGTATGACCTTTGAAGCTAGGAGCCCGTATCTTAAAGACAGGTATTGCCATAATACTTGCCCTATTCATCACTTCTTTTTTACCTAATGACGTTGGATTTAAATCTGTCGCTGGTATCAGTGCAGTTGTTGCAATGCAACCCAATATCCATCGTTCTGTTAAGACAATTTCTGAGCAAGCTATGGGAAACTTTATTGGTGCATTGCTGGCAGTCATAGTGGTAGTAGTTTTTGGTAAAAATATTGTTATTATGGGCATTACCGTTATCTTATTAATCGCTATTTTATATAAAATCAACTTGGCACACGTTGCTACACTTGCAAGTGTGACTGCCTTAATTATCATGGGACAACATACTGGTTCATTTTATGTGGCAGCTACTTTTAGATTTATATTAGTAATGATAGGTGTGTTAAGTGCATCAATAGTAAATCTTATTTTCTTACCACCAAAATTCGAAACTAAAATTTATCATTATTCCGTAAAATTAACATCTGACATTTTTGTATGGTTTAGATTGGTACTAAATGACACTTCAGATTATCATCAAATTAAACAAGATAATGATCAAATAAAAACACGCTTAAATAGACTTGAACAAATATATGATTATTATAATGAAGAACGACCACTTACAAAAAAACATGTATTTCAACAGAATAGAAAGAAAATCCTTTTCAAGGAAGTGGTTAGTACAACACGACAAGCGTATGAAGTGTTAAACCGAATGACACGGTATCAAAATGATTTGCATAATTTAAATTATAATTTAATCTTTCAAATTAAACTTGAAATTGATGCATTAATTGAATATCACGAACAAATTTTGCGTAGTTTATCGAAAAAGGCACGCTATAATATTGAGCATGTTGAAAATAATATTATTAATCCTCAAAAGAAAGATTTAATGCTCGCATTTCAACAGGAATTAATTCAAAACCCCTATCAAACAAAATATTCTTATTCTAATTTAATGCAGATTATCGCTGCGATTGAAGAGTATCGATATCATTTAGAGCATCTAGATCGTCTCAGATTAAGCTATTTTACGTATCATCGTACTGATGCGGATATTGACATAGTTGATGAAGACTTTGATGTATAAATGAAGATACGTTTTAACAATATAAATTAAGCATTTTAAAATTTATTTAGTAACGTTTTAACTATTTAAATATTTTCTATTCAAAGAAAATGGCAATTTCTATTACAAATGTAGAAATTGCCATTTTTATTATCAACACATTATTCTTTAATTTTTACAGATCTTGAATGCTATATAAATGTTCATATGCACCTTGTCTTGCTATTAATTCTTGATGCGTACCAGTTTCTATAATTTCACCATTTTGTAATACAACGATTTTATCGGCATGTGTAATCGTTGATAAACGATGTGCCACGATCAATGTTGTACGATCTTTACTTAAAACATCAAGTGCGTCTTGTATAATAGCCTCGCTTTCAAGATCCAGTGCGCTCGTTGCTTCATCTAAGATTAATATTGGTGGATTATTTAAAAATATGCGTGCAATTGATAAGCGTTGCTTTTGCCCGCCGGATAGTTTAACACCGCGCTCACCAACCTCAGTGTCATATCCTTGTGGTAATTTAGAAATGAAATCATGTGCATTAGCCATTTTTGCAGCTTCAATAATTTCTGCTTCAGTAGCATCTGGACGCCCTAATAATATATTTTCACGTACTGAATCGGAAAATAGTATATTATCTTGCTGTACTAAACCAATTTGATTTCTTAAACTTCCCGTCAAAAAGTCCTTAACATTATGCCCATCTATAGTGATTTCGCCACCAGTGACATCATAAAATCTGGGAATTAAATTAATTAATGTAGATTTACCACCACCACTCATACCAACAAAAGCAACTGTTTCTCCGCGGTTAATGGACAAATTAATATCTTTTAATACCAAAGATTCATTGTCATTATATTTAAAACTTACATGTCTTAAATCAATATGCCCCTGTTTAATTTCAATTGGCTGAGCACCTCGGCCATTTTTAATATCATAATCTTCATCTATAAGTTGAAACACTCGGTCCATTGAAGCAAAACTTTGAGTTAGCGTGGTAAATGATGATACCAAACGACGTAAAGGTCCAAATAATTGTTCTAAGTAACCAACAAACGCTGCTAGTGTTCCTACTGTAATTGAACCATTAATAACTAGATAGGAACCTACACCAATCACTATGATAGGTCCCAAATCTGTGACGGTATTAATCGCTGCAAAAGAATAAGCATTCCATGACGTGTGTTTGAACGCTTTTTGTAAAAAATGAGTATTCTTTTTGTCAAAATTTTTCGCCTCATTATCTTCAATTGCAAAACTTTTTATCACTGACATGCCTTGTACACGTTCATGTAGAAAGCCTTGTACTTCTGCAAGCGCTTGTGATCGTACACGTGTTAAAGAACGCAATTTACCGAAGAAAAAGTAAACTGTCAAAATATAGAACGGAAATATCAAAATGGCTGCTAATGTTAATTTAACATCTAAAAAGAACATAATTGATAACGCAATAATAATCGTAATACAATCTAACCAAATATTCATTAGTCCTGTTAAAATAAAATCCTTGGTTTGTTCTACATCATTAATAACCCTTGAAATAACTTGACCCACTTGATTATTTGCATAAAATCGTGCGCTTAATGCCTGTAAATGATTGTATAATTGTTTTCTAATGTCATATAGAATCTTATTACTGGTCCACTGTGCTAAATATTGTCTTAAATATTCAATAGGTGGTCGCATAATAAGAAAAATAAAGAGTGCTATACCAATGGCAACACTTAGATGGATAACCTTTTGATGTGCTGTTAATGAATGATTATTAATCACACCATCAATCGCATATTTGATTAACAGCGGTATTAACATTGGTATACCAAATTTTATTATTCCAATGACAATCGTTGCAAATATACGATATTTATATGGCTTAACAAAATTTAAATATCGTCTAATCATAAGAATAACCCCCAACTTCCTTAAGTACCTAACTTACCTTTACCCTAACGCTAAAATTAGCATGAAATACAACAGAGGTTGATATGGCATCGCAAGATAAAAATCAAGCTTTGCATTCAACCTCTGGCATGCAATATAATACACTTCATTGTGCTGTTTAAAACTTAAATGTCAATTTATTATTGAAGGCTTGAAAGTATTAAGCTTTTGTCATTGAATACTATAACCAATTTATTTTGGAATTACACATAATTTGCTTAATAATCTCGTACCTTTTTATAGCGTTGTTTCCAAACTTTTATAAAATCAGGTGCAAATGGCCCTTTCTTTTGCTCTATCCATTGCTGTAATATATCAACATTTCGGCGCAAAATCATATCGATATCATGCGGATAATTCATTTGATTCATATGTTGTTCATATTCATCTTCATCTAATAAATGATATTTCCCATTAGGATAAACTTTAATATCTAAATCATAATCGATATATTTAAGTGCTTCTTCATCACAAACAAAAGGTGATGATAAATTACAATAATAATAGATTCCATCCTCTCTAAACATACAAATAACATTGAACCAATATTCTGAATGGAAGTAAACAATAGCTGGTTCTCTCGTTATCCAAGTTCGACCATCACTTTCAGTAACGAGCGTGTGATTATTACCTCCAATAATGACATGGTCGGTTCCCTTGAGGATTGTCGTTTCTGACCAAACGCGATGAATATTGCCATCGTGTTTATAGCTTTGTATTTTTATTGTTTCTCCTTCTTTAGGTATGGATTCTTTAACCATACTCCACACCACCTTTTCATATTTTGCACTTTTGATTATATCATATTTTAAAAATTTAACTTAAGCTTTAACTGTCTTTTTTCAGCTATTCGTACTATTAAGTTTCTCCAATTATAAAGTCATAAATCTTTGACATTGATACTGGAAATGTATAATCATCACGGTTAGATAAATCTAACCACGTCATATATTTTGGAAGCTGAACCGCCGTTAAATTAACATCATGAACTACACTATAAACCTGTATATTCCATGTTAAATGTGTAAACTGATGTTTTAGTTGATAAATAGGCTCACCTGTAGCGGTGATAGACATACCAAGACGATTTGTTAGTTCTTGTTCCGCGTTATCAGCGTCAACCATTGGAAATTGCCACATACCGTTAAGTAGCTTCTCTTGACGTTTTTCTATAAGATAGTCTCCATGCTGATTACGAATTAAAAATACTTTTAGATTTATTATTTTCTTTTTTTTATTTTTGCTTTTTACTGGTAGATCTTGAATCGTACCTTGCTCAAAAGCTTCACAATGTGATTGTATAGGACAAAATAAGCATAATGGATTTTTAGGCGTACAAATAAGTGCACCCAGTTCCATCATTGCCTGATTAAATGTACCAGCATGCTCTTGTACATATGGTTCTAATTGGTTTTCATATGCTTTTCTAGTAGATTGTAGTTTAATATCACTATAATCATTATTAATTCTTGACCACACTCTAAAAACATTACCATCAACCGTAGGCAATGGATGATTAAAAGCGATACTCATCACTGCAGCTTTAGTATAAGGACCTACACCCTTCAACTTTTCAAAATGTTCAGGTTGTGATGGCACAATCCCTCGATACACTTGATGGACTTCTTTAATTGCAGAATGGAAATTTCGTGCTCGACTATAATAACCTAGCCCCTCCCAATATTTTAAAACCTCATCTTCATGCGCATCACTTAATTCTTTAATTGTTGGAAAGCGTTGTATAAAGCGATGATAATAATCTATAACCGTTTTCACTTGTGTTTGCTGTAACATAACTTCGCTCAACCAAATATAATATGGATCTGCAGTTTCTCTCCAAGGCAGTTCGCGTTGATTTTTATTAAACCAATCCTCTAAATGACGCTTAAATGTTCTTTCTCTATACAATGACATATACTCCTCTTGCATATTTTTTATTGCTCTACTCATTTAAATTAACTATAATGTAACTTCATTTCGTTATTCCAATTTTTAGATTATAATAAAATATAAATACCAAAGAAAAGAGTGAATGATATGGATACTGCCACACATATAGCTATCGGTGTAGGTTTGACTGCATTAGCTACACAAGATCCAGCAATGGCAGACACGTTTGCCGCTACTGCCACTACGATTATAGCCGGATCTTTAATACCAGATAGTGACACGGTGTTAAAGCTTAAAAGTAATTCCGCCTACATAACACATCATAGAGGCATCACACATTCTATACCTTTTACAATTTTATGGCCAATCCTTATAACATTTATCATATTTGTTATCTTCAAACAAACAAATCCACTGCATGTATGGATGTGGGCACAATTAGCTGTCTTTTTACATGTCTTTGTAGATATATTTAACTCTTACGGTACACAAGCGTTACGCCCTATTACCAACAAATGGATACAATTAGGTGTTATTAACACATTCGACCCGATTATTTTCATCATTTTAGTTATAGGCATTATATTATGGATTATTGGAATACATCCTTATGCTATTTTTATTCCAATATTGTTCTTGTTAATTGGCTATTATATGATTCGTTTTAAAATGCAGTCAATCATCACTGAACAGGCTCTTAATCAAATTAGATCTAAACAGCACCCAGTAAAAATATTTGTTATTCCTACTTTAAAGTTTTTTGAATGGCGAGTAGCTATTCAAACAGAAACACATGATTATGTTGGGAGAGCTTATGGCAGAAATGTCGTATTTAGCGATAAAGTAGAGCGCCAACAATTCAAACCTGGAACTTTATTATGGCAAATAAAAGGCAATCCTGAAATACGTACATTTTTAAATTTTTCTTCGATTTATCGTTGGCAGATACGTCGCTTGGATGATGACACGACTGAGATACGACTCATTGATTTAAGATATTTAAATAATGACCACTACTCATTTGCTGCTATAGCGCATGTCAATAATCAACAGAAAATTGATTATTCTTATATCGGTTGGGTGTTTTCTGAAGAAAAATTACAGAAAAAACTATATTCATAATTTAAAAATGAAAGCCAATTGAAGTGTTAACTTTGTCACTATAGACGACACATCAAATTGGCTTTTTTATTATTTATGCGTTGCTAGCAAATGGTTAGTCTTTATTATTTTCATTATTAATCTTCGTCATGGGATAATGTTGATATTTTGTTTGTGCCATGTGACGGTGATACCAATAACTTAAAGTAAATATTAATACCAAAAATAATATAAAATAGATATGATATGGTAAATTACTTAAACTGGTAATTCCAAAAATAACGGATGTACTTACTCCATCAACTAAATAATATAGTGGGTTGAGCATTAGAATATGACCAAATATCGATAAAGTCGTTTTAGGTATGTATAAAATAGGAACCATAAAACAACTTAACAGTACACCTATCCAGTAGATCTTCATTACCAACTTTTGATACATAATACTTAATAAACCTAATAATTCAGCGATTAATATGATATTTAGACACCCTATTAACAAATAAAATATTAGTGCCCAAACTGATAATTCAATGTTCAAAGGTAAAAAAATGATTAAAATTAAGAACAGTAAAAATCCGACTAAAGTTCCCGCTAATCCATTCAATATTGTTGTCACAATAGGTGATAAACTAAATGATTTAGTAACCCAATAATCATTTTTATAATCCTTGAATGCTTTATATGTAGTATAAGTAAATACTATAAAATATAAGGCTGATGCTAATCTATAATACCATCGTATTCGAACAAGTTCTTCAATTGCCATCATTTTCATCCAACCTGCACTTGCTAGTATCATTATAATACCTGTAAGTAGCAAGAGCGCAAATCCTTTCCAACTTTCCAATAAACGTTTTATTGAATATTGGCAAAGTCGAGGAATATTTTTAATATAAATTATCCAATTATCTATCATTTTTTCACCTACAATTCAATAAATATCCATTTATTTTCTTTCATATCTGCAATTAAATAACCACCATACGTCTTTGTTATCCAAATGTCTTTTGAAATATTAAATTCTTTCTTTAACTCATCTTTTTTAACTATTGGGAAGACAAATCCTTTAAGTTTATCGGTATCATTAAATAGCATTTCAATGGGTTGTTCAGTTATATCTACTACAAATCGATTTTCTTTGTCAGGAACCAAAGTTTTCTTCACTGTTTTATGTGATTTGTTTAAATGGCTATTGAAATAATCAACAAAATTGCCATAATTTGATTTCATGTATTTTGACATGGTTGTAAATTTATGTTCCTCATATAATGCAGCAGGATTAAAATATTCTAATTTATTTTTAGCAACATAATAATTCTTGTTATCAACTTTTACCCGATAATTTTTCGAATTTTCTCCAATAATTGTTAATAAGCTATATTTAGGTGCTGTTAATTCATTATTACCATGCAAATGAATTTTCCCATTCAGTGCTAATCCATATGCCAGCTTTTCTTCATATGGATCCACATTTTGGTTTTGAATTTTTGACTGACTAAGATTATTTGATAGTTGAATATTGCCAGTATTAGTAAATATTAATGCAAACATAACTACCATTCCCAATACTAAGCTTATAAGTATTGTCCAAAACTTCACTATGTATACTGGTGCTTGTGCATGTTTATAACGTTCAACACGTTTAAAATTGTAGGTCATTTCTGGAATTCGTGCTCGACTTTTTTTCCAATCGATATCAAAGTTTTCTATAGCTACTTCATCCTCTAATGATAGTCGATCACGTTCATGTTCCCGAAATTTAGGAATAACTTGATTAATTGAGCCTTCCATTCGCAGTTGTCCATGTGATATCCATGCAACATAATTACTAACCTGAATCACTTTATCGATGTCATCATCAATAATAATCATTGTTAAGTTATTATCAACATAATCATTTGATAATTCTATAGCTTTTGCTAAATATGTTTCCGGTATATTCTCAATAATATGATTTAGAATAATGATTTCTGCTGCTGAAGCTCTAGCAATACTAACGATAAGTTGTGCATATTCAGCATGGGTTAATGTAAATACAGGTTGCTGCTGCTTTGTATCAAGGTGCGCATACTTTATAATTTGTGATACTTTATGGTCGCTTACCTCATAGGGGAAAAGTTTTACAATTGTATTAACATAATTAAAAACTGTTGCTTGTATTAAATGCTTATCTTTGATATCTCCAAAATAAAGCGTACCTGAACATATTACTTTTCCTTTGTCTGGTTTAACATCTCCAGCTAATATTCTTCCTATAAGCGATTTAGAAGATCCTGGCTCACCTATAATTGCTAGTGATTCGCCTTGATATAAATGCAACGAAATTTTATTTAAATTAATATCATTGGCTTCATATTGATATGGGTTAAACCAACGCTTTGCTTTTTTATTTCTAAAATAATGTGTAATATTAAGCATCTTCAATACAATTGAACTACTCATTTAATTCATCCTTCTATAATTTTAATAAGGCTAACGGCAAACCTTCTTCCGATTCAGCACTATTGATTCGAAATCCCCATGCAAATACACCTTTTAGCCGTTCAACTTTAAAAAACATACCACTACCATCATTTAATGGGTAAATTTTACCAATTTCTATTTTAGTGGAATCAATAAGATAACTCTCTGCGATAATCACTTTTGTTTGATACACATCGTATTCATTCATGATGCCGTTCATTTCAGCTTTTCGCATTTTTTCTTTATATAGTTGTATTTCATGTCTTAATTCTTGTTCTGACATTTCACTCATTTGTTTATTCATCAGAAATACCGCTTTCTTCTAAAGTTACTTTGATTTTATCATAATTATAACCTTTTCTCATAAGGGCTTCTATGGTTTTCATGACAAGCTGTTGTCCGTTGTAATTTTTTTGTTTTTTATTATAAACTTTTTCTAAATCTCGTTGCAATAATGCAGCTTCCAGACTTTCATCTTGTTGAAAATCTAATTCTTGCAATACTTGCTTAATCGTTTCAATTGTATAACCTTTTTGTATTAGTGCTTGAGACACTTTCTGTTTAACTTTTGCTATAGGACCTTTTTTACTTTTCATCAATTTGTGTCCTACTTTTAAAATATCTTCAAAGGGTTGTTCTACCTCATAGCGCTGCGTAAAACGTTCTATAATCTCCTCTTCAATTCCAACTTGATATAGCTTTTGTTTAAATACTTCTGGCCCCTTATCAGTTGTCCGAATCATCGTATTTTTTAAACTTTCCGCATAATCTTCATGATTAATAAACTTTTCTTTGTAGCAATAATCAATGATTTGATCTATAGCCGTTTCATTGATATCACTTTTAACTAGCTGCTGTCTCACTTCTTTTTCAGTACGTTTTTTAAATGATAAATAGTGCAGTGCAATATGAATTCCAAAGCGATAATGATCGTATTTTTGTATGTCTTCCATTTGTTTAGCATCAATCATTTGATTTTTTTTAAGATTAAATTTAACAAGTGTATCCATATCAATGCCCATTTCAAATACACCATCTAAATATAAATTGAACCGCTCTTTATTCTTCCTCTGCACTTCAATTTTAGTAACTTTTGGCATTGTATCCCTCCAAATGACTAATTTAACTATTCGCATATTCTAACATCTATATTTTATTACACAGAACAAGTTTATGTAACTATAATCTCTTAAAATCTTTAACTAATCATCATCAATGCAAAGCCAGGCTGGACATCATCCATAAAACAAAAGCACAAAGACGATTTTTAATTTCAGATCGTCTTTGTGCTTCTTTTATAATTAATGCTATATGGGCACTTCAATTTTAACCTGTTACATTTTGTCCGAATCTGGCTTGTAACTTAATACTGATTTAGCTGTGTTAATGCTTCTTGATATTGATTGTTAGAAATAAAATCCTGTTGTTTCATTTTTTCAAGGTTTATTTTAACTCTGTTTTTAAAATTCGTAGACATATCATTAATATCATATACACTTGGTGCATTGACTTTACTTGCTAAAATAGCACTTTGTAATACTGTTATATGCGGCAAATTGTTATTGTTTACGTTTGTAGTTACTCCAAAGTAATGATTAGCTGCGCCTTCTATTGTATATTGGTCGCTACCAAAATAAATATTATTCAAATAAAAACTTAGTATTTGATTCTTACTATATTGCTTTTCAACTTTATGAGCAACAAACAATTCTTTAATTTTACGTGTAAACGAGCGTTCATTATCGTAATAATAGTTTTTGACTGTTTGCTGCGTAATTGTGCTTCCACCTTGCACATCCCGTTCTCCAATCGTCGAGAATAAAGCTCTTACTGTACCTTTAATGTCAAAACCATGATGTTTATAGAAACGCTCATCTTCCATAGAAATAAATGCACCTCGAACATATTCTGGCATATGTTGCGCAGAGACAAAATTACTTTTCTTTTCTATCGACTGTAAATCATCTACATTTGCTCTAGAGGATAAGAAAAACATTAGTCCTAAAAATAAAATAATGATGATGATTAAGAAGATAAACAATCGTAAAAAAAGTCGTTTACTTTTTTTCTTTTTAGGTGGTTTGCCCACAGGTTGATAATACGTATTAAAATGTGGTTCATTTTGACGTTGATTATAATCCCTGGGGGCATTGGCATATTTTTCACTTCTTTTCATGCACTAGCTCCCTTTCTAAACTCACTTGTTACTGTGAGTTTACCAGTAGTTGGCAATATAAGCTATACTATTAGTGAAAAATCAGTCCCAAGGTGGAGCGTTCTTATCATTAAAAACAAAAAAAGCATTTAAATTAAAAGCCAAGTGAATGACTTCTAAATTTAAATGCAAATGAACAGTCAAATGTTCTGAAGACTTATACTTATATTTAAAATGCTGATTATCTTCAACTTACAAGCTTAATCTTCTAATAGTTTAACAATTTCTCTATTAAAATCGTCTAAGTCATCTGGTGTACGACTTGTAACAATATTTTTGTCAACGACTACAGATTCATCAACAACATTTGCGCCTGCATTTGACAAATCTTTACGCACATTTAAAACAGCTGTTACAGTTCGACCTTTTAAATCGTCAGTATCAATTAAAATCTGTGGTCCATGACAAATTGCGAATGCTGGAACATCATTTTTAGTAAAGTATTTTGCGAATGTACCATAACGGCCTTCTGTGTCACCACGTAAATAATCTGGTGAGAATCCTCCAGGAATTAATAACGCATCATAATCTTCTGGATTGGCATCTGCAATGCTCACATCCACTGCGATTTTTTCCCCATGTTTACCTACAACTTCACTATTCGCTGTATCGCTAATAATAACAGTTTCAAATCCTGCATTTTCAATAGCTTCTTTAGGACTTGTAAGCTCTATATCCTCAAATTCATTGGTAACTATAATTGCTACTTTCTTAGTCATAAAATAAATCACCTTTCTATCTAAATTATTATATTTAGTATATAGACAAGTTGATTCATAATTAAACATCGTCATTTTGATTTAAAAGAACTTGATAATTCAAATCATTCACCTTTGTGATGCACTTGCGGTATAAACTTAAATCTACACATCTAACTTTTAATGCCCGACTTGTTTAACCTTTTCTTCTAATTGATCTAAGAGCCCAATCCATTCATCGATATCTCTTATACTTACGTCGTTTGGATCTACGTGATCAATATCATCAATGAATTTAGACAAACGTTTTTTAATTTGGTCAATGGTTTTTTGTTCATTCATTTGTCATGAAATCTCCTTTAAATTGTTTTAATAATGATATTATTATCCTAACAGAATTTGACAAAAAGCGATATAATCTTAATAATGTTTACTGTACTTTCAAGCACATAGTAAAGAATTCACTTTAGGAGTAATAGTCATGATAACAACAAATAAACAACCTATTTCAATCCAAAATGATCCCTGGGAAACTTATAACGATATTGAATCATATGGCCACTTAGCGCTTAGTAATATTGAATTTACAACAACAAATCTATGCAATATGCGATGTAGCCATTGCGCTGTAGGTTATACATTACAAACGAAAGATCCCGAATCATTGCCGATGGATTTGATTTATCGCCGTTTAGATGAAATCCCTCATCTTCGCACTATGTCCATCACAGGCGGCGAACCTATGTTTTCTAAAAAATCAATTAAAAATGTAGTAAAGCCATTACTCAAATATGCATATGATCGTGGCATCTATACTCAAATGAATTCAAATTTAACTTTGCCACAAGACCGTTACTTAGAAGTTGCCGAATACATTGATGTCATGCACATTTCTCACAATTGGGGAACAATTCAGGAATTTACAGATGTCGGCTTTGGTGCAATGGTAAAACAACCACCTTTAAAAGCAAAGTTAAAACTTTATGAGCAGATGCTTGACAATGCTCGTACACTGTCTGAACAAGGTATGTTTGTTTCGGCAGAGACAATGTTAAATCAAAGTACATTGCCGTATTTAAATAAAATACATAATGAAATCGTGACGAAAATGAAATGTCAACGTCATGAAGTTCATCCAATGTATCCTTCCGACTTTGCTAGTCAACTAAATGTGTTATCTTTAGCAGAAATGAAACAAGCTATCAATTATTTATTAGATATCCGTCATGATGATGTATGGATGTTATTTGGTACTTTGCCAATTTATCCTTGTATCAATGACGAAGATGATCAACTACTTCTCGACCGATTACGAAATGCTAAAAACGTAACTATGCGAAATGATCCTGATGGTCGAAGTCGTTTAAATGTCAATGTTTTTACTGGCAATGTCATCGTGACAGACTTTGGTGATGAAAATGGTACAATATCTAATATTAAAAATGATAAGTTAGTAGATGTCTTTGATAAATGGTTAGACAGTGAATTAGCAAAATCTTTAAATTGTCATTGTGAAGCTTTTAACTGTTTAGGGCCTAATGTTTTAGTGAAAAATATGTATTATCCAAATACTGATTTTAGAAAAAATGAAATTGCTATGCACAGTCAAAATATTTATAGCTAAAATATACAAAAGCCTGGAATAACTTTTGTGGAAAAATTAGGGGGCGGGTCAGAATTCATGATGAATTCGTAGTCCCGCCCCGGCAAGGTTGACTAGGATTGAATAAAGATTGGTATAAGCGTATTTTCAATCCAGTCTGCTACTGCCAATACATATAGTTCATAGACCAAAACATACTTATGTCCCAAACTCTTCTCTGTATGCAATACTTTCTACGATTGACTCGCCTACTTAGGAAACAACTTTAGCCATCCCAACTTGCTTTGAATGCCTTTGGTATTTCAATTTTAATTTGATATATTGATGACCCAAACTGTTATTTACTCTTCAATATTTTGTACGTCAGATAAAAAGTTAATCGTTCTTTTACTTTCCTCTCGTCGATCTTTGCGACGTTTTACGCGTTGTGGTGCTGTTTCATGAAACCATTTTTCAACACGTGTTTCAGGATAGACTTGCGGCACTTTAATCGGCTTCCCATTGTCATCTAAGGCAACAAACGTAAGAAAACTTAACGCTGCTAAATGACGTTCATTATGCAATACATCATCAATAATAATTTGCACACAAACCTCCATAGAACTGTGCCCAGCATAGGTTACCATTGCTTCGTATGAAGTAATATCACCCGTTTTAATTGGGCGTAAAAAGTCAACAGAATCTGTCGAAGCAGTGACTACTTGTGCATGACTGTGTTTCATTGCCGTTATAGCTGCTATTTCATCAATATTTGCCATCAATGATCCACCAAAAAGCGTATGTAAATGATTTGTGTCTTGCGGAAATACTTGTTTTGAGTTAACGCTTTTTGATTCAGACATTGATTTTCTTTCTGGTTGTTCACTCATGCTAACAATCCCCTTTTGTATTTAATAAGTAGACTATGCCCAATTACCATTTTTAAAGACCAGCTCTTTACTACCGTCTTCTAAAATACCATAAATGGTTAAATCAGAACTTCCAATCATAAAGTCAACATGGACGTTAGAATCGTTTAAGCCATGCGCTATTTGTTCATCTGTAGACATTTCCGTACCACCCTTAAGATTAAATGCATACGCCGAACCAATCGCTAAATGACAAGAAGCATTCTCGTCAAATAATGTATTATAGAAAATCGTATTGCGATTAGAAATTGGAGAATCATCTGGAACTAATGCTACTTCCCCTAGTCGTTTTGATCCTTCATCGGTATTTATTAAGTCGCGGAGTACGTCCTCACCTTGTTCAGCTTTTATATCTACAATGACGCCTTCTTTAAATGTTAAAGTAAAGTTATCAATAATCGTACCATTATAGCTCAACGGTAATTTATTAGTAACATGGCCATTCACTCTATTACGATCAGGTGCTGTAAACACCTCTTCCGTAGGTATATTGGCTATAAAAGCTTGCCCATTACCATTCACATAGCTGGTAGCATCTTCCCAAATATGTCCATTTGGAAGCCCGACTTCTAGGTCTGTACCTTTAGAAATATAGTGTAACGCTTTGTATTGTTTACGCTGTAATTTATCTGCATGAACACTTAAATTTTTCACATGTTCCTGCCAATTTTTAATAGGATCATTGCCGTCTATGCGAACAATATCAAAGACTTCATCAATAAATTTGTTGTAGGCCTCTTCTATGCTTAAATCTGGATATACGCGATGCGCCCATGCTTTAGAAGGAAATGCTGCTACCACCCATGGAAATTGATTTTTTTGGCTTGCTTCCATGTAACCTTTAAACGCTTTACTATATTCTATTTGGTTTGCTTTTAATTTGTCAGAGTCAATCCCATTTAACAAATCTGGGTCTCCCGAAAGTAAGGCTAGATTTGCTGCTCCGCGTTGTACATAATCCATTCTTTCGTCCACATCATAAGCTTTTAATTCTGTATTTTTAAAATAATCTACAGACTCATGCTCAAATTTAAGTCTGGTTAATGTTGGATCTGTGTATACAACTCGCACATCTGATGCACCTAATAAATATGCTTCTTCAACTATCAAATGTGTTAACTCTAACGCTTCAACTGATGAGCGAATAAAAACGGGTTGTTGTGGTTGAATATTCATACCAACTTTTACTATTAATTGGGCATATTGTCGTAATTTTTGTTGATAATTACTCACGTTGTATTCCTCCTAGTTATGACGTAAATTACCTAATTCATCTGCAATAGCTGTAACTTCGCTCGGTGAAAATGTGTCTTTCGACATTACAAAGCGATGCATATCTGCTATATCATCTTGATTTGCATTTTTAAATTTTTCAGGATTAATTAATGCAGGGTTCACTATATTGAGTTTATTTCTTATTTCTTCAATCATAACCTCATTTGGCTTCGACACTTCACTCACCTCTTTATGATTAATATTCTTTTAAAATATCACATTTTCAAAAACTTTTATAGGAATTAGCCAATTTATACTTTTTTATTGTTTCAATTACCGATAAAATGGGCATATAGAGAATATGCTTGGAGGAATTCAAATGATAGAGGTAGCATTTGTATGTCTCGGAAATATTTGTCGGTCACCTATGGCTGAAGCAATCATGAGACAACGGTTAAAAGATAGAGACATATCTGGTATCACAGTTCATTCTAGAGGTACTGGAAAATGGAATCTTGGTGAGCCCCCACATGAAGGGACACAAAAGATTTTGACACAACATCATATTCCATTTGATGGTATGATTAGTGAATTATTTGAACCTCATGATGACTTTGATTATATTATTGCGATGGATCAGAGTAATGTTGATAATATTAAACAAATCAACCCAAATATCAAAGGACAATTGTTCAAACTATTAGATTTTAGTAACATGAAAGAGACAGATGTACCTGATCCATATTATACAAATAATTTCGAAGGCGTGTATGACATGGTACAATCATCTTGTGATAATTTAATTAACTACATCATTAAAGATGCAAACTTGAAAGAGAGGTAATTCCTAATGGAAAACAAATTTATTCCTGGTATTTTAATTGGCGCTATCGTTGGTGGTGCTGCAACACTAGCTGACAAATCAACACGTCAATCATTAGCTCAATCAATCAAAGATTTAAAAGAAGGTAATCGTTCACGCAAACCTTCTAAGTTTAATACTATTAAAGATGAAATATTATATTGGAAAGACACAATTGATGAGATTCGTCGTAATAATCCTGAATTAGAAAAATCAATTATGGATGCTAAAGATACCCTTGTAGATTGCAAAAATAAACGTCTTGGTAAGTAATAATTGGCTTTCTATGTGACTGATGTGTTTTAACTTGATGATAGAATTTGCATGGTCACATTAGACAACTACAATGAAATTTGTGCCATATATCTTACACTAATTGAAGACTTAAAGGGGCGGGAAATCAAAGTCGAGATGACTTTTGTCCCGCTCTCTTATTTATAATTATAATTAACGTCTTTACAAAAAGGAGTTTGTCATGGCAAAAAAAGAGAAATCGAGTTCAAACTATCTTAATTCGATTAAAGAGATGCAAGATAAGCATGAACATAAAAGCGATAAAATTAATGTTGATCGTACATACGTAGAACCACAAGAATTCCAATCGAAAGACCCTAAAAAAAGCAATCAAGTATTATTTGTTTCAAGACTTAATAAACCTGCAAAATATACTAAAAAACCAAATTTTATTTCTTATCTTATCTATCGTATAGGTAAAGATGATGCTTCTGGCTTAGCAGCACAGATGACATATCATTTTGTATTGGCACTATTCCCAATGCTTATCTTTTTATTAACTTTACTACCATTATTTCAAATTGACCCTCAACAGGTTAAAGATATGGTTAGTCAAAATGCACCTGCAGAAACTGCAAGTGTCGTATCAAAAATTTTCAATGATATTACAAAAAATGCCAGTGGTAGTATTTTATCAGTAGGTTTAATATTGACAATTTGGTCAGCATCTAACGGAATGACCGCCATTATGAATTCATTTAATGTGGCTTATGATGTTGAAGATGGACGTAATCCAATTGTTCTTAAATTATTAAGTGTTGTCTTTACAGTTGTTATGGGTCTTGTATTAGCTGTAGCACTGACATTACCTACTTTTGGTACATTTATTAAAGACCATTTATTTGGAGCTATTGGCTTAGATAAGCAAGTAGCATGGATTTTTGATTTAATTCGCGTAATTTTACCTTTTATTATCATATTATTGCTGTTTATAACATTATATTCAGTAGCGCCAAATGTTAAAACAAAAATAAAATCTGTTTTCCCAGGGGCACTATTCACTTCAATTATTTGGTTATTAGGTTCATTTGGTTTCGGTTGGTATTTATCTAACTTTGGCAATTATTCAAAAACATACGGCAGCTTAGCAGGTATTATCATTTTGCTTCTTTGGTTATACATCACATGCTTTATCATCATCATTGGCGCAGAAATCAATGCTATTATTCATCAGCGTCATGTAATTAAAGGTAAAACACCTGAAGAAGCTGCATTGGAACATGACGATAACAATCAGAATCATTATAATGAAAATACGACTTACGAATACAATGACGAGACTTCAACAGCCAAAGAAACAAATTATGAAGTAGATAAAAATGCTGAAGCGTTAGAAGATGAAGATAAGGAATCGATTAAAGATGTTATTATCGATAAATTTACTTCTAATGATAAAAATTCAAAAAATTAATTATTTCATTTAACGTAAGCTATTTAGCTAGTAATCTAAAGAAGCCGAATTATGTTGTTAAAAGCATAATTCGGCTTCTTTAATTGACGCTATTGTAATTCTATATCTCTATGTTTATCAATATTTAGAAATATCGAATATATCATCTAACTTTGCCTATCGTTTTCACTGCTTATTGAATAAGGTTGTGCTGAAATGCATAGATTACTGCTTGTGTACGGTCTTGTACTTCTAATTTGCTTAAAATATTACTCACATGTGTTTTAACTGTTTTAATAGTAATGTGTGATGCGCTTGCGATTTCTTGATTAGAATATCCTTTAGCAATTAACAGTAAAATTTCCATTTCTCGTTCTGTTAACATTTCATATAGCTCTGCACGTTTTTTCATTCTATTTCGCATTTTTACCAGAACTTCCGGTTCAAATACAGATTCTCCATGATATGTTTTGCGCACTGCTTCAGCGATATCTTTAGCGCTTGTTGTTTTTAAAATATAGCTGTCAACACCAGCGTCTAACGCTCTATATACTTCTTTATCCTCAATAAAGCTAGTCAGCATTACAACTTTAATATGAGGCATCTCTTTCTTGATTTGCGTTGTCGCTTCGACGCCATCCATGTCTTCCATTAATAAATCCATCAAGATTAAATCTGGCTTTAATTCTTGTGCTTTAGCTATTGCCTCTTTACCAGAAGCACCTTCACCTACAACTTCAAGGTCTGGCTGAGTAGATAAATAACTAGAAATTCCTATTCTTACCATTTCATGGTCATCTACAAATAGTACTTTAATTGTCATGTGAATCCTCCTTGTTTAACGGTGCTTTAACCTCTATTCTTGTTCCAGAATCAGGCAATGATACAATATGAAATGTTGCACCTATTTCTAACGCACGTTCGCGCATATTTTTCAAGCCATAACTTTGTTCGACTTTATCATCAACATTAAATCCAATGCCATTATCTTGTATTCTTAATAATAAATAATCTGCTTTATTAAATAATTCTACAGTAACTTTAGTTCCTTTTGAATGTCTTAAAGTATTAGAGATGGCTTCTTGAGTAATTCTAAACAAATGATCTTCTAAACCTTTAGGCACTTTAAATTCTTCAATATCGTGAACCACTTTCATCGGTACTTTTTTCTGTAAATCGATGACTAAATCTTTAATACCTTCACCCAACGACTTGTCCTTTAAACCAATTGGTCTTAGATGTAATAAGAGTGCTCTCATTTCAAGTTGTGAATCTTGCACCATTTTTTCTAAAACTGGAATTTGTTGATCTAAAGGTGGTTCTAGCTCTGTTTCTTTAATTGCAGATAACATCATACTGGCTGCAAATAATTGCTGGCTCACTGAATCATGTAATTCTCGAGCTAGACGTTGACGTTCGTCTTCAATTATTTTTTTCACTTTTACATCATTTAAATTATAATTTTCATTTGTTAAGTTTTGTGTTTTCATTCTTAATCGGTGTAACTCTTGATTTAAGGGAACTAATGTATGATATAAATCAATTGTTTCATTATACAATTCTATATTTTGATCATTTATACCAACTGTTTCCCCTTCTATTGCATGCTCTACTTGTGTTTTGATCCAATCATTTTGTTGATTGATTTTAAAAGCTAATATAGAGCCCACAATAATACATAATAAAATAATAACCAAATTTAAGAAAAGGAATACTGGTATTCCAAATATTTGTGTATAAAACATGCCTTGAAAGTAAATGATATTAACGAATACTTTATCAATAAACAGAAAAGCAATCATTAAGCTATACACTAGTATCAACATTGAGCCGATTGCTCGAATATAGTGGTTCATCGATAAATCACCTCAACGTCACCAATAAAAGTTGAAACATATATATTTACATTATAGTTCTCTTCTTTTAGTTTTTCTTCAATTTGGACGTGATTATTTTCTACTTTATAAGATTGTTGATTCATATAGGCATTACCGTAAAACGCTGTCATGTGTAAATTGACATTATAGTTCAGTGGAACAATCAGTTGTACTTTTCCTAATAAATGACGCACGACAATCGTATTATTTTCTTTAATATTGGCTGCTTTTGTCAAATCAATATGAACATCGCCAACTCCATGTTGAATTTGCACATCTTCCCATTTATAAACATAAACAGGTGTACGTTGTTCACCAAACCACTTTTGTTTAATAAACTGTGGTGAAGTCACTTCTTGCTCTGAAGCAACAATTGATAATGGTTTAAATTTAAAAACTAAATACCGAATAATCAATATCACTAAGAAAATAAACAATATAATTATTGTATATTTATTAGATAATAAAGTAAACGCTATTAATAATGCTCCAATCCAAAATGCTAATAGCCCTCTTACTTTGTGAAAATAAAGGTAGCCTACATACACTAAAATACAGCCTAAAAGTAAAACGAAAAGAAAGCCAATTTTTTCGAAAAATATATAATAAAAATTGGCTATAATCATTAAAGCTGTAAAAATAATTAATAACTCGGTTGATATATATTTACGTGTCATGGTTCGCCTCCTGAACAACTCAATTTAAGCAACATGACAAATTTGTTGCACGAGATGACATTCTTTTTCAGTAATAATGCGTTCTTTAGATTGTTGTGTTAAATCGGCCTCAATTTTAGCACAATAAGCTTCAAATTGATCCAATCGTGCTTTAATCGCTTGAATTTCACCATCATTAATTTCTTCTGCACACCGAATATTACAAACATGCAATATATCAATATATTTATTTTCTAACGTTGATGTCAAGCTGTCAATTAACTTTAATAAATGTGCTCTTTTTTCATTTAAGTATGCAATATAGTCTTCTATATTTTTTAATTTTGTATCTAAAATAAGTTTATATTCGTCGATACTTTCTTTAACAATATCTTTTAAAAATTTTTGTAAGTATATATCCATATATGTCATAGAACCACCTCGTTATCGATTAGTTCTATTGTAAAATAAATCCGAAGCCCAAATAATAGGCTTCGGAACCATTTTAATATCATACTTTAGCCGTATAAGATTAATTTTATGTAATACTTTACATCTTACTTATCAATTTTAGTCGTTAACAATGGCCCATCTTTTGTCACTATGACAGTATGTTCAATTTGAGCTACAAAACTTTTATCGCTTGTTTCAAATGCCCATTCATTTTTTCCTTCTGTGACAAATGTAGCATTTGAAGAAATAAATGGTTCCACTGCAATAACGACACCTTCTTTAAGAAGCGTTTTATCTTTTGGATCATAGTAATTCATAACATGATTTGGCGCTTCATGCAATGATAGACCCACTCCATGCCCAGTTAAATTCTTAATTACTGTTAAATCATTTTTACGGGCAGTAGCATGTACAGCTTTACCAATATTGCTTAATTTAGTGCCTGGCTTAACCTTTTTCATCGCATTTTCAAACGCCATAATAGCAACATCACATACCTTTTGTTTCATAGGATTGTCCGCTTCTCCCACTACAAATGATATACCTGTATCTGCGTAATAACCATTTTTCAATGCAGATACATCAATATTTACTAAATCACCTTCGCGGATAATACGCTTACCTGGAATACCATGGGCAACTTCTTCATTTACACTAATACATGTTTGTCCAGGAAAATTTTCATCGTGTATGGGTGCAGAAATAGCACCATACTCTTCAAATAATTCTTTAGCAATATTATCTAATTCTTTTGTTGTAATTCCAGGTTTAGTAGCCTCTTGCATAGTATCTCTTACTTTAGCGCAGATATATCCTATCTCTTTTAAGGCTTGTAATTCTTCTTCTGTTTTAACAATCATATTATCCCGTTCCTTTTTTAATGATATTATATCTTATTATACCAAAAATTTTTTGATATACTAATTGAGAACATTAATTTCTACATAATAGAAGTTTAAGTATCACACTGATAGAAATTGAGACTAGCGCTTAGAATTTAGTCAATTTAAAGAAATTGCGAGTGGGATTTTTTAACTTAATTTAAGTTCCCACTGAGCCTAGACCTTAATTATCTTAAAGTCTTTCGAAAGGTCAGAGTTTCAAATGAATAAATGGTATAAAAATATAATTGGAGCACGTACTATCAAAACAGGTGTTGCGACATTTTTTACTACAGTTTTTTGTATGTTATTAAATTTGACACCTATTTTTGCAATATTAACAGCAATCGTTACAATCGAACCTACTGCGAAAGCCTCATTAAAAAAAGGGTATCGACGCCTGCCTGCTACAGTCATAGGCGCACTTTTAGCCGTAGTTTTTACGTTTATATTCGGTGATCAATCTCCATTTTCTTACGCACTAAGTGCAACATTTACGATTTTATTATGTACTAAATTAAATTTACAAGTGGGAACAACCGTTGCAGTATTAACCTCTGTAGCAATGATTCCTGGTATACATGAAGCATACATATTCAACTTCTTCTCTAGATTATTGACAGCGGTTATAGGCCTTTTGACAGCTGGTTTCGTCAATTTTATTATTTTGCCGCCTAAATATTTCCAACAAATAGAAGATAATATCGCTATTTCTGAAACTAAAACGTTTGAATTATTTTCAAGTCGTATACATGAACTTTTATTAGCTAAATATCAATCTAACACTAGTAACGATCAGCTTTCAAATTTAATAGGTTTATATTCTAAGATTGAGACTTTAATAGGCTATCAAAGAGATGAATTACGCTATCATCATAAAAATGAAGAATGCTTGCATTTAAAAGACTTAACGAATCGTGCACATATTAACCGATTATTAATTACACATTTATCAAATATTATATATTTACCTAAACATACACGTATTGTATTTTCAAATGAAGAAAAACTTGCGATTATTAAAATCAGCAATAGTATTAAAAATATTCAATGTAATGACTGTTTCAACAAAGAACCTAAGGCGGCTTCAACATTAAAATCGTCAGTTAAGCTTCTTGAAGAATTTGATGTAAATCAGATAAAGAGTCATGTCATCTATGAAATCTTAATGATTTATAAAACGGTAGATAACCTTTATTCATAGCACTTTACAATCGAATGCTTAAGTGACAGTTTTATTACAATTTAAATTTTAGTTTCATTATTGAATAAAATGACTTAAAAGTGGTACATAACAACTGTACTGTTTTTAAGTCATTTTTTAGGAGGCATTTAAAATGAAATACATTATAGTTGGAACTTCACATGCAGGTTATGAAGTAATTGAGACACTATTAAAAGAAGATGAAAATGCTGATATTGAAGTATATGAAAGTGCCGATAAACCATCCTTCTTATCATGTGGTATTCAAAGTTATTTAGAAGATATTTCTCCATCATTAGATTCATTACATTACGCATCTGTAGAATCTTATAAAGCTCAAGGTGTCAAAATTCACACGAAACATACTGTCACTGATTTAGATACGAATAAAAAAACAATAACAGTTGAACACGATGGCCAATCATCAACGGTTAGTTATGATAAATTATTCTTAAGTCCAGGTGGTCAACCTGTAACGCCTCCAGTTGATGGTATAGATAAGTATAATCACGTATACTTTATGCGAGGACGTGAATGGGCAGATGCAATTAAAGCACGCATGCCAAAAGCGAAAAAAGCCATTGTTGTAGGTGGAGGCTATATTGGAATTGAAGCTGCCGAAGCGTTTGCTAAAGCAGGCATTGAGACAAAAATGATTGATATTACTGATCGCCTCTTATCTACCTATTTAGATAAAGAGTTCACTGATATATTAGAAACACATGCTAAAGACCACCATCTTACATTTTATGGGGGTCAAACAGTTAAATCTCTTGAAGGTAATGATCAAGGTGATGTAACAAAAGTTGTTACTGATAAAGATGAATTCGAGGCTGATACTGTGCTATTTGCTGTAGGTGTTGAACCTGCCACAGATTGGTTGAAAGGTAAAATTGATTTAGGTAAAAAAGGTATTATTAACATAAACCATAAGCAAGAAACGTCTGCCCAAGATGTATATGCAGGAGGAGACGCTACTTTGATACCTTTTGCTCCAATTAAAGAAGATCGCTATTTAGCTCTTGCAACTAATTCACGTCGTCAAGGTATTACTGCAGCTAAAAATATGGCGGGTAAAGATGCAACTATGCCAAGAGTATCAGGAACTTCAGGATTAGCACTGTTTGATTATCACTTCGGACAAACTGGTGTTCACGGTTCAGAAAGTGATCAATATGATGGTAATTTAGGTCAAACTTATATTGAAGAACTAATAAGACCTAAATTTATGCAAGACCAAACAAAAGTACACATGAAAATGATTTATGATAAAGACAGTCATAAAATTTTAGGTGGTCAAATCATGTCAAAAGAAAATGTAATCGAATCTATCAATACAATTTCTGTGGCTATTTCTGCTAACTATACTTTAGAAGATTTGGCCGTACAAGACTTTTTCTTCCAACCGGACTATGATAGACCATGGAACTACCTTAACGTTTTAGCTCAACAAGCTTTAGGTGAAACATATGGTAGCGATAAAATGCTATTCTGATGATACTATGTAGTTATATTTATATATTTTCCAATAAATATATAAAAGATTAAAATAATCAGTTTTGGGACATCATTATGTTTCAGGCTATGAACTAAATATTGGCAGTAGTTGACTGGATTGAAAATATGCTCATACTAAGCTTGTTTCAATCCTAGACAACTTTGACGGAGCGGGACCACGAATTCATAATGATTTCTGTCCCGCTCCATTTTTCTTGTGAAAGGTAATCTATCAATAAAATAAAAAATGTAATCAAATTCAAATGAAAAGTCATCTTATTTATGTGATATTACATATTTATAAAATTTTAGATTTTCATTTTGCTAAATAAACCATATAAAATACAAATACCTCAAAAAGATTCACTCACAACGAACCTTTTCGAGGTGTTTTTTAAAATATAGAATTTATTCTGTTTCACCTTGACCAATCGTCACTGAAGTGACATAGTCATTTTCTATTTTGAATTGTAATTTAATTTGATCTCCATGATATACATATACACCATCATTGGGATGATTAGTGTCTGAATTAGTGTGAGGTATACGATTCAATTTATCACTAGGATAAGCATCTTTCATTTGGTTTAAAGACACTGATTGATCCGTTACTTTAAATCGAATACTTGTAGCAGTATCATCACTTGTTGCTCTAACTTCTTGATCATACACCTGTTTGTACTCTATATTATCTTCCTTGTCCTGATCAATCTTGTAGCCGTTAAAGTTCAACTGTCCACTATCTAATGCGTTAATAAAATTTTCACTAGTAAGATAAGAAGCATTTTCACCTGCATTACCATTATGTACAAACTCGCCTTGATCTTGAGTTACTTGATTGTTGTAACTTGACGCATGATTGTCCCCATTAACCATTTGTTCAGCGTGTGCAACTTGCGAAAGTGAAAAAGCCATCGATGATGCAGCAAGCGTTAAACCCATCATTTTGAAAACCTTCATTTTCTCACTCCTATATACTTTTAAAATTAAAGTTCACTCACACACTTTTAGTATATCAACATTGGATGAAAGTCTAATCTATTTTTCTCATCTCCCTCTTTCTAGCACTTTACTGTCCTTCATCTTCATTTTAAAGACGGTTAAGCATCCTAAGTGTCTGAATTAAAAAAGAGTTAGATTATCAACTAATTTAGTCATTAATCTAACTCTCAACACGTTACCCTTTAAATCTTTACTTTTTATTGTTTTTAGCACGATCAATCAATACTTTTTTCGCGGCTTCTTCTTCAGTATTATCTAATTCTTTAGGCTCAAATGGAATTCCTTTTCGTTCACATGCTTTTTCAAGCAAATAATCTGTCATTTCGTGATTTTTCGGTAATACAGGACCATGTAAATAAGAACCTAATAAATTCTTATAGTGAATTCCTTCTTTGCGATCTGTTTCATTATTCCCGTAGCCATGTGTTACATGACCAAGCGTACCAAAATTATGATAAGTTCTACCACCATGGTTTTCAAAGCCAACTATTGTTCCAAATGTATCACTTTCAATAACAATGTCACCTGTTAAACGATCTGTTTGAGACTCTGTATAAAAGTCAAGTACACCTAATCCTTCAAGTTCTGTGCCATCTGGTGTAATATATTTCGTGCCTAAAAATTGGTACCCGCCGCAGATAGTAAGACCAGGCATACCATCTTCTATCGCTTCTTTAAGTGGCATCTTAACCTTACTAAGTTCTTTAGTGGCGAGCGCTTGCTCTCTATCACTACCACCACCAATGAAAAAAATATCGCAATCATCAAATGTTACACCATCTGTTTCATTAATTTCTTTAACATTAAGTTTGATATTTCTCTTTTTAGCACGTTGTTTTAACGCAATAATATTACCAATGTCACTGTATAAATTTAATTTATCAGACATAAAATGATATACCGTCAGTTCATTCATTTACGACTGTCCTCCTTCAAAAGAGCGATTTAATTGCTCTAACATTGGTGTTAAAGAAGTATAGTTAGGAATAGCGACCGTAAACGATGTATAGTCCATTGTTTTAGCAGTTGCTTTGTAAATGTCGTTTTCAACAATAACAGGTACATTTACTTCAGCAAGTTTCAAACGCAATTGAAGTTCTTCAGCACGAGTACCTGTAACGATTATGGCTTCAATATCTTGTTTTGTTAACTTTTCAAAGTCAGCATCGTAAATCCACGATGTATCACGACCATCTGCTGCGTTATCATTTAAGCTAATAACATACACTTTTTTACCTTCTAACTGTTCCCCAACTGATAAACTTGCATTCATACCAGCAGGATTTTTAGCAAGATTTATCATCGCTTCTTTATTTCCTTTAGAAAAGTACTGCATTCGTCCATTATCTGAAGTATATGTTTCAAAACCTTTTTGAATCGATGCATCATTAAGACCTAATTCTTTTAATACAGCATATGCTGCTATAGCATTGAATGCGTTGAAATCTCCAGCAATCTTCATATTAAAAGTAAAATTATTGATCGTCATATTTAGAAATGGTGACGCTTCAAAAGTGGAAACTTCATATGTAGGATTTTCACGTTTGAATCCACATTCACAATGATAGTGACCAATTTGATTATAGTGAATATAATCATATTGCAATAGACGTCCACAGTTAGGGCAATATTTACTTTCATTCATGGTACTTTGTTCAAACTCATGTGCATGAGCTTCCATACCATAATAAACTAAAGCATCACTTGCAATTTTTAATCGACTTACAAATGGATCATCCGCATTTAATAATAATTTGATGCCCTTATTACCTATAGACTTTGCAATATTGTTAACCATAATATCTATTTCGCCAAATCGGTCCATTTGGTCACGGAAAAAGTTAGTAAAGACCATCATTGAAGGTGTCACTTCTTTTAGTACACGAGGAATTGACCCTTCATCAATTTCAATAACAGCAATTTTGGTGTTTTTTGTTGATTGCATTATAAATGCAGATGTAATTCCAGCGGCCATATTGGCACCTTCATTATTATGAATTATATCAATATGATTCTTTTTTAATGTATGTCCTATTAAATTTGATGTCGTTGTCTTTCCATTCGTTCCACTAATAAATACAATATCATCAACATTAGCTGCTAATTTGCGTAGTATTGTAGGATCCACTCTGCGTGCAATTTGTCCTGGTAAATCTGTACCTTTTTTACCTATTGATCTGCTTGCAGTTCTAGCAAGTTTTGCTAAGTGGATTGCAGTCCATTGTCTCATTGGCTTCCTCCTCGTCTCTCTCACTCGAATAATTATAACACGTACGCTGGATAACAAAAAATAATCATTACCAGATTATATAACTTTTCTTATTGAACTCAAAGCTTTTACTAACACAACGTGCTTTGATATACTGGTGATGGTTGATTAAGTTAATTAAATAATGAGGTGAATGTTTATGCTAAGTAAAGATCTTTTAGCTGCATTAAATGAACAAATGAACCATGAATATTTTGCTGCTCATGCGTATATGGCAATGGCAGCGTATTGTGACAAAGAATCATATGAAGGATTCGCTAACTTTTATATTCAACAAGCGAAAGAAGAAAGATTCCATGGTCAAAAAATTTATGATTATATCAATGACCGCGGCGAGCATGCTGAATTCTCTGCTTTGCCAGCACCAAAGATTGAATTCAATTCAATTTTAGAAACATTTAAAGATGGTTTAGCTCAAGAACAAGATGTAACGCATCGTTTTTATAATTTATCAGAGATTGCACGTAATGATAAAGATTATGCGACAACATCATTTTTAAACTGGTTTTTAGATGAGCAAGTTGAAGAAGAAGCTATGTTTGAAACACATATTGATTACTTAAATCGTATTGGTGATGACTGTAATACACTTTATTTATATGAAAAAGAACTAGCATCACGAAATTTTAATGAAGAATAAGTCATCTTAGTATTCGTTTTATGTCTGAAAATCATAATGATTTTCAGGCTTTTTTTACATCTATTCATTTTGACTTAATCACTTTACTATGCATATTGAGAATGTTTGGTTTACAATCATTATATTAATGATTGTAGAAAGGTTGTGATGCCATTGACTAATAATGCCTTTGTAGCTCTAGACTTTGAAACTGCCAATGGCAAACGTACAAGTATTTGTTCAGTTGGTATGGTAAAAGTAATTGATAATCAAATTACTGAATCTTTTCATACGTTAATAAATCCACAAGATTACTTTTCTAAAAAAAATATTAATGTACATGGCATAAATCCAGAAGATGTGATACATGCACCACAATTTGATTATGTATTTCCATACATGCTACAGTTTATTGCTAATTTACCCGTTGTCGCACATAATGCTGCATTTGATATGAATGTGTTACATCAGAGCTTGAAACAAGCAGGTATTATAACTCCAGATTTAACTTATTTTTGTTCATATCAACTTGCTAAGAGAACTATAGATGCACCAAGATATGGTTTAAAGCACATGATGGATTTTTACAATTTAGATTTTCATGGTCATCATGATGCTTTAAATGATGCTAAAGCCTGTGCCATGATTACTTTCCGGTTGTTGCAACATTATGATGATTTAGCAACGATGCTCTCTATCTATGGTAAGAATTTAAAGGACAAAGGCTAAACTATATAGATATTTTTTAATATCGTTATACTATACTAAAATACAGGGGGGAGCAGGACAGAATTCATAATGCATTCGTCGTCCTGCCCCGGCAAGGCTGACTAGAATTGAAACAAACTTAGTATCAGCATATTTTCAATTCAGTCAACTACTGCCAATATTTAGTTCATAGCTTAAAATATAACTGTGTCCCTGGCGCTTTAATATTGTTATCTTATGATTTAGAAATAAAGTCATAAATCGTCATATTACGATAAGTCGACTTAACCAAATTTCCTACAGTTACTCCAATTAACCGTATAGGCGTCTCAGGATCTTTTAATTCCGCATACAACATATATGCAATATTATAGATGTCAGTTTCAGAACGAATTGGATCTCGGAGACTCATCTGTTTAGATAAAGTCTCAAATTTAAAGGTTTTAATTTTAACTGTCACTGTTTTAGCTGACTTCTGCAATTTATTTAAACGTTCAGCTGTCTTTCCTGACAACTCCCACATTTTCTGTAAAATTTCGTCATCATCATTAACATCTGTTGCAAAGGTTCTTTCTGTGCCAACAGACTTTCGAATTCGTGATGATTTCACTGGGCTATCATCAATACCTCGAGCTTTATTGTATAAACCTCTTCCTCGTTTACCGAATAAACGAACTAACTCAAACACATCTTTTTGGTATAAGTCTTGACCATTATAAATACCATGCTTATGCATAATTTTTTCAGAAGCTTTACCTACACCTGGAAAGTCTCCAATGTCTAATGCCATTAATATTTTATGGACATTTTCATAATCTATGACAGTCATTCCATTTGGCTTGTTCATACCACTAGCTAATTTGGCTAAAAACTTATTATACGAAACACCTGCAGAGGCAGTAAGATGTGTCTTTTCATAAATATCACGACGAATATAGTTAGCGATTTGTGATGCCGGTAAATCTGGACGTACTAAGTGTGTAATATCTAAATAAGCTTCATCTAAGGACATAGGCTCAACCGCTTCAGTATAACTACGAAAAATCGACATGATTTCATTTGAAATCGTTCTATATTTTTCATATTGTCCTTGTACATAATAACCGTCTGGACATAACTTGTGTGCCTGTGACATAGGCATAGCTGAATGGACACCATATTTACGCGCCTCGTATGATGCTGTAGATACAACACCTCTGGAACTTGCTTTGCCACCAACGATAACTGGTTTATCTCGTAGCTTAGGATTATCTCTCATTTCTACTTGTGCAAAAAAGAAATCCATATCGATATGCACGATTCGTCTCTCTGTCATTTCACTCCCACCTTTATGACATTTAATGAATACATATGAATCTAATGTTTATTTGTTTTTAAATCGTCCGCAATTACTTCAAATATCGACAACAATGCTTCATTGGTAATATTAACATCCACTTTTATCATTGGTTTTGCTCCAGGATAAGGTCGCACACTCGGATAATTAGTTGCTATCTTTCTAGATTGTGTAGTCATTTTTACAAGCAGTTGATTATCATATAGACCTCCAATCAAAACATCATCATAATATATCAAATATTCGCCCATCATTTTACGTGTTTTTACTGATGTGCTATTTATGTTAGTCATTATTTGATTGAAAAACTGCTCACTTGTCGCCAAAATTGATTTCTCCCTATAAAAAATCTCAATACAATTATACTGTGGAATAAAAGTTAAAACATGTAATCCGCACACTATACAAATTGTACTGAGATACTATATTATTTACACTGGTTATTAAAATAGTAAGGTCGATTATAATACATATAGAGACCGTCATTTGTATTTTGAATATATTTGAAGCGATTACTCCATGCAGTGCCTACTAAATATAAATCTATAAGACAGTATCCAATATGTATGCTGCTAATAAAAATAATTGAAGAATAAGCATAGAAGTTAAAAATAATAAGTAAAACAGCTGTTATTATAATAAGTGGAGCAATCATTGTGATTGTAAATTGATAAATATTCAAATGTTTATCCGAAGTTTGACTGACGAGTAAACCTTTTTTATAGTCGAAGTGAATTCTATCGCCTTTTGACAAAATAAAGTACATCATTTTATGAATTAATTTATGCACGATTAACATAACTAAAAATCCAATTATGCCGAAAGTCACATTAATTAATATACTTTGTTCAATCACTTGAGTAAATGTAAACGCCCATTTATATGTCAGCAATATCATAAACATGATAACCACCAATTGAAGACAAACAAATCTGTATGGCTTTAATATACCGTTAGTTAAATCAATTTTGTGCATCACTTCGACCTCCTGTGCATTAAAGTCATCTATAGTATACAACTTTAATTCCATGCTCAAAAGTTTTTTCAAAAAAGTAAGTTGACTGTAATATGAATTTAATAATCCAGTCAAATACTTAAAAAGTAACACAAATAGAAAATTATTATTTTACAAAGTATTTACCAATTATTCTATTTATGCTGTTTCTTTTTAAATAAAGCAACCGTCTCAATATGTGTGGTTTGTGGAAACATGTCTACGGGTGTAATTTCTTTTAAATCATATTGCGTAGCTAACATATGTGCGTCACGCTGTTGTGTGGATGGATTGCATGAAATATAAACAATTCGTTCAGGATTTAAATCAAGCAATGTTTGAATAAATTGCGCCTCACACCCTTTTCTAGGTGGATCTACCATTACAACATCTGGTTGGATACCTTCACGTTGCCAATCCATAATGACATCTTCCGATTTACCACACACAAATGTAGTGTTGTGTAAATCATTAACTAGTGCATTTTGGCGCGCATCTTTAATTGCAGAGGGTACTACTTCAACTCCATAGACATGTTTGGCTACAGGTGCCATATATAAGCCAATTGTACCTATACCACAATACGTATCAAGTACAATTTCTTGCCCATCTAATTGCGCATAATCAATAGCCTTTTGATATAGCTTTTCAGTTTGGCTAGAATTAATTTGATAAAATGATTGATCACTAATTTTAAACGTAATATCACTTAATTGATCAACGATCTTGTCTTTCCCATATAAAGTCGCCGACTGCTGACCCATAATTACATTGGAATGACTATTGTTAATATTTTGTTTGATACTCGTAATGTTCGGAAAAGCTTGTTTTAACTGTTCCACCAGCATATTGGCGTGTTTAAATTTAGAACCATTCGTTACAAAGATTACCATGATTTCATCTGTATAATGCCCAGTGCGTATCACCAAGTGTCGTAAAACGCCTTTCTTAGTCCGCTCGTTATAAATACTGATATGATATTCATTTATCCATTTTTTAACATGATTCATAATATCTTGGTGTTGCTTATCTTGGATAAGGCAACTATCCATATCGATAATATCATGGCTTCTTTGACGGTAATAGCCCATAATTTTATGGTTCATTTTATCTTGACCAATTGGTACTTGCGACTTATTTCGATAGCGCCAAGGATTATCCATTCCAATAGTGTCATTGATTACTGTATCAGTAAATTGCCCTTTTCTATGAAAAAGATTAACAACTTGTTCTTTCTTCATTGCAAGTTGCGCTTCATAACTCATATGCTGTAATTGACAGCCTCCACATTTCCAATAATAAACACAAGGAGGGTCAACTCTATGATGACTCGCTTTATTTACCTCAAGTAATTTACCTATTGCAAAATTCTTCTTTACTTTAATAACTTTATACTTAATTTCTTCATTTATTAAGACATTAGGAATAAATATTGGATAACGATCAATTTTCACTACGCCATGCCCTTCGTGTGTTAAATCAATGACGTTACCGATTCTAATGTCATTTTTGTTTATTTCTTCCACATCTTCACCCCACATGAAAAAGAGGTTTAAGTCGTTTAATATAGATGTGTGGCTTACACCCTATGTCCACAAACTAGACCTCAACCTCTTCAACTAACTATTCAACCTTATTATTTTCATTATCGTTAAATGTTTCCCTAGTTGTTGTTTGATTATCATTAATACTACTTTTAACTTGTTGATCTGCCGTCAATTCTTCATTATGTATGTCTTTTGGCGTAAACACTTCAATATGGCGTTTTAAATTTAGAAAATTGGCTGGTAATTTTCCACCATATTCACCATCCACATTTAATTGCATCTCAGTAAATGAAGAAATATTGACTGATTTAGCTTTTTTATAAATAACTTTCGGATGTTTGGTATGTTCCCCACGTGAAGCAAGTGTCATAATGTGCCCTAATTCTGCTAAATTAGCCTTTTCAACAATAATTAAAGTGAAATAACCATCATCTAACTTAGCATCAGGAACAAGTTTTTCGAATCCTGCCATTGAATTGGTTAAACCTAACAAAAATAACAGTGTTTCTCCTTGAAAGACTTCATCATCATATTCAATTCTTATATCTACAGCATTCATCTGCGGAAGCATTTCAAAACCTTTAATGTAATATGCAAAAGGCCCAACTATGGATTTTAGCTTACTTGGTGTTTCATATGACACTTGAGTAATTTTTCCGCCAGCAGCTAAATTAATAAAGTAGCGGTTGTTCATTTTCCCTATATCTACTTTTGTAGTATGTCCATTTATGATTACATCTAATGCTCCCATGATATCATTTGGTAAATGTAAAGCTCGACCAAAATCATTAACCGTACCCATAGGAATAATACCTAACTTTGGTCTGTTTGGTTGTTCTGCAATCCCGTTGACAACCTCATTCAATGTACCGTCCCCACCAGCAGCAATAATCATATCATAGTTACACGCTAACGCACGTTCAGCTTCAAGTGTCGCATCACCTACACGTTCTGTAGCATAAGCGCTCGTTTCATAGCCAGCACGTTCTAATTTAATTAATACATCTGGTAACGTTCTTTTAAATAATTCTTTACCTGATGTAGGATTATAAATTATTCTTGCACGTTTTCTCATAGTTTATCCCTCTACTTTTTATACTCATACTTTATATTAAATGATTTATTCAGGAGTTAAAAGTATTTATGTCTAACATCGTAAATATTATTAATTTTAAATTGACTTTATTGACCAAATATTAAGTTTTCATTTATTTAACTTTACAATAGATTAAGAACGCATAATGCTTAGTAAGACATTATGCGTTCTCATACTCTTTTTTATATTATAAAGGTGGCCGCTTCACATATTCATATTATAGCTATTGCATAAATCTATGAATATTACTTCACATGTTTGTGAAAATAATATTAGCGTTGATCTAATTGTTGTTTCAATAACTTATTGACAATTTGTGGATTCGCTTGGCCTTTTGAAGCTTTCATAATTTGACCAACTAAGTAGCCCATCGCTCTACCTTTACCATTTTTATAATCTTCAACTGATTGTGGATTATTATCTAATGCTTCATTAACAAATTTCAATAAAGTTGCTTCGTCTGAAATTTGCACTAAACCTTTGTCTTCCATGATTTGTTTTGCGTCTCCACCATTTTCAGCTAATTCAGGGAAAACTTTTTTCGCAATTTTACTGCTCATTGTGCCATCTTCAATAAGTTTAATCATACCTGCTAAGTTTTCAGGTGTTAACTTTGTTTCTTCTAAATCAACTTGATTTTTATTTAAATATTCATTTACGCCACCCATGAGCCAGTTAGATGTTAACTTCACATCTGCACCTTGTGCTACAGCACCTTCAAAGAAATCAGACATTTCTTTTGTAAGTGTTAACACGTGTGCATCATACTCTGGTAAACCTAATTCTTTGACATATTTTGCTTTACGTTCATCTGGTAGTTCAGGAATGGTTTGTCGTACACGTTCTTTCCATGCGTCATCAACATACAATGGAACGATATCCGGTTCTGGGAAGTAACGATAATCATCTGAACCTTCTTTAACACGCATTAATATTGTTTTACCTGTAGACTCATCAAAACGACGTGTCTCTTGTCCAATGACACCACCATTGAGCAATTCTTCTTCTTGACGTTTTTCTTCATATTCCAAACCTTTTCTAACATAGTTAAATGAGTTAAGGTTTTTTAATTCCGTTTTAGTACCGAATTCTTTTTGCCCATATGGGCGTAATGAAATATTGGCGTCACAACGTAATGAACCTTCTTCCATTTTACAATCTGACACACCTGTATATTGAATAATTGAACGTAATTTTTCCAAATACGCATAAGCTTCTTTTGGAGAGCGAATATCAGGCTCAGAAACTATTTCAATTAATGGCGTACCTTGGCGATTAAGATCGACTAATGAATAGCCGTCTTTGTGTGATAATTTACCAGCATCTTCTTCCATGTGTAAACGCGTAATGCCAATACGCTTTGTTTCTCCATCTACTTCAATATCAATATATCCATGTTCACCAATTGGTTCATCAAATTGTGAAATTTGATACGCTTTTGGATTATCTGGATAGAAATAGTTTTTACGATCAAATTTAGAATTTGTTGCAATATCCATGTTTAAAGCCATTGATGCACGCATTGCCCAATCAACAGCACGTTTATTAACAACAGGTAAGACACCCGGATATCCTAAATCAATTACATTGGTATTTGAGTTTGGTTCTGCCCCAAAATGTGCGGGTGATGGAGAGAACATTTTAGAATCTGTTTTTAACTCAACGTGAACTTCAAGTCCGATAACTGTTTCAAAATGCATTATTTCCACTCCTTATAAATTTTCGTATGCGTCATGTAGGTTGTATTGTGTTTCATATTGATAAGCAACACGATATAACGTCTTTTCATCAAATGGTTTACCAATAAATTGTAAGCCAATTGGTCGTCCATTGGATTGTCCACAAGGAACAGAAATACCTGGTAAGCCAGCTAAGTTTACCGGTGTCGTTAATAAGTCATTTGCATACATTGTTAGTGGATCATCTAGTTCATCACCTAAATTGAAAGCAGTTGTTGGCGCAGTAGGACCCACAATAACATCATAATCTTCAAATACTCTATGAAAATCATTTTTAATTAATGTTCTTACTTTTTGCGATTTTTTATAATATGCATCGTAATATCCAGAACTTAATGCAAAAGTCCCAAGGAAAATACGACGTTTTACTTCAGCACCAAAACCTTCGGAACGAGACATTTTATATAGCTCTTCTAATGTTTGCGCTTCTTTTGAGTGATAACCATAGCGGATACCATCAAAACGAGCCAAGTTAGCTGATGCTTCTGAAGATGCGATAACATAATATGAAGGAATACCATATTTTGTATTAGGTAATGATACTTCTTCTACTTCAGCACCTAATGATTTAAGTGTTTCTACAGCATTTTTAACTGATGATTTAACATCTTCACTGACACCTTCTCCTAAATACTCTTTAGGTAACGCTACTTTAAGACCTTTTATATCTTTTCCAATGTCTGAAGTGAAATCAACATCATCTACAGGCGCACTAGTTGAATCGTGTGCATCAACGCCTGAAATAGCTTCTAGCACGAGGGCATTATCTTTAACATTACGCGTAATAGGTCCAATTTGATCTAATGATGAAGCGAATGCTACTAAACCAAAACGAGATACTCGACCATAAGTAGGTTTCATACCAACTACGCCACAATATGCTGCTGGTTGTCTAATTGATCCCCCAGTATCAGAACCTAAACTAAATGGTACTAAGCCTGCTGCTACAGCCGCAGCAGAACCACCTGATGATCCACCCGGTACGGCCGTGTGATCAAAGGGATTGACCGTTTTTTTGAAGTAAGACGTTTCGGTTGAACCTCCCATAGCAAATTCATCCATGTTTAATTTACCGATTAATACTGCATTTTCATGCTTTAATTTATTCATTACTGTTGATTCATAAATTGGAACAAATCCTTCTAACATCTTGCTAGCACAAGTTGTTTCTACACCTTCAGTAATAATATTATCTTTAATCCCCATTGGTATACCGAAGAGCTTTCCATCCATTTGGTCTTTATCTTGTAAATGATCTAATTCTTGTGCTTTCTTAACTGCATTTTCTTTATCTAATGTTAAAAACGATTTAATCGTTGGATCTGTCTCTTCAATTGCATCATAAATATCTTTAACAATATCTGATGGTTTAACTTTTTTATCTTTAATTAATTGTTGTAGATTCTCAATTGATTCATATCGAATACTCATCTTAAGCGTCCTCCTCATTCATGATGGCTGGAACTTTAAACTGACCATCTTCTGTTTCTTTTGCATTTTTTAATGCAAGTTCTTGAGGAATACCCTCTTGAGCTTTATCTTCACGTAACACATTTTGTAAATCTAAAACGTGATATGTTGGCTCAACACCTTCAGTAGCTGCACTATCATTTTGTTTTGCAAAATCTAAAATACTTTCAAGCGTTGTTGCCATTTCTTCAGTTTCTTCAGGAGAAATTTGAAGTCTTGCTAAGTTAGCGATATGTTCAACTTCTTCGCGTGTTACCTTTGTCATTAAATTAAAAGCCTCCTTATTACTCATTCATCATAAAATTGTATCAAATTTCGACACAAAAATCTAAATATTTATTACATTACACGGGAGCAAGACAAAAATCTTATTTTATAATAAAGCTTTCGGTGCCACAGCCCAACTTACTTTGGTTTAAGGCTATTAAATTAAAAAACTATATAGACCGTTAGTATTAGGATTAATCTGGATTTAAGAAATTGATTTAAGTACATTCTTAACATAAATAACTATTGAAAAATGTAACGTTCGGTAATGTGTGAATTAGCTCAGCAATACATCATTATCCCTTTTATGTCTAAAAGCATTAAAATAATGTTACTCATTTATGATATTTATGCCATTATCCTAGTTACATATACAAAATCCAGAATTTTAATAGCATAGTATTCATTAATTTAAAAATTCTGAATATAAAATCTATACTTAAAATACCTTATTAAAAACTTATATTCCTTAAAAATTTAGAAGGCATAAAATTTATCTTCTCTATCTCATTCATCATATTGTATAATATTACATGTAACTAAAAATAAAGGGGGTTCTTCATATGTTATTATTGGGTTCTACATTGCAAAATCAAGTGCAAACAGACTGGCAAACGTATATTATGATTGCCATTTACTTTATTATTTTACTGATTATCGGATATTATGGCTACAGACAAGCAACAGATAATATTAGTGAATACATGTTGGGTGGTCGAAACATTGGCCCTTACATAACTGCATTATCCGCAGGTGCTTCAGATATGAGTGGCTGGATGATTATGGGACTTCCAGGTTCTGTCTATAGCACTGGATTATCTGCTATTTGGATAACAATCGGACTAACACTTGGCGCTTATCTTAATTATATTATTGTTGCACCGAGGCTTAGAGTTTATACCGAAATAGCTGGGGACGCTATCACACTTCCAGATTTTTTTAAAAATAGATTAAATGATAAAAATAACATCCTAAAAATATTCTCTGGTTTAATCATCGTTATATTTTTCACATTATACACGCATTCCGGATTTGTTTCTGGTGGCAAACTGTTTGAAAGTGCTTTTGGACTAAATTATCATATCGGTTTGCTTCTAGTAGCCGTCATTGTTATTGCTTACACGTTTTTCGGAGGATATCTAGCGGTATCAATTACTGATTTTTTCCAAGGCGTTATTATGCTAATTGCAATGGTCATGGTACCAATTGTTGCTATGATGCAACTTAATGGATGGGATACTTTCAATCGTGTTGCTGAAATGAAACCAACAAATTTAGACTTATTTCGTGGAACAACAACTTTAGGAATTATTTCCCTTTTTGCTTGGGGATTAGGATACTTTGGTCAACCACATATTATCGTACGTTTTATGTCAATAAAATCACATCAATTGCTTCCTAAAGCACGTCGCCTAGGAATTAGTTGGATGGCTGTTGGTTTATTAGGCGCTGTCGGTGTGGGGTTAACAGGTATTGCTTTTATTTCTGATAATCATATCAAAATGGAAGATCCAGAAACACTATTTATCGTCATGAGTCAAATTTTATTTCATCCACTTGTTGGTGGCTTTTTATTAGCTGCAATTTTAGCGGCGATTATGAGCACCATTTCATCTCAATTATTAGTTACTTCTAGTTCACTAACAGAGGATTTTTATAAATTAATTCGTGGGGAGAAACATGCTGCTGAGCATCAACGAGAGTTTGTTCTTGTAGGTAGATTATCGGTACTAATTGTCGCAATTGTGGCATTAGCAATCGCATGGTCTCCAAATGATACAATTCTTAATTTAGTTGGAAATGCTTGGGCCGGTTTCGGTGCTGCCTTTAGTCCTTTAGTGTTATATTCTCTTTATTGGAGAAACTTAACGCGTACCGGCGCACTAAGTGGCATGATTGCTGGTGCGGTAGTCGTTATTATTTGGATTGTATGGATTAAACCTTTGGCAACAATCAATGAAATTTTCGGTATATACGAAATTATCCCTGGATTCTTAACTAGCGTTATAGTAACTTATGTTGTCAGTTTATTAACACAGAAACCTGGAGATTTTGTCAATAAAGATATTGAAAAAGTCAAAACCATAATCCGTGAAAAGTAAATGTAAAACATTTGCGCGTTATATTTAAATATAAAGATAATATAAGACTTACAATTTCATCTTGGATATGCTGAATTATTTGTGTCTAATGACATCAATTGCATCTTTTTCATCATGTTGTTCATTGTGGCTTGCTAGTCAAATATTATCTAGCATGGAGTAATGCAATTGTAATATCACGATATAATTAATACCGCATCATTTATTTAGCATATGATTTTTTAATTTAATTAAACACACCCTAAAAGGTAAACGTTAGTCTAACTTTTAGAGTGTGTTTTTCACTAGATAATTTAACACTATTGTTGATATAATTCCATAAATTGTGGCGCCTATTCTTTAAAATAATCAGGCATCTTTAACTTCGTCTCTTGATTAACATCATGATATATCTCAATTGTAAATTCTGCTGGAGACATAAAGTAAAATGTATAAGCATTATGCGTATAGGTTGGTTCTTCAGAAGCATAACCATCTTTCGTAAGTCGTTCATACATCGCATCGACATCTTCAATACTTTTTTGCGGAAAACCAATGTGCAATTCTTTAGGATATTTAAAATCATCGCCATAAATCAAATTAAAGACAAAATGATTTTCATCATGCATAGCCACGAACTGTTTACCCGCGTTAACAAAACATGTCATATCGAAATATTTTTCGAAAAATGTTTTAGCCTTTTGTACATCTCTAACTACCATGTTTAAATGTTTTAATTCCATAAAACCCAACCTATCTCATTAAATTTATTTAATACAATGTGAAATAATAACCATTAAAGTTATTCACTTAATAATGGTGTATTTGATTCATTTCCCTAAACTTATTTAAATAAACAAAAGGCGGATATGAACTAATATAAGTTCTTCCGCCTTTAAAAAAGTTTCTAGTTATTATAAATATGCACTTGTGGCTCTTTGTCATCTTTTGATTTACTGATTAAAGCTCTTGAAGTATTACCGTCTTTAATACGTATTTCGTAACTATCGATGTTATCAAAATATTTATTAGCTTGTTCAGTAACATATTGAGTGATTGCAATCGTTTCAGCTTGCCCATAATAATCTATAGGTAAATCTACTGTAAGTTGACGTGGTTTTTTATCTACAAATTTCACTTTACCTGCTGCTTGAGTAAAGTTTGTAAAATATGACTGTAAATTATTATTAAATTGCTTAAAGTTATTGTTTAATGTCTCGTTTAACTTATCTGCATCATCTGAAGGCAATAAGACTGTTTTTTCATTAATGGACTTCCAATGATTGATCGTAGTTTGACCATCATCTGCAGTTGTTTGTGCGATAAAGCTTCCCGGAGAAATAGAGTCTTGACCAGATTGTTTATAGATAGCAAAATGAATCGGTATATCTTTCAAGTCTTCGTTTGCACGTAAACGAGATAGTATTTCAGATGCCATGGATTTACCTTGTTTCTCAATTTCTTTGTCATCTAAATTTTCACTATATGTTTCTCCATCTTTTTCCTTTTGGTAATAATAAACACTATTCATTGCTAGTCCAATAGTCATTCCTTTAATATTTGAACCTTTTTTATCCCTGTTGCCATAAAAATCTTGTTCTAGTATATTCGATAAATATGCAGGAGATTTTTTAGCAATTTTAGCTTTATCTGTTTCTCCATGATGTGATGGATTAAGGCCTAAATTCTCATTTGCATTTTTATCCTTTTGTTCGCTTTCACTCATTTTGTCAATTTCATCTTTAGTAAATTTAGGCTCAAGATATGCATTAATTGTAGACTTCGATAGATATTGACCATCTTGGTATAAATACTTGTCAGTTGAAAAGACGTCTTTGCTTAAATTCAACAGCCCTCTCTCAAAATCTTCTCCATTATATCCATTCGTCATATTATCCTGTAAAATACCACGCGCTTTGCTTTCTTTAAATGGGAGTAAGGTACGATAGTTATCACCCTGTACATCTTTATCAGTCGCAATTTGATTCGCACTGTTTGGATGATCGGCTGATTTATCTTTTCTATCATCTTGATTACCGTTACTACAAGCCGCTAATATAAATAATACTGAAATCAATAAAATTATTGTCCGCTTCATCGCCGTTCTCCTCTACTCCATTATTTCCGTTTGCTTGCTAATAAAGTCACTTTCTGACCAAATTTCAGTACCAAACTTCTGTGCTTTTGTTAATTTAGACCCTGCATCTTCACCTGCAATAACTAAATCTGTGTTTTTAGTTACACTATTGGTCACTTTTGCACCTTGTAACTGAAGCCAATCAGCCGCTTCTTTACGAGTCATCTGTTCTAGTTTGCCCGTTAATACAATTGTTTTATCTTGAAACTCTGGGTGACCAGCTAATTCTGAAATCTTTACCCCTTTAAAAGTCATATTAACATCTTTGTTAGCTAATTTAGAAATCAATGATTGAATATCTTCATTTTCTAAGTATGTGACGACAGATTGCGCAAGTTTGTCACCAATATCATGAATGCTTATAAGTTCATCTTCGGTAACAGTTAACAAACGTTCTATCGTCTCGTATTTTTCAGCCAAAACATAACTTGCTTTGGCACCTAAATGACGAATACCAAGACCAAAAAGTAAATGTTCTAAAGAATTAGATTTAGCTTTGTCGATAGCTTGTAATAGATTCTCTACTTTCTTTTTACCCATGCGTTCTAAGGGTAATAAATCTTCTTCAGTTAAATAGAAAATATCTGCAACATCTTTAATCAATTCATGCTGATAGAGTTGCTGGATGATTTTCGTTCCTAAACCATCAATATTCATAGCTTGTCTAGATACGAAATGAATAAGTCCTTCAACCAGTTGAGCCTGGCATTTTGGATTGATGCAGCGTAAAGCTACTTCACCTTCAATTCTTACTAACTTATGTCCGCAGCTAGGACAATGCGTTGGCATATGATACGTTTCGGCATCATTGGGGCGCCGCTCGATAATACTTTTTACCACTTCTGGAATAATGTCTCCTGCTTTTTTCACAACAACACTATCTCCAATGCGAATATCACGCTCATGTATTAAATCTTCATTATGCAATGATGCACGTGAAACTGTGGTTCCGGCCACTTTAACTGGTTCTAGAATAGCCGTAGGTGTTACTACTCCGGTTCTTCCTATGCTTAATTCAATGTCTAACAGCCGTGTAACTACTTCTTCAGCAGGAAATTTATATGCAATTGCCCATCTAGGCGATTTTTGCGTGTAACCCATCTCTTCTTGTTGTGCTAAATCATTAACTTTAATCACGATACCATCAATATCATAAGCTAATGATTCACGTTTCGCAGTCCATTTTTCAATGTACGCCAATACACCATCAATATCACTCACACACTCACGTTCTTTATTCGTTTTGAAGCCTAAGCGATCCAGTTCATCCAAAGCATCACTTTGAGTTGTTGCATTAAAATCAGAGAAATCATTGACACTATATAAAAATACACTTAACTTTCGTTTAGCTGCCAACTTTGAATCTAATTGCCGCAACGAGCCTGCAGCAGCGTTTCTTGGATTTGCAAACGGTTGTTCGTTATTTTTCTCTTTTTGTTTATTTAAGGACATAAATGAAGCTCTAGGCATATATGCTTCACCACGTACTTCGAAGTTTAATGGCTCTTTTAATTTCAAAGGGATAGCATGGATCGTTCTTAAATTTTCAGTAATATCTTCTCCAGTCGTACCGTCTCCACGCGTCAATCCTTGCACAAATTTTCCGTTTTCATATTTTAAAGATACTGCTAAACCGTCAATTTTCAGCTCACACATATATTCTACCTCACCTATGTGATCACGAATGCGTTGATCAAAACGCTTTAAATCCTCTTCATTAAAGGCATTACCTAAACTAAGCATTGGTGTATCATGTCTAACCTTTTCGAATGAAGATTGGGCTTCACCGCCAACACGCACCGTTGGAGAATCAGTCGTTTTATACTCAGGATGATCCGCTTCAATTTGGATTAATTCATGAAGAAGCTTATCATATTCGCTGTCAGGAACAGAGGGGTTATCCTGAACATAATATTCATAACTATATTGATTTAATAAATCATGTAATTCATTGACACGATGTTGCAAATTATCCATGATTTAATCCTCCTTTTTTTCAATCGGTGCAAATTGAGCTAACAAGCGTTTAGGACCTTGTGACTTAAATATAATATCTAATTCTACAGAGCCATTTTTCTCATTAACATGACTAACCATACCTTCGCCCCATGCTTTGTGTATGACCTTATCTCCAACATGCCAATCCGATGACTTAACCTCTCTCTTAGGAGAAGTAACTCGTTTACTATAGCCACGTTTTACCATAGATTTTGACTTAGGTGCAATGGTTTGACGTTTATCTTGGTTTGGTAATTCTAATAAATCTTCAGGTATTTCTTCTAGGAAACGGGATGGCATATTAGATTGTGAGCGTCCGAACAGCATTCTACTTGTAGCTCTAGTAATATAAAGCTGCTCTTCTGCACGTGTTATAGCCACATAACAAATTCGTCGTTCTTCTTGCATGTCATGATCATCATCGCTTTTAATCGCTCTAATATGAGGGAATAATGATTCTTCCATTCCCATCAAAAATACAATAGGAAATTCAAGGCCTTTAGCCGAGTGCATTGTCATCATTGTTACGCCATCATCAATTTGTGCTTCATCAATATCTGCTACTAATGATAAATCTGTTAAGAAATTAATTAAAGATTGTTCTTCAAGTGGCGTATTTTCTTCATAGTCTTTAGGCACTGACATAAATTCATCAAGGTTTTCCAAACGACTGCGTGATTCTATCGTTTGCTCTCGTTCTAACATAGCGCGATAACCTGTTTTTTCTAATATTTCTTCTACAATTTCACTGATTTCTAAAAATTCTTGTTCTTTAATCAAATTCTGTAATAAATCATAAAACTGTATACATCCTTGTGTTACTTTTTTAGAAAGTCCGATAAAGTCCGCTTCTGATAATGCATCAAACATACTGATATTATTTTGTAATGCATATGCCTGAATTTTCTCAACAGAAGATGGTCCTATACCTCTTTTTGGAACATTGATAATACGTTGTAAACTAATATCATCATTACTATTTGCTACGATTCTCAAATAACTAAGTAAATCTTTAATTTCCTTTCTGTCATAGAACTTTTGACCACCAACCATAGTATAAGGAATATTTGATTTCATAAATGTTTCTTCTAGGACACGTGACTGTGCATTTGTACGATATAAAATTGCAATGTCGCCATAGCTTTTGCCATTGCGCTGATGTTTCATGACTTCGCGCACGACATATTCTGCTTCATCTCGCTCGGTCATGGCCTCATAATACTTAATTTTTTCACCATTGGTATTGGCTGTCCAAAGTCCTTTAGGCTTTCGTTCAGTATTATTTTTAATCACTTCATTTGCTGCATTAAGTATTGTTTTCGTTGAACGATAATTTTGTTCTAAATAGATGCTTTTAGCTTCAGGATAGTCTTCTTCAAAAGATAATATATTTTGAATATCTGCGCCACGCCAACCATAAATTGATTGGTCTGAATCACCTACTACACATAAATTTTTAAATTTACTGGCTAACATTTTCACTAATGTATATTGAGCTTTATTGGTATCTTGATATTCATCTACATGGATATATTGAAATTTATTTTGATAATATTCTAATGCATCTGGAACACGCTCAAATAACCGGATTGTAGTCATAATTAAATCATCAAAATCAAGCGCTTCATTACGAGATAATTGTCGTTGATAACCACTATAAACAGTAGCAATCATCTGTTCGTGATAATTATTCGCTTCTTTTTGAGCATCGTCGGTTGTCTTTAATTCATTTTTTAAATTACTTATTGCTGATATAAACATACGTGGTTCAAATTTTTTACTATCAATATTTTCATTTTTTAATACATCTTTAATGACTGATTTTTGATCTGTCGGGTCTATTATAGTAAAATTTCGTTCGATGCCAATGCGATCAGCATCTCTACGTAAAATTTTGACACACATCGAATGAAATGTTGACATCCAGATAACTGATGCTTCTTCACCGACTAATTGTTCAACACGTTGCTTCATTTCTTTAGCTGCTTTATTGGTAAACGTAATTGCTAGTATGTTATATGGCGAAACACCTTTTTCATTTAATAAATATGCAATTCTATGCGTAAGCACTCTTGTTTTACCTGAGCCAGCACCAGCCATAATCAAAAGTGGCCCTTCTGTCGTTCTCACGGCTTCGCTTTGTTCGTCGTTCATATTTGCAACTAATGAATTCATTACTGAAACTCCTTCTTAATTTTTACTGTTTTCAATGCTTGCTTAATATCTGTATAGATTAAATCTCCAACCACAATTGTATGCGCATAATTGGCCATTTGCTGTGCTTCTGACAACGTAGATATACCGCCACCATAAAATAATTGCGTGCTAGTCAAGGTTTCAGCTACTGACTTAACTTTTTCTACATCACCATAAATACCACTATATTCTATATACATGATTGGTAAATGATATAGCTGATCAACCATTTGAGCATAAGCAATGAGATCTTCTTCATTTAAAGCTGTTTGCGCTTGTGTTACTTCAGCTACTTTGCTTTCTGGATTAAGTACGATATAGCCTTCTAAAAACAGTTCATCAAAATTGATAACATGTCCATATTGTTTTAATGCCTTATGTAACATACCATTTTGATATTTAACATCTGCACTATTTAATACTGTAGGCACGAAATAAAAATCAAATCCTGGCATAACGCTATCAATATTGGAAATTTCTAACACTAAAGGAATAGGATATCTACGTACTCTACTCATTAAATGCAATACATTATCTTCTGTTACATTATCTGTGCCACCAATAATAATTGCGTCTGTGTTGGACATACAAATTGCATCTAAATCGCTGTCATTAATAACCTTTGCAGGGTCTAATTTAAATACATGGCGCCATTCTTTTAAATCATACATACAAGTATCTCCTTTTTTAACATACCTTAAATTATATCATTTTCTATTCTCATTTCTAAACTATTATGCCAAATAAATTCGATTATCATTACGTCAAACATGGCTGAGACAAAATCATTGTCCCAGCCATGTTGTAACACTATTCTTTTGTCTTAATATTTAATCGGTCAAGAATCATTGTATATGCATCATTACCCCATTGTAATGAGCGTTTTACACGTGAAATCGTTGCAGTTGATGCGCCCGATTCTTGCTCTATCGTTGCATAGGTATAACCCTGCTTTATCATTTTAGCTACTTGTAATCGCTGCGATAATGACTGTATTTCATTGACGGTGCATAAATCATCGAAGAATTGATAACACTCTTCTCTATTTTCAAGAGTGAGTATTGCATCAAATAATTCATCTAATGCTTTCCCACGTAATTTTTCAATTTGCATCGTTAACAACCCCTAGACTCATTTTCAATATTTAATCTCATTTTAACGTACTAAATGATTAAAGTGTAGTCAAATATACGCAAGAAGTTAAGGAGTTATTCTAAACCAGCACGATTAAAAATTGTATCCACTTGATTTAAATGGTGTTTTGGATCAAAGCATTCGTCTAATTCATCCTTAGATAATACATTTGTAATTGTTTCATCTTGTTCAATTAATTCGCGGAACGGTGTTTTCGTTTCCCATGATTCCATTGCTTTTGGCTGTACTTTATCATAAGCTTCTTCTCTTACCATTCCTTTATTGATAAGTGCTAATAATACACGTTGCGAATATATAAGACCAAATGTTTTATCAATATTATTTCTCATATTATCTTCATAAACAGTTAGTCTATCTACAATATTTGTAAAACGGTTAAGCGCATAATCTAATGCAATAGTAACATCAGGTAACATAATACGTTCAGCAGAAGAATGTGATATATCACGTTCATGCCATAAAGGTACATTTTCATATGCAGTTGTAATATAGCCTCTTATTACGCGAGATATGCCAGTGATATTTTCTGATCCGATTGGATTGCGTTTATGTGGCATAGCAGAAGAGCCTTTTTGTCCTTTGGCAAATGCTTCTTCAACTTCACGTGTTTCTGTTTTTTGTAAGTTTCTAATCTCTACTGCAAATTTTTCCATAGACGTTGCTATAAGCGCTAGCGTTGCAATATAATATGCGTGACGATCCCGTTGTAATGTTTGTGTTGAAACTGGCGCTGCGTCAATACCTAAGTGCTTACACACATAGCTTTCAATTTCAGGAGGGATATTCGCAAATGTACCAACAGCACCGCTCATTTTCCCTACTTCAATTTCTTTGCGCACCTCTTTAAAGCGCTTTAAGTTACGTTTCATTTCCGTATACCATAGTGCCATTTTGATACCGAAAGTTGTAGGTTCAGCATGCACCCCATGTGTACGTCCCATCATTAAGGTATATTTGTATTTTTGAGCTTTTTCAGCTAGAACAGTTATAAATCTTTCTAAATCTTTTTCAATGATATCATTGGCTTGTTTAATGACGTAACTTAACGCTGTATCTACGACATCAGTTGAAGTGAGTCCATAATGCACCCATTTTCTTTCTTCTCCAAGTGTTTCTGAAACTTGTCTTGTAAAGGCAACAACATCATGACGTGTTTGTTCCTCTATTTCTTTAGCCCGATTGACATCTACTTTTGCATTTTGGCGAATTTTTTTAACATCGTCTTTAGGAATATATCCTAATTCACTCCATGCTTCACAAGCTAAAATTTCTACTTCTAACCATGCTTCGTAACGATTTTGATCTGTCCATATCTTTGACATTTCTTCTCTTGAATAGCGCTCTATCATTTTTTTAACTCCTATCACTAGTAATTTGATGAATGACTTACATTAAAACTGTACAATAATACGAAATAAAACGAAAAAGTTCGTTTTTTAATCACTTCAACCTTAGCTTATCAAAATTCCAAGTAAATGTATAAAGTTTTTCCTTACTTTCATATTCTATGATAATCTGAATACGAAAACAATTACTATCAACATTTTTACCACAAAAAAAGGAGCCGGACAGAATTCATTATGAATTCGTATTCCCGCCCCGATATGGTTGACTAGAATTGAAAAAAGCTTGGTATCAGCGTGTTTTCAATCCAGCCAACTACTGCAAATATATAGTTGATAGCCTAAATTATAAAGATGTTCCAAACTGTTTATCTTAATAGAACTAATCTGTATTCAATTTCTTTCCTATAAAAATGACTTCCTGTTTTAATACTTCTATGCTACCGTCAGCAAGCTCTTGAAATATAGGCTTTTCAATTCGACGTATTGGTATATATCCGTCAGAGCGCATGCGTTGTATACATTCAGTTATTGTTTCATTGTCATTTACTTGGAATTTCATAATCCACAACACTTTCTAATTCTTCAGGTTCATAAGCTGCTAACTTACGTTTACGTACACCTTTCGTCCAGAAACCACCATGTATATTTCTAGGCTCATATGCAATAATAAATGCTTTAGGATCTAGATTTTTTATGGTATCCATTAATTTAAGCTCATATTTGCGTGGAGTTAATATTTGCATCACCATACGACTGCCATCGCGTCCAAAAGCTGCGTAGTGTGTCACACCATAGCCTAAATTTCGCAATTCATTCGGCAAATCATGTTCGTATTCACCAGAGGTTACATTAACTACAACATAACCTAGCGCTAACTTTTCTTCTATTTTCATACCAACGATAATTCCAACAGAAAAGCCCAGCGCATATGCAAAAATGTTTTGTATTTGATCTAAACTTGACATTACTAATCCTAAACCTACGACATAGACTAATACTTCTAAAAAGCTCACGACTGCAGCAACATATCGATATCCTTTTAGTGTTAGAATCGTCCTCATGGTTAGGAATGTCACATAGCACACATTAATAATAAAAATAGCAAATACCATGAGCCATGGGTTTTGTGCAATTGCAGACATAAAATTCCTCTTTTCATTCATCAAATCCAGATTATTTTATCAGCCAAACTGATTTTTGTCACTAGTTTTTTATTAACTTTCAGTATTCATATCACTTTTGGGCCAGCTATATCGTGTATAAGCCAGTTCTCTTTTATGAGCATTTCTAATATAATGACGTTCAATTGTTTGACGAGCTGCCTCAGATACACCTTTTCCTTCTAAATAATCATCTATATCATTATAAGTTACACCTAACGCTTCTTCGTCTGGTAATTGCGGTTTATCATCTTCTAAATCAGCAGTAGGAACCTTCTCATATAAATGTTTGGGTGCATGTAAGAAGACTAAGAGTTGGCGTCCTTGACGTTTATTCAAACCGAAAATTGGCGCAATATCTGCAGCACCATCACCATATTTAGTAAAAAAGCCGGTAATATTTTCCGCAGAATGATCCGTACCAACAACAATGCCTTGCGTATGAGATGCGATGGAAAACTGTACTTTCATGCGCTCTCTTGCCTTTTCATTGCCTTTTTGAAAATCTGTTAACTTGATACCCGCTTCTTGTAGAGAAGTAACACTTTGATCTACAGCAGGCTTGATATTTACAGTCACTACTTTATCAGGTTGAATAAACGCGATTGCATCGTCAACTTCAGCTGCATCTTTTTGCACACCATACGGTAATTTAACCGCAATAAATTCGCATTTACGACCTTCTGCGTTTAATTCATCTACAGCTAGCTGTGCGAGTTTACCAGTTAACGTTGAATCCTGTCCACCAGATATGCCAAGAACTAAACTTTTGATGAATGAATGTGATAGCACATAATTTTTAATAAATGACTTAATACTTTCAATTTCTTCTGCTTCATTAATCTCTTTTTTAACTTTCATTTCCTTAACAATGATATCTTGTAACTTAGTCATTTTCTTCCTCCATCTCTTTCACGTGCTCAGCAACTTCAAATATACGTTTATGTTTATTTTCCCAACATGCTGTACTTAAATCAACGGGATACTCTTGGGGATTTAAATAACGTTTATTTTCATCCCACAATTGAGATAATGCTTTTGTTAAATAGGCTTGCGCCTCATCTTCAGAAGGTAAATCATAAACCAGTTTACCTTGTTCAAAGATTACATGGTGTAAATCAATAGCATCAAATGATTTAATATATTTCATCTTATAAGTATGAACCGGATGAAACATTTTTAATCGACTCTCATTATTAGGATTTTCGTGTTCTAACGTTATATAATCCCCTTCCGATTTCCCTGTTTTCTTATTAATGATGCGGTATACTTTTTTCTTACCGGGTGTCGTTACTTTTTCTGCATTATTAGATAATTTAATGCGATCAACGTATTGGCCTTCATTATTTTCAACGGCAACAAGTTTATATACCGCACCCAAAGCTGGCTGATCATAACCAGTGATTAATTTTGTACCTACACCCCAAGAATCTACACATGCACCTTGGGATTTCAAGCTCATAATAGTCTGTTCATCTAAATCGTTTGAAGCAATTATCTTAGCATTAGGAAAACCAGCTTCATCTAACATTCGACGTGCTTCTTTAGACAAGTAAGCAATATCGCCAGAATCTAAACGTATACCAACAAAATTAATCTTATCTCCTAATTCTTTAGCAACTTTAATCGCAGTTGGTACACCTGACTTCAATGTGTGAAATGTATCAACAAGAAAGACACAATCTTTATGTCGTTCAGCGTATTTTTTAAATGCCGTATATTCATCCCCATATGTTTGTACTAACGCATGCGCATGTGTACCTGAAACTGGCAAACCGAATAGCTTACCCGCACGCACGTTACTCGTTGAATTAAATCCTCCAATATAAGCAGCTCTAGCTCCCCACAAAGCAGCATCTAATTCTTGTGCACGTCTAGTTCCAAATTCCATTAATACATCGTTCGGGGCTACTTGACGAATACGACTGGCTTTCGTTGCAATTAAAGTGTGAAAATTGATGATATTCAGTAATTCTGTTTCCAACAATTGTGCTTGAATTAAAGGCGCTTCCACCCTTAACATGGGTTCATTTCCAAAGCAAAGCTCTCCTTCTTGCATCGCATGAATATGGCCAGTAAATCTTAATTGCTTTAAATATTCTAAAAAGTCATCCTGATAATCTATAGATGCAAGATAAGCAATGTCTGAATCTGTAAATTTAAAATTTTCCACAAACTGAATTACCCGTTTCAAACCATTAAATACTGCATAACCACTATCAAATGGCATATTTCTAAAATACAAATCAAAAACTGCCATTCGCTCATGTATGCCGTCATGCCAATAACTTTCTGCCATATTTATTTGATATAAATCATTATGCAACATTAAACTATCATCACTATATTGATACACAAGACTCTCTCCAATCGATCTTTTTATATATTTTATCATAATTCAAACATTCAGAATAATTTAGTTGTTTAATACATACTTTATGTGATCTGCTTTAAAAGACAAATTAGTGACAATGTAATCTTTTTTATGGCCTTTTAATAGCTCTCCATTATAATGGTGATGAGGTGAGCATATGTTAAGGGAAAAAGCCATACAATTTATCCAAACTATGTATAAAGAATTAAAATATTCACAAACTAAAATGAATGCTCGTATACTACAAATAGAACAAGAAATTGAAGAATCTGGTATTTATACACATACATTAGAAGAATTAACGTATGGTGCCAAAATGGCATGGAGAAATTCAAATCGTTGTATCGGCCGACTATTTTGGGAATCGTTAAACGTTATTGATGCGAGAGATGTTCAAGATGAATCGTCCTTTATAAATTCAATCCATCAGCATTTATCTTTAGCAACAAATGGCGGAAAAATAAAACCTACAATTACTATTTTTTCAGCGGAAAACCCACCTAAAATTTTCAACAATCAAATCATTCGCTATGCTGGATACGATGACATGGGTGACCCTGCAGAACGAGACGTGACTCGTCTAGCACAACACTTAGGATGGCAAGGTAATCATACAGATTTTGATGTGTTACCATTAATCTTTCAAATTCCTGGGAAGCGTGTAACATATCATGAACTTCCTTCTGAACTTGTGAAAGAAGTTGATATTATACATGAGCATTACCCTAAATTAAAAGCACTTAATTTAAAATGGTATGCCGTTCCTATTATTTCAAATATGAACTTAGTTATCGGTGGCATCACATATACCTGCGCTCCTTTTAACGGCTGGTATATGGTCACTGAAATTGCAGTTCGAAATTTTACTGATTCTTATCGCTATAATTTATTAGAAAAAGTTGCAGATGCTTTCAATTTTGATACACTAAAAAATAATACATTCAACAAAGATCGGGCATTAGTTGAATTGAATTATGCGGTCTATCATTCATTCAAATCGCAAGGCATTTCAATTATTGATCACTTAACGGCTTCTAAACAGTTTGAACTTTTTCAACAAAAGGAAGCTCAAGCAGAACGCCAAGTGACTGGTAAGTGGTCCTGGCTGGCACCGCCATTATCGCCAACTTTAACTGATAACTATCACCATGGTTTTAATAATGAGATGAAAGATCCAAATTTCTATTATAAAAAGAACAAAACAACATCTTGCCCTTTCCATTAAACACGCATATGGAGGTCAACTATGAAATTACATTATTTAGGTCCAAAGGGCACTTTTTCTTTTTTAGCAAGCCAACAAATCGTCTCAGAGCCATCAATTGATCGGTGTGCACAGTCCAACTTGCTTGAGGTTATTTTAGCTGTAGTAAATAATAAAGAAGATATGGGAATCGTTCCTATCGAAAATTCTATCGAAGGGACGATTAATATGGTTGCAGATGCACTAGCACAACAAGATATTTTTGCCCACGGGGAAATTATCATAAACATTCACTTTGGATTATATGCATTGCCCCATACATCACTTTCTGATATTTCTACCGTTTATTCGATTGCACCAGCGATTAGTCAAACACGTAACTTTATACACCAACATGGTTTTAATTACGATTATGTCGATAGTACTATTCAGAGTTTAGATAAAATTACATCGACGACTGCAGCAATTGCACCACTGGGCAGTGGAGAACGACTAGGATTTAAGGCCTTAGCATCAAATATTGAAGATTATCCGCATAACACAACACGCTTTTTAATCATCAAAAATCATAATCATTTTAAACCGTATACCAGTCAGACCATACTTGTTATAACACCTCAGTCCGATAAACCCGGCCTATTAGCCAGCATATTAAATACATTTGCATTATTTAATATTAATTTATCATGGATAGAATCACGACCTTTAAAAACAGAACTTGGAAAATATCGATTTTTTGTCCAAGCTGACAGAGGTTTAAATGATGAATTAAAAAAAGTGATTTCAATATTAGAAACATTAGACTTTAAAATTAAAATTATCGGTTCGTTTTCTAATTAAAAATAATTCTGAAATAGTTTCAATGGTATCATTTTGAAGAAAATAAGCCGGGAGCTTTTAGTAATTTTTTATAACGCACATCGTTGATTTAGTTTAGTGGTATTTATTAAATGATACGAAAGTGCCTTATTTTTAAAGCATTTAAAGGTAAAATTACATGTTAATACATAGTATTTATGGCGAGACTCCTGAGGGAGCAGTGCCAGTCGAAGACAGGGGCCCCAACAAAAAGACATTCCAAAAGAAAGTCAACGAACAACGCGAGTTGGGGTGGCTGAGACGGCACCCTAGGAAAGCGAAGCCATTCAATACGAAGTATTGTGAAAATAGAGAACAGCAGCAAGATATTTTCTAATTGAAAATATCTTGCTGCTGTTTTTCTGAGATTTATATCCCAGACCATATTTTTTGGAATTTATATCCCTACCTGTATTATTTTAAATTTTTATCTTAAACTGTATTTTCTTGTATTAATATTTATACTTTAGCCATTATTTTAATGGTAAAGCTTTTGAAATATCAATACCTAAAATGATAGGCATAAAGAAATAAACTACAATAATGATAAGTACGGCACTAATGAGATTGACCCAAAAACCTACATAAGCCATTTCCTTAATTTCTAATTTCCCAGTACCAAACACGATTGCATTGGGCGGTGTTCCCACAGGTAACATATAAGCACAGTTCGCTGCCATAGCTGCAGGAACCATCAATAATAATGGGTGTACATCAACAGCTACAGATAATGATGCCAATATTGGTAATATCATCGTCGCTGTTGCTGTATTGGAAGTTATTTCTGTTAAAAACAGGACAAATAATGTAATAACAGCTACAATAATCATCGGGCTAACACCATCTAAAGATTTTAATTGTAAACCTAACCATTTAGCCAAACCACTCTCTGATATCCCTTTCGCTAAAGCTAAGCCACCACCAAATAAAATTAGTACTCCCCATGGTAATTCTTTAGCCACTTCCCAATCAATGATTCGTTGAAACTGTTGTTTGTTCTTTGCGGGTATAATGAAAAGTAGCACTGAAATAAATATGGCGATGGTACCATCAGCTATTTCTGACGTTACAGACCAATTATTCAATAAAAATTCACGCGAAATCCAGAGTAAACTTGCAAATACAAATATAGCCTGAACAACCTTTTCTTCGTACTTCATTTTGCCAAGCTCATCTAATTTCGATTGAATCAATGATTGTCCACCAGGCAAATATTTCATATCATGTTTAAAAGCTACATATCTTAAATATGCCCATGTTAATGCGATAAGTATAAATACAGTTGGAATACCAATAATCATCCATTTAGCAAAACTAATTTCTTGTCCAAAATGTTGTTCAAATTGTCCTTTCAAAATTATTAATGGTGGCGTTCCTATCAGTGTGCCAAGACCACCTATCGTTCCTGCATAACCTATCGCTAATACTAAAGACTTTTCAAATTTGTGTAAGCTGACTTTGTGTTTTTCTTTATCATTCAATTCATTTGCTTCTTTAATTATAGCTAGTCCAATAGGAATCATTATCATGACAGCTGCTGTGTTTGACACAAACATTGATAGAAACCCTGTTGCTATCATAAAACCCAATAATATTTTGGCTGTACTTGCCCCTATATACTTGATAATCGTTAAGGCAACACGTGTATGCAAATTCCATCTTTCCATTGCAATAGCTAGAATGAAGCCACCTAAAAATAAGAAAATAATATCATTGCCATATTCTGATGATACAGCTTCAGGTGATAACACATGACCAATTGGTAATAAAATTAGCGGTAAAAAACTTGTTGCTGCAATCGGAATTGCTTCTGTTATCCACCAAATTGCAATCCACACAGTTATTGCTAATACAAAAACCCCTTTTTCTGGCAAAGCCGGTGGATGAAAGAAAATTAATATTAAAGCAAAACATAGCGGCCCTAAAATAAGTCCTAATAATTGCCCTAAATTGTAAGACTTTTTTGTACTATTTTGCGAGAAAAATGTTAAATAACTTGATGTTCGTTGCTGCGAGTCATTTTTTGAAAATAACATCGCTTCCACCCCCTACATCTTTATGTTAATTATCAAAATATTCACTTAATAGATGATAATTATAAGTATTATACCATATAAAAAAACACCCTTTTGAAAATTAATTCAACAGAGTGTTCGAGTAAATAAATTTTATTATTCAATATTAATTAAATTTATATTGATTTCTTCAGTCTGATTTATGGTCACGTCTTTGGCATCTTCAACATGTATCGTTTTTTCAGCATTATCAAATGTATTAGCCGAAATGCAAACAGTTTGATGCTTCACATTATTATAGCTGCGTATGTGAATAGCATCTTTAGTCATCTTACCTTTAAAATGATTGTTAATAATATTGATATTTCTACCTGCCTCTGTTTGGTGTTCCTGCCCTAGCATATCAGCCGCATTTTTCCCATCTTTCACTGCTAAAAAGCGGATGCCTCCAGCACAGCTAATAAAATGATTATGCGCAATAAATGTATCTTTCCATTTCAATGGTGTCACTGCATAGTCAGTCATGCCATCAAAAACATTATTATTTATGTGAACATTTTCATAAAAATGTTGATAACGACTCGCATGAGAGCCAATCGCCCGATTCCAAGGACCCATGCCAGCTGTTTCAGATTTTCCAAAGTAGCAATTTTCTATCACTACATTTTTAGTTATCGTACCATCACGCGTTCCAAATTTTGGAAATGCTCCAGGCACTTGTATATCGAGTTGAACAGCTTCTGAAAACCAGCGATCTCCATCTACATCTCTAAATCCAATAAATCGACATTGCTTAATATACAAACCATTGATTCCACAAGCATCAATACAGTGGCCTCCTACAACATTTCTAATGGTGACATCCAACAACTGTATATCTTCAGCATGTCCAAAACAAAGTGCGGTATTATTATAGGGACAATTTTTACCGTTCATATCAAAGGTGCCCCCTTTAATATGGATATGACCATTACCACGATATTCATGATAGAAAATATATGGTTTCCCATTTTTCAATAAGGCATCTTTACCTGTTCGCAATAAAGTGGTTTGCTCATCTAGCAATAATGTCGTTCCTTCATAAATAACTAATGCTTTATTTATATGAAATTCACCCGCAGGTATATAAACCGTTTGTCTTCCTTTTCTTCGATGTGCAATATTAAGTGCTTTTTGAATCGCCCGTCTATCTGCACGTCGATTCTTGCCTTTCAACCCATAATCTTGTGCATTGATAATCATATCGCACCTCCTCAAAAAAAGTTGTAACTGCAGTGTCCTATGGCTATACTTATTACTATAAATACATCATATCACATTACACGTTTTTCTTTATTTTAAGCAATTTGGGAGGCAAAAATGATTAAGAAAGCATTAATCGTAGTTGATTATTCAAATGATTTTATCGCAACTGATGGAAAATTAACGTGCGGACATCCAGGCCAAGCCATAGAGGAGTATATCAAATCCCGATTGGAAGCATATCATGCCGCACAACAAGACATTATTTTTACAATGGATTTACATTACGAAGAGGATATTTATCATCCAGAAACCCATCTTTTTCCACCACATAATCTTGCGGGCACACATGGACGAGAATTGTATGGAACGATAGGTGATTTCTATAAGCAACATCAAGATCAAAAGCATATTCACTATCTCGATAAACGTAGATATGATTCTTTTTATGGTACACCTCTTGATTCTCTTTTACGTGAACGGCATATTGATACCATTGAAATCGTAGGTGTGTGCACTGATATTTGTATTCTTCACACAGCGATTTCAGCATATAATTTAGGCTACAATATTCATATACCAGCCAAAGGGGTCGCTTCCTTTAATCCAGCTGGACATGCTTGGGCGTTGCAACATTTTAAAAATACATTGGGCGCAGAGGTAGAAGAATAATCTGAAAACGTGCTAAAATAAAAGATATCATATTTAGTAAGGGAGAATAAAAGCATGACAAAAACTTATATATTCGGGCATAAAAATCCAGATACTGATGCAATTTCATCAGCTATCATTATGGCAGATTTTGAACAACTCAGAGGTAATACTGAAGCAACTGCTTATCGTTTAGGTGACGTAAGTGCAGAAACACAATTTGCGTTAGATCATTTTAATGTCAATGCACCCGAACTTTTAACGGATGATTTGGAAGATCAAGATGTTATTTTAGTTGATCACAATGAATTCCAACAAAGTTCAGATACGATTTCTGGTGCTACAATTAAACATGTTATTGATCACCATAGAATCTCTAACTTTGAAACAGCAGGACCTTTATATTATCGTGCTGAACCAGTGGGTTGTACAGCTACTATTTTATATAAAATGTATAAAGAGCGTGGTTTTGAAATTAAACGTGAAATTGCAGGACTTATGGTGTCTGCAATCATTTCAGACAGCTTATTATTTAAATCACCAACTTGTACTAAAGAAGATGTTGCCGCTGCTCAAGCACTAAAAGACATCGCTCAAATAGATTTAGATAGTTATGGTTTAGATATGCTTAAAGCAGGCGCATCTACTACAGATAAATCTGCTGAATTTTTAATTAATAAAGATGCAAAATCTTTCAACATGGGAGATTATGTCACTCGTATTGCACAAGTTAACACAGTAGATATTGATGAAGTATTAGACCGTAAAGATGAATTTGAAAAAGTAATGTTAGAAGCAAGTGCCAATGAAAAATATGATTTATTCGTGTTAGTTGTCACTGATATTATCAATAGTAACTCTAAAATATTAGTTGTTGGTGCTGAAAAAGAAAAAGTTGGCGAAGCATTTAATGTTAAGTTAGACGACGGTATGGCATTCTTAACTGGTGTTGTATCACGTAAAAAACAAGTTGTTCCTCAAATAACTGAAGTTTTAATTAAATAAAAGTTTTACAGTTTAATTGAATATTAATTAAGTAACGATTTTCATTGCTCATGCTGTGGAAATCGTTATTTTTTATAGTGAGTAAATATTTATATCATTTTTTCACATTACATCCTCCTACCCTAAATGCAAACACAAAAACTGAATTAGTATGATTATAATGAGCCATATATTACAATGACAATGATATGTATTTATCTTATTAGACATGCTTTTATGGTCAAAACGTAATTATGAGTTTATAAAAAATGAGTCTGGAACATCATTATGTTTTAAACTATAAACTAAATATTGGCAGTAATTGACTTGATTGAAAGTACGCTGATACCAAGCTTTTTTCAATCCTAGTCAACCTTGCCGGGCGAGACTACGAATTCATAATGAATCCTGTCCCACTCCCCATGTCATTAATAATATTGATATAGAAAAAAGGAGGCACTGCATTGAATCACATAGAACAAAGATTTAATGAGAGCAAACAATATTTTAATACTCAAGCTACTAAAAATGTTAAGTTTAGAAAACAGCAATTAAAAAGTTTGCGTAAAAATATTAAAAACAATGAAAAAGCATTACTAGAAGCATTGAAAAAAGACCTAGGCAAAAACAATGTCGAAGCCTACGCGACTGAAATTGGCATCGTACTAAAAAGTATTAAGCTCGCACTTAAAGAATTAAAATCTTGGACTAAAACCCAACAAGTCGATACCCCATTATTTATGTTTCCGACAAAAAGTTATATTATGAAAGAACCTTATGGTACTGTCTTAATTATCGGACCTTTTAATTATCCTGTTCAACTAGTATTTGAGCCACTCATAGGTGCCATAGCAGCTGGTAATACGGCTATTATTAAGCCATCCGAATTGACACCACACACTACCGAAGTCGTTAATCACATCATTGAATCGTCTTTTGAACATCGGTATATTAGTATTGTTGAAGGTAGTATTGATGAAACTCAAACGTTGCTTCATCTCCCCTTTGATTACATTTTCTTTACAGGTAGTGAAAAGGTTGGACGTATTGTTTATGAAACAGCTAGCAAACAATTGACTCCTGTAACCCTTGAATTAGGAGGAAAATCACCTGTTATTGTCGACGAAACTGCGAATATTAAAGTAGCAAGTGATAGAATAACCTTTGGAAAATTTACAAATGCTGGACAAACGTGCGTAGCACCTGATTATATATTAGTAAATAAAAAAGTAAAATCTGCACTAATTACAGCATTAAAACACTCTATTGCAGAATTTTATGGCAAAAATGTTCAAAACAATCCTGATTATGGGCGCATTATTAATGACAAACATTTTACTAGGTTAAATGAATTATTAAATATTCATCGCAATGAAATTATTGTTGGAGGGACTAGCGACAAAGAAAACCGATATATAGCGCCTACATTGTTAGAAAATATTACCCCACATTCTAAAATTATGGAAGAAGAAATATTTGGCCCTATTCTACCTATCATTGAATACGATGATTTTAATGAGGCATTAGATATCGTGCGCGCAAAATCAAAACCTTTAAGTTGTTACTTGTTTAGTGAAGATGAAAATAATACACAACGCGTACTGAATGAATTATCATTTGGTGGCGGTGCAATTAATGATACTTTAATGCATTTAGCTAATCCAAATTTACCTTTTGGAGGCGTTGGTGCTTCAGGCATTGGACAATATCATGGTAAATATTCATTTGATACATTTAGTCATGATAAATCTTATATATTTAAATCGACACGTTTAGATTCAAGTATGATTTATCCACCTTATAAAGGTAAATTAAAATACATTAAAGCGTTTTTTAAAAATTAATAAACAAGCCCAATAACCACAAGGCAGTTTTGATAGATTGACTATCATGACAACATATGCCAATGTGTTATTGGGCTTATTTTTATCTATTATTTCAAATTAAAAATGTGACACAAACACCTTCTGGAGCAACATGTGTTGAATCAGTCAACGATAACTTTCCAGTATCATGATTGCGTTCAAAGACTGTGACAATACCTCCATCTTCTTGATGTGCACAAACAATGTAATCATCTGAAGCTGTTATATTAAAGTCTCGAGGAAATACGCCGCCACTTTTAACGATATCAATTAACTCTAGATGTGCACCTTCGTCACTTAATTTAAAAATGGCAATGCTATCATCTCCCCTATTACTCACATAGATAAAACGTTGGTCGTGAGATAAGCGTACTGCTGCTAACTTCGTTTCATTTTGTAGCTGTTCTGGTATTGTTGAATGACGTTCTAATTCATGAAACTCGCCATTTTGATAAGTTGTCACACTGATGATATTTGATAATTCATGTACCACATACGCATATTGTCCATTGTTATGAAATGCGATATGACGAGGCCCATCTGCATCATTAAATTGTGATACTGCACTTTCTTTAAATCCTTTATCACTGAATTCATATGTGATAATTCGATCCGCACCCAAATCAGTAACAACAACAAAGCGTTGATCTGGTGTCTCATGAATAAAGTGTGCATGTGAGTGTTCTTGACGTTCATGAGAACCAAGGGGATAATGGAGTGCTAATTCATCTATAAGGTTGATAATATGGCCTGTTTGAGTATCCAATTTATATAATCTCACAAGTCCAGCACTATATACTGCCTCAAAAAGGTATTCACCACTTGTTGATATAGATATATAACAACCTGTCCCTTCCGTTGATGGCAGACATTGATTCATATATGTTAAAGAGCCATCCGCTTCCTTTTTAAAACTTGCAACACCACACTGAGCATCCTCTTTTGTGATTGCATATAAATAATCATCTGTCTGAGCCAAATATGTTGATGCTTCAATGTTGTAACCTGTTTCTAAAAATTTGATACGCCCTTGTACATCATCTAATTCATAACGATAAATACCCTTTCCGTTATGTTTCGTATATGACCCAATATATCCAATTGTCATAACTATCATCCCTCCAAACTTCTTATTTACTATTCTATAAAAGATTACAATTAAATAACAACTATTTAACAAATAAAAAAACAGCGTCTGTAACACTAACAGACACTGACTAAAACAATATAGAATTAAGCATTATTTCCTTCAATATCAGAAATAATTTCTTTTGTTTTTCTTTCGATATCTTCAAAATCTTTTTTGAAAATGTAAGCAAAAGCTACAAAACCTACACTTACAATGACAGTTGTAATAGCCACTAAGCTAAATACAAATTTAAATAATCCTTTAATAAAGTTCCACATTGCGATTTCACCTCTATTTAAAAATAAGCATATTTACAATATATAATATTATCACATATGCATTTACCATTAAACTTATACCCTTATTCTGATATAATAATCAAAAGCTTATCACAATATTTTGTTACCAATTCCACCAATTAATAATAGCATTTTTTACTTTATTATAAGTGTTTCCATTCATGAAAATCACCTCATTAATTATGATTAGCAATATCTAATGCTGTTATTTATTATAAATTCATTATTGTGAAAAATACAATTAATAACATATTACAATTCTGTAATAAATTAACTTGTGGAGGTTTACAATGCAACATGTTCAATCTGAAATTATGACACATCGTGGCTCGCACTATGATTTAGGTGTTAAAACAGCTCAATGGTTACGTAAAACCCCTTTACTAAAAAATAGAGAACAAGAGTGGAAGAAACGCATGCCAAGATTTGATATAGATGTTAAAGAAACGTATGGCGTTTTTCAAACATATGCGCCAGAAATATGGCAAGAACTAACTGGAATGCAAGATGTATTAAATCTTCCAAGTAAACAAATGGTCTTAAATTTTGCACATTATCGTTTTACTGATTTACCAGAGAGCGGTTGTACCGTCTTTCAAGGCAAAGATTATATGGTCAGAAATTATGATTATCATCCTGCAACTTATGATGGTCGTTACTTATTATTTCAACCGAATGATGGTGGTTTAGCTCAAATTGGACCTACATCCAGAGTGACAGGTCGAATGGATGGCATGAATGAAGCTGGTCTAGTAATGGGGTACAATTTCATGCATCGTAAAAAGCCAGGTAATGGATTTGTATGCTATATGATTGGTCGCTTAATTTTACAATATTGTAAAACTGTTGATGATGCAATTACGTTTTTACAAGAACTTCCTCATAGAAGTTCTTTCAGCTACATAGTTATGGATAGAAACTTAAACCATGCAATTATTGAAGTCACGCCTCGCAGTTTCAACGTCCGTTATGATAAAGTATGTACGAATCACTTTGAACTTTTAACTCACGAAAATAGAAATTATACGGCTGAATCTCAAGCTCGCCTTGAACGTACTATCAGTCAAACATCACAATCACTTGACAAACATCAAGCATTCAAACTATTTAATGATCCTCAATATGAAATATATAGTAAATTATTCAGAAGTTGGTCTGGTACGATCCACACTTCTATGTATGAACCACAATCTTTATTTGCATGGATGACTTTAGGTGAAAATAAAGCGCCACGCGTAATTGATTTTCAAGCATGGTTAAACGGCACGCCGCTATTCTTTAATCAATTTGATGGTCGTTTAGATACAGATTTAACCTTTGCTACTTATTAATGAAAAAACATTAATTAACGTGTTTACTTCTATAACGAATAAACAAGAGAAAATAAGTCTCTGACAACATATAATTAAACATTAGGAATTAGTTTAAAGTATTTAGGCAAGGCTTTTGAGGGTTCAAGATGTACTGAAACTATTACCAATGAAAGCAAGTCAATAATACGAACGATCGTTAATAAAGAAAAGAGCGGGACTACGAGTTCATGATGAATTCGCAGTCCCGCCCTGGCAAGGTTGACTAGGATTGAAAAAAGCTTGGTATCAGCGTACTTTCAATCCAGTCAACCACTGCCAATATTTAGTTTATAGTTTAAAACATAATGATGTACCAAACTGAACTGTTTTCTAGGTATCATGTTTTAGACTCTGTGTCATCTAATTATTGGATTATTATATCTCCATCAGTTGTATAAAACTCTAAAACGTTGTGACTGATACCTACTTTTCCTTCTTTAAATGCTGACTGTGTGACAACACTTTTACCGTGACCTGGATGAAGTTTTAATAATGTGTTTTTTGGCTTTCGTTTATATGCAAAATTAATGTCTCCATTTTTCGTAGCTGCTTTCAAATTTGATTGTCGCGGCATATCTTCAAATCTTATATCTCCTTGATTAGCAAGAAAAATAGAATCATTCATTTGGCTATTTTCAATGTTAAAGCCCCCACTGTCTACTTTAAAACGACTTGACCGCATCTTACTGTTATTGATGTTCATATAATAATTATCGCCATTGATTTCAGCATTATCGAAATGACAATTGGTAATATTTATGCTGTCAACCCCTTTATAAATTGTTGTCTCAGCTGACTGAATACCATCAATAATTAACTTATTGTTTGGAGCATCGATCGTTAAATGCTTTAACATTTTAGATGGTACCTCTATTTCAATCATATAATTAATGGTTCTAAATGGATTGACATTAACACTATAACCTCTATTTGAAGATTTGGTTTGCATTACGCGCAATGTACCTTTGTATTTATGCATAGTTACCTTATTATCACTGTAATATTTCACCTTAAATTGTTTACCTTGCTTTATATGAACGCCACCAGAAGCTTTAATTGATAAACTTTTTATTTCATTTGCATCATAAGACTGAGTATATTTCAAATTTTTATATTTTTCTTTATCATGCATAAACCATGATAGTGTACCGCTAATGAAGAAAATAATAAATATAGCGATACCTGCAATCATTACTTTTTTCATTATTGGACGCTTCCTTTAACCGTTTTAATATACCACATTAAATATTTAATAATTAAACGATAAATTAAATTAACCAGTTTTAATGCTAAAACGATAAATATTAATCCCAATCCTGAATATGAAAGCCCAAATAAAATATTACTCAATGAATCTGGAATGTGTCGCCACAAACTTACGAGCATTAAAATGATAGGTGTTAATGTTAGAACACAAGCCATTACCAATATAAGCATTAAAATCATCCCAACAATTAATGTAGGAATTAAAATAAATAGCGTCGATAATACACCTAAACTAAGTGATGCCATAACTGCTCTAACAACATTACGTAGATTAGGACGGAACTCTGCATAACTAATCGCTGATTTCGCTTTAAAATTTTTGGCAATATTTTGCGGTTCCGGCATTTTTGTAACAATTTGTTGTTCTGTTTTCCCTTGTTGTTCTTCAGCCAAAAACATCGATTCATACTTATACATAATTTGGTCTTTTTGTTCTCGAGGCAACTCATCTAATTCAATTTCAAGCTGGTTTAAAAAAGTAATCTTATCCATACGTTCACTCCACTATATCGTTTATCTATATATCATATTTAGTGGTAAAAATTTAATAAGTCGAATGTATTAGCGACTGAAAAATTCTAATCGTTTTACACTATTATCTTTATATAAAATAGATAATTTCATATGATTTTGCTTATCAAAATATGTAATTGACTTATATTTCTTGCCCTGATGTGTTTTTTTATAACTTTCCCCTAAATTCATAATGGCTTGATCAATTGAATCACCAATTTGAACTCCAAAATTAGTAGTAATATTAGAATGATTAATTAACACAATCCCTTTTATTTTATTACTATGCTTTTGAACTTTAACTATAAGATTTTTATACTTTTTATGTGTATAAAAACGATATCTATCTAACTTTATTTTGTGGTTCAGTTGATAATCCGAATTATTGAATTGTTGATTTAGTTGTAAATCATTAATTTTTAGTTCAGATAAATCCACCGACTTTTCATTTTTATAAACATTTAAACTTATTAAAACAATAATGGAACTTATTAAGAATATTAAAAAAACAATCCATCTGTTTTCAATACGCACTTTATTCACCACTTTCTTACTATTTATTAAATATATCATAAGCACTAGCTCGTTGCATTTATCTTTATGGTATCTTTATGAATATCTTATAAAAGAAAGCTTCTTCATTTGTATATTATGCATTTGTTGCTATAATTATATAAACTACTTAATGGGAGGAAATGATTATGGCTAAGTTAGAAACATATTTTAAGCAAAGTCAACCTATTGGTCAGTACATTGATGACATGACAGTAAACAAGGAAAATGTATTGTCAATTTATGAGTCATTCAAGCTACCTAATGATGATCAGCGACTCAAACAGTTGCAACAATCAGCTTACAGCAAAGTATTAGTAATATCAGAAGACTGGTGTGGCGATGCGATGATGAATTTACCTATTCTGAAACGTATCAGCGAAGAACTAAATTGGGAAGTGCGTGTCTTCCATAGAGACGAAGATACGGATTTAATTGATCAATATTTAACTAATGGTACATCTCGTTCGATTCCCATTTTTATCTTTTTAAACGATAACTATGAACAAGAGACCGTTTGGGGTCCACGTGCACAAATTGTTCAAAAATTTGTCGATGACGTTCGTTCAACGCACTTACCTAACAAAGAAGATGCTAATTACGAAGATAAGTTAAATGAAACACATGTTATTATTTCTAATCGTTATAAAACAGACTCTACATTATGGCAAGCTGTTTATGACTCTATTATTACGAAATTAAGTTAATTATCCAATGTAAAAACACCCTAAAAGTTAGAAAAAAGCTAACTTTTAGGGTGTACTTTGTTTCAATATTACTTTTATTATTTTTAATATTTTTTATATATCGCGCTTAGTTGCATAAAACAGTGTTGTTACAAAAAGCACTACAATTGATGCGATTGAGATAAACCACTGCCAATTTGTAAATTCTATATTGCTATTTAATTCTTTTTTTGTTAAATAGCTAAACGGTATATATTTCATCGCATCTTGTATGTGTTCTCCCCATTCTGGAATAAGTCCTAAAAATGGATCAATAAATGGCACAATAAAGATTAAGAAAATACCTATTGTAAATATCACTGCTGGCTTTTGAACAATGAGTGTCAGCAAGAATAATACTAATCCATAAAATAATAAGAAAATCACATAGAACCAAATGTTTTTTAGGAATATATCTCCATCTAATTTATCGCCCTTAGTAAAGGCTTGAATTAACAGCATAGAAATATAAGCTACTCCTGCAAATATAAGTGCTATCAAAATAATTGATATAACTTTCGCCATCACATATCCAATTCTGCTAGAAACTCTGTTCATATAAAGTTGAATTGTCCCTTGTGAATAATCTCTAGTGATTGTTTTAATTACAAAAAGCGTGCCCACAAATAGTAAAGCCCAGTTAATCATTGGAATTAATGACTCATAGTGGACTTTATGCGTATTTTTCATAAACAAGTAGGATACTAGTCCAAATAACCCACCAACAAGTGCAATTGCCACATATGTCAAATAACTTTTTATTATACTAATTAAATCATATTTCACTAGTTGTAAGCTTCTCATTATTTATCACCTCTTTGATTAATATTAAAATACGTGTCGCGTAATGAATTTTTACGTGATTCGATAAACGTTGGGTACACATGACGTTGCGCTAACAATTTAAGTAATTGACTATAATCTTGTTGAATTTTAATATGCAATTCTCCAAGTTCAGCATGTGACTCGAGTACATTGAAATGGTTCTCTAGCACTTCTTTCGCCTCGTCAAACTGCTCTACCTTAACTTTAATAATAGTAGCATCATCAATACTTCCTTTTGTCATATCAACATCTTGTACAAATTTACCATTTCTTAAGAAAATAGCACGATCACAAATTAATTCAATATCTTCAAGTTTATGACTAGAGATAAGTATTTTCATTTGTAGTTCTTCAACTAATGACTTAATTGTCTCAAGAACATCAATCGATCCATCTGGGTCCATACCATTCGTTGGTTCATCTAAAATCAAATACTTTGGTTTATTCATCAAAGAAACTGCAATTGCTAACTTTTGTTTCATACCCATAGAGTATTTTTTAACTTTTTTATTAATATATGATCTCATTCCAAAAGCATCGATAATTTTATCTGAATAACTTTTATCAAATCCATTACCTAATACTTGAGCAAATAATTTCAAATTATCTAATCCGGATTTATTATCATAAAGCTTTGGATGTTCAATTAAATAACCTATATTATCTTCACGATTAACCGCAACTTCTCCTTGATAGTTGATAATATTATTGTTCATCACTTTCATCAATGTTGTCTTTCCAACACCATTTTTACCAATAAGTCCTACAATTTGACTTTCCTTAAAATCAAAATCGATTTGGTCTAACACGACATTATCTTTATATGTTTTGGTGATTTTCTTTAATTGCATCAAATACCTCCTGACTTTTTATAAACGTTTAATGTATTTTAACTGTATGAAATAATTAATAATAAATATGAGAATTGCAATTACTAATAACCCGTTGTTTAAAAAATAAGCAACCTCATTTTTAGACAATTGATTATTGAACATAGCATGATTTAAAACTGTAAAGAAAAATGAATACATAACTGGTATAACAATTAACATGAAGATTAAATAACCAACATAGCTAACGCCTTTTCGCTTATACTCCGTATATTTTGGAAAAGCGATTGGTATAGATAGGAAATTAACAATTAAAAATGAATATGCAGTTGAAATATGCAGTCGATTCATGAGTTCATTATCAATTGTTTGACTATCATATAAACCGATGACCAGTGCTCCAAAAAGTGTTAACAATAAGCACGTAAGATAATTTGCACGAAGCATGTCCTTTTTAGATACGGGCAAACTGGCAAAATATATATAGGCTTGTTGTCCACCTAGTCTTTTATGCACTCTAAACATATGTCCTGCATCAAAGATACTAATTATCATTAAGATAATACCTATTGGAATAAAGATGATAAATCCAAAATCTGTATTTACTGTAATAATAATGTAAATTGGAAAGAACACTAAAAGCCCTAAGTATATGTAAAGGGTCCATTGTCGTAATTTAAAGTTTCGCATCAGAAGGGATTTCATTGTGAATCCTCCCTTACTGATAGATTATTTTTCTGCCCTTTATCTAAATAAATCATTAATTCTTCTATCGTCGGACTATAAACTTCTACATCATGACCAAAAAGCTCTTTAAATGTATTACCGTGACTCGTCAATCCTAAGTAACCAGTGTGGCGTATCTCTTTGTAATCTAGTAGGTCATCTAGTTCGCTATCTAATTGAGCTGCATCACCTTTGACAATATCATATTTTGCTAATAAAGCATCACATTCACCTGTTAATAAGATTTCACCATGCTTTAGATAAACTAAATAGTCGGCAATTTTTTCTAAATCAGACATAATATGCGTTGACATCAATACTGTCTTTTGTTCATCTAATAGTTCATGTTGTATCAATGTCAGAACTTCATTACGAGCTACTGGATCTAATCCAGAGGTAGGCTCGTCAAAAACAAACAGTTCTGCGTGATGACTAAGTGCTAACGCTAATGATAATTTCATTTTCATCCCACTCGAAAGCATCTTTATCTTTTGCTGCTTGTTCAAGTGAAATTGTCTCAAGTAATCGTTAAAACACTTCGTATCCCACTGATTATAAAAAGGTGCCGTATAATACTCTAATTTATCGATTGTCCAATCAGGATTTGCATATATATCTGAATAGACAAAGCCTATTTTATCCTTAATGTACTGTGGTGCATCATCCATAGTACGATTAAAGAGTTGAATTGTTCCACTAGAAGCCTCGAGTAAACCCATTATCAGACGTATGATGGTCGTTTTACCAGACCCATTAGCTCCGATAAAACCAGTGACAAATCCACGTGGTATATTAAAGGAAATATTTTTGAGTTCAATTGATGGATTTTTGTAATTAACGTTGTTTAGTTCTACAACATTCATACTTCATCCTCCTCATAAATCAAAGAGATAATTTCCTTTATTTCTGCTAAAGGCATACCAATCGTTTTAGCCTCTTTACACAATGAATGAGCAAGTTGTTCAATCACAATAAATTGTTTCTCTTTTAAAATAGATTGGTCTTGTTCTTTAACAAAGGTGCCTTTTCCTCTAATTGTAGTCACAAATCCATCTTTTTCTAAATCTTCATAAGCACGTTTTGTCGTGATTAAACTGACTTGTAAATCCTTAGCCAGCTCTCTCATTGATGGTAAATGGCTCCCAGCATCTATCTGACCTGTTAAAATATTTTCTTTTATTTGCTGCTTTATTTGTTCATATATAGGTTGATTAGAGGTGTTTTTTATCAGTATTTTCATGCACGTCCCCCTTTAATAACTGTATATACATAATATACACACCATAACTTCATATGTAAAGAGAAAAAGAGAGATTTATTGTTTTATTCAGGAGGACTGTATATATACTATATATATGCAATTGCATTTTCTCGTAATATATAAGCCGTAAAATGCCTGAAGTTCAGCAATTTACGACTTAAGTATATCGATAAGAACATGGTAAAAAATGTAATTATTATTACTTTATTTTCTATTTTGCTTGCGTCTATCATTGTTCCGACTAATAAAAGCACAAATAATGAACAAAATAGCAGCGGTTAAAAT
>NZ_PPPV01000001.1:74734-113730 GCF_002901705.1 Staphylococcus lugdunensis
CAAGAACAAAAAGAATAATTGCTAAAATAGCAAATATTTTAGTTAAATGCTTCATTTCATTCACCTCAACACGAGCATTATATCAGACTTAGCTACAACAATGAACTGATTTTAATAACTATAAATAAGATAGCACACTTTTATATTGATGAAATTAGAATCGAATGTTAGAATATAGGTGTATCCACAAATTATGCTACACAACCCCAAGTCTGTTGCCGCAGACTTGGGGTTTTTTGTGTATGGTCATCCTTTATCTTTCCATTTGTTTTCTAACCAAATACGAAAAATAACAAGTATTCCACCTGTTAATAATGTAGTTATTACATCTAACCACCACGTCATTATGCTACACCTCCCAAACTGCAAAGTGCCATTGGATAGATGACCTGTTCTTATTTTAACATAAAATCAGAACATATGTTCGTATTAAAGAAATTTATTTACCTATATTTTTAAGATGACTTTATCTTTATCAATTTTCAAGATAATATAAGTATGAATATAAATTAAAGTGAGGTTAAATAAATGAACCCATTAGCACAGAACTTAAATAATGAACTTTATCAGTACAATCCAGAAGTTTTATCCATGTTGTCTCAATTAGGTAAAGAAATGTTTTACCCAAAAGGTATTCTTTCCCAATCAGCAGATGCCAAATCTACAAAATATAATGCCACAATAGGAATGGCCACAGATAAAGACGGTAAAATGTATGCTAACGAATTATATGGTGTCTTTAATCATTTATCACCAGATGAAATCTTTCCTTATGCGCCACCTCAAGGCATTGAAGGATTAAGAACATTGTGGCAAGAAAAAATGTTAAAAGAAAATCCAGATTTAAAGTCACATATAATCAGTAAACCAATCGTGACAAATGCGCTTACTCATGGTTTGTCACTAATTGGTGATCTCTTTGTTGATACAAATGATACTATTTTATTGCCATCACATAATTGGGGTAACTATAAACTAATCTTTAATACAAGACATCAAGCTAATATCAATACTTATGATATTTTTGATAATAATGGCCATTATACTACGGATGCATTAGTATCAACTTTAGAACATTACACTTCTGACAAGGTTATTATGATTTTAAATTATCCAAATAATCCAACTGGCTATACACCAACTAAACAAGAAGTGAAAACAATTGTTGAAGCCATTGAAGCATTAGCCAATAAGGGGACAAAAGTAATTGCGGTTGTAGACGATGCATATTATGGTTTATTTTATGAAGATGTCTATACGCAATCTATCTTCACAGCGCTCACTACTTTAAATCACAAGAATATTTTACCTGTTCGTTTAGATGGTGCAACAAAAGAATTCTTTGCATGGGGATTGCGTGTTGGCTTTATGACATTTGGTATTCATAATGATACAGCTCAACAAGTATTAGAAGCTAAAGTCAAAGGGTTAATCAGAAGTAATATTTCTAGTGGACCAATGCCATCACAAAACGCAATTAAATATGTATTAGAACATCATGAACAATTTAATAAAGAAATTCAAGCAAACATTAATACTTTGCAAGAGCGTTATGCTGTAACTAAAGAAGTCGTTTATGATAAACAATACCAACGTCATTGGCAAGCTTATGATTTTAATTCAGGCTACTTTATGGCACTTAAAGTGAACGGTGTTGATCCTGAGGAATTACGTGTTCATTTAATTAATAAATATTCAATCGGTATTATTGCCTTAAATGACACTGATATTCGTGTTGCCTTCAGCTGTGTCGAAAAAGATGATATTCCGCATGTATTTAATTCGATTGCTCAAGCTATTGAAGATTTAAAATAAGGAAATCGTTGATTTGAAAAACATTTTTTTAGAATATCATTCATAAAAAATATAGGCTAGACCATTTTCCCCTAAATAATAGAGTCTGGCACATAAATCTCAGAGAAGGAGCACTCAGATGAATTGAATTCAACTCATCTGAGTGCTCCTTTTTGATTTAATACTTCGTATTGTTGGCTCGCTTTCTTAGGGGACAGCTTTAGTCACCCCAACTTGCTTTGTTCGACGAAATGCTTTTCGCATTTCTTTTTGTTGGGGCCCCACCCCAACTCGCTTTGTCTGACGAATTTCTTCTCGAAATTCTATTTGTCTAAGAATTTTATGTCCCAGACTGTTTTTTATATTTTATACTGCACGCTTAAAAGAACGGAGTTTTTAATGAATCAAAATGTTTAGCGTTCTTAACTTTCAAAGTTGATTAGGACGGAAAAAGCTTGGTATAAACTTATTTTCAATCTAGTAAACTACTACCAATATAATAGTTAAGAGCCTAAGACATAATAATTGTGTCTTAGGCTCTATATTTAACTTTTTAACGCTATTTTACATCATACCTGGCATGCCGCCGCCCATTGGTGGTTGGTTATTGCTTTCAGGTTCAGGAATATTAGCTACAACTGCTTCTGTTGTTAAGAACATTGCTGCAACACTTGCTGCATGTTGTAAAGCTGAACGCGTTACTTTTGTTGGATCAACAATACCAGCTTCTAACATATTTACCCATTCGTTAGTAGCAGCGTTAAATCCAACACCAGAGTCCGCATGTTTTAAACGTTCAACGATGATAGAACCTTCTAGTCCTGCATTTTCTGCGATTTGTCTAACTGGTGCTGTTAATGCTTTTAAGACGATATTGATACCTGTCTCTACATCACCTTCTGCTTGAATATCACTCACTTTTTTATAGATATTAACTAGTGCTGTACCACCACCAGCAACAATACCTTCTTCTACAGCTGCGCGAGTTGAGTTTAAAGCATCTTCAATACGCAATTTACGCTCTTTTAATTCTGTCTCAGAAGCTGCGCCAACTTTAATTACTGCAACGCCCCCAGCTAATTTTGCAAGACGTTCTTGTAATTTTTCTTTGTCAAAGTCTGAGTCAGTTTCTTCAATTTGTGCTTTAATTTGACTAACACGTGCATCGATATTGTTATTGTCTCCATCACCATCAACAATCGTTGTATTATCTTTCGTTACTTCAACTTTATTGGCACTACCTAACATATCCATCGTTGCATCTTTAAGTTCTAAACCTAAGTCATCAGTAATCACTTGTGCACCTGTCAAAATAGCTAAATCTTCTAACATAGCTTTACGACGGTCACCAAAGCCTGGTGCTTTAACAGCAACTGCAGTGAATGTTCCACGCATGCGGTTTAGAACGATATTAGTTAATGCATCACCTTCTACTTCATCAGCAACAATTAATATTGGTCGACTAGATTGAACGACTTGTTCTAGTAAAGGTAAAATATCTTGGAATGAAGATATTTTTTTATCTGTAACTAATATATATGGACGTTCTAATTCTGCAGTCATTTTATCTGAATCCGTAACCATATATGGTGATTGGTAACCTCTATCAAATTGCATACCTTCTACAACTTCAAGTTCAGTATTGAAACCACTAGATTCTTCAATAGTTATTACGCCATCATTACCTACTTTATCCATAGCTTCTGAAATATATTGTCCAATCTCTTCATCTGCTGCAGAAATAGCCCCAACTTGTGCAATTTCATTTTTATTTTCAACTTTTTGTGATATATCATGTAATGCTTCGATAGCTACTTTAACTGCTTTATCAATACCTTGACGTAAACCAACTGGATTTGCACCACTCGTTACGTTTTTAAGTCCTTCTTGAATCATTGCTTGTGCTAGCACTGTAGCAGTTGTTGTTCCATCCCCAGCAATTTCATTTGTTTTATTAGCTACCTCTTGAACTAATTTTGCCCCCATGTTTTCATATGGATCTTCAAGTTCAATTTCTTTTGCGATTGTCACACCATCATTAGTAATAAGTGGTGCAGCATATTCTTTATCTAAAACAACGTTACGTCCTTTGGGTCCTATTGTTACTTTAACTGCATTTGCTAATTTATCCACACCACGTAACATTGCTTGACGTGCGTCTTCTGAAAATTTAAGATCTTTTGCCATTCTATTTAACCTCCATTAAAATATGTGTCTGTAAAAATTGAATTCTATAAATTATATTATTATTCTATAATTGCTAAAATATCATCAGCATTTAATATTAAATATGTGTCGTTTCCTTGTTTTATTTCAGTTCCCGCATATTCTTGGAATACAACTCTATCCCCTTCGTTAACATCTGGAGTGATACGTTGACCATTTTCAAGTTGTCGACCTAAACCTACCGCGATAACTACACCTTCATTAGATTTTTCTTTAGCACTATCAGTTAAAACAATGCCACTTTTAGTTGTTTGTTCTTGTTCTTTTTTTTCAATTACTACACGATTACCTATTGGTTTAAGCATGTGTTTTCCTCCTCAATGGGACAAATATTTTAGCACTTTAACAAGTAGAGTGCTAAGCTACTTTTTATATTAATCAAAGTTGGTCAAAATTTCAAGCAAAAAGCTTCCTTCTTTTTTGTGCTAATCTTGCTTTTAAGATACAATATAATAAGTGTTATTTACATTTATTGGAGGTACTTTATGTCCAGAATTTGGATTTCTTTCCTAACAATAGTCATCTATGCACTAGCTCAATATCTACCTGTATTTATAATTAAATTAACTAGTTTTCAAATTAAGTCACCTACACAGCTATTGCATGTTGCTATTTATATTCAAGTTATTTTATTTATCATTGCAGCAATCATTATTATTTTGCTGCAAAAAGTAATTAAGAATCCAACTAAACTCGAATCAGATTACAAAGAACCTAAACGTTATTTAGTTCAATACGCATTATTAGGTTTTATCGTCGTAATGATTTATCAAATGTTTGCTGGTTTGATTAATACTTGGATTTTTGGTGAGCTTAAAGCCAGTCCTAATACAGAACGATTGATGGACATAGCTCGACAAGCACCAATATTTATTATATTAATTTCTATCGTAGGACCTATTCTAGAAGAATATGTTTTTAGGAAAGTAATATTTGGGGAAATTTTAGATAGGCTTAAAGGAAATATAGTAATGCGATTTCTAATTGCATCTGTTGTCAGCTCATTACTCTTTGCACTAGCACATAATGACATAACATTTATTATTGTCTACTTTGGTATGGGAATGATATTTTCACTTGCCTATGTATTGACTAAACGTATCGCAGTGTCAATTATGATACATATGATGCAAAACGGTTTTGTTGTTATTATGCAAGTTTGTTTCGGCGATGTGCTTAAACATTTACAAACGCAAGCAAATGCTATTTTCCATTTATTTTTTTAATCAAAGAATCCCATCTAAGCTTATATTACTGCTAGGATGGGATATTTAACATTTAAAGTAGGAAATTGAACTGATAAAACATTTGCTACGTCGATTTCTAAAATGTTTAAATACAAAACGTAAAGCTGGAACATAATTTCCAAAATAATAGCACACAGATGGTTTGACATTAATCATCTGTGTGCTTCTTTTATCTTCAATACTCCGCATTATTGGTTCGCATACTTAGGGAATCAGTTTCAGTCACCCCAACTTGCTTTGCTTGGTGAATTTCCTCTCGAAATTCTCTCTGTTGGGGCCCACCCCAACTTGCGTTGTTCGTGGACTTTCTTTTGGAAAGTCTTTGTGTTGGGGCCCCACCCCAACTTGCGTTGCTCGTGGACTTTCTTTTGGAAAGTCTTTGTGTTGGGGCCCGCTGTTCTTTTATATGTCTTGGCGAAGTGTTTCGTACTTTGTCTTAGTAGTACTTAATATAAAAAATAAGGCGCTGGTAATTTGTCAAAAATATTTATATCCTAAACTGAAATAAATATTTATTCATTTATTGCTCTTTTTCCTTTTGACGATTGATGAACCAGTAAATCATTACGGCGACAAAGATCATACACATACTTCCAATAAGCGTTACATTTAAACGATTAAATTTAACATCTGTCATGCCTTGCTTATGGTCTTCACCTTCTGCAGAAATAATTTTATCCTCAGAACGCTGAGTATGATTATCTTCACCTTTTTTATCAACTGGTTTTTTCAAATCAGGCATTGAACCAATTTCTCCAGTTATTAAAGCTAATACCTGCTCATCCAAGTTTTTATAGTACTTTGATGAGTTTGTTGGATTGAAATATTCAAATCTAAAATAATTTGAACCACGTTGTAATGAATTTAAATAACTATTGCCACTAAAATTTTGTTTTCTAAAAAGTGCATATAAATCTTGATCAGAAACTTGGTTACCACTCTCGCCAAGTTTGTTTACCTGTTCTATAATAAATGGATTATATTTAAATGAGCCAATGGCTAATGATTTAAATCGTTTCATGATTGATTGACGTTGATTGTTAGCAACAGGTCCCTCATCATAATGATTTCGTGGAAAATAAGATGACGAATTACGACCAGAATTATGTCCCCGTCCATTAATTTGATTAATGAAATCATCCGAGATATTATGATCTGTTTTCTCTCCATTTTGAGGAGATTGTTGTCCATTAGATGTGTTCCAACCTTGATTTCCATTACCGTTATTTTGTCCATTATTGTTATCTTTATTATTTGGTTGATTCGTTGGTTTGTGACCATGACCACCATTTTGTGTTGGTGTCTGTGGATGAGAAGATGTTCTCCCATTGTCCTTCCCGTCGGATGGCTTGTTGTCTTTACCTCCATGGTCCGTGCCATCTGATGGTTTGTTTGGCTTGTTATCTTTACCTCCATGGTCCGTGCCATCTGATGGTTTGTTTGGCTTGTTATCTTTGCCTACGTTATCCGTACCATCCGATGGCTTATTTGGTCTGTTGTCTTTGCCTCCATGGTCTGTGCCATCCGATGGTTTGTTTGGCTTGTTATCTTTGCCTCCGTGGTCCGTGCCATCCGATGGTTTGTTTGGCTTGTTATCTTTGCCTTCATTGTCCGTGCCATCTGATGGTTTGTTTGGCTTGTTATCTTTGCCTCCGTTATCTGTACCATCTGATGGCTTGTTTGGCTTGTTGTCTTTGCCTTCATTGTCCGTACCATCCGATGGTTTGTTTGGCCTGTTATCTTTGCCTCCGTTATCCGTACCATCCGATGGCTTATTTGGTCTGTTGTCTTTGCCTTCATTGTTGGCACTATTTGACGAATTGCTTGGTTGGTTCGTATTATCTGAATCTTTCTGGTTACTATTGTCTTGTGATAAATTATCTGAATGAGCCGTTGATTTTTCATTAGTAACTTTGTTATATAGCGTATTATCCTGTGCATGAGTTATATGCGGACTTATAACCTGTGTGCTTACAGCAATAGCAAAACTTGCAGATAAATATTTGATCTTTGTCTTTTTTCGTGTCATCTCTATTCCACCTCCTCTCTACATGTCATGACTTCTTTCACTTACTAGTATAAAGAAGTTTACATACATATGCATTTAATTATTATTATTGAAAAGTAATATTAATATTTCTGAAACTTTAAAGTAAATTTATTTCACTTCGTTGAGTATATCAATTATACTAAGTATATTAAAAGGCAAAGGAGTTTTTAAAATGGGTTTATTTAGCAAAAATAGTGAAAAATCATTTCTAAATGCTATCGAAGAAAGACGTACAGTCTATAATTTAAAAGAAAGCATTTCTATTAGTGATGAGGAATTAGAACAAATTATGACTCAAGCAATAAAACATGTGCCCTCCGCATTCAATTCACAATCAACACGCATTGTCTTATTATTGAATGATAAGAATAAACAATTTTGGGACAATACTAAAGCTGTATTAAAAGAAAAAATGGGTGCTGATCGAGACTTCACTGCAACTGAACAAAAAATCGATAACTTTAAACATTCTTACGGTACAATATTATATTTTGAAGATCAATCTGTAGTTAAAGGGTTACAAGAACAAATGCCTTCTTATGCAGAAAATTTTGCGATTTGGTCAACACAAGCAAACGCAATGCATCAATTTGCGATTTGGACTGCTCTAAGTACAAAGGGTATTGGTGCTTCACTCCAACACTACAATCCACTTGTTGATGCAGTAACACATCAAGACTTTGATATTCCCGAAACTTGGGAATTAATGGCTCAAATGCCATTTGGAGATGTGCGTGAAGAACCTAATGAAAAAGAAATTCAACCTGTCGACGCACGCTTTCTTGTACGAAAATAATCCATAGCATTATAAATAGCTTTTTATATAAACGAGGGCAGAATAAATCAAAATTGATTATTCCTTGCCCTCTTTTTGCGTTTCTTTATTGTTTTTAGTAAATTAGATTTAACAATCACCTAAGGAGTGATACGATGAAACTTCAACTTTTACAATTTAACGTTGCTTATGCAGATGTGAATGCAAATGAACATAAAATAAAAACATGGTTTTCGAATTCTTTACAACAAGACACTGATGTCGTGATTCTACCTGAAATGTGGAATAATGGATATGCATTAGAGCAACTAGAAGAAAAAGCAGATTTTGATTTAGAAAGAAGTACAGATTTTATTAAAAATTTAGCACTACAATATCAAGTAGATATTATTGCTGGGTCTGTATCAAATAAGCATCATGACCACATATTTAATACTGCATTTGCAATTGATAAAACTGGTAAAGTGATAAACCAATATGACAAAATGCATTTAGTTCCCATGTTAGATGAACCAGCATTCCTAACTGCTGGTAAAAATGTTCCAGAAACATTTAAATTATCAAACGGTGTAAAAGTGACACAAATGATTTGTTATGACTTACGATTTCCTGAATTACTAAGATATCCTGCAAGAAGCGGTGCGACAATTGCATTTTATGTTGCACAGTGGCCAAGTGCACGTCTTAACCATTGGCAAGTGTTGCTAAAAGCACGTGCAATCGAAAATAATATGTATGTAATAGGATGTAATGGTTGTGGGTATGATGGAAAAACGCAATATGCCGGACATTCCGTGGTTATTAATCCTAATGGCGAAATCATTCAAGAATTATCTACCACCGAAAAAGAACTTACAGTTACTATAGATATAGATGCAGTTGAACAACAACGTAAAGCAATACCTGTATTTGACAGCTTAGTGCCACATTTATACAAATAAACAAATAAAAGTCGTGAGTTTGGGAGTGACTCACGACTTTTTTCGCTTATTAAGGGAATGTTTTTACAGTTATTTTCAATAATAATTTGGGGATGTTATTAATTATGAAAATCTTCTGACTAGAGTAACACTAGTACAATAATTACCTTCTACAGTTAAGTAGCTAAGCGTAATTATCTACATTGAGCCCTACACAACTCAATGTTAGCAATTCATCAATTATCATTAAGTTGGGATGGCTTAACAATAATTAATCAATTTAACGAAGAAAACATAGTTAAGAATGAATAACTTCTATTATTGAGAATATACAGCTCCAACAACTTACTACAATCATTGTTGGAAAATTGAAAAGCTCATCGTAGCTACAATCCAATTAGTTTTCAAAAAGCTTTATCAATATCTATCACATCTCTGTGATATGTCTATATTAAAACATGATAATTACATAAATAGTCTAAAAATTCTCAACTAATTCATTTTTATTCTTAACTGTATCTTAAATATGTTAAAATTAAACAAAGAACATATATATAACATATTTGTATGCGAATTAAACAGTTAGGCATTAATGATCAAATGAATTGCGTAAAATTGTATAATGATACCAAGGAGCGTGACGCTAATTTGAAGGCGATAGACAAAAAAATTGAAAGATTTGCTAGATACTTGCAGCGTCAAAACAATCTAGACCATATTCAATTTTTGAAGATACGCCTAGGCATACAAGTCGCATTAGGTAATTTTTTCAAAACTATTGTTACTTATGGTGTTGCTCTTTTATTCCATACCTTTCTTTACACATTAATTACACACTTAACGTATTTTTTCGTTAGACGTTTTGCGCATGGTGCACACGCAAGGTCATCATTGTTGTGCCACATTCAAAATTTAGTTTTATTTGTGGCATTACCTTGGTCAATTGTGCATTTTCAAGTGTCTTGGACATTCATGATTTTGCTAGCATTTATCGCATTCATAATTATTATATGTTACGCACCAGCGGCAACTAAAAAACAACCCATACTGCCCCATCTCAGAAAGAAAAAGAAAAGAAATGCCATTCTTATTTCAATCTGTTTTTTGGTGCTAATGTTGTTTGTAAGTGAGCCATACATGCAATTAATAGCTTTAGGCATGTGCATTGAAGCTATTACGTTATTACCAATATTCTTTTCCAAGGAGGAAACGTAATCATGAACTTATTAAGCGGATTATTTACAAAAGGGATTAGTGCAATTTTTGAATTTATCGGAAACTTTTCTGCTCAAGATATTTGTAACGCTTATTTTGATGAGCCAGAAGTACCACAAGAATTAATTGATTTACAAAGAAAGTAATTAATAGAAAGTGTGTAAAGAATGGATTTATTAAATAGTATACCATTGTCAATTTTTCAATCTTTAATGTTGTTATTTGTTGCTAAAATAGTAGCCGATATTAAATTTCAAATGAGGGATTATTTTGCCATTTTTGGTATCATAATCCCTTCAACTATACTGTTTGGCGTGATAGGTAGACAGTCTTTAATATTTTTGATAATTGGATGTTTAATATTCTTTTATTTGAAAATAGGCTTATATTCCGTTTTAGCAATCTTTGGTTCTGCGCTTATTATGTATGTTAGTAATTATATTTCTGTCATCCTTAGTGTAATTGCTGATTATTTTTCTTTAAGTTATATAGTTCAAATAATAATAATATTAGTTTCGTTTACTCTAATATCAATAATTTGTGCTTATTTCATTAGGTTTCTAATTAATAAGCTAAAAAAAACCTATCTGTATTTCAATAAAATATACATATCAGTAATATCTATTTTCCTTATTTTATCTTTGATCATGCTCTATTTATACACGCAAATATTTAAACAAGAATATCAAGATTTAAAAATATTTGCGATTATTTTTGTAGGAATATTGTTTTTCCTTGCAATTTTTATCATCGTTATTACATTCTCTGTACATAGGGAGATGCAGTATAAGCGTAATTTAAAAGAGATAGAAACATACTACGAGTACACGCTGCAAATAGAATCGATTAATAACGAAATGCGTAAGTTCCGTCATGATTATGTTAATATTTTATCTACCATGTCTGAGTTTATACGCGAAGATGATATGCCGGGTTTAAGAGAATATTTTAATGATAATATTGTATCGATGAAAGACAATTTACAAATGAATTCTATTAAAATTAATGGTACGGATAAGCTAAAGGTTCGTGCTATCAAAGGGCTTGTGACAACCAAAATTTTACAAGCCCAAGAAAAAACATTCCCATCAGCATTGAGGTTCCAGAACTAATTGAACATATTGAAATGAACACAGTTGATTTAAGTCGAGTGATTGGCATTATCATTGACAATGCCATTGAAGCTTCAGAAAGTTTAGAAGATGCATTAATCCGCATTGCCTTTATAAAAAATGAGGATTCTGTGTTATTTATTGTAATGAATAAATGTAGCGATACAACGCCCAAAATTCATGAACTTTTTCAAGAGAATTTTTCTACTAAAGGCAAAAATCGTGGTTTAGGTTTATCTAATTTAAAAGAAATTACAGATGCAACACCAAATACGTTACTTGATACTACTATTGATAATGGATATTTCATACAAAAAGTAGAAATTTTAAATAATATACCATAAGGACGTGAAGACATGAAGATTTACATTTGTGAAGATGATGTTAAACAACGTGAAAATATGGTTGAGATCATCAATAACTATATCATGATTGAAGAAAAACCAATGGAAATTGCTTTAGCTACAGATAATCCTTATGAAATTTTAAAAATGTCAAAGGAAAATGAGGATGTTGGTTGTTATTTTTTAGATATTCAATTAGAAGCTGACATAAACGGTATCAAGTTAGGTAGCGAAATAAGAAAGTATGATCCGATAGGTAACATAATTTTTGTTACAAGTCATAGTGAGCTGACATATTTAACTTTTGTTTACAAAGTATCGGCTATGGATTTTATTTTTAAAGATGACCCTGCCGAACTTAAAACTCGTATTATCGATTGCCTTGAAACCGCACATACGCGCTTAAAGTTATTGTCAAAAGAACGTACCGTTGAAACGATAGAGCTTAAGCGCGGTAGTAATTCTGTATATGTGCAATATGATGAAGTGATGTTTTTTGAATCATCAACAAATTCACATCGATTGATTGCACATTTAGATAATCGTCAAATTGAGTTTTATGGTAATCTAAAACAAATTAGTCAAATCGATGATCGTTTCTTTAGATGCCATAATAGTTTTGTTGTCAATCGACACAATATCTCTTCAATCAATTCAAAAGAACGTGTTGTATATTTTAAAAATGGTGAACATTGTTATGCATCAGTACGCAATGTTAAAAAAATATAATTATTAGTTAACATGAAATAATGGGTGGCGGACAAAATCTTGACAATAAATCAGACTTTGTCCACCACCCATTAATATTCACAGAAACGCTCTAGCTAGTTTTTTTGTTTAATTGTTGTTTAACTTCTTCTAAGGTTGGAATGCTTTCGATAGCACCATATTTTGTTGTTACAGTTGATGCAACACAATTACTAAATTCTAATATCTCTGCGCCATCTTGTTCAAGCTGTTGTGTCACTGGTGTATCTTCAGCTAATAATAAGCGACTTATAACTGCTCCAATGAATGCATCTCCAGCACCTGTTGTATCAATAGCTTTGACTGTAAATCCCTCGTGATAGATATGTTTACCATTTTTCAAATAGATGGACGCACCATTGGAGCCTGCAGTATAAATTACCGCTTCCACGTGCCCTTTAAATAAAGCTTGAATACCCGCTTCTAATGATGATTCACCAGTAATAAATTCAAGCTCTTCGTCAGAAACTTTGACAATATTTGCTTTAGGAATAAACTCATTTATTGCCTTTTTACAATCTGCTGCATTTTTCCATAAAGGTAAGCGAACGTTTGGATCAAAAATAATCGTTCCACGTTGCGCTTCAAACTTTTCAATGAGTTTATAATGCGCTTGTTTCATATCACTATCTATTAAATCTACTGAACAAAAATGCATGATATCTTCTGATGACACATCAATTTCTTCAACATTATCTGGATGATATAGCATATCTGCAGATGGTTTTCTGTAAAATGAAAAGTCACGCTGTCCATCTTCCTTTAAACTGACAAAAGCTAATGCTGTGTTAGCGATGTCAGTACGTTTTATATGGGACGTCCCTACGCCAATTTGTTGTAACGTTTCAACAATAATATCACCAAATGCATCTTGACCCAACTGCGTTATCATATGAGCTTGCCCTCCAAGACGCGCTACTGTGCTCGCGACATTTGCTGGTGCACCACCCACTTGTCTTGTAAATCCTGTAACATCTTTCAATTCCGAATTAACAACATTTGGAATAAAATCAATCAATGCTTCTCCAATAGCATAAAGGGTTCTCATTTATTTTTCATCCTTTAACTCATATTTTGTAAATTTTAAATAAACTTGACCTGATTCGGTTGACGTTTTAATACCTGTTGCCTGCTCATCTGGGAATATCCGTGAAGTTAACACCCGTTCTCCGTTATTACAGAAAATTTCTATGCTTGATGTATCGACAAATATTTGTAATTGGGATAATGGTGTATCTAAAATCGTACTTCTTGTTGTTCCCTTAACCGGTTCTGGTAAAGCGCCACTATCACTGCGATCTAATGTTAACCGCTGACTTTGTTTATTATAAGTAATCAGCGTGCTATGTTGTTTTGATGTTCGCAATTCAAAATAAACTTCGGAAGCTTCATTTTCTAGAATATCAATTATTAATTCATAATGTAGTCCCTCATATGGATGTAACTTTGTTGTGAATTTATTTGCATACCCTTCAGCTGTTTCTTCATTATGACGTAACTTTTGTAACGCTGGTAGCGGACGTTGAATAAGTTTACCATGTTCAACTGTTAATACTCTTGGTAATGTTAGGCAATGTGCCCATCCTTCGTCATCTGTTGGATAGTGCGTATCAGGCATACCCATCCAACCAATGAGAATGCGATTACCTTGTTTATCTAGAAAGGTTTGTGGTGCGTAAAAATCAAATCCATAATCAAGCTCCTTAAAATCTTGATGCTCAAATGCTGGCTTTTGAATATCCAATGTTCCTAGTAGATAGCCTGATTGGTAGATGTTATTAAAGCGCTCTCCTTCAGGGGAAATACCTTGAGGACAAAATAGTAAAACGTCAGTCTGATTAAGATTGAAAAAATCCGGACATTCCCACATATAACCAAAGTTCGATAACTGTGTCGCTATTTCACCTACAAACGCCCATTCATTAACCTGTTCTTCCATTTTATAAAGTAATAAGCACGCATTTTCTTGCTCGTTTTGAGCTGCGATAATCATAAAATATTGCCCATCTTTTTGAAAAACGTTTGGATCTCTAAAATGTTGTGTATATCCCGTTGGTGGTGCTGGAATAACTGGTTTTTCAAACTTTACTGCGTCACCATACTCATCAACTTTAGCTAACATTTGGCTAGAGTGTCGATTCCACTCTGAATCTCTATGATTTCCGGTATACATATAGTAAAGTTGACCGTTGTATTCAAAAGCACTTCCACTATATACACCATGACTATCGTATGCAGTATCTGGTTCTAAAATGGGGCCGTGCGGGGTAAAACTTACTAAATCCTTACTAGTATAATTAAACCAATATTTCAAACCATGAACAGCTCCTAATGGAAACCATTGATGTGATACATAATAAGTCCCATTATAAAATATTAAACCATTAGGATCATTTAAAAGTCCTGTTTCAGGTTGAATATGATACGTTTGTCTATAATGTGAAGCATCAACTTTTTGTTTCAATTCAATTAATTGTGATTGAGGAACATCATCGATACCTTGATAGCGTTGTTCTCTTGTCCATTCACTCATGATTTACCTCCATCAATTTGTTGTTACTTATTTTCATTCATAGTTTATCACTTAGATGGTATCGGTTCCATCCAAAGACAATAACAAATTTAGTTATTTTTATAATTCTACTGGTATGACTGTCAGTAGCTGTGCATCATGATGATTTATGAGCCGATGCAATTGAGATAAAGCTTGTTGACCCGCTTTAAAATAATGATACATTACCGTATTGATTTGCGGTGTCACAATTTGTGTTATTGGATCTCCTCCAAAGCCATATATTTTATGTGGTATTAACTTGTGATGAGGTTGCGAACAATAACTATGTATAGCTAAGGCAATTGTATCTGTAGCTCCTATAATAGCATCTGCAGTGTGTACTGATTGTAGATGCAATTTCACATCATTCTTAGCTTCCATAAACTGGAATGATGTTTTAAAAACTTGGACGTCAATATGGTTCAAAGCTAAAATATCAAGTACACCATTTTTACGTTGTTGTCCAACTGCTTTATCTTCTTCAGTGACACCAAAGAAGTAAACTTGTTTGTAATTTGCTTCAACTATTTGACGTCCTACATAACTACCAGCTAAATAGTCATCATGAATAATACTATTAACGCCAGAATGTTCTTGACCAACTAAAATAACCGGCACATTTATCTTATTAATTACATCTAAATGTTGTGGCGTGATACGCGTTGCCATTAAAATAATACCGTCAACCTTACTTCTTGATAGTGTCTCTAGTGCAATAATTTCTTCTGATAGATCCAGTCCTGTATAATTAAGCAGTAATTGATATTCTAACTCTTTACAAACATGTGCAACGCCTTTGATAGTTTCATCTACAGCATGTGAATTCATACGTGGAATAATCGCACCAATCATTTTTGTGTGTCTAGCACGTAAACTTTGTGCAAATTGGTTAGGTTGATAATCTTGCTCTTTGATTATTTTGCTTAATTTTTCTTTTGTTTTTGTACTTACCGATCCATTGTTTAAGTAGCGAGAAACTGTACTTTTAGAAACACCAGCTAATCTGGCAATATCTGCTATATTTTTCATCTTCGTCACACCTAATCACTCTGTTTCTCTTTTATATCTTATTTTATCATAAATGTAATCGCTTTAAATACTTTTTATCTACACTTAAGTCTTAAAAATTTAATGCCTTTTGTTCAATTTATTTAATTCTCCATAGAAATAGGCTTTTTCTCCGTGCACAATCTGATCTAATCCTACTTCATCCTCCTCAACTGTAGTTGCAATAGGGCTTATTCTTTGTAATATTCTACCGATAATCCATGTCAAAAGGATAGAATACAATACTACTATAACAACAGCAATACTTTGGATAAATATTGGGTGTAAGTCTCCATTATATATTAAGCCATTTGTAATGTCCGAATTTACTTGATGGGATTGAAAAATGCCTGTCAAAATGGCACCAATAATGCCACCCACGCCATGTATTCCAAATGCATCAAGTGTATCATTATATTTATACTTTTCTTTAATATGATTAATAACTATATAGCAGCAGATACCTCCTACAATTGAAATGATATAGGCGCTAAGTGTAGTAACATAGCCAGCAGCTGGAGTAATTGTGACTAAACCAGCAAGCACACCTGATAATAATCCAAGTAAACTCAGCTTCTTAGTTATAATATATTCAAATACTAACCAACCAAACGCACCTCCACTAGCTGCGATAACAGTATTAATAAATGATGTAAGTGCAACGCTATTAAAAGCAAATGCACTTCCGGTATTAAAGCCATACCAACCCATCCATACTAAAATCCCACCTATCAAGGCAATAAGTAAATTGTGAGGTTTGATTTTCTCAACTTTCTTGCCACTACCTATCATAATGGCTAGCACTAAGCCTGAAATACCTGATGTAATATGAACGACTGTGCCGCCTGCATAATCAAGTGCACCTAATTGTTGAATCCAACCACCACCCCACACCCAGTGTGCAACTGGACTATAAATAACAAGTACCCAAATAAAAATAAATATCATAAATGGAAAGAATCTCATTCGTTCAGCAATTGAACCTGATAAAATTGAAATAGCAATCGTACAAAACATCATTTGAAAAAGCATGAATAATGCAAACGGAACATGCGGACTAAGTTGACTATTAATTTCAAAACCAACATGTTGCAATCCTATAAAGTCAAAATTACCAATAAACATATTCCCTTTTCCGAAGCTTAACGAAAACCCAAGCAAAACCCAGGTAAACGTTACGATCACCATGGCTGTCAAACTTTGCATCACTGTATTAAGTACATTTTTAGAATGTACAAGACCACCGTAAAATAAACTTAACCCCGGTGTCATTACCCATACGAGTAATGTACATAAAAATAAAAATATTGTGTCATCCATCTTCATAATTACCACTTCCTTTAAAAATATCATAATGATACTCTAAAAAAATGACAAAAATACGTAAGATAAATTAACACAATATGTAACATAATATAACAAGGTGGATCGAAAAATAAACTGTGAAGTACAAATGTCTGAAGGTTCTTCACAGTTTATTTTAACCATTGTTTATTTTTTATATCTATTTAAATCTTACTTTAAGCTTTTTGAACTGTAATGGTCCATGATGCATCATCTAATTGTTCATAGTTTGTCACTGGATATCCTTGTTCTGCAGCCCAGTTTGGAATTGCTTCTGTAGCTTGAGTGCAATCAAAGTCAATCTTTAGTTCATCACCAGCATCTAATGTTTGCATTTTCTTTTGTGCTTCTATCAATGGAAATGGACAAACCATTCCTACTGTACCTAATTCATATACCATATACTATTCCTCCTATTTATGATGATAATTGTGTTTGAGATACTGTTTTATTCGCTTTTTTATCTGTTTGCTGTATTTGTTTCATTGGTCTTATAAAAATAAAATAGCTTGTAAACCACACGCCTAAAATCATTGCAAAAAGTGCAATCCAACCTTTCCACGACATTATAGCTGTTTCTACTAAACCATTTCCTATTGAACAACCACCTGCAACAGAAGCACCGAAGCCCATGCATATACCTCCTACTGCACTATTTCGAATCGTACGTATATCTGGTAAGCGCCATTTAAATTCATGTGCACCTCTAGCTGCGATGTATGATCCTATAAAAATACCAAGAACCAGTAGTACGCCCCAGTCAATAAGTTTTGAATCACCAGTAATGAGATAAGTTACAAGATTTGCAGACGGCGTAGTTATCCCTAAGCCATAATCTCGTCCAGTTGAAATACTCATTGGCCACGCTAATAAAGCAATTAAACCAACAACAATACCAGCTACAAACGGATGATAGCGTTTTTCAAACAAATAATGTCTAATACCGTGATATTTTTGTTTTAATTTTGGAACTGCTACCTTAGGTTTGGGTTTACGCAATGTTTTAATAACAACATAAAGTGTGATAATAGTAAGTACAATGACAAATATCCACATTGGAATACCGGTTGTTTGTGCCATACTTGCATTTACATTTGTAGGTTGATTTACCCAAGTCATCACAGGTAATAAAATGCCCGTTTTTGTTGCTGCAGCTGTTAAAGCGTACATGATCAATGCGATCCAACTGCCAATCAATCCCTCGCCTGCTCTATACCAAGTCCCTGTTGCACAGCCACCAGCTAATACTATACCGATACCAAATATAAATGAACCGATAATAGTTCCTACTATTGGGAATGTACTATCTGGTATAGCAAACAATCCTAAACTTGTTAAGATAACTAGACCGACACTCTGTACGGTTATTGCTACAAGTAGCGCATAAAACATCTTATTATTTTTTTGTACATACATATCTCTAAAGCCACCAGCAAGACAAAATCTTGTCCGTTGCATTACAAAACCTAATAATACTCCTACAATAAGACCACTAATAATCATCCAAATCATTCAATCCCTCTTTTCCGATAATAATAATAAGATATTATACATTACTGTGTTAGTAACTGTAAATATTGAAAATGAGAAATTCAGATAATTAAATTCATTGTTAAACGTATTAAAGATCATGGATAACTATTGAAAATTGTATGATTAAAACTAAGACCACTTCTAATAATATTTTTTCTGTACATACCCCCCTCAGAAAACCTACTGCCGACACAGTATTAAAGCATTTGAGTGACCAAAAATTAGATAAATGATTGCTAAATATAATGCTACAATTAAAGCTAGAAATATCATAACTATCTTTTAGCGATTCTAATTTGAAAGCATAAAAAAACAGTAATAATATTTTCTTTAAATTTAAAAAGCGTAACAAAAGTCTTTTTGACTTTCATTACACTTCCAATATATATTCTCTATAATTATGAATAGTTTTTCATAAAGAAAAGTAACGACTGTAACTCAATTCCGAAATCAATATGTTGTACCTGAACCGTAGATGGTGCTTTAACGCGACGTGGAGTGAAATTTAAAATGCCTTTAATATTCGCATCAACTAATTGATTGACAACATCTTGTGCCGCTTTTTCTGGCGTTGTCAAAATTGCAACATCGATATCTTTTTTAGCTAATATTTCTTTTAAGCGGTCAATATGTTTTATAGTTACTTGGCCGATTTGTTGACCAATCATCGTTTCATCAATATCAAATGCTTCAGTAATCGTCATTTCACTATGAATCGAAAAATTATAATTAAGTAGTGCTTTACCTAAATTACCTACACCTACAAGTGCTATTTCTATGGTATCACTATCACTTAATTCAGATTTAAAAAATTCTAACAAGCCATCAATATTATAGCCATATCCTTTTTTACCTAGCTCACCAAAATAAGAAAAATCGCGTCTAATCGTAGCTGAGTCAATATTCAATGCCTCACTGATTGTCTTCGAATTTACGCGGTCATATCCTTTTGATTTAACCCTTTGAGCAAATCTATAATATAGCGGTAAGCGTTTTAAGGTTGCTCTTGGTATTTTGACACCGTCTTTAGCCATCTTTTTGTCCCCCTCTTGTTTGAATGGTTTATAGTATTTTTATTCAAACTAATTAGAGCAAAATTAGTTACGTATAAAATGTATTTCATCTAATAAAGAACATACTGGCTCATTATACCGTAACTTAATAAAAAAAACATGTCCTATTTCCAAGTTTAAATGTAATACTGTAAAATAAATAGTAACGTTATGCAATAGATTATGAAAACCATTTATATACTATTATTTTATATTTTATTTTCTTAATTAGAAAGGTGAAGGTTGAATGATACTTTTACAACTTAATGACATTTCAAAATCATTCGATGGTGAAGATATATTTACAAATGTCGATTTTGAAATTAAAACTGGAGAACGTATCGGCATTGTCGGTCGTAACGGCGCTGGAAAATCCACTTTGATGAAACTCATTGCTGGCGTTGAAGACTACGATCATGGCCATATCTCTAAAATTAAAAATTTAACAATAGGTTATCTCACTCAACAGATGACTTTAAATTCTGAAGCCACAGTTTTTGAAGAAATGGCTAAACCCTTTACCCATCTTAAAAATATGGAACAGTTAATTAAACAAGAAACCGATTGGTTAGCACAACATGGAAATGATTATGAATCACTAGATTATCAACAGCACATGGAGCGATACGAATCTTTGAGTTCACAATTTGAACATCAAGATGGTTATCAATATGAAAGTAAAATAAAAACGATACTCCACGGTCTAAATTTTACTGAGACAGATTTCGATAGACCAATAAATGATTTTAGTGGTGGTCAGAAAACACGTTTGTCATTAGCTCAAATGTTATTAAACAATCCCGATTTATTATTACTAGATGAACCGACTAACCACTTAGATATGGAAACAACTCAGTGGCTAGAAGATTATTTAAAATATTTTCAAGGTGCTATTGTCATTATTAGTCATGACCGTTATTTTTTAGATAAAATAGTCACACAAGTGTATGATGTAGCTCTTGGTGAAGTAAAGCATTATGTCGGCAATTATGAACGCTTTATTGAACAACGCGATCAATATTATCAAAAACGTATGCAAGAATATCAAAAGCAACAAGATGAAATAAAACGTCTCGAAACATTTGTCGATAAGAATATTACCCGGGCATCTACTAGTGGCATGGCTAAAAGTAGACGCAAAATGTTAGAAAAAATGGAACGCATAGATAAACCGATGCTCGATGCACGTAGTGCTAATATGCAGTTTAGTTTTGAGCGCAATACAGGCAATGACGTGATGCATATAAACAACTTACTTATTGGCTACAGCACGCCCATTACAAAAGAAATTAATATTGAAATTACGAAAGGAGATCATATTGCCGTTATCGGACCAAATGGCGTAGGTAAAACAACGCTGATAAAAACCATTGCTAATAAACAAGAAAAGCTTGGTGGCAGTGTAACATTTGGTGCAAACCTACAAATCGGTTATTATGATCAAAAACAAGCTGAATTTAAATCGAATAAAACAATTTTAAATTATTTGTGGGACCAATATCCTAATATGAATGAAAAAGATATTCGCGCTGTACTTGGCCGTTTCCTCTTTGTACAAGAAGATGTTAAGAAAATTATCAATGATTTATCTGGAGGAGAAAAAGCACGCCTACAACTTGCCTTATTAATGTTACAGCGTGATAACGTGCTTATTCTCGATGAACCTACAAACCATCTAGATATTGATTCTAAAGAAATGTTAGAACAAGCACTCCAAAACTTTGAAGGTACAATTATCTTTGTCTCACACGATCGCTACTTTATAAATCAATTAGCCAATAAAGTATTTGATTTAAATCATGACGGCGGTAAGATATATCTTGGTAATTATCAATATTATATTGAAAAAACCGAAGAACAAGCAGCTATCAAAGCACATGAAAACATACAACGTGCTGACAATAAATTGGAGAAAAACCATGTTAACAACGATAATCATTCAAATTATTTTAATCAAAAAGAACACAAACGTCAGCAACGTAAAATAGAACGTCAAATTGAACAATGTGAAACACGCATAGAAACCTTTGAAACACAAATAACTGATATTGATGAACAGTTAACCCAACCAGAAGTTTTTAATAATCCACAAAAATCTCACGAACTAAGCCAAATTAAATCTGATACCGAACAAAAGCTAGAACAAACATTAATTGAATGGGAAGAATTACAAGAAATGTTATTAAATTAAACACGCAGTTAAAAAGCAAGAAAAGTACAATTTGTTACTTTTCCTGCTTTTTTTAACGACTTTGTCAAAATATTTATTCACATAATAAAACCTATAAAGATAGCTATCCACAAAGTTATCCTAGTTATCCACAGGTAAATTGTAACTTTTGCTCAATATATTTGTTACAAATTTTACAATATCCACATATATAACCACTTGTTATCCACAAGTTGTGCACTGATTGTTGATAAGTACAAACGTTCCCTCTTGACGTACAAACTACGCTTAAACTTATTATATTTTGCATATCCAAATAAGTTATGAAATAATATCAATTATTACCTATAAATATATTAATATAAGGGGATTAAAATGTTCGATAATACAATATTTTTATTTATTTTAGCTATAATTATACTAACTATTATTGTAAGTATCACAACTGCTATTATTGAGCAAAAAAAGTTAACTATCAAAATCAAACAACTTTGGACGAATAAGGAGCGCCTAGAAGAATTTATTCGTCCAAACGCTCGTTATGATTATCAATATCAAAGTTATCGTTCGAATTATGCTCATGATAATTTGGTTGATGATAAAACATGGAGCGATTTAAGTATGGATAGCTTGTTTCAAACGATGAATTATAACTTTACTGCTATTGGAGAAATGAAACTTTATGCAACATTACGTGGTATGTTTAAAGCAAATAATAAAACATTAATACATAAAATTAAAACGTCAGAATCATTTAGAAATTATTTATCACTCAAATTATCAAAAGTTGGAAAAAAATATTATCCTTTTTTTCCCGATCAACTAACCGCTATTAAAAGAAATAATCTATTGATGCTTACTCCATTCTTACCTATTTTGAGCATATTGATTATTGTATTTAATAAAAATTTAGGTATTTTATTAACCTTATTAGTATGTTCGATTAATATTTTATTGTCTGTATTTTTGAAACGAACTTATGAAAAAGATTTAAAATCAATTTTTTATACTTCAAATGTTTTAACACAAAGTAAAAAGTTAAATGAGCTTGACGGAACACCTGAATTGAATATTAACTTTAATCATTTTAAAAGTTCACGATATTTAAGTGGTATTTTAGTTAAATTAGATGCTAACGACATTGGTTCAAGCATTATTTTGTTATTTAAAATAATTTTCATGCTAGATTATGTTATTTTTCATATTATTCAACGTAGTTTTTTTAAGTATATTGATGAAGTTCTTGAAAGTTATGATTATATCGCTATGTTAGATAATCATTATTCTGTAGCACTCTATCAAACCACGTTAAATATACAGTGTCAGCCTGAAATATTAGACAATCATGTGAAAGATGAGTCCTTATGTACATTTACTGAATTAGTTCATCCACTTATTGACGGTGCTGTACCTAATAATTTATGTCTTAAAAACAATATTTTACTAACAGGATCAAACGCTTCCGGAAAATCAACATTTATGAAAGCTATTGCGATAAATCTTATTTTGGCGCAAACAATTGAAACTGCTGTCGCTGCTGAATTTAAATATGTTCCAGGACATGTATATTGTTCTATGGCTAATGCTGACGATGTATTATCTGGTGATAGCTACTTCATGGCAGAGTTGAAGTCAATTCGCAGACTATTTAATATTTCGTCAAAACGCCAAATATATTGTTTTATCGATGAAATATTCAAAGGTACTAACACGACAGAGCGCATTGCTGCTTCTCAATCCGTTTTAAGTTATTTAAGTAATATGAATAACTATTTTATTTTAGCTGCAACACACGATATCGAATTATCAAGTTTACTAGATTATTCAAATTATCATTTTAATGAAATCATTGAGAAGCAATCTATTGCTTTTGACTATAAAGTCAAGCCTGGAAAAGCTAATACTAGAAATGCTATAGAATTGCTGAGAATATCAAACTTTCCATTAGATATTTATCATCATGCCAAAGAGATAGTTGAGGACATATAAGCTTTTTGGGACAGCATTCATTTTGAATTTGTATTGCCTACCCCGCAAGATTGTTTAGAATTGAAAAAGCTTGGTATAAGTGCATTTAAAATTCACTTAACTACTGTTATATATAGTTAAGTGAGTCAGGGACATAAATCTTAGAAAAATAGTACTCAAATGAATTGATGTGCCCCCCATAAAGTTGGATTAAAGATCTAACTTTATGGGGGGCACATCATTATTTCAATAGAAATTGCTTTTTTATTTGTCTAAGAACTTTATGTCTTAGACTATCTTTATTATTTACAATAATGTCTCCCTGTAATTTAATTAACTAAATGCTTAAATTGTTGCTTCCTCAATATCAATATGGTTTTTGCCATTGAAATCTAATCCTGAAGTGATACCAGCTCGATATAAATAATAGCCTGCAGCACCTATCATTGCTGCATTGTCTGTACATAATTTTGGACTAGGAATTAATAGTTTAATTTGTTTTTGTGCACAACATTTTTTTAATTCTGTTCTTAATCCGTGATTGCTTGCTACACCTCCAGCAACAATTAGTTGATTAACATCATATTGCTGACAAGCATTAATAGCTTTACCACTTAGTACTTCAACAACACTATTTTGAAAGCTTGTTGCTACATTAGCCTTATTTATTGGCAAATCTTTCTGTTTAAGATTATGCAATTTGTTTATAACAGCACTTTTTAAACCACTGAAACTAAAATCATAGCTGTCCTTTTCAAGCCATACTCTAGGAAAATGATATTCGTCTTCTCCTGTTAATGCTAATCGATCAACATGCGGTCCCCCTGGATAAGGTAGTCCAATCGTTCGAGCAACTTTATCGTAGGCCTCACCCACTGCATCATCTCGCGTTTCTCCGATGACTTGAAATTGTAAATGATCTTTCATATAAACCAATTCTGTATGGCCTCCAGAAACAATAAGTGCCATTAATGGAAAAGTTAATGGTTCTTCCAAATGATTAGCATAAATATGCCCGGCAATATGATGAACAGGAATGAGCGGTTTATCATATGCAAACGCTAATGCTTTAGCCGCATTAATTCCTATTAACAGTGCCCCAATTAGCCCTGGTCCTTCCGTCACAGCGATAGCAGTAATATCCTCCATCGATACTTGTGCCGTTTCTAACGCTTCGTCGATTGTAGGGAGTATACCTTCAACATGATGCCTGCTTGCAACTTCAGGTACAACACCACCAAAGCGTTTATGACTATCTATCTGACTTAACACTGCATTAGATAATATTTCTGAACCATTCTTTATAACACTAACACTTGTTTCATCACAGCTCGTTTCAATCGCTAAAATTAAAATATTTTCATTCATGTAACTTCACCCACATCACTAACGCATCCTCTCCATCTCCGTAGTAGTTTTTACGTTTACCACCATATTGAAAACCTAATTTTTCGTATACATGTTGAGCGATAATATTGTCGACACGTACTTCTAAACTCATTGTGTCACATGTATGTGCCGCATAAGTCATGCCATATTTAAGCAACAATTGTCCTAAGCCAAGATTACGATATATTTCGCTCACTGCGACCGTAGTCACTTGCGCTTGATCGAGCACTGTCCAAAGACCTAAATAACCAATAATTTGGCCATTACGTTCCGCCACAAAATATTTTGCATATTGATTTTGAGTTATTTCATGGTAAAAGGCATCAATGGTCCATGAACTATGTTTAAAACTCAAACGCTCTATATCAAATACTTGAGGTACGTCATCGACAATCATTTCTCGTATGTTTAGTTGTTCTGTTGCTGATTCAGCCAATTGCGTTCTGCCTCTGATAATTTAAGATAATTTGGTGTAAACGTATAAATATTTGCAGGTTGTTTTATTAAATCAAGCATCACTGCTGCATCAGGCAAATTTTCCTCTATTGGGCCATCTAATCTTGCACTTAACTTTTTGGCATCTTGACCAATAAAGATATAAGGTTCCTTTAGGCTATGCAGTTGTGTCAGTAATTCATCAATCGTTATATAGCCATCATTTATAATCGTTTTTAATTGTCCGTGTTGATGTTGATAAACACCTGCGTATACAGCATCTCTTCGAGCATCAAATAATGGTACAATAAGCTGATTTGTTTGATGCGTTGTCGCAGCGAGCGCTTCAAGTGATGACACGCCAAATAATCGTACATTTAATGCGTAAGCAAGCGTTTTTGCTACAGTTACACCAATTCTTACTCCAGTGTATGAACCTGGCCCTTGTGCAACTATAATGGCATCAATATTCTCTTTTGTTAAATCGCATTGAGTAAATAGCTCCTGAATTCCAGGCATTAATTGAACTGAGTGGTTTGTTTTATTATTAGTAGTTTTTGCTGCTAATACTTCCTCATCTTTCATCAAAGCAATTGACATTGGCTGATTTGATGTATCAATCAATAAAGTATTCATTCTCTATTGCCTCCTTAATTGCCTCATAATGCTTGCCTTGTGCATTTAAAGATAGTTCACGTTCCTGTTCGTTTATAATGTGAATGTCAATCGTTAAGTGTTCCTCTGGTAATAAGTCTTGAATGAACTGACTCCATTCAACAATACTAATGCCATCGTCATCAAAGTATTCATCAAAACCCAAATCTTCTTCCATTCCTTCTAAACGATAACAATCCATATGATGCATTTTTAATTTACTACCTTGATAAGATTTAATAATATTAAAAGTTGGTGAATTGATGTGACGCTTGACACCTAAGTGTTTACCTATGAATTGTGCGAGCGTCGTTTTCCCGGCACCTAAATCTCCGTTAAGTAATATTAAATCTCCAGTTACAAGTGTTGATACTAATTTCGCAGCAAAAGTATCCATTTCATGTAGATTATTGATACGAATCAATGTACATTCTCCTTATTTAATAGCATTAAAATATAAACTTCTAGGCTTTATCTCTAGGACATGACAAATCATTTTAACTTATTTATTGTAACAAAAATTAAGATAGATTTCTCTTTTAAATAATCATTTGCCAAAATAAAACAATTGTTAGAAAATTCAAAATTAAGGTTGACTATCATGACATGTTATAGTAAATTAAGTTTATCGAATTTTAAAACAATTCAAACTATTGAAACAAATTATAACCATTCAAGAAAAGAGGAGTATAATAATGACTAATCACACATTTCTATATCAACCGACAAATGTAAATATTATTATTTTATTATACTCCAAAGGGCTGGAACTTTAGTATCACTTGTACTAAATGTTTAAGTCCTATTTCTAATTGAATGGGACTTATCAGCGTCCCAATTTTATTGGGGCGTTTTTTTGTTTCATGATTGTCAACGACGGGGGAATTATTTATGAGAAGCGATATGATCAAAAAAGGTGATCATCAAGCACCAGCAAGAAGTTTATTACATGCTACAGGGGCATTAAAACATCCAACTGATATGAACAAACCATTTGTCGCAATCTGTAATTCATATATTGATATTGTACCTGGGCACGTTCATTTACGTGAATTAGCAGATATCGCTAAAGAAGCTATTCGCGAAGCGGGTGCAATTCCATTTGAATTTAACACAATTGGTGTTGATGATGGTATTGCAATGGGACATATAGGAATGCGCTATTCTCTTCCATCACGCGAAATCATTGCAGATGCTGCTGAAACTGTTATCAATGCACACTGGTTTGACGGTGTCTTTTACATTCCGAATTGCGACAAAATCACACCTGGTATGATATTAGCAGCCGTTCGAACAAATGTACCGGCTATTTTCTGTTCTGGTGGACCAATGAAAGCTGGTTTATCAGCTCATGGAAAAGCATTAACATTATCATCCATGTTTGAAGCAGTTGGTGCATTTAAAGAAGGCTCTATTTCAAAGGAAGAGTTTCTTGATATGGAACAAAATGCCTGCCCTACTTGTGGCTCTTGTGCTGGTATGTTTACAGCAAATTCAATGAACTGTTTAATGGAAGTTTTAGGCTTAGCACTACCATATAATGGTACTGCTTTAGCAGTAAGTGAACAGCGTAGAGAAATGATTAGAGCTGCAGCATTTAAGCTCGTTGAAAATATTAAAAATGACTTAAAACCTAGAGATATCGTTACACGAGAAGCAATTGATGATGCGTTTGCTCTGGATATGGCTATGGGTGGTTCAACGAATACAGTATTACATACCTTGGCCATAGCTAATGAAGCTGGAATTGATTATGACTTAGAGCGAATTAATGAAATTGCTAAAAAGACGCCTTATTTATCAAAAATAGCGCCTAGTTCATCTTATTCAATGCATGATGTGCATGAAGCTGGTGGTGTTCCTGCTATCATCAATGAGCTTATGAAAAAACCAGGCACTCTCCATCCAAATCGCATTACAGTAACTGGAAAAACACTTAAAGAAAATAATGAAGGTAAAGAAATAGCTAATTTTGAAGTTATTCACTCATTAGAACATCCATATGATAAACAAGGTGGTTTATCCATTTTATTTGGTAACATCGCTCCGAAAGGTGCTGTTATCAAAGTTGGTGGTGTAGACCCTTCAGTTAAAGTTTTTACAGGAAAAGCAATTTGTTTTAATTCACACGATGAAGCAGTAGCTGCGATTGATGATAAAACAGTTCGTGCAGGTCATGTCGTAGTTATTCGTTATGAAGGTCCAAAAGGTGGTCCAGGAATGCCTGAAATGTTAGCTCCAACGTCATCAATTGTTGGTAGAGGTTTAGGTAAAGATGTTGCTTTAATCACTGACGGCCGCTTCTCAGGAGCTACACGAGGCATTGCCGTGGGACATATTTCTCCAGAAGCCGCTTCTGATGGCCCTATTAGCTTATTACGTGATGGAGATGAAATTACAATTGACTTAATTAAACGCACTATTGATGTTCATCAATCTGACGAAGTTTTAGAACAACGTAAAGCCGAAGTCAAACCGTTTAAAGCTAAAGTTAAATCAGGCTATCTAGCTCGATATACTGCGCTCGTTACAAGTGCAAATACTGGCGGTATTATGCAAGTACCTGAAAATTTAATTTAACAAGGAGTGTTATTTATGCCCAAACAATTCGTACACAATACTTTACAAGACGATGAATCCCCTAGTTCACATCAATCATTAAGTGGCTCAGATTTATTAGTAGAAGCATTATTACATGAACATGTCGATTTTATCTTTGGTTATCCAGGAGGTGCTGTTCTCCCATTATACGATACATTCTATGATGGTAAGATTAAACATATTTTAGCACGTCATGAGCAAGGCGCTACACATGCCGCTGAAGGTTATGCACGTGTTTCTGGCAAACCAGGTGTCGTCGTAGTAACTAGTGGTCCAGGTGCTACCAATGCAATTACTGGTATTACCGATGCCTATTGTGATTCACTTCCCCTAGTCGTCTTTACAGGACAAGTCGCATCACCTGGCATTGGTCAAGATGCTTTTCAAGAAGCAGATTTATTATCGATGACCACACCTATCACAAAAGCAAATTATCAAATTAAAAATGTTGATGATATTCCTAAAATCGTACATGAAGCATTTTATATTGCTAATACTGGCAGAAAAGGACCTGTTGTTATTGATTTTCCTAAAGATATGGGTGTTTTAAAAACATCCGTACCTGTAACAAATGACCTTGCTTTACCAGGGTATCATGTGCCAAACGAACCAAATGTAGATGACATTAAAGCGCTTGTCTCACTTTTAACTCACGCTAAAAAACCGTTAATTTTAGCAGGGGCTGGAATTAATAATTCACAATCAAATGAACTGTTAACACAATTTGTTTCAAAATATCAAATTCCAGTTGTCACTACGCTTCTGGGCCTAGGTGCCGTTCCATACAACAATCCTTTATTCCTTGGAATGGGTGGAATGCATGGTTCCTATGCAAGCAATATGGCTTTAACTGAGTGCGATTTACTTATCAATTTAGGTAGTCGTTTTGATGACCGTTTAGCGAGTAACCCTGCTCAATTTGCGCCTAATGCCAAAATTGTACATGTCGATATTGATGAATCTGAAATCAATAAAGTCATTCAAACTGATTTAGGTATTGTGGCAGATTGTAAAAAGGTTTTAAAAAAATTATCTGCCTACTTTAATAAAGAAATTCAATTCACAGCATGGGCACAACATTGTCAAAGTAACAAAGACTTACATCCATTCAAATATGCGACAGATGACCAAACGTTTTGTAAGCCACAACAAGCGATTGAATATATTGGTAAGATAACCAATGGAGATGCAGTTGTAACCACCGATGTTGGCCAGCACCAAATGTGGGCAGCTCAATTTTATCCATTTAAACATCATAGTCAATGGGCTACAAGCGGTGGATTAGGAACAATGGGCTTTGGCATTCCATCAGCAATTGGCGCACAATTAGCCGCACCAGATAAAACTGTAGTTTGTTTTGTTGGTGATGGTGGCTTTCAAATGACTAACCAAGAAATGGCAATTTTTAATGAATATAAGTTAAATATTAAAGTTGTACTGATCAATAATGGCACACTCGGAATGGTCAAACAGTGGCAAGATAAATTCTTTAATCACCGATTTTCACATTCAGTCTTTAATGATCAACCGGATTTTATGAAAATAGCAGAAGCATACGGAATTAAAGGTTATTTAATCGATAATCCTGCTCAATTAGAACAACAATTGGATAAGGCATTTAGTAGTGAAGGTCCAGCACTAATTGAAATTCGAATTTCACCTGTTGAACCTGTTAATCCAATGATACCTGCTGGTAAAGCAAATCATGAAATGGAGGGATTAGAATGAAACGCACATTAAAATTAACGGTTGAAGACAAAGTCAGTACGCTAAATCGCATTACAAGTGCCTTTGTCCGTCTTCAATATAATATCAGTGAACTTGAAGTTAAGCCCTCATCAGATCCTGGCATTTCAAATGTTTTACTAACAGCAGATATCGAAAACGAAAAATTATTTAAAATTTTAATTGCTAAATTAAAAAAACAAGTAACAGTTATCAATGTCGTTGAACTATAGATTATCCCTTTGATGCGCTAGCCTATAAACAATCAAAAATAAATAGAGCTAACATCTTAAATAATTGGGATATTCAATTTTCAATAGATTGAAAATTTTGAATATTATAATAACAATTTGGAGGAATTTATTATGACTAAAGTTTATTATGATCAACAAGTAACTAAAGATGCATTAAAAGGCAAAAAAATTGCTGTAATTGGCTACGGTTCTCAAGGCCATGCACATGCACAAAATTTAAAAGACAATGGATATGATGTCATCGTTGGAATTCGCCCAGGACATTCATTTGATAAAGCAAAAGAAGATGGATTTGATGTGTACCCAGTAGCTGAGGCTACTAAACAAGCCGATGTCATCATGGTGTTATTACCAGATGAAATTCAAGGTTCAGTATATAAAAAAGAAATTGCACCTAACCTTGAAGCGCATAATGCACTAGCATTTGCTCACGGTTTTAATATTCATTTTGGTGTTATTACACCTCCGGAAAATGTCGATGTTTTCTTAGTTGCACCTAAAGGCCCTGGACATCTTGTAAGACGTACATTTGTAGAAGGAACTGCCGTACCTGCCCTCTTCGGCGTTCAACAAGATGCTAGTGGAGAAGCACGTGATATTGCTCTAAGCTATGCCAAAGGTATTGGTGCCACACGCGCTGGTGTTATTGAAACAACATTTAAAGAAGAAACTGAGACAGATTTATTTGGTGAGCAAGCTGTACTTTGTGGTGGTATCCATAAATTAATTCAAAGTGGCTTTGAAACATTAGTAGAAGCAGGATATCAAAAAGAATTAGCGTATTTTGAAGTACTACATGAAATGAAATTAATTGTTGATTTAATGTACGAAGGCGGCATGGAAAATGTTCGCTATTCAATTTCAAATACTGCTGAATTTGGTGACTATGTTTCAGGACCACGCGTCATTACACCAGAAGTAAAAAATAATATGAAAGCAGTCTTAACTGATATTCAAAATGGAAACTTCGCAAATCGATTTGTTAAAGACAATGAAAATGGCTTCAAAGAATTCTATCAATTACGTGAAAAACAACATGGTCATGAAATTGAAGCGGTCGGTCGTGAATTAAGAAAAATGATGCCATTTATTAAATCTAAAAGTATTCAACAATAATCATTTAGGGGGAATTTAATTATGGAAAGCCATATTCAAATTTTCGACACAACACTTAGAGATGGTGAGCAAACACCAGGTGTTAGTTTTTCCTTTGAAGAACGTTTAAAGATTGCCAAACAGTTGGAACATTGGGGCGTAGATGTCATCGAAGCTGGATTTCCTGCTTCGAGTGAAGGGAGTTTCAAATCTGTAAAAGCCATATCAGAAGCATTAAAAACAACAACAGTATGCGGTTTAGCTAGATGTCGAAAACCTGATATAGATGCTGTATATGAAGCTACTAAAAATGCAGCTCATCCAGCTGTACATGTATTCATAGCTACTTCACCTATTCATTTGAAATATAAATTAAAAATGTCACAAGCAGAGGTTCTAGCATCAATTAAAGAACATGTCAGTTACTGTAAAGCACGTTTTGATATCGTACAGTTCTCACCTGAAGATGCAACACGTACAGAATTACCTTTCTTATTAAAATGTGTACAAACTGCCGTAGATGCTGGTGCATCAATAATCAATATTCCAGACACTGTAGGTTATAGCTATCCTAGTGAATATGGCAACATTTTTAAATACCTCATTAACCATGTTCAAACAACTCAAGACGTTATCTATAGCGCACATTGTCATGATGATCTTGGTCTAGCAGTGGCTAATAGTTTAGCTGCAATTGAAGGTGGCGCAAGACGCATAGAAGGTACTGTTAATGGTATCGGAGAACGCGCTGGGAATACAGCATTAGAAGAGCTAGCTCTTGCTTTATATATCAGAAAAGAACATTACGGTTTAACAACTCATTTAAAATTAAATGAAACGAAATCAACATCAGATTTAATCGCAAGATTTGCTGGTATACGCGTACCACGTAACAAAGCAATTGTAGGACAAAATGCGTTTAGTCATGAATCCGGTATACATCAAGATGGTGTGTTAAAAAATCCAGAGACATATGAGATTATTACGCCTCAACTAGTCGGTGTTAAAACAAATGAATTGCCGCTAGGTAAACTTTCAGGAAAACATGCCTTTGCTGAAAAACTAAAATCATTAGGTTACGATATTGAACCAAAAGCTCAAATACAGTTATTCAAACAATTTAAAGCTATTGCTGACAAGAAAAAAACAGTATCAGACCGAGATATTCATGCATTAATTCAAGGTACAGAACATGAACAAAATGCATTATATCAAGTTGATTCATTACAATTACAATTTGTATCACAAGGATTACAAAGTGCTGTAATCGTTATTAAAGATAAAGATGGCCATCTTTATCAAGATTCAAGTATCGGTACAGGATCAATTGTCGCCATTTATAATGCTGTGAATCGTATTTTCCAAAGAGATAGTAAACTCATCGATTATCGAATCGATTCTGTTACTGAAGGCATAGATGCTCAAGCTGAAGTACATGTTCAATTAAATATTGACGGTCAATTTGAAACGGGCATTGGCATTGATCATGATATTTTAATGGCTTCATGCAAAGCTTATGTTGAAGCACATGCCAAATATGCTTTAAACCACCCTACTGCTCTATTACAGGAGGTAATTAGTCATGACTTATAATATCGTAGCTCTACCCGGCGATGGCATCGGTCCAGAAATATTGAATGGTACATTAAAACTATTACAATATATAAGTCACAAATACCAATTTGACTATCAAGTAACTAAACATCATTTTGGCGGTGCTTCTATTGATCATTATCATGTACCTTTAACTGCTGAAACACTTGAAGCATGCCAAAACGCAGATGCTATCTTATTAGGAGCTATTGGTGGTCCAAAGTGGAATGATCCGAATAATCGGCCTGAACAAGGCTTACTTACTTTAAGAAAGTCTTTAGGTTTATATGCAAACATACGCCCAACGAAAGTAACTTCAGGTATGAGTCAATTTTCACCACTAAAAGCGGACCGTGTAGAAGGAACAGATTTGGTTATTGTACGTGAATTAACTAGTGGTATTTATTTCGGAGAACCGAGACACTTATCAGATACATCTGCAGTTGATTCATTGACTTACACAAGCGATGAGATTGAGCGTATTGTGAGAGTCGCTTTTAATCTAGCACAGCAACGCAAGAAAAAACTTACTTCTGTAGATAAAGAAAATGTTTTAGCTTCCAGTAAATTATGGAGAAAAATAGTTAATAAAGTGAGTTTAGAATATCCTGATGTCACTGTAAATCATTTGTTAGTAGATGCTTGTAGTATGCATTTGATAACATATCCAACACAATTTGACGTCATTGTTACAGAAAATTTATTTGGTGATATTTTAAGTGATGAAGCATCTGTTATTCCAGGATCTTTAGGGTTATCACCTTCAGCAAGTTTTAGTGAGAACGGTCCGCGTCTATATGAACCTATTCATGGTTCTGCACCTGACATCGCTAATCAAAATATTGCTAATCCAGTAGGCATGATTCTCTCATTAGCAATGTGCTTGCGTGAAAGTTTAAATCAAGCTACTGCCGCAGATGAACTTGAACAAAATGTATATTCAATGATTCGTAAAGGCATTTTAACTAAAGACCTAGGCGGCACAACATCTACATCTCAATTCTTTGAATACTTATACAAAAGCTATTAAGGAGGGACGCAATATGGAACAAACATTATTTGATAAAATTTGGAATCAGCATGTCATTACAGGTAATGAAGGTGAACCACAATTATTATATATCGATTTGCACCTTATCCATGAAGTAACGTCTCCTCAAGCTTTTGAAGGATTAAGACTTCAACAACGTCAATTACGTCGTCCTGATCTAACCTTTGCCACATTGGATCATAATGTACCAACAATTGATATATTTAACATCAAAGATGACATCGCTAATAAGCAAATTACAACGTTGCAGCGCAATGCCAATGATTTTGGTGTACATCTTTTCGATATGGGGTCAGATGAGCAAGGCATTGTGCATATGGTTGGTCCTGAAACAGGATTGACGCAACCAGGTAAGACAATTGTATGCGGCGATTCACATACTGCAACACATGGTGCATTTGGTGCTATAGCTTTTGGAATTGGTACAAGTGAAGTTGAACATGTGTTTGCAACCCAAACGTTATGGCAAACAAAACCTAAAAACTTAAAGATTGATATTCAAGGCCAGTTACCTAAAGGTGTGTATGCCAAAGATATCATTCTCTATCTTATTAATCAGTATGGTGTCGATTTTGGTACTGGTTATGCCTTGGAATTCACAGGTGAAGCTATCCGCCAATTATCTATGGAAGGACGCATGACTATCTGTAATATGGCAATCGAGGCTGGCGCAAAATATGGTCTAATTCAACCCGATTAAACAACCTTTGATTATGTTAAAGGACGACCATATGCTCAAAATTATGAACACTCACTCGAAAAATGGAAACAACTTTATACTGACACTCACGCAAAGTTCGACAAAGTAATTGAAATCGATATTTCTAATCTAGAACCGCAAGTCACTTGGGGTACAAATCCAGAAATGGGAGTCAGCTTTAATACACCATTTCCCACTATCAAAAGTGTTAACGATGAACGTGCCTACCAATATATGGGACTACAACCAGGTCAAAAAGCAGAAGACATTGACTTAGGCTATGTATTTCTAGGTTCCTGTACTAATGCACGACTATCTGATCTTCTAGAAGCAAGTCAAATTGTCAAAGGTAAACATGTACATCCTAAAATAACAGCGATTGTAGTTCCTGGTTCAAGAACGGTAAAACATGAAGCCGAGGCTCTTGGATTAGATAAAATTTTCAAAGAAGCTGGATTTGAATGGCGTGAACCTGGATGCTCCATGTGTCTTGGTATGAACCCAGATCAAGTTCCTGAAGGTGTTCATTGCGCTTCAACAAGCAATCGTAATTTTGAAGGACGTCAAGGTAAAGGCGCACGCACACATCTTGTATCACCTGCTATGGCTGCAGCTGCAGCTATTAATGGTAAATTCGTTGATGTTAGAAAGGTCGTGTGTTAACGATGGAAATTAAACCAATAACGATTTATAAAGGAAAAACTGTTCCCCTTTTCAATGATAATATCGATACTGACCAAATTATTCCGAAAGTTCATTTGAAGCGTATCACTAAAACAGGATTTGGCCCTTTTGCTTTTGATGAATGGCGCTATTTATCTGACGGCACTGATAATCCTGATTTTAATCCTAATAAACCTCAATACAAAGGTGCGTCTATTTTAATTACTGGAGATAACTTTGGTTGTGGCTCTAGTCGCGAACATGCCGCTTGGGCACTAAAAGATTATGGTTTCAATATCATTATTGCCGGTAGTTTCAGTGATATATTTTATATGAACTGTACAAAAAACGGGCTATTACCCATTGTGCTGCCGGAAGATGTAAGACATAAACTAGCTCAACATGCCGACATTACGATAGATTTACCTAATCAGACAGTAAATACAGACACACAACAATTCCATTTTGACATTGATCCTACATGGAAGAACAAATTCATTAATGGTTTAGATGATATTGCGATCACATTACAATATGAAGATTTAATCAAAAACTATGAAAAAACGAGATAAAAAGGTTGGAGGTACTATGACAGTTACAAGTCGTGTTTCTGCTCAAGAAGTAGATGATGCTTATTTAAGAATTAAGGATGTTGTCAAAGAAACACCTTTACAATATGATAGATATTTATCACAAAAATATCAGTGCAATGTATATTTAAAGCGAGAGGATTTACAGTGGGTTCGTTCTTTTAAGTTACGTGGTGCTTATAATGCTATATCAGTTTTATCTGAAGCAGATAAAGCTAAAGGTATAACATGTGCTAGCGCAGGTAATCATGCACAAGGCGTCGCATATACAGCTAAACAATTAAAGCTGAAAGCAGTCATTTTTATGCCAGTAACAACCCCACTTCAAAAGATAAACCAGGTCAAATTCTTTGGTGAATCACATGTCAAAGTCATTCTTACTGGGGACACTTTCGATGACTGTCTTAAAGACGCTTTAGCTTATACAAAGCAGCACCACATGACTTTTATTGATCCATTTAATAATGTTCATACAATTGCTGGTCAAGGAACCATTGCTAAAGAACTAATTAGTGAAGCTGAGAAAGGTCATCTTCAATTTGATTATGTATTCAGTGCAATTGGTGGCGGTGGCCTTATTTCTGGTGTTAGCACCTATTTAAAGCAACATTCCCCTAAGACTAAAATTATCGGTGTAGAACCTATTGGTGCTAGTAGCATGTATGAAGCTGTGGTTGTTCAACATAAAATCGTTACTTTATCCAATATCGATAAGTTTGTAGATGGTGCCTCTGTCGCACGCGTTGGTGATATTACTTATGATATCGCACGCCATAACGTAGACGATTTTGTACAAGTGGATGAAGGTGCAGTTTGTTCAACCATTTTAGATTTATATTCTAAACAAGCCATTGTAGCAGAACCAGCTGGTGCGCTTAGTGTTTCTGCCTTAGAAAATTATCGCGAACAAATTAAAGGCAAAACGATTGTTTGTATTATTAGTGGCGGAAATAATGACATCAATCGTATGAAAGAAATAGAAGAACGCTCTTTACTTTACGAAGAAATGAAGCACTACTTCATCTTAAATTTCCCTCAACGTCCAGGGGCATTAAGGGAATTTGTTAACGATGTGCTCGGTCCTCAAGATGACATTACTAAATTTGAATACTTGAAAAAAACATCTCAAAATACTGGTACCGTTATTATAGGTATTCAATTAAAAAAACATGATGACTTAGCACAACTTAAGCAGAATGTTAATCATTTTGATCCTTCAAACATCTATATCAATGAAAATAAAATGCTATATTCTTTGCTGATTTAAATAAATTACGACTAATCGGTTGATGACATAACTATGTTTCATCAACCGATTTTCTATAAAAAAAGCATATTTATCGCTATCATAAATCTTAATAACTCAAAAACGATAATATGCCAAACGTTAACCTCTAAATTTTTTGATATCTACCATAATTCTACTGCACTATAAAGTAGTAACAGCGCAATAATAACATTAATAATTCTATAATGGCGATGATACAAAGTATTCATCACTTGACCCAATAGTGACCAAGCAAGCGCACCAGCAATACCTATAACAATTAATAATATCGATCGAATATAAGTATGTTCCCAAGCAGCAGGTAATGAAAATGTCGTCAATCCTGTCAAAAAATAAAGCATTGCCTTTATATTAGTAGTTTGAATTAATATCCCTTTCAAAATAGGACGATCTAACGCATCTTCAGCATCCTCTGGCGTAGACACCACCACATGGTAAGCTAAATATAAAAGATACACTGTTCCTATTATCTTCATAATCAAAATAAACATTTGTGATTCTTTCAATGGCTCTGAAAATAATAATGCCACAGTTAAAGTCAATAAAATGCCTAGCAACACGCCTAAATTAAATGGTAACGCTCGTAAAAATCCTTTCCGCTGTCCCTCTGACATCGCCATAATCGTATTAGGCCCAGGCGTAAATGATATTGTAGTAATAAATAATATGTAAGGAAATATAATAACCACCCCTTTCAAAGGAATAGTTATATTTTACCACGATATCAAAAACATACAACTATAATTTCAGAAAATTCCGATAAATAATGTTATCTAATCGCTTTCTCTTCGCAAAGCCGTTATTTATCGACTTGTTTTTCAATTTTTGGCATAAAAAAAGAGACCTCTCGGTCTCAATGC
>NZ_PPPV01000014.1 GCF_002901705.1 Staphylococcus lugdunensis
TTGTACATTGAAAACTAGATAAGTAAGTAAATTAGATTTTACCAAGCAAAACCGAGTGAATTAGAGTTTTAAATAAGCTTGAATTCATAAGAAATAATCGCTAGTGTTCGAAAGAACACTCACAAGATTAATAACAAACACACTTATATAATTTTGAAAGAAAACGTTTGTCAGGCGAGGCGTTGAAGCATTTCTAAGCGCAGTTTACTTTTGTAAATGAGCATTAGAAATGATGAAACAACGAAGCATGCGAGCGTTTGACTCAAAATGAATGAGCTTTAAAAGAAATCGTATTCAGATAATGAGTTGAACCATTTTGAAGCGCAGT
>NZ_PPPV01000015.1 GCF_002901705.1 Staphylococcus lugdunensis
ATGGCGATAAATACATCAATACAGTAACAGGTGATGTCTTTGTTAAATCAGGTGACAACTGGACCAACGAAGGCAATATCAAAGGACCAAAAGGTGACAAAGGCGATAATGGTTTAAACGGTAGAGATGGAAAAGATGTTCTGAATGGCAAAGTTAATCCACAACCAAATCAAGGTAAAGATGGCGATAAATATATCAATACTGTAACAGGTGATGTCTTTGTTAAATCAGGTGGAAACTGGACTAACGAAGGCAACATCAAAGGGCCAAAAGGTGACCGAGGCGAACGTGGTGAGACTGGTGCAAAAGGTGACAAAGGCGATAATGGTCAAAACGGTAGAGATGGAAAAGATATTCTGAATGGCAAAGTTAATCCACAATCAAGTCAAGGTAAAGATGGCGATAAATACATCAATACAGTAACAGGTGATGTCTTTGTTAAATCAGGTG
>NZ_PPPV01000016.1:0-30255 GCF_002901705.1 Staphylococcus lugdunensis
TACATTATTGGAATTAACGTTGACATATTGTCATTCAGTTTTCAATGTTCATTTTAAAAGCAATCTCTTTTATTATACTTACAATAACTTCAAAAGTCAATTGCTTTATGTCGTTTACTTAAATTATTATATTTCAATTTTATAAGGTTTTCAATGGTAAGTTTTACACCATTTCAATCTTCTTTAAAATTGCTTTACAATTGTTTTTCGACGACTTTTATATCTTATCAAGACTGTTTGTATAAGTCAATCATTAAATCGATATAAATTAAAATAATTATGTGTGCATAAAGTTAGATGTATTATAGCTCACAAATGAATATTCTATCATCTTTTATAAATAATGCAATAGAAAAAGGTGCACTTATAAAAATAAATTAAAGTGCACCTTAATTGATACATAATCACCGTTATTTTATAGTACTTGCAATCACCTTTTGTGCAATAGACGTATAAATTTTTCCTAGTCTATCATCTGGTTGATATATGGATGGTGAAAAATCTTTAGGATTCCATGATGGCTGTTCAAGTGGCAATTCGCCTAATAATTGTGTATTAAGTTCATCAGCTAACTTCATGCCGCCGCCTTTACCAAAGACATACTCTTTATTTCCTGTTTCTTTACTTTCAAAGTAACTCATATTTTCAATAACACCGATTATTGAATGTTCCGTATGCTTTGCCATTGCCCCAGCTCGTGCAGCGACAAATGCAGCAGTTGGATGTGGTGTCGTTACTATAATTTCCTTACTTGAAGGTAACATCGTATGGACATCTAGTGCAACATCTCCGGTGCCAGGAGGTAAATCTAGAATCAAGTAATCTAATTCTCCCCATTTTACTTCAGTAAAGAAATTCGTTAGCATCTTTCCAAGCATCGGACCGCGCCAAATAACGGGTGCATTTTCTTCAACGAAAAATGCCATTGAGATAACTTTCACACCATATCTTTCGACTGGAATTACTGTCTTTCCTTCAATGCCCGGTTTCTCATCAATTCCCATCATATCGGGGACACTAAAACCATATATATCAGCATCAACAAGACCTACTTTTTTTCCTTCTCTTGCTAAAGCAACTGCGAGATTTACAGCTACGGTTGATTTTCCTACGCCACCTTTACCAGAAGCAATGGCAATAAATTCTACTGGATTATCTTTTGACAATAAGCCTTCAATTGTATTAGGCTGCTCTTTAGTAGTTCCACGATATTGTTCTACAATTTCGTCCGGTAATTGTTCAAATCTTATTCCTACTGTATTTGCCCCATTTTCTTTCAATGTGTTGACAATTTTCATCTGAAGATCTAATTGTGTTTTTCCACCAAGTTGAGCCATAGCAACCTTCACGCTGACATGTTCGATTTCTTCTTTTATTTTTATTTCTTTAATGCCGTTGATTTCACTCAAGGGCACATTAAGTATTGGATCTTTAATTGCACCAACGAGCGCGCTTACTTTTTCTTCTGATAACAACTTTAATCCCCCTTTTAGTTGTTTTAATACTATTCATTATGTATTATTTTAACATTCGAATTCAGTATAAACGTTTTATAATTATAAAAAAAGCAGTTAGCTCAAGCCTTTACACTGAGCAAACTGCTAAATTTTATAATTTACGGCTATTGGTAGTCTTCTTTTCTTGAATAAAAAATGAGCATATAAATGCAATGATAATGAAAGCAGTTACGACCATAAATGCTAAATCTACTCCTGCCGCCACAGCTTGTCTTTGAGCTACTACCTTACTCGTTTCTTGAGAAATAGAAGATTGTATCCATTTAGCACCAATACTCATCAATGTTACCATTAGTCCAGTCCCCAGGGATCCAGCCATGACGCGTGCAAAATTCATAATAGCTGTTCCGTGCGAAATATCTTTATTGTCGAGCACGTTAATCCCTGTGGTATTAATTGGCATCATTAGTAAAGAGATTGCTACTAATCTCAACGCATAGATTATAACTAGAAACATATAAGATGAATCATACTGCAAGAAACATAATGGTAACGTAGCTAGTATGAGTAGAATAAATCCAGTATAAACGAGTGGTTTAAGACCATATTTATCATAAAACTTTCCAGTAAATATAGATAATATACCATTTAATATTGCGCCAGGCATAATGACCATACCTGATAAAAACGCAGACAATCCTAAACTATTTTGCACATATAATGGAATAAGTAATGCAGGACCGACATTCGTCATCATTAAAATCATAGAAGTAATCGTACTAAATGTAAAAACTCTACTTTTAAATACGCGCAAGTTTAAAATAGGATTATCGATGTGTAGCTGTCTATAAATAAAGATACCTACAATCGTGAGACCAATTACAAATGAAACTACGACTAATAAATTAGTAAATCCTAAGTTGCCCGCACTACTAAATGCATATAATATCAATCCAAAACCAAGTGTTGAATATATCACAGAACGCTTATCCAACATCGTATATTTAATGTCATTATAACTCGTTAAAGCGCTACATCCGAAAATAAAAATAACAGCTGAAATAGCCACAACTATTATGAATGGCACACGCCAACTCGTATTATCGATGATTAATCCCGAAAATGCAGGCCCTATCGCAGGTGCCATTTGAATGACTAAGCCAGCTAAACCCATGGCAAAACCTCTTTTTTCTTTTGAAAATAAAGAAAATAAGGTGAATTGCATCAAAGGCATGATAACGCCGGCTCCCATAGCTTGAACTACTCGGGCGATCATAAGCACTGCAAAATTAGGTGCAATTGCTGCAATAATAGAACCTAATAAAAATGTTCCCATAGAGGCAATGAATAAAGTCTTACTTTTAACTCTATCCATCAAGTATGCAGTCAGTGGAATCATTGTCCCATTAACTAGCATAAACCCCGTTACAAGCCATTGTGCTATATTTTCACTGATATTTAACTCTCGCATAATGTGAGGAAGTGCAGTATTTAACAGTGTTTGGTTAAGAATCGCGATGAATGCACTAAGTAACATTACTGCTACAATGATATTTCGTTTATGCTTAGATATCGATTCAGCCACCATATTACTTCCTTTCATCAAAGTAAACTATTTAATTATTTTTCCAATTTCTGTCTTATTAAACAAGGGTTTTGCTCACATTATGAGTTACGTTGATTTCTATTTAAATTTTCACTATCAGGATAAAAGACAATTTTACACATATATAAAAAGCCAATAATGAGCATAATTACCCAAAAATCTATTTTAATATATGCGTAGTTAATATGAATGACAAAGTAAAAAAGAATGGTTGTTACTACATATGATATGAGATGAAAGGTACCACCATTAAAATAATCATTTTCTGGTAATTTTTTTCTAAAATAGTCCATTAAATGTTCTATAGCAAAAAAGATAAAATAACCAAAAACAATGTAGCTACCATAATATATTAAATTGTCTATGAAACTTTTATCATAATCAAAACTTCCTAGATGAAAGTATATGAGCAAACGACTTAAACCAAACAGCCCAAACCCTAAGAAAGTTAAAAATACTGCTCCGGAGACAACAAAGACAGCAAAAACTAATAATGTTACTAATATGTTGTTATTAAATCGTTTCATTCTTTCTGCCTCCTCCTAAAATTATACAATAGTATTTTAACACTATTTAGTAGCTATTGATATGGAAAGACCGCCTATCATAATAGATAAACGGTCAGATGAAAATTAATCATGCTGTTCTTTATACGTCCATGACCATGAAATCATTAAAATAATCATTAATATAACAATACTTCCTAAAATGTTCTGTAAATTTGCTCCAAACAATCCATGTGTCGTTGCATATAAGTACCCCATCAAAGAAGAACCTACTGAGGAGCCCAAGTTTTTAGTCAGAGCATAAAATGACATCATTTTTTTCATATATATAGGACTTGTTTCTTCTTGCACGATTACACTATCCTTTGTATAAACAAATCCAAAGCTTAAACCAGCAAAAATCACCGCAGTCGCAATGAGCAATGGTAAATCTAAATTTAAATAGATAATTATACTCGCAACAAGTAGCACTGTAAACGCTCCAATATACAGCATTTTTCTACTACATAAATTTTCAATTTTAGCCAAATTAAAATTCAAAATAATCCAAGCTACAGATAAAGGAAATATGATGAAACCACTTTGCAATGGAGATAATCCCAAATGATCTTGCAAATAGATTGGAATATATAAATTATAGCCCATGAGCGAAAGTGCAATAACAAAGTCTGTAATAAATACTAACGTTATTGATCGATTAAATTCAACAATAGGTAAAAAAGGTTGCTTTATTTGCGCTTCAAATTTAAACAAACCGAACAATACAATGACAGCTAATAGAATACTTATAATATTTATTACTATCATATGTTGATAAAGTAGTCCTATCATTAATAACAAAATAAATATATAAAATAATGTAATGCCTTTAACATCAAAGTTAGACGCTTTAACTTCCTGTTCATTAGGAAAGTGGTAAGTTATAAAGACAAGTATAATAGCAATGATAGCAATAGGTATATTAATAAAAAATAGCCAATGCCATGTTGCAAATTCTAAAATGCCTCCCCCAAGTACAGGGCCAATAATACTAGAGACACCCCAAACACTACCAACTATACCCATAATTTTATATCTTAGAGGAATTTCAAATGCTAATTTTGGCACAATTTGAGTTAACGACATCATTACCCCTGCACCAAGTCCTTGAATAGCTCTTGACGTAATTAAAAATGCAAATGTTGGACTAAGGCCAGACATTAAACTTCCAAGACCAAATAAAAATAATCCTGTTGCAGCTATGTATATAATTTTATATCTAGTCAGCAATTCTCCAACAATAGGATTGGCTATTACAAGAGCAACAAAATATATTGTAAAAACTAATGATATATTGTTTCCAGCATGGAGGTCTTCTCTTATAGTAGGCATGGCTAAAGAAATAATCGAAGTTTCAATTGCAGCCATAAACATTGTTAAAATCAGGGCAACAACCACACCAATTGATTTTAATCTCATATTAGATACCTCCCTTTCTTTCAAAATATTGCCTATATATATTATCAATGTTTGTAATTAAAGTATATATCACTGCTTAATTATCTTCTTAAAAATATAAAAAATAAGACTGATGGCCTATATGCTAAGACCACCAATCTGTTAATTTATATTATTTATTACATAAAATAGAGGATAGCAATTAAATGGAAAAGTGACGCAAGTACAATAAATAGATGCCATATCATATGAAAATAATTTCTATTCTTTTGAGCATAAAACCAGGCGCCAATAGAATACGCAACTCCACCTAGAAATATAAATAAAATAAACCAAAGCGATGTTCTCATTAAAATGATAGGAAGAAAAATGACGCCTACCCATCCCATTACAAGATATACGATTAAGCTTAATTTAGGATTAACACGGGTCGCAATTGATTTGTATAGAATACCCCAGATGGTTGTTCCCCATAATAAAGTGAATACGGCCCAGCCAATCCATCCTCCTACAACATGTAAAAGAACTGGCGTATACGTCCCTGATATTGCAACATAAATCATACTATGGTCGATAATCCTCAACACATATTTATGAATACTATTATTTTTCATTGTGTGATAAATGGTTGATGATATAAACATTAAGAAAATGCTAATAACAAAAATTGAAACACTTAAAGACTGTAGTGCGCCACCATCATTATAACTATGCACTGCTGCATAAGGTAAGATAAGCAACGTCAAAAATGCTGCAACTCCGTGCGAAACAGCATTACCTATTTCTTCTCCAAATGTTAGTGGGATAATGTCTTTAAAACTTTCTACTACTGAATCCTTTGACTTCTTAATTGATATGTGAGGCATCTCTATATCACCGTCCTATGAAATAATATTCATTCGTTCTAAATCAGCTGTCGCTGTAGCTACACTATCTTTACCTTCTTTATTCTTCAACGGTGAAAACTCTTCATCGCGTTCAACTTGTAACGTGATAAAGCTTGTTGCATAACGGAATATATCAAAATAAAATAATTCGAATTTAAGCGTTGGCTTTTCAACTATACCAAAATCTTCATCTAACTGTTTTAAATTTTTAATAGCTAAATGATAAGGTAAATCATAGTTAACAGCTTGATTAATAAAAGCAAGTTTAAATGCATGTATACCAATATTGGCATTATTAAGCTTATTTGCCAATTGCTCATCTAACTCTGAATATTCTAGCACGGTATCTTTACAATCCTTATTAACTAAACGTCCAACACTTTCGCCTTGCTTAGGCTGAATAGATTTAGTTGTTATGTCTAAATCGTGCACAACAGTGAAACCAGCAAATAGCGGATCAAGTACTTTCACTAATACATTATCTATATTATTTAAGAAAATATATTTAACGCCATTATCCATCATCTGATCTAAATACCCGGCTTTTTTCAGTGATTTAAACACCCCACCATTACCATTTGGTGTTTCCATGATATAGCCTTGTTTATTAAGAACCAGCTGACCTTGCTCACTCAACGCTACCATGTTGTCTTGTTTGAAGAAATGGACATTTTCAGCATTAAAACCAAAGAATTGATGATCTTCAAAATATGTAACTGTAGCCTCATGATTAATATCACTTGTCATGATATACCAGTGAATTAAATGTCCAGTTTGATGTTGTAATTTCAATAATTGACGTGCTTGCAATTCAAATAGACTTATTCCTTTAATTTCAAAAGAACCTTTAGGACCTTGATAACCTAACCTTGTGCCTTGTCCCCCAGCCATTAATAATACCGCAAACTCACCATTTCTTATTGCTTCTATACCTTTTTGCTCATATGCATGTTTATCTTTATCATTCATAGCTGCTTGATTTACATAATTAATCTCTGAAATATCATTAATATCATCTATTTGTCGTCGATTAACATATAGATCTTGATATAATGCTTGTATTTCAGCCAAATCTAATGAATCAACCTTCTCCTCTAATTGCTCTTTTTCATTATTACTCATTAATTTTTCATATTCACATAAATGTGCTTGATTATATTTTTCAAGTTTATTTTTATCCAAAATGCTAATACGCTCCTTATGTAAATTACATATCAAATGCTGCTATTGATTACAACATTGTCAATAATAATTTATATTCATTTCAAATCACATCATAATATAAAACGCTTTGGAAGCGGAACAGAATCCATTATGAATATGTTGTGCTGCCCTGGCAAGATTGACTTGCATTGAAAAAAGCTTAGTATTAGCGTATTTTCAATCTTAGTCAACTACTACCAAGATTTAGTTCATAACTTAAAACATAATGATGTCCCTAGCTCATGCAAAGTATTTTCCTATATAAAAGAAAAAATCCTCAAATGCGGGTTGAAATAAAGTATATGCTGCACCGACTGTTAACGCAGTAGCCAGTGATAAATCCATCCATCCCCCTGTTTTCACGGTAATTGGAAAGTGAATATTCTGAGGAAGTGGATAAAATAATTGAACTCCTCTAGGTGTTAACATATCTAGTATAACATGAGATAGCAATCCCCCGATAATTGAAACTAAATAATACAATGGACTATGAATTAAGACAAGCGCAGATGCAATTAAAAAAACGAATATAAGCGAGTGTGTGAAAGTGCGATGACCAAAAAGTAATCTTATTATAAAACTTATTAATTTTAATCTTCTTCCAATTTTACTTCTCATATGGCATATATCTGGCAATAAACTTGCCATTGTAGCTAAACACATGACAGTAACAGTAGTAAATATATCTGTTTGATAATACTGTGTTGTCCATGCTCCTACTAAAAGACCACACGATGCATGTGTCTTTCCCGTCATAGTTCACACTCCCTTTTCTTTCAAATATAATAGCATAATTTGACCCTAAAAGCGAACATACTTTCGCTCAAATAATTAGTATGTCACAAATTTAAAAAAGTATCACATAAATACTTGAAAACGATTGCAATTTGCATTATTATTAAATTACAAATTGTTAAAAGGAAGTGTTCTATAATGGCAATGACAGTAAAAAAAGATAATAATGAAGTTAGAATTCAATGGCGTGTTGCAGATATTAAAATTCCAACACAAGATATTAAAAACATTTCACAAGACCAAGATATACATGCTGTTCCTGAATTAGATGAGAAAAATATTTCTCGCATTGGATCTACATTCGGTAAAACAAATCGCGTTATTATAGATACTAACGATCACGAATATATTATTTATACACATAACGATCAAAAAGTTTATAACGAACTTACAAAATAACATTTTATAAATTAGCATAGAAGCATTTAGAGCAGTCTGAGACATCATTATGTTTTAGACTATGAACTATATGGCAGCAGTTAGCGGGGCGGGGCTACGAATTCATAATGAATTCTGTTCCGCTCCCCTCATTTTACGTTAATTTAATAAATAACATCCATTCATAAAAAAAGCATACGTAGTTAAAGCCTTATCAGCTTTTTTACGTATGCTTTTACAATTTTTATAACTCATTTTATTACAAAAATAAATGTGCCATTAAAGAAATAATTGGTAACGTAATCAATGTTCTTATTAAGAAAATCATAAATAACTTCCCTACACTTACTGGTATTTTAGAACCTAAAATAACACCGCCAACCTCAGATAAATAGATAAGTTGAGAAATACTTAAAGCACCTACGACAAATCGAGTTATTTCACTATGAGCACCTTGAATTAATATTGAAGGTAAAAACATATCCGCGAAACCAATTATCAAGGTTTGTGATGCTGCAGCAGCTTCCGGAATTTGTAAAATATTTAATAATGGAATAAATGGTTTTCCAATAAATTCAAATACTGGTGTGTAATTAGCAATTATAGTCGCTATTGTTCCGATTGCCATAACTACCGGAAGTACAACAAACCACATATCAATAACCGTTTTAAAGCCAGATTTGAAAAAATTAATAAAACCAGGCGCGTTTAAACCTACTTTCGTCGCTTCTTCTAAGCCATAGCCTAAAGCACTTTTACCCTCTGGCAAATCTTCATCATGAATTGAACCGTTCGTATCTTTAGCATATTCATCTGGAATTGTGTTTAACGGCCAAATTCTTGGCATAATAACAGCTGCAATTAAACATGAAAGTATGACAGATGAATAAAATAATAAGAACCTAGATTCCATGCCAACCGTTCCAGCTATAACAATTGCAAATGTAATAGAAACAACACTAAACGTTGTTGAAATTACAGTTGCCTCTCTTTTTGAGTAAATACCTTTTTCATATTGTTTACTGGTAATGAGCACTCCCACAGTACCATCTCCAATAAATGAGGCCAAGTTATCTACTGTTGAACGACCAGGTAAAGTAAACAATGGTCTCATGACCGGTCTAAACACAGGCCCTAAAAATTCTAACAAGCCATAGTCCATTAAAAATGGTAAAAATAATGCTGCAAAGAAAAAAACTGCAACCAATGTAGGTAATAAATCGGAAAATATTAATCCACCTGTTTCATTTGAATAAATCACATGAGAGCCAAATTTAAAATAAGTCATCCAGACAAAACATACTGCTAATACTCTTAATATAAGCCAGCCCCATTTAACATTAAAAGCACTGTACATTAACCCTTCTGGATTCAATTTATTCTTATAGAATGTAGAACATAAAATAGATAATATCCCAGAAAGCGTAACAATAAACAAGATGATTAGCGGCATGGCCTCTCCTAAAAGAGATTTAAGTGCGCCTGCTAAATAAGCAACCGGTAACGTTGTGGTTTTTTGACCATCTTGTACAACTGGTACTGGAATTAAAAATAAAATGATACCTATGATGGACATCACAATAAACTTTGCGCGACCTCTAATAATTTCTTTCTTCGAATAACCTTCCATTTAAACACCTTTTCTATTTATATATTGTGTCTACTATATACATTCATTTTGCATTTAGAGTCTAAACAATCCCCATAAAGCAATTAATAATTTTTGTAAATGCATTTTTATGAAATTTTTCGTATTAATAAACTATATCTTATTTTACCTAAATCTTCAATACCTAAAAAAAGATTGAAATAATATGTCACAAATTGTTACATCCATAAATGTTAAACATTAGATATTACAAATTGCTAAATACTATTTCAATCTCTTAAGTGATTATAATTTTTTCAATAAAAATAGGAAATATGGCACGCCAATAATTGCTATTATGACACCTACTGGGATATCTAAAGGTGGATGTATGCCTCTGGCTAAAGCATCACTGAATAAAATAAGTGCTGCACCTATAAGACCAGACATCAAAACAATATGCAAATAGCGTTGTCCGACAATTGAACGCGCAATATGCGGTGCAATTAATCCTAGAAAACTAATACCACCCACTACTGAAATCGATGCACCTGCAAGAACTACAGATAATATCAGTAATGTCATTTTTAAACCTTTTACTTTGGCACCTAATGCGATTGCCAACTGATCTCCCAAATTTAAAATATCAAGTTGATAACTTAAAATTAAAATCAGTGGAATTGCAATGATAAACCATGGAAAAATCGCCAATACATTTTCAATCGTATGCCCATATAAGCTACCAGTTAGCCATAATAAAGCATTATTTGCATCCATAGGATTTCGTATTAGTAGAAACTGTACAATTGCTGTACAAATCGCACCAATTGCTAATCCAATAAGTGCTAAACTAGACCCTTTTACATTAAATCTAGATATGAGAATAGACAAAATCAAACTAATACATAGCGCACCGATAAATGAACCCACTGGTAATAAAAACAAGGGTGCTGATGGAAAAACCATTATAAGTATAACCGCAGCTAAACTTGCACCTTTAGAGATACCGATAACATCTGGAGATGCTAACGGATTTCTAACTACACCTTGAATTATCGCACCTGAAATCGCTAGACTGCAGCCAACGAGTAAACCTAATAATGTTCTTGGAATACGATATTCATTTAAAATAAAGTCATCAAAAGTGAACATATGTTTTAACGCATAAATGGGTGAAAACATAGTAGAACCGACACATAAGCTACTGACAAATGCAATCAATAGCACAATCAGCACAATAGTATAACGTCGAATTAGTACTTTTTTAGTCAATTCTTTTCACCCCTTTTAACGTAAATAATAGGAAGTATATAGCGCCGACAAACGACGTCACAATACCTACTGGAGACTCAAATGGAAATGTAATAAGTCTACTTAGTACATCGGAAAGCAGTAATAAATCGGCACTAATGATAAACGTTAAAGGAATTAATACTGAATAATTTTGTCCTACATAGTGTTTAACAATATGAGGTACAATTAATCCGATAAATCCGATTGGCCCAACAATAGACACAGACGTACCTGCAAGTACAACGATTAATAAACCAGCTATAATGCGAACTAACTGTGTTTTTTGACCCAATCCTTTGGCGATGTCATCTCCTAGCTCCATAATACTAAGCTGTCTACTAATCATCAATGTAACAACCACCGCAACAATAATCCATGGAACAACTGCCAATAATTGCGTCCATTTTAAACCATTTAATGAACCTACAAGCCAAAACATTACTGTATCGTTTGAATCTTCATTTAATAAAATGATACCTTGCGTTAAGCTGCTAAAAAAGAGATGAATTGCCATTCCAGCAAGCGCTAGTTTAACGGGTGTGATTTGACGTGTCGATCCGGATAAAACATATACCGTTAAACCACCTAAAAATGCGCCTAAAAATGCTAATGGTGTCGCAAAATTTCCTAATGAAGGCACTAATACTGTTACTAATACAACAACAAATGAAGCGCCTGCGTTCACGCCGAAAATTTGAGGTGAAGCTAGCGGATTTCTAGTCATTGCCTGCATTAGCAAACCTGCGAGTGCCAATGCACCACCTATAATTAAGCCCCCAATCATTCGAGGCATTCTTACATTATGAATTAAAAATGTAGCTCTTGATTCATGTGTCGTAAAAAAATAATCTATCACATCGTGAAAATGTATTTTGGATGATCCAACCGCTAAATTAAAGTAGATACAAATAAAAAGAAAGCACAAGCTCACCACATAGGTGAGCATAGTGCGTTTCTTGTTTTGTTTTTCGATAGCGGATTGACTAGATAGTTTTGTCATAGTCTTTCCTTACCACCTTACTTTTGCTCTTTCGTTGATAAATCTACAATTTCTTTCGCCATTTGTTCTGAAGAAATTAAACCACGTGCACGTGCCCATAAGTCTCTATCTACAACATCAACACGATTATGTTTAACTGCATCTAATTTTTTCCAGACTGGATCTTTTTGGAATTCTTTATATGATGGTTCTTCTGGACTTGCTTTATCTGTCATGATAAACATTCTTTGTGGATTAACATCTGCAAGTGTTTCTGAATTTAATTTCAAATATGGTCCTTGTAAATATTTACTTAAACCTTTCGTTACATCATCATTTAGTGCTTCTTTGAAACCTAACTCACCTAAAAGTTGTCCAACATATGAGCTACTAGGGTGTGCTAGTAAACCTGATTTAGATGCAACAGCAGGTAATACTTTTTCATTTTTGTCAAATTTGATTTGCTTTTTATATTCTGCCATTAATTTATTATGTTTGTCTAAGCGTTTTTGACCTTGTTTTTCTTTATTCAATGCTTTGGCAATCGTTTTATAAGCGTTTATGTTTTCTTTATAGTCCCCATCAAAGCTTTTCAACATCACTGTTGGTGCAATTTTATTTAATTCTTTATAAATACCTTTATGACGCTGACTATCAGCAATAATTACATCGGGTTTTGTTTTACTAATTTCTTCTAAATTAGGCTGTTTACGTGTCCCTACTGATGTATAGCCTTTGATTTTATCACGTAATGGTTTGATTATGCGATTTGGTTTGTTATCATCTGCCACACCCACCGGTTTAACATCTAAAGCAGCAAGTGCGTCAATGAATGAGTATTCTAGGACTACTACACGTTTTGCATCTTTAGGAACCTTGACATTCCCTTGTTCTGTTTTAACTTCAATCGTATCTTTTGAAGACGATTTTTTATTAGAACTACTTGATCCATTATCACTGACATTGCCACAAGCAGCAGCAGTTACTAATAAAAACAGTAGCCCAATGATACTTATGTATTTCCAAGCCTTCATTCCATGTCACTCCTTAATTATAGTATTTACATTATATAGTGTATTGATAACGATTATCAATGTCAACCTAATTTTATTAAAATTTATATAGAGAAAATATGTTGTGTAAATACAAATGTTATTTATTTTATCTAAAATATTTCCTATTGATTAAAGACTGAAACAAGGATAAGTTAAGCATAGATTCTGGTAAAACAGTCTGGGACAGAATTCCTAGAAAAATACTGAGCGGGACAGAATTCATAATGAATTCGTAGTCCCGCCCCGACAAGGTTGACTAGGATTGAAAAAATTTGGTATAAGCTTATTTTCAATCCAGTCAACAACTAACAATGGAAACTTCAACATTAATCCGTTACATTATTTACAGATATAAGTCTTAATATAACAGTTTCTGTTACTGTTTATGTTCTTAAACATATGACAATCAAACTAATTATCACAATTTATACCAATCATATCCTTTATTGGTCTGCTTCTTAATTTTTTAGATGTTGATGGTGTTGATGACATTGTCGCATCGTATTTTTATCAAAATTTGCAATTAACGCATTTATAAGGTCATCATTTACATAATTCTTTTCTAAATGGCGCATATACATTGACTGGGTTAGTGCTTCATGACCTAAAGTAAAGGTTATGGTATCGCCTAATTGATAGCCATCTTGATTATTTAAGTCAATCATTAAATAGTCGCTTGATGCACCTTTAATTTTCAATTCTTTATCCATCGGTTGAATGTTGTTAGTCACTGTATCTATATAACCAATATTGACGATAGCTTGTAAATATGACTGCTTTGTCTCCATATTTACTCTTGGCTTAATTTCGATAATTTGCGCTTCTAACGTAATCGCATGTTGATATAAATTAGGCATAGGCTGACCTGACGTAGTATTTTCACCCCTAAATAATGTATCACCAATGCGTAGGTCATTAATTTTTCCTAAGTCATTATACATTAATTGTGGCAACATACTGGAATTGCCCCCAGAGATAAGTTTTAAACGATATCCAAGTTCTTTCTCTACCGCACAAATAAATTGATTCATCGTAAAAATATCATCATCACTAGGTGCCTCAGATTTAAAACTCATAAAATTAAATGCCAAGCCAATAACTTTGATATGTTTTAAAGACATAATTTCATGTAAATATTGCAACACATCATAGGTTAAAACACCTTCACGTCCATCTTTCCAGTCCACCATCAACACAATTTGATGCGTAGTCCCTAAGGTCTGTGCAACCTCATTTAAACGATATATTGACGTTAGTTCTGTTTGAACACTTATCTTAACATGCTGAATAATCTCTTTATCACAGTCTTCTGCATGGGATTTCAACAGGATAAAATTTACATCTGGATCACCAAATCGCTGAATATTAGCTAATCTTGAATCTGCTATTTCAGTTAATCCTACTTGCTTCAAAACCTTCAAAATTTCACGATCACCTGCAATCGCTGTGACAACTGGTGTAAAGTTAATATCTTTTGAAGCTAAAAAAGACTGCAATACTTGAGCATTATATTTAATTTTAGCTAAATTAATATTCAATTTAGGCATGAGCTACACCTCACTTTCTAATGGATTATCAAATTCTATACATTTTTCACGTGCAAGTTCAGGATATAGGTATTGTTGAAATGAGGAATGATCTTTAACTTTCGCTCCAAAAAACACCTTTTTTAAAATATCTGCATGTGGTCTAGTGTCATCTATTGCCGTATAAATCACTTGCTGAACAATGCCGTATAAACCATGTTCTGTAATACCTTCATATTGTGTAAAATGATGAACTAATTCTGCAAGATGATACTGTATAACCGTTCGTTGTAAGTTAGCAACAACTTCTTCGATTGAAGCACTGTATATATCATGATGCGTCAGTCTTAAATCTGAGAATTGTTGACATAGTGTTGGCATATGAATACTTATTCCATTTATATCTCTAAAAATAAATTTCATTTGATAATCATTGCCTAAATGTACAATGATATTTTGCATGCTAGCATCTAATGCTACCCCATAATCTTGGATAGCATTAATTAATGGCGTCAATAAAGTATCACTATATGAAGAAATAAAATGTATCACACTTTCTTGTGTGACGCCGTTACCAAGCCATTCTAAATAGCTATCAATAACTGTATGTTGATCAACCGGATTAGTATTAACTAAACTTGAAGAAGCAATAGTAGATCCTGGTTCAAAGATAGCTGGCTTCTGATTGACACTACAAGCTAATTGGCTTGAATGTTCAATATCTGCCTTTACATGTGATACAAAAGGCTTACATGTAACTTCTAAGTCAGAATCATCCTTAAAGATATGTTGCAAAATTTGAGTTATTTTTGGTGCATCTTCCATAGTTATAAAACAATCTCTACGAATTGAATGAATATCTCGAACATCAACTGATACTTCAACTTGATAAGGTTGATGTATTAAATCTAATGTCTTAAATGATTCAGTAGCTTTAGCTTCAATTGTTAAAGGCGTTGGCAACAACCAGTTTTCACTAACCCATGATTCAAAAAATTTTGCAATGACATGCTTATATTGCCATGGATGGACAATCATAACTCGATAGCGATCCAATTTAAGACCCAACGGTTCAATATAGCGCTTAAGTTTACTTCGATATTGAGGAATAACTTGATTTAGAATAAACTGACTATCGTTATTTATTGTAGCTGTCTTGATTTTATCTTGATGCACGAGCATTATCGGTAAATGAATTGTTTTTTCAAATTCTGCCGTATATTTTTTTACTGCCTCTATGGACATAGGTAATTTCATTTTCTCAAGCGGCTGAAGCGCTAGCCCTTCAGTCACTAAACTTTCAGAATACATCAAATCTTGCGTGACACCATTATCAGCTAAATGCTGTAACCAAGTAAAAAAATTTAATGCCTCTGGTAATCTAGCAAATGTCATACTTTGAGTAATTACATCGTGTCGATGTTCAAAATGTTTATAACTTTCAATTAAACAATCTCTGCTATGGATAAGTTCTTTAGAAAGTTTTGTAGATATTTTTATACTAAAAGAATCTCTTAATATATCAATAAGTTGTTCAACTGACATGATTGAATTCTTATGATTACCACATTGATAAATAATATCTTGTGTGAACTCAAACCGTTGAAATGAACTTTTTCTAATGACAGTCATATAAAGTACATGACAATGATATTGAATTTCTAGTTGCTGAGGGCTTTCTGTAATCTTAGTACCTTGTGCAAAAAGACGTTCTTTGATTAAAGTATTCATAAGTCGAAATTGGATATTTTTATCAGCACGCACCTTAATGTGATGTTTTATCATGCCCTGCCTCCATCCATTTACTTCATTATAGTTTTATCTATGTATATCAATTGTTCAATTGATAATAATTATCATTATCACTAACATGGATTATACAAATAAAATGCTTATTTGTAAAATTTTTTCATATCAAGTATTGAAGTAATCACACCAAATTTTTTGTACACAAAAACGCGCTTCGACTTTGTCTATCGAAGCGCGTAATATTATTTATTTAATGATAACTTATTGTAAGCCTTGTCTCTCTTTATTATTGTTATCATTGTTTTTTTCATTTTTTTGTTGCCATTCTTTTTTAGTCATAACGTCATCAACTTGCATATTCACTTCAACAACGTCTAAACCAGTAATATATTTTACTTGTTCTTTAACTAAATCAGTGACTTTACGGAAAATTTTAGGTGCAGATTCACCATATTCTAGAATAACTTTTAAATCTACAGCTGCTTGTTTTTCTCCAACTTCAACTGATACACCAGTAGTGACATTGTTTCCACTTGAGAATGCATTAGAGAAACTATCAGCAATACCACCTTTCATATCTAGAATACCTTTAACTTCACGAGCTGCAATTCCGGCAATTTTTTCAACAACTTCATCGGAAAATGTTAATTTATTTTCAAATTGTGGTTCTTGATTTTGTTGTGCTTGTTTTTGTTGCTCTTGTCTTTCTTTTTCGTTAACACCCGTTTGATTATCATATGCTTGTTTAGCTTTGTTATTATCTACAGTCATAGTCATTCTCCTTTTAATTTTATTTGATTTAATAATTGATGAATTTTTTCACTTCGTTTATTTTGTTAACTCCATCTATTTAAAAAATTCATAAAATCTTGAGTACGGTCTTTAATATACCCAATGCCAATACCTATTAAACATAAGACAATGATTAAAATTGTCTTCCAGAATCCTAAAGTTAGGAATAAAATTGCTATGAGTAAAAAGGCAAAGAATCCAATGATACGCCATTTATATGCTTTAATCATATTAATAATGTGTTGGCTAGAATCTTGTCCATTATGATTATTATTGTCAGCCATATTATCCCTCCCTTACAATACGCGAGGACCAGATGTTTTTTGGTCTCTCACATTTACTTCTAATTTTCTTACTGGAATTTCGGCAAAATATTCAATGTTTTGCTTAATGTCTGAACGAATACCTTCAACTAAAGAAGTTGCCTGAACATCATTCGGTACTAAGAAATCCGTTTTAACATCGATATAAGATTTGTCTTTTTTGTTATATAGCTTTGTAATCACATTAGGTTGTCGAACTTGGTCATAATTTTTTAGAGTGTCATAAGCTGTGCGTTCAATTGCTTTTCTTGAGATGTATACATGACCATCATCAAAATCTTTATATAAGCCAGGTTTTCTATAGGTTGGTTTAAAAATGCTAAATACTAAAATTAAACCAATCAATATTAAAAACGCAGCTAATCCAATTAATAGTGGTTGGAACCAATTGAATTGTAAGAAATAGTCTTGATATTCTGAAATACGACTATCTTGTATATACATAAACAAGAGGAAGCCAACAATAACAACTATTAATAGGCCGAGGATGAAATTTTTCAATCTTTTCACCTCAAAGCACCTCCTTAGCTATTGTTGTATGAATTATTTATTATGGTTTACCCTTAATTAAATTTAAAAAACATTAATACATTCTATAAAAACATTTTTCTAAATTTATTATTAAGAGTAATTTATTTCCACCTTATGATTATTCCCAATTTTTTGATTTGAAAACCTTTTATTACTAAATATTAATGACAATATGATAAATATTTTGATTAGGCTTATATTGTCTGCCGTTTTAGAACACACAAATCATTTATATTTAGAGATTAAATGCTTGATAATGGTTATTAAAAAACATTCCTTTTTTTGTTCAAAAAAATACCATGAAGCATTAGGATTTGCGTCTAACACTTCATGGTTCCAAACAGCCCAAAACATATTTATTTTTTAAGCTATGAACTAAATATTGTAGTTGACTAGGATGGAAAATACGCTGATACCAAGCTTTTTTCAATCCTAGTCAATCTAGCCGAGGCGGGACTACAAATTCATAATGCATGCTGTCCTCGTCCCTCTTTTGTCATTTCAATGGATTAATATATATTCAAAGCCTCTTATAGCTTAATCACAAGTTTTCCTATCATTTGATTGCTTTCAATAATTTGATGCGCATCATATAAATGCTCAGCTGATAAGCCCTCAATAACTTTTGTTGTTGTAGGTTGATAGATACCCGCTTCTATTTTCTTTGCAACATCTGTCAGATACTCTTGATGCTTAATCATATCATCTGTATTAAATACTGGTCTCGCAAACATAAATTCATGTGTTAACGTAAGACTTTTGGGCTTTAATGCATTTAAATCTTGCTTTTCTTTAAATGCCACAATGGTTGCTATCTTTCCAAGCGGTTTTACAAGTTCAATCATCGTATTGTAATACATATCAGTATCGTATGTACAAAAAATAAAATCTACAAATTCACCATGTTCACTGTGCAATTGTTGTACTAAATCATCATGATGATTTAATACGATATCCGCACCCATCTTTAATGACCATTGAATAGATTCTGGTCGAGATGCCGTAGTTATAACTTTTAAACCATATGCTTTAGCAATTTGTGTTGCAATACTACCGACACCACCTGCACCGTTAATAATTAATATTGTCTTATGTTGATTAAGCTCAGGATCAGTAGCAATGTTAAATACATCAAAAAGTACTTCTGATGCTGTAATTGCCGTTAATGGCAAGCTTGCACTCGCTTGGGCAGAAATATTTTTTGGTGCTTTAGCTATTAGACGCTCATCTACAGCATGATATTCAGCATTTGCACCGGGTCTTGATGATGTGCCTGCATAGAATACGACATCTCCAATATCAAACATTGAAACCGACTGTCCTACAGCTTCAACTTTACCTACGGCATCATATCCTAAAATACGCTGTTGACCATTAATAGGTCTGATACGTGTTTTCCCATCTACTGGATTAACACTTATTGCTTCTACTTTTACTAAGACATCGTGTGCATTTAATACCGGCATATTAATGTCTGTTTCATAGAAAAAATTACCTTCACTTAATTCAAAGGGTCTATTTGCTATAATTGCCTTCATTTCATTCACCTCAAAGTTTTTCTAAGTTACTCAGAAACTTTTACGATTTGTTTACCAAAGTTATCTCCGGTAAATAAGTTTTTAAATGCTGTAGGTATTTCATGGAAACCATGCGCAATGGAAACTTCAGTTTTAATTTTACCTTCTTTAACCCATTGTGCTAATTGTTCACTTGCTTCTTTAAATGTATCCGAAAATTCTGCAACTAAAAAGCCTCTCATCATAGCTTGTTTTTTTATTAATGTTCCTTGAATACGTGGACCAATATCCCTTTCTGGATGATTATAAGATGATATAGCCCCACAAACCGGAATACGAGCAAAACGGTTTAAATGTTTAAATACTTCATCACTAATCGCACCACCTACATTTTCAAAATAAACGTCAACACCATCTGGAAGCGCTGATGCTAATGCCTCAGCAAAATCGTCTTTTTTATAATCAATACCTGCATCAAAACCAAGTGTTTCTGTTAAATAATTAACCTTTTTAGTACCTCCTGCTATACCAACCACTCGAGCACCTTTAATCTTAGCAATTTGACCAACAACTGCTCCGACAGCACCAGATGCAGCAGATACTACAACGGTTTCTCCAGCTTTAGGTTGACCAATATCCAGTAATCCATGATAAGCTGTTTGACCAGTCATACCCAGTGTACTTAAATATAATTCTAATGGCACATCTGTTGATGGTACTTTATTCACTTGATTACTTGGTAGCGTATGAAATCTTTTCCAAGGTAACATCCCAATAACAATATCACCTTTTGTAAAGTCATCACTCTCGGACACGACAACTCTTGCCAAAACATGACCAATAATTGGTTGATTTAATTTAAAAGGTTGTACATAGGAATCTGAAGGTGTCATTCTGCCTCGCATATACGGGTCAACAGAAATATATAATGATTCAATTTGAAGCTCACCATTTTTAGGCGTTTGAACATCAATATTTTCATATTTGAATGTTTGATCATTAGGTATTCCTTCAGGATATTGATTTAATACAATTTGTTCATTTTTCATGACAAAGCACCCTTTCTCTCTTTCTTTCAAGTATAGTAGTCAAACGCCAATAGCTCAATTTCATTGCTTTTAAAGTTAGGTATATCCAGTAATTCTATATTTTCTTCCATAAAAATTGGATTATTTCATTGGCAACTTTGTTATTTTCGTGAAGTTGACTATGTTGCGCCGTAGCACCAGTGTATTGTGACTCTTTATAAGATTTGGGACTGTCAGCCAATAAATATTTTAATGACTTTGAAGAACTGTTAGATACGCGACCATCAGAGTGCGTACCATCTTGGATATCACCGTAAATATTTAATACATCAATCTGTTTGTCTTTATAGTTATTTTTGAGACCAAGTAATTGTTGATAATTCTCTGTTATTTTACTCGGCTTCCCATTTTTATCAACACTAATTTCGTTTACCTTTTCATTAAGATTTAAAACACCATTAAATGTTCCCGCAATGTTTACTTCTTTATTAAGTTGAGGTAATTGCGTATCTTGACCATATAATTTCATAAAATAAGCAAAAGATAAGTTTCCCATAGAATGCGCAACAAAATTGTACTGCTTAATATGAAAGTCGTTTTTTAATTTAGTTAACACATTTTTGATATGACTTGCATTTTGCTTAACATTACCATTTTTATTATCTTTTAATTCTATTTTCACAATTGGATTAATTGCATTTTTAGCTAACTTTCCTTTAAACGTAATATCTCCATTCTTGTCTACAATTGCTGTTATGACTTGATTGGTCACACCATGATTTACAGCTTGTTGCACCATATATTTCTCTGAATTTGCACTGCCACCATAACCATGCAAAAATAATGTTGCTGTATGCGAATGATTATAACTTGAACTATTTTGTTTTGATTGTGAGGATGATTGACATCCATAAGTTAAAAATAACATCAACGTTAATATTGCTATGAGTAAACCTGTTTTTTGAAATTTCATTGATTATACCACATCCAATTATTTTGTATTCAGTATACCTAAGTTAGTAAAAATTGCCATGAAAAAAACTCATATACTGATGTCTATGACTAGATGAATTACCTTTGACTTTAAAATATCTACTACTTCAATATATTGCCTTTTCTATAATAGCATTTTATGTTTTACAGAATAAAAAACACCCATCACAAATTAATTGGATGAGTGTTCTTAATCATATTAGTTATTTTATTTCTTTTGATTCAGCTAATTCTTTATACCAATAAGCACTTTTTTTAGGATAACGTTCTTGCGTTTCGAAATCGACATAGAATAAACCATAGCGTTTTTCATAACCATTTGACCAAGAGAATACATCCATCAATGACCAAATGAAATAACCTTTAACATTAGCACCATCACGGATAGCGTCGGCTATTACTTCTAAGTGTTGTTTAACATAATCGATACGCGCATCATCATGCACAGTTTTTTCAGATTCTATAAATTCATCTTTATAACCTAAGCCATTTTCTGTGATATAGATTTTATGGTAATTCGGATATTCTTTAACTACACGCATAATTTGATCATATAAACCTTTAGGATAAATCATCCAATCCCAGTCCGTTCTTGGTACATCAACATCAAACTCACGTTGTCCTACGCCTTTAAGTTGATATTTAGAGCCACCTTTATCACCTGTAGCATTGTGTGTAATTTCAGATTCTCCATCATAACCTCTCATCCAATCACTCATATAGTAATTGATACCTAAGAAGTCATTTAAATCTTTGGCAGCATCTAATGTACGTAAATCTTCATCAGATATATCAAGCTTTCCTCCGTTTACAGAGAGGATGTGTTGCACACCTTCTCTAGTTTCACGTGAGTAATGACCTAAATAAGTTGCATCTAAAATAAACTTGTTATGAATAATGTCTTCTAATTCAGCAGCCTTTACATCTTCAGGATTAGTAGGATCATATGGGTATTTTGTTGGTAATGCATGTACAACACCAATCTCTCCAGAATAGCCATTATCTTTGAATAATTTAACTGCTTTTGCATGAGCTACCATCATATTGTGATGTGATTGGAAGACCTTTGCAAAATCATATTTAATACCTGGAGGGAACTTACCAACTAAATATTGACCATCGCCGATAGGTCCAATTTCATTGAACGTTGTCCAAAAGTTAACTTCTGAAAATTCTTCAAAACAGAATTTGGCATAGTCAACAAAATAATCAATCGTCTTACGATTTAAGAAATCACCATCTTTATGCAATGTTTCTGGAGTATCAAAATGGTGTAATGTCACAAATGGTTCAACATGACGTTTATGACATTCTTTAAATAAATTATGATAGAATGCTACACCCTTTTGGTTTACTTCGCCATAGCCATCTGGAAAGATACGTGACCATGCTATTGAAATTCTTATCCCATTCACTCCGAATTTTTCACTTAATTCTAAATCTACAGGATAGCGATGATAAAAGTCACTAGCAGGTTCTGCCGTATACCAATAATTTTCTTCTAAATACGTATCCCAGGCAACACGACCTTTACCGTCTGCTTGCGTTGCACCTTCAGCTTGATATGCAGCAGTTGCGCCACCGAAAATAAAATCTTCTGGTAATTTCTTCATTATACATTCATCTCCTAATTATTTTTCAAATTGTTTCTGAACGAATTCTAAAGCTGCTTGCCCATCTCGTGTTAAATTGATATATTCTACCCCTTGCGTTTTCGCAAGTTTAATACCTAATCTATCAGTGTCTTGTTTAATATCTTCATAGTTTGAAGCTACTTGAGGTGCTAAAATAATTAACTGATAATCTTTCATAATATCCATATGTGCACCGTAACCACCTGCTGCTGCTTTTACTGGCACATTGTATTCTTCAGCTGCTTTATTTAAAGCATTAGCTAATAAACCACTTGTACCTCCACCAGCACATAACACTAACACATTGGTTTCTTCATTAATGTTATTCGTTTGTGCGACATCAGCTTGATGTGTTTCCTCACTTGCTGTTACTTCACTTGCTCCAGCAGTTGCTAAAATTGCGTCTGCTTTTTTAGTATCAAAGTTAGCTGATACTTTTTCTTGTAATTCTGTATTTGCTTCTTTATTGCCTAGTTCTTCTTCTAAAATTTGCTCATCATATACTTTTACAAACGGATAATAAATAATGACGTCGACTACGATTAATACAATCGCTAAAACGAACGACCAAAAAGCAAAACCGGTACCCATCACGATACCTAAAGGACCAGGTGTTGTCCAAGGTAAAAATATACTAAAACTATTCATGCCAATGACATCAACAAAGAATTTGAAAATCCATACGTTAACAATTGGCGCAAATATAAACGGTATAAAGAATACTGGATTCAAGACTAATGGTGCACCAAATAAAATAGGTTCATTTACACCAAAGAAAGTAGGCACTACTGATGCTCGACCAATTGCTTTATTTCGTTTTGATTTTGTTAACCACATAAACATAAATGGTACAACTAATGTGGCACCTGTACCACCCATAGTTACCACGAACATTTGTGTCCCTGGTGTAATCACTTTGTCTGCATGCTCACCAGCTTGTAATAAATGCAAGTTGGCTTCAAGGTTTGCATACGTAATCGCTGCAATTGCCGGTTCAACTATAGAAGGACCGTGAATACCTACAAACCAGAAGAATGCAAATGCACCAAAGATAATTGTTACACCTACCCAACCGTCTGCAGCAGTGAACAATGGCTCAAACACTTTTAACACTGAATTGGCAACATTGGCATGAATTGTTGCTCTTGAGAGTAAATCTAAGCCATATAAAATTAAGATAACTGCAGATAAAGGGAAAATGTCTTTAAATACTTGCGAAATATTTGGTGGCACTTCTTTCGGCATTTTAATTGTGATGTTACGTTTAATAAAGAAATTATAAACAATAACTGTCACAAAGGCAGAAATAAAGGCTGTTAATAACCCTTTTGTTCCCATAAAACCACTTAAAAATCCACCATCTTTGGCAGGATCAGCCGCTAAAAATAAGAATCCACACATCGCTGCCATCATTGTTGAAATAAAGTTAATTTGATTCGTTTTCTCCAATTTACGGTTAAATGAATCCGTCAACGATTTCGCAGTCGTGCCGGCTACTAAGAAACCTACAATCCCCATCGTGTAGTTATAAGGTTTCATAAGCATACCTTCAACAGTCTTACTCCAAAAGAAACCAAAAACGTTAGGAACGTATGCAATTAAAATAAAAATACTAGAAAACAAAATTACAGGTATCGCCGCAATGAATCCATCACGAATGGCTCTTAAATAAATATTACGTGATATCTTTTCAAAAAAAGGCTTGCCCTTCTCGATTTGCTCAATTAGTTTATTCATCAAGGTCTTCACCCTCTTCTGTACAATTCAATTAGATGTTTCATTAAATCTTTTAATAATAATGTCGTCATTAAATGGTCTTGACCATGCATCATTGTGACACTATAGGCAATATCATCTCCTTGCGCTTCTTTTGCAAGTAAGCTTGTTTGTGCTTTATGTGCATTAGCAATACACGTGTTTGCTTCCTCAACTAAGCTTTCAGCTTGGTCAAATTTCCCATTTTGTGCTGCAGTAAGTGCTTCTAACAATTTTGATCTAGCATCTCCTGCATAAGCTACGATTTCAAAGCCAAGTAATTGAACTTCTTCTCTATTCATTAATCTTCCACCTCACAAATTACTGTTTCCAAGATGTTGCAGTAGTTGCTAACACTTTATTTAAATCATCTATATTTTTAAATCCTGTTGTACGTAACCATTCACGAGCCGCTTCTTCACCTTGTTCAATATAAACTTTAACTGAACCAGCCCATGTTGCACGACCACATAGAACGCCATTAAAGTTTGCGCCTGCATCATGTGCGAATTTTAATGTTTCTTGGAATAATTCTGCAGAAACACCTGCACTTAAATAGATATATGGTAAGTTTGTTGCTGCATCTTGTTCTTTAAAGTATTGTGCTGCTTCTTCTTTGCTATAAACAACTTCTCCTTGAGCAAATCCCTCAACATAGTTCATGTTGACTGGAACTTCAACTTTCAACACATCTACATTAAAACGTTCTTGTGAGAATAATTTCATCGCTTCATTAACTTTATGTGGTTTTACTTTAGCGAATTCAGCACTTTTATTATCAGCAATCTTATCATCATAAGATAAAACTTCTAAGAAGAATGGAATATCTTCTGCAACACACTCTGAACCAATACGTTCGATATATGCTTGTTTTTGAACATTAATTGCTTCATCATCATCCACATCATAATAAAGCAAGAATTTCACAGCATCTGCACCTTGTTCTTTTAAGCGTTTTGCTGACCATTCAACCAAGCAATCTGGTAAACGTCCTTTTGCATTGACGTCATATCCTGTTTTTTCATAAGCTAACAATAAACCACAAGATTTGTTGCGCACTTCAGAAGCTGGAAGACCGTATTCTGGGTCTAAAAGTATTGATGATGCATATTGCGTTAATTCTTCTGATACAAGTGATTTTAAACGTTCAATTTGTTCTACTGATGGCGTTTCAGTTTGATGTTCTGCCATCATACGTTTTAATGCACCACGTTGGTCAAAAGCAAGCGCTGAAATAATACCTTGTTCATTGCTAAGTTTTTCAATTGAAGCTACTTTTTGTGTTGATTTAGTCATTTTTTACACCTCTACAACTTTAATTTGTTGATATAATTGATCGTAATGCGCGATATTGATATGTCCTGTTTGCTTTTCTTGTGCATTGAGCATGCCAAGCGTGTTCGCTTTTTTTAGCAAATCTTCATCAGATTCATGGTGCAGTAAAGCTGAAGCAATACCTGCTACTGTAGAGTCTCCAGAACCTACTGGATTTACTACCTCTATTGTTGGAATATTCACTCTATAATATTTATGATGATGTTTTGCAAAAGCACCTTTACTACCTAATGACACGATAATCCACTCTATTCCTTCAAAAATAGGTTGTTCTAGTGCAACTTTTAATTCATGAACATCTTCTGAAATATTTAAGTTAATTAATTGATTGAGTTCATCAATGTTAGGTTTAATTACTGTTGGTTTAACTTGAGCATTTAACACGCTTTCCAATGATGCACCGGAACTATCTACAATTGTAGGAATATCTCGTGCCGCTGCCAATGCTACTATGTCAGCATAATAACTCGTTTCAAGTCCTTTTGGTAAACTACCTGACATCGCAACGACTTGTGCTCGATTTAACAACTGTGTTTCTAAATATGTTTTAAACTCTGCTGCTTCATCTGTGCTTACTGTAGGTCCTTGTTCTAAAATTTCAGTCTGTTGTCCCTCATGTAATATGGCGATACAATTTCTTGTTTGACCTTGAATGTGATAAAAGTTACGTTGAATTTGATTGGAATCAAGTTGACTTTCGATAAATGTACCTAATTCACCACCAAGCAAACCACTAGCTAAGACCTCATCACCAAGCTCACTTAAAACACGTGTAACGTTAAGTCCTTTTCCTCCAGCAGTTTTACCAATTTGACTCACACGATTTACTGTGTCTAATTTAAACTGGTCTAAGTGATATGAAATATCTACTGAAGGGTTTAAAGTTAATGTTAGTATCATTGTTAACCACCCTTAATCGTGATATACACCTTGTTTCCATTTTTCTAAAAATTCATCGAAGAAATGAGGATCCGATTGGTTATCATTATGAGCTTCTAAATGTTCAATTTTTGCAATAAGTTTTTTATTTTCTTCTGTTGGTTTATATTCCGCTTTGATAAAAGCATCTACAATATCAAACAATAATAATTTACCAATAATTGCGCCACCAAAGCTAACTACATTGGCATTTAATTCTTCTTTTGAATATAATGCAGATGTCATATCTCTTACTAAAGCAGTTCTAACGCCTGGAACTTTATTCGCAGCATTGCTAATACCAACACCCGTACCACAAATACAAACGCCTAAGTCTGCTTCACCACTCGTAACTGCTTCGCCTACTTTTTTACCAAAGATAGGATAATGTGTACGTGTAAAATCATAAGTTCCTACATCTAATACTTCATAACCTTCTTCTTTTAAATGTTTAGAAAGTTCCATTTTTACATCAGTAACGATATGGTCACATCCGATTGCAATTTTCATTATTAATTCCTCCTATTAGCACATTTTATTTAACATATCTACACGGATTTGATGACGACCACCATCATAATGGCCATTAACAAATTCTTTAGCAACATTTTTAGCTAACGTATCACCAACGATTTCTGCTCCCATAGTAATCATACGCGCATTGTTATGGCCTCTAGTCATATACGCAGAACGTTCATCAGATACTTCCGCAGCAATCATACCTTTAACTTTAGTAGCTACCATAAAACTACCTGCTCCGAATTTGTCTATAGCGATACCTAGATTGTCGTCGTTTTTTTGAACTTCGTTTATAACAGCCAATGTTGCATCAACAAAATCTAAATCTTTACCTTCTGTTACATCTACCACATCGTGATTTTGTTCAATTAAAAATGCTTTGACTACATCTTTCAAACGTTTACCGTCTACATCTGAACCAATAATTACAGTCATAATGATTCTCCTTTTTTAATAAATTTCGCGAGTATTATCTATTTTTACAAAAGCGCTTTCAAACTCTCTATGTTTAAATTATAAACATAAATAAACATAAAATCAACATTTATTGTTTGAATTATGTTTGACAATTTCGATTTTGACTGTATTTCAAACATCCTTTTCGTATCCAAAAAATAAAGACAAGATTGTCAAATTGAACAACCTTGTCTCAGTTAATTAGTTGGTTAATGAATTACTTCTGTGTATTTTTTTAGTTTTTCTATTTTTTCATCATCACTTTGATTGATAATTACTGCTGTTAGCTCAGTTAAATCACACATTTGGGTGAAATCCTCTTTATCTATCTTGGAATCATCTATAAGCAAGTACTTTTCTACAGAATGATTTAGTGCAATTTGCTGTGTATAAGCCTCATCAATAGTTGATGTTAAAACGTTTGAACCTTTTATCGCATTACAACTAAAAAACATTTTACTAAAACGTTTTGTCTTAAGTAGCGTATTTGCCATTTCACCAACAAAAGATTCTGTGAGCTCTCTCATTTCGCCTCCTAATAAATATACATTAAAGTGAAGCGATCGTTTTTCAAATAAAATTTTAAATACTGGCAAACAGTTTGTAATTACAGTTAGATATTCTTTTTCCATAATATTGGCCAATAACTCTATTGTTGTTCCTGGTCCTAAAAATATCGTATCACTTTCTTCAATTAGTGACACAGCCTTTTGGGCAACTTCTTTTTTTTGTTCTATATTTTGTGCATGCTTTTCTTGATGTGATTTTTCTTTAAACTGGAATACTGAGTTGCTGCGAGCACCACCATGTATCTTAGTCAATACCCCTTTTTCTTCCAGTTCAGCAAGATCTCGTCGAACGGTCATATCAGATACATTTAAATCTTCGACGATTTCATTTGTTCTAACTGTTCCTTTTTTATTAACTATCTTAGTAATTTCATCTAAGCGATCATATTTATTCATAGATATCCTTTCACATCCTGATATTAGTGAATTTTATAAATTTTGAATACATATTTTAAGATAATAACGAACTCTCCAGCAATCTAAGTATATCAGATGTATGGAATTAATAATAACAACACTTTTTAAACTTTAGTATATCTATAGTATAATTAAATATTGAAGATAAATGATCAATATGATTTATAGAGGTGTTTATATTGAAACAACAAATAGAACAATTGAAGGAAATTATTAATACATCGCAACGTATTGTCTTTTTTACAGGAGCCGGCGTATCAGTAGCAAGTGGCATACCTGATTTTCGATCTTCAGGGGGATTATATGACGATGTTTCAAAAGCTGGATACGCTCCAGAGTATTTGCTAAGTATTAATTATTTTGAAGACGATCCTAAAGGTTTTATGAATTTCGTTCATCAGCGATTACTTTTTGCAGATAAAACACCCAACCCAGTTCATTATTGGATTGCAGAGTTAGAAAATAAAGGTAAATCCCTCGGTGTGATTACTCAAAATATAGATGGCTTACACGAAGATGCAGGCAGTAAAAATATAGACGAAATACATGGCACACTCAATCGTTTTTATTGTTTGAATTGTGGAAAAAAATATACTAAATCATATGTCATAGAACACGATTTAATATACTGTGAAGATTGTGGTAAAGCCATTCGGCCTGACATCGTGCTATACGGTGAAATGTTAGATCAATCTGCTGTATTTAGTGCATTAAACAAAATCCAAGAAGCAGATACAGTAATCGTATTAGGTTCTTCTTTAGTAGTCCAACCTGCTGCTGGATTTATATCAAATTTTACAGGAGATAACTTAGTCATTATTAATAGAGATGCTACACCGTATGATCATCGTGCTGATTTAGTCATCCATGATGATATGACAAAGGTAGTAGAAGACGTACTAAAGATCAGCTAAAAGGGAGCGGGACAGAATTCATAATGAATTCTTAGTCCCGTCCCGGCAAGGTTGACTAGGATTGAAAAAGCTTGGTATAAGCGTATTTTTAATCC
>NZ_PPPV01000016.1:30283-124921 GCF_002901705.1 Staphylococcus lugdunensis
GATGTCCCAGTCTCAGTTTAAATTCTATTTGTTGGTGCCCCGATTTGCAACTTTCCTTGTTCGTAGTATATCTTTATTGGGGCACCATTTATGTTATATTTAACGCTATATTTTGACTAATTCGCGTTTTTTCAGGGTATTGACGATTTACCTTTCAATCTATTGAAGATATGTTAAACTTCCCTTTGTGACCATAACATCATTTTGTAAGTCTACCAAAACTTTATTAACTAACGCTCCTTCTGTTTCATTGATATACGTTTTAAAATGAGACGTATTACAGTGGATATTATATGCTTTTTCATCGTTGTAAACTTCATAAAAATAGAATCGTTGAGAATTATTACGATCCTGAAGTGCATACATGGCAAGTACATCGTCTTCTGCAATGATTGAAGCCTTCATATTTTTTAATACACTTTCTTTAAAATTTAATTCTTCATTTTCTTTTACTAAAATTTGTGCAAATTTTAAGCAGAAATGTTCTGCACCAATCCATTTCGATGATGCTAATTTCTCTTTTAAAAAGATTGGCTCTACCTCAAATGCTTTTTGTTGCGTCAACTTCGTTCCAACTTGATTAGTAAACTCTTGATATTGGGAAGAATTTAAATGTTGTTGATAAGCATATTCATCTTTATATACCTCAAAAACAATAAATTGATTAGGATTTTCTGTTATTTTACTAGCGTACATTGCCAGTGTACCATCCTCATTTTGATAAGAAGTTGATAAGTTATTCACACCTGCTTGATGAAATACCTCTATATCATGATTACTGACTTCTAATTTAAATAGATGTGCTACTGGTTTTTCCATGGTTCAAACTCCTTCTCGATTCCATTAATCATAAATATAGTATTCAAATGATTTAAATTACTAATAGTTTAGACTACTAGTTAAAAAGTATCAATTGTATAGAGCAAAATCCGACAAAGATGTTTAGGATTTGAGCAGATCCTAGCAATAAGCGAAAATGTTTTACCAAATTTTTGTAAATGGTGACAGCATGATTAACACGCGTTGTCCGTGAAAGCGTTCTTAATTGTGTGAAAATTATGTAACGATACCAAAAGACAAATGAGAGTTCTATGAGCTACTTTCAAAATACCATAATAGATAATTAGTTTAGACAAAGTGGAAATGATTGTTTGTGACATTGTCTTTAAAAGACTAGAAAGTTATACGAATATGAAATAAACTTTTATTTTTCACAACAAAAACCACTATTCAAAATTTTCATTTTTTCAATTCTATAATAAATCACTAGTCCGATTTTTAAATTTTGAATATAAAAATAACGCAATTATCTCTATAATTACTAAGTGATTAATATAAATAAAAGAGGTAATAAGCCTTTATTCATGTAACAGACATACCGCAACGTAGATGTGGCTGCTAATTATAAACTTAAATCATTAAAAGAACATTTTTATCGATATCCATTAATGATTAGACTAAAAGTTAGAGCTATAACAATTGATGTGTATGAACTTTATATATCTAAATTAGCAATTATTCAGACATACTAAGATAAATCTAGTTTGTTTTCATACAATCCAATTTATTACATAGAGATCTCAATATGTCGGTGATTTGTATTATAAATCGATTCAGAAAGACAGATAAAATCCTTTATAATCAATACAAAAATTATTGCAATCTTTTTCTTATACATTGAATTATAAAAAGTTTATGGATTAAGAAAGTTATTAAAAGAAAATCAAACAAATTAGTTACTTAAAATTTTATTTTCTATTAATTTATCAGCTATTTTGTACAAAGATCCTTCCAATAATTAGAACATTAAAACAGATAATAACCTTAATTGAAATATAATCAATTATTCAAGACTTTACAACGGTCTATAGAGATAATTAAACATAAAATTCAGATAATAAAAAGATTATCTTTTGACTATGGAATATATGATAATTTGTGTTTTAGAATGCTCATAGGTTCAAGACTATTCACATCTTAATTTAAAAAGAAGTTAAGCATCCGTCACTTAACTTCCATAACTTAAATGAATTGTCCTAATTTAAAAAACAGCCTCTTAGTTCAAATTCTATTTAAAAACTAGAAAATGACTTTAAAAAATGAATTAGTTCCTCAAACTGAATGATTTTAATACTATATGTTTTTAAACCGTCAGCAGTAACCGAACAATAGTAATTATTCCATTCAAAAGTAATAAAATCATATTTTTTAGTTACATTTACTTTTTTTAAATTATCTGAAATACCAGTACCTTTTTTCTTTAAATATGCTTCTTTTTTTGTCCAAATATCATAAAATCGCCTCTTATATTCACGTTTTTTAGCTCTTTTCATTAATTTTTTTTCTTCTTCATGAAAGCAATATTCAATAATTTCATTAGGAACGTCATTTAATTCTTCAACGTCAATTCCTACTTCACCATGTTCATAAAATGCAACATAAACAACTTTACCAGAATGTGATATATTAAAGTAAATGTTATTATTCTCAATATACGGTTTACCGTATTTTTCTTTTAATATATTTACATCATTAGGAGAAATACCTCTAAGCTTATACATTCCATACAAAACCACTAATCTACTATATAGCAAATTTAGTTTATCTCTATCGTAATATAAAGCGGCGATTTTGTTCAAATCTTCTTCCTGTATAAAATTAAGTAACTTGGTCTCTATTGTAGAAAATACACTTTTCTTATTTTCATAAATATAAATCATCAGCATTATAGTTTCACCTTTCAGTTAATAGAGTTTCTAACTCTTTCACTGAGTTATTTTCATACAGTTCAATCATTTCTAATTCTCGCCCAATTTTATTTTCAATCCAAATCTTAATCCTCATCATTTGAATGGAATCAACTCCAAAATCTAACAAAGTATCTGTAGATTGAATATTTGTCACATCAAGTTCCAAAGATAACATCTTTCTTAGCTCAGTACTCACATCATCGGTACTATCTTTATTCTTACGTATAAAGTGACGCTGCTCCATGTAGATATCAAATAACTTATTATAATCAGTTTTTCCATTAATTGTGATAGGAAATCTTTCTACCTTAAATACATAATTGGGCATTTCGTAAGGTAATAAATAGTTAGATAATTTTTTTAATATTTCATTTTTATCTGACGAAATTTCACCTTCATATGCAATAATCATCTTTTTAGGAGTATCTTTTGTTAAAAGAATACGGCTTTCAGTATTGAAACACTTATTAAACTTATTGGAAATTTCGCTTAAACTCAATCGATAACCATTAACTTTAAAATCATCATTCTTCCTACCAAGTATTTTAATATAATTATGTTCCGTATAGATACCTAAGTCACCAGTTAGATAAATATATCCCAATCTAGGATGATGTATAAACGATTTACTAGTTTTAAACTGGTCATTTATATACCCATGGGCTACTCCCATTCCACCAATAGCAATTTCTCCAACTTCCCCTACATCACAAAAATCATGTTCATTATTTAATATATATATCGTTTGGTTGGTTAAAGGATACCCGTAGGGAATATATTTCAATTGATTTACCTCATTTTTCATAACATTATAAGTAATTGACCAAATAGTACCCTCAGTTGCTCCTCCTAAACTATGCAAATTCACATTGGGTAATTCTTTATAAAAAAGTTTAGCTAATCCTACTGAAATAAAATCTCCACTTAGTAAACAATGTTTTAATTTATTCTCTATAACTTTATTGGAGTTTAAATAAAGATACATTAAGTTAGGTACGGAATTCCAAATCGTTACTGGATATTTTGAAAGAATCATATTAATTTCATTAAAATCTCTAGGATCTTCAACTAAATGCAATGTCCCTCCAACAATTATTGAGGCAAATATATCAAAAATGCTTAAATCAAATGATAGGGATGATAGATTTAAAAAATAATCAGTATCATCTAAATCAAATCTTTCAATTAAATCGAAGATGGTGTTCACAACTTGATAATGAGATTCTATGACTCCTTTTGGCATTCCAGTAGTTCCCGAAGTAAAAATCACATAAGCAAGGGAATCATCCCCAACTAATGGTTTAATAGTATTGACGACATTTACTTTATCATGTAAAAAATAGGTGTTCTTGCAGTCAATGAACGCTTTCGCTTGTGTTTTATCTAAAATATAATTTATCCTTTCATCTGGCGAAGCTGGATTAATTGGTATAAAGAAATTGCCTGAATTCAAGACTCCTAAAATTTGTCCAACTACATCTATATTTTTATATCCCATTATTGCAATTGGCTGATTATTAAAATCAAATAAGTTAGTTACCTCAATCATTTTATTGTATAGCTGTTCATAAGTAATACTTTCTTTTTTGTTTCTAACTGCAATCTTATCTGGATGTTTCTTCACATTGTCCAATAAGAACTCATGAAGCTTTTTACTTGATTCTATCAGCTTTTGAGTATTGTTATATTTTTTATATAATTCATTTAAATGCAATTTAGACATATAAATTCTCTCCTTCTAGCTAAGCTTAAGATATAAATTAGCAACACAAGAGTTCGAAAGTTAACTTCGGATCTTGAAATATATTATTGATAAAAAAGTGATCTCCTTTAAACTTTTTAAAATTGCATGAATTTACAGCGTAATCCTTCCATTTCATAATATTTTCTTCTTTTACATGAATATCTTGATCACTATACCAAACTTCAACATTAGACTTTACCTTTTTAGAACTATTATTCATTTTATATTGATTGATAAACTGCATATCCTGATAAAATATTTCACCATAGAATTCCATTAGTTCTTTATTATTAATTATTTCTTGAGGAGTTCCATTAAACAATGATATATAAGTTTTCGTATTATCCAAAGATAGTTCATTATATTCTTCTAGGCTATCATTATTGTTGTCAACAGGGCATTGCCCACTAATAATGACTTTCCGAGGTTTATGGAGCTTATTAATCTCAATAAACCTACATAATTCATTTGCTAAATATCCCCCCATACTATGACCAAAAATGACATATGGAGAATTAAAATTAATCACATTACAAACCTCTATCATGACTGAATTTAATGAATCCAATTTCTCAGATATTCTAGAACGTCTACCTGGTAATTCATACTTTATTAAATCTATTCCATCAATATGGCATAATTTTGAATAACTATCTAGTGAGCCACACGCATAAGGAAATGCTAGAACTTGAATATTTGTCATAATAACCTCTCACTTTCTAAGGCATTATAGATATATTTATAAAGTGAATCATAACTTATACTGCAATTTATATTGTAGTTAATTTGATAACCTATATCTTCAGAACTTGAATTTTTAATTGCCTTTACTCCAGAATCATAAAAGATATTTTCTTTAAATAGTGGGATTAATATTTTTATATGATTATCCTTCGAATTTTCTGCTTCAAATATCCAATCTTCTAATGAAACTTTTCTAATTTTTTTATCGATAATCTCTTCAATAATACGAATACATTCACCAAATGAAATCATTGATTTCGTAAAATAATTTATAATTTGATTTTCATTATGAGAAGCATTCGAATTCATTAAGCATTTAGCTACCTCATCCACAGGTGTTAAATCTGTTTGCTGTTCTAAAAATTCTTGAGGACAACATCCAATCTGAGCAATGGATAAAATCAATCTCCAAAACAAATCTTTACTTGGGCTCATTTTATTACGAGAGTTACCATTTAAACGACCTACTCTTGAAATTTGTACACCATTCCTTATTGTACGGTATTTTCTCAATAATTTTTCTGCTTGTATTTTCGTTTTAATATAACTTATTGGCGCCTCATCCAAATTTTCAATTAAATAATAATCATGTCCAACTACAGACAATGTCGATATATGGTTGACCTTCTTAACTAATTTATTATTGGCAAATTTCATTATATTTTCAACGCCAATAACATTGGACTTATATGCTTCCTTATAGGGAGCCATAAAATTCACGTTGCTAGCACAATTATAAATAACTGAACAAGTTTTTGATAATTTATCATATTCTTCTTGTGACATTCCGAAAAATTCTTTTGAAATATCCCCAACAACCACATGTAAATTTTCTAAGGGTAGCTTCTCTATTTTTCCTGATATTTTTTTGAGCTGTTTTAACACTCTATTTCTTGCTGATTTTGAACATTCTGCTCTAATAACTGTATAAACACTAAATCCTTTTATAAGGTGTTGATATAACAATTCGCTCCCTAGCAATCCCGTTGTTCCTGTAATAAAAACATGATTATTACTATTTTCTACTTTTAAGATTTCAGTAGAGGGCAATTTAGGTAACTCTATATCATCACCCTTCATTACTTTTTTTGACTGCTTGCCTAAACTGTTTGCATTGTTTAAAATGTTTTGAATTGTTGGGTCTTGAAAGAAGCTAATAACATCCATTTTTAATCCCATTTTCTCATTTAATAAAAATACTAATTTAGAAAGCTTTAACGAATCGCCACCACTTTCAAAGAAATCATCATTAGTTGAAACGCTGTGTGTACCTAAAATTTCTTCCCACAGATTGATAATTTCTTCTTCACAAATCTTGTTATTTTTATTTGTATCTTTTTTTACTGAATTGATTTCGTCAACATTTTCATTTGAAAGTTTAATCTCAATATCAGGTACTAACAAATCATTGACTCTAAGTACATATTTTAGAGAGCATACTTGTTTTAGCAAATCTTTAAATATACTACTTATTTTTTCTATAGCTTCTTCTGAAATAAGTGAACTGGAATATACTAATTTAAAAACAATATCACTTGATAACCCTACACTCATACTTAATGGCATATTCGATTGTTCACTAGCATAAAAGTCTTGAATACTGTCTGGTTGTTCTTCAACTTCTGGAAAATTTTCAATTACAAGAAGCGTATCATAAAATAATTGCCAACTTGGAATGTTAAGTTTTTGTTTTAATTTACTTATGCTTATTACATTTGCAAAAATATTAGATTTAACCTCTTCTAGTTTTTTAATCTCATTGATTATTGTTTTATCTTCATCTCTGCTAAAAAGTATTGGCAATGTCTTAATAAATAGTCCAACTTTATTTTCTATATCTGGTACATTTATTTCACGGCCAGAGTCGACTAGACCAAAAGTTACTTTAGATTTTTTAGATAGATGGCTAATAATATATCCCCATAGATAGTTAAATATTTGAGCAACTTTTATATCATTATGTTTGGCATATTTGTAAATTTCATTAGTTAGCTCTTTTTCTAAAGTAATTCTAACTTCCCTATTTACTTCTCTAGAACTTTGTAATAAATCCCTGTTATTAAACAGATTGCTACAAACTCCATTGAATTCACTTAATAGTGATTGAAAATCAGTTGACTCAGAAATGGTTTCTTTATTTTGATTTAGCCAAAGTACATAGTCCCTGTTTGAAACTTCATTGATTCCAAGTATAGTCTTTTTATTCCACATTTCATTAATAAGAATCGATAAACTCCAACCATCGAATAAAATATGATTGAATAACCAAACAATTCTTTTATTATTATTTGGAGTAGTTATGATTAAAAGATAATGAGTTACACCATTTTTAAAGTCTCTTAATTTTCCAATGATTCTTTCTTTAATTTCATTCATCTTCTCAATTATCTCATTCGAATCTACATATTTTAAATCTATAATTTTAATCGGTAACTCATCAAAAGAACTTTTAATTACCTGATACACTGAGCCATTATCTGAAATCCAAAACTTAGTTCTCAAAGCTTGATATTTTCGGTGAACTTTGGAAAAAGACTCTATAATATCAGACATATTAGTTTTAGTGGTCCAAGAAATTTCATTAATATAACTTTGTGAATAATCTCCAACAGATGAATACAGCATTTCTTCTTGTAATGGAAACAAAGGATATATTTCTTCAATTTCTTTTTGATTAATTAGTTCAGCATACTCTTTAAAAGGGATAATTGGGTTACCAATTACTTTTAAATCAGCAAAATACCTTAAATAATTTACATTTTGAATATAACAATTAAATTCATGAATCGCATTTAAAAGATGTTCTTCACAGTTTTTGATATTCATTACGCTTACCATCAAGTTCGAGCCCTGCTTAATAATATTTATTGTTGGCGGCATTGATTGTATATTTTCTTCAGCAATTGATTGAATTTCTTCAAATATAAAAAATTCATTATATTCATGGGCTTCTTCAAGATTTACAACATTTAAAAATACTTGGCTATTAATCTTATGATGAAATTTATAATCACTTTCTTTTTGCAATATTAAGTATACTTCTTCCACTGAAATAGCTGGTTGTATATCTAAATTATATATTTCAGTGTACCACCCAACAGTATCGGATAGATTAAAATCTTTTAAAGATTCTGAAAGTCTTGAATCCTTTTCAACAGCAATGTCAAGTTTCAAAGACTCATCAGTCAAAATTTCTTTAATAATACTGCTTGCAAGTATTTTAGGAAAATTCACTTGTGAATATTTGCTATTTTCTATCGAAATATTCCTTGAAATTACTCCTGATTTTGAAGAATAAATTAAATTCTTCTGATTTGTTATGGTATTAATACTAGGTAGGTTTTGTATTTTTTTATTCAAAAGTTCAGTATTAGAAATATCTCCTGTTGCTCTCTTTGTATACAATAAAAAATCATTAATTTCATTTCTAATTATATTTATTGAAAATGTATCAACAAACATATGATGACAAACAAAATAAACACCTACACAATTCTTTTGATTATTAAAAAAATATAATATTTTTGATGTTGGTCCATTGTATATATCCAGTGAAAAGTCAGCTTGTTTAGCTTTATTATAGAATTCCTTTTCGTTCTTACATTCAATAAATATTTGCTCATATTTTAAATTTTCAATTTCCTGAATATAATTAAATAATTCTCCTCTCTCTTCTAGAATTACAGCACGCAACATTGCATGTGATGAATACAGAGATTTAAAAGCTTTTAATAATTCATCTTTAGTTACATCAATATTGATGTTTTCAAAAAATGATTGGTTAAAATGATGAAAATTCTTTTTATCTTTTTTCATGAACCATTGCTGCATTATATTCAATTTGAATTTTTGTAGATATTTATAATTAACCGCCATATTATTATTTTTTATGTTTTTCTGTAAATGCTTCGTTAAGAGGGAAACACTTGGATTATTTAATAAATCATTTGTAGATAAAACGTAATTTTTCTTCCTTAAGGCTGAGATAATCTGGATATTCTTGATTGAATCCCCACCTAATTTAAGAAATGAATCATCATTATTTATATTTTTAATCTTAAATACCTTTTTAAATGCTTCTTTAACATCACTCAGAATTAGCTCATTTAATTTAAAACTACTTTCATTTACATTATTTTTCTTCATATTACAATTTAAAAACGGAATTATATCTTTAAATGTTTGATCGTCATTATCTTTTATAAATATTGATTCTCCACTTTTAAATCCCTTTAGCCTTGTATTTAACATTGATTTATTTAAATCTCTTGAGTCTGAAAAACGACATTTATGAACTTTATTAATATTTTCAGTCATTTTTTGATTAGAACTTTCTACTTTTAATTTTATTAAAAATACATTAGCTATTTCATTTTCAGGTATTTCATTTGAATTTTCATCTAATATCTGTATATCGTAATTATTTTCATTTACTAAATATATTATTTGTTCAAACCTAAATTCTTCTTGATTTTCAGTAGGTAATGGTATTATTTCTTTTTTAGTTTCTCTAATAATTATATCTGATACACAAATGTCTGATTTAAGTAATACCTCTTTTGACCATATTAAGAATAAATCTATAAGAGATTTAATTTCTTGGCTAGTAAACAATTCAGTAGCATAATCAACTTGTAACTTCAAACAATTTGTAAATTCATAAATAGTTAATGATAATGGAAACTGTGAGTATTTGTGATTTTTTATAATTAGATCATCATAGAATTCATTGCTATGTTTTTCAGAAAAAGTTTGCATAGCAAAAGTTGTTTGTGTTATAGGTTCGTAATTATTTCTTGTTGCTTGTATGTTATTTATATCCTGAAATTCTATATCACTATGATCATATAAATCGAATAGTTCTAATTTAAAGTTTTGTACATCTTCTTTAAATGTATTGATGTTACTTTTTTTATCCAAGACAGGCAAAAATTCTATAAATAAACCAATCGTATTTTTATATTCTTCCGTCCTCTTATTTAATGGAGTTCCAACATATACAGCATCTTCATTAAAATAGTTTAATAAGAATTGACTATATAACTTCAAGCAAAGATTAAATTTTGATATATTATTTTTTTGTGAGAACAATTCTATAAGTACGCCTAATTCTTCTGGAATATCAAAATATTGCATTTCTCCTTGATGATTAAATTCCTTTTTATAAAAGCGCAAATAATTCTCTATATTAACTACTTTTTCCATCCAAAATTCTTTATCCTTTTTATACTTTTTTTCATCTTGTTTTGTACTCAAATATTGAAAGTAGTTATTAGTATTGTCTAAATGTTCATCGTCGAATATCATAGAGATAAATTTCTCCAGAGAGATACCATCAAATATAATATGGTGAACTACAAAAATTAAATAAATATAGCTTTTTTCTTCAATTAAAGTTACTTTTATTAAAGGTTCTAAGCCATCACTTAAATTGAATGAATGATTTAAATAAGTTATAATTTTATTCTTATCGAATTGTCCCGGCACAAAAATATGTTCTATCTCAAAATTTTTCTTTTGAGTTACCCATATTAAATCGCTATTTTTATCTTCAATAAGTGCTGAGTTAAATATATTGTGATCACCTATTACTTGTTTTACTTTATTATTTAAATCTGAAACTTTCATATCTGTTTTAAGGATTTTTCTAACATAAGGAATATTAAACATTGTATTTTCCGGATGCTCTAATTGGTAATAGTACATGGACTTTTGCATGTTTGTTGCAAAACCTAAATATTTGCCGTTTGATTGCTTGAATTCATTTTCAATATCGTGCATATAATACTCTTGAACATCATTAATTGTTTTAAACTGAACAAAGTCTTTTAATGATACTTCCAAATTAAAAATTTTGTTTAATTCTTTATTCAATCTGATTGTTTTCATGGAATCAATACCCAAATCATGAAAGCTAGCATCACTTTCTATATTTTTAGAATCTGTATATTTTAAAATAATATCACTCAATTTTGGAGCCACAACTTTTATTTCAGATAAATTTTCTTGGCCATTATCATTCTTTATAGTTAAAAGTTTATCTTTATCAATTTTTCCGTTAAGAGTTAGAGGCATGGTCTTTATCTGATATACAAGTTTAGGATTCATATAACTAGGGAACTTGTTAGCTAAAGTACTCTTTAATTCTCTTTTTGAAATACCACCTGTATAAAAAAGAGTAATCAGTTTATCTTCTCCAATCATAACTTTTGCATTTTTGACTCCAATTATCTCTTTGATTCTATTTTCAATCTCTAATACTTCTACCCTATACCCATTAATTTTTACTTGGCTATCTTTTCTATCAATATAATGGAATCGCTGGCCATCAAAGCTTACAATGTCACCTGTTCTGTAATAAGTTTGCTCATTAATTTCTACTAAGAAGTTTTTATTATCATTAACTTTGTTTTCCACATAACCTTTTGATAACCCTTTCCCACGAACCAATAGCTCTCCTTGAGAATATATCGGTACAATTCGATTAGAATCATCAACAACAACCGCTTCTGAATTAGCTAATAAGCTTCCAATTGAAATTGCTGATCTTTCACTATAATCTGTTGGTATCTTATATGTCGTAGTAAATGTTGTATTTTCTGTCGGTCCATAGCCATTAAAAAAATTAGTATTAGGGTTAACTGAAAGGGCTTTCAAAACATGCCCTCTTGAGAGTGCTTCACCACCAACAAATACATTACTTATTTTTGAAAATAAATACGGATCTAGATCAATAAATACATTAAATAAGCTCGAAGTAAACCAAGAGGCCGTAATATTATATTTATTCAGCACTTCTTTCCAGCTTAGTACATCAAAAACTGGATCCGGAATAAAAGCAATTGACCCATTATTTAAAAGGGGTAACCAAATTTCAAAAAAGCATGCATCAAATGCTAATGAAGAAGCTTGAGTAAAAATATCTCCTTCTTTAACATCGTAAAATCCATTATTGATTGACAAGGCAAAGATATTGTTCGTAGTTATTTTTATTCCTTTTGGGTTGCCCGTAGTACCAGATGTATATATTATTTGAAAATAATCTTCTCTTTTGTTTTTTGTCAAATACTCGTTAGACCCTTTAAAGTTGAATGAATTTTTACTGCTAATACTTATTCCCCGAATTTTAATATCACTTATATATTCCGGCTTTTTTTTATCATAGAAAAGATAAGATGCATTTGAATCATTAAGTATAAATCGATTTCTCTCACTAGTATTTTTGGAATCTAAATATACAAATGGAATGCCATGCTGTTCTAATGCAAGCATTAAACATATTGCATACGGAGCTCTATCACAATCAATAGCAACTGTTTCTCCATAGGAAAGCTCTAAATCGTTTAATAAGGATGAATATCTTTTTGTCTCATTAATTAAAGTATTATAGTTTATTTCATTATCGTTATAGTAAAATGCAATGTTATCATTTTTCCCTTGCACTCTCTCCTCAATATGAGTTATTAATGGAATATCTTTAGGGACAGGAAGTACCTCTCCGAAAGCCTTACTTAATCTAATTTTATTAATCACTTCACTGATAGTTTGTTTCTCATCTTTTAAAACTTCGCTTAACAAAACTGTATAGGATTCTATTAAGGCCGATGCTATATCTTTGTTTATTAATTCTAATGAAAACATCATTTTTACTAAAACTTGATCATTCATTACTCCAGTAGATAAAGTTAATTCGCTTGACTGCTTTTCAAATGTGTTTAATATTTTATAAGATTTACTTTCATTTACGGGATAGTTTTCATATACAAAAGCACAATTTGTGTATTCATTAACCCCAATATCTGATAAATATTTTTTTGTTTGGTACATTGAAAATTCTTGCTTTTCTCTTGTTTCAATATCAGTAATATGATTATTTTCAATGAAATCTGTAAGAATCTCATCATCGTAAATTTTATATCGTGACGGGTAATTTTCAATAAGTAACCCAACAATTTGTTCTTTTTTTTTGCTATCCCGTCCAGAATGCGTTTTATTCAGTAAAATATCACTTTTACCTGTATAAGCTGAGACAACTAAAGACCAAACTGAGCTAAAAAGTGAAGATAGCGAAATTTTATATTTCTTGCAAAAATTCTTAATGACTTTCATATCTAGAGTGAGTATTTTATTTATTGTTTCAAAACCTTCTTTTTCTATTGGTGTAAGAGAAGGGAAACTAAATCCAGGAAAATCAGTAAGTAAATTTTGAAAATATTGATTCGATTTTTCATTGTTAGCAGTTAATTTATTTTGAATAAATTCACTGAATTCAGTATTATTATAAATATATGATTTTTCTTCATTAAATAATTGATAATAAAGTCTATTCACATCATTCAAGACTATAGACAAACTCCATCCATCTAAAATAATATGATGGAAAGTAATAATCAAATAGTTTTTCTGATTATTATTAATATGTTTAAAACGAATAAGTGTGGGTTTCTTTATATCTGATAATCTTTTTCTTTCTTTTTCTTCAATACTTTCTATACTACCATTGTAATCAGTTAACACTTCCCATTTGAAATCAATATGATTATTAACTACCTGAACATCATCTTTCATTTCTCCAAAATAAAATGCCGTTTTGAAGGTTTCATATTTGTCAATAATTTTTTCCCAAGCAGCTTTATAAATCTCTATATTTTCATAGTAAAGCTCTATTGTCATTTGACTAATATAAAATTCTCTGTCTTTATTTAAATAACATTCATACGCTATTCCTTTTTGCACTTCAGTCATAGGATATGCAGCTATAGCTTTCATATTAACACCCCATTCTTTTAAAATAAATCGCTTAAAACTTTCAAAGAATCTTCAGAGATACCGAATACATTCTGTCTCTCCATTTTAGTTAAAAGATTTATCAAGCTTGATAAATTCTCACTTATTTTTTCAAAATATTGAAACATGTCACTTTGATAAATAATAAACACTGAATATTCATTTTCTCTCTTTAATACATTAAAAGCTATTTTGTCCGGAAAATCATACTCACCTATATCATTGAATGATTGCATGGCATTTACATCTAACTCTTTTGATAATTCGCCTAAAAAGTTAAATGATATTTCCGGTCCACTAACAGGTTGTGAAAAAAAATATTCATTAAAAAAACTTGTTTGCTTTTCAATGTTAAAGATATTTGTAGATACAAAGCTTTTATAAGGTACAGTACAATCTACTTCAACAGGACAAGTTTTTGTAAACCAACCGACAGTTTGATCAAGAGAATATTTTTCTGGCAAATAATTTCTGCCACTTAATTCTTTATTAATCAAAATCTTTTCTCTTCCCATTTGTTCACTCAGTACCTTTGCAAAAAGTAATAATAGGAAATTTTCTTCAGACAAATTATGTTTTTGATAATATTCTTTAACTTTTTTATAATCATCTTCTACAATATTTATTTTTTTAGTTTCATATTTGTGTTTTGATGAATTTTTATTTGAATTTATATCATTTGAAAACCGAGGCTGTTTTATTATATATTTTCCCCAATCTTCTATACTCGAAGATTTGGGATATAAAGTTATTTTCTTATTATTGTTCAAGCAATTAATTGCACGTATGAAATCCCTTTTTAAAATTAACCAGCTAATGTTATCACATATTAAATGATGCATAACCCACAGCACCTTAAAATGCGTTTCATTTATTTTGATAATCTTTATTGCAGATAATGGTCCATCAAAAATATTTATTGTTTTGTGAAGGTTTCTTTTTAATTCATTTATGTTATTAATATTAAAATGACTGCTATCAACATATTGAATTTCTTTTTTTGAATCCTCTAAATTATTTTCTTTAACCAACCAGCAATATTCCATATTAATTCTTTGAAAATAACTCCTAATTGCATCGTGTTTCTCCCTAATTGAATAATAAATTGTTTGAAAATCTAATTCATCGAATTGACCAAATATTTCAAATTCATTTGATTGATTCCAATGATGAATATTATGAAATTCTTGAGAAAAAAACCATTTCTGCATTGGGAATAAATTGATTTTTCCAAAAACAGGATCTTGATTAAATTTTGAATTATGTTGTATATTTTTTTGAAATAATTCATTAAAATCATTTGACTTCATTATTTCTACTGAAGAAATATTAAATCCATTATCCTGTAATTCACTGGCAAGTTTAATACTCAAAATAGAATCCCCACCAACATCATAAAAGTTATCATTTTTACTTAGTTTTTTATTTTGAAACACTTTCATAACAATATTCATAAATCCTGTATCCCTACTATCGGTTGTTTCATAACTATTTAGACTACATTTTTCAGTGTTTATTTCTTTCAACTTTTTACTATCTATTTTCCCATTAATTGTCATAGGAAATGCATCTAGCTTATGAATAGTTGTTGGAACCATATAATTTGGAAGAATGTTTTTTATTTTTTTTCTTATTTCAATCGCATCTACATCTCCAATATAATAAGCTATGAGTTGTCCATTTAATACCAGTGTAACTGCATTATTAACTTCACGAAGATTTATTATTGCAGAAGTTACTTCATTAGGATTTATTCTATAACCTCTTATCTTCACAAAATTGGAACTCCTGCTAAAGAAGTGTATATCATAATTTTCATCATAATAAGCTAAATCTCCAGTACGGTATATTGTATAGTCCTCATTATTCAATGTTATTTTTTCTAGCTTATAATTTTTATTTTTGTCTAAATAACCAAGAAATACTGATTGTCCAGTAATACAAATTTCACCGACAACATGACGATTTATTATCTCTCCATTATTGTTTAATAAAATAACTCCTGAGTTTAATATTGGTTTACCTAAGTTTGAGGTTTTTACTTTTTTTGTCATTAACTTTATTAAACACATAACTGTTGATTCAGTTGGTCCATAGGCATTAAATATCTTAACATTTTCAGGTACAGTATCATTAAACTTAAATTCATCTCCACCAACAATTATATTTTTTAATGAATTACATTTACTAAAGTCTAGTAGAGCATAATAATCAGGTGTCATTAAAAAATGGGTAATACTATTATCTATAATAAACTGATTGAAGTTCTCATAACCTCCATTATTGTTAAAGATAATCAATACAGAAAATGTTGAAAAGGCTAATGTCATTTCAAATATACTAGCATCAAAATTCAAACTGGCTATTTGAGCAACTCTATCTCCTTTTTGAATATCAAATAAACTTTTGTATTGAGTAATTAATCCAGACAAATTCTTATAAGTAATCATTACACCTTTCGGCTTATCAGTTGATCCAGAAGTAAATATAATATATGATGTGCCAGGTGAATAGTTCTCATCAGTACCTCTAATTATTGTGTTTGGGCTCAAACAATGACATTTATTTAATTTACTCACTAATATTTTATCTGTTTCACTTCCATCTAAAATGTCTGAAAAAATAAGGAGCGGGTTTGATTCTTCAATTATAAGCTTAACTCTATTTAAAGGTGTGTCATTAGAAACCGGTATAAAACAACAATTGTTTTTCTGTAAGCAATAGAAAATTCTAACAGCTTCAAGAGTATCATTCATATAAACGAGGCATTTTGCCCCCACTTTCAAATTCCTATTCCTAATAAATCCAGAAAATTTGATTGAATCTTCTTCTAATTGTTTATAAGAAATTTTTTCGCTTCCACTTATTATCGCCGTATTATACATTAAGGTTTTTACGTCTAATTTCGATTTATTATAATTAATGTCTTTTTTAGAAGCTGCAAAGTTACTTATATTTATAATTTTATTTAATTCTTTTATTGGCATACCAACATTTTTTTTAAAATAACTTCCAGATTCACTAATAATATTGTTAATAAAGAAGTTAAATCCTTCATGAAAATCCCTAATCTTCCAAAATGGGAAAAGTTCTTTTTTAAAATTGGAATTCAAAAACACTTGCTGATCTCTAATGATAACTTTAACTATCCATGGGTACTCTGATTGTAAATTCCACATTCTTACTTTATTATCTAAATAGGATTCTTCTTCGACAATATCAAATATACATTTATAATAGTCCTCAATATTCTTGGAAGCACTTTTGCTTAAATTAGATAATTCAATAATTGAAAGATCAGAATGCTCTAAAAGTTCATAAAGCAATTGATTAGAATATTCTTGTAAATCTTCATAATTTTTCTGTTTCTCCACCTTCATTACATGGGGAAATACCTGCGTAATGTACCCTATAGTTTTATAATCTTGTTCCGAACGTCTAGAAGAGACAGGTATTGCGATAGACAATGTTTCTTTATTAAAATGTTTAGATGCATAGAGACGAAATAAACCTAAGAGTGTTGAAAATAAACTTTGTTTTAGTTGATGTGAATGCTCTTTTAAATTATTTAAACTTACACTTAGTTCATTCTCATATTCAATCCTTTCGTTTCCTTCTTTATTATTAATCATGAAATAATCATCAATCTCACTATTAAAAATCTTGTTCCAATATTTTTTATCTTCCTCCAAAACAATTTGATCACATGCTTTATTTAAATAGCTCTCATAAAAAGTGTTATTTTTTATACATATATTTTTTTTAAAAGACAGTTGCCTTTCTAATTCTTCTTTAAATATTTTTCCTGAATGACCATCGAAAATAATGTGATGGAATTTACAAACTAGAAAGTTTTTTTTCTTATGTTGAAATAATTTAAAATCGCATAATTTTTGGTATAGAGACATTGGTTCTTCGATATATTTTTTTATTTGATATTCAAAATCATTTTCATTATCTATTAAATTTATATTTCTTAATTCAATATTTACTTTTTCATGAATCAATTGTTTCGGGAATTTCCCCATCATTATTTCTACCCTTAAAGCAGAATTACTTTTAATAATTTCATTAAGTGCTGATTCAACATCTTCTTTTTTTATACCTTCATCAAGTTGAATGACTAAAGGAATTAGGTATTCATTATTTTCTCTATATTGTTGGATTCTTGACCAAATACCTTTCTGCTGTGGACTCAATTCATAAAGTTTATTTACCACTTTTATCCCTCCTTAATAGTAAATAAATTTCGCTAAAGTTACTGGCTTTAAACAATTCCTTTATTTTCATTTCAACTCCATATTCCCTATTTAATGCTCTAATCAGCTTCATACCTTTAATTGAATCACCTCCAACACTGAAGAAATTATCATTTAAATCGATTTTCCCTATTTCCAATGTATCAGAGCATAGTGTTAAAAATTCTAAAATATCGTCATTATATTGATTGATATCGATATTAAAATTCAACTCTCTTTTTACTATACTTTCAATTTCTTTGAAATCTATTTTCCCATTAATTGTTATCGGAAAATCTTCGATATATTTGATGAAATTAGGAACGGCATAACTAGGTAAATTTCTCTTCAAAAATACGTGTATTTCTTCCTCATTGTAGTTCGCAGTATAAGCTAAAATTAAATCCTTATTATTACTAAAAATCAATTTATAGGAGTTACTAGGCATTATCTTATTTAACGCTGATTCTATATCTCCTAGCTCAATTCTATAACCCCTAAGTTTAATTTGATTATCTAACCGATTAATATAATGGGTTAGATAATTTGATTGAATATAAACAAGGTCTTTTGTATTAAAATGATTTTTCCTGTTATTTTCAATCAGAAAATTACTATTTAAATGTTTATCTGTATACCCTTGAGTAACTGTAGAACCTTTTAACACATATTCTCCTACAACTCCAAACGGCAGTATTTGTTTATCGGGTGATATTGTAAAGCCATTCAAACTACTTATAGGTTTGCCTATTGGATAATGGAGATAATCATTTATATTTTCGCTGTTTATTCGAAACATATTCGAAATAATAGTTGACTCCGTTGGACCATACATATTAATTATTTCTATTTTTTTTGGTAAATTTTCAATATCATTTTTAGTTAATTTTTCTCCACCTATAATCATTACCCTCAAACTGCTATTATTTTTCAGTTCTAAATTTTTAGCAAGCGAAGGAGTCATCGAAAAAATTGTAATTTTCTCTTTTTCGAGCAAATATTCAATTTCAGTAGCGTATAATCTTTTCTCAGGAATATACATAGAACATCCACTAATAATAGGCATTAGAAGATCGAATATGGATGGATCAAAATTCATCACTATATTTTGATACCAAATATCTGACTCGTTAGCTATATGTTCCCTAGCCAATGCTTTTAAGAGGTTAGTAAGATTATACTTTGAAACTTTTACTCCTTTTGGTACCCCAGACGATCCTGATGTATAAATGATATAAGCTATATCATCAAGTGAAGTTGTTGAAGTACCTTCCAATCGACTAAAGGAACCATCGCCATTAAACAAACAATTTACTCCGGCATTATTAATCATCATTTCAATTCTATTTTTATTAATTTCCTCTGTTATAGGTATATAAGTTGCTCCGGATATGAAACATGCAATTGCATATAAAGTCATTTTTGTTCTATCTTTTGTCATCACCGCAACTACATCACTATCTGATAGTTCAGTACGATTAATAATATTTCGAACAATATTGTATACATCATTATAGGTGTATTCTTTTTCTTTGCTTTTTATCAACAATTTATTATTATATTTTAAAAACTGTTGTATTAATACACTCGAAACAGTCTCATTAATTTCCGTAATAACCCTTACTTGCGGATAAAGTGAAGTATTGCTAAGTAATTTATTTGAAATTTCACTCACTTCATTAATCTGATTTTCTAAAAACAGATTAATTTGTTTAAGCAATATTTTACAGCTATGCAACATGTCTTTATTAACAAACTTCTCATCTAATTTTATATCTATTTTATAATTATGTTTCATATCAATCACAGATAATGCCAACAAAAAATTAACCTGTTCATGTCCTTTTGAAGTATCAAATGAAAAAATTCCATTTGTTTGTACTTTGGGATAGTTTTCAAATACATAACCAATCTGAATTTCATTATCTATATTTGATTCCATTATTATATCTTTCCATGTAATAAAATCATTTTCTAAAATAGAATTCATTTTATCTTTAATTATTGGAATTAAATCTTCTTTTATTGTTTGGCAATCTCTAAAATCAATTCTGAATGGTAGAGTGGTTACAAACATACCAACTCCATCTATCTCATTACTATGAAATTTACTTCTACCAGATGTTGTCACTCCAAACAAGATATCGTTCTTACCAAATAAATATTTCAATGTCAGAGACCAGAGTAATAGAAAATAATTATTTGGTGTTAAATTGTTACTTTCTAAAAAACTATAATGTTTATCACTTTTTTCTATATAGATTGTTTCTTCCTCTAAACCTTCATTAGAAATCTTAGGTAAGTTAATAGGTTCATATTTTTCAAAAATATCTTTAAACTCATCTAGATTTTTTGGCTTAGTATTACTAATTAATCTATCCTGAAGAATGTTAATATCTCTGAGTTTTTTATCATTATCATATAATTTATTGAAATAATTAAAGATTGTTGACATACTCCAACCATCAATAATTAAATGATGATTTTCCATAATTATTTTATAACCATTTTCAAGTTTAACAATAAGAAACCTTATTAATGGTCCTCTCTGAATATCAAACGGTATGTGTCTTTGACTTATAAGCAGATTATTTATAAGATTATTTGAGTTGCTATTGTTACTAAAGTCAAAAATTTTTATAAGCTGATTTAATCCAAAATCATCAAGTTCATTAACCTTCTGATACCATTCTCCATCTATCTCAGAAAAAGACACCCTTAAAGGTTCTACTTTTCGAAGCAATTCTCTAATTGCACTTAAGATTTTTTCTACTTCCAAGTTTTTGGTTTCAGATTCCCATTGAATAATGTAATTTCCACTTTTGGGATTTTGATAATAATCCATTATCATTGCTTCTTGAGTTCGATTAATTGGATATATTTGACCATTTTGAGCATCTTTCAACAAATATAGTGAATCTTGAAATTCCATTTCCACTTTTTTAAAATCCGAACTATTATATAGTTTTTTATTATATTTAAATTTAATACTTAATTCTTGATTATTTAAAATAACATCTACATGCAGATTTGATAAAGCCTGACTGTTTGGAGAAAAGTCATTTTCTGAAAAAATATCTACTATCTTAAACTCAGGATAGTCATTAAATGTCATATCACCCAAAAAGTTAAAACTCCAATCATGACAAAAATTCAAATCAAAATATCTTTGATAGCCGATTCCTTTATTAGGGATTTTTATTTGATTAAAAAAGATCTTTTGAGCTGATATTTTAATATCATCATTTAGTTCTATCTTCATTGGATATATATTTGTGAACCAGCCCATTGTATTAATAAACTCATTCTTTTCTTTTGGTCTACCATGGCCTTCTAATAGTAAAATAGATTTTTGGGGTATGATATTATTTTTACTTAGAGTATGTGCAATAACTGCAATAAGAACAGCCTCCATGTTTCCATGGTTCTTCTGATTCGCGAATCGAATTATAACTTCAGTTTCCTCTTTACTCAATGCTATGTCATAATCTTTTAAATCTTTATATTTACACTTTTTGTTATTATTAATCTGATTCTTCCATTCCGAAAAATAATTTTCTGATAGCCCATCTTCATAATTTTTTATATATCTTACCCAACTATCAAAGTTACTCGATTCATAATTATACTTATTATTACCTTCTAATAATTCAGAGAAATCATTTAAAATAATTCTCCATGATACCCCGTCAATCACTAAATGATGTATAATAAAGTGAATATATACTTGATTTTGATAATATATTATTTTAAAATTGTATATACCTTTGTGAATATTTAGTGATGATTGCCCAATATTTAATAAGTTATTAAATTCACTTAAACTCTGTACTTTCTCTGAATTTATCTCATATTTTCTTTTATCTATGACTTGCCTATAGACACCGTTATCTAAAATAAATCGTGATTTCAATATAGGGTGTAATTCGATAAGTTGTTTTAAGCAATTAATAATATCCTTTTCTTCTTTTATGTTTTTTAATTCAATTAAAGCACTTTGATTCCAATGAGATATGTCTTCTTTCTGTGTTTCAAAAAACCATTTCTGAATTGGACTAAGTTCATTTGAATTCCAAATCTGATTATTTTGGCGTACCTCTTTATTATTTTCTTTTTTAAAAAATTCTCCTAAACTTTTAATATTTTGGCAGTCCATAAATTCGCTCATAGTAATGTTATAACCTTTATTTCTTAATTTAGAACAAATTTGCATCGATTTAATGGAGTCTATACCAATTTCATATAAATTAGTTTCCGTACTAACACTTTGACTATGCGTGGCATCTTTTATTACTTCCATAATCATTTTTTCTTCTTTAGTGGCCGGAATATTATCACTGTTTTCTATATAAAACTTTTCTATAATTGATTTATCTAATTTGCCATTTAACGTTAATGGAATCTTATCGGTATGAATAATTTGATTTGGCACCATATAATTTGGCAATACATTTGTTAAAAACTCTTTAGCCTTATTAGTCTTTAGTTGACCTTCATAAACTAATACTAATAAATTATTGATAACTTCAGTAACACAATTTGACACTAAATCATGCTTAAGTAGATTTTCTTCAATCTCAGATAACTCTATTCTGTATCCTCTCAGTTTAATTTGGCTATCTATTCTGCTAATATAATTAAGCGTTGAATCACTTGAAATATAACCAATATCACCACTTTTATATAACTTGTCAGTCACTTCATCAATCGTCACAAATTTTTCTTTTGTAATATTTTCATTTAAGTATCCTGAACTAAGATTTTCACCACCAATTACTATTTCGCCTTCGCAATTATGTGGTAGAAGCATATTTCTTTTATTTACAACGCCGATTTTCACATTGACTCCAGGTTTTCCAATAGGAACGTTAGAAAAGAATGAATTATTAAATTCCATTGTAGTCGTAAAAGTAGTATTTTCAGTTGGACCATAACCATTAACAATACTAACATTCTCTAAGTTTTTAATTGCTTTTTTAATATGTTTTGCTAAAGCTTTTTCTCCACCAATAAAAATTTTCCTATGATCTTTGAACAATTGTATTGACTCATTATCAATCATAGAATAAAACAACGATGTTGTTAAAAAAGAAATAGTAGGTTTTAATTGTAATTCCTCAAAATTCCAATTTTCAATATCAATTATTGGATCGGGAACCACTAATAAACTACATCCATTAAGTAAAGACATCCATATTTCAAATGTAGAAGCATCAAATGATAAAGAACTGCAGTGAGTAAAGACATCCTTATCATTTAAACCATATGCTTCAAAATTCCGGGTAAAATTGAAAACATTTTTATGAGTTATTTTAACACCTTTAGGAAAACCAGTTGTACCAGATGTATAAAATACCTCCAGACAGTTTTCATCTTCCCTAAAACAAGAGTTTTTATTGTAATTCAAATTATCATAAATGAATAAATTTCTATCTAAAACTTTTTGTTTCTCACTTATTTTTAAATGATTTGCATTATCTGTAATAACATATTTTGCATTAAAATCATCTAAGATATATTTAATTCTTTCTTCAGGATAGTTATTATTTAAATGTAAAAAAGGAATATTCATTTTAGCTAAAGCTATCATTAATGCAATATTCTTAATTCCTCTATCTAAAAAAATAGCTATCCTGTCATCCTGAGAAATTTTATAATTTAACATTGCATTTACTAGTTTATCGACCAATGTATTTAATTCGAAATAAGTAATTTGATATTGTTTTGACATAATTGCTATTTTGTGCTTATATTTTTCGTTAAATGCTATATTTCTAAATTCTTTATAAAGATTATTATTTTTTTCTAGACTAACTTTTTTACCTTGAATTAAGCTATCATTACTTCCTCTATTTTCAAAATCATTACCTTTTAAAGCTTTATCAATTATACTTTTATAAGTATCAATCAAAAATTTCGATTCTTCTTCATTAAATATTTCATCAGAGAACTCGATTTCCAAAAACGCTTCATTTCCTAAAACTTTAACGTTGCCAGTCAATTCAAACTTTGCTCCTGTTTGATTTGTATTAATCTCATAAAAAATGTCCGAAACATTCTTATCTGTTTCTTGGTAGCTAAAAACTACATCTTGCATTCTGTTTAATGGCGAATCAAAGAATGTAGTTAAATCCCGATAACGTGCATTCTTATATTCAAATGTTTTAAATATTTCTTTTTGAACAAGTTTAAACCTATCTAACCAGGTATAACCTTTATCATAAATACTATCCTGAATATATAAAGGCAATATATTCACAAAATATCCCATTTTTTTAAAATCCTCACTATTATTTCGAGTAGAGAAAGGTATACCTAATCTGAAATAATCCTCACCGGTAATATGAAGTAAAGTGTAATAAAAAGTAGTTAGAAAAAAAGTGTATTTTGAAATTTTATTTATGTTACAATATGTTACTAATTCTTGGAACTTTTCATTATTTAGTTTTAAATTCTTAGTATAGCCAGTAAATTTAGTTTGTGAAATTCTATGAGGCTTAATACGACGAGGTATATCAAGTGCTTTTTGTATGTATTTATCTTGTTTGAGCTTTTTTAATGGCTTTAAGTGTTCTTGATAATTAGTAGATAATTCATGATGAATTTTTTCAGTAACCCTACTTGGATCTAGTATCTCTTTTAACCTTCGAAGTATTAAATTTTTTGTTTGAGCATCTGATACAATGTGGTGGTGGTTTATAATAAGATAAGTGCTATTCATTTCATTATCTATTAAAATATAAAACTGACATAGGACGTCATTATTTAAATCAAACTCTTCCGTTTTGTATTTATTTATAAACTGATATAAATTTGTCTCTTTCACTTTTTCAGTTATCACAACAGGATTTGTATGATTTACGTATTTATATACACGATTATTTTTAAATATGAAATTTGATTTTAGAATATCATTTTCTTCAAAAATTTGACAAAGTGCTTTCACAAGTTTATTTTTGTCACATTCAATTAGTAATTTAAAACACCATGTTTCCGTATATAACGATCTAGTCACAGATGATTTATTCCATATCAAATAAAGTTGTTCTTCTTCCATAGAAGCTTGTGTCATATAGGATGATTTAATTAATTCCATCTGATTGACCTCCTTTAACTAAAACTTATTCAAAAATCCTATCAACGGTTATGTCAATTAAAAACTCGATTGTTCCATTTTCATTATATATATCTAACTCTTCTTTTGATAAAGGAGTAAAGATATATCCTAAGGCAGAAATCCCTAAATTTTCATCAACTTTATATTTCAAATTTGATTTCCTAATTTCATTACGAAGATCATAGTGTACATTTTCCATTAATTTTTTTTGTTTTTTTACATCTAGTTTATTTAAAAATTTGATAAAATCCTGTTGTGATGTCTCATTTAAAAAATCTAATTTTGTATATTCCTGATATAACAGTTTCAAAAAATTAGCAAAATCATATTTAGTCATACATTTTTTTAAACCGTCCTCTGTAATTTTCACTAACTTATTGTGTGCACTTATGATGACTTCATAAAATAATGCCTCCTTCGAATCAAAAAAATTATAAAAAGAACCTTTTGATATTCCAGAAATTTGGCACAAGTCATTAATATTTGTTTTTTTATAACCGTATTTTGACCAATGCTTTTCACAATTTTCTAATAAATTTTTCTTAATATTTTCTTTTTCAATCTTAGAGAATGCCATATTAATACCCCTATTCATTTATGACTAAATAAATTTTTCTAGTCACTTTTATCTTAATCTATTTAATTAATATGTCAACTATATTAAGCGAATATTTTTTTAAATATTGATTTTTCTTTATTGTGTCTATTACATCTCTAAAGATAAAGAATAAAATATTTTGTCAACTAATCTTCTAATAATAAGAATATTCTATTGCGGATTTTATACTACATTTACATTGTATTTCTTATTACATACTTTATTATTTTAAAATTAAACTATCTGCTGTAATTTTTTTAAACATAATTATAATCACTGCCATTTCTATAAAAATTACCAATAAAGTCAGCAATGAGTTATTTATTAGAACAAATGCAATAACTATCGGAATAATTATCATACTTATTATTGCAGTTACAATAGTTCCTTTACTTTGTTTAACAACTTCCATTTCAGAACTCCAGTTATAGGATGGGAACCGTAAATTTACTAAAAACCCAATAATACTTATCAAAGTGAGGGTAGATACTAACAACGTACTGATTATAATTAAATAAAATATACCTGCATGAAATACTGTATAGAACACAATAGAAGTTAAAACAATACCTGGTAAAAATAAAAGTATATTAACTAATATTTTTCCAATCGCTATTTTCTTAATATTAATAGGAGCCACTAACATAATCCAAATACTCTTTCCTTCAAAAGAAATGCTACAAGAAGTTGTAGTAGTAAGAATTACAAAAGTAAAGACAATAAGTACATATATTTGCTGAGAACTAATAGTAAATCCTAGTAAATCATAAGAAATTGAATCAATACTGGGTATTATTCCAATTAGAATACTTATATTTAATATAACAATAACTACTGGAGTTATGATTGTATTACTAACATAAGTTAAAGAGGAAAAATATAATTTAAATTCCTTTATTATTAAACTGAATACTGGTGAATTTATTTTAAATACCGTATTCCCATTTCTTTTTTTCTTTCGCTTATTTGTTTGATTTCTAAGGGAATCATGAAAATTAATCAGCATATAAATAACTATGAACGTTGTAATAAAGGTAATAACAATTAACAAAAACATATTAAATAAAAAAGGAGAGCTAGTCATCTTGTTAAGCGGGTACCGTAAAATAGATGTATTTATAAACCATTCTTTATAACCAACCATTTCAGAGTTAAAGATAAAATAAATTAACGGAGCTATAAATGCGAATAATGTAAAAATTGACTCTGTTATATTATTACGTAACTTGATAAATATTAGTATATTTCTTACTAATATGGAAATTATAAAAGGTATATTTGTAGCTAGAAGAGGAACAATAAAACTTAATAAAATAATCATAAGAATTACTGACAATAAATGAGATAACAAAGGTATTACGAAGACAACACTTAGAATAAAAATGGTAAAAGTCAAAGTAATATGAATCAAATATTTACTTAATAAATAAAACAGTTTTGCTTGCCAGTTTTTTATTGGCAGACTATAAATAAATTCACCATCCTTCCCTTCTATGACATTATCGAATCCGCTAAGTATATTCCATATACCAAATAGCCAAAATAAAATGGATGTTAATAATACAAAAAATTCATGGATATTATTATTTAAACTTAAATCTATTGCAATGAAAACTATATATCCTAAAAACATTATAAATGCAGTAATATATCCTGTGATAGTGTAAATAGAATGCTTTCTTACTTCTTTATTATTGCTTTTCAAATTAGATAATTGCGTTTGATTTTTTAATCGAAATAAAAATAACAATTTAAGATTATTCATCAGAAGTCACATCCTTAAATATTTCATTTAATGGTGCTTTTTTAAGAATACTTTCCATTGTATCATTTACTACAGCTTTACCATGATCTAAAATAACAAGTTTATTACATAATTTTTCAGCAACTTCAAGTACGTGTGTAGAGTATAAAATAATTACTCCTTCACTGGCTCGTCTTCTAATTTCATTCACTAAAAAATCAATAGCATTTGGATCCAAGCCAACAAATGGTTCATCCAAAATAATTAATTTAGGATCATGCATTAATAATGAAATAAGCACTAACCTCTGCTTCATTCCATGAGAATAACTAGAAACCAAATCATAAATGGCACTTTCAAATTTTAATTCTTTTATTAGGTAACTTAATTTCTCTTCAAGTTCTATGTTCTCCATTTTATAAAGCGCCGCTATTAGTTCAATATATGCTTTCCCCGTCATATTATTGTACAAATCAGGCGTATCTGGTGAATAACCAATGAAAGATTTATAATACTCTGGATTATCTTTTAGATTTATATTGAACAATTTCACTTCTCCATGATCAAATGTATGTATTCCAACAATTGATTTAATCGTTGTCGTTTTCCCAGCACCATTTGCTCCAATAAAAGCACATATATCACCTTCATATAATTCTAATGATAAATTCTTAACACCTTTATCAGAACCTTTATACGTTTTACTTAAATTTTGAATGGATAACATTTCTATACCTCCTTAGAATTTCTTGATAATGACTTTAGATGCATATACTAAGGCAACAATATAAATAACAGGTGCGATTATCAATAAGAAATTAGAATTTATATTTTGAAATTGGCTTTCAGCTAATGTAAGTGCACCACTTGGTAAAAATAAAGCAAATGTTTTATTAATATTGCCCAATAATATAAATACCATTGATATTACGATAGTTATCACACCTATAAAAATAGAGCTTTTTATAAAAGTACTTAATAATATCGTTACGCTGACAATAAAAAGAATCCACAAACTATAAAATAAGAGAAAAAATAAAAAATTAATAAATGGATAATAATCAAAAAGATAAATAGTATAACAATATGAAACACCAGCACCAATCAAGATACATATCATACTAATAATCCAGTTTCCAAAAAGCTTTGAAATAATATATTGCATACTAGATACTGGCCTTGTAAATATAAACCCCAGAACTCCACTCTTCTTTTCATCAGCTATCATACCCATAAAGCTGATGACCAATACAATCAAACCCATCTGATTAAATTGGCCAGTAAACGTTGCCAACAAAACTTCATTAGCCTGAGGTTTAGGTGCATTAGGGTCCATAATAATCCCATCAACCCCTCCAAAATTTTTAATAATCACTTCCATGTAATTATCAATTAAAGGTTGCGTCAATCCAAGAATAGAAAAGAATATTGCTAACCATATAAATTTAATGTTCCTTACTGCTTCTAATAATTCCACTTTTCCTAAAATTAATATATTTCTCATATATCAGACACCAACTCTAAAAATATTTTCTCTAAATCTTTCTTTTCATATGCAATTGAATTCACTTTAATATTAATTTTGTCCAGTTCTTCAATTAACTCAGATATTTCAATTGGCTTTCGACTGGTTACAATATATTCTCCTGCTTTTACTTTTTGTAAATCATATAAGTCGGTTAATTGAATATCCGGATCATAAGAATCTTTTAAAGAAATTTTTAAATATATACTTTTGTAATTCACAGTCTCATCTTCATTGGTTATATTTCCGATGATTTCTCCATCTTTTATAATAATATATCGATCACAAAATTCACTTGCATCATCAAGAATATGTGTGGATATAAGAACTGTTGTGTATTTTTTCAATTTTTTTATTAGGTTTTTGATTTCATTCCTGCCAACTGGATCAAGAGCTGATACTGGTTCATCTAAGACCAAAAACTTTGGACGATGTAAAATAGCCTGTGCTATGCCTAATCTCTGTTTCATCCCTCCTGATAATTCTTCTACCTTATATTTATTTTTATTCTGAAGACCTACATCTTTTAGTATTTCATTAATATTCTGAGCAATATACGTTTTATTTAAACCTGATAAACCACCAAAAAATCTTAACGACTCTTCACAAGTCATCCACTGCTTAAAATCTGTGTGCTGTGATAAATAACCAATATCATTTTTAAAATTCAAAATATTTTTTCCATTAAATTTAATTTCCCCTTTTTCATAATTAATAATTCCAGTAATACATTTAATCAATGTTGTTTTCCCAGCACCATTAGGACCTAATAATCCAATACACTCTCCCTCTGAAATATTAAAAGAAATATTTTTCAGTATTTTTCTTCCTCTAAACATTTTATTCACATGCTTAATCTCGATCAATTTTTATTAGCCTCCTTCCAATAATCAAATAAAGAATAGGTCCAATAGTATTAAACAACAAAATTGCGATTGCCCAAGCAATAGGATAATTAACAATTTTTCTTCGTCTATATAAATCGATTAGGGCAATTATTAAAAGTACTACATGTAAAACCAATATTGGTATTAATATTGGCATAATAGTCCCCCAGTCTATTTCTTTTAAGACGTTAATATCAGTATTCATTTTCACCCTCCATTATCATTATTGATAATGATAATGTTACTGTACATTTATTTAAAAATCAATTATTATGTATAAAGTGAGGTGTTATGTATGGAATTCAGTTTATTTAAAAATCAAACACGTTTTAAAATCGCATTAACATTAATCGATAAACCAGAAGGACTTTCTATTATGCAACTCAATGAATTATTAGAAGATGTGCCTCAAGCAACACTGTATAGACATGTAAATGCTATGTTTGAAGAACAATTATTAAAAATTGTAAAGACCAAAAAATTACGTTCTAGTGAAGAAAACTATTATGCAATAAACTCTAAAGGCTATAAAATTGATGAAACAGAGTGGACTCAAGCGAATTACAGTAAAAAAATAGACTTTGTTACTTATTATTTTATGTATGTATTACAATCTTATCAAAATTATCATAAAACAATTAATAAGGATGATAAAGCTACCTTTTCTATTTCAAAACTAAATTTAGAAGACAGTGAATTTGAAAATTTCCAGTCCGATCTTAACTGTTTAATTAATAAATATTACAATGAAAAACAAAATACGAATAACAAAGAGCGAACCATTTCACTTGTTATTATTCCATAACCAATTTTGATTCACTTTACTAGCAAAAGTTAAAACTATTAATACTGTGGTTCATATGATTATTTCTTATGACTATATTGCCAAAATCAACATCGGCCACATTGACTGTAATAATATAATTTGATTTTCCTACTTTTGTAATAGGTATACGAACACATCATATATCTCTCTTTAAAAGACTGTTAGATGGAGTTTTAAAACGTCAAACAGTAGTTCCTCCAGAAATCTTTTTCGTAATAGTATAGTGTAATATGTTTTATATATACCTCTCAAGTTAATCCTAGAAAGATTGGTTAAATATCAAGACACAATATACTGAATTTTTCCACAAAAAACACCTCGACATAATATCGAGGTGTTTTGTATATTTCTTCCAACAATTAACGTTTTGAGAATTGTGGAGAACGACGTGCTTTTTTAAGACCTGGTTTTTTACGTTCTTTCATACGTGGGTCACGTGTTAATAATCCAGCACGTTTTAAAGAACCTCTGTATTCAGGATCTGCTTCTAATAACGCACGTGCAATACCGTGACGAATTGCTTGAGCTTGTCCAGTGAAGCCACCACCATGTACATTAACTAAAACATTGTAGTTACCTTTAGTTTCTGTTACATCAAATGGTTGGTTTAAGTCTAAAATCAATGATTCGAATGGTAAGTAGTCACGCACATCACGATCGTTAACTTTAATGTTACCTTCGCCTGGTACTAAACGTACACGTGCTACTGAGTTTTTACGACGGCCTGTACCTCTATATTCAACTTGTGCCAATGTAATTTCCTCCTTCTAATTAACCACGTAACTCGTAGTTTTCTGGTTGTTGTGCAGCGTGTGGATGTTCAGCGCCACCATATACAAATAATTTTTTACCTTGTTTTTCGCCTAAACGTGAACTTGGTAACATACCTTTAATAGAATTTTCAAGTAAGCGTTCTGGATTATTACGTTTCAATTCTCCAGCAGTAACAGCTTTTAGTCCGCCTGGATGATTTGAGTGACGGTAATAAATTTTATCTTGTTCTTTGTTACCAGTTAATTCGATTTTTGAAGCGTTGATGATGATTACGAAATCACCAGTATCAACGTGTGGTGTGTAAGTTGGTTTATTTTTACCGCGTAAGATAGATGCAACTTCTGATGATAAACGACCTAATGTTTGGCCTTCAGCATCAATTACATACCATTTGCGCTCAATGTTTGATTCATTTGCCATAAATGTTTGACGCATAATAATTGTCCTCCTAAAAATAAATGCTGTGTCTAGATTGTAATCCTGTCTTCACATTCGAACCTATGAGATAAATCACAATCTGCTTTCGATACTTAAATACTGTTACGATTTAAAAGCGTTAGTTTCATTTATTTTGTTAACTGTTCTTCTGCTTTGCTTATATATCTTGTAACACAATAAGTTTCCGGGGCTTATCATGGGGTGGATATAAAACAATACCGTTAATAATCTTATAATTTTATAGGTGTTTTGTCAATCTAATTTAGTCGTTTTGTAAAGATTTTTTACGATAAATTTTGATGTTTTGTCCAAAGTCATTAATTAGATCTTCAGGTGCTAAGTAGATTTTTTCAAGATAAAGGCCTTCTGCTGGTGCGGTAAATGGAACATTATCTCGATTTTTTTGTTCCAATAATGCTGTGACTTCTTCCGGGGAACGGTTCCCCTTTCCTACTTCAATGAGAAAAGCCATTAATACGCGGACCATATTATATAGAAACCCTGATCCTGTAACAATATAATCAAAACCATATGTCGTCATTTCAATTTCACTTTGATATAACGTTCTAACTTTACTTTCTACTTCTGTTTTTTGCGAACAAAATCCTGTAAAATCATGTGTCCCAATAAATTTTTGAGCAGCTTCATTCATACGTTCAATATTTAATTGTTGTGGTACATAAGTCTTCAATCCACTTTCAAATGGATTCTTATGTTCAGCTTGATACACTTTATATCGGTAGCGTTTGCCAACACAATCATATCTACAATGAAAATCCGAATCTACCTGTTTAACTTCTTTGACATAAATATCATCAGGCAAAGCACTGTTCATTGCATATTGCCATTGACTATCAGCAATCTTTAATTCGGTATCAAAATGGAAAAATTGTTCAAGCGCATGGACACCTCGATCGGTACGACTTGATGGATGTATACGAACATCATGTCGATGCATTCGTTTTAGTATCTTTTCAAATTGTTGCTGAACCGTACGACCTTGATTTTGAATTTGAAATCCTAAAAAATTGCTTCCTTGATAGCATATATTGACTAAAATACGCAACGCATTACACTCCTATCAATTTTAATACAAACATTAAACCTGCGATTGGAATCATTGCTAAAATCACAATTGTATCTTTTATCTGCCATTGTAACGTACGATAGCTAGTACGTTGAACATTTGCATCATATCCTCGCACTTCCATAGCTATAGCCAAGTCTTCTGCACGTTGAAATGCAGAAACAAATAATGGAATCATCAAAGGGACAAAGGCTTTTATACGTGCAAATATCCCTCCCGAGCTTATTTCAGATCCTCTTGATTTTTGTGCTAATATAATTTTATCTAATTCATCCATTAGTGTTGGAATAAAACGTAAAGCAATAGACATTATCATACTGAGTTGATGTACGGGTACCTTAATCCATTTCAGCGGATACATCAATTTTTCAAAGGCATCTGTTAAATCAATCGGACTTGTAGATAAGGTCATAATTGTTGCTATCACTACAATAAGAATTAATCTTAGAGAAATAAAAATCCCTTCCAAAACACCCGCACTTTCAATAGTAAACGCACCTATTTGAATCAGTACAAAGCCACCTTTTGTAAACAGTATATGCATCACAAAAGTAAAAATCAGAAAGATAAATATGGGTGTCAGTCCTTTTAATAAAAACCAAAGTTTTATTTTTGCACATATCATAATAGCTAAAATAATAAGTAACAACCATGCAAACGTAGTAAACGAGTGAGCAAAGAATATCGTAATAATAAATAAAAAGACAAAGATTAATTTAGCTCGTGGATCTAATTCGTGTATCAATGATTGTGTAGGTAGATAGCGACCAATAATCAATTTATTTTTCATTTTTGCCGCCACTCCTTATACATTTGAACGAATTCCTCATTTGTAAGTGCCAAATGAGGGAACTTTATTTGATGTTTATCCTCAATATCTTTTTGTAGTTTAACAATATCGGGTAAGGCAATATGCCAATTTGTTATATACTTATCTTTAGCAAACAAATCACGCGGTGTACACACATCAACGATTTGTCCTTCTTTCATAATTACAGTTTGATCTGCATAGCACGCAACATCATTCATATCATGCGTCACCAAAATGATAGTCTTATTATCTTCAAGTTGAAACTTTTTAAGTAGTGTCATAATTTGAAATCTACTTTGAGGATCCAATCCTGCAGTAGGTTCATCTAAAATAATTACATCGGGATTCATTGCTAAAATAGATACGATGGCAATCTTACGCATTTGTCCTCCTGACATTTGGAAGGGGGATAAAGACATAATGTTTCTTGGAAAACCTAATTGCATTAATAAATCAAAGGCATCACTTTTAACTTGTTCTATATCCATACCAAAATTTTTCGGACCAAAGATAATTTCACGTTCCACTGTATCTTCAAATAATTGTGTTTCTGGAATTTGGAAAACCATACCGACTGTTTTACGAATAGTTCTTATATGTTTATCTTTGGTTTTATGATGAATCGTAATGTCACCAACAGAAAGGCTTCCTGTTGTAGGTTTGATAAGGCCATTAATATGTTGAATAAGTGTTGACTTACCGCTTCCCGTTTGTCCTATGAGTGCATAATAGACACCTTGTTCTAAAGCCAAATGAATGTGACTCACTGCTTCTTTTTCATAAGGTGTCCCCTTTTGATAAATATATGTGACATCATTAAAGGTAATACTCATAGTTTGTCCACTAACCCTTCATAAGTAATATAACGATTACTAACTTCTAATTGTTGTGCAATTTTCATTACAAATGGTAAGTCTAAACCAATATCTAATAAACCGTGTTGTGACGAAAAAATGGTCTCAGGTATTCCAGCCTGGTAAACCGTTCCTTTATTCATCACAATCACATAGTCACTATCCATTGCTTCAGTCAAATCATGTGTAATAGAAATAATTGTAATATTTTTTTCTTGTTGGACACGTTTCACTAACTCAAATAAATCTTCTCGTGCTTTAGGATCTAACATAGAATCAGCCTCATCTAAAATAATCACTGAAGGCCCTAATGCTAGTACACCAGCGATAGCAACGCGTTGTTTTTGACCACCAGATAATGATTGTGGCTCACTATCTGCATAATCTAACATATTAACATGAGAAAGCACCTGTTTAACTATGCGATGCATATTATCATGAGGTACTGAATGATTTTCTAAGCCAAAAGCAACATCGTATTTGACAATTGACCCAACAAATTGGTTTTCTGGGTTTTGCAATACGATACCAATATGTTTACGAATATCTTGTAAATTTTGTGCATTGATAAGGTGATTATTATAAAAAATTTGTCCTTCATTTGCTTGCTCGATACCTACCATCAATTTTGCAAGCGTTGATTTCCCTGAACCATTATGACCGACAATTGTCGTCCATTTACCTTTTGGTATATTAAAAGAAACATGATCTAAAGTAAATGCAGTATCGCTTTGATATTGAAATGACACATCTTTAAATTTAATTATATTTTCTTCCATAGCCATTGTCAGTCATCCTTATCAAAATTTATGTATTCTATCATATTTTACATGAAATCATATCATCTGTATATTGTCCACATTTTATCAAATATACTGTCTATTTTCTATGCACGTTACTACACAACATCCACTTCAAATAGGATACAAATTAAAAAGCCATAGTCAATTAAACTACAGCTAAATGAAAAAAGCGCGCACCCCATCATGTTTATTGAGTTCACGCTTTAAATGATTATTAAGTTGATGGGGTACTCTGAGCTAGACAATATTTGTATGTGGCAAACATTATCGTTGCACTCATTTGCTTTATATATAAGTTCTAAGTGTATTTATTCAGTGATATATTGTGACATTTCACAATTATACTAATTCAATAATTACTGATTCAGCACCGTCTCCACGACGAGGGCCTACTTTAAGGATACGAGTGTAACCACCTTGACGTTCTGTATAACGGTCTGCGATTTCACCAAATAGTTTTTGAAGTGCAGTTTGTGTTGTCTCATCTTCATTTAAGATGTCAACATTACGTAATGTTTTAGCTGCATTACGACGAGAAGCTAAATCGCCTTTTTTTCCTAAAGTGATTAATTTCTCAACAATACTACGAACTTCTTTTGCACGTGCTTCTGTTGTTTCGATACGTTCACTTACAATAAGTGACGTTGCTAAATCACGTAACATTGCTTTACGTTGGTCAGAAGTACGACCTAATTTTCTGTAACCCATGAGTTAACCTCCTTTATCAATCTTCTTTTCTTAAACCTAAACCTAAATCTTCTAATTTGTATTTAACTTCTTCAAGAGATTTACGACCTAAATTACGCACTTTCATCATATCAGCTTCTGATTTATCAGCTAACTCTTGTACAGAATTGATTCCTGCGCGTTTTAAACAGTTATATGAACGTACAGATAAGTCTAATTCTTCAATAGACATTTCTAATACTTTTTCTTTTTGGTCTTCTTCTTTTTCAATCATAATTTCAGCATTTTGAGCTTCATCAGTAAGACCTACAAAGATATTTAAGTGCTCAGTCATTATTTTAGCAGCTAATGATACTGATTCTTGTGGCGTGATTGAACCATTTGTCCAAACATCCAATGTTAATTTATCAAAATCACTACTTTGACCTACACGTGTATTTTCAACTGTATAGTTTACACGTTCTACAGGTGAATAAAGTGAATCAACAGGAATTACTCCAATTGGTAAATCACTAGTGTTGTTTTGTTCTGCTAATGCGTAACCTCTACCCTTATTAGCAACAAGACGAATTTTAAGATGTCCACCTTTAGACACGGTTGCGATTTTAAGCTCTGGGTTTAAAATCTCAACATCACTATCATGTGTGATATCACTTGCAGTTACTTCGCCTTCATCTCGTACATCAATTTCTAACGTTTTATCCTCTTCAGAATAGATTTTTAATGCTAGTTTTTTGATGTTCATGATAATTGTAGATACATCTTCCACTACATTATCTATTGCTGAAAACTCGTGTAATACGCCTTCAATCTCGATGTATTTAACGGCTGCACCTGGTAATGAAGATAGTAGGATACGACGTAAGGAGTTTCCTAGTGTAGTACCGTAGCCACGTTCTAGTGGTTCAACAACGAACTTACCGAATTTAGCATCATCACTAATTTCAATTGTCTCAATTCTAGGTTTTTCGATTTCTATCATTTACAAATATCCTCCTTAAATACGTCGACTTTAATTTCAAACTGTTTTGCTAAGTGATCAGTGACCTGTAACAATAACAATCAAGAATTAGACGCGACGACGTTTTGGTGGACGACAACCATTATGTGGTACTGGAGTAACGTCTCTGATTGCTGTTACTTCTAAACCAGCAGATTGTAATGCACGGATAGCTGATTCACGACCTGGGCCAGGACCTTTAACTGTTACTTCTACAGTTTTTAAACCGTGTTCCATTGCAGATTTTGATGCAGTTTCTGAAGCCATTTGTGCTGCAAAAGGTGTAGATTTTTTAGAACCTTTAAAACCTAATGCACCAGCTGATGACCATGATAATGCATTACCAAATTCATCTGTGATAGTTACAATAGTATTGTTGAATGTTGAACGGATATGCGCAACACCGTTTTCAATATTCTTTTTAACTCTACGTTTACGAGATACTTGTTTACGTGCCATTTATTTTTGCCTCCTTTACCTATTATTTTTTCTTGTTAGCTACAGTTTTCACTGGGCCTTTACGCGTACGAGCGTTATTTTTAGTTTTTTGACCGCGAACTGGTAATCCACGACGGTGACGGATACCACGGTATGATGAAATTTCCATTAAACGTTTAATGTTTAAATTTTGTTCACGACGTAGGTCACCTTCAACTTTAAAGCTATCAACAACCTCACGGATACGACCTAATTCATCATCTGTTAAATCTTTTACACGTGTATCAGCTGAAACATTTGCTTGTTCAACAATTTTTTGAGCTGTTGATGTACCGATACCGTATATATAAGTTAAAGAAATTACAACGCGTTTTTCACGTGGAATATCTACTCCTGCAATACGTGCCATATAAATTTACACCTCTCTTTTAATTAACCTTGTCTTTGTTTGTGCTTAGGATTATCACAAATTACCATAACTTTACCTTTACGTTTAATGACTTTACATTTTTCGCAAATTGGTTTTACTGATGGTCTTACTTTCATTTTTATACCTCCCTATATTATGGAGTGACGATTATTTATAACGATACGTAATTCTACCGCGTGACAAATCATACGGAGACATTTCTACTGTTACTTTGTCGCCAGGAAGAATTCGAATATAATTCATTCTGATTTTACCACTTACATGTGCTAAAATCTCATGACCATTTTCTAATTCTACTTTAAACATAGCATTTGGTAAAGTATCAAGTACTGTACCTTCTAATTCAATTACATCTTGTTTCGCCATTGATTACTTCCCCCTTTTTGCAATAGTAAGGTAATCGTCAATAGACAACTTTAACGATACGAATCTATTTCAGTGACTAGTTAGAATAACTTCAACAAAAGTGCGGGAATTATATCGTCTTATGTCACTCAACTTATTAATCATAGATTAAACCTAAATAAAATCACCATTTAATAGACCGTATAAAGTTGATCTATTTTAAATGATTTAAGATATCAATGACATCGCTGGTTACTTCGTCAATGTTTTTTGAACCATCAATGTTTTTCAAGACACCTTTTTTATCATAGTATTCTAAAATAGGTTTTGATTGTTTAACATTAACGCTCAAACGGTTGGATACTGTTTCTGGATTATCATCTTCTCGCTGATACAACTTTCCACCATCGATATCGCAAATACCTTCTACCTTTGGAGGATTAAAAACAAGATGATAAGTCGTACCACATGTTTCACATATACGTCGACCTGTTAAGCGATTCATTAGTTCTTCTTCTGGAACTTCTATATTGATAACCGCATCAATATCTCTGTCAAGCTCAGACATAATTTCATTTAATGCCTCAGCTTGATCGATTGTTCTAGGAAAGCCATCCAATAAAAAGCCTTTTTTTGCATCGTCTTCAGAAATTCTTTCTTTAACGATACCTACAGTAACTTCATCAGGGACTAATTCCCCACGATCCATGTATGATTTAGCTTCTTTGCCTAAATCAGTCTCATCTTTAATCGCTTTTCTGAACATGTCACCAGTAGATATATGTGGTATTGGGAATTTCTTAACAATTTCACTCGCTTGAGTTCCTTTACCTGCGCCAGGTAGACCCATTAAAATGATATTCATAAATGCCCTCCTACAAGTTATCTACCACCAAAGCCTTTATATTCTTTTTGGCTTACTTGAGCTTCTAAAGATTTCATAGTTTCAATTGCTACACCAATAACGATAAGCAAGCTTGTACCACCAATTTGAATGGATTGTGGTAAGCTCATAAACTTAGTCGCTAAAATCGGTAAAATAGCAATAACTGCTAAGAAAATAGAACCTACAAAAGTTAAGCGATATAGCACTTTAGTAATATACTTTTTCGTTTGGTCGCCAGGACGAATACCTGGTACATAACTACCTTGTTTCTTCAAATTATCGGCCATTTTTTCAGGATTAACTTGAACAAATGCGTAAAAGTAAGTAAACGCAATAATTAACACAACATAAACAATCATACCATAAGTATTGGATGGGTTCGCAGTTTGAGATATAGTTTGAGCCCAATCTGCTTTAGGGAAGAACAACGTTAATGTTCTTGGCAATAAGAAGAACGCCATCGCAAAGATTACTGGTATAACCCCTGCTGAGTTAACTTTCAAAGGTAGATAAGTTGCTTGTGAACCTAATCGTTGAGCTGATTGTTTTTTCGCATATTGAATAGGTATCTTACGCTTCGCTTCAAGTACATAAATTGCACCGATTGTTAGCAAGATTAAACCTACTACTAAACCTATCACTTTTAACCATGCTAAAGTCGTATCATCGTTACCAACAAATGCTTGTTGCGCAAATTGGATGATAGATGATGGTAAAGTGGATAAGATACCCGCGAAGATAATGATTGAAATACCATTACCTACACCAAACTGTGTGATTTGGTCTCCAAGCCAAATTAAAAATGCTGTTCCTGTTGTTAAGACAATCGCAATTAACAAATAACTCATCACGGATTGATTAATAACCAATTTACCGCCTAGATAATTGTTAAATTGGAATGCCATACCTATTGACTGAACAAAAGCCAATATAATTGCAAAGTAACGTGTGACGTTACTTAATTTTCTTTTACCTACTTCACCTTGTTTCGCCCATTCAGAAAACTTAGGTACGATATCCATCTGTAATAGTTGCATTACGATAGATGCAGTGATGTATGGCATAATACCCATTGCAAAAATTGAAAAGTTCTTTAAGGCTCCGCCACCAAACGTATTTAGCAAAGCAGCAACACCTTGATCCGAACCTTGATGTGCAAAGGGTTCAGGATTTACTCCTGGAGCTGGGATATACGTCCCAATCTTAAAAATAATTAACATTGCTAGAGTGAAGAAAATCTTGTTACGAACTTCTTTAGTTGTAAAAAAGCTCACAAGCGTTTGAAACATTAGATCACCTCGTGTGCTCCACCTTTTGCATCAATAGCATCTGCTGCTGAAGCTGAAAATTTATGAGCTTTCACTGTTAATTTTTTCTCAAGTGAACCATTACCTAGTACTTTAATACCAGATTTTTCATTCTTCACAACACCAGTTTCAACTAATAAAGCTGGAGTTACTTCAGTACCATCTTCAAATTTATTAAGTTGGTCTAAGTTAACAATAGCATATTCCTTACGGTTAATGTTAGTAAAACCACGTTTAGGTAAACGACGGAATAAAGGCAATTGTCCACCTTCAAAACCTGGTCTTACGCCACCACCTGAACGTGCTTTTTGACCTTTTTGACCGCGACCACTTGTTTTACCGTTACCAGTTGCAGCACCACGTCCAACACGATTGCGTTCTTTACGTGATCCTTCAGCTGCTTTTAACTCATGTAATTTCATTCTCTCGGCACCTCCTTATTTATTTTTCTTCTACTGATAATAAATGTTTTACTTTGTTGATTTGCCCACGAATTGCAGGGTTGTCTTCAACAACTACTGAACTGTTTGTCTTTTTAAGACCCAATGCTTCAACAGTTTTACGTTGTGTTTCAGGACGACCAATAACACTACGCGTGAGGGTAATTTGTAATTTAGCCATTATTTATTTTCCCTCCTTAATTGTATAATTCTTCTACTGTTTTGCCACGTAATTTCGCAACATCTTCAGCATTTTTAAGGTTTTGTAAACCATTGATTGTTGCACGAACCATATTGATTGGTGTGTTTGAACCTAATGATTTACTTAAGATATCAGTAATACCTGCTAATTCTAATACCGCACGAACTGGACCACCAGCGATAACACCAGTACCAGGTGCAGCAGGTTTCATGAATACGCTACCTGAGCCATAACGACCAGTGATAGTATGAGGAGTTGTTCCTTCTACACGTGGAACGACTACTAAATCTTTTTTAGCTGCTTCTACAGCTTTTTTGATAGCTTCAGGTACTTCTTGTGCTTTACCAGTACCGAAACCTACACGACCTTTTTTGTCTCCTACTACTACTAATGCAGTGAAACGGAAACGACGTCCACCTTTAACAACTTTCGCAACACGGTTGATTGTTACAACGCGTTCTTCAAATTCTTTCGCTTCTTCTTCTCTACGAGCCATGTAATTGTCCCTCCTTTAAATTAAAATTCTAATCCGCTTTCTCTTGCAGCATCTGCTAATGCTTTTACACGACCATGGTATAGGTAACCTCCGCGGTCAAATACAATAGCTTTAATGCCTTTGTCATTGGCTTTCTTAGCAATTGCTTCACCAACTTTTGTAGCTAAATCTACTTTAGAAGTTGAGTCACTAGCAATATCTTTATCTTTAGATGATGCTTGTACGATTGTTTCGCCTTTTACATCATCAATAATTTGTGCGTAAATATGTTTATTTGAACGATAAACATTCAAACGAGGTTTTTCAGCTGTACCAGATAAGCTAGTACGAACACGTGCATGTCTTTTTAAACGCACTTTATTTTTATCAATTTTACTGATCATTGTTATACTCCTTTCTTTCGAGAGTTATCTATTATTTACCAGTTTTACCTTCTTTACGGCGAACGTATTCACCTTGGTAACGAATTCCTTTACCTTTATAAGGTTCTGGAGGTCTTACTGCGCGAATGTTAGAAGCAATTGCTCCAACTTGCTCTTTAGATACGCCAGATACTTTGATTGTAGTATTCTTTTCAACAGCAAATGTGATACCATTTTCTGCTTTAATTTCTACAGGGTGAGAATATCCCACATTTAATACTAAATTAGTTCCTTGCATTTGAGCACGGTAACCAACACCAACAAGTTCAAGCGTTTTTTCATAACCTTGTGATACACCTTGCACCATGTTGTTTAATAAAGCACGAGTAGTACCATGAACTGTACGATCATCTTTAGAATCTGATGGTCTTACTACTTCGATAGTGTTTTCTTCTTGTTTAAAAGACATTTTTTCATCAAAAGTTCTTGATAATTCCCCTTTTGGACCTTTAACAGTTGCAGTATGACCATCAAATGTAACTGTTACGTCTGTAGGAATATTAATAATTTTCTTACCAACACGACTCATGTTAGGGCACCTCCTTATTTATTATTACCAAACGTATGCGATAATTTCTCCACCAACATTACGTTTTCTTGCTTCTTTATCAGTGATAACACCTTCAGATGTAGAAACTAATGCGATACCTAAACCATTTAATACTTTAGGCACTTCGTTAGCTTTAGCATAAACACGTAAACCTGGTTTAGAAATACGTTTTAAACCTGTGATAACACGTTCGTTATTTTGACCATATTTTAGGAATAAGCGAAGAACACCTTGTTTATCGTCTTCAACGAATTCTACGTTTTTAATGAAACCTTCATTTTTTAAGATTTCAGCAATTTGTTTTTTAATGTTTGATGCAGGTAACTCTAATTTATCGTGACGCACCATGTTAGCGTTTCTCACTCGAGTTAGCATATCTGCAATTGGATCTGTCATTGTCATTGATTGTTGCCTCCTTTCAGACTCTTAATAATTACCAACTAGCTTTGCGTACGCCAGGAATTTGACCTTTATAAGCTAATTCACGGAAACAAATACGGCATAATTTAAATTTACGGTATACAGAATGTGGACGTCCACAACGTTCACAACGTGTGTATTCGCGTACTGCATATTTTTGTTTTTTTTGTTGCTTAGCAACCATTGAAGTTTTAGCCACTTAATTAGCCTCCTTTTTTAGAGATTATTTACGAAATGGCATACCGAAGTTTGATAACAATTCACGAGCTTCCTCGTCAGTGTTAGCAGTTGTTACGATAACAATATCCATTCCTCTTACTTTGCTTACTTTATCATAATCGATTTCAGGGAAAATTAATTGTTCTTTAATACCTAAAGTGTAGTTACCGCGACCATCAAATGCTTTTTTAGAAACACCATGGAAGTCACGTACACGTGGTAATGAAACTGCGATTAATTTATCTAAGAATTCATACATTCTTTCACCGCGAAGTGTTACTTTTGCACCGATTGGCATACCTTCACGTAAACGGAATGTTGCGATTGATTTTTTAGCTTTAGTTACTAATGGTTTTTGACCAGTGATTAATTCTAATTCTTCAACTGCACTATCTAAAACTTTAGAGTTTTGAACAGCATCACCGACACCCATGTTAACTACGATTTTTTCGATTTTTGGTACTTCCATTACTGAACTGTAGTTAAACTTTTTAACCAAGTTTTCAGTAACTTCTGTGTTGAATTTTTCTTTTAAACGGTTCAAAGTGGATCCTCCTTTCGATTATTTATTAATTATTAGATTTGATTTCTTCGCCTGACTTTTTAGCAATACGAACTTTTTTACCATCAACAAATTTATAACCAACACGTGTAGGTTCATTTGTTTTAGGGTCTAATAATTGTACGTTAGAAACATGGATAGCTGCCTCTGTTTCTAAGATTCCACCTTCAGGATTTAATTGAGTTGGTTTTTGGTGTTTTTTAATAACATTTACACCTTCCACAACGACACGGTCTTTTTTAGGTTCAGTAGCAATAACTTTTCCTTCTTTACCTTTGTCTTTACCTGCGATAACTTTTACGTTGTCACCTTTTTTGATATGCATGTGGGCACCTCCTTAAATATTATGGTTATTGTTTGTTTATAGTACTTCTGGTGCTAATGAAACGATTTTCATGAAGTTACCTTCACGTAATTCACGAGCAACAGGACCAAAGATACGAGTACCACGTGGGCCTTTGTCATCACGAATAATGACACATGCATTTTCATCAAATTTGATATATGAACCATCATCACGGCGAACACCTGACTTAGTTCTAACTATAACAGCTTTTACTACATCGCCTTTTTTAACAACGCCACCTGGTGTTGCATTTTTAACAGTACAAACAATTACATCACCAATGTTCGCAGTTTTGCGACCAGATCCACCTAACACTTTGATTGTAAGAACTTCACGAGCACCAGAGTTGTCTGCCACTTTTAATCGAGTTTCTTGTTGGATCATTCGTTAAACCTCCCTTATCTTTAATCTTGTATTAAATAATTACTGACTCTTCAACAATTTCTACTAAACGAAAACGTTTTGTTGCTGATAAAGGACGAGTTTCTTGGATTTTAACAATGTCTCCTAATTTAGCTGAATTGTTTTCATCATGAGTTTTGTATTTTTTAGAGTATTTTACACGTTTACCGTATAATTTGTGTGTTTTGTAAGTTTCTACTAATACAGTGATAGTTTTGTCCATTTTGTCAGAAACTACTCTGCCAGTGTAAACTTTGCGATCATTTCTTTCACTCACTTTTACAACCTCCTCTTTTATTGATTAGCCTTGCTTTGTTCAATTTCTCTTTCACGAGCGACAGTTTTTAGACGTGCAATCGTTTTTCTTACTGTGCGAATACGTGCAGTTTCCTCTAATTGACCTGTAGCTAACTGAAAGCGTAGGTTAAAAAGTTCTTCTTTTGAAGATTTGATTTGTTCTTCGATTTCTGAAGTGGTTAAGTCTCTAATTTCCTTAGCTTTCATTTGTTTCACCACCCAATTCTTCACGTTTTACAAACTTAGTTTTAACTGGAAGTTTGTGACTAGCTAAACGCAATGCTTCACGAGCAACTTCTTCTTGTACACCAGCAATCTCGAATAAGATACGACCTGGTTTCACAACTGCGATCCAACCTTCAACAGCACCTTTACCGGCACCCATACGAACTTCTAAAGGTTTTTTAGTATATGGTGTATGTGGGAAGATTTTAATCCAAACTTTCCCGCCACGTTTCATGTAACGTGTCATAGCAATACGAGCAGATTCGATTTGACGAGATGTAATCCAAGACGTTGTAGTTGCTTGTAATCCATACTCACCAAATGTTACATAGTTACCGCCTTTTGAACGACCAGTTGTTTTTGGACGATGTTGACGACGATATTTAACACGTTTTGGTAGTAACATTATTATTTTCCTCCTTCACTAGTGTTCTTAGTAGGAAGAACTTCTCCACGATAAATCCATACTTTAACGCCTAATTTACCATAAGTAGTGTCGGCTTCAGCATGTGCGTAATCAATGTCAGCACGCAATGTATGAAGTGGAACAGTTCCTTCAGAATATTGTTCGGCACGAGCGATGTCTGCGCCACCTAAACGACCAGAAACTTGAGTTTTGATACCTTTAGCACCTAACTTCATAGCTCTTGAAATCGCTTGTTTTTGTACACGGCGGAATGATGCACGATTTTCTAATTGACGTGCAATGTTTTCAGCAACTAAACGTGCATCGATATCAATTTTTTTGATTTCAACAACGTTGATGTGTACTTTCTTATCAGTTAAATTGTTTAATTTGTTACGAAGTTTTTCAATTTCTGAACCGCCTTTACCGATTACCATACCAGGTTTACCAGTATGAATCGCAATGTTAATTCGGTTAGCTGCACGTTCAATGTCAACGTGTGAAACTGATGCTTCTTTTAATTCGTTATCAATAAATTTACGGATTTTTAAATCTTCGTGTAGTAATGATGCAAAGTCTTTTTCAGCATACCATTTTGCTTCCCAATCACGGATGATACCGACACGAAGTCCGATAGGATTAATTTTTTGACCCACAGTGTTCCCTCCTTAAATAATTATTAAGCTTCTTTAGCTTCTTCTTTTCCGTCACTTACGACGATAGTGATGTGGCTAGTACGTTTGTTAATTGCACTTGCACGGCCTTGTGCACGTGGACGGAAACGTTTTAAAGTTGGTCCTTCATTAGCATATGCTTCTTTAACAACTAATTCATCAGTGTTCATATCATAGTTGTGTTCAGCATTTGCTAAAGCGGACATTAATACTTTTTCAATTACTGGTGATGAAGCTTTGTTTGTCAATTTTAAAATTGCAATTGCTTCAGCAGCATTTTTACCTCTGATTAAGTCAAGAACTAATCTTACTTTACGAGGTGCGATTCTTATAGTTCTAGCAACCGCTTTTGCTTCCATTAGGATTTCCTCCTCTACTTATATATGTTATCTTCTTGTTTTCTTGTCGTCTGCTGCATGTCCTTTGAATGTATGAGTTGGAGCAAATTCACCTAATTTGTGACCAACCATATCTTCAGTAACATAAACAGGTACATGCTTACGTCCATCGTATACTGCAAATGTATGTCCAATGAAATTAGGGAAAATTGTAGAACGACGAGACCATGTTTTAATTACTTGTTTTCTTTCACTTCCGTCTTGAGCTTCAACTTTTTTCATTAAATGATCATCGACGAAAGGTCCTTTTTTAATACTACGAGCCATTTGGGCGCCTCCCTTCTTATTGTGTGCGTGCAGCTTTACGCCGCACACCCAAATAAGTTGATTTTATTATTTTCTCTTACGTCCACGTACGATAAGTTTATCTGATGCTTTTTTACCACGACGTGTTTTCTTGCCAAGAGTTGGTTTACCCCATGGAGACATTGGAGATGGTCTACCGATTGGAGCACGACCTTCACCACCACCGTGTGGGTGATCGTTAGGGTTCATTACAGAACCACGAACTGTAGGACGGATACCTTTCCATCTTGAACGTCCTGCTTTACCTACGTTAACAAGTTCATGTTGTAAGTTACCAACTTGTCCAATTGTTGCTCGGCATGTTGATAGCACCATACGAACTTCACCAGAACGCAATCTGATTAATACGTATTTACCTTCTTTACCAAGTACTTGAGAGCTGGCACCTGCTGAACGCGCAAGTTGTCCACCTTTTCCTGGTTTTAATTCAATGTTATGGATGATAGTACCAACAGGTATGTTTTGTAATGGTAATGCGTTACCAACTTTGATGTCAGCGTCTTCACCACTTTCAACTACTTGTCCTACTTCTAATCCTTTAGGTGCAATAATATAGCGTTTTTCACCATCTGCATATACTAATAATGCAATATTTGCTGATCTGTTTGGATCATATTGAATAGAATCAACTTTAGCTGTGATTCCATCTTTATTACGTTTGAAATCGATAACACGGTATTGACGTTTGTGGCCGCCACCATGATGGCGTACTGTCAATTTACCTTGGTTGTTACGTCCCGCTCTTTTCGGTAGCGGTTGTAATAATGACTTTTCTGGAGTTGTTTTAGTAATCTCCGCGAAATCTAATGAAGTCATATTACGACGACCATTTGTTATTGGCTTATATTTTTTAAGAGCCATTGTCGCTTACCTCCTTATTGGTAATTTTATTTTAGTTAAATAAGTCGATTGATCCTTCTTTTAATGTAACAATCGCTTTTCTTCGTTTATTCGTATAACCTTGGTATCGGCCCATACGTTTTTTCTTAGGTTTATAGTTCATGATGTTGACATTTGCAACTTTAACGTCAAAGATTTCTTCAACAGCATCTTTAACTTGTGTTTTATTTACACGAGTATCAACGTCAAATGTATATTTTTCTTCTGCCATAGCTTCTGAAGATTTTTCAGTGATTACGGGGCGCTTAAGAATGTCTCTAGCTTCCATTATCCGAGCACCTCCTCAACTTTTTTAGCAGCTGCTTCAGTGATGATTACACTGTCAGCACTTGAAATATCTAATACGTTTAAACCAGTCGCTGTAGTAACTTGTACTCCAGGAATATTACGTGCAGATAATGCTACGTTTACATCTTCATTTTCTGTCACTACTAAAACTTTTTTAGGTTGTTCTAATGTAGTTAACACGTTTTTGAATTCTTTCGTTTTAGGTGCTTCGAAACCAAAGCTATCTACAACTGTGAATCCATTTTCTTTAACTTTGAATGACAATGCTGAACGTAACGCTAAACGACGCATTTTCTTAGGCATTTTATAAGCATAGCTTCTTGGAGTTGGTCCAAATACGATACCACCACCACGCCATTGTGGCGCACGAATCGTACCTTGACGCGCACGTCCTGTACCTTTTTGTCTCCATGGTTTACGTCCACCGCCACGAACTGCTGAACGATTTTTAACAGCATGTGTTCCTTGGCGTAATGAAGCACGTTGTAATGTAATTGCTTCAAAAAGCACGCTGTTATTTGGTTCAATGCCGAATACTGCATCGCTAAGTTCTACTGAACCTGCTTTAGAACCGTCTACTTTTAATACATCATAATTAGCCATTATGCATTTTCCTCCTTTCGCTACTTAATTATTTATTACCTTTTTTAATTGAAGATTTAATTTCTACTAAGCCTTTTTTAGCTCCTGGAACATTACCTTTTACAAGGATAACGCCATTTTCAGTATCAACTTGTACTACTTCTAAGTTTTGTACAGTCACTGTGTTACCACCCATACGTCCAGGTGCTTTTTGACCTTTAAATACTCTTGAAGCATCAGAAGCCATACCTACTGAACCTGGTGCTCTGTGGAAATGAGAACCGTGAGCCATTGGTCCACGTGCTTGACCATGTCGTTTAATAGCACCTTGGAAGCCTTTACCTTTAGATACGCCTGTTACATCAATGATGTCGCCAGCTTCAAATGTATCAACTGAGACTTCTTGACCTACTTCGTATTCATCAACATTGACGTTTCTGAATTCACGAATGAAGCGCTTAGGTGCTGTGCCTGCTTTTTTAGCATGACCTTCAGCTGGTTTCGTTGCATATTTGTTTGATTTTGCATCTTTTTTATATGCTTGTTTGTCTTCAAAACCTACTTGAATAGCATTGTATCCATCTACTTCTTCAGTTTTCTTTTGCAATACTACGTTTTGACTTGCTTCTACTACTGTAACTGGGATTAATTCACCATTTTCTCCAAATACTTGAGTCATCCCAATTTTTCTTCCTAAGATTCCTTTGGTCATCGAAAGTCCACCTCCTAAAATTTTCTATTATAATTTAATTTCGATGTCTACACCAGATGGTAAGTTTAAGCCCATTAAAGCATCAACTGTTTTTGGTGTTGGGTTCACAATATCGATTAAACGTTTGTGTGTACGTTGTTCGAATTGTTCACGAGAATCTTTATACTTATGCACCGCACGGATAATTGTATAAACTGATTTTTCAGTTGGTAACGGAATTGGTCCAGAAACATCTGCACCAGAACGTTTTGCAGTTTCAACAATTTTTTCTGCTGATTGATCAATCACACGGTGATCATAAGCTTTTAATCTGATTCTGATTTTTTGTTTTGCCATAATTTTCCCTCCTTATTCGTCTACATTTAAGTGATAGACTTCTCCACGAAAACTATCTGCCACAACGCCATGGCAAAGCGGCCGGGTGTGTCAGTAACCTTTCGCTTCATCGCTTCTTACAAGTCCAACATTAGATATGATACAGTAAAAACCCATCTAATTCAAGGGGTTTCTGTAATTTTTCTAACCTTGTCTAACACATACCTTTGTATTGTACTTGATAATTACAGTCAGTTCAACTGTTTTTCGCATTTTTAGTCATTAATTATTTAGGTAATATTAGTTTACAGCCTTTTTAATTTCTATATATCTTTTTTTTACATATAATATAGGTAAATGGAGGTGTCGTTACATGAAACATAGTATTAAAGTTACACTTTCACTTATTAGTGTATTTATATTAGTATGTGAATTCTTTTATGGAATCCCCTTTTTAGGTGGAATGATTATCTTTAGTTATTTTTGGCAACCGTTATTATTTAATGCATTTTTATATTTAGTATTGGTTATAATCTTGCTTTTCGATAAACAAAATGCCATTAAGCCTATGCTAGTTATACCTTTAATTGGAATTGTCGGGTCACTTATTGCAATTCTTCCAATTATTGGGATGATTACGCATTGGATTTTATTCTTCTTGATGGTATTTTTCTTATTTATCGTCTTAAACGCTCCAACTTATCTACCTAATAAAAATGCGCGTGTTGTTTATACACAGTATAAAGATGATAAACATGAGAATCGCTGATTTAATTAAAACGGAGCGGGACAACATTCATTTTGAATTCGTAGTCCCGCCCCGACAAAAGGTTGGCTAAGATTGAAAAAACTTGGTATAAACGCATTTTCAATCAAGTCAACTATTGTCCATATGTAATTAAGATCCTAAAACATGATTCATATGTCTTAGGATCTTTTTAATTTTAACCGTGTACAAACACGAAATATAAAATGAAGAGCACCATTAATACATACATGATTGGATGCACTTCTTTATGTTTTTTAGTAATAAGCATTGTAATTGGGTAGAAAATAAAACCACACGCAATTCCAGTAGCAATAGAATACGATAAAGGCATCATGATAATTGTAATAAACGCTGGAACAGCTACTTCGAACTTTTTCCAATCAATTTCAGCAAAGTTTGCCGCCATCAGTACCCCAACAACAACAAGGGCTGGTGTAGTAACAGCACTTGTTACAACTTGCATCAATGGGCTGAAGAATAATGCCAATAAGAAGCAACAACCTGTCACGATACTCGCAAATCCTGTTCTTGCTCCTACAGCAACACCAGAAGTAGATTCTATATATGATGTTGTCGTTGTCGTACCAAATATTGCACCGACGATCGTTGCTAGTGAGTCTGAAAATAATGCTCTACCTGCACGTGGGAGTTTATTATCTTTCATAATACCTGCTTGAGTTGCAACCGCAACTAATGTACCTGCAGTATCAAAGAAATCAATAAATAAAAACGTTAATATTACAATTAAAAATTGAATCGTAAACAGTTGTGATGGATCTTTAAATGCTTCGAAAGCTGCCCCAAATGTTGGTTTAATACTTGGAACATGTCCTACTATACCTGAAGGTGCATGAATAAGTCCCGTTACCATTCCAACAATTGCAGTAATCACCATTCCTATAAAAATTGAACCAGGTACTTTCTTAGCATATAAAATAACCGTTACAACAATACCTAATATCGCTAATAATACTGGCCCTTCTGTTAACTTTCCAAGCGTTACAAGTGTGGATTTGTTTTTCACAATGATTCCAGCGCTTTGTAAACCAACAAAGGTGATAAATAAACCAATACCAGCCGATACTGCCATTTTCATTTGATATGGGATGGCATTAATAATGACTTCGCGCCAACCAGAAATTGTCAAACAGGCAAACACAATTCCTGAGAAAAGCACGCCTGTTAATCCGATTTGCCATGGAATACCCAAATTTAATACTACTGTAAATGCAAAGAAGGCATTTAATCCCATACCTGGTGCTAATGCAATAGGATATCTCGCTATCAATCCCATAAATAAAGAACCAACAAAAGCTGCTAAAGCAGTTGCTACAAAAATCGCTCCTTGATCCATCTTCATGTCTGGAGTTACACCCTTAACCCCTGCAAGACTTAAGACATGTGGATTGACAGCCAATATATAAGCCATGGATAAAAATGTCGTTATCCCACCAATAATTTCCTTCTTATAATTCGTGTTATTTTCGTCAAATTGGAAATATTTTCTCACCGTAAAATGCTCCTTTTAATAAAATACTTTAATAGTTTAATACCTATTAGTAGAAAAAACAATAGCAAATACGAACTTTATTATTATAAAGTCTCATTTTGTTCGAATTATTTATAGTTTTAAATTTTTTAACGCATCTTTAAACGGATTATTTTCCAACTTTTCATCAGATGACATATATTTCTTCATTTCCTTTTTAGATATCTTATTATTATTTTTATGCTTCATACGCTCATCCATATGTCGTTGTGTTTCCGTATAGCCGCAAATACAACGATATGTCGCTTCTTTCCCTTTACCAAATAATGTCATTTTCTTCTTACAATTTGGACATCTTGCATTCGTTTTACGTTGCACATTCTTTTTCGTTTTACAAGAAGGATCTTGGCATACTAGCATCTGCCCATTCTTTGTTTTTACTTTAATCATAAATTTCCCACATGTAGGACATTCTGTTGTAGTTAAGTTATCATGTTTATATGTCTGCACACTATTTTTAATGTCATGCACTATTTTTGTCGTAAAATCTTGCATTTCCTGTATAAATTTCCGCTGATTATACTTACCTTTTTCAATTCGAGTTAATTTTTCTTCCCATTCTGCAGTTAATAGCGGTGAAGTTAAGGCTTCTGGTGCTAAATCTAATATTTGTTGTCCTTTAGATGTGACCTTAATCTTTCCGTCTGTTGATTCAATTGCATTAATATTGAAAAGTTTTTCAATAATGTCTGCCCGAGTCGCTACGGTGCCAATACCTCCAGTTTGTTTAAGCATTTGTGCATATTTCTTATCTTGTATATGAATAACTTGTTGTGGTGATTCCATCGCTTTTAATAACGTTCCTTCATTAAAATAATCTGGTGGTGTTGTTTGATGTTTCTTTATATTTGTTTGTGAAATTGGATATTGTTGCCCTTGACGGAAAGGTTGTTTCTTTACTTCAGTTTGCGTTGTGTCAAATAAGGCTTTATATCCTAGTTGCAAAGGTATGTTTTCTTTCATTTTAAACTGGTGCTGTGCTACTTCTAACTTAACCGTTGTCATTTCATATTGGTATGGTTCCATTAATGATGCAATAAAGCGCTCAGCCACAAGCATATATATGTTTTGTTCTCTTGCAGTAAGTTGATTTAAATCTGGTCTAATTTCAGTTGGAATGATCGCATGATGATCTGAAACTTTTTTATCATTAATGATATTTAGTTTTGTATTGAACGACTTTTTCATTAGATTTTTAACTGCAACTTTGTAATCAGTTGCAAGTAAAGCTTGCAGTCGTTCAGAGAACGTTTCTACCATATCACTAGTTAAAAAGTTAGAATCGGTTCTAGGATAAGTCACTAATTTATGTCGTTCATATAAATTTTGTAACGTGTTCAGAGTTTCTTTAGGTCCCATTTTAAATCGGCGGTACGCCTCTTGTTGTAAATCAGTTAAGTTAAACAATGCTTGCGGATAGCTTTTTTTACGCTTTGTCTCAACGGTCGTCACTTGAATATTATTTTGTGCGATGGCTTTAACGATATGCTCTAAATCTTCTCTTTGTTTAAAGCGTTGCTGTGAGTCCAAATCAAACTCATAGCCAGCAACTTTAATATGCAATGTGTAGTAATCTTCAGGTTTAAATTGCTTGATTTCTTTCTGACGCTCATACACTAATTGAATGGTTGGCGTTTGCACACGTCCTAATGATAATTGAGCATCATATTTAGTCGTTAAAGCACGGGTTGCGTTAATCCCTACAATCCAATCTGCTTCACTGCGCGCCAATGCTGCTTGATACAGATGATTATATTTTCTCCCGTCTTGTAAGTTCTTAAAACCTTGTTGAATTGCTTTTTTAGTAACTGAACTAATCCACAAACGTTGAATTGGCTTTTTATTGCCTACTTTGTCTAAGATAAGCCGCGCAACAAGTTCACCTTCTCTACCCGCATCAGTAGCAATAATCACGTTATTTACCTGCTTATTTAACAATAATGATTTCACTGTTTTAAATTGCTTGCTTGTTTTTCCAATTACTATCGTTTTCATATGTTTGGGAATAATGGGCAAATCGTTTAAGTTCCATGTCTGATATCTTTTGTCGTAATGCTCGGGTTGAGCATTGGTTACTAAATGTCCAAGTGCCCAGGTCACAATATATTTTTCGTTTTCTATATAACCGTTTTTCTTATGCGTTATGTGTAAAGCATCTGCTATATCTCTCGCAACAGAAGGTTTTTCAGCTAAAATTAAAGATTTCATAGTAAGTCCTTTCATTTCAAGTGTCACCATATTCGACACTATTTTGTCATTAATAGTCTTATTGTAACATGTGATTTCACATGCAAAGCTTTTAATTGTTGACGATTATTCTTATAATTAACTTAACTATAAGGTGCGGGAGGTAAATCAATGGAAATTCATAAACTCACAGAATTAGCAACGATTAAGTCATTTATAGAAACTTCGAGTTACATTCAGACCTCATATTTATATAAATTGCCTCAAAATTATGATGATATAGATACTTTATTAACCAAGGCAATACATTTTCCAGGTGTATTTGCATGTGCAGATAATAACAATGATATAAAGGCCATTTTGTTTGCTTTCTCTTACGCAAAAGATTGTTATAAAGTCATTGGTCCATTTACTAAAGGAGAGCATGACTTAACTGTGGAGGATTTTCAAGCGTTATTTAATGCATTAAATTCAAATGTATCTGCTCATTCGATTTTTAATTTTTCTTTTGAAGAAGGAGTCCAAACGTATTATCCATTGATGGATGCTATTCATGCGCATTATAATTTCACGGATTACTATCTAGAAGCCTATAAGCAAACACATGCGGAGACAATTAATCCTAATATTATTGAATATCATACAGCTATTTACCGTCATTTTGCTAAGTTGCATCATGATACTTTTAAACACGGCGCACATACAGCAGAAGAACTTATCGCTACATTAGATGATTACCATCGTTTATTCCTTTTTGTTAGTGAAGGCATCTTAAAAGGTTATCTGTATCTACAAGTTGATACTACTGGTTCCCATGCTGAAATTAAATACTTTAGCTCTCACTCAGATTATCGTTTCATGGGCATTGGCTTTGATTTATTAAGTTATGGATTGAATTATGCCTTTAAGCACTATGAAATTAAAAAAGTTCATTTTAAAATACGAAGTAAAAATACAAAACTTGTATCACGCTTTAATGAACTTGGTTTCAAAGTCAATTATGAATATAAAAAATTTAAACTTGAACAATTCACTAAGCCTACAAGTAGCAACTAAAAAGTGATTTGGACAAGTCTGGGACATCATTACGTTTTAAGCTATGAACTAAATATTGACAGTAGTTGACTGGATTGAAAATACGCTGATACCAACCTTTTTCAATCCAGTCAACCTTGTTGGAGCGGGACTAAGAATTCATAATGAATGCTGTCCTGCTCCAGTTCTTGTTTGTATGATTACGGTTTTACCCAATAATCATAATATATCCTGTTATTTATGATACAAAGACTGCTTGATATACATATAGTATAACGATACTAATCATTATCGTTAAATTGGTCACCATGCCAATAAACGGTAGCGTTTTGTATTTAAATTGAATTGCGTAAGGAATAATAGCTACACCTACTGGTAATAGCCAAGTAACAAACAATGTCGTTTTAATCATTGAATCGGAGACCGGCAAGAAGAAATAGACTGCCAGACCTGCTGCCAAACCAACGCCGTAATGAATTGCTAAGTACTTTATTGCTACAGCAATATAATTCCGTTCAATTTGGAAGTTAAGCATCATTCCCAGTAGTATCATTGATAATGGCATATTAGCCTTTGATAAAATGCTAAAGAAGTCAATAGCAATATGTGGCAGATGAATGTTAAACATATTAAGTGAAAACATCGTGATATAAGTTACTAGAGGAACAGACTGAACTAACTTTTTAGCTAAAAATTTAAAATTAAATTGATCGGTACCTTCACTATAGTAACTCCCAACAAAGTATGTTACGCCAAACATAATGATAGCTCCCCCAATATCAGCCATACCAAAATAAATCAACCCTTTTTGAGGCCATATCGCTTCTACTAATGGATAGGCAAATAATCCTATATTTAAAGCTGCCATCATCATTCCCACTGATCCACGCATATTATTTGAATACCTTTTAAACAGCCAAATTATAAAGACTTTAGATAATACACCGTAAACGAGCATCATAATAGGCAATATTACAAAAGACATATCTAAATCTGCTTGATTTAAATTTACAATCACCAGAGAAGGCAAAGTGACATTAATTACAAGTGTTGCTAGTACCTGGCTATCAGCCGCTTTAACAAAGTGAATGCGCTTAAGAAAATAACCAAGCCCTATTAGCAAAATAATCATAACAAATTGTTCAGTCACGATACGCCCTTCTTTCATTTAAAGTTTATATATACATTAAAGTACTCTATCATAGTTTTACTTCGGTTTAGAAGTCTTTATATTCATGATATAATTCTTTTAACCATTATTTTATGATGACAAAGGAGTTCATTTTATGGATTTAGAAGCTAAATTAGCTGAATTGAAATATGATTATGTTCGCTTGCAAAATGATTTAGAAAAAAAAGAATCGTTAAATCAAAATGTTGATTCATTGATTGGACAATTATCTGAAATTGAACAGCAAATTGCAACATTACGGTCAAAAATGCGTCATAATTAATCATCTAGTCATATTAACATTAACATGCTATTATAGGCTCTGGCCTAGAAAGGAAGTCTAAAATGCAACTATATCTGATACTTTTACCTATTTTATATCTCATTGTGAGCTATATTAGCATTTATAAAATGCCAACAATTTTCACAAGAATATTGCGCATTATTATGGGGATATTACTACTCTTCGTAATTGCAATCACTACACTGCAATTCCCTACAGAAAATTGGTGGGTATTTATTGTATTACTTTTACTTGTTGGTAATGTTGAAGTAACTGGATTCAAAGCAATAAAACAAGATCGCAAAGGCTTGCTTATTTTGAATCTCTTAACTCTTTTGTTATACATTGTTTACTTAATTTTAGTATTCATCATGTATTAGTTTAAACTGTGAAATGAATACTATATATTGTAAAACACACATGACTATCATACTCGTTAGTCATGTGTGTTTTTTTAGATTATTTACGGGTTAGTTTTCCTTTTAAAGTAAATAAAATTTCGTATATTACTGGTACAACAATGAGCGTTAAGAGTGTAGAAGAAATAAGTCCACCAATGACTGTTGCTGCCATCCCTTTAGAAATTAAAATTGAGCTATCTTGTCCAAATAATAATGGTAATAATGCACCAATAGTAGCAATAGCTGTCATTAAAATTGGACGTATACGGATGCCTCCTGCCTCAATTAATGCTTCTTTCATCGACATGCCTGCATGCTCATTATTGGTTACTCGATTAATTAATACAATTGCATTGGTCACTACAATACCTATTAACATCAACACACCAATTAAACTTGGGACCGAAATAGTTTCTCCAGTAATGAGCAGTGCTAATACAACTCCAATAACTGTATAAGGTAAAGAGAATAAAATTGTAAATGGTGCTAGTCCGCCTTTAAACGTGATAACTAGAATGAGATAGACAATAATAATCGCAGCCAACATTGCAACTGCCAATTGTCCCATGGCTGTATTAATGTCATCCGTCGCGCCACCAACACTAATGCTGACATGATTAGGTTTATCTATTTTGTTCACCTTTTGCATGACTGTTTGTGACGTACCACCTACGTCTTTACTAATCACCTTACCAGAAATCGTAGTCGCATAATCACCTTCTTCTTGTACAAGTTTGCTAGGTGTTGATGTTTCATTAAGTGTTGCTATATCACTTAACTTAATTGAGCCTCCAGTTGGTTTTTTCAACTCAATATTTTCTAATTTCGTTTTAGACCAATCTGTACGTTTATTTTGTTTCACTTTAACATCAATAGATTTTCCATTTTCTTTAACCGTTGAAATCGTCTTTTCCGGTAAATTTTCATTTAAATTTAACGCAAGTTGACTTGCAGAAATGCCATTGTCAGTCGCTTTATTTTGATTAACTTTTATCTCATATTGATCATATGTCTCTGATAAATCTGATTTGACATTTGCCACTCCTGAAGTTTTCTTCATCGCTTGTTCAACTTTAGCGACGGTCCCTTTAATTGCTTCTGTTGACTTACCTTTTACCGTTACTTCTATTGAACTGTTGCCGACACCTGTTCCCATATCTAAATTCTTCCATGTTCCAGGGTGTTTATAACGATCCAAGTGTTTTAACACTTTATCTGGTTCCTCGTCAAAGTGAGGTGTATCTTTGGCATATTCAACCATAATTGCCATACTATTTGTACTACCAGTTGGGTCAGCCGGTGATGGTCCACCAACTGAATATTGTACCGTCTTAACTTTCTTCTTACTTTGCAAATATTTTTCAGCATCTTTCGCATGCTTTAATACTGCTTCTTCAGTTTCACCTGGTTTCGGTGTATAAGTAACTGCTAAAAACTTATCTTCACCAGTAGAGATATAACTTGTTCCCAACTTAGTGCCACCTAAGACAACACTCGCTATTAATATAATTGTAGTTATAATAATAACTAACCATTTGTGATTCAATGACCATGATAAGACTTTTTGGTATCCACGACCAACTGTACCTAGACTTTCATTATTTTGTTTAACCTGTCGTTGTTGTTTGAGACCTCTCTTGAAAAATGTTGAGGCTAACGCCGGTACAACCGTGATTGACACAAGTAATGATGCCAATAAACTAAAGGCAATCGCCAAGGCAAATGGTCTAAACATTTCTCCTACAGAACCAGAAACAAATGCCAAAGGTAGAAAGACGACAATAGTAACTAATGTTGAAGACAAGATTGGTTTAAACACTTCTGTTGTTGCATTTATAATCAATGGATTCCCTTTGAGCTGTTCTTTTGGATCTGACAAGCGTCGATAAATATTTTCTACAACTACAATGGAGTCATCAATAACACGGCCAATTGCAATCGTCAAAGCGCCTAAAGTTAGTATGTTTAATGACACATCTGTTAGTTTCAAAGCTACCAATGCAATTAATATTGACAATGGAATTGATACTATAGAAATTGCTGTCGTTCTAATATTGCGCAAGAATAGTAATATAACAATAATAGCCACCATCGTACCTAATGCGGCTTTTTCAACCATCGTGTAAAGAGAGTCTTGGATAGGTTTTGCCGTATCCATCGTTTTCACGCCATCAATTTTAGCGTTATTTTGAGTAAACTTATCGATGGTTTGTTGAACATCTTTAGCAACTTGAACAGTATTGGCGTCTTGCGCTTTCATTACTTGAACATTAACAGCATCTTTACCATTTGTCTTCGAAATAGATTGACGTTCATCACCAATCTTTATATCAGCTAAATCCTGTAATTTAACAGATGGTATATTACCTGTTGAAGTTAATGAATCAGAAGATTGTGGCTTAGATGAAGCTAATGCACTAGTATCATTAGATTGGCTATTACTAGCAGATGTTTGCTTACTATTACTTGATTGATTTGAATTCTGACTTTGACCAGCCATACTTAACGGTATTTGTAGATTTTTAAAAGCATCTACAGAGGTGAACTGACCATCTACAACAATTGATTTATCTGTATTATTAAATTGGAACAAGCCCAGTGGTGTTTCTCTAGATGCCGCTTTAACATAATTTTCAACGTCCTCTGCTGTCATCCCGACTTTATCCAATTGATCTTGCTTAAATTTCATAGTAATTTCACGTGTTGTTTGCCCATTTAATTGGGCATTTTGTACACCATCAATGGTTTGTAGTTTCGGAATCAGTTGTTTCTGTATTGCATTGGTTGTTTCTTTTAAATTACCATCTTTATTCGTAAAGGAATATGCCACAATAGGAAAAGCATCCATAGAATTACGTGTTAATTCCGGCTGACTTACCCCTTCTTTAAATTCTATTTTATCTATTTCTTTTTTCAATACTTCTTCTGCTTTATCCATATCTGTATTGTTTTCATATTCTACAGTAACAATAGATGCATTTTGTATTGACTCAGTCTTCACATTTTTGACATAGGCTAACGATCGAATTTGACTATCGATTTTACTACTGATTTCATCTTGAGTTGTTTGCGGTGTTGCACCAGGCATTGTCGTTTGCACAGAAATCACTGGATTTTCAACATCTGGTAACAATTCTAATTTTAGTTTTGCACTCGCATATACACCACCTAAAATCACCAAGACGACCATTAAAAAGATTGCAAATTTATTACCAAGTGAAAATTTTAATAGCTTTTTTATCATTTATATTGCCCCCTACCTTTGAATGTCTAAAAAAATCTGAACGAATCTCCAATACAGACACGTCCAGATCAAATTGTCACCTTATTACGTACACCGACATTACTTTCGTTTCAATTTTCGAGATAACTTTATCTTTGCTTTAGTTAAAGTGGGCTTAACCTTTTCAATAAGTTGATATAATGGTTTGTTAAGCGGATAATCAAATTCACCAATTTTTTCACTTAAGTATGTTCCCCATGTCTTTTTAAAAATCCACAAACCATAATGTTCACTATCTTTAGGTGGATTATTATCGGTACCACCGAAATCATATGATGTTGCACCTTTTTCTCTCGCATAGCGCATCATCGCAAATTGCATATGATGGTTTGGTAAGAAATCACGATAATCATTAGATGATGCACCGTATAAATAATAAGCTTTTTTGCCGCAAAACATTAGTAGCGCACCTGATAAATAAAGACCATCAGGATGTTTTTTCAAAAGTGATTCTAATTCTTGACGTCGTTCTACTTCATTATTCATCTTATTTTGTGCATCATTAATTTTATTTAAAGTTTTTTTATCTTGCTTTTTTTGTTGTAACTTTTCAATTTCATTATTTAATTTTTCAATTTCTTTTGTTGTTTCAGCTATAACCGGTTTAGGCTCTAGTTTCACTAAAAAGAGTTCAGCATCTCCATCTTCATGAAGTGCATCATAAATCGTTTCAAAGTAACTCACATCACGAGTTAAAAAGCCATCACGTTCACCAGTGATTTTCATTAACTGTGCAAACGTTCCTAAACCTTCACGCCCAGCATGTTCTACTTGAGTACCACGTCTTAGAGCAAGTCTTACTTTTGATCGATTGCGTTTATCAAAGCTCTTGATAAGTTCTTCATCTGATTTATCGATAGGTGTAATCATTGTCATTCGCGGTTGAATATAGTCTTTAGACAGGCCTTCTTTAAATCCTTTATGTTTAAAGCCTAATTTCTTAAGATTTTTAATGGCTTGAATTCCTTGGTCAACCTCGACATCTGGATCAATTTTAATCGTATAGGCTTTTTCTTCTTTAGCAAGCGCAGTTGTTTCTGCCAACAATAATTCTAATGCTGCTGTATCTTCATAATCCACAACAAACCCACGTGAGACATAACATAATGTAAATGGTAGTTTTGGGATTCTTTTAAATAATAATTGGGCTACCCCTTTAATTTCACCATTTTCACCTACAGCAACTCTTTTTGAATACCAACCAGTAAGTTGCTTCGTCTCTGCCCATTTAGTTAATTGTAATAAATCTCCATGAGGATGAGATTTAACAAACGCGTCATGTTCTTGATTTGTGATATTCATCTTTTCCATGCTCTAAACTAACTCCTTTATTATTGCAATAATTATCATTATACATCGTTCATAAGTGAGTGTCGACGAACAAGACATCATTTAAAAAGAATCACGATTTCGGCAACATTCCATTGATGAAACGATATGTTGCCCCTCTAATTGTCATATTGTACGGTGATGATGCTTCATGATCTTGAATTACAATTGAGGCATATTCAGATTTCTTGCCATCTTGAATGCGGAAGATTATATCATCATCTTTTAGCACCAAATCAGTGTACTTATCGTTATCAGCAATGATATCCATATCATACCATAGTTGCCATTTCTTAACTGTCACAGCACGCTTTTCACTTGCAATAACAAGTTTCTCAATAACAAATTGTGATTGCTGATGACGCGCAAACCTCTCTTTCCGCTCTGTTTCAGTTTCATTCCATTGGATAAAAAAGGGTGGCTTAACTAAATAATCAGGATCAGCGATATATAATAATTGCCAGTCAATTTGTTCACCTTTTTTATTCTCTCTATGCATGCGAATTGGACCAATAGTATCGACATTTTTATCACATAACCGTTGAGCAGTTTCTTCAATAGATGTTGTTCTTAAACATATCCCTTTGAAGCCTTCAGCAAAATAATCTTGAATAATTTTTGCAGCAAATGATACGCGCCCTTCCTCGGATTTCACTTCTTTAGCCAATTTATCCGGCTGTTCAACATCTAATAATTCAATATAGTTGTCATTTAGGTATGTTAAACGATTAAATGTACCATAGCGATGGTGTTTGCCACCTGGCTCAAGCTTGAGTAGCTGTCCTGGATAATGAAATTGATTTAAATGATCAACATAATGAATAAGATGATCAAAATTAAGTGTTGCCATCGTACATCCCTCTTTTTCTTTTAGTTACCCATAGTTTAACAAACTATAGCATATATTTCTGTGTCAAATTTGATATTGCCAAATGTATCAATTCAATTTATAATAAATCTTGTGCAAATTTAGTTAGTTAACCTAACCATTTTCCGAGGAGAGTGTTATGATTGTTGCAAAATGATTTTTTCAATAGCTTTATTGAATTGTATCGACCATATATAAAAGCGACTAAACCAATATTAGACCGTTTTGATTTGCATAGTGGTCAATGGCTAGTATTAAAAGATATTGCGAAACAACAACCTACAACGCTAGTCCAAATATCAAAACGTCGCTTCATTGAAAAGCCTACTACACGTCAGTTTATAAAAGCACTATCCGAAAAAGGCTTATTGACCATTACACCTGGACATGATAAACGAGAAAAGGTATTAAATTTGTCACCTGAGGGAGACGTGCTATATCAACAAATAAATGATGAAGTATCTCGTATACAAATAGATTTATTAGCACATGCTTCAATAAACGAAAAACAAATGGAGCAAGTTATTAATATGATGGCCTCGCTGCATCAAATATTTATGGAGGAAGATAACCGTTGAATTCAACAGTATTACATAAAGAACCTATATTCACTAGAAGTTTTACACTAAACTTCGTAATTAATTTCTTTATCTATTTATGTATGTACTTATTAATAGTCATTATTGCAGATTATACTAAAACAGCTTTCCATGCACCTGATAGTTTGGCTGGACTTGTTGTTGGTATCTTTGTTGTAGGTTCATTAATAGGTCGCTTTATTACAGGTCGCTATGTCAATCATTTTGGTCCCAAGAAAATTTTAATCTTTGGATTACTTTTTCTAGTGATTACTCAATTATTATATTTTGTTCCAGGTCCGTTATGGTTTTTAATTTTTACACGCTTAATAAATGGCCTAGCTACAGCTGTTGCATCTACAGCGACAGGAACAATAGCAGCATGTATTACCCCAAAAACACGTAAAAGTGAAGGGATTAGTTTATTTTCATTAAGTCTTGTTCTAGGTACTGCAATCGGTCCATTTTTCGGTTTATTGCTTGTTAAATCATTTTCAATCATGCTACTATTTACAATTTGTATTATTCTGGGCATTATTAGTCTCATACTTTCTTTGTTTGTTCACGTAGCATTTGATTTCACTGGAAAATATCAACATCCTCATCAACATAATAAAGGATTTAGCTTACAACGCTTTATTGCTCGAGAAGCTATTCCTGTAGCTATCATTATGCTATTAGTTGGATTGGGCTATGCCTCAATTCTTACTTTTTTACAGTTTTTTGCTGAGCAAAGACATTTAATTGAGGCTTCAAGTTATTTCTTTATCTGTTATGCTATCGCTTCGCTAATTACAAGACCTATTGCAGGCCGATTAATGGATGAGCATAACGAAAATATTGTGGTCTATCCCGCATTTATTGCTTTAATCATATCCTTTGTTTTACTTGTCTTTAGCTTTAACCCATTTACGTTGTTACTAGCTGGTATCACTTTAGGCATTGGTTATGGAAATCTTTCATCTTCAATGCAAGCCATTGCAATCAAAGTATCTCCACCAGCAAAATATGGTTTAGCAACTTCAACATACTTTATAGGTTTGGATATTGGTATTGGCTTTGGTCCTAGTGTTTTGGGTATGTTTACCAATACGATTTCTTATAGTAGTATTTATTTGCTAATGGCCCTTGTCAGCACGATAACTATTGTAATTTATTTTGTCATTCATGGTCGTAAAGTTAAACACCTTACTCCAAATTAATATGCCCCTAAACATATATGTCTCTGAGAAGATGAATGCGTATGGCACATGTTTTAAGCTATGAACTAAATATTGGCAGTAGTTTAAACAAAAAAGCCAGTAAATGAATTTATAAAAAACTCATTTACTGGCTTTTTTCTATTTTTCTAGAAATTTTGCCCCAGCCTTTTGCCTAGTTATTTAAAATACTAATTTGCTATACTAATTGACTCAATTTCTGATTTCATTTTATCAATCACTTTTAATTGTGCTTTATTAAAGAAATAAAAGACTTGTCTTTCATCAGTTTCTGAACGAACTTTTGAAATTAATTCTTTTTTATAAATTTTACGTATAATCACATCGATTTTACTTGTATCCCATAGCATTTCAAAGTGTAAAGTATCTCTCAATTCTTTACCACTTATTTTTTTGCCCTCATAAACTTTGAACAACACGACAAATTCTTCGATTGAGACTTTGTAAGTTGTCTTTAACCAATGTTTTAGTTGACTCAATTCTCTCTCGGCAGCAATAAAATGTTGTACTTTTTGACTCATATTAAAATCCTCCTATGTTGATTCTCTGTTGTAAGTGAATATGAAATTTTAATTGCTCATAAAAATTATATACCATAGTTTCAATTTAATCTATTAAAATTATTAAATTAATAGCAAAATATTGTTATCAATTATTGATTTTAAAATCGAGAGCAATTATAAGTAATACAATCGCTAAAGTAACAACACCAAAATTCGACAATTTTTCGAACGTAATAATAAAATGATGCTTCTAATCATGTCATCTTGTTAATGAAAGGATGAATGAATAATACGCATTATAGAGAAGTAACTACATATTCAAACTAATTATTTTAAAATAAAGCTTTATGATTGATCATGGTCTAATATATAAGCACTGTTCAAACATAGAAATCACCTCTATTTGAAGACTTAGGTGTTAAATGTTTTTCATCTACATATTTACTTTTTATCCGCCTATATAGTTCATATTTATCTTTTTTCGTTGTCTATTTTTAACTGTTTGTTCTGTCCGTTCATCAGAATAACGGTCGTCTCGTACTTGCCATAATTTAATGAGTTCTGCTTTTAATTCACTATTACTTATACCTGAGCGCAATAGCTTTTTAATATTAAATCCTTCTGCTGTACTAAAAAGGCAACCATAGAACTTACCATCTGATGATAGTCTAGCTCGAGTACAACTAGAACAAAACGAGGCTGATACGCTAGTAATTAAACCGAATTTTGCACCGTTATCGTTATGCTGATAATATGTTGCAACTTCGCCGTAATATTTAGGCGCCATCGGTTCTATATCAAATTCATCCTCTATCATTGTCAACATATCATCTTTAGTAACAACTTTGCTGAAGTCCCAACCATTATCATTACCAACATCCATAAATTCAATAAATCTAACTTCGATATTTTTAGCTTTAAAATAATGCAGCATCGGAATAATCTGATCATCATTCACACCTTTTTGAATAACGACATTCACTTTGACATGAAAACCAATTGCAATTGCATAATTAATTTGATCTAAAATAGTTTCTGCTTTAATATTTCTATTGTTAATTGCTTGAAATACACTATTATCTATAGCATCAAGACTAACATTAATACGACGTAACCCTGCTTCAAATAATTTTAAGCCATGTTTTTTTAATAATAAGCCATTTGTCGTTAGACCTATATCTTCAATACCTTCAATTTTATTAAGCCTTGCAATGAGTTGATATAAATTTCGACGCAGTAGAGGTTCTCCTCCGGTAATACGTAATTTTTTTACACCTAATTCGGCATATATTTCAGCAATACGTTCAATTTCTTCAAATGTAAGTAATTCATCTTTAGGTAGAAAGACAAAATCGTCACCAAATATTTCTTTAGGCATACAATAATCACATCTGAAATTGCACCTATCTGTCACAGATATTCTTAAATCACGAATCGGCCGACCAAGTTTATCTTTTATTTGCATTACCATCGTCTGGACCTCCTTGCTTATTTTATCTGCTGCATTAAAGAGTCCAAATCTTGCTGATAATTGATATTCTTATACCAATAGTCTGGAGATTGTATCTCAGTCACATCTAACCAAGCTGCAGATACTTGGTCATAAACGTGTTTCATACTATAGTCATTTGATGTTAAAGCTTGCTTAATGACAGGTAAAATTTTAGGATTATAAAATGCGATTGTAGGTATCATTCGTCCATTTTCAGAAAAAGCAGCAATATCTAAATGATTCTCAATCAGATGAGAAACCATAAAATGATATAATCCACTAATAGCTTTACCAGTAATCATAGGGGTATCCACCGATACGACAAAAAAGAGTTCTTCATCTTGATATGCTTTCATAACGGTATAAATACCTGCTAACGGACCTTTATCACTAACTTTGACCTCATCTATCATCACATTTGAATAGTCAAAAAAAGGTGCTAGTTTATCATTTGTACTAATAATAATGTCATTGAACATATTAGTATCTTGCAATACTTGAATTATTTTTTTATAAAAAGGCTCGTTATCAATGGTGGCAAAAGCTTTGGGCTGACCAAATCTCTCTGAATGGCCACCAGCTAGTATAATAGCTTTCATAATATATTTTATCCTCCGCTTACTGGTGGTATTAAAGCAATAATATCGTCAGGTTGAACTATACCGTCTTCTTTCGTAAATTCTTCATTGACTGCAATTTGGAATTTTTTATCCATTAGTTCTGGATGATATTGATTTAGCAGTTGTCTAATTTCCTTAACCGTTTTCGGTTCCAAAATATCTATATATTCATTGCTCATATTAAGTATTTCTTTAACTTCAGCAAAATACAATACTTTCACTATCTTGACTCTCCCTTTTTGGCATCTTGGTAATACCCACGTTGATGACCTTGCCAAGCTGAACCATCTTGCCATATTTCTTTTTTCCAAATTGGCACGATTTCTTTTATGCGTTCAATCGCATATTCATTTGCACGATAAGCATCTTTACGATGTGGTGATGAAACAGCAATCAACACAGCGATATCAGAAATTGCGAGTGGCCCTATACGGTGAACAATGGAGGTAATCGTTCCTGGCCATTTTTTTGAGATTTCGTCACCTATTTGGGCAAGCTTTTTTTCAGCCATAGGCACATATGCTTCATATTCCAAATACTTAGTCTTAACGCCTTGCGTCCACTCTCGTACATGACCCGTAAATACAACTACTGCACCTTGGTATTCATTCACAGTGAAATTTCTATATTGTTCTGTATTTATTGGTTCAGTCACAATTTCATATTGTTTCATTACGTTCATCCTTTAATTTCTATCCAATCTAATAACCAACTATCAAATTTTGTTAATGCTTGCGCGTCGGAAAGATTAATACTGTAGCGTACATTGGATAATGCTTGAAGTTGAGTTAAATCTTTTTCGTTACGATAAACAATGATTTTGTCAAACTCAGCTAATTTATAACCTTCTACTAAAATGATGTCATAGTCAATTGTAACAGATTTGTCAATAACATCCTTAAGACTTTGATTACATTGCCGCGTAATCGTTTGCTGATACTGATGTCCTTGAACAATACTTTGATCTGCACCAGCGTGTAAATGTTTCATATGATCAACTTCTTGATGCTGTAACGTGATTTCTTCTCCATGATGCCCGTGATGCTTTATTGTTACAACAGTCAAATTGTGTTGTTTTAGTAACCGAATGGTGTGCGCCATCAGTGTCGTTTTTCCCGAGTCTTTATAGCCAACAATTTGAATAATCATAGCGACAACGTCTCTTCATAAGCATGCGATTCAGTGAGAATAACGTCAACGGTATGTCCCGCTTTGAAACCACGTGTACCTCCAGGAAGCATAATCATGGCGTTACTATGTGCAATAGCGACAACAGCCCCTGATTTATTAAAACCTGAAGGCACCACAGTAGCGCCATTAGCTGACAATGTTGCTTTAGCACGAATAAATCGACTGAATGGATTCGCTTTCGTAAAATCTTCCATAAGTGTAGCTTTAACAACTTGTGGATAAAAAGCATCTGCGCCCATCATATGATAAATTGCAGGTTTAACGAATAATTCAAAACCAGTAAAGCAGGCTGATGGATTACCGGATAAGCCAAATAAATATTTATCAGTAGTAACTGCGACTGTAGTGATACTTCCAGGTCTCATAGCAACTTTATTAAATAATACTTTAGCATCAATAGCCTTGTATATCTCTGGTAAATAATCAAAATCCCCCACAGAAACACCACCTGTTGTAATCACAATTTGATGTGTCTCGAGTGCTTCACGAACTGCTGTAATACTACTATCTAAATCGTCTTGTTGAATTTTATATACATCAGCACCAATATCAACCTTGTTAGCAAGTGCTTGAATCATTGGTCCATTAGAGTTACGTATTTTACCTGGCTGTAGGTCTTCATTAATATCTAATAATTCACTACCAGTTGCAATAACAGCGATACTTGGTTTATCAAATACAGGAACTTCACTATAGCCAAACGTAGCTAATACAGCAATGACCCCTGCATTAATAAGCTGCCCTCGTTGTAACACAATATCTCCAGTTGCAGTTTCTTCTCCTTTGAGACAAACATTTTCATATGGCTCAAAAGATTTTCGAATTGTAAATGTATCTTTATCTTCAACCGCTTGTTCAAACATAACCACAGCATCGGCACCTTCTGGCATTTGAGCACCAGTCATAATGCGCACCGCTTCACCTGCTTGTAATTGATGAGACGATACATCTCCAGCACCGATATGATCAACAACTTTAAATTTTTTTCTATTCTGATGATAAGCACCCGCACTATCCTCACTACGAATAGCAAATCCATCGTATGGCGATTTATTAAATCTTGGAATATCACTTGTTGCAGCAATATTTTCGGCTAATACATAATTTAAGCTTTCATCAAGTGGAACGGTTATTACTGAGGTATAAATATATTGATTTACGACTCTTGAAATTGCTTCTTTTACAGGAATCGGCGTTCTTTTCTCGATTGTCATTTTATCATCTCCAAGTTAACTAATATTTCATGATATACTGAATTTTAAGAGGAGGAATATCATGGCTGATTTCACACATATAAATCATCAAGGCAACGCCAAAATGGTTGATGTTTCAGCAAAAAACATCACTAAACGCACTGCCGTTGCACATTCAAGTATTATAGTAAATCACACAATTTATGAACAAATTGTTAATCATACAGCTAAAAAAGGGAATGTCTTAAATACTGCACAGATTGCAGGAATTATGGCTGCTAAGAACACCTCTACAATGATTCCAATGTGTCATCCTTTACCGCTTACTGGTATTGATATTACATTTTCTTGGTCAGATTTAGACAAAGGTCAACATCAACTTAATATTGAAGCAACCGTTTCAACTACTGGCAAAACTGGCGTCGAAATGGAAGCATTAACTGCAGCTTCTATAACCGCCTTAACTATTTACGATATGACTAAAGCGGTTGACAAAGGCATGATTATTGGTGAAACATTTTTATTAAGTAAAACTGGCGGCAAATCCGGCGAATACTATAGACAATAACCATTTTTTTATTTATTTCAATTATTACACTTTTTTATTGAGCTCATAAACCATATGATTTAATTCTGGTTGTATGAGCTTTTTCATTGCTAAGTTAACAGCCCCTGTAGAACCTGGTAGCGTAAAAATAAGTTTATTATTTACTGTGCCTGCAATTGCACGCGATAAAAGTGCCCTTGTACCAACATCTTCAGCATAGCTTAAATACCTGAACAACTCCCCAAAACCATCTAATTTTTTTGTCAACAATGGTTCTACCGCTTCAATCGTTACATCTCTTGGTGCAATTCCTGTACCACCAGTTGTGATAATGACATCAATATCAGACTTCAACCATAACTGTAATTGATTTTGTATTGCTATTTTTTCATCTTTTACTATGGCGTAATCTTTAATAGCAAGTTCCGCATCTACATCATGCAGTAATGTTTGAACAAGTTGTCCTCCTTTATCACTCTTTTTATCTCGAGTATCTGAAACCGTTAATACAGCACAATTTATAGCTCTATCTATTTTCCTATGTGTATGCATATTTAGACCTCCTTTATCCAAATAAAGCATTTATGAGTTTTGTAGCTTGCGTAATATTAGTCATTCCATGTATTAAAAAGCGACCATCATGAAAGCAAACAATACGATATTTATTAAAGTGGAACATCACTAAATAACCGTTCGTTTGATAATCGATTTGACGCGAGTCCAAATATGACACCAACATCTCTTGAGAAATATCTGGATTGACATACTGTACAGTATCACGTCCACATAACATGGCATAGCGCTGAGGTTGTTGCTGTAAATAAGGGTAGTTTGCTGCCGTTCCACAAGTCGCACAGTTATCTTGTTGTATTTTACTAAAACCAATACTTATATGCTGTCCTTCCCATATATCTCCATAAGTTAGTTTTGCTGCAATATCTTGATGCGTTAATATTTTCAATGCATCTTTAAGCTGTAAACTCGTTGTCATAGTTACTGCTGGTTGTATCACACCCACCGTATCACAGGTTAGCGTCATCGATGGTAACTGTGGTATTAAACAATTAAAGCATGGTGTCTTACCAGGTATAAATGGAGCTTCTACATAAGTACTTTGAACAACTCCGCCATATATCCATGGAATATGTTGTTGATAACAGAAATCATTAATCAATTGACGCGTTACAAAATTATCTGTTGCATCGAGTATTAAATCAACATGCGTGCCATTCGAGCTTAAAAATGCACGATCGACTTGCGCTATAAAAGCATGTATTTGTACATCTTTATCAATACTTTCCAAATGCGCCTTTGCAGCAATTACCTTTGGCAAGCCCTCTGCTGCATCTTGCTCTGTAAATAATGTTTGGCGTTGTAAATTACTATATTCTATATAATCTCGATCAACTATCGTTAATTGCTTTACTCCTGCACGCACTAGCCCTTCTGCTAAGTGCGTACCTAACGCTCCCATTCCAACAATTAGTACTTGAGCTTGTCGTAAATCTTCTTGACCTTTTTCACCAATTTTATTAAATAAAATTTGCCTTGAGTATCGGTCTTGCGTCATGCTTAGCTCCCTCTTTCTGCATCATTATCATCATTATATAAGTATTTATAGCTACTCTCAAAAATTTGAATTATTATATAAAAATTACTTTGTAGGATACTTTTTAGCGAATCAAAAAAGAGCGAAACCAAGGTTCATTTACCTTTGAGTACCGCTCTCATAAAAATACGATTTAAATAATCAAAAATGACTTGTTTAGCTCCAATTAAAATGATATTAACCAATAATAATCAGTTCATCTGCAAGCGTTTCAGCTTCATAGTTTGAATGCGTAACAAATATAATAGGAATTTGCCATTCTTGAAAAATACGTTTTATTAATTCTATACCTTCATCTCTCGTAGCATCGTCTAAACTAGAAAATGGTTCATCCAATAAAATTAAATCTGGTTTTGTGCTCAATGCACGTGCCAAAGCAACACGCTGAGCTTCGCCACCTGATAATGTCATTGGATATTGTTTTTTCAAATGACTTATATTCAAAGTCTTCATCAGCTGATTTAAATGTTCTGATGGTTCAGCCATAAATGTAATATTGTCATACACCGTCATATGCGGAAATAACTGGTAATCTTGGAAAAGGTAACCAATATGTCTTGATTGAATTTTAGTTTGTATATGTTGTTGTGTATCAGTAATGACACGTCCATTAACAGCAATATAGGCCTTATCTGCTTGTCTTAAACCGGCAATCATATTCAATACGGTCGTCTTTCCAATTCCTGATGGTCCTCTAAGTGCATATATCTTCGGTATATTATCATCAATGTCAATATGAATATGTGTTTGTTTTAATTGATAATGCAATTGTATTTTAAGCATTTAATCAACCTCCCGATACTTATCTCGATTAGCAAAATTTAAAGTACCGATGACTGCAATTGAAAATGCCACAAGAACTAGCACCCATAACCACGCTTCATTTTCACGACTCTGTTCTACTAAAAAGTATATTTCGAGTGGTAATGTATTCGTTTTATTAGGTATGTATCCAGCTAACATTAATGTTGCACCAAATTCACCAATTGCTCTGGCAAAGCTCATCATAATTCCTGCTAAAATAGCACGTTTTGATAACGGTAAAATCAACTTGAAAAAGATTTTATTTTCACTTGCTCCCATTGTTCTAGCTGTGTTAAGCATTTTAGGCTCAATGTTACGAAATCCTTGAACAGTATGTTGATACATAAGTGGAAAACTAACAATGACAGATGCTATAACTGCACCTGTCATTGTAAATACCACTGGAAGATGTAAGACATTTTGAAAAAATTGCCCCACAAAACCACGCGGTGAAAAAATAATTAATAGAATAAATCCCATGACCGTTGGCGGTAAGACAATCGGCAAGAGAATCAAACTTTCAAGGAGTTTCGTAAAATGCCCTGTGCCACGATATAGCAGTCTTGCAATTATTATGCTTAAAATCATTACGATAATCGTACTTATCACAGCAACCTTAAGCGAAATCCAAAATGGCGTAAAATCAGGCATTGACTAGACCTCCTTAATTCGAAAATTTATAATCTTTAAGAATGGCTTTGGCTTTATCTGATTTTAGGAAGTCCATCCATTCTTTTGCAAGTTTGCTATTTGAAGTTGCACCTGCTTTATATGTGATTGGTTTTTTCAATTCAACTTCTTTAATTTCATTCACTTTGTCATTGCGTTGTTTGTTAGTATAGAGATCCGTTTTATAAACAAATCCCATCTGAGCATTACCTTTTTCAACATAATTTAAAACTTGTTTAACATCTTTCGCATATACAATTTTATCTTTCACAGCATTGTATAGATGTTGATCATCTAAATATTGTTTCGCATATTTTCCTGCTGGTACTGTTTTCACTTCACCCAAAGCTAATTTTTCATTGCCCTTTAAATCTTTGACTGAAGATTGTGTACTGTCTTTATCACCAATAAGTACAAGTTTATTATGAGCATAATTATATGTATCATGCACATTATCTTTTAATGCATCAACATCTTTCGTATTTGCAGACATAAATACATCAGCAGGAGCACCCTTTTCAATTTGTTGTCTTAATGCTCCAGAACCACCATAATTAAAAGTTACTTTGGCATCTTTATGATCTTTTTTAAATTCCTTCTCAAGTGCTTTTGAAACATCGGCTAAACTTGCTGCTGCAGAAATACGTAATTCTTGTTTACTATCTGAGCTAGATGACTTTTTATCGTCTTTTTTGTCGTTTCCACCACTAGAACAACCAGCTAAAATAAGTACTAATGTTGCAATTACAACTAATAAATGTTTAAATTTCATTGACAAAATTCCCCCTCTTCTAGGATTATTATACTACTTTTTTATATTCATAAAAGGTATATTTTACAATTTCATATAACTTTAAATAATACGCCTTAAATGTGGTACTATCATTTATATTTTAATCTTAGTATTTTAGCATTATAATAAATATATTATCTTGTACGATGTGGGGAGCATGATTATGGAAAGAGATGTATTACAAGGACAATCCATTGTTCATTATGATGGAGAGCGACTTATAACTACAACGGATAGCTATGTTACTGAGTTTCCACTTACAATTATGGTAAATAGAGATGAGTTTGCTACTGTTATTTGCAGTCCAACTCATATGGAAGAATTAGTGATTGGCTTTTTAGCATCAGAAGGTGCAATATACAAGCGTGATGAAATTAAATCTTGCCAAATAGATGATAGTAAGGGGTTTGCCCATGTGGATTTGACACATGAACTCGGTAATCGATTTGAATATTCAACTAAACGCATGATTGCTTCTTGTTGTGGCAAAAGTCGTGAGTTTTATTTCCAAAACGATGCGGCGATAGCAAAAACGTCGATGTCTCATATAACGCTGCATCCACAACAAATTTTAAATATGATGACACGTCTACAAGGAGCTAGTACACTTTTCAAACAAACAGGCGGTCTGCATAACGCTGCAATTAGCGATGGCAACACATTCTTTGAACACCGCCAAGATATTGGTCGACATAATGCCTTAGATAAACTTTATGGTTTTTGTTTAAAACGCCGTATTCCCGTTCGAGATAAAATCCTCATTTTTAGTGGACGTATTTCCTCTGAAATTCTTATTAAAGCTGCAAAAATCGGTGTTGGCGTAATACTTTCAAAATCAGCTCCAACTACGCTTGCCATCACGCTAGCTAATGATTTAAATATTACAGCAATTGGCTTTATACGAGATGGTACATTTAATATTTACAGTCATCCAGAACGCGTTAAAGCATAAGATTTCAACCTTTTATAGAATTAAAAGCCCACGTCAATTATCTTCATGTCATAAAAGGAGCGAAAAAGAATTCATAATGAATTCTTTTTCGCTCCCTTTTTATATTTTATTTGATATTTTCTTTAACAACTTGATAACAAAAACCTTTGTAGATATATCCTTGCTTAAGATACATATCACGTGCCGTATCTTCACCATCAGCAACTAGAATAACCGGTCTTGTGTCAGCATATTGCCCTACATAGGCTTGTAACGTACTACCAATCCCTTGATGTTGATAATTCTCTAAGACACCAAAACCATCAATTTCAACAATTTCGTCACTTACGATCATATCTAAAATACCCGCTGGTTGATTTTGATAATAAGCTAATAAGCGAACAACATTATCGTATTGTTGTTGAATGTGGATACGTGTACGTTTGACACTTTCATCAGCAAATCTATGACCAAACGGTAATGCAAAATGCTTATAAATTGTTAAATAATCCTCTAAATTATCTTTGTCTACAATCTGAATTTGTACATCTGATTTCGTTTGCCAACGCGCCAGCTCAGCAGACTCAATCACATAGAGCTCAAGCACCCCAAGTTGGTACCCTTCTTTATTAAGTATCTGTTTCCAATCATTGTCTAAATGATGATTCGCTGGAAATGTAAAGGCAAGATGTGTACATTGATGCGCTTGATGAAATTGTTGTTGTCTTTGTACATCTCGTCGCCATTCTTCGATATTAGGTAGTTGTTTATATATCCATTGATTAGAATGATACGTATGCGGTTCTTCAGGAGTTAAATATATCTTTTTATTAGAATCTTCATAAAAGAGGTTTCCCATTATCGCTATATGCTCAAAACTCAATTCTTCCATACATATCACCTAATTTTTTAAAATTATATCAAATTTTTAAATCTACTATGATTTAACATGGTTGAACCAATCAGACAAGCAATGATTGCTTTAATGATATCTCCAGGCATAAATGAGAATGAAAATAAAAATGCTTTAGAAATAGGTATTTGTGTGATAAAGCCCATAACAATCGTGCCTACAATATCTAATAATAACACGCCAAAGAGGAGTGTTGGCACAATCAATACTAGAAAATTGATTTTATGCTTGTACGCATCTCTAACAGAACCTATCGCATAAGCAATAAAAGGATATAAAATTAGAAAGCCAGCAGATGGACCCGCAAAGACACCTATACCGCCTCTTCCTCCAGATAAAACTGGTAGGCCTGTAGCGACAAGTAATAAAAAAACAACAGCACTTAATGCACCTAATTTACGTCCTAAAATAATCCCTGCTAAAAATATGCCTATATTTTGTAAAACAATGGGTACTGGCATAAAAGGTAGAGGTATACCAGGAACTAATCCTAAAATACATATAATGGCAGTCATGACTGCTGTATATACTAATTCTTTTGTACTCATATCGTGATCCTCCTTATATGAGAATGATTATAACACCTTTGTAAACTTTTATAAATACAAAGTTTACATTTAGTCAACTTTCATTGCTAATGCGGTGATATAGTCGAAAAAGGCATCACGTTTCACATCATTGATAACATTAATTGGACGTCCTTGATCAGTTAAAAATGTTCGACCTTGGCTTGGTCCTTTTGCAATAACATCAGCCATTACTGTCTGATAATCCACTAACTGTGGATTACCAACGTAAGCAGTTGTTAGCACATCCCATAAAAAATAAGTGGAATTTGTAACAAAATGAGTCAAAGGCGGTACAGCAGCATAACTAACACCTAAAAAATCAACACCTGTATAACGTCTGTCATTCGCCCAACGTTGTCTTATTTCCCATGTGAGCGGCACTTGATTAGTACTTTCTAAAGCAACCATATCAATAGTCAAATCGGCGTCAAATACTGTTTTAACTGCAGAAGGATCCCAAAATGCATTCCATTCCGCTGTCCCATCATGTTCAGGTTCTTCTACATTACCTCGTGTTAAAAACGTTCCTCCCATCCATACTAACTTTTCAATTTTATGTAAGATATTGGGTTTTCTTTTTAGTGCCTCAGCTAAGTCAGTAAGCGGTCCGGTGAATAGTAGGATTACTTTATCAGTGCTCTGTTCTAATCTAAAAATAATATCTTCATAGGCTTCCATCTGACTTATACTAGCAGAAGTATGTAAATGTGTTTCATTTAAAATAGGTAACGCATCCATAAAAAAAGCATGCATTCGCCAATCTTTAGGAAACGGATTAGCACCACGCTCATATGAAGGTGCAACAGCAATATTTTTTGTTGAAAATCGATTAATTATTTTCATTGAGGCGCTTAATGAAGGTTCTAAATAACAATCAGCGCCAATAGTACTTACCCCGATTAAATTAATATTATCCATTTGTAATAATAAAAAAAGTGAAACTAAATCGTCAACGCCACCATCATGATTAAAATATACTTGTTGTGTCATGTTTTTTCTCCTTTAGTCGTCTTACATATCAATATTATAGTATAGTATATTAAAATGAAGATAGGACATAAATATTTCTGACAAGTTGAAAGAAACGGGGGGAGAATTCATAATGAATTCTCCCCCGCTCCCTATTGTTTAGGATTTATGTCCCAAACTGATAAATGAAGTTAAAAGATTATTTTGCTGCAGAAATTAATTTTTCTTTTAAATCTTTACGCATAAAGTCCAATGTGTATGGATCATTGTACCAGTATGTACCAGCAGTTACTTTTACTACATGACCATTTTTTACAGCTGGTAAGTTTTTCCAGATATTTGTTGTTTCATATCCAGGTGTTGTTTTACCTTCACTCGTTGAAACAATGTAGTCTCCAGCAATATCTTGGATTTTTTCTTGATTGATTTCAGCCCAGCCGGCTTTTTCAACTAATTTCTTTTGACCTTCAGACATTTTCAAACCGAAAGCTTGATATAATACTTCGCCGCCACGGCCCCAATTGTCACCATATGTGTATAACTTTTTGTCAAACTCGTCAACAATTGATACTGTTTTATCTTGGCCAATTTTTTCTTTTATTTCTTTACCATCTTTAGCTGTTTGTGCTTTCCAATCTTTTTCCCATTTTTGCACTTCATCTTCTTTACCAATTAACTTCCCAAGCATTTCTTGTTGTTCTAAATATTTGTGTTTGTTGTAATCGATTACTACGGTAGGTGCAATTTTTTTGTATTTTTTGATATTTTTATCAGTAGAATATACTAAAATTAAGTCTGGCTTTTGCTTAGCAACTTTTTCTACATCGTTATCTCCAATTTTTTCCACATCTTTGAATTTATCTTTTAATACTTTACTTTGATCAACTTGATTACTAACAGCAACAATATTAGCACCTAACTTCTTAAGTCCTCCAGCATATGTAGGTGCAACAACGGCAATACGTTTTGGATTTTTTGGAATATCCACTTTCTTGCCATCATCCATTGTGTAAGATTTTGTATCTTCTTTCTTATCTGCATCTTTACTTTGTCCACAAGCTGCTAGTACAAGTACCAAGGCGATTAGCGGTAATAATAATTTTTTCATAACATCCTCCTATTGATAATGATTATCATTATTGTGCTATTATACTCAATTTTTAGATTTTTTACAACATAACATTTACTATTTTATGGGTATTTTTGCAAATTATTTTTTTGCCTTACTTTTCTCCAAAATAAAAATAAGTAAACAGCATCTAAAATATATTGCTTGGTCTATGATTAATAATGCCTACAGAACATAAAAAAACAATAGTTACACCCTTTAACTTTAATAGTTCATCATTAAAATAAATCTAAGACAGACTTGGCAATATTACTATAGGCCATATCTTCCATTGGTGGATTGTGTAAGCCGGCACGAATATCACGATAATATCGTTGTAATGGGCGTTCCATTTCCAAACTTTTTGCGCCAACGATTCTCATAGCTAAATCAACCACTTCAAGGCACTGATTCATCACCACAACTTTACTCGCTGAGGTTTCATTCCAAATTTGGCTTTCTCCGTCTAACATTTGATATCCTCTTGCCGTACTAAATAGAAAATGTCGCGCTGATAATAGTAATGACTCCATTTTACCGATATTTTGTTGAACTGTAGATAACTCAGCAATGGTACCTTGAATGCTATTAGGATGATATGACTTAGCAAAGTCGACTGCATAGTCTCTAGCTGCTTGAGCAATTCCCAAGTATGTACTAGGAATGTGAAGTATCCATCCATTTGGGCGTCGTTGTCCTCGTGTTTCAACAAAATGTTCAAGAGGAACTTTAACATCGTTTAGCACTAAATCATGACTTTCTGTAGCACGCATGCCCAATACATTCCAATTATCTGCAATTTCTACACCATCTGCATCTTTGGATACTAAGAAAAAGCCAACTTGATCAATAGCTTCAACATATGCACCAACAATAAAATGTGTTAATGCTTTACTCATAGAAGTATATGTTTTCACGCCATTAAGCACATATACATCACCTTCTTTAACCGCATGCGTAGCCGGTCGACCCCCACGAGTTGGACTACCTGTTTCTGCTTCACTTACTGCTCTATTGACAAGGGCGCCTTGTTTGATATCTTCAGCAAAGCGATTAAGCATACGTTGGTCCCATAAATCTTGTTCGTAAAGTTGACCCACAACACTAAGATGCCACCCGATTGACAATGCAGTTGCTCCATCGATAGAGCCTAAGTATGTTTGTAGCACAACCATATCCTCAATTGTAGCTCCTTCACCACCATAAGCTACTGGAAGTGTTAATAAACTATATCCTTCTTTAATAAGCCATTCTATATTCTCAAAGGGAAAATTAGCATGTAAATCATTAGAATTTGCCCTTGCTTTAAAGCTATCCTCTATAGTCTTGAATTTCTCAATCCACTTTTTCTGAATCTTGCTGTGTATTAAAAATGACTTTATCATTGACATCACCTATTCATTACAATTATTTATCCCTAGTTTACCACTCAACATTTATGAATTAAAGTTCATCCATTATGCGTACTAAGTCATATATTTAGAGTAAATTCACACATCTTTCATTAATTCATCGTTTAATAAAGTTTGATTACTATAAAATAGTGTAAATATACATATGTAAAATAATTTTGATATTTGAGGTGAATTTTATGAATAATCAATTTTTTAGTAATGATTTTGATTCAATCCTTAGACGAATGATGCAAGATATGCAAGCAAATAACAATACTGGAAATAAAAAGTTTTATATTAATGGTAAAGAAGTTTCTCCTGAAGAATTAAATCAATTAAGGCAGCAAGGTCAACATTCTGCAGAACAAAGTGCAAATGTATTTCAAAATGCTCAAAATAATCAACAACATACTGGTGGCAAAGATTACTTATCCCAAATTGGACGCAATTTAACACAAGAAGCACGTGATGGTTTACTTGATCCCGTGATAGGTCGCGATACTGAAATTCAAAAGACAGCAGAAGTATTATGTCGTCGTACTAAAAATAATCCTATACTTGTCGGCGAAGCAGGTGTAGGTAAAACTGCAATCGTTGAAGGTTTAGCCCAAGAAATCGTTAAAGGGAATGTCCCAACTTCGATTAAAGATAAAGATATTATTTCAGTCGATATTTCTAGTTTAGAAGCTGGCACACAATATCGCGGTGCTTATGAAGAAAACGTTCAAAAATTAGTTGATGCCTTAAAAGAAAATGAAAATGCCATCTTATTCTTTGATGAAATTCATCAAATGATAGGTTCTGGCTCAACAGGCGGTGAATCTGGTGGTAAAGGATTATCAGATATACTTAAACCAGCATTAAGTCGGGGTGAGATTTCTATTATAGGTGCTACCACACAAGATGAGTATCGTAATAATATTTTAAAGGATGCTGCACTAGCAAGACGCTTTAATGAAGTCGTTGTTAATGAACCAAGTGCACAAGACACAGTCGAAATTTTAAAAGGTATTAGAGAAAAATTCGAAGAACATCATCAAGTTAAGTTGCCAGATGAAGTATTGCAAGCATGTGTAGATTTATCAAATCAATATATTCCTCAACGGCTTTTACCTGACAAAGCGATTGATGTCTTAGATATTACATCCGCACATTTATCTGCTCAAAACCCTGCGCTGGATAAAGTAGAAACTGAAAAGAGAATCACTGAATTAGAAAATGATAAGAGACAAGCGGTAAGTAAAGAAGCTTACAAAGAAGCAGATAAAATTCAATCCCAAATTAAAGAATTACAAAATCAATTAGATAATGGTACGAAAGAACAACAATCCGTAGCTACTGTCCAAGATGTTTCTGATACGATTGAAAGGCTAACTGGAATACCTGTATCACAAATGGATGATAATGATATCGAACGTTTAAAAAATATTAATCGCCGTTTAAAAAATAAAATCATTGGACAAGATAAAGCGGTAGATATGGTTTCTAGAGCCATTCGTCGTAATCGAGCTGGATTTGATGAAGGTAACCGTCCAATTGGTAGTTTCTTATTTGTAGGACCTACTGGTGTAGGTAAAACTGAACTAGCAAAACAGTTGGCTATTGATTTATTTGGTAACAAAGAAGCATTGATTCGTTTAGACATGAGTGAGTATAGTGATCAAACAGCAGTGTCTAAAATGATAGGTACTACAGCAGGCTATATTGGCTATGATGACAACTCCAATACATTAACTGAAAAAGTAAGACGCAATCCTTATTCAGTTATTTTATTTGATGAAATTGAAAAAGCAAATCCTCAAATTCTCACATTGCTTTTACAGGTAATGGATGATGGTAATTTAACAGATGGGCAAGGCAATGTTATTAACTTTAAAAATACAATCGTCATATGCACTTCCAATGCTGGTTATGGAGACAACGAAGAATTTGATGACATTATGAATGAATTAAAAAGATTCTTCAGACCTGAATTTCTTAACAGATTTAATGGTATCGTTGAGTTTACGCATTTAGATAAACACGCTTTACAAGATATTATTAATTTACTCTTAGATGATGTTCAAGTGACTTTAGATAAAAAAGATATTACAATGAATGTTTCTCAAGAAGCAAAAGACTGGTTAATTGAACAAGGCTATGATAAACAAATGGGCGCACGTCCATTACGCAGAGTTGTTGAACAACAGGTACGAGATAAAATTACAGACTATTATTTAGATCATACTGATGTAAAACATGTTGACATAGATATTGATAATGATGAAATCATTGTAAAAGGTACAAATTAATATTTAATTAAAAGCGCACCTTTTTCTCCTACTGTGATGTGCACCCCATAAAGTTAGATTTTTAATCCAACTTTTGGGGTGCACATCACTCCTGAAAAAAGTGCGCTTTTTTGAATAAATGATGGCATCATTTGCTAATGAACAATGCTTATATGAGTTAAATATATTGTTCTAATTCATGAATAAGTTCTTGAATACGCTGACGTTGATCTTTAGAAACATAAACAATAACGGTTCTTTCATCATGAACGCTACGCTTTTTAGATAATAGCTTTAACTCTTTAAGTTTTTGTAGTGCTTTTGTTAAATAATAAGGCTTGAACTCTGAAGTCACTGCAATTTCTTTAGAAGTTATTTCATTGGACTCACTTTTTAAAATATAATTTAAAATAAAGATTTCTTCATAGCTTAAATTATATTTTTTCTTTGTCGCTTTGAAAAATTGTTTAACTTGAAATGTTGCACTGACTAGTTCATCAATATTTTTTATCTTACTCATAATTTCAACCACTCCTCTGATGCATATCTTGTTGCTTGGTTTGCTAAATGTTTTTTAAATTTTAACGCATCTCTTGTTATAAATAATATTTTATAACAATTAGATAATAAAATTCAATATTTTTATTAAGCTAAAGTGATTTAATTCATTAATTGCAATTATAGATTTTTCTATTCCGCCAAAATGAATTACATCCCTATTTATGTAATGATGGCAGTTTTCATAGAAAAAAGATGGTAAAAGTAAGGCCAATGACCTTTACTATACCACCTCTAGTATACGTATGGAATTGATACATATAATGAAGTTCAATCATTAACTAAGTTATTGAATACTCTTCAACAAATACTTAGATTTACATATCTTCTTTTTTATATTTTATTAGATACATAATCGACAAATCGTTGAATGTCTCCATTCTTAATTTTCGTCATTGGAACTTTCCCAATATTAAAAGTAAAACTGATACCATCGTCAGTCATGTTAATTGACTCTATTTCATTATAAGGAATATTTCTGTAATAAAATTGGCCATTCATATCAACATTCATAATTAAACGTTCTGAGGTTGCTATAAATGCACCTTCAAATTCAGATTGTCCTTGAACATGATATTCAATTATCCCTAAGACAGATGGCCCTTTCGTTTCAGTTGGAAACAAATCATTTGGATTAATATTATCAAGTATCATTATTTATCATCCTATTCACTTTGAATTGACTATATATGGGTTAATTCTAAGTGGTTAACAATAGTATTGTAACATTCATTAAACAGTAATTTCACTTGGGACAGTTTATCTGTTTTAATACCTATTCGAATTTGCCGTTCATCCGTTCGACATCTTTCTTTATAAATGTACTTTTTATCCACTAAAGATTTGATCAATGGAGTAATATACATATTATGCTGTTCAATAACATATTTTAATTGTGCCATATTGTACGCATTAGGATATAGATAGATAAGCCCTAAAATAAATAATTCATCTAAATGTATACTGTCATGTAAACTTGTTAATTCAAAGTCATCGTGGAGTACTTTCACATCCATAAACTCTTTAAGTTTAAAATGACAGTGTAAATCCAACTTAGCATCTATATCATAATTTGCAATTATCTTTTTAATTTCTTGAAGCAGGTGCTCAATTTTTTTATGTTGTATTTTAGTCATATAAATAATAAGTCGCCGTTGATCATTAGGATTACGCTTTTTTGATATCCAGTGCATTGCGTATAACTGAGCTAGATATTTAAGCATCATTGCTTTATTGCAGTGTTCTTTTATCACTAAAGTTTGAATCGTCAAAGGGCGCTCATGCGCTGTTGAATAATCTTTAATAAATAGAAGTATTTTAAATTGTTGCATATTCATATGATAAGCATATCTCAAACTTTCATTGACGGTTTTTACTAGTGAATAGCATCCTAACACCAATCTAATTCGTGTGTTAATGTTCATCACTACACACCCTCCTTAGTCAGCAAATACCATGCATTAGCTTCTAAGTGAAAATTTAATATGCCCTATACTCATACTAGGCAATATATATTTACGGTTAATTATCGTTGGGTATGATAATTGGCCTTTCCAAAAATGTGGCTGAAACAAATTATCTTTGTTTTTCGTTTGATCTTGATGATGATTTAAGTTCGGTGCTTTTGTATAAGTAATTAAACTACTTTCAGCATGGCTCATCGGCTGAGTTGTTTTAAAATTTAATTGCAAGTCTTGTAACTGTTCTCCGGTTGAAATATTCATATTGAAAGCTAAACATTGATACTCAAATTTAAACTTGGTTAAAATAATTTGATTATCTTGATGGACAATATCCCCTCTAAGTTGATTCATCATATTGAAAAACGCTAAAAACATATTGTTATCCATATTACGTCCGTGAAATAAATACTGCAGCAAAAAATCAAGCGAAAAACTTATGCCTTTAAGCATTAAATAGTACCGTGCCATCAAAGAAAAATTGATTATATTTTGTTGAGTGATCTCGCCATTTTGATTCATATTTAACATTGTTGTATCTAAAATCACTTTGTGATGATACTTTTTCCAAGTAGTTAATTGTTCAAAAGTTATAAAGTATGAGGTAATATACTCATCAATTTCATTAAATTCATATGGTCTAACATCTCGATGAGGTACTGATAAATACAATGAGCATCTGTTAAAAAATTGTCTAACCTCATTAACAACCTTCTGTATCACTTGTTTGTCAGTACTATCTAACATAATTGATACACCATCTACTTCATTTACAAAGCGTGAATAAAATAAAGTTATAAATAATTGATTCACATTATTAAATCCATGTTGCTCGAGGTATGTTAAATCTAAACCCTTAAAATAAAATATAGGCGTTAGTCCTAAATAGTTTAATTTAGTAAGGTAATATTCACACACTCTCTGCACCGCTGAGAAATCAGTCAAATCAATGGGTATAATCACATAAACATGTTTATTTTTAGAAAATAAATGCTGTGTTACATAAAATATCTGATGCTCATTCAAGTACAACAATTGTTGGCTGGTAATAAATAAATCTTTAGGTTCTATATGACAAATTGGCAAAGTATTAGAAGAGAGGATGATATCTTTATTATTGGACACTGTTGTATAATGTTTTACCTTATGAAAATAAGATTGATAAGTTTGTTCGCTTAATGGTAAATATTGAATATTTTCATAATAACTTGTTGTTAAACTATGATACTGCTTTCTAATTTCTTTTGGGGTATATCCATATGAATCTTTGAATAAATTAATAAACCTAGAGTAATGATTAAACCCATGCTGATATGCAATATCTTCCACAGTTCGATGCTCTTTTAAAATATCGATAAGCGCACATTTTAAGCGAATATCATTGACATACTGATTAATACTTTGAAAAGGTGTTTGGTATTTTATAACATTTGACAATTCTTGATTTGTCATATTTAATGCATTAGCAATCTCTTGCTTTTTTAATTTTTTTGTATGGTGTGAAATTAAATAGTCATGGACTTCATCTAATACTGTCATATTTTGTGTTTTTGCTCTATATAAGTGCGACATTGAACCTAATTCAACACATAAATGTTTAATCATTTTTAAAGTTGTCTGTTCGTCTGCTTTATTAAAGCATTCTAACTCAATGATATTCATTAATATAGGTAATACTTGTTGCTTCTCAATATTTGATAGTTTATAGCCACTGATATCAATATATTCACTCGCATATTTCACATAGTCTTTAAAAGACAAATCAACAACTAACGTCACTGCATCATCATCGCTTTGAATTTGATATAAATCGTTCAGCATTAAAAGTACAATATCCCCTTCTGTCATGTGATATTGCTTCAAATTAATATCAATCGTACCTTGCCCTTTCACCCAATAAATCAACTTAACATTGACTGTCTTTTGCCCATAAGTATTTAACTTTTGTAATAATTTTACCGAAAACTGTCCGTTCATATGTCGTCCTCTCATCAATTAATTACAGAGATATACAACAATATACTTCAATCCCCACCTGAAGTATTCATACACCATTCCTTCAATGTATCTATTTCACATAGTTAATTGTAATTTTTATTTCGGTATAAGTAGTAACAAAATCATATTTTATTATAGCCAACTTTTTATTATTCGCATATTATTTCATATCAGTTAAAACTTTTTATCCTTTATCCATGTTTTTTATCATCAATTATCCTATGCACCATTTTCTACATAATTCAACTGTATTATTTTATTTTCTGTTTTTTTACAAAATGATGACATAAAAAATTTAACAAATAAAAAAAATTGAATAAAGTCTGTTATATAAGCATTTCTTTTTATTACAAAATATCTCATTATGCAAAATACGTTTAAAATATATTAGAGGAAAATTACAAAATGTTAACAACCCACACAAACCAACTTTTTTCTGGTAAAGTATTGTTTGTCTTAAACAAGATGATTAATTGTTGATGTCCGATTCATCAACCACTATAAAAAATACAATTATATTAAATTATTTTTCGGGAGGATATTTTATAATGAAGAAAATCGCTACTGCTACAATCGCTACTGCAGGAATTGCTACATTTGCTTTGGCTGGTGGACACCATGCTCATGCTGCTGAACAAACAAATCATGATGGTTATAATCCAAATGACCCTTACTCATACAGCTACTCTTATACAATCGATGCACAAGGTAACTATCATTACACTTGGAAAGGTAACTGGTCACCAAATCAATTAAACCAAAACCAAGGTTACACTTATTACAATAACTATAATAGCTATTACAATTACAACAACTATAATTACAGCAACACATATGCTTCATCAAATTCATACCGTACTGGTGGCTTGGGTGCAAGCTATTCAACTTCTAGCTCTAACATACATGTGACAACTACAAGTGCACCATCATCTCATGGTGTGTCAATCTCAAGTGCTTCACATTCAGGTAGCAACTTATATACTAGTGGTCAATGTACTTATTATGTATTCGATAGAGTTGGCGGTAAAATTGGTTCAACTTGGGGCAATGCTAGCAACTGGGCAAATGCTGCTGCAGCTGCTGGGTACACTGTAAATAACAGACCTTCAGTAGGCGCAATCATGCAAACATCTCAAGGTTACTATGGTCACGTTGCTTATGTTGAAAGTGTTGGAAGTAATGGTTCAGTAACTGTTTCAGAAATGAACTATGGTCATGGACCAGGTGTTGTAACAACACGTACAATCTCTGCATCTCAAGCAGCTTCATACAACTTCATTCATTAATATTTAAAGTTATCAAGGCTGGGATATAAATCCCAAAATAATAGCACAAAGATGGTTTAACATAAATCATCTTTGTGCTTCTTTTATATTTAATACTTTGTATGATTGACTTACTTAAGACCCGCTTCAGCCAGTTTTTCTGTGCTTAGCCCCAACTTGCGTTGTCCGTGGAAATGCTTGTTGCATTTCTTTTTGTTGGGGCCCCGCTCGCTACATTGCGGTGTATTTATATGTGTTTTTGTACTGGAAATTTTAAAAAATAAGGTGTTTTCGTACTATGTATTAAATTTTACTTAACGAATTAATCAAAGTGCCTTATGACAGATGCAATCTAATAAAATGTTACATTTCTTTTTACAACGCATTAATAAGGTGAGTCATATTTATGGCTCACCTTACTTCACAAATTCAGTATCTCTTTTAATGGTTATGTCTATATATTAATGATGCACATTACGGAATTCATGTTAAGATTAATAGATTCAACCCTCGCTACAAAAATTGAACCATCATCCTATGTAGAGGATATTTTACTAATAATCATATCGCTACATTTATTCTCGCTACAAAAATAAACAGTGACTTCTAATAATTATTAGCATACTTTATATTAACCGGATATAGCTATAGTTAAACATGCTTTGAAATAATTTTTACGTAACTTTATTATTTTTTTTAATACCAATACCTGTAAACCCGTAAAAAACAGCTAATATAGCACATAAATAACATGGTACTGTCCAAATAAAGAATTGATCAACCGGCACATTTAATTGCTGTGCATAATATATTCCTGAAGTTCCCCATGGAATAAGAGGTAATACCATTGTACTTGCATCTTCCAGCGTCCTAGATAGATTTGATCGATCTAACCCCATGTCTTCAAACATATCTTTCATCACAACACCAACCATAATAATTACAATAGATGCTACGCCAGCAGCAAACACCATCATTAAACAACAAATAACAGTAATTAAAATAAGGCTACCTGTTGATTTGACACCTTTTGAAATGGTCTCTAATAAAACATTTAAACAGCCTGATTTTTCTAAAATACCAGCAAATGCATAGCCACAAAAAATGGTAACAATAATTTGAGTCATACTCATCATGCCACCTTGTTCAATTAATGTTTTAGCATTATGAGAAATATGACTATGTCCAGTCATATTAGCTGTAAACCCATCAAATGTAGCTTTAAATCCATCTGCTAAATTAAAGTGATGATTAAACGCACCTACAAAAATTGCAGTAATACTAGATGCTAGCATCGACGGCACTGTCGATACTTTAAACATAAGGCAAATAATAATAACAATGAGCGGTATCCAAACAAAGAAATTAAACTGATATAACGTTGCAAGTTCAGATAATAGTGATTGAATTTGCTTTGTGTTTACATGACCATCGTTATGTAAGCCTAAGACAAACCAGACAATCATACCAATGAGTGAAGCAGGTATTGTCGTCCACATCATCGCACGAATATGTGAAAATATATTCACCTTCGTAACTAATGCTGCTAAATTAGTTGTATCAGATAGCGGTGACATTTTATCCCCAAAGACGGCACCTGCAATGATGGCACCTGCAGCCATACCTAAATTCATATTCAATTGGCTTGCAATGGAAATAAGCGCTATACCTGCAGTTGATGCGGATCCCCAAGCTGTACCTGTAGCTAAACTACAGATGGCAGAAATAATAAATGCAGACACTAAAAAATACTGAGGATTTAAAAATTTTAATCCATAATAGATTAAAGCAGGCACAGTACCAGCGTACATCCAACTCCCAACAATAATACCCACAGCCAATATGATAAATATAGCAGGCATCGCTGTAGTTAACCGATGCGTAATCCCTTCTTCTATGTCATTCCATTTCAACCCTACTCGAATACCAATCAATGCGGCATAAGCTGATGAAATAAGTAATAGTACTTGAATGGGAATGTTAAAAACAATAAATCCTATTGTCACTACACAGACCATAACAATGATGGTAGAAAGTGCCTCGAAAAACGTTGGTTTTCTTGTCATATAGTCAGCTCCTTATCTCACAACTAGTTATGATTTTATTTATCAGTAACTGAGATCTAACTTTTCAAGACCTAATTCTTCAACAGTAAGTCCATCTTCAAAAAAGTCTCTCTCTAGTATGGTTGAAGCGATAATTATAACTGCATCAATATTGGGCGTCGGCACATCAATAACACGACCTATGCTTGACCATAACACTAAACCATAAGCGATATCTTCAGTTAAATAACGATTTTCTACGTGATTAGGACCCGGTATTTGAGAAAAGACTGGACTTGTATTAAATAATCGATTTAAAGGTTCATCTTCGTCTGTACGTTCTAAATAGCCCCGTTGAATTCTTGATTCTTTCGCCGATTCTAATTCAAATCCTAATCGACGGCCTAAATTAATACGCTCTAATTCTATCGCATGGAGTAATCTTACTGTATGTTGCGTAATTCCTTCTTTATAAAGTGAAAACTTTTGTGCATGATCAATACGGCCTACATTAAGTAACGTTGGCCCTGGGTGCACTTCTGGGTTCCCATTTTCTAAATTCGTTTTCAATAAACTTTCTTCTTTGACTAGTTGAGGATAAATTTGACTTACTTTATCATAACTATCATTTAATTCTTCACGATTAAATGTTGAAAAGTACACGCGTCGCACATTAAGAGATAAGTCAACACGCGCTTGTGCAAAATCTACCCTTGTACCATATGTTAACGTGTTAGCTTCAGCAAATTTAGGGTGTACATCAATATTGCGATCTTCTAACACATTCATAAAACGAATTGAGCCCATTGACGCTGCAATATTAAAGAAGATTAAATGGTCATTGGTTACGTGATATGACATAACCTTTGCATAGTATTCTATAAAAGATGAAGGAATAATCACTTGAACGAGTTCGGCATCTTGTAATACATAAGCTATATCATCACTAATATTAGTGAATTCTATAAATTTTTCATTTCCTTCATTATTAAAATCAAAGCCGCCACGCTCAAATGCAGTATTAAATTTTTCCAGTGATTGATTTCGGCAATATAATCTTACCTCATGTCCTTGATCTACCATGTCTAATGCGGCAGTAACCGCACCATTACCTGAACCAATAATAGCTATTTTCATCTGAATACCTCACTTTTAAAATATTTCAATACAAAATAAATTCAATAAAAAATGATGCGTTTTAAACAAAGCGCACCATACATATTCATAAATATATAACCATTTATCATATATGTTAAACCTACAATTTGCATAAGTACTGCATGTTAATACGTTCTTAATACCCATGGGTTACTTATTCTGCTATAGTTAATGTGATTAGATTTTTTATTAAACTCAGGAGGAGTTATTATGACGCAACAATCACAAGGTTTTAATACACCACAACATAACGATAGTGACGATGTTCGTCTTATGGCTATGCTTATTTACTTATTAGGTTTCGTCTCAGGATTTATAGGCCCTCTAATTATATGGCTAGTTAAAAAAGATGATTCTAAATTAATTGATCAGTCAGGAAAAAGCTATTTAAATATGTTTATTTCTTATATGATTTGGTGTGCAGTACCTGTAGTAATCATGATGTTTTCACTCATTTTTTATATGCCTTTTGATCCAACTTCAGGCTTGATTTCAATATTTATATTCTTGTTATTAAATTTGGTCATTTTGGGATTACTGATTACCTTTTCTGTTTTCAACATCATTGGCTGTGTTAAATATTATCAAGGTACCTATTACCAAGCTCCATTATCCATTCGATTTTTCAAATAAATTGTACAGTGTTTTTGTTACAAACATTTGTAATATTTAAAGGTTAGTTTTATTTAAATCAGCTACTTTTCATCTTTGCAGCGCACATTTAGCTCTGTATATCACTTGTAACCTTGCAGCTCTTTTATTACAGAGAGATGCAGGGTTTTATTATTTTATTTACGAAAAGATAACATCACACATTTCCATGTATATTTCTGTTAAAGTAAGTTTTGTCGTTAAACGACGATAACATTCACAATTAAGATGCGCTACCATCTTTGTGAATATTTCATACAATTGGGAGGATTTTATTATAATGAAAAAACTACTAACAATAACAACTTTAACTGCAGGATTAGGTGCCACATTAATCAGCACATCCCATCAAGCTGATGCAGCAGAATTTCAACCTTCACATCAATACAACTATCAACAACAAAACTTTAGCCAACAAGCTTATCAATATCACACTACAGAAACAAATACAACATCAACTAGCACATCTACACAATCAATATCTACATCTTCTGGCAATTTATATACTGCCGGTCAATGTACTTGGTATGTATTTGACCGTGTCGACGGAAAAATTGGTTCTACATGGGGCAATGCCAATAACTGGGCAAGTGCAGCTCAAGCAGCGGGTTACACAGTAGATCATCAACCTGAAGAAGGCGCGATATTACAAACTTCTGAAGGTAGTTATGGACACGTTGCATACGTAGAAAGTGTCAATAGTGATGGATCAGTGACTATATCAGAAATGAACTACTCAAACGGTCCATTTTCAACAGACACACGCACAATTTCAGCCAGTCAAGCTAGCGCTTATAATTATATTCATTTGAACTAAGCATAATATTTAAATATCATAAATTACACGTTTGGGCCTGGGACATCATTCTTGTCCTGGGCTCACATCTATATTTTGACAATACTCAATTGGTTCTATTTAAAAATTAGTTATACTTATATATCGCATGTATCCATCATAACAGTTTTCAGCATATGCACGTTTACCAATAAATGACTCAGACATTCTAATGAATCAACCTTGTCTAAGCTCTATGCAAGGAAAAATGGCATATGCATTTCAAAAAATATACAAGCTGGTGCTCCAAGCATATACAAAGAAAGTAAATTAGTGTGAAACAGAACGCTTTAAATTTCTGTGCCACACTTTTTTAATGCCCAAATATTGCAGTTGTATAGCATATTTGAGAAAATACGACTGTTGCGATTTAAAGCTAGAGGAGGAATAACAAATGACCTGGTTAAAAGTCATCATGGCAGGTTTATTGGAAATAGTATGGGTCACAAGCTTGAATCAAGCGCATTAATTGACATCTTGGAGCTTCACATTATTAATGATTGCGCTAAGTTTCTATCTTGTTATATCTGCAACAAAGTCTCTAGCCGTTGGAACAGTCTATGCATTATTTGTTGGTATTGGTGCGGCTGGAACAGTTATTGTTGACATGCTATTTTTCCATCAGCCCATCTCCATATTAAAACTAATACTTATCTTAATGTTGATTATAGGCATTTTAGGGCTCAAGTTAACTACTGATATAACAGAACATGGAGGTAGCAACTAATGTCTTGGTTTTATTTAATCATTGCTGGCTGTTTTGAAATTTTAGGTGTTGTGCTGTTAAATCAACTTGCACGCACATCTCGTTGGTACTACATAATTTTATTGGCACTTACCTTTGTGCTTAGTTTTACAACTTTAAAATTAGCTATGGTGTCCATTCCGATGGGTACTGCTTATGCAATATGGACGGGCATAGGAACTGCAGGAGGCACATTTATCGGTATGTTGTTCTACCAAGAATCTACACACCCATTACGCATAGGTTTTATTGCAGTAATTATTGCAGCTGTAATTGGACTCCGGCTGCTCGGCTAATTAGTAAAGTATATAAATTGTATACGTTTTCTCAATTTACTATACTGGAGCTAAAGGAAGTGATAATGATGGAAAAAGTTTATATTGCCGGAAAAATTCCAGAAGTCGGTTTAAATTTATTAAAAGAGCATTTCGAAGTTGAAATGTATGAAGGTGAAGGTATTATTGATAAAGAAACGTTAAAACGTGGTGTCAAAGATGCTTCTGCACTTATTAGTATCTTATCGACAAATGTTGATAAAGAGGTAATTGATGCTGCTAATAATTTAAAAATCATTGCAAATTACGGTGCTGGTTTTAATAATGTCGATGTTGATTATGCTCGCGAAAAAAATATCGATGTAACAAATACGCCTAAAGCATCTACAAATGCAACAGCCGAACTTACCTTTGGATTAGTCTTAGCAGTTGCTCGACGCATCGTTGAAGGTGATAAATTATCACGCACACAAGGCTTTGATGGATGGGCTCCGCTTTTCTTTAGAGGACGTGAAGTATCAGGTAAAACGATTGGTATCATTGGATTAGGCGAAATTGGTGGCGCTGTTGCCAAACGTGCAAAAGCTTTCGATATGGATATTTTATATACAGGTCCACATCAAAAGGTTGAAAAAGAGCGCGAGATTGGTGCAAAATATGTTGATTTAGAAACGTTGCTTAAAAATTCCGATTTTATCACGATTAATGCAGCGTATTCTCCAAAGCTACATCATCTTATTGATACTGAGCAATTTAAATTGATGAAATCAACTGCTTATCTTGTAAATGCTGGACGTGGTCCTATTGTTAATGAAGAAGCACTTGTACAAGCATTGCATGATAAAGAGATTGAAGGCGCAGCATTAGATGTTTATGAATTCGAGCCTAAAATTACTGAAGGCTTGAAATCATTAGATAACGTTGTCATCACACCGCATATTGGGAATGCGACGTATGAAGCACGTGATATGATGTCTAAAATTGTTGCAAATGATACAATTAAAAAATTAACAGGTGAAACGCCGCAATTTATCGTCAATTAATGACCTCTAAACTATCAATTTCCTTTAATATAAATACAACAATAGTCTAGAACATAATGATATTTTAGACTCTGAACTCTATATTGACGGTAGTTGATTGAATTGAAAATACGCTTATACTAAGCTTTTTTCAATTCAAGTCAACCTTGTCAGGTTGGGACATAAATCCTAGAAAAATAACACTCAGATGAATTGAATTCAACGCATCTGAGTGTTTCTTTTTTATTCAATACTTCGTATTGTTGGCTCGCTTTCCTAGGGTGCCGTCAGGAGTCTCGCCATAAATACTACGTATTATCATGTCATTTCACCTTTAAATGCTTAAAAAATAAGGCAGTTTCGTATCATTTAATAAATATCACTAAACTAAATGAA
>NZ_PPPV01000016.1:124931-212721 GCF_002901705.1 Staphylococcus lugdunensis
CGATAACATAACGCAACATACGTTATTAATAGAAGCTTCAATTTTAATCACTTCAAATTATATTGTAAAAATCATACCGAAGAAAAGATTTTAACATTACAATTTTAATACTTTGTATTTATGTCCCAAATTGACTTAATATGTAATAAATATCATCAATGAAACACTCTATTTATTTTATATTAACGATAAAAGTCTCTCTGAATACGATCTTTCTTAATACCATATTGTTTATAAAAATGCGCCATATAATTAGCAATTTGTTCATCCCAATATATATCCGTGGCATATTGATGATGTGCTGGATTTGCCGGATTCCACCTCATTTGATACAAGGAAACTTGTCCTTGATCAAAATAGTGTGAGCGAATAAAAGATGCACCATCTATAATCGCTTTATTGGGAGAAGTCCAATGATGCGTTTTGGCATAACTTTTACCTGTTTGAATGGCATTGCTGTCAAATGCACCAATGCCAAAAAAATTATAATAGCGTTGCTGCCCATCTGTAATACCTTTGGCTAACGTGGATTGTCCTTCCCCGGTTTCAACCAGCGCATGGCTTACTAAATAAATAACATTAATTTTATATTGCTTTTGTGCTGCTAAAAATTGTTGCCCATGGCCATCGAGTATGCCTTTATTATGAAGCATTTGATTTACTTCTTTTTCAGACATCTTAATGGGATGCGTCAGTTCCATATACTTAAATTCTGTATCTCGAAAAGAAATCCGCATAGCACTTTCGACTTGATGACGATTAGCAGCAGTAAACTCACCGTTATTGTTAATGGTATTTATCATTTCTGAACTAGTTTGTAACCTCACTGCCTCGTCAAATGTTACCTGCTGATTGCTTATAAAAAATAACTGTCCTTTATATAACAATAAGATGCTAGTTATGGCTAATATAGTTATAATATAATGTTTTTTTAATTTTTTACGCTTCTTCCTCAATGATCTATACTCACAATCTTCACTTTGTCATAATAAAATATGCTACAACAATTACTAACACCACAAAAAGAAATGAACCATTGATTGCCCATTTTAAACCTTTGCGCTCTCTAAGTAAGACATTAAATAGTACTAAGCTCATCGTTAAAGAAATGGCAAACATACTTATTGCTAACATAAACTGCATGATAAACAAACAAATCAGCCCAGCAACTAAGCAAAGATTTGATGCAATCATAATACGCTTAATCATTTTTGATTCGATAAGTCTTCATCCTCTCAATTTTACCTATATAACACCATACCATATCCTTAACCTATTGTGCGCTTTATTACATAAAAAGAGGACAGTAAAACAAAGTCAAATATAACTTTGTTTTCTGTCCTATCGTTTATATCTAAATATGAATAATACGCTCTATGAACTAATTATGGCTAATGTTCTCTAGACATACCTTTTAGCATATTTAACATATAAGTTAAACTGCGATTCATATCATCATCTTTTAATACACCTAATAAATGTCTAATTGATGTTTTGGCATTAGGACTAGCTTGGTTCGCAACATGTAACCCTTTGTTCACTTTAGCTAAAAAGGCACTTAAATCTTTAACTTCCAAATCACCTAATAAAAATACAAGCGATGCCATATTAGATAACAAACCGGTATATATGTCCTTATTTAATTCAACTGCAAATTTGTTGATAATAACTTGTCTTCCTTTAATAGCACCATTTAATGCATCTAAGAGTTTCGCATCATCCAATACTTTTATTAACTTGATTGCCTTTAAAATACTATCTTTATTATCAGCAATCGCGTCTGTTACTTCAGTAAGGTTTTCTAACTTAATCTGCTCGTCTGATTTTTTTAGACGTTTGATATTTGTGATTCTTTCAGCCATTATTGATCACCTTTATTTCCTGGGAAAACGTAGTCCTGACGTTCCCATTTTTTCTGAACCTGCACACTATATTGCGGATGACGTTGTTTATCTACGCGGAAGTTCGTTGGATTCAATGGTGACTTGCCACGTCGAGAAAGGATTTCCATACGACAACTTGTACGTTTGTAGGATGGTGTATCTGTATATTGATCAACATCACTATTTGTCAATAAGTTAATCGCACCCATATCACCGTGTACCATCGCATCATTATTTAATGGTATATAAATTTCTTTCCCTTTTACTCGGTCAGTGACATGTACAATTAGTTTTGCTTCACCCGTTGTAGATATCAGTTTAACTTCAGCACCTTCGTGAATATTACGGTCTTTTGCTAATTCTGGTGATATTTCAACAAAGGTATTTGGCATTTTGTACTTAATCATTTCTGTTTGATAAGTCATATTACCTTCATGGAAATGTTCAAGTAAACGACCATTATTAACATGTAAGTCATATACTTCATCTTCTTTAAAGAAGTTATCAAATGATAAAGGATAGAATTTTGCTTTTTTATTCTCAAAATTAAAACCTTCTAAGTAGAGTAATGGTTCGTCTGTACCATCTTCATGCACTGGCCATTGTAAGCTGTCAAAGCCTTGTAATCGATCATAACTTACACCTGCATATAGAGGTGTTAATCGCGCAATTTCATCCATAATGTCACCAGGATAATTATAATTCCAGTCAAATCCAAATTCTTTAGCAATCATTTGGAAAATGACCCAGTCAGGTTTAGAATCTCCTAAAGGTGTTAACGCTTGATTAATGCGTTGAATACGACGTTCTGTATTCGTAAATGTTCCATCTTTTTCGAGTGATGGACTGGCTGGTAACACGACATCTGCATATGAAGCTGTGAAAGTTAGAAATTCATCTTGTACCACTAAAAAGTCTACTTTTTCTAATGCAGATTGTACAAAATTAATGTTTGAATCTACAATACCTGTATCTTCACCGTATAAGTAAAGTGAATGTATTTCATCATTATGGATACCCTCCATCATTTGATGATTATCTCGTCCAGGTGTTGGATTTAATGTTACACCATATTCTTTTTCAAATTTAGCACGCACATCATCATCTACAACTCTTTGATAACCAGTAAATTGATCTGGCATGCTTCCCATATCACTTGCACCTTGAACATTATTATGTCCTCGTAATGGATAGGCACCTGAGCCAGGTTTACGATAATTGCCTGTTGCTAATAAGAAATTGGAAATTGCTGTACTAGAGTCACTACCAATATCTTGTTGCGTAATACCCATAGCCCAGCAAATAGCTACAGTTTCTGCTTTAGCTCCTTCTTCAGCAAACTTAATAAGTCTTTCTTTTGGTATACCAGTAGCTTCTTCAGCAAATTCCATTGTAAATGGTTCTAATGATGCATAATAATCATCAAAGTTATCTACCCATTCATCAATGAATGCCTTATCATGTAAGTCGTGATCGATGATATATTTTGTTGCTGCACCTAACCATACGAGATCCGTTCCTGGTTTAGGTTGGTAAAATTCATCTGCACGTTCTGCCATTTCATGTTTGCGTATATCAAAGACATGTGAGCGTTGCCCGAATAACTTTTGAGCACGTTTCATACGTGATGCAATGACCGGATGAGCCTCTGCCGTATTTGTACCTATAAGCACAGTCATTGCTGCTTTTTCTAAATCTTCTATAGAACCAGAGTCACCACCATGTCCTACTGTTCTAAATAAACCTTTTGTTGCTGGTGCCTGACAATATCTTGAACAGTTATCAACGTTATTAGATCCAAAAACTTGTCGTGATAACTTTTGCATTAAATACGATTCTTCATTGGTTCCTTTAGATGACGCAATAAAGGCTAAAGCTTCGCCACCATATTGATTTTTAATCTGACTAAAGTTATCTACAACAACTTTCAAAGCTTCATCCCATTCAACTTCATGGAATTCACCATTTTTACGAACTAGAGGTTTCGTTAAACGCTGATCAGAATTGATATGTCCCCATGAGAATTTACCTTTAACACATGTTGCAACCTTGTTGGCTGGAGAATCATGTGAAGGTTGAACTTTTAATACTTCTCTATCTTTCGTCCATACTTCAAATGAACAACCTACACCACAATATGTGCATACGGTTTTCGTTTTGTTAATACGTTCTTTACGCATTTCTGCTTCTGAATCAGAAATCGCAAATAATGGACCATAACCTGGTTCAGCCTTTTTTGTTAAGTCAATCATAGCTGCTAGAGAACCTGGCTCTGTATCAGTCATATAACCTGCATTACCTTCCATATTAACTTCCATCATAGCGTTACACGGGCACACTGTAGCACATTGACCACACGATACACATGAAGATTCATTGATAGGTACATCATTGTCCCAAATGACACGTGGATGTTCTCTATCCCAGTCAATGCGAATGGTTTCATTTACTTCAATGTCTTGACATGCCTCTACACAACGCCCACACAAAATACATTGATTAGGGTCATATCGATAAAATGGACCATAATCTTTCTCGTATGGTTTTTCTTTATATTCATAAGTTTGATGTTGTAATCCCCACTCGTCCATCGTATTATGAATTTCACAATCACCGTTATTGTAATCACAAACAGTACAATACAGCATATGCTTTTCCAAAATTCTATCTAGCGCTTCTTTTTGGCTTGATTTAACCTCATTATTTTCAGTATTAACCGTCATTGGACGATCAATTGTCGTACTACACGCTCGCTCAATTTGCCCATCAATTTCAACCATACATGTATCACATGTCTGGATTGGTCCCATTGATTCGTTATAGCAAATTGAAGGTACGAACGTATTTCTTGACTTAATAAACTCAAGTAAGTTTGTTCCAGGTTCAACAAGATAATCTGTGCCATCTAATGTAACAATTAAATGTTCCTGCATACCTTCACCCCATTTATATTTATTTAATTCTTAAAAGACTTCTCTATATCCTACATCAATACCCCACATATAAATATATCGATAATAGAATCATCTTAATTGTATAACTTAATGACTAGAATGTTAAGACTTTAATAACATTTAAAAAAATCAATTCTTTTTTCCTGCATACGTTTTCATTAAAAGTAATATGAGCATCTTATTGTTAATAATTAAAGAAACTGGCACATAAAAAAATTAACCAGTAAATACGTTTTTGTAACTTCATTTACTGGCTAATTTGTTTATAATACCTTTTATTATAGGCCTAAATTACTATTTATAATGTCTGTGCTGTCTTTTTTAGATGATTCGCTTGGAATAAAGTAGTATAATCCATCATCTTGAATACCACCTTGACCATCTAATTGATAGCGATTCACTGTTTTATTCGCACCTTTGTAATTACTGCGAATTTGATTCATTTCACTTAAACTCAAATCTGTTTTAACATTTTTTTGTATTTCAGACAATAAACTATTGAAATGCGTGATAGAAGATTTACTTACCATTTTATTGGCCATTGCTTGTAAAATGATTTGCTGTCGTTCTTGACGACCGAAATCGCCACCTGCGCCTTCTTCTTTACGACTTCTGATAAAGTTCATTGCTTTATCGCCATCTAAATGTGTTTTTTCACCATGAACGAAGTGTGTGCCATTAATGGTAAAGGTGTCATTACTTACAACATCAACGCCACCTAATGCATCAATCATATCATGTAAACCATCCATATCAATCGTAGCATAATGATCGATTGGAACATTCATCAATTTTTCTAATGATTTTACAGCCATGTTGGCACCACCATAAGCATATGCATGGTTGATTTTTTCAGTTGTTCCTCTACCAACAATATCTGCTTTTGTATCCCTTGGAATACTGACTATATCCGTTTTTTGTTTGCTAGGGTTTATTGATAGAATCATGATGGTATCACTTCTTTGTCCATCATTTGCTTGTTTTCTTTTGGCATCAGAATCAACACCAAATAACGCAATCGTAAAAGGTTCTCCTTTACTTAAATTGACATTTTTACTTCTTAATGCTGAATGACTGCGATCAAGAGGATTATGTATTTTATCCCCTGTAATAAAAATTTTCGCAGCGACATATATAACTGCTATAATTGCCAATAATACTAGTATTCCAAACATCCATAAAAAGATTTTTAACGGTAAATTCATTTTTTTCCGTTCTGACCGTCGCACACAAACCACTCCATTCACTATTAGTCACATCAATTATATCCATAAAACATTATTTTTGAATACATCTTTAGCCTTATTTATTAGAATTTTGCTAAAATGTTTCACTATTATTTAAAATTTAACTATAGCGCTGATAAATATTAATAATCTCGTCATAGCAACCTTCATTACTGATAATAAACGGACCTGCTTCAGAAATATTTAGAGCAGCACGAGTCAAACATGTCATCTTCAGTCCTAATTCCTTGGCAAATAAATGTTGTTCTGCAATATCCCAAGGCTTAGGATTCGTATTAATATATGCACCAAATTGTCCCTTTATTACTTTTATTGAATCTAAACCACATGAGCCAATGTTGCGATTAGCAAAACATGCTTCACGCAATGCTTTGGATACATCTACTGGTATATACTGCGCATCAAATGAAATCATCGCATCTTGTAAACTAAGTATGGGTGGTTTGGGTAAAGGATTATTGTTTTCAAAGGCCCCTCGATGTTCGATTGCTTTATAGAGCTTTTGATGAACATAATCGTATATGTATGATAACTTAGGCTTTCCATTAACAAAATAACCGATAATAATACAATAATCTTCTTGTTGTTTTACTAAATTTGCAGTACCGTCGATTGGATCTAACAACCACACATGTCCTTCATGTGCACTTATCGTGTCATTATTTTTCTCTTCAGCTACCAATTGATGTCCTGGAAGATGCTCATGTAACATTTCACTAAAATGCTGCTGTAAGGCTTTATCGACATTTGTTACCAAATCAAATCTATCTTGCTTTATATCTGTATCTAATTTAGCCAATAACTGAGGAATGATTACATCAAGCTGTTGTATCCATCTCTCAATAAGCTGATCAATTTCTTCTAATCGCTTATGCATTAAATGAGTCACCTCATTTCTTTTTTACTTTATTTTAACGTATTCCTATATTAACGTATAGCTGATTTATAATTAAATTCAAACAAAAAAACGGCTAGTCATATGCTAGCCGACAAATAGAAAGGAAAGTAAGTAATAAATATTGAAGATGTTTCGATGTAACGTGAACGATTATTTTAAGCTATCTGTTACATAGCTTTACCCCTTTGTTTGTAATCGCTCTCCCCTGTTACAATTATTATAATAGCACAATTATTAAGAAAATGTAAGCGTTTTCCAAATATTTTTTAATTTTTTTTAGTTACAAAACACTTTACATATATACAAATGTCATCATTGTCGCTTATATGTTATAATTAAAGTAATATGTAACATTAGGTGGTGTCTAATTTGAATAAAGCTGAAAGACAAAATCAACTCATCCATGTAATACAACAGAATCGTAAAATGACAGCCTCTGAATTAGCAACAGCATTAAATGTGTCTAAACGTACCATTTCGCGTGATATCGCCGAGTTAGAAGAACAAGGTGTAAGGATATTTGCACAGCATGGTAAATTGGGCGGTTTTCAAATTCAACAGTCTCAATCAAAAATGGCACTTTCCATCTCAGAAGAGCAACTACTTGCACTTTTTCTTACACTAAATGAAAGTCAATCGTATTCTTCATTACCTTATAAACAAGAAATACAAGAAATTATTCAGCAATGTTTAAAGTTGCCAAATACACGCGTAAGAAAGCTGCTTAAACGTATGGACAAATATATTAAATTCGACACAATTGAAGCGACACCATTACCTAAGTTGTTTTCAGACATTCTCATATACAGTGCCGAACGCAACGTAATGTCTGTCGATTTTGTTAGCGATAATAAAATGGCTGCTCAAAATGTTATTTTTATCGGTATTTTATGTAAAAACGCTGAGTGGCTTGCGATTGTTTTTGATATTGGACACGGTTGTACACGAGAATTACCTATATTAGCAATCCATGATATTTCATATTCTTTCGAAAAGACTTTAAACACGCATGATATAACAATTGATAATTATACACAATTTTTAAACCCGTCAGATTAACTGTATTCTGTCGGGTTTTTTAAGTTTAAAAACAGACAATTATCGTGCTGAAATCAATATCATTTTATTGTTTTCTAAATTAAATATAAAAATATTTTATAGGTAAATTGTAAACTGATTACGTAACGTTTATAATAAATATGATTATAGCATTAAAGGAGGTTTACCATGGTTGGATTTTCAGTATATCTAGGAACAACCTTAAACAAGACATACATACACAAGATGACTCAGCTTGGTTATGACATGATATTCACATCCTTGCAGTTATCTAAGTTATCGCTACGTCAACAACTTGCATATTTGGGAGAGTTATGTGAGCTTTTGCGTAACGTCAATATGACTTATGTAATAGATGTACATCCTGACTTGCTTAATCATGACTTTTTTACATTTTTCAATAATATTTCGACAGGGAATTTTATTATTAGAATAGATAATCAGCTTCAAATTTCAATGATCGAAGAACTGCAAAATCATGGTTTAAAATGCTGTTTAAACGCAAGTACCATTGATGCTTCAATATTGCAGCAACTTCCTACTAAACAACCTATATACTACTGTCATAATTATTATCCACGGCCTGATACTGGTTTATCAACAGATTTTGTCAGCGCACAAAATCACTTAATTCGACAGTTTGATTCAAATAGCATTATTTTTGCTTTTATACCAGGATCAGAATTTCGTGGACCACTTTATTGCGGACTACCTACAATAGAGCAGCATAGAACAAACAATCCTTTATTAGCTGCAACTCAACTTATGAATAGTGGCATCAATAATATTATTATTAGCGATCCATACATGACTGCCAAACATGCTGAACAACTTATATTTATGTTACGAGATAGACATTTCAAGCTTAAGGTGACCAAACTGGAACATTCTTATCAACAATTATTATTACAACAACATACATCACGGCCTGATGCACCAGAACATGTGATTCGCTCATCGGAATCTCGCTCTAGATGCCAGCAACATATCACGTCACAGCCTTACCCATTCGATATTAGAAGTTGTGGCCATGTGACGATAGATAATCATTTAAATGGGCGTTATGAAGGTGAAATTCAAATTGTTAGAACTCCTTTACCGACACATTCACATGTTAATTATCTTGCTACAATTGTTGCAGAGGACCAAGTCTTACTACCACTCATCCAACCAAATGATACATTTGAATTTATTGAAGATAAAGGAGTAAATCAATGAAACATTTAATGACAGAGCGTAGAAACAAACGTACGATGCACCTGGATGACATGCCTATTTTAGAAGCATTAAAAACAATTAACAGCGAAGATCAACAAGTAGCAATAGCAGTTCAGCAAATTTTACCGGAATTAAGTAAAGCCATTGAAACAATCATTCATCAATTTTCTAAAGGTGGCAGACTCATTTATATCGGTGCAGGCACAAGTGGACGTTTAGGTGTGCTCGATGCTGCAGAGTGTGTACCAACATTCAATACATCACCAGGTGAAGTTATTGGTCTAATTGCTGGAGGACAAGGTGCAATGACAACAGCCATTGAAGGAGCTGAAGACAGTGCATCATTAGGAGAACAAGATTTAAAAAATATCAATCTTAATAAACAAGATGTGGTTGTAGGAATTTCAGCCAGTGGTCGTACACCTTATGTCATAGGTGCACTCACTTATGCGAATCAATTAGAAGCTAAAACCGTTGCCTTATCTTGTAATGTCAACAGTGATATAAGTCAACTTGCAGATTATGCACTAGAAGTTAACGTTGGTCCCGAAGTATTAACTGGATCAACGCGTTTAAAAGCCGGTACTTCACAAAAGTTAGTGCTTAATATGATATCGACAATGACTATGATTGGCATCGGTAAAGTATATGATAACTTGATGGTCGACTTGAAACCAACAAACACCAAATTACAACAACGTTCAATTCATATAATTGAAGATATATGTAGTATTAATCATGAAACAGCACAACATCTTTATCAACAAGCTAATAATGATATTAAAGTAGCAGTTGTCATGCATATGTGTGACACTTCTAGAAACGATGCCCAACTAAGATTAACCAAGCATAATGGAGTCATTAAAAAAGCGATTCAATCTTAAGGAGGCGTTTCTTATGAAAAATGAACAACAACTTGCTGAGCAAATATTACATGCTGTCGGTGGCATTGAAAATATAAACGATATTCTTCATTGCATGACACGTATTCGCCTAAAGTTGAATAATAAGCAACACGTCAATTACACTGAATTAAAATCAATTAAAGGTGTACTTGGGGTCATTGATGATGACCGTTTACAAATCGTGTTAGGCCCAGGTGTAGTGGACAAAGTGACAGAATATATAGAAAAACAACACAAAACCACATCCTCACCTGCGCAGCCAACTGAAAATAAACAGCATAAAAATTCTAATAAACGTTGGAATAAAGTACTTAGAACCATAGCAGATATTTTTATTCCTTTAATACCAGCCTTTGTTGGTGCAGGATTAATCGGTGGTATAGCAGCAGTTTTAAATAATTTTATCCAAGCCGGTGATTTAACTGCGGATTGGGTAAAACAAATGGTTGTTGTCTTAAATGTCATTAAAGATGGTATGTTCTTTTATTTAGCTATCTATACTGGAATAAATGCTGCCAAAGTCTTTGGAGCAACTCCAGGTTTAGGTGGCGTCATCGGTGGTACGACATTACTAACAGGTATAAGTGATAAAAATCCAATTGTAAATATTTTTACTGGGGAGCCACTTTTACCTAGTCAAGGTGGTATTATTGGTGTTATCATTGCTGTCTGGTTACTCAGTTTAATTGAAAAAAGATTGCATAAAATAGTACCAAATGCCATTGACATAATTATAACTCCTACTTTAACGCTATTAATAATAGGTTTGCTAACGATATTTGTAATCATGCCATTAGCAGGATTTATATCATCAGGTTTAGTGATTGTAGTCAACTGGGTAATTGATATTGGTGGTATCTTTAGTGGCTTTATTATTGGTGCATCATTCTTGCCTTTAGTCATGTTAGGTTTGCACCATATCTTCACACCTATCCATATCGAACTCATCAATCAAACCGGTGCTACTAATTTATTACCTATCGCCGCAATGGCAGGCGCAGGTCAAGTTGGTGCTGCCCTTGCCTTATGGATGCGCTGTAAACGTAATAAACAATTAGCTAATGTCATTAAAGGTGCTTTACCTGCAGGCTTTCTTGGAATAGGAGAACCATTAATTTATGGAGTAACCTTGCCATTGGGAAGACCATTCTTTACCGCTTGCTTAGGGGGAGGTATTGGCGGTGCCGTAATTGGAGGTATCGGGCATATTGGTGCTCGTGCAATTGGACCTAGTGGATTATCATTACTTCCACTAATATCAAATCATATGTATCTTGGATACCTTATAGGACTTATTTCAGCTTACATTGGTGGCTTTATACTTACCTATTTCTTTGGTACAACGAAATCAATGCGAAATTCAACGCAATTAGGTGGTTAAATTATGCCAAATATATTAAACGCGATCGATGATCAATATGAATATATGACAACGACAGAACAGTATATTGCTCAATTTATATTGAACCATCCGTACGACATCATTAACATGAGTGTGGAATCACTTTCGAAAACGCTTAATATTGATGTTACTAAGATTGATGCATTTAGTTATCAATTTAATGATGATGGGTTTGAAGGACTCAAAATAAATATTCAACAAATCTTCCCAAAACAATCATTACCCTATAATATCGAAATTTTAGCCAACGATAGTGTTGATAAAATTAAAAATAAATTGCATCAACGTGCTGCAAATGCTATTAATAAAAGTACCCAAGCAATTAAACCTTATGCGATTGATCAAATGTGTAAACAACTTAAGCGCGCAAAGACCATATATGTCTTTGGCTACGGTGCATCTTACGTATGTGCACTCGATATCTATCAAAAATTTTCACGCATAGGATTAAACGTGCAAGTCGTACAAGAAACGCATATGTTAACGACACAATTGTCTACACATAGTCAAAGTGATTGCATCTTATTTATCACAAACAATGGTGATCAAAGTGAATTACAAGCCTTGGTCAAAGTGATTAAAGATTATCATATTCCTATCATGACAGTAACAAGTCATAAGCACAATCCAGTAGCACAAGCATCAGAGGTTGTCTTAGTTTATGGTAACAGTGATGAAAACGAATTAAGAATGGGTGCTACAACCTCATTATTTGCACAAATGTATACGATTGATACATTATTCTACAGATATATTGCATTAAATTATCAAGATTCACTAGATTTCATCACGCAATCTAAAATGGCTCTAGACAACTATCGCAAGCATCTATCAAATATTGAGTTTAGACATTAATTACGAATAAAAGCGGACGAGATTAAAGTCATTATTGACATTAATCCCGTCCGCACTTTTTAATCGTAATTTGTTTTTCATAATCATAGATTAACTATTCATTATGTTACCGAACTTTAAATGTTTGAGTTATTAATGATTTAATTTTGACGTTCGGCTTTATGATGTCCGCGAATAAAATAGTAAATTGAAACAGCCACTAAAAAGACAATCCCAATCAGCACAGACACTACCGTTTCTTTATTGATTAACATACCAATTAATACAATAATTAAAAATGCAATAGTGATATAATTCGCGAATGAACCGCCTGGCATTTTGAATGGATGCCCTTCTAATTGTTCCGGATGTAATTTTCTAAAACGTAAATGACTAATTAATATCATGAACCACGGAATCATACCAGGTAAAATAGACGCACTATAAACATACACAAAAATACTATCTGCGCCTTTTATAAACACTGGTAATACAACATTTAACAATGCTCCTACTAATATGCCGATAGAAATTGCTAATACAGCATACAATGGCACACCATTTCTCATTACTTTAGTAAATACTTTAGGCATTTGACCTTTTTGTGCTAACGTATAAATCATTCGACTTGCACTAAAAATACCTGAATTACATCCTGATAATGCTGCTGTTAATACTACAAAGTTAATTAATCCTGCTGCAAATGTTATACCGATTTTTGCAAAAGTGGCTACAAATGGACTACCAATATCGCCCAATTGATCCCAAGGATAGATTGACACAATGACAAACACTGCACCAATATAGAAGATAAGAATACGCCAAATAACACCATTAATCGCACTCTTAATATTTTTCTTTGGATTTTTAGTTTCTCCAGCTGTTATACCGATAAGTTCTACCCCTTGATATGAACCAATAACGATGGATAAGGCAAAGAAGAAGCCCATCCAGCCATGAGGTAGAAAACCACCATGTGACCATAAATTAGATATACCAATAGGATGACCACCATTACCAATACCAAAGAAGATTAAACCTAATCCGGCAACAATCATTAATAATATTGTTATAACTTTGATTAACGCAAACCAGAACTCAAATTCTCCAAATGCTTTAACTGTTGCTAAGTTTGCAGTTAATAATAAGGCTACTGCAATCACTCCAGGAACCCATTGTGGTAAATTCGGAAACCAAAAATTCATATACTCTCCAACAGCAATCACTTCACTCATACCTACGACTATCCACTGAAATATATTACTCCAGGCAGTCATATAACCTGCAACAGGATGAATGTAGTCACTTGCAAAGGTTGCAAATGATCCTGTAGTAGGATTTAAATAAATCATTTCTCCCATTGCTCTCATAATTAAGAACAAAAAAATCCCTGCAATTAAATAAGCGAAAATCACAGATGGCCCAGTCCACTTAATTGTACTTGTAGCTCCCATAAATAAACCTACACCAATCGTGCCACCGAGTGCGATCATTCTCACTTGACGTGCACTCAGAGATCTGTGTAATTCATTGTTACTCATAACCAAACCCCATCTCTGTTTATTCTAAGTTTTCTGAAAAAACTTATGTAGGTTATTATACTATAATTTGAACAAAATGGTACAAAAATTTTACAGTTTTTTGAAATCGGTTACAACATTGATTTTACAAGCTTTTGCAAGCTATAAAATTTACTAAAATTAAGCTTTTTCACCTTTCAAAATGGTTATTTTTTATATTCATTATGATATAAAGCATACACGTATTTCTTTCGTTTTATGTTATACTTTCAATTAATAATAAAGGAGATTATTTATGATTAAAGAACTTAGTTTACGTGGGTTAAAATTTTCAATTATATTTGGCGTTTTATTTTTTATTCTTAATTATTTTAGTGGCACGCGTTCATCACTTAGTGCTTTAAGTATAAGAACGATTTTAGCTATACTATCTTTCTTTGTTCTCTATGTAGGCTTATTCGCTATCTTCAATTCTGAAATGCGCAAGGTTATATATAGTACGACACTCTCGATATCACTTGTTATTTTTATTTTATTAGGAGGGCTCTTTTTCACGGTAAAAATTGGACTTATCATAGGTCTAATCGTCGGTATTCTTGCGGGAGCCATTTGGGAATTAATACATAATAAAAGAGGAGGTAGAGTGCGATGAGCACCATTATTATTGGTATTATTCTTATAATTTTACTTATTATTAGCCTTATACCAAATTATATTGCGATGAAACGACAACAAGCAGATAATCAAAGTGCAACACGCTTTATGTTTATAGTTGGTATTGATGCAATTTTGCTACTTTTAATAATTACAACATTAATTATTAAAAGTATGTCGTAAACATCACTATAATACGTGAAAGCAAGACATAATTCTAGCTTCATTTTTTAAGATTATACCTTTTCGTTTTATACTCACGTTTTAATAGATTTCTAATCAAAGGAAGCTGGAATCCCAAGCTTCCTTTGATTGTATGTTTTTATTTGGAGTTTCTTATTGTTGGGGCTCGAGTATTATTTTGTAGATGATAATAGCGATGATGAGATAGATGAAAGTATTGATAAAGAATCTTCGTGTATGTTTACGTCGAGGTAAGTGTTGGTTAAGCTTTGGCGCAATAATAAGATTGATAATGCCAATGATAATGGGCCCTGCTATAAAGAATAGAAGGATATTCCAATTCATGTGTTAGTGCTCCTTTCCTCGTTCGAAGCATGCTGTGACAATACTATCAAAATCCATATCTTTACCAATGTATGAAATAGCTGAAAAATCTTGTTGCTTAGTCATTTCATTTGTATTTACAATTACATCTAATCCTGCAGTTACTGCAGCAGTCGCACCATTAACTGAATCTTCAATAGCTAAACAATGTCCCGGTGCATAATTAAGTTTCTGTACTGCTACTAAATAAGGATCTGGATTCGGTTTAATATCATCGACATCTTCTCGACCGACTATGACATCGACATAAGCATCGAGCCCTAATTGGTGCACTGTTGGCATAATATCTTGTCGATAGCTACTCGTAGCGATGGCCATAGGTATATGATGCTGTTTCAAGTAGCGCATCAACTGCGCAATTGTTTCTTTTACTTCTAAATGCTTACTTGTGTCATTATGTTCTGTATAAATTGCTTGTTTATCATCAACGCCTAAAGCTTCTGTTAAATAGTCATGCAGAGGCTGTGCTTTCCCACCAACATTGCTACGATAAAATGACCTTGATATTGGAGATAATTTGTGACTAGTCAAATGTTTATTTATTAATGAAAATAAATGTTCCTCCGTATCAATAATTGTTCCATCAAAATCAAAAACAACTGCTTTATACATCAATATTCCCCTCTTTTTCTCTGTAATGCTTATATTTTAACATACTATTTATCGTCTATTTTGTAATCAAAATTTAATAGTTTATCTATCATTATCATGATACTGCCACTTGAATCTTTAAAATAGATCATCACTTTTGTATAGTTAACGTAAAAATCATATGACAATTCAATTAAATTTAAGTTCATTCAAAAGTCTTAGTGATAATATTCTCAAAGAATGATACAATCAGTGTGAATAAGAGAACGTAGCTATTTTACTTATCCACGCAACACATCTTCACACAATTTGGTAAGACACTGTCATATAAGCGTATATGATAATATATCGTTCAGTTTCGTTACATTATTTAAAAATATAATTTTAGAGGAGGACATCACATGTTGATAGATAAATTTGAAACCTACATTTTAAATATCGCAGGTTTGAAATCACGTTCAACGCGTAAACAACTAATTAAAATTTGTAAACAAATTCACTTTTGTGAATCAATTCAATACAGTATAACTAAGAAAAAAGGTATTTTTGTCTTAGAGCTTAGCTTACCTAAACAACAACTACCTTATGTAATTAGTTTCTTAAGTTTTCACGAGTATTTAATTTATCAAATTTTACCTCCAAAGCATGTAGACGAACTTCTTAATTCTGAAAAATTATATCAATCCTCCAAACGTTTTGATTTAAAAATAGATGGTTTGCAAGATGCTTTCATTAAAGATAAAGTCATTGATATCATGACCTTATTCTCAAATCATTATGCTATAAATTATACCTTGAATCCAGATTGTGCCAGTGTTTGTTGTTCACCAGAAACATTCGCACACTTATTACGTACAATCGCAACACATAATATTGATGTCCTATCAGCATCTTATCGTTCAAGTGCTATGCATAAATCTCGTATTTCATAATCAAAAGCCATCAGTTCGTTACTCAAAATAAAAAGCACAAAGATGATTTTTAACTTCAAATCATCTTTGTGCTTTTTTACGCCGTATTTTAAGTTTTAAGGCTTTACGTTTCTAGGGTACTGTCTCATCCTTGGTCTTCAACTAGCACTATTCCTTAAAGCATTTCACCAACATACTTTTTAAAAATGGTTCCTTTTGTAACTGAATATTACTTATCATCCATAGTTACTAAATTTTCAAACGCTTCTCTTACTTGAGGAACAGACATCCCTACAACAACTTGGACATTTTTACCGCTTTTAACTAAACCGTGTGCCATTTGATTATGTGTGAAATAAGCACTTTCTTCAACTTTTTCTGGATCATTCACAGTTAAGCGCAATCGCGTTGTACAATTAGTGACATCTTTAATATTTTCTTTGCCACCTAATCCATCCAGATAATAAATTGCTTTTTCTTCGTATTCGTTACCAGCTACTGCCTGTTTACTGTTTGTTGTATTATCTCCTTTTTTATCTTTGTAATCTTTTTTAGAGAATAATTTAACGTCTTCTTCGTCTCTACGCCCTGGTAAAGGAATATCAAATTTTAAAATTAAATATCTAAATAGTACAAAGTAGATACCTACGAATATTAATCCGATAACGACTTGAACTACATATGTCATCCAGTGTTTCTGTCCTAATGGAATCCAGTTTGTGGCTAAGAAATCTAATACACCACCGCCCATATTACCAACAACACCAAATAGATACATCAAAGTATCCATAGTTGCTGCTAATAATGCATGTAGTACAAATAAATATGGTGCGATAAATAAGAAAGTAAATTCTAATGGCTCTGTAATCCCAGCTACAACTGCTGTTAATGTTGCTGGAATAAGTAAAGCAGCTACTTTCTTACGGTTTTTCTTAGGTGTTGTAAAGTACATAGCTAATGCAATCCCCACACAACCGAAAACTTTACCGTTACCTTGAAGCATAAAGCCATAGTGAAATTGTTCTTTCAGTGGTTTACTGTTCTCTGCAAATTGATTTAAATGATGGAACCATTCTGCCTTAAGTCCATCTTTAGCCACGACTGGTCCAACTTCAATTGGTGCATAAATAAAATGATGTAATCCTGTTGGTATTAACACCCGCTCTAAAAAATGATACAACCATACACCTACGTACCCTGATCCAATAATAAAATGTTGTACAGACTCAATACCACTTTGGATAGTTGGCCATACGATACATGTAATTGCAGCGACAGGCAACATAACAAAAAATGAGATAGTTACAACAAATGTTAGCCCTTGGAACACACCTAACATTTCTGGTAAGCGTTTACTATAGTATCTATTATGTATCCATGTGATTATAGCTGAAATAATAATACCACCAAGAATATTGGTATCTAACGTTTCGATTCCTGCAATAGCTTTTAATCCAGTAACATTTTCAACGCCTTTTTCTAAATTTGCACCAAAGGTATGGGGCCATTGTGTTAAAATCGCATTGATAAATGTATTGAACATAAGGTAGCCCATTAGTGCTGCCAATGCTGCATGGCCCGGTGCTTTTTTAGCGAGCGATAAAGGTAAGCCTACTACAAAGACGATTTCCATATGGTTAAAAATAACCCAACCGCCTGCTTCTATTATTGACCAAAATTCAAACCAAAAAGTATGACTATCCGCTAAACTCCCCATAATTGTTGGATTTTTAAATAATGTAGCAAATCCAAGTACAATCCCAAAAAATGCAAACATCAGCACAGGAACAATCATCGCACTACCAAAGCGTTTTATTGCGTTCATTTTGTACTTCCTCCCTTAACTATGTTCTAAATATGATTTCTCAATCGCCTTAATATCGGTTAAAACGTTTTCAAATAGGTTATATGTTTAATATATAGTAAACGCTTTCATACAAACAATGCAGTTGACCTATTTTGAAAGTATTTTGTATAATCAGATTATGTTTTCATTATATGAAAATTTTTTCATAAGAATTGAGGATTATTTATGTTTTTAGACGAACGAGTAAATAAAAACTTTTCAAAATTAAATGAAAATGACCTGCAAATTGCCCATTATGTCAACGCACATATTGAGGACTGTAAAAATTTAAAAATACAAGAGCTGGCACAATATACACATGCATCAAATGCTACGATTCACCGCTTCACTCGAAAGCTTGGTTTTGATGGTTATAGTGACTTTAAATCATTTTTGAAATTTGAAACAGAAATACAACAACAACACTCGAGTGATTCTATAGATGCGTTTAAACAAGAAATTGACAATACATTTTCTTATTTAGAACGTATAGATTATGATCTTATAACTGATAAATTAAATGCGGCGTCAACGATTTACTTGTATGGTACTGGTCGTGCTCAAAAAAACGTTGCTGAAGAAGCACAGCGTATCTTATTAACTATGCATCATAGTATTATCGTCTTATACGATGTACATGAACTAAAAATGGTGTTAAATCGCTCTGAAGATAATGATTTATTCTTTATTATTTCATTATCGGGAGAAACCACACAGCTACCTGAAATCACAAACTTACTGCAATTACGCCAAAAATACTTTATCTCTGTCACTACATTAAAAGATAATACGTTAGCACAGAAAGCCAATTACAATGTTTATGTATCAAGTAACACCTTCTATTTATATGATGGTACAGATTATTCTAGTTTTATAAGTTATCACATATTTTTTGAAACATTACTACGTAAATACAACGAGCGTAAAGAAGCACATGAACTAAAATAAGCGAAGTGTCAGTTTCATTGACACTCCGCTTATTTTATTAAGATGATGCTTCAATATAGTCCGCAAGCACTTGATTCATTTTATCAAACATGAGTTCAAAGCCATGAACCGTTGAGTCATGATATTCTTTTTTCTTCTGCTTATATTCGAGATTAGTTAAGCGTCGTTCACGTGCCACTAAAGATTGATAGTTAAACAAGAGTTGTGTACCCCCTGTTTCTCGTTCAACAAATTCAACTTCAATCATATCTTCAGCATCGCTAAGCCCTGGCATTCCAATAGTCATTTTAATATATTGGTTCTCTACCAATACTTCAAAAGTTCCTTCTATAACATTTGCTTTGCCATTGCGTTTATCAACAATTCGATATTTACCATTTTCTGCTACGTCGACATCAAATGTTTGATTGGTACGCTGAGACGTCATAAACCATTGTTTAAGTAAAGACGCTGTTGTCCATGCTTGATAAACTAAGGAAGGCGAATATTTTAATAATCGTTCAATATGAATTTGAACATACTCATCTTCTACATTATATTTAGCCACTTTTCCATACACCTACTTTCATACTCAATTCTATTTTAACGTATTTTTAACTCACACCAAAATAGTTGTATCACAAATATATTAATTTACCAAAGTAGATTTTAATACTTTCATATCTCCAAGTACTATTTTGCTTTTAGTTTTGGATATAAAAAGATAATGGACGCTAAGCCACACACACCTAATAATATTGGATAAATACTGTATGGTACAAGTAAAAATGGTGAAATCCCAGCTACTCCAGCTGCCGATATCACTTGCGGACTATAAGGTAATAATCCTTGAAAACAGCTGCCAAATATATCTAATATACTCGCCGACTTTCTAGGATCAACATCATATTCATCAGCAATACTTTTTGCAAGTGGACCTGACATAATAATAGAAATTGTGTTATTAGCGGTTGCGATATCAGCAACACTAACTAAACTCGCTATACCAAATTGTGCACCGCGTTTAGATTTCACTTTAGAACGAACAAAATTTAGCAGCCAACTTATGCCGCCATTATGTTCAATTAAACCTACTAGACCACCGATTAAAAGCGCAATCATCGCAATATCTTCCATGCCTATAATCCCTTCTGATATCGCTTTAAGCAAACCTTTCCATCCAAACGAACCATCTATTAAACCAATGATACCTGATAATGCAGTCCCGCCAATTAAGACAATAATAACGTTAACACCTATCAATGCGAGCACTAGTACCAATACATAAGGGATAACTTTTACTAAATGATAATCGTAATTTTTTGTTGAATCTATCGCTACACCATGTGTTAATAAGAATAGAATTACAATCGTTAGCAATGCACCAGGTAATACAATTTTAAAATTAACTTTAAATTTATCTTTCATATGTGTTTTCTGGGTACGCACTGCAGCAATAGTTGTGTCTGAAATCATTGATAGATTATCACCAAACATAGCACCACCAACAACAGTAGCCATTGCAAGCGCGGTTGGCACATCTGTAGCTTGCGCAAATCCGTATCCTACTGGAGCTATCGCTGCCACTGTGCCAACTGACGTCCCCATTGAAATAGACACGAACATACAAATCACGAACAAGCCCACAATAATTAAGTTTTGCGGAATAAGTGATAAACCTAAATTGACGGTCGATGCAACACCGCCCATTTTTTCAGTGGTTGTCGAAAAAGCACCTGCCAAAATAAAAATAAGCATCATCAAAATAATATTAGAATGTCCGGCACTCTTAGTAAATACTTCAATTTTTTTTGCAAACCGTTCTTTACGGTTCATTAGCAGTGCCACAACGACGGTTACAGTTATAGCTACATTAAGTGGCATGGTAGTGAAATCTCCAGAAATAATCCCCACACCTAAAAATAATAAAACAAATAATAATAGTGGCAACAGTGCCCACGCATGACCATTTTGTTTCTCTTTAGTCATTACTTATCTTCCTTTCCCATATAAAAACACATCGTCATTTCATAGATATTATTCATACATCTATGACATTTAGCGGTATTGAGCAAATATTTTTTCTTCTTCGTCATCTTTATGGGGGCGGAAAATTCAAGCCAAATTTAGCTTGTACCCGCCCCCCCGCAGTTGTACCACTTATATCATTTCAATTAAAGAAACACAACATAAATTCTGTCAAACTTCTATATTATATACTTAGGTATCATTTACCGTACTAGAGAAATACCTCGTCGTCAATATAAATATCAAAATCATGTGAAATCTTCATGTTCATAATGGTCATTAAAAATAATAAACACAATAACGCCAATAAATAACATGGTGAATGCTAATCCTAATATTGCGGTCCAACGATAGAACCCTGAAATTAAAATCGTTACAACACTTACTACCATTACTGTAATAACCAAATATCGTATTTTTAAATATTGTGCTTTAGGTACATGCTTTTTGTGTTTCTGGCTATCCTGACTTAATATGTTACGATTCAAACCAAGTTTTGAATCTAAGAAAAGTGAAATTGCTATCGTAATAACAATTGAGATTAATTGAAAAGCAACGTTTGGATATGGTCCAATAAACACTAGCACAAACGCCAGACCATAACATATTATAGACACTACAGCCATGACTCTATCCCAAAATGGTGTTAACCATATCTGGTCTTGATTAATATGTTTATTCACTTCAAATAATTGCGCAAAAACCACTGTAAGTATTGCTGGTACCGCAAAGAATACTAACATCTTTCTATCCAATTCAAGTATATACATCATCGCACAACCAATCATAAAATAGGTGAATGCAAGTCCTCTAATTAAATTTTCTGCTGACATCTACTCATCCTTTGAATATATTTATAGCTTTATTAATAGCATATAGCTAAATATATTTCTAATTGCAATCAACATAAATAACTCCTTCCAAAGTCTACATTTCCTCCATGTTTACTTTGAAAGGAGCTTACTAAGCTGTTTTCATTTTCTATCTTAGAAAATGAACCAATGCTTAATAATATTAATTAATTTGAATACCACCCGTTACACCGAATACTTGACCTGTTATATAGCTCGCGTCTTCTGAAGCAAGTAACACGTATGTGCCAGCTAATTCAACGGGTTGACCAGCACGTTTTAAAGGCGTTTGTTGACCAAATTCTGGGATTTTTTCTTGCGGTTGTCCACCGGTAATTTGTAATGGTGACCAAAATGGTCCTGGTGCTACGCAATTCACTCGTATCCCTTTATCTGCCAATTCTTCAGAGAAACTTTTAGTAAGTGAAATAATTGCTGCTTTAGATGCCGCATAATCATGTAATATTGGACTCGGATTATAACCTTGTACAGAAGAAGTCGTTATAATTGTAGCTCCGGGTTGTAAATAATCTAGCGCTTTCTGTATCGTCCAAAAGACTGGATATACGTTTGTTTCAAATGTCTCTTTCACGTGTTCTGTTGTAAAACCATGAATATCGTCATGATATTGTTGATGTCCAGCAACGAGCGTAATATTATTTAAACTACCTAAAGATTGATACGCTTGTTCGACCAAATCATAATTAAATTGTTCATTTCTGAGGTCTCCCGGCAGAAGAACCGCACGTTGTCCAGCTTTTTCAATTGCTTCCTTTACTTCTAACGCATCCTGTTCCTCACTAGGTAAATAGTTTAACGCAACGTTTGCACCTTCTTTAGCATAAGCAATTGCAGCAGCACGACCAATCGCAGAGTCCGCACCTGTTACAAGCATATTATATCCTTGTAAGCGACCATGCCCCACATATGAAGTTTCGCCACAATCTGGTTCAGGTGTCATCTCTGATTGCAATCCGGGTAACGGTTGTTCTTGTTTTTCGTAAAGACTGTATTTATATTTCGTTCTTGGATCTTTTTGTTCCATAACGGTCATCTCCTAATTAATGAGCTAGTAGTTTTATACCCAAGTTAGATAACACGTTAATCATGAACAATAAAATTCCTTACTCTTCTGCATTAGCTAATAATTGTTGAATCAATGTTATAAAATAGTCAGGTGCTTTTTCTAAAATATGTTCATCTGGATCATATTTAGGATGATGTAAATCATAATCGCTATTAGAACCAATAAATGCAAATACACCAGGTCGTTCATCTAATAAACCGGAAAAATCTTCTCCAATCGTAACGGGTAGTTCCAGAGTTGTAACATCGTAGCCTACTTTTTGAGCTGCTTTTATTGCTTCTAGTGTCAAATGTTCATCATTATACACCGCACCAGGTAATCGTGTGTAATTCAATTCTATTTTAACGTGGAACAAGTTTTCTAAACCAGTCGCAATATCTTGCATTCGTTGCTCAATTTTACTTTGGATTGCTGTATCAAATGTTCTAACGGTACCTTGAACATAAGCATCATCAGGAATAACATTCCATGTGTTACCTGCCGATACTTCACCTATTGTCACAACAGCGCTGTCAAATGCAGAAATATTTCTACTAACTATTGATTGTAAGCTGGTAATCAATTGTCCAAGTACGATAACAGGATCGTTACCTTGCTCTGGCTTAGCTGCATGTGCACCTTTACCAAGTATTTTAAATTCAAAATGGTCTACATTAGATGTCATTGCACCAGATTTAATCGCAAATTGATTAATCCCCAGCGTAGGATAATTGTGAAAACCTAGCACAGCTGATACGTTATCTAAAGCTGAGGTTTGCGCTAAAACTTTAGCACCATAACCCAGTTCTTCAGCAGGTTGGAATAATATCCGTACGGTACCTTGCAAACTTGTTTCGAGTGCTTTTAATTGGACAGCTACTGCCAAAATGGATGCCATGTGAATATCATGTCCACAAGCATGCATCACCCCTTCATTTGTAGAGGTAAACGCATGTTTAACTTGCTCATCAATAGGTAATGCATCAATGTCTGTTCTAACTGCTATACAAGGCAATCCTTGCCCAATTTCAGCTACTAAACCGGTAGCCATTGGTATATCTAAGATGTGGATGTCATATTGCTGTAAAATGCGGCGAATCCGCTTTGTCGTCTCAAATTCATCATTAGAAAGTTCAGGATATTGATGAAACATCCGACGCCAATTAACAATATCATTATAATTAAGCATGTATATCTACGTCCTTTCTAAAAAAGTAAATCACGTCATGGATAATTGTTCCTCACACGACTCCGATAACTAAATTAAGTGTGATTAAAATTAATATTATAGAAACACCCATTACTATTAACCGAACCATGGGTGCAGCTTTAATATGTTTGATTGTTCTGCTATCAAATGTATTTAGAAATATTGTAATTCGTACAGAAGCTAACACTGCCATAATGTTTTGACCATATTGACCAGCTCATTGTGCAATATAAAATGAAAATCGAGATTGTGACATACCTATTGCCCTTATGTATAATAGATTAACACAATTGTCAAATTATTCTCACAAATGCTGAGTATCTTACTTTTAAATGTGTAAAATAATGCAAGACTATTACAGTTTGATGATAAATTAATGGAATAATTTATTTCTATCGGCTTAATATGTATAATGTTAAAGAAAGAGATTTGGATGGTTACCCTATTGGAGGTTACATAAATGAAAAACAATAGAATTTCCGGGTTCCAGTGGGCTTTAACAATATTTGTATTCTTTATTGTTACGATGGCACTCACTTTAATCCTTCGAGATTATCAACCTATGTTTGGTGTTAAACCTTTTTTATTTGATGCATCTCGTTTAGCACCTTTTATTTCAGCAGTTATCTGTATTCTAATCTTTAAAAATAAGCGTGCCCAACTTTCCGGGTTAAAATTTACAATTAGTTTAACAGTTATTAATCGTCTGTTATTAGCTCTTATTTTACCTTTAGTTATTTTTATCATCGGTATGGTGATATTTAATACAATGGCGGATAGCTTTATTTTATTACAAGCATCAAATTTATCTGTAACTGTATTAGCCGTATTAATTGGTCATCTAATGATGGCTTTCTTTGCAGAGTTCGGCTTCCGTTCATATTTACAAACAGTTGTAGAATCTAAAGTAAATACGTTTATTGCTTCTATCATTGTAGGTTTAATGTATGCAATTTGGACAATTAATACAACATATAATTTAGAGTATACAGGCTATAACTTTTTATATACCTTTGCCTTTTCAATGATTGTTGGTGAGCTGATTCATGATACAAATGGACGTACTATTTATATCGCAACAGCCTTTCACGGTTTGATGACGTTTATTCCTGTCTTTCTATTTAGTGAAGAAACGGGAGACCTTTTCTCAATGAAAGTAATTGCCTTAACAACAGCAGCCGTAGCAATCGTCTATATTATCTTCACTATGATTATCAGATATTTTATTTATCGTACAACAGATCAAAGTCTGGACGAAGTAGATCCCAATAATTATTTAGATCATATTGGAGACGATGATACTGAAGAAACAGCAACTGTTACAACACCAAGTGAAGATTCTGAAAAAGGTACAACATCATCAGAAATGAAGAACGATATTGAACAGACCCCAACATCAACGCCAACAAGTGAAAATCAATCAGAAGCTAATTATCAACCTGAACAACACGAAGCTGATAATAACTTAGAAACAGCAACCGAATTTCAGGAAACACCATCTGAACAAACAGCTGATTCTGATAATACTAAACCTGAACAACATAACAATGACACAGACTCTAAAAATAATCGACAATCTTCTGTCGTTGCTGATGCGCATCAAGAAATACAAGACGCGCAAAAAGCTTCACCCGCAGCAACAGACAAAGAGCAAGACAAGTAACTAAAAACAGGAAGCCAAACACAAACGTTGGCTTCCCGTTTTTTTATTTATTTTTTATTTTAACACCTTGTTGCGTACCAACAATTACTTGATCCGCAATATCTAAAAAGAATCCTGTTTCTAAAACACCCGTAAGATGAATTAAATATTCATGCAATTGATAAGGATCCAATTCTGTTGTCAACTCACAATCAAGAATATAATTCCCATTATCTGTAATAAACGGTACATCGTCACGTATGCGTAATTCCGTACGAATATGACCATAATCTTCTATTTTTGCTTTTATTAATTGCCAATTAAATTTATCTACTTCCACTGGTAATCGAAATGTTTCACCCAAATAATTTACAACTTTCTGTTCGTCAACTAAAACGACAAAGCGTGCTGCTAGTTCATCTATCACCTTTTCTCTGAACAGTGCCCCTCCACCGCCTTTAATCAAATTCAACTGTGAATCTACTTCATCTGCGCCGTCGATTGCTAAATCAATATATGTAATATCATTAATATCGACAATATCAATCTGCTGCTTTTTTGCTAATATGGCCGTTTTATTGGATGTACATACACCTTTAATTGTTAAATGATCACGTTTAATTTTGTCAGCGATTTTAGGAATAAGTAGTTCTATTGTACTACCTGTACCAATGCCTAAAATCATTTCATCCTTGATTTGAGCAACAGCGTCATCAGTTGTTAATAGTTTCAATTGTTTTGTGTCTAGCATCGTAATTGGAACCCCTTCTCTATTGTTGTATTCCCTTTCATTGTACATGACAACTTTTAAAAGATACAGTTGATATATACAAATTCACTAAAAGCATTGCTACTTTATGAACATTTATAGTAAGCTGTCAATAAAACTTAAAAAGGAGACAAACAATGATACCTGTTGTTGCTATTTCTACTGGTAAAATCCAACACTTGCCTTATAGTACCAAAAAGCCCATGATTTCAGCGTTAGATAAAATACCATTTACTGGTCGCATGTGGCTATCTATTGATGGATTTTCTGAAGATGAACAAGCATATAAAGACCACGGTGGTCCTCATAAAGCAGTTTGCTGTTTTAGTCAATCAAATTACGATATGTATAAAGAAGATTTAGCACAGTTACCTACCTACGCCATGTTCGGGGAAAATGTTACGGTAAAGCATTTAGATGAACGAGATGTTTATTTTGGAAATCAATATCGTTTAGGTGAAGCGATATTAGAAGTCTCAGAAATGCGTGAACCTTGCTGGAAAATTCAAGCTAAATATCAAATTCCTGACTTAGTCAAACGCATGACAGCTTCAGGAAAGACAGGATTTTATTTTAGAGTGATACAGGAAGGCTATGTTTCTCAAGAAGATAATCTAGAATTACTTACTCAAGCAAATAAAGCGTCAAGATTATCTGTTTATGAGTTAAATGATATTTATTACAACGATCGAAAAAATATTTCACGTATATCTTATGCTTTAAATAATCCTTATCTATCTCCTAGCAGACGGGAAAAGTTATCTCGCCTATATCATCGTGCCTGTAAATAATATAATTCTATTAAATGAATAAAGAGCATGATAAGTGTCAACTGTTGATGGTTGACACTTATCATGCTCTTTTTCTTATTGCTCACTAATTTGATAACTTGTTGTTGAAGAAAATTGTTGGCCAGCTCTTAAAATAGACGGTGCTTGTTGACCAAAATAATTTATATCATTGGGTAAAAATTGTGTTTCTAATGTAAAACCTGAATGCGGTTTATATATATTTAACTGGCTCTCCCAAGTTTCTGGATGATTCATCGTGTATATCACAACATAAGGCATATCTGTATCTATTTGTAATTTGAACTCTCCATTTTCTACAGACAATGTTTGTTCGCTTAGTTCAAATGGATGGTCTAACCCTTGATAACGTTCCATTTGTTGCTTAATATCATCTTGATACGCCTGAAAAATTTCTTGAAATGTAATATGGTCTGAACCAAATTGAGATGTTAAGTTTATAGGTGTGTCATTCAATAAGAAATGTTGACGGTTTAATAAATACATCTTTAAGTCTTTCGCATGTATTTGATGATTATCAATAACATTGTTATCTCTATTCAAATTAAAGTAGACGTGATTCGTTGGATTAAATATAGTTGTAGCCGTCGTTTCAGCTTCATAAGTAATCGTCCAACGATGTTCTATATCATAATGATGTATCACTTTAAGCGCTAAATCTCCTGGATAACCGTCATCACTAGCATTTAATTTTGCCCTGAAAATAACTTTTACATCGCTTATTCCTTCAACGATGTCATAGTCAAATAGGACTTGATCACATCCATTTGAACCACCATGGATATGGTTAAGCCCATCATTTTGTTCAAGTTGATAGCGATCTTGATTAAGCTTAAAAGCGCCTGCCTCAATTCGACCGCTATAACGACCTATTGTTGCACCAAATTTCAATGGATTATTTAGATAAAATTCATCAGCTTCTACACGATTACCTAAGACGATATTATTGTCATGAAATTTCCAAGCGACAATTCTTGCACCATAATTTGAAAAGACGATGCTTGTTTCATTATTGTCAATTTTAATAAGGTCGATACCATGTCTTTGCTTTTCTACTTCAACTATCATAATTACTTACGTCTCCCTCTTAACTATGTCCAACTAAGTGCTGTTAGGCAATGACATCACGCACAGAATACAAATTGTATTTTGTATTAAAATTAAAGCCCGTTAAACAAAGCGGATATATAAATATCTGGGCATCATCCATTTACCTAATGCTGAAAATGATTGATTGTAATACTTAAAACTAAAATTTACAATTATACTGCAACTAAAAAATCAGACTTCTTAAATCATACCCTTAAAATATAACCTAACGAATTAGCCCCATCTTTATCACATAATTCCGTGACTAAGAACATGAGCTATCGTTACCTACTTAGCTTATTATTCATAATTTTACGTTTTCTTTATGGTGAAAAGCCATTATACACTTATACATTGTTACACTTTTTTACTTAATATGCCACAGATTATCGCCAATATTCGCAATTCTTCCATGGTTTTTTAGTAAAAAAATTACAACTTCCTATTCCAAATTTCGATGTAATCACTTACAATTTTTCATAGCCTTTTAAATAAAATGAAATTTTCAGCTTATTAACTATATAACAATATCTCTAAGTATCATTTTCCCAAAATAATGTATCTAACGTTGTGCCCAAAGTTTTAGCTATATTTACACATAGTTTTAATGATGGATTGTATTTGCCATTTTCAATCATATTTATTGTTTGTCTTGACACACCAACAGCTCTAGCTAATTCCAGTTGAGATATTTTAGAATAACCACGATATACTTTTACTTTATTCAAGCGTGTCACCACTTCTTTCACATTAACTCTTAATTAAATCATACGTAAATGACGAACCAAAGTCAAATATATATGACATTTTCAAGGAATAATTCTATTTTTTATTGTGTTTCTATACCAATTCATTTGCTGACATAAAGTGTCTCTTTTTAAGAACAAAAGATCAAATTCACTGCTAAACTTCGATTTCAATACAATTCTATGACTGACTTTGGTAAAGTTAAAGGTATAATACAAATTCACTAAAAGGAGAATGTAATGGATTTCATCGTCCCTAGTACCATAGATACTGCTAAAGCATTATTAGGTGTCAAAGTGATTTATAATGATGATGGCCAAATTTATTCTGGATATATAGTAGAAACAGAAGCTTATTTAGGCTTTGATGATCGTGCAGCACATGGCTTTGGGGGTAAACAAACTCCTAAGGTTACATCCTTATACCAACGTGGTGGCACGATTTATGGACACATCATGCACACCCATTTATTAATTAATTTTGTCACACAACAAGCGGGTGTACCTGAAGGGGTGCTCATACGTGCAATTGAACCTGTCGATGGTATTGAAGCTATGAAAATAAATCGTGGTAAGCACGGCTATGAATTAACAAATGGACCTGGAAAATGGACAAAAGCATTTCATATTCCACGTGCCATTGATGGAACACTATTGAACGTCGGACGCCTATCCATAGACACAAAAAATCGTAAATATCCACGTGAAATTGAAGCAAGTGCACGAATTGGAATACCTAACAAAGGTATATGGACATCAAAACCTCTACGTTATACAGTTAAAGGTAATCCATATGTTTCGAGAATACCTAAAAAGAATATGCGTGCAGCGATAGATACTTGGAAATAGATTTTTTGACATAATAAAGCACCATAGCACACACATACAACATGTAACACACGCTGAAATGAGGTGCTATGGCGCTTTATTTTATATTTTATGATTAATATACATGGCCCCGTATTAATATGGTCTATAAGCCTCTATCTATATCAATATGACGCTGTTCCATCCAAGATAAAAGTTGTTGATCAAAAATAAGTTGTGATTGCTTTAATGCTTCAATGTCTGGCGCATTTAACATCGTCATTATTTGTTGCATTTGGGTTGTAAATTGTGCAACAAAAGTGATCGTTTGTTCCACACCTTCATTTTCAACATGATTTAGAAATGGGCGAGACATCCCTACTGCTTTAGCACCTAATGCCAAACTCTTGATGGCATCTAGTGGCGTTCTTATACCACCGCTAGCAAATATATTGAGTGAAGATTGATATGCTTGGCTTTCAAGTAATGATTCTACCGTGGATTGTCCCCAATTAGCTAAATAATTCATATCTTTATTACTGCGTCGTTCATTTTCTATTGAGACAAAGTTAGTGCCTCCCCTGCCACTTACATCAACGTAAGTCACACCGATGTCTTTTAATGCCTTAAATGTTTCTTTACTGAATCCAAAGCCTACCTCTTTAATGATAACCGGTACCGAAACATGGTTAATCATTTTAGCAATATTATCCATCCAACTTGCGAATGTCCGATTACCTTCTGGCATCACAAGTTCTTGTGGTGCATTGACATGGATTTGTAATGCTTGAGCCTCCATCAATTCAACCGCTTCGACTGCACGCTCAACAGGTACATCAGCCCCAACATTGCTGAAAATGACACCTTCAGGATTTACTTGCCGTGCAATTCGAAATGACTCTATCATATCAGGGTTTCGCAATGCAGCGTGTGTCGATCCCACAGCCATGGCAAGGCCAGTTTCCCGTGCCACAGTAGCCAATTTTTCATTAATTTGTTTCGTCCATTCACTGCCACCAGTCATCGCATTAATATATAGCGGATAATCCAGCTTAAAGTTGGAAGTGTGTGTCGATAAATTCACTTGTGCTACATCAATGTGTGGAATAGAATGATGAACAAAACGCACTCTATCGAAATCTGACGCCGGTGCATCCTGTTGTGCCATAGCAATTTCTACGTGCTCATTTTTTCTTTGTTCTCTTTGAAAATTACTCATTCATTTACCATCCTTTATTAAAGGTTTACCGTACAATATCTATTATTAAAACCAACGTTTTTTTCTAAAAAAGATAATTAATGCAATCGCGATAACTAGCATGACAACTAAACAAATATAATAGCTGTAATGCCATCTTAATTCAGGCATGTTATCAAAGTTCATTCCATAAACACCTGCAATAAAAGTTAATGGAGAAAAGATAACTGATACAAGGGTTAATATTTGCATGATGCTATTCATTCTAAATGATGAATATGATTCATAATTCTCCCTGATTTCATTTGTCATCTCTTGCGATGTACGAATAATATTACTTTGTTTAATCAAATGGTCATCGATATGTTGGATATACATCGAATGCTTGCTATCTACAATTAAATTACCTTCGCTCTTGATTGTTTCCACCAATTCTTGCATTGGAAACATGACTCGTTTAATTTTTATAAGGTCAGATCTTAATTTAAAGACGTTGTCCATCACCTTTTTACTTAAAGCATCATCCACATGCTTATCTTCAAAGTTATAAACCTTTTCTTCAATGTCATACACAAAATCAAAATATTTATCCACCATCATATCTAATATATGAATAACAATATCTGCGCAGTCTAGTTCACCATCATGATGATAAGCATTCCATTTTGCTACCTTCATCAATGATGAAAAATGCTTGTGATGATAGGTCACTAATACATTATTTTTTAAAAAGACATTGAGTGCACGTGGTGAATAATCATCACTATTGATACTATGAAACACGATATATTGATAGTCGTCGTATGCTTTATATTTCACGCGTGGGACGCCCGTAATTGTATCATCAATTTCTAAATAGTTAAAATCAAAATTTTCACGCAAAAAATCATTCTCTTTGGCAGTTGCATCTTCAAAATCATACCAAACAATCGTTGCATCTTTAGGTACATCTGCAATATCAGGTACTGTTGTCAATGATGTGTGTGGTGTTTGGTATCTAATCGTTATACTCATACATATTTCCTCCCACTTCAGCAACGTTCGTTGTTTATTTTACCATGAATTCAATCATGTGTATGTGCTAATTTTATTTAGTATGATAGAACTAACATAGAAAGATGGAGGATAAGCGATGATATTTACAGTACAAGGTATGGTACAACAATCACAAATTGATCATAATGCACATATGCATGATGCCGATTACAATTATATTTTTAGCGATGCAATCAACCAATTCAATTATACTCACGGATTGTCTCTAGCAGAACGACAAGCGCTGCATTATACAATATTTACTGTCGAAGAACATACAACTTATTTAGCCGAAATGTCGCTAGGAGAACACTATACAATACAACTTTTCATATATAACTATGACGATAAGCGCATACACTTTTTCTTGAAATTAATAAAAGAGAACGGCACTTTGGCAGCGACTAATGAAGTTATGATGCTTGGTATTGATTCAACTACGCGCAAGGCAGCAGCATTCCCAGAACCTTATTTCACAGAAATGACATCATATTACAAGACACAAGACATATCTCAGTGGTCTAAACAATTAGGGCATCAAATCGGAATACCGAATAAAGGATGAACACAATGACAAAATCTAGCATAGAAAAAATAAAATCATATCTCTTAGATTTGCATGATGATTTAAAGCTCAACCTTATAGATATGAATCAAACTAAAGATATGTTTATGAATGGACCTAGTACAGAGTTATTACGTAGAGCACTAAATATGAGCTATTATCAAGGACAAAAGCAGGCACTAGATTGGCTACAGTACAATGTCGAATCTCAAGATTCACATACTTTGATGACGCTAATTGAAGACAAATTACATCTGTTGACTGAACAAGACTCAAAAGTAAAAAATTTGGCTATCATAGCTAAAGAATTGCCTGAACAATTGTCACAAGAAGCACATAGAGATGGTCAACGCTCTATTTTAAAGCATATTAAAACACGCATTGACGTTTTTTAAACTAACAATAAAAAAGATAAGCCTATATAGGCCTATCTCAAATCATTATCTATCGTTTGTGCAATTTGTTTCACTACTTTGTGTGATTCATGAATAGGAAATAACGAAAAGTCATGTATCATTTTGGGATATCTAAAGAACTCAATCGGTTGTCGGTGCTCACTTAAATAAAAATCCAAGCGTTCCATATCAGGATAGTAGATTTCCTTTCCTGCACCAAACATAACAATCGGTGGTAAGCCTTCAAGATTGCCATTAATTGGTGATATTTCAGCATTGTTCAAAGGCTTTCCAGCTGCCCACACTGATAAAATATCATGAACACCTTGTCGATTAACAAATTGATCTTGTTGTTGAAGTTTTTCTGTAATTTCTGGGTTACTTAATGTAGCATCCAATAATGGTGACAATAAATACAATTTACGTGGCATTGGCAACTGCTGTTTGATAAGAGATTGGACAAAGCTTAATGCGAGCGCGCCTCCAGTACCATCACCCATAACTACTATATTTTCAGCACCTACTTCATCCACTAATTGTACATAAACTGCCTGTATCGCTTTAAAAGTATCATCAATATGAAATTCCGGTGCTTTAGGATAAATAGGTAACACGACCTCATATAACGTGGCTAATGTTAATTTATCCATCAAGCGCCAATGAAATGGCGAGGGTTGTAACGTATTGTAACCACCGTGAAGATAAAGGATTTTCTTACCTGTTTCATGTCTAAAATTGAATCGAAATACTTGCATATCATCTAACATTAATTTATCTAAATTTGATTTAACATTTAATGTTGAAGGTTGTTTATGCTTTAAGCGATTAGCATTTCTTCTTTTCTCCATAAATTGATTAAATTGTCCCTCATCCTTAAATTGAATTGAACGATTATGCAGTAAATACTTATTTACCACACGATTCATCATATAAGTTCTCATGTATGTCAACCCCTAAAAATTGCCTGATTTTCTGCAGAATTTAATATTATCGTAATTTTTTTCGTGCTTTTTCAGCGATATAATGTATGATATATATTTGAAATAAGTATTTAAAAAGACCAACTTAGTTATATTTTATTATTATATCAAAGCTAGTATAAAATAATACAACATAGAAAACAATCAAATACTAAAAAGGAGTATCATAATGGAACAATCCCGTTCACAACACCCAACGTATCAACGTACACAATATCAACCAGATTATCAGTTACAAACGACTAAGAAACGTTCTTGGGTTAGTATCATTATTCATTTTATCGTCTTAGTGCTTACCGCCATAAGTGGCTATAGTATGTATAAACAACCTCTTTTTATTTTTGGCTTAAAAGATACAGAAGTAGGTTATACACAGCTCAAAAACTTTAAGCAATCATTATCAAATTTAACTGAATTGAGCATTAACTCGGATCAAGTTACCAAGTTAAATGGACTCGGTTTAAGTGATATAGCCAAACAATTAGAAGCCTTATCCATTAAACCTGAACATATAGAGCAATTAAAGTCAGTGATTGAACAAATAAACATGTTATTCAATATTTTCTTTGGCTTATGCATTTTAAGTTTAATATTAACAATATTAACTTTACTATTTAATCGTACATTGCTTAAATTACTTAACTTTTTGTCTATTGCAAGCATGTTGGCAATAGTCGTATATTTTATGATTGCTATTGATTATTTGGCACAACGTATAGCAAAGTTGTTAAATAATGCTTACGTACAAATCACACCGGATCAAGTTATCATAGAAGCAGATGCTACACATAATGCCATTATTTTACTTATCTGTTGTTTAGCATTGATATTCTTAAGTTTATTCTTTAGAAGTAAACGTCAAATTAAGCGATTATAAACCTATGATATAGCTACTAAATATGAAAATGAGTGGGTCTGGGACATAAATCTAAGAAAAACAGCAGTAAGATTATTTTCAATTAGAAAATATCTTGCTGCTGTTCTCTATTTTCACAATACTTCGTATTGCATGGCTTCGCTTTCCTAGGGTGCCGTCTCAGCCACCCCAACTTGCGTTGTTCGTGGAAATGCTTGTTGCATTTCTTTGTGTTGGGGGCCCCACCCCAACTTGCGTTGTTCGTGGAATTTCTGATCGAAATTCTCTCTGTTGGGGCCCTTATATATGTTCTTTGGACATCATTTTGTCGTGTTCTGCGTCTGCTTTTTTCTTGCTTTTTAGGAATAGGCTTAGGATGAATGCGAGTATGCTAAGTGCTGTTGCAATCCAGAATGCGTCGTTGATTCCATCTACGGATGATATTTTTTGGACGAACATAGATAGTACTTTCATTGCGCCTTGTTCTCCTCCGTATTGTGTTGCAAGTTCACGCATATGGTCTTGAACAACAGGATTTGTTTTGTCTAATTCTGTAGAAAATGCATTAAAATGTTGCGTTGTTTGGGTAGTCATAACAGTGACTAATATCGCTGTTCCGATTGATCCAGCCAATTGACGCATCGTATTTAAAAATGCATTCCCATGTGAAATGAGACGTGGTGGTAACGCATTAATTGCCGCAGTCATCAATGGCATCATTACAAATGCCATACCAAATGAGCGGATAATGTAAATGCTCATAATATGCATATAAGGTGTATCTAAATTAAGTTTTGTTAATTCATACGTACCATAAGTCATCACTGCAATACCAAATAAAGCTAACGGTTTAAGACCTACTGTATCAAGCAATTTACCAGCTACTGGACCTAAAGCACCCATCACAAGCGCACCAGGTAACATAAGTAATCCTGAATCTAAAGCTGAGAAACCACGTAAGTTTTGTAAATAAATCGGTAATAAAATCATACCACCAAATAAACTCATCATGACTACCATATTGATAATTGTAGTCAATGTATACGTTGATGATTTCAAAACTTCAAGATTTAACATCGGTGCTTTCATTGTTAATTCACGAATAACAAATAACGTAATAAATACTGCACCAAGAATAAACATCACGATGATTTCTGTTGAGCCCCAGCCTTTGTTACCAGCTTCACTGAAGCCGTATAATAAGGCACCGAAACCAATTGTACTGTATACAACACCTTGATAATCGGCTTTAGGATTTGTTGTGCGTTGATATAATCTAAACCAAATAAACCCTATGATAATAGCAATTAATCCTAGAATGAACATACCGTAAAACATCACATTCCAGTGATAGTTTTGAACGATATAACCAGAAAGTGTTGGACCGATTGCAGGAGCTAAAATCATGGCAATCCCCATTGTACCCATGGCTACACCACGGCGTTCAGGTGGGAAAATTGTCACAATAACGTTAGATCCAAGTGGCATTAATATACCAGCACCAATGGCTTGCAATACACGTCCTGTCATCATAATTGGGAAGTTTGTAGAAATCGCACAAACTAATGAACCCAGTGTAAATAATGTAAGCGCGATAATAAACAATTTACGATAAGAATATTTATTGAATAAAAACGCACTGATAGGTATCAAGATACCATTTACTAACATAAATCCTGTCATCAACCATTGACCAGTTGATGCTGAAATGTTGAATTCAGTATTAATACGCGGTAATGCCACGTTTAATAATGTTTGGTTTAAGATAGCAATAAACATACCAAATAACATCGCTGCTATAATTTGAGCACGTGTAACATTTTTGCCAAAGACAAAATCTTCATTTTGATTCTTGATTTGTTCATTGACACGTCCTTCTACAGAGTTCGGATTAATAGCATCATGTGCATCATCTCCTTGATTGACACCATGTGATGTTTCATCAGCGTGTTGTAGCTTATCAGACGTATCTCCTGTTTCTGTCGTTGCAATGTGTTCTGTTGTATCATTGAATTGATGTTTACGTTTATCATCTTCAATGTCATTTGACTTACTTTGATTAAACCCATTTTTAGACATTTCTTCTTTGTCTAAATCACTTATTTTAAATTTAGATTGTTGACTCTTAGAATCTTGTAGATTGCGTTGTTCCTTGAATTGCCCTTTATTTTTATTCTTTTTGCGTGATTTAACCACGAAAAAGTTAATAAGGCCAATAAATATGAGCGCTACAACAATATAACCAATAATGAAGGTCGTAGTCATATTTTGACCCCCTTAGTTTTTATGAATTTTAACTTCAGCGTTCATACCAGGAACAACATCTTTTGATGGTGTAGAATCAAGAGAAATTTTTACAGGAACGACTTGAGATACTTTCGTGTAGTTACCGTCACTATTAGAAGATGGCATTAATGAGAAGCTATTTGCTGTTGCTTGACCAACATGTTCAACTTTACCACTCACTGTTGTACCTTGCGCATCAATTGTAACATCTACGTCGTTACCTTTCTCAATACTGCTGACGTCTTTTTCATCAACATTCGCAGTAATATATAATTCATCTAAATTGTATGCATAAGCGATTGGATTTCCAGCTTGTGCCATAGAACCTTCAGCACCATCTGTTTTTACGATTGTACCGTTTTGTGGCATTTTGATATCCATTGATTGTGTATCGCCACTTTCGCTTTTTCCAACGACTGTAGCTACTTTGTCACCTTTACTTAGCTTGTCCCCTTCTTTAGCATCAAATGATTTAATTTGACCTGATGTTGGACTTGCAATTTTAATTTGTTTACCGTCAACTTTAGCATTATCAGTCGTTACATAGCTTGTCGCATTGTTATAAAAATGGAAGCCAATGATACCAATAACCGCTAAAACAACGATTGTAATCACATTGATTAAAATCAATTTTTTCATCTAAACATTTCCTCCTATTTGCTTTTAAAATTCACTTTATCTATTATAGAGACATCAGCAGTAAAAAAACACCAACACATCTAACAAAATTGTTGGTTTTTCGTAACAAAACAAATACAGGTGACTTTACAAATGAAAAATCGTGCGAAATATAGAATTATTTTTAATTTTGTCCATCTACTTGAACAATATCCTTTTGAAGCCATTACTACAAAATTAATTTGTGCACATAGCAATGTAAACCGTTCAACATTTTACGCTAACTTTAAAGATAAATATGATTTATATGATATTATTCAAAATTACCATAAAAAGAAATACATCAATTTGTTAGACACATTGTACAATGACTTTGAAGATGTTAAATCAAACAATATGAAGATTCATAAATTCTTTGTGATTGTCTTAAAGTACATACAACGTAAAAAAGCTTTCTTTCATGCCGTATTCATTACCCATCCCAATCGTGAAATTGCCATCGAATACTTCCAGCTCACAAAAGTGAAGTATGAAAAGATTTTAACAGACTATAATACAACGATTGAGAATAAAAGTGCATTTGTTACTTATACGTTAGGTGGACAAACTGCTATTTTGTTAAGTTGGCTGAAAGACGGTTGTCAAGAAAGTCCACATAAAATTGCTGATATTCTACTTGCTAATACGATTAAATTACAACGCTAGTATACACAAATATGGGTCAGAATCGTAATTATAGGAATACAGTCTGAGTTATAAGTTCTAAAATAAAAACCATCCGTATTTTGGATGGCTAAACAGTATTGGGACGCTGACTCGCAATGAAACAGTGCTCATAGAAGACGATAGGTGTAGGCGACATTTTGAAAAACATACGCATAAAAAATTCGTCCAAAAAGTCATAAATTTTGTTATATTTAACATTCGTCAGAGTCTGGGACATAATTATATTTTAGGCTCTGAGTTCTATATTGGCAGTAGTTGACTGGATTGAACATACGCTAATACCACGCTTTTTTCAATCCTAGTCAACCTTGTCGGGGCGGGACTACGAATTCATTATGAATTCTGGCCCGCTCCCTTTTTATTTCAATTATTTTCTTTGTCAGCAACTATTTATATAAAAACGCTACGAAGTATCTACTATTATTCTGTGCTTTTTTTAAAAACAAAGTAGTTAACTATTTGTAACATCATCAAAGCAAGTGCAGCAATAGAAATAATAATAAGATATGGTGTGCTGTTATATTCACCTTTTAAATTAACTAGAGGTGTCACAAGTCCCCCTAGCAATGACTGTAGTAACCCTAGCAAACTTGATGCACTACCCGATCCTGTCGTACGCTCATCCATCGCAATCGCGAAACCTAGTGTTGCAACACCTGTAACTGGTGCAACAAGTACAATCAAACCTATGATTAAAATCCAAAATGACCAATGATTAGTTAATACGAAACCTACAATAATCACGCCTACAATTTGGATTACTGTCAGTATTCTTAATAATTGCTGTCTATCAACATAATCTACTAATTTTCCTGTTAATTGACTTGAGATAATTAGCGTAACACCAATCGATGCAAAGATAAGACTAAAAGCAAATGGTGACTGACCATATATTTTTTGAATAAGAAACGGTGATGCTGAAATATAGCTAAATAGCATGATGAAGGTTACGCCTTGTATCAGCATTGGCAATACATATTTTGGTGTAGCTAATAGCTTTCCAAAATTTTTAAAAATAACTTTAATGCCACTTGTCTCACGTTGCTCAATATGCAGTGATTCTGTAACTTTTAGGGCTGAACCTAACAGCATCAGTATGCCAAAAACAGTAAGTACAATAAAGACCGTTCGCCAAATAGACACACTTAAAATAATGCCACCAAGTGTTGGTGCGATAATCGGCGCGATGCCATTGACTAACATTAATAATGCTAGGAATTTGGTAAGTGCTTTACCACTATATAAATCACTCGCTATTGCTCGGGAAATGACAGCACTCGCACCCCCTGTTAGCCCTTGAACAAAGCGTAGTACTATCATCACCCATATATTACTGACAAAAATAATACTAAAGCTGGCTAGTGTAAAGATAAACATCGATACTACTAGTGGCATCTTTCTACCTATTGCGTCCGAAATAGGACCTACAAATAAATTGCCGAGCGCTAAACCAATCATAAATAAGGATAAGGTTAATTGTGAAATTGCTGTCGATGTATTAAAATCATGCTTAATTTCTGGTAACCCAGGCAAGAACATATCAATCGATAACGGCCCAATTGCCGTAAGTGCACCTAAAATAATAATAAATATTAATGATTGCTTATCACGTTGTTGTGATGACACCTAATCACACCTTTCTATAGTTAAGTTTCTCAATATAATTAAGATAAAACTAGGACAGAAACCTTTAATATTTAAAAGATTTCTGTCCTTTCACCGCGCTGTTAATCTACTTTAACTAATTTATAACCTAAGTCATCTTTGCTTTCTTCTAAAACATAATTTTTCACAACAGGTAATCCATTGAGTCCAAAACCTTGCACTTTAGCTTTAATCGTGTCGCCTGTTTGATCTACGCTTAAGATAATCGGTGACACGAGTCGTGCACTTGTGTTAGATGCAATATTTTTGCGTACTTTATCATAACTGCTAGACCCTTTTTTCAAAAATGAATGAACAAGTGAAAAATCACTTTGAGCTATGGCTTGATTTAATGATAATGAATAACTGCTGAAAAAGCTACCTAGTTTATTTTTCAACGAGTTATCTTCTTTTTCCTTTTTCTCTATATAATCTGAAATATCATCATCATCAAATGACACTGTCACATCGGTATTATCCGTTAATTTATCTGCTTTGATTGACTTTGTTTCTGTTTCAAATGTCTTACCTTTAACTTTACCAGTTGCTGACACTGTAATATCTTTATTCTTCGGATAAGGACCATATACTTTGGCGTTGCCATAATCCCAAGTTCTATCATTAATTTTTACTTTTAATGAACTGCGGCTTAATTGTTCTCCATTTTTAATCTTAACGTGAACTTTGGCTTCATTAAAATCTTCATTCACATCTACCGTATTGCTATTTGCATATTTAAAATCAAACTTCAAGTAGCCAGTAAACACACCGTTGTCGGTAATTTTTTTAGCGTCAATTGCATAATTTCCTGGTATAAATTTACCGATAGTGGTTTCTTTATCCGCTTCTGCAACGACTTTCTTATTGCGACCATCATCTTTAAATTCATACTTCGTATCTTCTTTAGGTTTAACCGTAACTTCTTTTGTTGGCGGCGTAAAACTCATATTATTGAAAATCAAATAACGTCGACCATTTTTGCTGACACGTAACACATTTTCCCCAGCACGTGTTTGTAAATAAGCAGCTACACGTGTCTCGCTTTTATTTAACTTTTCAACTGTTTCTCTTATATCAAAGATAAATTTTGTCATACCGACTTCCTTTTTAATGTATTTGATATAAGTTTGTGCTTCTGTTTCATCGACTTTATTATCTCGTGTAGTTAACATCGTAGCGACCTTTTGCGAATCATCATTATCAATCGCATTTATTAATATTTTCGCTTGTGCATCTGGAGAGTTAAAATTTTTTAACAATACAAAGACGATAATTAACAATATGATAATAAACCCACCGATTGCCCACGGTACAATTTTCTTAAGCCGAATTGTTGCCTCGTTTGAAGCTTGATTTGAGCTATTTTCGCCATTGTCGTTAATAGTTGCACCACAGTTTGGGCAATGATTGGTTTGTTCATTCTTTATTTCTTCACCACATTTAGGACACGTAGTCATATTGTCACCTCGTTTCTCTTTTCAGCATCATTTCACATACATGTTTTATTATGTAGTCATTCCATAGTATTGCACGTTTATAATCATAATCTTATATTTAATCAAATTGCTTGTTGAATTGTTTTATTCTTGAGTCAATGATGCACAACACGTTGAGTGCTTGTTCAATCTCGTTACTTGAAAAATCTTTGACCATGTCATTGGCAATTCGACTAAGTATATTTTTACTCTCATCAATATATTGCTGTCCTTTTGTTGATAATTTGATATATTTTAAGCGTTGATCAATATGACTATTGGGCTTTTCAAGACAAACCAGCTTAGCATCGATTAATTTTTTTATGCGTCGACTAACAGCAGCTTTATTAACGCCTTGTTTTCTGTGATTTCAGTAATGGTCAATGCCTGATGATTGCTTAATAGTCTTAAAACATTAGACTGCTCCACTGAAATACCGTATTCATTTTGAATGTCTTTGAACAATTTAGCTGTAAGTGTGTTCACATCATCGATAAACTGTTTCATAAAATCAATATGACTTTTTGATATTGTACTCATGATACGCTCCTTGAATGTTCTATCTTTTGTCCGAATTAATAATGTATTCAAATAATTTTATCAATAATAGGGCTATAAAGAAACTTATTTATTTACAAAATTTCAACTTTATATTTGCGCAGTTATTTGAATTCCATTACATTAAATACATAATCTATATAATGAGGTTTACTTTATGTTAAGTATTAGTATAGCTTTTTTAACCTTTATATGTATCGTACCTACGCTCTTTAATAGTCAAACCTTTGTATCATTACGTCTCTATTTTATTTCTGTTATCTTAGCTTTTTCATTTGTACTAATAAATTTATGGCAACAAAGTTTTGTTTTATGTTATTTTTCTTTATTTATTGTACTGGTTACTGTGTTATTTGTTAAACATTTTTATCTTATAAAGCAGCAACAAGGTCGACAATTATTGCAAGAATTAATGAAATATATTTATCGCCTCTTATTATTTAGTTGCGCTTGTGCTTATATTAGCCTAATTCATGTACCCGTGTTCAACGGTTTATTTATATGGTTTAGTCTTATTGCTATCAGTACGCTAACAACATTTGCATTATATTTATGTTTCTCATCAGCTTTTGGCAGAATGACAAACCATTGTACTTTTGATGGCATTATTGTGTTAGGTGCAGGTATTTTTACTGAAGCTGTCACACCTTTGTTAGCTAGTCGTTTAAACCGAGCACTATCAATATACAATCAACAATCACACTGTACAATCATTGTCAGTGGCGGTCAAGGTAAAGATGAACCAATTTCTGAAGCATTAGCAATGAAACGCTATCTTCTTTCACACGGTGTACCGGAACAATCTATTATCATGGAAGCACATTCTACAAACACTGCTGAAAATTTTCTTTATAGTAAATCAATTATCGATGCAATGACACCTAAACCAAATAAGCTCCTTGTAGTAACAAGTCAATTTCATATACTTAGAGCTTTACGCTTTGCCCAGAAGTTTGGGCTACCGGTTCAAGGTATTGGAAGTTCAACACCCTGTCATTTATTAGCACGTTCGCTCATTCGAGATTTCCTTGGTTTGATGCATCAATATAAATTGTTGCTTACATTATACTTTGCATTATTGTTTATTAGCGCCATACTTTTGAACTTATAAAAATACAGAAGCAGATCATTTCTATTAAAATTTACATAGAAATGATCTGCTTCAACATGTCAGAAACATTTATGCCCCAGCCTATTCAGACTAACCTGGTACAATTTGACCGTCATATAATTGAATTACTCTATCAGCATATGCAAATAAGCGTTCATCATGGGTTATCATTATTCCCATCATATGGTTACTTTTAATTTGTGTTTTAATCATATCAACAACTTGTACTGCACGCTTAGCATCTAAACTTGCTGTGGGTTCATCTGCTAAAATAATTTTCGGTTGATTCATAAAAGCACGCATAATGGCCACACGCTGCTTTTCTCCACCAGATAGCATATGAGGATAAGCATCCAGCCGATGCGCTAAGCCTATATCACTTAATAACGTACGTGCATGTTGTTGGGCATCATTATGAGATTGTCCTGCCTCCTTACCTACTAATGTCAATTGCTCTATGACACTTAAGTATGGTATTAAATAAGCTGCTTGAAAAATAAAGCCTATATCAGTTAACCTTAATGCACTATTATGACTTTGTGTCGAAAATAATGGTTTATCATTCACTTCAATTGTACCCTCGGTTGGTGTTAACAAACCACCCAGCATTGTTAGCAATGTAGTTTTACCTGAACCAGAGGCGCCGTTCAAAATAACGAACTCACCGTCAGCAATTTCAAAATCTATCCCTTTTAATACTTGTGTTTTTGCCTCACCTTGTCCAAATGTTTTACGAAGATTAGCTACCTTTAAAGTCATGATGCATTTCCTCCAATCGCTTCTATAGGATCCACTTTTAATACTTTTATCATTGATAATAACGCACCGATTAAAGCGACAAAGACAAAACCACCCAAAATCACTAAAATGTTAGTCAAATGAATATAAAACGGCATTGTTACTGGCATAACAAATGTTAAACTCCATATCAGACCAACCGCAATACTCACTCCAAATAAAGTAATCAACATAATTTGTCCTATGAGTGCTATAAGTAAATGACGTGTCTTAATACCAATGGCTTTTAATATACCAATTTGGGAAATCTTTTGAATCGTCATAACGTAAAAGAACGCACTTAGCACAATGGCAGTAATGACAAATAAACTCATGACCATTAAATTTAACGGTGCTTGTTCTGCCTGATAACTGGCTATATTTGCTTGCAATGTATCTGGTTTAACAAGCTCTAACTTAGAATCATCTGCAAGTTGTGAACGTTGTTTCTCATTTAAATCTTTCACTGGGAACACAATCGCAGCTTGTTTATTCAGTTGTTCGAAACCTTCTTGAGTCATCCATAACATTGAGCTATGCGCATACATCGTATTCTCTAAAATACCTGTAACATGATAGTGGGTTGAATGACCTTTAAAATGGACCTTATCACCAATCTGTATGCCTTTAGCAGTCAATTTATTATTGATTGCTATATCGTGTGCTTTTTTAGGATAGGTCCCAGCTTGCAATTGTGGTTTAAATGTCTTATCAGTAGTAACCGTCATTACATCAAGTGAATCTTGATTAACAGTTAATACTTGTGGCTTTAAACGTGTCGGTTGTTGCTGTAATATTGTTCTTACTTTTGATGTGTCTTGAGCAGAAATATTAGATTTCTCCAACTGAGGCTGTGACATCTTTTGCATCACATAATGTTGTGCATGTTGTTGTTCAAAGAATGAAATATTTTCGCGTGCCAATCCTTGTGCCAGCCCTGTAATAAATAACACCATACTGGCCAACAAAATAATGATAAGCGTAATTAATATATAGCGAAATTTGTAAAATGTAATTTCTCGCCAAGCAAGTTTCATCATCTGTCACTTCCATTTCAAATTGATGGTTTGAGTATAGTTATGGAATGTGAACTGAATATGAACTAGATGACATTTGTTCAAAATAACTTAACACCGTATAATAAAGAATAAAAAAGGAGCGTGTAGCGTGGTTAATTGTCTTATTGTGGATGACGATCAAACGATTTTAGATTATGTAGCTTCCCATTTAAACAATGAGGGCTATCATACTTATACTAAACCGAGTGGTACAGCGGCCTTACAATTTTTAGAACAGCAAACTGTCGATATCGCGATTGTTGATATTATGATGGCTGGTATGGACGGGTTTGAATTATGCCAGCAAATAAAACTTGATTTTGATCTACCAGTCATTATGTTAACGGCACGTGATGCACTTACAGATAAAGAGCGCGCTTTTTTAAGTGGTACAGATGACTATGTCACAAAGCCATTTGAAATTAAGGAACTTATTTTTCGAATTAAAGCTGTACTTCGCCGCTATCAAATCAATGCTGAACACATTATACAACTAGGCAACCTGACATTAAATGATAATTACATGGAAGTACAAGTAGATCATAAGACGATGACTTTACCCAAAAAGGAATTCCAATTATTATATATGCTCACGAGTCATCCTAAACAAGTGTTTTTACGAGATACGCTTATTGAAAAGGTGTGGGGATTTGATTATGAGGGAGATGAGCGAACTTTAGACGTCCATATCAAACGCTTGAGACAACGCTTATCAAAATTAGCAGCCAATGTGACAATCACAACCGTCCGTGGCCAAGGATACAAGGTGGAAGCCCATGTTTAAATCTTTATATTCAAGAATCGCCATCTATACCATTACCGTTATTTTACTAAGTGCCATCCTTAGCTTTTTCATATCAAATGTCTACTATCATTTCAATTTAAAGCCTAAAAATGACCAAAAAATTATGACAACGTTAAAGGATGCAAGACAATTTGATGCTGCACAACAACATCAAGTTTCAACATCATTTTTCAAGCATCTCGCTGATATGAATTATCAAATTATGACGGTGGACAATTACGGTCATAAACATTTTTATGGTGCCGATTTTCGCAAAGATACCCTCTCAGCAACCAATATTCAACGTGTACTACAAGGTCATGATTATCATGGTATTGCGAAACAGCCTTTTCAATTGTTAGTCACAGGCTTTTTTGACAATGAAACAGATAATACAGTCGGTGTAAGATTTAAAAGTTCAGAGGGATATGTTGCAGTATTTATGCGTCCTGACATTGGACAAACATTTAGTGAATTTAGAATCTTTTTAGCACTTCTGATCATTTTGTTGCTCATCATTTCAATTTCACTCATTATCGCTTCAACATACGCCATTATTAAACCTATACAGTCATTAAAATATGCCACAGAGCGACTGATGCATGGTGATTTTGATACACCTATTAAACAAACGCGAACAGATGAAATTGGCATTTTGCAATATCGTTTTGATACGATGCGACAATCACTAAAGCAAGTTGATGCGATGCGTCAACACTTCGTGCAAAATGTCTCTCATGAGATGAAGACACCTTTAACTCACATTCATCACGCATTAACACAACTACAAGCAAGCGACGATAAAGCGACACAACAAACAATTATCAATGATTTATTCACCATAACTTCACGCTTAAGTGACTTAACTAGAGAGTTGTTAATACTTTCAGAACTTGACAATGCAAGTCATATTCAATTGAATTCAACGATACAGTTAGATCTATTACTCCAAGACTTGATTCGCCATGAACAATATTTAATTGAACGTAAAAATATTATCGTATACGCTGAATTACTACCTTCAAGCCTGTTAGGTAATGAGCGATTAATGCATCAAGCCTTTGAAAATTTACTGCGCAATGCGATCAAATATACTAATAATGAAGGTGCAATTAATATCAAACTTCAACATCGAAACAATCACGTTCATTTTACGATACAAAATGATGGTCAGCCGATGACTAAAGAAGCACAGTTGCACATCTTCGACCGCTTCTATAAAGTAAATTCAAATGACACAAGTAATGGACTGGGATTATCAATTACTCAAGCAATTGTTCAGCTTCACCATGGTCACATTGAAGTAGAGAGTAACAATCTTATTGGAACACAATTTACAGTCATACTCCCTTTCAAACCGTAAGCAATGTTCTATGATCAATTGTTATATTTTAAAAATAAAATTGCTGCTAGCAACATATATTAGTTAAACAATAAAAATGGTACTTTCTAGTTTTATTTCCATAGAAAGTATCATTTTTATTTTTAAAGCATGATGTAATATATTTCAGATTCAAGTGATTTTATAGTGCCTAAATATATATCATCAGCCCTATTTTACCGCTTATCACTGAATCATAACCACATAGCGATAAGCTATTTCTTCAAATATGATTTCATGCTTAAATAGAGCTAAAGAAAGGAGTCGCCATGAAATTAAAATTATTTATTAGTCCAAAGGAAACTGAACAATATGTGGCTGTACATTCGCCTATATTAGATAACGACACTCAAACTGTTATTGACACAGTGAACCAATTATCACAGCCAAAATATCTCACTGCTCGTCATGATGAAGATATCTATCGTCTGGCTATCACAGATATCACCACATTTCGCACTCAGCATAAAACGGTAACAGCAGTTAAAGACCATACAACATATGTTGTGAAAGAACGATTATATCAGCTAGAAAACATGTTAACCTCAAACTTTATCAGAATTTCAAAATCAGAAATTGTGAATATCGATAAAATTATAAAACTACAATTAGAACCCAACGGCTTAATCCGCATGTATTTAGAAGGCTGTGATTATACCTATTCTTCACGGCGCTATTTAAAATCTATCAAGGAGCGATTATCAATATGACATCACTTTCTAAAAGCTTATTTATTAGTCTTATTATTGGCCTATCACTATCCATCATATTTAGCATGATATCAAATGGTGAACACTACTATCCGTTAGCACCAGATTCAACATTCGGACAGCTTTATTATCAACACTTCAATGGACCTACTGTCATGTTGTTATCTATTATTATTTGGCTGCTGATCGGCATGGTATTTTTTGCAACAAACTTTATTTTCACGCATACCGATTGGAGTATTACTACTGCCACAGCATCACATTTCGTCTGTAGCTATCTTGGGTTCCTCCCTTTAGCTACATTTGCAGGCTGGTTCAACCTAGATTTATCACACATTACTAAATTTACGATTATCTTTATCATCATCTATATGATCATCTGGGTCGTATCATTTTTGAAAAACAGACGTTACGTCAATGAAATCAATCAGCAGCTTCAACAACGTTTGAAATAATAAAAATAATGAAGCAGGCAATTTCTATTAAGTTTCAATGGAAATTGCCTGCTTCATCTTGTCAAAGATATTGATGTCCTAGCCTATTTGGTTATATTATTGCACATGCAGGTGTTTTTGTATTTCTTTATTTACTGCATGATAAACATCTTCATGCTCTGATAACTTTAAGCCAAATGATGGTACCATTTCTTTTATTTTAGGTATCCAATCTTCAAACTCATCTCTATAGCAACGTTGTAATACATCAAACATGATATCAACTGCAGTAGATGCCCCTGGAGATGCACCAAGTAATGCTGCTAACGTGCCATCATCACTTGTAATCACTTCTGTCCCAAACTGTAAATTTCCTTTACTTTGTTCAGTATCTTTAATCACTTGTACACGTTGCCCAGCCGTAATGACTTCCCAGTCTTCGTCTTGCGCATTCGGTACAAAGACACGTAAATCATTCATACGAGCTTCATTTGATAACATTAACTGCGAAACTAAATACTTTGTTAACCCTATTTCTTTAATACCAGCTGATAACATCGTGACTAAGTTATTAGGTTTAACTGATTTAATTAAATCCAAATTTGACCCTGTTTTTAAAAATTTAGGTGAAAATCCAGCAAATGGGCCAAATAATAGCGCGCGTTCTCCATTAACAAAACGCGTATCTAAATGAGGTACTGACATAGGTGGCGCACCAATCTCTGCCTTACCATACACTTTGGCATGATGCTGTTGAATGACATTTGGATTGGTACATCTTAAGAAGAGACCACTTACTGGAAAGCCACCTATATGTTTAGAAGCCTTAATTCCAGTCTTTTGTAATAATGGCAAGCTGGCACCACCTGCGCCTATAAAGACAAAACGTGACTCATACGTTGTAATATGATTTGTTGCTAAATCTTTAATAGTCACCAGCCAAGCCCCATTATCTAATTGTGCTAAATCTTGAACTTCATGCTGATAATGAACATCCACATCTTTTGTTTTCAACTGTGCAATCAACTTCTTAGTTAATGTACCAAAATTCACATCCGTACCTGTTTCATCTCGTGTTAAGGCAATAGGCACATGAGATGTTCTTCCTGCCATCATTAACGGTACCCATTCGGTAATTTTTTCTTTGTCTTCTGTATAAACCATTTTTTCAAATAATACGTTCTTCTGTAGCGCTTTAACACGATTTTTCAAAAACCTCACATTATTCACGCCTTTGACAAAGCTCATATGTGGTACAGCTTGAATGAAGTCTCCTGGCTCTGTTAAATGGCCAGTACGCACAAGGTAAGCCCAAAACTGTTTAGATATTTGAAACTGTTCGTTAATCTTGATTGCTTTCGTACAATCAATGTCGCCGTTTTGTCCTTCTTTCGTATAATTCAGTTCACATAATGCTGAGTGCCCTGTGCCAGCATTATTCCATACATTTGAACTTTCTTCCCCCGGTTGTGCTAACTTCTCAAATAATTTAACGTCTTTATCTGGTGAGAGCTCGGTAATAAGCGTACCTAATGTCGCACTCATAATTCCTCCACCAATTAAGATAACATCTGTCTTGCTAGGTGCTTGATTCATAACAAACACTTCCCCCTTTATCGTTTCACAACTAAGACTGACAAACAAATGCTTGTTTTAAAGCGCTTTCTTAATTAATGTTAAAAAATTCACCTTATTTAGGTGCTTTTTCTTAATTATAATGACTAACTCAATTATATACATAAATGAACTATGAAAAAAGCTTAAACAAGTATATTTGTTCAAATATTTTCAATTATTCATAATGTTTTGTGCATTGTGCTTGCTAAGTTATTTCCAGCATATGTTTAGACATGATATAATTTTTATAAACTATTTCACTAAAGAGGGCAATTTTTATGAAGTCTTTTACTTTTTTAATGCACAATATTTATGCCTTAGGTGGCACAGTTAAAGCAGTTTCTCAATTGGCAAATACTTTAGCAGAGCGCGGCCATGACGTTACGATTGTCTCAGTTCTGCGTGCAGCCGACACACCTTATTTTGCGTTGAACAATAACATTAAGGTGATAGACCTTGTCGATTATCGTCTCAAACCACAAAATATAAGTGGTATTATCGCAAATCGTATCCGTAAATTCACGCCATTATTAAAGCCTAAAAAAATATCTAAATATGAACCAGGACTTACTCAATTATCTAGTTTTATTGAAAAGAAAATCATTGCCAGCATTAAGCAAACCGCAACTGATGTATTAGTCGGAACACGTGCCAGTTATAACATACTCGTGGCACAATTCGCTCCTAAAAATGTCTTTACTATTGGAATGGAACATATGAACTTCGACGCACATCCAACACGTTATCAGCACCAAATAATACGTGCTTATCAAGGTTTAGATGCCGTAACAACATTAACTGATAGTGATCAATTCGCCTATCAACAACGCATCCAAACGCCAGTTTACATAGTTCCTAATATTATTAATCATCGTTTCATTGGAGCCCAAAAACAAAACATCATTATTAGCGCTGGTCGCTTAGACTATGAAAAAGGATATGACTTACTCATAGAAGCTGCACGTCGCATACAAGATGATTTGCGCCAAATTCGTTATCAAATCCACATCTACGGTGAAGGAAAAGAAAAGGCAGCATTAATCAATATGATAGAACAGTATAACCTAAATGATATTATAAAATTGTTTCCTGCCACAAAAGACTTAGATAAGAAACTATCACGTAGTAAAATAACTGTCGTCCCATCAAGAAATGAGGGCTTTGGCATGGTTATTCTTGAAGCCATGGCACAGCATAATATTGTGATTAGCTTTAAAGACACTTTAGGACCATCTTATATTATCAATGCCGGAACCAATGGTTATTTGGCAGACTACGGAGATGCCGGATCATTGGCTAAATACATTGATATTGCGACACAATATTACACAAAATTAACCCCAATGATTGAAGCAGGCCAACAAACGTTAAAGCAATATACTGCTGACCATGTGTATGCTGCGTTTATGGCTATTTTCAAAGGATAAGTTGTATTTGAAGGACAGCTTATGACAGCGTAAATATTCATATATAGATGCAATCATATTAACTAGCAAAATGGATTCTGTATATAATCAAAGAAAATGAGAGCGGGACAGCGAATTCACAATGAATTCGTTGTCCCGTTCCGTCATGGTTGCCGTACTTAATCGTTTACAGAGAAACGATTAAGTACTGATTTATTAAGTTCTTTTCTAGAATATTAATGAAAGTATGAATGTCCAAATACATACGAAGATTAATAATCCAATACTATATTTAAGTGTCATTTTTAATAAGTCAGATTCTTTACCAACTTGTTTAACAGCAGCTGTAGCAATAGCTATTGATTGAGGAGAAATCAATTTTGCAGCTACCCCACCAACTGTATTTGAAGCAACTAAGAGTGAACCACTTGTGCCAATTTGTTGTGCTACAGATGCTTGAATTGGAGCAAATAGCGAGTTGTTGTTTACAACTGAACCAGTCATAAATACACCAATCCATCCTAGAATTGGAGATAATACTGGGAAGACATTACCTGCTTTTGCAATACCTTGACCCATGGCACTACTTAAACCACCGTATGTTGTGATTTTAGAAATGGCTAAGATGAAACATATAGTTAAAATAGGTAACCAAAGTTCTTTAAACGTTACACCAAATAATCGACCAGCATCACCAAAGCTAACTTTTTTAGCCATTAACACAGTAATCAGAATAGTGATTAAAATAGCGGTACCAGTTTGTCCAATGAAGTTAAATGATAACATGATTGGTTTGTGTGCAATATCACTAAACGTACCAGGTAAACTGAAGTTTAACACGAGTGATGAGAGTTTACCTTTTGGCAAGAATAATCCTTTAAATGAAGGTGAACTCCAAACCATCACAATCACAGTTAAGATAATGAAAGGACTCCAAGCATATAATACTTGTTTTGCTGTAAGATGTTTTGTTGGTTCAGGTTTAACATCTTTTTGAACTCTAAAGATATTTTTAGGTTGGAATTTTCTAGAGAATAAAGCTAATGCCCCCATTGATGCTAATGGTGGTACAATGTCAGCTAATTCTGGACCGTTGAATACAGTAAGTAAACCTTGTAAGACTGTATACGTAATAGATACTACTAATATAGCTGGTAAAGTTTCTTTAATACCTTTGAAGCCATCGATAATTGCAATTAATAAGAATGGAATAAAGAAGTTAATGATGGCTAAAGTTAACGTAGATGTTTGAGATACACCCATAGCTGTAACATGTCCAGGCAAGTGTAATGTATCAACAATACCTACTGGAATTCCGATGGCACCAAATGCACCAGACGCTGCATTGGCTACCAAACACAACATCGCAGCTTGTAAAGGTCTGAAACCTAATTGAGTAAGTAATAAGGCACAAATTGCAATTGGTACACCAAAGCCTGCTGCCCCTTCTAAAAAGGCATTAAATGAAAAACCAATCAATAATAATTGAATACGTTGGTCTTGTGAAATGCTTGTAATGCTATCTTGAATTGTTTGGAATTGACCAGATTCTTGTGTAATTTTATAAAGTAACACGGCCATCATTACAATATAGCCAATTGGAATAATACCTTGGTAGAAACCTTCTACTACGGCACCAGTAGCAATGCCACCAGGAAGTTTAAAGAATGGAATGGCGATAAGCAAAGTGACAACTAAAGTAGTGATTGCAGCATAAATCCCTTTCATTTTAAAAACTGTAAGACATAATAAGAATAAGATAATTGGAATAGCTGCAACAATGCTTGATAACAATAAGTTATCAAAAGGATTAAAAGATTGAACTAACATACATGACTCCTCTTTCTGTAGTTTATTTACAATGAACACAACGTGTGCATTCATCAGTTAGCCTTTGTGAAGTTTTTCACAATAAAAATATAACACCTTTATACCTATAATACAATACTATTTCTAATGAATTCTATACAAAAATAAGCATTTAAAACCAAAAATTAGCATTGTATTTTTTACGAGAAATATGTAACTATCGTTTTATTGGATTGTAAGCCGCATATCAGTGAATTATCTAATCTGACATGGTAAAATAAATGAAAATCGCTAACAGATAGAAGGTTAAATCATGCTGAAACAAATTAACATTTCTCATATGGAACAATTAACGAGTCAACTAGAAAGTGCATTAGCTGACGGCTATACGCACTTTGCTCCTTATGCGAACGAAATTAAAATTCACCAAGACATGCTGAAGTCTGTCACTTTACACCCTCATCCAATCGTCGTTGATTATACAATCAACGGAGAATATTTAAATGATTGTCGATATTTTGGTCAAGCTCAAGTTGACTTTAAAACATGGTCACAAAATATTAATCATTATCCTAACCTTGTTTACCATATTCCAACCGCTTTGCATCATTTATCCACGGATGTCGTTCATAACATTTTTGACTTAGCGCTTATGACATTATTATTTGATGATGTCGTAGTCGATGGTCACGTGGCATATGATTTTACTCAACCAATACAGGCAAGCGAGACATTTTGGACTTGGTTAGCTGATCAGCAAATTAACTCAACGAATTATTTTGAATTAAACAAATTAGCGTATCAGCAATACCAAGCTATCCCGTTCCCACAACCGCAATATAAAGATGATAGTAGTAAAATGCGCTTTGCCGATAGCTGGTTAGTAACGACAAAATTCAAATTACCTAAATGGCTATATAACATGATGCACCAACATGCTGTCAATAATCACAAAAAACTAAGCTATCTTTATCAAAAGGATACATCAAAGGTTAAAGATCACGTTGTTTTCTTAGGCTTTGATCATGGTTATCGTGGTAATTCAAAATACTTATTCAATCATTTTATAAAGCGCAATCCTATGGTGGATACGTATTTCATTACAGATGAACGTAAAGGTCCAAATTTTATTTCTACTTCTGCAGAAAACAAACAAGAACTGATTGAAAGTGCCAAAGTTGTGGTGATTGAAAGTTATATGCCAGATACATATCATCCAAATGGTACAATTATCCAACTCTGGCACGGTTCACCCATTAAACGCTTATTTTTAGATAGTGCTGAACCATATGAAAATAGCAATATCTATAATTATCGTGCACGTAAATATAATAAATGGCTTCAACAAGATTATCTTGTCGTTGATGCCACATCTGTAGTACCATATTTCAATTCAGCTTTTCCAAATCAAGAGACTAACGTCTTGCCTGTGGGTTATCCACGTGTAGACTATTTACTACAGCATCGTCATGACCGTGCCCAAGTCAAACACATCAGCAAGAAACTTCATATCACTGATGATAAGCCTGTACTTCTATATGCGCCAACATGGCATAAAGACACGGTACAACAACATTTGACAATTACAGATGATTTATTGCAACAGTACCATATTATATTCAAAGGTCATGTTGAAGCACAACAAGATTACAGTTTACCAGAGCGTGTGATTCGTGCGCCTAAAGATATTGAGACACAAGATTTAATATTAATCGCCGATATCATTGTTACAGATTATTCCTCTATCATCTTTGACGCATTGACCATAGATAAAAAGGTATGTCTATTTACACCACAACACGAAACGTACCAACAAGAACGTGGTATTTATGAACATGTCTTGTCCGCACTTCGACCCGTATGGTATAAAGACGAGGCATTGTTACATGAGGATTTAATTGAACAGCGCATTCCATCCATCAATCATCCTTTTGTCAATAAATCAAATCATGCATTAGCAGAGATTACGGACGTGATTTTAAAAGAACTCCATAAGAAACACGCTGATAACTAAAAAAGATTACAGCCGACTCTCTTATTAACGTCGGCTGTAATCTGTTATTTAGGTTGATATGCTGGTTCAATAATACTTGGTTGACCTTGTCCATTCACTGATACAATGGTATAAGTTCCTTGTTGTTTAGGATTTTTAAAACTAAACAGATACTCATAGCGTCCATTATGAGATTGAATGGCATAATCATTATATTGACATTGCATTTGGTGAATTTTATTTACTTCTTGATTCGCTTTTGTTAAAGCGTTTTTGAAGTTAGGCAATTGTTTTAAAGCTGTATTTTCATTACCGTTAAATATTGTTAGCTGTCTTGAGACATAAGCTGCATTGGGACTTTGATATGGCTTAACATAATGAGATTGTCCTTTGTTATTATTAGCTTGGTTGTTCTGATTTGTTGCTTGACCTTGTTGAGCACCAGACTGCGATTGAGAAGCATTATTTTGCTTGTTGCTGTTTTTCTCTGAGCTGTTGTCTTTTGAGTCATTCGTTGCTTGCTCATCGTCATCTTTTTGAACATTTGATTTCTTATCTTTCTTATCTTTTTGTTTGTTTTTATCTGTTTTTTGGCTATCATGTTGTTCTGATTTGTTAGTATCTTCCTTATTACTGTTGCCATCATCATGCGAACAGGCCGCTAAAGATAAAGATAGAATCAATATACTTGCTAATAATCTTTTCATTATAACTCCTCCATTATCTTATCGTCTAAGCATTATGACATGCTTGATACTTATACTATACATTAAAAATACTAATTTTATGTTAATTTTTAAGTTTTTTATTTACAAATTTCGTACAAATTAAAAAAAGTGACAGAATTCATTATGAATTCGTAGTCCCGTTCCGGCACAATTGACTAGAATTGAAAAACAGCTTGGTATCAGCTTATTTTCAATGTAGTCAACTACTGCCAATATTTAGTTCATAGCTTTAAATATGATGATGCACTAGACGCTACTAAACCTTTAAAAATTAATCCGACACGCTGCGTTCCATAATTAAATCGATATCAATGACATCTCCCGTCTTAAATTCATGTTGTCCAGTTACTTTAAAACCACATGTCTTATAAAATGCTAAGGCTTGAGGATTATGTTCCCATACGCCTAGCCATACCTTTGTCTTTTGATATTCCAGCGCCTTATTGAGAGCCAGTTGAATAAACTTTTTCCCTCTACCTCCACCTTGATATGCTTTATCAAAGTAAATGCGTTGTATTTCTAAATATGCTGGACCCTTAGCTTCCGTTTGGGCAGCATCGATATTTAATTTTAAATATCCCACAATTTGTCCTTTGACTTTATAAAAGTAATGAAATGATTCGGGGTTGTGAAATTCTGTCGTTAAAATATCTAAACTGTAATTCTCTGCAAAAAATTGTGAAAAATCAGCTTCTGAATAAGACCCTTCAAATGTAGCATGAAATGTGCGTTGCGCAATTGCTTGTAAATCTTCAATTTCTGAAGCTTGTACTGCAGTGATAGTTTCCTTTGTCATCATGATCAACTCCCTTTAAAATGGTTAGATTCTCCCACATAAGACCATTAAATTTAAGATAACACAAATTTATCATTGATAATCTTTATCAATGAGTATAAAGTTATAATTGAAATGAATAATCCATTTGGAGTGAGGTTTTAACTATGTTACCAAACATTTTTGCAGTAGGTATTACCGGTCCTACAAGTTTAGTTATTATTAGTATAATCGCATTAATTATTTTCGGTCCTAAGAAATTACCCCAGTTCGGTAAAGCTATTGGCAGTACATTACGAGAATTTAAGTCAGCAGCCGAACACTTAGATGAAGATCATTCACTTGATACTCCCAGTAAAGAGTCCAAATCACAACGAGAGTAATCTAAGTAATTATACCCTGTTGGAACACATTGATGAATTGCGCAGACGCTTCGTCAGGATAATCATTGCATTTTTGGTATCTACCATCATTGTATACGCATCATCACATTGGTGGATAAATCCATTTATCAACTATATCAAGCGCGCAAATGTAACGTTACACGCCTTCTCATTTACTGAAATGATACAAATTTATGTCATGATTATCTTCTTCGTGGCACTATGCCTAATAGTGCCATTCGTTTTTTATCAACTATGGGCATTTATTGCGCCAGGATTACATCAAAATGAACGTCGATTTATTTATCGCTATAGTATATGGTGTGCAGGGTTGTTTATTCTAGGCGTATTATTCGCATTCTATATCGGATTTCCTTTAGTTATTAATTTTTCACTGAATTTATCGGAAATGCTACATATTGACCCAACTATCGGCTTTAAGTCATATTTAGGCGAACTCATTCGTTGGTTGTTTGTCTTTGGTATCCTCTTTCAGTTACCGACGTTATTTATGGGACTGGCACGTTTTGATTTAATGGATGTACATCAATTGGGCAAATACCGCAAATATATTTATTTCGGTTGTTTTGTTGCCGCAAGTATTATCGCACCTCCAGATATCACACTCAATTTATTATTGACATTACCTATCATTCTATTGTTTGAATTTAGTATGTTTATTGCTAAAATCACACATAGCAATTAAAATTAGATTGGGACAACAATCCCAAAATATTAGCACAAAGATGATTTGAATTTAAAAATCGTCTTTGTGCTTCTTTTCGTATGATTATCTCTTTGGCTAAGGAAACAGCTTCAGCCTCTTCAGTTTTAATACCTTTAAATGATGTTTCTTACCATATCAATGATATAGCGGAAACCCTACCAGTACTTTAAACTTTAATCTGTTATAACTATAGCCATGCCTTTCTATCTATAAAAATAGCTGTGAAGAAACCGATTGTTATAGATCTTCTTCACAGCTCATCTTAATATGTTTTATTTATGTCGTTTGCGTTTGCTGACGTTGTGTTCTCATAAACACAATGACTAAAATAATGTAAATGATTTGCGCGCCAATCGTTTCAAAGCTTGGATAGAATCCGATTACGCTTATAGTTGGTAAGCCCTCAATACTATGTTGTGGTAATGTACCAAGTAATTGAAGTTTTTGAATACTAACACCTAACATTTTGAACGCCATTAAGAAGATAAATATAGAAAGCACTCTGAAAATGTAATAAATTGGTATCAGTTTAACAATAAATCTAAATAACAATGCGAAGATAATAAGGATTACAATGGCTAAGGCAATGCCAATCACAAAGTCTATTGTCTGAATACTGCCTATCATACCCATATAGAAGATAATAACTTCTACACCTTCTCTAAGCACTGAAATTAAACCAATCGTACCTAACAATACTAGGTTGCCGTTGCTAATTGCATTTTGATACATGGACTGAATTAAGTCATTCCAACGTTTTGCACTTGAACGGCGATGCATCCAAATACCTACAATATACATCAAGACGACGGCAATAATGCCTAACGTCGCTTCCATGCCTTCACGTAACAAACCATTATTACCTAAAGTTTGAATAAAGACAACGGCTAAGGCAAGACTTAGAATTAAACCAAGCATCGCACCACCTAGAACACTTGCTGTACCTTTCGTATCTTTCACATTACGTGTCATTGTTGTCAATGTCATAATGATAAGTAATACTTCAAGACCTTCACGCAAGAAAATAATCATGACATCAACAAAGGAATAACTATCTTTGCCGACCGTATCTTTGATGTCTGAATTAATATCTTGTAGACCTTCTTTAACACGGTCTTTATTACTATCATCTAATATACTTTGATAATAAGGAATCTTATCTTCTATCGTTGTATAGAGTGACGCATTTTTCGTTTGAATTTTACCTTCTACGTAAGGCCAAATTTGAATGAATTTACTTAAAGCATCGTCTGTTTGTTTCAATTGATTATTTTCAATACCTTTAATGGCTTTATCCAATTCATCATTTAATTGTGTCACATTATACTTATCTGAACTTTGATTTGATTGTTTTTGATCAACTTGGTCAATGCTTGTTTTAAAAGTTGTCCAAGCATTTTTAACTTTATTGATATCTAAAGGTTCTTTTTGAACTGCCACACGTAACTGCATCAAGTTCACTTCGATTTGACCATATTTTGAATCATCATAGTTACGGATAACCGTTTCATGACTTGTCCAAATCTGATTCAAACTATTATTTATAGATTGTAACTTTGTCTCATCTTTATCCTTAATTGCCTGTTGCATCTGACTGTCTTTGGCATCTACTTGTTGTTGTAATTCTTTAATTTTTTTCGATGCATCTACAGAAGATTCAGCATTCTCATAAGCAATTAATGATTTTGTGACTTCAGATAATTTTGCTGCTTGTGACTCAGTTGAAGATGTTTTCTTAACTGCTTGCCATTGCTGCTTAACATCTTTCCCCTGTTTCGTATTTTTAATTTTTAATGTATCTAGCTGTTTATCAATATCTTTAATCGCTTGCTTTTTATCTTTATCGCTTTTTGATTTGTCTTCTAAAATTGATTTAGCATCCGTAATAGAAACATAGACATCACTAATCGATGGCTTATCTGCAGCCGCTGAAGGCATAGGCGCCATCCGGAAAGCCATTGTGAGTATAGCTAAAAGAATAACAACCTTAATTAAATAACGTTTCACCAAGGTAGCCTCCTTTTTTCACACCAGGCAACACTAAAAATGTAGCCGATCCTCGATGTGTAATATACTCATTTAGCTTATCCTGATGACCTAAATGGTTTTGAATATCAATAAACTGTTGTGGTGATTTTTGGAAACATATAAACATTAAACCTGTTTCTAATGCACCTGTTTTTTCATTCGTACCGCCTAAATAATTATATGCACGACGTTTGATGGACGTCTTAGCTTCATGTGCCAAACGTGCATGTGCATCTTTAGGAATCACATACTCACCTAAACTATCTTTTGCGTCTAAATCAAGCTCATCAAATTCTTTTTTCCCAGTTAATGGTGCACCTGAACTACGTTTACGACCAAATGTCGCTTCTTGTTCTTCTAAAGCTGTACGGTCCCATGTTTCAATGTGAATTTGAATACGGCGAATAATGCAATAAGTTCCATGCTTTGCCCAACCATCATCAATAAAGACATAGTTTTTATATTCATCACTTTTACGTGGATTGACTGTACCATCTTTAAATGCCATTAAGTTTCTTGGTGTTTCATCTAATTTTCCGGAAACAAAACCAGTTTGTGACCATTTCACTTTAACTAAGTCTCTAAACGGACGAATTAGATTATGTACCGCATGGAATGTCACTTGTGAATCATTAGAGCAAGCTTGAATCATGATATCACCATCACTATACTCATCTTCCAATTGATCATTTGCAAAATGAGGTAAATCTTTAAAGTCTTTAGGTATCTTAGATGATAGACCTACTTTCTTTAAAAATGATTTACTAACACCGTACGTGATTGTTAACTTACTTGCACCTAAGCCAATCGATTCACCTGTATCTGCTGGAGGTAACAACGTATTATGACTTCTATCCTTTTCAACTGGTTCGCCTTCAGTTAGACTTACCGTCATATCCGTCCATTTTTGAAACATTTTCTTAATTTCTGCTTTATCACGAGATTTAAGTTCTAATGCTACAAAATTACATGTCTTTTGTGTTGGCGTTGTTATACCAGCTTGAACCTTGCCATAGAATTCAAAAGCATCTTTCTCTTTATCTTCTGGCGTATCAAACATTGACTTAAATGAAAATACACTACCTGCACCACTTGCGCCGATGACGACACCCGCGCCACCAATTCCTAACATTTTTAAGAAGGAACGTCTTGAGACTTGTCCTTTTTGTTGTTCGTCTTGATTACTCATTCTGTAATCACGGCCATTTTACTCAACGGTTCCCCTAATGCATTCACTGCATCTGCTAACGCTTTTCTATCTGCTTTAGAAACATCACCATATGGTTTATAGCCGTCACCGTCTTTATATTTGTCTAACAGTTTGTTCACTTTATCAAAGTTCTTTTGAATATCTGCTGATAACTTTTTATCTTTTTTATTTAATTCTGGTTTAAATAGTGTATAAATTTTTTGTGCACCTTCAATGTTGGCTTTGAAGTCATATAAGTCAGTATGAGAATAAATTTCTTCTTCACCAGTGATTTTAGATGTTGATACTTCATTAAGTAAATCCACAGATCCTTGTAACATTAATTTAGGCGTGATTTTTAATGTGTCTGCTTTGGCATCTAACTCTTTGGCATCTTTCAACAATTGATCAGCATCTTTTTTCGTTGTTGCATCAATTTTATTATCTTGGTATAACGATCTTTCAATCTTATGATAACCCGTCCATTTATCTTCTTTTTTCTCTTCTTTCATATCAGCGAGACGTGCATCGATTTTCGGATCTAAATCACCAAAAGCTTCTGCTACAGGTTCTGAACGTTCATAATACATACGTACTTTAGGATATAGCGATTTTGCTTTTTCCATATCATCATTCTTCACCGCATTAACAAAATCTGTTGTCCCTTTTAAAAACTTATCTAATTGTTTATCTGTATACTTTTCATATTCTTTAGTAGCTTTTTTCAACTCTGCTGTGTTATTGCTTTTGCTACTCTTATTTTTAGAATGTGAATCCTGTCCGCCATCTTGGCTACCACATGCTGCTAATAGTAATGACGAAGCTAATAATATTGTTGGTAGTTTTTTCAAAATAATCACCTCAAGTATGTTATGAACAATCATCAAACCATTGTACAACCGTTCTAAATGAGAATAACTAATGCTAAGATTTGCTTATTTAATAATTGTTATAGTAGTATTTCTCACTAGAAAATAAAATGTATGCACACAATTGATAATCATTATCAAACTAATTATAGATTGCCCATGAATTCATGTCAATGCCCATAATAATAGTGATATATTGAAATATTTTTTTATTATTTTAATCATCAAAAATATTTGATGTATTGCTATTTGTATAAGAAAAATTGAATTAGGGTAAATAATGATAATGACGTTGTACAACAATCTAAGGAGGCAAACATACAGATGACGCAACAATTTAACGCTTTCCAAGTAACTCAAGATGATGATGGTAAGGTTCAAGGTGACTTTATACAGTTAACTAACGACGACCTACCAGAAGGTGACGTATTAGTCAAAGTGCAATACTCAAGCATTAATTACAAAGATGCCCTTGCCACACAAGACAATAACGGAGTAATTAAAAATTATCCAATGGTACCAGGGATCGATTTAGCTGGCACCATCGAACATAGCGATGACCCACGTTATTCAAAAGGTCAAGAAGTGATTGTCACAAGCTACGATTTAGGTGTTAGTCACTTTGGAGGATTTAGTGAATATGCTCGAGTGAATTCAGACTGGATTGTACCGCTACCCGAACATCTTACATTGGAAGAAACCATGATTTATGGTACTGCTGGTTATACTGCCGGATTAGCCATCGAACGCCTAGAAAATCAAGGCATGACTATTGAAGGCAAAGAGGTACTTGTAAGAGGTGCTTCAGGTGGCGTTGGCTCACTCGCTGTCATGATGCTTAGCACACTTGGCTATCAGGTCATTGCCAGTACAGGAAATCATGAATCTAAAGAACGATTAACGCAGTTAGGTGCCACAAAAATCATTGACCGTATAGAACAGGACGACCAAAAGCCACTTGCCAGTCGCACTTGGCAAGCAGCTGTGGATCCGATTGGTGGCGAAGGCCTATCTTACGTACTCAAACGCTTAGATTATGGAGGTAGTCTCGCCCTAATTGGCCTAACAGGTGGTCATCATTTCGACAGTACCGTTTTCCCATTTATTTTACGTGGCGCGAATATACTAGGTATTGATTCGGTCTTCACACCTATGAAAGTCAGAGAGCGCGTATGGCGTCGCTTAGCAACTGATTTAAGACCAGACCAATTGCATGATATTAAAACAAGTATTGCCTTTAAGGACCTACCGACATATTTAGACAAGATTATTAACCATCGACAAGCAGGACGTGTTGTAATCGACTTTAATAAATAAACAAAATACGACTAGGACATAGAGAAATTTTTGTTTTATTACTGTATCCAAATAAAGCAATTTGATACCCATTAAATCGTTTCTAAAATCATTTAAAAATAGTATCATTTGGACTATATTTGACATAACATTTGCTATTTCTTGCATTTCTTTAATAATATAATTTGTTCTATTTATCGCTTTAATTCTAGGAATTATGGTAGTCACTAAAAAAAGAGACTAGAAAAATTATCGAATACACGACAAAAGGAAACTCATCTTTGAGTTTCCTTTTGTTGGCATAGCAACCTTTATAGATAATGCTTTTTTAAAAAAAAAGATTTCTTAAAACAATAACATTCATCACATTACTTATTCTTATAAAGTTTAAATGCACCATAAATAGAAGTATTGACAATTACAGGTAATAAGCAATACAAAAAAATAATAAATAAATTCCCTTCGGCTTTCCAAATGAAAAAGAATAAAATCATCAAAAAAATACTAATAAACAACCCTAAAATTGGTAAGCTTTTTATATATTTTTCTAAATTTTCATTCATCGGAAACTCCTTATATCTTGCAACATTATATTAATAATATTATTCATGTACTTTTAATGAGCATATAACACTTTTATATAGTTTTCAAATATTAACTCAGCCAAAAATAATACCTTAATTAAATTAAGTAAAAAGATAAACTGAAAAAAGTCTTAAAAAATAAATCTAGACAATAAAAATCAAAACTTAAATATACAACTACTTACTCAAATAGAAAAAGCACAAAGATGATTTAAAATAAAAAATCGTCTTTGGGCTATTATTTTGACATTTATGCCATGGACTTTCTTAACTATTATATTGTCAGTAGTTGAGTAGTCTGGCATACGAATTTAAAATGCATTCCGGTTCCCCTTGCTGTTGTATCAATAAACCTTATACATGCCACCAGACTTCGGTTCAGTTGAAGTAAAACCAAATTGCGCATACAATTGGTCTGCCGGATAATCAGCAATTAAACTAACATAAGTACCTTGTTCAGCAATACGATCTATATAAGACATAATTTCTTGTAAAATACATTTACCAAAGCCTTGCCCTTGGTATAAAGGTCGCACTGCAATATCAACTATTTGCAATGCAGTGCCACCATCACCAATCACACGTCCCATGCCGACAAGCGTCGCTTCATCATACAATGTTACATTAAAACAAGCATGAGGTAATCCTTTTTGAGCTGCAGCTTCAGATTTTGGGCTCATTCCCGCCTCGACACGTAGTGCGCAATAGTCTTGTACTGATGGAGATTCATAACTTACTCTAACCATGGTTCCACCCTTTTCCTAATTATAAATATTGTGCAAGAATAGACTGATTCGCTGCTTTAAAAATGTCATTATGACTAGACACATAACCTTCATCACTTGCTTCAGGTTCAATATATGTTTTAGCTAAATTCGCAGCATTACCCGCATCACTAAACGCACTGGCAATTAAATGCACTTTCGCATCATGATGAACAATATCGCCACACGCAAAAATACCTGGAATATTTGTCGTTGTATTACCAAAGCCTTTAACACGATAATCGTCATACCGTTCTAGCTTTGAAGTACAATCTGTTAACAGTGGATTTTCATGGTCAAAACCATGACTAATAATGACATCATCAAAACGATGTGTTTCAGTATCCCCTGAATCCAAATGTTCCAAACACACTTTATGGATACGCTGATTCTTGTCATCACCAATCAATTGCTTAATTTGCGTCCGTGGCATCAGTGTTACACCACGCTCTGTTAAAACGGAATGCATCACTTCATAACCTGACGTTTCCATTTTACGATAAACCACCGTCACACGCTTCGCAATCGGTGCTAAATCACGTGCCCAATCTAATGCAGTATTACCGCCGCCAGAGATAAGAATCTCTTTGTCTTTAAATTTACTTAAAGATTGAACAACGTAATGCAAATTCGTTAATTGATAACGCTCTGCTCCACTAATTTCTAGTGGTTTAGGATTAATAATTCCGCCACCAATCGCAAAAATAACTGCCTTAGACTCAAATACATCCCCAGTCGCCGTTTCTACCTCAAAATGACGTTCAGCACGTTTGCGAATATCAACAACACGTGTTTGCAAATTAACAAGTGGATTAAAATATAAACCTTGCGCAATCATATCTTCAATAATTTGATAGCATGGCTTCGGCGCAATACCACCAATATCCCAAATGATTTTTTCGGGGTAAAGCTGCATCTTACCACCCAGCTTATCTTGTACATCAATGATTCTGACCGACATGCCTCTTAATCCAGAATAAAAACTTGCAAATAAACCAGCAGGACCGCCCCCAATAACGATTACATCCTCCATACATGAATCCTCCTCATATATTTAAAACATGATATCCTTTAATTGATAAACATTATCATTATATGAGGACAATTATACTACAGTTAGAAAACATGTTGAAAAGAAAGCGCTTAAGTTTCTGGACAAATGTATTGGCGGCTATATAAGCGTAGCATCTGGGGCATCATTATGTTTTAAGCTCTGAACTCTATGTTGGCAGTAGCTGGCTGGATTGAAAATGCGCTTATACCAAGCTTTTTTCAATCCTAGTCAACCTTGCCAGGGCGGAACTACGAATTCATAATGAATGCTGTCCCGCGCCTTACAATGTCTTTAAATATGCCCTTGTTTATCAACAGTTTTAATAAATGCGATAATGCCTTCATATATTCCAATCACACCTGGTATTCCAGTCCAACAAAATAATAAATATAAAACCGCCTTACCATTTTGCTTTCTATAAAATCGATGTGCCCCAAAACTACCTAAGAAAAATGCTAGTGCTGCATAAACATATTTGTTCACAATCATCTCTTCTCCTTTAACCAAAAAGTTTAAAGAAACGTTGAAAAGTTTAGTCATTTCCACTAAAGAATGTATATCTGGTAAATTTACTTCTCTTTCCCAATTTGAAATAGAATGACGAGAAACATTAAGGTATTCTGCTAATTTCTCTTGAGACATCCTTTTAGACTTCCTTAATATTCTAATTCGTTCTCCTACATGACTAAATTTCAAATCAATCCGCTCCTTTACGCACTCATCATAGGGCTAAATTATATTTTACTCTAGCGAAAATTATGAACAAATCACATTTTTCTGCTTAAATATTTAAGAAATAGATAATTATCCACTTCAAGACTACCCGCATTAACAAGAATGACTAATATTTAATTGCTTTCTTTTTTAAAATCAAAAAGATTGCCATTAAAAATATTAACATTGAAATCACTGACGCACTATTACCATAGGCACCACCCGTTATCCAGATGTTTTTAGTTTCTACAATATATTGAACAATACCGTATTGCTCATTATTTGTTGAAATATGACACAAATCTGATAAGTTCCAGCAAATATGCAGACAGGCACTCGCCCAAATTGATTGATACTTATAAGCAATTAGGCCGTAAAGCATACCAGCAATCGTGCCACTTGTTAAAAGTAATATTAGACTTACCCCAGACATCCCGCCATTAAATAAATGTACCACTGCGAATAATACAGAGGAAATCATGATTGCAGTGGTAATATTTGTTTGCTTTTCAATATAGCCCATGAGTAAACCTCTAACTAATATTTCCTCGGCAATCGGACTGAAAATACCCCCAAGAAAGACAATTTCAAACAGCATATTACAATAGTCAATTGGATTAGCTATTCTTGTAACAACAAAACTTCCTGGGATAAATATGATGCATATAAGAATCACTATAACAGGGATACTTAAACCTATGACTATAACATCGAGTGATAACTTAAATCTGGTCAATCGATAATCCCTGAGTTCTTGTTTCAAACCTTTCTGAATGAACCATTTGATAAGTAAAAATGTGATAACAGCATATGTGAGTCCATGGAGTATTGTTTCAACCGACTTTAAGTCTAGCAAATGCCATAGAATTGCAACGTTTTGTGCCACAACTGTAATCACAAAAGTAAGTATAATAATTCCAAATATTTTTGCTGACTTTATTAAAATATTCATGTGTTTCCTCCTAAATTTGTGTAGGAAACCTAAATGATTAACCTGCGAATATTTGAGATAAAGTACCACAAACTATAACAACGATAGCTAAGACAAACCACCATTTCTGTGACAAGAAGTCCCAAAAATTTAAATGATCCGTACCCGTCTCATTTAACTCCTTAGTGAAATTACTCATATTTTCTCCAGTAAGTAATTCATCTGTCGTAATATTAAACATTTGTGCCAAATTAACAATCATTTGCGCATTAGGTTCAATTGAGCCCTGTTCCCATTTAGAAACCGTTTGTCTCGTTGTATGTAATTCAGCAGCAAGTTGATCTTGGGTTAAACCTTGCTCTTTTCGATACTTCTTAATTTGTTCCGCAAGTTTCATATGATTGGTCACCTCTCTTTAAACTTAGCAAGTTTATCTGTAATTATCTGTATTCAAATTGACGCATTCGCGCACCAATTCATTACATTCTGTCTCCAAAATTTAGCATATCATGTTATCAGTACATCTTTATGTTGTTTTGATTGAACTTATATAAGTGTTGCACTTTAATAAAAATAAATATTCTAATATAAATTAATACTCAAATCAATTTTATATGCCACTTTTCATGAAGTTAAAACTGATTATATTTCGAATTACTATTTTTACTTTTGTCTACTGGATATTTTTCTGCGTTTTTCTTTAATTTCTTTTGAATAATATCATTAATATCAAAATCCAAATTATCCGCAAGCATGTAGCTATAAATTAAAACGTCTGCCAGTTCTTCTGCTAATCTTTCTTGTTTTGTAACTACGACTTCTTCAGGTGTTTTCCACTGGAACAATTCTAGTAATTCAGCTGCTTCCAAACTTATTGAAAGAGATAAATCTTTTTCATTATGAAACTGTCTCCAATTACGCTCATCCCTAAACTTATTAATTTTCTTTAAAATTTCTTTTGTGTCGCTCATTATTATCACCTTTTTCTGCTTTTTTTAATACTTCTCTTAATTGTTTATCTACTGCATAAATATATAGTCCATTCACACCACGAGTTAATAATACATTAAGCTCATTTTTTAATAGCATTTCAGAAAAATATTGTTTTGAACCATCTGTCAAAGTTCTTTTCTGTGTAACTTTTTTATTTGCACTACTTTCTTTATCAAATACTATTTTACCATCTCTGTATTTAACAGATGGACCAATAATCACACCTGCAAAATTCAAATCAAGCCCTTGTATTGTAAAGGTTGAACCAATTTCATTAATAGTTTGAGTTTGTTCAACCCAAGGTAATTTAGATTGATTTCTAGTTGGTTTTATTTGATAATTCCATGGCATAGACCAGCCATCTATTTCTACTCTCCAGTAATCTTTATTTTCAGGAGGATTATTATTATATTTCCAATCAAATGTAGCAAGCATTCTTGAAATGCCACTTTCTGTTTTATTAGCCTTATTCCTTATTGCATTTTCTAATTCTATGGGTGTATCAAATATTTTAATGTCATATCCCTTGCTATCATATGGTATATTATTAACTGTTTGATTATCTACTATATTTCTAATCCAATTTACTGTTTCTTGGTCACTATTAATACGCATTTGATTTCTCAAAGTAATATGATTGTTTTTATCTTTAGCACGATTAAAGTAGTGATTTATCTTGTCTTCTTCCCATATTTGTTCAGTAGTAAGAACTTGTTTTAAGTCAAAAACTATAACGACAACTCTAGCTCTATCCAATAAATCATTTAAATGATTTTTACCTTGATAACTTTGTTTACCTTGTGTCAATAATAAATGCGCTTCATCAACGATAACAACATCTACTTTTTCTTCTGTAGTATGTCTATTGATAAACCTAGTTGGTTTTCCAATTATGCTATTATTTTTACTATTTATACCTAATTTAGTAGCTATTTGCTCATAAATAGTAACATGTTCGTTTTGGTTAACTAATAAATGTATATCTAACTTTTTATTTAAATCTAAATTATATTTTCCTAACTCATATAATAATGTACTCATTAATACTGTTTTTCCAGATCCCGCTTCTCCTTCAACGATGATTAATTGCCCATCTTCTTCTAATAAGATAGCTTCTTTTATTTTAGTGAGTATTTCTTCTTTTGCATTGGTCTGTTCTTGAGTCAACTTATGGAATGGAGATGCTTTGAATATTGCTGAGTCTTTTATAATACTTTCTAATGGAAATAACTCGTTGTTCTTTTTATTTAATGATTGCCAAATATCTGAAAAAATCTCATCTAACTTTTCAGAAGTATAGTACTCATTTTGTTGATTTGTTCGACTATTATGTACTTTAGAAATGTTATCCACACTTAACAAATATTGCATTAGTCTATTCTCAATATCCAAAGTTAACGATTTATTGAATAACTCGTGTCCAATGATATACATTGTTGATTTGTTTGATTCAGAAAATTTTTCCCAAAATGGTTTCACTTTAATATCGGTATTTAAATGCTGTCTTGTTCTATTTCTGATATCTGCTGTTTCACCAACATATACTTCAAATTCATTTCTTGTTTTTTTATCATTTATTATGTATACAGTTGGATATCTTAATAAAAATTTCCCATCTTTAGACGTTTCCCAATATCGAACTGAATTATTAAGCTTTTCCATTGAATATGGAATGTTCTCTATTTTTAACAAATTTCCCACAATATCACCTATCTCATTTATCAGTAATGTTATATTTTCTTATAAATTTAAAGAAATATCTCCCTCTTTTCTAAATTTTAATTATAAATTGAAAATATATCCAGTTATGTTATATAAAATAACTGTTTTTAATAAATCTGTAACCATCTTATAAAACCCACAACTATGATATATAGTTAGCTCAATTAAAGATTATATTTATTATAGTTATACTAACTTTCCACTTTATTACCTAAGTTTTGATAAATTCTACTGTGCCTAATCCAACATTCCAAATAATAAATATACTTTTAATTTATAAACACATTAAAAATTGTAAAAAACCCAATCACTACCTCAAATAGTGATTGGGTTTTTTAGGTTATACTAAGATATTTAAATTACATATACAGCATTATCGGCTTTATAAATCATCAAAAATTTTATTTAATCTCACAAGCATAACCATCACTATCTCTATCTAGTTTACTTGAATATGCAGCATGCCCTTTAGGAACGCCTCCTGGATAGTCTTGTCTTAAAGCTGCACAATTAGAATAACTGTGTGGCACTTGTTGTGCAGCATTATTCTGATTAACTGAAGTAGATGCAGTATTTTGATTTGTATCAGAATTATTTAAATTTTTGTCAGAATGATCTACATTTTTATCATTAAAATTACTATGTTCTTTGTTTTCTTCTTTATTTGTAACTTCAGCTTTTTGAGTATTGTAATCATAATTGTCATTACTATTTTTCTTCGATACTTCATCATCCGTTTTTTTCTCGTTCACTGAACTTTTATTTGTTACATCGTTAGAATTGTCTTCTTTCTCTTCAGTTTTTTCTTCTTTTGATGATGATTTTTCATCAGTATTTTTATTTGATTTTTCAACAATAGCTGTCTTATTGGACTCATTTTTTTGATTAGATTCTTGATTGTTTCCCATATTTGCTATAACTATTATTGCAAAAAATACTGACACCACAACTTTTACCCAAGTCTTCCAATTCGTGAATTTCCACATTAAAAATAAGCCAATAGGAAAAACGAAGACTAAACATAAAAGTGTAAACCAATTCGACTTATACCATTTTTTTGTGTTTTCTCCCATTACACATATCTCCTTCTATTTTATATACAAATTATATATTTTATACAGTATACTATATATGATTTTCTGAATTTTTAGAAGTCGATTTTGGACAATAATAATAAAATACCAATTTGGCTTTAAAATTTTAGACTTCTCTAACTTATAAAATATAAGACTCTCTTCTTTCAAATATATAATACTGCCTATCACTTCGAATTCATTCTACCTAACTTACCGTCAATTTTAGTTTGAGCATATAAAAGTACGTTCTGAAAAAGGATAAACATTAAAGTCATTATAATTCCAACGACAAATATCATATTCGTATGTTTCAATGTTAATAACCCAGCTAAACTTATGATAAATAAAAAGAGAAAAACAATGTAAAAAGAGATATTTTGAACGATATATTTTACACTTGGCAAAATATATGCATATGCTTGTATTTGAGTTAATCTTATCTTGAGTTTATTCTTTTTATTTTTATCAATCATGGATTTAAATGCTAACATAGGTAATATAGTTAATATTAATAGTATTACATTTATGTATATATTCGTTGTGAAATCTAGATAATCAGTAATAGACTTAGTTGTAATAGCGATTAAAATACTCAGACCTGAGGCAAAAGTTGTTAGAGCCTTTCTTTTATCGTTTTTCTCTTTTGAACTAGAAATAGTTAAAATTTGTTTAAGCTCTGCTTCTTTGACTTCTATCAATGGATTTCTTGTTACATAATTTAATAATGGAAAAATATAAGTTAATTTATTCCGATTTAAATCAATAATATAATGCGAACCCTTATAGTGTATTAATTTATATTTACTATTCTTTTCAATAATTTCTATTGTTATCGTATTGATGATTTTCCATTACTTTAACTTAATTTTATAATTTTTTGGACTGCTTTTTATCCATCATTCAAAAACTTTAATGAACTTTTCACTATATTATAACATTATATTCAATATGAATTTCTCCACACTCTATTATTATAATTTACTTATCGAAAATAAGTGTTCACTTATACACTAATCCCCTCACTTATTACGTAGTGAGGGGATTTTTTGGTATGGCTTTTGCGCCTATTACCTTTATTATTATTCTTTTGAATGATTTTATATCTAGGATTTTTATATATTGTATATACATTTTCCATTTATTTTTATCAACTCCATACACCTCTTTTGTCACTCAAAAAAAGCGCTTGAATACTGAATTACTCCAGAAGCTTCATCTAAAGCATTTTTCTTTAATTCTATCGCCATCAATAATTCATCTGGTACATCAAACGGTGCTTGAATGCCCCAATTAGAAGCTTGTTTAAATCCGAATTTAGGATAGTATTCTGCATGTCCCATTACTATAACTGACCCGAAATTAAGTTTCTTTGCTATTTCTAAAGATTTTTGTATTAAACTTCGTCCTACACCTTTGTTTTGATAATCGGGCAATACAGAAACTGGTGCTAAAGCTAATGATTCTGTATTTTTCTCATCATTAACAATAACAATCTTAGTTAATAATATATGACCAATCATTTTGTTTTTATCTACAGCAACTAATGATAAATCTGGAACAAACGCATCGGAATTTCTCAAATTCGCAACTAATCTATGTTCACTCTGATCACTATATGATTCATTAGCAAATGCGTTTTTCACAACTTCCTCTGTTCTAATCGTAAAATCCATGTTCTCACCTTATCTTATTATATAAGTTAAATATGCCTTCTAACTATTTTTGATTTCTCTCTTCTTCTAAATTTTTTAATAAAAAATCATATATTTTTATTATCTTCCTTTGATCATACGAAGCGATGCCTATATCTCTTTTGTATCCGCTCAAAACTTTTTGAAATAAATTCATGTTTGATATTCTTGATGTTAATGACACCGGCATTAATGTAATACCATTGCCAGCTTTAATGTTGGCTATTACAGATTCAAAATGTTTATTATAGTGTAATTTTAATTTGTCTTCCATTGATCTATTTTTAATAAAATCATACGTATCGCAGGGTGGATTTTGTATATAAATTTTCTCACTTAATAATTCATTTATCTCAATTTTTGAACTCTCAGTAAATTTATTGTCATCATTATAAATAACCATAAAATCTTCACTATATAATCTTTTGCGATATATATCACGATTATTTAGCTTTGATATATCCCCAATAAGTAAATCTATATTACCTTTAGACAATTCTTCTATTAAAATAGAAGTGCTATCTTCAATGATTAAGCTAGCTATCTCATCAAAACCTCTATTTTTATATTTATTCGTTAAAGAAAAACTAGGAATAACACCTATTTTCCATTTAGAATCAAAAGAAATATTCAACTGCTTCTTTAAATCAGCAATAGAATGTTGCATCTCTCTAAATGTATTAAATACCAGTTTCCCCTCTTCATTTAAGAAAATACCTTTTGAAGTTCTATAAAATAAATGACAGTTAAAATATGCTTCAACGCTTTTAATTCTCTTACTAAGCGCTGGCGTACTAATATTTAACTCTTGTGATGCTTTATTTATACTATTATATTCAGCTACTCTAATAAAATCTTGTATATATTCAAAGTTCATTAGCTTCTCCTTTTAGTATTAACTATTAGTTAATACCCCTTTAAATGATTACTTATTCACACATACTTCCAGGTGTTTTATCTTTATATCAGAAAACAATATTTCGTATTATAAATATTAACTTTTATAGGGTGGAATGATGATGAAAAAAGTATGGGTTTTAACCATTGGTATGTTTGCTTTAGGCATGGATGCATATATTGTAGCAGGGTTAATACCTGCCATAGGCGATAATTTTAATAAAAATAGTGCTGAAGTTGGACAAGGTGTTACAGTATTTACTTTATTCTTTGCTATTTCAGCACCCATTTTTTCTACTTTATTAGCAAAAAATGAAGTGAAAAATATATTAATATTAGCTATCAGTGTCTTCTCTTTAGCAAATTTAATTACTGCGTTAGCTCCTAACTATGCGATTTATATCATTTCAAGAGCAATAGCTGGATTGGGCGCAGGTATTTTTTCACCTATTGCGGTTAGCTCAAGTAGCCATCTAGTATCCAAAAAGCATAAAGGAAAAGCCATCGCATTTACAGTTGGTGGAATGAGTGTAGGAACAGTCGTGGGAGTGCCATTAGGTTTAGAAGTTTCAAAATATACGAATTGGCGCTTTTCCATATTAATAATAGTACTTATCGGTCTAATTGGCTTAATGAGTATATTAAAATACCTGCCAAGATTTAAAGTACAAGCACCACCTAATTTAAAATCACGCTTCAAATTATTTTTAGATAAACATGTATTAAGCGTTGTATTCGTAACATTATGCGCTGCCATTGCGAGTCTGGGATTGTATACTTATTTAGCTGATATAATCAAAGAAAGTGGTAACACAGAATATCTTACATGCTACTTAACTGCATGGGGTGTAGGTGGATTAATAGGAAGTTTTGGAATCGGATTTTTAATTGATAAATTTAAAAATCCTGCCGTCTTAATGCTTATTATTTTATTTGCGTTAGCCTTAAGCTTCGCATTACTTAACGTTACAATTCAAGTACCTTTTTTAAATTTTATACCTTTTATTTTATGGGGTGCTATGGGTTGGGCAACACAGGCGCCTCAACAACATATATTATTACAAAATCATACTGATCATGGTGGTGCCGCCGTTGCACTAAATAGCTCCATCAACTATTTAGGTAGTGCATTGGGTTCAGCTCTAGGTGGGATAATTCTACTTAAATTTATTAATACAAATATGCTTATTTATAGCGCTATTATCATTACTGTTATTGGTATCATGTTACAGATAATGAATATTACGATTGATAGAAAAAATAATTAATTTGGTATTTTTTACTATTATGTTTTAAATAATGTATGAACATGATAAAGACCGAGCCCGATAACTAGTGTGAATAGTTATCGGGCTCTTGCTGAGTAATCAAAAATATACTTTTGATTATCTATATCTACAATGGGACCTCGATTAATAATCATTAATTTTTGGGAACCTTCTCTTAGATATATGATACTTCCTATTGTTTTCACTTTATTTCACCTGTCTTTCTATATTTTTAATTTTGGCATGTACTTTTCTATCAGAAATTGAAGCTATGTTCATAATAGTAAACATAAGCAACGTTACTAACCAACCTACATAACCAAAAATGTTTTGATTGTCATCAAAAATCATTTGAATAGGGGCAATTGATAAAAATAGGAACATCAAATAACAAAACACCACCAGTACCATATTTTTGAATGATGGAATCAACATTACTTTTTGTGTGCTATTTTTATTAAATGCTGGATGATTCAACTTCTTTCTTATAGATAAACGTAGTGCTATCACACCGACAAATCCGATTAAAAACATCATCACTACCCAAATTCGATTAATATTAATATCCATGAAACCCACAATACTTCTTAATAGCACACTGATAGTAACACCAATACCAGCGGCCATCATACCTTGACTGTTTTGCCCTCCATTATTGAATATGTTTAAATTATTAAACTCTTTGTAACTCAGTTCTGTATATTTAATAGGTATAAACCAATTCAACATAGGGCATAAATATGAATACCAATTTTGTTCTAAATCGATCATTAAATATCTATTATCTTTTTGAATGATTTTATATCTAGGATTTTTATATATCGTATATACATTTTCCATTTATTCTTAGCAATTCCATACACCTTTTTTGTTTATATCATACTACACATTCAACTTTGCAACAGAACCATCGACACCATGATCATTTGTGCAATAAAATAATTCTAAATTCAAGATAATTCACTCCAACATAAAAAAAGAGGGAGCGGAACAGCATTCATTATGAATTCGTCGTCCCGCCCCGACAAGGTTGACTAGGATTGAATAAAGCTTGGTATAAGCGTATTTTCAATCCAGTCAGCTACTGCCAAAATATTTAGTTCATAGCTTAAAACATAATTATGTCCTAGGCTCTTTCCGTTCGGACTTACCAACCAGATTGGGATTAGATCCTTTTTTATTATTTAAAAAAACATATAAAATTAAACCTACTAGGCCAGCGACTAGCATGCCACATATTCTTGGTATCCATATGTTTTGCATAATATTGTCTAAAATACTTGTTGTCAAAGAACCTAAAACTGCACTAAGCATAAATAATATAAATCAATTAAACGTATTCATTTAAATGTCCCCTTAACCGTATTATTTTAATAAGTTTTTCTTAAACACTTTGTGAATATCCATATTTTCATCTACGAGTGATTACAAGCTATAGATCCTCCAGCATAAAGTGTCCTAATACCTCATTCAATGGGACCACTAACACCTAGAGCTATCATCGCTCTTATTGTAGCAACAGTATACGCAAAATTTCCATTTATTACTGCTGGATGTGGCACCTAAAATACTCCCTATAACTGTAATTAGTCTTGAAGCATTTAACATTAAAATACCTTAAAAATATTAATAAATTTCAGTTTTAACATACCAAAATTATGAAATTTTTGCAAAATTGAAATAAATTAAAATCGTAAAAAATTGGCATAATTTTAATAAGTATAGTAATTTGAAAGTGATTATAATCAATAAATTTGGAGTTGATATTTTTCTCTGACACTTTTGCAAAATAAAATTATAGAAAAAGGAGGAGGAATCGCTCGTGTCTTCTAATTTTGTTGTTGTAATAATTACAATACTAATGATTGTGTGTATTGATGTGATTTTTTACTATGTATCTAAAATAAAACATGCACCTAAAAAAATATTAATAACCATGGTCGCTTTTTTTGTCTCGATATTCTTAGTTTTCTTATTTATAATAGCGATACTTGAAATTGGAGCGATGGTTGATACTGGTCAATTATTTGTATAAGAAAAGGAGAGATAGCAATGAAAAAACGTATATTTTTATGTTTAATCTTTTTGCTCCCCATTGATTTCATCACTATTGCACTAGACTACCATTTCCAAGTAGGGTTGCTTTATGTTTACATACCTGCACTCATATTACCTGTTATTCTTACTTTCTGTTTTAAATGGGAAAAAGACTTTTGGCTCATATTATCAATGAAAGTATGCAGATTTATTATTTCATGGGGACTTGCTAAAATATTTATCGATTTCATGAAGTCTGCAGAGTATTATGAAATGTTTGATGGTGCAGGTGCGATAATTAGCCTAATAATTGGAGAAGAAATAATTTTTATTATCGCAATAACTGTGTTTTTGTTAAGTAAGGAAATTAAAAAGTTATTTATCACACAATAAATTTTTCATAAGAACTCAAAAACGCATCGTTTTATACTTATTAAGCCTCACATAAACAGCATATAAAGTTGAAATCCGATTTAAGAAGATAAACAAAAGGAAATCGGCATTCCATAAATCCGATTTCCTTAAGCGTATTTACAATGGTCATTGTTGTATATTTTTTAATTTATTGACCAGCATTTCTCTATATCAATTATTTATAGTATCTTTTCTTTAATGTAATCATAGTTACCTTCAAATTTTTCTAATGTTTTATTTTTTAATAAGTAAGTTGTATTAAATAACTTATTAAGGAAATATCTATCATGTGAAACTGTAATGATGGTTCCATTGAAGTCTAATAAAGCATCTTCTATGATTTCTTTGGCGTCTATATCCAAATGGTTTGTTGGTTCGTCTAAAACAAGTAAATTATAATCTGTGTTTACGAGTTGTGCCCATCTTAATCTTATTTTTTCTCCTCCGCTTAACTCATTAACTTTTTTAAATACATCTTTACCATAAAACATAAAATGAGCTAAAATATGTCTTGCTTGGTCTTCTGATACATTGACTTTTTTACGAAATGTGTGTAACAAAGTATCATTGCCATCCCTTTCAAATTCATGCTGTGAAAGATAACCAATTTTTAAATTACTTGCCGTTTTAATTGAACCTTTATCTATTGAAGTCAGCCCTAAAATTATTTTTAATAATGTTGTTTTTCCAGTACCATTATCTCCTATAATAGCAACATGTTCGCCTCTTCTGATTAACATATTTACGTTTCTAAATAATACATCCTCATATGCTTTAGTAACATTTTCCATTTCAATCACTCTATTCGAAACGTTCATGCCTTCTTCTAGTGTTATATGCATCTTTTTTGAATCTAAAAGCGGTTTTTCTAAGCGTTGAATGCGATTTAAAGCTTTTTCCATACTTTTAGCTCGGCGAAACATTGCAGCATTAGGTGGCTTCGCTTGACTAGCCCATGTTCTTAATTGTTTGATTGATTCTTTCATTTTCTTTATTTTCTTTTGTTGCGTTTTATAGGCTTCGAATTCAATCAACAATCTTTTGTCTCTTTCTTCAACAAAATATGAATAATTTCCATTATAAAAATGAAGCTTTTTTTGATCTATTTCTATAATTTGATTAACTGTTTCATCTAAAAAGTAACGATCATGTGACACAATCACCGTAGTACCATCACTATTTTTTATATAGCTAGCCAACCATTCTATAGATTTAACATCGAGGTGATTTGTTGGCTCATCTAAAAGAAGCAAATCCGTAGGCTTAATTAACATCTGTGCTATACCTACTTTAGTACGTTCTCCCCCTGATAAATCTCCCCACTTTGCTTTAAGTAAATGCGCGATATTTAAACCGTGAGTAACTTTACGTATTTTAGCATCTATCTCATACCCGCCATTTTCTTCATAATATGTCTGCAATTCACCATAGCGCGCCACTAATGAATTTATATTTTCTCTTTCTTCAATCATTTTAGTTTCAATTGTTTCCAGCTGTTTTGATATCGTATCTAATTCTTTAAATACAGATTTTATACATTGATAAACACTTTCACTTTTTTCATAATCAGGTATTTGATTTAAGTAACCTATCTTAATATCCTTCTTCCAACTAATCACACCAGTCGAAGGTCTTTCCATGCCAGAAAGTAGTTTTAATAAAGTGGTCTTCCCTTCACCATTACGACCTACTAATCCTAAAGTATCACCTGAATTAAGTGTTATTTTAATATGATCGAATAATATATCTTCCGTATATTTTTTAGAAATATTCGATGCATTTAGTATATTCATTTTTCTTCCTCCAATTTATCTATAAGGAAGAAATATATTGTGTCAGTTCCTTATAGATTAATCATTAACTTCAAAATAGACAGACTCCGCCAATTTTGTAATTAAGATCGAAAATTTGTTGCGTATGATTTGTAAATATCTGCAACAATGAACTATAAGAAACATTTAGACACCTCCTCAAATGTAATTTATAAACATTTTACAATAAAAAAGGATTCACTTAAAGCGTATGCAGAGCATGATTATTAGTATGCTTATTTCGAAGATTTCTTTTCAATATTTTTTAAGGAAAATATCATTAATTAAATATTAATCAACTTTATTACCTTAGTTCATCAATTGATATATCCAATCTGCGACATAAGTTTCTGTAAATGCAGCAAGTATAATTAATGGTAAGGTGAAAATAAAATATATTTTAATAACTTTAAATAGACTCTTTTTAAAAGGATAATTGTCTTTCTTCTTTTTTCTAAACAGATTGGTTACTTTTCTTACAATGGCTTTGTTTAACATATATAAGCCACTTGCAAGAATACAATATGCCATGATTTCAAGCGTATAGTGTGGTATGTATGCAATGATTGCGGTAAATGCTTTGTGTAAATCAAAATTAAGAAAAATTCCAAACATGATTCCTGGTATAATAACTGAGATAACAATGTTTAACATATAAAGAAATGGTATCGGTATAAGTGCTAATATAAACATTTGAACTGGCACGAAACAACCATTATTTACTATAAAATGCCAAACTTTATTTAGCCCTTGGGGGTTACTACTTATATTCGTAGATGAATTCCCTAAATGTTTGACATCATTAATTGCAGGATGACAGAAATACGTAATGACTGTCGTTATCATCAATATAATTGTAGCTAAAGCGAATACTTTCAGTGCATGTTTATATACATTTTTATCTATTGATTTTATCAAAGTATCTCCTCCTATATTTATCATATTATCAAACACTCTAAAATTTTAAACTATTTAAAAACCAAAACAAAGTAAAATATTGTAAAGTTGATTAATGTCATTATCCTGCTTTTTTAATTGCATGTGTTAAGCAAATTAAGTTTATCGATTATTGAACGAAATTAATCAACAACATATAACTTATTCTATAAAAGCCCTTATTTTCAAAACATTACAACAAGCCAAGCAAATTGGAGTGGGGCCCCAACAAAAAGGCTTTCCAAAAGAAAGGCAACGGACAAAGCAAGTTGGGGTGGGGCCCCAACAAAGAGAATTTCGATAAGAAATTCACCAAACAAAGCAAGTTGGGGTGACTAAGACAGTATCATAGACACACGAAACCATATCATACGAAGTACTATAAACAAAAAAGCCAGTAAATGCATTTACAAAAACGCATCTACTGGCTCATTTTTCTAGGATTAATATCCCAGACTGTACTCATTTGATTTAATCCTTTACTTTAATATGACTCATTTTACCGGAAGTTTCTGAATTACTATAGAGTAGTTGATCAAATGATAAAATAATAGCTAACATGATAATCAATACATTAGAATTGAGATGGGGCTCCCCCATTGAACCAAAAATTTTGAAGCTTAAGAATACGAAACTCACAACTGCAATAACATATAAAATAATACTTATCACCATTGTGAATATCTCTGGAAAGATATAAGCACGTTTCTCAGTTTCTATTTGTTCAATGTTTAATCTTTTTCTTTTTCGCTTATCTATTAGCCATTTTATAATAAATATTAAAACCATCAATGCAATGATAATAAGCGGAGGATAATGTTTTAGAAAAAAATTGTCGACCACATTGGCTCTATAGTAAATGAACAATATCACGATGCCAATTAATGTTATCATCATATTTTTGACTTTGCTTTCCACCGATTGTTGTACTGTTGTTAAACTAAAGTATGCGTCATCACTGATTTCCATTAAACGATGCGGGAGAAGGTAATTCAATAATGGAAAAATGTAAGTTAATTTATTTCGATTAAGATCAATGACATAGTGCTTTTCTCCATCATGAATAATTTTATATTTGCTATTATTTTTAATTGAATCGATGGTTACATGCTTCATAACGAATCATTCCCTTTCCATTGAATTACGTTTGTATCATCAGTCTTGCAAGTATTTTAAACTTTTCAATTCATAGTCATTTCATATTATATAATAATTTCCCTAATATTTATCATATAAATTGATTTTTTTGTAAAATTTTAAGCTTTTCATGCATAGCTCACATTAAAAAAACCAAATGAACACCGTCTTATGTATACATAGACGATAGTCATTTGGCTTCTCCGTATTTATTCTGGTCGAACGTTGCGCTTCATTTTCACGTATTGAGAAATACTGTATAATGCAATGCCAATCCAGATAAAGATAAATGTAATAAATTGATGAATATCAAATGGTTCTTTGAAGACAAAGATGCCCAGTAAGAAAATAATAGTTGGGCTAACATACTGAATAAATCCTGTTAACGATAATGGTATGCGACGCGCACCTGCTGAGAACAAGATTAATGGCACTGCTGTTACCGCACCTGAGAATAGCAACCAGAATGATGCCATATTGATACCTACTGAAGTATGGTGTATTTGCCATAAGTAAATGATATAAATGAGTCCTGCTGGTGCTGTCACAATACATTCAATGGCAATACCCGTCATAGCATCTACACGAACTAATTTTTTCAATAAGCCGTAAATGCCAAATGAGAAAGCCAACATGAGTGAAATCATTGGAAATTCCCCTACTCGAATGGTCATATAAAGCACACCAATTGCGGCAAATACAATGGCTAATGACTCAAATTTATTAAACCTTTCTTTTAGAAAAATAAATGCCAATAAAATACTTACGAGTGGGTTGATATAATAACCTAAACTGGTTTGTAGCACATGTCCATTTGACACAGCCCAAATAAATGTCCCCCAATTAAGCGTAATAACATAACCAGCGACAATAATGGCAATAAGCTGTATCGGTGTCGCAAATAAGTGTGTTAAATCACGTTTAAATGCCGTACTTTGTTTGAGTATGTAAATCATGATAATCATAAAGATCATTGATAAGATAATTCGATACGCTAGAATTTCAAAAGCGCTGATATTGCCAATGAGCCTCCAATAAATAGGTAAAATTCCCCATAATAAATGCGCACCTAACGCAAACAGTACGCCTTTTTTAAATTCAATATTGGAATTCATAACTAAACCTCCTAACACAATTCCCCTGGAAATAAGTCTCAATAATATTATGTTATCAATAGTTATGACATTTTAGTATACTTCCTGCTCAAAAAATTAAAATTTGTCATACTATACAACTATGATTAGGTCATGTCATCTTTATACTGACATTAAAATCGCATGGTCAATCAATGACATATGAATATTCAATATTTTAGCAACACACTAGATAGAACAAGCCCTGGGGCCTCAACAAAAAGAATTTCAATAAGAAATTCCACAAGCACAGCAAGTTGGGGTGGGGCCCCAACAAAGAGGCTTTCGAAAAAAAGCCAACATACAACGCAAGTTGGGGGGCCTCAACAAAGAGGCTTTCAATAAGAAATTCCACAAGCAAAGAAAAATTGGCTAAACCAGTTTTTTCTAGCAACGTAAACCGACCCTTAAGCAAGCGAACCAATCATCATAAGCATTGAATTATAAAGGAAGCACAAAGACGATTTTTAATGTCAAATCATCTTTGTGCTATTATTTTGATATTTATGTTCTATCCTATAATAAATCATGTATCCTAATGATAAATTTTATTGCCGGCTGCTTGGAATTCTTTCGCTTTTTCTTTCATACCTGCTAGCTGTTCTTTGTATGAATCACGAATATCATGTGATAATTTCATTGAACAGAATTTAGGACCACACATACTACAGAAGTGTGCAATTTTCGCAGATTCTGATGGCAACGTTTCATCATGGAATTCTCTTGCGCGATCTGGATCTAATGACAAATTGAATTGGTCTATCCAACGAAATTCGAATCGCGCTTTACTAATTGCATCATCACGCACAGTAGCACCTGGTAACCCTTTTGCTAAATCTGCGGCATGGGCTGCTATTTTATAAGTAACTACACCGTCTCTCACATCATCTTTATTTGGTAAGCCAAGATGCTCTTTCGGTGTAACGTAACATAACATTGCTGTGCCATGACTTGCGATTTGAGCCGCACCAATTGCCGATGTAATATGGTCATACGCTGGCGCGATATCTGTAACTAATGGTCCTAATGTGTAGAACGGTGCTTCCTTACAATAGAAATCTGCTAAGTCTTGGTTCTCTTTAATCTTATGCATTGGAATATGTCCGGGACCTTCAATCATAACTTGAACATCATGTTTCCATGCAATTTCAGTTAGCTCTCCTAATGTTTTTAACTCTGAAATTTGACTTTCATCATTGGCATCATAAATGGAACCTGGGCGCAAACCATCTCCGAGTGAAATTGCCACATCATATTGATTTAAAATTTTACAAATATCTTCAAAATGCGTGTATAAGAAGCTTTCTTCGTGATGTGCCAGACACCATTGTGCAATGATTGAACCGCCGCGTGAGACAATGCCGGTTAAGCGATCGACAGTTAACGGAATATAGTGTAATAGCAAGCCAGCATGAATGGTAAAGTAATCAACACCTTGCTCCGCTTGTTCAATAAGTGTATCGCGATATACTTCCCAAGTTAAATCTTCCGCCACGCCATTCACTTTTTCTAGAGCTTGATAAATGGGTACAGTCCCAACCGGAACTGGTGAATTACGAATCAAATATTCCCGTGTTGAATGTATATTTTTACCGGTTGATAAATCCATCATCGTATCTGTCCCCCAATGAATTGCCCAAACGAGCTTTTCAATTTCTGCTTCTATCGATGATGACACGACCGAATTACCGATATTGGCATTGACTTTAACGGCAAAGTTTTTCCCGATAATCATCGGTTCTGATTCTGGATGATTAACATTATTAGGAATAATTGCACGTCCTCTAGCGATTTCATCTCTGACAAATTCGGGTTCTACCTGTTCACGAACCGCAACAAATTTCATTTCTTTCGTGATGATGCCTTGTTTCGCATAATGCATTTGTGTCACATTTCCACCTTGTTTGGCACGCTTCGGTTGATATTGAAAAGGATGTGCCACATAATTTTTATGGCCTTCCTTTTTAAAACCGTTATCGATAGATTGTATTTTTCGTCCTTTATAGCTTTCAACATCTTGTCGTGCATCAATCCATGACTTTCTAAGCTGAGGAATACCACTGTCAATGTTCACATCATAGTTATCGTCATGATAAGGTCCAGCAGTGTCATAGACGGTAATAGGATCGTTGTGAAATGCATCGTTCTCTAATTGCGTATCCGATAATTCAATTTGACGAAATGGCACTGCAATATCGTCATCACTTCCCTTTTTAAAAATACGTTTGCTTGCCGGAAAATTCTTTTTAAAACGAATCATTTCTTGTTTCATATAAACAGCCTCCTAGATGCTAGACGTGTTTAATATTACTTTGAGAGAAATCCACACAAAAAAGCATTCAGCCTAATACTGAATGCATAAGAAAATAAGCGAATTTATACAAAAAACATATATGTATCAGATAATAGCCAATATCTTTAAAATATTGGTATTTTAACTTGAGTTAACGATATGCCCTATATCTATAACTAACTCTCGTGTTTACTGTACAATCTGTTCTGGCAAAAAGTAAGCAACAGACTACGAGTGAAACACATGCTTAAATAAACTGATAAACATGATGATGTTTTCATTCTTTAGTATAAATGGCTCACTTGCTTCCCTACGCTAGTATTATCTAGATCAGGTTAAAAGGGTTGGAGAAATTCTCCTTTCAGCAAATCAAAGCACCCCTAGCAGATGATATTATGTTGCAGGTATAATTATACCAAACGTGTCATTTTCCTTCAAACCGCTATAAAATAGCACATTTATCTTAGATTATTATGTTGATAGTGATTCTATGGTCATCAATGTCGTCGTATCCCTCAATCTGTCAATGTGATAATTTTATTATCTATTGTTTGAAAGCATTCGTATCATTGCCTTGATAACTATTTAGATAGACAATTTGTAATCATCAGAAATCAATTCATTCTAAATAAAAAGAAGCCCCACTTCTACTTTGCTAAGCGGGGGTTCTTTTTCAAAATGAAACATCTCTTGCACCTATAGCAACTTATGTTGTTTCAATAATTGCTCTATATATGTGCCTTTTATTTTTTTCAAGAAAGCATTAAGGGCAACTTGTTTTAGTTTCTTTTGCTCGACCAGTTCAACCAAGCCTTTACCATCATTGAGTTCGTACATCGCGTCCATTAAGACACGCAAATCAAATTCTGTCGCAACAACTTCTGGGACACCTCGATCTATGTTCAACAATTGATATACGGCTTCCATGGCAGTTCTTACTGAATATTCTGTAGTAAAGACCGTATCTCTCTCTGTTTCTGCAAAATTACCAATAAATGCTAAATTGCGTGATTGATGTGGCACAACAAGTGGTCTATCACCTATGGCTCTTGGCATAAAATATGAGCAAATATAAGGCATATAAACTGGTATGCTATTACATTGATTTTGAGCAAGATCTTTAATTTGATTAGTAGGCACACCCATATGATATAACCATTCTTGGCAAATTTCGTTACCACTACATTCCACAATCGGCTTGTTGATATAATCCCCTTTGACATTAGAATAGAGTGCATAAATCCATACACTCACCTCATCTTTAGGTTGTGCTTTAAATTGTTGTTGGCGATTAACAGTAAAACTCATTTGCCATGCCGAATCATTAACCGTAATAATACCTCCAGTTACCGTCTTGCCGGCAAGGGGATCCCTCTTACATATGCTTTCGATATTATCAATGATTATCTTATTATTTGTCGTTGCAGTTGCTGACACAAACCAACTTTTTTCAGGTAAATCTTGATAGAACTTTTCAGGGTGACCAAACTCAGGGCTTTGTTTAGCAAGATTACGCCATAAGTTCCAACTGCCTCCTGTGACTTTCGTAGGAGGTGCTGGGGTTTCATTATCTCCATAAGTTGAGCTTTCAGTAATACTACCATTTGTCACAAAGACGAGGTCATTCGGCGTCAATAGCATTGTCTCCTCTTTGCCTTGACGTTTAAGTTTCATTTCGCGAGCAACCTTCTCTGTCGTTGTAACATCTACTTTAATATCAAGTACTTGAACATCATATTCAAACTGTACACCATGGGATTCTAGATAGGCAATCATAGGCAGTACTAGTGATTCATATTGATTATATTTTGTAAACTTAAGGGCACTGAAATCTGCTAATCCACCAATGTGATGCACAAAACGCATCAAATAGCGGCGCATTTCCATCGCAGAATGCCATGGTTCAAAGGCGAACATCGTCTTCCAATAAATCCAAAAGTTCGAATTCATAAAATCTTTTGAAAAGACCTCAGAAATCATCACATCATTTAAATCTTTTTCTGTCATCAAGCATAAATCTATCATTTCTTTGATTGCTTGTTTCGTTAAAGTGAAGTCACCATCCGTTGGTAACTGATGACCTCTTTTTTCAATCACACGGCATCTTGAGTAATTGGGATCTTCTTTATTTAACCAATAAAACTCATCTAATACAGAAGCCCCCTCTACTTCAAGTGATGGAATAGATCTAAATAAATCCCATAGACATTCGAAATGATTCTCCATTTCTCTTCCGCCACGTACGACATAGCCTTTCATAGGAAGTTCATCTCCATCTAAACTTCCACCAGGTTTAGCTAATTCTTCTAACACATGGATTTTTGCCCCATCCATTTGCCCGTCTCTAACTAAGAAACATGCAGCTGCTAAAGATGCTAATCCTGATCCAATTAAATAAGCTGACTTTTGTTCTACGTTTTCAGGTTTTTTTGGTCGCGCAAACGCTTCATAATTTCCATTACTATAGTACATTGATATCACTTCCAAAATT
>NZ_PPPV01000016.1:212735-237390 GCF_002901705.1 Staphylococcus lugdunensis
TATTTTTTAATTTTAAAGATGAAAAGTAGTAAACTATAAGTAATTATTCAGAAAATAAATCTACCCTTCTCTTATATTATAAATAGATGAAGGTCTATTATTGTGAGGCATTTATATGTGTCTGTAACTTAAGCGACATTTACGAAAAATTGTCCTATATCGTATTGGGAGTGAATATAATGAATAAACAAGATTTACGTGTGCAAAAAACACATCAAGCACTCATGACAGCTTTTCATCAACTGCTAAAAACAAAGACTTTTGAACAAATCACGATTCAGGATTTATGTCATAAAGCAAATATTAGACGGTCAACCTTTTATCGCCACTTTAATGATAAATACCATTTACTTAATCATGTCGTCGGGATTTTGATTGACCATTTCAGAGAACTGTACTTACCTGAAATTAATCCAGATAACCCAAGACAATTTTTTGAAAAGCTAATGACTGATATTTTAACATTTATTCATCATCATAAAGATACGGTTCGTAGCGTTATTACTTTAAATTTTTACGGAGAAGTTTATAACATTTTTTATGATCAAATCTACGCAGCAGTAAAGAAGCAAATCGATTTTGATAAACAAAATGGTCAATTTTATGTAGACGTCACGATTTATAGTGAGTTTTTAACGGGTGGTATTTTAAGTGTTATTACAAATTGGATTCAACATGGTCAACAACAACCTATCGATAAAGTAGTAAATGAAATTGTAACAATTATTTGTGGTGCTAGAGAAATCCATTTGAAGAAATTGAAATAACGTAAAAAAATTTTTAATCCCCAATAGAGACAGACTCAGTAGAATTTGTCTTTATTGGGGATACATTATAACCATTTCATTATGAATAACATGTTTTATTTTTAAAGGTTAATTTATGAATCATTTTTTGTCGGCTTCCATAGTCGGTTAATTCATTTCTGGTATAAGCGTGCGTTTTTTGAACATTCACTTTACGCTTCTTGCATGTTTTTGCATCACTTAATTTTCATTTGACATTTTTCCCGCAAACAACACGAGCCACGTGGCAAAAATAAATGGTGCCGTTAATATAGGTAATCCAACTGGCGTAAGCAACGTTGCTAGGGCACCATGCATCACAATCGTTAACAGCAATCCTGTGATAACTGCAATATACTTATTCAATTTAGTCATGAATGTTGCACCTAAAGCAATCCCTGTAAGGACAGCATTATATCCATATAAACCATTTGCGATGGTTGGATAATCTCCACCTAATAATGCAATACATGCAACTGCAAATATACTTGAAATTAGCGCATATACTCCACCCTTAATTGAACCTAAAAAGATACCAATCAATATCAACACACTACCACCAATAGATGTCACTAAGAAAATTTCACTAAAATTCGTCGTTATGCCACTTAACCAACTTATATGATGGTGGCTAATCACTGGATGTTTAACATGTAGGGGTAAAATATCAACAGTAACACTTAATGTTGAAAACTGAGTCGTCATTGCTAGGATTAACCAAGTCATTAAGACAAATGGAAAGGTTAACATAGGAACGCCATAAGACTTTAAAAATTCACGTGTAGCAGCACCTACTGGCAACGTTAAAATAACACTAATAACTAAAACAATCCAAGCGATAGTGGTTGATTGTAAGAATAACGCCAGTCCAATCGCTGTTAGTACTGAGTTATAACCTACTAATCCATTGTGAATTTCCTCGGCACTATAATTAAAATATGGTGCCAACAAAACTGACAATGCACTGCCTAATGCTGCAGCTAAACCCAATTCCCAATCCGCCACAAATAATCCAATCAAAATAAATAATCCAGTCCATTTACTATTAATCAAGACTACTTGAGCAATGTTCTTCAAAAACACATCTATTTTTTCCACAAACTCACCTTACTTATAAATTTTTGAGATAATACAAATTTTAGCATTTTAATGCTGTGAAAAAAATATTTTTGTATTAGTTATAATTTTATAACAGCAATTTGATGTATAAAAATTTATTAAAAATAGTAAAATACTTGTTAAACTCCTTTAGTAGTTCTAATATGGTTTATGCACTTAAATTTAAATTTAGAAAGAAGGAATTGATTTGCACTTTACACAGCGTGAGCAAGATAAATTAATGATAGTTGTTGCCGCAGAAGTAGCAAGACGCCGTAAAGCACGAGGCTTGAAGCTTAATCACCCTGAAGCACTTGCCCTGATTAGTGATGAATTATTAGAAGGGGCTCGGGATGGCAAAACAGTAGCTGAGCTTATGAGTTATGGTAAAACAATTCTAAATGAAGAGGATGTTATGGATGGCGTAGCAAGTATGATAACTGAGCTTGAAATAGAAGCGACGTTCCCAGACGGCACGAAACTTATCACTGTCCATCACCCTATTGTATAAGGAGGCAAATTTATGATTCCTGGAGAAATTAAAGTCAAAAACACTGATATAGAAATTAATCAAGGTCATCCAGAAACTGTTCTTACAGTTAAAAATACTGGTGATCGTCCTATCCAAGTTGGTTCTCACTTTCACTTTTATGAAGCAAATAAAGCTTTAAAATTTGAACGTGAAAAAGCTTATGGCAAACATTTAGACATTCCAGCAGGTGCAGCCGTTCGGTTTGAACCAGGTGACGAAAAAAAAGTACAACTTGTTGAATATGCTGGTCATCGTAATATCTATGGTTTCAGAGGTATGGTCAATGGCAAAATTGATGAAACACGCGTCTATCGCCCTACTGGTGAGCATGATAGCTATGCTGGTGTCTTCAATGACCAAGGTGAAGAAAACCTTAATAAAAAAGGAGGACAAGATTAATGAGCTTTAAAATGACGCAATCTCAATATACAAGCTTGTACGGACCAACTGTAGGTGACTCAGTACGACTTGGTGATACTAATTTATTTGCACAAGTTGAAAAAGATTATGCCAATTATGGTGATGAAGCGACATTTGGTGGCGGTAAATCTATCCGTGATGGCATGGCACAAAACCCAAACGTCACTCGAGATGATCGCAAAGTGGCTGATTTAGTGCTAACGAACGCCCTTATCATTGATTACGATAAAGTTGTAAAAGCAGATATTGGCGTTAAAAATGGCTATATTATGGGTATTGGTAAAGCCGGTAACCCTGATATTATGGACAATGTAGACATTATTATTGGTGCAACCACAGATATCATCGCTGCTGAAGGTAAAATCGTAACTGCAGGTGGCATTGATACACACGTGCACTTTATTAATCCTGAACAAGCTGAAGTTGCACTTGAAAGTGGTATTACAACACACATTGGTGGTGGCACAGGTGCTTCTGAAGGAACGAAAGCAACAACAGTGACACCAGGTCCTTGGCATATCCATCGCATGTTAGAAGTAGCTGAAGCGCTACCAATTAATGTCGGGCTCACTGGCAAAGGTCAAGCAGTCAATCATACAGCTTTAATTGAACAAATACATGCTGGTGCCATTGGCCTCAAAGTACATGAAGACTGGGGAGCAACACCTTCAGCATTGCGTCACGCATTAGATGTTGCAGATGAATTTGATGTACAAATTGCTTTACATGCTGACACCTTAAATGAAGCTGGCTTCATGGAAGATACAATGGCAGCCGTAAAAGACCGTGTACTTCATATGTACCATACTGAAGGCGCTGGTGGTGGACATGCACCCGACTTAATCAAATCCGCATCATATCCAAATATTTTACCGTCCTCTACGAATCCTACATTACCATATACACAAAATACAGTTGATGAACATTTAGACATGGTCATGATTACACATCATTTGAACGCTTCAATTCCAGAAGACATTGCATTTGCTGATTCCCGTATTAGAAAAGAAACCATTGCTGCCGAAGATGTCCTTCAAGACATGGGTGTCTTCAGTATGATTAGCTCTGATTCTCAAGCGATGGGACGTGTGGGCGAAGTGATTATACGAACTTGGCAAGTCGCACATCGTATGAAAGAACAACGCGGTGTTTTAGAAGGCGATACAGAATATAACGACAATCATCGTATTAAACGTTATATCGCAAAATACACAATTAACCCTGCCATTACACATGGTATTTCTGATTATGTGGGTTCAATCGAAAGTGGAAAATTAGCTGATTTAGTCATGTGGGATCCTATCTTCTTTGGCGTTAAACCTGAGCTTGTAGTTAAAGGTGGTTTAATCAATTCTGCTGTCAACGGTGATGCCAATGGTTCTATACCAACATCAGAACCTCAAAAATATCGTAAAATGTATGGCCAATATGGTACAAACATACAACATACAGCCATTACATTTGTTTCTACCACGGCTTATGAAAATGGTATTTATAATCTGCTTAACTTGAAACGTATGGTACGTCCAGTACATGGTATACGTAACTTATCCAAAAAAGATATGAAGCATAACCACGCAACACCAAAATTAGACGTAGATCCACAAACATACGAAGTATTTGTTGACGGTGAAAAAATTACAAGTGAAGCTGCGACTGAATTACCACTAACTCAAAGATACTTCTTATTCTAGGAGGATATGTTAATGATTATTGAAGAAATACAAGGCAATATTGCTAATCTTACTGCAGAAGAAAAAAGTAAACATATTGAAAAAGTGTACCTTGAAAATTCAGACTTGGTTAAACGTATTCAACGCGTGACAACAGATCATGGCACTGAACTTGGTATTCGTTTAAGACAGCCTATCGATCTACAATATGGCGATATTTTATATCAAGATGAGACGAATATGATTGTCGTAGATGTTAACTCGGAAGACTTACTTGTTATTCAACCACGCACATTACAAGAAATGGGAGACATTGCGCATCAACTCGGTAATCGTCACCTACCAGCACAATTTACTGAAACTGAAATGCTTGTCCAATATGACTATTTAGTAGAAGACTTACTTAAAACATTAGGTATCCCCTATAGTCATGAAGATCGAAAAGTAAATAAAGCATTTAGACATATAGGACATTCGCATGATTGATCATTCACATTTAAGACTATTCCAGTTTTGTGATTCACAGTTTCCAACAGGTGCGTTCAGTCATTCATTTGGGCTTGAAACTTATATTCAACGCGATGCAGTTAAAGATGCTGCAACATTTAAAGCATGGTTACAATTATTCTTAGATGAACAATTGACTTATTCAGATGGCTTAGCTATGCGCCTCGTTTATCAAGCTTTGGAAGATGGAGATACCGAGAAACTATTAAAAGTCGATCGCTTAATCTTTGTACAAAGTCTCCCTCGCGAAACACGCGTAGGCGCCAAACAAATGGGTACGCGCATGGCGAAATTAGCCAATGAGCTTTATGACAGTGAATGGATGGCTTGGTATCTTAAGCAAATGGCTGAGAAGCAAGCTAAGTTGCATCCAGCTATCTGTTTCACCATATTAGGACATTATTTAGGTGTAAATATCGAAACAATTATTGATTATTATCTTTATCAAAATGTTTCCAGTTTGACTCAAAATGCAGTCCGTGCCATTCCACTTGGCCAAACAACGGGTCAACAAGTTGTGAAAGACTTGATTCCTTATATCGAACATACGCGACAACATATTTTCACATTAAATGAGGAAGATTTCGGTATTACAGCACCGGGTCTAGAGTTGAACCAAATGGAGCATGAAAATGTTAATGTGAGAATTTTTATTTCTTAGGAGGTTATAAGTTATGGCAAATCCAATTAAAATTGGTATTGGCGGTCCTGTTGGTGCAGGTAAAACGCAATTAGTTGAAAAAATAGTGCGCCGTCTGTCTAAAGATTTAAGTATCGGGGTTATTACTAATGACATTTATACGAAAGAAGACCAAAAAATATTAGTGAATACTGGCGTATTAGCTGAAGATAGAATTATTGGTGTTGAAACAGGCGGTTGCCCACATACAGCCATCCGTGAAGATGCTTCAATGAACTTTGCAGCCATTGATGAGTTGTTAGAACGCAATGAGGATATCGAGCTAATCTTCATCGAATCTGGCGGCGATAATTTAGCAGCAACATTTAGTCCTGAACTCGTTGATTTTTCTATTTACATTATTGATGTGGCCCAAGGTGAAAAGATTCCACGTAAAGGTGGACAAGGTATGATTAAATCTGACTACTTTGTAATTAATAAAACAGATTTAGCTGAATTTGTTGGCGCGTCTTTAGATCAAATGGCCGAAGATACAAAAACATTTCGTGGTAATCGACCTTTTACCTTTACAAATCTTAAAACCGATGATGGTTTAGATGATGTGATTGAATGGATTGAACGTGATGTATTACTTAAAGGATTAGCTTGATGGCTGATAAAGCAAAGCAAGACATCGAACCATCTTGGACAGGTCAGCTCGATTTAACTGTCTTTCATAATGGCAAGCGTTCGGTTGCACGCAATATCTTCTTTGAAAAGGCATTAAAAGTGATGCGCCCTGTCTATTTAAATCAATCTAAAATTCCCACGTTCTATATTGTTAATGTGGGTGGCGGCTATCTAGATGGCGATTGCTATCGTATGAATATTAATATTGATAACGGGGCAGCAGTCACGCTTACATCACAAGGTGCCACGAAAATATATAAAACATTAAGCGATCGCGTTGAACAGTATCAAACGTTTAACATTGCGCAAGATGGCTACATGGAATACGTTGCAGATCCTATTATCGCTTATGAAAATGCGAAGTTTTTCCAACATAACGTATTTAACTTAAAAGATAATGCCTCTATGTTTTATACAGATATATTAACACCTGGTTATTCAACAACTGACAAGAACTTTACGTATCATTATATGCATTTAATTAATGAAATCTATATAGATGAAGCATTAGTCACTTATGATAATTTACTCATGGATCCAAACAAAACCAATATGAATTCAATTGGTTATATGGAGCACTATACACATATAGGGTCAGCCTATTGTATTCACCCGAATATAACACAAAAGCTTATCGATGAGGTCTATGCCCAGATTAAAGATTTTACACAAACGTATGATTGTCGACTTGGTATTACACAATTGCCAACACACGGTTTTACCGTTCGCGTGCTCTCAAACATGACTCAAGACATTGAGACAATTCTATATAACGTTCAAGCTTATATCGCAGATAAATTATATCATCGTAAGCTAGATTTCTTAAGAAAATATTAAACTCAAGAACAAGCACCTTATCGTTGATATTATTTCTAACAATAAGGTGCTTGATTTTATGAATGGCGATGATTTATAATTTTCAGCTTATGTTTGCGATATAAACTTTTTAACAATTTAAAATAAGCGTGAGTCTAGTACATCATTATATTTTAGACTCTGATATTGGCAGTAGTTGACTGGATTGAAAATACGCTGATACCAAGCTTTATCAAACCTAGTCAACCTTGGCGGGGCAGGACTACGAATTCATAATGAATTTTTCCCGTTCCCTGCTTATATCAATTCAATATCAATATAATCGAAAGAAGGTTAAATAATGAAAAAGCACATGTTGTTTTCACTTTCCATGTGTGCTGTACTCATCCTAAGTGGTTGTGGGTATCAACACCGTGATAATAAAGAAGTAACATTGTCACTACCACGAGAATTTAATCCTAATCAACTTGATGCACAAGGATTTGATGTACCTATGCCAGTGTATAGTGCAGTGTATCAATCGCTCGTAAAATATGGTGAAAATGGCAAAATAGAACCTGGACTAGCTAAATCATGGGACGTATCAAATGATGGTAAAGATTATACCTTTCATTTAAAACAGCATGTAAAATTTAATGACGGATCTAACTTTGATGCATCAGCAGTCAAATTTTCAATAGAAAGAGCCAAAGCAACTGATAAGACAGATCCTATGGAAACGTTGGATAAACTCAAATCCATTACTGTCAAAGATAAATATACTGTGGAGATTAAACTTAAAAAGCCTTCTAACCAAGTGTTACCAGAGCTTACCCAGATTAGACCACTGCGTGTAATGAGTCCGCATGCAGTTCAAGGCGGTAAAATAACTGGTAAATTTAAGAAAGCAATCGGCACTGGGCCTTTCAAAGTAGCCGGTTCGACAAATGAGACGGTGACGTTTAAACCCAATAAATATTATCGTAATGGCCATCCATTAGATTATCGTCTTACTTTTCAATCGATTGAAGATAGTGATTCACGACATCTAGCGATTGAAAGCCATTCCATTGACATTACTGGTGGCGCATTAGGTCAGATGACACCGCAACAAGTTAAGGAATCTTATCGTAACAAGCATTTAACCGTACATAAATATCCAAGCACTGAAACGCAATTTATGGGTTTCAATCCAACTAACAAAGTATTACAAGATAAAAAGATGCGCGAAGCAATAAGTAAGGCTATCAATGTCAATTATCTTTCTTCAAATAAAACGTTAAAAGGTTTATTCCAAAGTGGCGTGCAATATGTAAATAATGCTAATCAAAATGACCATACGTATGCCCCAGCTGAAGCGCAACGCTTGATTAAGCAATTAGGTTATACAAGAAATGGTGATGGTTACTTCGAAAAGGACGGTAAAGTACTTTCACTGAAACTCGCCCTTCAAACGGACGAATTTCCTGAATGGAAAATGAAAGCTGAAATCATGCAACAAGCATTGAAAAAAGCAGGCATTAAGTTGGATATTAATGTCTTAGATGCACAAACCTATTATGAAACATTGACGGTACGTAAAGACTTCGATCTTATCTATTATCGTAGTTATACGAATGGGTTGATGCCTTATAATTTCTTGAATGCACGTTTTAAACAAAATGGTAAACAGCCAGGGGCTTTTGCGGATAATCAGAAATTAACATCAATGATAGAACAATTTCCTACAATTATTAATACGCATCAACAGCAACAAGCCTTTAACCGATTGTCTAATTATATTGACAGCCAATATCTTGCTGTGCCTATCGCATACCCTAATGAAACATTTGTTACGAGTCCTAAGATTAAAGATTTCGACTTCTCTGGACAAACGGACGCACCTATAAACTTTGATAAATTGAAGGTGTCAAATCATGATTAATATCGTTAAACACATCATTAAACTAATGATTTATTTGCTCATTATTTCATTTATACTATTTATTCTGTTAGAAAACACAACCGGCAATCCGGCGATTCAATATTTACATGAACATGGTGTTGCTCAAATTACTCAAGAACGCATCAAGTTTGCGCAAGATAAACTTGGCTTGAGCCAAGCTTTGCCCGTTCGTTATGTTCAATGGGTTGGCAATGCCTGTACTGGTAATTTAGGAACAAGCTTTAGCAATGGTGAACCCGTTACTGAACGAATTATCAAAGCAACTGCGCCAACACTTAAATTAATTTTAGGGTCAGCGATGATTCTATTTCCACTTGGTTATATTATTGGATACATATGTGGGAATCATCCAAATCACCTATGGTCAAAAGTCACTACACGTATTGCTCAAATCATCACATCATTACCTGAATATTGGTTAGCGATTATCTTTATTTATTACTTTGGCGTGAAGTGGCACTTATTCCCTTTTGTAGGAAGTAATAGTTGGGCTTATTTTGTACTTCCGATTACGATTTTAGTACTCGTTGAAGGGAGCCATATGATTTTATTAAGCAGCCACCTTTTTGAACAAACATTATATAGTCAACCTTATCAATTAGCTCAATTACGTCACTTCAAATTAAAAGATCGTATTTATTTACAACTGAAAGAAATTTTAGCACCGTTGTTGACGATTACAATTAACAATTTCATTCACTTATTTAGTCGTATCATTATTTTAGAAGTAATTTTTAGTATTTCTGGTTTAGGAAAATTATTAATCAATGGTATAAATATGCGTGATTATCCTTTAATTCAAGGTATCTTAATGATGATTATATTCATTATTTTACTTCTCAATTTCTTTGGAGATATTTTACTTGAAAAAAGTGATCCTCGACTAAAAATGTCTAAAACGTTAGGAGGCCATATAACATATGAAAATTAAGTACTGGATATGGCCTGTCATTATTTTAATTCTAATCATGCTTACCTATCTATTATATGATCAAGCAAATATGATTCATCAAACAGCAGCACTTATGCCACCCACTTGGTCACATTGGCTAGGGACAGATCATTTAGGCCGAGACTTTTTAACTCGCCTCTTTGTAGGAAGTATGGTCACATTGGGATTAACCTCGTTTATCTTAATTGGTACAGTGATACTAGGCCTTATTCTAGGTTTATTGTCAGCAATGATTGGTCACTGGTTTGATTCCATCATGATGGCCCTGGCTGATATGTTAATTGCTTTACCAGCCATTATAATTGCCCTCGTTGTACTTGGATTTATGAATAATTCTATTTTAGGCTTATGCTTTGCCTTAATTATTGGCTGGTTAGGACGTTATTTACGTTATTTTAGAAATTTAGCACGCGATGCGCAAAAGCAACCTTTCGTCAAATATGCGCCATTGAGCGGTTTATCTAAGCTAGAAATAATTATCTATCATATTGTACCTCATTTATTAAGCAATGTGATGGCCTTAGTTACTGCAGATTTCGGTAAATTAATGCTTAGTATTTCTGGTTTAGCATTTATAGGTTTAGGCGTTAAGCCACCCCTACCTGAGTTAGGCGCCATCCTTTATGATGGTAAGAGTTATTTCTATTCTGCACCTTGGCTATTCTTTTTCCCAGGTGTCTTACTAGGAGGTTTCGCATTGATATGTCAGTATCTCAACCGTCGTTTCATTCATTAAAGTCGCTATTACATTTGCAAGATGTCTCTGTCTATCATCATAAAGTTGCTTTACTAAAACAGCTTAATTTAACAGTTAAAGAAGGTAGTTTTCATTGTTTAGTAGGTGAAAGTGGCAGTGGTAAATCATTATTGGCGCGCACCGCACTAAACATGCTACAACCTGAGCTTCACTACACTGGACAAGTGGACATTAACCTTGAAGATACGGATGCAATGTTCCAAGATACAAATAGTAATTTCTTTCAAAATGTGCGTATCCAAAAACATTTCGACGCCTTGTTTGACTCGGTACATTCTAAATTATCAAGACAAGAACAGCATCACTTTGTTGAACGCCAATTTAATCATCTTGGTCTCAAAAACAACTCGAAATTACTTGACTACTACCCTTTTCAACTTAGCGGTGGTATGGCACAGCGCATTGCATTAATTATGTCTATTGTACGAGAAGCCAAATTTCTCATTGCTGATGAACCAACAAGTGCATTAGACTATGATAATCGAAATCATTTAATGCTTTTATTACATCATGTGATACAACAACATGGTATGACAATTCTATTTATTACGCATGATTTAGAACTTGTCATAGATTATGCAACACATATCAGCGTGATGTACGAGGGACAAATCGTTGAAAGTGGTACCTCTAAAGAGGTTTTAACGTCCCCTCAACATCCATATACTCAAAAGTTAATTGACTTAGCAAATAGGAGAACACAATATGTTACAGATTAAGCAATTAAAAAAATCGTATTCTGACAAACAAATATTCACGAACTTCGATTTAACTGTAGGTAATGGTGAGCATTTAATCATTAGCGGCGTAAGCGGGAGTGGCAAGTCTACATTAGCTCAAATCATAGCAGGTCTAGATAAAAACTTTCACGGTAGTGTCAGTTATGACAACTTAGTTCTAGGTAACGTCTCTGACATTGAATGGATGAAATACATTCAATATGTGCCTCAGTATAATGCAAGTACTTTAGACCCTTTAAAGTCAGTGGCATGGATACTTAAACAACCTTTGAAACACTTTGATATACCTGTTAGTGAACATTCAGAGCGACTGCATCAAGTAATACGACAATGTAAAATAGATGATCATTTACTAAACAAAAGAGTAAGCCACTTAAGTGGCGGCCAATTTCAACGTTTATGGATAGCTAAAGCATTGCTAGTTAATCCCGATATCTTAATATTGGATGAAGCGACAACAAATTTAGATGTCATTAATGAAGAATTGATATTACAAATGTTGCGGGAAATGAAAGACTTGCAACTCATTGTTATCACACACGATCCTTATTTATTAAACAGTCTTCCAGGTAAACATTTAGAAATTGCACATGCGTAAGCAATTGAATATGGTATGAAAATGACTTTATAGATATCAAAGCAGTATATTGATAGTACTAAATCGTCGACTGTCATGACCTACCCAGTATTCTCGTCACAATACGAAATACATTTATTTTGAAAAATAAGACGCTACGTATAATTAAATACACAACACTAATTAAAAAATGCATAACAAAAATGGCAGTTTCTATATTATTTCAATAGAAATTGCCATTTTTCTTTAACTCTAAAACGATTTATGTTCTAAATTATTGCATTTATCTTGATTAATGTTTGTCTGTTTTATGTCCTGTTCTAGATTCTGCTTTGGGCTCTGTTAAGGCAGCCTGACGCAATAAGAAAAAGAGTAATAATAAGCCGGCCAACATACCAGTGTGCCCCATTCCTGCAAAGCCTGAAAATGATTCCGGCACATGTTTACCCATGACTTGGAATGAACCTTTTGTAGCCATCATACCAATTGTAGTCAATACGCCAATATTATAAATTACAAAGAACCAATTAAATAAATAATAGCTACTTAATTGAAAGACTTTTTCCAGCCCAATAAGTATTAAAAACATGAACATGCCTAAAATCAATGTATGTGTATGTACGACTGATAATTGTGTATCACCAGTAAAGTTATATGCTTTTGTCAATTCCCGATAGTAAAAGCCACTTAATAAACCTACAATCATATACGTTAAAAATGCATAAAGTAATCTGCGCATCTTCAATCCTCCCTCACATTCTTATTATAAAATAAAATGAATTTCTTTAAAGTGACAAAATAAAGAATGTTCCACTTTTATGTCCCAGACTGTTCTTTTACAATAAAGAAGCCAGTAAATGAAGTTATAAAAATCATTTACTGGCTATTTTTCTAGAAATCATGCCCCAGATTTCACTTTACTACTCTGCTTCTATTAATGTACTTTTATCAACGGTAAGTTGATTGCGTGATAAGTAAACAATGAACAAATTGTTTCAGCCACAAGTAATGACCATACTACACCTGTTAAACCGAAGTATTTATCTAACACAAAGAGCACTGGAATAATAATAAGTCCTTGTGCTAACGCCATAATCATCGCACCACGCCCTTGACCTGTCGCTTGTAACATCCCTATGAATAAGAAACCAATACCATTTAGTAATAATGATGTCATCGTTACTTTTAACATAAAGGTTGCTAATGCCACAATGTGTATATCGGTACTAAATAGTTGAACAATTGATGTACCAAACAACATCACGATAACCATGCTTACTGCGAAAATCACACCAATTGAAAGTACAACCGCTTCAATCGTATGTTTCATTCGTTCTTTATTTGACATAAAATTATAAGCAATAAGCGGTACAACACCTTCAGCTAAGCCCATAATAATAAGTTCAGGAAATTGTACTAATCTAAATGAAATACCATAACTTGCAATCACTTCGTTACCATATTTAGCTAAAAACAAATTGAGTATAAGTCCTGTAATACCCATTAAAACAACCATTAAGAAAGCAGGAATACCGATTTTAAAGATATCAACCATAACTTCTTTGCTTGGCAACGCTTCTTTAATATTTGCTGAAATAATATCCTTTTTTACTACAAAATAAATAATAAAGAATAATGCAGCTACAACATTTGAAATTGCTGTTCCTAAAGCAGCTCCTACAACATCTAAATGAAAGCCAAAGATTAAAATAGGGTCTAGAATCATATTTAATACCACACTAGAAAGCATACCTGCCATAGATATCATTGGTTTACCAATTGCTCTAGCAAATTGTTCTAACACAAAGAATAATATGACAGCTGGCGAACTCAAAAACATCACTTTCAAAAAAGAACTCGTAAAGTGTACAGTCTCTCCACTTGCTCCCAATACTTGCGCGATTTGATCTGTAAATGGAAAGGCAAGTGCAGCTACAATAATACCTAATATAAGGCTACTATATATTGAAAAACTACTAATCACTTTACTTTTACTATAATCTTTCGCACCTAACATACGAGAAATAAACGTTCCCCCACCTACGCCAAATAAATTACCAAAAGCCATTAACAAAGCAAAAATCGGCATTGTTAAAGAAATTGCAGAAATCATATGACTGTTATCTAAAAATCCAATAAAGTAAATATTTAAAATACCATATATCACACTTAATAATGAACCAATCATCATAGGTAATGAAAAGTGCATCATAGATTTAAATATGGGTGCTTGTTCAAAATAATATATTTGTTCGTCTTTCATTTTCAAATTCTCCCTTAAATTAATTCGATATCTAATAATTAGATATCTAACTATATATTTAAAATTTAAAGTGACCATGATAGCCATGTATCACTTATTATTATGACTCTATTGCTAAATTGTTTAACATTCGTTTAAAGTAATTTTGTAATTGTAGCTTTTCAACATCAGAAAAATCTTCTAACATTTTTTGTTCAACTTCATCAAATATACCGATAAATGATTCTACAAAAGCTGTTCCTTCTGTCGTTAAGCGTAATATTTTACGTCTTGAATCTTGTGCATCAACCGTACGATAAATCAAATCCATCTTTTCCAAATTCTTTACTGTTGCACTAACAGTAGCGCCTTTACGATTAAAGGCTTTAGAAAGATTCTGTTGTGAAATCCCATCATGTTGATGACGATATAGATAGCCTAGCGTATGGCTTTGTTCTTGTGTAATGCCATACTCATCAAGCTTACGATCAGCATAACGTTTCATCTCATGTGCGAGTGTTCTGATTAAATATTGATACGTATAATTCATATTATGACCTCATTAGTTAGATATCTAACGATTATCATACGCTCTTTTTTAAAATAGTCAACCGATATATTAAAGTTTAAATTTTCAGTTTATATTCAACTGTTGCCGAATGCCCATTAGGGACATCATTATGTTTTAGGCTATGAACTAAATTTCGGCAGTAGTTGACTGGACTGAAAATACGCTTATACCAAGCTTTTTTCAATCCTAGTCAACCTTGCCGGAGCGGGACTATAAATTCATAATCCATTCTGTCCCGCTCCCAAGAAACGCAAAATGCTAATCACTGCACTTTGCGTTTCAAATTTTATATTGTAAATGTATTAATATCTTATGATGGTACTTCGGTACGTTTTGTACTGTGTTTTCTCACTAAAGCTGCAACTAAACTTGAAATCGCTCCAAAAATCATAAAGCCAATCAACATCCATATCGTTGTTGAAAATTCGATTTGATGATTTAAATAAATCAATTCCTTCAAACTTGTGGCGTAATGCGTGAACGGATTCCAATCATAAGCATAATGTTGATAACCTTTAGGTAACATTTGTTTCGGTAATGTGACCATTTGCATACTAAAGAACATTAGAATGAAGAATAATGGTATTGATTTCATTCCTAACCACACCATCACACCTAAAATCAATCCTACAAATCCAAGAATTGACAAACCTACAAACACTGCAATACGCACAGGATGATCAAAGTCAAAGCCAAGTACATCTTTCATAAAATAAATATAAGCAAAGCTACCAGCAAATGCTGATACCGCAGCCATAATCATTTGACCAAATGAAGCGATGACTCTATGCTGAATTGCAAAGTTATTACTCGTTCTAAAGGCAAAGAATAATAAGATAGAAATAACTAATGAGCCTATCCATACTGGCATAAACATTAAGAATGGTGCATTACCTCCACCTTGATGGTCTTTCACTTTATTTACTGTATGACTATCCACGTTTACTGGATTCGTTAATCCTTCGATATCACTTGCTTTAACATCAACATGCTGTTGTTCCAAAGTATTAATGCTTTGTTTTGTAATTTGTTGGTTAATATTTTGCCCCATTTTCGTTAAAACGCTATTAGCCAATTGTGAACCTTGCAAACTTGAACCTTGGCTGACATACGTTTTAAATTGAGCTTGTTTCACGTCAACTTTTTGGTTACCCATCTTTTTCTGCATTTGTTGCACAGCTTGTGGTGGAATTTCACCAGATGCAACCTTTTCTTTCATTTCTGCTTTTTTACTATCCATCACAATCTTTTGCGTTTTGCTCATCGCATTTTTAGAAAAGTCTTTATTGAAGACAGCAGCACCGTAATATTTTTCATCCTTCATGCCTTGCTTTAAGTCTGCTTCATTTTTAACTTTAACCCATTTAATAGTGTCTGAGTCACTATTTAATAATTTATCTTCTAATTTATCTCCAATATTTACTTTTTTACCTTGTATATTAATACCTTCATCATGATTAACAATTGCGATAGGCATTTCTTTAGGTTTTGGATTATATGCTGGATAAAACGCTAATGAAAAGATGATTAATAGTAAAATCCCTGCAATAGGCGCAATCCATAATAATTTGCTTTTAAAAATATTCATCAAACTTACCTCCTTTATAAAACAACGTGTTGAATATTTATCACGTTGTTTATTATAATAGGTATGAACAAATAAACAATAAGCAATGTATGACAAAGTGTACGTTAATGAACACATTCGTTCAATTTGTCTTATAACTAGGAGGTTTCAGTAATCGTGAAAGAAGATCGTCGCATTAGACGGACTAAATCTGCCATTAAAGAGGCATTTATTGATTTGTTAAATGAAAAAGAAATCGAAAAAATTACGATACAAGATATTACTAAACGTGCCGATATTAATCGGGGGACATTTTATTTACACTTTGAAGATAAGTATCTACTATTAGATGAAATGGAAAATGAATGTATCGCTGAAATTTCCAATGTAACAGAATTTTACAATGTCTTAGGTAACGATGCTGAAGAAACGGGACGCTTATTTATTAAAAATGTACTAACTACTATTTTTCATCATATTGATCGTAACATCAACTTTTATCGCACAATTTTAAAATTAGACCGTACAAGTCGCTTGGAAGAAAAAATGAATTCATTATTCAAAGAAAACATGCAAAATTATTTGAGTGTAGACCATGTTATCGCTGGCATACCCGAAATGTATTTCTATAGGTATGTGTCCGGTGCCACGATTTCGGTAATGAAGTATTGGGTTCAAGACCCCGAACGCTTGCCTGTGGATGAACTGATTTTATATATTTATAAAATTGTCTACAATGGCCCCTTACGTCTTTTATCAGAACATCGCCATCATATGCATCAACATGATTGAGCACAAAAAGTTAAAGTGTGGTAAAGTATTAACAACTTAGTAAGTAATATTGAAAGGAATCAGTAAGTATGATTGCAGCATACAAACATTTAACACAAAATGAAATAGTAGAAACAGATTTGGACCACGCACCTTCTTGGATTAACGTTGTAGAACCTGACCGTGATGAGGCAGATGCGCTAATTGAGCGTTATCAAATTCCCGAAGACTTTATACGTGACCCTTTAGACGCAGAAGAAAGTGCACGTATTGAGTATGACGAAGACTCTGGTTATTCACTAATTATTATTGACTTACCTATTGTCAATTCAACCAATCGACGTGTGCTGTCATTTGTCACGATTCCACTAGGTATTATTATTGGAAATGGCATCATTATGACTGTCTGTGATGCTGAAAATGAATTTTTAGAACATTTTGCGCGACAACAAGATATTAATCTGAAATTCCATAGTCGTTTTGCTTTAAATATATTATTAACCATTGCGAATCATTATAATCGCAACTTGCGTTTGTTGAACAAATCAAGAATTCGCATTGAGCGTGAATTGAAAAATAATATTACGAATCGTCAGCTATATAATTTAATGGAAGTTGAGAAAAGTTTAGTTTATTTCTTAGCTGCATTAAAAGGAAATGATACAATTATCAAAAAATTATTCCGTTTACCTGCGATTAAACGTTTTGAAGAAGATGAAGATTTATTAGAAGACTTAATGATTGAAAACAATCAAGCGATTGAAACAACAGAATTGTATACACGTATTTTAGAAAGTATTACCACGTCATATGCTTCATTGTTGTCTAATGAAATGAACAATATTATGAAAACTTTAACGTTGTTTACCGTATTACTGACCTTACCAACTTTAGTCTTTAGCTTCTTTGGTATGAACGTCCCGTTACCGATTGACGATCACAGTTACGCCTCTTGGATTATCGTTATAGTCGTATCATTAATTTTAGTCACAATTGTTGGCATCTTTTTATGGCGCAAACAAAAAATATAATAAACAGGTTAGGACATAAATCCGAAAAAAACGGCAGTAAGATGATTTTCAATTAGAAATTATCTTACTGCTGTTTTCTATTTACAATACGACACATGAAAACATTTTTGGCGTTGTAATTTTAAGACGTTATATTTATGTCTTAAACAATTTTCTATGATTTAACGTCTTGATAAGCTTTTCTACGTGATAATATAATAGTCAGCCCTGCTGCGATGATAAACGAAATCACCATTCCAATAAAGTAATGTAACCATCCACTATGAGATGCGCTGATTGAAATAAATCCAGGTAACCCCGCTGTACCAAGCGCAATGGCTTTAACTTTAAAGAATGAAATATAAGCTGCTCCAAAGGCTGAGCCAACAATTGCGCCAATAAATGGGTATCTTAATTTTAAATTAACCCCAAACATGGCTGGTTCAGTAATACCAAGTAACGCTGAAATTCCAGCAGCAGATGCTACACCTTTTAATTTTTTATTTTGTTTAATAATAAAGAAAGCTGCTAACGCTGCACCACCTTGTGCCACGTTTGACATCGTCGCAATTGGAAAGATAAATGAACCTCCTGTATTTTTCACATCTGCAATCAGTGTTGTTTCAACAGCAATAAAGCTATGATGCATGCCTGTAATAACGATTGGTGCATAGAATAAACCAAAGATAAAGCCACCAATCGCACCTCCAAATTCATATAACCATGTTAAACCATCAGATAACCAATAGCCTAACTGACGTGTAATCGGTCCAACAAATAAAAATGTTAAAAATGCTGTTGATAAAATAGCTAATAAAGGTGTTAATAGGTTATCTAATACCGTTGGAATGACTTTACGTAGTCCTTTTTCAATATTTGCTAAAATATAAGCTGCAAATAACATAGGTAATACTTGGCCTTGATAACCTACTTGATTAATATGTAATCCAAAGATATCCCAATGTGGTATCGCTTTTCCCGCTTCCACTGCCTTTGGAAAATCATAGGCACTCATCAATGATGGATGTACTAAAATCATCCCTAACGCTGCCCCTAAAAATGGATTTCCACCAAAGCGTTTAGCTGCACTAAATCCAATTAAAATTGGCAATAACGTAAATGGTGCATTGGCAAAGATATCTATCATACTTGCTAAACCAGCAAATTGGTCATGCTTTTCAATAAGCGATTGACCTTTATAGAACAAATCTGGCGCGGTTAAAATATTATTAATCCCCATTAATAAACCGCCAGCAACAATCGCTGGAATAATCGGAACAAAAATATCAGATAACATTTTGACAAAACGTTGTAGTGGATTCAAATTTTTAGCAGATTTCTCTTTAACCTCTGAAGTTGTTGAAGCTTCTTTTCCTGTTATTTTTTCTAGTTCAGCAAACACATGGTTTACGGTGCCTGACCCAATAATAATTTGATATTGTCCGCCTGTTGAAAACGTCCCTTTCACTACATCCATTTGCCCCAATTTCGTTTCATCAACAATACTTTCATCCTTTAACACGAGTCTGAGTCTCGTTGCACAGTGTGCCATGGCTTCTAAATTCTCTTCACCACCTATAGCTTCAAGAATTTCTTGTGCCGCTTGTTTATAATTCATGCAAGATGCCTCCTTTAAAAATAGAACCGGTTCCAATAACTCACTTTCATTGTAAACGCATACAATTACAAAAGCAATAGTTGCCACAAAATTTTAACTAATTAAATCTTTTAAATATGGGTAAAAATGCTATAACTAATGTAAGGAGTCGATACGATGAAAACACGTGGTAAAATCGAACAATTATGGCGCCAAGAAAAATATCATGTGATGATGCATAGTCAACAACATTATAATCATATACGTGCAATGCTTAAATCAACACCAACTTATGCTGAGGTTGAATCAGCAATCAATGAAGCACTGTCACAATCCCCTACAATGGGAAGTATGATTAATTGCTACGATCATATGTGGGGCTATTTTAAATCCAAAGCAACTGACGCAGAAAAACAACATGCACAATACTTAAAGCACGCTTTTCAACAACAGCAAGTGTCATTTGATGTGTTATTAACATTTATAAAATCATTAGCTGACCGTTATCATGTACACTATTTACAACAGAGTCATATATTACAACAGCGCCCTCATCAATAATATTTTGATAAGGGCGCTTTGGATATCCATGGGCTGTTATTTAACACAAAATTTCTATAATAAACAATATTGAATTAAGAAGAAGTAAACCATATAGAAAATTCGTTTATAAATATGAACCGCTGACGATACATTAACATCTATGTCTGGGGAGTATTGACAACTGTAATGATATCTTATTACTACTTATACTTAATGATTAGGTTGCGCTAGAAGCTATTCTCTGCTGCTGATTCTGTGTATATGATGCATAAGTCATTCTACAATCATGACAACGTCTCATGATGTTATTCTATGATGTTTGTTCTATAAAATATGTGACGTCATTTAATTGAATAATAACTATAAACCTGCTTCTGTTGCCATATACATTACATGATGATTTGCGATGTCAATTGTCGTAACAGGTTCATGACATTGTTCATTGCTGTTGTTCATAGGTGCTATTGTGTTAAATCACATTACCAATTTGATTCAAATTGATATCTTTATTATGCACAAAAAAGCATGTTTGCAACCTATTAAAAATTTCCAAAATGTAAACACCATATTTCTAATTCGACTTTTAAGTTGTGCAAAACCGAAAATTTTAAGCTATTTTTCATGAAATTTGCTATATTTTTTTAAAATTTACTATTACTATTTAGGTTTCTTTCCGCTATAATAGCAAATATTATTCACAAAACATGACTTTTTCTTGTTGCGTGTACACGAATTTTATTTTAGGAGACCATATTAAATGACTTGCACTTTAGTAATACATGAACGTTTATCAAGCGCTCCCTCGCGCAACATTAATCAAATTATTTTACTTTTTTCACTAACTAATGAACTTCGCATGACAATAAATAGCTCGACCTTTGACTTGGACAATCATATCGCCATCATTAACCATGGAGATATATTTAATATTGAACAAGGTCAAAATATCGTAGAACTTCGCATTCCACTCGTGTATTTTTATATGAAAGATACTCAATTCTTTTATCACTATTTTGATCGACATCTGTTGCAATCAAACTTGTACATTAAATCACTATTATTTAATCGTATCCATCAGCATGTTAGTGATGAGATTGACGATGATGATACGATATCAAAGATTATCCAAACACTTTTTAAAGAAGCAGTAGTGAAGCATCCATCTTTATATACACCTCGTATGTCAGTCAATCATCCGAGTTTCACTAAGGCGTTGACATTTATCAATCAGCACGTGTTATCTTATATTACTTTAAGTGATGTTGCACAGCATTGTAATATTTCCGAATCTTATTGTTCAAATCTTTTCGGTCGTTATTTGCATATGAATTTCAAAGAATATTACACAACGTTAAAACTATGTCGCGCACTTCATTTGCTGTTAACAACTCGTTATTCTATTAGTGCAATAGCGACAGAAATTGGTTTTACAAGCCATACTAATTTTACAAATCAATTTAAAAAGTTTTTAAACTTTAGTCCAAAACAATTTCGTATCCGACTGCAAAACATTGTGGACAAACCACAATTACATTTTACTCAAGCTATTCCAGATCATCTTTTGTCCTATATTAATCAAAATACACGACTTGAACAATTAGCTATTGAAACAACTAATATTCATATTGATTATTTCAAACCACAACAACAGACACAAACTGCAACTGCTTTTATTCGCTTCAACACGTTTAATGAACTCTTTCATTATCTTTTCAATGAATATTACAATATTGACTTATCGTATTTACCGCATCCTGCTGTGCTAATCAATGACTTGTCTAATGATTGGATGCAACATTTAAATCAAAATTTACTCAACCTAAGTATTGAAAAGTTGTTTGATAAGAACATCAGCTTAGCGTTAACCATTAAAAGTAAGCAACAATTTGATAGTGTGTATCAAATGATTTTAAATTTCTTAAACGACACACAAGATTATAAGAAACATCTAAAACAAGTTAAGTTTATGCTGATATTTGATAGTGCATCCATGACACCACACGATATCCATCTTGCACATTTAAAGCTTAAAAATAAACATAAAAATATTAAATATGGCCTTATCATAGATGGTTTACTGCGTCATTTTAAAACAGTTCAGGAGACGTATGACTTAATGCACAGAATGAACTTTCATTTTTACTTTATTGATATAGAGAATACCAACATCAAAAATTTACTTGTTGATAAAACGAAAGGTTTCACACATACAGCAACGCATTTTGAAAACTATTTGCGCTTTATACAAGAATCACAAATACCTTCTTATAAATTTGTGTATAGTCACCTCTCAAAGCGGTGCTTTAAATATACGAATAATGGAAGTCTTCCATTACAATTATCTGATTTAGTTTGTCACCTTACACAATTGATGAAATATGGTGGTGGTATTTGTTATCGTCTCTTTGAAGATGACTCCCTTGACATTGCTCTATTTAACAAATATGGTAGTTTGAAACCGATTATGCACTTATATCAATTTGTTGCTGCTTTTATGAATGAACCGATCGAAATTACAAATAATTATATGTTAAGTCGTAAAGATGGGGATTATCACTTTTTAATCTTTAATAAAATAAATGACCGTTATTTATCAGACAATAAACAAATTTTCAAATTAAATAACCGGTTAAATACGCAAACACAATTCATTATGCAGACATTAAATCACGAGCATGGCATGATAGCCAACTTATTACCTCAAGATAATAATCCACGATATATAGAAAAGCATATTTTGAAACATTTAGACCGCAGTAACTATCCTAAAACTGAATTATATATTCAGCAAATACAGCATGAAACGCGAGAAATTACATTAAAGCACGATGAAGTCAAATACTTGTGTATCAAGCCAACCTAAGTAAAGATCAACGTTTATTTCTAATTATTTTGGGCAATACCATTATTAAGGAGATGATTCATTTGGATAAAGCACAAGCAATACAAGAGATGACTGATGTCTTAAACACTTCTAAAGTAGGCGTACTTTCTACGGCCTATCATAATCAGCCAAACAGTAGATACATGGTATTTTACAATGATGGCCTTGAGCTATACACTAAGACTAATATTAATTCAATCAAAGTAGCTGAAATACAAAATAATCCTCGTGCCTATATCTTGTTAGGATATAACGATACGAAACAGCGTAGCTTCGTAGAAATTGATGCCAACATCGAAGTTGTAACAGACCAACAAACGATTGATTGGCTATGGGAAACACAAGATAAAAGTTTCTTTTCTTCTAAAGATGATCCTGAATTATGTGTCTTAAAAGTGACGCCTAAAACAATTAAATTAATGAATAATCCTGATTTAGATACCCCAGCAACACTGGACTTATCCGAATAAGCGAATTAACAATTAAAGGAAAGCCTGTTATCTTGAAGTATAAGACAAACAAGCTTTCCTTTTGTATTTACTGATTAAAGCATAAACATGTTATCAAATTTTGACATTTTTAAATTTTAAGTCAGATTTAAAATAATTCAATATTGCATTCTTTGAGCAGGTCTTGTATAAATAAAATAACAATATATAAAGGAGATTCTAACATGAAAAGTAAAAAGGGATTAGGAAATACATTAATCGTAGTAATGCTTATTGCTTGCGTTGTTTTAGTTGTTCTCATGATGACTGGCGCTAAGAAAGATACGTATTACGGTATTATGAAAAATGATACAACAATTGAGAAAATGGTTAGTGAAAAAGACCAAAAGGTAGAAAAAAATGTCAAACTTCCAAAAGACACAGATGCAAACGTTCATAAAGGAGATTTTGTCTTGCTTGTTAAAAATGAAAATTCAGACGAATTCTCTCGTGTATCTAAAGTGAAACATGATGATATTCCACACGGTTTAATGATGAAAATCCACGACATGAAACATATGCATCATTAATTTTGCATAGAATACAATAAATCCCCAGCTTGATTGTATACTGAACCCCAATGGTTGTAATTGGTTCAGCACATACTTAGCTAGAGCCCTTGACTGGATTGAAAATATGCTGATTCAATCCTAGTCAATCTAGCCGGGGTCTGGGACATTAAGTTCTTAAACAATGTAAAAAAGACAATTTCTATTAAAATTATTTGATAGAAATTGTCTTTTCTCTTATGTATTAGATAATATACAGCTCGTTATCATTTTAGGGGGATAAGATGTAGCCCCACGATGGTGTTTGAATTCATTGAATTCATTATCTGGGATTGTTTCAACAATTTCATTTACATATCGAGAAATATCATTTGTAGGAATAA
>NZ_PPPV01000016.1:237400-297296 GCF_002901705.1 Staphylococcus lugdunensis
GTCGTATTATAATCTTTATACATAAGGCACCTCGTTAATTTAGTTTAGTGAAGTTTATTAAATGATACGAAAGTGCCTTATTTTTTTAAAGTATGTTGATGTAAAATTACATATAAATGCGACGTATTTTGGCGAGACTCTTGAGGAAACAGGACGAGCTGAAGACTACAGGCTGAAGCTGTCCCCTAAGAAAGCGAGCCAACAATACGAAGTATTGAATAAAAAGAAGCGCTCAGATGAGTTAAATTCAATTCATCTGAGCGCTATTTTTCTGAGATTTATGTCCCAGACCCTTTCTGACATTTATATCCCAGACCCCTTTGTTAAATTTTGATTATTTTTACTTGTTACCATTAAAAAACCGAGCTCAATGGCTCGGTATAAAAATGTCAGATTTATTTTTTAAATTGATTCTAAGTATTTTTGTCCTTTTTCTTTGTCGTAAACATTTTCCCATTTTGCAATAACTACTGTTGATAATGCATTACCACAAACATTGACACATGTACGTACCATATCAAGAATACGGTCAACACCAATGATTAGTGCTAGTCCTGCTGCCGGTATATTCATCGCACCTAACGTTGTTAATAGTACAACGATGGACGTACCAGGAACAGCCGCCATACCTTTAGATGTTACCATTAATGTCACCATCAACATAATTTGTTGGGACAATGTAAGATGATGGCCATACATTTGCGCCACAAATAATGCGGCAATCGATTGATACAATGCTGAACCATCTAAGTTAAAGGTATATCCAATAGGTATAACAAAAGATACAATATCTTTTGGTGAACCAAATTCTTCCATTTTCTTCATCATACTAGGCAATACTGCCTCAGAACTAGATGTTGAAAAGGCTAATAAAAGTTCACTTTTCAGTATTTTAATAATAGATAAAATACTAACTCCGCACATTTTAGCTACAATACCTAAAACAACAAGTATAAAGAATACCATTGCAAATACTACTAATAATACTAATTTCAATAAAGGTAAAAGTGCTGATGCACCAAATGTAATAATTGTTGTACAAATAAAGGCAAATACACCTAATGGTGCTAATTTTAAGATTTTATTAATCATCCAGAATACAGCATCTAGTGTCCCACTTAAGAATGCCTTAACAGGTTCACCCTTTTCTCCGATTGCTGCCAATGCTAAACCAAAGAATACAGCAAAGAAGATAATCGGTAATAATTCACCTTTTGTTAAAGCTTCGAAAAAGTTAGTAGGTACAATATTTACAATTGTATCAATGAAATGATTACCATATGTAGAATGTTCAGCTGCTTGTGCTGTTGTTTGATATTTTGAGATATCGCCAGAAGGTAATTTAGAACGATCTAATCCTTGACCTGGTTTAAACAAGTTTGCAAGGATAATACCTAATGCAATTGCGATTGTTGTTATAATTTCAAAATAAAGAATTGTCTTCCAACCATATCGTCCAACTGTTTTAGACTCACCTACACCAGAAATGGATAAAGCAAGTGAACAGAACACCACTGGAATTACAATCATTTTTATGAGATTAAGAAATACATCTCCAAATGGTTTAATGTAATTCGCAACTTGGTCTTGTCCATAAAGTAAAAGTCCGACGATAACCCCTAATACTAATGCAATTAATACTTGCATTGGTAAACTTATTTTTCTCTTGAATAGAGCCATACTGCAACCCCCTCATCTGACATCGCTTCATTATATCATTTATAAATAAAATTGGATATAAATTTTTAAAATATTACAGCGATAATGTTTAAATATTCTGTTATTTAACCGTATTAACATATCAGATACGCGTATATTGTAGCGCATCTGATAGTGTTTTTTAACTTATGGTTTATAGTTTTGGTCAAATGTATTATGTTTCGCACCCTTAATATTTTTCTTTGTTTCAGTATCGAAACCTTCTAAGAAAATACCTTTTTGTGTGCTAATTGGCTGAACAACATAAGTTAATTTTGGCTCATCTTTAAACACGATTTCTTTATAGTATACACCTTTTTTGGCACTATATTTTGTTTCCTCTTTTTTAATTAATCCTTTAAGATGCTTATCTTCTATGTAACTATCCACAAGCTGAATATTTTTATGACTTTGATACATTTTCATTCCAAAAAAGAAAGCAATTGCGACTACTAAAGAAATCACTAATATGATGATAATTCTGGTGATAACCTGCTTTTTGGTCATTGTAAATCTCCCTTTACTAAAATCTTTAACATGTCCGTTAAATTAAGGTACTATTCAAACTATTATGAATGAAACAGCACGATTTTTAAAGTATATCACTTCACTTGTAACAAATTTTTCTTAAAATATGTGAAATTGTTTACAAATATATTGTATGTCAACTATAGATTTTATAATTATAAACTAATTGCATAAAACCTTGACATCCCTAACTATTCCTACTATTGTTATGGGATAAGGAGTGATTAAATGCAGCATAAAGAAAGCTATTTAGACAATCAGCTATGCTTTTTACTATATGTATCATCAAAGGAAAACATCAAAAAATACACCACGTATTTAAAAGAACATGACCTTACTTATACAGCTTACATCGTTATCATGGCTATAGAAGACAAAGAAAAACTGAATATTAAGACATTAGGTAATCGAGTTTATCTTGATTCAGGTACACTTACGCCTTTATTAAAAAAACTCGAAAAAAAAGGTATTGTCACACGCATACGTGAAACAAATGATGAACGCAACTTGCAAATTTCACTAACTGAGCAAGGTGTAGCATTAAAACCTGAATTAGCTTCTATTTCAAAAAATGTATTTTGTGATGCAGGCGTTAGCAAAGAGGAAGCACAAAAGCTCATCAAAATTATGCATCAATTTGTTGTCGATAATTTTTAACAATGATGATTACAAGCGATTAAAGTGACTATTCATTAACTCATTATTAGATGATACTTCTTGGCTGCTCATTTCAATCACTTGATGCAACATTTTATTGTTATATACTAATGATTATACTTATAAAAAGCCCTTGTTCATTGCGCACGTTTAACATCGCAAAGAATAAGGGCTTCTAAAACGTTGAGCAAGCAACTAGTCATAGGCTTATACTAACTTGATTTTATACATATTCCTTTTTATATAAGTGAAACATTGTAGCAAAAGCCACGACCCCAAATAATGCAAGTAAAATAAATGCTAAATGACTTGTGCCAGTTAGAGACTTTGCCAACGAAATAATCAAAGGTGGGAAAAAGCCCCCGAGGCCTCCCATCATAGAAACGATGCCATTCGCTGTACCTGATTCTTTAGAAAAGTATGATGGTACAAGTTTGAATACAAGACCATTTCCAATTCCTGCACATACACTTATCATTAAACAACCAATGGTAAAGAGTGCGATATGATCTGATACCCCCAAAATAATTGCACCAATAATTAAAAATATAAAGTCCATCATTAATCCTTTTACGGCATTAAATTTATCACCTATCATACCTCCAATTGGACGTAAAAATGTAGCTAAAGCAATAAATACACCCGACCGAATACCCGCATCTACTTTATCTATAGTGAAATGATGCACTAAATAATTCGGTAAAAACAAACCAAATGCCACAAAAGCACCAAATGTGATAAAGTACCATAAACTTAAATAATATGTTCTATAATTACCAAATAAATCCTTCATTTGTGCGATTAAAGGAATTTTAACCTTCGGCTCTTTTCCATCTCCACATAAAAACATAATCAATGCAAAGACAGCTATAAATATAAGATAAAAGCGTACAGTTGTTTGCCAGCCAATAATCCCTGCAATAGGTGGTGCTAAAAAGGAAGATACTGCTGTACCAATATTACCTACACCATAAATACCATTTGCTAAACCAACTTTATCTTTAGAAAAATACTTCGGTATTGACGTTACACCCACAGAAAAGATGGCACCACCAACACCTAGAAAGAAACCAGATGTCATAAGCATGCCAGGTGTTTGTGCAAGACTCAAGAAGTAAATTGGAAATAATAGCACAATAAAACTACTGAAAAACACCCATTTTGCGCCAACCACATTGGTTAAATAACCAAATGGAACACGCAATATTGAGCCTAAAATTACTGGAATTGCTACAATAATTGATATTTGCACATCACTTACTTTAATATCTTGCGACATGAATGGCATTAATGGAGATATAATACTCCACGCCATAAATCCAACAACTAGACTCAATGTTTGTAAACCAAGTTGAAAGGCACCTTTTGTCCTAAACATTTTTTCACCTTCATTATTTATGTAATTAGTGTTAGTACATGCATGAGGATAGCAATCAACTATATGACATCACACACCCTACTTCAGACATATTTCTATAACACATACCAACTATAATTAAAGTTTATAATCCTTGTGATAAATTGAACATAAGGATAATCCCTGATGTTTATAGACAATTTCCCTATTTGTTATCGGTCGCTATTTATGTCATTTTAGTTCTGATATAAAAAATGCACAAAGACAATTTTTAATTTCAAATCATCTTTGTGCTATTATTTTGAGATTGATGTCCAACCTGTGTATGTTATTTCACTTTTTATTTTCTTGTTATACACCATCAATTTAAATAAAATCAAAAATCTAATAACTTTTTCTTGAGTGCATATTCTACAAGTTCTGGCTTAGATTTTAAGCCTAATTTTGACATAATATGCGTCTTATGTGCTTCTACCGTTTTAACGGAAACAAAGAGCTTTTCTGCAATTTCTTTATTGCCATAACCTTTAGCAATTAATGGTAAGATTTCCAATTCTCGTTTCGATAATATTTTAAAAGGATCATTTGTAGTGCCAGTATCATATTGTGGCTGATTGACAAACTCATTAACGAGAGATGTTGTCAGCTTCATATCCACATACATCTCACCTTGATAAACAGTCCTTACTGCTAAGATTAGCTGTTCATCTGGTGCATTTTTTAGTATATAACCTTTAGCACCATTTCTTAGAACATGGAATAAATATTCTTCGTCATCATACATCGTTAATATTAAGATTTTTGTTTCTGGAAAACTGTCTGCAATTTTACTTGTAGCAATTAAGCCTGATTCGCCAGGAGGCATACTTAAATCCATAATTAACACGTCAGGCTTATGCTCCATAACCTTTTGATATGCCTCTACGCCATCAGCAGCAGTATCTACAACTTCCATATCGTCTTGAAAATTCAGAATCATTGAAAACCCTGTGCGCACTACTGCATGGTCGTCTGCTATAACTATTTTCAATTGAATTCCCCTAACCTACATTAAATTGGTATTTCTAATGTAATAATTGTTCCTTTGCCAATTTGAGTATCAATATTTACATTACCATTGACTAGCTCTGCACGTTCATTCATGCCATATAAACCTAGACCTGTTCCTTTAGGCTGTGACTGAGGGTTAAAGCCCACACCTTGATCAATCACTTCTGCAATGATGTGATCACCTGTATCTTGGATACTCACATCAATGTGATTCACGCTAGCGTATTTCAAGGCATTTAAAATACTTTCTTGCACAACTCGATACACAACGGTTTCAATGTCGCTATCATAGCGCTTACCCTGAATATTCGCCTGATAACTAATGGCTAATCCATAGGTTTGTTCAAAGTGTTTAAAATAAGATTTAAAAGCTGCTTCTAAGCCTAAATCATCTAAGGATGATGGCCGTAATTCGACAGAAATATTTCTAATATCGTCGATTAAATTGGCCATCAAGCTTTCAACTTGTTGGGCTTTATCGGTAATTAATACTTTATCTTGTTGATATTTTAATAATCTCAATTCAATATTAATATTTAATAATTCTTGTACAACACTGTCATGTAATTCTCGAGAAATACGTTTACGTTCGTTCTCTTGAGCGGCAATTACTTTTCGAATCATTTGACGTTGATACATTTTTTCTTGACGCTCAATTTGTGGAGAGATATTTTGCAAAGTAAACGCATAAATACCTTTTACGTCATCGATACATTGATATGTCGCAGTAAAAGGTTGTACCTGTTGATCTACAGTTTTCATAAACACTTGGAAGTTTGCATCTGTTGGTTGAGTCGTATCCATAAAACAATTCATACAGCTTTTTAATGCAAATTCGTTGGAATAGCCCTCACACTGACGACAAATTGCATTGGTCATGGTACTGTAATTGTTGTCTTCTGAAATAATTTCCTTTGCTGCATCATTCATTGCGATAACTTTACCGTATTTGTCTACAAAGACAATCTTTTCCTGTGTTGTTTTATAATATTGTTGTAATAACTGCTCTAATTGTTCTTCATTAATATTGAGCACTCCTATCACCTATCATCCTTCTGAAAATACGCTTAGTTTACCTTGAATATTAACCTTATCAAAATTGTCTGGCAATGGCTTATTTTGACGTTGACCAAGCAATAATACGCCCCATAACTCATTTTCAAACCATAGTGGAATCGCAATCAAACTCGTTAAATTTTCACTTAGTAAAATGGGGTACTTTAAGCGTTCTTCAAAGCCAATCTCTTGATCAACCTGCTCAATGATCATTCTTTTACCTGTTTTCATTACCATACCAGCGAGGCCACGCCCTTTTTTTAAAACAATTAGCTTATATCTATCGTTGGTATTGCCAGAAACAAATTGCCATTTAATTGGTGCGCCTGAGCGAAAGCGTTCTGGTGTCGCTATCGCAGCAAAATCATAGCCTTCACATTGTCTTAAAGTTTCTAAATCTGCTTGCAAACTGTTCGTTTCAATATAAGATCGAGGAGACAATATATTAACCCTTTCTTTAATGTTATTTATGTTTACGATAAATGATATACCGACGATTCACATATGATAATGGTACGCTCCATACATGGACTAACCTTGTAAATGGCCAACATGCCAGAATTGTAAATCCTAATAAGATATGACACTTAAATGATAGTGGGACATGATTCATCAACATGGCATCCGGTAAGAATGTAAATAGATGTCTAAACCAAATTGATATCGTTTGGCGATAATCAAAATCTGGCGTAACCGCATTTGTAACTAACGTCGAATAACATCCCATAAAGATAATAATGAGTAATAAGAGATTAACAAATATATCTGATGCTGAACTTAAGCGTCTAACATTCTTAAGTGTTAAGCGTCTACTTGTTAACAACAACATGCCAATCAACGTCATTATACCAAAGATACTACCAATATACACAGCACCAAAGTGATACAAATGATTGCTAACACCTAAAAACTCTATCCAGTGTGCTGGAATGGCTAAACCAACAACATGCCCCAAAAACACAGGAATGATACCTAAATGAAATAATAAACTTCCCCATTTCAATTGTTTCTTCTCAATTAATTCGCTTGATTTAGCTGTCCATGAAAATTGATCATATTTATACCGCGCGATATGACCAATTACAAAAATAGCAACACAAAGATAGGGATAAATCACCCATAAAAATTGATTAAGCATGTGTTGTCACCCCTTTTGGTGCTTCAAGACATTCTTTTAATGTCTGACGCAAAGCACGGACCACATAGGCATACGGATTGTAATCCTCAGCCAACAAGTTTGCCATCGTATACGTGCCATCTTCAATAATCATAATGACTAACTGAATATTATCTTCCGCACGTGGATCATCATGCCATTGTGCCACATGTAAAAACTGCAACATTAGCGGTAAATAATCAGACAGTTCATTATCAACCATTTTCAAGCCAAACATCTCATATAAGACCTTTAATTTAGCCAACATCTGCCCGCGTTCTTTTTGTGTATCAAATTTATTATATGTCATATATAATGGTGCCTTCTTACTAAAATCAAAGGTATCCGTGTATATTGCCTTAATTTCTGATAAAGTGTACTGTTCCATCATTGTGCGATAAGCAACAAGGTCGGCATATGCAGGATGTGAAGGCGCTATGGTCTCTTGAAAGATATTTTGATTGAAAGTGATTTTTTCTGGAAAATTCAGTTGCTGTGCAATATAGCCAAAACTATCTTGATATTGTCTAAAATTTGCAAGATTAATCACGGAAAATACCTCCATAGAAATGATCATTATAAACTTCTTGTCCTGTCTTTCCAGAACCTACTGCTACGCCACAACCTTCACAATTTTCTCCAAAATATTCTCCACTATACCCTTGGCTACCTTGTGCACGATACGTATCTAAGTAAGTTTCTTTGTGTGATGTAGGCACTACAAATCGCTCTTCATATTTAGCTATACCTAACAAGCGATACATATCTTTTAACTGCTGCTCAGATAAGCCTAATCTTTCTAATTTATGCATCGCAAATGGTTGATTCGTTACTTGAGCACGCATATAACTTCGCATCATTGCCATGCGTTGCAAAGCTTCTTTCACTGGTTTCGTATCTCCAGCTGTAAACAAGCTTGCTAAATACTCAACAGGTAAACGCATTTCATCAATTGCTGGGAAGATCATATCTGGATCTTGCTTAGCACCTTTACCTTCAAAATAACTCATGATTGGACTAAGCGGCGGACAATACCATACCATAGGCATCGTTCTATATTCGGGATGTAGCGGAAAGGCCAACTTATACTCTATAGCCAACTTATATACCGGAGAATGTTGAGCTGCTTCGATCCACTCATGGTTAATGCCGTCCTTTTCAGCCTGTGCAATCACATCTTCATCAAATGGATTTAGAAAAATATCAAGTTGCTTTTCGTACAACGCTTGTTCATTTTCAGCAGATGCCGCTTCATGCACACGATCTGCATCATATAAAAGTACACCTAAATAACGCATACGACCCGTACATGTTTCAGAACAAACTGTAGGAAGCCCGGCTTCAATTCTTGGAAAGCAGAATGTACATTTTTCTGCTTTATTTGTCTTCCAGTTAAAATAAACTTTTTTATACGGACAGCCAGTCATGCAATAACGCCAACCACGGCAGGCTTCTTGGTCAACAAGTACAATACCATCTTCATCCCGTTTGTACATTGCACCAGATGGGCATGATGCCACACAACTTGGATTTAAACAATGTTCACACAAACGTGGCAAATACATCATAAATGTTTCATCAAATTGAAACTTGATATCTTCTTCAATTCGTTGAATATTAGGATCTTCTGGTCCAGTAACATGTGCACCTGCAAGATCATCTTCCCAGTTAGGACCCCATTGTAAATCCAACTTATCACCTGAAATAACTGAATGTGCTTTTGCTACAGGAGAATGTTGCCCTTGTTTAGCTGTTGTCAAATGTTCATAATTGTAAAACCATGGTTCATAGTAATCTTTAATTACTGGCATATCAGGATTATAGAAGATTTTTCCTAAAGCAATTTTTGACCAGCGACTCCCTGATTTAAGTTGAAGTTTGCCTTTATTGTTGCGCACCCAACCGCCTTTATATTGCTCTTGGTCTTCCCAACGTTTTGGATATCCAACACCTGGCTTTGTTTCTACATTATTAAACCACACATACTCCGCACCCGGTCTATTCGTCCATGTATTTTTACATGTCACACTACACGTATGACAACCAATACATTTGTCTAAGTTCAATACCATTGCAATTTGTTCTTTAATCTTCAAGCCAATTGACCTCCTTCATTTTTCTCACGGCCACATAGATATCTCTTTGATTGCCAATCGGTCCATAGTAGTTAAAGTGATAGCTTATTTGTGCATATCCACCAACCAGCTGTGTCGGTTTTAAATGAATACGAGTTGGTGCATTATGAGAACCTCCTCGCGTATCTGTGATTTCTGAGCCAGGTGTTTCAATATGCTTATCCTGTGCGTGATACATAAACATTGTTCCTCTAGGCATTCGATGAGATGTGACGGCACGCGCAGTCACAACACCGTTTCTGTTATATACTTCGAGCCAATCATTATCACTAATGCCATGCGCCTCGGCATCTTCATTTGATAACCAAACAACAGGTCCACCTCTAAATAATGTCAGCATGTGCTGATTGTCTTGATAAGTCGAGTGGATATTCCATTTACCATGTGGTGTTAAGTATCGTAATACTAGGGCATCTTGTCCGCCTTTTACTTGTTTATCTCGTGTGCCAAAGACCATCGGCGGTAATGTCGGTTTGTATACTGGTAAACTTTCACCAAATTGCTGAAATATTTCATGATCAATATAGTAGCTTTGTCTTCCTGTTAATGTTCTGAAAGGAACAAGTCGTTCGATATTTGTTGTAAACGGTGAATAGCGACGGCCATTTTTATTTGATCCAGGAAAAACGGCAGTTGAAATCACTTCTCTAGGTTGTGCAGTAATATTTAAAAATGATAGCTTTTCGGCTTCACGTGCGCTAGAAATATCTTTCAATGGCATACCCGTTTGTTGTTCTAAATCGGTATATGATTTTTGAGATAACTTACCATTCGTCGCAGATGAAACATTTAAAATCGCATCAGCCACTTTCCTTGCTGTATCGATACGTGGACGTTGATTTCTGATTGATGTTATGTCGTCATCATTCCAAGTTCCTATCATACTTTTTAGTTCCTCATATTGTTCACCCGCATGATAACTCACACCATGCGCACCTATTTTCCCGTTTTCCAACAAAGGTCCTAACGTAACAAATTTGTTATATATTTGAGTGTAATCCCGTTCAACTACAGTAAAATTAGGCATTGTGCGTCCGGGAACTGCTTCTATTTCTCCTTTAGACCAATCTTTGACTTGACCGAATGGTGTTGAAATCTCTTGCTTAGAATCATGACCTAATGGTGTAGTCACAACATCCTTATAAGTACCTGGCAAATAATCTTTTGCCATTTCTGAAACTGCTTTACTTAATGTCTTATAGATATCCCAATCTGAGCGCGATTCCCATAGTGGATCTATTGCAGGATTGAATGGATGTACGAAAGGATGCATATCCGTTGATGAGATATCATGCTTTTCATACCAAGTTGCAGCTGGCAACACAATATCTGAATAGAGTGGTGTAGCTGTCATTCTAAAATCTAATGATACTAATAAATCAAGTTTGCCTATTGTATCGTCTCGCCAAGTAATTTCTTCAGGCTTATCATGCTCATTAGGTTCAGCCATCAAGCCAGATTTAGTACCTAATAAATGCTTCATAAAATATTCTTGCCCTTTTGCAGAGCTTGAAATTAAATTTGAACGCCAAACAAATAATGTTTTAGGATGATTCTTCTTCAAATCAGGATCTTCAATTGCAAACTGTGTTTCTTTATTTTTCACGGCATCAACTGCACGTTTAATAATTGCTTCGTTTGACGCATCGCCAGCTTCTTTCGCCTCTTCTCCAAAGAGTAAGCTGTTTTTATTAAACTGTGGATAAGATGGTAACCAGCCTAAGCGAGCAGCAGTCACATTGTAATCAGCAGGATGCTGGTGCTTAACATGTTGTGCAAGAGGTGAAGTTAAACTAGCTACATTGGATTCTTCATATTTCCATTGATCAGTCGCAAAATAAAACCAACTTGTACCATTTTGTAAGCGTGGTGGTGCTTGCCAATCTTTGGCAAAGGCAACCGTATTCCATCCTTCAATAGGACGACATTTTTCTTGTCCAACATAATGTGCCCAGCCTCCACCATTTACACCTTGACAGCCACATAACATGACCAAATTTAGAATTGAGCGATAAATGGTGTCAGAATTAAACCAATGATTAATACCTGCACCCATAATAATCATCGAGCGACCACCAGTTTCTATCGCATTTTGCGCAAACTCTCGTGCAATTTGAGTCACAGTCGATGCTTTAACACCAGTAATTGATTCCTGCCAAGCTGGTGTATACTTGGATTGCTGGTCATCATAGGATGTTGCCTCCATGGCATGATTGAAACGCTGTATACCATACTGACTGACCATCAAATCATAAACTGTCGTCACTTGAACGTTTTGACCATTGGCTAACTGTAACGTGTATGTTGGAATTGGTCGCTTAAAGATTCCATCACCATCGCTATCAAAATATGGAAATTGAATGGTTTTGATGTCATATTCAGTATTCGCCATCGTCAGTGTTGGATTGATTGTTTGACCATCATCAGTTTCCAATTTAAGATTCCATTGTTTACCTTCTTCCCAACGTTGTCCCATCGTGCCATTAGGTACCACAAACTGTTGGCTCTCTAAATCATAAATCATTGGCTTCCATTCATTATTGTCACTGTCAATACCTAAGTCACTTGCACGTAAAAATCGCCCTGCTTTATAGCCTTGCTTATCTTGGTCTAACATAATAACAAACGGCATATCCGTATACTGTTTGGCATAATTAATAAACATTTCATTCGGCTCATTTTGGTAAAATTCTTGTAAAATCACGTGTGTCATCGCCTGAGCAATTGCAGCATCAGTACCTGGATGCGGTGCCAGCCAGTTGTCGGCAAACTTTACGTTTTCAGCATAATCCGGAGCGACCGAAATAACTTTAGTTCCTTTATAACGTACTTCGGTCATAAAATGCGCGTCCGGTGTACGTGTAAGAGGTACGTTTGATCCCCACATAATAATGTAAGCTGCATTGAACCAATCACTTGATTCTGGTACATCTGTTTGTTCACCCCATATTTGTGGTGATGCAGGTGGTAGGTCAGCATACCAATCATAAAAACTCAACATTTCTCCACCTAATAAACTAATAAATCTAGCTCCAGCAGCATAACTAATCATCGACATAGCTGGAATAGGTGTAAATCCAGCAATTCGGTCTGGTCCGTCTTTTTTTATCGTATATAAAAGCTGCGCCGCAATGATATCTGTGACATCTTTCCAACTAGCTCTGACGTGTCCACCCATACCTCTTGCTGATTTATATTGCTTAGCTTTTTCTTCATCTTCAACTATTGAGGCCCATGCTGCAATGCGATTACCGTTGTTTTCTTCAAGTGCTGTAGTCCATAAATCCAATAGTTTACCTCTAATATAAGGATATTTAACACGCAACGGACTATACTCATACCAAGAAAATGATGCACCACGAGGACAACCTCTTGGTTCAAATTCAGGCATATCCGGACCACAACTTGGATAGTCAGTTTGTTGATTTTCCCAAGTAATCACGCCATTCTTCACAAAAACTTTCCAGGAACATGATCCTGTACAATTGACCCCATGCGTAGTACGAACGACTTTGTCATGGCTCCAACGTTCACGATACATTTTCTCCCATTCTCTGCTTTTACTTTCTAAAATGGACCAATTACCGTTAAATTTTTCAGTTGGCTTAAAAAAGTTCAATCCAAATTTCCCCATCTATATGTCCTCCCGTAAAAGGTTTAACACGAGTGCTACATTCAACATTCATATCATTGTCTTAGTTACATTGTATATTTTTTCACAAAGTTCTAATATTAGGGAATTGCCTAATTGCCTTAGTTGAAACCCTAAATTTTCAAAAATAAAAAGAAGCGAGACAGAATTCATAATGACTTCTGTCCCGCCCCGGCGAGTTTAACTGCCAATATATAGTTTATAGCCTAAAACATAGTGATGTCCCAGACTCACACTTACTCCATATAGATATAATCACACTGATGTTGTGCGATGATATGTTGAAATAAATCGTGCTGACTTTGATGTGCTGTCTTACTTGGTTGTATCAGACATGGTGTTCCTATATCTGCTAAATGTTCAGCTTGTATTAGCGCCTGTTCTTTTTCACCTACGAGTATCTTTAATATGCTATCTCTGCTGTTAGCCTTAGGTATTTGTGACATATGTTCTACGATAGGACCAACCAAACAAATGCCAGGTTGTCCTTCTAAATTTATCTTAGTTAATTGCGCTTCGATGGTTGATAAACGCCCTATTACGGTTGTTTCGTTATACCAAGAAGCATTAAAAATCACTGCAATTGGATAATCTTCAGTTGATACCGCAGTAATTTGTTGAATAATATGCCCTAAACGCTTAACTCCCATATAAATGGCAAGTGTACCACCATTGTGTAAATTTCTAATATCTGTTTCATTGCTGACATCATCTTTGAAATGCCCTGTTGAAAAAGTGACACTTGGTGCAACTTGACGCATCGTTAGTCCGACATTCATAGTTGCTGCTGCAGCACTCGCAGACGTAATGCCTGGGACAATTTCTACTTCTATCGCTTGTTGTTTTAATGCCTCAAGCTCTTCATAAACACGACCAAATATCGCAGGATCACCACCTTTTAATCTAACAACATGTTTATATTGATGTGCCGCAGCAATCATTTTATGATTAATCTGTACTTGTTGAATGTGTTTATGGTATGGCTTTTTACCGACATTAACGAAGACTGCTTTCTCTGACGCATACTGTAAAATAAGTGGATTGACTAAACGGTCATACAATATAATATCCGCTTCTCTAATTAAACGTTCGGCTTGTTTCGTTAATAAATTAGGATTTCCTGGACCAGCGCCTACAAGATATACCTTGCCACCATTGGCTATAGACATACGTAGACATCTCCGTCAATGACTTCTACTGGATATACGGTTACACAACCTTCATCAGGTTCTTGAACTTCACCAGATGCTAAATCAATTTTTTGATCATGCAGGGGACAGTATACATATTCACCACTGACCGTTCCTTCTGACAAAGGACCTTGTTTGTGCGGACAAACATTATGAATAGCATGAATATGACCACTTTCAGTTAGAAATATACCTATTTCATTACCATCAACAATGACCTTTTTCCCTATTAAAGGTGTTAAATCATCGATTGTTAATACTTTTACTTTTTCTCCTGTTCTCATCGTTTACACCTTCTCAACTTCAAAGATTTTTTGTGCATGTTTATTGTGAACAATTGCTTGCCAAGGTTCTTCTGAAACTGCTTGTTTCGCATCCATGATACGTGTATATAATGCATCTTGTCTTTCAGGATCCAACAACACTGCTTTAACATTATCGAAACCTAAACGCTCTAACCAAGGAGCTGTACGCTCTGCATACACACCTGTTTCACGGTAATATTGCATCAATGCACCGCAAAGTTTAATCACTTCATCTTCTGTAGCTACAGTCGTTAAGAATTGACCTTTGGTTACTTCTGTACCACCGTTACCACCAATATAAATCTGGAAGCCATTTTCAACAGAAATAACACCAAAGTCTTTAACCCCTGATTCTACACAACTTCTTGGACAACCTGACACACCCATTTTAAATTTATGTGGTGTGTCGATATATTCAAATGTTTTTTCTAAACGAATTCCTAAACGCGTCGTATATTGTGTCCCAAATCGACAAAACTCTTTACCAACACAGCTTTTAACAGAACGAGTTTTCTTTCCATAGGCAGATGCAGAACGCATGCCTAAATCTTGCCATACTTGTGGTAATTGTTCTTTTTTCAATCCATATAATCCGATACGTTGTGAACCAGTAACTTTAACTAGCGGTACATCATATTTTTTGGCTACTTGTCCAAGACGTATCAATTGATCTGCATCTGTGACGCCTCCACGCATTTGAGGTATGACTGAAAACGTACCATCATTTTGAATATTGGCATGATAGCGTTCATTAGCAAAACGTGACTCACGTTCATCTGCATGTTCATGAGGATAGACCATATTTAAATAGTAATTAATAGCTGGTCGACATTTAGGACAACCATTTTTATCTTTAAAGTTCAAGACATGTCTCACTTCTTTAGATGTCTTTAAGCCTTTAGCTCTAATTTGTGTGACGATTTGATCTCTAGTCAGTTCTGTACAGGCACAGATTCCTGTTGGCTTAGCAGCGTAAAAGCCATCACCAAGCGTATACTCTAGAATTTGGCTGATTTGCCCTTTGCATTTTCCGCATGAATTACCCGCTTTAGTCATTTTAGTCACTTCTGCCACAGACGTTAAACCTTTAGATTTAATTGCATTTACAATGGTGCCTTTATCTACACCATTACAACCACATATCGTTTCGTCATCGCTCATATCAGCAATTGATAAACCAGCATCGGCACCTTTTTTCTGTAATAGTGCCATTAACGTATAATCTTCAAGTGATTCATGCTTTTTCATCATGCTATAAAACCTAGAGCCATCGTCCGTATCACCGTATAGTACAGCTCCCACAACCGCTTGATCTTTTAAAAATACTTTTTTATAAACGTTATCTACGCTATTAAATGCTTCTATACCGTGTACGTCTTCATCTTCAACAATTTGTCCAGCACTGTATAAATCGCACCCAGATACTTTTAAGGATGTGAATGTTGTTGAGCCATGATAGCCCTCTGTTTTTCTACCAGTTAAATAATCGGCTAACACTTTGCCTTGTTCATATAAAGGAGCAACAAGTCCATATACGTGTCCTTGATGCTCAGCACACTCTCCAACAGCATAAATATGTGCATCACTCGTTTGTAAATAATCATTAACGACAATACCTCTGTTGACCTCTAGTCCAGCATCACGGGCAACTTGCACATAAGGTCTGATACCCACTGCCATCACAATAAGGTCTGTTTCTATCACACGACCATCTGCTAATTTAATAGCTTCAACATCATCTTGACCAATAATTTCTTGTGAGTTCGCTTGTAACTCAATCTTCATACCTTGTTGTTCCAAATCCGCTTTGAGTAATGCGCCCGCCTTTGCATCTAATTGCATTTCCATCAACCAATCTGCTAGATGTAAGACAGTAACTTCCATGCCTTGATCTAATAATCCACGCGCACATTCTAATCCAAGAAGACCGCCTCCAATAACGACGGCACGTTTTTTCGTTTGTGCAATTGTCATCATTTGTTCAGTATCTTTAATCGTTCTCCAACCGATTACACTTGGCAAATCAGCCCCTGGAATAGGTAATACAAAAGCTGATGAGCCTGTGGCAAAGATACAAATATCATAAGAAACCGTTAGCCCTTTTGATGTTACAACATATTGTCCTTCGCGATTAACGTGCTCAACTGGGTCATCGATAATTAAGTTAATATCATGCGCTTTGTACCAATCAAATGGATTCATAATTGTGTCGTCAATCGTCATTTTATTTTGTAAAATATTGGATAGCATGATGCGATTATAGTTAGGATAAGGTTCTTTACCAATCACTGTAATGTCAAAGGTTGAATCGGAACGCTCTAGTATTTCTTCTATCGTGCGTATACCTGCCATACCATTACCTATCAACACTAATTTTTGCTTAGCCATAATGTCGCCCCTTTTAATCTTTTAAAGATTGCTGGAAATACCTATGCCCTTAAAGGTTCATTAACTTGATTAATAATATTCCAGCTATCACTTTTCAATTTTATTGTAGACCAATACAGGCCATTTTTGTGAATAAAATCACAAAATTAGGGAATTCCCTAACATAAAAAAACAACCAATAAAGTGCGAAACTTTACTGATTGTTACTGATATCATCTTTAATTATTTTCTTTAAAATGATAATTCCTCAAGACGTGCGCTAATAATATCTTTCAAAAGCGGATCGAAATTCAGAGATGGTGTAATAAGCAATTCTGATTGTATGTCCATTTGCGCGATTAGTTTTTTTACTTTATTCACTAAGCGTCCATCATATAAAAACATTGGCACGATAATTAACTTGGAAAAGCGCTTAGCTAACTTATCCAAATCATTTTTAAAGCTTATATCGCCATACAATGTTCTGGAGAATACAGGATAATCTGTAGCTAGCTGATGATTAAAGGTTTCTAATTCATCATGTGCTTGTGTATAAGAGCGACTACCATGTGCGATTAAAACAACTGCTACTTTACCTTTGTCATCTTTGTCGATATGAACTTGTTCAATGCGTTGTTGAATAATTTCCTGCATTAATGCATGCGTTCCTAAAGGCTGACTTAAGCGATAGTTAATATTTGGATGTTGCTCCTTTATTTGTGCTAATATTTCTGGAATATCCACTAAATAATGCATGGCAGAAAAAATGAGTAGTGGCACAATTTTAAATTCTGTTTCTCCTTGATTCAAATAATGCGTCATGATGCGTGAAATACTTTTTTCTTCACTTTCAATAAACGCCAAATCATATGGATAGCTTTCATGCTCTAACAATTGAGCCACAAAGCCTGTTAATGCCTCATTTTGATTTCCTTGACGCATGCCATGTGCGACTAAAATATTCGCTACCATCGTATCCCCCCGATACATGATTAATAATGTTGATTAAAATAATAAGATTTAATGTATCATAAGTCAATATTTTTCTAAAAAAGGAGCGTAACGTCCTACATAAAAGTCTGTTACACTCCAAAGCTGTATTTAGAATTTCTAAAATATAATCTATATATTTCATTATAGCATCTATATCATTTTAATTATTTAACTAAACTATCTCGTGTACCATTCAGGTATGCATATACGAAACCAATAAAGATACCGCCACCTATATAGTTACCAATAAATGCAAAAACAACATTTTTCAATACACCTAACCATGACAAAGCATCCAAATTAAAGAAAGCCATACCTGCATATAATCCTGTATTAAAGACAACGTGTTCATAACCCATAAAGACAAAGACAATCACGCCACACGCAATGAAGAATGCTTTTGCTAAACCTTCTTTAAACTTCATAGAGACAAAAATACCAATATTGATAAAGAAGTTACAAAAAATAGCTTTAACTAAAATATTGTACCATGTCGAATCAATCGTTTTCTTATGTACCAATGCCGTTAAGCTTTGAATCATTTCAGGTGTCATAATATGCGCAAATTTCATCAAGAAAAATAAAAAAATCCCACCAATAATATTACCAATAAAACAAAAAGTAACCACTTTCATTATTTTAGACATAGAAATCACTTTATAATACCAACCCACAGTCAAGTACATAAAATTACTCGTCAATAGTTCTGAATTAGTTAATACGATCAATACTAAGGCTAAGCTAAATGCGATTGCACCAAGCAAATTAACCAGCCCGTCATTTGTTCCGGCAAACTGTGTCTTAACAGCAAACATAAATACTGTTACAATCGCCAATAAAAAGCCAGCCATGATTGCTTTTACCATATATCTCCCTGGCGTCTTATCAAGCATGACTTCCTTCATTTGCACTTGTCCAGCTGCACTTTCAATTTGTGCACGTGTCGCATGTGTGTCATCAAGTGTCTTTGCATTTTTTAACATCTAAACTTCCTCCTATGTATGTCATCATTTAATATAGACCTATTATATCCATAAAGACATAATAAAACTATAAAGCTTTAAAAAAATACACATAATATATGAAAATTTTAAAAATTAAAATGTAACATACTATAAATTTATCGCTTTTGAAATAATACATGTATTTTCTATGAAAAGCTGCTTATGTATCACACAAATTCTAAATAAATCGACATTCTATATTTGAAACTAAAACATATAAAAAGCTTCCATTAAAGATTGAGCTCAACGCCCTCCCTAATGGAAGATACTTATATTACTATATTAAATCTTTTAAATATTTACCATTGTAAGAATATACCATGCGATACTAGCCAACATAATTACAAGATGAAACCACCAATCCATTTTAATAATGGCAATCACTTCTCTAATAAAAGCATTGGTGAAAAAATAGCTTTTCGTTTTACTGCCAACGCTGTAAAAATTTTTGAAATGCAATTTTTTCGCTAAAAACATCGCTCTTAGAATATGAAAATCATTTGTGCATATTAAAATATTAGGTTTATTTAATGGTAAATTTTCTATCATTTCCTTAGAAAAATATAAATTTTCATATGTCGTTTTCGATTGTTGTTCACAAATAATCTCATCCTCAACGATACCTTTATCTACTAGATATTCCTTCATAGCAACTGACTCAGGTCGCAGCTCATCATCACCCTGGCCACCACTCACTAAAAACAAATGCTGCTTATTATTTTGCTTTTGATAAATTTCTAAGCCTGCATTAATTCTACTAGCTAAAAGTGGTGTAACTTTATTATTTATTAAACCGGATCCTAGCACTAAAAAAATATCAATAGACTTATTGCTATTTAATGTTGAATAAAATATAGCTAAAAGCCAGCAGCTCAATATTAAGCCAAAAAAATACGTAAATATTAACGTAGTGAATAAATATGTTACAAATATATATTTTGACACATCATTGTTAACGATAAACGATACTGGAAATAAAGCAATCAAAATTACAATCCACATCGCTAACGATAAACTCAAATAGTTTGTAAGACGACTGCCTTCATTTTTCAATAATTTTTTACTATCCCAAAATAAATAGAGAATAAAGGCGATAATCACGAGCATTGACAATAATAAATAACTACTTAAAACCATTAAGTTAAAATCAAATAATCTATTCAAATAATAAGATACTAAAATATACATTAAAACAATGATAATAGACGTACAGTAAATATTAAGTCGACTATTTGCTTTAAACAGTAAATATGCTATACCTAAAAGAATGAAAACAGCCAATAATAATATATACATTTTTCCTCCTTTAATTAAATTCACTATAACACAACAATGTTTAAATGATTACTTATTTTGTTACTTACAAAAGTGTAAGTAGTAATATTTTTTTCTCGTGCTACGATGAAATTAATCACAGAGGAGGTATCTTAATGAACACTTACAAAATAGAAACCAAAAATTTATCCAAAAAGTTCAAAAACAATGTAGTCTTAAATGATATTAATTTAAAAGTTGCTCCAAACGAAGTCTATGGCTTATTAGGTATTAATGGCGCTGGAAAATCAACATTACTTAAAATCATTTGTGGTATATTATCCAGCTCACATGGCGAAATATTTTTAGATGGCGCACAGATGGTCAGAAATGATTTATCAAATATTGGCTCGTTAATAGAGTCCCCGCCCACTTATAACCATCTAAATGCTTATGATAATCTAAAAATCGTAGCTTTAAATGAAAATATACCTTTTGACAATATTCCACAAGTATTAAAAAAGGTCAAACTGAAAGTAGATAAACAGAAAAAAGTTAAAGATTTTTCACTGGGAATGAAACAACGTTTAGGCATTGCAATGGCGCTAATAAAAAAACCAAAGTTATTAATACTCGATGAGCCATCAAATGGCCTTGACCCTTATGGTATACAAGATTTAAGAACATTATTGAAAGATTTAACTCAGCAAGGTACAAGCATCATTGTATCAAGTCATATACTTTCCGAAATACAAATATTAGCTGATCATATCGGTATTATTCACAACGGTAAATTAAAGTATCAAAAAGAAAATAATACTAATGAAAATCTAGAAAAAATATTTTTCGATATTACAAAGGAGTAAATTATGATGAAAAATTTAAAGACTGAATTACTTAAATTAAAAAGTTCCTCAGCTATGTATATGCTCATTTCATCGCCATTAATATTTTTAGCTTTTGCAATATTTACGGCGTTATTTGCTCAAGGTCAACCTGATAAGAATGAACTTTCTCCATATTTATCTTTGACGTTTAATTTATGGCCGTTTTTCGTGATACCTATACTTACATGTATCGTTGCTAACTCTCTCCTCAATATGGAAATAAAAAACAATCATTTTTCTTATTACAAAAGCAACAATTGGTCTATTAACAGCATGATTAAAAACAAAATCATTGTAACCATCATAGGCTTTATCATTCATGCTATCTTGATATTTATCGTTTCAATGATTGGTAACGCATTAACTTCTGGTGCTCCAATAAACCCATTACTAATATTCGTGACGATAACACTTATTTTAATTTCTAGTTTATCGTTGATACCTATAAACTTTATTTTAGTGAGAAATACAGGTGTTTTTCTTGCGATATTTCTAAATCTTTTTTTATCAATATTAAGCATAATTACTATAACTATGACAAAAATATTTTGGATTCTCCCTTGGTCTTATATCGGTAGAATTCCATTAATCACTTTATCATTACATCCAAATGGTACTTTATTATCTAAGTCGAGCCCATTTTTTAATGATTTACATGCTTTATTAATCGTTTTAATCGTAAGTACCATTTATTTCGTTGCATTTTTCTTCTTAAATAATAATAAATCTTGGAGGATAAAATGATAAATGAATTTAAAATCATAAAATTAAAATTTATATCAGACATTTTAACCTATATACCACTCATGTTTACACTTTTTTATATTTTATGTATTGATCTCTATTTAGGTCCCTCATGGCATAAAACAGCTATTCAAATATATACTGGTTGCTTTAATGCGATTACGCCATTAATATTGTCCATCACAGTGTTTCAGACAATTAAATTTGAAGAGGGCATAGGACATTTCAACCATATTTTAAGTAAGACTAGCCGTTTATCATGGGCTCTAGCCACACTCATGTATATTTATATAAACTACGTCCTATCGTTAATCATTTCTACTTTAAATTTAATCATCATGAGTGAAAACTTAAATATTAGCTTATTTTACTTATTGACTAGTCTGCTATTTAATATTTTAATAACAGTCATCATATTTATGATCGGTCTCTTTATCAAAAGCGTGCTTGCAATTGTTGGAGGTATATTTAGTGTAATATTTAACATCTATTTTGGTATGGAAGTTTTAGGCGACCAGTCATGGTATTACATGCCAATCACATATGCTACACGCTATATTCCTATGTATATCCAAAATAGTGTACCTTATGTTTTAACGTTAATCCTATACGTTATGAGTTTAATCATTATTTGTGGCTTTTTAATGCTAACCATTAAGAAATGGTCAGGTAGAAAAATTAATGATTAATTTATAAGGTACATCGTATTGATTATGAGGCTCATATAAGCAATATTTATCAAAACTTACAGTATAAGGAAAAATGCTATTAACGAATTGAAATAGTTCATTCATTAATAGCATTTCCCAATTTATTCTTATAATAATAGGTTAAGTTGTTCAACATACCTATTGACGTTTGAGTTGTGATAAAATTTTTAATCCTAAAGCAAAGTAGCCATAGCCAAGCGCTAGTCTTAAGAGATATTTTAATGTAGGACTTTTAATCCACTTAGAATTAAATATTAATGTCGGTACCAATGTACTATATGCATATAAGACTAAAACTTTTAAATATCTTGATTTCATTGTTATCAACCTCTTTTCAAGATTATTTTAACGTAATCGCATTAAATAAAGCGTGTCATTTTCATGACAATTCTTTTTTTAGTAGTTGTTCAAGCTGAGTTAAAGTCTTTCGCATACCAGTTTCAACACCCATGGATAACGCTTGTTCAGCAGCTGTCGCAGTTGGAAAAATAGTCGTAGACGTCACTTCTGTTTGTTGCTTATTCAATTGTTTGAATTCTAATACCACTTTCATCCCTGGTAATCGTGTATCTTTATCACCGTCTTTTGTAGCAAAGAAATCAAAGTAAACAATCTGATACGGTGCTTGAACCATATGGTATTCGGTTAATGTATAACTAGTCGCTTCTGGTGTTGTAATAGCATAAAATGCTTTTCCACCAGTCACTGCTTCAAAATGATAGACCTTAATTTTAGCACCTGGTGGATGAAACCATTGTTCAAATAGTGATTGTGTTGTATAAGCCTTGAACACTTCAATGATAGGAGCATGAAATGTTATATGCGCAATGATTTGATTTAATTGGCGTTCAATGTGCATATGACCTATCCTCCTTTATATGTTAGTTGATCAATATGTTTTTTACGAAGTGCTTATTTATCAAGTTGTTGTTCCCAGCTTTTTATATCATATGGGTCTTTTACTTTTTTACCATTAATAAATACAGTTGGTGCTTTGGATATATGATGCTTCTTATATAATTGTTTATCTTTATCAGCCGCTTTCCATGACTGACTATTTTCTTGTTTATAATCTGCTTTGATTTTGTGCTTTTGTTGTTGACTAATATTAAGTTGATCTATTTGTTTGTCGATTAATTTTGGTGTAATCCATTCTTTGTCATCATTTTTCTCTTGTGCAGCGTATATTTTTTGTTGAAAATCTAAATATGCTTGTGGGGCAATAGCATTAACTGCATGGCCTGCACGCGCACCAATAATGGAATCTTTGCCTAAAAAAGCCATGTTGATGAATTGATAGTCTGCTTTACCTGTATCAATATATTTCTTTTTAATTGTTGGCATGACTTGTGTTTCTACTTTTTTACAATATGGGCACTTGTAATCGCCATACTCAACGATAAGGGGTTTATTATGTTTAGTAGCTTGTGGTGCACTTGGAGCGTCTTTCTTTTGTTGTGCACATGCACTTAAAATAACTAAAAAAGTCAATAATAGTATGATGGATAATCGTTTTTTCATATGTGCTCCTTAACGTTTAGGTTAGTTCATATTTTCTTCTTTATAATCTGGATCGTGCTTTTGAATATATCCCTTTGCATCGAAATTTTCTTTAAAACTTATCGTTTTACCACTAAATTGATACGCATAATAGTGAATCTCATCATTATCACTAAGCGGTTTATATCCTAAAATGACATATTTGCCATATTCAAAGACATAAATGTTAGCATCCTTTTTATCAAAATGCTTAACGACGTCGCCTTGATCATGTTTTGCTAAACGTTCTTGCTTATCATCTTGCATTTTAACCGCCTTATCTATCTTTTCGGTATATTTACCACTGCTGCAAGCTGTCAGCAGTAGAACGATTAATGTTAAGGCCATTGCTAACTTTTTCAAGTTATTCACTCCTAAGCTTTTAATTTATTTAATCTAGGATTCCCTATCATCCTTTAATACATGTCTAATCATACAACGATACGGGCAAACGTGCCAGTTGAAATAACAAGTTAATAAATGTTAAATAATATAATATTACTTTTATTCCATTTTCGAACTTATACAACTAAAGTATGATGGAATAATATGTGTATTTATAATGTAATTTTGTTACACTATACCTATTCAGTAAAATAGAGGAGTAGATTTAATATGAAGTTCATGACTATCACTGCAGAAGAATTCGATCAATTTACAAAAACACATTTTTCACATTATACCCAATCAAGTATGCATTACCTCACTCGCTCAGAAATGAAACATGATGTTCATTTGGTTGGCGTAAAAGATGACCAGAATGAAGTAATTGCTGCTTGTCTATTAACGGAAGCACCTGCCTTACGCTTCTTTAAATACTTTTACACCCATCGCGGTCCAGTCATGGATTACAGCAATATTGAATTAGTTCATTATTTCTTTAAATCTCTCACAAACTTTTTAAAACAACGCAATTGTCTTTATGTCCTTGTTGATCCATATATTTTAGAGAACTTACATAACGCAGATGGTGAGATTTTAAAATCTTACGACAATCGTGCAGTAATAAAAACATTAGAAGATTTAGGTTATAAACATCAAGGCTGGTCAGTTGGCTACGATATGATGAGTCAAATTCGTTGGCTTTCTGTACTGGATTTAAAAGACAAGAACGAAGATCAATTGATGAAAGAAATGGATTATCAAACGCGTCGCAATATTAAAAAAACCTATGAAATGGGTGTCAAAGTTAAAACATTGCCGATTGAAGACACGCATACGTTTTTCGAGTTATTCCAAATGGCTGAAGAAAAGCATGGTTTTTCATTTAGAGATGAACCTTACTTTATAGAAATGCAAAAAATATACCAAGATCATGCAATGCTAAAATTGGCTTATATCGATTTAAATGATTACTTGGCTACGTTAAAGGCAGATCGTGATAAATTGAAGCAACAGCTTTCAGACATAGAAACTGCTTTACAAGAGAGTCCAAACTCTAAGAAAAATAAAAATAAACATACACAAGTAACGCAACAAGTTGCAAGTAATCAACGCAAAATTAAAGAAACTGAAACTCAAATGGATAAAGAAGGTCATATCTTAAATTTAGCGGCTGCATTATATATCTATAACGACCATGAAATGTATTATTTATCCAGTGGTTCAAATCCAAAATACAATGCTTACATGGGTGCATATCGTTTACAATGGGAAATGATTAAATTTGCGAAAGAACACAATCTCGACCGTTACAATTTCTACGGTGTTACTGGAGACTTTAGTGAAGATGCCGAAGATGCTGGTGTACAAAAATTTAAAGAAGGCTTTAACGCTCAAGTATATGAATACATTGGAGATTTTATTAAACCAATTAAACCGGTATTTTATAAACTACAACAATTTATCGCACATAGAAAATAATTAGTTGGGTCAGGTTACCTAAAAAATTAAGAAGCAGGACAGAATTCATATAAAAATATCCAGTAAATAACTTTTATAAATTCATTTACTGGCTTCTTTATTTACTCGTATTGTTGGCTCGCTTTCTTAGGGGACAGCTTCATCTTGTCCTGTTCATTCAAGAGTCTCACCAAAATACGGCGCATTTATATGTAATTTTATATCAACATAATTAAAAACAGTCTGGGACATAATTATGTTTTAAGTTATGAACTCTATATTGGCAGTAGTTGACTGGATTAAAAATACGCTTATACCAAGCTTTTTCAATCCTAGTCAACCTTGCCGGGGCAAGACTAAGAATTCATTATGAATTCTGTCCCGCTCCCTTTTTTATTTGTCCAAGAACTTTATGCCCCAGACTCCTAATCATTCTATGTTGTTATTCTTCATTAATGACATTCAAAAAGCGTCTTAGCTCATCTGTTTTTGGTTGATTAAATAGTTGTTCTGGTGGACCTTGTTCCCCGATAATGCCGTCATGAATAAACACGATACGGTTAGACACTTCTTTCGCAAAGCGCATTTCATGGGTCACAATAACCATCGTCATTCCCTCATCTGCAAGCTCTCTAATCACTTTCAATACATCTGTAACTAGCTCAGGATCTAGCGCAGATGTAGGTTCATCAAAGAGCATGACCTTAGGATTCATGGCTAATGCACGCGCAATAGCTACACGTTGTTGTTGTCCACCTGATAAAGCGTGGGGACGCTGGTCTTTGACACTTATTAAACCTACCTTTTCTAATAAAGCTAATGCTATACGATCCGCTTCAGACTTTTTCATTTTCTTAACGGTAACTAATCCTTCCATCACATTCTCTAACGCTGTTTTATGAGGAAAAAGATTATAGCTTTGAAATACCATACCTGATTGTTTACGCACATTAATTTGTGACTTCTTATCATCTGCCGTGTAAGTAACACCGTTAACTGAAACCGTTCCTTCAGTTGGAATTTCCAATGCATTCATCATTCTTAATAATGTTGTTTTACCAGAACCAGAGCGCCCAATAAATGTGATGACTTCTCCTTTTTCTACCGTCAAATTGACGCCTTTAATCACTTCTTTATCATTGAAGGATTTATGAATATTGTTAAGTTCTATCATGAACGATACCCTCTTTCAATTTTAGATTCATATAATCCTTGGAGCACTGAAATAATAAAGCAGACAACCCAATACATGATGGCTACTAAAATATATATTGTAAAATATTCATACGTTGTTGAAGCCACCTCTTGTGCTTTACGGAACATTTCCGCTACTAAAATAAAGCCTAATAGCGATGTATCCTTTATCAAGCTTAAAAATGTGTTTCCTAAAGCAGGGATAGACACACGAATAGCCTGAGGTAAAATGATACGTTGCACCGTTTGACGATAAGTCATCCCAATGGAATATGCTGCTTCAGTTTGTCCTTTCGGAATGGAAATAATACCACCACGAATAATTTCGGATGCATACGCACCTACATTTAGAGATAAACCTATAATTGCAGCAATAACTGGTGCAAGTGTCCATTGATTATCTGCATCACCTGTGATTAATCTTCCTAATTCTGGTATACCATAGAAGATAATAAATAATTGTACAATCATTGGTGTGCCTCGAATAATTGAAACATATATACGTGCAATGGCTCTTAATATTCTACTGGTTGATATTCGCATTAAAGCAGTAAATAATGCAAGAATTAACCCAAGAATAAAAGTCACAATTGTAATCGGAATAGAATATTTAACTAATCCTTCTAACATAGGTCCGAAGGCTTGTCCAGCTGCGTCTAAAGCATGTTGCTGTTCATTATTGAGGTTTAGAAACATCTTCACCAAACCATTTCTTACCTATTTTAGCTAATTCGCCACTATCTTTTATTTTTTTCAAGCCTTCATTAAAGTCTTTAACGACTTTACTGTCAACCTTTTTAGAAAAAGCAAAGCCAGATTTACTTTGTTCTGCCTGACCTTTAATAGCTTTAATCTTAGCGTTCGGTTTTTGTTTTGTGTAGTCTAAATAAGATAAACTATCGTTAAAAGTACCATCAACACGATTAGATAATAATAAGTCCATAGATTGGTTAAATCCATCCACTTTAGTAATATCAGCGCCTTTATCTTTAGCTAATTTACCATAGTTAGATGTAAAGGTTTGCGCTAATTTTTTTCCTTTAACATCGTCAAATGATTTAATATCCTTTTCATTGTCACGCACAACTAACACAGCATTTGAATATGTGTAAGGCGTTGAAAATTGATATTTTTGTTCTTTTTCTTTATTGATGCCTACTTGGTTTGCAATGACGTCAAAACGGCCCGCATCTAAACCAGCAAACATTGAATCCCAAGATGTTTCATTAAATTTAAGTTTATAACCTTCTGCTTTTGCGACTGCTTTAATCACATCTATATCGTAACCAGTTAATTTATCTTGTTTATCATGATACGTAAATGGTGCATAAGTTCCTTCTGTTCCAACCTTTAAGGTTTTATCACTACTCGCTTTATCATCTTTAGATGATCCACCATTTCCACATGCTGCTAATACAAAAACAAGCGCAATTACTGTAAATAAAAGTCTTTTCATCTGAATAGTCCCTCCATATTCCTATTATTTCTATCAGAATAGAATAATTTTAATCCTATCCTTACTATTAGTCAATAAGGAGTTACTCATTACAATCATTTTTCATGCCTTTACATAAGCCTATTGACGCTGATTTTTTAACATAAAAGTAAGCAATAAACTAATAACTGTAATGATAACAGCAAATAAAAATCCAGCATGATAGCCATGTAACACCGCATCAATTTTTATTTGAGCTGTCATCTCAGCTTTGGTCATTCCACTATATTGTTGTATATCTGGCGAAAATGCTTGACTTGCTTGGGAAAGAATAGTGATTAAAGCCGCCGTCCCAATTGATCCAGAGATTTGTTGCGCTGTATTCGTCATGGAAGAGCCATGTGCATTTAACGCATGCGGTAATTGATTCATAGTATGTGTCATAATAGGCATTAAGCTCAGAGCGATACCAATCATTCGTATACCATAAATTGTTGTTAAAATAAGTGCCGACGTATGCTCATCCATAAAAATGAAATAACATGTTGTCACAATAACAATAATGACACCTATAAATGCTAACAATTTCACGCCAAAGCGTTCATATAATGCGCCAGATATCATTGACATTATTGCCATCACTATTGCACCAGGTAACAACATTAATCCAGAATCTAATGCTGAGCGGTGTAAGACATTTTGTACAAACATCGGAAGCACGGTTTCTGAACCTATCATTGAGATCATTGTTACTGACATAATCGCTAGTCCAACGGCAAATTGCTTATTTTTAAAAACTTCAAAATTCAATAATGGTACGTCAAGTTGATATTGTCGCCACACAAATAAAGCAATAAAAATCACACCAACAATTATAGTTGTCAGCACAATAGGATTATTCCATCCGTCTGTTGCAATAGAGCTCACTCCATAAAGCAAGCCACCAAATCCTAATACTGACATTGTTATGGATAAAGTATCGATTGGAGCATACACTTTTGTGCCAACATTTTTAACCGTTTTTAAAGCAATTAAGAATGTGAATGCTGCAATAGGTGCTACTACGTGAAACAACGCTCTCCAATCTAAATATTCAACTAAATAGCCAGATAATGTCGGCCCAATCGCCGGTGCTAGTCCAATTACTAAGCCAAAGGTCCCCATATATTTGCCGCGTTCATGTGGCTCGAAAATATCTAAAATCGTTGTCATCATCAGTGGCATCATAATGCCAGATCCTAATGCTTGAATAATACGTGCGATTAATAAAACAGAAAAATGAGGACTAAATCCGCCAATTATCGTCCCAATAAAAAAGACAGCAATTCCGACTAGAAACACTTGTCGTGTCGTATAACGCTGAATTATAAAGGCAGACAAAGGAATAACAACACCGTTTGTTAATAAGAATGCTGTTGTTAACCACTGCACTTGTGAATACGCAATATGAAAATCTGCCATAATACTAGGTAACGCGGTTGTTAGCAATGTTTCATTAAGCAATCCAAAGAATCCGCCAAATAACATCGTGATAATCATTGTAAGTTTTTGTTGTAGTGACATATGTTCCTCCCACTAAAATAACATCATACATTTCATAAATAATAGCTATTTTACTAATAAATTCAACACTCCCCTAATTTTTTGCTTAAAATAAAAATAAATCGTAATAATTCCTATTTACAAAACATGATTAATCCGTCATACTATATGAATAAGGGAGGCGATAATATGAAGCAAGATGTACAAACTGCACGTCGAAACTTAAAAAGCCCTAATATTAAAACTAGAAAACGTGCATTAAAAATTATCAAGCAACATAAACGCAAGTAACCCTATCACTCACTTAATAAATAGAAAACAAATTGTTGCATATTATTTTAATATTTCATTATTCATACTTATCTTTATTCACACTTATACTTTATATTTATCTTTGTTTCTTAAGCACTTACATTGAATGACATAAAAGCCATTACGTCGCATTTCACGCAACGTAATGGCTTTGATTTATTAAAGATAATATTTATTTGTAACGTTTAAGTTATCATCTAATTCATAAACAAGTGGCGCACCTGTTTTAATTTCGTAACCGATAATGTCTTCATCTGAAACATCTTCTAAGTATTTAATTAAGGCGCGAATAGAGTTACCATGTGCAGAAACTAATACTGTTTGACCATCTAATAAATGTTGTGAAATATGGTCTGTCCAAATTGGTACAACACGATCTAATGTAGTTTTTAAACTTTCAGAGTATGGCATCATACGTTTATCTAAGTGACGATATTTTCTGCTTTGTAGATATTCTTCACGTTGTGCTTCTGTTTCAGCTGGTGGTTCAATATCATATGAACGACGCCATTTATGAACTTGTTCTTCACCAAATTCTTTTCGCGCATCATCTTTATTTAATCCTTGAAGCTTACCATAATGTCTTTCATTTAAACGCCAGCTTTTATGCACTGGAATCCATAACTGATCTGATTCTTTAAGGATATAATTTGTAGTTTCTAGCGCTCTTTTTAACAGTGATGTATAGGCTACATCAATTTCGATGTTGTTCTCTTTAACCTTACGTCCAGCTGTGACTGCTTCGTTAATACCTTGTTCAGATAAATCGACATCAGTCCATCCTGTAAATAAGTTTTTTGCGTTCCATTCACTTTGTCCATGTCTACATAAAATTAATTTAGGCATGTAAAACACCTTCCTATAACTGAGATTTTCTTGTTGCAGTGAACAATGTATTTTTTTGTTACTTATATTATAAAACGACTTGCACAAGATTACTATCATTGACATGCTATTTTTGTAATAAATTACCTGAAATTGTGATCTAGCAGTGATATTTGTCGCAAAATTGCAAAAGTTGTTATTAAATTATGAGCTGTTAGTAACCACCAATGACTTAATCTTTGCTATAATTAAGTTTCCGTAATTGATTTTGATAACGTAAATAAGGGAACCGTTTTTCTTCATATTATCCTGTTTATTAAAGGAGTTTTTATTATGAGAAAATCAATATTAGCATTTATCGCTACGGTATCAATTGGGGCAGCAAGTGCTGAAACTTATACACATACGGCACATGCAAATGACTTAACAAATGAACAACAAAAATCAACACCACCTACCACACAGTCTATACAAACAACAACCTCTTCTCCTGAAAGTGATAACGATGTAGATGCTGTATATGACCGCTTTATGGCTGCAGGTGGGACTGAAGAACTTTGGGAAAAAATTGTGTTACCTGAATCAGGAGGCAATCCGCATGCTAAAAATGGAGAATATTTTGGCTTAGCACAAACTAAGTTATCTTGGGGCTATGGAACCGTTGAACAACAAACACGTGGCATGATTGAATATGCTCAGTCGCGCTATGGTTCAATCAATGCAGTAGTTAGATTTCGGACAACGCATGGATGGTGGTAAGAAAGCACACTAGGAACAGACAGCCATACATTACGGCGTATTGAATATAACAGAAGCGGGAAAAATTTATTATGAATTCGTAGTCCCGCCCCGGCAAGGTTGACTAGGATGGAAAAAAGCTTGGTATAAGCGTATTTTCAATCCCTTCAACAACTGCCAATATATAGTAAATAGCCTAGAACATAATTACGTTCTAGGCTATTTACTCATAACTTAAAATTTTTTAATTCAAAATCTATTGGTAATATGGTTCAGGATGGACATAAACAGATGAAATTCCCTTACCATGCAGATGGCTTTCAACCCGATCACAAATATCATGTGCCTCTTTAAGCGATAGTTTAGCATCAACAGCAATTGTTACATCTAAAAATATACTGCTACCATGATAACGTCCTTTTAAACTATTCACTTTAATCACATCCGCTACTTCCAACACATCATCACGATATTGTTGTAACTCTTCCTCATTAAAGCCGTCACTTAAGGCAAATATCGATTCTTTAAAAATGCCAAACCCTGTATAGATAATTAAAAAACCTAAAATTGTAGCTAAAATAATATCGACAATTGGTAAACCAAATTGTGTAAACACTAGCCCTATCGCCGTTCCTATACTCACTAAACTATCCGATAAATTATCTTTCGCTGCTGAGTTTAGTGAGCTGCTATTTGTTTTCTTAGCGAGTTGGCGATTAACTATATAAACAGCGAACATGATTATACCGCTAATTGCACTAATCACAATTGTTATCGCACTTGGTGTGTGGTGGTCTCTTGTAATTAATCTAGGTACATTTTCAATAACAACTTGAATACCTACGAACATGATTATAAATGATACTAATAATGTTGATATATTCTCTGATTTTAAGTGACCATAAGGATGATTTTTATCTGCAGGTTTAATCGATATTTTCAAGCCTACAATCACTGCCAATGACACTACAATATCTGTCATATTATTTAAGGCATCCGCTCTTACTGCCGCAGAATCATAAATAAAACCTGTAAGATATTTCGTAACAGATAAAATAATATAAACAATCAAACTGAGATACGCGCCACGCTGTGCCAGTTTTAAATTTTCACTTTGCGACATTCAACTAACCACCTTAACATCCTTTATTAAAGCTAGTATGAATGAATTTTAATTGTTTTACAATAATTATTAATTTCGATATTTTTTGTAATAATAACATAACTATTTTATTAGAAGCACCTAAAATTTTAGTTATAATCACATATACTTTATAACACGTTAAAATTTGTCTCTAAGTATCCATTTAGACATAACAAATGTAATCGGTATGGTTATGATTAAACCGGCAAATGGTGCTATTTCTGATGGAAAATGTAGCCAGCGGACAAATATATATAATAACGCCGTTTGCATTCCCATATTGACAACTTGTGTAAACGGAAAACTTAAAAATTTAACTAGTGTCGGTTTAACTTTATAAACAAAATAACAATTTAAATAGTATGAAATAACAAAACTAACTACAAAACCGGTAATGTGGCTCACCATATAGTTTATGTCGAAGACCTTTAACAGTAATAAATAAACAATATAATAGTTTAGCGTATTGATGCCACCTACTATAATAAATCTTAAAATTTCATAATGTGTTGCATTTAATTTCATGATTGATTCCTCATTACCCTTCATCTTCTTTATTAAGACAGCGCCTATATTATCGTTTCTCGTACAAATAATATGCTATTAGTGTATTATTTTTCAAGCTATTTCTACTATAATAATAGTATAGCAATAAATGTCATAGACAAGGAGTGGCTTTATGTCCATAAAACATATTGTTATCGCACCAGATTCATTTAAAGAAAGCATGTCTGCTAAACAAGCAAGCATTGCCATCAAAGAAGGCTTTGAACGTGTTTTTAATAATACTGTTCATTATGAACTCATTCCTATGGCAGACGGTGGCGAAGGAACAACAGCAGCGTTAGTGGAAGCATTAAATGCTGATTGGCGATATATTCGTGTACGAGATCCATTATCACGACCAATTATGGCTGGATATGCCATTACACCGAATAAAGATACAGCAATCATTGAAATGGCAGCAGCTTCTGGACTCCATCTTGTTCAAGCTAGTGAACGTAATCCATTAATAACGTCCACGATTGGTACTGGCGATATCATTCTTGATGCATTGAATCAAGGTGTTAAACGTATCATTCTTGGTATTGGAGGTAGTGCAACAAATGATGGTGGTGCAGGCATGTTAACTGCACTTGGGGTTCAATTTCTCGACAACAATCATCAAATCTTACCACAAGGTGGCGGTGCGCTTGCTCAATTATCGAAAATTGACAGCACAAACCTTGATAAACGTTTAGCAAAAGTAACGTTTAAAGTTGCCTGTGATGTAACTAATCCATTATTGGGATTACAAGGTGCCAGTGTTGTTTATGGTCCACAAAAAGGTGCAACCGAAAAAATGATACCAAAGTTGGATTCCGCCTTGGCAAACTATCATGATAAAATAAAAATAGCTTTAAACAAAGATGTAAAAGATATCCCAGGGGCTGGTGCAGCTGGTGGCTTAGGGACTGGTCTACTTGCCTTTTGCCAAGTCACAATGATGAAAGGCATCGATCTTGTATTAGAAGAAACTCAATTTAAATCTTATGCCGCGCAAGCAAATTTAGTCATTACTGGTGAAGGAAAGATAGATGGACAAACAATTTATGGAAAAACACCTATTGGAGTAGCTAAAGCAGCTAAACAATTTCATTGTCCAGTCATCGCTATTTGTGGCTCATTAGGTGACAACTATGAAGCAGTGTATCATCACGGCATCGATAGTGTCTTTAGCATCATTGAACAGCCTGAGACATTAGATCACTTATTAGAGCATGGATATGATAATATGGTAAAAACTGCTGAAAATATTGCACGCTTGATTAAACTCTCATCGTCTTTTCAGCTCTTAATCAAACAAAACAACTGATTAAGTATTTCCCAGAAAATATTAGAGGTGATGTTACATGAAACGAACAGAAAAATATAGAGACAGTTATGAACAAGATAAAGAATATCAAAATCAACAACAACGTCAGCAACACGCGCGTTATCAACAACAACGTTATACAAACCAACAGCAAGCACAATATCAAAATAACGGAGATAGATATCGTCAACAGCAAGCACGTTATGATGAAAATGGCAATCGTTATTACAATGATCGTGATTTTCGTAGAGAACAACAGTTAGAAGAAGATAATATAAGACAGAAAAAGTCTAAAAAATGGTTATATATTATCATCGCCCTGCTTTTAATTGTCGTTGCCGTGTTTGTGACACTTGCATTTATGGGTGGAGATAGTAATAGCGATAAAGTAAGTAACGATCCCAACGTATCACAGAACTACCAAAAACAAGTCAAAGATAAAGACGATAGTATTACAAGTCAAATTGAAGCGGCTAAAAATGATATCAAAGACAAAGTCAACACAGACAATACGATTCAAAAACTACAACAAGAAATCAATAGCTTAAAACAAAATGAACAAAATAATGCAGATTCAAAATTCACTAAATTTTATCAAGATCAGTTAGATAAATTAAAAAATGCCAACCAAGCACAACAAAACAATGCAGACCAAAGTAAAGTTGAAGGTATGCTTGATGATATCAATACTAAATTTGATAGTCTTAAAGACAAAATAGAAAATTTTATCAATAGTTTTAGTGGGAAATAAGTTACTTATTAAAGTTGAAGACCATTAGGTAACATTTTAATATATAAGCAGGACTGAAATCATTATAATGACGTTAGATTTCAGTCCTGCTCTTTTTCTTTTTTGCTTAATGCGCTATCACAGCTATTTATATTATGGCAAAATGTTGGTATAATTAAAAAATTAAAATATTTAAAATAAAACATGAATTTAACATTCGAGGAGTCTTTTATGTCTCAGTCATTTCGTACGTTTCCTATTACTTTGTTAATCATATTAGGTGTTATTACTGCCTTTGGCCCTATGACCATTGATATGTATGTTCCTTCATTACCTAATGTACAACATCATTTCGGGTCATCCACATCAGAAGTTCAATTAACGCTATCCTTTACTATGATAGGCTTAGCCATTGGTCAATTTTTATTTGGTCCGTTATCAGATGCATTTGGTCGTAAAAAAGTTTTATTAATGATTTTAACGATATTTTTAATTGCTTCATTCGCGGCAACGCTAACGGACCACTTACCTCTATTTTTAATTTTACGTTTTGTTCAAGGCTTAACTGGTGGTGGTGCCATCGTTATAGCCAAAGCTTCAGCTGGTGATAAACTCCATGGCAATGCGTTGGCTAAGTTTTTGGCGGCGCTAATGGGTGTCAATGGAATAATTACAATTATCGCACCATTGATTGGTGGTTGGTCACTTAAACTAGGGTCATGGCATGTCATCTTTATTGTGCTAACAATTGTCACATTTATACTTATTATAGGTGTATTATCGCAAATGCCAGAAACAGCAAAAGATACACATTCCAAATTAAACTTTAGCCACATTTTTTCAGACTTTGGACAACTGTTGCGTAAACCCAAATTTGTCATTCCTATGCTATTACAAGGATTGACATATGTGATGTTATTTAGTTACTCATCTGCATCACCTTTTATTACACAAAAAATATATACACTTACCCCGCAACAATTTAGTCTGATGTTTGCAATTAATGGCATTGGGTTAATAGTTGTCAGTCAAATTGTGGCGACATTAGTTGAATATATCCATAGATACACCTTATTAGTTTATTTAAGTATCATACAAATTATTGGCGTAATTCTAATTGTTATAACTTTAACATATCATCTACCTATATCTGTATTGATGATTTCGTTCTTTATTAATATTTGTCCAGTTTCCTCTATTGGGCCTTTGGGTTTTTCAATGGCAATGGAAGAACGTACTGGTGGTAGTGGCAACGCATCAAGTTTACTAGGTTTATTCCAATTTATTCTTGGCGGCATGATTTCACCACTTGTAGGCTTAGCAGGGCAATTTAATCCAATGCCCTACTTAATTATCATTAGTACTACAGCTGCCGTGTTCATTATTTTACAATTTACTTATTTTAAAATTAATAAGCCGTATATTAAATAAAATATATCAGTTTGGGACATCATTATATTTTAAGCTATGAACTAAGTATTGGCAGTAGTTGACTGGAATGAAAATACACTTATATCAAGCTTGTTTCAATCCTAGTCAACCTTGTCGAAGCGGGACTATGAATTCATAATGAATGCTGTCCCGCTTCTATATTTTTATAACATTACCGTTTCGTTGTTAACTTGCTTACCTTATTCCGACTCTATCGGAAGCCATATTTCAGCTACATAATCATCACTTTCAATATCTCCTGGCAGGTAAAGTTCAAAGAAATTGGCATCTTTGATACGAAAACCTTCGCGTGGCAACAAGTTTACATGAATATGGCGCATTGTGCGTTGTATAGAATCTGGAAAAGATCCACTTGTCGTCACAACTAAATAATCACCTTTGACTAATTGAACCTTTGAATATCCCTCATGCGGTATAGATTGATTTGTGACACCTATTAAATAATCCATTCGCCCGTCTTCGTGTGAAATACACACGCCTAATAAGCCATTTAGTGTGCCATCACTGTGGCGTGCTAATTCTTCATCGATATGTGCACTTATCACATCCTCCCAAAATGATGCAATATGTTTTTGAGCTTGTGTACCACTTCGATAACTTCGATGAAAACCAACAACTTGTATTTCTTCTAGCTGTTCTAATCTATATTGCATAAATCTATCCCCTTTTTATTTTTCTATAATTATTATAGCCACAAAATGAATCATTTAATCTAGTAGTCAAAACTTTTTAATATACGAATTTGGCATTGCGTTATATAATAAGTTGTATTATTTTTGGACAGTGTGTTTACACGTACCGAGGAGAACGATGTCATGAGTAAAACAATCTTAAACGTTAAACCAATCAGCCAACTTTTCCCTTTACCCTTAGTTATGGGATGCGAAGGCGTTTCTGCAGCAATGTTGCTGCAATATAATCATCATACTACGAAAGCCACAGATATTATGAAAAACTGGCCGACACATAAAAATAATCCGTATAAAGGTTATGTTGGTCATCAATTATTTATTAAGTTTGGACATCACCAAACGATTTTTCCTGAAGCGTTTGTCCCACATCTTCAACAATTTGATGCACGCGTCAGCAATGGTACAGGACATGCATTATCCGAACTTGAACAGATTATTGATCAAGGCCAACCTGTCATTATTTATCACACAAGTTTAGGACAAAAGCCATTACACAAAATCTATCATTTCGATCAAAAACCTACGCCGACCGTCGCAAATATTCATGTGACATTATTAATTGGCTACGACGATACCCATTATTACTACATAGATCCATTATGGAGTCACCTAGGTTGGAAAATTGTCTTTCCAGCTATATTACCAAATAAATTTCAAATCATTAAAATTAGTAAACAAAAAATGGCTACGAGTTATAATGCACCTGGTCAAAAATGCATTTATATCAATCCTAACAGTGAACAACCTAATAACCTCTCAAGTAATAGGTAACTTCGAAATGCATATTAAATACAAACAGAGCATGCTCTGTTTGTATTTGTCTATAAGTATTTCATTTATATTCGCTCTCTTATTTTAATTCGTTTTTAGAACCTCTTACCATGTAATTAATGTATGATACTTATCATTTTTAATCATTTAGCAACCTATGTTTCTTGTTAATCATTAATTGTAAAATCCATTAATGCATGATTGACTTCTGATATGATATCATCCGTTCGCCATTGCCGTTGATAGCCAAGACATGGGCAAAGATACGTTATGCCATTTTCTGTCAGTTCTTTTCTAAAATGCACATGCCCCATAATGCTATAACGTACAGGATAATCCTGATAGATACTGTCAATGTCTGTCGTCCCAATATAAGCATTAAAAAAATCAAATAGACGATGTGGTGTCGGAACCATAAATGCAGGGTGAGTCACAATATGCGTTACTATAATAAGTTTTCTTGGTGCTACTTGTGAAGCATGCGCTCGTAATTCATCAGCAAACTGTTTTGATAATTGCCGATCATCCACTGTCCAATCAATACGGACTTTGTCTTGCCAGGTCGCCCCATAATGCTTGCCGCTTTGTAACTGTTCTTCTGAAAAACGTTCATGTGCATAGCTATAATCATACCAAGCCGTTGAGCCTATAATTGCCCAATTGTCATTGATAATATAAGGCTGTGTCATGAGACACTCTGGTTGCTGACGAAAAGATGTGACAATATCAGTTGAGCTATGATCTAATTGATCTGACCAATAGTCATGATTGCCAGGTACAAATAGCACAGGAATATTTATTTGGGCTTTAACTTGAGAGATAAACGCACACGTCATTTGATAATTGTTAGAAATATCTCCGGCTATAATTAATAAATCCAATTGCCGCTTGATGGCACAGTCAACCAAAGCCTGCATGTAACCTTCACTATTTATATAAGTATGTCGATCGATATGTAAATCTGAAATAGTGCCTATTTTCATAAAACTTCCTACTTTGCTTGTTACTTATAATCATTATGTCACAAGCACTACACATTTTAAAATTTTGAAACTTACATATACCTAAAGATAATTGTAATTTCTATAATTAACTGTATAATAAAACCATATTTCATCATAATTACACATAAATATACATTATTATGACCTATAAAAAATATTTGACCTCAAAGTTTAAATAGCATATTTAGCTATGATTTCGACAAGCTTATCGTTTATATGGAGGATGACTTTATGGCACAGCAATTACAAAGAGAATTAAGCAATCGTCATATCCAATTAATAGCCATTGGTGGCGCTATTGGCACTGGTCTCTTTTTAGGTTCAGGCCAAACCATTTCGTTAACTGGCCCTTCCATATTATTGGCATATATGATTATTGGCATGGTGTTATTTGCTTTTATGCGTGCTTTAGGAGAGTTGTTGCTAAGTAATACGCAATACAATTCCTTTGTAGACATTGCCAATGACTTTCTCGGTCCTTTTGGCGGCTTTGTAATTGGATGGACGTATTGGATTAGTTGGATTATTTCCAGCATGTCAGACTTGACAGCTATGGGACAGTATTTTAGCTTTTGGTTTCCCAATTTTCCCCACTGGATTACGGTTTTATCTATCGTATTTATGCTAACTTTATTTAATTTATTAGGGGCGAAATTATTTGGGGAAATCGAGTTTTGGTTCGCGATTATTAAAATTATAACAATTGTCGCCATTATCCTTATAGGTTTGGTGATTATTTTATTTGGAATACACACTTATTATGGACAAGCTTCTTTTACTAATTTGGCACAGTATCAAGGGCTGTTTCCTCATGGTTCATTTGGCTTTTTAATGTCATTTCAAATTGCACTATACTCATTTGTTGGTATCGAATTAATTGGTGTCACTGCTGGGGAAACGAAGCATCCAGAAAAAACGATTCCACAGGCTATCAATAATGTACCTGTTCGCATATTATTATTTTATATTGGTAGTTTACTGATCATCATGTCTGTGATTCCATGGGATAAAATTGGTACAAACAGTAGTCCTTTCGTAACAATGTTTAAATTAATCGGTATTCCATTTGCGGCTGGTATTGTCAATTTCGTTGTGTTAACTGCTGCCGCTTCTGCAACAAATAGTGGCATCTATTCCAATAGTCGTATTTTATTTGGATTGGCTAAAAGAGGCTTAGGCCCTCAACCGTTAACAAAAACAAATCATCATGGTGTTCCTTTTATTGCCATGCTAATATCGTCAGTCATCTTATTAGTAGCCGTATTACTCAATTATATATTTCCTAACGCGATACAATTATTTATCTATGTAACAACGCTATCTACTGTGCTCTTTATAGTGGTATGGTCCATGATTGTTGTGTCTTATATCAAATATGTACGTCAGCATCCCCAACAACATAAACAAAATACATTTAAATTATTAGGCGGACAGTGGATGGCCTATGTTATTTTAGGTGTCTTTGCTTTGATTTTCATTTTATTATTCTTTAGTAAAGAAACAAGAATGGCTCTATTTATCTCACCAATATGGTTTATCTTTTTATTTCTTTTCTATCGGCGTCGCCTTGCAACAAAGATTAAAGAATAAATATCAAAAATATTCATCCCTCAATCACTTTAATATCGTGACTGAGGGATACTTTTTAACACTTCTTTATTTCATTCTAGGTACTTCATGATAAAATAACTATATTATCTATACTAGAAGGAGTGCGTTATGGAATTACTTGAAGCTTTCTTATTATTTATTACTGCAGTGATTATCAGTTCGATTATTTATAATCGCTTTCCTAAAATTCCTGCTGCATTTATACAAATCGCCTTGGGTGTCTGTTTATTCATACTCCCCATTCCGATTCACTTTAAATTTGATTCTGAAGTCTTCATGTTTGCGGTCATTGCACCGTTATTATTTGTTGAAGGCACTCACGTGTCGCGTACAAAGCTGATGGAGTACAAAAAGCCCATCGTCTTAATGGCCATGGCGTTAGTATTCGCAACAGTTATTGGTGTCGGCTATTTTATTCATTGGATTTGGCCTGATTTACCTATGCCAGCAGCTTTTGCTATTGCAGCGATTTTATGTCCGACTGACGCTGTAGCAGTATCCGCTATTACAAAAGGAAAAATGTTACCCAAAGGCTCAATGGCTATCTTAGAAGGCGAATCATTACTCAATGATGCTGCAGGTATCATTTCCTTTAAAATTGCAGTAACAGCCTTAGTTACAGGGTCATTTTCTGCCTTTCATGCCATAGGACAATTTATTGTGTCCACTATTTTAGGTATTTTAATTGGCATTATCATTGGCACTTTGGTAGTTCGTTTACGTATTTATCTTACAGCAAATAAAGGTTTAAAAGATAACAATACATTAACATTTATCCAACTTTTGACACCTTTTGTTGTTTATTTTATTGCCGAAGAACTACATGCATCTGGAATTATTGCCGTCGTCATTGCTGGTCTCATTCATGGCTTAGAGCGTGACCGTCTCATTCGTGCCCAAACGGAATTACAAATGAACTACAACCAGATTTGGACTACACTGAGTTATGCATTAAATGGCTTCGTTTTCGTAGTACTTGGCTTTATCGTTCCTGAAGTTGTGGATGAAATTATTCGCGTAGAGCCAGAAAATATTATGTTTTTAATTGGCATTACGCTTAGTATTGCCGTAGCCATTTATGTTTTTCGTTATATATGGGTGTATATTTGGTTTAAGGACTTTTATGCCCCTAAAAATGTGCAGTCTTATTTGGATGATGACAGTGGTTCTATTCCAACACGTAGTCGTTATGCATTTATCATGACGATGTGCGGTATTCACGGTACCATTTCATTATCAATGGCTTTAACACTTCCAGAATTAGTAGGTCAACAGCAACATTTTGAATATCGTAATGATTTATTATTTATCGCAGCCTTAATGGTGTTAATTAGCCTGATCTTAGCGCAAATTATACTGCCGCTCATCACACCATCAGCACATGAGACAGATTTCCAAGGAATGAGCTATCAATCGGCAAAGATTTTCATTGTACAGCAAGTCATTGACTCTTTTAAAGAAAAGTCAACCTCACAGCCAGACATTGACTATCGACCAATTTTAAACCAATACTTTAATGAATTATCTTTCTTATTAAATATAGAGCCTGATAATAAAAATACAAAGGAATTGCGCCGTTTAGAAGATATTGCAGAAAAAATAGAGACAGAAACGTTAGAACGTTTAATTGCTAAAGGAAGTATCACTAAGCAAGATATTTCGAATTATCGAGGTGTAATTGAATATTCTCAATTTTTTAGAGAAGCATCTTTCATCAAAAAGCTCTCACGCTTTATCAAATTATTCTATCTACGCCTTAAAGCACTTAAAAGCAGTGACAAATCTGAGCGTAATGATATACGTCAAAAATATCAAGATGGCTTTAAGCATGTGCAAAAAATTATGCGTATCGTCAACCATAATATCATCTTAAAAATGCGTGAAGAACAACATAGTGGTAACGTACTTGAAGTAAGCTTGGTCATTAATCGCTATACGAACCTTACTCAAACCTTACGTCAAAGTGCTTCAAAAATAAAAGCACGCCAAAAAAACGAATTAATTGTTAGCAATGAAACCCAACAATCATTAAAATTACAAGCACTATATACACAACGTGACGTACTCGATAAACTGATTGCCAACAATAAAATAACGAATGATATCGCGAAACAAATTCGTGAAAATATCAACTATAATGAAATTGTGTTAGCCAGTGAATCAACACATTAATTGTACAAATATAAAGGTACGACCTCCTTAACTATGGAAGTCGTACCTTTTTAATGAATTTAAGAATCATGTACACCTTGGTCTAATACTTCTTTTTGCTCTTTAATGAATTTCATCATAGATAGATAATTACTGTTACCAAAATCCCTAGAACCACTCATAAATTCAATACCACTTAAATAAGCAACTTGTGGTTCTTTATCACTATTATAATTAAACGGTGAGAAAGTATAGAAAGCAAGTACTGGCACTTGATCTTCTTTCTTTTTCGCTGGTGCTTTAGCGATGACTGATACATTGACTAATGGAATACCAGAATATTTCATTTGTCCTATACCGTAAGACACTGGTTTAGGAGCTACCAATTGATTTAATGTTTTAATGTCTTTCATTTTGTCACCATCTAAAGCTTTTGCAAAATCAGCTGTATAGAATCCTGGTTCGATTGACGCATAAACGAGTTTACCATCTTTATATTTAGTTAAAATCTCAGCATAAAACTCTGGGATATTGCTCTTTCCTATTTTCTTACCACTTGGATCAACATACCAATAGTCAATTTGTTTCAGACCACCTGGATTTTTTATTTCTTTACGTTTAACACCTTTTTTATCTTTAAAGAAGTCATCAACTTCTTTCATAGATGCCCCTTTTGATTCTTTAACATAGTTATAATCTGCAATTTCAACCTTTTTCATAAGTTCTTTATAATCTTTCCAACCTTGCATACCTGTTTTATTTGTTAATGACTTTTCAGTAACAAGTGGATCCAACTTGCCCATGATGTCTACTTTTTCTTTTTTACTTGCTTTCTTTTCTAATTCTTTATATTCTTTTTCTTTGTCAGTCATCTTATCGTCATCTTTAATTTTAACTGTTTCAGTATCTGTTTTAGATGATTTATCCGATTTGGTTGATGACTCTTTGTTATCATTATCATGGTGTGAGCAACCAGCTAATGTAAGTCCTAATGCAAGTAAAATCATAACTATACCTTTACGCATATTTGTTCCTCTTCTCTATTCGTATTTAATACTAGCGTCATACAATTCAAAAACGATGTTATATTTAAATTTTACAATAGTTGACTTACTATTTAAATAACTTTTTTAATATTTTAAGCAAAATAAAAAAGAAATCCGTATAGCACATAAATTTCTATGACATGTTAAAAAAGGAGCGGAACAGAATTCATTATGAATTCGTAGTCCCGCCCCGGCAAGATTGACTCGGATTGAAAAAGCTTGGTATACGCATATTTTCAATCCAGTCAACGACTGCCAATATATGGCATTCATAGCCTAAAACATAATGATGTCCCAGACTTTTTATGCTTTTATTTTTGGATTTATATCCCCGTCTAACCTTTATCATCTGTACAACAGGGTTTAATTATTTTTTTAACTTATACGGAATCGTCGCAAGAATAACATTTTTTTGATAGAATAAATGCATTTTCAAGCGAATACTCGTTTGATTGTGTAAAAAGTTATGCCATGGCTTTTTAGTTACAAATTGAGGTACAACCACGGTGATGACATAGTTCTTATCATTAGCTTTTTTATTAATTTTATCAATAAAGCGTGATATTGGACGTATCACACTACGATATTCTGAACGTAAAATAACCAAACGTATATCTGGAAAATGAGCTTTCCATTTATTTTGCAAACATGTTTCATCTTTATCTCCAAATGACACATGCACAGCAATGACGTCATCTGCAATCATTTGCGCGTAATAAATAGATTTATCAACGGCAGATGTAATACTACTAATCGGTACTAATGCTAAATTTTTATCCACGATTGGCATGTCTTGAATCATCGCATTTGAACGTAATTGTTCGGCAATATCTCTATAATGCATTCGTATTTTTAAGAAGCCAATAACGACGATTGGCAAGAAAATGAGAATTGGCCAAACCTGATTAAATTTCGTAATTAAGAATATCATAAATACGACAAAAGTAATGGTACCACCAACTGCATTCGCAATCAGTTTGACAGCCCATCCTTTTTCTCGACCCTTTATCCATTTAATGACCATACCAAACTGGGCTAATGTAAATGGAATAAATACACCTGTGGCATATAATGGAATGAGATTTTCAGTCTTACCATCAAATAAGATAATTAAAATAATCGCAAGTACTCCTAAGACGATGATAGAGTTAGAATAACCTAATCTATCACCTCTCGCCGTAAACATGACTGGCATATATTTATCTTTAGCCATGCTTGCAGCTAGCATTGGAAAGGCCGTAAAACCTGTATTTGCAGCAAGAACTAGAATCATTACTGTCGTAGCCTGTACAAAATAATATGCCACATTCTGGCCTAATACATGTTTAGCTAATTGTGATAGTACCGTTGTTTCTTCTTGTGGTAAAATGCCATACCAATATGATAAGCCTACGATGCCCACTAATAAGAAGCCCAAAATACTACCCATAGCGATAAGTGTTTTAACTGCGTTATTAGGTCCTGGTTCTTTAAAGTTTGTTACAGCATTAGAAATCGCTTCTACCCCAGTTAATGACGATGCCCCAGAAGAAAATGCTTTTAATAGCAAGAATAAGCTTACTCCTGGCACAGCCGTTCCTACAGCTGATTGCATGTGTGGTTCTGCCTGACCTGTAGCTACTTTAAATGTTCCTATAATAATCATCACAATAAGGCCCACGATAAATAAATACACCGGATAAGATAACACCGTAGCAGATTCTGTTAAACCACGTAAATTTAACAATAAAATAAACAATACTAATAAACATGCAATTAACACTTTATGTGAATAAAGTGTTGGAATTGCAGCAACAAGTGCATCTGCACCTGATGAAATACTTACCGCTACCGTCAATATATAATCGACAAGCAAAGAGCCACCTGCGAGTAAGCCCCATTTTTCTCCCAAATTAGATTTCGATACCATATAGGCACCTCCACCTTTAGGGTAAGCATAAATGATTTGTCTATATGATAGTGTCAATGCTGCTAACAAGATAAGCACTGCAACTGCAATTGGTAAGGTATACCATGCTGCTGCAGCACCTACAATAGACAAGGTAAGCAGAATTTGTTCTGGACCATAAGCCACGGATGACAAGGCATCCGAAGATAAAATCGCTAATGCTTTAAATTTACTAATCTTTTCATTCTTTAATTCTCTATTTCTTTTAGGTTTGCCAATAATTAGTCTTTTAAATTGATTGAACATAACTACTCTTCCTTATTTATTACATTTCGATGGATAAACTATACTCCCATCTCTAAGAAAAGTATACCGCTGTCATAGAAATTTAATAAATATTTTTGCCCAATTTGTTACAAATTGCCATAAATATTTAACTGCTTTACTATTGTTTTTATATTATAAAATAATTGCTAGCAATATATGAAGCCCTTTATTGCGCGTTTTATAATTAAAATTGTTATAATGAGCATATGTTTTAAAATGAGTTGAGTGCAATAATTTAGCAAAATTAGGGGTAAATCACGTTGAAGAAGAAAATATTTGCCTTTTTAGGCGGAACCATCTTTGTGGTCACTATACTTACGATCGCCATGATAATCAATCACCATATTAATCAGAAGAAGACAGAAACGATGTTATCTAAGTCATCACAACATTATATAGATAAAATTATCACAAGTGAAATGGATAGTGGACATATTCCCGGACTGTCTGTGTTGATTATGAAAGATAATAAAGTCTATTTAAATAAAGGATATGGCTATGCAAATACCAGTACTAAGGTAAAAGCCACACCGAAAACACGTTATGAAATTGCTTCAAATACAAAAGCTTTTACAGGCTATGCAATTTTACAATTAGAAAATGAAGGCAAACTGCATCTCTCAGATAAAGTTTCTAAATATGTTCCTGGTTTTTATATGAAATATAAAGATAAGAGAATAGATGATATCACGATAAATCAGTTGATTGCACAAACGAGTGGCATTCCTGGAGATATTACAGATAATGACACCATTACCAGTAAAAATGATAGTCTAAGTGGTATCGTTGATAGCATAAAAGGACGTGAACTCAATAATAAACCAGGTGATCAATTTGAATATTCAAATATGAATTACGACATTTTGGGATTAATTGTGCAAAAGGTCTCAGGCCAATCTTATTCTAGTTACCTTGAAAACCAAATTTTCTCACCACTCAATATGCATCAAACCTATGTTAAAGGTGATACCGAGAAAAAAGGTTCAACAGCTCAAGGTTATGAAATCAAGCATGGCAAAGCCGTAAAAGATAATCCTAAATATAATGTTGGTGATGGCCCAGCCGCTTATATGGTATCTAGTACAAGAGATTTAGAATCATGGATGAGCCGTCAACTTAACCCAACACAAGCCACGCAATCTTTAGTTCAGTCTTCACATAAGCCGAAAGTTAAAACGGCAGACGATAATAAAGCGCCTAGTTATGCAACTGGCTGGTTCGTTGATGACTCAGAAGCAAATACAATTGTATATCATCCTGGTACCCTTGAGAACTTCTCATCGTATATCTTGCTAAATAAAAAGAAAAACTATGGCATTGTTGTGCTGGCCAATGCCTATTCAGATAAAACACCTGACATAGCTGAAGATTTGAACAGTCAAATTTTAAATAACAAAAATTACACAACAATTGAAAATGCAATTAATCAAAGTTCATTAGTTTCTTACGTCATTATCACTTTAAGTCTGTTCATCACAATTGCCATTGCTTTTTACATGTTACGTCGAATAATCAATATCTATCACGGTACATTTGTCATTCATGTTCAATGGAAACTTTTAGGTTACTTTTTAATTATTATGGCTGTCTTTATTAGTCTCATGACAGCTATCTATTTGCTACCAGATTTAGTTATGGGCAACACCAATTGGGACTTTATCATGGTATGGTTACCACTGCATGCCAAACTGGCATTGTGGTCTGTTATGCTCACTATCTTATGCGCTACTATCACATTAGTAACGATGCTATTCTCTAAGAAAAAAAGATAAATTTTATCGTTAAACCTAATTAATTTGAAATAAAAATTAATTAGGTTTAGTTATTTTTTTAATCTTTGTGTTATGCTATGTTTAACAATTATTTGTTGAAGGAGCTTAGCAATGAATAAACATACACGACTCTTATTCTTTAGCTGCATACTGCTACTAGCTGGCTGTAATTATTCAAAAAAACAACATCAAACGGGATTCTTTTTTTATGTATTTGTTAAACCTATCGATTGGCTGTTACACAGCATAGGTCAACTCTTTCATAGCTATGGTATTGCTATTATTCTCATTGTCATCATTATTCGTTCCATTCTGTTACCGCTAATGTTAAATCAAATGAAACAAATGCATACATTACGAGAAAAACGTGCCATCGTACAAGATGAAATAAGTGACATTCAAACACAAATGCGCCAAGCTTCAACGCCAGAGATTCGTAAAGAAGCGAATCAATTGTTGTTAGCTAAATATAAAGAATATGGTATTAGTCCATTTAAAAGTATTTTAGGATCTCTTCCAATCTTTATTCAAATTCCAATCATTTTAGGATTGTTAGCTTGCATTAAGCATCCAACCTCTGATGCATTGGCACAACATCCACATTTTTTATGGTTTAACCTCATGCATCCAGATATTTGGTTGGCATTGTTAGCTGGTTTACTTTACTTCATTCAACCACTGGTCAATGCAATCCATTATCCTAAAGGACAACGCAAAACTTATTATACTATGATGGTGCTTTCTCCTTTATTCATCGTTTATGCTTCGCTGCATTCAGCTGCAGCTATTAGTCTCTATTGGGTTGTTAGTGCTTCATTCTTAATTGTACAAACTCATTTTGGCCATCGTCGATATAAGAAACAAGCTCAGGCGGCAGCAATACAACTTGAAAACTACATCGCCCAACGTGATCAAACATCTTCACAACACTGACATATGTAAAAAGCACGCAAGTCCTCCACCGAAGACGCGCGTGCTTTCTATTATCTCGCTTAATTATTGAATTGGATTCATGCCATCTTTCCATGATTTATATTGTAGCGTGCCACCTTGTGACTTAAATTTCTCATTTGATACGCCACGTTCGAATGGCTCTGAAGGTGTAATATTCACTTTAGGATTAACCTTTAGTTGTTGTTTATACCATTGTGCAAAGTCAGAACCTTTGACCGGTTCATCATCTGCAACATTATAAATACCGTTAGCAAAGTTAATTGCTTGGATAGAAGTTTCTACAGCATCATCTAAATGAACAAATGACGTCACACCATCTGATAATGTTACCTCACCATCAATAAATTGATTATAAATCATGCCATCCTTGCCATACCATGTTCCTGGACCATATAACCAACCAAAGCGTAAAACTACATAATTATCCATACGTGCTGTTTGTTCCTCTAAACCTTCAACACCTTCAACCGTAATTTTACGATCACCAGTAGAATGATCATCTAATGGTGTCTCTTCTGTAGCTAAACCTTCTCCAGGTTCATAAGTAAATGCGATACTTTGGACAATGACTTTTTTCACATGATGTTTTAATGCAGCATCAATTAAATTTTTAGAGCCATCAATACGTACTTTTGTATTTGCTGCCATATCAACCTTTTTCAAATCTGTGATTTGATTAATAATTATTTCGGGTTGAAAGTCAGCAATCGCTGCTTCAATCGTGTCAGCTTTTAATATATCTCCAATGTATGCTTTAACATTTGCAGCTTCTAATCTTTGCTTGCCTTGCTCAGAAGTCGTAAAGCCAGCTACATCGTACCCTTCTTCTAATAGACGTTGCGTTAATTTTGTACCAATTAGTCCTGTCGCACCTGTTACAAATATTTTTACCATATGACGTCACCTCGTCCTTATTTTATCATCGTAGCACTCAACAATATGTTGCAGCATTAAAGTTAACACTGTTACATTTCACATGTGCACATTGTGTTTAAAAACATTTTTTAAAATTAATAATGTAATATGCATACATTAAAGTTGATTTTTAAATAGTAACATATCAAACAGCTGAACTCCATTATCACAAACTGGATAGTCATAATTGGTAATAAAAAACTTTATTAGTTTCAACATACTTAAAACCAAGACTACGATAAAATGATTGTGTTACAGGACTATCACTTGTACCACCATACATTGTCGTACCACGATAGTCAGTAAAATTTTGTTCCATTAAACGTCTATCAAGCCCTTGGCACTGGTAATTGATGTCAACAGCAATATTTTTAATTTCATAGAAATACGTATTTCGCATGGCAATCACTGCAATGGTGATAAACGTTTCTCTCTCTAAATAACCCACGACGTATGAATCATATGGATCATAAAGATAACGCAGTATAGCATATCGTTCAGGATTCTTAGTTATCACTCAATATATCAGTTCTTCCATCGTCTATTCCTTTTGTAAAAAAAGACTGAGCATACACATTATCAATTGGTAATTAATTATAATGCTTGGTCTCAGTCTTTCATTAGTGATTTTATTTCGCTTGTCGTTGGCTCTCTTTAGCATGGATTAAGTTCGTTACAAATTGGTTCACAGGTGCATCGATACCATGTTCCTGTCCTAATCGTGCAACCGCCCCATTGATGTAATCTATTTCTGTAAGACGTTGATTATTGATTAAATCTTGATACATCGAAGGAAAATGTGGTCCTACTTTATGGTTTAAATCCACTAAGTAGTCATAAATATCATCTACGTTTAAATGTACCCCGTCAATGGTTGCCACTGCTAATATTTCTTGCGTTAATTTATAGACTAAATTTAGTGCATATTCACTCGCATTTAATGTTGACAAACGACATTCTAAGACTGTACATAATGCATTTGCTGTTCCATTTACGCAAATCTTTTTCCAAATCGATTGTTGTAAATTTTCGCTTTTCAATGGATTTAATCCTGAATGTTTCAAAATATCAAAAACAATATCGACATTTGCCTGTCCTTCAGGTATTAATGCGCCAATTTCAACTGGTCCAGCACCCATTAAATGTGTATGTCCTGGTGATTCAAGGCCTGCTGTCCACACCGTCACACCACGTACAATGCGTGCTTCATCTACATAATTAACGATGACATCTTCATGTTTTAATCCGTTCATCGTACAAACCATAATCGTTTGTTCATGAATATGTGGCTTAATCTGTTCTAACATGTCACTTAGTTGCATTGATTTAGTAAATAGAAAGATGACATCATACTGATCACCTTTAGGAATTTCTGTATCGTGATACATTGGGATATTTAAATGATTTGCTTCCCCATTAATATCGATATGTAAACCATCTTGTTTGACAGCTTGCGCTTGTGGTTCCCAGCCGTCAATAAATGTCACATCATAATTTTGTTTATACATCATAGCGCCAAAGCCACTACCTAAAGCACCAGATCCTGCAATTGCTATCTTCATGTTTGTATGCTCCTTCTTTCACCTTAATTAATTTTAAAATACTACTTAACTATGTTAGCGTCAACAACATTAACATAATATTCTTAATTTTTAGATAAAATGGACTAAAAATTTTGAGACAACACTTATTTTATAAGTCGTTGCCTCAATGATGTTCATAAAAATGCTCCATACTAATATTTTTACGGTGTCATATTGGTGCGTTTTGGTACAAGTAATAAGATCATAAAGAATGCTAATACTGCAATTCCAGCGTTAAAGAGCACACCTGCAGCACCGCCCCACTGTAAATTCATTGCTGATGCAAATAAGCCATAAATTGTGCTGGACATAGCAACACCAAAGGCATTCCCTAATGACGATGCCATTTTGTAGACGCCAGAAGCGACTCCTACTTTCTCATCCGGTGCTTCGGCAACTGCCGTATCAGTTGATGGTGTCGCATACATTCCAAGTCCAGTACCAAAAAGCAGATACCCTACAACGCTAGAAATGATATACCATATATCTGGCAGGAACGTTAATGACAGTAATAATAAACCTATAAATGTAAACGCACTGCCAAATAACAATGGTCGTTTAGCACCTTGTGCTTGTAAAATCTTTTCTCCTACACGAATCATGATTAATACTGATATTAAATAAGTAATAGAAATCATACCAGCTTGTCCTGATGTAAAGCCTAATTTTTGTTGATAAAACGTATTAATAACTACAATCGTACCACCAGCAACGCCATTTAACATAAAGTTTGATACTGTAGCACCACTATATCCTTTATTTCTGAATAAATGAAAATCTACCAATGGATTATCAGCTTTATTTTCATAGATAAGAAAAGCAAAGCCCGCTATAAAGAACACAACAAATAATGTGAGAATCATTGGTGAGAATAGTCCTTTATCTGATGCTTGCGTCACTACAACATTGACACTTAACAATGTGATCACTAATAAAATTAGTCCAATAACGTCAAATTTTTTAACTTCTGAGCCAGTTGTTTCAGCTTTCGTTTCCGGTGTATGTTTAATTAAAAAGAATGCAACAAATGACAGCGCTATTGAAATAATAAATATCCAGTGCCATCCAATTGTAGATGCGACCCAACCGCCAAATAAAGAACAAATACCACTGCCTCCCCATGATCCAATAGACCAATAGCTTAATGCACGTTGGCGTTCTTTACCTAAAAAGTATGTGTTAACAATAGCCAGTGTTGCAGGCATGATACATGCTCCAGCAAGTCCTTGTAAAGCACGTCCTGTAATAAGTAGCCAAGGAAATGGTGCAATAATAATTAATAATGAACCCACGATATTTAATGCTAGCCCTAAATAGGTCATCTTGACACGGCCAAACTTATCAGCGATGTCTCCAGCACCTACGACAAACAAGCCAGCAAACAGGGAAGTTAAACTAACAGCAATGTTAATTGTCCCTATATTGGCATTAAATGAAGACTGCAGCGCTGGTATAACACTCACTACTGATTGCGCAAACAACCAAAACGTGAGGACCCCAATAATAATACCTGCTAGCAGTCGATTATCTCCCCTAAATTCTTGTGAAGTGTTCATAATAAAAAATTGCCTCCTAAAATTTCAAACTGAGATGAATGATTGTATATTGAAAACGTTATCATATCTAAAGCTTAAATGGAATTACATACTTAATTATATTATAAAAGCATGTTAACTATTATTTCTCTAAATAGTCGGAATATATGTTTATAGATAAATATTTTACTCTATTCATTTTCAATTTTCCACAGTTAACAAAACAATGACTGTTTAACACATGAGCATAAAAACCTGTTAAAATACTGTTATATAACACTTTTCAGTTATTTAGAAGTGGAAAATATTTTTTTGGGAGTATGGCACAATGTTCAACCTTTTTATTTTATTATTAGAACGTGTAGGGCTCATTATTATCATTGCTTATTTATTGATGAACACAAGTCATTTTAAAACAATGATGGGAGAGCGAGAAAAATGGCGTTCACAGTGGCAATTGTTAATTATTTTTGGCCTGTTTGCGATTACTTCAAATTTTACAGGCATTGAAATTAAAGATGGTCAAATTATTTCAAGCAATATTTATTATCATTTAAATTCTGAAGCTTCCATGGCAAATACACGCGTGTTAACGATAGGTGCATCCGGATTAATTGGGGGTCCATATGTTGCCCTTTTTGTAGGTATCATATCCGGTTTATCACGCATGTATATCGGAGGCGCGGATGCCTACACCTATTTAATTTCATCTATTATTATAGGTTTAACATCAGGGTTTATCGGACATTTAGCCATTAAAAATCATCGTTATCCAACGGTTCTGCAAGGGGCAGTTATCGGTATTATCAATGAAGCGATTCAAATGCTATGTATATTAATATTTTCAGAAGATACCACTGCTGCTATTGAACTCGTACAATTAATATCTTTACCCATGATTTTAATTAATAGTATTGGCACCGCAATTTTCTTAAGTATTATTTTATCCACATTGAAACAAGAAGAACAAGCACGTGCCGTTCAAACTCACGATGTATTACAAATAGCTAATGAAACACTGCCTTATTTTAGAGCAGGGCTTAATGAAGCTTCTGCTAAACGTGTGGCAGAGGTGATTTTACCGCTTATGAATGTCTCTGCCGTAGCAATCACTAATAAAAAAGATATCTTAACACATGTGGGCGCAGGAAGTGATCATCATATTGCCAAAAAAGAAATCATTACAAATTTGTCCAAAGAAGTGATTAGAAGTGGACAATTAAAAGAAGCCGAATCTAAAGAAGGCATTGGTTGCAATCATGACAATTGTCCACTTGAAGCCGCAATTGTTATTCCACTTTATACCAATCATAATGTCGTTGGCACATTAAAATTCTACTTTAAAGACAAACACGATGTTACAAATTCGACAAAGCAGTTAGCACGAGGCTTAGCCGAGATTTTTTCAAGTCAGTTAGAACTGGGTAAAGCAGAAACACAAAGTAAATTATTACGTGATGCAGAAATTAAATCATTACAAGCGCAAGTTAATCCGCATTTCTTTTTCAATGCTATCAATACAATATCAGCATTAGTACGCATTGATAGTGAAAAAGCACGTAAATTACTGTTACAACTAAGCCAATTCTTTCGTTCAAATTTACAAGGTGCGCGCAATAATACCATCACATTAGAAAAGGAATTGCAACAAGTTGAAGCATATTTGTCACTCGAACAAGCGCGTTTTCCTAATCGATTTCATATCGATTATCACATCGATAAACAATACCACCACATTTTGATACCGCCATTTATTATTCAAATATTAGTGGAGAATGCGATTAAACATGCGTTTAAAAATAGAAAAGCAAATAATCATATTACCGTCACTGCTAGTCAACACGACGATGCGATTCAATTAACTGTAACTGACAATGGTCAAGGTATTCCAAAAGAACGCATACCATTGTTAGGTCAAATAAGCGTCAACTCTGAAACAGGCACTGGCAGTGGTTTAGAAAATTTAAATCGTCGATTAATCGGCTTATATGGCCCAACTTCACAACTCTCTATTACTTCTACAAATAAAGGAACTCGTGTCAGTTGTATGATTCCTTATCATGAACAAAAGGAGGATATTTAAGTGAACATATTAATCGTAGATGATGAACCTTTAGCACGTAATGAATTACATTATTTATTAGATAATATTCCAACAGTAAAACATGTGGAAGAAGCTGAAAATATATCAGAGACTTTAGAACATTTACTATATGCGTCTTTTGATGCTGTTTTTTTAGATATTAATCTCATGGACGAAAGTGGTATTGATCTTGCAGAAAAAATAAAAAAGATGCAACATGCACCTTACATTATTTTTGCAACGGCTCATGACACCTTTGCAGTTAAAGCCTTTGAGTTAAATGCTACAGACTATATATTAAAACCATTCGAGCAACAACGCATTGAACAGACGATAGAAAAAATTGCCCGCACCAAACAGTATGTAAATTCAGCGGCAGATCAAAATAAATTAGAACCACAAAATCATCAAAATATAAACACGCATACGAAGCAAACCGTACTGCCGATTGAGGTGGATGAACGCATTCATGTGCTTAATGTAGAAGATATTGTAGCCGTAACCGTCAATAATGGCATTACAACCATTCATTCAGTAAACCAAGATTACCAAACTTCTGAAAAGCTCAATTATTATGAAAAGAAATTACCCACAACACAATTTCTTAAAATACATCGTTCAACCATTATTAATAAAGTGCATATTAAGACTGTAGAACATTGGTTTAATTATACCTATCAACTTACCATGACGTCTGATATCAAGCTACAAGTTAGCCGATCATATATGAAAACATTTAAACAAGAAATAGGTATAGATTAAAGCATAAATCTAACACACGAATCAAATGCAAGACGCTGATTCGTGTTTTTTCTTATTTACAGGATTAATTTAGTTAATATTTTTACATTGTTTTAGTGAAGATTTACAGTCTATGAACAGGATAAGACATAAATTCCAAAATAATTGCACAAAGATGATTAGAAATTAAAAATCCTCTTTGTGCTTCTTTTATATACAATACTTTTTTGATTGGCAGGTATACCAGTGGACTCTATCACGTTGAAATGCACTTCACTTTGTTGGGTCCACCCCACCTTGCGTTGTCCGTAGAAATGCGTTTTGCATTTCTTTTTGCTGGGCCCCTGCATCTGGGGTGTGTTTTTTTGTATGTGGGGGTGTGTTTTTTGTATGTCGGGGATGTTTTTGTCACAGTGAAGCGTTTTCATATTAAAATGTGATCAAGATTAATAACCAGGGGGAAATTGATATTATGGCAAATGAAAATGTGAATAAAGCAAAGGCTCATAGTCAGTCTGTTGTGTCTAAAACGTATAACTTTTTCCAGCAAGCATTAACAATAGCAGTGATTTTACTTATTTCGAAAATCATTGAAAGTTTTATACCGTTTCCAATGCCAGCTTCAGTAATAGGGCTAGTATTACTGTTTATTGCATTGTGTACTGGTATTGTGAAGCTGGGACAAGTTGAAAGTGTTGGTACAGCGTTAACGAATAACATCAGTTTCTTATTCGTACCTGCAGGTGTTTCAGTTATTAATTCTTTACCAATTTTAAGCAAAAATCCAATTCTAATTATCTTATTAATTATTATTTCAACATTACTATTACTTGTATGCGTTGGTTTTGCATCGCAATTCTTGGTAACAAAATCATTGTTCCCAACGGCTGAACAAAATGAAAAATCTAGACATGTTGAGGGGGATAATCACTAATGATTGAACATTTAGGAATCAATACACCTTATTTTGGAATATTAGTTTCATTAATACCATTTGTAATCGCACAATATTTTTATAAAAAGACAAATGGTTTCTTCTTACTAGCACCGTTATTTGTAGCCATGGTTGCTGGCATAGCTTTCTTAAAGCTAACAGGCATAAGCTATGCTCAGTACAAAGTCGGTGGAGATATTATATACTTCTTCTTAGAACCAGCAACAATTAGCTTCGCCATTCCACTATACAAAAAACGTGATGTCTTAAAAAAATATTGGTTACAAATTTTTGGTGGAATCACTCTAGGTACACTTGCTGCATTGATTTTAATTTACTTAGTCTCTACATTATTCCAATTAGGAAATACTGTAAGTGCTTCTATGCTTCCACAAGCAGCTACAACAGCGATTGCATTGCCAATATCAACAGGTATTGGTGGTGTCAAAGAACTTACATCATTAGCGGTTATTCTTAATGCGGTGGTTATCTCTGCCTTAGGTACTAAAATTGTCAAATGGTTTAAAATCTCCAATCCAATTGCACGCGGTTTAGCATTAGGCACAAGCGGACATACACTAGGTGTTGCAGCAGCCAAAGATTTAGGTGAAACAGAAGAATCTATGGGCAGTATTGCCGTCGTTATCGTTGGGGTCATTATAGTAGCAATTGTTCCACCGCTAGCTTCTATTTTATTCTAAACAAAAACTCATAAACGGTTGATTCAATATAGCAGAAATGGGAGCGGGACTATGAATTCATAGTCCCGCTCCAAAAGATTGACTAGGATTAAAAAAGCAATGTATCAGCGTATTTTCAATTTTTTCAACTACTGCCAATATAAAGTTCATAACCTAAAACGTAATGATATGCTCCTACCAAAGCAAATATTGAAAAAATGAAAACTTTGAAGTGTGTTTTTTATAATCTTATTTATTAAGTGTTCCTAATTCTATGGCACTATTTTTGTGGTTCAACCATGGCAATTCATTTCTTTGTTTTTTAATATGATATGAACTTTTTTATCCATAATCGCAAACATATTGATAAAAAAGAAACCTGCTATTATACCTATCCATGCAATAAACATAAATATATTATATAAGTGATCTATTGTAAGCATCTCCATAGTCACCCATGAAATTCCTCCAAGTAAAAGATAAGAAAATAGTGTAAAACCAAAATTTTTTAATGTTGGTATGAGTATAATTTTTGATTTAGTTTTATTTCTCTTATATATATCTAGTGTTACTTTTTTATTGATGTATAAGAAAAAGATAAATATACCTAAAAATCCAATAACACAACTCAATATAGCCACACTTTCTTGCACTTGAACATTAAATACGTCGATATATTTCCTAAATAGTACGTTTGAAATTATAATAATCCCACACCTATACTTGATCCACTATTTTTGACAGGTTTCACGATATCTAAATTGTTATATTCTTCTTCACTCAATTTGGCATATTTTTTTGGGACAAACCAATTAATCATTGGAAATAGAAATGTAATCCAGTGACTGATGGTATCAACCATAAAATAGTCATTATTGTATTTTATAATTCGATATTTGGGATTCATATTTATAATTTTTGATTCACATAGCACGTTAATCACTTCCATTTTATTGAAACAATAGTGTCTAATAACCGACATCTTTATTTTTTTCTTTTGGTTAAAAATAGCTAATGAAAATTGATATGTTTCATCAGCTATTTTATAAAATTCACAACTATAGCTTTATTCTAAACCAAATTGTTTTTCTTCTACTTCTCCACGAGTTATATCATCGCTTAATTCATTTAGCATTTCTTGATACAACTCTTGAAATCTTATTTCATCATCATCTGAGTATCCTTCAAATATAACGCGATCGACATTTTCAGTATTAAAATAATATATTTGATTTTCCACTAAACCTAATGGATATTTACAAGCAGAATAGTCAAACATTATTTTTTTATCGTCTTGTTCTATAATTGGACCTCGATTCAATATCATCATTTTTTGTGATCCACCTTTTAAATAGACAATGCTACCTATTGTAATCATATCTTCACCTCTTTGTTTTTTAATATGACATGTACTTTTTTATCCATAATCGCAAACATATTGAAAAAAAAGAAAAGTGCTATACTTCCTATCCATATAATAAATATAAATATATTATATAAGTTTTCTACTGTTAAACCATATAAAATCATCCATACAAATCCTCCCAAAAAAATATAAGAAAATAATGTAAAACCAATATTTTTTAATGTGGGTATGAGTATAATTTTTGAATGGGTTTTATTTATCTTATATATATCGAGCGTTACTTTTTTATTAATATATAAGAAAAAGATAAATACACATAAAAATCCAATGATACAACTTATAACAGCTATGCTTTGTTGCACCTGAACATCAAATATAAAGATATATTTTCTAAATAGTACGTTGATTAATATAGCAATACCCAGCCCTATACTTGTCCCACTATTTTTGACAGGTTTCACGATATCTAAATTGTTATATTCTTCTTCACTC
>NZ_PPPV01000016.1:297332-378981 GCF_002901705.1 Staphylococcus lugdunensis
ACAATTAATCATTGGAAATAGAAATGTAATCCAGTGACTGATGGTATCAACCATGAGATAGTCATCATTGTATTTTATAATTCGATATTTTGGATTCATATTTATAATTTTTGATTCACATAGCACGTTTACCACTTCCATTTCATTGGAATGATACTATCTCTCAGAAACTATTAACTATTTTGATGTGACTTTCTATACTTTATTTTTTAAAATGATATGTACTTTTTTATCCATAATCGCAAACATATTGAAAAAAAAGAAACCCGATATCATGCCTATCCATACAATAAAAATAAATATATTATATAAGTTTTCTATTACTAGACCATAGAAAGTCATCCATGAAAACCCACCGAATAAAATATAAAAAAATATTGTGAACCCAAAATTTTTAAATGTTGGTATGAGTATAATTTTTGAATGAGTTTTATTTCTCTTATATATATCTAGCGTTACTTTTTTATTGATGTATAAGAAAAAGATAAATACACCTAAAAATCCAATAACACAACTCAATACAGCAACACTTTTTTGTATTTGAATATTAAAAATATTGACGTAATTACGCAAAAGTGCACTAATCAAAATTGCTAGTCCAGCACCTATACTTGCCCCACTATTTTTAACAGGTTTCACGATATCTAAATTGTTATATTCTTCTTCACTCAATTTGGCGTATCTTTTTGGGATAAACCAATTAATCATTGGAAATAAAAACGTGATCCAATGACTAATCGTATCAACCATGAAATAGTCATTATTGTATTTTATAATTCGATATTTAGGATTCATCCTTATAATTTTTGATTCACATAGCATAATTACCACTTCCATTTCATTGGAATGATACTATCTCTCAGAAACTATTAACTATTTAGATGTGACATTCTATACTTTATCTTTTTAATATGATATGTACTTTTTTATCTATAATCGCAAACATATTGAAAAAAAAGAACGCTGCAATCCATATCACCCATAAAATAAATATAAATACATTATATAAGTTTTCTACGGCTAACCCGTAAAAAATCACAAATGCAAAACCACCATATAAAATATAGGAAGCTAATGTATAACCAATACTTTTTAATGTGGGTATGAGTATAATTTTTGAATGAGTTTTATTTCTCTTATATATATCTAGCGTTACTTTTTTATTGATATATAAGAAAAAGATAAATACACCTAAAAATGCAATGACGCAACTTATAACAGCTATACTTTGTTGCACCTGAACATCAAATATAAAGACATACTTCCTTAATAGGACACTGATTAAAATTGCTAGTCCAACGCCTATACTTGCCCCGCTATTTTTAACTGGTTTCACGATATTTAAATTGTTATATTCTTCTTCACTCAATTTGGCATATCTTTTTGGGATAAACCAATTAATCATTGGAAATAGAAATGTAAACCAGTGACTAACTATATCAACCATGAGATAATCATCTTTGTATTTTATAATTCGATATTTGGGATTTTTATTTATAATTTTTGATTCACATAGCACGTTAATCACTTCCATTTTATTGAAACAATAGTGTCTAATAACCGACATCTTTATTTTTATCTTTTGGTTAAAAATAGCTAATGAAAATTAATATGTTTTACTCATATCGCTTTTAATTTCACTCATTAATATTCCACCTTTCAACAATTAAAGTTATATTAATCATTGCTATGTCTTATTCTTAAAAGTTTCACTCTATTTGAATAAAAGTTCGTAAGATGACTAAACAATTGTTAAATTAGAATTATTATAGAATAATAATAGATTATTTACATATGTTTATTCTATCTAAATATTGTGAAAATGTATATATCAATATTTGTTTTTAAACCTTATTTTCCTTTTTTTAATTTTTGACTCCTTTGTAAAATTTATCAGTCACAGCTATACAAAAAACCAGCCAACAAATTGATATATTTGCTGGCTGGTGTATTTTTAATTAATTGTTTGAGGTTGTGGACCTTTTTTCTTTTGTGTTGGATCAAGCTTGCGTTCTAACATTCTCAGTCCAATATCGATTAAAATGGCAATGAGCGCAATTGGTATCGCTCCGGCAAGAATAAAGGCTGTACCGTCTGTTGAGTTTGTACCACGTATGATAATATCACCCAATGTTGGTGCTCCAATAAACGAACCAATAGCTACGATACCAACCGCAACAACAAGTGCAATCCGTATCCCACCGATAATCACGGATAAGGATAATGGTAGTTCAATCATACGTAATACTTGGTTACTTGTCATTCCCATTCCTTTACCTGCATCTTTAATATTGGCATCAACTTCGACAATTCCCGTATACGTATTTTTTATAATTGGTAATAGCCCATACAAAAATACGGTCACTACAACGGTGGTTGGTCCAAGACCTAATGCTAACATTAAAATGGCTAACATAGCGATAGCTGGAACCGTTTGAATCACGTTGGCAATCGTAATCACAGGCCAAGCTAATTTTTTAAATCTAGCAATAAAAATACCAATAGGGATACCCACAATACTTGCAAATAGCACGCCATACACAGACATTAGTAAATGTTTAAAGAATAATCCCATTAAATAGCCGAAATTGGTCGAATAGTAGTGTGCTAATTGTTGTAATAAATTACCATCCATTATTTACTACCTTCTTTCTTATCATCAAAGAAATGATGTTTTTCTAGAAATTCTTTGGCTATGACTGCTGGTTCTTTACCTTGACCATCCGCTTTGTAATTTAATTTCTGCATCTCTTTAGTAGTGACGGTACCTTCTAATTTTTTCAATGCTTTATCTATCTCTGGATGATCTTTAATTAATTTTTCGGTTGCTAATGGACTACCATCATACGGTGGGAAAAATTTGCGATCATCTTTTAAAACTTTTAAGTTATATGCGGCAATACGTCCATCTGTTGAATAACCTACGGCAACATCTAATTTTTTGTTCTTTAAAGCATCATATACTAAACCAATCTGCATTGGTCGTGCACTATCAAATTTGAAGCCGTAGTCTTTTTGGAATGCTGGATAACCATCACCTTGGCGATTCATCCATTGGGTATCCATCCCTAAACGCAGCTCATCTTTGTATTTCTTTAAGTCCGATACTTTCTTTAAATGGTATTTGTCGGCAACTTCTTTGGTCACCATAAATGCATAGGTATTTTCAAAGCCAAATGAATTATAATATTTCTGATTAAATTTCTTTTTAAATAAGCGTTGTGATTCAGACATTGCTTTGTCTGTATCTTTCGTTGGTGGTGCAGCAAGGACACTTGTTAATTCTGTCCCTGTATATCGCACGGCTGACATATTGACATCCCCACGTTGTAAGGCGTTATGTTGAATAATACTTGAACCAAGATTACCAATAATTGTTGGTTTGATTTTACCTTTGGTCTCATGTTCAATCATATATTTTTCAATGTAGCCCATAATTTTTGTTTCACTTGTTTCGGTTGTTGTAATTTTGACATCATCTTTTGAATTGCCATCACCAAGGCCTGGTAAACTACATCCAGATAACACGAGTAGAGATAGGACCATGATGATTAAGCTTGTTTTCACTTTATTCATTATAATGTTCTTCCTCCCTCTATTATCTAGATACTTTTAAGCCTTTTGGGACGACCCATTTTTCAACTAATGATAATAAGAAATCAACAATAAGTGCTATTGCTGTAACAAGTATCGCAGCAGTAATAATCATTGGTGGTTGGTATAAATTTAACCCATTAAATACTAAATCACCTAAACCACCAGCGCCGACATAACTTGCTAATGTTGCCCAACTAATTACATACACGCTTGATAAGCGTATGCCACTAATAATCATTGGCAATGCAAGCGGGAGTTGAACGTCTTTCATAAGTTGAAGTCTAGTCATTCCCATGCTTGTACCGGCTTGAATAACATTTTTATCAATATTTTTCACACCGAGAATGGTATTGTTTAATATAGGTAGTAATACATATACGAATAATGCCACAATGGCAGGCGTTTTACCCACACCAAAAATAGGAATCATTAACGCCAAAATCGCAAGTGTTGGAATGGTTTGAAGCACCCCTGCAATCGTTAATACGATATTTGCTGTTTTTTTAGTTTTAGATAATAAAATTCCAAGCGGAACTGCTATCACAATGGCTAATAGTAATGCAATAATTGATATTTGGAAGTGTTCAATTGTCTTTGATACGAGTTGACTTCCATATTCTTGGAGAAATTCACGCATTAACGATCATCTCCCATTTCGTTTGTTTTATGGTCTAAACCATTCATTACATCTTGTTCTCGAGGTGGTGCATCTTGTTGTGATGTTGACTGTTTATCTTTGTTATCACTGTCCAATGGGGCGGCGTCATCATTTTCGTCTCCCCATAATGAATCATAAACAATGTCTACAAGGTTTGCGCGTGTGATAAGTCCTATTAAAGTATTATCATCATCGACAACTGGCACATTACGTACATTTCGCTTTAAAATGGTACGCACAGAATCTTGTAATTTCGTATTGATATGTACTTTATAAACATCACGCTGCATCATATCAATTAATTCTTCACCTCTACGTAAACCTTGATTAATATCTTCAATATCTAAAAAGCCCAATAGTCGATTTTGATTATTCACAACAAATATGGTATCAACACGACGTTCTCTCATAATATTAACTGCATCATTAAGCGAATCATCTGCGTGCACCGTCACAGGTGTAATCATTGCACCTTCTACAGTTTTCATATTTGGTCTATCTTGGATCAATCTATTTTGACCAATAAAATCAACAACAAAATCATTAGCAGGATGTCTTAAAATATTATCTGGCGTATCAAATTGAACAATCTTTCCTTTTGACATAATACAAATGCGGTCTGCTAATTTAATCGCTTCATCCATATCATGCGTTACAAAAATAAAGGTTTTACCTAATTTTTGTTGTAACGTTTTTACTAAATCTTGCAATGTATCACGTGTAATTGGATCTAGTGCACCAAATGGTTCATCCATTAAGATAACATCTTGATCTGCTGCTAATGCACGTACCACCCCAATACGTTGCTGTTGACCACCTGAGAGTTCTGCTGGATAACGATTTAAATAATCCTCTGGCAAGTCAACCAACTTAATCAATTCTTTCGCTCTAGCATCCTTTTTCTCTTTTGACCATTTTAATAGTTTAGGTACTAATACAATATTTTCTCGAATTGTCATATGTGGCATTAATCCAATTTGTTGGATGACATAACCAATACTTCGTCGCAATTCAACCGGATTCATATCCCCAATATTTTTACCATTAATAGTAATTTGTCCTTCTGTTGGTTCAATCATACGATTAATCATTCTTAACGCTGTCGTCTTACCACTTCCACTGGTACCAATAAATGCAATAAATTCCCCTGACTCTATATCCAAAGATATGCGATCTACTGCCTTTTTGTTACCTGAGTATATCTTTGTTAAATTTTTAATACTTAACATCTATGTACTCCCTTTCTTCAATACATATCAGAAAATGATTAACATTATAAAAACCGTCATTCCCTTGGTTTAACAAATATAGTAATAAGTTAACAAGCGCATGACGGCTTTTACTTTAAATCTCATTTAATTGTGATTGTTAATCCATTTTCTTCGCATATATTTTTATGGTTACTTCATACATATACCCTAATTATTAAAAATAAACATATTAAACTTGCGAAAAATTAAATTTTTATAGAGTTTGCCCACTTTGTGAAAAAAATTTGCTCCAGCTTAGATAAAATATAAATTTATTATTATTCGCCAAAATAGTTTGAATATTTCATAAATTAGTATTACTCTATATGTATACTAAGGATTCAAAATTGAGGAGATGTCTAATTATGAAAGCAGCAGTATGGTATGGTCAAAAAGATGTTCGCGTGGAAGATCGTGAACCAAAAGTATTAAAAGATAATGAAGTGAAGGTTAAAGTATCATGGACGGGGATTTGTGGTACGGACTTACACGAGTATTTAGAAGGTCCTGTCTTTATTTCTACAGAACAACCTGACCCTTTATTAGGTCAAACTGCACCAGTGACGTTAGGCCATGAATTTTCAGGCGTAGTTGAAGAAGTAGGTAAAGACGTAACTAAATACAAAAAAGGGGATCGTGTTGTTGTGAACCCTACCGTGTCTCGACATGAAAAAGAAGAAAATATCGATCTTTATGATGGTTATTCATTTATTGGGTTGGGATCTGATGGTGGATTTGCTGAGTTTACAAATGCACCAGAAGAAAATGTTTACGCATTACCTGACAATGTTTCAGCTAGAGAAGGTGCTTTAGTTGAACCAACAGCCGTTGCAGTACAAGCTGTCAAAGAAGGCAACTTATTATTTGGTGATAAAGTAGCTGTCTTTGGTGCTGGTCCAATTGGATTATTAACAGTTGTCGCTGCTAAAGCAGCTGGCGCAAGTAAAATCTATGTCTTTGATTTATCTGAAGAACGCTTAGCTAAAGCTAAAGAAGTAGGTGCAACTCACGTCGTTAATTCTGGTAAAGTTAATCCTGTTGAATACATCAACGAACACACTGACAACGGTGTTGATGTCACTTTTGAAGTTGCTGGCGTCGGCGTTACGTTACAACAATCTGTTGAAGTCACTCGCCCACGTGGGACAGTAGTCATTGTCTCTATCTTTGCGCACCCAGTTGAATTTGATCCAATGTTATTAACAAACTCTGGAGTGAAATTAACTTCAACTATTGCTTATACACCAACGACATTCCAACAAACCGTTGACTTAATCGCTAACGGTAGCTTGGATGTTAAATCAGTCGTAACGGATGAAATCGAATTACAAGACATTGTTGAATCAGGTTTCGAACAACTTGTAAATGATAAATCACAAGCTAAAATATTAGTAAAATTAAATGGCGACCAAAAATAATACTAATGTATTTATTTTATAGGAAAAGACGGTTGAATGGCATATTCAACCGTCTTTTCCTATAAGCTTTTTTCAAATTAAGCTTGTTTACTGCCCTCATAATTTGTTGTTCAACCAATTAGAAATCTCAACTTCACTGTCTATCTTCTTTCTAATATATTTACTAATCCATCATGCCTTTACCATCTAATATATGATTCACATATTTTTCCACTCTATTATGACGAGTTTGACTACGTTTTGCTTGACCAATATAGTACATATATTGGCGTTGACGACCTGGTGTTAAACTTTCAAATGCCGTCTTTAATTCGGGCATCTCATCAAATTTAGAGGCTAATTCTTCAGGCATCTCATAGTCTGCAGTCTCTTTCAACGTCACTGTTTTACCTTGCTGTTCAACCTGGATTGCTTGTTTAACATAGTATAGAATCTCATCACGACGTTGTTCTATTTCCTTTAAAGAAGTAAAGCGTAGCTGTCTCGCTGCTTGGACCTTTTCTGTTTGTTGTACCAATGTACCATATTGATCTTCGAGTAAAGCGCCTTTATGAAATAATAATGCTACATAGTGTTTAAACCCGTGAATGAGCACGACATTTTTATTATTTAATGTGTAACATAGGTGCATCCATTTATACTGTTCTTCTAATTCTGTTTCATTAAAAATAAGTGTTCTTAAATATTGATATGCCGATTGCCATTGGCTATCTTTGCGCAAAAACGCTTCAACTTGTGCGTTGGTCTGCTTTTTATCCATCACTTCGCCCCTTTCTTTATTTTTATCAATTTAAGTTCATATTAGCCTGACACCAGAGCAATTGCAACTATAGGATATGTTATAGTAACAGTAAGTATCATATTAGGAGCGTGTATAGTCATGGTCATCGTCAAAACAGCTGGCGGCGCTATTGAAGGTACAACAAGTGATGGGATAGATTGCTTTCTTGGTATTCCTTACGCGCATGCGCCAATCGGATCAATGCGTTTTAAGCATGCACAACTTAAGACATCATGGTCCTCCCCATATCAAGCAATGCGTGTTCAAGCCATCCCACCCCAACCACAAAATAAGCTTGAAACCTTTTTTTCTTCGACACCTAGATCTTTTGTTCAAGATGAAGATTGTTTATATTTAAACATTTGGCGTCAAGCTAATGACAATTACCTTAAGCCAGTAATTATTTACTTTTACGGTGGTGGATTTATCAACGGACATGGCACTGCTGAACTCTATACACCAGAACATATCGTAGCGCAAGAAGATGTCATCGTAGTGACCTTTAATTATCGCTTGGGCGCCTTAGGTTATTTAGATTGGTCCTATTTTAATTCAAATTATGATAAAAATAACGGTTTATCTGATCAACTCGCCGCATTAAAATGGGTGCATACATTTATTGACTCTTTTGGCGGAGACACAAATAATGTGACTTTAATGGGACAATCTGCAGGCAGTATGTCTATTATGGCATTAATGCAAATGCCTCACGCAGTTACCTACTTTAAACAAGTCATCTTATTAAGTGGTACGCTCAAATTAGACAGTGCTGATGTAGGAACGACGAAAGCAAGACATTTTGAACAATTAATGGAACAGCGCTATGGTCATCATGATATTACGTTATTACATTCTTCCCAGCTATTACAGCTTATGGATGACGATGAACAAGCGCGTGGTAAATCGAAAGGATTAGAACTAATTTACGCACCAATAGCTACAAGTGACATGTCTCTACCTCTCCAAAATAATCGTAAACCTATGCTCGTATGCATCACACATGATGAAGGAGATATTTATATTACTGGCGAAGAACATAAGCTCACGCCTAGACGCTTTACAGAAGTGATGGCCTTATATGATATATATGTTAAGCCACATGACGTGCAAAGTGCAGTACAACAGTCACAAATCATTACATATTCTTATTTTTTAGCACCTGCATTGCATTTTTTAAAGCATTTCAGCACAACTAACCAGGCATGGTTAGCACGTTTTGATTGGTGCATACCACTTCATCATGACTACGGAAGTGCGTATCATATTTTAGATGTTATCTTTTGGTTCGGTAAAATGGACATCTTAGCTGCACACCAAGTATCACAATTAACGCATGCCCGACGACTAAGCAGGCAAATGATACGTGATTTAGCGCAATTTGCTCGCACAGGAACATGTCATTGGCAACCTTATTCTGCAACACACCAGCAACCATATGTATATAAGTAAAGGAGCGGGACAGCATTCATTATGAATTCGCTGTCCCGCCCCGGCAAGGTTGACCAAGATTGAAAAAGCTTGGTATACACATATTTTCAATCCAGCCAACTACTACCAATTTAGAGTCCATATCCTAAAACATAATGATGTCTGAGACTTTTACTGCTAATTATTAATATAATGATTGCGTAAAGCTAAAGTAATGATAAGTCCAGCAAGTCCTATCGCAGCACTGACATAGGGTAAAAATGAGACCTCCCATTGGGATACAACTAAGCCGCCAATCATTCCTCCTATACCAATACCTGCGTTCAATGCTGACATATTCCAACTCATAACCTGGCTTGTATCCCCTTCAACTTGCTCAATCAAACCACTTTGAATAGCGGGATTAGTGCTCCATTGCATAATATTCCATACAAAAATACCGATTAATAATAAAGCTGCATAAGGTAATATTATATTCAATAGCACCATCATAACAACAAAGACTGCGATTGATATCGTAAGCCAGCGCTTACTTGTCCATTTATCTGCAAATACTCCACCGAGTGAAGTGCCTATAACACCAGCGACACCGTTCATTAGTAATGCAACAGAGACAAAGCGCAATGTATAATCATGTGATAATATCAAGGGATTAATATAAACAAATGTGGCTGAATTTGCCACAAGTATTAAAAAGGTAATTGTGATAAATTTGACGACTTCTTGCGGTCTAATAATTTTTGAAGGCACATCAGATGCTTCTGTACCATTTGACTGCTCTGTACCAGCCACCTGTTGAAGTTCTCTTTGATGTGGTAAGTAGTACAGCATCAATATACCTGCTAGCACACTAACGACAATAATAAATAGAAAGGTGTAACGCCAACCTACTATATCCCCAATCATGGTTCCAAGTGGCACACCGAAAACATTAGCCGCACTAAATCCAGAGTATACAACGCCAATCATTTTCCCGCGATTTTTAGGAAGGGTTAACATGGCGGTTAAGGCTAACACTTTTACAATAATAAGCGAAGCAGCAGCAGATGATAGGATGCGACCTATAACGAGTATAGTGAAATTAGGCGCCAAAGCAATCATAGCATTACCTATAATGAATATAAGCAACGTCCATAACAGTACCGATCTTGCACTAAAGCGATGAGTTAATTTAACTAATATAGGTCCACAAATAGCAAACGTCAATGCATATAGCGTGACCAATTGCCCGACAACCGCTTCAGACACATGCAAATCAGCACTCATTAGATTCATGATTCCCGCAACCATCATTTCTACCATTCCAACAATAAAAACACTAAGAATAAATGTTGCAACACGCATGACTGACACTTTGTTTCTCTCCTTTCTATCATTCATTTTGTATTGCATAATAAAAAAACAGCTACGTCTAACACTGTTTATGTCGTAACTGTTTCATTATATAATAAATTATTCTTTTTTGTATATAACTCCCATTTATATACGATCAGACTCATCTAAATAGTCCTCCGTGATGGTCATGGTAATCATGGCAATCGCAAAACCGATTAACGCACCATAGATGACATATGAATTGTGTAATAATAAATCAATACCAAAGTTTAAATGAAAGCGTGCTTCAAACCATGCAAAGACAAAGCGTAAAATATTAAATAGAAATAACACCGTAGCAATAAAACCAGAAGTATAAGCTACTATTTTCATTTATATATCCCCTTTTCTAATAAGCTTAATAATAACTTTAGTATAATCAAGATACTTTAACTTCAATTTATTATCAGCTTAATTCTTCCTTAAATATGTAAAAAGCATATAGTTTAATTAGCTAAAGTTTAATATGATAGAGTGTGAGGTGTTATATATGACAATAGATGTCCTAATTGTTGAAGATGATAAAGATATTAATGAACTGATGAAATTGTCCCTTACGACTAAAGGAATTAAACAAATAAAAGTGGCTTATGACATTGACCATGCAAAGACCTTACTGCATGACTTTAACTTTCAAGTTGTATTACTAGATTTAAATTTACACGCTGAGGATGGCTACCAATTGCTCAAATATATTGATTTATCGGTGACTAATGTTATCGTAGTTACAGCCAAAGATACCAATTTGGATGTATATAAAGGCTTTGAAAAAGGAGCCGTAGATTACATTAAAAAACCCTTTGATCCAATGGAGCTGTATTATCGGGTTTCATTACATCTTCATTCAGATGCCTGCACAACTTACCACTATGATTATTTAGATATCGACTTTAACAGCATGGATGTCCAAGTAAATGGACATTCTGTACCATTAACTGCCCGCGAATATGATTTGCTTATTTATTTTATCCGTCATAAAAATCAAGTACTGACAAAACAGCAATTATATGAGCATGTCTGGGGCTATGATACCGGTGTAGATGATAATACTTTAATGGTTCACATTCGGACATTACGTAAAAAGATAGAACGCCAACCTAATCAACCTACCTTTATTCAAACCGTACGCGGTAAAGGTTATATTTATAAGGAAGATGCCTATGAATAAACGTTTTAATTTTAAATTTTCAAAATATATGACATTATTTATGCTTGCGAATATTATTTTAGGTGTCGTATTCGTAGTATATTTGTTAATTGAAACTTATGACCGCATATATAGTGATATCAATACTATTGATCCTGATTATTTAATTGCAAATGATATTGTCAAAGAACCCAATCAACATATAAAGGATTTGGCAGCCGAACACAACGTTTCGCTTTATTTTACGGATACTGCGGGAAATATACTATATCCTCATACAAAAAAAGGACAAAACTTGAAGTCTCGAATTCTTAAAAATTTGCGTTATGCACATGCTGTATCAAATAAGAAAGGCACGTATATGGTCTATTTTTATCCAAATCAATCAACAACTCGTGTTAACAATGCACGTCAAATTAAGACAGATCAACTATTAGAGAGCATTGTTACTCAAGATTATAATAAATGGGACTATAAATTAAATCAGCATCATCTTAGCTTTATTAAGAATCCCAACCCTAAACCTATATTAGATGATGATGAATTGGGCAAAGGATTTGAAAATAGTGGAAAGTTCTATTTAACTGTTTTAATGATTTATGTGTTACTCAGTATTGTATTAATTGTTATTGCTACATTCTTTGTAACAAAGCGTGTAACAAAACCAATGTCTTATTATATTCATTGGATTAACCATCTAGCACATGGTAAATTGTACCAACCTACCACAAAAAGTAAGTTGAAGCGTTTTATTAATACTTATCCAGAATTACATCACAGTTTGTCAGATCTAACACAACAATTATTAAATGATAAATTTTATCATAATCAAATGACTTATTATAAATCTAAATGGATTAGCCAAGTCTCCCATGATTTAAAATCACCTTTAACAACCATTTATGGTTATGCGAAATTAATACATGCCGATAGTGAAACACAACAATATGTAAATTTAATTACACAAAAAGCCTCATTTATGACTGAACTGTTAGAAAGTTTGAATCAAACATTTGATATTGAAACCAACCAGATACAGTATAGTAAAGAGCTTTTCCCCGTTGAATCAACGATGAATAAAGTGATTAATGTGATTGGCTATGACAATATAGACGTATACTTTCACACAGCATCACACAAGACATTTTATGGCAATAAGCTTTATTTTGAACGTCTAATGATTAATTTAATCAATAATAGTCTTGAACATAATAATGAGAATCCACATATTCAAATCCAGTTGAAGGTATACGGTACACAGCTCATTATCGATTATTTAGATGATGGTATTGGACTGCCACATACTGATTTTAAATCATTAGTTCAGGAAACATATACAACTAAGAAAGATCGCGAAAGCCATGGCTTCGGTTTATCCATCATCAATGATGCCGTCAACTATCACCATGGAACAATACAATTACAACCAACAGCGCAAGGCGTTCACTTTCATATTATGTTACAAGACAAAAGCTAACATCATTGAAGTGACTAAATTATTCATCCTAGGATTACAGACCTATAACATCAACGCTAAAATTATAAAATCTGGGAAATCACAACTGAAGCATCATAGCCAGTAAATGTGTTGTCACAAATGCATTTACTGGCTTCTTTTATGCTAATATAACGTTTTATTAACTCGCTTTCTTTGAGAATAGCTTCAGCTCACCTTAATCGACAGTATTTGTAATTTTGCGCTTTTTTCATCTTATACTGCTTTCGCAAGCACCCCACCAAAACACTTCGCTTACATATGTTTAAATATTTTTAAAAAAATAAGGCCCTTTCATTTAATTTAGTATAGACATCTTAACTAAATTAAAGAGGTACCTTTTCTTCAAAAATGATTACATTGTTCAACTTACACTGAAACAAGAATCTTCTGAATACATCCTAACTTATGATTTATTCAGATATGTGAAAACAATCATTAAAATGCTTCTAGTTGCTAAAGACGATGTCATTATGCTTCATTAACAATGTCATTATCACGTGCAACCAATTGGTGGCGCGCATTAAAGAATTGACCATAGCTTAAATAAGTAGCAATTAACGCTGACATCACGGTAGATGTCGTATGAACAAAGACAACAAGCAATTGAAATTTGACCGCTTCTAATGGCGGTGTGCCACCTATAATTAAGCCTGTCATCATCCCAGGAATTGACACTAAACCATATGTTTTAACTGAATCAATGGTTGGAACAATCGCTAATCGAATGCTATCACGTACAGCATCTTTAGACGCAAGTTTTGGCGATGCAGCTAACGTTAACTTAGATTCAATATCATTTACATCTTTAACAAAGGCACGGTCTAAATGCTGATATGCCAAATTAATAGCTATAAGCCCATTGTTTGCCAACATACCACTGATTGGAATGACTTCATTTGGTTTAAAGTCTATCGCACCTGTCAAAATAATAGCCGTCAATGGAATAGCTGTCCCAATGATAATCGCAATGAGTGAAATCCAAAAGACGTGATGCATCACTTTTGAAGCCCTATGTAATGTATTCCATGAAGCGTTAATTATAATGATAAATACTGCAAGTAAGAGTAACCACGTGGCATCTATTTCAAAAATATAATGCAATAGAAACCCTAGGATAAGCAATTGGATGGTCGCACGTAGTGACGCTACAACTAAATCTTTAATAATATGTAAGCCTTCTTTATACGAAATGGCAATCGGTATGATTAACAATAATGCCGTTAAGCAAATGGCTGTATTACTCATTGTGCTTCAACTCCTCTTGCTTAGTAATTTGACCATCAACAATCGTAATTCGTCTGTCGAAATGACGCATGCTCTGATCATCACTATGTGTAATCCACATAACACCTACACCGGTCTTGGCTAAATCGAACACGAGCTGTTCTACAATTCGCTTATTGGCGGTATCCAAGGCACTAGTCGCTTCATCTAATAATAATAGTTCGGGTTGATACATCAACTGTCTAGCTATGGTAATACGTTGTCGCTCACCGCCTGATAAATGTTCGATGCGTGTATTTAAATTATAATGTCCTAAATTAAGATGTTGAAGTAATTGTAGCGCTTTAGTTTCATCAAACTCATCAGAATGGGCCATCGCTGGAAAACGCATATTATCACCAATATTTTGGCCAAAAAGTTCACTTTGTTGCATCAGATAACTTATTTTCGAGCGCAATACTTCTGGTTCATATGCATCGAACGGTTTATCGTTTAATAATAATTCGCCACTTGTCGGACTGATTAAGTTATCTATTTGTTTTAACAAAGTGCTCTTCCCACTTCCTGAAGGTCCTACAATGGCTACAGTTTCCCCTTTTTTCAATTGGAAATTGATATTGTCTAAAATTGTACGACGTGTTGCTTGATAACATAGATGTTTAATTTCTAATAACACGTAACATCGCTCCTTATTATGTCTTACTACTATCGTACCTTATTTTCAGGTATCATCAATGACGAATTAACAACAAAAAACTATGGTTAAGCATGTAATAATGATGTTTCTTAGCCTTTACAATAATTATAAAAATTGTAATAGTGTCAAAATAAATGAAAGTAAGTTATTAAAACTATGTAACGCTATTGTTACTGCTAAATTGCGACCACTCATGTTATATGCCACCACAAAACTGGTTGCCATAATTAAATAAGGTCCGATTTCAAATGGCGATGTTGCGTCAGTGACATGAATACCAGCAAATAGCAGGATTGAAATAATCGACATTACTGGATATGACAATTTCTTACCTAATTCATGAATTAATAAATGACGAAATAGCAGCTCTTCAACTATTGGTGTAATAATTACAATATTTAAAAATAATAACGGCCACACCTTGATATTACTAAATAGTTTTCTAATTTCTTGTTCATTCTGCGTATCATGAAATTGCCAATGTTCTGGTAAAAATTGCATTACGTTCGCATAGACGATATTCGCTACATACATGACCAACAAGACGATAATCATGAGATAAATATATCGTTGTAATTGCTTCACACGAGCGATTGCAGTGTTTAAAAGTGCACGATAATGTAAGGCCCAAAAAATCAAAACTACAGATAATTGTGCCAATAAAGCATAAAGTTGTGAAGTATAAGTTAAACCACTTGGCCGATGCAATAAAGTAAATGATAACCAATTGATTGCGTCAGCTAATATAAATGGCAAATACATATTACCTAATACATATACAAGTATCAGTAAAAAATCACGTTTAACCATCTGGGGTTGTCGCCAAGGATTTTGATGATATGTCATTGATGAAATTCTGTTATTTTTTGTCATTCTATGATTCATAATAAACTCCTTTAATTTATGCTTAAAGATAACTTTGGTAGCTAAGCACTAGAAAGATGATACATTGCGTCATACTATGATATACATATGCTGCTAATAAATTTTGTTGTGACCATCTATATATGATAACAGCACCTATAGGAATAAGGCTGTAAATTCCAATTTCCAGAACAGAATGATAATGATAGGAATGAGCTACAACATCGGCAATGATGCTGAATATCATGGCTACTACCATGGGTATGCACTTCGCTAATTCGTGTATGAATAAATGGCGAAAAATCAGTTCTTCAACCAACGGCCTTAAGACAACCATCGATACCCAGACAAATGGTAATGCGTGAGGATGCGTAAACATACCAGATAAGTACTGCTCAGATTGACTGTGTTGAAACCCCCAAGGTTGGTTAAGATGATGTGCTATACATTGACCGCCATAATAAGCCAATAATGTTAAACAACTTACAATGACGATTGGCCATAGCATAGGTTTGATATCACTACTTAAACGTTGATAAATTGTTCTTAATTTCTGCTGATACAAGAAGAAAAAGCATTTCAACGTCACAATTTCCGCAACAATGAAACTCAATGTTAATACAATGGGATAAATAACTTGTGTTGGTTTATCTTGTGTTAATACCGCCCAGATACCATAGACGCCAAATACTATGATGATAGGCATGAGAACCTTTAAGAAGACATAAACTGGAATTACCCAAAACAATCGTTTCTTTACGTGCGCATCAATGGGTTGTCGTGTATTATATGTATTTAATGTCTGCATAGGTCACCTCATTCATTTGAAGCTATCACATGGCTACCAACATCGTGCTGATACCATGCTCCGCGTATTGTTCACATTTCACTTTACCATGTTCCTTAAATTATGAAAATGTTAATTATTTTGACATTAAAAAATAAGTAAATCAATTTTAAAAAATAGACAGTCACTATATTTCTCATATGTCATATTTAAACGTTGTACTACTTTTATGCTTAATGATCATTAACTTGTATCCTTATATTAGTGGAACATTACATTGTTTTTCCATATAAATAATGTACAATAATCATTACAGAGATAACGGGGGGATAAAGAATGATATTAACAACAATGCAATTTATTGTAAATGTTATTATAGTAAGCTGTCTATTATTCGTTGTTTTATTAGGGCTGTGGTTACTCTTTAAAGACAAACATCAGAAACAACATAGCGTATTAAGGAACTTCCCTTTATTAGGAAGAATTCGTTATTTTTCAGAAAAAATTGGTCCCGAAATGCGTCAATACTTATATGCTAATGATACCGAAGGCAAGCCGTTCTCACGTGTCGACTATAAAAATATTGTTATTGCCGGAAAATATAACTCAAGAATGACCAGTTTTGGTACGTTGAAGCACTATGAACATGGATTTTACATACAAAATGCAATGTTTCCATTACAGTCAACTGAACTAGTTATTGATAACCAACATATGATTTCTACATTTATTTATCAAGTTGATAATGAGCGGTTATTTAAACGAGACGAACATCGCAAACCAGCTGATATTAAACCATTTCAACTTGATGATCAGCATGCTGTCGTCATCGGCAATGATTTAGCACATCCGTTCATCGTTAAACGTTTAGTTGGACAATCTGGCATGAGTTATGGTGCATTAGGTCAACGTGCCATAACAGCACTATCTCAGGGGTTAGCACGTGCTGGCACATGGATGAACACAGGTGAAGGTGGCTTATCTGATTATCATTTGTCCGGTGGTGGGGATATTATTTTTCAAATAGGACCTGGCCTTTTTGGTGTCCGTGATCAAGAGGGAAATTTTAGTAAAGATGAATTTGTAAAATTAGTGAATCAATCGGCAATCAAAGCATTTGAGCTTAAACTTGCACAAGGTGCCAAGACCCGTGGCGGTCATATGGAAGGAAATAAAGTGACTGAAGAGATTGCACAAATACGCAATGTCAAACCGTTTCAAACAATTAATTCACCAAACCGTTTTAACTTTATTTCAAATGCAGCAGAATTAATCACTTTTGTTGATGAACTTAAACAGCTTGGACAAAAACCAGTTGGCTTTAAAATTGTAGTGAGTCATGTTGATGAAATTGAAATATTAGTGAAAGAAATGATACGTTTAGATAAGTATCCTAGTTTTATTACTGTTGATGGTGGCGAAGGTGGTACGGGCGCTACTTTTCAAGAATTACAAGATGGCGTTGGCCTACCATTATTTACAGCACTTCCTATTGTGTCTGGCATGCTTGAACGCTATGGTATACGGAATAAAATTAAGATTTTTGCTTCAGGCAAGCTAATCACACCCGACAAAATCGCCATTGCACTCGGATTAGGCGCTGATTTAGTTAATATTGCTCGAGGCATGATGATTAGTGTCGGCTGCATTATGAGTCAACAATGTCACCTCAACACATGTCCAGTAGGTGTTGCTACGACAGATCCTAAAAAGGAAAAAGCGCTCATTGTAGAAGAAAAAACATTTCGCGTAACCAATTACATCACAAGTCTACATGAAGGCTTATACAACATCGCAGCAGCAGTTGGTGTTAACAATCCAACAAATATCACAGCACAACACATCATACATCAACAACAAAATGGCACGTTACAAAGCATAGACACATACAAACTTAAACTTCTGGAGCCATAAGTTAAGAAGCGTTAAACATTTCTTTTTACAACATGTAATAAGCGTTAGTAAGTCTCACAATAAAATATAAACAAAGCCAAAAATAAAGGAGCAGGACAGAATTCATTATAAATTCGTAGTCCCGCCCCAGCAAGGTTGACTAGGATTGGAAAAGCTTGGTATACGCGTATTTTCAATCCAGTCAACTACTGCCAATATAGAGTTCATAGCCTAAAACATAATGATGTCCCAAGCTCATAGTTATTACTGAATTATATTTCTACTTTAAAATCCACAACTTGTGGCATGTTATTTAAATTGTGGTGCGTTAGATAATCGATTAATAGCTGTGCACCCTCCACTTGTATATCTTTAACCACCTTTGCTTCTGCAAACATGTTATAATCACCGCCACCTACAGCACGATAATTGTTTACACAAACGGTATAGATCTTATCTTCGACTAATGGCTGTCCTTCCACTTTAATATCATGCACGCGATGCCCCATAGGCTCGCTCACTTTAATATTATATGATACGCCTCCAAATATATCATAGTTATAATGTTGCGGTTTAGGATTTAAAAACGTGTCATTAATACCTACATCCCCGCTGTCCGTAAGATCAAAATAGCGTGCTGATTGTTCTAATGCTTCACGAATGCCCTTACCCGTCATCTCTAATACTTTAAACGTATTTGGAAACGGATAGTTATTGATAATATCACGCATTGTAATGGTCTTATCAAAGCCTGTCGCAGAATCAAATAATGCCGTACTTGCTATTTGAGCGCCACTTGTTTGTAATAATGCATGTAGTAACACATTAATAAAAGGGTGCGGTGCAATTCTTGCAGTAAATGGCTCGTCAACAATCATATTCTGCTGAATTTCAGCAATCGGCGTATCTAACCACGTGTCCACATCACTCATTAATTGACTATCTTTATCGGTTAATTTAAAAGCGCTGTCATCGTGCACTGGCAACAGTTCACTTGTACGCTGAACTAATTGTCTTCGATCATTAAATGTTAGCGTAACTTTACCAATTTGTGTCGCACGTGTTCCTGGTTGTAGAATAACTGTATCATGCTTGATAGCAGCAATTTCACGGTGTTGATGCCCCGTAATAAGCACGTCAATGTCCGACCCAAAGCGCTGCAATATCTCAGACGCTTCATTTTCTCCAGTTAATACTTCAGTTGGTTGATACGTGTCAATGTTACGTTCAAAGCCCCCATGATAACTAACAACCACGATATCAGCCTGTTCACGTACTTGAGGTAATATATCCTCTAACGTTTGAACTGCACTATTAAATGTTAAGTGTTGAATATACTCTGGTCGTTCCCAATGTGGAATATATTGTGTCGTTAAACCAATAATACCAATATTGTATCCTTGCTTCTTAATATACATGATTCCTTGTTCTGTTAATGATTTATTATCTTTTAAAATATTGGCACAAAGGATTGGATAATTTAAGCGATTGATACTTTGAGTTAAGTAGTTGAGACCATAGTTAAATTCATGGTTTCCTAATGTACCAAAGTCAAAACCAATACGATTATAGATATCCGTCAATGGCTTGCTAGAATGTATATGTGTAGCAAGGTAATGACAAAAAGGTGAACCTTGTAAAAAATCACCATTATCTATTTTAAAGCTAGCATCATAGCGCTGACGATCTTGTTCAATTATGTGGTTCGCCAATAATAGCCCTATCGGTTTATAACCTTTTGTCTGTTTAAAATCTGTTGGGAAAATATAACCATGTATATCACTTAAAATGTAAAATGCAAGTTGTGTCATCGCATGTTGTCCTCCATTACTTCAATTTTTCAGTTTTAAGGGTTTTATCTCCTTGCTTTAACCGTATATTAGCCCCTTTTAAAGACTCCGTTACCTTTGCTGAAATCGTCACTGAAGCTGTGCCATCTTTATTGATTTTAATGGTTGGAAGTGAACCATAGCCGATATTACTATATGATTTACCATCCGTTGAAAATTGACCGATTTGTTTACCACCATCTTGATAAATTCCTAATTTCAAATTATCTAATGATTGGTTAGCCGGTAATTGTGACAAATTGATCGTGATGTTAAATGGCGTGTTAGCTTGCACATCTTTAGGAATAGCAAAGGCTACATTTTGCACAGCCGGTTGGTCTCCTGGTTGTTTATCACCATCATCTTTAGTAGATTTTGTACTGCCATAACTACCAGGCGCAAACGTTGATCGATCGTACCAATGATAACCTTCAGGTGGTTGTGACCATGGTTCTTTTTGCGGTTCTGTTGAATTTTGTGGCTGTTCAAAATCATGTAACACAGTCGCTTTATCTAATTTTACACCACTTTTAGCTAAATTCGGTGTTGCTTCTTTCTTACTTAACCAAGAAGTTAAGTTATTCAACAATTGTGCGTTATCTTCTTCTTTAAAACCATCATACGTTTTCTTTGTTTTACCCGTGTCTTCACGTAAATATTTTGGAGAACTATCTTCTACCAATGAGGAGTCTCCAATAAAGGCAGCTTTTCCTTTACCTACCTTTGCAATAGCAATATAGGCACCTTCAGCTTTACCTCCACCATTATAAACACCTTGGTCAACTGCATGACTCCATTTCGCATTGTTACCTAAGTGATCAGGTGTGTATACAATTCCTTTTGCTTTTTTAGGATCTGTAATAGCAAGTGTTGAACCAGCATGCATAGACACAGATTTAACGCCTTTAGTAATGCCAAAACTTTCATCGCTTGAGACAAGATTAGATGTATTCAAATCCCCTAAAGCATTATAACGGAAACGCACACCAAAATTTTGGGCTAACCAGTCTGAGCTTGAAACACCTGCCATTGCTTTAGATTGTTTCTCTCCTTGATCCATATCCTTGGTCATATCCGCATAGGCACCACGACGATAGCCATTCATAGCTTCAGAAGAATCAATGCGGTTTAAATTTCTATCTGCATTGTAATGGTCTGAGATAAAAATGATACTTCCACCATGATTTACAAAATTCACAATGGCTTGTTGTTCAGTCGTCTTAAATGGAATATTCGCTTCTGGTATAACTAAAATATCACTATTTTTTAATGACTCTTGACTAATATTTGCTTTCCCATCTAGTGATTTAACAGCAAAACCTTGTTTCTTCATTGAATCCGCATAATCAGAAAAACCACCATCAATAACCCAATCAGCCGCGCCAGCAGTTTGTCCATGAGAATTATCAAATAGAACTGTGCGTGAAGCTGTATTCGTTTCAGCTGCTTGTGTAGATGGAAACATGGATAATGCTAATGCTGAGGCAACTATAGTAGAGCTTACAACTTTTATCATTTTCATACTTGTTTAACTCCTTTTATTAACTTATTTTCACACACCAGCAGTATATTAAAAATCACACACAAACGGGTTACTATTAATGATATTTTATATATCTTTACCGATTTTAAATAATTTTTATTTAATTTTAACAAAAAGTTAACGAAATCTACACATAACATATAGTATAGTGTGCTACTCTATAATTGTCGATATTAAAGACATAGATACATATTGCAAAATAGTGAATGGGGGCAATGTTATTATATGAAACACGTTAAATATCTTCTACTACTCGTGTTATCGGTGGTTATCTTTGCAGCTGCTTGTGGAGGTAACAGTTCTTTAGATAACAATTCCAAAAGTTCCAACTCAGAATCAGGCAAAGGTAACTACAAACCAAAAGAATTAACGGTCCAATTTGTACCATCTCAAAATGCGGATAAATTAGAAGCAAAAGCAAAACCACTTGAAAAGCTACTATCCAAAGAATTAGACATTCCAGTAAAAGTATCCGTATCTACAAACTACAACACGATTGTTGAAGCGATGAAATCGAAAAAAGTCGATGTTGGTTTCTTACCACCAACCGCATACACATTAGCACATGATCAGAAAGCTGCTGACTTGTTATTACAAGCACAACGCTTTGGTGTGAACAAAGATGGATCACCTACGAAAAAGCTTGTTAAGGACTACAAATCAGAAATCTTAGTTAAAAAAGATTCAGGCATTAAAAGCTTAAAAGACTTAAAAGGGAAAAAAATTGCATTACAAGATGTCACATCTACAGCTGGTTATACTTTCCCAATTGCTACATTGAAAGAAAAAGCTGGTATTGACGCAACAAAAGATATGAAAATCGTCAATATGAAAGGTCATGACCAATCGATTATTTCATTATTAAATGGCGATGTGGATGCTGCGGCAGTATTCCAAGATGCACGTAATGTCGTTAAAAAAGACCAACCAAATGTATTCAAAGATACAAAGATTTTAGAATTAACAAAACCAATTCCAAACGATACAATTTCAGTTAGACCAGATATGGATAAAGATTTCCAAAAAAAATTGAAAAAAGCATTTAAAGATATCTCAAAAACTAAAGAAGGTCATAAAATCATCAGTGAAGTATATTCACATGAAGGATATACAGATGCGAAAGATTCTGACTTCGATATTGTTAGAGAATACGAGAAAAAAGTAAAAGATATGCAATAATTGGTTGTTATTTTCTACTGAATCATAGATAAAGAACGTCAATTGAAAAGCTAAGCCAAATTTTGGCATAGCTTTTCTTTATAACTTTATACAAAGTGAACCTTATTAGAGAAAGGTGTTATAACATGAGTCAAATAGAGTTTAAAGATGTGAGCAAAGTCTATCCGAATGGACATGTCGGCTTGAAAGATATTAATTTAAATATCGAAAAAGGAGATTTTGCAGTCATCGTTGGATTATCAGGCGCAGGTAAATCTACACTACTACGTTCTGTCAATCGCCTACATGATGTCACATCAGGGGATATTACAATTGAAGGAAAATCAATTACACAAGCAAAAGGAAAATCACTACTGTTGATGCGTCGTAATATCGGCATGATATTTCAACATTTTAACTTAGTAAAACGCTCTACCGTATTGCGTAACGTCTTAAGTGGCCGAGTTGGTTATCATCCTACCTGGAAAATGATTTTAGGCCTATTTCCTAAAGAAGATAAAATAAAAGCAATGGATGCATTAGAACGCGTCAATATTTTGGATAAATTTGATCAACGCTCGGATGAACTATCAGGTGGTCAACAACAACGTATTTCGATTGCGCGCGCGCTCGCCCAAGAACCTTCTATCATTCTAGCGGATGAACCAGTTGCTTCACTTGACCCACTGACAACAAAGCAAGTAATGGATGATTTAAAGAAAATCAATGAAGAATTAGGTATTACAATTTTAATTAATCTTCACTTTGTCGATTTAGCGCTAGAATATGGTACGAGAATTATAGGGTTGCGCGATGGTGAACTCGTATATGATGGTCCCGCTGAAGAAGCCACTGAAGAAGTATTTAATGAAATCTATGGTCGTCAATTAAAAGCCGACGAAAAGCTAGGAGTGAATTAAAATGACATCTCCTGCTACATCTACAAACAAATATGATAAATATTTAAACAAAAAACTATCATTAAAGACAAGCTTTTCTATACTAATCGTTGCCGTCTTAGTCATTTGGAGTTTCGTGTATACGGGCTTTAGCTTCTCAGATTTAATGGTGGGTGTACCTCAAATCGGAGACTTTTTCAAACAAATGTTTCCACCTGAATGGAGTTATTTAAAAGCAATTTGGCAACCAATGTTAGATACGATTCGCATGGCAATCGTTGGGACATTTTTAGGTGCTATCGTTTCTGTTCCTATCGCATTAATTTGTGCCAGTAATATTATCCGTACAAAATGGATTACCATTCCTGCACGATTTATTTTGAACATTGTTCGAACAATACCTGATTTATTATTAGCTGCTATCTTTGTTGCTGTATTTGGTATTGGCCAAATTCCAGGGGTACTTGCCCTATTCATCTTAACAATTTGTGTTATAGCCAAGTTATTATACGAAGCAATTGAAACCATTGAACCTGGCCCAATGGAAGCCATGACTGCAGTTGGCGCAAATAAAACTAAATGGATTGTTTTTGGCGTCGTGCCACAAATTATTTCTACATATTTTTCATATGTATTATTTGCATTTGAAATTAATATTCGCGCTTCTGCTGTATTAGGACTAGTTGGCGCAGGTGGTATTGGCTTGTTCTATGACTCAACACTCGGCTTATTCCAGTACCCTCGTACAGCTATGATTATTTTATTCACTTTAGTCATTGTTGTTATTATTGACTATGTGAGTTCGAAAGTGAGGGAACAACTCGCATGACACACGAGCCACAAACTTTTCAATCACCTAAATATAATTTAAGCACTAAGAGACAAAAGCAACGTGTGATTAAACGCTGGGTTATCGCCATCGTGGTTGCCCTCATTGTGATATGGGGATTTGCTGGTATGCCAGCCCTTGAATTGAAAAGCAAATCTGTAGAAATCTTAAAAGCAATTTTTTCAGGATTATTCCATCCAGATTTAGGATATATTTATATACCTGAAGGAGAAGATTTATTACGCGGTCTGCTAGAAACCTTTGCCATTGCTGTCATTGGTACTTTTATTGCGGCAATTATTTGTATTCCATTCGCATTTTTAGGAGCCAATAACTTAGTCAAACTACGACCAGTGACAGGCACAACGAAATTTATTTTAAGTGTTATTCGTGTCTTCCCTGAAATTGTCATGGCACTCATCTTTATTAAAGCTGTAGGGCCTGGCTCCTTCTCTGGGGTTCTTGCTTTAGGTATTCACTCAGTTGGAATGCTAGGAAAACTCTTTGTAGAAGACATTGAAAGCTTAGATTTCACTTCTGTGGAGTCATTAAAGGCAAGCGGTGCTAATAAGACAAAGACATTAGTATTTGCTGTTATACCACAAATATTACCGTCATTTTTATCATTAATTCTGTATCGTTTTGAGCTTAATTTGCGTTCAGCATCAATTTTAGGATTAATTGGTGCAGGCGGTATTGGTACACCATTAATCTTTGCTTTACAAACACGATCTTGGGATCGTGTTGGAATCATTTTAATTGGCTTAGTGATAATGGTTGCGATTGTTGATTTAATCTCCGGCGCAATCCGTAAACGAATTGTATAACTTAAAACATTGATCATATCAAGCTGGAACATAATTTCCAAGGTAATAGCACAAAGATGGTTTAAAATTAAAAATCATCTTTGTGCTTTCTTTATATTTAATACTCCTTATTTTTAGGCTCTACGTCAAAATTGTTGGCTCACCTTCTTAGGGGACAGCTTCAGCTTGTCCTGTTCCCACAGGAGTCTCGCCAAAATACGTCATATTTATATGTAATTTTACATCAACATACTTTTAAAAAATAAGGCATTTTCGTATAATTTAATAAATACCACTAAGCGAAATGAACGAAGACCCTGAAGACCCTTATGAATGATTGTAATAGGACGCAACATGTACTATTAATAAAAACTCAATTTGAATACATTCAAATGATATATGTATTTTGATGTTTCTTTTTTGTCCGAAACATTTTTCTATATCTATACATAAGTTTTAAATTCTTACAAAATAAGTTGGAATTAGTATAAGTGTGCGTTATAATAATGATGTTCTTAATTATCTGAATATTCTAATAATAAATGGAGGTCCTTCTATGACAAACCAAAATTGGCATTTTGAAACTCAAACGATACATGCCGGACAAGAGATTGACGATTTTTCAAAATCACGTGCAGTACCTATTTATCAAACATCTAGTTATGTCTTTGATAATACACAACATGCCCAAGATTTATTCGCATTAGCACAACCTGGCAATATTTACACACGTATTATGAACCCAACCCAAAATGTATTCGAAGAACGCGTTGCAGCGCTTGAGGGTGGTATTGGCGCACTGGCTACATCGTCAGGCCAAGCTGCAATTACATTGGCATTATTAAATATTGTCAATGCTGGTGATGAAATCGTTGCTTCATCTAACCTTTACGGTGGTTCATACAACTTATTAAATGTCACTTTTAAAAAGCTTGGCATTACGGTCCATTTTGTTGACCCTGACCACCCTGAAAACTTTGCAGCACAAATTAATGACAACACAAAAGCAATATATGCTGAAACGATGGGTAATCCTAAAATTGATGTATTAGATATTACAGCAGTCGCTGATGTCGCACACCAACATGGCATCCCACTAATTATTGATAATACATTCGCCTCACCATATTTATGCCGACCTTTTGAATTTGGTGCGGACATCGTGATACATTCAGCTACAAAATTTATTGGCGGTCATGGTACGTCTATTGGTGGTATTATTGTAGATAGTGGCAAATTTAATTGGGACAATGGTAAATTCCCTGGTTTAGTTGAACCAGATGAAAGTTATCACGGTGTTTCTTATACAAAAGATGTAGGTGAAGCTGCTTATATTACAAAAGCACGTGTCCAACTTTTACGTGATTTAGGCTCAGCCGTATCACCTTACAATGTGCATGAATTCTTAATTGGTTTAGAGACTTTGCATTTACGCATGGAACGTCACTCCGCAAATGCACTCAAAGTCGCACAATTTTTAGATCAACATCCTAAAGTAACTTGGGTAAATTATCCTGGTTTAGTTAATAACAAATATCATGCTTTGGCAGAAAAATATTTACCTAAAGGTCAAGGCGCCATCTTAACATTTGGTGTTGATGGTAGCGTTGAAGATATTTCACGTTTTGTCGATGCATTAGATCTTTTCTCACTTTTAGCAAATGTGGGAGACTCTAAATCACTAGTTATTCATCCTGCAAGCACAACACATTTACAATTATCTGAGGAAGAACAACGCAAGTCAGGCGTATTACCTGAAATGGTTCGTTTATCAATTGGCACTGAAAATGCTGATGATATTATTAATGATTTAGCACAAGCATTAGAAACCGTTTAAGCATTAAAATATACTAAGGTTATCTATTATAAACGTTTTTGCCATAGATAATCTTAGTTTTTCTATTTATAATCTCTAAAAATATAATGTATAAGTTATATAAAAGACTCTCCAACACGTAAATTGCAAGAAATACACATGTTGGAGAGTCACTTTAAATTTGTTTTAATTTTATTTTAAATTGCCAAACGTCATTTAAGTACTTATCAAAAATAATATCTTTTTGAAATGCTTGATACATTTCTCTTTGTTGGGCCCACCCCAACTTGCGTTGTTCGCGGAAATGCTTGTCGCATTTCTTTTTGTTGGGGCCCCACCCCAACTTGCTTTGCCTGGTGAATTTCTTCTCGAAATTTTCTTTGTTGGCCCCTATTTGGTCATTTTGCTTTTTTCTTCGAAGCCTAGTTTTTTGAGGTATTTGACGCTGTTTTCCATGTTGACTTTGTGGTTGTTTTTGTCGTATGAAAATAAGTCGAAGTTGCGTTTTATTTTTTGGATATCTGCTTTGTTATAATCGATATCTACTTTTTCGTCTATTTTATCCCGCTCACTCGTTAAACGGTAGTCGACGCCTTTAGCATTTTCTAAAGCTTTGTGTTTCTTAAATAATGCTTTTCCTTCTTTTTCTGATAAGCCCATGTCATCATATTTTAAAGTGCTTATTGTTGATTGTGATATCACTTTATTATTTTTATAGGTTAATGAAGTAATGACATGCTTACCATCAATGTCCCCTTCATATGTCTTTGTGCGCTCTTTATCACATGCTGATAAAGTCACTATTGTAATAACAACAATGGCTATCATTGCTATAAACTTCTTCATACCTTCACCTGCTCATTTTTAGTTTATTTTATTATACCACTATATAAAAAATTTAGAACTTGTATGTAATGATTATTATGCATTTTTTGAAAATTCTATATACTTTTATTTTCTAAAACAAAACATGTTACAATGTAGTTATTCCAAGCTTAGGGGGTTATACATATGAAAGCGTCGATAGAATTATTAAAGACATTAACCGATGTTAATGGTATCGCTGGTCAAGAAATGCAAGTTAAAGAAACAATGAGAGATTATCTAAACCCAATTAGTGATAGTATCATTGAAGATCATTTGGGTGGCATTTTTGGTAAAAGAGAAGCTACGTATGGAACTAAGTCGATTATGTTAGCAGGTCATTTAGATGAAATTGGCTTTATTGTTACGAAAATTGATAATGAAGGCTTTATTAAGTTTCAACCCATTGGTGGCTGGTGGAGCCAAGTCATGCTATCGCAAAAAGTGACAATTACAACGGATCAAGGACAAGAAATACGAGGCATTATTGGTTCTAAACCGCCCCATGTCCTTGAAGCTGAAGAGCGTAAAAAGGCTGTTGATATTAAAGACATGTTTATTGATATTGGTGCACGCAGCCGTGAAGATGTTGAGCAGCATGGTATCGAAGTAGGAAATATGATTACGCCATATAGTGAATTTGAAACATTAGCCAACAGTAAATATTTGACGGCCAAAGCATTTGATAATCGTTATGGCTGTGCTGTAGCAGTTGAAGTATTAAAAAACCTTAAAGATGAAAACCTTGGCATTAATCTGTACGCAGGTGCTACAGTCCAAGAAGAAGTAGGCTTACGTGGTGCTAAAGTGGCAGCTCAAACCATTAAACCCGATTTAGCTATCGCAGTTGATGTATGTGTGCCTTATGATATTCCTGGTATGTCGGGTCAAACAAGTGAAACCGCACTAGGTAATGGTCCTGTAGTAATTATGATGGATGCCTCAAGCATAGCTCATCAAGGCTTACGTCAACATATTAAAGAAGTTGCGAAAAAGCATTATATCAGTGTTCAATGGGATACTACACCAGGTGGTGGTACCGATGCCGGTAGTATTCACGTCGCAAATGAAGGCATTCCAACTATCACAATTGGTGTAGCCTTGCGTTACATGCATTCTAATGTCTCTGTTTTACATACAGATGATTATGAAAACTCAGTTCGACTTATTACTGAAATTGTTCGTTCTTTAAATGACGAGACCTATCAACAAATTGTGTGGTAAGTTACTTGGGTCAACACGTTTGACATCCTCATACGCTGTCAGACGTGTTTTTTCTAAAGTCATCTTCTTTTATATTGTTCCAAAGACCAATCATCTTTTAAAAGATTAAAATTAAATCATATTATTATGTGCTATTACACACGATAAGTAAAACAAATTATAAAATATCGGAATATTCGCTTATTTAGTTATTGTATTTGATATACTGGGTGTTATCTTAAAGGAGGATGATGACATGCCCTCAAGTGTGAAACGTAAAGAGAAAGCATCGTTTATCACAAGATTTTTAAATGGCGTGGAATGGGTTGGAAATAAACTTCCTGACCCTGCAGTGTTATTCTTTATGATGTGTGTACTATTAGCCGTAATGACTTGGGTCATTTCTTGGTTCAATGTATCAGTCAAACATCCTGGTAATGGCCATACGATTCATATAAAAAGCATCATCAGTACTGACGGTATTGCTATGATTATGAATGATGCCATTAAGAACTTTTCAGAATTTCCTGCGCTTGGACTCGTATTAGCTGTAATGATTGGTATTGGCGCAGCAGAAAAATCTGGCTACTTTGACAAGCTTTTAATATCAGTCGTTAATCATGCGTCTAAAAAGCTCATCCTGCCAACAATTATATTTATCGGTATTATGGGCAGTATTGCTGGTGATGCAACGACCGTCATTTTACCACCCTTAGCTGCAATGTTATTCATTAAAATTGGCTATCACCCTATTGCTGGTCTAGCCATGGCATATGCTTCTTCATTAGGTGGCTTTGGCGCAAACTTAATTATTGGCATGCAAGATGCATTAGTGTATGCATTTACAAATCCAGCCACTAAAATTGTGACAGATAAAGTGAACACCAATGTTGCTATGAATTGGTACTTTATTGCCGCAAGCGTCTTTATGCTTATACCTACGTTGTATTTTACAACAACAAAATTAGTAATACCGCACTTAGGTAAATACGATGATAGTAAGGCTGAGTTAGACGATACAGATCAACCTTCATCAACGGTTACACCGATTGAACAACGTGCATTACGTTGGGCAAATATCTCATTTATCGTTCTAGTTGTCGCATTAATTATCTGCGCTATTCCTGAAGGCAGCTGGTTGCGTAATCCAAAGACAGGTAGTCTCATCGATAATTCGCCATTGATTAATGGCGTAGGATTAGTGATACTCGTCATTTTCCTGATTCCTGGTGTAATATATGGCGTCCTTAGTAAACAAATCAAATCTACTAAAGATTTAGGAAAGATGATTTCTGATTCGTTAGCTACAATGAGTTCTTTTATTCTGATCGTGTTCTTTGCTGCACAATTGCTTGCTTTCTTAAAATGGAGTAATTTAGGTGTTATTGTGGCAGTTAAAGGCGCAAATTTATTACAAGGTCAACATGGTATCGTATTAATTATCGGTATTTTAATATTAAGCGGCTTGGTCAATATGGTGATTGGCAGTGCCTCTGCAAAATGGGGTATTCTGGCACCTATCTTTGTTCCGATGATGCTGTTAATTGGTTTTCATCCTGCGTTTACCCAGATGATTTATCGCGTTGGCGACTCTATTACCAATCCAATAACGCCAATGATGCCGTATATGCCTTTACTACTAACATATGCGCAAAAATACGATAAAAATATGAAACTCGGCTCCTTATTATCTAGCCTGATGCCATACACAATTGTCCTTTCCATTGTATGGACGCTCTTCCTCATTATTTGGTATTTACTAGGCGTTCCAGTAGGTCCTGGAGGTCCAATAAAAGCAAATTAGCAGTATAATCAGTTTGGACATAAATATAGAAAAAATTCGATAAGCAAGTTGTCTCCTTAGCGAGCCCATAACACAAAGTATGGATGATCAAAAAAGCACAAAGACGATTTTTTATTTCAAATCATCTTTGTGCTTTTATTTGTTGCCCCACCTCATTTTCAATTTGAAAATAATTATTCCGAGAAAGATACAATGAAATTCAACTAAAATTCCCACTAATGTATTATAAAAACAAGGATTTTAATGTAGAATAATAGTAAAGAGGGTAATCATAATTAATAGACTATCCAAAGGCAATAGGAGGATACAATGGAAGAACGCATCGGCTTAATTGACATAGGATCTAACACAATTAGATTAGTCATTTTTAAATTTAGCAAAACAGCTGGCTTGAATGAAATACTAAACATTAAAACACCGGCAAGACTAAGTCAATACTTAACATCTAAAAAGGAAATGAGCAAAGACGGTATTAAAGTGCTCATTGAAGCGCTTAAAAGCTTTAAAAAAGTTGCGCAAGAATTTAACGTTACCGAGTTACATCCGATTGCAACAGCAGCTATCCGTCAATCTAAAAATAAAAACGCCATCATCAAACAGGTCAAAAAAGAATTAAATATTGATATGAAAATCATTCCAGAACTAGATGAAGCCTATTATGGCTTTTATGCCATCACACATACAACAGAAATTGCTAACGGTGTATCCGTTGATATTGGTGGTGGTTCAACCGAAGTAACATTATTTAAAGATAAGGAATTAGTTGAATCACATAGTTTTCCTTTTGGTGTCGTTACACTTACACGTATGTTTTTTGAAAATAAAGCGCACAACAACAAATCAGCTATTAAAGATATGGAAAAATTCATCTCTTCACAATTTGATGAATTATCTTGGCTACAAGATAAAGAAGTAGCCCTTGTCGGTGTGGGTGGTTCTGCACGAAACGTGGCTCGTATTCATCAATCGGAACACTCCTATCCAATTGGTGGCGTACATAATTACACAATGTCTGATAATGATATTGAGGAAGTGCTAGATATCATACGCAAAAGTGACCGCGATGACTTAACTAATCTAGATGGACTGAGTCGTGACCGAGTTGATATTATTTTACCAGCTGTTTGCGTATTTAAAGCATTGTATAAAAAAGTAAACGCAACTCAATTTACATTTTCAAGAAATGGGTTACGTGAAGGCTACATCATTAAACAAATTCGTGACCGTTATACAGATGTTTTTGATAAATATAACGTTCGTAAAGAAGCTATCCATTTTCTTGCGAATGAATATCAAATTGAAGAAAGTAGCTCTGCGAGTCGACTTAAATTAGCTAAATCCCTATTATCACAGATCATGCAATATTCAGAGTTCAATTTAAGCGATAAAGAGCAACGATTGTTTGAAGAAGGCGCGTATATCTATTACTTAGGTAGCTTTATCGATTCAGATTCAAGCTCACCGCATAGCTATTATATTATTGCGAACTCAATGATTAATGGTTATACACATAAAGACCGTGTGAAACTAGCCCTACTTGCCAGCTTTAAAAATAAATCATTGCTAAAATTCTATTGTACTGAGACAAACTGGTTTGGAAATAAAGAGATCGATACCATTCAAATTCTTGGAGGCATTATTAAGTTTGTCAATGCACTCAATATTTCACACACAAGCTTTGTAGAAGATGTCTCATTGAAACCATTGAAAAAAGCTGAAGAAGATTTTGAACTCATCGTTTACCATAAAGGTGAACCTATTGCTGAAAAGTATCAGGCAATGCGCCAAAAAAAACATATAGAAAAAGTCTTAAAGGGTAAAGTTGCCATCACCTTTACAAAATATTAAAACTCTTATGCTATCTTTATGTTAGGTAAAACTGCCATAGCACGTACGTATATAACAAAAATTATGACTAAACGACAAGGTGTGTATAGACAATGCAAAATCAATTGGGAGAAAATAACATCAATTTACCGCAGTATTACAACAATCGAGAACTTAGCTGGTTAGATTTTAACTATCGTGTATTACAAGAAGCTTATGACGATAATAATCCTTTATTAGAAAAGTTAAATTTCATCTCTATCTTTAGCTCTAATTTAGATGAATTTTTTATGGTCCGGGTCGCTGGCTTAAAAGACCAAGTTAAAATGGGATATGATAAGCCTGAAAACAAAGCACAAATGACACCGCAAGAACAAGTTGATGCTATCCAAGAAAAGAATACCACATATGTTGATAAACAATATGAGCGCTATAATGAACTTATCGAAGAACTTCGACAATATGATATCGAAATGTCTCAACCTGAACAATTATCCAACCAACTATTAACTCGTCTTGAACAAGAGTTTAAGACAACCATATTGCCTACGCTTACACCTTTAGGTATTGATGCATATCATCCATTTCCAAAATTAAATAATAAAAGCTTAAATATCTTCGTTGATATTGATACGGAAGATGCGATAAATTCTGCTATTGTTCAAATTCCGTCATTAATACCTAGGTTCATTACACTCAATGAAGGTACAAAACAATATGTATTAATGGTTGAAGATGTGATTACTTATTTCATCAATTATCTATTCACGGGATACGAAGTTTTAAATACGTTTACATTCCGTATTACACGTAACGCCGATTTAACCATTCATGAGGATGGTGCTGAAGATTTACTTATCGAAATTGAACGTTTCTTGAAAGAACGTAAAAGTGGTTCAGCTGTGCGTTTAGAGGTTGACGGTCGCACCGCTAATTCAGACGATATTCCATGGCTCATTGATACGTTAGAAGTTGAGAACAATGACGTGTATTTTGTTAATGGACCACTCGATTTAACATTTTTATTTGGTTTGGTAGACCATTTATCACACAAATTAAAATTCTTAACTTATGAGCAATATACACCACAAGTACCGCGTTCTTTAGGTACTAATAATATTTATGAATTAGCTTTAAAACGCGATATTTTCTTCCATCATCCTTATGAATCATTTCAACCGATTGTCGACTTTATTCGCGAAGCTGCAGATGATCCTGATACAATTGCGATTAAACAAACATTGTACCGCGTAAGTAAAGATTCACCAATTATTAAAAGTTTAAAAGAAGCTGCCGAAAAAGGTAAACAAGTGACTGTACTTGTAGAATTAAAAGCGCGGTTTGATGAAGAAAATAATGTGCATTGGGCACGTATGTTAGAAGATGCTGGTTGTCATGTCATTTATGGTATGACACACTTAAAAACACATAGTAAAATTGCACTTGTAGTAAAACGTACTCATGGAACATTAACTTCATTCGTACATTTAGGTACAGGTAACTATAACGATAAAACAGCTAAACTCTATACAGATATGGGTATTATTACCACAAATAAAGAAATTGCGGAAGACGCGATTAATTTCTTTAATTATTTAAGTGGCTATTCGGTTAAGCCCGTATATAACAAATTAATCGTGGCACCATTTGATATTCGTGATGTCTTTATCGACCGTATCGACAAAGAAATTAAAAGTCACCACGAACATGGCAATGGCCATATTATCATGAAGATGAATTCATTAACTGATAAAGCGATCATCAAGAAATTGTTCGAAGCTTCTCAAGCAGGCGTTAAAATTCAGTTGATTATTCGTGGCATATGTTGTTTAAAACCTGGAATTCCTGGTATAAGTGAGAATATTGAAGTCGTTAGTATTGTAGGACGATTATTAGAACATTCTCGTATTTATTATTTCTATAATAATGGAGACCAACGTATTTATCTTTCTTCCGCTGACGTCATGACTCGGAATATGATTAAACGTGTTGAAATTTTATTCCCAGTTGAAGATAACGACATTGCCAAACGATTACTAGACTATATGAACTTACAATTATCAGACAATCAAAAGGGACGTTATCAAGATCAATATGGTCAATATCACTATATTAAAAACGATATGTCACCTTTAAATTCACAAGCCTATTTAATGCAAAAAGCAATTAAATATGGTAAACAATTAAAAAAGCTCGCGTCCCAGCCTTCAGGAGTTCCCGTCGTTTCTAAGCGAGGCGCTGGTTGGGTTAAGAAACTCCGTGATACCTTTAAACGATAATACAAACAGCATGGCATATAAATCCCAAAATAATAGCACAAAGATGGTTTAACATAAATCATCTTTGTGCTTCTTTATTTACAACAATATTTCGTATTGTTGGCTCGCATTCTTAGAGGACAACTTCGACACCCCAGCTTGCGTTGTACGTAGAAATGCTTTTCGCATTCCTCTTTGCTGGGGCCCCCACCCCAGCTTGCTTTGTTAGTAAAAACTGATTTTGCTAGTTTTTATGTCTGCAAATAAGATTGTAGAAATCATAATGGAAGAAAAGAATCGAACGCTGGAACTCTAATCACTTACATGTATATCCCAACATGTTTTTCTAATTTTTTACTGGATGCTGGTACCATTGTTTTAAATATTGATAGAGTACTTCACTATATGTTTGCAATTCTGTCGCAGTAATTTTTTCATCTACACTATGCGCTTCGGTCAAACTTCCGGGACCATATAAAATTGTTGGTATACCAAAGTGTGCTGTCCAACCACCGTCTGTAACTGTCGTACTCATACCATGTTCTAAAGGTTTATGGTGTACAAGTTCATGTGCCTGTTGCAAAGCTTTAAATCCTGGATGGGTCGTTGGGATTTCAAAACTTGGAAAAATCTCTCCTTTATCTTCAATCATTGATGCACCACCCCATTCAAAGGACAATGGATGATCTTTCAACCAAATATCAGCTGCAGCTACTTGGTTTAAATATGTTTCAATTTCTGCAATAACATCTTCATAGCATTCATTAGGTAAATAGTGTACCGTAATCCATAAACGACATTCATCAGCAATAAAAGCAGGATGTCGGCCTCCTTCAATAACAGCAGGATTGATTGTATTTGCGCCAGGTGGCATTCCTGGACTCGATTTCATCACTGCCCAATGCCGTTCTAATTCATTTAATGCTTGAATGACTTTCATCATTTTTTCAATAGCGCTGGCACCAAATAAGCCACCACCTGCATGTATAGTTTGATGACGTGCGCCATCGTGTATTGTGTGCTTACTTTTAACTGTAATCCAGCCTGTAATCACACCACCTTGACCTAACGCCATATTATCACTCGTATCTAAGACTAATGCTAAGTCGGCTTTAGGTCCGATTTCACAAGCACGCTTTGTCCCTGCTTCACCAACCTCTTCCCCAACTACAGAATGAACAATAATATCACCTTGAGGGAGACGTCCTTCTTGATGTAATCGCTCTAAGACATAAAATAAAGCAGCCATGCCACCTTTCATGTCACTAACACCACGACCATAGAGCCAGTCGTTAACATGCGTTAATTCAAATGGCGGATAGTTCCACTCACGATCATCATCGACAGAAGCCACATCCACATGTCCATTTAAAATTAACTTTGGTGCTGTTGGATCCTCACCTTTTAACGTGGCTACAATAATACTGTCATTAGGATAAAGTACCTCACGTTGAATTGTAAAACCTAAATCCTCAAGCAAGCGTTGAATATCATCTTGCAAAGGATCTGTATTACGTCCAGGAGGGCTTTCTGTATTATATTTCACCAATAATTCTAACAAGTCGAATAATCTTTGTTCCAATGTTGTCATCACCCTTCATTACTTAGAAATTAGGTTATTCTATAATATCAGTGTAACATTCCCCAAGACATGGTTAGCAACTGAATAAATTAAACTTAATTTGATGTCAAAGCTTTAATCATTACCATAAACTGCATCGATTATTTTTAAAATTCCGATAGTTCATTAAAGCCTTGGCATATTTTACGAAAATATTTCTATACTGGTCGTATAGTAATTTGATTTACATTGACATGTGGCGGTTGCGTTATGGCATAACGTATACTTTCAGCTATGTCATAGGTCTCTAGCTTTTTGCGGCCTCCAAAATCACTCTGTTCAGTCATTGGCGTATCAACCATACCTGGTAAAATACTAGTCACTTTAATGCCTGTACGTGCTAAATCTTTTTCTAACCCTCGACTAATCATCTGGACAGCAGCTTTTGTTGCACTATACACAGTACTATCTTTAGTTACCTCTTCAGCACTAATAGATGCTAAATTAATAATATGTCCCTCTTTGTATTGCTGAAAATGTGGTAAAACTGCATTAATAGCATACAAAGTACCCTTTAGATTCGTGTCAATCATTGCATCCCAATCCTCAACTTGATGACTTGTGATTTGTGAACTTAAACTTAAACCTGCACTGTTAACAAGAATATCCACTCGACCAAAGTACTCAATCGCTTTAGCAATTAGTGCTTCTACCTCCTGACGTTGAGTCATATCTATTTCTACTATTAAGCTTTCATATTTACGCATATGCATAGCCACTTGATTTAATCTTTTTCTATTGCGTCCTGCTAATACAACTCTGAATCCCATGCTATGCATCGCTTTAGCAATTTCTTTACCAATACCACTACTTGCCCCAGTTATTACAGCAACACGTCCTACAATATTATCCATTTATAACTACATCCTTTTCTTTTTGGCTTAGTATCTTTATAACCACTGTTGTTAAAACTAAAACAACTTACAAATTCCATTTGTAAAATATAATATTAAGGTATAAAGTGGAAGTATGTCTAATTAAAATGGGTTTATAGAAAGGGAGATAATGATGACTTATCATGATCGTGTCATGAAATTAAGAGCAGAAAAGAAACGCATGGGATTCAGTTTTCGTTTTGAAGACTTATTTAGTGAAGAAGAATTACTGAATATGACGGTAGCACAACGTAAAACAGCCGAAAAAAAGTTTATTCGTGAAATTGATAACATGCATGATGTTCGCATGCCCTTTAGCAGTCAAGATGGCTTCAAAAATAAACTTTATAATTTAGAGTATCAATATAATGAGGTTAAAAAGAATTTTAAAGTTGTTTAATACTAAAAGCCCACAACCAGTACGCATTGGTTTGTGGGCTTTCCAGAGATTATTCAATGTTATTGGGGTATATATGATGCCCTTGATGTTCGCCAGGAAGGGCATACGATACTTGGGTCAAAAAAGTCGAGTTCTTTTTTAGGGGCTGTCTTGATTAACTAGGTACAACTTCCTTGTGTTCAAGACCATATTGATATAATCGTTCTGCATCGATATATGGCATAGAGTCGATAGTGATGTAACCATCTCTAATATCACCAATTAATCCTTGGTTTACGCCTGTATGCACATGAATTTTATAACTGCTTTCATTTGAAAAAATAACTTGTTCAATTACTTTTCGCATCAGTTATCACTCCAATTACTTATTCCTTACATCTACTATAATACGCTCTTTTTTTATTTTTTAAAGTAATATGTGATGTATTTCACAAATTAGTCATTTATCTTAAAATTCACTTTATTTGTATATTTCAACTAATTTGAAGCTGCTTAAATTTGAGGTAAACCGACTGTAATTGTGAACAATTTATTGATGTATTGCCTTATTAAAATACGCATTGGCAGTTTCACCAATTGTTTCTGATAGCGCTGGATGAGGTTGAATCATAGCAGCTAAGTCTTCAAGTTGACCATGTGCAGCTCGCATAGCTGACATTTGCCCGACCACATCCGTAGCATTAGGACCCGCAGCAAAAATACCTAAAATATGGTGCGTGGCTTTATCAATAACCATTTTTATTACACCATTTGTTTCCCCCTTTATTAAAGCTTTCGGCGCTTCTTTAAAGTTTGATTGTGTCACTTTTACGTCATAACCTTGAGCAATTGCTTGTGCTTCAGATAAACCTATTGACGCTGATTCAACTCGCGTATAAATACATCTTGGTATATCCTCTTGTTTCACAGGGTCGGGATTCAGTCCTGCAATTTTCTCAGCCACAACGGCACCATGTGCACTTGCAGTATGCGCCAGTTGATAACCGGCTACAAGATCTCCAATTGCATAGACATGTGGCACCGATGTTTCGTTAAACTCATTCACTTTAATTGTTTTATCTTCCATAGTTAAATTAAGAGATTCAAATGCTTGTAAATTAGGACGTCGCCCAGTTGCAAATAGTAGTGTACCATAGGGTAACTGTGAACCATTTTCTAAATAAACAGCATCAGTATCTACTTTATTGACACGCGCATGTGTAACAATCTTTACACCCTGATAATCTAATAACTTCCGTATCGACGCTTGAACATCTTTATCCTCAGAGCGCAATATATTGTCACCAGACTCTAAAATCGTTACATGAACACTTAAATCAGCCATGGCAGATGCGAGTTCTGTCGCAATGACACCACCACCGACAATCGTTATTTGTTCTGGTAAAGTGGAATGCTTAAAGAACGAATCCGTCGTTTCATAATCAATCTTATCAACACCCTCAATAGGTGGCACGAATGGTGAACTTCCAGTCGCTAATACAATATCATTGGCATAAAGTACACGGCCATTGACTTCAACAGATAAATCACTATGAACTACCGCTTCTCCTTGTATGTAATTTACATGATTTTCATCAAAAAGATGGTGAACATTGCCAATAATCTCATCCACCACCTCATCCTTACGATGATTCATTTTGTTAATATCCAGCTCAATATGATTAGCAAAAATGCCCCAATCTTTCGCTTGATTCATTTCATAAACACGCTTGCCATGTTCAATCAACAGCTTAGATTGAATACATCCTACATTGAAACATGTGCCCCCCACACGGTCCTTTTCAATGACGGCAACCTTCATCCCTAATTGAGCAGCGCGAATACTCGCAACATAACCCCCGGGTCCAGCACCGACCACAATCAAATCAAACTGTTCAACCATCATCTAAACCCCTTTCACAATGTGTGTATTGTAAATTTATTGTAAACGCTTACTTCAATCCTCATCATTATCATATCGTTAAGGATTGAGACGTGCAAATGAAAATTAATGAATCTTAGATTGTATAATTTTTAAATCATCTTTAGTGACTTCAAACCATCCTTGACATATTTTTTTCAACATATATTTGTTATACAGTATTAAAAACGATTTCTCTTCAACTTTATTAGATATACGCCAGTATGCTCCATTTTTGCCATTAAGATAATCTTTATTTTTTACATCATATTCTTTATTCTCAAGATTTTTCATTTTCTTATAGCAAATATCAAAATAATTATCCTTGTCTATATTATACCTTCGCTTAATATCATTTAATAACGCTTTTTTTCTGACAGAACATATTTCTAACTTTGTTATATTCTCTGCAAATATTTCTTTATCTTGCTCATTCCAACCCCAAATTAATAAATACGTATCCGTTGAATCATATTTATCACCAAATAACCAGCCTTCTTTTAACTTTTTATTTTTATAATAAAAAACTTCTAATGAAAATGTAGGTATATTCTTGTTGAAGTAGGTGGCCGATGCTTTTTCATCAATATCAATTTGTTTGCCGTTTTCAAAATTTAGAGTTAAATCTACTCCTCTATGTTGCTTACTCATGTTATCTACTCTAATAAAGTTTTTAATTTTACAAGTATCAAAGATTTCATTTAATTTAGGATAAAAGTATTTGTCTAAAAATTTTCCTATTTCAATTTCTTTTTTTAAATCAAATTCGATATTACTATCACCCATTATTTTCCTCCTTAATAAATGTAATTTACATACTTGTTTATATACTAACTTTCTATATAGTAAGCATCAACAAAAAAGACAATCTCCTTGTAAGAGATTGTCACAAATTAAAATAACTTTAATTGACTATATTCATCACTTGTTGACTGTTCAATTTTTTCTATTTGATTACCAATTCTTGTAATTATTGGTACTACTAAGGCATTACCCATGCAAAAGAATCTCATCCTATCTGGCATAGTATCAGTCCAATTATCTGGAAACCCATTAATCCTCTCAGCTTCTATAGGTGTTAAAGTTCGAAAGATACCATTTACATTAAGAAAATGTGTACTTCTATTAATAGAAGATTCACTTGTTAACATTGTACGTGCAGGTAAATCAAGAGAATCTGTATCTGACATACCACCTTCTGAAAAATAATATTCATGTCCATCTTTACTTGTTCTTTTAATTTTTTTTGGTCCACGTAAATATTTAAATTTAGAAATTTTTTCATCATTTAACTGATACTTATAATCTACGTTTTCTTCTATAATTTCACTCAAAGTAATAGGTTTTTCATAAATTGGTATTGTATCAATTGTTAGTATTTTGCCACTTTTCATTACACCACTATTATAGAATTGAAAACTAAAATTATCAGAAATATCGACTATGTCACTAGATATTTCTACTTTATTTATTCTATTTTTTAGGGGGGTTTTTTCAATTGGAAACCCTTGTGCAAACATTCCATCTTGGTAAATAATATCTTCTAAACTTTTATTTTTCATCAATTTTGCATAATCTAAATCTTGTTTATAGCCAAATATAAATACTCTTCTACGTCGTTGAGCATTGCCATAGTCTGCGGCATTAATAATTCTCCATTCAACATCATAGCCAAGTTCATTTAATGTTGATAGCATAACTGAAAAATCTCTTCCTCTTTGATTTGAAGGAGATTTTAATAATCTATCTACATTTTCTAGCAGAATATATTTAGGATATGTGTTTTGTATAAATCTTATGATTTGCCAAAATAATACTCCCTTTTTCCCCTGTATACCTAATTCTCCATTAAGACTTCTAGCAACAGAATAGTCCTGACAGGGAAAACCACCAACAACCATATCTGCATTAGTATTTGCCATTTCCTCATCACTAATTTTAGATATATCCTTATTAACATGTTCTCCATTAAGAAATTTGGAATTATAACAATCAAATGCATATTGTACTTTTCTTGATGGTTCCCATTGATTTGCCCACGTAACATTAAAAATTTTATTTTTAGTATTTTCTAGACCTAGACGAAAACCGCCAACTCCTGCAAATAATTCTGCGACCTTGATACTATTCATTAGGCGACCTCCTAAAATTAATTGGTTTATATTGTACCACATAACCGAACGATCGTTCTAGTTTTTTGTATTTTACTATAAAAATTCTTCTGCCTGTTTTTTTATGTAGTCATTGTTAATCCAAAAACACTGTTTAGTCATCCATTGATTAGAATATTTTTCCACATCTTTTGGTCTATTAATCCATTTTATTGGTGATGGTAATAAATCTGCAAATTTTCCATTTACTCTATAATCTGAAAAAGTCTCATGTGGTCTCACATGACAAATCAAATTATCAGATTTATTAATAAAATTATTTTCTATTCTCCATAGTAATCCATCATTTTTATATTTAGCAGTGAGCTCTACACCACTTCTAATTTTATTTACCGTATCTTCCCAAACTTTTTTTACAGGGCCATTTATTTCATCTTCTGTCATACTGAAGAATTTAACACCTTTAAATATTTCTTCATTGTTTTCTTCTTTCACTATAAATAATAAAAATCTTGCCTCTAATAAGAACTTATGCCATTCTGCTTGAGGATTCCCTTCTTCATCTTCCCATTTTTCATTATCTAATTCCTTAAATGAAAAAGCAGGAAACGACATACTCTCTTTGTTAACATTATTTTTATTAAATTTTACTGTTTTTACGATAATTGACGCTTTTTCAAATTCTTCAACGCGTGGAAATGACTCATTTTGACTAATTTTTCCTTTTAAATTTAATATTGCCGAAGCAATCATATTATGATAATTTTTTGCTTTCTTATTTATATTATATTTTGCTGCTAATTTATCTATTTTTTCTCCAAAATATGGCTTAAAAGTTGCAAAGACAATTTCTTCGATAGTTTTTTCTTTTACTTCAAACGGATTTTTAACTATTGATTCAATCTCTTCATTACCAAATACATATTTTCTTAATAACGATGTCATATATCCAGCTTTGAGAGAGAACGCTCTCTGCTTTGCTTGAATATTTGAATACGGTTGTTTTCTCATACTATTGGCATTTTTACCTTTAGTACAAGGAGCTAAATATGTTGTTAGACTTTCACTTAACTCATGTGCTCTACCATCAATGATATACTTATGAATTATTTCCCAATCTTTTTTAATAATTTGATAATCAACTGGATTTTTCTTCATTTCATACAAAACTGCTTCCTCAATTTTCCAGTCTTTTCTATTTTTATCTTTCACATATTCATAAAAAGCTAATTCAATAGTATTATTTTTATAAAGAAATGAACTTTCTTCAAATGTTTCTAAAGCAACTTTTTCATAGTTAATAATATTTAATACTAATCTTTCTTTAGCACTAAACTTTCCGCTTTTCAGTTTTTTATACGGAGTTGCTTTTAATTCAACCCCAGCCTCTTCCATATCTGGTCTACTTTCACTATCTTTTGTTTTACCAAACCATGCTTCAAAAGCATCACCAACAGAATTTTTACTTGGTTTAACAGGTGCTCCATTATTAATTTCATATATTGTTTTACCTACCGCTTCTTTGGCCCTATTATGTACTTCTTGCTTTGTCTTATAATTTGTCATATAAATCCCTCAATCATTTATATTATTAGTCTTAATATATCATATTATTTTCAAACCTATAAAAAACTGACAAGCCTATTTTGGTTTATCAGTTTCTTATGATTCAACTTTAATATTTTAATGTTTGGAATAGCTGTTTATAGTTAGCGATGGCTTGAGTTTCCCTTAGTTGGTTTTTGGTCTGAACTTGTGAAAGAGGTTCTTTAACAATATCTGCCATTCTTTGGGCGAAGGCATCAATGTTGTTTGGTTCTACAAGATAACCGTTTGCGCCATCGTCGATAATTTCTGCTGGACCATATCGGACATCATATGAAATCACTGGGCAGCCTACTTCAATACTCTCCATAACGGTAAGTCCAAATCCCTCATATGCACTTGTGAGTAATGACGCTTTTGATTTTCTAAATTCGTCTAATGGATTTGATGTAAAATCATGAATTGTCACTTTATCTTGTATACCAAAATCATTAATTAAATCAAGCATCAGTTGCTTTTGTTTGTCTTCATCTGCACCAAACACGTCAAGTCTCGTGCCATAACCATAACTTAAGAAACGGTGATAAGCCTTAATCAGATGGTCAACTTGCTTTTGTAAACTTAATCTACCTATAAAGATAAAACGATCTTGTTGCTGGATACTATCATGTTGAGGATAAGGTTGAATAAAATGCGGTAAAACTGTAATTTGTTGTTCACTAATGTCAAACGTACTTTGGATATCGCGCTTTTGCATCTCTGTTAACAAGACATACTGCGCAACATTTTCTGAATGCTCTAATGCAAACCGATATGACCGATTTATTTGCTGTCCTTCTAAATGACTATTATGAAATACTAAAACATTTTTCGTCTTATGTGTTTGTTTGAGTAATGGCATATCTAACAATCTTGCATCATTAAAGACAATATCACCGTCTTGGAAGCGCTGTTGAAAGTAATATTGGAATAATTCTTTTTCTGACTTAAAAGCACGATAAAATAAATTATTTTTATAAATTTGAATAAAATCAATGCGTTTTGCAACTGTAGAATCAAAAAATTTACGGCAATACACGTTACCTGTTTGATCGATATATTCTTCCATTATTTTACGAAATGTTTGTCGTGAATAAAATGTTTTCCGATGCATCTGTCCATATTGATTAAACTCTCTGCGTTCAATTTTCTTTTTAGAAATTGGAGACATGACATCTTCAAATTGCACAATATCTGTGTTTTCATAATATTTTCGATATAAAACATACGTTTTTTCATTGTAATAACGCACCACATTGCCATCGTCAGATACTTTATAAGTTAGCCCTTCAATATCACGATTTGTTTCATGATATATGGTCTTTTTTCTAAATTTTGTTGTAGGTATATTTAATAATTTAAAGCCAGATAACCAATCATACATATTTTCAAAAGTTGTAGACGGCGTTACTGTACCTTCTTCTCTAAATTGATGATATACCTCTAAATAATTAGCATTATAATTGGTTGTATAAATTTTATTTTGAATTCCTAGGTGTTGATCTAATAGGCGTATTCGACTCAATAATGCCTTAGTTCTTCCACCGTGTACGGGTGGTAATATACTTGTTACCGTGTTAATCATATATACATCTTCACCTTTAACATCCCTTTATATTTAGTCAATATTAATCCATTATATACTTTTTGTTCTTCTAAATATACAGCAAACAATAAAATCGCCTCCATAAATAATGACTTAGAATATTTCAAAATTCTATTTTTCTGTTTATAATTAATGTGATTGAGTTTACATTTCAAATGAGGATGTATGTTTTTTAAATAGAAGAATGAACGTATAAATATAGAAAAGGATGTCGTCGAAATGAACAAAGACCAATGGATTGCTAAAGCCAAAGAAAGTTTAACGCATACTTTCTACGAACAGCAATCAGCTGAAGAACAAGATGAAGGATTTGATACTACGCTTGCCTTTGGTACTGCTGGTATTAGAGGGAAATTCGGTCTAGGGGAAGGCCGTTTGAATAAATTTACAGTAAATAAAGTGGCTATCGGACTATCACGTTTTCTGCTAAAACAGCACAAAACACCGTCTGCGGTCATACATTATGATACAAGACATTTATCACCAGAATTTGCTCAAATCATAGCAAATGTTCTCGCAAGTCATGATATCACTGTTTACTTATCAGACACCTATCGCACTACACCAGATTTATCATATGCTGTCAGATATTTAGAAGCAGTTGCTGGCGTCATGATTACAGCAAGCCATAACCCTAAAGACTATAACGGTATTAAAGTTTATGGTGCTGATGGTGGGCAATTATCTACCGAACCTTCTAATAAACTTAGTGACATCATAGCGCAACTGGGTGATCCACTCTCACTCAATACTTATGAAGACATTGGAAATAAAACAGAGAATATTTATGCTGTACCAACTGAGGTGCGTAACCATTACTTTAATGATGTTCAACGACTCGTAGGTAATATTCCATCATCAGATTTAAAGGTCGTCTTTACAAGTTTACACGGTACGAGTGTCCCTGTTGTCCCAAATATTTTGGATGAACTTCACTTTACGAATTACAAGTTAGTAGAAGCACAATGCCAACCAGATGCGGAGTTCAGCTCAGTGACAAGTGCAAACCCAGAGGATCATAAGGCCTTTGACCAAGCAGTGTCATTAGCTCAAGAAACGAACGCAGATTTACTGATTTGTACAGATCCAGATGCTGATCGCTTAGGAATTGCTGAACGTGACGCAGCTGGTCATATACATTATTATAATGGCAATCAAATTGGTGCTTTACTGTTAAATTATCGTATCAAGCAAACAGCAAAGATGACAAATCGTCTAATGATACAATCGATTGTCAGCAGCGAACTCAATGTGCGCCTAGCGCAGCATAACCATATCAACACTCGTCAAGTACTCACAGGCTTTAAATATATTGCCCAGGAAATCAGGCAGCTACCAGCTGATGAACACTTTATATTTGGATATGAAGAAAGTTATGGTTACCTAGCTGGTGACTTTGTACGCGATAAAGATGCAGTACAAATCGTCCCTTTGATTATTAAATATGCATCCCAATTGAAAAACGAAGGTAAAATGTTAAAAGATGTATTAAACCAAATTTATGAAACGGTTGGATATCACCATGATAAGTTGTTTTCTCATACCTTTGAAGGCACTGCTGGCAAACAAAAAATTCATGCACTTATGACAACCTTTAGACAACATACACCTCATCATATAGCAGGTCTAAAAGTTACAGCCATTGAAGATTTTGAAAAAGGAGAAAAAATCAATCTCGTATCACAAACCACATCGCCTATAACATTACCGACAGCTAACGTCATTAAAATTTATTTTAATGACGGCTTTATCGCATTACGCCCATCCGGCACAGAACCTAAAATCAAACTCTATGTATCTTTAAGTGTCGACCACTTTGAACAAACTGCACAAGCAATCAATCAAGCCGTTTTTAAATAATTTACTACAATCTCGCCTATGTAAAAGGTTGAATAACAACACCTACGTCTATATATTGGAACCAAGACGTAGGTGCTGTTATAATTCTTGTTTAAATTGTCATTCTATAACTTTAAATGACTAGAACAATGTGTTTACTAACTTTTTAATTATATGAGGTGCATAAGAATGAACAATTTTAGAGAGACATTAAAAGCAATAGGTTGGTGGGATTTAATCTTCCTTATACCAATGTTTCTCCTATTGAGCTACTTACCAATTTATAATGTTTTTAGCATAATATTAAACGTTATTATTGTATTCTTCTTTGCCATGGGACTGATTTTAACTACACATATCTTATGGGACTACTTTAAATCCAGACGTTAGTTCAAAACGTTTTAAATATATGACAAATGTAACCTATGGTCATCTCATTAAATATTATTTTAAGTCACTTTATATCCCCCAAATAAATGGTGGTTGTGCTTCATATTTTTCCTTGTCTAAATGTTCTTTTTTAATGATTTCATCTGCTCCTATTTTGTTTTTAGCCTCTTCCTCTTTAAATAATTTTCCAAGTGTTTTGGGGTTATACCCTACTTCTTTAATGAATTGAAATTCATTAACTGAAGAAATCAGTATTTTAAAGTAATATTTTTGGTTATTATTAACATATCCATTTACAAAGTAACTACCCATTGGACTTTTTGTAAAACTCGTGACTTTCATTGAATGATATTCTTTAAGATTATGTTTAAAATACAAATCAATCCGCTTCTACTGTACTTCTATGTAATGATCTTTTTGACGTTTATGTAGTAAAAAGATTGAAAAGCTGATAACTAGCAATATAAAAAGCAAAACCAAAGCCATTCTTTTTCTTGAATTCATTATGCCCCACCTTTCCAGTATTTCAGCTTATTTTAAATAGTATTTTATTAGTAGAATTTATCAATGCTTTAAATTATTTATTTAATTTCATTTTAATATTTCATTCACTTTAAATTCCATTATATTACTGTATATAATGCTAATATAATTAAAACTATGACCCAGGTGAACAACTATGACAATCAATTTAATACATAATAATAAAGAACACTTTACTTTTTTGTTAAGTTAAACAATAAGTGAAGTGTTCGTTTAGTGTTATCAATATTTTTGAATTATCGAGTTTATAAATTTAAATCTTTAATAAACTGTGTTAATTCTTCTTTCATTTCTTGATCTTTGAGAGCATATTCTATCGTTGTTTTAACAAACCCAAGTTTTTCTCCAACATCGTAGCGATCACCTTCAAAATCGTATGCATATACTTGATCATCTTTGTTTAGGCGTTCGATAGCATCTGTCAATTGTATTTCATTTCCAGCGCCTCTTTTTTGTGTTTTTAGATAATCAAATATATTGGCAGTTAAGACGTATCGTCCCATAATAGCTAAATTTGACGGTGCAGTACCTTGTGCTGGTTTTTCAACGAATTGTTTAACTTCATAACGACGACCATATTTCTCTAAAGGATCTATGATGCCATAACGGTGTGTGTCTGATTCTGCTACTTCTTGCACACCAATAACGGACTTACCAGTCTCATCATACGCATCCATTAGTTGTTTGATTGCTGGTGTATCTGATTCTACTATGTCATCACCTAATAATACCGCAAATGGCTCATCACCTATAAATTGTCGCGCTGAATAAATCGCATGTCCTAAACCTTTTTGTTCTTTTTGTCTCACATAAAAAATATTAGCTAAATCCGTAGAATATTGGACTTTTTTTAGTAATTCTGTTTTCCCTTTTTCTTCTAATACCATTTCCAATTCTTTTTGATTGTCAAAATGGTCTTCGATGGCACGTTTATGTTTCCCAGTCACGATAATAATATCTTCAATTCCCGCACGTGACGCTTCTTCAACGATATATTGAATCGTTGGTTTATCTAAAATGGGTAACATCTCTTTAGGCATCGCTTTAGTTGCTGGCAAGAAACGTGTCCCTAATCCAGCAGCAGGTATGATGGCTTTTTTTATTTGTTTCATATCGTTTAGTAACCCCTTTCAATTTCAGTTTAAATTTTATCATTATTTGTAGTGTATTGATAGGGATTTTAACTGATATTTCATACTACACTATATTATTGCTATGATGATATATGTTTAGACAAACAGACTTATGAACAAGATGAAAATAATTCCTGACACAGAGATTATCGTTTCTAACATTGACCATGTTAAGAAGGTTTCTTTAACAGTTAAACCAAAGTATTCTTTAAACATCCAAAAGCCAGCGTCATTTACATGTGATAAGATGACACTTCCTGCACCAATCGCTAGCACAACAAGTGCTACATTTGCGTCTGAATGTTGCAGTAAGGGTAGCACAATACCCGTTGTGGATATTGCTGCAACGGTTGCTGAACCCAATGATATTCTTAATACTGCAGCTACAATCCATGCGAGTAAAATAGGTGACATCGTTGAACCTTCAAACATTTTAGAGATGGTATCACCGACACCGCCATCAATAAGTACTTGTTTAAATGTACCTCCACCGCCAATGATTAAAATCATCATGCCAATAGGATAAATTGCATTCGTTACAGATTCCATTATGTCATTTATTTTTCTGCCACGATGTAAGCCCATTGAGAAAATAGCAAAGATAACTGCAATCAACATTGCTGTTCCTGCTGTACCTATAAAGTAAACAACAGATTCAAAACCATTAGTCGCTTTACTGTGACCTGTAATCAATTGTACGATTGTAGAAAACAACATTAACAACACAGGTAATATTGCCGTAAATATACTCAAACCAAAACTTGGCATTTCTGCTTCTGTAAATTTTTTTTGTGTACCTAATGATGAAATATCGCCAACCTTAGTATATGCAGACGGCACCATTTTTTGTGCAAGCTTATTAAAGACAGGTCCTGCAATAATCGTTACTGGAATCGCAATAATAATACCAAATAATAAGACTTGACCAATATCTGCTTTCAATTCTTTAGCGATAACCACAGGCCCTGGATGCGGTGGTAAAAATCCGTGTGTCACTGATAAAGCAGTGACCATTGGCAATCCTAATTTAAGCGCAGATACGTTTGCGCGTTTAGCAATCGTGAATACTAGCGGGATTAATAAGACTAATCCTACTTCAAAGAACAGTGCAATACCGACAATAAATGCAGCTATTAACATTGCCCATTGTACGTACTTTTGACCGAATTTGTTAATCAAAGTATCGGCAATACGGTTTGCACCGCCACCATCTGCAAGTAATTTTCCAAGCATAGCTCCGAGCCCAAATATTAACGCAATATGTCCAAGCGTACTACCCATTCCGGCTTCGATTGTCGTCATAATTTTGCTTAATGGCATCCCTAATAACATCGCAGTTATTACTGATGTAATAATTAATGCAATAAATGTATTGAGTTTCAAACCTATAATTAATCCTAGTAGAATGATAATGCCTAGGACAACACTGATTAATGGCCAAATTTCTCCAAACATGGCAATCCCCTCTTCTTTAATCATTTTTAATTTATATTCTTACGTTGAAATGCAGCTATTTCTGTATAGTGATCTTCAAGTGAACGGCTTAAGTTGATAAAGATAGATACTAATTGTTGATAAATCTGTACCGTATCCGGATTTGGCTCATGATGATGTGTTGTTCCTACCATATCTTCGATTACAGAAAAATCTTCAATCTCACCTAATGCTAATAAGCCTAAGACACATGCACCTAGACACGAACTTTCATAACTTTCTGGCACAATTAACTTAGTATCAAAAATATCCGCCATCATTTGACGCCATACTTCACTTTTCGCAAAACCACCTGTCGCTTTAATCTTATTTGGCGTTTCATTCATGACTTCTATCAAAGCTAAATACACCGTATATAAGTTGAATAATACACCTTCTAATGCTGCACGTATCATATGTTCCTTTTGATGTGATAGCGTTAAACCAAAGAAGGAGCCACGTGCATCAGCATTCCACAGCGGTGCACGCTCTCCCGCTAAATACGGATGAAAAATCAATCCCTCCGCTCCTGGTGTTACTCTGCTAGCAATTTTCGTTAACACATCATAAGGATCGACGCCTAAACGCTTTGCAGTCTCTACTTCACTGGCTAAAAGTTCATCACGTAACCAGCGCAAGATGACACCACCATTATTTACTGGACCACCAATCACATAATGATTTTCTGTCAACACATAACAGAAAATACGTCCTTTGTAATCCGTGCGTGGTTTATCAATAACCGTCCGTATTGCACCTGAAGTCCCTATTGTTACTGCAACTTCACCTTTCCGATAGCTATTCACACCTAAATTAGAAAGTACACCATCACTTGCGCCAACAATCACAGGGGTATTTTCATCTATGCCCATCAATGTTGCATAACGCTTTTTCATGCCTTTTAAAATATGCGTTGTCGATACAAGCTGAGGTAATTGATCTCTTGAAATACCTAGTAAATCAAGCACCTCATCATCCCAATCTAGCTTTTCTAAATTAAATAAGCCTGTAGCTGATGCCATCGAATGGTCGATGACAAACGTATCAAAAAGTTGGTGTAATATGTAAGATTTGATATCTAAAAAGTACGCTGTATGCTGAAATATTTCTGGTTGTTCATGTTTCATCCAAAATATTTTTGCTAGCGGCGACATCGGATGAATAGGTGTACCCGTACGTTGATAAATATTCAAACCGTGATGTTGTTTATTTAATCGTTCTGCGTAGTGACTGGCTCTATTATCCGCCCAAGTGATACTTTCAGTTAAGCGTTGGTACGCTGCATTGACGGCTACGAGACTATGCATCTGTGCGCTAAAGGATATTAATTTAATATCTTCTTTAGCAATATCTGCCTCACGCACGACATATTTAACTGTCATTAGTACTGCATCGAATAATTCATCAGGATTTTCTTCTGAAATATCAACGTTTGGTGTATGCAGTGGATAACCAATATGATGTTTCATAATAAATTGTCCATGTTCATCGTAAAGTACTGATTTTGTGCTTGTCGTTCCAATATCGACACCAATCATATATTTCATAACGAACCCCTCTTTCTTTGTTATTTAACGTAACCAAAGGCTATCAATGTCTTTACCAACATCATCAAAGTTTAAATGAAATGCTTCACGTAACTTTGCTGTATCATAAGACGCAATAGCATCTATAAAAACGCTATGATTATGATGAATGCGTTCAAAATCCTCTATATCTTGCTGCATACGTTGTCGCATAGAAAGTAGAATTAGTGCTTCCATTACCGGTTTTAAATGATGCCAAAACGTTTTTAAATATTGATGATTAGTAGCAAAAATAACTGTTTCATGAAATTTAAAATCATGTTCTGTAAATGCTTCGGCATCCTCAAATTGCACTGCAACTTTCATCATTTCAAGATGTTTGCGCATATTTTTCGCAATACTTTGAAGGTCTTTATCTTTAATTTTGGCAAAAGCAAATGATTCAAGCATAAGCCGCAAGTCATACATTTCCTTTTTCTCTAGTTCACCAAATGCTAATACTTTCGCGCCCATACGTTCTAATTGAATCAGTTGATCGGTTTGTAATAACTTAAAGGCATCACGCACTGGGGAACGACTTACGTTATACTGCTTTGCCACTTGATTTTCGGTTAACAATGTATCTGTTTGTATTGTACCTTTAACAATTTGTAAACGAATTTCGGCTGCCAGTGCTTCACCTTTCGTCATGCCTTCTTGCCAAGCAACTGGATAATGGTCAGTCATCTCATCACCTCACTTATTTTTATTACAATCTAACTTGTATACAAGTATATTAATATATCACCCTTGCTTTTGCAAGCGCTTTCTTTTTGATTGCACAGCTGTATTGAACTAATCAATGATACATTTTAAGGTCATATTTTTACTTTTTAAGCATAAAAAAATCCCCCAACACTTTTTAATAAAAGTTTGGAGGATTGTATAACTGATGGACTATTTAACTTCAGCACAATAATGTGTTTCGTGACAATGTGGGCAAGAGAGCTTACGTGTATGCATCGTATGTCGCGCTTTAATAAATGACCACATTCCTGGTTTAAAGCGTGTGTGACAATTTGGGCATAAATAATAAATATAGTGTCGATAAAAATATACAATACCTATCCCATAAATCACCAACAATGGTAGAACTTTGACAAATGGTAGCGCGCTGCGGTGTATAATACTAATAACAATACTTGTGTATTGAATAACCCCTATCACACCCGCACTTAACCATAGACGTCGATAAAAAGATTTAAGTTGTTTTGATTTTGTCATCATTAGATGAATGTCTGTAAATTCTTCTATTGGAGAAGTAGAATGTTGTGCAATCATCCTTTGTAATTGATTAATTGTATCGACAGTGCGTTTTGCATCATGCATGTCTTGTTCTAAGTTCTCTTTCTTCAATTGTAATATCAGTTTCAAAGATTTTAGTTGTTGATCGTCATTTAATAATTTCTTAATGTCATCAAGCGACAGTTCTAACTCTTTCAACAATAAGATTAATTTCAAACGTTTTAAACTTTGTTCATTGTACATACGTCGTTGTCCATCCGTTGTACTTGCAGGTAGCAATAAACCTTTTTTGTGATAATACTGTAATGTACGCACTGTAATATTAAACTGCTGTGCTACTTCTCCGATACTATATTGAGACATTCAAGTCACCTCCTACCGTTAACGTACGCTATGACCTTACGTCACGTGCAAGCTTTTTTTAAAAATTTTTAAAATTTTAGACATACGGCAGTCTTAAAACCCACTTATGAAGCTACCCATGCTTTTATTTGATCGACAATACCTTTCGTATCATCTTCTTGAGATTCTAGGACCGTAGGAAAATCTAAATGACCGATACCAGGGTAAACAACTTCAACTGCAGTACCACCAAACTTTTGATATTTTAGTAGCGTTTCATGCGAATCAGTATAAGGAATAATTTCGTCATCTTCTCCAGATATAAATAGCAGTTTAGGAAATTGCTCAATCTCTTCAATGTCTGGTAAATAGTCCGCTTTAATTGAATATTCAATATCGGTTAATATCGTTTTTACTGGTGCTAAAAAGGAAAATATATCTTTAGCACTTTCAGTTTTGGCATAAACTGTTTTATCTAATATATACTGTGGCAAGTTTTTTATTGCTGCCATTTCATCCTTTAAATGTTCACGCTTACTATCACCTGAAAATAATCGCGACAGCATACTGGTATTCGGGGTTATCCGAGCTGCACTATTTAAATAGACAAGATGTGTAATTGGTAATGTATTAAATTTAAGTAGTCGTGTCGCTATCATGCCACCCATTGAATAGCCTAGCAACATCATCTTTTTAATTCCATGCTGCTCAACCACTTGACTCAATACATCATATATCCTCTCAGAATAATCATCTAAAGTGTCTTTCGTTGTTGTTAATTCGGAACTTTCTCCTCTGCCTGGACAATTGACAAAAATCATTTGATATTCTCTGAAGTACGGCTCGAACATTGCCATAATACGGTAAGTCATCATCGCACCATGAATAAAGACAATGATGTCTGATGATGATCTATCTCCAGCAAATACGACTTCGCTTTGCTCATGATCATAATGTTTCAATGTATATTGTTCTGTCGAAAAATTCTGTTTGTTCATTCTTATAACACCTTAATTATTTTTATATTAATAGTCACTATTATAGTGAACTTCTATATAGTTAAGCATACACCAGAACATGAAATGCTTGGCGTCTTCTTTTCCATGGTCGTTTATCGTTTTGATATTTCGGAATGCATTTGTTGCATTTTTGCTTCGACGTTTGTAATTTCATTGGCACATTCTGTTAGGCGGTCTTTGTAGTCTTCCGTATTTGCGTTATTTTTATAGCGTATTTTATGTTCTAAGCTTGCCCACATATCCATGCCAATGGTTCTAATTTGAATCTCAACTGGTGTGATTTGGACACTATCTGATAAAAATACTGGAATTGTTACAACAAGATGTAAACTACGGTAACCATTTTCTTTAGGATGTTCAACATAATCTTTACGTTTTAATAATTCAACATCTTCTTGTTGTACAAGCATACGCTCAATCTCATAAATATCTTCTAAATAATTACAGACCACACGAATGCCGGCGATATCCATGATATGTTCTTTCGCATTTTGTGCATTGACAGGCAATCCTTTGCGCTTAAGCTTTTTCACTAAACTACTCATTTCCTTTATACGACGTTCCATATGGTGAATTGGATTATGCTTATAAACATAATTAAAGTTATCATCTAAAATATCTAGCTTAGTACAAATTTCTTTTAGTGCAGATGAATAAATATGATCTAATTCAACAAAGCCAATTAATGTATTAAAGGCTTCATCGCTATTTTTAAAATTGTTAATATTGCTATTAAATTCATGTCTTAAGTCTTCTATGTAAAGTGATGGCTTTCTTTCTACGTACATATTACTTCCTCCCGTCTTCGTTACATGTCTATTATAACGAATTTTGACTTAAACATAAGGAATTAACACTGTTATCACTCACATCATTATATAATTAAGGGAGCGGGACAGCATTCATTATGAATTCTTAGTCCCGCCCCGGCAAGATTGACTAGGATTGAAAAAAGCTTGGTATTAGCGTATTTTCAATCCAGTCAACTAATGCCAATATAGAACTCAGAGCCTGAAATATAATTATATCCCAGACTCTTAGTAATATTATTGACTATTTTTCTTATGCGTGATTACGTGGGTATGTCGATTTTCTGCAATCTTTTGTGCACGTTCTACTGCTTGCTTTTTAGTATTATAAGTTGCTGTTGCCTGCTTTGCTCCTGATGTTTTAACTTTCCATTTTTCATCCTCAAAATATACATGAACGTTGTGATCATTTAGTTGTGGTTGCGCACTATTATCTTTCTCGTGTTGTGTAATATGTTTATGCTTTAGTTGCTCTAATTCTGATTCGGTTGCATCTTGATACCATTTTTCTGCTTGCTGTGTAGCAATTGGAATCACATCATGCTCATCATAACCATCCTTGAGCATTGCATTTCCAATGTCAATCGCTTTTTTACGTTCAAGTTGCGCTAAATTCTTCCAAGAAGGCGGATAATCGCTCATTGTCCAAGGCATGATAACACTCCTTCAATAACACGTATTTAATTAATAACATACCCTATACGCCATGATATAAACCCATCAGCCTTGTTGCGTAGCACTGCCATCTTCGGCATCCGAAATGTCTTTACGCTCAGCCAAACAATTGTTTTGTAGTTTCATCAAAGCCGATTTAATGTAGTTATATTGTGGTAAATCTGAAAGTGTATTTAAGGTTAACTGACTTTGAATATCGAAATGTTTCGCGATATTTTCAAATGTTACTAAATATTCTCCTAACTGTGTATCTGAAATGGTATAGCGCTGGTGATCAGCCATTGCGCGCATTAGCATAAAGTTGATTTCTTCTAACGCATAAATACTAGGATAGTAATAATTAATTACTTCTCTATTGCTAAAAATTTCACCACTTGCTGATTGATATACTTGAATCATATTCGACATTTTAACCGATAAATCCACACTTTCTGTACGTGTATACGCATCGTTGTCATAATAGTTTGCTGAAAATAAATAATGAAATACGCTAGCTTCTTTACGTACAACTTCTGCAATTGTATGAGGCAACATAGATGATGCCGTTTTACGATTTAATATTAAAATTCCTACTATAGCAATAGTAATTCCGATAATAACATCCAATATGCGTGTATAGGCAATCTCCATCGATAAATTTCCTGAAGCTAAACCATTGAGTAAAATGACCTGCGTGGTAATAAAAATAACGGCAAAAGCATAATTTGCACCTACAAAAGCTTCGGTCATAGCTGCAGCTGCCCCCATTAAAATAACGGCAATCATCGTATGAGGATGGAAATAAAGAATACCGGATAATAACAAAGCCCCAAGAATTGTTCCAATGCCACGAGCGAATGCACGGTCAAACATTCGAACAGTTGTCATACCAAGCATGACTGTATGAGCTGAAATTACAATCCAATATGACTTTTGAATATTAAATGCTAATGCCACGAAGATAGCAACTGCCATAACAAGCGCATAAATACAAGTGTTTTTAAAAACAAATGAATCAAGTGTTAAATTCTGAATAATACGTTTACTGTATAGTGGTTGACGGACCTTGGCCTCATGTTCAAGTTGCGTGTCTTGAGCATGAACTAACGCATCTATTTTTAAAATATGCTGTTCTAAATTATCGAATGTATTATCAATATCGACAGTTTTTGACCATAATTGCTGCTTTTCTCCTTTGCTAGTAGCATTATGTACAATCATTTCAACCATTTGAATTAAGTCTTGTGGCAAAGGGCGCACTTGGTTCTCATGTAATTCAAGTAATTCTGAATAAATACCTTGTGCTGTAGTATGTAAGAGTAATAACTTTTGAAAACGCGCGCTATATTTATCATGACGATTAGCTGCTGATGTGATTAAAAGTTTATCTGAATTATTAAAAGTTGCTACCGCAGATTGTGTTGCTTGTTTAAACGCATCGGGATTATCATAGTGATGCATTAAGTGTTGAATCATTTGGAAGTCCGCTTTAATTGCTTGGTCTTCAGGCTTTTCTTTGGTAAGACATATCGTAATTAAGACAACAATTGTTGCTAGTAATCCCCCAACTAACATTGCTAAACCTCTCACCCAAAAACTAGCCGGATCGACAGGCAAGTTACTAGATAAGGCAAATGTTACGATAAAGAATGTTGATGATGGCCCAGCAATTTTTAAAGCATTAAACATATAATACGGTATGACAGTAACAATAAGTAGTAAAAGCCCATACAACACAGGTTGTATAACAGTTAATGTGCCTAGCATCATACAGGTGGTAAAGGATAAAGAACAAACAATAACCGTTCTAATCATAGACTTTGCTGCACCTTTAAAAACATAAATATGAGATAATGTGCCTGTTGCCACCAGAACTCCAAGACTAAAGTAACCCATAAAGTAACCTATGAATGCTGGAATAATCATTAACAATCCTTGTCGTAAGCCTTTAAGATAATCTATTTTGTCTTTATTGATTTGGCTTAGCGATGTGAATAATGAAGTCACCTTTATCTCTCCTTTCTATCAATAATTTGAAACAATCCTCTATGTCACAATATTTTCTATTCTACCATTAACTATAGTGCTATGAGCAAGAGCTTTACACATCAAAAACCCCTCTTCCATGATTGGAAAAGAGGTTATTAAACGTGTAAACTTTACTGATGCTACTTATTGCACATGTGTTGTTAAAGCAATTTATTAAAACACACCACATTCTTTTCAAATATACACTAGAATAATCCAAACATCATACTTACTAGCATATTATTCTCATTTGACTTCTGCAACATCAATCACAGGTTGCTCGCTCACGTACTTGCCAATATTATCACTAAATACTTTAAAATGTGCAGATTTATTATGTGCATCTACGGCTTGTTGATTGCGATAATTTTCAACAACTACAAATGAGTTAGGTTCTGTAACATCCTCATAGTGATGATAAAATAAATTACCAGGCTCTTGTTGTGTGGCATCTACCAAATCTTTCATTAGAGATAAATATGCCTCTCGATGTTCAACTGCTACTTTTAATTTAGCGTTAATAATAATCATCACATTCACTCCTTTAAAGTTATACTTTTATTATAATCCTTCATGAATGAAATAAACAGCTGAAGACTTTTTATCTTCAACTGTTTATTTCAAATATAGTAGAGATTTCCTCTAGTAATAAGTTTATTTTAAAGTTTTACTTTCGTCTTTAAGCAATGGTTTGTCTGGTGCTACAAAGAACCAAAGTATTACTGCAATTACTGCTGGAATAATAAGCAATTGGAAAGTCATTGTCCATCCCAAAGAACTTACTAACGCACCTGCTAAGAATGGACTTACTAATGCACCGATATTGCCCCATAGGTTCATCCAACCTGATACAGTACCTGCAAAATTACGTCCAATATCATTAGCTGCTGCCCAACTCATTCCCATTGAAATACCCATACCACCAAGTCCTAATGATAACCAGAAAATAGTGACATATAGATTTTCCGTATGCACGGCAAAGAAAATGGCTACAGCAAAAACAATAAATCCTACAATCGCAATCACACCTCTAGATACAAAACGTGATTGACCTGTACTTAAAATTTTATCTGAGATTGCACCCGCTGATAAAATGAGGAAGAACATAATTAACCAAGGCAATGAACTAATTGCCATATCTTTAAAAGCAACATGATATTGTTCAGTTAAATATGTAGGCAACCAAATTAAGAATAATGTAATGATAAATTGCACTACAAAGTATTGTCCTGCAATGGCATAGAAACTAAAACGACGGAAGAATTGTCCCCAAGGTGCTACTGATTTTGATGTTTGCACAATATCACGATTTTCCATAATAAAACGTTTTTCTGCTTCATTTACCATTTTATGCTGTTCTGGTAAATCTTTAGCGATAATTCCCCAAAGAATCGCAATTAATATACCTGCAGCACCAAAAATATAGAACACTGCCTCCCAGTTAAATGCATTAACAATGGCTATCGTTACAATGGGTGCGAGCACAGGGCCAAAATAAGAACCTGCAAGCAATGCACTTGAAGCACGACCTTTTTCTGTTTTAGAGAACCATGTCGAGTTAAAAACTGCATTTGATGGATACATTGGTGCTTCCCCAACACCAAATAAAAATCTTACAAAGTAAAGCAAGCCATGGTGCTTAATCATACCTGTAAAAATAGTAAAAGCACTCCACCATAATAATGCTATCGTAATCATTTTTCTTGGCCCAAATTTTTCGGCTAACATTCCTGAAGGTACCTGCATTAATGCATAACCTAATGAGAAGAATGATGCTAATAACCCAAATTGCTTTTTGTCCATTCCTAAATCTGCCATCATTTGTGGCGCGATATAAGAAATATTTGAACGGTCCATGTACGCAATGACACCAATAATAAAGAACGCGATTGCAAAGTACCAACGAACATTACTTCTTTTTTGAATCATAACTTTTGTTACTCCTTAAATTTTGTCGTTTCTTAAATTGCTGTTGAAGAAGTTTCAAAAAAAGTCTGTCTAACGATGTTATATGACTCCCTTTTTAACACTGTCATCATAGACTTTTTAAGTTATTTTTTTATCATATTAGCAGATTGCGGAAGCGGTTTCAATATTAAATTCACATTTTTGTCAATTTTTTTATATTTTTTGCATATTCTTAGCCGTCACATCGGAATAATTTGACTATTTTTATGTTAAATGCCCATAAAATCAGTGTCTCACCGAATTTTAACTAATTATTTAAATTTAATTTCTATAAACTTTAATGCATAAAACCAACAAATATACATCGAATTATTTGCAATAATTTGAATTACCTATTAAAACAATTAATATTTGTTATTTTGCCTTTATTCATGCACATTTAAGCATATATCTTTTATCAAAAACGTATCTCTATAAATTAAAAACAGTATTAAAATTTGAATTCAGCCATATTCTTTTGTAGAATGTAGTTAAATTAAACGCTAATAATCATATAATCATCCACTGGAAGTGCCTTTTATCTTAAGGCTGAGAGTAAAGAAGAGACTTTATAATTCCTGGAACCTGATCCAGACAGTACTGGCGTAGGGAAGTGGCGAAGGATATAAAGTAACGATACTATACGCTATTCCCTACTTGGGTTTAGCGTTTTTTTAATTTAAATGAGGTGATGTTCATTTTCATTGCGATAACAGAATATAAATTTTTAGACAACAACGATTTGCAGCACTTTCTTACTATCGAGCAGGACATAGATTTTTTACTTTTTAGAACTTCTATGTCTCAGAAGGAATTACAGCACTTTATTCAACAGTTAATTTATCAGGGATTTCCAAAATCTAAGATGATGATACACAGTGATGTCAAGCTGTTAAATACATTGGGATTACAGAATATTCACTTCCGAGAAAATGATGCACAAGCATTTCATCTTAAGTCTAAATATCCTGACATACACGTATCTATGTCTACACATCATTTATCTTCGGTAATCCGGGCTTATGAAGCGGAACTTGACGCGGTCTTTTTTGGGCATATTTTTCCTACACCTTCAAAACCCAATTTACCGCCACGTTCTCAAGTTGAAATCGATTCGGTATTAGAAGTTCCCATCCCTGTATATGCAATTGGTGGTATAACAACGGATACTATCCGCAAACTATCTCCAAACTTTGCTGGAATATGTGCAATTTCTTTCTTTATGAAATCATCCGCTTCAGTTATTCATCAATTTCGAAAGGAGTGGCATCATCATGCATGATGTACTAATTATTGGTTCAGGTGTCATCGGCATGTCCATTGCACGTTCTTTAAGTGAAAGCCATTTGGATATTGCGATTGTTGATAGAGATGTTCCTGGCAAACATGCTTCTTATAAGGCAGGTGGAATGTTAGGCGCTCAAAATGAATTCACTTATGACAGCGCTCTATTTCGTCTCGCGCTTGAATCGCGAGCTATGTTTCCTGATTTAGCCGCAGACTTATTTCAAGAAACAGGTATCGACATTCAGTTTCAAAATTCTGGGTTAATTAAAGTAGCTAGCAGCAAAGATGATGTTAATCACTTAATGGCTCAGTATGAATTTTTAAATGCACATGATTCAAGTGTCACTAAATTAAGCGATAACGCTTTAAAGCAACTTTCACATGGCACAATCAATCCTAGTCCATTATCAATTTATATCCCAAAAGACGGACAAATTAATGCACATCATTACACACAAGCCTTATTAAAATCGATTTTAAAGCGTGATATTCATCGATACTATGAAACAGAAGTTACCAATATACGTAAAGATAATGGCTTTTATCAAGTTATGACAACAACCGGTACATTATATGCGCAAAAAGTAATTGTCGCAGGAGGTGCATGGTCATCAGAATTACTTGAACATTATCATTTGCCACGTAAAGTTATCGGGGTAAAAGGTGAAGTTATTTTAGTCGAACATAATGACTTGAAACTTACCGAAACCGTTTTTATGACAAATGGTTGCTATATTGTACCTAAGAAACCTAACCGTTTCTTAATTGGTGCAACCAGCGACTTTGATAATTATTCTGTCGGCAATACCGATGATGGAATACATTGGTTACTTGAAAAGTCAAGCGAACGCATTCCAGCATTAGCGCACAGTAAAATCATTAAACAATGGTCTGGTGTGCGACCATACACTGAACAAGAACTACCGATTATGGATCGCATTGATGATGGTCTATTTGCCATTACTGGTCACTACCGTAACGGTATTTTATTGTCACCTGTTATTGGCAGAGATATTGCAAATTGGTTGTTATCTGGTATCAAACCAGATATTTATAACACATTTTCAGCGACTAGGAGGGAAACATATGAAGTGCATGATTAATGGTGACCCTTTCACATTTGACAAGGAACAGTCCATTCAAGATGTGTTACTTGCATTAGAATTAGATCCGAAACGTGTCATCGTTGAATATAATGACACTTTAATTAAACAAGATGACTACCACAGTCACACGGTAAGACAAGACGATAAATTAGAATTACTAGAATTTGTTGGAGGCGGATAATATGTTTAAAATTGGCTCATTAGAATTAAAATCACGTTTATTATTAGGCACAGGTAAATTTGACAATGAAGACATTCAAACCAAAGCGATTGAAGCGTCAGAAACAAATGTCTTAACTTTTGCGGTAAGACGCATGAACTTATATGACAAAAATTTACCAAACCCACTTGCAAATATTAATCTCAAAGATTTTATTACATTCCCAAATACAGCTGGAGCAAAAACAGCGAAAGAAGCGATTCGTATTGCTGAAATTGCTAATCATGCCGGTGTATGTGACATGATTAAAGTTGAAGTGATTGGTGATGATGAAACACTCTTACCCGATCCATTTGAAACGTATGAAGCTTGTAAAGTATTGTTAGAAAAAGGCTATATCGTTTGCCCTTATATTTCTAATGATGTCGTCCTAGCAAAACGATTGGAAGAACTAGGTGTTCATGCGGTAATGCCGCTTGCTTCACCTATTGGTACAGGCCGAGGTATTAATAATCAGCTTAACTTAAGTTATATCATTAAAAATTCCAATGTTCCTGTAATTGTTGATGCCGGCATTGGATCACCAAAAGATGCATGTCATGCTATGGAATTAGGGGCTGATGGTATCTTACTCAATACAGCTGTGTCAGGGGCAAAAGACCCTGTAAAAATGGCAGAAGCAATGAAATTAGGTATCCAAGCAGGTCGCTTATCTTATGAGGCAGGACGTATTCCAGTTAAATATACTGCACAAGCATCTAGCCCAACTGAAGGACTCGGTTTCTTATAATGTCTCGTTATGAGCGACAAATACGTTTTGCCCCTTTTGGCGAACATGGACAAACTGCACTATCGCACGCGCAAATTTTAATTATGGGTGCTGGTGCGCTAGGCAGTCATGTTGCTGCACAACTAGCTCGTATGGGGGCACGAAATTTATATATTGTTGACATGGATATCATTGAAACATCTAATTTGCATCGTCAATCACTCTATACTGAAGAAGACGCAGATAATATGCTACCTAAAGTAGAGGCTATCAAACAACATATTCAACACATTAATAGTGAGGTTAATGTAACGACCTTCTATCAAGAAGTCGAGTCCTCAACGATAGAAGCATTATTGACAAGCGTGCAACCAGACATTGTGATTGACGGTATGGATCATTTTAAAATTCGTTATTTAATAAATGAAGTATGCCATAAATATCAAATTCCTTGGGTTTATGGTGCTGCGGTTGGCAGTAAAGGAACGGTGTATGGCATAGATTTTAAAGGTCCTTGTTTAAAATGCTTGCTACAATATATTCCTGAGACGGGTGAAAGTTGTGCAATAAATGGTGTTCTTCCACCTATCATTTCACAAGTCGCAAGTTATGAAGTGATGGAAGCCGTTCGATACCTCATTGGTGTAGGCTTTTCAAAACAATTAATTACACTCGATGTATTCAACGTCTCATATAAGGCTATGAACGTCGATGTATTACAAGATGATAACTGTCAAGTATGTGTGCAAGGCTATTATGAGATATTGGAAACCAAACAACAAACACATATCGAAAATTTATGTGGAAAAACATATTTATTTCGTTTCCAAACACACGCCTTTGACTATGCACATCATTTCCCAGGACATATCATTAAAGAAACACCTTTCGCTAAGATGATACACTATCAAAATTACCGCATGACACTGTTTCAAGATGGTCGTATGAACGTCTATGGCGTCACAAACAATGAAGAAGCGCAACAGTTATACCATCAGTTCTTAAAAGCATTAAAATGAGTTAATAACTTCAAAACTATAGCTAAATAAATGATAAAGCAAGCAATTCATAGTAAATTTGATTATAATGAATTTACTATGAATTTTTTGTTTGATATAACTAAAGTGGATTGTTAAATCTTAAAGGAGTTTACTGTCTTTATGGAACAAATCATTACTGATTTTATAAATCAATGGGGCTATACTGCCATTTTTATTTTAATTTTGTTAGAAAATGTCTTACCCGTCGTACCATCTGAAATTATTTTAACCTTTGCTGGATTAATGTCAGTTAAATCAGGTCTGTCCATTCCCGTCTTATTTCTCATATCTACTATCGCCTCATTTATCGGCTTATTAATCTTGTATTATATCTGTCGTCTCATCAACGAGGAAAGTATTTATCGCTTTGTAGATAAACATGGTAAATGGTTTAAATTGAAAGGGAAAGATGTCAAACGCGCCAATGACTGGTTCAAACGTTATGGTGCATGGGCCGTATTTTTATGCCGCTTCATTCCAGTATTACGTGTATTGATTACTATTCCTGCTGGTATTAATAAAATGAATGTCATTAAATTTGTCATTCTCTCTTTATTAGGTACTACAATTTGGAATTTTGCTTTAATTTTACTCGGTCGTTTATTAAGTGGTAGCTTTGATGCTTTAATGGCTGGATTACATACATACTCTTACATTATGTATGTCATCATCATCCTTGCTGTACTTTACTTATTATATGTGATTTTCATTAAAAATAGAAAACGTGTCAAATAACATAATGAAGAGCCTGAGGCATAAAAAAGCTCCCTTCAAAGTTTTCATTTTTTCAATGTCTACTTGAAGGGAGCATATCAAATAAATGTCTCAGGCTCTTATAGCATATAGGCAGTAGTTAACTGAATTGCAAAAGTGCTTTTATCAAGCTATTTCAATTCTAGACAACCTTGCCGGGCTGGATGATGAAATATATTTTTAAGAAAATATTATTCTGTCCTGCCATCTGTTTTATTTTAATTATTGTTCTTCATAATAAGGATAATCTGTATACCCTTCTGCGCCCCCGCCATACATTGTACTAGGGTCTGCCTCATTCAATGGATATCCATGTTTCAAGCGAGTGACAATATCTGGATTAGCGAGTGCCCATTGTCCTATTGGTGCCATATCTGCTAAGTCACTGTCTATATCTCTTGATACTTCGTTTCTTGGTCTACCAAATCGGTTGACTAATAATTTACCTTGCCATGTTTGTCTTATTTTCTTCAACATTGTTTCATCACCAAAATGCATTACATGCACATAAGCTAAGTTAAGTTGATTTAATTCTTCCATTAATCGAACATAAGTAGGATGAATCACTTCCTCTGGTTGCCCTTCATCAATACCATTTAATGTCACACCTGGAGATACTCGAAGTCCTACTTTTTCAGGTCCAATTTCATCTGCGACAGCACGAGTAACTTCTACCGCAAAGCGTATACGATTCTCAATGTTACCTCCGTATTGATCCTCACGATGATTAGCGTTCTCACTGATAAATTGTTGAATAAGATAACCATTTGCACCATGTAGCTCTACCCCATCAGCTCCAGCTTCGATAGCAGCACGAGCAGCATCACGGTGTTCTTGTATAATATCTTGAATTTCATTAGCACTTAATGCTCTTGGTTGAGGAATGGCTTTTCTACCATTGGCTGTATGCATCTCAGCATCAGGAGTAATGGCAGAGGGTGCAACAGCTTGACGATGATGTGGCGTATTATCAGGATGACTCATACGTCCTACATGCATAAGTTGAATAAAGACATAGCCACCTTTGTCGTGTACTGCTTGCGTCACTTTCTTCCATCCCTCAATGTGTTCAGGTCGATAGATTCCTGGTGAATGAATATATCCTTGACCATCATCAGAAGGTTGTGTACCTTCTGTTATAATTAGTCCTAAATCTGCACGTTGACTATAATATTCAGCCGCTAAGTCATTAGGCACGCCATTATCATACGATCTACTTCTAGTCATTGGTGACATCGCTAATCGATGGTTTAATTTCATATTTCCAATTTGGATAGGTTCCCATAATTTTGTCATTTTTAACACTCTCCTATTTTTTTCTTAAAATTAATCTATAGACAGGTAAACGATGTACCATTAAATAGACATTCATCGCTAATATAAGATACGCCGGTAAGCCTTCAGCTGGTGCCAAGAATAAATGAAACATAACCATGTTAATAGCTACAGGCATAAAAATAATTAAAGCTACATAACTGTATCGGTTCGTCACAATACATAGACCACACACTATCTTGACAATAGCTAAAAATGGATAGAAATAGCCTGTATCATACATTGCTTGCATAAAGTGATTAGCCGGTTGACTTTGATACATATCTGTTGGAATTAAACCAAATAACATTGCTAAACCTGACCCAATGATTAATATTCCAAATATAATTCGAATACTCTTTTCGAGTTTCGAATGACTCACGATAATCCCTCCCTCTTAAATATTGAATGTGTAATGTTATAATAGTTCTAAGTTGAACAACTGAGAAGTAGGCACTTTAAATAAACAGGGTTACTTATAAGTAACTTTCTTTTACAACAAGGAGTTGAGCTAATGTTTAAAATTGGAGATACGAAAGATATAGAAGAATGTGAAGGCATGGATCAACCAATGGAAATATTAGTTGGTAAATGGAAACCTATTATATTATTCTATTTACTAAATTATGGTACGTTAAGGTTTAGTGATTTACAGAAATTAGAACCTAGGATTACGAAAAAGATGCTTACACAAGAATTACGTTATCTAGAGGCAAATGATATTGTACATCGAGAAGTTTATCCAGAAGTTCCGCCAAAAGTTGAATACTCTATGACAGAATATGGTAAAAGCCTCAAACCTGTTCTTGAAGTAATGATAGGTTGGGGTAAAACGCATTTAAAACATATGGAAAATAAAAATAGTTAAGTTTAATAAGCATCACCATTGAAAAAGTGATGCTTTTTAAAGATAATTTATGTAAGCGATTTAATCATTGATATAGAAGTATTATTTCGATTTAAACTATATACAGGAGTGACGCAATTATGACACCGAATACACTAAGTGAACTTAAGCAAAAGTATTTAGATTTACTTTCCCATCATTACGATAGCCCAGAAAAATTAGCAACTGAGATTATTAATTTAGAGTCTATTTTAGAATTACCAAAAGGCACGGAACACTTTGTCAGTGATTTACACGGTGAATATGATTCGTTCCAACATGTATTGCGCAATGGTTCAGGCAACGTACGCGCGAAAATAAATGATATCTTTAAAGATAAATTAACCACTAAAGAAATTAATGATTTAGCTGCCCTTGTTTATTATCCCGAAGAAAAGTTAAAGCTAATTAAAAATGAATTTAATTCTAGAGGACAACTCAATCTGTGGTATATCACTACGATTGAACGCCTAATTGAACTTATTACATACTGTTCTTCTAAATATACACGTTCAAAATTGCGGAAAGCTTTACCGACGCAATATGTCTACATTGTTGAAGAACTATTGTACAAAAGCAATGAATTTAATAACAAAAAATCTTATTATGAAACACTCGTGAACCAAATTATTGAACTTGAACAATCAGATGATTTAATTATCGGTTTATCTTATACAATTCAACGATTAGTCGTGAACCATCTCCATGTTGTTGGTGACATTTATGACCGTGGACCTCAACCAGATAAAATTATGGATACACTTATCGATTATCATTCTGTCGATATCCAATGGGGTAATCATGACGTATTATGGATTGGTGCCTATGCCGGTTCAAAGGTGTGTTTAGCCAACTTACTTCGCATTTGCGCGCGTTATGATAACTTAGATATTATCGAAGATGCATATGGCATTAATTTACGACCGTTACTCACTCTTGCGGAAGCCTATTATGACGGGAACAATCCTGCTTTCAAGCCTAAAAAACGGCCGGATAAAAAAGCTGCTTTAACGAAACTAGAAGAAGATCAAATAACAAAAATACATCAAGCGATTGCCATAATCCAATTCAAATTAGAAATGCCTATTATTAAACGACGTCCAAACTTTGAAATGGAAGAGCGTCTCGTGCTTGAAAAAACAGATTATGACAACAACAAGATTACTGTGTATGGTAAGACCTACCCATTAACAAATACGTGCTTTACTACTGTGGATCCACAAAATCCTGGTCAATTGTTACCTGAAGAAGAAGATGTTATTAATAAGCTGTTATTGTCATTCCAACAATCAGAAAAATTAAAACGTCATATGTCATTTTTAATGCAAAAAGGTACATTATATCTTCCTTATAACGGTAATTTACTCATCCATGGCTGTATTCCTGTTGATGAAAATGGAGAAATGGAAGCTTTTGAAATTGAAGGTGTGAAACATCAAGGACGTGATTTACTAGATGTATTTGAAACGCATGTACGTGAAGCATTTGACCATAAGGATATTACAGACGACTTATCTACTGACCTAGTGTGGTATTTATGGACTGGTAAATATAGTTCATTATTTGGTAAACGTGCCATGACAACATTTGAACGTTATTTTATTGAAGATAAGGTCTCACATAAAGAAGAAAAGAACCCTTATTATCACCTACGTGAAGATGTAGACATGATTCGTAAAATGTTAAAAGACTTTGGTCTGAATCCTGATGAAGGACGTATTATCAATGGGCATACACCTGTTAAAGAAATTGATGGAGAAGACCCAATTAAAGCTGATGGTAAAATGCTTGTAATTGATGGTGGTTTCTCAAAAGCCTATCAAAAAACTACAGGTATTGCTGGCTATACATTATTATACAATTCATTCGGTATGCAGCTTGTTGCTCACCAAGAATTTAATACGAAAGATAAAGTACTATCTGATGGGGCTGATGAACTATCTGTACGTCGAGTCGTAGATGAAGAGCTACAACGCAAAAAAATACGTGATACCAATGATGGTTACCATATTCAAGAACAAATCGATATTCTCAAGACATTAATGCATGATCGCTATCTTAATTAGCTGACACATTTTTTCAATAAAAACGCGCATCTTTTTCTATTGATGCGCGTTTGTTATTTTAAACATTATATACATTTTTAAGCACGCCATAAATACCGTCTTCATAATGTGGCATCTTTTTAGTACTATGATTAAACCTAACAACCTGATTGTCATCAATATGATAAATAATCATATCAGATGAATGATCATAATCAAATTGTGCAGCTGGAACATCGATAATATTTTGATTAACAATGCAGTTGTCAAACCATTTCGGACTATGATTTTCATCAAATAAAATATGATGTCGTAAAGGGCCATTCAAGTTATTTCGAGCTTGTTCATCAGTAAAGGATACAGGCATCATATCCACATTAGTTAAGCCAAATTCAGGTACCAATTCATTAAAAGCCAGACTATTAAAAATAAATGACTTAGTCATCAGTAAACATTTATTATAGCGAATTAAATCGGCATAGATGCGGTCATTGCTTGACAACAAGTTACCTTCAAACACTTCAAAGCCTAATTGTTGAGCTTCTTCTGTCGTATTGGTAAATAAGTTGAAGACCATAACGGGAATATGATGTTCACGCAATTTTGATCCTAAATGAAACGAAAAGGCACTTTCCCCAACGATGATGACACCAGGTGGTTCTGTACTAGCTAATCCAAGTCCTTTACTAAGCGGTGTAAAGCTAAAGCCATAAATCACGACAGTAATAAAGACTAAACCAAACGTTACGGGCGTGATGTAAGATGCCATTTTTACACCATTATCCATAAATAAAGCCCCAAAAAATTGTGCCACGGTTAATACCACGATTCCTCTAGGTGCCATCATTGCGACTAAGGCACGCTCTTTTTTCGTTATCTCAGTGCCTATAGTTGAAAGCAGAACGGATATAGGGCGAACAAGAACAATCATTACTAATGCAAACAGAACTAATTGCCATGACAATATATTGACTAAAATATCTGATGTTAAAGATGATGTGATAAGTATAAATACAGTTGACACCAGAATAGATGATAAATTTTCAATAAAATGATCTGATTCTTTAAAAATTAAATCATGTCGTTTTTGACGCGCCATCATCAAACCAAAAATAGTAACAGCCAGCAAACCTGATTCAGGTAGTATTTGATCACATATACTAAAAACTAATAAAATAAAGACTAGTTGAATTGACGGCATAAGGCCTTGTGAAATAAAGTCTAATTTAATTAGCCAATTGAACAAGAATGATGCACCAAATCCAATCGCAATCGTACCAATAATCTGACAGCCGAATATAAGTATCACATGCAAACCAAAACCTTCATCAATAATTTGATAAATATAAAAGGCACTTAACGCTAATATGGGGCCAATGGGATCAAGAATAATACTTTCCCAACGTAAAATAGAATCGACATTTTTTCGTACTTTCGCTTGCTTGAGCAGTGGTTGAATGACAGTTGGTCCCGTGATTAAAAACAATCCAGCAACAACGATAGCAACGGCTATAGGGAAATGTAAAATCATATGTAATGCTATAGCACCTAATACCCAAGCAATCGCAGCACCTACAGTGATGATACGTAATATAGCTTTAGAAATACCTTTCAATTCACGAAAGTCTAGGTTACTGCTCCCTTCAAACAAAATAATCGCAACCGCTAATGAAACAATAGGACTAAAAATGTCAGAACCAAGCGTTTCTTTAGGATTTGCTAAACCCAATATCGGACCAACTAATAAACCTACAATCGACATGACGACGATTGACGGCCATTTAATACGATTGGCAAGCCATTGACTAAATATTCCTAGTGTTAAAAACAACACGATGACTAACATAATTGGCAGATTAAACGACATAGTGCCCCCCCTTTTACGATATACTTTCTTATGAATCATGCTATATATTAGCAAATTTTAATGCTAAATGCATTAAGACTGTCTAACCCATTCTTGATTAAACTTAAGATGTATTTATACCATACACGTTATAGGGGAAATATCGCTATTTGTATATTCCAAAAATACAACTTTACTCTTGAGACAAACTTCCCATTTCTTTTTTTCTCAAAATAGTCTAATATATATAGATATTGCTTTATATAATAAATTTAATTTTAAATGTATATATATACTATTTGGTTAGAAAGGATGACATACATGAGTTCATTTAGAGAATCAATGATGGTCGCCTTTGCTTTTGTAGGTGTCGTTGTTGGTGCAGGGTTTGCCACTGGTCAAGAAATTTTTCAATTCTTTACGATTCATGGGAGTGGCAGTATTCCTGGTCTGATTATTACAGGAGCAATGATTACTGTTGGTGGTATCTTCGTTCTTAATACAGGATATCGTCTCAGAGCGTACAATCATTCACAAGCAATTCGTTACTATTTACACCCAACAATCGCCCAATTTTTTGATATTGTTTTAACATTATTTTTACTTTCTTTAGCTATTATTATGACGGCTGGCGGTGCCTCTACAATACATGAAAGCTTTAAATTACCATATTGGATTAGCTCGCTCTTATTAGTGCTATTAATCTTAGCTACACTATTTTTAAAATTCGAACGTCTTATTACTGTTTTAGGCATGGTCACTCCTTTCCTAATCATTGTAGTAACAATTATTGCTGTTTATTACTTTATAACTGGACATCTCGATTTTTCAATTGTGGATTCAGACAATAACAAACTTCAAACACATTCGCCTGGTTGGTGGTTTGATGGCTTAAACTATGCAAGTTTACAAATTGCAGCTGCTTTTAGCTTTTTATCTGTGATGGGTGGTCGTCTCCAATATAAATCTTCGACGCTTTGGGGCGGATTATGCGGAGGGCTAATTGTAACTTTTTTAATACTAATGATTAATCTTGGATTATTAACGAAATACACGGAAATCAAAGGTGTTGCCTTACCTTCACTTTTACTTGCTCAACATATATCTCCTATTTTGGGGACGATTATGTCTGTGATTATGGTGTTAGTGATTTATAACACTGTTGTCGGCTTAATGTATGCCTTTGCTGCACGTTTTAGTGAACCATTTACTACTAAATACTATGTCATGATTATCATCATGGCGATAGCAACGTACATTTGCACATTTATTGGCTTTATTTCTTTAATCGGAAAAGTCTTCCCTATTATGGGATTATTCGGCTTCATTCTACTTATTCCAATTATATTTAAAGGTTTTAAACGCTTAAAAACACTTAAAAGTTAAATTAAAAAGTTCCTAAAGCGTTTTGACTCCCTTTAGGAACTTTAATTTTTAAGTTATTTAGCTAAAAGTTCTTGCCCTTTTTCTAGTCCTTCTTGAGTTATTTCATGACTATTTACCCAAACTTCTGTAATCGTAGCACCATTCTGTTTAAATAGATTAATCACTTTTCGACTTTGTTCTAATGGTACTATCGGATCATTTTGTCCCATAGATAATAGGACTTGAACGTTACTCATATCTCTAGTTAACGTCACATCAACTGGATATAGTGGTGCGTATAGCAATGCTTTTTTAAATGGCGCTTCTGGACGTAACATTAAATTAATAGCTATATTAGAACCATTTGAGAACCCTACTAATACCGCTTTATCTAAATCAAAATGATATTGCTTTGCCGCTTCATGAATAAAATCTAATAAACGCTGTCCACGATAATTAAGATCGGCTTCATCATAAACACCTTCAGCCAGACGTTTAAAATAACGATTCATTCCATTTTCATTCACTTCACCACGAATACCTAGCAAATTATAATCAGAATTCAAAGCCGTTCCGAATGGAATTAAATCGGCTTCATCACCACCTGTGCCATGTAATAATATTAACGTTGGTGCATCTTCTTGACCTTTTCTAAAAATATGTTCCATTTCTATCCCCACTTTCTCACTATGAATTTAATTTTAATGGTGTTAAGGCTGCTTCAATTTCATGACGACGCGATTCATAGAACGGCGGCAATTGAAGTGCTGTACCTAATTCATCGATATCTTCATCAACCGTAAACCCTGGTCCTACAGTAGCAAATTCAAAGATTATATGCCCAGGTTCTTTAGAGTAAATTGCATGAAAGTAAAAACGTTCTTTCACATCTGTAACGTTAAACCCTTTATTCACCATATATTTACGCCACTCTAGTTGCGATTCATTATTAGGCACGGCCCAAGCAATATGATGAAAGATACCTGTACCCCAGCGCACACGTTGTGGATTGACAAAATTTTTGACAATAACTTGATGATGAATGTCTCCTACAGTTTGAAATTGAACATTGTCGCTCGTAGTTTGAACATGTTCCAAACCTAAGTCATTGTGTAATAATTGTCGAGTGGCTTCTGGATTAGCAGAAAGCATAGTGACACCATGAAACCCAATAATGTCATTTGTTTTCATTTCTTCATCACTTTCAACCATTGCTAACGTTAAACCATGTATATCTTCAAATTCTAACGTAGGTTGATTAAATGATTGCGTTTGACGTGTTTTGACTCCGTGTGCATTTAAGTGCATTTCCCAACTTGTCATACTATCTTTAGGAATTCTAAATGCTAAACGACCAATCTGTCCTGAACCAATACGTCCTGTATATTGATTTGGCCAGTTAAAGAAAGTTAACACCATATCTGAATTTACTTTCTCGTTTGAAAAATATAAGTGATACGTATCGATATCTTCAAAATTAACTGTTTGCTTAATTAATTTTAAGTTTAAAATATTTGTGTAAAAATCATAAGTCTCTTGTGCATTTCCAACAATTGCAGAAATATGATGAATGCGTTGAATCGATTCCATCATGTTCGCCCTCCTTATTTATAGCTTTTACCCGTTGTGTCAAATGGTCTTACTTGTGTTTCAATATAATCTCTTTGTTCTTCTAAAAAAGGTGGTAATGATAATTTCTCGCCTAACGTTTCATATGGCTCATCACCCATAAATCCAGGTCCATCTGTTGAAATTTCAAGTAATATGTGGCCGAGACGTGCATAAAGTGCTTCGAAATAGAAGCGATCGACTAATCCAGAGTTTGGAATGCGTGCTTCTGAGTATTTTTTAATCCATTGTTCAATCGCTTCATGATCTTTAACTCTAAATGATACGTGGTGAACTTCACCATATCCTTGAAAGGCATTCGGACTTTTAGAATCTCTTCTTAAAATGACTTGTCCCCCATTACCACCTTCACCAACTTCTAATAGTACAACATCATCTTCGCTAACAACGACTTTCATGCCATATATATCTTCTAATAACTTTTTAAAATCATCGAAGTAACTTACTGTAATTTCAATTGGGCCTAAGCCATAGATTGCTTTGTCTTCTGGCACTGGTCCATTTTTCCATGGTTTACCAGGTGCTACGCCAGTATTACCTTCATCAGATACTAATTGATAATCTTGACCATCTTCTTCTTGAAATGGTAATACCTTTTTACCAAATAATGTTTGGATTCCTTCATGTTCAACACCATATTCGTCAAAACGTTTTAAATAATACTCTAATGCATCATCATTAGGTACGCGAAATGATGGTTTTGTTATTGAATTTGTGCCTTTACGGCCTTTTGGAATACCAGGAAAATCAAAAAATGTCATATCCGTTCCTGCAGAACCAACATCGTCAGCAAAGAAAGTGTGATATGTTTGAATATCATCTTGGTTAACTGTCTTTTTAACGAGTCTCATACCTAGAATTTCAGTAAAAAATTTATAATTGCGTGCTGCATCATCTGTAATTGCAGTAACATGGTGAATACCTAATAATTGATTGTTTGTCATAAATAATGCCTCCTCTATTTTATTTCGATTTCGAGATAATTTTAAATTGAAAGAAAAGTGCACATTTTTACACGTCGGCATTTTGTGCACTTAGCTTTTTGAATGTTTGTTGTAATGTCACTAATTCTTCATCTGATAACACTGAAAATGCGTGTTCTAATGTTATCGCATGTTGCGGGAATATGTCCGCCATAAATTGTTGACCTTTTTCAGTTAACGTTGCATTGTATATGCGCTTATCTCTTAAATCCTTCTCTCGTAATAGCCACCCTTTCTCCTCAAGCTGACTCACTACATACGAAATACTGCTACTAGCAATCAGTACTCTATCCCTAATACGTTGAATGGGTTGAGGACCTTTGTTATAAAGTAACTCTAGTACAGCAAATTCTGTAATATTAAGTCCATAATTTTTCACATCTCGTTGAACAATTTTTTCCAAAGTATCTAAAGTTCGATTTAGACCGACAAAAGCTTTTAATGATTGTCGCGTGCGATCCACATCCTCACCACCCTTCAATTTATTTCGATTTCGAGATAAATTATACACGCTAATATTTTTATAGTCAATACTTTTGTTTTATGCGATATAACTTCGATGCTGAATTTGGTTGCTTCTCTAATTTTCTAAGTCATGCATTGCTTATTAATTTGTAGCAACTGAAAGATTTTAAAAATTAAGCTATTCATACGTATTCTCAATCATATCTTTGTTAATTCTTTTCGTTTTTATATTTATCCCAGTTGCCCCCATCCATAGATATATCATTTGTTTGTCTTTTTAATTTGCCATCTTCACCTAATTTACTTGGAGATACACCATCTTTATAAAAATACATCATCTTGGTTCCGGGTAATTTTTTTCATTGTGTCATTCGTTGGGATTTGTAAATTCCATGAGTATCTATTAACATTATCCGCAGTTTTTTTATTATAGTACGCAATAAAATCATATTCCATTCCTTTTTTAATGTAGGGATATTTACCGATTAAATTCTGCATTTGCTGATTAAATTCTGCTCCTTTTAACTTCATAACTGGTTTGAATTCTTTTTTGAATATATTTAAATCATCAATACTATCAGTATTAACATTTAAGTACTGCTTGGTAACGCCATTAAATTCTTGCTTTTTCTCAAGTTGCTCGTTCATGGCATAGTAACCATTTTTTTCAACTTCACTCTTGAATTTTAACCGTGCCTGTTCAATGTCATATTCATAGTATTTATACATCATTGCTGCAACTGCGGCAGATGTTTCATTGACATGTCCGGGAGTAAACGTTGTGATAACTAACTTGCCATTGGATTCCACAAAAAGTAACTCTAATTGAAATGGCACATCATGTTTAACTGTACCAACTACTGCTAGACCGTCAGATTGATTTTTCTCTCCAAATCCATATGAATTTGTATAAGAATCAACTAAATTGATTTTGCAGTCAAGACCAAATACTTCTTTCACATATTTTTTGTATTTTTTCTCGGCTTCTGCTTTATATTTTTTTAAAAAGATCTTATTACGTTCTTTATGTTCACCAATATATTTGCCATCATAATCTTTGACGCTTACTATTTTCAGTATATCTTTCGTTTGATCTTTGTCCATAGAAGCACACCCTCCTAAAATAAGCGAGGCACATAATACTTGTATTAACTGCTCTTTTCATATGTTAAACGCTCCCTCTATCTGGCACATTCTAATGTTATTTTAAATAATTGCAAAATTATAAATAGTTTGAATATTAAGAATATTTATCAGCGATTTTTAGCTATAGTTTTATATTTAAAAGAAATATTTGGCTTGATAGAAAATTTAATTAATGTGCCGTTTTGTCAAGCTGTTCTTTTAATCTAGAAATATTTTGAGTTAGAGATTTTGTACTGTTTTTAAGTGCATCTACTGACTTACCTTTATTTTGAGCTAATGCAGTTAATATAGCTTGAAGTTCAGTTTCAAGCATCTCAGCATTACCCTCAGCACTTGAACTTAATATTTTAATATCTTCCAATAAAGATTTTGATAATACCATATTTATGAAAAATTCTCTCATTTCAAAACCAATAAACTCCACTGTTAGAAATTTACTAATTATTAAACTAAAATTATTTACCTCTTTAATTAAATAATTCAATACGGATTGAAAGCTTGAAAGGTCATCAGCCACTGAATTAGCAAATGGAATCTTTGATGCAATCCATTCAATCTTATCAATGAACGTTGATAACAACGAGCCAAATGCACAAAGAGCTGCAATAATTTTCATAAACACTTCTACAATAGGCAGTATGTAAAAAGTGATTGCTGTTAATAGATTTACAATAGCTGATTCAACAGTATTTTCGACAATTTCTAAATCAGTCGGTAAATATTTAGACTCTTCAAGTGAAAAAGCTGGTTGCTTTGTAGCATTTTTGTTTATCTCAACTTGATTAACCATAACATTATCGTCTAAATTTGACATTTGTTGTAAAATATCATCTATCCCTTTTCCAAAATTCATTATTTGATTTTTTACTATTTGGATATTGGGAATAACAATATTCAAATGCGCTAATATTTCTTCTCTAACACCGTCCATATAGCCATTAACTGGGTTTACAAACATTTTAACAATACTGTTATTTACAATATTTAACAGGCCTTCAATAAGTTTTTCACCATATGTAATAAAGTCTGATACCTTAGATTTAACATCATCAATGAAGTCAATAATTGAATTAATAATATAATCAGCACCTATAAAATCTAAAATATTATCTTCATTTTTTAGTTTAGTCAGACTATATTTTAACTCATCTGCTTTACGATTAATTTTAAATTTAATCACGTCAGATACTATATGTATTGTACTTTCTAACTCATTAAATTTAGTAATTTCTTTAAAGAAGACTTTAGTTTCGTCGACAAATTGTTCAAATTTACGGTGTTCATCTTCAACAGATTGTTTGATATCTTCCATCTTAGCATCAATTTGTTTAATATAATCTGTTAACCTTGTATGGACATAGCTACTTAGTTCTGCTAAATGCCCTTTATCTAATTTTATTTGCGTGACACCTGCAGCAACTGCATCACCACTCCAGATAAATATTGGTGTATGTTCATCCATATCCGCATAAATTTTCAAGCCATTACGGCTAATATATACTTCTTTATTGACAATATTATCTTGATCAAATTTGTTTAGTTTTTTTATCTCTTCAAAATTATAACCTGTATGAGATGGCGTTAAAGCGCCAAAAGTTGTAACTCCATTATCTATATATATATGTTTACCAACAATCGTATCATACATAAATGCACCTTTAATAATCATCGTTAAAATATCACTTTTACTATGATAGTTATGAATATTATTGGCATTCTTACGCGCAAGTTTAGCGATACTCATTGGTAAAGGGGCTGTATTTGTGGTAACTACCCCAACATTTGGGTCCAATATTCCAATATACTGTGCCTCAGCACCTGCCAGAGAATTACCACCAACTTTTTGGATTGATTTTCCTTTATATTTAACAGGAAATTCGTTATACTTCGCTTTGAATTGCTCTGTACTCATCGTATTTGCATCTGCATATTTTTGTTTTAAACCGAAGTAAACTTCTCGAGCTTCTTTCAACTGAGCAGGTATATTATTACCAGCAAGTTGTAAATCTGTTTTCACGTCTTGCATATCGCTAAAGTCTGTTCCATCAAAAGCAATTACTATATCACCAGTCGGAATTCTATGATTATAGCGTTCATACACTTTATATCCAAGTCCTGTACTTGTCCGATTCACCTTATTTATAACTTTATAACTTTTGTTATTAACTTTAATTTTATCATCAACTGTAATTTCATCATTATAGTTCCATCCGCTACTTAATTCAATAACATCTAAATCTGTTACATGTTTTTTCACTTTCAATAACTATAACCTCCATTCATTTAATTCATTGACTCAATGAATGGCTTGTGCAATACACCCATTCTCTCGAATTATCAAACTTATTTTTGTTATTTTTTTTCTTTTTTAATTCTATCCCATTCCCCTCCAATCATGGATATTTCTTTTGTTTGTCTTTTTAATTTGCCATCTCCACCTAATTCACTTGGAGACACACCATCTTTATAAAAATACATTGCTTTTAATCCGGGTAATTTTTTCATTGTGTCATTCGTTGGCATTTGTAAATCCCACGAATATTTATTAACGTTATCCACAGTTTTTTTATTATAGTACGCAATAAAATTAAACTCAGTTTGCTTTTTAATTTCAGGGTATTTTATTATTAAAGAATCAAACTGTTGATTAAATACGTCACCTTCCATTTTCATTAATGGCTTGAAATTTTGCTTAAACTCATCTAATCCTTCTATTCCAGGTGTTTTAACATTTAAGTACTGTTTGGTAACACCATTAAATTCTTGTTTTTTTTCAAGTTGCTCGTTCATGGCATAGTAACCATTTTTTTCAACCTCACTCTTGAATTTTAACCGTGCTTGTTCAATGTCATATTCATAGCGTTTATACATTATTGCTGCAACTGCGGCAGATGTTTCGTTTTCATGTCCGGGAGTAAACGTCGTAATAACTATCTTTCCATTGGATTCAGCAAAAATTAATCTTAGTTGAAATGGCACATCATATTTAACTGTACCAACTACTACTAAACCATCAGATTGATTTTTCTCTCCAAATCCATATGAATTTGTGTAAGCTTTAACTAAATTGATTTTACAGTCAAGACCAAATACTTCTTTCACATATTTTTTGTATTTTTTCTCGGCTTCTGCTTTATATTTTTTTAAAAAGATCTTATTACGTTCTTTATGTTCACCAATATATTTGCCATCATAATCTTTGACGCTTACTGTTTTCGGTATATCTTTCGTTTGATCTTTGTCCATAGAAGCACAACCTCCTAAAATAAGTGATGCACATAATACTGTACTTATTAGTTTTCTCATATATTTAGCAATCCCCTATTCTGCGTGTATTGTTTGATATGTATATAAATGGTTTAATTTTCTTTTTTAATATATATTTATTTTATTAAAAAGGGTTGATGATAGCAATTGAAATTTTGTCATTATAGTTCCATCCGCTACTTAATTCAATAACATCTAAATATGTTACATATTTTTTCACTTTCAATAACTATGATGTCCATTCATTCGTACCTCAACTATTTCTTTGTCAATTCTTTTCTTTTTTAATTCTATCCCATTCCCCTCCAATCATGGATATATCTTTTGTTTGTCTTTTTAATTTGCCATCTCCACCTAATTCACTTGGAGATACACCATCTTTATAGAAGTACATCATCTTTGTTCCTGGTATTTTTTTCATCGTGTCATTCGTTGGTATTTGTAAATTCCATGAATATTTATTTACATCATCTTTTGCTTTCTTATTGTAAAAAGCAATAAATTCAGTTCTCATTTCATCCATCAATTGTGGATACTTTCGACTTAAGATATCTATACGTGTATAAAAAGATTTGTCTTTAACATTAAGTAAAGGTTTGAAATCTTTTTTGAAATCATTAAGTCCTATAGAAGTATTTGTTGAAAAATTTAAATAAGGTCTTGTGACGCCTCTAAATTCTTGTTGCTTCATTAGTTTGTTATTCATTGCATAATAACCCTGCTTTTCTACTTCTTCTTTGAATTTCATACGTGCATTTTCAATATCATTTTCATAGCGTTTAAACATAAGTGCACTGATGGCAGCTTTTAACTCATTAGATTGATCAGCAGTGATTGTACTATATCCTAAGTGACCTTTAGATTCTTCAAAGTTTAAATTAAAATTAAATGGAATGTCATAGTCTACTGTCCCCATTACAGTTAATCCCTCAAAAGGTTTCCCTCCGGTAGACGTAGTGTATGAATACACTTTAATAATTTTTACATCTTTATTAAAAACTTCTTTCACATATTTTTTGTATTTTTTCTCGGCTTCTGCTTTATATTTTTTT
>NZ_PPPV01000016.1:379024-389815 GCF_002901705.1 Staphylococcus lugdunensis
TTCTTTGTCCATGGAAGCACAACCTCCTAAAATAAGCGAGGCACATAATACTATACTTGTTGTTCTTTTCATATATTGGTCATCTCCTCTATTATGTTAGTATTGTTTGAGTCGACCTATAAAACTAACGTAAGTTGAGATTTGTATTTTATAAATATTTTATATAAAAAAATTAAGACTGGCAATTGGAATTTTATGCATGAGATAAAAATTGGACAGCATATAAAGTAAAAACTAACTTTATATACTGCCCTTAATGATTCAATAATGATAGTACTAAACTACCATGTACTTGATATTATGATAATTTGGCGCAAATTTTATATATTCAAGTGATTTAAGCGTTGTTGAAGTGATGGATGTGTTGACATCAACTTTACCTTTGTATCCTCCATAATACCGAGCGCAATAAACTTTTCGAAAGCTTGGCGTTGTGCTGTCTTTGATGTAAATTGTGCAGCAAAGCAATCACATTTTAGCTCTTTAAGACGCGCATAATGGAAAAATAAGAAAAATCCAGAAATATAGAGTGATAGCACAATAACTACAAATATTAACAACAATAAAACATTGTTAAAATGAATTGTACGACTAACTAATAATGCAATAATTGGTATAAGTGCGACAACAACTGAGCGCATTAAGCTTAACTTTAAAATATCATGATCTTTAATATGACTATATTCATGTAGGATAAAAAACTTTAGTTCCTCTATTGACAATGCTTGTTCAATACGTCTATCTATTGCGATAACTTTACGATGTCCGCTTCCTGAAGCAAATAAATTAGGTTTAAATGGTAATTCTCCAATATATGTGGTTACTTGTTGTGTTTCCATCTCTGGTATATGTTGTTGCAACCACGTACGATTAACCTCTGTGCGGTTGCTTAAAAATAAATACATATACGGACTGATAAATGCATATCCAACTAATCCGAATGCAAAAATAAACAAATAGCGTATTTCCGTTTGTCCAAGAAGTGAAACTTGTATTACGTCAAATTTTATTAATATAACTAAGCTTAAAAATATAATTGCAATGAGCCTCATTTTAATCCTCTTTCTTAGGGAAGATAATATTTAATACAACCTTTTAAATTTACATATGTGATTTATTATATAGCGACAAAAGAATTTAAATGCTTATGTATGCATCCTGTTGATAATGATACACACATACTACTTATTCATAATACAATCATATCGATTACACTTGTCATTTTAAATGTTTTCTTAGCGCAATTCAATGTCCTAAAATGGTTGAGCCATGTTTAATTTATACCAAAAGTGATACATATATAATATAAAAAATATTAAGGAGTGATTACGATGGACAATACGATTAAACAAGGTCATAATCAGTTCTATATTGGAGAATCTGAAGACAACGCTCAAGCTGTTATTACGTTTAAACAAGTAGATAATAATGAAATTGATATTGACCATACCGGTGTACCTGACGAATTAGGAGGTCAAGGTATTGGAAAAGAACTAGTAGCAGCAGTTGTGAACTATGCTAGAGACAATCAATTGAAAATTATCGCATCTTGCCCATTTGCCAAACATGTATTAGAAACTAATGATGATTACCAAGATGTCTATCTTGGCTAATACAAATCATTGACTCAATAAAATATATTTCAAAATAGTGCATTAAGTGTCGTCTCAACTTAATGCACTATTTCGCTTTCATTGTAAATATTATAAAAATAATATGTCTTTATCGCTTGAAGCCCCATATTTTTCCTTTTTCTAACTACGTATTTCTTTATTGAAACAATACTAAGTTTCATTTACTTAAAAACCTGTATTATCAACCACTTGCCTAAAAATGTATAAACTTTGAAACTTCTATCTTGTACTTTTTATATCACAATAGTATATTAAATATACTAGATATAAATTATAAATAAAATTATCACTATAGGAGGCAATACATGATGACTTCATTCCATACCATTGAAGCAACGCACGTAACAAATATCACATTAAATGTCGCTGATTTAGCTAAAATGACAACTTTTTACAGCACTATTCTTGGTTTTTCAATAAAAGCACGCAGCGAAGAACGTACTATCTTAAATGTAGGCGCAAACGGTCATACTTTAACTTTAAATTATTTAGCTGAAGGACGACATCCTAGTTTCCGAGAAGCTGGTTTATTCCATATTGCTTTTTTATTACCTAGCCGCGCTGATTTAGCCAATTTCTTGTATCATGTTAGCCGGTTAAATATCGCTGTTGGTGGTGGAAATCATCTCGTAAGTGAAGCACTCTACTTTAATGACCCTGAAGGTAATGGCATCGAAGTATACCAAGACCGACCAAGTGACCAATGGCAATGGAATGATGATTTCGTAAAAATGGATACGTTAGAAGTGAATGCTGATGATTTAATTGCACAACGTACTAATTTAGGTTGGCAAGGCTGGCCTGCAAATGGGAAAATCGGGCACTTACATTTAAAAACACATGATATAAAAGAGGCATATGATTTCTATGTTTCACAACTTGGATTAGCACATATTTCTAAATTCCCACAAGCATTGTTTATGTCAACACAATATTATCATCATCATATCGCTGTGAATATGTGGCAATCAAACCAGAAAAGAATAAGTAATACGGAAAGTTATGGCTTAGTCCATTTTGATATTTATAAACCCAATGCTGAAGAAACGCACGTAACATCACCTGAAGGCTTCGATATTACAATTCATAGTGATACCAGCACGGTTGCAGGATAGTATAAAAAAACAGAACGCATAAAGCGCTCTGTTTTTATGATGTCGTATTACAATCATAATAAATTATATTAATATAAACCTTTCGTTTGATTGCTTGTATCGATAAAGATGTTTTTAACTTGTTGATAGTTTTTAATCGCATCTTTATAAACTTCACGACCAATACCGGATTTTTTATATCCACCAAATGGCGCACCGGCTGGAATTTGGTTATACGTATTAATCCAAATACGTCCTGTTCTCATTGCTTTAGCGACATTTAAAGCACGGTTGAGGTTTGTCGTAAAGATACCACCAGCTAAACCGTATTCCGAGTCATTAGCGATTTGAATCGCTTCATTTTCATCTTCAAATTTTTCTACAACTAATACTGGTCCAAAAATTTCTTCTTGTGCCAATTTATGACTATTATCTTTTAACTCAATGATTGTAGGTTCAAAGAAATATCCTTTATCGCGACCATTATCAGTTAGACGATGGCCACCTGTTAAGATAGTTGAACTGCTATCTTCTTCTGCAATTTTAATATAGCTTTCAATTTTTTCTATTTGATCTGGCCCAGTTTGAGCACCCATTTTAATATCTTTATCGAAAGGATCGCCAACTTTGATATTTTCAAAAGCTTCTTTCAATTTAGGAATGACTTTATCATAAATTGAAGTCTGTACTAGTAAACGTGAGCCTGCACTACATACTTCACCTTGGTTAAATAAAATTCCAAGTTGTACACCTTCAACTACTTGATCTAAATTTGCGTCATCAAAGATAATATTTGCACTTTTACCACCAAGTTCTAAAGTAGTCGGAACAATACGTTCAGCGCCTGCTTTTGCTACGCCATAACCAACATCTGTTGAACCTGTAAATGATAATTTATCCACGCCTTCATGTTTAAAGATGGCATCGCCAGATTCAGAACCTTTACCAGTTACAACGTTAACTACACCTTTCGGTAATACGTCTTGGAACACTTTCGCAAGTTCTATGAGTGATAACGGTGTAGATGATGATGGTTGAATGACAACGGTATTACCTGCAGCTAATGCTGGCGCGAGTTTCCATGAAGATAATAGGAATGGGAAGTTCCATGCGACAACTGCTCCAACTACGCCGACGGGTTCATTTACAACTAAACTCATTGTATTGTCATCAATTTGATTAACACTACCTTCATCAGTTGTTAACACACTTGCAAAATATTTATACTGATTTGCTGTTTGAGGAATATCAATCGTAGACGTTTCACGGTACGGTTTACCGTTTTGTAACGACTCAACAGTCGCAAAATGTTCTTTTTTTTCAAGTATGCGACGACTAATTTCTAATAAATAGTCCGCTCGTTCTTCTTTAGAAATTTTACTCCAGCTGTCAAAAGCATCCTGAGCTGCTTTAACCGCTTTATCAACATCTGCTTGATTGGCTTTAGCTACTTGTGCTAATGTTTCTCCGTTAGCTGGATTAGTTACATCTAATGTTTCTCCACTATCACTTGCTTGAAATTCTCCATTGATAAATAAATCATATTTTTCATCTATAAAATCTCTTATATTTACATTTGACATTGGTCATCATCCTTTACTTAGAATTTATAAAAGGCCATGTGCAATACGTTCGATGCGGTAAAGTCTGTAGAAAATAATGAAAGCGTTTTCTACGTATTTAGTATTTTACCTTTTCTGCGTAAAAAATAAAAACAACTTGCTTATAACGTATTACCAATTTAGCCGTACTTAAAACATGATGATATGCTAACTTTACATTAATATCTTATATTTTAATTATGCTTATAAATTTAAAAAGCTATTAAACTGCTAACTATACTATATTTTATTTCACTGTCTTATGGTAAAATGGTTATAATTATATAAAATATTTATATAGTGGCGTCCTTACATTTATTCCAACTAGAAAGTAGTAGCAAACATGTAAGGCATTATTAAATCATATTAAGGAGTGATCATGTGAAATTTTATCAACAACAGCGTTTTGGAATTCGTAAATTTGCAATAGGAATAGGATCAGTTGCCCTAGCAACAGTAGTATTTTTAGGAGCGAATCAAGATGCGTATGCTTCAGAAACTAGTCGTACAGCTACAGAACAAAATCAAAGTCACGCTCAGCATCAGGCAAATACTCAAAATCAACACACATCTGGTAAACATACATCAGAAGTCGATATTACAAGTCCATATGGTAAAACAACAGACATTATAGAAAAAAATAATTCAAATCAAAATAGTAGTTCACACAGCAAAACTGAAATTATTTTAGGCTCTACGGATGGTGAATGGCTCATCAATGACATAACGATTATCAATAGTGAAACGCATCACACAAGTCAAAATAATCACTCTAGTCACAATATTAAAACCGAAAAACAATCTACATCTAAAAAAATTCAACATACGGGCAGTAGTGTTAAAACTGTAAGTCAACAAAGAACTAGCCAATCTCGTTTAACTAAACAAGCTGTTCAACATCAAAGTCAAAAACAAAACGTCGAGAAACATAGTAAAATAGTTAATCCATCGACAGCAGCAGTGAATGTGGAACAACCTTTTAATCCTTCACAACATAATGAATTAAATCACACTCATCAAACATTAATCAATCAAACTAAAAAACCAACAGTTACTCACGCTACTTCATCAAATATGACTGTCACAGCACCGATTACTCATAAAGCATTACCAAATACAGGTAAAGAAGAAACGCCCGAACATAGTATGGCATTAGCTTCAATACTCGCAGTACTTGGCTCAGCACTCTTTATGCGCCGTCGAAAACACATATAATACAAAACAGTCTGGGGCATCATTTTATTTTAGGCTATGATATATATGTATTGGCAGTAGTTGACTAGATAGAAAATACGCTTATACTAAGCTTTTTTCAATCCTAGTCAACCTTGCTGGGGCGGGACTACGAATTCATTATGAATGCTGTCCCGCTCCCTTACTTAATCATTTAACATGCTATTACATCATTACTTATTTAACCCATTCAATGACATCTGTTGCTGGCTGACGTACTTTTCCTTTTGGCTCATCTTTTCTATAACCAAAGGCCACCATAACTGAAGGTGCAAAATGCACTGTATCAATAACGCCCTCATCTTGTAATATTTCCGTCACTTTATCCAAATCGAAACCTTCCATTGGACATGAATCAATTCCGAGTAATGCTGCTGAAGTCATCATGTTTGCTAAGGCTATATATGTTTGTTTGCTAGCCCAATCCAACAAAGTACGTTCGCTATCATTTATATGAAAATTTGTTTGGAAATCATTGAACTTTTGTTCAACTGCTGGGATGGTATGTGTATCATATTTCTTAATGTCTCTGAGGATATGTTGAACATAGTCCGACTGTGCCGTAACATTTTTATGAGCCAAAATAACAACGAAACGACTAGCTGTATCAAGTTGTTTTTGTGCACCCCAACTATAAGGTTTAAGTTTATCCTTTAGTTCTTGACTCTCAATGACAACAAATCGCCATGGTTCTAATCCAAGAGAACTCGGTGACAGCCGTCCTGACTCTAAAATCGTTTGCATATCTTTATCGCTAACTTGTTTTGATGAATCAAATATTTTCGTCGCATGGCGAAAATTTAATGCATTAATAATTGTTTCATTCATTTGTGACATGATAAAGCCTCCTGAAATAGTAGTGTGACTTAAATTATAAAATATATAATCAGTACAAAAAAGTATTGTGATTATCCAATTATTTAAAACCCACATACCACTATGGCAAAATACAAAGCAAGAATTATAAAATATGTGTAAATATTTTCATATTGTTGCTTTGGTACAATTTTATAACAAAAAATGTGATGCAAACTATTGATTTGTGAAATAATTCACAATATAATAATATTGTAGGTAAGAGACTTGTAGACACTATAACACAAGCCAATATTATTACAGCTTACTTATATATCGTATAACGTCTTATATTTATATAACTATATCATCTAGGAACAGGAGAGATTATTTCAATGACAAAAATTATGTTTTTCGGTACGCGTGATTATGAGAAAAAAGATGCTTTAAATTGGGGTAAAGCACACAATGTTGAAGTCGTTACTTCAGAAGAAATCTTAAGTGCTGATACTGTAAATCAATTAGAAGGATTTGACGGTGTTACAACAATGCAATTTGGGAAACTAGAAGATTCTGTTTATCCTAAATTAGAAGGATATGGAATTAAACAAATTGCACAACGTACTGCTGGTTTTGATATGTATGACTTAGATTTAGCTAAAAAACACGGCATTGTTATTTCAAATGTACCAAGTTATTCACCTGAAACAATCGCTGAATATTCTGTATCTATAGCTTTACAATTAGTACGTAAATTCCCATTAATTGAAAAACGCGTTCAAGCACACAACTTCAAATGGGCAGCACCTATTATGTCAACACCGGTTAAAAATATGACAGTTGCAATTATTGGTACAGGACGTATCGGTGCAGCAACAGGTAAAATTTATGCTGGCTTCGGTGCTAAAGTAGTAGGCTTTGATGCATATCCAAATCACTCTTTAGATTTCTTAGAATATAAAGACTCTGTGGAAGAAGCAATTAAAGATGCAGATATCATTTCATTACATGTACCTGCAAACAAAGAAAGCTTCCATTTATTCGATAAATCAATGTTTAGCAAAGTGAAAAAAGGCGCTATTTTAGTAAATGCCGCTCGTGGTGCTGTTATCGACACACCAGCTTTACTTGATGCAGTCAATGATGGTACTTTATCAGGTGCAGCAATTGACACTTATGAAAATGAAGCAGATTACTTCACTTATGACTGGACAGGTAAAGATGTTGACGATCCAACATTATTAGAATTAATTCGTCACGAAAATATTTTAGTAACACCACACATTGCTTTCTTCTCTGATGAGGCAGTAAGAAACCTTGTTGAAGGTGGATTAAATGCTGCGTTATCAGTCATTGAAACTGGTAAATGTGACACTCAATTAAACTAATATAGATTAAATTTAATATATACAAAGCGCTAAACAAGCGATATGACTTGTTTAGCGCTTTTTTCCTTAAGATAAGACCACATCATCTATAACCTGTAATACGCCTTGTTCATCATTGCTTGGCGCAACTGCATGCGCTATATCAAATAATTCAGAATCATTACTATTAGCCATCACATAACTATAATGGGCCAATGCCAGCATATCTTTATCATTATTAGCATCTCCAAAAGCCATGAGTTCACTAGGTTTGATATGCCACTTTGTTAACAAACCTTTAAGCGCTTCCCCTTTTGTCATACTAGGCATAATTACGTCAATACTATCATGCCCACTCGATACTAAACTTGAAATATACTTAAAGCGTATAGCCATATCTTCATCAAGCGTAGGATGCGTTGTCCGATTGATATTAAAAGCAATTTTTACATAATCATCGTCTGGTAATACGTTAAACGAATCAATTTCCTCCAATTGGTGATAATAAAAGTGCGCATTCTCTTTAAAAGGTTGTGACGTATCCTTTAAAATATAAGCACTTTTTAAGCCACATATAATAAACTCTCGAAGTCCTTGTTCTAACATTAAATATTGCACCAAAGATTGGTAGTCTTGTATATCAAAACTCTTATAATCATATAAGCTGTTGCCTTGATAAATCACAGCACCATTTTCTGCAATAAAATACATCTCTTTATCACCAAAAATAGATCTAAGCTTTGCATATTGATTTCCACTTGCTGCTATAAACTTAATATTTTTATCTTGAAGTTTCTGAAATTGTTGATTAAATCTTACTTCATCATAATGTTTTTGACTGTCTAAAAATGTCCCATCCATATCCACAGCAATCGCTTTAATCATAAATGAATGATGCCTCCTATACCTTTCACAATTTTTCACTACTAATTATATAGTGTCTATACGTCATCATGAAGTAACGACTATCATTATGAAACTATGTTCAGATTATGAAATCACTTTCATAAGTGAAAAAAATAAAAGCTCCCCCTCTATAAAGAGAGGAAGAGCTTTTTTAAATGGTTATATGATACTTACTTATTTAACGTTTTTGCGACGAAAAGCACTAAGAAGTAAGATACTACCAACAAGAGTCATTAAATATGCTAATGATAATGATGTTGTTTCACCAGTTTCAGGTAGAGCATAGCGTTTTGTAACAACATCTCTATATTGAGCCATTGCTTCAGTCATTGTATAGCCATAACCATGATATGATACATGACGGTTATATGCTTGATGTTGTACTGCTTGATGAGCGTAGTTAGCATGTGCTTGTCCGTGATCATATTGACTATGAGTATAGTTTTCATAATGACTGTAATGTTGATGTCCAGCGTTACCTTGATGTCCTACAAAGTTATTAACACCATGATGTGAATGTTGTCCATTAAAGTCATGTTGTCCTTTGTAATGGTTGTGGTAGTTATTATAACCTCCATTAAAGTCTTGATGTTGATGGTTATATGATTGATGGTTTGTGTGTTGATGTGTTTTTGTGATTTCAATTGGTTTTCTTGGAATTACAATACTTGGGTGATTATTGAAATCAATATGCACATTACCTGCTTGATCAATATAATAATATTTGATTGTTGCACGTGTGCCTTGGATACATGGAACACAAACTTCTCGACCATCAGCTAAGATAATCACAGTATTTTTATCTTGGTCAATGTAATAATGTTTAACTGCAGAAGGTGTTGGTTTAACATCTTGTTTTTGAATTTGTTTTGATGCTTCAATAACTACTTTTCTACCATCACTAAAGATAATAATTGTATTGCCTGATTGATCTTTTTGAATATCTTTTACTGTAACTGAATGTCCGTTTTGACCTCCAGGAATAGTAATTGTGTGTCCATCACTAAATTCAATGATAGTGTTTCCATCTTTAGTTAATTTTTGACTTACAATATGAATAGACTGACCATCTTTACCGTTATAGCCATTTTGGCCGTTATAACCATTTTGACCATTGTAGCCATTATTACCATTGTAACCATTTTGACCATTATTTCCGTCACGTCCGTCGCGGCCATCTCGACCATCTCGTCCATCACGGCCTTTTTCTATTGTAATTGTATTACCATCACTAAAGACTACAACCGTATTGCCTGATTGATCTTGATGGCTTTCTTTTACTGTAACTGAATGTCCATCTTGACCTCTAGGTATAGTGATTGAGTTTCCATCACTAAATTCGACAATTGTATTGCCTTCTTTAGTTACTCTTTGACTCACAATTGTAATTGATTTGCCATCTTGACCGTCACGTCCATCGCGACCTTTTTCTATTGTAATTGTATTACCATCACTAAAGACTACAACCGTATTGCCTGATTGGTCTTTATGACTTTCTTTTACAGTGACTGAATGTCCATCTTGGCCTCTTGGCACAGTAATTGTATGTCCATCACTAAATTCAACAATTGTATTGCCTTCTTTAGTTACTCTTTGACTCACAATTGTAATTGATTGACCATCCTGACCTTTTTCACCACGATCACCTTTATCACCTTTTGGTATTGTGATTGAATGTCCATCTGTGAATTTAACAATTGTTCCACCTTGAGCATCTTTTGTTATTTCTTGAATGCTAACTGAGTGTCCATCTTGACCTTTAGGAACTGTAACTGTTTTGCCATCACTGAAGTGGATAACTGTGTTACCAGCGCCATCTGTTGTTGTGTTCGTTACGGTAATTGATACGCCATCATGACCATCTCGTCCATTTTGTCCATCGCGACCTTTTGGTACGGTTACTGTTTTACCGTCGCTGAAGTGGATAACTGTATTGCCAGCACTATCTGTTGTTGTGTTCGTTACGGTAATTGATGTGCCGTCTTGGCCTTTATCACCTTTCGCGCCTTTCGGTACGGTTACTGTTTTACCGTCACTAAAGTGGATAACTGTATTGCCGTCTTTATCTAATTCAGTATTTGTTACCGTTATTGATGTGCCATTTTGACCGTCTTGGCCTTTTGGTACAGTGATTGAATGACCATCGCTAAAGTGAACTACT
>NZ_PPPV01000016.1:389825-390701 GCF_002901705.1 Staphylococcus lugdunensis
ACCTTTGTCGCCTTTAGCGCCTTTCGGTACTGTTACTGTTTTACCGTCACTGAAGTGGATAACTGTATTACCGTCTCCATCTGTTGTTGTGTTCGTTAATGTTACTGATGTACCATCTTGACCTTTATCACCTTTCGCGCCTTTTGGAATAGTGATTGAGTGGTTATCAGTAAATGTTACAACTGTTTCACCTTGAGCATTTTTAGTGATTTCTTGAATACCTACTGAATGTCCGTCTTGGCCTTTTGGTACAGTGATTGAATGACCATCGCTAAAGTGAACTACTGTATTACCAGCTTGATCTGTTTCAGTTCTTGTTATTGTGATTGATGTGCCGTCTTGGCCTTTATCACCTTTCGCGCCTTTCGGTACGGTTACTGTTTTGCCATCACTAAAGTGGATAACTGTATTACCGTCTCCATCTGTTGTTGTGTTCGTTAATGTTACTGATGTACCATCTTGACCTTTATCACCTTTCGCGCCTTTTGGAATAGTGATTGAGTGGTTATCAGTAAATGTTACAACTGTTTCACCTTGAGCATTTTTAGTGATTTCTTGAATACCTACTGAATGTCCGTCTTGGCCTTTTGGTACAGTGATTGAATGACCATCGCTAAAGTGAACTACTGTATTACCAGCTTGGTCTGTTTCAGTTCTTGTTATTGTGACTGATGTACCGTCTTGGCCTTTATCACCTTTCGCGCCTTTCGGTACTGTTACTGTTTTACCGTCACTAAAGTGGATAACTGTATTACCGTCTCCATCTGTTGTTGTGTTCGTTACTGTCACTGATGTACCATCATGTCCATTTTGGCCATCGTGACCTTTTGGCACAGTCACTGTTTTACCGTCACTGAAGTGGATAACTGTGTTGCC
>NZ_PPPV01000016.1:390732-392711 GCF_002901705.1 Staphylococcus lugdunensis
ATTAGTTACTGTTACTGACGTTCCATCATGTCCATTTTCACCATGATCACCTTTATCACCTTTTGGCACAATAATTGAAGTGTTATCTGAGAAGACAACTTTACGGTCACCATTTGGTTCAATTGTATTACTAATAATAGTTATAGATTTGCCATCTTGGCCTTTGTCACCTTTTGGTATTGTAATTGATTTTCCATCTGTAAATGTTACAACTGTTTCTCCAGTAGGTTGTTTTGTAATGTTTTGAATACCAACTGATGTGCCGTCTTGACCTTTTGGTACAGTTAATGTTTTACCATCACTAAAATGAACAACTTTGTTTCCTGTTGTATCAGTGTCAATAGACGTAATGCTAATTGATGTGCCATTTTCACCTTTATCACCTTTAACACCTTTTGGTATCACGACTGTTGTATTATCTGAGAATACAAGTTTACGATCTCCGTTTGGTTCTTCTGTATTACTTGTGATTGTGATTGAACGACCATCAGCACCTTTTGCACCTACGTCACCTTTATCGCCTTTAGCGCCTTTTGGTATCGTCATTGTTTTACCGTCTGTAAAGGTTACAACTGTATCTCCATTTGCTTGTGGTGTAATTGTACGGATACCTATTGACGTACCATTTTGACCTTTTGGTATTGTAACTGATTTGCCGTCACTAAAATGAACTACTGTATTTCCAGCTGTATCTGTTCCTGTAGATGTGATACTGATAGATGTTCCGTTTTGACCATTTTCTCCACGATCACCTTTGTCTCCTTTTGGTATCACAACTGTTGTGTTATCTGAGAAGACAAGTTTACGATTTCCATTTGGTTCTACTGTATTACTAGTGATTGTGATTGAATGACCATCGGCACCTTTTGCACCTACATCACCTTTATCACCTTTCGCACCTTTTGGAATGATGACAGTTGTATTATCTGAGAACACAAGCTTACGGTCACCGTTTGCTTCTTCTGTATTACTTGTGATTGTGATTGAGCGGCCATCGGCACCTCGTGCACCTACGTCACCTTTATCACCTTTCGCACCTTTTGGTATCGTCATTGTTTTACCGTCTGTGAAGGTTACAACTGTATCTCCATTTGTTGCTGTGGTAATTGTTTTTACGCCAACTGATTGACCATCTTGACCTTTAGGTACTGTCATTGTTTTGCCATCTGTGAAGTGAACGACTTTATTGCCAACTGTATCAGTGTCAATTGTTGTAATTCCAATTGATGTACCATTATCACCTTTGTCGCCTTTATCCCCTTTTGCACCTTTTGGAATGATGACAGTAGTGTTATCTGAGAACACAAGTTTACGATCTCCATTTGGTTGTTCTGTATTACTTGTGATTGTGATTGAGCGACCATCTGCACCTCGTGCACCTACGTCACCTTTATCACCCTTCGCACCTTTTGGTATCGTCATTGTTTTACCATCTGTGAAGGTTACGACTATGTCACCATTTGCTTGTGGTGTAATTGTACGGATGCCTATTGATGTACCATTTTGACCTTTTGGTACTGTCATTGTTTTACCATCTGTAAAGTGAACAATATTATTACCTGCAGCATCTGTTTGAATATTTGTAATGCCTATTGATGTACCATCACGACCGTTATCACCTTTGTCGCCTTTAGCGCCTTTTGGTATCGTCATTGTTTTACCGTCTGTAAAGGTTACAACTGTGTCACCGTTTGTTTGTGGTGTAATTGTACGGATACCTATTGATGTACCATCTTGACCTTTAGGTATTGTCATTGTTTTGCCGTCTGTAAAGCGAACGACTTTATTTCCAGCTGAATCCGTGTCAATTGTTGTAATTCCAATTGATGTGCCATTTTCGCCTTTATCACCTTTTGGACCAGTCTCACCACGTTCGCCTCGGTCACCTTTTGGTCCTTTGATATTACCTTCATTAGTCCAGTTTCCACCTGATTTAACAAAGACATCACCTGTTACTGTATTGATGTATTTATCGCCAT
>NZ_PPPV01000016.1:392721-538372 GCF_002901705.1 Staphylococcus lugdunensis
AACATCACCTGTTACTGTATTGATGTATTTATCGCCATCTTTACCTTGACTTGATTGTGGATCAACTTTGCCATTCAGAACATCTTTTCCATCTCTACCGTTTTGACCATTCTCACCTTTGTCACCTTTTGGTCCTTTGATATTTCCACTTGGAACCCATTTTCCGTTTTCTTTTTTATAAGTGTCGCCAGTGTTAGTGTCGATATACGTATCGCCATTTAGACCATCACTATCTGTAGGAGGTGTTATTCCACTTATTAATTCAGTACCTTGTCGCCCATTTCGACCATTTTGACCGTTTTTACCATCAGCAATGAAGCCAGATGAAATTTCTTCATCACCTTCATCAAAAATACCGTTGTTGTTATTGTCATAATAGAATTTGACTTCATGACCTTTATCAGGATTCGCGGTAGCTGTGGCAGTTCTAAACGTTGACACACCACGTAAAATTTTCTTAATATCTACCGTTGGGGTACGACCATCTTTGATAACAGCTGTGTCGACTACGATGTCTTTGCTTGCATCAAAGGCTTGATCGCCATCTTGGTCGTAATAGAAGGTCAATGTTGTTTCATGTTTTTGATTATCACGGCTACTTGATACTCGGATAGATTTTCCATCTACACCGTTAATGCCTTGCAGACCTCTCTCACCACGTTCACCATCAGCTACGAAAGTTTTAATTGGCGTACCACCATTTGCAGGGGTAATCGTGATTTCCACACCATCTTTTCCATCATGTTGCGTACGTGTAGCTGTCACGGTTGGACTCGCACCATCAGCACCTTTGTCGCCTTTTTCACCTTTGTCACCTTTTGGAATTACCATGGTTCTATTATCAGTAAATGTTACTAATTTATCGCCATTTGCTTGTGGCGTAATAGACTTGATTCCAATTGATGTACCATCTTGACCTTTTGGTACTGTCATTGTTTTGCCATCTGTAAAATGAACGACTTTATTACCTGCTGCGTCTGTATCAATTTGGGTAATACCTATTGATGTACCATTGTCGCCTTTTTCACCTTTGTCGCCTTTTGGAATTACTACGGTAGTGTGATCTGAGAAGACAATTTTACGATCACCATTTGGTTCTACCGTATTGCTTGTAATTGTAATTGAATGACCATCGGCACCTTTTGGACCAGCTTCACCACGATCACCTTTCGCACCTTTTGGTATTGTCATTGTTTTACCATCTGTAAACGTTACAACTGTATCTCCATTTGCTTGCGGCGTAATTGTACGTATTCCTACTGAAGTACCATTACGTCCAGGCGTACCTGCTGGAATGATAATAGATGAATTATCACTAAATTGAACTGTTGTATTTCCTTGTGAATCTTTAGATATGTGTTTGACAGTAATAGATTTACCTGCTGGACCTTGGTCACCTGTATCACCTTTTGGTCCTTTAGGAATTTTAAGAGTTGTGTTATCACTAAATCTTACAATTGTATTACCATCTGCATCCACAGTTGTACTAGTAATTGTTATTGATCTACCTGCTGGACCTTGAGCACCTGTATCACCTTTGTCTCCTTTTGGTCCTTTAGGAAGACGAATTGTTCGTCCGTCACTAAATTGAACGACTCTTTCTCCAGTACTTGGATCTAAATATTCATTTGTAATAGTAATAGAACGACCATCATTACCAGGTAAACCATCTGGTACAAAGAATCGACTTACTTGTTGACCAGTTGTCGCATTCGTAATTGTTACCCAACTACCTGGTTTATTTTGATCTTGTCCACGTTGAACTGATGTAGTAAGGTTAGGTGTTCTACCATCTCGAGGAATAATAATTTTTCCAGGTTTACTTGTTTTACCTTCAACAGTTGCTACGGCTGAAATGTGGTCTCCTTCTTGCAATGTATAATTTGGCAATTGGAAATTAAATCGACCTGAATTATCAGATGTCGTTTGATAGTTTCTTCCTCCTACTGTTATTGTTACGGCAGCATTAGGACTTGTTTCACCGCTAACAATATTTGTACCAGAAAGTTGTGGTTCAAGAATTGGAGGTAATGGTCCACTGATATTAGAATCATTTACAGCACCAATACCAATTTTAATAATTTTATTAACTGGTGGTATATTGTATGTTTCTTTAACAAATCGTCCAATTGTTTGGTTATTAAATTTAACAATTGAATAAAGTGTACCGCGTTTACCTACTTGACCTTCTCTTTGAACTTCTTGTTGACCTACAGGTAAGTCTTTAGAAACCACGTATTCTATTTGGAAAGGAATATTTTCAACTTCTGACGTATCATCAGTAGTGATAATATGACGATCTGGATTATTATCTCCCTGGATGTTCATTTCGTCATAGAAGTAGTTATCATTTGAATTTGGGTTCATTACACCTTGACCAACAAGAGTAACGTTGTTGTCGAACATTAGAACCTTACCATTAAAGCTTAAATCACCATTCCAATCACGTACTGGAACACTAAAATGATATTCTACACGTCCACCACGTTGAACAAAATATCTCGTAATTGTTGGTCGACTACTCAAACCATAACCAGCTGGATAACTAGGGTGTGGACTTTTAATCATATCTAAATTATTTGAGATTGTATTACCACCATATATATTAAAACGACCGTTAATACGTTCTGGCACATTATATCCTGAACCAAAGTTAAAGCCACCTAAATCAGCGTCATGCCCAGATGCAGAAGCTGATGGATTAACTTTCCAAGTTACAGTAAAGTCCATTTTATTTGTTCTTTTATTAGGTTGAACATGTACTGTATAGTTTGCAGGAGATTGGCCTTGAGAAGTATATCCTTGACCGTTAACTGTTAAGCCTTTATTTGGATCTATATAAATACTACGCTTTAACTCTGCTACCGATCCAATTTCTGTGTTATTAACATTTACACCATCACCAGGTATAGTAGCATATGTTGTGTATAATGATGTTTGTTCTTTAGCATATTGAATACCAGCATACATTATCGCTTGAAATGCTTTTTTAGCATCTGTCTTATTAAAGTCTATATTTAAGCGATTAACAATTGCTCTAACGTCTGTTTCACTGTATGATTCAGCTAATAAATCATGCACTAATTGACTTCTATTTGTTGATTTATTGTATTTATCAATAAATTCTGCTGATGGCTCTGCATTTTCAGCAGCACTAGCATCTGAGTCGAGACTACTAGCAAGTGGTACTGAAGTTGCAGCACGCGCACGTGTCGTATCATACACTGGGGTAGTGATATTAGAGTTTGTATCTACACTATCATCAGTTTTATTTTCATCTGTTTCTTTTGAAGTCGCTTTATCATCTGAATCTTCTGATGCTTTTTTGCTATCAGAAGCTGCTTTTTCTTCTGTTTTTGCTTGTGTTTGTGCAGTTTCTTTTTTAGATTCTGTTTGCGTAGCTGTTTGATTTTGCTCTTTCTGTGGTGCTACGTGCTTAGAATCTGTTTGATTATTGTTAGAGTTAACCTCTGTAGTAGGTGTTGCTTTATCTTGCTCAGGTGCAGTTTGAACGTTTTGAGCATTAGAAGCTGCAGTTTGTTGACTGCTATCTGCCTCTTGAGAAGTCGATGCTGACTGTTCAGTTGCTACCTTATCTGATACCTTTGCTGAACTATTGCTTTGGGCGTGTGCTTCATTACTCAAACCAAAAATCAATGTTGTCCCAACAAGAATAGAAGCAGTACCAATTGTAAATTTTCTAATCGAATAATTGTTATGTCGATTGAGAAATTGAGCTGGTTTTTTGTTTGATTTCACTTTTTGTCACGTCCTCGTTGTATAATCTTGATGTATTTATCTACACTAAGAATATCAGATAATTTAGCGTATAACAATACTATTATTTTTTTATATCATTTTTTTGTGCTTTGAATTTTGCTTAAAATCATATTGTGAGAGAAAATAAAAAACACTTCAATCTATTAGTTAATAACTAACGGATCAAAGTGTTCTACAATTATTTAATCTGTTCTGCTATAAATATTTTACGCTTTTCCCAAACACCCGTCTTTTCATTATAATCATCACAAGTAATTAAAGTTAGGCGGTTTTTATCCCCTCTATGCTCATCTAGCACATCGATTTCGTCTGGATTCACATCTCGTATAGTTGTCATTTTATACTCTCTTGTTTCATTTCCCACTTTAAAATAAACCTTGCTACCTTTTTTAGCTGCTTTTAAATTTGTAAATTGATAATGTGGGCGGCCAATATATGTATGACCTGCAATTGCAATATTTTGATCATCTAAAGATTCCTGTTCTTCGGCAAAGCTAACTCCACGGTTTAATTGTTCAGGTGTCGCTGGTCCAGGGTAAACAGGTTCATTAATATCAGCATCTAGAATACGGAGATAACCAGCCATTTCTGCCTTGTCTTTAGGGATGGTTGGCTTATCATTTTTATTTGCTTTACTAACTGTTTTATCATAGTTTTCTATTTTATCGCTATTATCTTTGTCATGTAAATAACTATCAATATGAGGTTTGGCAAATAGGTAAATGGCAACTAATATAAGTATAACTCCAATAATGGTCATCAATTGGTTTGTCCATTTTTTCATGCAGTATTTCTCCTTTAAACCGTAAAATTGTTTGATAATAGTATAGCATTGATTGCTTTTTTTACCTACGACAAGTTTGTCATATTTTATTACATAAATTTGAAATCAATAGTTGAACACTATACAATAAAAAATAAAAAGGTGAGACATATGATTAGACACGCAGAACGTCAAGATTTACCGGCCATTCTATCTATTTATAATGATGCTATTATCAATACGACAGCTGTTTATAGCTATGAGTCACAAACAATAGAGGAACGTGAAGAGTGGTTTGAGAGAAAAGTTATAGCCGGAGAGCCTATTCTCGTATTTGAACAACATCAACAAGTCGTTGGGTTCGCTACTTATGGTTCATTCCGAGATTGGCCTGCTTATCTCTATTCAATAGAACATTCAATTTATGTAGATTCAGCCTATCGCGGCCATGGTATTGCTTCACAATTACTTAGTCAACTAATGCAAATTGCTAAAGATGAAGGCTATCGTACAATGGTTGCAGGTATTGATGCTTCAAATGAAGTAAGCATTCATCTACACGAAAAAATTGGTTTTATTCATGCAGGTACAATTAATAATGTTGGTTACAAATTCAATCGTTGGTTGGATTTTGCATTTTATCAAATTGATTTATTAACTAAATAATTCAAATATTAACATTTAAGTCTAATAAATTTTGTCATCACTTTGATATTAATTTATAACCGTACATAGACTCGTTACTATAGCAATAAAAGCGCTCAAGTTTCATTTCCCGAGCGCTTTTATTATTCAACTATGTCATTTTTTTAGCTTTCTTAATAAATTGGAAATAGTAAAAGAAAAATACGATTATCATACTAAGCGACATGCATTGCAATAGAAGATTCTCCCATGTACCCTCCGTTGTCAAATAGTAGGTCATCGTTGTGTTAATCGTAAAGGCTAAAAAAATCCCAAATAACCTTCGCATAACATCAACCCCTTTTGGATATTTTATAATCAAAGTTGTAAATTTGCAATATAAGATTTTAAATTTTCGGAAAATTGACTCCACTTCTATGTAATCAATTGTGGTAAATATCCATGAAAAAGGGGAGCAGGACAGAATTCATTATGAATTCGTAGTCCCACTCCCTAAAATGTTATTATCTAGGTTTTCGTAGAATTTAATTATTGACTTTTTTTTCAGCGTCTCCGAAGATTTTACGTTTAATCGCTTCTCCTGTTGGTGTTCCAGCTAAGCCACCAAGTCCAGTTTCTCTTAGAGATGCTGGTAAGTTTCTACCAACTTTATCCATAGCTTCAATAACTTCATCAACAGGAATTCTACTTTCAACACCTGCTAATGCTAAATCTGCTGAAATTAATGCGTTACCAGATCCTATGGCATTTCTCATTACACATGGAATTTCAACTAAGCCTGCAACTGGGTCACAAACTAATCCTAATAAGTTACTAATTGCTAATGCCATAGCATGTCCAGATGCTTCTGGTTTACCTCCAAAAATGGCTACAGCTGCCGCAGCTGCCATTGCTGATGCTGATCCTACTTCGGCTTGGCAACCACCCGTAGCACCTGCAACACTGGCGTTATTTGCAACAACACGGCCAAACAGTGCTGAAGTAAACAAGAAATCAATCATTTGATCTTCAGTTAAATCGTGTGTTTTTTCTAATTTAAAAAGTACGCCCGGAATCGTTCCGGAGGAGCCAGCTGTTGGAGTTGCACAGATGATACCCATTGCTGCGTTCACTTCATTTGTCGCAACAGCTCCTTTAACCGCTTCAATCATCTCATGCCCAGATAAAGCGTGTTGTGATTCATTGTATTTATTTAATTTGATTGCATCTTGACCTGTGTAACCTGTAACACTTTTTACGCCTTCACCAGTTGTGCCCTTTTCAACTGCTGCGCGCATTACTTCAAGATTTTGTTTCATAATTGCTCGAACGTCTTCACGTGATTTGCCTTGAAGTTCCATTTCTTCATTGATCATGATGTCAGCAAATGACATATCATTTTCTACTGCATAATCAATTGTCTCTCTAATTGAATCAAACATTATAAATCCCCCTCTAATTTATATAGGATACGTTTAAGTCACTATATTTCTCTCTTATTTGTTCTAACGCTGATTCTGACAATGCTTTAGATAAAGGTAATACTACTAAACATTGGTTGTCTTTCATTTCAGTCATTTCTTTGTCAATTGCAGCACCGGCTTCACTGGCAAAGTTAATGAAATGATTGACTGTGGATTTATCAGTATAACCATCCATCACTAAAATAGGTAATCCATGATTGAAGTTAACTTCTAGCCCTTCAACGTTAATACGTTTTAGTTTAATTGTTCCGCCACCAATTGAGTTACCAATTACTTCAATATGGCGACCATTTGCTTCAGCTTTAATATACGCACAGTTTGGATGTTCTCCCAAGCTTTCGCCTCTGTCTTCAATGATATCTACTTTGATACCTTGACTTTCAGCAATATTTAAAGCATCTTTAATACGGCTATCAAACGTGCTATAGCCCATCGCACCACCTATAACTGCGACATCTGTGCCATGACCTTGATGAGTTTCAGCAAATGATTCGTAATAACGAATTTCAATTTTCTGAGGTGTAACACCAAGTACACTTCCTGCTGAGTTACCGATTTTAACGGCACCAGCAGTATGAGAACTTGATGGTCCCATCATAACTGGCCCAATAATGTCAAATGCGCTTTGATAATCATAGGATTTTTTAGCCATTATTAAACACTCTCCTTAACTTGGTTGTTTTGTCCAGGAATCGTGATGTCTGTTTTTGTAATATTTAATTTGCTAATCAATTTACCAAAGATATACGCTAAAATAATACTTACAACTGCAACCACAATAATTGTAATAACTGATGGTAAAGGTTTATTAAAGCCAAACAATACAATGGCACCAGCGATTGGTGTTGCCATACCAGTTACATTTATCACTAGCCCTGCAAATGTAACGATACATGCGTTGACCACACCGATAATCGCATTCGTACCATAAAGTTGTAATGGATACTGTGCGATTAAGTCAATTTGGGTAAGTGGTTCAATACATACCGCAAATGCTTTTGATGGTCCACCAATTTTCAATGTTCTAAATAAGACAAAGTTAACAAATGAGCTGCCCATACAAGTTAATGCACCGATTGCCATTGGCACACCAGTGAGTCCTAATAAACTAGTTAAAACCATAGAGCTTAAAGGTGTCATTCCTGTAACTGGAATAACAAGTCCTAATATAATTGCTAATGCGTATGGGTTGTTATCTCCAACTGAAGTAACAGCGCCACCAATTTGTCTTAATACTGCCATAACCCCTGGTGAAATAATATGTGCTAAACCAAACGTAATAGCAGGTGCAACTAGAATGACAACAATTAAATCTAAACCTTCTGGAACTTTTTTCTCAATAAGCTTAATTCCAAAAGCCATAATGTACGCAGCAATAAATGCAGGTAATAATTTGTAATCATGTAAGACTAGCCCTACAATCACCGCAAAAACAGGTGATATATTTAATTTCAAACACGTTAAAATACCTACAGCTACGCCGCTAAGACCGCCGACTAAATCACCAATCTCTTTTAAAAATTCAATGTGAAATACGCCGCCAATAGCGTAACTCAGGAATGCTTGTGGTAAAAATGTAGCACAAGCAGCTCCGGATAAAGCTTGTAGTCCTTGTTTACCGTACGGTGCATACTTTAAAAACAGTGTCATCACTGCTAACACCAATACGAGTGTACCTACGCCTAGAATAATGTTCATTTCCCAAAACCTCTTTTCAATTTTTTCTAGCCATAGTCATCGTACACCCCTAAGAAAACGATTTCAATATAAAACAAAATTTTATTTAGTCTAAAATGTGAATATATTCACAATATGCAAATTTTCGCGTTTCTAAAATTGTGTTATTTAAATTATTGTAACGATTAAATTTATTTTTTAACATTTTACACCATGAAGAACTTGATTGCAACAAGTAAAATTTTATACATAATTCTTCATATATTTACACTAACTTTACATATCTTTATCGTAACGTATACTTAAATATTTTTGTTTTAAAATGCTCACGATTTAATCACAAAAAAGGAACGGGAGAGAATTCATTATGAATTCGTCGTCCCGCCCCGGCAAGGTCGACTAGAATTGAAAAAACTTAGTATAAGCGTATTTTCAATCCAGTCAACTGCTACCAATATAGAGTTTAGAACATAAATCATAATGATGCCCTAGACTCTTACTTAATTTTATATTTCTAAAGTCAATAGTTGTTGTGTAATCGTTCTTGTTTGTGCATATACCTGTTGATATACTTGATAAAATTGCTCGTATTGACGATGCCGTTCTGGATTAGGACGAAATTCTGCAACGATATCTATAAATGCATCGACACAGTCTTCAATACTCTCAAACCAATTTAGACCTACTGCTGCTATCATAGCAGCTCCCATGCTAGGACCTTCTTCGTGTTTTAACTTTCTTACAGTCGTATTAAAGACATCTGCTTGAAGTTGTAACCAGAACTCACTTTTAGCACCTCCGCCAATAGAAGTGACATGCGTTATTTCTTTACCCGCCGCTCTCATTAACTGTATTGAATCATATAAAGAATACGTCACACCTTCAATAACTGCTCGAGAAAAATCCTCCTTTTTATGGCTGCCACTTAAACCAATAAAACTTCCTCTAATAAAGGCATCTCCATGTGGTGTGCGTTCACCTGCTAAATAGGGAGTATAAAGTAGACGGTTCGCACCGATAGATGATGAGGCTGCTAACTTAATCACATCATCATAACTATCCGCTGCAAAAAACGTATGTTTCAACCAAGAAAGACTGTAACCTGCTGCTAATGTTACTCCCATTGCATAATAAGTATTTGGCACACTATGATTAAAGAAGTGAATGTTGTTTTGATATTGTGTATGTTCATCCTTTTCAACATTGACAATCACGCCAGACGTCCCAATGCTACATAAAGTGTCATTATCATTAACTACACCAGCACCAATTGCACCACACGCATTGTCTCCGCCTCCAGCAAATACTTTGACATTTGATGTTAATCCTAGTTCTATGGCTAATCCTGACTTAACATTACCGACGTAACCATGCGATGGTATTAATGGTGGATAAATCTCACCTAAACCAAAGGCATCTCCAATTTCTCTTGTCCACTCATGCGTTGTTGGATTAAGTAATAATGTACTTGCTGCATCAGAGTATTCCATATGTATCTGACCGGTTAAACCGTAACGAATATAGTCTTTAGGTAATACAAACGTATCCACATGTTTCCATAGCTCTGGCTCATGTTGTTGCATCCATAACATTTTAGGTAAAGTAAAGCCTTCAAGAATTGGATTACCATTTAAACGTTGCCCATAGCGCGCGATGATTTGTTCACATTGTGCTGAATTACGCGTGTCATTCCATAAGATTGCATGCCTCACAGGCCAACCATTTTTATCCAAAGGAACCAAGCCATGCATTTGTCCAGAAAATGATATCCCTTGAATTGTATGATGCTTAAGACTGTCATGCTGTGTAACGCGCTTAATCCCTTGCTTTACCGCATCTAGCCATTCATCTGGATCTTGTTCATTATATCCCGGCTGTTGCTGAATCAATGTTAAAGGCTCGCTAATTGTTACTAATACCTGTCCTTCTTTATCTACTGCGATGATTTTCACTGCACTCGTACCTAAATCAATACCTAATACGACTTCTTGCATAAATGGCCACCTTCTCTCACAAAATTAATTGTCTATCATTCCGTGTCCTCACATAGTCATGACTGTTATCATTATATAACGACATAATAAAAATGATAATATATTTTTCGCGTAAAAGATAAAATAATAATACAACTATTTTTCATCCTGACATGTGCTCATTTCTGTTATTACTTTGTATACTAATAGAAATGTAACACATGACAAATAATACAGAAAAGCTGCCGTCATTGTTTACAACAATAAACGACAGCGAATAACGATGTTATCAACATTTTAACGGTTTCCTACATCAGATCCCACTTCTACTTTTTTACTATTTTTATTGTAAATAGCTCCTTGAACACTACCAAAGTTTGGATCATTTCGTTTTTCTTCCACATTAAAGCCTAATGATTTAAACGCCTGAATGTCATCGTCACTTGTTGCATTTTCATAATAGATTGTTGAACCATCATTATAGAATCTTGGTTTATTGATTGATTCTTGCAATGTGCCATTACCTTTTAAATAATCTACGATGACCTCATTAAGCATCGTTGGAATTTTATTACCACCTGGCGTACCGATTCCCATATAAAAGTCTGGTCCTACGATGATTGAAGGTGAAGTATAAGAACGTGGCGCCTTATGCTTTTCACCGAAGTTCGGACTATTGGGATCACTTGAGAAGTTTGTTAAAGAGTTATTCATATAGAAGCCTTCTTTAACGTATTTTCCTGATCCAAAGAAACTAGACAACGTATTTGTGGTACTGACAACCTTGCCATTTTTATCTATAACAACAAAATGTGTGGTGCTCGTATTGTCCACTTGATTCTTATTAAAATTACTTGAATCAATATTAATACCATTTAATTTTTCTAGTAAATAATCTTTAGATAAGTATTGTTCATTACTGGCTTCTTGACCATTAACAATATCTCTATTGCGATACATTAAGTCTCTAGATTTAAGAATACTGCTAATATAGTCTATACGATTGTCTTCATTTTGCTGACCAGGATTGTTGCTCTCTTCAAGCACTAAGCCTTGTAACATCAGTGTTCCACCTAATGGGTTAGAGGCTGAATAAACTTTGTTATTCAAATAATTCGTACTTACAGGTTCTTTTTCTTCTGTTTTAAACGTTGAAAAGTCTTTTTCAGTCAATTTATCATCCACTTGCTTTGAAATGCTTTTACCAAGATCTTCATAAAAATAATCAGGTCCTTTGTCTTGGATACCTTTCAATGTTTTTGTCAAAGCTTCCTGTTTTACGACATCTCCTTCTCTCACCGTTTTGCTTCCTTTAAAGAATGGTGAGTCACGGTCGATATCGGAACCATAAATTTTCAAACTACGCTCTAACTCTGAATCTACTTCAAAGCCATCTTGGGCTAACGGAATGACATAATCTAATATTTTCTTTTCATCCATTTTCCCTTCTCTTTCATGCATATCATGCATGCCTCTTACAAATCCTGGTGTCCCTATCTGATCTCCTTTTTTATAATCATAAGAGGAAAGTGTTTTATATTCATACATTTTTGGAACTTCTCCATCTTTACCATTATATGTAAGCGACGCACCGCCACCGCCAAGTCCAGACGAATGTGGTTCGGTGATTGCCAAAGCATAAGATACGCCAATAGCCGCATCAACTGCATTTCCACCATCTTGCAAAATCTTTTCTCCGACCCGCTTCGCGATATAGTTGTTTGAAGCAACCCCATAGTCTTTTTTATCTTTAGGTGTTTTATGATCAGCTATTTTATTTTCATAGAGCGCATCTTTATTGGGGTTATCCTCTTTTTGAAAAAGATAAAATGTAAAGGATACTGCAATTGTTGCAATCAAAATGACAATCAAGGTCATTTTATTGTATATATTCATAGTTAGCTTGCTCCTTTTGAAAGATATTGCTCTGTGCCATTCTCTAACTCTTGCTTTTCAAATTTATCTAAACCTTCATTCGCTCTTGAAAATGTAACCATGATTAAAATAAAAAGTACAATAAGGACAACTGTTATAGCAACATAATGTTCTTTTTTATTCAAATGAATAACCCCCATCTTTTTCGGCTTTTAAATTGACATGCTCGCCTTTAATGTTGTTATAAAATTTGCGTTGTTCCATTTTACTCATTAAATCTCTAGTTATCTTACCATCGGAAGATTTAATAGGCGTCAAATGGAAACGACTTGCTTTACCAGTCCAATCTTGCTGCACAATCATACCTTTATGATTTTTTGATAGAAATTCATCTGATGTTGTATTGCCTAAACTATAGAATATGGGTTTATTTTTGTACTTATCTATTTCTTGGATGACCGAATTATGTCCGATAATAATGTCAGCTCCTGAATTTATTAAAGCTTTCGCATATTCACGTTGTCGTTCTGTAACGTTGCGTTCGTTTGGAATACCCCAATCTACATTAACAACGACGTAGTCATTATTTTGTTTTAATTTTTTTAACAGTGGCATAAAAATATTAGGATCCAGACTAATGGATGTTGTATTTTTCAATGGCCCTGTGTAATTTGACTCGACATCTGTAAACGATACATTGGCAATTTTTTTATTTTTAATTGTTTGTTGAACCGTTTTACTATTAATAGGATTAGAGCCATTACCAGTTAAAAAGTTATATTCTGTTTGGGCCTCCACTTTTTTACTTAAATCTTGAGCTTGTACATTATCAACTTCGTTATTTATAAGATTGACACTTTTAATATTCTGATCTTTTAGAAATAAAATATTTTCTAAATTCTTTTTCAAATTCTCATCACTTTTATCTGAAAAGTGATTTACATGCAGTGATGCCGTTGAAAAATCACTTTGCTTTAATGGTTGTTTTAAACTAGCGAACACATCATTGAGATTGATATTACGTATATGTGAGTTAAGGTTAATGTTGCCTAGATAAGTCATGCGAATATTATTTCCAGATTTAGGGATACTATCTACTGGCTCAACCTTTTGCGAGCTAATTGCCACAACTAATAACACAAGCGTAATTACCAGCACAATTAATGTATATAAAAAGTTACGTCGTTTATGTCGTTTTGCTTGTTTTAACAACCACTCACTTGCTGTTAACTTCTTTTTCATGATTTTGCGCTCCTTGCTCGTAATTAATTAATAAAGCTATATAAGAACAAGATGACATAAGTGATACAAGTTAATAACATTGTCGTTGATAAGGTAATTACGACACCTTGTTTTTGAATTGTATTCGCAATTATTCCTGGTATAACAACACCTATGCCTGATACTTCTACGACTTCAAACGGGGTTATTGGATAAATTAAATCAAAGATAAATTTTAATACCATTCCCGTTAAAATCATCGCTGCAAATTTTCGTCTACCATATAAAATGACCCATTTGCTTATGCCAAATGTCACAATAAAATAAGTTAAGCAGCTAATGACGAGCACTGATAATAACATGATGGGCTCATCAAAGATAAGTGCTAGGTAGCCTGGTACAACAAGCCCTGCTGGATTAATTCCAAATTTTTCAGCAAAAATCAAACTAAGCACAATTCCTACAAATAAGGAAAAATATAATTCTGAACCTATCATTTTATTCTATCCCTTCTATAAATTCTGCTATTCTTCCACCTGGTCCATGAATGTTGCCGACACAAAATACAAGGGCATGTTGTGATTCTTTAAGAATCGTTCTTTCTATGTCTGCAAACGGGGCACCTTCTAAATTCAAATAGCGTTTATTAGGTTGTGATTGCATCTTATCTGTCACCATTTGCGTACTCTTTCCAGTGCAAATGAGTGTGTCATAATCTACTTCAGCAATAAAGTTTTCAACGAATTGTCTCGTTCTATCCACTCTGTCTGAGCGACAGTTTAAAATTACAATCTTCTTGCTGTATGGATAATCGTAACTTTCCACTTTATTTAAAATCGCTTTCGTAGATTGTGGTTCGTTAGCGGCAAATGCATTAACAAAGACGTTTGTTGTGCTATTTGCTTGGAAATATTTAATTTCTACCGCACCAGGATCAGGTGGTGCGTTAAGCATACCTTGCAGTGCTGTTTGTTGATCAATACCTAATGCCTGGGCTACACCTAAAGTAATCGCCACATTATCTGGAAAGACAAGATAGTCAAATTTTCTCAAATAAGACTCTGGTACTTTTTCTTTATCAACAACAATTAACTCTGTTTTGCGCTTGCGTGCTTCTTTAGCAAAAAATTTAGTATACTTATCTTGCATTACGACTAATTTGCCGTTATATGGAATTGTTGCAGTGAAAGCTTGCGCCACATCTTGCAACGTTGGTCCTAAAACATCCATATGGTCTTCCATAACATTAACAATGACACCAATATTGGCCATAACTAAATCATTTTGAAACGTGATTTGATAATCTGGATTAACTGCCATACATTCATTAACAAGTGCCGTTGCACGTTGTTTTACCACTTTACGGATAATGTCTCTTTGTTCCCCAATATTAGCTCCTTGTGGCTTTCGAATGACTGGATATTCTTTATCTGTAAACCAATACAGCATTCTGGCATCCGTACCAGTTGTCTTACCTACAACTCTAATGTGATCTTCACGTAGAACACTGTAAACCATCCGTGTGATTGTTGATTTACCTCTTATACCGTTAATATTAATTCGCACTGGAATTTTATTAAGTCGGTTGGTATGACGCCGTTTTTCTTTAATTCCTAACCATAATATAAGCGAGACGCAAATTATAATGAGAATCAATATTATGTACCTCTTTCCTTGATTTTCTACTAGCTGTAATAAATAGGTAGATAAGTGAAAAGGCGGTCATAACTTCGACGATGTTTTTCACTTCGTACATTCCCGTTATGCCACCTATGCTGTTTTTAGTGTGTTGAACAAGTCACAACACTCTATCTCAATATGTATAGATCAACTTAATTTTCTTTTAAGATGAAAACATCTTGCATTAAGAACCCTCCCAATACGCCTAATATTATCAAACGGTTGTTGAGCGCGTTTTAAAAACTTTAATTTTTTGTTAAGTATAAATTAATATTTGTAAATTTTCAAATAAAATCGTTTCTATTTAAATTGTTTTTAAGTAAAAACTACAAAGATAACTTTTTTAATATAGTAATTAATCAAATAAAAAATATTTACTTAACCTTTACATTATCTTAAAGATGATATGTTACGTTAAACATGAGTTAAATGGGATTAGAATGATGACTTAAATTTAAGGATGAAATCTTAGGAGGAACAAAATGGCTAAGTCTAGAAAAATAGTGATTAGCATTTATCTAGGGACCGTTTTTATCGCATGTACAACTTATCTTGCATTAATTCTCATTGGTAGTTTACAAGGAAATGATATGAGCAATTCTGTACTTGATACCGATCATCGCTATATTAATCATTACAAAGAGGCAGCAAAATCTGATACATCTAATGGCACTTTTAATCACTCTCTAAATCACAGTAATCAAAACAATTGGCTTTCTCACACTATGATATCCCAAATCAATGATGATAATACCTTCAAATTAATTACCCAACCTAAAAAAGCAACTTCTTCTTATCTTGATAACTGATAGGTTGAAGTTGCTTTATAATTACATGTCTATTTGATAATTGTTTTCACTTGTGCAAAGAATTTTTCTCGTTCAGGAATTGGAAAAATCGGATAGATATGAAATAAATTGTAACCTGGATAGAAGTCATGAAGAATGCCTTGTTGATTTAACAATTTAGATAAACGTAGTGCATCAGGATATAAAGTTTCTTTAGTACCGATAAAGATTGAAATTTTGCCAAGCCCTTGTAACGTGCCATTAATTGGAGATATTTTATAATCTTTAATAGCTGTTTTTCCTGCCCACAATTTAATAAAATATTTTGTTCCATCAATGGCAACCATTGGATCTACTTTTTCATATTTTTGAGTATCTGGGTTGCTAAATGTGCCATCCAATACTGGTGATATCAAAATAATATGTCCTGGTTGCGCATACGTCGTCTCTTCTTTTAAATATTGTGCAAATGATAAGGCAATTTGTCCTCCTGCCGAATCTCCCATAAGAATGAGTTGTTCTGGATTCTTAACCGTAGTCAATAACTTACCATAAAGTCGATACAATAAACTAAATGTCGTACGATAATCACGGTGTGGCACTTTCGGATAAACGGGCATCACAACTTTAGCATTTAAACGGCCTGCTAAGGTATCGATAAAGTCAAAATGTTGTTCAAGTGGATCTTGAAACCATGCACCACCGTGAATATAAAGAATCGTTTGTTGTGTAATATCTTGATGATCATTAATGATATATACAATTGAGCCACTGTCATCTTTAATAGTAACTGAATGTTTAAATTCATACGTCGTTCCACTATATTTTCCTGCCGTTATATCTTTCATTTCTTCTATAGCTTCTTTGGCGTTTTCCACTGATTCAAAAGGTTTTCTCACTCTAGTTAAGCGCAAATATTGTTCAAATAAAAAGCTTCGATAACTTCTTTTTTCTCTAAATTTAGCAAAAACCAGTGTTCCAAGCACTGTGGAACATAATATGCTAATCAATTGTTTTTTCATTAAGAAGCTCCTTCCTATATGTTACATTTCTAGTTTAATACATTTTTGACGATTATTTTAATGAATTTCATTAGTACATGGTTTTAAGATGATAATGTGAAGTAAATAGTAGCATATTTGCGACCTTTAAAGAGATGATTCATTAATTTCAGATGTCTACCACCGTAACATGTAGTTATTGCACGATATAATAAACCAAAGTTAGTAGTGTCATATTTTATTTTTATAAAATTAATGATAAAATCGAACTAATTAACTTTATGTTATAACCATTTCAATAATGAGGAGGCTTAATTTGATGAAAAGAAATAAAATTGTCTTAATTGGTAGCGGACATGTAGGTTCTTCCTTCGCTTACGCCCTAGTATCACATGGATCAGCCGATGAACTTGCTATTATCGACATTGACACTGAAAAGGCTGAGGCTGACGTTTGGGATTTAAATCATACTACCCCTTTCAGTCACAAACCCGTCAACGTTTATATTGGTGATTATAGTGACTGTCAAGATGCAGATATTATCGTTATCTGTGCGAGCGCATCTTTACCAAAAGGGGAAACACGTCTCAAATTATTAGAGGATAATGTAGAAATCTTTGTGCCAATGGTGCAAAAAATTGTAGATCAAGGGTTTGATGGCCATATTATATTACCGTCAAATCCTGTTGATATTATGAGCTATGTCGTGAAAAAAGTATCTGGATTTCCCAAATCAAAAGTTATTGGAACTGGAACATTGCTTGATTCGTCACGATTCCAATATTATATTGGTCAAGCACTAAATGTTGCACCTCAAAGTGTTTATGCGCCTGTTGTAGGTGAACATGGTGATTCTCAAATTGCTGTATGGTCTCATGCACGCGTTGCTGGAGAACCAGTTTTACCGATGTTACAACAATGCTACGGTAATAACGTTGATGCTGAAGTACAACGAATTACTGAAATCACTAAAAACGTTGGCTATGATATCTATGTACGTAAAGGCACAACTTGCTTTGGCGTAGCACTCGGCATTTTACGTGTTGTTGAAGCAATTTTAAATAATCAAAATATCATTTTAAACGTCTCTAGCTATGTTGAAGGAGAATATGGTCTCACTGATTTATATATAGGTACACCAACACGCATCAATGGTGCAGGTGCACAACAAGTTATTGAACTCAAACTCACAGAAGAAGAACAACATCAACTACAACAATCGGCAGCTGTTATTCATGACTATCAACAACGTGCAGATGCATTAATAGAAAAATTTAAGAAATAAGGAAAGATAAATATACTGGAATATACCCCCAAATAATACGGCGCGTGACAGCATTCATTATGAATTCGTAGTCCTGTCCCGGCAAGAATAGCTAGAATTGAAAAAAGCTTGCTATCATCCTATTTTCAATCCAGTCAACGACTGCCAATATAGTGTTTATAGCCTAAAACATAATGATGTTACAGACTATATAACTATAAAAAAAGCTATGAATAAATCAATCGTCTCAGATTTATTCATAGCTCATCTTAGTATGTTTATAAATCAATACGCCGTATGATATGGCGAAAGCCATACCTGAGAAAAAGATTTTAGCGCTGCAATTTAGTCCATTACATTTATGTAACAAACTGTTTTATTTATACTCTATATTATCATTTAATTCTACCAGTTGACGCTCAAATCTTTGCATGTCTATGAAACGTGCTTGTCTATGCACTTCCTTACCTTGGAAGAAGATTAGATCTACCGGCACTGTGAATATAGATAACTGCCTAGTGATATCTTCAACTTTGTTCTGATTAATCACCCCTAATTTAACACGGGGGAATTGTTGTATTAAGTCATCTAATTGTGGCAGTACAGCATAACAGACGCTGCAACCTGACTTCATTACATGTAAGACGCATAGTTGATTAGCGTCAACAAATTTTCGGTATTCATAAATATTTGTTAAGTTTTCATACACGATGTTCACCCCATGTTTATGATGCACACAGTTACTTATTTTAATATTTTTTGAAAAACTGTGGGCATTTTAGTGATTTTCTGTTTATCTAAATCATAAAAACATCCAGTTTGGTATCCTACACAATGAACACGATCCGCAGACGCAATTTCAAATTTAAAAATCCATTTTGTGCGACCACTTTTCATAAACCAACATCGTCCTACTGGTTTATCATGAATAGTAATAGGCACTTTATATTCCACTTCTGTCTTCATTAATATTGGTGAAATACCCTGTTTCATCATTTCTGAATAATTCATGTATTGATTAATAAATATCGTACGTAAATCTTCAAACCATCTTATATAAACAATGTTACTTACGATACCCATCGCATCAATATCGTAACCATTAACTTCAATATCATTTTCAACTACTAATAAACCTTCTTCAGTCATTACACACACTCCTTAAATAATAATATATCTCTATTTTAAGTCGTCGGCACTTAAATTTCATCTACTTGAGTTTTAGTTCCAAAAAGCAGCTCACAACATATCGCAAAAGTATATATAATTTATTATATTTCACTACAAATAAATACATTTATAATGGAAAAGATGGTATAATAATTGTGAGAATTTTCACATTTTGATTGGAGGTTTTATTTATGAAAGCTTATAATTATGAAAAACCTGGTGTAGCTAAACTTATTGACAAAGAAAAGCCTGTAGTTACAGAAAGTACAGATGCGATTATTAGAATGGTCAAAACGACGATTTGTGGCACAGATTTGCATATCATAAAAGGCGATACACCTGAAGTTCCTAAAAATACAACATTAGGCCACGAAGGTATCGGTATTGTTGAATCTGTTGGTTCAAATGTTAACAACTTTAAAGTCGGCGACAAAGTTATTGTGTCTTGTATATCATCATGTGGTAAATGTTATTACTGTAAAAAAGGAATCTATGCCCATTGTGAAAATGACGGTGGTTGGATTTTAGGCCATTTAATTAATGGTACACAAGCAGAATATGTCAGAGTACCTTTCGCAGACAATTCACTATATCATGCACCTGAGTCGTTACCAGATGAAGCATTGGTGATGCTTTCAGATATTTTACCAACTGGTTACGAAATTGGTGTATTAAAAGGTAAAGTTAAACCAGGCAGCACCGTTGCTATTGTTGGAGCCGGACCTGTTGGTTTAGCAGCTTTACTAACCGCTCAGTTCTTCTCTCCTTCAAAAATCATCATGCTCGACTTAGATGACAACCGTTTAGCTACAGCTAAATCACTTGGTGCGACGCATACAATTAATTCAACGCATACTGAAGAAGCGATTAAAAAAGTGAAAGAATTAAATCATCGTGGTGTAGATGTTGCTATTGAAGCTGTAGGTATCCCTCAAACATTTGATTTATGTCAAAAATTGATTGGTGTGGATGGCACAATCGCCAACGTTGGTGTCCATGGCTTGCCAGTTCAATTTGATATCGATAAATTATGGATTAAAAATATAAACGTTACAACTGGTTTAGTATCAGCTAATACAACTGAAGAGTTATTAGAAGCATTAACAACTAAAGTCATCGAACCAGAAAAGCTTGTCACTCACTATAGTAAATTAAGTGAAATAGAAAATGCTTATGATTTATTTAGAAATGCAACGGATCACAAAGCAATTAAATTACTGATTGAAAATGATATCACTCAACCATAAATAAAAAGGGCGTGTGACTGGGATTGAAAAAGCTTGCTATCAGCCTATTTTCAATCCAGTCAACTACTGCCTATATATAATAAGAGCCTAGAACAAAATGATGACTTGCTGCCTTCAATATCTACTTTGAAAGCAACATATCAGTTCATAATGTCCTAGGCTTCTTTATCTTTACTTATTACAAGAATCGTTTCACAGCTACTGAAATAGGCGGAATTTGATCTAAATCAAGATGTTTATCTTCTGTAACTGAACGATATGCCCATTTACCATAACCAAGTGCTTCATCATTAACGATTTTACCTGGTAATGGTGCAGCGTTTGGATCTACATGCACATCAACAATTGTTGGTTGATTTTCTGCTAACGCAGCTTGGACCACATCATCAATTTGGTTTGGATCTTTTAAGACATAACCTTTACCACCAGCAGCCTCAGCAAACTTAGCATGATTCATATCTGAGAAATCAATCGCATATTCTAATTCTCCTGCAGCTTGTTGTTCATATTTAATAAATGATAATTGTTTGTTGTTCATTACAAAAATAGTCATCGGCAAATCATATTGAACAGCTGTAGCAAAGTCTTGCATTACCATTTGGAATGCACCATCACCTACGATAGCTATCGCTTGACGTTTTGGATATGCAATTTTTGCAGCAATTGCACCTGGTAAGCCACAACCCATTGTGCCGAGCCAACTTGAAATAATAAATTTATTATTTACAGAAAGATTTAAATAACGTGTTGACCATACTGTTGAAGTACCAACATCAATAGAAAAAATGGCATCGTCATTTTTATATTCACTAATCGAACGCATTAAACGTTCAGGACGGATAGGGCTGCTCTCATTACGCATATCTTGATCCATCCATTTATCCCATACGGCTTTACGTTCTAATGTTTTATCTAAAAATGCACGTTTTGGCACATGTTTAATTGTTTCAGTTAGTTGATGTAGCGCAACTTTACTGTCCCCAACAATACCTACATTGATGTCAAAACGATGTCCAATAATTTCTGGATTAGTATCAATTTGAATCGCTTTGATATTTTTCTTCGGTAAATAATCTACATATGGATAGTTTGTCCCTACCATAATCAATAGATCCGCATCTTGCATCGTTTGATATGATGTTTTCGTACCAATTTTACCTAAATTACCAATACTATATGGATGATCATCAGGAATAACTGTTTTCGCAGGTAGTGTGTGGATAACTGGTATTTTTGCTGCTTCCACAAACTCACGTAATTCTTCACGCGCATTTTGTGCACCTACGCCAACAAGCATGACTGGTTTCTTACTTTTATTAATAAGTTTAGCTGCTTTTTTAACTGCGCGAGGTTTTGGAGATGGTGCTTTTGGACGCATTGTATCAACAGCTTTATGTGTCGTATCTTTGATTTTGTCATTTAATAAATCATTAGGACAAATAACAACCGCTACGCCTTTTTTCTCATATGCCGTACGAATTGCCTCATTAACAACTTCAAAGACATTGTCTCCTTTTTGGATTTGATGACTGTAAACAGATACATCTGATACCATGTCAGTAATATTTGTTTCTTGGAATGCTTTCGTGCCTAACAAACTACTGTTTGTTTGACCTGCTAAAATTAATTGCGGTACTCCATCTAATTTCGCATCATACATTCCGTTTAGTAAGTGAACAACACCTGGACCACCAATACTTAAGGCAACCCCAATTTTACCTGTCATTTTAGTGTAAGAAGCCGCCGCTAAACTTGCAACCTCTTCGTGACGGACATGATAGAATTTAAAAGCATCTCTCACTGTACGTAAATTATCTACAACAGCATCGATTGAATCACCTGGAATCCCATATAAATGGTCAATATCCCAAGCTTGTAATGCTCTCACTAATGCTTCATTTGCTTTAATTTTCGCCATTTTTCAAAATAGCCCCTTTCTTAACTAGTATGAATAAATGTTATATTCCCTTTAATAAAACAAAATAATCATTACTGGTATTAAAATCGAACTGATAACAGCCGTTAATATCATTCCAATGGAGCTAAAAGCGCCAGATTCATGGTCTAGCTCAAGGGCTTTGGCGGTACCAAAAGCATGTGATGCATTCCCATATGTTAAGCCTTTGGCAATAGAGGTTTGAAATCCGCCAAACTTAAGCAGCATAGAACCTAAAATACTACCAATTAACCCAGTAGTTATAATAAACATAACTGTAACTGTATCAACACCGCCTAATTTTTGTGAAACTTCGATGCCTACTGCTGCAGTGATAGATCTTGGTAGTAATGTCACTATAGCTTCTTTAGAAAAGCCCAGTAATTTCAACGAAACAAAGACTAACACAAAATTTAATATGACGCCAGCCATCACGCTTGAAAATATAATTGATAAATACTGTTTAATTTTATGTCTATTTTCATATAGGGGATATGCGAGACAAACAACTGTAGCATTTAATAGATGATTAATCCATTGACCACCGATCATGTAAGACTTATAATTCATTCCTAAAATTAATAAGATAGCAATAACTCCAATTGAGCCAATAAGTGCTGGATTTAAAAACGGATTATTATTAAACCGATGTTGTACCCATTTAGCTCCTAAGTACATAATAATTGTAATTAAAATCATTGCAGTTGCTTGAAAAAATGTTGTCATTTACTATTTCCTTTCCCGGTCATGGGCTTTTTGACCATGGTCTCTGCAATATAGCCTGAGATTAACGCAACCAAACTTGTTCCTATTATAATAACGAAGAAAAAGATGACATAATTAAAGTTAATATTAGACACGATATCCATAATACCGACTACAGAGGGTATAAAGAAAAAGACCATTGATTTAAGAAAGAAGTCTGACCCGTCTTTCACCCATTGTAATTTAATAATTTTGAACTGAAGTAAAAAATAAAATAAAATGAGGCCTACAATACTGCCTGCTAAAGGAATATGAAATAGTTGTTGAAGAACATTACCTAAATAACTGACTCCCATTATAATAGCTATTTGAAGCAATAACTTGGCCGTAAAATATGCATAATTCACTTTCATCATTCCTTTCTATAAATTTGTCTAAATTGTTACAGCAATTTTTGCTCATATAATTAATTTTAATTCAATTTTACCTATTATAAAAATATTGTTTTTATATGTTATGTATTACTTTTTTCTATGGAAGCGCTCTCTATATACTGTTTATTTAGTCACAATAAAAAACGCACAGAGCCCACTTTAGCTCCAATGCGTTTCGTAAGTTTTCATATTATTTTAAATGTGCTTGCATAAAATCTACCCAGCGTTTAGTTGCATGACTAAGTGTCTTATCTTTCATCCAAATTACACCCAATTCCCAAATCATGGTAGGATTTTTAATATTAACGCTGCTAATGCGATCACTCAACATATTTACAATACTTTTCGGTAAAATACTTACTCCCAGATGTGCAATTAATAAATCTTCAATAAACTTCCATTGCGAAATGTTAGATATTGCATGTGGAATAAAACCATTATTTTTAGCCGCTTCAATAATTTTATCATTCAAATAAAAATCCTCATTAAATAAGATAAAATCTTCATCCTTTAAATCACTCATCAAAACAGACTCCTGTTGTGCAAAGGGATGATCTTTACTAACAACTAGAACGAGTTCTTCTTTGTACAGTGCCAATGAATTGAATCTATGTGCATCTACAGGGAGGGTGGTAATGCCGATATCCAAAGTACCTTTATCTAAATTTTCTTCAATGTATTTGCCACCATGTTCATTTAAATTGTATGTTACGTTCGGATAGAGTTGATGAAACTCTCCTAAAATACGAATAAAATGGTTAACGTTCATTACAGCAGACATGCCTATATTAATATGTCCAGAATCTAGTTGCGATAACCCTTTCATCTCCGCGGGAATTGTACTATATAAATTAAGAATTTCTTCACTTTTTTTATAGAAAATTTGCCCAGCATCAGTCAAAATAAGCTGCCTATTTTTACGATCAAACAATGGCATTTCTAATTCTGATTCAATATCTTTAATGGCCTTACTAATTGTTGGCTGTGCAATAAAAAGCGCTTTAGAGGCGTTAGTCATCCCACCTTGCTTCACTACTTCAACAAAATATTTCATATGCTTAATATCCACTATGCAACCTCCCACTATCATTTAAGCCTATTATACATGAAACAACATTCTAAAATAAATGCAACTTTATATAGTAGTCAGTCATAATTTTTCAATTTAAAATTGTTGTGTTTCAGTTTGATAAATCATGTTATACTCAAAAAGGCTCAATTTGAAAATCGAGGTGATGTATTGAGCTTTTACGAATTTATGCAAAATTTTGTTGGTGATGACACACCATTAGGTGAATTGGTTGCTTGGATGAATCAAGATACCGAATTTCCTAGAGACGTGAAGAGCCAATTAGTAATTATGTCATATTTTCGTGAAAATCCGTGTCCTGAAAACATACCTGTGACAAGTATAAAACGGGCATTATCTGTTTTTAACCAATTCACTAATGTATGATTTCTATATAACATGGAAATATTCATCTCACCATGCAAAGCTGGGATCTCAATCCCAGAATAATAGCACAAAGATGATTTGACCTAAATCATCTTTGTGCTTATTTTATAAGCTAAGTACACACATTATTTGTAAATCTTAAATGAAGTATGAAGTTAATTTATTAATACGATTACAGGATGAAATATAATATTGCAGAGACATTACATTTAGTTATATAAATGGTTTCTTATATTGTCTTATACCTTTTAAAATAATATGATAATTACGGTTAATAAAAACTATTGTATATTAGGAGACGCAAATAAAAATGAATTTCAAAAAATTATTCACAAGTATTGTCTTATCTACAAGCATTTTATTTGTTGGTACTTTCACGTACCAAAGCGTTGAACAAACTCACGTTTCACATGCTGCATCATATAATTATTACAATAAACATCAATGTACATGGTGGGCTTTCAAACGTCGTGCGCAAGTTGGTAAACCGGTTTCTAATCGTTGGGGGAATGCGAAAACTTGGTACAAAAACGCAAAACGTTCTGGATATGCTACAGGTCATAAACCACGTCGATACGCAGTCATGCAATCAACTGCAGGCTATTATGGGCATGTTGCCATCGTAGAACGTGTTAATCGCAACGGAAGCATCGTTATTTCTGAATATAACTACAATCGGCCACTAGCATATGGCACTCGAACTATTAGTAAAGGGTCAGCACGTCATTATAACTACATCTATTAATACGTGAATACAAGCTTATTAAGGACACAACTACAGTTACAATAATAAGAACGGCAATTTCTATTGAAATCACTTAGAAATTGCCGTTCTTATTTTATCTATTATGATATTTTACAACATCATGTGCACATCTATTTCAATTCATCGTTACGACGTAATTGCTTTAATATTTGTGTTGCAACAGTTGTATTAGCACGATCTGTCTTTTTTAGTTCATTTGCAACTTGCTGAATTTCATCACCTTTAGCTCCTACAACAATAGCCAATGATTTATATTGCAAGCTCATGTGACCTTGTTGAATACCTTCTGATACTAATGCGCGACATGCCGAAAAGTTTTGCGCTAATCCTACTGCAGCAACCACATGTCCTAATTCTTGAGCCGAGCCAACATTCAATAATTCCAATGATGCCTTAGCAATAGGTAGTACTTTGGTGCCACCGCCTACCGTTGCCAATGTCATAGGTACTTCTATTGTTCCAATTAGCTTTCGACATTCTCGATGATATTGCCAAGTCGCAACACCTCTATATTGTCCGGCACGACTTGCGTATGCGTGAACACTTGCCTCTGCGCCACGAGTATCATTACCAGTCGCTAATACAACAGCATGTATGCCATTCATGACGCCTTTATTATGTGTTGCAGCACGATGTATATCTACTTGTGCCAAGACTGAAGCACGTTCCATACGCTTAGCAACTTCTTCACCACGATAATCACCACGATTTAAATCTTCAACATCAATTTCACCCTGTACCTTTACAACAGATGCTGTCGCATGATTAGATAAAATGCTCATCAAGATATCATGTTCTGGAAATTCATGTTTTAAATAATTCGTGATACCTTCTAATATCGTATTCAACATATTAGCACCCATAGCATCCTTAGTATCGACAAATATTTTTAAAGACAAGAATCCATCTTGAGGGAAAGTATCAATATCAAGTCGGCGATAGCCACCCCCTCGAGCAATCATTGAAGGATAAGATTCATCTGCAATCGCTTTAATCTGAGATTCTAGCTGTTTAATCGCAGTGGCTAAAGAAGCGGTATCTTTAACGTTATCGAAGACAATTTGACCAATCATCAATCGTTCACTGATTATCGTTTTAAATCCTCCTGTTCGATTGATGAGTTTAGCGCCATAGCTTGCTGCTGCAACAACAGATGGTTCTTCTACCATCATAGGCACAACATATTCCTTATCATCCACAATAATCTTAGGCAAAAGACCTACAGGTAAAGTTCCCTGTCCTATCATATTTTCTATTAAACTATTTGCTATATCCTCATCGATAAGTGGATGATTAAGCAGAATATCATGTGTTTCTGATGTTATCCAACCATGTGTTTCTAACTGATTTAACTTCTGTGATCGCGTTAAATGTCGAAAATCTTTACTTAAGCTCGTCATGCTTATGATTCCCCTTTTTCAATCATTAGCGCAATACCTAGGCCGCCACCAATACAAGCAGTAGCTACACCCGTTTGCTTTTCTTCTTGCGCCAATGCGTTTACCAATGTTGTCACTAACCTTGCACCACTTGCGCCAATCGGATGACCAAGTGCAATTGCACCACCATATATATTTAATTTATCATCCGGAATATGCAAATTATCTTTAACTGGAATACTTTGTGCTGCAAACGCCTCTGTCATTTCTACAATATCTACTTGATCAATATGACGCTGAGTTTTTTCTAATAATTTTTCAACAGCATAGAATGGAGCATAGCCCATATATTGTGGATCGCAACCAACTTCAGCGTAGTCACCTATCAAGCCAAGTATCTCGAATCCATGTGCTTTAGCATAACTTTCTTCCATCAAGATAAGTGCAGACGATCCATCATTTATACTAGAAGCATTGCCACCTGTGACCGTACCTTGCTCTTTAAATATTGTTTTTAACGTAGCTAATTTCTCAACACTACTATTAGCACGAATACCTTCATCTGAAGTCATTTCATTACCTTCAGCATCGATTAGAGGCACTATTTCATTATTAAATTTTCCATTTATTGTAGCCTGATGCGCCTTTTGTTGTGATTGATTAGCGAACGCATCTTGCATTTCTCGACTAATATGATATTTTTCTGCAATGTTTTCAGCAGTCACACCCATTGGAACATAATGGAAAGCATCGGTTAAACCATCATGCATAAAACTTTCTACAGGGTCTTGTCCTTCTTTTAAAATCAACTGTGGTGCATTTGTCATACTTTCAACACCACCAACTGCCACAACTTTTGCTTCGCCTAATTGTATTAATTGCTTGCCTAAAATAATTGCTTTAAGGCCTGAACCACATACCTCGTTTATTGTCATTGCCGGTGTCGTGTTAGGTAACCCAGCTTTAATAGCAATTTGACGTGCTGGATTTTGACCAACCCCACTTTGAAGAACGTTACCAAAAATGACTTGTTGAATTGTACTTGGATCAATATCAATAGCTTCTACTGCTGCTTTTAAGGCTGCTGTTCCTAGTTCAACTGCTGAATAGTCTCGTAACTTACCTTTGTATCTTCCAATTGGTGTGCGTTTAGCACTAACGATTGCAATATTTCTCATGTTATTTTTCTCCTTATATGTAGATATATATCTTTGCCATTCAAATCGTCAATTTGGTATGATAATGATTAAATATGGCTACCATTTTAATTAAATTAATCGAAAGGATGTAATGCCCATATGAATATAGGTATCGATAAAATTAACTTTTATATTCCTAATTATTTTATAGACATGGTTAAGCTTGCACAAGCACGCCAAGTTGATCCTAATAAGTATTTAATTGGTATTGGACAAACACACATGGCGGTAAGTCCAGTTAACCAAGATATTGTATCAATGGGAGCTAATGCTGCTAAAGATATTATAACAGATGATGACAAAAATCATATTGGAATGGTCATTGTAGCAACAGAGTCCGCTATCGATTCAGCAAAAGCGGCTGCCGTTCAAATACACCATCTTCTTGGGATTCAACCCTATGCACGTTGCTTTGAAATGAAAGAAGCTTGTTATGCTGCCACACCAGCGATTCAACTTGCTAAAGATTACTTAGCAACACGTCCTAATGAAAAAGTATTGGTTATTGCTAGTGATACGGCACGATATGGTCTTAACACAGGCGGTGAGCCAACTCAAGGTGCTGGAGCTGTAGCAATGCTCATTTCACATAACCCACGTATTTTAACATTAAATGATGACGCTTTAGCATATACTGAAGACGTTTATGACTTCTGGAGACCAAGCGGTCATCATTACCCACTTGTCGATGGTGCTCTATCTAAAGATGCCTATATTCGTTCTTTCCAACAAGCATGGAAGACTTATGCATCTCGCCAACATAAATCATTAGCTGATTTTGCTGCGTTATGTTTCCATGTTCCTTTTACTAAAATGGGTAAAAAAGCATTGGATTCTATTTTAACTGATACTGATGAAGCTACAGCTGAACGCTTAGAAACTGGTTATCAAGCAGCTACACATTATAATCGCTATGTAGGTAACATCTATACAGGTTCGTTATATTTAAGCTTAATTTCATTGCTAGAGCATCATGACTTACACGCTGGGCAAACAATTGGTTTATTCAGTTATGGTTCCGGTTCTGTTGGAGAATTTTTCAGTGCTACTTTAGTTGAAGGTTTTGAACAACATCTGAATCATAAAGCGCATCAAAATAGTCTTGATCAACGCATCGAACTTTCTGTAGAACAATATGAAGATTTCTTTAATCGCTTTGATCAATTACAGTTTGATCATTCAAAAGAAGCTGCGAGTCAACAAAATCAAATATTCTATCTTGAACGTATTTCTGATAATATTAGACATTATCACACGCCACAACAGTGACCTATAAAATGGGGAGCGGGACAGAACTCATAATGAATTCGTAGTCCCGCCCCGGCAAGGTTGACTAGGATTGAAAAAAGCTTGGTATCCAGCTTATTTTTCAATCCAGTCAACTACTGCCAATACATATAGTTTATAGCCCAAAACATACTTATGTCTCAAACTGTTTTTCCATATAAAATGTTAAAAATTTCTCCATGGCTAACTCAATCAAATACTGTAGTCAAAATATGATTCATAATCATAGCGACTTCTTTCGGCTTTTCTTTTCTTCCTCTCTGCACCCAATCTTGTAATACACCGAAAATAGCATTACTCATAAAAATAATTAAAAAATATTTTTCTTTATGTGTTAAGGTCTGTGTCTTTAAAAATGGAATTAAACGCACTTCAATATTCTGTTGCAAATTGCGTTTAATATCTTGATGAATCATATGCGCACCTTTATCCTCAATCAGTTTTAAAAAAATACTCCCCTCTTGTTCCCAAAAGTTTAAGACATTTTCAAAGAATTGTATTTTATTATCAAATTGAACCTTTAAAATACGCTTTTTAATGCTTTTGATAACCTCTTGCTGGTATGTCATAATAAAATCTTCTTTATCTTTATAATGCAAATAGAAAGTAGCACGACTTACACCACTTGCTTCACAAATATCTTTAACCGATATATCATTATAATGTTGTTCTTCTAGTAGCTGTAACATCGATTCACGTAAACGTTTTTGAGTACGCAATACGCGCTTATCCATCAACTGTTCTTGTTTCATATGGCACCGCCTCTTTAATTTTTTCTATACAAAACATAATAGTGTGTCTAGTAAATCAACAATTATTGTTCTACCTTATATCAATTGGTTTATATTTAATATATAGAAATTAGACACTGTGTCAATAAGGAGGAGAAATTATGACAAAAACACCTATTGCACAACTATCACGAGCTGAAAAATCATTCAATAAAGAGCCTGTACTTAATCAAATTAGTCTCACTATCAACCAAGGTGAACTATTAGGTTTAATCGGACCTAGTGGTTGTGGTAAAACTACAACAATTAAATGTTTACTTGGTATGGAAAAGCTTAACTCTGGTTCAGCAACTATCTTTAATCAAGCAATGCCTAATCGTAAAGTATTAAGTCGTATAGGTTATATGGGACAAACAGATGCACTATATGAAAGCTTAACAGCACGTGAAAATTTATTATTTTTTGGGCGTTTGGCTGGCTTAAAAGGCGAAAGCCTAACTGATAATATGTTGGAAGCCATGGACTTAGTAGATTTAATGCATGCCATTGATAAACCTGTTCACACTTTTTCTGGAGGAATGAAGCGACGATTATCATTGGCTATCACCCTACTTTCTAAACCTGAGTTGATTATTTTAGATGAACCTACAGTCGGTATTGACCCAAAATTGCGACAACATGTTTGGCAACAGCTTAAAGACTTAACTCGTAAAGGACAAAGTGTAGTAGTTACAACACATGTCATGGATGAAGCTGAACGTTGTGATAAGGTAGGACTAATTATTGACGGACAATTAGTTGCGCTCGATACGCCATCAGCATTAAAGCAACAATTTAACGCGCAATCTATTGAAGATGTTTTTATTAAAGCTGAAGAGGGGCAAGACATATGAAACTTATCGCAATCATCCAACGTGTAATTAAAGAGCTTTTACGTGATAAACGTACGCTCGCATTGATGTTTCTAGCACCACTGCTTATCCTAACACTTATGTATTTTATTTTTAATGGCAATGATGATGATACGTTAAAAATTGGCGTGGCAGATTCTGTGAAGTCAAACATCACGAGCCAACTCGAAACCAAACATACTGACATTCAACGCTTTAGCACGAATAAAGATATAAAAAATAAGATTGAACACCATGATTTAGATGCTTTTGTTTATCAGACCCATCACAAACTTCAAGTTATCTATAAGAATGAAGATCCAAGTAAATCATCGGCAGTAAAGCAAATGATTGGCAAAGCTATTCAACATAATAAAATGTCAGAAGTAACTACAATGATGCATAAGCTGCCACAATCTCAATTGCAGAAAACGAGTAATACATTAACAGTTGATGCCCATTATTTATATGGTTCAGCAGATAGTACCTATTTTGATAAAATGTTCCCAATCCTCATGGGCTTCTTTGTTTTTTTATTTGTATTTTTGATTTCAGGCATTGCTTTGCTACGAGAACGTACAACAGGAACATTAGAACGCTTGTTGGCAACATCTATTCGACGCAGTGAAATCGTCTTTGGTTATCTTATTGGATATGGTGCATTTGCTATTGTACAAACTTTAATTATTGTACTGTTCTCAATTTATTTATTACAAATAAATTTAGCTGGACATCTTGGGTATGTCTTGCTGATTAATATATTATTAGCTTTTACAGCTCTAGCTATGGGTATTTTCATTTCCACATTTGCAAATTCTGAATTTCAAATGATTCAATTTATTCCTATTGTCGCTGTACCACAAGTATTCTTTTCAGGTATTTTCCCACTAGAAAATATGCCTCAGTGGTTAAGTAGCCTTGGATACTTATTCCCACTGCGCTATGCTGGCAATGCATTAACCAATGTCATGATTAAAGGCTTGGGTTGGCAAGATATTTGGTTAGACTTGACTATTATAGTTATCTTTATGCTTGCCTTTATATTGCTAAATATAATTGGTTTAAAACGTTATCGCAAAGTTTAACAATGTGACATCTCGTTACACTAGATTATAAATAAACATATGTAGCACAAAATTCATTATCTATATTTATTTTTAATTATAATTGCTTGCAACTCTTTTCGTCTTTGCACACACATTTCCAAAGTGTTGCATTTTTGTGCTTTTTCGTTATTTACACTAGATTTACAATCACGCTAAACCTTTGATATTGAGATAATTACAGCGATTTTTACTATATTCCTAACTGTTATAAGGTTGACACTTTTGTACTGATAAACATAACTTAGGCACAATTTCACTAAATCTACAAAATCTACTCTATAATTTTAGATAGTAAGAGGCACACAATAAAGGAGGTAACTACAATGATGATTGCAGATATTATTGGCGGTATCATTAAGTTGATTAAAACTTTAGTTGATACATTCCGCAAAAAATAGTTTTTAAATAAGGGAAATTAGGACTAATACTATATAAAGGAGTGGATTTACATGTCAGGTATCGTAGATGCAATTACTAAAGCAGTACAAGCAGGTTTAGATAAAGATTGGGCTACAATGGCTACAAGCATTGCTGATGCAATCGCTAAAGGTGTAGACTTTATCGCTGGTTTCTTTAACTAAAATATAAATTGAGACTTTAACAATAATCGTAAAAAGGAGCGTTTACAATATGTCAGGTATCATTGAAGCAATTACTAAAGCAGTACAAGCAGGTTTAGATAAAGATTGGGCTACAATGGGCACTAGCATTGCAGAAGCACTTGCTAAAGGCATTGACGCAATTTCAGGCTTATTTGGTTAATCTCAAATATAATAAATAATACTATTTAAAATAAAAATATTTTTAAAGGAGCGAACATATCATGGACGGAATTTTTGAAGCAATTTCTAAAGCAGTACAAGCAGGTTTAGACAAAGACTGGGCTACAATGGGTACTAGCATTGCAGAAGCACTTGCTAAAGGTGTAGACTTTATTATTGGATTATTCCACTAATATAATGTTCTAAATCTTTGAAAGACCATTCAACAAGCACTTTAACTTGTTGGATGGTCTTTTTATGCCTTTGAGATAGTTAAGGCTTTGTGCTGTACTTAGGTCGGTAAAGTGCCGACATGTTGACGCCTTCAAGTTGTAATAATTTTATTTTATTATCAATCGTGCCGCCAAAGCCAGTTAAGCTTCCATCTTTACCAACTACACGATGACATGGCACAATAATAGAAATGGGATTCCTTCCTACTGCACCACCGACTGCTTGTGCTGACATATGTGACTTCCCAAGCTGTTTCGCTATCTTTGTTGCCAGTTCTCCATAGGTTACAACGTGGCCATATGGAATTTCACTTAACAATTGCCAAACCTTTTGCTGAAATGGTGTCCCTTCTGGTTTTAATTTCAGTGAAGACTGTGGCTTTTCCCCTGAAAAATAACAATCTAACCATGCTTCAGCTTGTTGCAAGATAGGAACGTTGCCAGTCTGTATCATTTCATCATAGCAAGCTTGATTAGCAAATAAAACTTGGGTTATTGATTCACCGTCTGATAGAATTGTTAACGGCCCTACTGGTGCATCATATTTCATAGCGTATGTCATCAGCATACCTCCTTCTCACTAGCATCACTGCGTCATAGCCAATCTTTCTTTTTAAAAAATAAAATTAACGTTATAGTTACTATAAGCGAAATACCGATAAAAGCAAAGTAACTATAATGCCAGTTGAGTTCGGGCATATATTTAAAGTTCATCCCATACCAACCTGTTAAAAACGATAACGGGAAGAAAATCGAAGAAATGATAGTTAAGACGTTCATCACACGATTAATTCGATTAGAACGATAAGATTCATTATTATCTTTAATATCGTCCGTAATTTGTTCGCATGAAATTAACGTATCACGTTGATGTTGTAACCGACTGTGAATATGTTTAAATAACCAGCGCTGTTGTTGTGCAATCGTATACATATCCTCGTCAACAACTTGTGCTAATAGTTGTTCCATAGGAATTAGCACTCGTTTTAGCTTTATAATTTCAGAGCGGATATCATAAACATCATCCATCAACTTCTTATTGTTAGTACGGTCAACATTTTGATTTTCAAATGAAAAAACGCGATCCTCTACTTCATCAATAAATCGAAAATAATTTTTAGTAATAATATCTATGAGCTGAAGCGCCAGATCATCTGTTGATGTAATATCCAACTGCTGATGTTGCCATGCATTTTGTAACTGGCTAATCGCATCCAGCTCCGTACGATGAATGGTAATCATCCACTGTTTATTGACATGAATACTCATTGGATGCGCTGAAAAGTTATGATCATCAATCGCATGCAATAATACATATGTACTTTGCTGTTGCTCATTTAAAATAAATTTCGGCCGACTCATTAAATATACGGATTCTTCAATATGACGCTCAATTAATGCAAAACGTTCTGTGATTAGCTTTTTTTCTTCGGCTGTTGGATTTACTACATCCATCCATTTTAACGATGCTGCTGATGGGACATTTTCCCAATTCGTCGTGCTCACGCATTGCTGCTGATCATTTTTATAATGTATTGTTATAGTCATAATTTTGTTCCTCTGTATATTATTCTGTGCTAATCTAGATTAATATCATAATAATTGATTAAATGATAGCCTTTATTCTTGGCATACTCTATTGCTAAAAATTCTAAAATATTAATGAATGCGGGTTCATTTTTAACATTAATATATTGAAATTTAAGATTAAGCGCTTCGGCTGTAATTAGCGACGTGTCAGTAACATCTAATGTTTTAGTTGCAGCAAGTCCTTTTTTAAATTTAGCTGTACCAACACCAGATTTTAAGTTAAACTGTCCTAGTTTATAAGCTAAATCTCGTGTAATAGGTTGGTATCCTGTAGAATAGCCACCTGATTGTCCAACAAAGATTGGTGTTTTATTATCAAATATGACAAATACTCCATATTTATCCGCTACTTCCTCACGATCTTCCTTTGAAAATGTGAGTGCCTTCTTTTTATCATATTTAAATAACTTTGAAAGTTGTTTATCATTGTCTTGCAACATTTTGTCTATTTGTTTTGTGCCTTTCATCATGCGTCCCCCTATTATTTGACTACTTATATTCTGATACCCTTTATCATTACCATCAAACGCTCTGTGCTTCTCGCATAATAGAAACCCTTCAAATCTGCATATGATTTAAAGGGTTAAAATTGCTATTTTTTATTTTGTTTTAGTTGTTGTGCTATAAGTTCGTTTAATTGTTTTATATTATCACTTTGTGTCTGTAACAATTGTGTTATCTCTAATTCACTTTGATTATACCGACTGTCATCAAAATGATCTGTTTGCTGTTGTTGATAATTTTTTAGCGCACGATATAAGAAATGTGTATCATGTGTATGTTGCTGAATTGCGTGATACAACTCATACGTCGGCTGGTCTACTTGAATCGTACGCATGGATGATTGATTTAATTCTTGTGATGATGCATTTGGAGTAGACGCAATATTAAATGACTGTGTATAGTTTTCTGTATGGCGATGTCGTTGATAACTATCACCACTTGGTGTTTTCATACTTTCTAGTGCATGACCTTCAATGTCTATGTGTGGAATAATGCGGCTTAACCAACCTGGTAAATACCATGATGCCTTACCAAATAATTGAGTTAGTGCTGGAATAATCATCATACGCACAACAAACGCATCAAAGAGCACACCAAATGATAGTGCCATACCCATTGATTTAATCATTACATCTTCTTGGAATACAAATGCAAAGAATACACTAAACATAATGAGTGCTGCTGCAATGATTACAGGTCCGCTTTCTTTTAATCCCACTTTAATGGAATAGGCATTATCACGTGTTTTACTATATTCTTCATGAATGCGAGACATTTAGAAGACCTCATAATCCATTGCTAGACCGAATAAAATACCTATTGTGATAACCGGTAAGAATGCTAACATTGGCCCCGTTGTTTCAACACCGAAAAGACCTTTCATAAAGCCGTCTTGCATAACGAGTGTCGTAAATCCTAAAGTGGCCATTAAGGATAGTACAAATCCAAGAACTGCTTTTAATGGGATAATGATAGATCTAAAGACAATCATTAACAGTACAAATGCTAGAATAACAATCACACCTGCAAAGAGTGGAATAGCTTCGTTTAATTTCTTAGACATGTCTATATTAATGACACTTTGTCCTGAAATTTCTGTTTTAAAACCATACTTATCTTTGGCGTCTTTATTATAATCGCGCAAATCTTGTACTAAATCATTCGTTGCTTCAGTATTTGGACCTTTTTTAGGAATCACTGCCATAAGTGCATAATCATTGTTTTTACTCATTTGAGGTTGTGATACAACATCAACATTTTTCATGTCACTAACGTCTTTATACAGTGCTTTTAAGTCTTTCTGCAATTGCTGAGGGTTATCTTTTTGATCTTTTACATTGATCAACATTGGTATTTGGCCATTGAAGCCTTCACCAAATTTATCTGAAATAATATCATATGCTTTTTTCTGTGTCGTGTCACTTGGTTTGACACCATCATCAGGTATCGCTAACCGCATATGGCTCACAGGTATCGCTGCTGCCACTAAAATAATTAAACCTAATAATACAGCAGCTAATGAATTGCCAACTACAAACTTAGACCATGGTGTGTCAACATGATTCTTAAATTCTGATTTGGTTGTTTTTGTCTTGATTTGATTATGAAAAATACTAATCAACGCTGGCAATAAAGTCAATGCGCTAAACACAGCAAACGCGACACTTATTGCAGACGCAAATCCCATGACAGATAAGAAATCAATGCCTACTAACGATAAGCCACAGACCGCAATTATAACTGTCACACCAGCAAAGATAACTGCACTACCCGCCGTGCCAACTGCTAAACCAACACCTTTGATATAATCTGTTTCCGTCTTCATCACTTGACGATATCGGAAAAGAATAAATAGCGCATAATCAATACCCACTGCTAATCCAATCATTACCGCCAGCGTCAACGTTACATTAGGTATATTAAATGCAAATGTTAATAAACTAATAATACCTACACCACTACCTAGACCAATTAATGCACTGACAATAGGTAGACCTGCTGCTATAAAAGAACCAAATGTGATTAATAAGACAACGAAAGCCACAATCACACCTACAAGTTCAGACGAACCGCCAACTTCATTTGTTTGCATGCCATTACCAGTGAGTTCTGTTTGTACATTATGGTCATCTCGTAAATCTTTTAAATGATCTTTCACGTTATCGCGTGATTTATCCGATAAAGATGTTGCTGATTTGTCATAAGTAATTTCGGCAATTGCCGTCGATTTATCTTTACTAATTTGTTTTGTTTGATATGGATCTGATATTTTATCCACATGTTTATCGTCATTCTTAATATCTTTCAGTGTTTTTTTTATATCTTTTGTCATACTTTTTGAGACGATACCATTATCACTTGAAGATTTTAAAACTACACGTATGGATGCCTTTTCACTATCTTGGTTAAAATGTTTTTCAATTTTATCATTAGTATCTAGTGATTTTAGACCACTCATTTTAATATCATTATCAAATTTAGGTGCGTTAAACGATAATGGAATCATAATTGCCGCCAAGATAACAACCCAAGCTATCAAACTTGACCACTTGTGCTTCGCTACAAATGTGCCTAATTTATATAAAAATTTTGCCAAAGTATTGCCCCCTTCTAAAATCAACGTTATAGTTTAACTATACATTGTAGATTATTTAACATGCCAATATGTTACATTCTTTTGCTCTGTATTTAAAGTCATAATTAATGATATATGTATAGATAAACTACGGTTTGGAGTGAATTGTATATGAACCATAATGATTTGAGAGTTATAAAAACGAAAAAAGCATTATCTCAGAGCTTATATGAATTATTAGAAAAGCATATGTTTACAACGATTTCAGTCAACCAAATTTGTGATAACGCTATGGTACATCGCACAACGTTTTACAAGCATTTTTATGATAAATATGATTTACTAATCTACTTAATCAAATTATTAACTAAAGATTATCTTGCAACGGATATTAAAGAACGGCTCAACAATCCTTTTAAAACCATTTACACAACTTTTCAAAATAAAGCCGAATTGCAACGCATTCAACAAAAGCAACAAGATGATAAAGAATTTGAAAAAGTTGTGTCGAAATTTATTATTGATACTTTAAAAAATGATATTAAAGAAAATCAACATCGCATTATCGTCGATCGTGCTGTTCCAGAAAGTTTAATTTTTTATATTTATGACTCGACGTTAGCAGGTTTTGTAGAATGGGCTAGATGTGAAAATCCCAATATGGATGCGGATAAGATGGACAAAATATTTCATAAAGTTGTCAATTTAAAAATCCGTGATTAAAATTGAAGCTTCTATTAATAACGTATGTTGCATCATGTTATCATTATTATACATAAGGCACCTCGTTCATTTAGTTTAGTGATATTTATTAAATGATACGAAACTGCCTTATTTTTTAAACATTTAAAGGTGAAATTACATGTTAATACGTAGTATTGAATAAAAAAGAAGCGCTCAGATGAGTTGAATTCAATTCATTTGAGCGCTATTTTTCTGGGATTTATATCCCAGCCTGTTTAAGTTTTAAAACATTTCTGAAACAACTTTTTGTTCTAAGAAGTTTAATAAGTAATCTGGACTACCAGTTTTAGCATCCGTACCTGACATTTTGAAACCACCAAATGGATGATAGCCTACTACCGCTGCAGTACAACCTCTGTTGAGATATAAATTACCTACGTCAAATTCATTAACTGCTTTCATCCAATGTTCACGGTTATTCGTAATCACAGCACCTGTTAAACCGTAATCTGTATCATTGGCAATGTCTATCGCTTCATCAAAGGTATCAAACTTTGTAAAGCCAACAACTGGACCAAAGATCTCTTCTTGCATAATTTGATCTGAAGATTTCAACCCTGAAATAATGGTAGGTTTAATGAAGTAACCTGTTGAATCATCTGTGTCGCCACCGATTTCAATTTTTCCTTCTTTACTACCTATTTCGATATAATTTTTAATTTTATCGAATTGCTTTTTATTAATCACAGGACCCATAAATGTGTTATCTACAGTATTACCGACTGTTAACTCTTTTGTTAATTCAATCGCTTTCTCTAATACTTCATCGTAAACAGAACTGTGTACGATGGCACGTGAGCATGCGGAACATTTTTGACCAGAAAAGCCGAATGCTGAAGTGACAATTGCTTCTGCAGCCAAGTCAGTATCAATATTCTCATCTACTACAATGGCGTCTTTACCGCCCATCTCTGCAATCACACGTTTCAAGAATGTTTGACCTTCATGAACGACTGCACTGCGTTCGTAAATTCGTGTACCTGTTGCACGTGAACCTGTAAATGTGATGAAATGCGTGTGAACAGAGTCTACTAAATCATCACCAATTTCTTTCGGATCACCAGGTACAAAGTTTACGACGCCTTTAGGTAAACCTGCTTCTTCTAAAATTTCGATTAATTTATAAGCCGTTAGGACAGTGTCTTCCGCTGGTTTTAACAGTACTGTGTTACCGGCAATCACTGGCGCTAATGTCGTACCTGCCATAATTGCAAATGGGAAATTCCAAGGTGGGATTGTAACGCCTGTACCGATTGGTTTATAGAAGTATCTATTATGTTCACCTTCACGGTCTAATACTGGTTTACCGTCAGCTAAATCCATCATTGAACGCGCATAATATTCGATAAAATCGATACCTTCAGCAGCATCACCTACCGCTTCGTCCCATGGTTTACCTGCTTCATAGACCATTACTGCTGAGATTTCTTCCTTACGTCGACGAATGATTGCAGCTACACGTAATAATAATTCAGCACGATCTCTATGTGACCACTTGCTCCATGATTTATAAGCTTTATTTGAAGATTCGAATGCTTTTTCTACATCATCTTTAGTTGCTTTGGATACTTTTGCAATTAATTCTGATGTATTAGCAGGATTGATTGAATCAAATGTATCATCTTTAGTGATATGCTTCCCATCAATAACGATTGGAAGTGTTTGACCAAGTTCACGCTTTACCTTTACTAATGTTTTTTGAAATCTTTCAACATTTTCTTGCACTGAAAAGTCAATTCCAGGTTCATTTTTGAAAGGTACTACCATTCTTAATTACCCCCTAAGTTTATAAAAGCTTTAAATTAAATCGTATTTTGTCTTACATAAAATGATATTTCATATCATTAAGTTCATTTTACTATTACATCCCCCATTTTTGCAATCGCTTACACAATGTTATCTGAAAAGTCTTACCTTTCTTTAAGTAACCTACATTTAATCATTCTAAGCAGCGCGACACAAATGTTATATAGAGGATTAATTTTATAATAGAAATAAAGTATAATATAATTATCATATTTTTAACGACATCATGAGTAAGGACGTGGTACTATGAAAGCACTTATTACGGGTGGAGCTGGATTTATCGGTTCTCACGTAGCAGAAAAATTTTCAAAAGAAGGTATCGAAGTATTTGTAATAGATAATTTAAGTTCAGGATTTCTCGACAATATCCCTTTTATTGATAAAGAACATATTTTTATTAAAGATTTCACTGATTTTAACTTTGTAACTGAATTAATAAAAGTATATCAATTTGATTATGTTATTCATTTAGCAGCTATGGTTAGCGTAGTTGAAACCGTTGAAAAACCAATAGAATCTAACCAAGTGAACATAGATTCTACGATTAATTTATTAGAGGCTTGTCGAAAATGGAATTCCAATTTGAAGAAATTTATCTTTGCTTCATCGGCTGCCGTTTATGGTGATTTACCTGAATTACCAAAATCAGTTTCGCAGTCTTATATTTGTCCATTGTCTCCATATGCTATTCAAAAATTTTCTGGTGAACAATATGTCAAAATTTATAATAGCCTCTATAATGTGCCAACGTCTTGTTTAAGATTTTTTAATATATATGGTCCTAAACAAAATCCAACTTCAGATTATTCTGGTGTATTGTCTATTTTAAATAATAAATTTTCACATAATCAAACTTTTACATTCTATGGTGATGGTGAACAGACACGCGATTTTGTCTATATTGATGATTTAGTGGCAGCGTTATGGATGGTATTAAATCATTCATGTACGAATGGTTTAATCTATAATGTAGGAACTGGCCATCAAACAACTTTAAAGGATGTATTTAAAGCTTTTGAGAATAGTTATGGCTACAGCATTCCTGTTCGATATGAACCACCGAGAGTTGGCGATATTAAACATTCATTAGCTGACATAAAGCCGCTTCAGCAACTTGGTTACACACCCCAATATACTATTTCAACAGGTATCGCAGCTTATTTAGATTATAATAAACAACAATAAATAGAGAGATCTGAGACATTTATTTTCATCTCAGATCTCTCTTCAACTATTTAAGTAGCTTATAAAATTCATTAATTGCTTGCTTATTATATGAAAGATAATCAAATGTTTCATATACGTCATTTTCTTTTTTGATAAAATGTTCAATCGCCTTAGCTATATCTTTAATATCGTGACTAACAAGTTTACCAAACTTGCCATCATTTAAGACATATCGATTTGCCTCAATATCAGACGCTAAAATGTTCATACCTAATGTTAAAGCTTCTAATAATACCATTGATTGACCTTCATAGTAAGAAGTCAAAGCTAATAAATCAGAATGTTTCATGATATAAAATGGATTGCTACGTTGTCCTAATAAAAATACATTGTCTTCTAATTTTAATTGCTTAATTTGCTTTTGTAATTGATTTCTAAGTGCGCCTTCTCCTATAATATAAAGCTTTACTTTAGGATAGTGTCCCACTAATTCAGATACTGCTTCAATCAATAAATCAAAGCCTTTTTCAGGTGATAATCTACCTACTGTAACTATTTTAAAATCTTCATCACTAAATCGAACAGAGTGAACTTTATTATCTCTCACATTAACTAATACAGATTCACCATGCTTTTCATATTTATCAGAATCATCATTTTTCAGCTGATTAATTTTAGTAATATTAATTGTATTTCTAGCAGTAGCAAATTTCTTATTTAAGTTCTTTTGATTAATCTTCTCTTTATTTAATTGTTTCGTCGCATCGGATACACTGATTAGTTTATCAAAATACTGATATGTCGAAATAGCACCTTTCACATTTAAATAATGCGGTCTTTTACCATTAATTGTGCGCTTCATATCTGCTTTCATATCACTATGTAAAAAGATGAATTTGCGTTTCGCATGACTTGCTAAAATAAGATTAGCCCAAAACATAGAATACCCGCTAAAATCGATAGCGTAGTCAAATTTGCTATTACCAAATACTTTACGGAAATCACGTTCGTAAACTTTTTTAGGATAAAGCCATTTTTCAAACGTTTTATTCAAACCTCTTTGCCTAATAAAATTGACAATATACATTTCTTTTAATGATGCAAATAAAGGTCCTCTTCTCAAGATAATTCTGACATTTTCATTTACATTATTTAAATTATTTAAAACTTCTGCATTATTAGTACGATTAAGAAATATCGTTACATCAAAACGGCTATAATCAAGATTCTCTAATAAGTTGATGGCCGAAGAAGTAATCCCGTTATTCTTCATGCCACCCGGATAAATGAGGATTTTCTTTTTATTTACAACATTTGTTACTGGATCTATCACTTTTTTACCTTTAAATACATAATCAATGAGCGTTTGGGTAACGCTACCATTATCTAAATTGACATAGGTTTGTTTGAAATGTTGATAATTCTTTAGATATTTATCTGAAAAGTAGCTTTGTTGTTGAATAGCATCGATAACTTCTTCGATGTGGTGACAAACTGGTCCGGGTAAATCATCTATTCCTATATACATGCCTCTTGATGTTTCATATTCTTCATAATCTGGTGTATAAAATATGATGGGTTTATCTGTAACTAAAAAGTCAAAAAAGATACTTGAATAGTCCGTGATTATTAAATCTATCGCTGATAATAGCTCATTTGTATCAAAATAATCTGGTATTAAATACGGGAGTAATGCTTTATTTTCTAATGCTTCTTGATATGCATATGGATGAACTTTAACTAATACTTGATAGTTAATATGCTTTTCCAACTGTTTAATTTCATCTAGAATGTTGTTCAGACTTTCAGTTGGATTGTTAACATCCGATCCTCTCCATGTTGGACAATACAATGCTATTTCTCTGCCATCTAAATTAATATGTGTACTGATTTTACTTAATATGGATGGTTTACTTGTATTAAGTGTTAAATCGATTCGAGGATATCCTATTTCAAGTATTTGTCCTCCATATATCGTTTCAAGTGCAAAAGCCCTCTTGAATATTTCTGTAGTGTGCTGATTGGGACTAATTAAATAATCACTTTGTAAAAAGTTTTTAATAATGTTTTGGGAACCTCGAAGACTATCTTCAATATCTAAGCCCATACATTTGAGAGGTGTACCATGCCAGGTATTCACGTAGATTTGATCAACTTTTTTAGTATAATAAGCTGGAAAAGTTGAGTTATTAAATAAATATTTGCATTCTGCTAAAGCTTTTAAATAATCATCAGATTCTTTAATAATAAATTCAATATTCTTAAATTTAGAGAATTTTTGTTTATAGAAATTGAGCGTAGCTTCATTGTCTACTACCCATTTATGAGTATACTTTCTATATTTTTTATTGTTTAATAAACTTTTAAAAATAGCATAGGGGCTATCTGTAATACTTTTTCCATCTCTCACTTGATATAAAATCAAGTTATTCTTTACTTTCAATCTATCGTAATATTTAGCATATGTCATAACTTTACTAGTATATGCCGATTTTTTCTTATTCTTAAGAGGAGTTGATATAAATTTGAACTTCCTTTGAATTTGATTAATTATAAATTTCTTTAATGCCATATTAATTTTTCCTTTCTAAGTTGTACTATTTAACATTATTTCTAGTTGCTTAAAAATTAATTCTATTACTACCACTATAGCTAAAAGGTTCAATTGGCAATAAAACAGAAAGTAATATAAGATCACTTCATTATATCATTTTTTTATTATATAGTGTATATTATGCGTGATAAAGTTACGTAGCTCATTGAAATGTTTCTCAACAAAAAACCTTTAATGACTTTTCTTATTTAAAGCCATTAAAGATTTGTTATTTCTGTTAACAGTATTTATATTTTCGGTGAATCACTATCATCAATGACTCTTACTACCTTGGCAGGAATACCTGCCACTAAACTATTGGGTGGAACATCTTTCGTAACTACAGCTCCAGCTGCTATAACTGAACCGTCTCCAATTGTTACCCCTGGTGTTACTACTACATTACCACCTATCCATATATTATTTCCAATTGTAATTGGAAGTGCTAATTCTAATCCTATATTACGTTCTTGATGCGTCAATGGATGGTGCGCTGTATAAAATCCACACGATGGTCCTATAAAGACATTATTACCTATAGTTATACCTCCACCATCCATAAAGTAACAATTGCTATTCACAAAAATATTTTTCCCCAATTTAACGTTCCAACCATAATCCATATCGAGAGGACTATTAATAACTACATTTTCAGTTTCATAACCTAACAACTCACTTAGAATCTGAATACGTTTTTTTGAATCACTTGGTCGCGTTTGATTGTAGTCATAACATAAATCCTTTGCACGTAATAAATCTTGATGTAATTGTGTATCATAATTAGCATCATACCATTGATGAGCAAGCATTTTTTCTTTTTCTGTCATTACAATCTCCTCCACAACATCATTATTAGTTTCATTTTAATGACTAATATTCACTTTAACAACCGTTATTGTTGTCGGCTATATTCCACCCTTAATATCTCTATTATTTTTTCACTCATTACTACTTTAGAACCAGATAAAATCACTGCTCAAGTCTCATGAAATTGCTATTTATTTTTACTATACTTATACCATGACATAGCAAAGGAGATTACAATTATGAAAGGAATTTTAAAAGGTGTCTTTATTATATTAGTCATATTGGGCCTTGTTCGAACGTTTGAAAACTATGCAATTATAGATGACGTATCTAATTATTATCACGAAAACTTTGCTGAAAAGGTTAATCAATTTCAACATCATTCTAAGCAAACTGAATCGTTGTCCCCTTCTGATTTCTTCTAAACCTATGTTAACTTTTGACACTTCTTTTAACTGAACCTATAAAAGTTGCGAAAATGAACTACACATATGCTATATCGTACTTTATAAGTCCGTTAAAACATTAAAGGATTGAAATTTCTACCACTACGGTTGATTTCAGTCTTTTTTTATATGCAAACAGAATGATTGACCTATATACCTAGTAGGGGTATATTAATAAGTAATATAAGGGAGGTTTGCATATGTCCCATACCAAATCTACTACATTAACTGTTACAGGTATGACTTGTGCTGCGTGCTCAAATCGCATTGAAAAGGTTCTAAGTAAACAACCTGGTGTTAATCAAGCCAACGTTAATTTAACGACTGAACAAGCATCAGTTGATTATTATCCAGGACAAACCGACGCAGATACACTTATCCAACGAATTAAACAATTAGGGTATGGTGCCCAGCTAAAGCAAAATGATGAAACACAGCACAAGCGCAAAGCGCAAGCACTCGCACATAAAAGAAATAAACTCATCGTATCAGCTATACTGTCTGTTCCTTTAGTATTAACCATGTTGATTCATCTGTTTCATATGAACTTGCCTCATATTTTAATGAATCCATGGTTCCAATTTCTGCTCGCCACGCCTATCCAATTTATGATTGGTTGGCAATTTTATGTAGGTGCTTATAAAAATTTACGCCATGGCGGTGCCAATATGGATGTACTCGTTGCTCTAGGTACTAGTGCTGCATATTTTTATAGTCTTTACGAAATGATAAAGTGGTTGTCTAAGAATACGTATCAACCACATCTTTACTTCGAAACGAGCGCGGTTCTTATCACGTTAATTCTATTTGGAAAATATTTAGAGGCACGCGCCAAATCACAAACCACATCCGCTTTAAGTGAACTGTTAAATCTGCAAGCTAAGTCTGCACGTCTCATTCAACAAGATGGCACTGAAACGATGATCCCTCTTGCCAAAGTACAAGTCGGTCAACATTTCGTTGTTAAACCCGGAGAAAAGATTCCTGTTGATGGCGTCATCACTTCAGGGCAAACCGCAATTGATGAATCCATGCTAACTGGTGAATCATTACCTATAGATAAAACAATTGATGATGAAGTCATCGGTTCAACAATGAATCAGCAAGGTGTTATTACAATGAAAGCAACAAAAGTTGGTGAAGATACTGCCTTAGCTAATATCATTAAAGTTGTAGAAGATGCACAAGGTTCTAAAGCCCCTATTCAACGACTTGCTGACATCATTTCAGGTTATTTTGTACCTACTGTCATTTCTATAGCAATTCTAACATTCAGTATTTGGTTACTATGGATCCATCCTGGCTCCTTTGAAGATGCTTTAGTTGCAGCCATTTCCGTCTTAGTTATTGCATGTCCATGTGCACTCGGATTAGCCACACCAACTTCTATCATGGTAGGTACAGGTAAAGCAGCAGAAAACGGCATTTTATTTAAAGGCGGTGCGTTTGTTGAAACTACCCATAATATTGATACGATTGTCTTTGATAAAACAGGAACTATCACACATGGCAAACCACAAGTTACAGACTATATCGGCGATTCACGCACCTTGCAATTAGCCATGAGTGCTGAGCATAGTTCAGAACATCCACTTGCTACTGCCATCGTGACATATGGTCAAGGGCAAAAACAGACATTAACAACTGTACAATCATTCACTAATCTGCCCGGCCATGGTATTCAAGCTACCGTAGATCATGAGCACGTGCTCATCGGTAATCGTAAATTGTTATCTGACCATAATATAGCTATAGATAAATTTGATGCGCAATGTCGTCAATTAGAGTCTGAAGGTAAAACCGTTATGTTTATCGCAGTGAAAAATCAACTAACTGGCATGATCGCAGTTGCAGACACAGTGAAAGCTACTGCAAAGCAAGCGATTCACCAGCTGCATGTTATGAATATTCAAACTGTTATGCTTACCGGTGACAATGAACACACTGCGAAAGCCATTGCTCAACAAGTTGGTATCGATAAAGTCATCGCACATGTTTTACCTGAAGACAAAGCGTCACATGTTGCAGATTTACAACGAGAACAGCATCAAGTTGCAATGGTGGGTGATGGTATCAATGACGCACCAGCACTAGTACAAGCAGATGTTGGCATTGCCATGGGCACAGGTACAGAAGTTGCCATTGAATCAAGTGACATCACTATTTTAGGTGGCGATCTTTCCTTATTACCAAAAGCGATTATCGCCAGCGAAAAAACAATTCATAATATTAAACAAAACCTATTCTGGGCTTTTGGTTATAATATTGCTGGTATTCCAATTGCCGCATGCGGTTTACTTGCGCCATGGGTGGCAGGTGCAGCAATGGCATTGAGTTCAGTTAGTGTTGTTACCAATGCGTTACGTTTAAAACGTATGAAACTATAAAAACTTCTCTTTATATGGTAAAAAATATTATAATACGGGTAAATACTAAATATAAAAAATGTGGAGGTTTAAATATGAAAATAGATACTTTAAATGTAGAAGGTATGAGTTGTGAACATTGTCGTAATGCAGTAGAATCTGCTCTTGCAAAACTAAATGGTGTTTCATCTGCTGAAGTTGACTTAGATAAAGGTCAAGTAAGAGTAGGTTATAGTGAAGATAAAGTTACAATAGCTCAAATGAAAGATGCTATTGAAGACCAAGGTTACGATGTAAAATAAATCGTTGTGTTAAGAATCTGAGATATAAATCCCAACATAATGCAGTTTGGGACATAATTCCTAGAAAAATAGGGAGCGGGACAGCATTCATTATGAATTCGTAGTCCCGCTCCCTTCTTTATTTACACTTTTTGTTGGTTCACTTGCTAATAGAACCGTTTTAACCACCCAACTTGCTTTACTTGTTGAAATGCGTCTCGCATTTCTCACTGTTGGGGCCCCACCCCAACTCGCGTTGTCCGTTGGCTTTCTTTTTGAAAGCCTCTTTGTTGGGGCCCCACCCCAACTCGCGTTGTCCGTTGGCTTTCTTTTCGAAAGCCTCTTTGTTGGGGCCCCTTTCAGCTTGTTCTGTTTGCTCGAGAGTCTCTTTTTAAAATAAGGAATTTTTGTTTCATTTAATAAACGTTTTAATTGTATTATTATTAATTTACGCGTAAATGAGTAGTTCCGGTATTTAAGACATCTAATGTTGCATCTAACGCATCAACAATAAGGTTTTTAACTGCTGCATCAGTGTAAAATGCGATATGAGGCGTTAAAATAATATCTTCACGTTCAATTAGTTCATCCAGTAATGCATCATTGAGTTCTTGACCTTGATGGTTAATTGGGAAGACACCTCGTTCGTATTCATAAGTATCTAGAGCAGCACCTTTAATGTGCTGTGAATCAATATTTGATAATAAGGCTTTTGTATCAACGAGTGACCCACGAGCCGCATTAATAAATACTGCACCTTGTTTAAATTGTTTAAATAAATCGTCATTAAATAAATGATGATTATATTTTGTAGCTGGCACATGGATTGTTACAATATCTGCTTGACCAACAGCTTCTTCCAATGTTTCGGTATATGTAACATACTCAGCAACATGTTCATTTGGAAATGGATCATAAGCTACCACCTTGCTACCGTATCCCTTAGCAAATATTTCTGCCGCACGACCACCAATTCGCCCTGTACCAATAACCGCTACTGTTAAATCACGAATAGAACGTGATAAAATACTTGGTTGCCATCGAAAATCATATTGACGTACATTGTTTTGAATTTGGTTGGCATTTCTAATAAGATTAATCGCTTGTGTCACTGCAAATTCAGCAATTGACGTAGGTGAATATGATGGCACATTAGATACAATTAAATCGTACTTAGTAGCTAATTCTAAATCAAAGCCATCATATCCTGCACTACGTTGTGCAATTTGTTTAATCCCAAATTCATTGAGCTTAGCATATATGTTTTCCGATAAAGGTAGCATTTGTGATAACGATAAACCATCAAAACCTTTTACGGTATCTACATTTTCTTCGGTGAGCTGTGCAGTATCTAAATCTACTTCAACATCATTATTTCGTGCCCAATCTTCAATAAAAGGGATATCTTCTTCACGTACTGTCATGATTTTAATTTTCGTCATTCGAATTCCTCACATTCTAATTATTATTGGTATATAAATGCGTCAACGTTGCTAAACGTTGTGCTGCCTCTTCAAGTAATTGATCATCTAATGCTAAAGATATACGTACATAGTGCTTACCATTTTGACCAAATGGAATACCAGGTGCCACCAAAATAGACAATTCTTGTAATAAAAATTGTTCAAATGTCTCACTATCATATCCTGGGGGCGTATGCAACCATTCATAAATACCACCTTTTGATGATACAAATGGCAAGTGTGCTTCAAGTAATTGTTGTTCAAAATAATTTCTACGACGCTTAAATGTTTCATTTTGTTGATCTAAAAAGTCATCATAGTTATTTAGTGCATAGGTAGCAGCATCTTGTAATGCGCCAAACATCCCTGCATTCGTATGCGTTTGATACTTTTTAAGCGCTTGAATCATCTCTTTATTTCCTACTGCAAAACCAACACGGAAACCAGACATATTATAGCCTTTAGATAGAGAGAATATTTCAATTGCAACATCCTTACCATGTTCAGATGCTAATATACTTGGGTTTTTAGCGTCAAAACCAAAGGCACTATATGCAAAGTCATGAACAATTTTCGTCTTAGTATCCTTAAATTGATTTATCGCTGCATCAAATACAGCTTTTGTTGCAGTTGAACCAGTGGGATTATTTGGATAAGTTAAATAGACAAGTGCTGTATTTTCTAAAATATGTGGTTCTACTTTATCCCATTCAGGTAGATAATGTGGTGGTTCTAAATTTAATGGAACGGGGTTTGCATCTGCAAGCATAACGCCCGCCAAGTAATCCGTATAGCCAGGGTCAGGAAGCAAAACATGCTCTCCAGGATTTACAACACATGTAGGTAAGGCCACTAAGCCGTTTTTAGTGCCATACAAGATACACACTTCATCTTCTGGATCTAATAACACATCATAATGTCTATGATAAAAATCAACGATAGCTTGTCTAAATGAGGCTTTACCATGAAAAGCACCATATTTTTGATTTTCTGGGATACTTACGGCTTGCGCAAAACAATCCACAATCCCTTTAGGTGTTTCCCCGTCAGGGATACCTACTGCCATATTAATCAATGGTAACGGGCCATGTTCTATTTTACGTCCCATCGTTTTCCCAAAATAGCTATCTGGTATGCTATCAAGTCTTTGAGAAATAATCATAAGTAAACCTCCTTAAAAAACTCTATCCTACTTAATTTAGTCATATATCACATCTTTGTCTAATCTCTACATTTCAATGTTCCACTTAATATATACATTCTATTGTAATTGAGTGAATAATGTCAATATTCTAACAATTTATGGGTTATGTACTTTATTAGCAAAACATAACACATTATGGGACATAAATATAACGGAAATTAAAACGGCAAAGCCCTTTCTTTGAGTATAGTTAATACAATATCATTTGAAAGTATTAAAACTGGCATTTCTATTTGTAGCGTATATGAGTGCATCACATTATTGTTTTTATTCATAAGGCAATTTGTTTAATGAAGTTTATTTATTGATGCGAAAGTATCTTAACTTTTTCAAAACATGTTTAATGTACAATCATATTTAAATAGGCCATATCTTGGCGAGAATAAAACAATATGACGAGACCCCAACAAAGAGAAATGCGAAAAGTATTTCAACAAACAAAGCAAGCTGTCCTTAAGCAAGTGAGCCAATAATACAAAGCATTGCAAATAAAGAAGCCAGCAAATGAATTTGCAAGAAACGCATTTACTGGCTAAATTTTTAGAATTTATGTTCAGTGGTTATATGACTTAGTTGATATTTATCTCTACCGAAATAAATTATTATTTATTTTTCTCTTTTTCTGTTTGTTCAATGGTTTTTATAATTTCATTTGATAAGGCTTTACATCCACTATACTCTAAATGAATGCCGTCATAAGCAAAGTACTCTTGATGTCCTGCTGAAGCGCTATACCAGTCAACTAAATGTACATTCTTTTTATTTTTAGTTATATCTTTCATTAACTTATTATTATTTTGTTGATAATCTCTTGGCACACGTGTATTAACTAAATAAATATCAGCCTGACCAAATGCATCAACCAATTCTTTAAGTTGATCTTTAGTAAACTCACCATTCGTACCTAATTCCAATACCACAATTTGTCCTTTTTTATTATATTGTTGGTATTTTCCTTTAGCTAAAGGCGCAGCTTCAATTAACTGACGTCCAACTTTACCATCTATATTAGCGTTTGGTACTTTATCGGCGAATACTTCTCCGATGTCAACCATCACTGAATCTCCTAATAACAATGGTGAAGATTTTTTAATATTAAACTTAGTCTGTCCTTTATTTTGATCCGGCTGTGGTTTCGGCTGCTTTTTATGATTAGTATTAAAAGAAGTCTTTTTCGAATGTTGTTTTGCTTCGTGTTCTTTACCTAAACTATCAAATACACCAGTAAACGCTATTAACGTTGGAATTAAAAATACTAAAATGAGTACTGTTCTGATGATACGTTTGACATGTTTTGGGTTGAATGTAAATGCTTTGAACCCCTTTTTTCTGATTGGATTTTCTATAAATTGATATGAAAATTCAGCCATGACAAACATTAATATAACTTCAATGATGTAGACATATGCAGGAATTTGACCTTGTACATAATAACTATTCATTAAAACAATAATTGGAAAATGCCATAAGTATAAACTATATGATCGCTTTCCAATATAAGTAAATAATTTAAAGCTGAGCAGTTTCGCTAATATAGATGATGGGTGCACTGCACTGGCAATAATAAATAATGTCATGGCAGAAATTAAATAGAACCCGCCTTGATAAATCCATTTATCTTGGTCACTAATAATGAAGAAAAAGCTGACTAATAAAATAAAGGCAATAATTCCAGATAAATTTATACCTAAGTAGGACATTTTATATTTTGTCTTTTTAAGTCCAAATGGGTTCCACACAAACGCAAGAATACAGCCTAGCAATAGCGTTTGTAACCGTGTATCTGTACCAAAGTACACGCGAGAACTATCCCCTGTCACACCAAAAATAATTGCCATCGTTACCAAAGATAATAGAGAGACAATCCATAATATAAGTGTGATTTTTTGCGGTTTAAAACGTTTAAACAAGAAGAAAACCACAATTGGATAAAAGACATAAAATTGTTCTTCTATAGCTAATGACCACAAATGTTTCAATGGAGCTATCGCAAATTGATTAAAGTAATCAACATTTTGTGATATATACCACCAATTGGAAACATACAAAAATGCTGCTATAGCATCTTTTTTGATTTCAATGATTAAATCCGGTTTAAAGAGCAATATAAAGACAAGTACGGCAGACACCATAAAATACACTGCTGGAATAAGCCGTTTTATTCGTCTAATCCAAAATGCTCTTAAATCAATTGTACCTGTTCGATAATATTCAATGATTAATAAGCTTGTAATTAAATAGCCTGAAATAACAAAGAATGTGTCAACACCTAAGAATCCACCACTAAGCCATTGGGGATTAAGATGATAGATAATGATACCTAACACTGCAATGGCTCTAAGGCCGTCTAGTCCAGGCATATATCTTAACTTGTAGTTCCGATCAATACGTCTTAAATCTTTTTTCAACAATAGCCACTCCCACAACTTAAATGTTCACAATTTTCACAATACACCATGTTAATTTTTTTGGATATTGTTTGTAGATATTATATTCCCAGTAGAAAAATACTATTAACATTCATATTTATATTTGATTATGTAGTACATCTACTAATATGAACGAATACTGTACCATTATAGCAAAGTTTTATTAAATTGATGACATTTTTGTTGTGACAATGTTGTAAGAATATTTAAGTACGTAAAAAAACACCCCAAAGCATAGGCTTTGAAGTGTTTTTTTAAGTTTATATTGTAGTAATGTTTATCTTACATTCCCCAAGCAGATAAACCTTGAGCTTTGTATGCTCTAACTGCAGCATTGATTTGATCGTTTACTGTAGCAGTTGAACCCCAACCTGGCATAGTTTGGAATAAACCTGAAGCACCAGAAGCGTTACGTGCATTTGCTTGACCATTAGATTCACGTGCAATGATTGCAGACCATGTTGATGCTGGAACGCCAGTACGTTGAGCCATAATTGCTGCTGCTGAAGAACCAGTAGCACCTGCAGTGTTTCCGTTAGATAATCTTACTGAACTGCTGTAGCTTGAAGTAGCTGGAGCTGAGTAAGAAGTTGTTGATGTTTGGTAGCTTGATCTTGGTGCAGAAACTGCTTGTACATTTGTGTTGCTAGCTTGTGCATTTGAACTAACTGCTTGTGTAGAACCTTCAGTGTAACCTTGAGTTGAAGGTTGGCTGTCTGCTTCACCTGTGTAGATATATTTCCAAGTAAAGTTTTGACCATTTGAAGTGAATGTATATCTAAAACCATCTTTCACGAAAGAAAAATCATATGCGCCAGCTTTTACTGGGTGTGCATTTAATTCTGATGGATTATGTTGTGCTAAGTTAGCTAATTGATCATAGTTAGTAGTTTCAGCTGCGTGAGCTTCATGACCTGAAGTTAATGCATAACCTGTTACTCCTAAAGTTACTGCTAATGATGATGCTAATACTGTCTTTTTCATAATAATAAATTCCTCCAAAAAATTGTTGTATATTTTCGTTTACTGTTCTCTAATGTTCTAAAAAACGTATTGAGTTGTTACCTCAAATTCATGTTTAACTTTTGACACTAGAAACTATAACATAAAATTTGGCGATTTATATTACACCTATCTTACAAAAAATTACAATAATAGACATCATTTGTAATGTTGAAACATAATTGTCTTTCAATGTAACACACAATTTCGTATCTATAAGTAAAAAATTTCATCTTAAACCCTTTATTTACAATAGAATATTAAAAAATTTACACATGGATGACACCACCTGAATTATTACAAATTGCAGCTCTATTACAAATATGTAATACATTACACATATTTATCTATTTATAAAAATAGGGAGCGGGACAGAATTCATTATGAATTCTTAGTCCCGCCCCGGCAAGGTTGACTAGGATTGAAAAAGCTTGGTATAAGCGTATTTTTCGTCCAGTCAACTGCTGCCAATATAGAGTTCACAACTTAAAACATAATGATGTCCCAGTCTCCTATAACTTTATATCAATGTTTAACTCCCCAAAGTGCGTGTTCACATTGTTGAATAATATATTGCATTACTTTCAATCTAGATGTTTTCTTATGATCTGCTGGAATAACATACCATGGTGCATGGTCTGTATCCGTGCGTTTAATCATGTCCACACTCGCTTCTAAGTACAGATCCCATTTGTCACGGTTACGCCAATCTTCACTGGTAATTTTCCACTGTTTGTTCACGTTATTCTCTCTATCTTTGAATCGTTTAAGTTGTTCTTTTTTATCCAAAGTCAAGAAAAATTTAAGTACAATAGCACCCTCATCCGTCCACATCTTTTCAAAAGCATTGATTTCATCATAAGCGCGTTGCCATTCCTTCGTTGTTGCAAAGCCTTCTACACGTTCAACAAGTACCCTACCATACCAACTGCGGTCAAACATTTCAATATGCCCTGTACGAGGCATTTCTTTAGCAAAACGCCATAAATAATGATGTTGTAGCTCTACGTCTGTAGGTGCACTTATACCATTAACCTCATATCCTGTAGGATCTAACTTTTCTCTAATTCTTTTGATATTTCCCCCTTTTCCTGCAGCATCCATACCTTCAAATACTAATATCAAAGGAATTTTTCTATCATATAAAGCAAATTGTAGTTCACGTAATCGTTTTTGTAAGTCAACAACTTGCGATTTATATTCTTTTTTAGATACTTTATCAAGTGTTTGATTAAAAAAGTCTGTCGTATAATCTGATGTAAATAACCCGTCATAATTGTGCGATTGTCGTTGATGTTTCTTAATTGCCTTTTCTAAACGTTTAATAATATGCTCATACATCTTCTCTATAGCATGTTGACGCTCTGTATAATCAATCACTTTCCAATCTTTATCTCGTTCAATAAAACCATGCATATCTCTTAAATAAATATCACTATCTAGAACTTTCTCATATTCTTGTACTTTCCATTGCATTAATGGATTATTATTCGTTTGTCGAATATGTTCTTGGCGTTTCTCTTCATTTATTTCAATAAAAAACTTAATGATTTCATAATGATCTTGTATAAGCATCTTTTCAAAAGAATGAATTTGAGATTCTAACACTTCATAGTTAGGGTATTGTAATGATTTAATAGCATTTTCTCTATAATCTAAATAATGTGAATACCAGCTACGGAAGTAAACATTAATACCCCCTTTTTTCGGTAAGCTATTCCAATATTTTTGTAGAAATTGATATCTCAAGTCATTTTCTTTTGGAGATTGTGTTGTAATAAAGCGTGTATATTTAGCGTCAAAATTTAATAATAGTTCATTTGATAAACGTGTCTTTCCTGATGCTGGAACACCTTCAAATAATATCATCACTGGAATACCTAATTCATGAGTTTGTCGCGTTAATTTCGCAGCTTTCAGTGCAAGTGTTTCGATATTTTTGACCATGTGTGTCATCCTTTACTTATTAAATATTAATGCACAGGCATGCATTATTTGTTACTTATTACTATACGCTATCTGTCAGCGTTTTTACATATGCTTTATAACATCTATTTCAGGGAACATATGTAATATGGAGGAGATTTACTATGACTGTTAAAATTGCACGTATTTATGATGATCCTATCCCAGAGGGTAAAAGAATTCTTGTCGATAGAGTATGGCCTCGAGGCATCTCCAAAGCACACGCACAACTTGATGAATGGTTGAAAGACATTGCTCCTAGTACAGCATTACGACAATGGTTTAATCATCAAGATGACTTATTTAAGCAATTTAAAGAAAAATATAAAAAAGAGTTACAAGATAATGATGAACAAGCACAGGCGTTTAATAAGCTTAAACATATAATAGAAGAAAGTCATCAAGATGTCATCCTGCTCTATGCCGCAAAAAATACCAAATATAATCAAGCCATAGTACTACAAGAACTATGTACAAAATAAAAGTCACAGAACTCTCGGAGCCTGTGACTTTAACTTTATCCTAGGAATTTAAAGATATTTGAATCATATAACTTCAATACTCTTCTAAATAGAATATCTAAAGCATATGCAACTGCTAATGGAACAATAAAGAAAGCTAAAACAATCAAACCTAAACTAATCCATGCAGAATCAACATGTAAGAATTTGAAAGCACTGATAGGTCCTATCATACCGATAAAACCAAATCCTGCAGATTCTTTTGTTCCGGCAATACCAATCAAACTTCCTACAACACCTGATATTGCAGCATTCACTAATATAGGAAGCATGATAATTGGATAACGAACCATATTTGGCATCATCATTTTGACACCACCAAAGAAGATTGAAATCGGTACAGCAACACGATTCACTCTACTTGTGCCTATAAGTAATACTGCTTCTGTCGCAGAGATACCTATTGATGCCGAACCTGCTGCAAGTCCTGTGATACCAATCGCTATCGCAATGGCTACCGTTGATAATGGCGAAATGATAATGAAACTAAATACCATCGAAATCAACATACACATTAATATAGGTTGTAATTCGGTAAAGCTGTTTACCATATCACCAATAGCTGTAGTAATTAAATGTACATAAGGTAATATTAATACCCCAACAAATGCTGATAAACCACCAACAACTGTTGGATAAACGATTAATGCCATACTGCCAACACGTTTTTCTATTAATAAAATAAATAAAACTGTAATTGCAGCCGTAATCATTGTATTGATTAAATCACCAATGCCGGCAATAACCCAAACGCCATGTTTAAATTGTGCGGCACCGCTACCAACGTATGAGGCACTTGCTACAACAGCAATTGCTAAAGGTGTCATATTAAATTTCAATGCGATTAACGCACCTATTAAAGCTGGTACAGTAAACTGAAGTGCTTGCACCACATGTAATAATATGGCAAATATTGGCGAATACTGCATTAAATATTTTAAAATCTCACCTAAAATGGCATTGGGTACTAAACCAACGACGATCCCAATGGCTACCCCGGATAGTACTCTAAAGGTGAAATCTTTTACTCCTATCTTTCTAATTGTTGTCATAAAATTACCTCCTGCTGTGTCTCTGACACATCTCTATATGTTGTATTGTCATTCATGCTGATGAATTCTATATATTTAGCAGTTCACCAATGTTTTAAATGATAAAATTATAATAACACATGTTCTGAATTTTCAGAATATTAAATTTAAAAATTTTCAAAATAGACATAAACAGTGCCAAATTTATGCATTTATATACCAGAATTTTTATCAAGATAACGAAATCATCAATTATTAAGAGGGACGTCGTCTTATTATGAAATACATGGCATATTATTCCTAAAAAATAGGGAACGTGACAGAATTCATTATGAATTCGTAGTCCCGCTCCCTTCTTTATTTACAATGCTACGTATTGTTGGTTCGCTTGCTAATAGAACCGTTTTAGCCACCCAACTTGCTGTGCTTGTGGAATTTCTTGTCGAAATTCTCTCTGTTGGGGCCACCCCAACTTGCGTTGTCCGTTGGCTTTCTTTTCGAAAGCCTCTTTGTTGGGGCCCCACCCCAACTTGCGTTGTCCGTTGGCTTTCTTTTCGAAAGTCTCTTTGTTGGGGCCCCGGTATTCTAATCTTTCAAGTGTCTTGCTAAAGTATGTTGTATTAATATTTGACTTTTTTAGGATTGTATTCCTGATTTTTTTGTCTCTTTGCGATAGCGTAGATACATTAAGCATAGGATACCCAACCAAACTGGGGATAATAAAACTGCCCAACGTGTTGTGTTGCTAATAAGTAGAACGATAAAAATAAATGCGAAAAATATGAGTATTCCAGTAGCCATAAATTTTCCGCCTGGCATTTTATAATTACTTTGCTTATGCAACTCTGGGTTATGCTTTAAGAAACCTAAATAAGACATCACTATAATCGCCCATATAATAATATTTAAAATCGTAGAGAAAGTCGTGATTGACACAAACACTTTGGTCGCATCTTTATAAATATAATTTAAAATAACAGAGATGCTAAGCAAGCCACATGTAATGAGGATGGCATAATATGGCACACCATTACGATTCGTCTTATGTAAAAATGGTGGTGCCTGTTTGCGTCCAGATAAGCCAAACATCGTTCTACTATTTGCAAATATTCCGCTATTACAAGATGATGCAGCAGCTGTTAATACAACAAAATTTATGATTCCTGCAGCAAAAGGTATACCAACCAAACCAAATACCTTAACATAAGGGCTATCTGCCGGGTTAAGTTTATCCCAAGGAACAACCGCCATAATCACTGCTAAAGAGCCAATATAAAATAATAATATTCTAAGTGGCACATTATTAATCGCTTGTGGAATCGTTTTATGTGGATTTTGTGTTTCTCCCGCAGTAATACCAATCAATTCAATACCAATGAATGAAAAGATTGCCATTTGGAATGACATAAAGAAACCAGAGGCACCATTAGGAAAGAAACCACCATGACTCCAAATATGTGTCACGTTAGCTGTACCATATGGCGTTTTAAAAGCGAAAATCACCATTACAATTCCAACAGTAATCAAGGCAACAATGGTTACCACTTTAATAATAGCTAACCAAAATTCCAGCTCACCAAACAACTTAGCGCTGAATAAATTTAATGTTACAAGTATTAAAATCGTAAAAGCAGCAGTAATCCAGTTTGGAATTTGTGGATACCAGAATTGTACATACTTTGCTACTGCAGTTACTTCGGCCATTCCCGAGATGATCCACGTAAACCAATACGTCCACCCCACCATAAAGCCAGCTAGTGGACCAAGATGATGATGTGCAATATCAGCAAACGATTTAAAACCTAAATTCGACAGTAGCATTTCTCCCATTGCTCTCATAAACATAAATAATACAAAACCTACAACAGTGTATGTTAATAATATTGATGGTCCTGCTAGGTGAACCGATTCACCTGATCCCAAGAATAAACCTGTTCCAATTGCCCCACCAATTGCAATTAATTGAATATGCCTATTACTTAACTCTCTCTGAAGCTTATCAGCCATGATTTCCCTCTTCTCCATCCCCTAAATTATGAACTATGTAATTAGTGTCATAATAATTGTTGGTATCATAGCATAGCTCTAATTTTCACTCTTTTTAATTTTTATTTGAGCACTTTTTAATTCCTTTACATTTATATTCAATGCATTGATTAAACCTTGATGATAAACTGCTGTAATCATTTGAGCAATTTCTTCTTCACTTACTTTATCTTTATATTGCGCCCAATATTCAAAAGTTTGAATAATTATAGCTATCAGATACTCCTTTCCTAACTCTAACCTAACATTCGAACTTTGAAACATTTTATTTAAGAAATCGAGTCGCTGTGACACAATTTTTCTAATCTTCATTTTAAAACTCAAAACCCCTACATTTGTTAAAAGTACTCTTAATACTTCACTATAGCAATCTAAAGCGTTGAATAATTTAATTATATTATCAGTGTCGAAAATTTCAGTTTTGTCGTCCATCAAGAACTCGACCTCCCTTTCATTTCTAATAAATTGAAGGATTTGATTTTCGATTTCAGAGAGTAATTCATATTTATCATCGTAATATCTATAGAAAGTACTTCTTGTAACATATGCCTCTGAGACAATGTCATTAACTGTAATTTCCTCAAAATTTTGCTGTCCCAATAACTTTATCAGTGCCTCTTTAAGTAAACGTTGCGTTTGTTCTATTTTTCTATTATATGCCATATTCTCATCCTTTCTTTATATTCAATATAATACATTTTAAGACGCAGTGTGTCATTTTATACAATATAGTTTATTTTGTTCTCCTTTTTCTCTAAAAAAGTTGTTACATTAATCCAGTAACTTTAAAGGAGGAATATTATGTCAGAGAATATTAATACTCAATTTGATTTAGATGAACACGGTAAATCTTATAGTAAATTTATGGTAATGTTTGTTATATTACTTGCGACGTTTGCGGGAGCTTTAATGCAAACGTCACTAGGGACAGCATTACCAACATTAATGAAGGATTTTGATATAGATTTTAGTACGGCACAACAAGCTACTACATGGTTCCTATTAGCTAACGGTATCATGGTCCCTTTGTCAGCCTACTTAGCTACGCGTTTTTCAACTAAGTGGTTACATGTCATTGCATATGCCATTCTCTTAGTAGGCTTAATTCTAACTGCGATTGCACCTTCCAACAGTGATTCATGGAACATATTTTTAACTGGTCGCATTGTTACTGCCATTGCCGTTGGTTTGATGTTACCTTTAATGCAAATCATTATTATTAATATGTTCCCACCTAATAAACGTGGTGGTGCTATGGGTCTTAGTGGTTTAGCAGTTGGTTTAGCTCCAGCACTTGGTCCCACATTTGCAGGTTGGATTTTAAATAAAGACCACGTTATTTTAGGTCTAACAATTAGTGACTCTTGGCGTAATATCTTTGTTTTTCCAATCATCATTGTCACCATTGCCTTTATATTAAGTTTCTTTTTTATGAAAGATGTAATCCCAAATAGAAAGATTAAATTAGACATATTATCACTGATTTTATCTTGTATAGGATTTGGGCTATTTTTATGGGGATTTTCCAATGTTTCGACAGAGGGATGGCGTAGTTTCAATTATGTAATTTTACCGCTCATTTTAAGCTTGATTATCATCGCTTGGTTTGGTTTCAGACAGTTTAAATTGGATGACCCATTTTTAGATTTACGTGTTTTTAAATCTTCAGGTTTTGTAATTGCAACAATTGGCCTTATTGTAGTCACAATGGCAATGTATGGCGTGGAAATGATGTTGCCTACGTACCTACAAAATATTCATGGTTTTTCACCATTTGAATCTGGTTTGACCTTACTTGCTGGTGCCTTAATGTTAGGTTTTATCTCACCAATTTCAGGCTCACTTTATAATAAAATAGGTATCAAGCGTCTGACATTTGTAGGATTTTTAATTTTAACATTAGCATCTTTACCGTTTGGCTTCTTATCAGATACCACTTCACCTTCACTTATATTAGTGCTCTACTCTATTAGAATGTTTGGCGTGGCATTAATGATGATGCCTTTAACAACAAATGCTATGGATGCTTTACCGACAAAAATGGGCACACATGGTACTGCTGCAAATAACACCGCGAGACAAGTGGCATCTTCAATTGCCGTTGCATTACTTACATCTATAACACAAAACATAATCAACAATAATATGCCAACAAAAAGTTTAAAAGATGCTAATCCACTTCAATATGCTGCACATGCTCAACAAGCCTCTATTGATGGTTTTAATACATCATTTTTAATCGGTGTTGCGTTTGCAGTGATTGGTTTAATCATCGTACCTTTCTTAAAAATGTATCATTCAGAAAGTAAGGAAAAATAAATGATTATATTAATTATCTTAACAATAGCTCTATTCGCATCATGGTTACTCATTCCTCAAAAGTTAAGTCGCTATATCATTGGTTCAATAGTTACTTTCCTATTTGTTGTTCAAATCATAGGTATTGTAGCGAATATGACACATCATTTTGGTATGCAAAAAGAAACGATTCACGAATCGGAAAAACGTATTTATTCAGCTGCGAATTCAAAATCACCAGCACAGATGCTTATAGCAAATGAAATTGGAAACAATTCTAACAATTATGTCATGGTATATAAAGATAACAAAGATGATACTAAAGCTACGGCTCATTTTAAACCAAAGACTACAAAAGAAGATATATCTGTATCTACTAAAAAACAGGCTTATTATGAAACATCTAATGACGATAATGCTACGTTAAAAAATACAAAAGAATATTGGGTATGGAAAAATAAATACTATCGCTATTTATTTGATTTTGGTAAAGAAGATAAAGAACTTATTAAAGAAACATCAGTTGTGACTGTTCCAGATGATACGTGGGTAGTACTTAATGCACAAGAAGCTAAAAAATTACAAAAACAACAATCAAAACTAACTAAGAATTCTCAAAAAAAGGCTAAAGAAGCTATTCAAAATAAAATAATCACATATAAAAAAGAACATCCTAAAGCATCCGATAAAACAATAAAAGCTATTGCAGAGAAGGAACAAAAACGGTATATTACACAACAAATTAAAGATATGATGAAATAAAATCGATAAGCTTGAATTTTGACAACGCTCCACTTTCAGATGATAATTTAGTATAAAGTTATTTTTGACAAGGGAGGTGCTAAATGTGCCTACAACCAAAGTTGATCCACGTATTTTACGTACTAAAAAGTTGCTAGTAGAATCTTTTCAACAAGTGTCTCGCGAGAAAAAGATGTCTCAAATCACTGTAAAAGATATTACCGAACGTGCAACGGTAAATCGTGCCACATTTTATGCTCATTTTACCGATAAATATGACATTTTAGATTACACTTTATCTGTCACGATTCTAAAAGATTTAAATGATGCTTTAACGATTTCTGAAATTGTTAATGCGTCGGTTATCTCCAATTTGTTTATCACTATCGCACAATACATGATTGAAGTACAGGACTCATGCAAGATGAACAGTGAAACATTTTGTAATCAAGCGCATAAACGCATTCATAATGAATTGGAAGATATTTTTACGATTATGCTGCGTAACAGTTATCCACAGCAAGACATTGATGTTCTTGCTAGTAGCGCAAGCTTTTTAACTGCTGGCTTATGTGGACTTGTTAGACATTGGCTTGATACAAGCCAACTTTCTGCCGACGACTTTATTGACAAGAATCTTCCTTTTCTACTCCATCACATCACACATCTTTAATTAAGTAAAAGCGTCAAGAACATAAACGTTTCTAAAAGACTGAAGCTATCCTTTAGCAAGACAATCGTGCGAATTATTGAAAATAGAAGAAGCGCAAAGAGTTTTTTAATTAAAAATCCTCTTTGTGCTTTTATTTTGAGATTTTTATCCCAACCTGTTCTTTTATATTTTATTTACGAATGCTATACAACACCTTTAGGTATATGTCGTTTAAGCTACAAATGATATAAGCATGAAAGTTGCACATTGTTTCCTTCACATGTATAGTATATCTAAACAACATATGTCGTTTAGAATATAAGTGTTGTTTTTAGTAAAAGTATATGAGGACGAACACAAATCATATTTTTTAAGATTCACAAATAATGAGCAAGATTTAATAGATCTTATTGTGCCACATTTTACAACACATACAAATTAGGAGGACAAATAATGAACAATTTATTAGAAAGAATTAATCAATTAGCAAACAAAGAAAAAGTACAAACACTTAGTATAGAAGAAAAACAAGAGCAACAAGCTTTAAGACAAGATTATTTAGCCATGATTAGAGGACAAGTCCTTCATACATTTTCTACTATGAAAGTTCTAGACCCTCTTGGCCAAGATGTTACACCTGATAAAGTATATAATCTCAGAGAACAATACGGTAATATTCAAGAAAATGAATCATAGGGAATGAATAATCTATAGCAAACCTAATATAATAAAATACAAACTGAGACATAACTCTTAAGATGATGGGAGCGTGACAGAATTTATTATGAATTCGTAGTACCGCTCCCATTTTTATATTCAACACTACATATTTTACTTTCATGTTCCTAGGGATGGCGTCTCAGATGTATCACTATAAATACGTCGCATTTATATGTAATTTCACATCAACATACTTTTAAAAAATAAGGCCCTTTCGTATCATTTAATAAATATCACTAAACTAAATGAACGAGGTGCCTTATGTATAAAAGCTATCATATGATTCAATTTAAACTACCAAAACTACTAATAGAAGCTTTAATTTTAATCCGTTACATCAACAATCTATACTGCTTTTATTTTATCGCATATATACATCATCACTTTAATGATCTATAAATTACTGTTTAAACTTTACTCTATACATTCTTTTTGTTAACAAACTAAGAAATTATATTTATGACCATCTGGATCTGCAAACATTGCACCATAATAACCTTGATAGAAACCTGGTTTATCAATGATAGTCCCACCTGCTTGTTCAACCTTTTGTACTAATACATCTACTTCACTATTTGTCTTGACACCAAGAGAAATAATAACTTCATTAGGTTGCGCTAAAGTTTTATCATGAGTGATATTTTCGAAATGATTATTTTCAATCAGAATAACAATCGTTTCACCAATTGAAATACCTACCATCTTATCTAACATATCTGGATTTTTATTAATTTTAAATCCTAAATTTTCATAAAATTGCTCACTACGTTTTAAGTCTTTTACATGTAAATTAAACCACATTGATTGCATCATATACTTCACCTCATTTTTAAAATTTTAAAATCCAGCTTTATCTATCCACTGTTGTAATGATAATTGTTGTGGATTTATATTCTCCATTTGATTGAAATCAATTTCGTACCCTTTGTCTTCTAACCATTCTCGTTCAGCTGTACCACTTGAATATGAACCCTTAATTTGTGCTGGCTTCCCAGTCACTGTTGCAAATGTTTTAACAACTTCTTCTAATGTTCGTTCATCTGAAGCAATCTCGATAGCACGGTGATTAAACTGTTTTGTATTTTTAAAAATATGTGCTGCAATTTTTGCAATATCAATAGAAGAAATCATCGCAAATTTAACAGCTTTATTTATAAATTCTGGAATGTAAATGACTCCATCTTCTACAGTGATAATTCTCAAGAAATTATCCATAAAGAAAGCTGGCTTAATAATTGTATAATTTAATGGACTGTTTTGAAGTTCATTTTCAATCTGTGCTAATGCTTCAAAATGAGGGCCCGTACGATTACGATTCACACCGCCAGCTGTACTATAAATAATATGTTCAATACCTTGTTGATAAGCTGTATTAATTATCATTTTACCTTGGCGTATTTCTTCAGTCACATTATCGAGTATAATTGGCTGCACACTATAGACACCAAATTGATCTTCCATCGCTTGTTTTAAGCTATCTAGGTTCCCCAAATCCCCTTCAAAAATTTCTAAGTTTTTATGTTTAATTGTAGTAAGTTTGTCATTTTGTTTATTGCGTGTATAAGCACGGACTTGCCAGCCCTCATGTAATAATTGTTTGACTACAGCATTCCCTTGTTTACCTGTAGCTCCAATAACTAAAATACTTTTCTTCATCACTTATCTCCCTACTGTAAGAACCAGTAATCTTCTTTTTCACCTTTTAAATATGAATATGCTTTTGGCTCGTTACCATTTTGTCTTATATTTTCATTTATTAAATCACGCACATCCCAAACTAAGTGAATAAATGTATGTAATTTATTTCCAAAAATACCATTGGGTGCATGCATATCTAATACATTTCTTACTTCAGCTGCAGAAATATTTAATGTCTGTGCAAGTGCTTCAATAGTTAGTGTTGATTGATGAAAATGTGCTTTAAGTTCAGCGCTCGTCACGCGTCTTTGTTCTTTATTTAATGACAATACTCATCACCCTTTTCTAAAATTCAATGCGTTTAAACCTAAATTATTGAACTTCTAATTAATACGCTTTATAATAAACGGAGCGTTATCCGTTTGTCAATAATAAAAATTTTTAATGAGGTGACATGATTGCGTAAAGATGCACTTAAAAATCGACAGCGTATAGAATCCAAGGCACTTGAATTATTTAATGCAGAAGGTGTTGAACATATCAGTATGAATCGCATTGCTAAAGAATTAAATATCGGTATGGGCACACTCTATCGCCATTTCAAAGATAAAGGTGATTTATGTTATCACATCATTGAACATGATTTTGATGATATTATGCAAGATATGTTAACCATTAAACAACAATACACGTCAGCACGTGATATTATGCAATATTCACTTGATATATTTTTAGCTTTTAAAACGGATAAAAGTGATTTACTCAATTGTATTGAAGGCAACGACAACACTAAATTATTCCGTGATAGTAACTTTTTCAAAAATTTGAATCAATTTTACTTTGAATTATTTTATGATTACAACGATACATCATGGGCTATATTCAAAACAGATATGTTTTTAAAATCATTAACAACCACAACGTTTGAATTTCAAAAATCTGAACGACAATTATCGAACGAAACATTTCGCGATAACTTAATTAAATTATATTTACCTAACGAGGTGACAAAATAATGAAAAGAATTGTATTAATCACTGGCGGCAATAAAGGATTAGGTTTTGAAACAGCGAAAGTTTTACAACAAAAAGGCTACAACGTGTATATAGGTTCACGCGATGCTGAACGTGGACGACAAGCTGCAGATGAACTCGGTGTCAAGTACGTCCAACTTGATGTTACAGATGATATTTCCATTCAACAAGCATATCTTCAAATTCAAGATAGAGAAGGACGCCTAGATATTTTAATCAACAATGCTGGAATTTCAGGTGGCTTCAAAAAACCTGCAGATTTAACTGTTAATGACGTGCAACAAGTCTACAATACAAATGTCTTTGGCATTGTACGTATGATGCATACTTTTATCCCACTCCTTGAAAAGTCAGAACAACCTGTCGTAGTCAATGTTAGCAGCGGTTTAGGTTCATTTGGTATGGTAACCAATCCAAACACACAAGAATCAAAAGTGAACTCCTTAGCATACTGTTCATCTAAATCTGCGGTGACAATGATAACATTGCAATATGCAAAAGGCCTTCCACATATACAAATTAACGCAGCAGATCCTGGCTCAACGAATACTGATTTGGTGGGAGACTTTAGTAACAATGCAAAACCTGCTTCAGAAGGGATTATTCCTATCGTAAAACTTGCAACAATTGATAAAGATGGTCCAACTGGTACATTTATTGATAGCAACGGCTCAATGCCCTGGTAGAATTAATCATTTTTTATAGGAAGCTTTTAAATTGAAAAGCATTAATTTTGAAGAACATTATGTTATTGAGGATATTCAACAAGAAACAATGAAATATATGTCACCAGATCCAAATGGTGTACCGCTAAAAACGATGCTTGACGGACTTGCACTAAAATCGGGTTTCACAGATGCCGATAAACTGTCTTATCACGATAAACGCATTGGTTTTATGGATAAACATGATGTTCAAATGCAAGTTTTATCGTATGGCAATGGTTCAACTTCAAATTTACAAGGAGAACGTGCTATTGATTTATGTCAACAAGCAAATGATACCCTAGCAGATTATATTAAACAATATCCTGAGCGTTTTGTTGGCTTTGCAACATTACCGATTAATGAACCTGAAGCAGCAATTGAAGAACTTAAACGTTGTATAACAGAACTTGGCTTTAAAGGTGCGCTTATAATGGGACACCCTAATGGCGGATTCTTAGATCAAGATGCGTACGAAGGTCTGTTCGCTGCAGCAGAAGAATTAAATGCACCGATATACCTACACCCTTCACCTGTACAAAGTGATGTTTATCAAGCTTACTACAAAGGAAACTATCCAGAGGTCACTGCAGCAACATTTGCATGTTTCGGATATGGCTGGCATGTAGATGTAGGTATTCATGCCATTCATCTCGTACTATCTGGCATATTTGACCGATATCCTAATTTAAATATCATTATCGGGCATTGGGGAGAGTTTATTCCTTTCTTTTTAGAACGCATGGATACCATACTAGTTGCTGAGCATTTGGCACATCCGATTAGCTATTATTTTAAAAACAATTTCTATATTACACCAAGCGGTATGCTAACTAAACCACAATTTGATTTAGTCAAAGCTGAACTAGGTGTAGACAGAATACTCTATTCAGCGGACTATCCATATGTTGAACCTGAAGAATTAGGTACTTTTTTAAGTGATTTAGGTTTAACTAAAGAAGAACAAGAGAAAATTAGTTATACAAATGGTGCTAAATTATTAGGCATAGAATAATTTATATTAGATATAAAACTATAGATTAATTTGGAGGGTTTATATATGGAAACATTAAAATTACAAGGTGCTAAATTACGCTATCATAAAGTGGGCAACGGTCCTTTACTTATTTTGATACCTGGTGCAAATGGTACAGGTGATATCTTTATGCCACTCGCGCAACAGTTAAAAGATACTTTCACAATAGTGGCTGTTGATCGTCGTGGTTATGGAGAAAGTGAATTGACAGAACCTCTACCTGATGAAGCAATTAATCCTAATAGTCGCTACCGTATTAAACGCGACGCACAAGATATTGCCGAATTAGCAAAATCACTTAGTAATGAACCCGTCTACATTTTAGGTTCAAGTTCCGGTTCAATTGTTGCCATGCATGTGTTAAAAGATTACCCTGACATCGTTAAACGTATTGCATTTCACGAGCCTCCTATTAACACCTTCTTACCAGATGCTAAATATTGGCAAGATAAAAATGCAAAAATCATTGATGTTGCAATAAATGAAGGTATGCCACAAGCGATGAAATTATTTGGTGAAACGCTGCATATTAGCCAATTAGATGCTGAATATATGTCTAAACCTGCACAATCATCAGATGATGCTGAAAGCAAAAAAGTATTCGAACAAATGATGAATTGGTTTAAATATGAAATACGACAATATACAGAATCCGATATTTCTATTGAAGATTTCAACAAACATAAAGAACTTATTACATTATTAAATGGCACTGATTCAAAAGGTTCATTCCCTCAAGACGTAAACTTCTATATTTCTAAACATACCGGAATCGACATCATTGATATTCCAGGTGGTCATTTAGGTTACGCACAAAAACCTGAAGGCTTTGCGAATGTCTTACGTGAAATGTGGGGCTAAGCACGGCAATAATAGTCCAGTGTTTAAATTATGAAACAGACTAAGTTTTCATTCTTGAAAATATACTAAAATAAAAATCTGAGACAAAAATATCTCTGATAAGCTAAAGAAAGGGACGGGACAGAATTCATTATGAATTCTTAGTCTCGCCCCGGCAAGGTTGACTAGGATTGAAAAAGCTTGCTATAAACGTATTTTTAATCCAGTCAACTACTGCCAATATAGAGTTCATAACTTAAAACATAATTATGTCCGAGTCTCTTTTTCATTATCCGCTATGAATTTAACAATATCATTTACATATCAACAATATCATTAATTACAAATTAAAATAGATATTGCCATTGATTGTTGAAGTTGTCTACTTTAATATTTCAGCCATTGAGCGATTCACACTATTCGCATACATTCCACCAAATTTTAATAAATGAACCATAAATAAATATAATCTGTAAAATTCAACCGTTTTTCTGCACCTTTTGCCATAGGATAGTGTTTGGCATATTCATCATAAAATTCATCCGTAAAACCACCGAAAACTGTTGTGATGCCTAAATCGAACTCTCTATCTCCATATAACGGTGCTGGATCAAAGAGCGCAGGACGTCCATCAGTTAAAAACATATAATTGCCACCCCATAAATCTCCATGTAAGAGTGATGGCTTACTTTGATGTGCTTCTAACTCATTAATCATCACCATGCGTACTTGTTGATACACCTTATCTTCTTCTTCATTCCATAATCCTTTGTGCATGAGCTCGTCACGTAAATGATCCATACGACGTGCCACAAAAAGTTCTATCCACGAATCCGTCCAAGAATTGTCAAATGAAATATCGCCACCTTCATGAGGTAAATCAAACCCAAATTGGCCATTAGATTGTTGTTCACTATGCATTTTAGCCACTAATTGACCTAATTCACGCTGACTCCCTGTACGCCCTTCATCTAAATAACTCAAAATTAAAAAAGCATCTCCATTAATGCTGCCATTATCTATTACACGTGGCGCTGTAATGTCTGCAGCTTCGAAAGCATTGAGTCCTGCTATTTCAGCTGCATAAAATGATTGATCGCGATTGCGTTGTACAAGTAAGAAATACGTACTATCTTTTGTCGTCACTTTAAATGCCTCATTCACATCCCCACCACTTACAGGTGCCACATCTCGAATATTATCTAAAGGTAATTGATCTATCCATTGTTGATTCATATACATACTCCTTTCATTTATATCCTATTTCCTTTTTTGTGCCTTCTCAATCACCGTACTACTCTATAAAGTCATACCCTTTCGATTTAACTTTACCTCATTTGGAAGTTTTTATTGTAAAAAATACATTTTTTATTCTCTTTTTAATAATGTATCAAACATTTGAAAAAATCATGGCAAAGTATTGAACTTCTATATTTTGGCTTTGAAAAACAAACATAAAGTGCTAGTCTATTATAGAAAATGTTATTTTCAATGCTATTAATTGAGGATAGAAAGCCTCAAATACAATGAAAAAGGAGCATTACTATGTACAAATTAATCAAACCCCTGTTATTTAAAATTGAGCCGGAAAAAGCCCATGGTTTAACTATTGACGCGCTCAAACTTTTACAAAAAGCACCATTTATCTTTCCTATTGTCAAAAAACTTTTCGTGTACGAAGATCCCTCATTGAAACAAACGATCCAAGGTAATACTTACGACAATCCTGTAGGTCTAGCACCTGGCTTCGACAAATCATGTGAAGTGCCTAAAGCTTTAGAATACCTTGGTTTTGGAGCCTTAGAACTTGGTGGCATCACACCGAAACCTCAAGATGGTAACCCGAAACCACGGATGTATCGTTTACTCGAAGATGATGCCTTAATCAACCGCATGGGTTTTAATAATATCGGCATGAATCGTGCTTTATTTAATATACGCCGTCATGCTTATTCTATTCCTGTAGGTTTAAATGTAGGTGTTAATAAGACAACTCCTTATGAAGAACGTGATCAGGACTATATCAAAGTCATGGATACATTTAAGGCAGATGTTGACTTTTTTACCGTAAATATCAGCTCACCTAACACAGAAAATTTACAAAGCTTCCACGATAAAGATGAATTTACAATGCTCTGCAACGCATTAAAGGAATTTAAAGCTCAAACAGATATTCAAGTTCCTATCTATTTAAAATTAACTTCAGATTTAAATTTAGATGATTTTAAAAATATATTACCTTCAATCACAGAAACATTTGATGGAATGATTTTAGCGAACACAACACGACGTCGAGAAGGCTTATCTTCTGATAATAAAAACGAAGAAGGCGGCTTGAGTGGTAGACCATTATTCAAACGTAATTTAGAGCTTGTCAAATGGGCATATCAACAAACAAAAGGTCAATTTCTAATCATTGGTACAGGTGGTATCTTTAGCACAGATGATGCCATTCAAATGATGCGCAATGGTGCTTCCCTAATACAAATTTATTCATCATTAGTGATTGAAGGCCCCGGCTTAACTAAAAAAATCAATAAAGGCATCGCTCAATATTTAACTAAAAATAATTATACAAATGTTAAAGATATCATTGGCTTAGATGCCTAAAATTTAAAATCAGCAATATTTATCGGGAATCGAGATAAATACTGCTGATTTTTCTTTATTTTGATTAAAACTCAACTTAGTATCAATTCACTCTAAGATTGATACTGTTCTAAAAAAGCTTTAGCCTCTTTATTAACTTCTTTAAAATCAATGCCTTGACGCATTGCAGCAAAGACACAACCACAATAACATTGTCGATAAACGTTATAATCTCTACACATTTCCAATGACCGTTCATATCCTTTATTCTTTTTAAAGTCACTTGGTAAATAGTACACATCATAGGCTTCTTGTACTTTCATGCCTAATTCATTAATTAATTGCGCGTTTTTCTTAGGTGACAGCGTTAATGCACTACCAAAATAATTATAGCCAAACCGCTGTGCTGCATCGGCAACAAGGTCTAAACGCATTTCAAAACATGCTGAGCATCTCAATCCGCCTTCTGGTTCATCCATTAAGCCACGTGATTTAGCCATTTTCATAAACGTTTGTGGTTCATATGGCGCTTCAATATATTGAACATGATTGCCAGTCCGTTCATTAAAATCTGCAATAAATTGTTCTTGTACTTTCGCACGTCTTAAATATTCATTTTTAGGATGAATATTGGGATTAGCAAAATAAACACCAATATCTGCAAATTGCGTTAAATATTCTAACGTATACGTGCTACATGGCGCACAACAGCTATGTAACAAAATTTTCGGTTTTTGCTCCGCACGCTTCCATTGCTGTATTAACTTTTTCAAGACACGGTCATAGTTAATTTTTTGATTTTTCATTTTTAATACAATTGGTTCAGCATCTATCATAAAAAGCCTCTCTCGTTCTTTAAAATATAGTTTAATTATATAATATCGAACACGAGAAAGGCATACAATATTTAATATTCTTTTTTTATTTTGACGACTCTCATAATATACATCAAGATACCCATCACAATACCACCAACGATATAATTAATTGGGTTTCCACCATAGGTCTTTATCCCACCTACGGCATCAAATAATAAATCTAGTCCAAAAAGAGCTAAACCAAAATAAATAGCAAATCCTATACAAATTACAGCATATTTCTTAATTAAGTGACGATATTCAGCCTTAGAATTAACTCGCGAATGGTCTAAACCACCTTTTCCCATTATGACTAAAGAAATTATGTTTAAACCAAAAAATAAAATAAATACAGCAACATGTGTCATCATTATTTGTTGTGTGTGTATTATATCTATCACGCTTAATAAAAGTAGCAATGCTATTAATATTGTAGTAATCATGTACATATTAGCTAAACGCTCATTCAATTGAATTTTTTCGCGTTCATCTTTGTCAGTTGAGCTATTCGTAAACCACTTAATTAAAAAGTCATTTAAACGTGACAACGTCCTTCACCTCTATATTAATAATCCTTACGAACTTTAGATTTAGCAAAGAAATATGCAAGTACACCAAATACTAGTCCCGGCAAGATATTCTTACTTACAGCAAACCATACCGTTACATCCGTATCGTTAAAAAAGCGAAATACCATGTCAAATAACGTTGTTAAAGCTCCAAAAAAGAACCCTCCAACTACACTTTGTCGTTTTAATTTTTTAATGAGCTGGACATATTCTTTATCAGAATAAACGGTTAAATCGTCTAATTTTTCTTTTCGCATTAATACGAGAGTTTGAATATTGATAATTAAAAATACAATCGTGATTGCCATAGTTAGCACTGAAATGGTGTCATGCATCGCATCTAAAATGACACCTAATAGCAATAAACAAAATAATAAAACATATGCCGTTAGAAATACAGTCGTAAATTTAGCATTGATTATGGCAATTTCACGTTCATCTTTGTCACCTATCGTACCAAGAAGACTATTAATCATTTTATTTTTGAATTTGTTCATATGCTTACTCACCCTTATTTATTATCCTATGTGTCAAATATAACCGACATCGTTAAGTATGTCAAATATAAATGACACTATTATTAAATAATAATTTGCATTTTCTTCTTCCATTACATGATATTAACTTGAATAAGCTAAAAAACAGCTATCTGATCTACATCGTGTCAGATAGCTGTTACTATATTTTAAACAAATAGGCTCAACATAAATGTCCAAATACAAGCAAAGATAAGTAAACCTATACTAAAACGCATAGCCATTTTCATCAATTCAGACTCTTTACCGACTTTATTAACAGCCGCTGTGGCTATAGCAATTGATTGAGGAGATACTATTTTAGCTGTAACTCCACCAGCGACGTTAGCCGCAACTAAGAGCGAGCCTTTTGTACCTATTTGTGTTGCTACAGAAGCTTGAATAGGTGCAAATAATGAGTTGTTATTCACCACTGAACCAGTCATAAACACACCAATCCACCCTAGGACTGGAGATAGCAATGGGAATATTGCACCTGTTTTAGCAATACCTTGACCCATAGCGTTACTCAAACCGCCATATGTCGTAATTTTAGAGACAGCCAAGATAAAGCAAATTGTTAATACAGAAACCCACAATTCTTTAACTGTCACTCCTAAAAGTTTGCCTGCAGTTTTAAACGACATGTGCTTAGCAATTAAGATGGTAATGATAGCCGTAACTAATATTGCAGTACCAGTTTGTGCAATAAAGTTAAACGTCAAAACATTGGGATGATGTGTCACATTATTCATCGTACCTGGAGCATTGAAGTTAACAACAAGGGCACTTAGTGCACCACCTTTTTCAAATAGTGCTTTAAATGCTGGTAAGCTCCATACCATAACAATAACGGTCAATATAATGAAAGGACTCCATCCATAGACAATTTGCTTAATTGAATGTTTCTCAACCTTGCCGACCGCTTCATTATCTTCAAGTCTAAAGATATTTTTAGGTTGAAATTTACGTGAGAATAATGCAAGTGCAACCATAGCACCTAAGCCTGGGATGATATCAGCTAACTCAGGGCCAGCAAATGCTGCAATCAATACTTGTAAACCGGTAAATACAGATGCGGCTATTAATGTAGCTGGAAACGTTTCTTTAACACCTTTGAGACCATCAATAATAAACATTAATAAAAACGGTACAAAGAAACTAATCAAACCTAATGTTAAATTACCAATTAATGCAACTTGTGATGCTTTAACACCACCTGCTAAATTTAGTGTATCTGTAATCGCAATAGGAATACCAACAGCACCATAAGCACCAGCTGCTGCATTAGCAACTAGACAATACATAGCTGCTGGCAATGCTTTGAAACCTAGTTGCATTAACAATACGGCACAAATGGCAATCGGTACACCGAATCCAGCTGCACCTTCTAAAAACCCATTAAATAAGTAACCAATAAGCAGTAATTGAATACGTTGGTCTTGTGAAATACTTGCAATACTATCTTGGACAATATTAAATTGTCCACTTTCAGTTGCAATTTTATAAAGCCATACCGCCATAATAACAATAAAGCCAATTGGTATAATACCTTGATAAAATCCTTCAAATGTTGCGCCTCCCGCAATACGTGCAGGTAATTTGAAGCATATCATTGCTACCAATGCAGTGACAATCAGTGTTGTCAATGCCGCATAAACGCCTTTCATTTTAAATACTGTTAAACACAGCAGGAATAAAATAATAGGCACTGCCGCTACAATTGCTGAAATCAGCATATTATTAAACGGATTGAAACTTTCAACTAACATCTTAAATCGCGACTCCTTTATTCTGCTTCTCTAATTTCGTCGGCGACATCACCATAGTCTATTTCTGTTTCAGTGAACGTCTTGTTGTTAATTGGAAAGTGTTGTTCAAACGTTTCAAAGTTTTGAATTTCTACAGTAACATCATCCACGATAAAGTCTAATACATGTCCACCCAAATTGCGGTCATCATTTGCAAAATGGATATGGAAACCTGCAGAACCAATACCATGGAATAATTCTGGCGTATAGAATCCAATTATTGTACCTTTAATATTTTCTGCTGTTTCTTCTGGTTGTCTACGTGCAGAATCAATTAACCGTGTATAAGGTGGTTCCTGTTTAGGCATCATTCGAACATGCATTTTTTTAAATGTACCACTAATTTTCACTGCTGAAAACATGTTTTTACTTAACATATGTGATTCAACTTCATTTAATACTTCTTCAGAAGATTTATCGCTTGTTTGATATGTTTCATCCGCTTCAAAATGTGTAATCGTTGCGTAAGGTGTTTTTTCATCACCTTTAAGTTTGGTAAATTCTTTGTATTCATTGGCATGGAAAGCCTCTCCATTTAAGAAGATAACTTCTCCATTTGAACCAGTTAAAGTGGCTAGTCCTGAATCTCCGTGTTTTAATAGTTCATCAATTGTTGCAGTTCCTTCTAATAAACCTGCCATTAATGTGCCTAATGTGCCGTGCTGATATAATACATGACTCATTACTGTATTCACTCCTATTTATATGTTTAAATTTAGTTTAATGAATCTGGTAATACATTTGTTGAAAGTTTAATATTATCTTGATAGTTTACAGGAATATCAATTAATACAGGTCCTTCAGTTTCATAACCTTCTTTAATTGCTGCTTCTAATTCTTCTTGAGTTGTAACGCGCAAACCTTTTGCTCCCATTGATTCTGCATATTTAACATAATCAACAGGTCCAAATTCTACACCTGCAGAGCGTTTATATTTCATTTCTTCTTGGAATTCTACCATGTTATATTTACCATCATTCCAAATTAGTTGGATAATGTTTAATTTTTTACGTACAGCTGTTTCAAGATCTTGTCCTGAGAATAAGAAACCACCATCGCCAGCAACTGAAACTACTTGCGTATTAGGTCGTACTAATGCAGCAGCAATTGCCCATGGTAAGGCAACACCAAGTGTTTGCATACCATTACTAAACAACAAATGTCTTGGGTTATAGCTTCTAAATTTACGTGCCATCCAAATATAGTGACTACCTACGTCTACAGTAACTGTAGTATCATCTGAAAGTGATTTTTGCATCGTTTCGATAATTTCTAATGGATGTAACACTCCATCAACATGTGTACATTTAATACCTGATGTTTCAATAACTTCTGCTCTTAATTTTTCCAAGTCATTTAAATGTTTGTCATCAATAATTGGTGCATCAATATTTTCAGATATAAGCTCAATTGTACCTGCAATATTACCTATTAATTCTTTTTCAGGACGTAAATGGTTCGTTATTTCAGCAGCAACTTCATCAATATTGATAATTTCAGTATCTAATTCGTGATTCCAGTTACTCGCTTCATATTCAATTGGATCATAACCAATAGTGACAACTAAGTCTGCTTTTTTCAATAATTGGTCACCAACTTGGTTGCGGAACAATCCTACTCTACCGAAGAAGTGATTTTCTAAATCTCTACTAATGACTCCGGCACCTTGGAATGTTTCAACGACTGGAAGATTGGATTTTTCTACTAAGTGACGGATTGCTTCTGTTTCTGCTTCACTTGAACTTCTCATACCAGCTAGTAACACTGGAAACTTAGCATTGCTGATTTTAGTGATAACATCTTTAATATCTTGAAGACTTGGAACACCTAGAGTTGGTTTTTGGCATAATGCTATCGCTTTATTATTAACTGGTGATTGAATGACATCTTGAGGAATACTAATAAAAGTCGCGCCATTTTTACCTGAAGTTGCTGTTCGGATTGCATTTGTCATAACTTCAGATAATGACTCAGGATCTTGAACCTCAGCGCTATATTTTGTAGATGATTTTAAAAGATCTACATTATCTACTGCTTGATGAGTGAGACGTAATAAATCATTACGTTTAACTTGACCGCCAATAGCTAAGACAGGATCACCTTCAGATGTTGCTGTTAAAAGTCCTGTTGTTAAGTTACTTACCCCTGGTCCACTTGTTACAAGAGCGACACCAGGTTTTCCTGTAATACGTCCAATACCTTGCGCCATCATAGCTGCATTTTGTTCGTGTCTTGTAACAATTAATTCTGGTCCATCATCTTCTAATGCATTAAATAAGTAGTCAATTTTAGCACCTGGAATACCAAACACATAATCTACATTATTATTTTTCAACGTATCAATAACCATATCTGCTGCTGAGTAATTTTTTTTAGTCATTTTATATCCATATCCTTTCGATAATTAACAAATTTTCACACTGCTGCACACTTAGATAAAAAGAAGTCAATTGCATGTTCAATTTTTTTAGGAAAAGAGGGAAAGACAGTGAACAGTGCATGACTTCTTTAATATCAAAATGCCTTGTCATTCATTGTTGTGTGAAATCCGCTCAAGCGTTCAAAATTGGACTATTTGGGATAATACTCCGAGTTGGGCTAGAACTCTTTCATATAATCAGTACACTTAAAGCATAACTGCCTTAAATAACTTACTACTAGACAATCATTTCTTTACTATATGAAAAATATTTTGAATCACTTGCAACTTCATTACGTTATTCATTATATTACGGTTGAACGTATTAATAAAATACATATTTTCGATTGCAAGTATTCCAAAAAGGAATACATCTATAAAACATCGTATTCCAAGTTATCTCTAAAATTTATTACTTTGGACTTAAATGGCCTATGGTTTGAATCCATTCTCGAGTGACATGCGATAAGTAAGTATCTTTGCGCCAAATAACACCTAAGTGCCAAGATAATCGTGCGTTTTCTAATTTTAAAGCTGTAACCTCATCTCCCATCATATTGTATAAACTTTGAGGAACAACACTGATGCCTAATCCCTGACTAATCATATTTTCAATAAAGTTAATCTGTGAAATATTAGCAACTGTTTTAGGATAAAAGCCAATGCGTTTGCAATTTTCAATAATTTGATCTTTCAAATAGAAATCATCATGAAAAAGTATAAATTCTTCATCTTCCAACTCGGCAAAATCTACTTTCGTGCGCTGCGACAAGGGGTGCGCTTTACTGACGACTAGCAATAATTCTTCATCATAAAGCGAATATGAATGATAAACACTTGAATCTACAGGTAGTGTGGTAATACCGATGTCAATTTCATCGTTGTCAATATTATGTTCTACCACTTTACCACCTCCTTCAATCACTTCGTATGTTACTTTAGGATATTGTTGATGAAATTGGTTAAGACTATCGGTGAACATTTGAACATTCATCATCGGTGATAGGCCAATACGAATATGACCTTTCTGTAGATTGACAACGTCATTCATTTCTAATGATAACTTTTCAAAAAGTGCTAAAAACTCTAAACTATTATCATAAAATGTTTGACCAATATCTGTTAGCTTAATTTGCTTTTGTGAGCGATCAAACAAAGTGATATTATATTCATTTTCAATACTTTTAATTGCCTTGCTTATCGTTGATTGTGCAATATAAAGGTGTTCAGAAGCTTGCGTCATTCCGCCTTGTCGAACCACCTCGACAAAATACTTTATCTGTTTAATTTCCATATTCTTCCACGACCTATATTAGTTTATTTGCTTTTATTGTAGAAATTAGATTTAGGAATATCAATCCTAACTAGGCTTTTCAATAATATTGTAACAATTAATGTTGTTATAATCCTAAATCTTTCATCTTCCATTCCTATGCAATTCTTATTATTATTTTTTAAAAAATTTATAATAATGGCAATTTTTCTCTTAAAAGATAGATGTACCAAAATAGCCACTTACATTATGCTTTAAGTCTGCTATAATCTATTTTATCGTATAAATTTATCGTATATCTGCTTTAAAAAGTAAGAAAAATGAAATTTTTCAGAATTTTTAGACTATGGTCGGTGATTTTATGATATGATGTTAATTATTAAAATATCACATTTAAATATAGATTATTATTAACTGTGGAGGTTAATTGCTATGTCAAGTTTTTTCAAAACTATTACTCGTAAAGAGAATCCTACGATTTATCAAAATAAAGATGGTCATTTAAAACGTACCTTACGTGTTAGAGATTTCCTAGCGCTTGGTGTAGGTACTATTGTTTCGACTTCTATCTTTACATTACCGGGAATTGTTGCGGCCGAACATGCTGGTCCTGCTGTTGCCTTATCATTTTTAATCGCTGCAATAGTAGCTGGACTTGTCGCATTTACATATGCCGAAATGTCTTCTGCCATGCCATTTGCTGGCTCAGCTTATTCATGGGTTAATGTATTATTTGGTGAGTTCTTTGGTTGGGTTGCAGGTTGGGCACTATTAGCAGAATACTTTATCGCTGTTGCCTTTGTGGCTTCTGGTTTCTCTGCTAACTTACGTGGACTGATTTCACCATTAGGTATTAAATTACCTACATCATTATCAGCTCCATTTGGTGCAAATGGTGGTATTATTGATATCATCGCTGCGGTCGTTATTATTTTAACAGCATTGCTCTTATCAAGAGGTATGACAGAAGCAGCACGCATTGAAAACATTCTAGTAGTTCTTAAAATTTTTGCAATATTGTTATTTGTTGTTGTAGGCTTAACAGCATTACATGTACAGAACTACATTCCATTTATTCCAGAACATAAAGTAACAGATACAGGTGACTTTGGAGGTTGGCAAGGTGTTTATGCTGGTGTATCTATGATTTTCTTAGCTTATATTGGCTTTGACTCAATCGCAGCGAACTCAGCAGAAGCAATTAACCCATCAAAAACAATGCCAAGAGGTATTTTAGGTTCATTAGTAGTCGCTATTATTCTTTTCGTTGCTGTAGCACTTGTGCTCGTAGGTATGTTCCATTATTCACAATATGCTAATAATGCTGAACCTGTTGGCTGGGCATTACGTCAAAGTGGTCATGGCGTTGTTGCAGCAATTGTACAAGGTATTTCTGTTATCGGTATGTTTACTGCATTGATTGGTATGATGTTGGCTGGATCACGTTTACTATACTCATTTGGACGCGATGGTTTATTGCCATCTTGGTTAGCGAAATTAAATCATAAACATTTGCCTAATCGTTCTTTAATTATCTTGACTATCATTGTAGTCATTATCGGTTCAATGTTCCCATTCGCATTCTTGGCACAATTGATTTCAGCTGGATCACTTGTTGCATTTATGTTTGTATCTATCGCAATGTATCGTTTACGTAAACGCGAAGGTAATGACTTACCCGTACCAGGTTTTAAAGTACCTTTATATCCTGTTTTACCGGCAATTACTTTTGTTTTAGTATTTTTAGTATTTTGGGGATTAAGCTATGAAGCTAAACTATATACATTAATTTGGTTTGTAGTCGGTATTGTTATTTATCTTTTCTATGGCGTGCGTCATTCTAAGAAAAATGAAGAACCAGAATATATCGTGCCAAAGCAAAAATAACATAACCATTATAAAAAAGCTGGATATAAATTCTAAAATAATAGGGAGCGGAACAGAATTCATTATGAATTCGTAGTCCCGCCCCGGCAAGATTGACTAGGATTGAAAAAGCTTGATATAAGCGTATTTTCAATCCAGTCAACTACTGCCAATATTTCGTTCATAGCCTAAAACATAATGATGTTCTAGGCTCTTATTTTATATTCAATACTCTGAAATGTATGACTTTGCGTTCCTAGGGTGCTATCTCAGTCACCCCTAACTTGCGTTGCTAGTTGAACTGCGCTTCGCATTCCTTTCTGTTGAGGCCCCGCCTTTTGCGCTTATAATCTACATTATTACAACGCTTTAATTAACAATACTTGTTTAACAAGTTCACTAAAATAGTCTTTGTAATATTGTGATTCGTAATGTGAATAGGAGAAACCAAAAGGATGATTTTTATCTGCATGATACTGCTTTCCTGTTAAATCAATTACTTTGACTTGTGGATAATGTTGAAGCAATAAATTGTCTAAATTCTCCCATATTTCATTCGCTTTTTTAATTTGTTGTATCGTAGAAAATGTTTTGAGCTGTCCTTCTTCACTATACTTTTCCGCTAATCGACCTCTATTTAAAATAATATGACTTTCAGGAATGATGTTAGTTATATGATGCATAAATTTATGTAACTCAGCTAACCACTCATTATAATAGTCTGTATCATTGTCAAATTCATGCGCATTCCATTCACTGACATAGTCCCCTAAATTGGGATTATCTTTAATCAAATAATTATAAGTAATCTTGCTACCATTGTTTAACTTTAATGATGTTAATAAAGCATCAGCATATAAATCAATAACGAGTATTTCAGCACCTGATTGGCGTAGCTCATCATAAAAGGTTTTAGCCATATCACGTGCAATATGCTCAAATTCATGATGTTGCTTATATTGCTGCATTAATGATGCTGGTGCTGGCACTGCATTTAAAGCATCCAAACGACTATGGAATTGAGTGAATACACAGTTCATATATTTTTTATAATCTGGATTAAAATAAGGTGATGTATTTAAACCATTGCGCGAAAAACAAGTTCCTAAAACAGCAATTTTCGGCACTTCATAGGCTTGTGATTGTGTCTTTTCTAAGACATAAAGACTTAAACCTCCTCGCCCATTAATGTAAAACTTAGCATTCATCGTGTTACTCAGTGTTACATAGCGCGTATCTATCTGTTTATGATTTGTAGGAATAACGAATCGTGCTGTCTCAAAATTTTTACCAATGAGCACATCAAAGTTATCACCGTCTTTAGTATAAATTTTGTGCAATTGACCTAGATCAATGATGGCACTCTGCTTAATTGTAGGAAATTCAACATACTCGCGATAATGAAATGGATTGCCTTGTCGCGAACGTAAAGCTAGATAAATATTGTCATGAGCCAATTCCCTATCACAAGTCAGACTATATAATCGTTGGTTGACTGCTTGTATGGATATAGGTAATGATGTCACTTGTTGCTGCACATTTCCATATAATAAAAAGTTATCTTTTTGATGATAATCAACAGAATATTGTGCTAACAACGCCTTATTTTGATGAATCCAATCCGTTAATTGCACTTTCTCTACATACTGATTTCCACAATCATCTTTTAGTTGTACATAAACACTCCAGCGTTGTTGTCTAATAGCTAGATGTTGCATCATTGTTAGCATATCTTCCATGATTATGTGCTTATCTTTAGTTACAAAGTATTTAGCAGTTGGCAACATCGTTCCAGCGACTAATTGCCCTAAATATGTCGTACATTTGTAATCACTGATTAATTGAAGTTGATTGCCTTGACAGTGAATTGTTACGAGAGTGTCTTTAGCCGTTAAAGTAATATACAACGCTTCTTTATCAACGTGTATAGTTACAATATAAAGTGGATTAATATCGTCCAAAATAATAGGTTCTCTGGCCTCTACATCAAGTGCCATTTTAATTTTCAAACCACTGATGATACCCGAACTAAAATGATGCTTCAAATCTAAAGTCACCATGTGATTATTTATTTCAAATGTTAATGGAAATTTTTGTAAAAAAATACCAATGCGATCTTCAAATTGATACATAATATCGGTTGGTTGTTGTATGTGATGAAAACAGAGCTTTCCCTGTTGTACTGATATAGTCGTCTTCATTGCTTTTTCCTCACTTCAACTGCTTAATAGTGTCAACTAATGTTTGATTAATATGGTGCTTGACTTCAAACAATTTATCGTAAGCTATTTGATATTGTGGTAATAGTTTAAAGTCATTGGCAGCCAATTTCTGAAGTGCTTCTGTAACTTGTTCAATTGTAGTCACAACTTGACCGATATCTCGATATTGAATCTGTTTAGACGGCACATGATGTGACAGATATTTATTATATTGATAAAATATGACATTTTTTTGCTGGAATAAAAAGTCCACCGCTACCGATGAAAAATCAGTAATTAAAAATTTTGATTGTGCGATAGCCGTTGGAATTTCGACATCACTCATTGAACAAAATTCAATTTCAGCATGTTCACTCATTAAGTACTTACTATATTTATCAAATTGTGGATGTAATAATACCCTTAGCGTTAAGTTATAGCGTTGCAAAAAATCTAATACCGTAGAGTTATTTAGCAATTCTACCATTTTATGATAGTACTCACTGCTTAAAAATTGTGTCGTTGTCAAATATTGTAATCCACGTTGCCATGTTGGCATAAATAATACTTTTTGACTTTCACTAATTTCCACAGATGTTTCCAATAAATTATCATGTCTTGCCATACCTGTAATCAATACTTCATGTTCATCGTAACCTAATGTTTCAGTAATAATTTGTTTTTCAAATTGATTATTTGCTGTTATATAGTTCACTAAATAATTATTCTTACTTAAATATGGCGATATATTGTGAATAATCATTCCATGCTGAATAGAGATAATTTTCTTTTGTGCAAGTTCTTGTTGATAAATATGTTTATACAACTGATTATTGTATGGTAACAGCGTTTCTTCGGCTGTAAATGACGTAATATAATTATCCGCAGCAAGCATTAATAACTTATGTTTAATCGAACCAAAGTTGATTACTTTTCCTAGGTTTTTCACTTTTGCACGTGCATGCTTAGCATGTTTGTCCAAAATATAATATGCTTTAATTTCACTACATTGTTGCGTTAAATATTTAAACAAGAAATAAGAATTATCTGATGCGCTGTCTTTACGTTCTGAAATCAGCCATATTGGCTTGTGTATGATCATTTTAAATAAATGTGCAAAGCATTTTAAACTATATTTTTCTAGATATTTTAGTATTAGCTGTAATTTTATACGTGCATCGCGATATTTTTGTGTCTTTATCCAAGCATCTGAAGTTCTGAGTTGTTCAAATTCATTATCCCTATTCTGTTCCAAATTTTGATTAACTTGGTACCAATAACGACGACTGCGATATAATGTCAATGCACTCAATGCTTCATCAAAGTATCGTTTAAATACTAAACCATAAAATAAATACAACCTTGTTTGTTTACGTTCCCTCAGTTCTTTCAAACCACTAAATTTTTGTGCAATTATCTTCATTAATTTAAGTTGCTTTTCTTTATCCACGTCTCTTTCAAATACTTGATTATCAATAACAAAGTCTAAAAAGTGAATTAAATCTTTTTTTGAAGCGAAACCACCTATGATTTGAGCGGTTGATAAAGATTCCAATAAGTCAATCGTTAAATCGATAATATCATGCTTATATACCTTGTTTTGCGTATTTCTTCCAATATAATTTGCCGAAATATACGCTTTTGATGTTATCGTAGCCGTAGCTTGAAAATAGGTCATTAAATCACAATGCTCTTGTGTTTCATCTCTCCGTATTAAAATAGTAGCAAACCATTCTCTATAATTGTTATATGTATAAGGCATTTGTTTGAGATATTTTACATCTCTAAGTGTCCACTGTACTGCAGTAGCATCAGATGATTGTAATGTTTGAATTGCTTGTTCAAGCTCTACATGATTAAAAGTAAAGTTAGGGTTGGCAAACAAGATATAGTCATAACCTATAGTCATAACCTTTAATATCTATATTGATACTTTTTTCATCTGCTATATAAATCGTTTCAACATGTTTAAAAGCCTCACAATGCTTAAGTGCTTTATATTGTTGGACATTCATGTTCCTTGTTTTAAAGAGTACTAATAATATGTTCATCGTTGTTTCAATCCTATAGTTCGTTTTATTGTTGTCACTAAACGATGTAATTTGTAACTTTTACTGCTCTTAAAGCGTTTAATTTCTGCAGCTTTCGCTTCTAATGCGGTTGCACTATAAAAATATCTTCGTCGCGCTTCCAATAATGCTGCATAAGAAATTGCAAGTTCATATTCGCGCTGTTGTATCAAATGAATAATAGGTAATTCATGACGTAAATATAAATTAAAAATACGTGGTTCATAATGATTTACAATGTCAAAAAGCTCAGTAAATATTTTTAACTTTTGACTATTATCAATAAGATAAAATTCTTGATCTAAGACTTTCCAAAAGATTGAACGTAGCGCATTAATTTTAAAAAATTGTAATTGTTCTTTATTATAAAAAGGTTTACAAATATGATATGCGGCAATATCGTTTTCAATGGAGCGCATCACATCTTGATGTGTGATTGATTTATTATCACCTGTATCACGATTACGATAGTAATAAATAATTTGTGGCGTGTATGAAAATGATTGTGCCTGGGTATACAGCAATGTATCCACCAATTTATCTTCTCCATTACGAAGCCCCTCTACAAACGAAATATGATGTGCATCATAAAATGATTTTCGAATTAATTTCAGTACAACGCCAACTTTCACTTGCGAGAAAAATGGAACATCGTCGAGCTTTACATGCTCATACGTCTTATTTAATTTATATTCTTTAAATGTCACATGCTGGAATGTCGATCCATCTTCATTAAAAGACACCATTTTTCCCATAGCAAAATCATCTTGATCTCCCATTGATGCCAACAATTGTTCATACGCATCCGATGCTAAAATATCATCCGGATCCATAAAGTGAAGAAAATCGCCAGTTGCTTGAGCCACACCAATATTACGTGGTTTTCCTGGTGCACCATAATTAACAGGACATTGATATAATTTAAAATGGCTAAATTGTTGTTCATAGTTACGCATTTTAGCAACACTATCATCAGTGGAACAATCATCTATAAGAATGACTTCTATCTTTTCTTGCCCAATACTTTGATGAAGCAACGAGTCTAAACATGCTTCAATGTAATCCGACACATTGTATACAGGCAAAATGACTGAAATTAACATTAAGATACCTCCTTATTTCTACGACTTGAAACGCTATAATATTTGATTGAATACATTAACTTTTTTAACATGCGCATCCCTAAAGATGGATTATAAATATTCATTTTGACACCACGCTCATTATCAATAATTCTGAAGTAACCACCTATTAGCAAACGATAGCGTGGCAGTCGAATTTGAAAAGTTTTACGACTAAAATTTTTCACCTTAACACCTAAAATGATTAATGGCTTATCGTGTATTAACATTGCTCGAGCTTTTAACTTGCCATGTGAATCAATATAAATTTGCGTACTATCACTCATATCAAACGCCTCTTGAGACAATGAAAAGTGTAATTCACGACTGCCCCAATGATAATGATGCACAATGATATTTATTTTTTTATAATCCTTTTCAGCTGGAAATACCATCCCTTTATGCTGATAAAGGATGTGTTTATAGCAATTATCAATTGGTAATGCATCTATCATCTCTATGCTTATGTATTGTAGTAATACTTTTGTTTCTATGTTAAAACGAGTATTGTCTTGAATGTATTTTAAATTTAAATAACCCTGGTTATGTTCTAAGATATAGTTCAAATAATGTAACACGACCAAATATTGAATATAAGGTAAAACCCTGCCGTATAAATCGGTAGAGCGTTGAATTAATTCAAGATAATTTTTAACGATATGAGGCGCATACCTATTTTGATCCTTCCATGAGTTAATACTTAATGACCGGTAATCATCTCTGTTATAGAAATAATTAACATATTTAATTAAGCCATAAGACTTGACGTCTAATAGAATCGTATTAATAAACTTTGCATCTTCCCAAAAATCAATCGTCTCATCGAATGTATACTTATGATGGGTAAACAACGATTTTCGAAAGACCATTCCTCCAATATGATATTGAATATCTTGGTACTGCTGTGTAATATCTACTACATGCCTACGTTGTTGAAAACGATAATTTAAATTTTGAGCTGATAATGTATGGCCTTTACGTATTAATATAGGCGCACTTGCTAATTTTATGTACGGATATTTAAGAAAAAATCGACTGGCTTCTTTGAAAAAATTTGTGCTCACATAATCAGAGTCATCAATAAATGTCACTAATTTTGTCTCAGGACTCATAAGTGACATGCCTAAATTTCTAGCTGCACTGACACCTTTATTCGTTTGATTAATAATTTTAATCTGTGCATGATTTTGATAGCCTTTTAAAATTTGTGCCGTCGAATCAGTGCTACCATCATTGATAACAATAATTTCATCCTCTTCAAAATACAGACAGCTTAATAGCTTATCTAGTGTATGTGCAATATATTTTTCACTATTGTATGTAGGAATGATGATTGAAAACACTCGTAAGCTCCTTCCGATGCAACAAGGCTATCTATTTATTAACGCGTTTTAAACAAGCTACTAATTAACTACTGTATATTAACAAAATACATTATGATTATACACCATTTATTAACTAAAATATAACCTATATTTTTTATTTAATAAACACTTGCCTATAATCGTTGTAACTGCCAAGCGAATACACTTTTCAAATATTAAAATTTTAAATCACTGACAAAAAAAGAACCTCCTGAGAGGTCCTAGATTTAAATATATTCATCCTATTTAGCAATATACTTTCGAAGTTAATTAATGCGCGTACACCTTTATTACCAGCCTTGACCATCGATATCTAATGTATCTAATTGCCCATCTTGTAAACCTTGTAACGCCTGTTCTAACGTTGCTAGTGCTTCATCTAATTGCTCATAGGTAATGACTAATGGTGGTTGAAACCTCAATACATTACCTGCAACGGCAATAATGACAACACCATGTTCAAAACAATAATTACATATTTTTAAAGCTGCTTCTGGATCTCTTGTCTTATTTTGCTTATTTGACACAATATCAATGCCTATAGAAAGCCCGATGCCTCGAACATCACCAACATACTCATAACGTGAAGTCCATTGTTCCATACGTTGGCGTACATAGCGCCCTTTATTGACACTTGCTGATAATAAGTCGTCTTCTTCAAGCATTTCAATTGTTGCGAGTGCTGCCTCACAACTTACCGGACTAGCCCCAGTAGTAAATAAATGGCTGGTGCTTCCAAGCTATCAATAATTTCTTTACGTGCCACTAACGCAGACATTGGTAGGCCTCCAGCTAATGACTTTCCAAATGTAATCATATCTGGTATAAAATTAAAGTGTTCCACCGAACTCCAAGTGCCTGTTCGACCTAATCCTTGCTGAATGTCATCAACAGCAATTAAAATTCCGTGTTCTCGACATAAAGCTGCTAATGCCTCAAAATAGCCTGCGACTGGCTCAAGTAATCCACCATCACCTTGTATCGTTTCAACAACAATACATGCCACTTCGTCTGCGGGTACGTATTTCGCAAACATTTCCTTTAGAGGTGCTAAATATTCAGCAACTGTATTTGCAGTTGGCTGTTCAAACATTCCTCTATAGTTATCAGGAAAAGGTATGTGATAAAAGCCATTTAGTAATGGTCCATAATGTTTGCGCATATTTAAACTAATCGCGGACATAGATAATGAGCCAAATGTTGATCCATGATAAGCGTTAGTAAAGCTAATAATATAAGGACGTCCCGTGTAAGCACGTGCAAATTTAATGACACCATCATTAGCATCAGATCCACTTAAACCAAAGGTTACCCTTTTTTCAAAGTTGCCAGGCGCAATCTCGCACAACTTTTTAGATAATTTAACCGCCGATTCATGATACATATATGCGGGTGTATAGTGAATGAACTTATCTACCTGCGCTTTTATAGCATCGGATACTTTTTTAGGTGCATGACCAACATTTTGCGAACTGGCACTCGATAATAAATCAATATATAATTTACCGTCAACATCGACAAGCGTTGCACCATAACCATGATCTATCACGAGCGGATAGTATTTGATACGTCCTGATTTTGCAAAATATTTCCCATCTTCTTCAATAAGTTGCGCTGCTTTACTCATAGTCAATTCATCCTCCAAATACTGCTGACTTATTCGCACAGCAATGTAATACAACCCAATATACAATTAATTATCAGATTTGTAAATATTTTCTGAATAATTAAATTATTAAGTTGTTTATTCACGCTTACTATGGATATTTAAAATGATTAAAACAACAAGTACTAAAATTAACATATGTTGTATCGCAGCACGCTATTATGTCACTTTAATTTTCATATGGAATCACGTCGTCACCATATTGTTTTTTAATATATGCTTTAATTTCTTTTGATTGTAAAACTTTTAATAATTCTTGGAATTTTTTATCTTTTTTATGTCCTTCTTGTACTGCAATAATATTAGCAAAAGGTGATGATTTTCCTTCAAATGCAATCGCATCTTTAGATGGTTTTAAACCATTATCAATTGCGTAATTTGAGTTCATGATAACTGCTGCACCTTCACTGTTATTATATGTTTTAGGTAAAAATTCAGCGCCTTGTTGATTATTGAATTTCAAATGCTTTTTATTTTCAGCAATATCTTCAAACTTCGCATCTTCAATTTTCACTCCTTTTTTCAACTTAATTAAGCCTTCGTTAACAAAAAATGATAAAAAGCGTCCTTCTTCTGCTGGATTATTTGAAACATAAATGGTTGAACCATCTGGTATGTCTTTAATATGTTTATATTTTTTACTATATACGCCCATTGGAGTTGTAAAGACTTTGCCTACTTCTTCAATCTTATAGCCATGACTTTTTCGTTCTGCCTTTAAATAAGGTACATGTTGGAAGAAATTGGCATCTACATCACCTTTATCTAATAATTTGTTTGGTACTTTATAGTCATTAACAATCTTAACTTTTAAATCATAGCCTTTTTTCTTCATTGCTTCTTGTGCATGTTTTAACACATCTCCATGTGGTGCTGGTGTTGCTGCAACGGTAATAGTCTTGCTCGCTTCTTTATTGTCTTTGCCACACGCTGATAAAGCTAGAGTAATAATTAACACACTAATCATGATGACCCATTTTTTCAATTGTATCCTCACCTTTCTAATTGCTACTTCAATAAAGATGAAAACAGTCGAATTCAAGACATAAAAAATACTTTCTCAAATTAAGAGAAAGTACGCACACTTTCTCTCATCTCTTAAAGTACTTTAAACTTTATGTGACTTGGCACCATGTCATTCACTGACGGTTGCCGGGCTTCATAGGGCACATCCCTCCACCACTCTTGATAAGAGTCTTCTTACTTTTATTGAATTAAATTTATCCTATCACTATGCAAAGAGAACGTCAATTAGATTTTTGAATTTTCTGACTAATAATTGTTTTTTACACTTAGGGGAAAAGATAACTAAATCGTTTTAAGGAGGAATGCCTAATGTATTATTTAAAATATCATTTAACGAGCGCCTGTCTAATTAGTATGTTGCTATTATTCATATTGTTTATCATAGATTTGTTAACTGACACAACCCAGTTAGCTCAATTACTTATCAATATAGACTTTATTATTCCTAAACAATTCACCCCGTTATGGCTTGAAATCCTTATTCATTTAATCATTGGTATTGTTGTTTATATGATGTTATTACTGCTCTATCGAGTTAGAAAGCAATGGTATGCCATTGGTTATGTGGCATCTATGTTATCTTTTATAGTGCTGTATCCATTTCTCATTCATATCGCTGTTCGACCTATCTTTCATTTTAGCTGGTCAGAATATAGTCTATGGCTTTTAGCACATATTATTTTTATCGTTTGTGTGGCTAGAAGTATTCCATTTATTGATAAAAGATAAATAAGTATATCACTGTATAATTAAGCTTTGATAACATTTAAAAAAGCAAATGCTATATTTGTATAAAGTTAATTTTAGCACATACGTAAATACAATATTAAGATTACCTTAGGATTTGTTAAAAACGCCCGCACATTAAGCTGATGATGATACACTTACACTGTAAAGTTATTTACTATGTGAATGGGGGTTTCATAATGAAACAAATGGTTCAAATTATTTTATCTGTTTTTGCGCTATTCTTGGTATTAACTGCAACAAGCGTATGTGTTACTCAAGCAGATACCATGTCCCAACAAGATGCAATCACAACTGCAAAGCAAGCTATGGCACGTAGTGGTGGCAATCCAGATTTGCAAAATTTTAATACAGTTATAGACAAAGGTAACTACTTTAAAATCAAAATCACACTTAAAACTAATGACAGTGTCGGTACTTATAAAGTTTATAAAAACGGCCAAGTTGAATATAAAAATGGTAAATTTGGTGTATATAACCTATTAAACCCTAACCAAACATATGCAGCTAGCGAAATAGCTAATACCTCAACTCATATGGCACAACAAGAACAGCAAAATAACCCCGTAGATTGTAAAAAGGAACTTAATCGCTATTATGTGGGTAATATCAAATCTACGGAATTACCTCAGCAGAATGCCTCACTCCCTGAAACGGGTCACACTTCAAATAATATAATAACATTAGCATTTGGTATTTTAGCACTTATGAGTGGTTTGGCATTGACGTTCATGCGCAATTCAAAACACTAAAGTATTCATAAGTACATTTAGGACAAATCAAATGTATTGTTCTCTTTCGATGATTATTATGATCACCGTGTATACCAATTATAATGAATGGTACTGTTTACTTTTACATGTAAACCAAGTAACTTGATGCTCAGTTCCCGCTTAAAGCTGTCTTAATAAATCATGTTGTTGCTTCGGTAAATTCCAAATATATTGAATAAATTCTCAATCAAGCCTTTGCGGATTGCCGTAAAGGTTCTTTGTTTGTGGCTTACGTCATTATTTTAAATAACAGATTATGACTCTAATTATGCATTTCAACCGCGTTTCTTTTAGTCAATTGACTTATCTACACACATGACCCTTAGCGCTAGAGTGGCTACTTTACTATCGATCATCCATTTATCCTGTTACATAATACACATCAATGCTTCAGTTAACTGCGATTCACTTATGGTCTGATTATCATCAATCATTGAATACGATCAATATAATAGTATGGAAAGCTTAAAATATTTTGTAATTGACATGCTAATGAAGATTTACCCCTGTCTGGTACTCCCCAACGGTCAATAGTCGTCATGCCGTGTTCGACTCCCCTACGATAAAAATACGTCTATTTTTTGAAACTCTACAAATTTTATTAAGAATATTCAATAAATATGAGTAAAAAAGCTTGAGAATATATTCATTTTTTATCATACTATTAGTGAAACTTATTAGAAGGAGTGGAAAGTAATGAATAAAGAACAATTAGAAAAGGTAAAAAATGGTAAAGGCTTTATCGCCGCTTTAGACCAAAGTGGTGGTAGTACACCTAAAGCTTTAAAAGAATACGGTGTTGGCGAAGACCAATATAACAACGAAGACGAAATGTTCCAACTTGTTCACGACATGCGTACGCGTGTTGTCACTTCACCATCATTCACTTCAGATAAAATTTTAGGTGCGATTCTATTCGAACAAACAATGGATCGTGAAGTTGAAGGCAAATATACTGGTGACTACTTAGCAGACAAAGGTGTTGTTCCTTTCTTAAAAGTAGACAAAGGCTTAGCTGAACAACAAAATGGTGTTCAATTAATGAAACCTATCGATAACCTAGATGAAACATTAGATCGTGCAGTTGAACGTCACATCTTTGGTACTAAAATGCGTTCTAACATTTTAGAATTAAATGAACAAGGTATTAGAGACGTTGTTGAACAACAATTTGAAATTGGTAAACAAATTATTGCCAAAGGTTTAGTTCCAATTATCGAACCTGAAGTGAACATCAATGCTAAAGATAAAGCCGAAATCGAAGAAGTATTAAAAGCTGAACTTAAAAAAGGCTTAGACGCTTTAAATGATGACCAATTAGTGATGTTAAAATTAACAATTCCTACTAAAGCAAACTTATACAAAGAATTAGCTGATCATCCAAATGTTGTACGTGTAGTTGTATTGTCAGGCGGATATAGCAGAGATGAAGCAAATAAATTATTGAAAGACAACGATGAATTAATTGCAAGTTTCTCTCGTGCATTAGCAAGTGACTTAAGATATAGCCAATCTAAAGAAGAATTTGATAAAGCTTTAGGTGAAGCTGTTGACTCAATCTATGATGCATCAGTGAATAAAAACTAAGATATATGTTTAAAGCTTAAACGATAACAGCTTTGAGCGAAAAGCATTGAAATTAAAAAAAGTGCCGACTGTTTCACCTTAAACAGTCGGTACTTTATTATTTTTTATGCTTGATGTACGTCAAACAAATTTCCTACTTGCTTAAAGAAATCTCCAAATTTTTTGGCAGGATTACCTTCGCCAAACATCTCTTCTAAGTTTGCCTGTGATTCACGAGCACTTTGCTCAGAAGTTTGGTACATGTCTGTTTCGTATGCTTTTAGTGCATCTTGTAACGTTACATGACTTTTAATTGCTTCAGCCAAAAGATATGCATCGTAAAGTGCCATATTGACACCCTCTCCTGCAAAAGGGCTCATTAAGTGCGCTGCATCACCAATTAACGTCAAGTTCGCTTGATTATCCCATTTGAAACCAATAGGCAGTTTATAAATGCGTCGTAATAATAAATCATCACTCGCATAATCAATGTATTTTTTCAAATTGACGTCCCAATCTCTAAAGTCATGTAATAACTGTTCTTTAATTTCTTGTCTATTCATGGCTTTAAATTGATCAAATTCATCATAATCCATTTTATACGACATATAGACTTTAATTCGTCCATCTCCATTAACTTGACCTAATATCGCTTTGTGATCGCCAAATGCCATCATTTTCCCATTTTTGTTAAATTCAGCTAAATCAGGATACTGATGAAAGACATCTTCAACATTTAATTCTACCATCGATATCCCATTATACTCTACGTCCGTATTTGCTAAATAAGGTCTTACTTTTGAAAAAGCACCATCTGAACCAATTACAAAGTCAAATATTCGTGTACTGTAATCATCAAATGTTACTTCAATTTGCTCATTATCTATATGCGTTAAAGATTTAAATGCTTTATCATAAACTACGGTTTCAGGTTTTAATTGTTCAAAAATAATATCACATAATTCACCACGATCAATTTCTGGTCGTCCACCTTCTATTTGTGGATCAACTAACGCTTCATAGTATACGTTGCCATTTTTATCTAGTACGCGCGTATCTTCGCCGTCAAAGCGTGCTTGTGCTTTAAATTTATCGATAATACCTGCTTGTTGCAATGGCAATTGACCACTATCATCATGGATATCTAAAGAACCTCCACGATCAGTGTTAACATTTAAACCAGCTTTTTCAAAAATATTAACTTCAAAGCCTTGGTGCTGTAACAATAGGCCTAACATTAAGCCTCCAGGTCCCCCACCAATAATGCCAACTCGTCTAATATCTTTTATATTCATAACCCTATTTCTCCAACCTTTTATTTATAGAATTGTTGTAATCGTTCTTTTGTTTCTTGTATAAAGACGTCGAATTCTGCTTTCTTTTTATCATCTTGTAATGTCTGCTGACTTGCTTTCATAAACTCATGGAATAATGTTTGCATTTGTTCACGCACTGCTTTTAGTTCTTCAAAATCAACGTTTTTAAATTGTTCTAAGCGTTTTGTAAACGCATCTTGATCTACATTGTCCTCTAAAAACTTTTTACCTTCATCCGTAATGGTATACACTTTTTTATTTCCATCTTTAGAAATAGATACAAAGTCTCTATCTTCTAACATTTGTAAAATTGGATAAACAGAACCAGGACTTGGTGAATAAAAACCTTTAAATCTTTCTTCTAAGTCTTTAATTATTTGATAGCCATGACGTGATTCTTCTTCTAACATTTTAAGAATAACGAATTGTAAATTCCCTTTTTTGAAAAATCTATCACGCCCACCGTGACGGCCACCGAAACCACCGAAATTTCCAAAACCTCGAGGGCCTCTCCCTGCATCAAATTGTTCAAAATGTGCCATACCTTGTCTCATACCTTCTAAATGTCTTCTAAACATAATTTTCATCACCTTTACTTATTTTTAATCAATTTCGATATATCGATATAATAAACGATATATCGTTAAATGTAAAGCGATATATCGAAATTATTTTTAGGAAATTAAATACTACACTAACAAACCCGTCAGCATAGCGTTAATAAGTATTTGATTGATTAAATTTTCGTGCTTGAAATTACTTAAATTACGTTTCCAATCTTCAATCATTTGATGGTAAATGCACGCTTCATAATCAAACACATCTTCCTCAAGTAAAGTTATTATGAATATTCAAACTGCAATGTTCTTTCAATTGAATATACCAATGATAATCAAGTATGATTTAAATAATTATACTTATCGAAAGTTGTTGATTGACATGGAAATTTCTTACTTAAATGAATTTATTGTCTTAGCTAAATACCAAAATTACTTTAAAGCTTCGCAAGAACTCTACATAGCGCAATCTACACTGTCTAAGCACATTGTTTCTTTGGAAAATGAGTGCGGTTATCGTCTTATAGATCGCGCAAATAAACAATTTGAACTAACAGAATCAGGTAAACTATTTCTGCATTATGCCAAAATCATTTGCCAAAATTATAAAGATTTATCAAAACAGCTTGAGCAACAGGAAAATGATAATTTAATCACCATTAACCTTGGCGCTTCTCGATTAATGATTGAATATGGTATTACAAACTTAATCTCAAAATGTGTTTAAAAATTTTCTAATGTTAGATTTCGTATTCATGAAGGGTCAGAACAAGAATTAGCTCAATTGATTAATGAAGGTAAGATTGACATTAGCTTTTTAAGATCACCACATCCACCTCATGATAATCATTCTTTTACTTATATTGAAGAAAGCTTATGTGCTATTGTGCATGAATCTCATCCATTAGCCTATGTCTCACAAATCGATCTATCGATGCTTGAAAATGAACAACTCTATTTACCACCTGAGTTCGCATTGGAGCATCAAGCTTTTTTAAATTATTGTGAAGAACAACAATTTTATCCATTAATTTCATTTACAGCACCTCGTATTGAAAATTTACTTGAAATGGTAAATACAAATAATGGCGTCGCATTGATTATGGAACAACAGGCTAATTATTACGTAACGTCTCCTTTAAAAATCGTTCAGCTGAATTCACCTATAAAACTCTATATTAACGTTAATGTTCATAATCATTTAATTGCTTCTAAAGAGGTGGCATATTTGCTAGAGTTAGCCAAAAAGCACAGAAACTAATTACAAGCAAATACTGTCAAGAGACCTAAGGTGTACATCATCTTTCTAATGTAGAATGGTTCATGCGCTCAATCCGAATTGATATGCTCCTTATTTGCGACTAATAATAGAACTACGACAAATTAAGGAGGCTAATTAGATGAAAAAGACTTTCATATCACTCTTATCCGCAACAGTTATACTTTCAGGTTGTGGCGTTGGCGAACATCAAAATAATAATTCTAATCATGATGCTAAAGGTGTGAACACTTCAAATGTTAAAATCAAAAATTATAACCAAGCATCATCTGCGCTGCAAATAGATAATTCAAAATGGAAATATGATAGTAAAAATAACGTTTATTATCAACTAAATATAAGTTATGTCTCCAATCCCCAAGCTAAAAATGTAAAAAAATTAGGTATCTATGTACCAGCTGCTTATTTCAAAGGTAAAAAGAATCATAATGGGACATATACCGTTACTGTAAACGATGCTAAGAAAGTTAACGGCTATTCTGCTAGAACAGCACCTATCGTTTATCCAGTCAATACACCTGGTTATGCCGAACAAAGTGCACCTACGTCATATCGTTATAGTAATATTTCTAAGTATATGAAAGCTGGATTCATATATGTTGAAGCAGGATTACGAGGACGTAGTATGAGCATGGGCAATAACAGCAGTAATGCATCAACTAAATCATATGAAACCGGTTCTCCTTGGGGTGTAACCGATCTTAAAGCAGCAATCAGATATTACCGTTTCAACGATAGTAGTCTACCAGGTAACAGTAGTAAGATTTATACTTTTGGTCATAGTGGCGGTGGTGCTCAAAGTGCTATTGCCGGTGCATCAGGTGATAGCAAGCTCTACTATAAATATTTAGAACAAATTGGCGCAGCCATGACAGATAAAAATGGAAAATATATCAGTGATAAAATTGACGGTGCTATGGCGTGGTGCCCTATTACAAGTCTAGATCAAGCCGATGCTGCTTATGAATGGCAAATGGGACAATATGGTAATGAAGGTAATCGCAAGAAAAATTCATTCCAAAAACAATTATCAACCGATTTAGCATCATCTTATGCAAGCTACTTAAATAAACTAAATCTGAAAAATGGAAATACTACATTATCATTAACTAAATCTAAAAATGGTCAATATACTGAAGGCTCATATGCTAAATATCTAAAAAAAGAAATTGAAGATTCAGCTACAGAATTCTTAAATAATACAACATTCCCTTACAAACAAAATAGCACTGAGCAAGCAGGCATGGGTAATGGTGGACCTAGCGGTGGAAAACCTTCTGGCAAAATGGGATCTATGCCTCAAATGAGAAAACAATCTTCAAATAAAACATACAAAACAATGGATGCTTACTTAAAAGATCTAAATAAAAAAGGCACATGGATTACGTATGATAAGAAAACAAAACGCGCACATATTACAAGTCTTAAAGACTTTGCGAAATATTATAAACAACCTTCTAAATCAGTTTCAGCCTTTGATGATTTAAAACGTAGCCAAGCTGAAAATGAAGTGTTTGGAACATCAGGTAGTGACAGTAAATTACATTTTGATCAATCACTAGCTAAACTTTTAACAGAAAATAAATCTAACTATAGCAAACTAAATGGTTGGAATAGTAACTATGTTTCATCATATAAAAATGACTTAACAAAAACAGATAAATTAGGCACAAGCATGTCAACAAGAATGAATATGTACAATCCAATGTATTACTTATCTGATTACTATAGCGGGTATGGTAAATCTAATGTGGCAAATCATTGGAGAATTAGAACAGGTATTCAACAAGGAGATACGGCCTTAAATACTGAAACTAATCTTTCTCTAGCTTTAAAAGAACGCGTTGGTTCTAAAAACGTTGACTTCAAAACAGTTTGGGATCAAGGTCATACAATGGCAGAAACATCAGGTAATAGTGATAGTAACTTCATCAAATGGGTAGAAAGTATTAATAAAAAATAGCTAAATGTATTAAACAGCCTAAAACATCATCATGTTTTAGGCTGTGAACTAATGATTGGCAGTAGTTGACTCAATTGAAAATATGCTTATAGCATGCTTTTTCAATCTTAGTCAACCTTGCCAGAGCTGGACTAAGAATTCATAATGAATTCTGTTCAGCTCTCTTTTTAATTTACAAAACTTCCCCATTTGACTCAATAACTTTGCGATACCAGTCAAATGAATCTTTCTTGGTACGTTCTAATGAACCGTTACCGTCATTATCACGATCAACATGAATTAAACCATAACGTTTTTTCATTTCACCTGTCGTAAAGGATACAATATCAATAATACCCCAAGGTGTATAGCCCATTAATTCTACGCCATCTTGATCTACTGCATCAATAGCCGCTTCAATATGTTCACGTAAATACTCGATACGATATTCGTCATGGATTTTACCTTTATCATCAAACTCATCTACGGCACCAAATCCATTTTCAACTATAAATAAAGGAATTTGATAACGATTATATAATGCATTTAATGTGTAACGTAAGCCAACCGGATCAATGGCCCAGCCCCAATCACTTTTCTTAATATAAGGATTATCAACCGAATTTGGTAATCCGCCATTTACTATATTATCTTCTACACTAGCCTCATTATCAGATTTAACGGCCGTAGACATATAATAACTAAATCCAATATAATCGACTTTACCTTCACGTAGAATCACATCGTCTCCTTCTTGCCAACCAATGTCGAAGCCTTCACGTTCAAACATTTTTGTCGCATAACCTGGGTAATAACCTCGTGCTTGTACATCTGGAAAGAAGAAACGCATACGACTCGCGATTTCTGCCTCCATTATATCTTGCGGATTACAGCTATATGGGTAGATTGGTACATGGGAAATCATAGCACCAATTTCAAAATCTGGATTTATCTCCTTACCAATTTTTACTGCTTTCGCACTCGCAATCAATTCATTATGTGCCACCTGATATAATACTTCTAATTTATTATCATCATCTGTCAACGATACACCAGAGTTTGTCCATAAGAAAATAGGATTATTGATGTCCATTTGGTTATTAATTTCATTAAATGTCATCCAGTATTTAACTTTGTCTTTATAACGCTTAAATACAGTTTCAGCAAAATATGCAAAATAATCTGCTACTTTACGGTTTCTAAAACCGCCATATTCACGTGCTAGATGTAGTGGCATCTCAAAATGCGATAATGTAATCACTGGTTGAATGTCATATTTCAATAATTCATCAAATAAATCATCATAGAATTGCAGTCCTGCTTCGTTCGGTTCTGTTTCATTACCATTAGGGAAAATACGTGTCCATGCAATCGATGTACGCAAACATTTCAATCCCATTTCAGCAAACAATGCGACATCTTCTTTATAGCGATGGTAAAAATCAATACCCATATGATTAGGATAATATTTATCAGGTTCTATATCTTGTGTAATTTCACGTGCTTGACCATGTGCGCCTGCTGTCATTACGTCAATTACACTTAAGCCTTTGCCACCTTGGTCATAGCCACCTTCAAATTGATTGGCAGCAAGTGCGCCGCCCCATAAGAAATCTTGTGGTAATTTAGCCATGTTTAAATCTCCTTTACACTCTATTTTTTAATTACTGTCATTATTTTTTCTCTAGATGTGATATTTTGACTGTCAGCTATGATAATGTCTTCAAATTCATCACTGTTAGTAATAATTACAGGTGTAATAAGTTCGTAGCCCTGTTCTTTAATATAATTTGCATCAAATCTCAGCAAAGGCTGCCCTTCTTCGACCTGATCATTTTCAGCAACAAGTAATTCAAAGCCTTGTCCATTTAATTGCACAGTATCTAAACCAACGTGAACTAAAAGTTCAATCCCCTCTGGCGATGTAATACCTATCGCGTGTTTACTTACTGCAACCATACTAATCACCCCTTTGAGAGGTGCTGTCACTTCATAACTTTCTGGCTGAATGGCTAATCCTTTACCCATCATACCTTCCGCAAATATTGGATCATCTACTTCAGATAATGCTACTACTAAACCTTTTAGTGGAGCATGTATCTCTGTTTCAAGTTGATCAGATGTAGTAGTCAAACGTGTTTGTTCATTTATCTCATGTCCTTCTTCGACGTCAACACCTTCTACCTGTTCTGTCACATCTTCACCATAGCCAAGTACTTGGATTAAAATGATAGGTAAAATAATTGCAACGGCTGAACCAAGTAAAATTCCCCATATTGATGAGATGTTATCAGGACTATAACCATTGACAATTGTTATCGGCCCAGGAAGACCAGCATATGCATAATATTTTGGATTAAAGAAACTTGCAACTAAAGCCCCAATACCACCACTAATACAAGCGATAATGAATGGCTTTTTAAAGCGCAAATTCACACCATACATAGACGGTTCAGTAATTCCAAAGATGCCTGTAATCCCTGCTGATAACGATACACGCTTTAAATCCTTATTTCTCGTTTTGAAGAATACACCCATAACTGCACCAAATTGAGCAATAACAGCAATTGTTTGAAAGGCTTGGAAAGCATCACTTTTATACTGTTCAAAGTTTGCCAATACCATTGGCGTAATGCCCCAATGAACACCAAAGATAACAAATACCTGCCAAAATGCACCAATTAATAATCCTGCTAACCATGGTGCTACAGCTACGAGCCAGTTAAAGCCTTGTGCAATACCATGTGCAGCCCCAGATGCTAATGGACCAATAATTAATAATGTTAATGGCACCATAATTACAATACTGAAGAACGGTACAAATAACGGGCGTATAACTTCATGAATATATTTATTTAAATATTTTTCAACATATGACAACACCCATACTAATAATAGTGGTGGTAACACTGATGATGTATAGCTTGTTTCACTTAATGGAATACCAATAAATGTAAACGTATGTCCACTCCCAATGCGTTCTACAATTCCTGCTAAATCCGGGCTAACGAGTGCAGCACAACAAGCTACTGCGATATAAGTATTCACTTTGAAATGTTTTGCTGCAGTAATCGCAATAAATATTGGTAAAAATGTAAATGGTGCCCATGAAATAAAGTTAAATACTTCATATGTGCCAGTCTTCTCAAATGATGAAAACAACATTTTCGCAATAATTAATATACCTTGTAATATACCGGCAGCCGCTAAGACATAAATAAATGGTGCAAAGACGGCAGACATCGTTGCAATAATACGATTAATAATCGTACCTTTTTCACTGTCTTCATCGCTAGATTGTTGATTTTCTTCTCCCAATAATCCCTCAAATTCTTGATAAACACTTGCGACCGTATTGCCAATAACCACTTGAAATTGTCCATTATTTTCAACTACCGTTACTACGCCATCCATACTTGCTACTTTCTTTTTAGCATCCGGAATAGAACGTTTTAAGACGATACGTAATCGCGTTGCGCAATGCGTGTAATTAACGATATTTTCCTTTCCACCAACGGCTTCAAGGATATGTATCGCTAATTTTCTATCTCTTTCACTCATAACACAACCTCCCAATCTATTTAATTTTTATTTATCCCAAATATGGAAACCCTTACACAACTCATTATAATTATACCGGTACAATTTGTAAATCGTTTTTATACAATTATACCGGTACAATTTAATTTCAGCTTATTTTTGGTATACTATATTGTAAATACAGCATTAAGGAGATTAATCATGTTAAAGTACGAACATGTTGCACATGAAATTACCGCAGCTATTGCAAATGGGAAATATAAAGTTGGTGACAAACTTCCAAGCCTAGCAGAACTAAAAATAGCGTATCAAGTGAGTAAAAGTACGATTGTTAAAGCATTAGAGTTACTTGAAAAAGATGGTATTATCTATCAAACTCGGGGCAGTGGTATATATGTTAGAAATAGCAAAAAATCTGGATATATTAATCTGTTAAAAACAAAGGGCTTTTCAGATAATTTACAAGGACATCGTGTAACAAGTAAAGTGCTTAACATCGACATCATACCGCCTAACGAGGAAACACAAAAACACTTACAGATAAAAGATAAAGACACACAAGTCTATTTAGTAGAGCGCATTCGTTATTTAGACGATAAGCCGCTTTGCATTGAAACTTCTTATTTCAATAAAGCATTAGTTACCACATTGGACAAAGAAGTTGCTCAAGCTTCAATATTTGATTATTTACAGACGCGTCTCAAGATAAATATTGGTTTTTCTGATATTTATTTCTATATCGACTTTTTAAACGATAATGAAGCAAATTATTTAGATTTAAACGCTCAAGATCCTTGTATGCGTCATGAACTTACATTCTATACAAGTAAAGGTGAACCTTTTGATTACTCCAATATTGTCTACCACTACAAGCATGCTAACTTTTTTATACCTATAGAAAGTTAGTGTCATCATAGCTTCAGTTAGCTAAATATGGGAGCGAGACAGCATTCATTATGAATTCGTAGTCCCGCTCCGGCAAGGTTGACTAGGATTGAACACAGCAAACGTATTTTTAATCCAGTCAACTACTGCCAATATATCGTTCATAGCCTAAAACATAATGATGTCCTAGTCTCACTTAATTGTAAAAAAAGAAGGCAATTTCTATTGGAATTAATAGAATTACCTTCTTCTGCTTATCAGAGACATTGATGTCACTGACTTCTGTTATCGCATTATTTATTATTTTTCATCATCATAATAACCTAATTCAAGGTCTTTAGATGTTTGACGACGTGTTTTTCTCATTAAATCAACATCTGTAATTAATGATTCACCATAAGAAGGAATCATTTCTTTTACTTTTGGTTTCCAGTCATCAGCATATTCTGGGAAGTTTCTTTCAAGAACTTCTAGTGCAACTGATACTGATGTTGATGCCCCTGGTGATTCACCAAGTAAAGCAATAACTGTATGGTCTTGTGAATTAACCACTTCTGTACCGAATTGAATAAATCCTTTGCCGTGTTCTTTAGTATCTTTGATAACTTGAACACGTTTACCAGCAGTGTATAATTCCCAATCTTCATCACGTGCTTCTGGATAGAATGTACGTAAGTGATTCATACAACCTTCTTTAGTCATAATAATTTGATCGAATGAATATTTAAGTAATGGTAAGTTTTTAACGGCAGCCGCTAACATTGTTGTAATGTTATGTGGCTTGATAGATTTGAATAAATCTAAATTAGAACCATTTTTCAAGAATTTAGGTCCAACGTTAGCGAATGGTCCAAATAACAATGTTCTTTGACCATCGATATAACGCGCATCTAAATGCGGCACAGTCATTGGTGGTGTGCCTGGTGGCTCTTTACCATAAACTTTGGCATCATGTTGCTCGATAACTTGTGGATTTGTACAAGCTAAGAATTGACCTGTAATTGGGAATCCACCTAAGTGTTTGCTTTCAGGAATACCTGTTTTTTGTAATAATGGAATCGCTGCACCACCTGCACCAATAAATACATAGTCAGTCACTTGTGTTTGCACTTGGCCAGTAGCACGGTTGCGAATTTTCACTTCCCATTTACCGTCTTTAAGACGATTGAAATCAAGCACTTCATGGTTAAAGTGAACTTCAGCATTTGGATGTGCTTCGATATTTTTAGTCATTTTACGTGTTAACTCACCAAAGTTAACATCAGTACCTTCGTCGATTTTACTTGCAGCCATTTTACCGTCATCGACACGGCCTTCCATCATTAATGGAACCCATTTTCTCAATGTTTCTATATCTTCTGTATACTCGATATTATCAAACATTGGGAATTCTTTCATAGCTTCGTAACGTTTTTTCAAGAATTTTTGGTTATTAACGCCTCTAACAAAACTAATATGTGGTAGTGGGTTAATAAATTCTCTTGGGTTATCAATGCTACCTGATTTAACTAAATGACCCCAAAACTGTTTAGAAATCTCGAATTCCTCATTAATTTCTTTCGCTTTTTCAATGTCAATTGAACCATCAGGTTGTTCAACAGTATAGTTCAATTCACATAGTGCTGCATGACCTGTACCAGCATTATGTCGTTCGTTAGAACTTTCAAGTGCAGGACGGTCCATACGTTCATAAAGCTTGATATTCCAGTTAGGTTCAAGCTCTTTTAACATAGAACCAAATGTAGTGCTTAAGACACCAGCGCCAATTAAAATGACGTCTTTTGGTTGTGAGTTTGCCATATGTTACACCTCTCTATTGATTACATTTAATTTATATATACAATAAATAGTGCTCTTTCCTAAAACACCCATTTATTGCTTTAATTTAGCAAATCGCTAAACTTCTAAATTAAATAAGTACTTCGTGTATAATTTTAAAGCAATATTATGAAATTGTAAATCAGTTAATCTACATCTCAAAGAAAAAAGTTATCGTACAATATAATTTAACTTCAATAAAAATTTTGTTATAACATTTTTTACTAAAAATCCAACGTCAGCACTTAACAAGTTGTGTGACGTTGAATTTTTCATATACCTCATATTTAGTATTTTGGCTGTAAAAATTTTTCAATATAAAATGCTGATTCTTCAATGGATTTATACTCTGTATTAATCACTGTGGCATTTAACTTTTTAAATACTTCCTCAGCATATGATAACTCCTTTTTGATACGTTCTAAGCTATTATACTGAGATTCTTGCGTTAAACCCAGAGTTTCAACACGATTTTTACGTATGTTAGCTATATATTGTGGACTCGCTGTTAATCCAAAGACCTTTAATCCCTTTTGTTTAAAAACACTCTCTGGAATTGCTACTTCTGGCACCAATGGAATGTTGGCTATTTTATAACCTTTATTAGCCAAATACATGCTTAATGGCGTTTTTGATGTTCTGGAAACACCCACGATAAGTGCATCCGCTTCTCCGATATCTGAAAAATGCTTGCCATCATCATACTTCACTGAATATTCAATAGCCTTAATACGTTTAAAATATTCATCATTTAGTTTTCTAAGTGCGCCACTTTCTAGTAACGGTTCAGTTTGTGTCTGTTCCTGAACGATTGAAATCAATTCTGACATATAATCGACATAAGGCAGTGCTTTTTCTTCGGCAAAGCGATGTCCTAGTGAATTAAATGACGGATTCACTAGTGTGGTCGCAACGATCGCCCCTTGTTCATGTGCTAAATTCAACACATTTAAAAATTCTTCTTCATTTTTAATATAGGGAAATTTTTTAATTTCAACCTGTGTTAAATCCGGAAATTGTGTCAATGTGGCTTGGATCATCCGCTGTGCAGTTTCACCAATAGAATCAGAAACGATAAATAACTTTAATACATGTTGCTTCACTATACTACTCACTTTCCTCCACTTGACTTTGTGCTGTTGCAATAATTGCGCCAGGCACTCTGAATGGTGAACAAGAAACATAATCGATGCTTAATTTATTGAATTGATGGATTGATTTCGCATCGCCACCTAATTCACCACAAACACCAATTTTAATATTCGAATTGACACGTTTGGCCTGTTCAACAGCTATTTGTATTAATCGTCCTACACCGTCTTTATCTAAAGTTTGGAACGGGTCAAGCTTCAATATATTTCTTTCAGTATACACATTTATGAATTTTCCTGCATCATCACGTGAAAAACCATATGCTAATTGCGTTAAATCATTAGTTCCAAAACTAAAGAAATCACAATGTTCAGCTAACTCACCAGCAATAAGACATGCGCGTGGTGTTTCAATCATTGTACCTACAAGATAATCGACTTTTTCGCCAGCTTGTTGTTCTAATTTATGAATTGTTTCCACTAAATCTTCTTTTAAAACCGTAAATTCTTCAACTGTAGATACTAACGGTATCATAATTTCTGGTTTACAATTAATACCTTCTTTTTTCAATCTTATGACACTACTAATGATGGCTTCGACTTGCATTTCATATAATTCAGGATAAGTAACGGCTAAACGACAACCACGATGACCGAGCATTGGATTTACTTCATGCAAATCAACAATACGTTTTTTCAATATGTCCTCGGAAATATTTAATTGTTGAGCAACATGTTGTATGTCTTCAGCTGAATTAGGTAAAAATTCATGTAATGGTGGATCTAATAATCGAACAATCGTTGGACGTTCTCCTGATAATCTAAAGATGGCTTCGAAATCTTCAACCTGATATTTTTCAATTGCATTTAAAGCGTCAACACGCTCATCATATGATGACGCTAAAATAAAACGTCTCATCTCAACTAAACGTTCTGCACCAAAGAACATATGCTCTGTTCGAACTAAACCGATACCTTTAGCACCAAATTGATAACCAGCTTCAATATCTTGTGGCGTTTCAGCATTCATTCGTACACTTAAACGTGCCGTATCTTCAGCCCATGTCATAAATTGGTCAAAGTCTTCACTATGCTCTGCATTAACCGTTTTAATTTCACCAAAATAAATATCACCTTTGGAACCATCTACAGAAATTGTATCTCCTTCATGTAATTCACCATCTGGATAATAAACAGTCTTAGCTGATGTATTGATTTCTAAATCTGAACATCCTGTTACACAACATTTACCCATACCACGTGCTACTACTGCTGCATGCGATGTCATACCACCATGTGTCGTAATGATTGCTTCACTTGCAACCATACCTTCTATATCTTCTGGAGATGTCTCTGGACGCATTAATATTACTTTTTTGCCTGAATCAGCTTGTACTTTAGCATCTTCAGCAGAAAAGACGATTTGACCTGTCGCAGCCCCTGGACTTGCTGGTAACCCGAGTGTTGATATTGTAGTTGCTTCCGCTAAAGCTTTGTCATCAAAGTTAGGATGCAGTAATTGGTCAATTGCTTTAACGTCAACCTTTCGCATCGCTTCTTGTTGTGTAATTAATCCCTCATTAGCTAAATCAACCGCAATTTTAACAGCTGCTTTTGCCGTGCGTTTCCCATTACGTGTTTGCAATAAGTAAAGCTTACCGTTTTCTATCGTAAATTCAATATCCTGCATATCTTTATAATGTGCTTCTAATTGTTTTGTTACTTTGACAAAGGCTTGATGAACATCTGGCATTTGGTCGTATAACGTTTGAATATCTTGTGGCGTACGAATACCAGCTACAACGTCTTCACCTTGTGCATTCAATAAATATTCACCAAACAATCGATTCTCTCCTGTTACCGGATTACGTGTGAAAGCAACACCTGTACCGCTTTTATCACCACTATTACCAAAGACCATTTCTTGAATATTTACTGCTGTACCTATATCATGTGGAATTTCATTTAAATCGCGATAGACACGTGCACGATCATTGTCCCATGACTTAAATACAGCCTCGATGGCTTCTTCTAACTGCTTCAATGGTTCTTGAGGGAATGGTTTACGTGCTTCCTCTAAATAAATTGTTTTAAAGCGTTCGCATATATCTTTTAAGCCATCTGCACTAATTGCAGCATCATTTTCAAAACCATGTCGTTGTTTATAGTCTTCAAAATATGTATCAAAAGCAACCATTGGAATATTGTAAACAACTTCGCCAAACATTTGAAGTAAGCGACGGTAACAATCATAAGCAAATCTTACATCACCCGTTTTGCTAGCAAGTGTTTCCACATTATCATCATTAAGCCCTAAGTTTAAAATTGTATCCATCATGCCCGGCATCGAAATTTTTGCGCCACTTCTAACGGAAACTAGTAATAAGTTGGTATCTGAAGAAAAGGCTTTTCCAGTACGTTTAGTGAATGCAGCTAAATGATCAACTAACTGTGTCTTAACTTCTGTCGGTAGTTGCGCATGTTGTCTTAAATATTCGATACACGCTTCAGTAGTAATCGTAAAGCCATCGGGCACTGGCAGGCCAAGGCGTTTCATTTCTGATAAATTTGCGCCTTTGCCACCAAGTAAATCTTTCATTGTGCGTTGTCCTTCATCAAATGCATAAATATATTTTGTCAATGTGTTCACCTCATATTATTATGTCATACTAATTATTTTAAAGTATGTCATAAATGTGTGATTTTTACAACAATAACATATATAAAATGAAATATTATATACTTTTAAAGTCACATTTCAGTAACATTATTAGTCTTTTTGAATGTGTATGCAGTAATCAAATTATTGTGTCATACTATTTTGAATAGTACATAAAAAAACCGTAAAGCATGCTTCAACATCCTTTACGGTTAAGTTAATATAACAGTTTATTGTTTAAATTGTTGGTTGTACTTTTGACGTTCTGCATCACGCAATTCTACACGACGAATTTTTCCGGAATTGGTCTTTGGTAAATCTTCTACAAATTCAATCGCTCTAGGATATTTATATGGTGCAACGGTCTTTTTAGTAAAGTCTTGCAATGTTTTAACTAAGTCATCACTTGCTTTATAACCCTCATTTAAAATAACAAATGCTTTGACTATATTTCCACGTATTTCATGGGGACTGGCTACCACTGCACATTCTTTTACGGCTGGATGATGAGTTAATGCATCTTCTACTTCAAAAGGTCCAATCGTGTAACCAGAACTGATGATGATATCATCACTGCGTCCTTCAAACCAGAAATAACCATCTTCATCAATATGTGCTAAATCACCAGTGATATAATACTTCCCAGCATGTGCGGCTTTAGTTCGCGCTTCATCTTTATAATAACCTTTAAATAATGCTGGTAAATCTAGTGGTACAGCAATATTTCCTTTCACACCAGGAGCAACTTGGCGTCCTTCATCATCAACTACTGTTGTGTCACTACCTGGAATTGCTTTACCCATAGAACCTGGGCGTGGTTTTGTATCTTTTAAAAATCCAATCAATAATGTGCTCTCTGTTTGACCATAGCCATCACGAACAGTAAGTCCAAAGTGCGCTTCAAACTGATTAACAACCTCTTTATTTAAAGGCTCACCAGCTGATACTGCACTATGTAAATGATGAATATCATACTTATCTAAATTGGATAATTTAGCCATCATTCGATACTCTGTTGGCGTACAGCATAAGACATTAATCTTAAAATTTTGTAATAGCTCTAAGTACCGAGTAGGATTGAACTTGCCATTGTAAACAAATGCTGTAGCTCCTGACCCCATAATAGAAAGGAAAGGTGTCCATACCCATTTTTGCCAACCTGGTGCAGCGGTTGCCCACACAAGATCATCTTCTTTAATACTTAACCAATGCTTAGGTGCCATTTTCATATGAGCAAAACCCCAACCATGTGTATGTGTAACTGCTTTTGGATTCCCTGTTGTACCGGACGTATAAGATAGTATCGCAATATCATCTCGACTGGTTGGTGCCATATCTAATTCTTCACTTTGATTCAAGCGCTCGTCATCAATAGAAATCCATGCTTCATGGTGTCCTGCGACAACAAATTTAGTTAATGATATATACTCCTCTATATTCAAAAACTCTTTAATAAATTCCGGCATAGTAATAACCGCATCTATTTCTCCGTGCGAAATACGATATTGCAAATCTTTAGTACGCAGCATTTCAGAACTTGGAATAATTGCAATACCGAGCTTTAATGCAGCGATATAAATTCTATATGTAGAGATTGACCGCGGCATCATGATTAAAATTTTATCTCCCTTTTTGAGACCATGATTTAACAGCACATGCCCGACTTGATTAGCTTGTTTCATTAAGTCTGCATAAGTTACCGCGATTGGGTCATTATGTCCATTTTCATAAATAATTGCATTTTTATCTTGGTCAGAAACATGTTTTTCAATTTCACTGACAATATTATATGTTTCTGGCGCTAATAAACTTGATTGTTTCATATCGTAACTTCCTTTCGCCTTCCAATGATATTATCTTATCAAACCCTATAATGCATTGAAAAAGTAAACACTTATGAAAGTGGTTTCATTATAAAAAAGTATAAAGTTGTTAAAATTAATTATAAAAATTCTGTGATGATCGATTTCTTTATAACAATGAATAGTTAAAAATTGTTCAGACTTCTATTTTCAATTCATAAAATAATTAGCTCTTCCCTTTTGAAATTTGAGAGCGAGACAACATTTATTACAAATTCGTAGTCCCGCCCCTGCAAAGTTGATAAGGATTGAAAACAGCTTGGTACCATCCCATTTTCAATCCAGTCAACTACCGCCAATATAGAGTTCATAGCTTAAAACATAATGATGTCCCAGACTCCGTGTATATGAAAATTAATTAAGAAAGATTATGAATCATGCTAACTTCTCAAACTTATCAACTCGTATTGTTTCACTACTTAGATATTGATATAAGAGATTATCTAATGCAGTAGCTCATAACTTTAATTACACTTTTTAAAAGAAATTTAATATTCTAAACAACAAAAATGACAATTTCTACTTTATTTTAATAGAAATTGCCATTTTTCGACTTACAGTGATTGATGTCCCACCTATTCAAGTCTGGTGACACTTTTATGAAGTATATCGTTCACATATAATCCCAATATGATAAGACAATTTGCGATTGACTAACCGTACGTCCGCACCTTGTGACGTGCCACGTTTTTGATGTGTCTGTGAATAGGCCGAAGATTGTTGCCAATTTTTAAACGATTGATGGTTCAACCATTGCGTAATGATGACATAATGCTGACCTTGTTCATTTGAGCGTAAAAAGCGTAGCGCTCTAAAACCAGGTACAGATGCTAAATGTTGTTGACGCTGTAAAAATTTTTGCTCAAATGCTCCTTCTTGTCCTTTATTCACATATAAATGATTTAACATACAATAGCCATTATCGATTAATTCATTTATAGACTCTAAAATCATATAATCAAAGTGCTGATGATTTTTATAAATGCGCATTGTTTGCGGCGAAGTGGCTTCTAAAGCATAATACGGTGCTTTTTCATTAATCTTCATTAACATTTTCCTTTGGTTCTGTCTTTATGTGATCTACTAAACTAAAGTGCACTGTTTGCTGTTCATATAAAGATAATGAACGCTTTACTGTTTCTAAATGTTCATCATCTAACTCAATCTCATCGATAAAATAGCTCAATATATTATCAGTTGTCTTCTCATGTTTAGGAAACTGACAATCCTTGTTTAAATAATGAGCTAATTCTCCTAGAGGCGTCTGGTCTCCGACAAAGTTCTGCATGTAATCATAAAAAGTCACACTTTCACCTCTTCATTAGTATGTATCCCCATACTAACACGTAAACAATAATAAAACATCATATATTTAACTATTTCCAATAAAAAGTTATAAATTTTTAAATTTAATTTAACAAATAGTTAATTTAAATTAAGATATCTATCCTTGTAAATAATCTAAAACAATTGTACCTACAGCTTCTGCAGCAACTAACATGGAAGATTCGTCGATATTAAATTTCGGATGATGATGCGGATATGCATGTCCTTCCTGTGGTGCAGCTCCTGAATATAAAAACGTACTTGGTAACGCTTGAGCATAATATGCGAAATCTTCTGATGGTGGTTGTGGTTCACATTCTTCTACACCTATTACATCTGGTAATTGCGCTTGTCTTAATGTTTCAACAATATAAGATGTAAACTGAGGATCATTGTATAACGCGGGATAATCTGGTTGAAATTCAAAGTCATATTGAACATCAAATGATGTAGCTATACCTTGAACAATACGTTCAAGTTCATATTTAATCGTGTCCCGTGTGGCATCTGTTAAAGCACGAACATCTCCTTCGATTTCAACGGTATCTTTTATTACATTAAACTGACCTTTACCATCAAAGGATCCTATCGTCACAACGCCTGTTTCAAAAGGACTCAATCGTCTTGAAACTACATTTTGCGCTGTAGTGACGAAGTTAGCACCAGCGACAATCGCATCCTTAGCAGTATGAGGTGATGAGCCATGTCCACCTTCTCCGTGTATAGTTAATTTAAAATAAGCGCGTCCTGTTTGCGTATTACCTTCATGGTAATAAATTTTACCTGATGTCATATTCGTCATAACATGAATGCCTAAAACGTGATCAACACCTTCTAAAACACCGTCCTCAATCATACCTTTCGCACCACCTGGTGGCATTTCTTCTGCTGGCTGATGAATGACAACGACTTTACCACTAAATTGATCTTTCATTTCAATTAATGTTTCCGCTAGAACAAGCATATATGCCGTATGCGCATCATGACCACAAGCATGCATGACTCCTTCATTTTGGGAAGCATATGATAATCCAGTATCTTCTTGAATTGGTAACGCATCGAAGTCCGCACGAATGGCAATCGTTTTACCTGGTTTGCCACTATCAATGGTCACTTTTACACCATTAGGACCAACATTCGTTTGGACATCACACGCTTTGTCCTTATAGAATTCAGCAATATACTTAGGTGTTTCTGTTTCATGGAATGATAATTCTGGATGTTCATGTAAATATCGACGTATATCAATCATACGTTGCTCTTTTGCTTTTAAACGTTCAACTAATGTTTCCCCCATATTCACCACTCCTTTTATTATTTATAAGTCCATTATAAATCTTTCACAATAAGATTTGTTGTGACACACACTCAAGTAATTTTATAAGTATAAAAAAAGCAGGACTGAAATCTAATTTTAAAGATTTCATTATCCTGCATCATCTGCTTTGCTTGTGGAAATGCTTGTAGCATCTCTCTATGCTGGGGGCTATCCCAATTTGCTCTACTTGTCAAATTTCTTGTCGAAATTCTCTCTGCTGGCCTCATTAGTATGGGTAGTATGGATTGTGTTCCATTGTACCATCGTTGGGGTCGTGTTTGCCATGGATGTAATAATCTACGTATTGTGGTTCTAATGGTTTTTTGCCGCGAATGATATCTGCTGCTTTTTCGGCAAGCATAAGTACCGGTGCGTGAATGTTTCCATTTGTAGTTCTTGGCATTGCTGAAGCATCCACGACGCGCAAATTCTCCATGCCATGGACTTTCATTGTTAGTGGATCTACAACTGCCATTGGATCTGTTGCCGGCCCCATTTTTGCACTGCATGATGGGTGTAATGCTGTTTCACCATCTTTACGCACCCAGTCCAATATTTCTTCATCTGTTTGTACAGATGGTCCCGGAGAAATTTCACCACCATTAAATGAATCCATCGCTTTTTGAGATAAAATATTACGCGCTACACGAATCGCTTCTACCCATTCTTGTTCATCTTCTTTTGTTGAAAGATAGTTAAACACGATGCTTGGCTTTTCAAATGGATCTTTAGATTTAATCTTTAAGCTGCCACGTGAGTTTGAATACATTGGTCCTACATGTACTTGATAACCATGAGCAACTGGTGCTTTTTGTCCGTCATATCTTACAGCAATTGGTAAGAAATGGAACATTAAGTTAGGATAGGCAACTTGATCATTTGATCTAACAAAGGCACCACCCTCAAAGTGATTGGAAGCTGCTGCACCTTTTCGTGCAAAAATCCATTGCAAACCAATCCATGGCATGCGTTTAACATCTAAACTAGGTTGTAAAGAGACTGGTTCTTTACATTCATGTTGAATATAAACTTCTAAATGGTCTTCAAAGTTTTCTCCAACACCCGGTAAATGCATGCGTGGCTCAATGCCTTTTGATTTTAAGAAGTCCGCATCTCCTATACCAGATAATTGTAATAATTGCGGTGTGTTAAAAGCACCACCTGATAAAATCACTTCTCCTGCATTTACAGTATGATTTTTTCCATTACGTTTGAACGTTACACCGGTAGCTTTATTACCTTCAAAGTGCAATTCAGTGACGAAAGCACGTGTCTTAACCGTTAAATTCTTACGCTTCATTGCTGGTCTTAAGTATGCTCTTGATGCAGACATACGTCGACCATGATGGACTTGACTATCGAATGGACCGAATCCTTCTTGTCTAAAACCATTGACGTCCTCTGTCTTGTGGTAACCCGCTTCAACACCTGCGTTAAAGAATGATTTGAAAAGAGGATTAGTTGCTGGTCCTCGCTTTAATTTTATTGGTCCTTGATGTCCTCTAAATTGATCATGTGGCGCTGCTCCAAAGGTTTTTTCTAATTTTTTAAAATAAGGTAAACAGTGCGCAAAATCCCAAGATTCCATACCTTCAGGTTCTGCCCAACCTTCGTAATCTAATGGATTGCCTCGTTGATAAATCATTCCATTGATAGAGCTTGAGCCGCCTAAGACTTTACCACGCGCATGGTCTACTTTACGTCCCATATGTGGTTCTTCTTCTGTTTGATATCTCCAATCATAGAATGGATTACCTGAAGGAAACATTAATGCTGCTGGCATTTGTATAAATAAATCCCAGGGATAGTCACTACGGCCTGCTTCTAATACAAGTACATTTTTATCTTTATCCTCAGATAAACGCGCACCTAATACAGAACCTGCACTTCCACCACCAATAATGACATAATCATATGACTTGTTTTCACTCATGTTGATTTCGTCCTCCCTTATAAAATAAAATGATGTGTCTCTCGCATATATAAGTTTGTTTTAACTTTATTTACAATGTATGAACGCTCTTTTATTTACTAAAGAAATTGATTGGTTCTGGCTTCGTATTCGTTAAAATATGTTTACTGATTAAATATTCTTCTAATCCTTCTTTACCTAATTCGCGACCAATACCTGATTGTTTAAAACCACCCCATGGTGCTTGAGCAAAGTAAGGATGGAAATCATTTATCCACACTGTACCTAATTTAAGTTTATTAGCCACACGCTGTGCTTTACCTAAGTCTTTTGTGAATACGGCACCAGCTAAGCCATAAATTGAGTCATTAGCTAATTCTATAACTTCTTCTTCGCTATCAAATCCCTCAATAGTCACAACAGGTCCAAAGACTTCTTCTTGAACAATACGCATTGATGTATCGCAATTTGTGATAACTGTTGGTTCAAAGAATAACCCATTTTGTAGGTCTTCTCTATCGGGACGTTTGCCGCCAATAGCAATTGTAGCGCCCTCTTTTTTAGCAATTTCCATATAGCTTTCAATTTTGTCACGATGTTCTGTAGAGATAACTGGCCCCATTTCAGTATCATCATCGAAGCCGTTCCCTAATTTAATTTTACCTACACGATCAATAAGTGCTTTTTCAAAATCACCTTTGATATCGTTATGAACTAAAATACGTGATCCAGCTGAACAAACTTGGCCTGCATGGAAGTAACCACCATTTAATGCTTGATCTACCGCTAAGTCGAAGTCAGCATCAGCAAAAATAATATTAGGGTTCTTACCACCCAGTTCTAATGCTATGTTCGTTACATTATTCGCAGCATTTTTCATAATGTGTTTTCCGGTCTCAATTCCGCCTGTAAATGAAACTAGATCCACTTCTTTATGACCCGATAATGTGTCCCCTACTTCTTCACCACTACTTAGTATCAAATTAATCACGCCTTTAGGGAAACCAACTTCTTCCATTAATTCAAATACTCTAATTGTAGTCAATGGTGTAATTTCACTTGGTTTCATTACAAGCGAACAACCAGTTGCTAATGCTGGCGCAATTTTCCAAGACGCTTGTAATAAAGGATAATTCCAAGGTGTAATTTGAGTGACAACACCAACAGGTTCTTTAACAACTTTACTTTCAGTGTTTGGAATTGGCGTATTGATAATCTCTCCACCGTCTTTATCAGCTAATCCAGCAAAATAGTTAAAGACATTAGCAATATCATCCATATCTGCATATGACTCTCCTAGTGTTTTACCTGTATCTAGTGTTTCTAATTGAGCTAACTCATCACGATGTTCCGTAATTTTGTCAGCAATAGCTCTAACTTTTTTCCCTCTGACTTCACTTGTTTCTAATGACCATTCGCCATCTTCAAATGCACGACGCGCTGCTAAAATAGCTTGTTCGGCATCTTCAGCTGTACCTTCTGTTACGGTAAAAACAACCTCTTGATTATAAGGATTGATAATTTCTCTTGTATTTTTATTTGAGCTTTCAACCCATTTACCATCGATATATTGACGCTGCGACAATTTTTCTACAAGTTTCATCAAACGACCTCCGTTAAGTTTGTTAAATTTATATTTAACGAATTTTATAAATCATATGCTAGCATATGTGAAAATTTAATGTCAAATTTCATGATATTGTCATAATTTTATCTAGAGTTTAGGACATAATTATGTTTTAGACTATGAGCGATATATTGGCAGTAGTTGACTGGATTAAAAATACGCTGATACCAAGCTTTTTTCAATTCTAGTCAACCTTGCTGGGGCAGAACTACGAATTCATAATGAATGCTGTCCTGCTTCTATCTTTTTAAAGTGATTGAAAAATTTTCTATAATGTGCAAGTATGAATTGGTAATATCTAACAGTGAATGCAGCTAATGAACTGGATAATGGAGGTGAGCGTATGGTACATTCACAGTCAAATGAAGAAAAATTAGAAGCTGCTAAAGATTTAGTCATTAATTCTATTGGGCAAACTATGGACTTGTATGGCACAAATCGCAGCGTCGGAAATTTGTTTGGGACAATGGTCTTTGAAGGTAGCATGACATTAGATGAAATGCGTGAACATCTTCAGATGAGCAAACCAAGTATGAGTGCAGGTGTCAAGAAGCTTCAAGAATTCGATTTAGTGAAACAACAATTTACGCGAGGCAGTCGAAAACAACATTTTATCGCAGAAAAAGACTTTTTTACCTTTTTCCGCAATTTCTTCACTAAAAAATGGGAGCGTGAAGTTGACACTAATATGGCAGCAATTATTGAAGCCGAAAAAATCATTACTTCAGTGCTAAATGATGAGGCAATTGATGATGAAATTAAGCAAGATGCGCTTAATATTGAGCAGCAATTGAAACATACAAAAATATATTGTCAGTGGTTGTCAAATTTAACTACAGCATTAGAAACTGGCGAAATATTTGACTACTTTCCTATTCCAAACAGCCAAGAAAACAATAATTAAACAAAAAACGTCTATGATCTTTATCAGCTGATCATAGACGTTTTTGCATATATTATAAATTATCGTCTTCGTCATTATTCTCTCTTACTTGAACGATACGCAATGAACGACGTTCTACTTCTTTCAATTTATCCGCACGAGTTTCCAGTTTAATTCTATCTTTACTCAAGGTAATAATAAACGATACCATCATGCAAATAAAGATGACAATCAGTGGCACACTGGCTAATATTGACGCAGTTTTTAGCACCTCTAACGCACGTTCGCCACCCACTAACATGAGTGAAAATGGTAATAAGCATAATGCAAAAGCCCAGAATAAACGATTCGCTTTTAATGGTTCACCTAATACTTTCTTCTGTGTTGCTGCCGCTAAAATGTACGACCCAGAATCAAATGTCGTTGCTAAGAATAAAAACGCAGAAAGCAAGAATAGGACAATGACTGTTGTTGGAAAAGGTAATTGATGCATTACTTCGATAATCGTCGCTTCAGTACCATGACTATTTAAATATTGAATAACGTTGAATTGTTCAGAAATTTGTAGGTATACTGCGTAGTTTCCAAATATACCAAAGAACAACACACATCCTAATGTTCCATAAACAATCGTACCTAATATGACTTCTTTTAGTCTTCTACCTTTAGAAATCCGCGCAATAAACAGTCCAATAAATGGTGCGTAAACAAGCCACCATGACCAATAAAAAATCGTCCAATCTTGAGGGAAATTCGTTTCTTTACGTCCTTTAATTCCACCAAATGGTTCCATCCACGTTGCCATGTGGAAAAAGTCACGTAACATATTACCAAATCCTGTAATTGTTGTTTCCATAATAAAGATGGTTGGCCCAACGATAAACACAAATCCTAATAATAAAAATGATAACCATACATTGACATCACTTAATTTTTGAATACCCTTTTTTAAACCTGTATATGAACTAATAGCAAAGATCACTGTAATTGTGAAAAGGATAATTGATCGTAGCACCATATTTTGTCCATCAAGTCCAGTTAATTTTTCAACGCCAGCTGAGATCATTGGTACACCAAGCGCTAATGATGTTGCAGCTCCTCCTAACAAACCGAAGATAAAGAGTACATCTACAAGCTTACCTAAAAACTTGTCTGTCTGACCTTTGAGCACAGGACGACACGCTTGGCTAATTTTATAAATTGGTTGCTTTTTTACAAAGACCAAGTATCCAATCGGAAGTGCTGGCAAGACATAAATTGCCCAAGCAATTGGTCCCCAATGGAACATACCATACTGTGTCGCAAACGTTAATGCTTGATCTGACATTGGTTTCGCTCCATTTGGAGGCACTTGATAATAATATGCCCATTCAATAACACCCCAGTATAAAATATCAGAACCTATACCTGCACAAAACAGCATAGATGCCCAACTGAAATTGCTGAACTCCGGCTTATCACTTGCTTTACCCAAAGTGACATTCCCATATTTACCAAATGCTATGTAAAGTACGAAACATAAAATTGCAAGTCCAATAAATAAATATAAGGAACCTATAGAATTAGAAATAGCACTATTAATATCTGTAATGACCTTTTCACTTGCAGACGGAAAAGCCATCATTGGAATGACTGCTAACAATAAAATGACTACCGTACCTATAAAGGTAGGCCAATCCATTATTTTCTCTTTTTTCAATGTTGATCCTCCTTTAGTATCGATAAAGATTGAAACTTTGAAAATATGGTTATCAAACAAATTGTTATTAATTCACAAAATTGACAATATCTAAAAAAACATAATAATGCAAATTCAATACAAAATTATAGTTAGTAATAAGTGAATAATTATATATTATGTCATTTTACAAGCAGAGAGAACATTGCCAAAATAACAGTGTTAAGTTTGGATTTAACAAACTAAACGCTCAATGCCTATGCTTTTATTTGAATTAATATACATATTTAGTGAATATATATTTATTTTCAAATCGTACTTTATTGATAAAAAAAGAGACTGAAACATCGATTTCTCTGACAAGATAAGGAACAATCTGGAGTATAAATGAAATGGGTTAAAATTAAAACGCAAAAATTTTCTTCAAATATGGTTTCCACAATATCATTAATATAGTAAGAGGTATTAAAACTGAAGATTTTTATTGGTAGCGTACATATTGAGTTATGTTATTTTTTTAAAAATATTTTAAATATTAATAAGTCATATTTATGGCAAGACTCCGAGGATGCATCAACCCAACAGAAAGAAATGCAAAGCACATTTCACCAAGCAAAGCAAGTTGGGGTCGGGGCCCCAACAAAGAGAATTTCGAGCAGAAATTCACCAAACAAAGCAAGTTGGGGTCGGGGCCCCAACAAAGAGAATTTCGAGCAGAAATTCGCCAAGCAAAGCAAGTTGGGGTTAAGAAAGCTTTCTCCTAAGCTAGCAAGCCCATAATTCAAAGTACTGTAAAAAATAACTGTATAGGACATCATTATATTTTAGACTATGAGCGATATATATTGGCAGTAGTTGACTGGATTGAAAATACGTTTATACCAAGCTTTTTTCAATCCCAGCCAACCTTGCCAGGGCGAGACTAGGAATTCATTATGAATTCTGTCTCGCTCCCTATTTTTCCTAAGAATGATGTTCTAGATTCGTAAATAATTTACTACTATTAATAACCTAATATTGCTTTAATTGAAAAACCAATAAGCACTGACACCGTAATCATAAAGAATCCAGGAATAATAAAGCTGGTCACTTTAGTACGCTTCGTTTCATCTAAATCAACTGCAAAGAGTAAAGTAGGTTGTGCTGGGATGACAAAGTTCACATTTATCGTTTGCACCATAGCAACAAAAAACATTGGTGGGATACCTATACTAAGAACAATAGGAAACATAATCGAAGCTGTTGCAGTCTGTGATATGACAACTATCGCTACAATAGAGACTAAAAGAATAACTAACCATGGTGCTACTTGAATCACAGCACCTACATCTTCCTTTAAAATTTTTAAATTTTGAGGTGCATTAAATACCGTGGCACCTAACCATCCAGGTCCAAGAACCGCAAATAAAGCACCTATAGCTGATTGTGTAATGTGTGATGATAAGATATCCGTCGTATCAATTTTATTTAATAATAGATTAATCGCAGCAGCTAAATACATAAAGAATTGAACAATTTCAGTCATCGTTACTTCTACTGACTTACCATCTATATTAAAGCTTGGCATCAATTGCGGAAAAATTCCAAATGTTAATATCCCGACTACACATAATAAGAAACTAGCCACACCAAGTTTTACTTTTGATGGAAACGTGGTTGGTACTTTGACTTCTAAATCTTTCAATTCAAAGCGTTGTGCTTGTTCTTTTTTACGTCCAGCCAAAGTACAAAATACACTTAATAGCAACATTGTCAAAATTGCTGTAGGAAAAACAACACTTAAATATTTGCCCATGCTAATGTCATAACCTGCTAACACCGAGGTGATATAAGCTGTAGCTGCAGCTGCAGGACTACATAGCAATGCTAAGTTTGCTGTCAATACAGAGGCAATCAAAGGGCGTCTAGGTTGAATACCTGCTTTCATTGCTGTTTTCGCAATAATCGGTTCTAATGATAAAGCAATATTCGCAGTACCAATACCAAAAACAAAGATAAAGACAATAATCGGTGAAATAAAAATAATAGATTTTGGATATTTTTCAATCACTTTAGAAGCTAGGTATACTAAATAATCTATACCGCCTGTTGACTGGAGTGTACCCCCAGCAATACCAATAGAAAGAATAATTAAGACTGCTGTAACTGGGGCAGATCCAGGAGGTAATTGAAAAACAAATATCATAATGAGTTGCGCCACAATTGCGAAAATACCACAACCTAAAGCGCCTGCAGTTCGTAATCCTAATAAAATAGCTGCAATCATAATTCCTATTTCTATGGCAAAAAGAATCATAATCTTAACTCCTAACACAATTTCTTTGTGATATTTTTAACATTAAATATTTTATCACTATAGAATGCAAAAAGTATACAAAAATGTATATATATTTGTCTTATAATAACTTAAATTGTGACAAAAATAAAAGAGATGCGTCACTTCGACGCTATCCCTCTTAAATATTTATTTATTTTGTGATGATTGTTTTTTCTGGCGCTGTTTGCGATAGTGACGTTCTTCTAATATTGAACCAACAATCAAAAATAGCTATGAGCCATTGCCCGATGATGATGATTAACTTCATATACATCACTCCTATGCACCTTAACTCATGCACTTATACTATTTATTTTCCCTATTACTTTATGTTTAATCTTCTACATAAATGACTGGGGTTCCTTTTTTTAAGGATGCTGGAACATTAATGACACGTTGATTTAATGAACCTTTATAAGCTAAATTAGGTTGAAATAGCGCTTGTATAAATGGACCGTCTACTAAGACATCAATCAAAGATAATAGTTGATATCTTATTCCTGCATCATGACTTAAATATTCATACAAAAATCCTGTCCATACCCACAATGATTTGCGGTGTCCAAACTTTTGACGAAAGGCACGAGCAACTTTCAAGGTAATATCAACATTACAAAATGGTTCACCACCGAGTATACTCAATCCAGCAATATAGTCCGGTTCACAGTAGTGCAAAATTGCTTCAAGCGTTTCATCATTAAAGGGTTCGCCGTAAGTAAAACGTTGAGCAGCTACATTGTAACATCCTTCGCATAGAAAGGGACAACCTGATACATACATGCTGACGCGAACGCCTTCACCATCAACAAAACTATGTTGTTCAATTTTGGCAATATAACCACGACCTTCTGTAACGTCAAGTACACTCATTTTATTTTGGTTCCTTCATATGTTTAACTCTTGCGCAAATTTCTTTTTGACGTCCTTCAATCACAGGTCGTTGTACTGGATTTCCTAAATAACCACATGTTCGTTTGACCACATCTACTGTTTTAGGATCATGATTACCACAATGTGGACATGTATATCCTTGAGCAGTTGTTTCAAAATCTCCTTCATAGCCACATTCATAACAACGATCAATTGGTATATTTGTTCCTAAATAACCAACTTTATCGTAGGCATAGTCCCAAACCGCTTCAAGCGCCTTTAAATTATGATTTAATTTTGGATATTCGCAATAGTGAATAAATCCACCGCTTGCATAGTATGGATAATCCTTTTCGAAATCTATTTTTTCAAAAGGTGTAATATCTTTTCGCACATCATAATGAAATGAATTTTGATAGTACCCTTTATCCGTAATATCTGGTATAGAGCCAAATCGTTCATAATCTAAGCGGCAAAAACGGTCTGTCAATGATTCGCTCGGTGTACTATAAATACTGAACCAAACGTCCGTCTCTTCCGTCCATTCTAATTGATAATCCTTCATTTCTTTTAATATATCTAATGTAAAGGCCTTGGCATCTGGATTTGTTTCCCAGTTTGGACCATAAAATACAGTAGCTGCTTCATATAACCCAATATAACCCATAGAAATCGTAGCACGGCGATGTTTAAATAAATCTGTAACATCTTCACCTTCTTGTAATTTATATTTAAAGGCGCCACTTTTATACAAAATCGGAGCATTTTCAGGAACCGCTTGTGCAACACGCTCAATACGATAAAGTAAGGCTTCATGTAAAATATCCATACGCTCATGGAAAAGTCGCCAAAACGTTAACTTATCGCCTTGAGACTCAATCGCAATACGCGGAATATTTAATGTTACGACACCTAAATTACATCGACCACTATTCTCAAATTGCCCTTGAGCATCACGCCAAGCTGGTAAAAATGAACGACAACCCATAGGTGCTTTAAAATCACCTAAAATATCAACCAGTGTATCGTAGTTTAAAACATCTGGGTACATGCGTTTCGTTGAGCATTTTAAAGCGAGTTGCTTAACGTCATAATTAGGGTCTTCTTCGCTAAAATTAACGCCTTTTTTTATCGTAAAGACTAATTTTGGAAAGATTGCAGTAATTCTATTTTTACCTAGTCCTTTGATACGTGTGTTCAAAATTGCCTGTTGAATTTTTCGACTTAGTTTATCTGTTCCTAAACCAAATCCAAGTGTTACAAATGGCGTTTGACCGTTTGATGTGTACAATGTGTTTATTTCATACTCTAAACTTTCTATAGCATCATTAACATCTTTAGTTACTTGTTGATCTACATAATCTTCTATAGCATCTGCTCTAACAAATGTTTCAGCAACTTTGCGGTGATGTGCTTCATTATGTCGTGCATATGTACTAAGTAATTCATCAACACGGTCGACCGTGCAGCCACCATATTGGCTACTAGAAACATTGGCAATAATTTGTACAAGTTGTGCGGACGCCGTTTGAATTGATTTCGGTGTAGTGACATTGGCGTTCCCAATCTCAAACCCATGCTGTAACATTGATGTTGCATCAATTAAGCAGCAGTTTGTTAAAGGTTGGAATGGGTGATAATCTAAATCATGAAAATGTATATCTCCATTCTTATGTGCTTGTGCGACTCTTTTAGGTAATAAATGTTGTAATGCATATGACTTTGAAACGACACCTGCTGTTAAATCACGCATCGTTGAAAATGTATTGCTATCTTTATTGGCATTCTCATTTACAATTGCTGGATCTTTGGTAATGAGACCTTGTAATTCAGCTTCAAGTTGTTTCATAAAAATCATTCCATTTCTATATATAGTACTTATATTAAACTTATAACACTATATATAGTATTTCAAATAAAAACCCACATGTTAACATAACTGTCAAAGAGTTGTTAATAATCCTTGAACTTTGAGCAGCAGGCAATAAAAAATCCTACAATATTGTTGAAGCACAATATTGTAGGATGAACCGTTCAAATAGTTGATTATGAGATGTAATTGTAAGAGCTTGCTTGACTTGCTGAAATTGTACGTGTAGAGACAACGCCAGGTCCGCCATTGTAATTCATTTCTGATACTTTAACTGAACCATCACTATTGACTTTTTCAACATAAGCGACATGACCATATGCACCTTGAGATGTTTGCATTACCGCACCTTGTTTTGGTGAATTGCTAACATTATAGCCTTCTGATGCAGCTGCGCTAGCCCAGTTACTTGCGTTACCCCATGTAGAGCCAATTTTTCCGCCTACTTTATCAAAAACGTAATACGTACATTGACCTGCTGTGTATAGGTTTGAGCTTGATCCTGATTTACCTGAAAATGCTGAACCACCACTAGTATTTGAAGCATGACTTGATGGTGCTTGTGTAGTTGTTACTTTAACATTTCTATCAGAAGTTGAATAGCTAGCACCTAATCCGCCACCATTGTTTGCGTGATATGCTTGAGTTTGTGGCTGATAGTTTTGACTATATTGCGTATTGTAGTTGTAGTTTTGAGTGCCTGCTGTGTTTGTATAATTATATGAATAGTATTGACCTTGTTGTGCTTGGTTTGGACTCCAATTACCTTGCCAAGTGTAGTGATAATTACCTTGTTGGTCAATTGTATATGAATAGCTATAAGAATATGGATCATTTGGATTATAACCATTATTGTTTTGTTCAGCAGCGTGTGCGTCATGACCTCCTGCGAGTGCAATTGTTGCAAATCCTGCTGTTGCGATTGTAGCTGTAGCGATCTTTTTCATAATTAAATATCCTCCTAAATTCATTTAAATAATGATTTCTTTATCTCGTGGCTACCTTCAAGTTACAAAACATGATTAATTTTTTTCTCGTTGTTTCAACGACAAATCACACTCTATCAGAAAAATAAGCTGCTGTGTGCGTTGTTAATATTTTGTAAAAGAATCATAATAAACAGTCGTTCAATGTAAAACTCATAGCTATTTTGTAACAATCTCTAACAACGATGATGTTGGGAATGATAGACATCATAATCAACAGATTATTACATTTGTTGTAATAAAACTGATAATTGCTTTCACGTTAATGACATCAAAAACAATTAAATTTATTCATAAAAAAACTATGAAGACATTTATTATCAAATGTTTCTTCATAGTTAAGTTTCTTTTAATTACTCTTTTTGTTTAAATAATCAACAATGACATGTTGATACAAATCAATAAAATCTAAATAATGCTGTTTATCTATATATTCATTCGCTCGATGTGCTTGTCGCATAAAACCAGGACCGATAATGGTTAAGTCTACATTATCTATACCTTTTAATAATTCTGATGCATCTGTCGCACCGACAAGCGCTGTAACTGTTAAATCATCTTTATATTCAGTAAATGACTTCACTAACAAATTATCTTTGTTGCTATAAACAGGGGCATGATTCGTAGTGATTTCCATTGATAATTGTGCCTGATCCACTTCATACAAAGTTTCTTCAAACAATTGTATGATTGCTTCATTATCATATTCTGGAATTGTACGTATATTAAATTCTGCATATGCACTTTCAGGTACTGTATTAAACTGTTCCCCACCATAAATAATTGAGTTAACTATAACTAAACCCTCAGCAACATTTTCTAATTTTCTAAGCTCCTTATCATTAAACTTATCACCAAAGTAATCTTTAATTAGCGGTGATACGTCTAATGAATGTTTATTATCATTATTTTTAATATCTTCATATTTTTCTTTGATTTTTTGTATATATCTAATTATGTCATCTATTGCATTATGTCCTAAATTAGGTAACGAACTATGCGCGGCAACACCCTTAGCTTTAATTTTAATACCCATTGAACCTTTGTTAGCATAGTTTATATAATGATCACTTGGTTCACCAATAATCAATCCATCCAAATCATCAACGTAACCTTTATCACGAAATAACATTGATCCTGACATTTCTTTTTCTTCAGCTGCTGTTGCTAAAAGACGGATGGTACCTTGTTGTAACAAATTAGAAGCTTTTATTTCTATCATAGCAATGACTAACGCAGCAAGGCCGCCCTTCATATCAGATGTACCACGCCCATATAATTTCCCATCTTGCTCATGTAATTCAAACGGGGGATACATCCATTGCGCTTCATCACCTGCGTCTACAACATCCATATGTCCAGATATACCAATGACAGGTCTACCTGACCCAATTGCAGCTACTAAATTTGAACGTTTACCTTCAATTTCAATTATTTTTGATTCAATGTCATAACGTTGTAGTAATTCTTTCAAATAGTAGCAAACCTCGATTTCATTATTATTCTCTGTATTGATATTAACGATGTCTGCTAAAATATCTATTCTTTCCTGTTCAGACAAAACAGTCATTCATATCGCCTCTTCTACTTTAATTTAACGTTTCTTAAATTATTCACACTATGCTTTTTTTCTAAACATTTTTCATGTGCGTCTCACTTATATGACAACACGTTTTGCAACAATCTTATTTCTATAATTCATTATCTTTGTAATTGACAGATTTTCAATTTCATCACATGTTCAGCAATAATGCATTTTTAAACACGTTAGTACAAATGAATCCATCAGTAAATGATAATACTTTATGATGTTATTTCTCATTCCATAAACAAAGCATAGAAAGTAAACTGGCTTACTCTCTATGCTTCACTTATTAAAGATATTTATTATCTGTCAAATAATTAAGAATGTGTGCTACAGCTTGTTCTACACTTTGCTGTTCAGTATTAATTGTAATTTCTGGATGATTCGGTGCTTCATAAGGCGCGCTAATACCGGTAAATTCTTTGATTTCCCCTGAACGTGCTTTTGCATATAAACCTTTAGGATCTCGCTTTTCACATTCTTCAACACTACATTGGGTATAAACTTCAATAAATTCCCCGTCTTCTAATATATTCCTTACGTCATCACGGTCGACACGATATGGAGAAATAAAGGCTGTGATTGCAATCGTCCCTGCATCAACAAGCAGTTTACTGACTTCACCAATGCGTCGAATATTCTCTTTACGATCCTCTGGACTGAAGCCTAAATTCTTGTTTAGACCGTGTCGCACATTGTCTCCATCTAAACGATAAGCATGTTTTCCTAATTCAAACAAAGCTTGCTCTAATGCGACAGACACTGTTGACTTTCCAGAACCAGATAGTCCTGTAAACCAAATGACTGCACTTTTATGACCATTTTGCTTTTGTCTATCTACTTTTGTTACTTCTGAATCGTGCCATGTAATATGACTTGATTGACTCATGTTACTTCCCCCCACCTTAATGTTGTTGTAACCCTTTGATTAATACTTCAGCAACTTCTGGTCGTGAAAATTTGGTTGGTAATGCTTCTCCATTGCGTAATTTTTCTCTGACTTTTGTACCACTTAAATGAACATGTTGTGTCGCATCATGTGGACATGTTTTAGCCGTAGCCATATTGCCACATGCTTCGCAATAAAACGCATGCTCGAATTTTAAAATTTGAATATCTAATTCATCTTCAAATTGAGAAATAAATTGTTGGGCTTCATATGTACCATAATAATCGCCAACACCAGCATGATCACGTCCAACAATAAAATGTGTACATCCATAATTTTTGCGTACAATAGCATGTAAAACTGCTTCTTTTGGCCCTGCATAACGCATTGCTGCTGGATAAATAACTAATCGAGCACGGTTTTTAGGATAATAATGTTTTAGTATCGTTTCGTAACTTTCCATACGTACATCTGCTGGAATATCATCTGCTTTTGTTTCACCTACCAATGGATTTAATAATAAGCCATCTACAATTTCTAAAGCAGATTTTTGAATATATTCATGTGCGCGGTGCACTGGATTTCTTGTTTGGAAACCGACAACCGTCTTCCAACCTAAATCATGAAAAAGCTGACGTGTTTCGTGCGGATCTAAATGGTAATCCGCAAATTTATCATGCTGTGGACGCTTTAATAATTGAATTGGTCCCGCTAGATATACGTTTCCTTTGTCATAAACTTTCTTCACACCAGGATGTTTTACATCGGTCGTACCATAAACAAGCTGAGCCTCTCTTTTCTTATCATACGTGTACTTTTCGGTAAGCTTTAAAGTGCCATATAGTGCTCCATCTTCACCATATAAAGCAATATGATCACCAATTTCAAGCTTTGATGCAACATCTTCTGTAACTGGTAATGTAATAGGAATACTCCATACTGAACCATCTGTTAAATGCGTCTTTTCAATAACTTGATTATAATCTTCTTGCCCCATAAAACCAGTTAAGGGGCTAAATCCGCCAATAGCAATTAATTCTAAGTCTGAAATTGCCCATGGATTTAATGTAATTGCTTTATACGATTGTGCTGCTTGACTCAACTGTGTTCGTTCTATACCTTCAACGACTCGATTAATAAGTACGCCACCATGTGGTTTGATTGTATAATGAAGTATATCTTTTGAGACTGACATAAAACAAAACTCCTTTATCCAATTAATTATATTTGTTTACTCGGTTTTTCTTGTAAGAAAAAGATAACAATCTGTTGCGAATGGCAACAAAAATGATAAGTACTAAAATACTACAAATAATTGCGAATCTTATGACATTTATGATTGTGCTATTGTCGACAAAATAACTTAATAAAGCATTACTATTGGTAAAAATAATCAAACCACCTACGCATATCGCTAATATATTAATGGGCAATATTTTTGTTAAGTATGCTGAAATAGGTGCAGCAGCCATGCCACCAATACTTAATGCAACAACAAGCCACCAATTAATTTGTGTTATCCCTAAAAATAAAATAAATGATAGCGATGTGGCTAATGTTACGAAAAATTCACTGGCTGATACGGTACCAATCGCATAACGAGGTTGTATCTTTTTACTAGATAATAATATGGGTGTGTTGACTGGTCCCCAGCCACCGCCACCAATCGCATCTAATAAACCAGCAATCGCACCTTGTGGAATTAATTTCCAGCCACTTAATTGACCAACATGTTCATGTGTTTCATGCTGACGACGAAATAAAAATTGATATAAAATATAAAATCCCATTGCTAATAAAAATATTGCAATATATGGCTTAATAACACTACTGTGAATATGTGTTAAAAATGCCGCGCCTAAAAATCCAAAGATTGCACCTGGAATTGCTAACTTTAACATGGTCGATCGATGGACATTATCAAACTTCCAATGCGATGTTCCTGACGCTGCTGTTGTTGCTATTTCAGAAAAGTGAACCGTTGCTGACACAATCGCTGGTGTAATACCATATGTTAATAAAATGGAGGACGATGACGCACCGAACCCCATGCCTAATGATCCATCTACAAGTTGGGCCAAAAATCCAGCTAATGCAAAAATCAACAATTTTTTCATAAATTAAGTGCCCCCTATTATTCAGCTTGTGCTTGGAGCCATCGTAAAAATGCTTGTTGCTTATCAAGATCTAAATAGTCGTCAGAGACGATCTTTGCCAATAATGCTTGTCGATAAGATGGCTCAATATTTATTCGTTTGAGCGTCTGTCTACATTGATATAAAAATTCAACGTATTGCTCATAGCGTTCATCATACGTGTGGCTAAGTTGTTCAATTATTTGTATCCCTAACTTTGGACTTGCGCCTTGCGTGGCTACGCTTAGTGTTAATTTACCTCTTTTTAATATATTAGGAATAGTGACATTGCCAGACGTTGCATCTTCAGCATTATTGAATAAACAGCCTGTAGGTACCAGCGCTTTAACTTGTTGATTAACAGCCTTATTATTTGTCGCAGCAACGACTAAAAATGCACCTGCTATATCAGCGGCGTCAAATTCTTTTTGATGCCAGGTGATTTGTCCAGCATTTATTAAATCTTCTAATGACGAATGAACTTGAGGACTAATGATATGAATATCTTGGCAGTAGTCGATAAAATTGGAAGCTCGTCTGGCAGCAACTTGCCCACCTCCGACAATTACAATGCGTTGTCCTGCTAAATCAACCATAAGTGGCATATTCATATCTTTATCCTCCTGTTAATTTATTTAGAATTCACTTGTGAATAGTCCATTCTCATCTGTTCAGTTTGTTCCGTAAACCATTGAATTTTATCATGCATCTGTACGACTTGACCAATTACAATCATAGCTGGATTTTTAATATTTTTAGCTACTTCTGTTATTGTACTCAATGTGCCAGTGACCGTTTGTTGATATGCTGTTGTACCTAAGTGGATTAATGCAACAGGGGTATCAATAGGTTTACCGTATTTAATTAATAAACCACAAATTTCAGACAAACGTTTAACACCCATATATATACATAACGTTTCCGGTCCATGTGCGAGATGTTCCCAATAAGCAGCTTTAGTCATTCCTGGCTTATTCACTGCAGTCACAAAAGCGACAGATGAACTAAAATCTCTATGCGTCACTGGAATCCCCGCATAGGCTGGCGCAGCAATTCCTGCTGTAATACCAGGTATAATTTCAAATGCTATATGATGTTGCGCTAATATTTCCGCTTCCTCACCACCACGGCCAAAAACAAAGGGATCTCCACCTTTCAAACGTGTTACTGTATGACCTTTTTTAGCTAAGCTCACAAGCATTTTGTTCGTTTCTGACTGTGGCAACGACTGTCTATTAGGATCCTTTCCGCAATAAAACAATTTTGTACCTGCCGTTGCGTAATCCAAGAGTTCCCTATTGACTAAACGGTCGTATAAAATAACATCCGCTTGTTTAATTGCCTTTAAACCTTTTACTGTAATCAGCTCCGGGTCACCTGGACCCGCACCAACTAAGTAGACTTTCCCCATATTAACACCCTCTTTTTAGCTGATTAGCTATGAAAATCTTGACCAGAATGCACTTCAGCAATAACGCCTGAACGAATGACGAAATCACCGAAATGTTCGCCCTCTAAACGTGACTTACCGTAATCCATTAATATTGGTCGCAAACTTGCTAAAATTTGTTGTTCATCAATATTTTCTTTATACAGTTTATTCAAACGTTCTCCTTTGAAACCACCACCTAAATACATATTGTATTTTCCTGGTGCTTTCCCAATAAATGCTATTTCTGCCAATGCCGGACGTGCACAACCATTTGGGCAACCTGTCATACGAATTGTAATGTCTTCTTCACTAACACCTGCTTCATCTAGTAAATCTTCTATTTTACCAATCAATGAAGGTAGGTAGCGTTCTGACTCAGCCATAGCTAAACCACATGTTGGAAATGCAACACAAGCCATAGAGTTACGTCGTAAACCTGAATAGTGTCTACCATCTGTTAATTGATAACGTTCAATAATATCTTGTATATCCTTTTTATGTTCTGGAGACACATTAGCAATAATTAGATTTTGATTGGGTGATAATCTAAAGTCTCCTTGATGTACTTCAGCAATTTCTCGCAAAGCAGTTTTCAATTTATAATCTTCTAAATCTTTAATACGACCATTTTGAATAAACAGCGTAAAATTCCAATTGTGTTCTCCTTGAATCCAACCAAGACGATCACCGTTATGCTCAAATTTAAAGGCTTTTGGTTCTTGAATTTCCCATCCAAGACGTTGATTTAATTCTGTTTTGACTCTCTCAAGCCCTAAACGATCAACGGTATATTTAAAGCGTGCATTTTTTCGGTCTACACGATTACCATAATCACGCTGAATCGTTAAAATCTTTTCACAAACATCGACCACTTCTTCTTTAGGTATATAACCCAGTAAACGCCCGATTTGTGGATAGGTATTTTTATTGCCATGTGTCATACCCATACCACCACCAACTAAGACATTAAATCCTATCAACTCATCATGGTCAACAATAGCTATTAAACCAATATCTTGTGAGTAAACATCAATATCATTGCTTGGCGGTAAAGCAATGCCTATTTTAAACTTACGTGGCAAATATGTTTTACCATACATCGGTTCAACTTCTTCACTTGAATCCAACACCTTTTCACCATCTAACCATATTTCATGATATGCATTGGTTTGCGGTAATAAATGATTACTGATTGCTGCTGCATAATCATTCATTTCTTGATGAAAACGTGATTGATACGGATTAGGATTACACATTGTATTACGATTGACGTCCCCACATGCAGCAATCGTGTCTAGTAATGCATCATTTATATGGCGCATAGATGCTTTTAAATTACGCTTTAAAATGCCATGAAATTGGAATGTTTGGCGTGTTGTTAATTTCATTGTGTGATTACCATATTGATTTGATATGTCATCCATGGCTATCCATTGTTCTGGTGTAGCTGTCCCTCCAGGAAGACGTACACGGATCATAAAGCTATACGCTGGCTCAAGCTTCTGTTTTCGCCGTTCGTCACGCAAATCCCTATCATCTTGTTGATAGCTACCATGAAATTTCAACAACTTAGTGTCATCATCGGAAATAGCACCAGTTAACGGGTCTGCTAAACCTTGTTCAATCGTGCCACGTAGATAATTACTATCATCTTTGATGTATTCTAATTGATCAAGTTTTTGATTTAATTCTTGCTCAAGTTGCTCATTCGATTTTGCCATTGAATCCCCCTGCCTTTCTTTTAATATACGTCCCGTTGATAACGCTTATCTTTCTTAAGTTGTTTTAAATATGCTTCTGCTTCATCTTGACTAAGTCCCTGTTCTTTTACTAACACATCTTTGATGGCTTGATGCACATCTTTTGCCATGTGTTTTTCATCACCGCAAATATAGATAGATGCTCCTTTTTCTAACCATGCATTAAACTGTGCACTGCGTTCCATAATACGGTGTTGGACATATATTTTGTGGTCTGTATCTCTAGAAAAAGCCACATCCATTTTTTCTAAGTATCCCTCTTTTAACCATGCTTGCCATTCAGTTTGATATAAGAAGTCTGTTGTAAAATGCTGATCTCCAAAGAATAGCCATGTATTACCTTTAAATCCAAGCTCTTCACGTTCTTGCATGCAAGCTCTAAAAGGTGCGACTCCTGTTCCTGGACCAATCATAATAATCGGCGTATCCGCTTCTGTTGGAAACTTAAAATTTGGATTACGTTTTAAGTAAATTGGTACCGTATCTCCTGGCTGAAGACGCTCTGCAAATTGAACTGAACAAACACCTGAGCGATCTCGTCCGTGAGATTGGTATCTCACTGCGCCCACTGTAATATGCACTTCATCCGGCGTTGCTTTATAGCTACTTGAGATGGAATATTCTCTTGGTGGCAACTTACGTAAAAGCTGTGACAAGTTTACAGGTAGCAACTCATCCGTTCCAAAATCATTAAGCAAATCAATAAAATCTCTACCATTGATATACTGTTGAACCCATTCATTATCTTGAACTTTGTCGCTCAAGTCATCATTGTCAAATATGACTGCTGCTTGTTGTAGCAATGGCTTCGTTAACTTAGTAATTTCAAAATGACGTGTTAATGCATCGGATAACATTAATGTATCACCATCTTCAGATACAGGAATCTGTTCTTCTGGATCCCATCCTAATGTTGCGATAAGCAAATCAACGACTTGCGGATCATTTTGTGGTAATACTACAATGCAATCGCCAGGTTCATATTCTTCTCCAAAATTATCTAGCAACAATTCAACATGTCGTGTTTCTTTATTTGAACCTTTGCCATTTAAATTAATATTGTCCAAAATTTCTGCTTCATATGGATTACTCTTAGAATACTTTCGTTCTTTAGCTGCTTTAATTGATTCACTTATAACTTGTTCACTTTCTGTACCTCTTGACTCAGTATCAATGGCTTTAATGACGTTAGCCATCCATTTTTCCGCATCTTCGTCATAATCAATGTCACAATCAATACGTTCATATAAACGTTCTGCGCCTAATTCAGCTAGTTTTTTATCAAAATCTTTACCTGTTTGGCAGAAAAATTCATAAGTTTGATCTCCTAAAGCTAGTACTGAAAATCTAACACCTTCTAACTTAGGTGCCTTTCTACTATGCAAGAATTCATGAAATTCTAGCGCATTATCTGGCGGGTCACCTTCTCCATGTGTCGATGTGACAATAAATAAATCTTCTACTTTCTTAAGTTCTTTTGTTTTGAATGTGTCCATACTACTTATTACAACGTTATGACCAAGATTCGTTAGACGTTCGCTAAAAATTTCAGCTACACCTTGCGCATTCCCTGTTTCTGAACCATAAAGTACCGTAATACTGCGCTGTGTTGGTTCTATCTCCGGTTCATTGCTTTGAATAACTGCTTCAGCTTTTGTTGAGAGTTGTTCACTTTGAACCGATGAATTGGTTTGTATTGTCTGTTGATTGGCAATTAAATAGCCACTAAGCCATACCTTTTGTTCAGGTGTTAACGTAGCAATAACTTCACTAAGTTGTTTGGCTTGTTCTGCAGTAAATGGACTGTTTGTTACACTTAAACTCAATCGTTCCACCTCTTATCAATAATTACTATTTTATTTATCTACCCTTCTATTATGAAATAACCGTGTATAACTTTACAATGCTAATTTTATTTTAAATTCATATCGGAATAATAAGAATAAGTAGTAAAATTTTTATGGCTTATCTGCTACGTGTAAGCCACATTCTGTTTTGGAAAAGCTCGACCATCTTCCTGCACGGGAATCATCTGAATCAAACACTGGAGAAGTACAAGGAATACATCCAATACTTGGGTAATGCTGATCATGTAAAGCATTGTAAGGTAAATGATTATCATTGATATAGTCCCAAACTTCTTCTTCCGTCCAATAAATCAAAGGACAAATTTTTATTGATTTAAAACGTTCATCTTTATTAATGAAATTCGTGTGTGCTCTTGTTGGGGATTGAGCTCTTCTTAATCCAGAAATCCAAGCTACTGCGCCAGATAAAACTTCTTCTAGTGGTTTAATTTTTCGTATATAACAACATTGGTTGGGATTTGCTTTCCATAGTGCGGGTTGATATTTTTCTGCTTGTTCTTCAAGTGTGAGGTCTGGTTTCTTCATTTCGATACGTAATTGAGGAAAACGTTGTTTTACATCTTCTATTAAATCGTATGTTTCTTGAAAATGTAAATCTGTGTCTAAAAATACGATTTGGGCATCAGGTTTAATCTGACTAATAATATGAATGAGCACCATGCTTTCTGCACCAAAACTACATGCATACACGATCGACTCACCATATGTGTCATACGCCCACTTTAAAATGTCATATGCGCCTTTTGTTTCTTCATCTAGTGTTAGCTTTTCTATAAAAGGGTCCTCAGAAAATACATCGTAAGTTATTTTAGGTACTGACATCGTATTGTGATCCCCCCTCCATTTTTGCAACAATGCAGTTAATACCTATCTGAATTGTCAGAATTATATGCTAATACTTTAACGATATTTATAACTAAAGTCAAGCTTATCTCTAATATTTATTTGTAATTATTTAAAATATTTCTATATCTAAATAGATATGACTTCTCTCTTAAAAACGAACTGAACTCATTTTATAAAAAACAGGCATGGGATAAAAGATTTTCAACCTTTAGTTTCCCATACCTGTTTGATTACTTCAGAAACTACTATACTATAACGAATCTCATATAATTAACGCTATTTAATGATTGTTATTGATGATGATGTTTACGACGTCTTGCTAAGAACAATATTGTTCCTGAAATTGCAAATAATGATCCAAAGAATGGAGCTTGATAACCATTGTCATCAACAGCACCTGTCGCTGGCAATTCTTGCTGTTTTTTATCATTGTTTGATTGTGTCGTATCATGAACTTGCTGTAAATGACTCGTTGTTTTATAGTTCACATGTTTCATTGTACTAGTATGAACTGATTTGTTCGGTTTGCTTGGTTCGCTTGGCTTGCTTGGCTCATTTGGTTTGCCTGGTTCGCTTGGTTTGTTTGGCTCACTCGGTTTGTTTGGTTCATTTGGTTTGCCTGGTTCGCTTGGCTTGTTTGGCTCGCTTGGTTTGCCTGGTTCGCTTGGTTTGTTTGGCTCACTCGGTTTGTTTGGTTCATTTGGTTTGCCTGGTTCGCTTGGCTTGCCGGGCTCATTTGGTTTGTTTGGCTCATTCGGTTTGTTTGGCTCACATTTACAAATACAAGTTGTTCCATCTTTGAAGACAAAGACAATGTTGCCTTCAACGTTAACATAAATATTTGTGATATTAGATGTATTGTATATGTTTTGACGACTTACTTCTTTGCCATTACCATCTTTAACAATAATCGTGATGCCAATTTGCTTACCATTTTCGTCTTTAATTGGCTGTTGTTCAATGCTTGGTGTTTTACCATCTTTGCCGTCTTTGCCATTTACAATAACTTGGCGACTGATTTCTTTACCATCACCGTCTTTAACAATGATAACAACACCAACTTGATTTCCTTTTTCATCTTTAACTGGTTGTTGTTCAATGCTTGGTGTTTTACCGTCTTGGCCATCTTCAATAAAGGTTTGACTAATTAATTTGCCACGGCTACCGTCTGAATTCATTTCATAGATATAGATGTAAGAACCAGATTTACCATCTTTTGTACCACGTTCTGTTATGGCAGTAATTGATTTACCATCTACACCATCTTTACCGTCCTTGCCATCTTTACCTTTTTCACCGTTATAAATATTTTGACGACTGATTTCTTTACCATCGCCATCTTTAATAATCACAGTAATACCAATTTGTTTTCCGTCTTTATTTAAAATTGGTTGCTGCTCCACATGTGGAGCCTTACCGTCTCTGCCATCACGTCCATCTTGACCATTTAAAATCGTTTGACGACTGATTTCTTTGCCATCACCATCTTTAATGATCACAATGATACCGTTTTGTTTGCCTTCTTTGTCTAAAGAAGGTACCTGCTCTATCGTTGGGGTCTTACCGTCTTGACCATTGTGAATATCTTGACGACTGATTTCTTTGCCATTTCCATCTTTAATGATCACAGTAGTGCCGATTTGTTTACCATTTTTATCTAAAATTGGCTGTTGTTCAATAGATGGTGTTTTGCCATCTTTACCATCTTGGCCATCACGCCCATTGTAGATATCTTGACGACTAATTTCTTTGCCATTTCCATCTTTGACAATTACTGTCACACCAACTTGTTTTCCGTTTTTATCCAAAATCGGAAGTTGCTCAATTGTTGGGGTCTTACCATCTTGGCCATTTTTACCTTTTTGACCATCAGCAATAAAGGTTTCACTGATTAATTTGCCACGTGTACCATCTGGATTGGTTAGATAAATTCGGACGTACGCTCCAGTTTGACCATCTTTATCTCCACGTGTAGTTTCGGCAGTTACTGACTTACCATCTTGACCATCAACACCATCTCGACCTTTTTCGCCATCAGCGATAAATGTTTCACTAATCAATTTACCACGTGTACCATCTGGGTTCATTTCATAAATTCTAATGTATGAACCTTTATGGCCATCTTGAGTACCACGTTCTGTAATTGCAGTTACAGATTTACCGTCTTGACCATTAGCACCTTTTTGACCATCTTGACCATTTAGAATTTTTTGACGACTAATCTCTTTACCGTCTCCATCTTTGATAATGATAGTTACACCGATTTGTTTTCCGTCTTTATCACGAATAGGCTGTTGCTCGATTGTTGGTGTTTTACCGTCTTTGCCATCAACACCGTTTTTACCGTCAGCACCTTTTTGACCATCAGCAACGAACGTTTCGCTAATTAACTTACCACGTGTGCCATCTGGATTTACTTCATACACACGTATCCATGAACCTGTCTGATTATTTTGTTCTCCACGTGCCGTTACTGCAGTAATAGATTTACCATCTTGGCCATTCGTCACTGTTTGACGCCCAATTTCTTTACCATCACCATCGCGTGTAATAATAGTTACACCGATTTGCTTTCCATCTTTATCTAATGCTGGCATTGTTTCAACTGTTGGTGTTTGACCATCCTTACCAGGAGTACCATTTTTACCATCTTGGCCATTTAGAATGTTTTGACGACTGATTTCTTTACCGTCTCCATCTTTGATAATAATTGTGACTCCGATTTGCTTTCCATCTTTATCTTGAATGGCTTGTTGTTCTACAGATGGCGTCTTACCCTTTTCACCTTTTGCACCGTCTTTGCCATTTAAAATATTCTCTTTACTAACGACGTTCCCATCACCATCTGTCACCGTGATTGTTACACCTATTTGGTTACCAGAACTGTCACGTATTGGAGTTTGTTCGATTTTTGGTGTCTTACCGTCTTCGCCTTTTTCACCTTTTGCGCCATTTTTAATAAACGTCTCACTGATAAGTTGGCCTTTAGTGCCATCAGGATTCAACTCATAAACGCGAATCCATGCACCAGTGTTTCCATCAGCATCTGTACCAGGACGTGTTTCCGCTGTTATAGATTTTCCATTCATGCCATTTTGTCCATCCTTACCATTCTGACCATCTGAGATAAAGGTTTCACTGATGAGCTTGCCACGACTACCGTCTGGATTTCTTTCATATGTTCTAACATATGCGCCTGTTTGATCATTTTGTCTACCACGTTCTGTAATGGTTGTCACAGATGTTCCATTTTGTCCATCTTTACCATTTAAAATATCTTGATGTGAAACTTCTTGACCATCTGGACTTAGAATAGTAATCGTCGTTCCGATAATCTTACCCTTTTCATCTTTTATAGGCGTTTGTTGGATTGATGGTGAACGTCCATCTTTACCATCTTGGCCTTTCACACCATCTTTGATGAATGTTTCAGAAATCATTGTGCCGCGACTACCATCTGGATTGACCTCATAGATTCTAATATATGCGCCTTCTTGACCATCTTTTGTACCACGTTCTGTATTTGCAATAACTGACTTACCATCTTGACCATTCTGACCATCTCGACCTGCAGCGCCTGTATCTCCTTTTTCGCCCTTGTCACCCTTCGTTCCTGGGTCTCCTTTTTCGCCTTTTTCACCTGGATTTCCTTTTGCTCCATCTTGACCATTAAGTACTTTTTGCGTATTTATTACTTTACCATCACCATCTTTAACAGTGATTGTAACCCCAATTTGTTTGCCTGAGCTATCGGTAATTGGTGTTTGCTCAATTTTAGGTGTTTTACCATCTTCACCTTTTTTACCATCGACACCATCTTTACCTTTAGGAATCGTAATAGTTGTACCATCACTAAATTCCACAATAGTATCTCCATTTTGATTAATATAACTATTATTTATTGTTAATCCTTTAGGCTGTTGACCTGGTAGTTCCTTTGTTGAACCATCTTGATATGTCACAGTATACGTATTTGTTGTTGGATTATACGTTATATTTTTAACACCTGTGTTATTATCCAAGTTATATTCAAAAATAGCATCTTGTTACTGGTATATATGATCTCGGCGTACTTCTTCAAAATAATAGCCGTCTATTTGCAGTAATTTTGAAGCATCTTTCCCAGTCAAATCTGGATGATAGCCTAATTGTTTATAATATACACGATCACGACCATCTTTACCTTGTTGTGCAAGTTGGATTGTATTCTTAGGTAACTTAGTGTTAACACGAACAGTATTTTCATAACTTTTATCTTCTACTGTAATTTCATAGTCATCTAATTTAGGTGCATCCGGCTTGTATAAACCTAAATCATTAGAATAATCATTTTCAGTTAATTTAATTGGTACTTCATCGCCATTAGAATCTTTAGTTACATCTGTACCTACTTTTGATGGTGATAATGTATAACCATCAGGTGTAATAAATTGAACTGTATAGTTACCAGATTCTAATTCGTAAAAGCCATATTTGCCATTTTTGTCGGTTACAGTAGTTGCAATTGTACGTCCCTGTTCATTTTTCAATAATACAGTTACACCGGCAAGTCCTTTTTCTCCGTCATCTTGAATGCCGTTTTTATTCGTATCATTCCAAACGAAATCTCCAATGTTATAAACAGATTTATAAAATCCGGCATCAACTGTCATGTTGTCATCATCTTGAATTGTAGCTTTAGCAACATATTTGCCATTGACTAATTGTGCATCTGAATCGACTGCATCATTGTTACTTTGATCTGCTTTGGTTAACGAATATCCTCCATTAGGAGTTGAATATTCTAAAGTGTACTCTCCATTTTTTAAATTTTTAAACTTATAGTTGCCGTTCTCATCCGTTGTCACTCTGTCAATTTCATTTCCGTTAGCATCTTTTAAAGTAACATAAACGTTAGGTATGCCTTCTTCTCCTATATCTTGAATGCCATTTCGATTTTTGTCATTCCAGACAGTGTCGCCAAGTGAATATTTACCTATTTGTTGACCACTACCAGTTGAATTGTCTCCAGCAGCACCTTGTGTAGTACTTGCCGCCCAAATTGTTGGATTATTTTTATCATCGTTAGTTATTGAAAACGTTGAACTTAAGTTACCATTGTCAGTTGTAGGTTCTACTTTTTCAGCAATAATATAACGTGTTTTACCGTCTAAATTTCCTAATGAAACATTTACAGTTGAGCGATTATTATCATATGTAATTGTTTTTGATGATGTAACATCTGTTACTTTACTTGAAGTTAAATCGGGTGCGAAACTGTTGACCATTGCTGAAGGATCATTCACTTTATAAACTTTTATTGCATCTGTGCCATCTATGAGTTTTCCATTCATTGTTGTACTATGATATTTCACATTTTTATATGTTTTGCCTGGCTCATTAATATAAATGATTCGATACTGTTGGTTTGTTTTTGGATCTCTGTAAAGCGTTGATGCATTTAAAGGGTTATTCTTATTATCACCATAATCAACAATAATATTTTTATTGAAAGAAACATTTCCAATTTTTACGTCCATATTATATGATCCTTTATCATTGATGGCATTCTCTCGTTTAGCAGTTGCAGCTATTTTAAAAGATCCTTGAATATTATCATATTGGTCAACGTAATTTGTAAACGTGTAGGTTGTTTTATTCGTGTTACTATCATATTTACCTTTAGCTATAATTGCACCATTTGCATCTCTTAATTCTGTGTCCGATGATGGTAACGAAAATCCTCCAGGTCTAATATATTGTCCATAGCCTATCGTAAATGTATCTCCACTTTTAACGCTATTGTCAACGGTATAATCTGCTTTTAAAGATAAAATATCTCCAGAAGTCACCCATAATTCACGTTGACCACTAGCATTTGTATGTGCAGTTCTACCTTCCACTGCTATATCTATATTTGAAAATTTAATTTTGTCACTCACATCTTTACCTGTTGGTGTAGCTGCCGCTAATGCTCTTACTCTATAATTACTACTCAATGCACGCGTTGTTGGAGATGTTGAAGCAGCTGCAGTTACAGGAGTTGCAGGGGTTCTAACACCATAGTCAGGGTTTGTAATGTCTGCTTTTAAGGCTTCTGCCACAATTGTATTATCTAAATCTCGTTTAGAACGTGGCTTAAAAGCTTTCTTAGTAACTAGTGAAGCTTTAACTTGTTCTTTCGTTTGATGGTTCACGCCAATTTGGCTCAATTTTTTATCAGCATATTGTACATGTGTCTCATTCGTATTGGTGGATACAGCTTGGTTTGTAGCTGATGCATTTTGAGCAGCTGTTACTAACTTTTCTGAACTTTCTTGTTGTTGAATTGTCGATTTATGATTTTGATGTTGTCTAGCTTCTTTTTCTGTTGATTTGTTTGCAGTATCTTTATGCGAGACATTGTTTTGATTTGATGTTTGTAAATCTTTTGCATGCAGTGATTGATTTTCTGTTATCTGCTGGTTTGTTGAAGATGGATTTTCAGTGTGATCTATCGTTGTTTTATCTTGAGTGCTTGGTGACGTGGCGTTAGTTTGAGAAGAAACATTATTATTTGTTGTTTGTTCTGTGGTTACTGTTGTATCAGCTTGAGAACTTTCTTGTTCATCGCTATGGTTTTGAGATATGGATTGTTGTTTTTCAGCTGCCTCAGCTTCATGATGCCCTAAGAAAAGTGTGGCACCTACTAATATTGAAGCTGTACCTACTGTAAATTTTCTGATTGAATATTTGTTTAGTTTGTTTGGGATAAAATCCATGCGTTGTGACGAGTTTCTCTTTCTGTTAGTCATTCACTGACCTCCTATAGTTGGTTAAAATAGTTGTCATTGCATATCAAACTCTATTTTATTTCCTAGATGTATATGAGAATTTTGATATATAGTACAAAATAATTATAATAATACATTTTAATCTATATAATTAGAGTAATAATAAAATGATATATGAATTATAACAGATTTATCACTATTTAATATTACGCATTTTAATTATATTAAATGTTTTTTAATCATAATTTCTCTTAAATATTCTTTTCAAGTACAAAATGTATATTAATAGGTAATTTTTATTTTCGTTAATTTTATTAAAAGTATTTTTTTATATATAATAGGTTCGTACATAATTCACACCATTTTTACCACGAAAAATAGCCTCAAAAGCTAGGACTAAAGCGCTAACTTTTGAGACTATAAGATTGCTAATTTAATTATTTTTCTTCATCATTCTTCCGACGTTTAAATAGTAACAATATTTCCCCAATCATAGCTAAAACAGTTGCTACTATGCCTGTAGAACTTTTACTGTTGTTACCTGTATCTGGTAAAACATAGATATCATTATCTTTATCACGTTCAACTATGCGATAAGACTCTTTATGCATTTTATGGGCACCTGAAACCCATATTGTATAATTACCAGGATTATTAATATTTACAGTCTTAGTAAGTTCTGATGGTAAATCAATAATCACATGTTTAGATGAATTCGTTTTACCATGAATGGCTATCCCATTTTTATGGCTATTGTCAATTACGGGTTTCTCAGGGTCATCAATATGAGAATTTTTACCAGGTTTTTTATTATTATCATCGTTAATTACTTCTATAACAAAATGAACATCGGCTTGATTAGAGTTACTATCAATTACAGTTACTATAATATCATATCTTCCAGGTTCTTTTGGTATACCACTAATAGTAAGCGTTTCTGATTTGAATTCAAGCCCTTTAGGCAATCCACTTACGCTTATAATTGTTGAACCTAATCCACCAGTTATAATAATCTTAACATCTTTAATATGGGTATTGATTTTGACAATTTGATTTGGAATAGGCTGAATTTCTAACTTATCTTCATCTATAACGTTTATAATAAATTTCGTTTCGACACTATTGCCATCGGCGTCAGTGCTTGTCACCACGATTGGATAAGTACCGACTTTCGTCGCTACACCACTTATTATGTTTGTTCTAGAATCAAACGTTACTCCTTCCGGTAGGCCACTGACTTTGGTTGTTACTGGCTGACCACTATTATCTGTAGCTCTAATCTCGATGTTATCGATTGCGGTATTCACTTCTTTGGTCTGATCACTAATCTCTTTCACTGTTGGTGCTGTCGTGTCTACAACTTTGATTATGAATTTTGTCTCGAGACTATTGCCATCGGCATCCGTACTTGTCACTATAATTGGATAAGTTCCAACTTTCGTCACTACACCGCTTATTGTGTTTGTTCTAGAATCAAACGTTACTCCTTCCGGTAGACCATTTACTGTGTTTGTCACTGCTTGGCCACTATTGTCTCTCGCATCAATCTTGATGTTATCAATTTCGGTATTCACTTCTTTGGTTTGGTCACTGATTCCTTTCACCGTTGGTGCCGTTGTGTCTACAACTTTGATACTGAATTTTGTCTCTATACTATTTCCCTCGGCATCCGTACTTGTTACCACTATTGGATAAGTGCCTACTTTTGTCGCTACACCACTTATTGTGTTTGTTCTAGAATCAAACGTTACTCCTTCCGGTAGACCTCTTACTGTGTTTGTCACTGGCTGACCGCTATTATCTGTGGCATCTATCACAATTTCGTCGATTGCGGTATTGACCTCTTTGGTTTGATTACTTATCTCTTTCACCGTTGGTGCCGTTGTGTCTACAACTTTGATACTGAATTTTGTCTCAGTACTATTTCCCTCCGCATCAGTGCTCGTCACTACAATTGGATAAGTTCCAACTTTCGTCGCTACACCGCTTATTGTGCTTGTTCTAGGATCAAACGTCACTCCATTTGGTAGACCACTTACTGTGTTTGTCACTGCTTGGCCACTATTATCTGTAGCTCTAATCTCGATGTCATCGATTGCCGTATTGACCTCTTTGGTTTGATTACTGATTCCTTTCACCGTCGGTGCTGTTGTGTCTACGACTTTGATATTGAATTTTGTCTCAGTTCTATTACCATCGGCATCCGTACTTGTCACCACGATTGGATAAGTTCCAACTTTTGTGGCTATGCCGCTTATTGTATTTGTTGATGGATCAAACGTTATTCCTTCCGGTAGGCCACTGACTGTGTTCGTCATTGTTTGACCACTATTATCTGTGGCATCTATCACAATTTCGTCAATTTCCGTATTCACTTCTTTGGTTTGGTTACTAATCCCTTTTACTGTTGGTGCTGTGGTGTCTACAACTTTGATTATGAATTTTGTATCAGTTCTATTACCATCCGCATCAGTGCTCGTCACTACAATTGGATAGGTGCCTACCTTCGTCGCTGTACCGCTTATTGTGTTTGTTCTAGAATCAAACGTTACTCCTTCCGGTAGACCACTGACTCTATTTGTT
>NZ_PPPV01000016.1:538382-539412 GCF_002901705.1 Staphylococcus lugdunensis
TAGTATTCACTTCTTTGGTTTGATCACTCATCTCTTTCACCGTCGGTGCTGTCGTATCTACAACTTTGATATTGAATTTTGTCTCGACACTATTACCCTCAATGTCAGTGCTTATCACTACGATTGGATAGGTGCCGACTTTTGTGGCTACACCGCTTATTGTGTTTGTTCCAGAATCAAACGTTACTCCGCTTGGTAAGCCTCTGACTGTGTTTGTCACTTCTTGGCCACTATTATCTTTCGCATCAATCTCGATGTTATCAATTTCAGTATTCACTTCTTTGGTTTGATCACTTATCTCTTTCACCGTCGGTGCTGTCGTATCTACAACTTTGATACTGAATTTTGTCTCGACACTATTGCCATCGGCGTCCGTACTTGTCACTACAATTGGATAAGTGCCTACTTTCGTCGCTACACCGCTTATTGTGCTTGTTCTAGGATCAAACGTTACTCCTTCCGGTAGACCTCTTACTGTGTTTGTTACTGCTTGACCACTATTGTCTGTAGCTCTAATCTCGATGTTATCAATTTCAGTATTCACTTCTTTGGTTTGATCACTTATCTCTTTCACCGTCGGTGCTGTCGTATCTACAACTTTGATACTGAATTTTGTCTCGACATTATTACCCTCAGCGTCAGTGCTTATCACTACGATTGGATAGGTGCCGACTTTTGTGGCTACGCCGCTTATTGTATTTGTTGTCGGATCAAATGTTACTCCGCTTGGTAAGCCTCTGACTGTGTTTGTCACTTCTTGGCCACTATTATCTTTCGCATCAATCTTGATGTTATCAATTTCAGTATTCACTTCTTTAGTTTGGTCACTAATCTCTTTCACCGTCGGTGCTGTCGTATCTACAACTTTGATATTGAATTTTGTCTCAGTACTATTACCATCAGCGTCAGTGCTTATCACTACGATTGGATAAGTTCCAACTTTTGTAGCTATGCCGCTTATTGTATTTGTTGTCGGATCAAACGTTACTCCTTCCGGTAGACCATTTACTGTGTTTGTCACTGCTTGGCC
>NZ_PPPV01000016.1:539422-540896 GCF_002901705.1 Staphylococcus lugdunensis
TGTAGCACTGATCTCGATGTTATCGATTGCGGTATTTACCTCTTTGGTTTGATCGCTAATCTCTTTCACCGTCGGTGCTGTCGTATCTACAACTTTGATATTGAATTTTGTCTCAGTACTATTACCATCATCATCAGTGCTTGTCACTACAATTGGATAAGTTCCAACTTTTGTGGCTATGCCGCTTATTGTATTTGTTGTCGGATCAAATGTCACTCCGCTTGGTAAGCCACTGACTGTGTTTGTTACTGGCTGGCCGCTATTATCTTTCGCATCAATCTTGATGTTATCAATTTCAGTATTCACTTCTTTGGTTTGATCACTTATCTCTTTCACCGTCGGTGCTGTCGTATCTACAACTTTGATACTGAATTTTGTCTCGACATTATTACCCTCAGCGTCAGTGCTTATCACTACGATTGGATAGGTGCCGACTTTTGTGGCTACGCCGCTTATTGTATTTGTTGATGGATTAAACGTTACTCCTTCCGGCAGACCGCTGACTTTATTTGTCACTGCTTGGCCACTATTATCTGTGGCATCTATCACAATTTCGTCTATAGCGGTATTCACCTCTTTGGTTTGGTCACTTATCTCTTTTACCGTCGGTGCCGTTGTATCTACAACTTTGATACTGAATTTTGTCTCAACACTATTACCCTCAGCGTCAGTGCTTATCACTACGATTGGATAGGTGCCGACCTTCGTCGCTACACCGCTTATTGTATTTGTTCTAGAATCAAACGTTACTCCGCTTGGTAAGCCTCTGACTCTATTTGTTACTACTTCGCCACTATTATCTGTAGCACTGATCTCGATGTTATCAATTTCAGTATTCACTTCTTTAGTTTGGTCACTGATCTCTTTCACCGTCGGTGCTGTCGTGTCTACGACCTTGATACTGAATTTTGTCTCGACACTATTACCCTCAGTGTCAGTGCTTATCACTACGATTGGATAGGTGCCGACTTTTGTGGCTATGCCGCTTATTGTATTTGTTGATGGATTAAACGTTACTCCTTCCGGCAGACCGCTGACTTTATTTGTTACTACTTCGCCACTATTATCTGTAGCACTGATCTTGATGTTATCAATTTCAGTATTCACTTCTTTGGTTTAATCACTTATCTCTTTCACCGTCGGTGCTGTCGTATCTACGACCTTGATACTGAATTTTGTCTCGACACTATTACCCTCAATGTCAGTGCTTATCACTACGATTGGATAGGTGCCGACTTTTGTGGCTACACCGCTTATTGTGTTTGTTCTAGGGTCAAATGTTACTCCTTCCGGTAGACCGCTGACTTTATTTGTTACTACTTCGCCACTATTATCTGTAGCACTGATCTCGATGTTATCAATTTCAGTATTCACTTCTTTGGTTTGGTCACTAATTCCTTTCACCGTCGGTGCTGTCGTATCTACAACTTTGATACTGAATTTTGTCTCAGTACTATTTCCCTCCGCATCAGTG
>NZ_PPPV01000016.1:540906-682051 GCF_002901705.1 Staphylococcus lugdunensis
CTTCGTCGCTACACCGCTTATTGTGTTTGTTCTAGGGTCAAACGTTACTCCTTCCGGTAGACCACTGACTTTATTTGTCACTACTTGACCACTATTATCTGTAGCTCTAATCTCGATGTCGTCTATCGCGGTATTCACCTCTTTGGTTTGGTCACTAATTCCTTTCACCGTCGGTGCTGTCGTGTCTACAACTTTGATTATGAATTTTGTCTCAACACTATTACCCTCAGCGTCAGTGCTTATCACTACGATTGGATAGGTGCCGACCTTCGTCGCTACACCGCTTATTGTATTTGTTCTAGAATCAAACGTTACTCCTTCCGGTAGACCACTGACTCTATTTGTTACTACTTCGCCACTATTATCTGTAGCACTGATCTCGATGTTATCGATTGCCGTATTTACCTCTTTGGTTTGATCGCTAATCTCTTTCACCGTCGGTGCTGTCGTATCTACAACTTTGATATTGAATTTTGTCTCGACATTATTACCCTCAGCGTCAGTGCTTATCACTACGATTGGATAGGTGCCGACTTTTGTGGCTACGCCGCTTATTGTATTTGTTGATGGATTAAACGTTACTCCTTCCGGCAGACCGCTGACTTTATTTGTCACTGCTTGGCCACTATTATCTGTGGCATCTATCACAATTTCGTCTATAGCGGTATTCACCTCTTTGGTTTGGTCACTTATCTCTTTTACCGTCGGTGCCGTTGTATCTACAATTTTAATTGTGAATGTCGTATCTACTTTATTTCCTTGGTTATCCGTGCTTGTTACCACGATTGGATAGATGCCGACCTTCGTCGCTACACCACTTATTGTGTTTGTTTTAGGATCAAATGTTACTCCTTCCGGTAGACCATTTACTGTGTTTGTCACTGCTTGGCCACTATTATCACTCGCATCAATCTTGATGTTATCAATTGCCGTATTGACCTCTTTGGTTTGATTGTTGATTCCTTTTACCGTTGGTGCTGTCGTATCTACAACTTCAATTGTAAACCTTGTTTCAGTTGAATTTTTAGCATTATCCTCTACTGTTACTTTAAATTCATATTTCCCAACTTCTTTAGGCGAGCCACTTATTGTATTTGTTGTGGTATCAAATATTACGCCTCTAGGCAGACCTGTCACTACGATTGTAACATCTTGGTTGCTGTTATCACTTGCTACTATTTTAATATCATCAATTGGAGTATTTACTTCTTTTTTCTGATTACTAATTGGATTAACAACTGGTTTTATTGTATCTCTGACGACAATAGTTGTATTCGTTACAGTTTGATTACCTGAAGCATCTGTGGATATAATTACTATTTTGGACGTACCAGTTTGCGTAGGTGTACCTGAAATCGTATTGGTCTCGCTGTCAAATGTTATTCCATCAGGCAGTCCACTTACAGTATTTACTACTGATCCAAGGCTATTATCCTTAGCATCAATCTTAATTGAATTGATAGGTGTGTTAATTTCAACTGTTTGTGACTGAATAGCATTTACAACAGGACTAGTTGTATCTTGCACAAAAATTGTGAATTTTGTTTTAGTCACATTATTTTCGTTATCTTTTGACATAACTTCTATTGGATAAGTCCCTAACGTAGTTGGTATGCCGCTAATTGTATTTGTTGTAGAATCAAATGTCACTCCATCTGGCAAACCACTTACTGTATTATTCACAGGTAAGCCACTATCATCTGTTGCATTAATCAAAATGTTAGAGATAGCAGTATTGATTTCAATGGTTTGATTTTCAATTGGTTTTACATCTGGTGCGGTTATGTCACGCGCTGTTATAGCAAAAGACGTTGTTGATACATTTCCTGAAGCATCTGTAGCTGTAACAGTAATTGGATAAACGCCTACTTGTGTTGGTTTACCACTAATTTCTTGTGTATCGCTGTTGTAAGACACTCCATTAGGTAATTGACTGATTGTAATTTTTATAGGATCTCCACTATTATCTGTCGCATTAATTTTTACATTATTAATCGCTGTATTAATTAAGACGACTTGACTATTAATGTCTTCGAGCGAAGGTGGTGTAGTATCTGTCACTGTAATAGTCGTTGGTTGAGAGACGTTTAATCCTTTATCTATGGCTGTAATAGAAATTGTTTCTTTACCTGTTAAATTAAATCCTGATGGTATACTAACAGAAAAGTTACCATTACTATCTACTGTACCTGTTAATATGCGCCCATCACTAAATGCTAAATTAATTTTTGTATTGGCCTCTGCTGTTCCTATTATTGCTTTATCGTCTGTTGTAATGTTGTTCGCAACTGGTTTTTCTGGTGGTACTCTATCTATTAAATCGACATAGGAACTCGCATATGAACCCATCAGACGGTTATTAGCTGAACCATTATCTCTTGAATCTAAATAATCTGTTTCTAGCCAAGATGAAAATGTTAATCTATCACTCAATTCTCTTTGGAGTTGCTCAATTGTCACACCATCTTTTAATTTGTATGAAATCGTATAATTTCGTGATTGACCTAATGTACCATAAAAGACATTATGATCTAAACTCCCACGTGCACTATTAAGATGGCTTGTCGTATTATTATCTTTAATAGAAATTTCATTGATTTTACTGGAATCAAAGAAACCATTATCATCAACAAATCCTTGGACATTTCTATCCGAACTAATTGGATTTCCAAAAATATCGGACACATAAATGTTAATAGAACCACGATCTATATATGGCATTAATTCTTTTGGTATCTGTTCTTTCACATACAATACCCAGTTATAATCTGTTTGTAAAAAGTTTTCATCTGGTTTAAATGAATGAATGGATTTTATAGTGTTATCAGTTCTACTTATATCAATTTTGTTAATTAAACGCCCTGTCGTAAATCCTGATGATTGTGTTGACTGCGGCACTTTAGGATTGAGTGTTGGTGTTATTAAAGCATTTTGAATACTTTCGGGCGCAATTGATCCATCATTTAGTGTCCATGTGTGCGTAAAATAAACTGGATTCGTATTAGAATATCCGAGCGAAGTTAAACTTTGATTATTTTTTAATGTGATTATTATAGGAGAATTAGTTACTGAACCTATCAATCCTAAGTTAGCATTGGATGCAGGTGTATACCAATTTTGCCCATTATTATCTGTTATCATATTAGTACCATCAAAACTTATACTTTCAATCTGTGAAAAAAATTTACTTTGAGAAAACGATAAATTTATTTTCCCATTATTAAGATTAGTAGTTGCACTATTCCATTTTGTTAAATTTAGCGTAATAGTGCTGCCATTGGAATTTTTATTTTGTGTAATACCTGCAAATCTTAAACTTGATTCATCAGAAACAGTCGTTGCATTATAACCTAATTCATGCAGCATATAAGAATATTTACTATTTTTCGGAGTTGGATAATCAATAACTTTCGGATCACTAATTGACGTATCTGCAGCATAATTACTTTTTACCATTAACGCACGTCTTTGTTTAACGGTAATTGGTTGAGTAGTAACTACTTTTTCCTCATTTGTCTTATCACCATTACTATTGGTAAATGGTGTCACTCCAGTATACGTCACTCCAGATAGTGTAGTGTTTTGATCTGAATTATTACTATTATTCTTTGATGTTACGGTTGTATCTTGTTGGGATTTTTCTTGTACTAACTTACGACTCTGCTTTAATGTTGTTTGTGCCGAAGTTGATTTTTGAGTAGTAGATTGGATTTGAGCAGCTTGTTGATTCGTAGTTTCCGTTGTGTTTTTAAATTTTGCTGTTAAATTTTCTTTAACACTATTTTGTGGATTTATATTTTCATTGGTGGTTGTTTCATTTTTTGATTTTATAATGTTAGCATTGAATTTTTCATTTTTCGCATCATTAGTTGTATTTTGATGTATTACATTTTCATTAGATTGTATGGAATTAGTTGTGGCATCTGTAGTAATATCATTATCCTGTTGTTCACTTGTAGATGAATCGGCCGTATTTAAAGCTTTCGAGTTATCTACACTTGTTTCGGTTATTGTCGAGATATTTTGTTGTTCTTCAGTAGTTTGACCATGGAGATTATTTTGTTGCTTATTATTGCTTTTTTGTCTCTTCGGAACTATCATTCGCCTGTTTATTACTTTGAATTGCTTGCATTTCTTCAGCATATGCTACTTTTGGCACACCGAATATTAGCGTTACTCCAATTAAAATTGAAGCCGTTCCTACTTTGAATTTTCTTATTGAGTGTAGTTGTTGTCTTTTTTCCTCGGGATTAATAACGCTTACACCTTTTTTCATATTAATCTCTCCCTAATATTTAACGATATTTCTACTACCTTAGCACAATTTTTGCAAAAATAATTTCATTTTAAAAGTATTTTCAACCAAAATTAAACATATTGAACAAAATCATTTTAAGTGTTGATTTATTAAGCACAAAATTGTCATATGTGCATTATAGTTTTCATCTATATTATTGCAAAAAATACATTCTTAAAATTATATATATACTGTAATTTAAAAATTTAATTATTTTTCAACAAAGGTAGTTGGATATAAAAATTGCAAAGTTAAAATTATGTATATATGACATATTCAATTTACTAGCTGAAGTTTATAATATAGTCTTTTAAAATTTTTGATGTTGAAAATAACTATAAGTACTTATTTAAGCAACTTCTCATTTAACAATACTGCTCAAATAGCACAAGCAAAGATAGAAATGGCTGATACAAACTACAGAATATTGAAGTTTTGAAATTGAGCCTCTTTATTCGGTAAATAAAACTATAACTACCACGTTTTTTTGCTTGTAAGTAGCTTTTGTTTAAATAATTTAATAAGTATCAAATCTATACTTATATTCAATGTTTTATTATATAAAGACCTATAAACTTGTATTATCTTGACAATGTGAATGAAAAGTTTTAAATTGAAATTAAAGTTAAATATATGCACTAGGGGTGTTTTTATAACTGAGAATAGGCGTGGCCTTAAACCCTTTGAACCTGATCTAGTTGATACTAGCGTAGGAAAGTGTGTGGAACCTAATATTAATATGTCTAATGGCCTCTTTTATTTTGAGTCCGTTATTTATGATAGTTTTACGTTGCGCAACTTTCCTAGTGAAGGTTGCGTATTTTTTTCTTTAATATTCTTTATAAGGAGGTTCACAATGGCAAAAACTGTATTAGTAACTGGAGCTAGTCGTGGCCTTGGTTCTGTTATAGCACGCACTCTAGTCGCTAAAGGATTTCAAGTTGTGATTAATTATAATCAAAGTCAAACAGCGGCCGAACAGTTAATGCAAGAGCTAGGAACTCAAACTATTGCATTACAAGCAGATGTTCGTAATCGTGAGCAAGTGAATGCGATGGTAGCTAGTGCAATCGATCATTTTGGACATATCGATGCTGTTGTTAACAATGCATTAGTTAACTTTAAATTCGATCCTGACGCACAAAAATCCTTCAAAGATTTATCTTGGGACGATTATCAAGCACAACTAGATGGAACCTTGAAAGCAAGTTTTAATGTTATTCAAAGTGTACTACCTCAATTTATTGAGCATAAACAAGGTTCTGTAGTAAATATCGGTACAAATTTATATCAAAACCCAGTTGTTCCTTATCATGAATATACAACTGCAAAAGCGAGTATTATCGGTTTTACTAGAAATATTGCTGCTGAACTTGGTCAATATGGTATCACTGCTAATGTCGTCTCAGGGGGCTTACTTAAAACAACAGATGCCAGTGCAGTTACGACACCGGAAGTATTTGATTTAATTGCAAGTACAACACCGTTACATCAAGTTACAAGCCCGCAAGATGTTGCCAACATGGTTGTCTATCTATGTTCAGATGAAGCTAAACAAATTACAGGACAAAATATAACTGTAGATGGTGGCTTAACAATGAATTGATTGTCCATTTGAACGCCATTATTAATTTTAAGAGTTGGACACTTCTAACCCAATAATCGTTATAAATGTAGCTGTATTGGAGTGTATATATATGTATCAACAGCAACAACGTCAAATGCATATTGGCGTCTTAGTTTATGGTTGCGGTCATCATCAAGCAGCTTGGCAAATGCCTGATTCTGCAGTTGAACGGCTTGGTGATGTTTCATACTACCAAGAGTTAGCACAACTTGCTGAACGAGGTTGTTTAGATATTGTCTTTTTCGCAGACAATCAATCCTTTAATACCAATGACTCAAGTGCAATGCCTGCCTTTTGGTTTGATCCACTCATAAATTTAACAGCCATATCACAAGTAACTCAGTACGTCGGTCTGGTCCCAACTATTTCGAGTACATTTTCGGATCCTTATACTGTTGCCAGACAATTGCTTAGTCTTGACCATATGACAGGTGGACGGGTTGGTTGGAATTTAGTAACATCGATGACTGATATAGAAGCACAAAATCATAGTATGACAGAGTTACCTAATCATGAAGCTCGCTACGCTCGTGCACAAGAATTTGCTGCAGTCATGCAACACTTGTTTACAAACTGGAAAGCAACAGATATTGTTGCCGATAAAGAGCGTGGTGTTCTCATGAATGCGTCTCAAATTAAACCGATAGAATTTAATGGTAACTATTTTCAAGTGAGAGGCCCAATCTCTACACCTCAGAGTCCACAGGGGCGACCGGTTAATATGCAAGCTGGTGCTTCTAAACAAGGCATCGCACTTGCCGCAAGATATGCGGATGCTGTGTATGCAGTATCATGGAATTTAACTCAAGCCAAAAGGTATCGTGAGCGATTAAAGCAGGCATTATCACAAACGGCTGAACCACAACGTCATATTAAAGTATTTCCTGGTTTAGTTACTTATGTAGGACAAACAAAGGAAGAAGCTTTAGCGAAGAAAAAACGTTTAGATGCACAACTTCCTGTGAAAACAGCGTTAAAACAACTTAGCTTTTTCATTCAACAAGATTGTCAGGATTGGAACTTAGATGGTCCGGTTCCAGAGTTACCTCCAATTGAGACTTTTGAGGGTCCAACTGGTCGTTATGAAACAGTACTTGAAATCATTAAAGATAAACAACCTACTGTTCGAGAACTGTTGGGTTATCTCAATGCAGGTGGTGGACATCTTACATTAATCGGTACACCGAAAGAAATTGTAGATGAGATGGAGCTTTGGTTTAATGAAGGCGTAGCAGACGGTTTTAATTTAATGCCACCATCTCTGCCGCATAGTTTGAACGATTTCGTGACTTATATTGTCCCGGAATTACAACAACGAGGCTTATATCGTAAAAGATATCAAAGCCATACTTTAAAGTCACATTTAGACATTAATTATTAATTCATTTATCCATACCTAATATTTTATCCATATAATAGAAAAAGAACGTAAGAAACCCTGATGCAAGAATATATCCTGCATCAGGGTTATTATCCTTTAATATTTATATGGATCATCGTTTTTTTCTTGTTGACGACGCTCAGCAGCATCTCGCACAAAATCATCATGCTGATCATCATTTGATAATCGCGTATCATCTGATACATCCTTATCGTTAGTAGAATGTGATTGATGATGGTCATGATTATCAACTTCTACATCTTGCTGTTGATGACGATATTCGTCATTGTGGTTCTCACTATAATTATTGTATCGCTCATTCTCTTCTGGTGGGATATCAGTTGTTGTACCACTGTTATACGCATATTGATTTTTAGGTCTTCTAACAAGCAACATAATCGCAGCAATTAACCATAAAATTCCTGCTACCCAGCTGACATTAAATACGCTTAATACTACAGCAATAATAAGTAGTATTGCAGAAATCGTAGGATGTTTGCTCAACATAATCGCAGCAACTAAAGTTAAGCCTAAGATAACAATTCCGATCATAATCCAGCCAGAAGAATTTGTGGCTACTGAATTAACAGCTTCTATTGTCTGGTCTCTCGAAACATTTGAATCTGGATTTTTTTGTAGTTCGTTAGCCAATTGTTCTTTAAAATCACTATCACTAACCATCATTTGAATTAAAACTAAAAAGATAACGTATAACGTATGTAATATAAATCCAATCCAAGTTAAAACTTTTTCACCTGTTCTTTTAATCATAATAATCCTCCTTTTATTTTGCTTTACCCACGAAATCCTTACTTTACACTTATTTATGACAATAAATATGCTCAATATTTATAATATAACTATATTACATGATAATTTAACTTTATTTTGCTCTTGTTGACGACGCTCTATACCATCTTGAAAATAAAACCCTCATATGATTCATTTTGTATAGAAATACCACCAATTGAATACTTACAATCATATTGTGATGATTGACTTTGACGATTGTTAGCTTCTAAATCTATTAACTGTCAAGTATTTTAACTCTGACTATGTTCATTATCGTTTGCGTCTTCCTGAGATGGATTAGACATGTTGTTGTAACTGTAGTCATATTGCGTTTTTGGTTTTCTCGCAAATAACATTATACTTGCGATAAGCCACAAGACAAACGCTACCCAACTCGCGTTCAACAAACATAATGCTGCTGCAATAATAAGTAATATCGCTGATACATTTGTTCTTCTATGAATAAAGATTACTCCAATAATTGCTAAAACTAATATAACGATGTTTATTATAGCTTGAATCGTGACAAGTGTTGAAAGAACATTAACAGACATTACCGCTTCAGACAAGGTTACATTTTCATCTGGTCTTTGTAATTCTTTCATAATCATAAATTTTTTAAAATCATCATTTGTAAAAATTAATGACATAAGTAATAAAATGAAAAAGTATACCGCATGCAAAATAATTCCAGACCATGTTAGAACGGTTTCTACAGTTCGTTTAATCATTATTAACCTCCTAAAAGTTGACTTTACTTTTAAGAATGGTGCTTTACACTCAATATTTGTCAAAGATATGATGTGATAATGAATGGTTATTGCAACCTATCTATCGTTTGCTGTTTCTCCTGTTGCAACGCATATTGCCGTTTTTTAATATCTTTAGGCTTTCTTGAGAGTAGCATTATCGCAGAAATCAGCCATAATAATCCGGAAATCCAGTTCATATTAAATAATGCTATTAGCGTCGTAAAAAATAAAATGGTGCTTGCAAATTTAGGCTTTTTCGCAATAATAAACACAGCTATAAGCGATAAAATAGTTATGATCATTCCCATAACAAGTAAAGAGTTAGCTATGTGTTCGACACCGTCATTAAACCCATCCCGGTTATTATATAATAATAAGTAAAATGGAAGTAAAAATATTAAAATGCTGCTCAAAAATAATGGTAGTACAGCTTTGATTAGCAATATCATTAGCATATACAATATATGTAGCACTATACCGATACTGGTTAACGTTGTCTCAGCAACTCGATCCATAAAAGTAAATCCTTTCTTAATCTTTTTTATTAAAGTATTCCTTTAAATTTTAATCATTTTATAATATATTTTTGATGTTATACGATATATTATGCCATAAATTCCAACAAAAACAACTAAAACTGCAACATAACTTGTGGCAAAGAGGTCCCAACCTTCAATACCTATTCCGGTCATTAGTTGCTTGATTAATCTATACGCAATTAATGTATGAAACGTACCAACAATGAGCGGCACAATAAAAATATAACGCATTTGTTGTTGAATCGTCTGTTGAATACGTTTATCTTCAATACCAAGTTGCTGCATAGTTCTAAAATCTTCGCAATCTTCATAACCTTCGGCAATTTGTTTAAAATACATCATTAAAAATGTACCTATTAATAGTATGATTGATACAACAATACCAATAAAAACCAATCCCCCGTTGACTTGATAGAATATGTTGGCAAACTCATCTTTACGTTGAATCGTTGCATTTTTGTATTTATGTTCTAACTTAGGAATCATTTGATTAAATTGTGATTTATTATCAGTAAGCAAATTAAACTCAATACTAGTGGTTACGTCTTCGGTTGCTGGTGCGTGATAAGATTGTTTATTTTTAGCTAATAAGTTGACTATGCTATTGAATTGTCTTTCATTTTTAACAATAATATTATAACCATCAGCAATTCTATTTATACCGAACCCATTTAATTTTACGTGTTTAACTTGATATGTATGACCTGCAATAGTTAATTTCTTTTTCTTGATTAAAGGCCCCATACCATCAATAGCAATCTCATTATCTTTAAGTGTTATCTGTTGCTTTGTAAATCGATTGAAATCAGATAACTGAGCAATTGTGAAACGTGAAATTCCATTTTTATACACATTTTTTTGCTGATTATATTCTATTGTGGCCTCATTGACTTTCACATCTTGCATACTTGAAACGATTGGTTTAAATTGATCTACCTTTGCCTTTTTCCTCACATCTTGTTCAAAGCGGGTCACAGTATCTTTTATTTTTTCACTTTGATACATATCTCCAAGGAAATCGACACGATATTGATTTGTCATCAAACTATCTATGCGATCTTCTACACCTCGATATGCTGCTACACACATCGATAACGTCGCTAATAAAAAAGTACATAATAAAGTCATGCTCGCTAAACTTACTGCATTAGAGCGCATTCGTACTACTAAGCCTGACAACGTAAAGAAATACTTTTGCTGATAATACAGTCGTTTATATCGTTGCAAGACTTGTAAGATTAATGGCATAAGTGACAAAAATAAGCAATACATTGAAATAATCAAATAAATGATAGCAATGAATATTCGGTTAAAAGAACCTAATAATGTTTTAGGTTCGAGTACACTATAGTAGCTTAATCCTAACGTTAAAAGACCAATCAAGAGCAAAATGAATGTAACAAATTTGGATAATGGCTTTTCTCTCTTATGCTGAGCTTGTATTAATTCGATAGGGCTTTGCATCGTTAACCTTACATTATTAATAATGAACAGTAGTATCATTGTTCCTATTAAAACCACTAACATATACGACATTGCCGTTATATCAAATGGATAGATGATAAGACGTGTAGTCGTCTGTTTCATCAATTTATTCAACAGCATAAATGAAATGGCACCAAAGAGATACCCACCTATAATACTTAGTAGTGCAATGACAAATGTCTGATAGATGGCTTCAATAAACAATAAGACACGAATGTGTTTCTTTTCCATACCTAAAATCATATTTAATGCAAATTCATGTTGACGATGGCGCATGACAAATCGATTGGCATAAAGTACAAATATTACGATGAATATTGACATAAAAGCATTGCCTATATAAATAAAATAAGGTAAGACTGAATGATGACGTCGAACATCGTCATTAAATCCTAATGATAATAATATAAATTCCATACCGAACATTGCGCTAAGTGCTAGCATATATGGAATAATCATATGACGTTGTGCCTTAAACTGTCGAGTCGTCATCATGACCAACATCTTAAACGTCAAATCATTCACCTCTTTCATTTAACATCGCCAAGCTATCAGCAATACGCCGTTGAAAATCTGATTGTGTTTCTTCACCCCGATATATTTCATGATAAACACGGCCATCTTTAATAAAAAGTACTCTATTGGCATATGAGGCATCAATATTAGAATGCGTAACCATCAGTATGGTTTGCTGACGTTGGTTAATCTTTTGAAATAACCTCATAATTTGTTTAGATGTTTTGGAATCCAAAGCGCCAGTGGGTTCATCAGCAAGTAGTAGCTTAGGTTGATTTATTAATGCTCTAGCAATTCCGACTCGTTGCTGTTCACCACCTGAACTTTGATAAGGAAATTGATCTAATATATGCTCAATACCTAATTGTTGACTTAACGGCGCAAGCCGAGCATCAATCGTTTTGTGTGAACGATTGGCTAAGACAAGCGGCATAATAATGTTATCTTTATTTGACATAGTTGGCAGCATATTAAAATCTTGAAACACAAAACCTAATGTTTCTCTTCTAAAATGAGCAACTTCTTTATGACGAATATGATTGAGTTGCCGATTATCAATTCTAATACTACCTTCGTTAATTTTATCAAATGTAGCAATCACATTGAGTAACGTCGTTTTTCCAGAACCTGACTCACCCATGATTGCTACAAATTCTCCTTGTTGAACATTAAAGGTCATACCATTTAATGCAGTCGTTTTGTGAAGACCTTTGCCATAAATTTTCTTTACATTTTTAACCTCAAGTAACAACTTGAATCCTCCTAAAATACCTGCATAATTGCTAATTTCATTTACTTTAAATGCATCATTAAACACCTCTGAACTTACAGAAGTATAGATATGAATTATTCTGTGCTATAGTTCATTCATTTTATCTACCTTAGGAAAATAAATCTTAAATGTCGTACCTTGACCTAGCTTAGAATCTACTTCTACTTGATGATGAATATGATTCGATATATGTTTTACTATAAACAATCCAATACCAGTTGATTGCTCATTTAAACGACCATTATAACCAGAATAACCTTTATCAAAAATTTTCGGTAAATCAGCAGTACTAATACCCACACCATTATCTTTGATAGACAGTACGTTTATATCTTTATCAAAAGTTAACCAAATATCTTTACCACGAGCATATTTTAGTGCATTATTCAAAATTTGCTCTATCATAATGGAAGCCCATTGCACATCTGTCAATACTTCTTCATCTGAGCAATCATAATGTATACGTGTATGTTGATCGATAAATTGTATTGAATATTTCATTATTAATGGCTTAACCAATTCATTGACAGTTACTTTAGTAAAGCTCATGTCAGTTTCATGATTCATTAATTTTAAATAGCTTAAAGCTAAACTAGTGTAATTATCAATTTGAATTATTTCTTGTCGGACACGGTTAACAACATTGTCTTCATTACGTTCGAGTAATAGTTTGGAGGCAGTGATCGGTGTTTTAATTTGATGTACCCAAGTAAGAAAATAGCTTTCGATGTCATTTTGGTATTGCGTTTGCTTGCTTCTTAATTGTTGAACTTCTTGTTCTAACACTTTAAGTTGAGATGTCAATCGTTGTTGTTTTTTAAACTCGCTCAATGCGATAAACCAATAAATAACCATGATAAATAACATAATGCCACTTCCTAAAAAGTAGGCATAGTAGGGCAAATTAAAGACAAAAAAGATTACTAAAAAAACAACTAATGCCATTGCGGTGATGATCAGTTCACGCTTAATTGTGTCAAAGAACGTTGTCATTGGCGTTAAACCTTATATCCTATATTCTTTTTTGTTTCAATAAAATCTTCAAGCCCTATAGAATTAAGTTTTTTGCGTAAGCGTGTCATATTTACCGCAAGCGTATTGTCATCAATAAAGTGTTCAGACTCCCAGCATTTTTCAATTAACGCTGTGCGACTGACATATTTACCTTGATTATCAAACAGCATTTTAATAATTTGTAACTCTGTAAATGATAAATGTACCGATTCTTCTTTGTAATAAAGCTTTGCTTCATCAATAATCAACTTACAGTCACGAACTGTCGTTTCATTATGATTCACAGTTAAATTATAAGTTCGACGAAGCAAAGCTTGAATCTTTGTTACGGTCAATGACAGATTAAATGGTTTTTCTATAAAGTCATCTCCACCCATTTGTATCGCCATAATCTGATCCATATTATCCGTGCGTGAGCTAATAAAAATAATTGGTACATTTGACGATTTGCGAATTTCTTGGCACCAGTGAAATCCATTCAATGTAGGTAAATTAATGTCCAACAACACTAAATCTGGTTCATACTTTACGAACCAAGACACAATATCATCAAAGGTATCTACAGCAACCACATCATAATTCCACTTCATCAGTTCACCAGCCAAACTCTCGCGAATCACAACATCATCCTCAACAATCATAATCCTCATAACAACACTCCTTTATAAGCAAGAACTCAACTGGTATTGTAAATTTTTATTTTCTTTCTATTAGAGCTCCGCTATTTTTCTTGATTTTTTGTGCTTTCTTCTGGTTGATTTTCTTCTTTATTGTGAGCAGTTTGTGTTGTTTCTTCATTTTTATAATATCTAGAGGCAAATTCTCCATCTTTTGGTGGTGGTCCTTGTTCGAATTTGGATACAGTTTTATCTTGCTGTTCCTTACGCTTTTTATTACGTCTACGTTCTTCGAAAATACCCATTACAATAAATAATATGATTAAAATGGGTGATAGCATAACAAGAATCATAATGATTAACTCCTCTCCTAGTGAGAAATATATTTTTCTTCATCCCACATTTTACATCTTTTAATCAAAAATAACACGCATGTCATCCCCTTTTCTAACAATGATCCCCCTATACAATTTACATTTTCTTAACGATAAACCCACATAAACTCAACGTTAATTTCATACACTGAATTTGTAGTACACCTTTACATATAAATTAGGAGGATAATCAAAGCATGCGAGTATTCAATAAAATAGGAAAAGCTACATTAGCTACAACAATAGCAGCTGCCGCACTCTTAAGTACGAGTCAACTATCCGAAGCATCTGGAAGTGGTGAAGGTCCAGCCAATCCCCAAAATGATATGATGGCGATGGGTAACACGAAAAACCCTAAAAACGTCATCTTTATGGTCGGCGATGGTATGGGTCCCGCTTATAACACAGCTTACCGTTACTATGCAGATAACCCAAAAACAAAAGAGTTAGATCAAACTGCCTTTGATAAATACCTTAAAGGGACTAACCGTACAAATCCCGATGATCCAAAAGAAAATGTTACAGACTCTGCCGCTGGTGGTACAGCTTTCGCTACTGGACATAAAACTTACAATGGCGCCATTTCAGTTGACACGAACAAAAAACCACTTAAATCTGTACTAGAACAAGCTAAAGAAAATGGCAAATCTACAGGCTTAGTGACAACAGCTGAAGTTACAGATGCGACACCAGCCGTTTATGCTGCACACATTGACAGTCGAGATAAAAAAGACGAGATTGCGCAACAATTTTATAATGATAAAATTAATGGCCAACACAAAGTAGATGTCATCTTAGGCGGTGGTTCTAAATACTTTGGTAAAAACAATGGTAATTTAACTAAAAAATTCCAAAATGATGGCTATGATTATGTCACAAATAAAACAGACTTAGCACATTCTCAAAGCAATCAAGTATTAGGCTTATTTGCTGAAAAAGATATGCCCCTACAAATAGATGCACCTCAACAAAATCCATTATTAGTTGATATGGAAAATAGTGCATTATCTAAACTTGAAAAAAATAATAAAGGGTTCTTCTTAATGGTTGAAGGTGCCTCTATTGATAAATCTGGTCACCCTAACGATATTACTGGTGTGATGTCTGAAATGAGCGGATTTGATAAAGCATTCCAAAATGCAATCAACTATGCCAACACACATAAAGATACATTAGTTGTAGCTACAGCAGATCATTCAACTGGTGGTTTATCTATTGCAAAAGGTAAAGACTATGTGTGGAATCCGGAAGCAATACGTAAAATGAAACATTCTGGTAGCTATATGACAAAGCAGATTGCTGATGGCAAAGATTCTGAAACCGTCATTAAAGAAGGCTATGGCATCAACTTCCCAGATAATCAATTAGATAAAGTCAAAGAAGCAGCAAAAGAACTTAAAGAAGTTAAATCAAAAGTGAAAAATGAAAAAGATCCAAAACTTGCTGCAGCAACGACGAAGTTACAAGATGCAATTCAAAAACCAATTAACGATGAATCACATACTGGTTGGACAACTTACGGTCATACTGGAGAAGATGTGAATACTTATGCTTACGGCCCAGGTGAGGACAAATTCTTAGGTAATAAAGATAACACAGATAGTGCGAAAAATATTTTCGCCTTCTTAGCTAATAATGCTAATTAATGAGATTAGGACAGAATTCATTATGAATTCGGTTCTATAATAAATAAGGCAATTTCTATTAACTTTCAATAGAAATTGCCTTATTCAACTTGTCAAAGACATTTATATCGCAACCTGATTTTAATATTTATATATCAAATATCGTTCTATTTAAAAATTTTAAACACTCACATTTAGCAATGTGCTTAATAAATACTTTTAAAAGGTGCAGGAAGTGCTTTTCTTAATCCAAAATAAAATTCTATATTTTCACAAATCCTTCTTGAAGCTTCTCCATCACCATATGGATTGCTTGCTTTACTCATTTTAATGTATTCATCTTTGTTTTCTAACAAATTTTTCGTTTCCTTTAAAACAGAATCAAAAGTAGTACCAATCACTTTTAATGTTCCTGCACTCACACCTTCAGGACGCTCAGTTGTATCTCTTAATACTAATACCGGTTTACCTAAAGATGGTGCTTCTTCTTGCACACCACCTGAATCCGTAAGAATTAAATATGCTTTATTAGCAAAATTATGGAAGTCAATGACATCAAGTGGTTCAATTAACTCAATTCTTGCGTTATTTTTTAAATATTGATGAGCAATTTCTCTTACTTTAGGATTTTTATGCATTGGATAAATAACAACGATATCTTCATATTCATTAACAAGCTTTTGAATTGCTTTAAAAATATTATGCATTGGAGTGCCAATATTTTCTCTTCTATGTGCCGTTAATAAAATTATCTTTTTATCACTATGTCTTTCGATAATTTCTGATTGATAATTATCTTTAATTGTAGTCTTCATGGCATCAATTGCAGTGTTACCTGTTACCACGATACTTTCTTCTGTTTTATTCTCTTTTTTCAAATTCTCTGCTGCTTTGTCAGTAGGCGCAAAATTTAAATCTGCCATATTTCCAACCATAACCCGATTCATTTCTTCAGGAAATGGCGAATACTTATTCCATGTACGTAAACCAGCTTCAACATGACCTATAGGTATTTGATTATAAAAAGCTGTTAATCCACCTACAAATGTAGACGTCGTATCTCCATGCACGAGCACCATATCTGGTTCTTCTTCTTTGATGACTGCATCAAGTTTAGTAGTAATTCTAGAAGTAAGCTCAGCTAATGTCTGATTCGATTTCATAATGTTTAAATCGTGATCAGGTATGACATCAAATATGTTTAAAACACTATCTAACATTTCTCTATGTTGCGCAGTAATGACGACTACCGGTTTTAAGTTTTTACTTTTTTGTAATTCTTTAACTAATGGCGCCATTTTTATCGCTTCAGGACGAGTACCAAAAATAGTCATTATTTTTTTCATTTACATCCACCTTATTAGTTGAATTATTAAATTACAATTCGCTTAATTATTTAGCTCTATATCTCTTGCTTTATATAGATTACCATAGTTAAAGTAAGATAAATCATTAAAGTTTGATTTAACAACATTTTTAGTATCAAATATGATTTTGTTTTTCATAAGTTTGAAATCATCATCGCTAAGTTCTTTAAATTCTGAATGGTCACTAAGAATAAGTACAAGTGATGCGTCTTCAGTAGCTTTGTTAATATCTCTTTCAACAAAGTCCAATTCCACATGTGGATCATAAGCCGTAACTTCAAAATTTTCCTCTTGTAATAAATGATAAATATCTAGTGCTGGGGATTCTCTTATGTCATCAACGTCACCTTTATATGTTAACCCAAACACGGCAATTTTAGCGTGATTAATACCAGATAATATTCTTTTGACATGCTCAACAACATAATGAGGCATTGAACGATTTACTTTTCTTCCAGTTTGAATTAATGGTGAGTGTTCAGGGTCTTTTGCAATAATAAAGTATGGATCTACCGCTAAACAATGTCCACCCACACCTGGTCCCGGTGAATGAATATTGACCCGAGGATGTTTATTTGCCATTTCAATTACATCTAATACATTAATATCTAAATGATTACTAATCTTTGTAATTTCATTAGCCAAAGCAATGTTTAAGTCTCTGTAAGTATTTTCCATTAATTTACTCATTTCAGCTGTACGTGCATTTGTTTCAATCAATTCTCCTTTAACAAAGGTACTATATACACGTTTACCCGCTTCAACACAATTCGGCGTTACCCCACCAATAATCCGATTGTTGTAAATTAATTCTTCTAATATCTTCCCTGGTAACACACGCTCTGGACAATGTACCAAGTATATATCTTCACCAACAGTAAACCCTTTATCTTCTATTAAAGGTTTAACATGGTCGTCCATTGTACGTGGTGCAATTGTTGATTCTACTATAATCGTGTCACCTTTTTTAAGATACGGTAAGACACTATTTACTGCATTTAACACGATTGATATATCACATGATTCATATTCATCATCATTGTTTGGGGTTGGCACTGATATGATAAAAGCATCTGCTTCCGCTGGTTTTGTAGAAACTTTTAAAGTCCCTTTTTCAAGTACTTCCTCAAATACTTCTTGTAAACCTGGTTCTTCAATGTTTACTTTACCTTTTTGTAAACTATCAATTGTTTTGTCATTGATATCTACACCTAATACATCTACATCGTGTTTAGCAAACATAATTGATGTTGGCAATCCAATATATCCTAATCCTACAACTGTTAATTTCATTTTAATACCCTCCATTAAACACAGATTTTATATATGTTTCACACGTAAAATTTACAAAGTATTAATCTTTATTCATGATATCTTTGATAATATTTTCAAACTCTTGTTGATTAATATTTATTTTCTCTTCACTTAAATATAAATCTTTGCCATACACCAAATTGCCATAAAGTTTGGTAATAAATTTCACTTTATTTAATAAGGGATAAATCGTTTTTGGAACTGGTAATAAAATCGTGCTTTTATTTTCGTTTTTACGAATCTCTTTTATGACATTTGTTGTATTAAATTCAAATTCATCTTTAGGATGATAGATACCTGCTTTTTTATGCGTAATAATTTCGTTGACATATTGTTCTAAATGTTTGATATATAGTGCACTTCTATAGTTATGAATGTTAGGAATTATTGGTAATAGTTTTGCCACTTTTTTTAGTTTGGTGAAATTACCTGGTGAATCTTCCCCATAAATCATCGGTGGTCTGATAATTACAACTTTAAAGCTAGAACTAGAGATATTAAGCAGTTTCTCTTCTGCTTTAGCTTTTGATTTACCATAATCTGTTATAGGTTTTATCTTCATTGGATCAGTAATTTCAATATTTTTACCGATTACTCCATCTTCTCCAAATACAGCCATTGTACTCATGAATATAAACTGGTTAACTCCATCTTTTTTAGCTTTATTTGCTAATTTATTTGGTAAATGCATATTTATTCTAAAATAATCTTCAAGTTGTGCACTGGGATCATTATTATGAACTAATGCAGCAGTATGAATAATGACATCATAGTCTGTAAAACTTTGATTTTCCCATAGTGAATTTCTTACACTTAACCTACTTACTTTATTTCCTGATTTTTCTAAACTATTCGCTAAATGACTGCCAACATATCCACCAGTTCCTGTAATTAAAATGTTTTTACTCATTAGTGAGAAACACCTTCTGATGAGATTGTATTAATGACTGTTTTATAAATAATATACATGTCTAATAAAAATGATTGGTTTTCTAAATAGTATTTGTCAAACATTACTTTTTGATCGTCAGTATTATTATCTCTACCCATTACTTGCGCTAACCCAGTAACACCCGGTCGTATTGTATGAACATTTACTTTTGTTCTTTTTTCAATAAGTTCATATTGATTATAAAGTGCTGGTCTAGGACCTACAATGGACATATCACCTTTTAACACGTTTAGTAATTGAGGTAACTCATCAATTGATGTTTTTCTAATAAATTTACCAGTTTTAGTAATAAAATCTGCTGGATCCATTAAATCTGTTGCTACATTAGGAGTATCCATTTTCATCGATCTAAATTTATAGATATTAAAAAGCTCATTATTTAGTGTTGGTCTTTTTTGCTTAAAAATAGCTGGGCCTGGTGACTCTAATTTAATTAGTAACGCTATAATAAGTAAAAAAGGCCCTGCTACAATTAAACCATATATTGAGCAAAATAAGTCGAAAGCTCTTTTCACATTAATTTCCTCCATTCAATAAGTTATAATATTTTGTTGTATTATGTTCTCTTGTATATTTATCTTTAAACAATTGATACGCGTTGACCCCTAATTCTTTTAATTCCTCTCTTGAATGCCTTGTTACAAAGTTATATATATCTTGTGCTGCTCCGTTATCTATTTGAATACCTGCATTGTAAGCTTCAACTTGCTTAACAATGTCTGATTGTTTATCCATAATTAAAATTAAAGGCTTCTTATTTGCCAAGTATCCATAGTTTTTACTTGGCACACCTAAGCCAACACCTTCTTTAACTAATGAAGCAAAGCACGCATCGGCAATTTTTAATACATCTGTATAATCAGTGCCAGTTAAAAATTTATAAATTTTGACATTTGAGATATGATTGAATTCAATTGAATTTTTAACTTTTTGATATTTCTTACCATGACCACATAAAATTGTTAGTGTTTTATTATCTTCCTTATTTAATTTAAGAAAATCAATAATAGTATCCATATCTTGAAGTTGTCCCATATTTCCACTGTAAAGCAAAATTTTGTCATATTGATTTCTTAAATCACGGAATTCTATATTATGAACTTTATCGTCTTCTGATTCTGTATACCAATTAGGAATGACATGTATCCGATCAGGCTTACTTGAAATCTTATTTTGTAATAAATAATTTTTCATTTCAGTTCCTAAAACAATAACGTTTTTCGCATTGCTATACACATGTTTATTGATATATTTCATTAATCTATCAATTAAACTACCCGGTCTAGTAGTTCCGGTTTTCAAAGCATTATCAGGTGCAATATCATACACTACAAATGAATACTGCTTTTTAAATACGCGATGCAAAATATCCGGGATTAACGGTAATATTGGAGGATTGGAATACACTAATATATGATTATATTTCAACATCTTGGGCATTTTAAAAATAAACATTAGAAATAGTGAAAAGAAATTACATATTCGTCCAAATTTGGACTTATTATTAAATTTTGAGTATCTTAATCTTTTTATATTAATGCCTTTGTAATTCTCATTCTTTTCAACTTGCTTCTCATTGCTATATTCATACGGCCATCCACATATAACATCTACATACATACCTTTTTTTACTAAATCCTCAGCCATTTGCGTTGGTAAAGTAGCAGAAGAAACGTATTCAGGATAAAAATACTGACATAATATTAATAATTTTTTCTTTTTCATTTAATCACCTGAAATTTTAATATTTATTTATATTTTATCTTAAATTTAGATAACCAAAACATTAATGACATTGGGATAAATAAATAAAATGCTTCTTGAATATTTGTTGCAGTATCGCCTCTAACTGACCCCATAATTAATTGAATAGATATAATAGTTATTAAAATTAAATTTATACTATGACATCCATCTTTAGTAGCTCTCAAACTCAAACTATATTGATCTGCTAAACCACAAAATACTCCAAAGATTACACTTGCTAAAATAATACCGAAAACGCCTAAGTATAAATAAGATTCTCCTACAAAGCCAGGCGGAATTGACATTCCTTTATCAAAGGGTAAATTCAATTGCTTTACTATTTCTTCTGAAAGGGCACCTGGTTTGTTAGGCCAAATACTTCTTGGTATAAAAATAAATAAAGGTTTGAACAACGTTAATATACTAATATGAACATGATAATTCGTTAATATTGAAGCTAAGGAATATGAATAAGTTACATCTGTACCTAACGCTAAATAGTCTAAATATTTATTATAATCACCAAATAAAATATCTTTAAAATTCACAAATCCTTTTTTAATACCTAACGTTCTTATACTCATCATTAACGGTAATATGATTAAAATGATTCCTAACGCAATCGTTGATAATTTAACTAGACTAGGCGTTTTACCTCTTTTGTATATGTAAAGAACGACAATCGCGATAGTTGGATAAATTAGAATGCGTCGACCAAAAATAAATATTGCTACTAAAGCGACACTAATAAGTACCAATATCAAACTCTTTATTCTATCGTTCATATTCTTAGAATTAAAGAGATATAAATAGGATAAATATAAATATCCCATCAATACTGATCCTTGTAACATTTTTACAATAGAACTACTTTCAAGTGTTGATGTGGAACCACTTGTAATTATATTTAGCCCTGTTAACATTATCACTATTATTGTCGCCACGATATAAATAGGATAGATATTATTAATGTTTTCTTTTTTCATTACTAAAACATTTCTAACTTTAAATTTAATATTCATGAAATGAACAATAATATTACTAATTACAAACACAATTAAAGCTAGTAAATATAGTTTATTGGTATAGCTATAACCCCCTGCATCTAAATAAACCTGATAATTAAAAGGTTTATCAACTATGACAGGAAGTAAGAAACTAATACTAAAAACAGCTAAAAAGAGCAAACTTATAAATCTAAAATTCGACCTTAATAGAAATACTGCATAAACAGCGGATATGATTACAAATAAAAAAATAGTCACACAAGTCACCCTTTATTTGGAATTATCTTCATAACTTTATGGTAAATGGCGAAATGCTTATACATTGCAGAAATGATTAAAGCAATCGCATACCCATATACGTTGAAAAATTGCACTAAAATTGCACTAAATAAAACAATGATGATTAAAGTCATTACGTTGATCATTAAGTTATTCCTAAATTGACTGTTAGCTACTAATTTAATTTGTAATACTGCAGTACTGGACATCAATATCACCCCTAAATTAGCTAAGAAGATTAAGGCTTGAACTTTACTTATATATTCATTGTAAAATACATAAATGAAAACCCATGAAACGATAGAAATGACAATTGACATCATAATTGAAACAACCATAATGATTTTAAATACCTTTTTCACATTCTCTATTGTATCTTGTCCTTTACTATCAACCTCATAGCTTAATAACACTGTGACAATAGGATTAATCAATAAATTAGATATTTTTCCTATAGTAGTTGCAACAAAGAATAAAGGAACATATATAGTCCCTAAGAATAAATTCAGCAATATTCTATCAGAATAATTTATTAAATTTAATACTGAATTAGCACCTATAAGTTCTATATAATTTTTAAAATCTTCATTATTTAAGAATTTAAGTCTAAAATTTTCAAACTTTCTTCTATAATCAATAATCATTAATATAGTCATAATGAATTCACTTGCAAAAAGTACGATAAATATGGAAACATGCATAAAATACATGCTCACACCGCCTATGAGCATAACAAAACTTACAGCTATACTTATATATAGTAGCGACTTAAATCGAAAATCTAATCGATAATAGACAAATAAGTAGCTTCTTATTAATAGAAATGCTGCCCATAAACCAGAAAAAATAGTATCCATCAAAGAAAATACGTTAACAAATGAATAGATCATCGTAATTATCATTACAATGAATGACCCTATTATTACCAAACATAAATACTCTGATTCAATTAAGTTAAAATTGGTTTTGTTTATTAGTCTTATATTATTAAGTGTATTCCCTAAGATAGGCGATATAATATTTACCAATGTTAATAGTAAAATAAATGCTCCAAATTCTTGTGGTGTATGTATTTTTGCGTAAATAGGCAAAAGGACAAGCTGTAATAGAATCATAAGTATTACATTGGACAAAATACTGAATATAAAATCTTTTGATTTATTCATAACTTCACCAGAACTTTTATATATTTAAATATAATTCTTTCAATTTTTCACTTTCATTTTGCCAGCTTAGTATCTTAGAAGCTTTAATCGCATTTTGTCGTAATTCATGATATAGTTTGTCATCAGTGGCTAATTTATTAACAGCTTCGGCTATTTTTTCAGGTGTCACATCATCAATAACAATTCCAAAATTATATTTATCATTAAGATAGTAATGCTCTTTAACTGGTGACAAAATAACCGGCAATCCTGCATGAATGCATTCAAATATTTTGTTAGAAACTGTATATTCATAGTTTATAGATACTGGCTTAGTCAATACGACACCGATGTCACTTTCAGTTAACTTTTTAACCAAGTCTTTCATTTCTACTGGCTTATCTAGTCTTACATTGGCTGCTTCTGAATTAATGAGTTTCTTAATTTCATCTTCTTGTGGTCCAAATCCTCTAATCACATAATTAACTTTCGTATTATCCTGAATTGCAGCAGCTTTCACAAATTCTTCATATCCACGATTAGAAACAATTTGCCCTTGATAAATAACTTCTTTAATATCATTATTATTATCACTTGATTTTATCGTTTCATCTAAAATAGGAGCATTTGTAATAACGTGAGGTGTCTTTTTATAGCCTTTTTTCAAATAATATGATTTTGCTGCATGACTCACTGTAACAAAAGCATCAACTCTTTTAGCTACAATATGTTTTTCAATGATTTCTACAATTTTAGAAATCATCGCATATTTATTTATAAAAGCATTTTTAGCATATATTTCATGAGCATCAAAAATAATATTGGCATTTTTATACCCGCTTAAATAAACCATTAGAAGAACATCAAAATCATTGGCATGTATAACATTAGGTTGATATTTTTTAATTTGTTTTATTACATTCTTAGTAAAATTAATTCGCTTCAAGAGTTTACTAAAGATTGAAGTGGTTTCACTTTTTTCTCCAAATAACTTATATTGAAAATCTAGTTTATCAAGCCGCTCTTTTGTTACATTTTTATTATTCATGCCAATCATTAAATGCGTATTAGTTATACCTTTAATCGTCTCCATTTGCTTCAAAATTCTAGGATCTTGAACAATATTGCTAGACACTATATTTAAAATTTTCATTTATCTCTTCCTATTCTCTTGAAACTTTTAAGTTAGTTAGTGAAAAGTTTTTTGATTTAAGTTCATTAGGACTCATTAACCACCATTTGCTTTCAAGCAATTTATTAATTGTCTCATCGTCAAACCTTTTTTTGATCGTTTTAGCAGGCACACCACCTACGATTTCATATGGTTCAACATTTCTAGTAACAATTGCACCAGCTGCTATCACGGCTCCGTTCCCTATTTGTATACCATCAAGAACAATGACATTAGCACCTATCCAAACATCATGTCCAACAATTGTCTTGTTGGGGCTGTCATCAAATTTAAAATAGGCCTCTTTAATACCAAAAGGATTATTATTAGAATAAAAGATAGGTGAACTACTAAAAAATTCTAATGGATGCTTTCCTAAACCCATTTTTACATCTGATGATATTGAGCAATAGTTTCCTATCTCAACATGATTAAAATCACTTCCAAAACCAATGTAACTATATTTTCCAATTGTTGAATTTCTAATTTTACAAAATCTGTCTACATAATTATTACCTTTAAAAGTAGAATTAGTAACATATGCTAATCTGTTAATTTTTACATTTTTTTCTTTTGACGAAGATGACTTTAATAAACCCATTAATTTATTTATCATAACTTCCTCCAAGTATTACGGTTAATGATATCTTTGTAACTTTGTATAATTTTAACGACTTTTGTTGACACGTTTGTATCTTTGTAATCAATCGCATCAATCATAGGTTCGTTGTTTTCTTCCATTGCTTTTGCAAGTTCTACGGATTGTACTAAATTATTAAATGAAATGCCTCCAACAATCACGGTACCTTTGTCTAAAACTTCTGGTCTCTCTGTTGATGTTCGAATGAGCACACCTGGGAATTTTAAAATTGATGATTCTTCAGACAGTGTGCCACTATCAGATAGTACGACAAAAGCATTTTTTTGTAGTGCATTGTAATCAAAAAATCCAAATGGCTTAAGTTGTCTTACTAATGGATGAAATTTAAATTCTCTTTCTTCTATCTTTTTCCAGCTTCTTGGATGTGTTGAATAAATAACTGGTATTTGGTAATTTTCTGCAATATCATTAATCGCATTCATAAGTGATAAAAAGTTTGCTTCATTATCAATATTTTCTTCTCGATGTGCAGATACTAATATATAATTTTGAGGTTCTAATTCTAATTTTGTTAAAATATCACTTTCCTCAATTTTATATAAGTATTCTTCTAATACTTCTTTCATTGGAGATCCTGTAACAAAAATGTTTTGCTTTGGAAAACCTTCATCTAATAAGTAGCGTCGGCTATGTTCTGTATAAGGTAAATTAACATCACTGACATGATCGACAATTTTACGGTTAATTTCTTCAGGTACATTTTGATCGAAACATCTATTCCCCGCTTCCATATGGAATACTGGAATTTTTAATCTTTTGGCTGATACCGCTGCTAAACAGCTGTTTGTATCGCCTAAAATAAGTAATGCATCTGGGCGTTCTTTTGCTAACACTTCATATGATTTAGCTAAAATGTTTCCCATCGTTTCACCTAAATGATTACCTACCGCTTCAAGATAATAATCTGGCTCTCTTAACTCTAAATCTTCAAAGAATACTTGATTTAGTGTGTAATCATAATTTTGCCCTGTATGGACTAATACTTGGTTAAAGTACTTATCACATGCTTTAATTGTTGCAGATAATCGAATAATTTCTGGTCTTGTACCAACAATTGTCATTAATTTTAATTTTTTCATTCAACTAGACCTCCAAAAAGTATGTGTCTGGATTATTTGGATCAAAAATTTCGTTTACCCACATGATAGTCACCATATCTGTATCGCCTAAGTTCTCGATATTATGTGTGTAACCAACTGGAATATCAACCACTTCCAACTTATCTCCTGAAACGTAATATTCAATAACGTCATCGTCGTCAACTTTTCTAAAACGAATCACACCTTGCCCCGAAACTACTAAAAATTTTTCATTTTTAGTATGGTGCCAATGATTGCCTTTTACTATTCCAGGTTTAGAAATGTTAACTGAAACTTGGCCTCTATCTTTTGTTTTAAAAATTTCTGTAAAAGAGCCTCTGTGGTCTACATTCATTTTCAAAGGATAACTAAAGTCTTCTTTAGGTAAATAACTTAAAAATGTGCTATACAATGCTCTTTCAAACGGATCTTCGGTATTAGGAAGTGCTTTATCGTTTGGAATTTCTTTATACTGAAATAAAAGTTCAGCAATCTTACCTAATTTAACCTCATAGACATTGGCAACTTTAGGCTCGCCATTTTCTATATTTGGCTTACCATTAATCGCGTTTTCAAATTCTTTGACAACATCATCAATGTAGTTAAGCTTAAGTATTACATTTTTATCATTCACTTGAATCTCTTCATCTCTAGCGATTTTGTAACAAAATGTTGCAATAACAGAATTGTAGTTTGGCTTACACCACTTACCAAATAAGTTAGGCAAACGATAAATTAACACATTATTACCATTATCTTTGGAAAATTGTTCAAGTACTGCTTCACCTTGGCGTTTACTGTTTCCATATGGATTATCATTTTCTGCTTGAACAGATGAAGATAAAATAATATCTGGCTTCTTCGGATTATCTTTTAAGATGTCTAATACTTCTTTCAGAAAATCAACATTGCCTTCTTTAAATTCAACTTCATTTTGTGGTCTGTTGATACCTGCTAAATGAACAACTGAATCAGCTTCTAACAAATATTTTTTTACATCTTCTGCGTCAGTCTGTCTATTAATTTCAAGAATGTCATTATCTGTAGTTGCTTTCAAATCTGCTTTTAAGTTCTTTCCTACAAAACCATTCGAGCCAGTTATAACGATTTTCAATGTAAACCCACCTAACCTTGTTTATAGTTACTTAATTCAGTTCTTACATATTCTAAAGATAATAATTTTTCCTTAATTTCTTCTACTGTTAATATATTCGTATTATCAGAATTATACTCGTATGCCTCTGTAATCTCTTTATTACCATCTTCATAATAGTTACTATAATTTAAGTCCCTAGAATCTGCTGGGATACGGAAGTAATCTCCCATATCTTCACATTGTGCATATTCTTCTCTAGTTAAAAGTGTCTCAGCTTTCTTTTCACCATGTCTTGTGCCAATAATTTTTATTTCATTATCCGCTTCAAACAATTGTAATAGCGCTTCAGCTAAGTCGCCGACTGTTGAGCTTGGTGCTTTTTGAACCATAATGTCACCCGTTTTGGCATATTTAAATGCATGTACTACGAGTTCAACTGCCTCTTCTAAACTCATTAAAAATCGTGTCATGTTAGGATCTGTTATTGTTAAAGGCTCACCAGCTTTTATTTTTTCAATAAATAATGGAATAACTGACCCTCTTGATGCCATAACATTGCCGTATCTCGTACCACAAATTAATGATTGCTCACCATCAACATTTCTAGATTTGGAAACAAAGACTTTTTCCATCATTGCTTTTGAAATACCCATCGCATTAATCGGATAAGCAGCTTTATCTGTTGATAAACAAATGACTTTTTTCACTTTATTACGAATTGCATTTTGAAGTACATTTTCTGTTCCAATAATATTCGTTTTTACAGCTTCCATAGGGAAAAACTCACAAGATGGAACTTGTTTCAATGCAGCGGCATGAAACACATAATCAACATCTCTCATTGCAGTTTCAACACTATGCGAATCTCTTACGTCTCCAATATAGAACTTTAATTTGGCATTGTTGTATTTTTTTCTCATGTCATCTTGCTTTTTCTCATCTCTGGAGAAAACTCTTATTTCTTTAATATCAGTATCAAGAAATCTTTCCATAACTGCATTTCCAAATGACCCTGTTCCTCCAGTTATTAGTAGCACTTTATCTTTAAACATATTAAGTCTCCTAATCATTAGCAATTTTGATTATTTTTTCTTTCTTAAAATCTTTCACTAAATCATTGATGATTGCTTCTACTTCGTCTTTAGAAAAGTTTCTTACTTTGCCTCTATAAATCTTTTCATAAACTTGCTCAGGATGTATTTCATTTTCATTCAGTAATTCTTCGTACATCTTTTCACCTGGACGAATACCAGTAAATTTAATTTGAATATCATCTTCGGATTTTCCACTTAATCTAATTAAATTTTTTGCTAAATCAACAATCTTAACAGGTTCGCCCATATCTAAAACAAATATTTCTCCACCTTGTGCTAAGGCACCAGCTTGTAACACAAGTCTTGAAGCCTCTGGAATCGTCATGAAATATCTCGTCATATCAGGATGTGTTACTGTAACTGGACCACCAGCTTCAATTTGTTTTTTAAATAATGGGATTACTGAACCACGTGAACCTAATACATTACCAAAACGAACAGCTACGAAATCGGTTTTACTATTTTCTTCATTTAAACTTTGAACAACCATTTCAGCTAAACGTTTTGACGCGCCCATCACATTTGGTGGATTTACAGCTTTATCTGTAGAAATCATGACGAATTTTCTGACCCCTGCAGTTTTAGCAGCTATCGCGACATTTCGTGTACCTAAAACGTTATTTCTAAATGCTTCAATTGGATTGTATTCCATTAAAGGTACGTGTTTATGCGCAGCAGCGTGATATACGGCATATGGCTTATACCGATTCATCACATCTTGAATGCGTTCTGGATTTTGTACATCGGCTATAATTGGAATAATTCTAATTTTATCTTTGTAAATTGCATTTAATTCTTGATGAATAAGATAAATACTATTTTCGCCGTGCCCTAATAACAGAATACAATCAGGTTCAAACTTACAAACTTGTCTACATATCTCAGAGCCAATCGAACCACCAGCACCGGTAACCATTATCGTTTTATGCGTTAGTTCTTTTGAAATCATAGCCATATCCAATTCAACTGGTTCACGCCCAAGTAAATCTTCTACCTCTACACGTTTTAATTGATTAACTTCTAGTTCACCAACTAATACTTGTTCAATGCTAGGCATTTTAAACAATTCTATGCCAGTGCTATTACAAATATCGTTAATTTCTTTTAGGCGATTAGGCTTGAGTGTTGGAATAGCAATAATAATACGCTTAATGCGGAATTTATTTACTAAATTAGGGATATCATCAATTGTCCCTTGTACTTTTACACCGTCTGCTATGGTAAGTTTTCTTTTTTGAGGATCATCATCCACTGCCAATACCGGTTCTAGCCCCATTTCAGGACTTCTTAACATTTGGCGAATAAGTAAAGAACCACCTCGTCCAGCCCCGACAATAAGGGTTGGTTTTTTCTTTTGATGTTTGCCAACGACAAATTTTCGTGTCACTCTCCATGAAATACGGGAACCTCCGATTAATATTAACACCATCATCCATGTAATAAGATATAATCTAAAGAACGGTGGGTGCCCCGTAAATACTGGAACTAATATGACTGTAGCTAAAATAGAACAAGTCACTGACTCTACTATGATTAATAATTCATTTACACTGGCATACTCCCATGCACGATGGTATAAGTTAAAAATATAAGCAAATACATGATGCGCGATTAATAGCAATATCGAAGTCAAAATTAGAATTTTATTGGCGTATCCTTTGAAAAAAGGCTCCAAAATGTTATAACAAATAAAAACTGAAAATGCTACAATCAACGAGTCTATTATAATTAAAGCAAAAAGCCTTACTCGAGCATTTAATTTGTTCACATGTTTTCATCTCCTCATCCATCATGCGTATAAATTAAAATAAACCAAACAATTTTTTATGCTTATATTCTTGAAGTGGTTGTTTTTTTACTATATTTTCATTTTTGATGACAGATTTTGCATTATTCATAAAATTTTTTATGTTTTCTTCATATTCTTGTAAATTTTTATTGCTAAACAAACTATTCATGATAAAAGGTCTTTGGGTGACATGGTGTGCATCTGAAGCTATGAAATGGGATAAATTATTTTCAATCATTTGAATGGACAATTTTTGCACTTTTTTTCCAAGTTTTCCCATTAACGAGGCTGAAGTAAGCTGGCTGAACGCACCCGAATTTATAAGTTCATATAAAACATCTAAGTCTTGGGTGATGACCTTATTCCTCTCTGGATGGGCAATGATGGGGATATAACCATTCGACTGTAAATCAAAGAAAAGACGTTTTGTATAGTGTGGAACACTATTTGACGGCAACTCTATTAATAAATAGTTAGAGTTATTTAATCCAATGGCATCTCCTTTTTGTAATAAGGACAGTATTTGATCTGTTATTCTTATTTCTTGTCCTGGATAAAGCTTGATACCTAAATCTTTGACTTCATCCATATCTAAGAGTTGTTCTAAACTTTCTTTAACCTGACTATAACTGTTATCATATTGGGGACTTAAGTGATGTGGTGTCGCAACAATCTCTGTAACCCCTTCATTCTTCGCTTGAGTTAATAAAGTAATGGCATCTTCTTTAGTTTTAGGACCATCGTCCACATTAATCAAAATATGATTATGTATATCAATCATTTATTCATCATCTCCGTAATAATAATAACTAGATGATTTTTCTTTAGGTGTTTTATTTAACACTGCTCCTATTACACGTCCTCCTACTTTTTCAATTAATTCTTTTGCTTTCTTCACTTCATTTTTATTATTATTCTGTACATCAATGATCATGACGCATTCAGGTACGTATCTTAAATAAACCTGCGCATCTGTAACTGAAATGACTGGTGGTGTATCAATTAAAATGAAGTCATATATTTCATTTAAATCACGTAATATGTTCTCAAATGCGGCAGAACCAATTAATTCAGATGGATTAGGTGGTGTGGGACCTGCTGTCATTAAGTCAAGATTCTTTACTCTCGTCTTGATAATCGATTTATCAAAGTTAGACTTTCCTATGATTAAATTTGATAATCCATCATAATTCGTCGTTTCAAAATGATAATGTTGCGTGGGCTTTCTCATATCTCCATCTATGATTAATGTTTTATATCCTGCTTGTGCATATGTGATTGCAATATTCGCTGAAATAATACTTTTACCTGCAGCTGGCTTTTCAGAAGTAACAATGATACTTTGAACTTCTTCTACACCTGAAAACATGATATTAGAGCGTATACCTCTAACTTTTTCACTCACGATTGATTTAGAATTATCTTCAGTAAACAATGGCGTATTTAAATTTTTTCGTTTCTCATTCTTTTTAGTCATACTTTCGTCTCCTATTTCAATTTATGGATTGAACCTAGAACTGGAATGTCCAACTCTCTAATAACATCTTCTTCTGTTTTAATTCTTCTATCAAATAATTCTTTAAAAATGATAATTACAATAGTGAGTACTAAGCCTAATACAAGTCCTATTGCTAAGTTTTGCGACAAATTAGGTGAAACTTTGGATGCAGTTCCATCTGCTTTCGATAATATCGAAACGTTATCTATATCCATGATTTTCGGCATATCTTTACTAAATACACTTACAATTTCATTTGCTATGCGTTCTGCGTCTGCCTTGCTATGATTTTCAACACTTACATTTAAAATTTGTGAGTCAGCTTGTTTTGTGACTGTAAGCATGTTGCCAATTTCACTTGCAGAGAGATTTTTATCTTTTTTCGCTACGTCTTCTAATATACGTGGACTCTTAAGAATTTCAGAATACGTATTAACAAGTTGAATATTACTTTGAACTTCTTGAGCCCTGTATTGTTCATTGCTTTCTTTTTGGTTTACTAACACTTGTGTATTTGCCTCATATTTAGGCTTCATTAAAAATATAGTTATTAATAAGCTTATAACTACAAAAACCACAGGTATTAAAATAAATAACTTCCAATTCTTTTTTAGTGCAGTTATAAACATCGATAAATCAAGCGTTTTTTCCATTTTGACCTCCAGCAGTAATTTGAATTTTTGTATTTATTTGTGAAATTATCTAGTATGTTTAGAATTACTCTTTATATCTAAGTATTATAAACTTTTTTAAGAAATATACAATTACATTTAATCCTACAATAACTTTTATAAATTAAATTTAATTTTTTGTAAACATCATGTAAATTTTCACTATAAAGTTGCGATTTACACTGCCCATCCTATAAAACAAAAGCCAGGATATTTTCTAGATGTGAAAATATCCTGGCTTGTTGTTTTTAATATTCAATATTTGGCATTTTATTTACTTTCTCTTGATATTTTTTGAAAGCTACAAAACCAACTGCACCTAATATAATTGTAATGAATAGACCTTTCATTCTTGTCACTCCTTTTGGTAAATCAAAATTCAAACTCTTCACGTGTCGTGTGAAAGCTTCATATACCTATTATACACATTTATCTTCTATTTTTAAAAATAAGAATTCTATTTTATGTATCACTTATCAATAATATCAATCATACATACGCCATTAGTATGATTTTAAAACAAAGTGCTTGCGCTATATGCAATTATAAGTATAATAATTATATCTAAATCACAATTTAAAGGAGCTCAACTCATGTCTAAATTACTCTATATTACTGCACATCCATTAGATGAACTGGCATCTAACTCTATGGCAGCTGGTAAAGCCTTTTTAAACGCTTATAAAGAACAACATGCTCAAGATGACATCGTGCATATCGATTTATTCAATACTTACATTCCACTCATTGACAAAGATGTCTTAACAGGATGGGGTAAAGCAGCAAACGGTGAAACACTTAACGGTGATGAAAAAGAAAAAATTGAACGTTTAGCTGAAATTCTTGATGAATTTTTAAGCGCTGATAAATATGTATTCGTGTCACCAATGTGGAATTTATCATTCCCTCCTGTATTAAAAGCTTATATTGACGCTATTACTGTTGCCGTAAAACATTCAAATACACAGCAGAAGGCCCACAAGGTTTATTAACAGATAAAAAAGTACTACATATCCAATCTCGTGGTGGATATTATAGTGAAGGCCCCGCAGCTGAAATGGAATCTGGTGACCGTTACTTGAAAACAATTATGACTTTCTTAGGAGTGCCATCATATGAGAATGTCATTATTGAAGGTCACAATGCAGAACCAGAAAAAACAGAAGAAATCAAAGCAGCTAGTCTAGCAAAAGCTACAGAAGTTGCTAAAAACTTCTAATAAATTTTATTTAAAAAGCACGTCCGACCATTTAATCTGAGTCAGACGTGCTTTTCTTATGTTCTATTTCATCTATTGCGCGATCAATAGCGTCTGCAAAAACATACATACGCTTTGTAAAATCTTGATGCTTATCCTTAGCGATATGATTAAAATTATCATTGACGAAAAAAGATTTGCGCAATGCAGTGGTGAGCTCCAATTGTACTCCTGCATGCTTTAAATCCTTGTTGACAAAGTTACCTGTCAGTTCGCCACCAAGATATGTTGGCGCAGGTTTAACAACAAAATGTGACTTAATCAATTGCTTTTGAATGGCTAATTTTAAAGGTGTGTCCAATCCCCCAATATAGACAATCGGGTGATTCCCTTTTGCGCCATGTATCGCAACGGCATATTCTTGCTTTTGAAGCATCTTTAATAGTTGAGGATCATTATAATGCGCCGACGTTACATGTAAACGTTCTGCATGATGACGCAAAGCTATAAATGAATAGAAATTATAATGGTTCTTTCGTGCAACAAGTCGCGATAATTCCGTTGTTCCTTTTTCAATATTACCCCCGTGCGGTGCAATAATGATTGCATCGCTCTTTGTATGTATGACTTCTTTCTTCCAATCTCGCCCTTCTTTAGTATGAGCAAATAATTGAGTCATTGATTTAAAGTAATCTGGACGTCTCACATCTGGGACAGGAACTTTATCTGGTGCTAATTGTGCTAGTTCACCACGATTAAATACTCCGTGATGTAACTCTGCTGTTGTCCTATGATAAAAAATTGCTAAACATACGCATATAATGGTAATGAATATCATAACAAACAGAAATATTTTTTTATTATTTGTGCGTTGTTTGGCTTTTTGTGGTGACATATTTTATCTCCAATATCAATTTATAGCTTTTATATTAGCTTATTCACAAGAAAAAACAAATCTTTCCTGTTATATTTAATGAAAACGTTAGAGCTTTTCACATATACTTTAACATGATTTTACGTTAGCTCAATGGTTGGATGACAGGCGATGTTTCTCGTGAAACGTGACGCACTAAATACTTTGTGCGTCTAAAAATTCATCATCAATAATGCTTTTAGTCATTTGCTGTAAGTGTGGGATGTCCCATTGACTTTGTATATTTTGGCGTAAGGCATGTTTCTCAGCCAACGCCGGTGTATAATCGTGTAAATTATATAATACAAAATGTTTGCGCGTACGTTTATCCATAGGCTTACTTTGTTCATAATGGTTAACCATGCTGCGCCATTTTACGTTGTTCACGGTAACACCTTTAGAAGTTTTTTCTAAATTAAAATTCAACCGTCCTAATAATTGGTTCCATTCCGTTGAAGTATATTGCCCGTTTAAGAAATTACCAAGTGAATATGCCACTAACGTTTGATGCTGATTTTTTCCTTTTACCCATTTAACCGGTTGAATGACATGTGGATGCATTCCTAAAACAACGTCAACACCTTCATCTGCAAATAACTGCGCATACTTTTGTTGCTTCTCATTCGGCATTGTATGATTCTCATTGCCCCAATGTGCTGAAACAATTACCGCATCACTATGTTCCTTTGCTTTGCGCACATCTTTTTTTATCGTTGCTTCATCAAAGGTTTTTACTGTATAAGGATATTGAGATATTTGGCCATTTGTACCATATGTATAGCAAAGTAAGCTTACAGTAATACCATTTCTCGTAATTGTATGTACCGCTTCGCTTTCTTTTTGAGACTTGAAAACACCAGAAAACAACACGTCATGGCGATAGGGTTTCCAAGCATTTATATGATTGGTTACTCCTGAATCACCTTGATCCAGTGAATGGTTGTTTGCACCATTTATGATGTTAAACCCACTATCTACAATGGCTTTAGTTACATCACTCGGTGTATTAAATTGTTTAAATCCTGAGTACGGCTTATCATCTCCACCAATCGGTGATTCTTGATTCACATACGCGAAGTCTGCTTGTTGAATATTTGATTTCACATGCTTGTACATAGGTTTAAAATCATATTTATTCGAACCTACTTTAGCATCGTTATAAACAACTGGATGTATTAAATTATCACCAACAGCTACGACAGATGCTGAGGCATTAACCTTTGTGGTTAAAGTTAAATAACTCATTATCAACATTAAAACTAAGGCAATCACACATACAATACGATACTTCTGCATACACATACCTCCTAACATGCATTTTTAGCGGCCCAAAATCCAATTTATCTACTTTTTAATTCTATAATATATTCTAATTACATTCAATTTTAATAATCGTAATAAAACACCACTATTATATAATACAAATAATGATAAATTGCAAAGTTATGTTTATGATATGATTACTATTTTTAATTTTGATGAATTAATTTAGTCGTATATTTCAGTAGCACGCGCTAAGGAATGTAATGCCTTAGTAGGTTTTCGTAGCATGACATCTTTGCATCATGATGACAATAAACTTAAAACTATATATATGTGACCAATGCAATATAAGCGAAATATAAAAAATACCCTCCTATTTTACTATGGAAGGTATTTTAATGGATTAATCATTAACAAACCATGCTAAGGCACGCGCAATACTTTTATCCCAATAAGTGTAATCATGGGCGCCTGGACTAGGTTCAAAACGATAAGGAATCTGTTTATCTGCTAGATAGTCAATAAATGTTAAGTTATCTTGGTACAGAAAATCTTCGGTTCCGCACTGAATAAATAATTCTGGAAGTGTTTCTTCTCGTGCCACTGCTGCATCAACCAAATGATATGTATCTAAATTTGTGCCTTTAACATTAGTATGTTCGCCTGTAATTGCTTGCGGATGATAGTCTGTCCATTCTAAATCAATCAAGGTTTGTGCTTGAAAGACGGCAGACATTGGTGCTGCTTTGGAAAATAAATGACTTTGTGTCAGTGCAAATTTCATCGTTCCATAACCACCCATAGAATGACCAGCAATAAAGTTATCCTCACGACGCGTTGATAGAGGAAAAATTTGATGCACATAATGATACACTTCTAAAATATAGTCATAATAACGATGGCCATACGCCATATTGGCATAAGCACTATGATCAGCATTAGGCATAATAATGGCCAATTGATGTGATTCTGCATAGCGTTCAATGCTTGTAAATCTCATATATGATGTGGCATCACTTGATAATCCATGTAGCAGCATAACCGTTTTAAGTGGTTTAGCAATTCCATCACTTTTAAAAAAACTCGTATCTTCTGGTAGAATAACTGTTAAATTTTGATTCATGCCAATCGTTGGCGATTGATAATTTAATGTAATATAAGCCATCTTGATGTTCATTCCTCTCATTATCAATAGATTATTCTAATCATATCATTTTACACTTTAGCACGCTATTTGGTCTCTTTTAAAATCAAACAATGCTCAGACATTCATATCAATTAAAATCTGTATACAGCTCAAAAAATAAGGCCCTATCGTATAGTCTAATAAACTTTATTAAACCAAAATAATGAGGGGCCTTATATATTACAATCATAATCTTGCTCATATTGCTATACATGATTTTCCAATATTTTTCCGTGTTATAGCATTATAATCATATCAGAAAGAACCACTTTGCTAATCTATCTCTTCTCTATATAAAGGCTGACTCATACATCTTGGACCTCCGCGACCACGCACGAGTTCACTACCTCTAATTTCAATCACTTTAATCCCTTTTTCACGTAATAATTGGTTAGATACATAATTGCGATTATATGTAATAACCACTCCTGGACGAATGCATAATGTGTTAGAACCATCATTCCATTGTTCTCGAGCACCATCGATAATATCTCCATTACCTGTAGGAATAAATTCAATTTCTTCGATACCAAGTGCCTGCTCTAATGTCGCTTTTAAATCGCTTGACCGTGTAATTTGAATATCATCACCTTGTGTGTTTTGCTCAATAGTAAAGATATTCATATTTTGTTCTTTCTTGAAAATAGCTGCATGCATCGTAAATTTATCATAATCAATCATTGTAAAGACAGTATCCAAGTGCATAAAGGTACGACTATTAGGAATTTCTATCGCTAATACTTTTGTGAATGTTGCATCTGCATTAAATAAGACTTGCCGTGCTAAACGTTCAATCGCTTGGGCAGACGTGCGTTCGGAAATTCCAATAGCTAATACTTCTTTAGATAATACGAGTTCATCCCCACCTTCAATATTAAATGGTGTCTGTCGATCCAACCATACTGGAATATCTTCATCTTTAAAACGAGGATGATACTTTAATATATATGACATAAAAATAGACTCTCGACGGCGTGCACCAAAATACATGCGGTTTACTGTCATCCCATGTCCAATAGAAGCTTGTGGATCACGTGTAAAGTATAAATTTGGCATTGGGTCTAAATAAAATGGGTATAAATCATCAATATATTCCACTAAATGAATTGATTTTAATTTAATTTCTTCTTTGCGAACACCAGACATGATTTTTTCAATCAATTCCTCATTAGTCAATGTAGCAAAGTAGGCTTTAATTTCTTGTTCATGTCCGAGAATCGTTTCTGGACATTCTGTCAACACCTCTTCAATAAATTGTGCACGTACGTTCGGCTCTACAATTGCTTCGGCTGCTAATTGCTCCAAATATAGTACTTCTACACCTTCATCCCGCAATGTTTGTGCAAAATGATCATGCTCTTCTTGAGCCACTTTTAAATATGGAATATCATCAAACAATAGACCACTTAAATGATCCGGTATTAAATTTTCTAATTCTTTCCCCGGTCGTTTTAGCAATACAGTTTTTAATGTTCCAATTTCACTATTCACTTGAATAGGACCATGTGACATAAATTCATTTCCCCTTTGTTCAATCAATCATGATATGCATAAAGTCTTTCTACGAATTACCTATACCCTATTAATCCACTTCTATGTCCTGCGATTATTTATATTTTTGAAAATTGTAGTTTTCTATTTAAATTTACGAACATATGTTCTATAATGAGTTCGAGGTGATAACTATGATTCCTAAACAATATCGACATGAAACCGATTATCGAAAAATACCAAGAGAATACTTAGACAGTAATATTCCACAAGGTCGTGGTATCGTCAAATGGGCACCGTTTGCGACAATGCCAGAGCAATATCAACAGCTGCGTGACTATATCGAAGAACAAAATAAAATTGACATGCCCAGCTTATCTGAAGACCAATTAACACTCATCAATCGCAATTTAACAACGAAATTCGTCCACCAGCAACTCGCTATTATTAGTTATTGGCGCAGTGGTTATATCCATTCAATCTCTGGCTATATTAAACATATTGACACGCAACAGCAATATATTGTTATAAGTAATGAGCGTGGCAATGAAACAATGAACTTGGATTTTAATGTCTTATGTAATGTGGAATAACCTCAAATGTCTAGACGAAAAAATAGCTATGAAGACGTCTTTTATCACTGTCTTCATAGACTACTTATATTATTTACTTGTTGTAAATCTCGCATCGCTCATATCTACTTCAACTACTTTGCCATGTTTAACAAAGCATGTAACTCCTAAACCCTTTTTTGTTGATTTATAGACGAACAGGCTTATATCTTTTCTATTTGTATCATCTTTAACTTTTTTCAAGTTGTTACCATAAGCTTTAACTAACTTGTCATATGTTAAGTTACCTTTAACGACAAATTGAACTTTACTCGCTTTACGACCATTCGCTGTAACACCAGTGAACTTTTGATTATACTTTTCTACTACTTTCTTACTGTGAGTTGGGAGCAGGACAGAGTTCATAGCTAATCTTAGTATGTCTCCTACATATTAGACTTTAGCCTTATATGAAAATTAAGTCGAAATCATTTTTTTAATAGTGTAAAATGATAAAGCATACATTATTTGCATCATAAAACTCAATACATAGATATAAGGTGAAGTTTAATACATAATCATTTAGACGATGGAGGCATTATTTTTGAAAAAAGTATTAGCAGCTATAACTATTTTATTACTCGTTGTTGCTTTAGGCTTTTCTGTGTTTTTTGCAGCTACGACAACGCATCATTCAACTTCCGACCAGAAAGACAAGGTTGAATCTACTAAGGAAAAGAATGATACACACAAAGACAACAGCCCTGAAGACGATGCACAATTAGACACACCGCAGTCGGCAAACAATGCTACTACAGCACCTTCCAACAATGGACAAAATGTTCAGCAACAGGCACCTCAATATCATTATCAACAACAGCAACCTGTAAAATCTCAACAGTCTGCTGAGCAACAAAAATCAAATGAAACACCTAAGACAAATAACAATGCGAATTCAAACCACGGCAACAACGCTAAGTCACAACAGCACAGTGGCCAAGGTGGTGGCGGTAATGATAGTGATAGTAATACTAACCGTTCTGCTTCCCATTCTTCCGCTGCATCTACTACACAATCTAAAACGAACCATTAACAAATAAAGCGCATGCCTCGTGTCGACATCATATCATCACGAGGCATGCGCTTTTCTTATAGCTATTCTGTAACATTACTTTTATTAACTTTTTTAGTGACTTTGCGCATCATCGGATCAAGAATTGGTTTTAAACATAAACCAATCGTTAAGAAGCCGAGACCAAACAATCCTAAAATAATCAATTTTGGAATTAAAATAGCTGGTACTATACCTCCAACAGTTTCACGTAATGAATCAATCGCATACGTAAATGGTAAATAAGGCGAAATCGTTTGGAAGAATCCCGGTGCAGTCACTACAGGGAAGGTTCCTCCACCACCAGCGATTTGTAATACTAACAAAATAATGGCAATGGCTTTACCTGGATTACCAAGTAATGAGACGCATGTATAAACAATGGTATTAAAGACTAATGAAGCAAAAAGTGCTATTAATACAAATAGTATAGGTGATTCTACACTTGCTTTTAAAATAAGCAAGTCTCCTAATGTCACAATTAGTGCCTGTACCACACCTAATAATAAGAACAGTCCGGCTTTTCCTAAATAGATTTGTCGTGTTGTCAATCGACCTTTTAGAACTTGATGTTTGTTGTCTACAGACAATAAACTTACCATCAATAGTGCGCCTACCCAAATTGATAATGCCGTATAGAATGGTGTCATACCTGAACCATAATTTTTAACTGGGAAAATATCAATTTGCTTTTTAGAGATTGGATGTGCAATGACGTCAGCTTGTTTCTTCAAGTCATTCTTCAATGTATCGATCACTTTATCAACGGCATCATCTTTATCTAGCTGCCTGAAAATCTTATCCGCTTTAGTTAAATCTTTCTCAATGCCAGGCAATTTATGCTCAATAAATTGAGCCATATTTCCTAATGCTTGCTTCGCTTGTGGCTGGTTCTTATCTAACAATCCAACAAGTTGATCATATCTAGAAAATAATGCTGGAATATTATCATTTACCGTCGCTGTAGCGTTAGCAAGCCGTTGTTCTAACTGTGGTAAATCATTTCTTACAAAGTTAGCAGCTTTAGCTACATTCTGTTTGATCGTTGGGAAATAAGCTTGTGCCGTTTGCATCGCATTAATATAAGCTTGCTCGATAGCAGGTAATTCACTTTGAATACGACTTACCGTTTGTTGTCCGTTATTAAGAATATGATGCCCTGCTTCAATCACGTTCTCAATGCTTGTGAGCTTAGACTGCACAGTAGATAAGGTTTGTTGCCCCTTATTTAACACATCTGTAATGTCATTAGATATGTCGAGTAAGCGTTGATTAAGATCTTGCTTGATAAATGAACGAAACTGCTTAAGTTGCTCATTGACATTTGGTAATTGACGTAATATATCTACGGCTTGAGCTTGACCCGTACTACCATTAGATAAGGCATCAGATAATTGATTTACTGAACGCATTAAATCATTCAGTTGCTTATTTGTGTTATTAATCTTGTTGATTTGTGAGCTTAAATCGACATGTTCACTTTTTTCAAGTTCTTTTAACGTATCGATAAATTGACGATTATATTGTGTTGTAGCTTCAATACGAGATGACACATGATTTAAACTTTCTTTAAATTCATCTGGTTTATCCGATGCAATCACACCATAAGCTATATTTTTTAATGCTGCTAAATCGGATTGGTTTCCTTCAACTTGCGTATCTGCTTGTTTAGATAGTGATAATAGTGCTTCTGCTAAAGCGCTATTCATGGACTTAACATCATTGTTTGAAACAATTTGTCCAGCTTGCGGTACATCATAGCTGCTCGTGCTAACTTGCTCAACTTTATAAGGCACACCATGGCTGGATGTCTGAGTGCTTTGCTGACTTACACTGCCTTGTTGTAAACGTGAGTTAATGTTGTTATTCGCATCTTGCGCACGTCCAGCTGCTTCTTGGTAATCTCCCACACGCTGTTTTGCTATGGTTAAATAACGGTCGGCATCATTTAACCCACTTTGCGCAGTGTTCATACCTTGATTGACGAGTGAGACACCGCGGTTAATTTTAGGAAATTGTTGTGGCACGTCATTAGAAGCAACATTTAACACACGTTCAATGTTAGGCATATAGGCGTTCAAAGCTAATACGAGTTTTGCCTTTTCATTTAAAGCAGGTATGGATGCATTGACTGCATTTAACTTATCTTGTGCCGATACAATATCACCTTTGTAACGACCAAGTCCTCGAAACTTATCTGCATACTGATCTAATTGATCTTGATGATCGTTTAAATAGAGTATTTTATCACCAATTGCATTAATTTTTGGCAATGATTGTTTCGCTGCATAAACAGCATTTTTTATTTTGTTTATCGTAGGTACTTCATCTTCGATTTTTAGTCCTACTTTATTTGCTTCTGTCAACAATGCTTTAGAGACGGTTTCATCAAAGGCTTTATTTGCTTCATCAACAATTACTGTCGATCCTGTATCTGTCATTTTAGGTGCAACAGCATTGTTTTTTTGGTTTACTTTATATTCAACATTAGCCTTTTGTGGTTGTTTGCGCAATGTTCCCGTTATTTCATGTGAAAATTCTTTAGGTATGTATATGCCTGCAGTGTATTTCCCCATTTTGATTTCATGGTCTGCTTTCGCTCTGCTAACAAATTGCCAATCAAACTTTCCATTTTTCTTAAGCTTGTTAACAATTGAATTACCTACATTGATTTCTTTATTTCGAACTTTGTCTCCCTGATCTTCATTCACAACGGCTACTTTAATATGATCCGTCTTACTATATGGATCCCACATGGCCCATAAATTGAACCAGGCATAAAAAGACGGCAAAATTGCTAAACCTGCTATGATAATCCAAACTGCTGGCGTTTTCGCAATTCGTTTTAAATCAAATCGAAATAATTTCAGTGCGTTTTTCATTGTCACACTCCCTATAAAAAATACTGTCCTACGCACATAAGCTACTCATTTATGTTACATTAGATTATTTTAAACTGATAGTATAAATATATTGTTATTTATCTAGTCCTTGGACTGTTTTTTTCTAACCAATACTAGTATAATAATTTTTATTACAAGGTTTAATCATTGGTTGATAGATATCAACAAAAACAAATCTAAACTAAATTATATCAAATACATGCCAGTGTGACAAAGTAAATCTAATGTCAGTCACATGATCATTTTACCGTATTACAGAAATTAATTTCCAAGGAGTTCTTCTAAAGATGTCAAAGCAAAAAATATTCATTTACTTATTATCAACAACACTTATCGTACCTACATTTACATCCGATATCGCACATGCGACTGAATTGACAAACCAAAGCCATAATGAAAGTAACCATGCGTCTGTAGATAAATCAGATAACGATGATACTTCTGACACTAATGATGAACAAACAACAAAGAAACAAGAGAAATCTGCTAAAACTACTAAGTTCAAACAATATACTCGAGCAAAAAAAGCTTCCCATGATGAAGATGACTTATCTATATTTAATAAGCTCTTTTCCGACGATACTTTATCTTCAAATTATTTAAATCCACGTGGTCAACAGGATTCATTGTCAGAGCTATTGACAGCAATTTTTTCATCTGATTCTGAAACAACCGAGCGTACCGCTCAAGATACGTCTGATGATATGGAACCTGCAGCTGAGCAACAAGACAAAGCATCTACAACAGACTCAACAGAACAGCATTCAACAACGACATCAGAACAAAATGACCAATCAGCTAAAGACGCGACAACAGATGATAATAAAGTCAGCGATGCGTTAGATGAATTAGATAACTTAGATGATGCTTCTAATCACGCTCAAGATACACAGCGTCGACATGATAGTGAAGCATCAAAGGATGATGACAAAGAGACGTCATCTGAGGAAAAACCACACCAAGAAGCGCCATCACATGATACCGCGCAAGATAAACAGAATGATTCAAACAAAGAGGCAACCGATTCAGCTTCAGATGCGGTTATAGATTCAATTTTGGATGAATACAGTGATAATGCAAAGAAAACACAGCAAGACTATACACAAGATAAAACATCAGATAAACATAAACAAAGTAACGCAACAACGACAACACACCAAAAATACGCGCATATCGATGTCAAGAAAGATCGTGAAACACGTCATCAAATTGACAACCCACAATTACCATCAAAAGATAGCGTGTCCCATGCTACTGTCCCAGCTCAATCATTTGAAGAAGCTACAAAACAAGCCAATACACGTGCAACAAGTCTATTTGCAACAATACCCCAAGCTTCAGACAATGCAAGTTCTACTGATGACTTAAGTGTGGTTGACAGTCAACAAACACGCACATTTATTAAGGCAATTGGTACTGATGCCCATCAATTAGGACAAGAAAATGATATCTATGCCTCTGTCATGATTGCACAAGCAATTTTAGAATCTGATTCCGGTCAGAGTACGCTTGCCAAAGCACCAAACTTTAATTTGTTCGGTATTAAAGGCGCATATAAAGGAGAATCTAGTGAATTTAATACACTAGAGGCTACGGCAAATAATCAATTATATAGTATCCAAGCTGCTTTCCGTAAATATCCGAATAAAAAAGCTTCATTAGAAGATTATGTTCAACTGATTAAAGAGGGCATTGATGGTAATGCAACGATTTATCAACCAACATGGAAAAGTGAAACATCTAGCTATCGTGACGCCACAGCGCATTTAGCTAGAACATATGCAACAGACCCAAACTATGCAACAAAGTTAAATCAACTCATCAAACATTATCATTTAACAGATTTTGATCACAAAAAACTACCAGATTTAACACATTACAATTCTAGCAATCCAGGCATGGATAACACAGGTAATGACTTTAAACCATTTATTGACACCAATTCAACAAGCCCATATCCACAAGGTCAATGTACTTGGTATGTTTATAAACGTATGCAACAATTTGACTTAGCTATTGGTGGAGATTTAGGTGACGCACATAATTGGAATAATCGTGCACAATCTGAAGGTTATCATGTTGATACCACACCTAAAACTCATAGTGCAGTGGTCTTTGAAGCTGGTCAAGCAGGTGCAAGTAGTTATTACGGACACGTGGCCTTTGTAGAACGCGTCAATGATGATGGTTCTATCGTCATTTCTGAATCTAATGTCAAAGGTTTAGGTATCATTTCATATCGCACACTCGATGCTAATACAGCGGATCAATTAAGTTATATTAGTGGAAAATAATGTAAGTTATTCAATAGATAACAATAAACACCAAAATAAGACATACATCTCAAAATATATAGTCTAGGACAGAATTCCTAGGATAAGGAGCGGGACAGAATTCATTATAAATTCGTAGTACCGCTCTCTTCTTTATTTACAAGACTTCGTATTGTTGGCTCGCTATAAAATATAAGTATGACATTACAGAATATTATGGATATGTATTTTTGGTAAATGTAATAATTCTATAATTACCTGTCATTTTCACTTTGGCGTATCACTAACTTATAGTAAGTATGATTATCACCTTAAACATATGATTGCGTGTCAACATCGCTAGTACATCCATTTTTTTAATATATGCATAGCCACCTTTCCTACTATGCATGGTTGAATTATTTTTACTTAACTTCAGATTTATAATGTTACTCCATAAAAATACACCCCATTAAGTTGCATTTTAATCCAACTTTTGGGGTGTATATCATAACTGACGCTTTATTCGTCTAATTTTATGTGATTTTTATGATTTTGCATTATGCTGTTTTCGAGTTCTTGCAAGCAACAATAATCCTCCACCAATAAGTATCATGCCTATTGCTAGTACCGGCCAATAAGTTTTAAGTACCTGACCAGAGGCAGGTAATGATAGCGAGCCATTATCATCAAATAATCCGCTTAAAAAGTTGTCTTGATTATTAATATGACCTAATGATAACCCTTGTGTTGGGTTAGGAATATCGTCGATTTGATCAAGTACGCTTCGATGTCGTTGTGCATCTGCATGAAGTCGATCAAGTAAGGAAGGTCGATTTTTAATTGGCGCTAAAATATCATCTGCTTGATGTTGTGCTTGATCGAGTCTATGTTTCAATTGTAATAAATCATCTGCTTTGCCATTAAGTGCACTTTTCACTAATTGCAATACGTCTTTTTTATCTTTACTTACACGAGAAATGACATCTGCTAAAAGTCGTGCTTTTTCCTCGTTGATTTTAGTGGCTAAAATCGTTTTAATTGCTTCTTTCTGATTGGTTGACTGATCTAATATACTTTGCAAAATATCATCTGCATTGGCTTTACCATTAAGTCCAAATTCCTTTTTCAATTGTTGAACTAATGATTTATTAGATAATTTTGCATTTGTTAAACGTTGAGCCGCTTTCTTGGCTTCTTCCGGGCTTAGTTTCATGCCTAAAATGGTTTCGATAAGGTGTGATTTGTCTTTTGTTTGATCAAACATTGATGCTAATATGTCGTCACTTGATGTTAAAGCTAGTTTATCAATATGCTGCAACAATTGGTCTGCAATCTCTTTGTCTGTTTTCCCTTTAACTGACATATTTTTTAATATTTGTTGTGCCTCGTTCGGGCTAAAAATAGTTGTAACAATATCTTTAACTACAGCTTCTTTATCTTCTGCCTGAGCTAAATCATTTTGTATGATTTGGCGATTAGCAGTAGTCTTGTTTGCTGCACGCTCAATATCAGTTATGATTTGTTTTTTCTTATCTTGAGCAATATCAACTCTGTTAGCGACATTTTCTTTCAATGTCGCTAATTGATTAAGTCGTTTATCAGCATAATCTTTATTGTTATGATGATTATCATTTTGAACTTTAGTAACAGCAGCTTCAATTTTTTCCGTTGGTGTTAACTGTTTGTCTAATTTTTCCATCAGATGAGTGCTGTTTGTATCTTGTTTAGATGCAGCTGAATCTATTGCTTTATCAGCCCGTGTTGAATGATTCGCATCACGATGTTGTGGCTTCAATTGATCCTCATTCTTTTCGTGTGATTTTACTGTTGGAGTTTGCTGTTGATTACTTTTTGTTTCTTTATTATTTGGCTCGGTTTGTTCCTTGTCATCTTTAGTTACAGCACTATCAGCTTGTTTAACATGATCTTTAATATGCGCTAAATCAGCTAGCACTGTTGTTGATTTTTGGTCATTTTGACGTTCTTTATCTTGCACCTTTGATGCATCGTACTGTTCGTTGTCTTTAGTTCCACGTTGTGCCTCAGACGCTTTTGGTGTATCGGTAATATCCTTATCAACAACTGCATTTAAATCAGCTAAAATTTTATCTAACTCAGCAGTAATATCTGTCGTTGTAGTTGATTGTGCTGAATGCTTTGTATCTTGTGACGAAGTGTTATCCGCTTCGCTACTGTCCTCACGCGCTTGATTTTCATCTGTTGCATCAGCGACAATTTGTTTAATTTCTTGACGTGAAGTAGCCTCATCTAGCTGTTTCTCAAATTGTTTACGAACGCTATCGTTTAATGCATTTAATTCATTTATATCTTGTTTAGCATCACTAATCCACTGTGATATTTTATGATGATTTTCATCTATACTTTGATTTTCTGCGGTTTCAGCGTGAACATTCTCTATTGAACTATAATTCACAAACACACTACTTATAAGCAATGCAGAACATGATAGTTTAATATAGGTGCCGAATGGTTGTCTTCCTTGTGATGATTTGAATAACCTCATTTATGTCACCCTTTTTCTAATATTCCTTGACAATTTATAACTATTTATAGCTATGTTATACACGATTGGTTGATAATTATCAACTTTATTTTACACACGAGTCACTCTTTTTTGCAACAGATGCACTTATTACACAAATTCTATCATTTCATAATTTTAGTTAATTAAATTTTACAAATTTACAAACACTTCATATTCACGCATTTTTTATGTGCTTTTAGGGAATATGTATATTGCTTAAAATTAGTACCTCAAGCATTCCATAGTCTTTGATAAGGGGGCTTTCTATGTTTATTATCTCTTTATTGTTAATCGTTATCGGTATAACGCTAATGATATTAAGTTGGCTAATTTCGCATCGAACAACATCGGTAGACTTAAGAGAAAAGCTTTATTTACCTGGCTTATGTGTTTGTCTTATCGGTTGCTTGTGTCTTATTGGATTCTTGATTAATCACTCTTTTTAACAAGGTAAAGTGATCAGTTACATACATAAAGATAGGAACATATACTGCTAATACAGAGTATTTAATGTTTCTATTTTTATAGTTTAAATAAAAAAGATACCGGAAACATTGTTATTGACACTTTAATGAAATAAGCATAAAATATAAGTATAGTTTTTATACCTAGGTGGTGTTCATATTGAAAGTAGAATTAGGTTTAACATCATTTGCTGATAACAGTGACATCTATATGCCAGATGGTAAACAGGAAAAAATCAGCAATGCCCAACGCATACGTAATATTGTAGAAGAAATAAAGTTAGCTGATCAATTAGGTTTAGATATCTATGGATTAGGGGAACACCATAGAGAGGATTACGCCGTTTCAGATCCAGTAACGGTGTTAGCCGCTGCTGCTGCTACCACATCACATATTCGCTTATCATCAGCAGTAACCGTCCTTTCATCTGATGACCCTGTACGTGTTTATGAACGTTTTTCAACATTAGATGCTGTATCAAATGGACGTGCTGAAATCATGATTGGCCGAGGTTCATTTATTGAATCCTTTCCGCTGTTTGGTTATAACCTTAATGATTATGAGGATCTTTTTAATGAAAAGTTGCAATTATTGTTAAAAATTAACCAGCAACCCGTGATTAGCTGGGAAGGAACTTTACGTCCCAGCATTGATGAAACAGGTATTTATCCGCGTGCTGAACATGGACCAATACCAATTTCTATCGCGACTGGTGGCACACCTGAATCATCATTGCGTGCTGGTGCATTCGGCTTACCTATTACGTATGCCATCATTGGAGGTAATCCACGTCGTTTCAAACGACATATTGAAATTTATAAATCTGTGGCACGTTCATACGGACACAATCCTGAGAAATTACCTATTGCTGTACATTCTTGGGGCTATATTGCTGAAACAGATGAAGATGCTAGAAGAGAATTTTTCCCATCTTTAAAAGCACATCAAGATGTATTAGGACAAGAACGCGGTTGGCCCGAGTTTGATGAGAATGCATTCGAAAGAGAAATCGGGCCACAAGGTGCCATTTATCTTGGAAGCCCTGAAACCGTAGCACAAAAAATAATTGAGACGATTGAAACATTAGGTTTATCACGCTTTATGATCCACACACCCGTAGGCTCTATGCCACATGAAAACACAATGAAGTCTATTCGTTTATTTGGCGAACGTGTCAAACCTATTGTAGATAAATATTTTGAAGATAAGTAGGAGGAATTTTAAATGATATTAAGATACGTCACAAATGTTAAAATTGCGAAAGAATTATTTGAGGCTTCAAAGCCAAAATTAAAAGGTGATCAAGAAATGAAAGATACATTCAGTAATGTCTTTGGTCTTGATGAAAAACTTGTCCCATTAGTAGGTGGATTAGAAGCTGCTAGTGCAACATTATTTTCTGTAAGTTTTTTAAACAAAAACATTTCACGCCTTGCTTCTTTAACAACTATTGGCGTGTTAGGTGTAGCCGCTTATAAACACTTTGAAGCAGGCCACGGTAAAGCAGGCGCACAACATGCTTTAGATTTATTGGGACTTGCAACTTTAAGTCTCTTAGATACTTTTGACGGTAAACGTCGTTAAACATAGTTCAAATAGTTAGAAAAATGAAGCGAGTCTGGGACATCATTATGTTCTAGGCTATAAACTAAATATTGGCAGTAGTTGACTGGATTGAAAATACGCTGATACCAAGCTTTATCAATCCTAGTCAACCTTACCGCGGGCGGGACTACGAATTCATAATGAATGCTGTCCCGTTATTATTTTTTAAGACTGTGATAAAAATTGTGCAAATGTCTGTGGTGTGTCATTCACAAGCTTTTGATAATCATCAGCATGTTGATCTAATAAGCCTCTAGCAGCTGCATCATACATTGAAGCTAATAACGCTCCAAAACCTTTTGGTTCATCATACATAGAAGCAAACGTATCTAACGAGACAGGCGCATAGTTGATTGTACTACCAGCTGCTTCTGAAAGTATTGTGGCTAGTTCTGGCATACTATAACTATGCCCTGATAATAAATACCGTCCACCCCATGCCTCTGGTTGTTGCAAGATAGCAATCACACCTTTAGCTATATCGTGACGCGAAATATAATTAATACGGCCATCACCCACTGGATAAATAAGCTTTTTCATTTTTACTAATTCAGCTAAGTACGGTTTCAATGGGTCCATATACATCGCCATGCGAATATACGTGTAGTTAAGACGGCTAGAAGCTAGTAAGCGTTCTGCATAGGCAAAATATGGACTCATATGGAATGGATTATTGTGCTGATCTGCATAAAAACCAATATAAAATATCTGTTTCACTTGTGCCTTTTGTGCTGCTTGCACTAAGTTTTCAACTTCTGGCAATCGTTTAAATGACGGATGAATAATACTTGGAATGAAGATAACTAAATCTATGTGTTCAAACGCTTGTGTCATACTTTCTACATCAAAATAATCTAATTGACGAATTGACACATTGTCCTTCCAGTGAGTTGGTACTTTCTCTAAATTTCTAACACCTATATTAAAATCTTTGATACGTGCTTTTATTGCTAATTCAGTAATATGAGTCCCTAAATGTCCCGTTGCTCCAGTAAGTAAGATTTTCATCTGATATGCCCCTTTTTTCAAAATTTATGAACTACACTTGCGAATCTTTTATAATATTAAAATCATAGTTATGGTCCTAGTTTACCTTTGTATAAGCTTATAATTCAATTTATAAATCATGATGTAATTGTTATTTATATCCAAATATATTAGCAACATTTTGTTTTGGATGTGACAAAATTGTAAGTCAATTGAGAGCTCATATTAAGGAGACTTTATTCCAGCTGTGGTAATTTAGTAACATACACAAAGAAGTAACGATTCCGTTTTAAGTCATAAATAATTACTATTATTTCTTTGCTGTATAGCTTGATTGAAGGACGCCTATTCTAAAGCCAGTAACGAATGTGCATGATAATATGTCGTTCTTGTTTCCATTAACATGTCTAGTCTGCTATTTCCACCTATGAGAAATCTCAACCGTCACTTTACATTTTTTGGTTTTCAAATACTTCCATAGAATCACTTATTAATAACAGTTCACTTACTTCACATTAATTTACTATCAACACCACTGATGTTGCATATTTCACAACACGAATGATTAAACTCAGCATCTATTTGGAAGATAACGACAAACATTGAATTGACAGCTTAATTTAGTTAAAATTTAACAGCTATGAATTATGAAAATAATTCGAGATATCTACATTAATACAACTATAACTTAACTTTAAGTATATCTATTCCGCATGATAGATAATTAGTGAAAAACATCTAAGCATCAACACCTTAAGCTGTCATTCATCCTTTCTAAACGTCATATTCGTATGTCTGACATCATGACTATTTTATGACTTAAATTTAGTAATGATTCACACAAACATCAAAGACGCGCAACTTATTTGAAGTTGTATCGCATGATATTTTGTTCCATATCCATAAGTAAACTGAGCAAAATTTGTTTATATGGAAAAGTATTTCACCTCTTAAACAATACACTTCATCTAAGGTAAGTACATTCTCATGGCTTTATAATAGGCTAATTTCATCAAAAAAAGAGGAGAGACATCGCTAAATGTCTCAACCTCATAACTAACACATTTACTGTTGTTGGCTTGCTAAAAATCTCTTTGTTTATATAACCTAGTATGTGATTTGTTGATATAATACAACAAGCACGCAGCTGGGTTCCCTACACAAGTACCTCGTCAGCTTTCCCTAATTTAGCTAACGGGGTACTTTTATGGTCATAAATAGCTTTACTGCACGCATAATGTTAATTACAAATAAGATTCCCAGGAGAATAAATAGTATAAATGCTATAACGGGAACTATTACCTGTATAATCTCTATGTATTCTGGCACTACCATTGCAGAAACAAAAAGAAACGCACCAGAACCTGGAATTCCAAATACGCATAGTAAGCATGCAATATGATTAAAAAAAGCATATTTTGCATGATATTTGATCGTGTCTTCCATCATAATCCACATCACAACGGGTAAAATAACTGGTGCGAAGAAGATGCTTAAATATGCAATTGCAGATAATATATTATCATTTTTACTACCTATTTGATGAGGTTTTATCGTAACCATGTGTGTTCTCCTTCTCAATATGATTTTAGTCAATAACAACACGCTTTTCTTCTTAAATGATCGTTTTAATAAACTGTATCATTTCGCTTACATATTGTCCTCTTATTTTAACATTATACTAAATCTTTCACTAAAAAAGCCAAGATAACTTATATTGCACATTTTGCCAATAATAAAATTATATTATACAAAATTTTGTGTATCTATAAATAACTGTCAAGATTTATCTTTTATTATCTACAAATAACACTAAACTCATATTCTTTTCTATTACAGTCAATATTAACATTTATTATCATTTTATGTTATGTTGAGCTTAAAGGTTGGTGAAATAGTGACTTCTACTGAAAATCGATTATATAAAAATGAAAATCAATGCAATAAACGCAAACATCGCAAAAGTTTCAAGTCATTGATTGACGCAGTGTTACTGTATATACCAGAAATTTTCGGTTTATGCTTTCGCTCAATTAAATGGTTAATGTCACGATTATAACGCCATTTTAGGCTTCAAGTTGTCTAACAACAGATATCTCGGAGTCTATTTTTTAATAATTAAAAGACAAATATTTATGTCATTTTGACTAATATACTTGTCAAAATGACAAAGATGTTGTATTGTGACATTAAGGAGTTGATGTCTATTGCGCAATCGCCTGAAAGAACTGCGTGCTCGAGATGGTTATAATCAAACGCAACTTGCAAAGAAAGCAGGGATTTCTAGACAAACCGTTTCTTTAATAGAACGTAATGATTTTACACCATCTATCTTGACCGCTATGAAAATCGCACGGATTTTTGGAGAATCTGTAGAAGATGTCTTCATCATTGAGGAGGAAGATTTATGAAAGTAGGCCGTTATATATTCTTTATAATCATTGGTGGTATCATCGGTGGCTTAATTGGTAGCAATATAGAACGTGTTGGCACGTTTATTGCTTCAACAAATTTCTCTGGTAGTCGCCTGAACCTTATTATATGCGTAAGTACTTCGTTACTTATTTTGGCATTAATGCTATATCAATGGTATGTACAACAACGTTCATTAAAGTATAAATATATGATTTCAAATGTTGATGACGGCAGTGATATAGATCATTATGAGAAGCAAGCAACTTTAGACTATAACAAAGTACACATTATAGCTCATTTACAATTGGCCATTGGTTTTATAGCTATCTTTTTTATTGCTCTAGGCAATGCAGCTCCTAATGAATTTTTTTATGCTCTTATCCCATATTTATTAACTTTAATCCCCTCATTGATGTTAGGCTTCTATTCACGTCGTTTTGATGCTCGACTACCTAAAATAGCCGAAAAACATTACACAGAGAAAGCTTTAGCTTTATTAGATGATGGTGAGCGTCATATTGTATTAATCTCTATGTATAAAAATTATCAAGTAAATCTTGTCCTACTGATAATGGCCATTGTCTTCATCGGTATTTTCTCCATCTATACTGGTTTAAACCAGACACCTGGCTTATTAGCACTCATTGTTATTTTTATTTATAACAGCTTAGGCTATTTAATAAAATTACGACAGTTTTATAAAGCATAAAATAATAGTGTATGACGCTCATTATTAAACATAAAATAGAAAAAGGGAGTGTGTATTAATGACACAGTTGTTAGAAGTTAGCAATCTTAATAAATCATATACCAAGTCTGACTTTAATCTTAGCGATATTTCGTTGTCGATTGCATCAGGTGAAGTATTGGGGCTGATTGGTAAAAATGGCAGTGGTAAATCCACGTTAATTAATACTTTGGTTGGCAATCGTTTTAAAGACTCTGGTGACATTAAATTTTTTGGACAATCTGTTACTGCAAGGAACAACCAATATAAAGAACACATCGGTGTAGTCTTTGATGATTTAAGGGTCCCAAACAAATTGACTTTAACTGACATAGACAAAGTTTTCACAAATATTTATACGACTTGGGATAGCAATAAATTTAAATCGACGCTAAAAGACTTTGATTTACCTACATCAAATGCGATTAAATCTTTCTCTCGCGGTATGCGCATGAAAGCAGCGATCGCCATTGCCTTAGCACATGATAGTCAACTGCTCATCCTGGATGAAGCAACTGCTGGCATGGACGTGTCAGGTCGTGAAGAAGTCATGGAAATCTTACAAGACTACGTTGCTAAAGACTATGGCATTATGATTTCTTCGCATATTTCAGAAGATATTGAAACACTAGCCACAAAGCTTGTATTTATGCGAGACGGGAAAATTGTCTTACATGTAGATAAATCGCATTTACTCTCACATTATGGCATTGTTAATGTGCCGTTAGCAGAATTCAATGTATCCAATGATTATATCATTGCTTCTAGAAAGCGTAACGATCGCATAGAAGCGTTGATTCATGACAGAAACCTAGTTCCTGAAGCTGAACCATTAAAATCAATCGATGATGCCACAAAAATCATTATGAGAGGTGATAAATAATGAAGGGTTTATTATTAAGCAGTTATTATACATCGAAAAAATCATTATTCACATATCTCATCGTTGCTTTGGCCTCAGCTATTATGTTTAGTTTTTTCAATCCAATCATGACATGCTTTTTAGCTATGATTTTCCTTATTTCACCGGTCACTGATAATATTAAACATGAAAAAGATTCACGCTGGATGTACTATGTTTCGACTTTACCTACAGGTCGAGCAACTTATGTTAAAAGTTATTTTGTCTACTATGGAATACTTATCCTGATTGGCCTAATTATGGGTGCTGGCGCATGTTTCATTGTGACGCAAAATATCAATTTAACGCTTATTTCGATACTCGTTGGGATAGGTGGCTCAGGTACATATGCCATTATGTTCCCTTTAACCTTTAAATTTGGACCGGAAAATTCCAATGTCATTATGATTTCAACATCATTCATCGTTATTGGCTTATTTTTCTTCGTGTTCTTTGGATTTGTTATGCCATCGCTAAGTGATAACGGATCATTTGATAGTGTGCTTAGCAATCTAACAACTCTATGGGTGCTTATTATATACGGTATAATAGGATGCGCTCTATTAATCCTTTCTTATATTGCATCATTGCAAATATTTAAACGCCAAGAACTATAACCTTAAATTCTTATATTTAACACAAATGAGCTAGAAATCTACTTTTATTCCACAGATTTCTAGCTCATTTTTAAAATTGCGTAGTATCACTACTTAACATCAAATTCATCTACGAGATCATTAAAATATGGCATACCACCTTGGGCACCCATACCGGTTACAGCATGGCTTGCTGCTAAATTAGCAAATGTAAGTGCTTGGTCTATATCATATCCTTTTTGTAATCCAGCAGCAAACGCGCCGTTAAATGTATCTCCTGCCCCTGTTGTATCTACAACTTGACGCTCAAAACCTGGTATCATCACTTTTATATTACCATTATGATACACTGCCCCTTGGTGTCCGAGCGTCACAATCAATTTGTTAGGAAATTGTTCAAGAGCAGCATCAATATTAGTACCAAACATAGCTGCGCTCTCTGTTTCATTCGGTGTTAAATAGGTTGCTTGGTCAATAACTTCTGCAGTCAAATCTCTATACGGCGCTGGATTTAAAATCGTAATAATATCATGTTCTGCACAATATGTAATGACTTCACTGACAGTATCTTCTGGTATTTCTTGTTGCAGCAGCACAATGTCTCCAGCTTTTATATGCTTTAAAGCCGTGGATACATAGCTTGAAGTCACTTCATTATTCGCTGAGGGTACTACGATAATACTATTATCATTATCACAAAGTGTAATATGTGCCGTTCCTGATGCCGAATCAGCAACAGGCTTTACATAATCTACTCGCACCTTATTGCGCTGTAAATTCTCATAAATCTCTTCTCCTAATTGGTCATCTCCAATACGTCCCACCATATAAACTTGCTCACCCAGACGTGCAGCAGCTACCGCTTGATTAGCTCCTTTACCACCTGGTGTAGTGAAAAAAGACGCTCCTAATATCGTTTCACCTTTTTGTGGTACTCGTTTAGTTGAAACAACTAAATCCATAGACATACTGCCTACAACATAAATACGCTTCATCTATGTTTCCTCCCTGTTGTCTTATTATGATTTAAAACCAAATATCTTTTTAAAATTAAACCAATATACACACAGCCATTTACTTTGTTAATCAGTAAAAACTCACGTAAAAAAGCAGGTACTCAACGCAACCCACCCCGTATAATTGCGTTGAATTCGAGATAAGATTTTAAACAAGTTAGCATGTATACCCAACCTTCAGTTTTGTCTAACATCATCTGGACATCTTGTTCATGGTAAGGATACTCGCGAACACTGACAATTGTCCCTTCTGCACTTGATTCAAAACATATCTCGCCTTGATATGTTCCCCATTGGAATTTGATTTGTTCATTAGGTATTGTTTCTTTTATAAAAATTTCCGTAGTAGCATCATATTCTTTGTATTGTAACTGAATCGTTTTCCCCGTTTCCCAACGTTCTGAGCTTGATGAAAACCAAAATCTTCCAATTTTCGCTGGGTCAACAAAGGCCTCATATGCTTTATCTGGTTCAACATTAATTTGCATCTTTGCATTTAATTCCATGTCAACGATCCTCCTATGGTGTTGTATCATCTTTCTGGTTCAAATCTATAGGTTCAGGCGTAAACAATGTTGCTTCGCTATCTTTAGGATAGTAAAATCCTTGAGGAACTGTTTGCAATTCTAATAAACTTCCCCATGGCGTTTGAATATATACAGTTTGATTTCCTGGTGTATCCTCATAGCGCGTATTCGCATGTGGCTCTGACAAAGGAATGCCACCTGCTTTCTTTACTTTTTCTAAAGCTGCAGGAAAGTCGTCTACATAAAATGAAATATGCGTATAACCCATATCTTGTAATGTAATCGCCGATGCTTGCGATGCATCTTTAAATTCAAACATTTCAATGTTAGGACCGTGACCAAAGACCATCATACGTTTTTTTATAATCTTAGCTCCCTTTTCAATACCTAATACACGTTCAACAAATTGTCCTGCACGTGGTTCATCTGTTAATTTTTGACTATCATAAGCGATTTTACCATCTAATGCCGTTTGAAAAAATGTCGTCGCTTGTTCTATATCGGGTACGGTTAAGCCAATATGATTAATTCCTCTTGTTACAGCCATGATTTTATTCATCTCTCTTTATCTCATTTTCATTTACTTTACCTATTTACCCTAATCATCATCACTGCTATCACAGTCTTATCTTCTTGCAGCTATTGACAACAGAAATTTGATGCTACCATCTATTCCTGCTTATGTTTAAAACGTACCTGCTGTTTAATTTATTGAAATTGGTAACTGTTATGCGCTTTGGCAAATCCATTCACTGTGTAAATCATCGAACCGCCTTCTGAGTTGTTTTCAATATCATTTGTACAAATGAGTAATTGATTTGTCCCTGGAATAAATTGAGGGTGCGTGGAACGCAGCATTTTCCCTTCATCACGACCGGGCATTAGAATTTGACCAATTGGATAGCCACGGCGATTAAACACAAGTACACGACCTTGGCCATACATGGCTACATATAAATTATCGTCACTGTCAATGCAACATGAATCCGGTCCTTCATGCCCAGTAAAATAGTATGGAATTGTCGCGCCAAACGATGCAATCGTCACACCATCATCTTCAAGCTGTATACGATGCAATCGATTTGTTGTAGTTTCTGTCACCCATAAAATTTTCTCATCCGTACTTAATGCAATTCCATTGGCTACTGAAATATTTTGAATGACAGGTGTGACGGTTTGAAAATCAGGTGAAACATAATAAACACCACCTTGTGGCTGTGTAGAGTATCCTCTAAAATCTGTAAAATAGAATCCACCTTTACTATCGAAAACCATATCATCTATACAATAATCATTACCAATATCCGAAATAATATCTTCAAAGTGTTGACCGTGTGCATCCGTCGCAAAGATGCCACCTGTTGTCTTAAAGTCCCCTAAATAACACGTGAACAAACGGCCATCCTTATGAATTTTTACTGCTGCGGGATTAACTTTAGGCGCTTGAAAAGCCGTACTTAATTTTTTCTTGGCAACATCAACTTTAAATACTCGCCCACCAAAAACTTCACACAAATATAAATCACCTTGCTGATCAAAAATCAAACCTTCTAACTGTAAGCCATCATCCGAAACTTTTAACCAAGGTTCCGCCGTTACCGTTTGTAAATCAGCCTCAGAAATAATCGGTACAGCGCTTTTAGAGGCACCAATGTATTTTAATGTAGGAAGTGCTTGTTCACACATGATTTATTCTCCTTTACATCGCAATTTATAGCTCTATCATATTATATGTGACCGTTTTCATCAAAAAAATATCATTCTCCATATCCGTCTGTTGATGTATTTGCGGCTTAATCTATTGAATAATGAATCATATTTGATAAAATATAGTAATGTCTTTTTTAAGAAAATTTGATTATTGTCATTTACTACATTTAACGATATAACTTTTAGAATAAGGAGAATCACAAATTATGGATTATAATGTACTGCTATATTACAAATATACAACCATTGATGACCCTGAAACATTTGCAGCTGAGCACTTAGCATTCTGTAAAGCAAACAACTTAAAAGGTAGAATCTTAGTTTCTACTGAAGGTATTAATGGTACGTTATCAGGTACGAAAGAAGATACAGAAAACTATATGGCACATATGTATGCAGACGAACGTTTTGCAGATATGACGTTTAAAATTGATGAAGCTGAAGGGCATACTTTCAAAAAAATGCATGTGCGACCTCGTAATGAAATTGTTGCGTTAGGTTTAGAAGATGATGTAGATCCTCGTGTAACAACTGGTAAATATTACTCACCAAGCGAATTCAAAAAAGCTTTGGAAGATGATGAAACAATTATTTTGGATGCTCGTAATGATTATGAATTCGATTTAGGGCACTTCCGTGGTGCAATTCGTCCAGATATTACACGTTTCAGAGATTTACCAAATTGGATTCGTAAAAACAAAGATCAATTAGAAGGTAAAAACATCGTAACATATTGTACTGGCGGTATTCGTTGCGAAAAATTCTCTGGTTGGCTAGTCAAAGAGGGCTTTGAAAACGTAGGTCAATTACATGGTGGTATCGCAACTTACGGTAAAGACCCTGAAACAAAAGGTGCATATTGGGACGGTAAAATGTACGTCTTCGATGAACGTATCAGTGTTGATATCAATCAAATTGAAAAGACCGTTATTGGCAAAGAACATTTCGACGGTACGCCTTGCGAACGGTATATCAACTGTGCCAACCCTGAATGTAATAAACAAATTCTGGTTTCCGAGGAAAATGAAGCAAAATATCTTGGCGCTTGTTCTTATGACTGTGCTAAACATGAGCGCAATCGTTATGTTGCTAAACAAAATATTAGTGATGAAGCATGGAAACATCGTTTAGAAAATTTTAAAGATGTGCCAGAACGCGCACATGCTTAATTGCAATTCAAAAGAAGGACTCGAAAGATGCTATTTGCGTCTCGAGTCCTTCTTTTATTAATTATGATTGCTGTTGTTCATATTTCTTATCTGCTTTTCCTTTTAAGAAGATAGCGCCTGCTGCCAAAATGACTATAAAGATGACAGAACCTATAATACCTGCATACTTAACGATATTACCAAAGATAATACCTACAGCTAAGAAGTCTGTATCTGAAAATGTTGTTGTCGCTAAACCTAAGTCTCCCAAGAAAGGGATAAATAATAATGGCAAGAACGTAATTAATATACCATTCAAGGCCGCACCAGCAACAGCACCTTTAATACCGCCTCGAGCATTACCAAAGACAGCAGATGTTGCACCTAGGAAAAAGTGTGCAACAACACCTGGTAATATGACAATGCCTCCCGTGAAAAATAGAATGAACATGCCAATTACCCCGGTAATAAAACTAACAAAGAATCCTATTAGCACAGCATTTTGTGCATATGGAAAGACAATTGGACAATCCAATGCTGGTTTAGAGCTCGGTACTAGTTTTTCCGAAATACCCTTAAACGCCGGAACAATTTCAGCTAAAATTAAACGTACCCCTGTTAAGATAATAAAAACACCTGCCGCAAAGGTCACACCTTGAATAACTGAAAAGACTATAAAGTTTTGTCCTTGGCTAATATGATCATGCACATAACCTACACCGGCAAATAGACAAGCAATCAAGTATAGCAGTGCCATGGTAATAGAAATACTAATTGTACTTTCTCGTAAAAAACTTAATCCTTTAGGAAATTTAATTTCTTCCGTAGATTTAGATTTCCCTTTAAATAGTTTACCAACCTCACCCGCTACCCAGTAACTGATTGTTCCAAAATGACCTAATGCAACTTGATCATTTCCAGTTATTTTACGCATAGTAGGTTGTGCTAACGTTGGTAATATGGACATTAATAAGCCTAGTAACACAGCACCAATTGTTACAGTTAAATAACCTTTAATATGACCGACTGTCAATAAAATGGCTAAAAAGGCAGCCATATAAAAGGTATGATGTCCTGTTAAGAAAATATATTTTAAATTTGATATGCGTGCAATCACAATATTAATTAACATACCAAATACCATGATTAACGCAGCTGTTGTCCCATAGTCCTTTAATGCTAATGAAATAATTGCTTCGTTGTTTGGCACGACACCTTGAACACCAAATGCATGTTGGAATATTTTTCCAAAAGGTTCTAATGAATTAGACACAACGCCTGCACCGGCACTTAAAATAAGAAAGCCTAACATTGTTTTAATGGTACCTGTTGTAATCGCTGTGGCTGATTTTTTCTGTACTAACAAACCAATTAACGCAATCAATGCAACTAGAATCGCAGGTTGACTTAAAATATCAACAATAAAATCTAATATGGCATGCATGTGCGTCGCCTCCTTTAAATCATATTTAATGCTTGTAATTTTTGTTGTAATTTTTGTTGCAATTCTTCTTTATCTAAAATATTATCTAGCACTAAGACGTCTCCCAAGCGCTGTGCATTTTCTGCTAAATCGCGTCCACAAATAAATAAATCTGCCATTTCGGGACTTGCAGTCATAATATCACTATGCTCTACTTCGATATCTGCTGGTGCAGCTAAATTTTTCAGTGCTTCTTGTGCATTCATTTCTACCATAAAACTACTACCTAAACCATGTCCGCATACGACTAAAATTTTCATTATTCATCCGTCTCCTTTAATAAATTTAAAATTTCTGCTTTGTCTTGAGTTGCTAATAATTGTTGAACTGTATCTTTATCACCTAACACGCTGGCCAAATCTTGTAATACTGTAAGATGTGACTGCCCATCTACTGCGCTAAGCACAAACACTAATGATGCATAATGTCCTTCCTCCGAAAAGTTAACATGTTCCTTTAATTTAAGTAAGCTTAACCCTACCTCATTCACGTCACCATTTGGTCTAGCATGGGCGATGGCTATTTCGGGCGCAATGACAATATATGGTCCAAATTCATTGACACTATTAATCATGGCATCTACATAACCTTCATTGATAACATTTGCATTTATGAGTGGCTGTGCCGCTTCATGAATGGCAGTTGACCAGTCTGTGGTAGATGTTTTGACTACTACTTTATCTTCTGTCAATAAATCTAATGTCACCTTGCATTCCTCCTCTCAATCTAAATCGTCGATAAATCTATGAACAACTTCAAGTTGCCCATCTAAAATATGTTGCCTGTCTTTGTCATTCGTAATCAGTGCACTAAGTTGCCCAAGTGCAGTGAGATGAAAAGTAGGATTTTTTGTTGCCAATACAATAACAATATGCACTGGGTCATAATGTTGATGTCCAAAACGCACGCCATGCTCAAAGTAACACATTGAAAATCCTGCATCTTGAAGCACATGTGCCGTGCCTGCATGAACCAATGCAATATGTGGACTAATCACCATATATGGCCCAAATTTTTCTAACTGTGCAATCATCTCTTCAACATAGTCCTGCGCTACAATACCATCTTGTATTAATGCCGTTGTTGCATGTGCGATGGCTTCATTGCGCTGCATATGCTGTTGACACTTTTGAATGCGATGAATTGGCAACAACTGTCGTAACGTATAACCCTCTTGGTCAAGACGTTGCACCTTTTGTTCACGATGCGTATTGACGATGTGGTTTAATTTTTCTCTTGCCGCTAAGCTAAGAAAAGGATCAACAATAATAACGGGAATCTGTGTTGCCTCACATGGAACTGTTGAAACGATGTAATCTATGCCCCGTGCTAACAATTGACTTTCATCAATTTGATATATCGAGTAAGCATCTAAAATATCAAATTCTGGATAAACATTGCGCAGCTTATTTTTTAATAATTGTGATGTGCCAATGCCTGAACCACACAATAGTACAACTTTAATTTGATCTTGATGCTGGGCAATACGTTCAATACTTGACGCGAAATGAATCACGATAAAGGCAAGTTCATCTACCGTAAATGTAATATCATAGGTCTGTTCTAACAACGTAATTTGGCTCTCAATGATTCCAACAAGCTGATGATATTGTTGATAAATCTCTTCTTGCAATGGATTTTGTTGACTCATTCGATATTTAAGTCGATGAAGCGCTGGTTTCATATGAAGCAATAAGTTATCAAATAACTTGTCATCCTTATGCATGTCAATGCCTATTTCAGCACTGACTTGATAAATAAAACGTCGCAACACAGTTTCTAAACCTTCTTGCGTCCCCCGCATTTCTGCATTTGTCGAAACTTTTGACCCTAATAAATGCAGCGTGATAAAAATTGCTTCTGAATCTGGAAATTTAATATTAAATTGTCCTTCTAAGTTGTCTTTTAACTGTGATGCAATTTGAAACTGATACGTTTGTTTCAATGTTTCAGCTTGTTCGCTTGGCACATCAAATGAAAACTTTCCCTTTAGCCTATGAATAGCGATAAGCACATGATATATCAATCCATCAATCGCACTTTGTACAAGATGATAATCCATTTGTGTCAATGTATGAATCACGGTGTTTCTCACTTTAGTCAATTCTTCATCCGTAAATATATCTAATGTGATGAATGGCGACATTGTTTTAAAATATACTTGAATTCTGTTAGCGTAGGCACTGCGGTAAGCTTCTTCATCCCCTGTAATCATAAAACCTTTATTTTTAATATAGGCTAATTCGAGTTGATATTGTGTTAACCAATGCTGAATCGCTTTCAAATCATTGACAATCGTTCGTCGTGATACAGCCATTGCTTGTGCCAAATCACTTGAAGTCAACGGTTGTGATGTTTCGAATAATTTTAATATGATATTTAATACACGTTCATCTTTTGATAAGTGTACATCCGTATAAATAAGTTCATCATTTTTAGACAACGTCTCTTGTAAATTGTGGATTCTAACTCCATATGATTTGTGTCGTTGTAACGTAAATTGTCTTTCTCGCTGTAGATCCTCAATATGTTCGAGGTCATATTGAATCGTACGTTGAGAGACGTCAAACATGGTTGCTAAATCTGCAATTGTAGTATATTGCTCTGATTTCACTAAAAGGTCAAAAATTTTACTTTGCCGATTATTTAACAATTGTATCAACGCCTCCTTTTATAATTGTAAGCGATTTCTTTAGTGAATAGGTGTGCAACTTATTTCGTTTTAAAATCCGCAAAATTTCATAGCTATAGCATAACATCATTTAACATATTTTCTCTTTATTTTAAAAAGTTGAAACAGCTGTCTCAACCTATTATAATTGAAAATAATTCTCAATTAAATCTATTGGAGGTTGTTGTAAACATGTGTACAGGCTTTACTTTCCAATCACATAATAATGAAGTTATTCTAGGAAGAACAATGGATTATGACTGGCCTTTAACTGGACATCCTGCCGTCCAGCCACGTCATTATGAATGGAAATCACGTGTCGATTATCAAGGACAAACGCTTTATGGCTTTGTTGGTACTGGCAGCGACATGGAAGGATTTATTTTTGGTGATGGTATGAATGAACACGGATTAGCCATCTCCACTCAGTACGATCGTGATTATTGCAGTTATGCCTCTCAGTGCCGTGACGATGCTATGAACATTTCACAAAATGAAGTACTTACTTGGGTACTTGGCTACCATCAATCTATAGAAGAGTTATGTGCTCATGCGGATCAAGTTAACGTTGTAGCTGTAACTTTAAATGATATCAACGATGTACCACCATTACATTATCACGTTTCTGATGCTAGTGGTCGTACAGTCGAGTTAACATTTGACCAAGGACGTGTAGTCATTCATGACAATCCAATTGCTGTGTTGACGAATAATCCTGACTTAAATTGGCATTACGAAAATTTAAAAAACTATGTCGCAATCACACCTTATCGTCCTTCAGCCAAACAATTTAATGATGTCGAACTAACAACGCTTGGTAGTGAAGGTGGCACACGAGGTTTACCTGGCGGATTCACCTCTCCAGAGCGCTTTGTACGTGCAGCTTATCTTATACGTCATCTACAACCTTCTGATGACGATTATGCAGTTCTTGACGCCTTCAGAATTCTTGATGCTGTAAGCATTCCAAAAGGTGCCGTACGCTCACAAAATGACGATTTGCATTATACGTTATATCAAACCGTCTTTAATCTAACTTCACGCACGATGTTCGTCAAATATTATCAATCCAATCAGATTATTGAATTATCACTAACTGAATCCTTGCTTAACCAGTCGCACTTACAACTATTCGAACCAATATCTGGCATATCAACCACTAAGCTAAATTAAGCACACAGTTTTAGCATAAATATAAAAGAAGCACAAAGACGATTTTTAATGTCAAATCATCTTTGTGCTATTATTTTGTTATTGATATCTCATCCAGAAATGATTTAAAATCGAATTTTAAGCTTTTACATTGCGCGGTATCAATACAAAGGCTGAAATAACACCTAAAATCATCACAATGGCACCTGCAATAAACGAAACCATAGCTGCCGTTTCAACTGTATAGAATTGCAAACATACAGTAAATATGGTCGTATTAAAGGCAATGCCGAATGCACCACCAAGCGTCGCACCCATTTTATAAAGTCCTGTAGCAAAGCTTACTTTGTGCTCTGGCATATTAAAAATCGCAATTGTCAATCCTGGCGTTGCAACTAAGCCATTGCCGATAGCACAAATCACGTAAGCAATTGTTACAATCGCAATATACAAATGTGTCGTTAACGATGTCATACTAATCAGCATAATACCTAATGTTGGGAATAATGGACCGGCGATTAACATACTTTTACCGCCATAGCGTTTAATCGCAAGTTCACCTAAACGAATCATCGCAATTGCCATAATCGTATAAGGTACTATTACCAAGCCTGTTTGCATTTCAGTCAATCCGAGTTGCTTTTGGGCATAAACATTAAAGACAACCGTTGTTCCTGTCCCTGTATTAACCACAAAATTATTAATTGTTGATCCTAAAAAAGCTCTGTTTTTGATAATTGAAAAATCGATGAATGGTACTTTTTGTCGTTTTTCATATAAATAAAAAATAATGAGCGCCATAATCATTACAACTACAAGTGTGATAGTAAATGTACCTATCCCATAGTTAAACCCTTGTGTCATTAATATCATTAAAGCAGCAATAAACACCCCAAAAATGAACATACCAACATAATCAAATGGCTGATGATTACGTTCTGCACGAGGCACCTCTTGTTTATTCTTTAATATCCATAAAGCAACCACAGATAAAATAATAGATAAAACGAAAATACTTTGCCAATGTAAGTATTGTGATATTGTCCCACCAATATATGAAGCAAAACCAATCCCCCCAACAGTGGCAATCATCAAATAACTATATGCTTTACGTAACGTTTCCCCACTAAAACGATCCGTCACTAAGCCAATCGTAGACGGTAATAGTACCGCTGCAGATAAACCTTGAAATATACGACCAATAATCAGAAATGCTGTTAAATGGGTACTAATTAAACATATACAGCCAATAATACTTAACATCAGCCCCAATTTAGTCATTTTTAAGTTTCCAACTTTATCCGCAACATCACCTGCACCAACCATAAAAATCCCTGTGACAAACGCAACAATACTAATAGATAAGTTTAATGTCGTATCCACTGCTCCAAAAGTATGTTGTACGCTTGCACCTATATTAATAAATGACTGGGCAAACATCCAATATGTTAACACTGCCAAACATGCAGCGAGTACTAGACTTAAATCAAATTTATGGTCTTTGATAGACACATCATTCACTCCTTTAACATTCTAAGGTCAATTCCTATTGAGAATAATTATCAATTAACCATTCGTTATTATATCATGCTTCAGCTTGCAACACTATACGAATAATGACTTTTCTAATTAACGACTTCACCAAACAAATCGCATAGGTATTTTATTTACTGCTAAAATTTATTTTTTCAATTCTTTATTCATCATAAATGTAATTCATTTTATTTTTTAGTTATGCTAATATTAAGAAAATTGCAGTATATATATGCAATGATTATTTGTTAAGGAGGATTATTATGGAATGGCTTAAATTGATTGGGATATTAATTATTATTTTGGGATTTTTATTTAAGTTTGATACGATTGCGGTTATTCTTGTAGCAGCATTAATTACTGGTCTTGTATCTGGCTTAGATTTCACAGAGGTTTTGTCTATTCTAGGCAAGGCTTTCGTTGACAACCGTTTAGTTACACTCTTCATGTTGACATTGCCTATGGTTGGTTTGATTGAACGTTTTGGCTTAAAACAACAAGCTTCTAAATTAATCAGTAATGTGAAACGCGTCACCGCTGGAAGGCTACTTACACTCTATTTAATTATTCGAGAGATTGCAGGCATCGCATCCATTCGTGTTGGTGGGCATCCTCAATTTGTGCGTCCACTTATCAATCCTATGGTACAAGGTGCTTTACGTACACGTTATAATCTTACTGATGCTACGATTGATGCCAAAGATATTGAAAAGCTTAAAGCTGAAGCATCAGCAATGGAAAACTATGGGAACTTCTTCGGCCAAAATTTATTTGTTGGGGCTGCTGGGGTCTTGTTGATGGTTGGAACATTTAGCTCATTACATATTAAAGTAAACGCCATCGACTTAGTTCTTGCATCAATTCCAGTAGCAGTTATTACATTACTGCTTATATGGATTAAAAACATGATGTTAGATCGTTATTTCAATAAAAAATATGGTCGCAACGAGGTGAAAACACATGAGTCAAACAACAATTAACCACATTCTTGAATTTTTTTATATTTTAATTGGACTACAATTTTTATATACTGCTTATCGTGCTTTAAGAGCTACTGATAAACAAAAACGAATTGGGACTGCACTATTTTGGACTATATTAGCTATACTTTTTATTGCTGGTCCTTATATTCCAAATGCACTTAATGGTGCGCTCGTATTATGTATGGGTGCATTAACACTCTTTAAACAAGTCCAAATTAAAAACATTATCGATGTCACTGAGAAAGAAGCTGAACGAGGATCTGACCGTTATGGTAATAAATTATTTATTCCTGCAGTGGCCTTAGCCGTTATTGCAGTTGTTGTTTCAAACTGGACGCCTTTAGGTGGTGCCATTGGCTTAGGTATTTCATCAGTACTCGGTTTAATCGCCGCTGTATGGATTATTAGACCAAAATTACACTACATCCTGTATGATAGCGATCGTTTGACACAACAAGTTGGTACTACAGGTATATTGCCGCAATTTTTAGCAGCATTAGGTGTTCTCTTTACTGCTAGTGGGGTAGGCCAAGTCATTTCTAAGGGTATTTCATCATTTTTACCTGAAGGCAATCATTTTATCGGTGCTATCGCTTATATCTTAGGTATGGTGATCTTCACTATATTGATGGGTAATGCTTTTGCAGCATTCACTGTCATTACTGCAAGTATTGGTATTCCTTTTGTCATTGCACAAGGTGGCGATCCAGTGATTGCAGGTGCCTTAGCGATGACTGGTGGATTTTGTGGAACTTTATTAACACCAATGGCTGCTAACTTTAACACGTTACCTGTCGCTTTGCTTGAAATGAAACATGAATTTGGCGTCATTAAAGCACAAGCACCAATTGCTATCGCGCTAATTATTGTTCATATTGCATTAATGTATTTCTGGGCATTCTAACTATAGACACGCATTCCGTAAAAATTTTAGGAGGTAATATATTTATGGACATACTCGTTACAGCATTTGATCCCTTTGGTGGAGAAAAAATTAACCCCGCATTAGAAGTCGTTAAACGTTTAGACACGAACATCGGTGCACATACTATTACTAAACTAGAAATACCGACAGTCTTTCATGAATCTAAAGATGTCATTGCACAGAAATTAGCACAACAACATTTTGATGCCGTATTAGCTATTGGACAAGCCGGTGGACGTTTTGAAATCACACCAGAACGTGTCGGTATTAATATCGATGATGCACGTATCGCTGATAACAAAGGTAATCAACCTATTGATGTAGCGATTCAGCCTGATGGTGCACCTGCATACTTCTCAAATTTGCCTGTTAAAACAATGACAGAAGCGATTAAAGCTGAAGGTATTCCAGCAAAATTATCAAACACTGCTGGCACGTTTGTCTGCAACCACGTTCTATATCAACTTGGTTATCTTGCTGATACACAATTTACAGGTCTTTTATTTGGTTTTATCCATGTTCCTTTTATTCCTGAACAAGTAACAACTAAACCTGAAACACCTTCCATGTCAATAGACACAATGACAAAGGGCTTAACTGCTGCCATAAAAGCGATATCTTATGGTGATGACCAAAAAATCGCCTTAGGTGAGACACATTAAAATATAGTTATTACATTTGTAAAGCCACAAAATGCTTTAAACAACACATTTTGTGGCTTTCATTTACTTTGTGATACAATATGTAAACGTTTTACAAAAATGAAACGATAGTCGCTTCAACGTTAATACATATATGGATTAAAATAGGTACCTCTAAACGTTGTGTTTTTAAAAAAGCTACAACTAAGATGATTCCTGAAATACCATAGACAATCCATTCTATAACATTAGATGGTCCATGAACTGCGGCAAAGGCAATGACTGAAACGATCCCCCCAACAATGGGAATTCGACGAAAAATCCCTTTAATTATGAAGGCACGAAAAATACACTCTTCTATAATTGGTCCTACAATCCCAATAGATAACAGTTGTAGTAACAATGGTACACCACTTAAATATGCATCTAATTCCTCTTGATTTGCTGTCGTAGAAATAAAAAACATTGCAATATAATCACATACAATGGATATAATGACACCAACAACAACATAAACAAGGTGCCGCTTGGTTAGCTTATTAAAATTAAAGACATGCAAATTGAATGCGTTCATTAAACCAAATATACCGACTAAAAAGGCTAGCGATAATAAATAATAGTAACCACTTTTTAAAAAAAGAAAATCTAATGATTCAGCTATAAAGAATAATATGATAAACATGATACTTTGTAATAACAATTTCCAATAATGTTTCGTCGATAATTGGTATTGATGAAGCGGTTGATGTGTCTCTATCATAATATTTACCTCTCTGTCTTTTATTATGAAACTCATTGTATTACTGTCATATTTCTTCACTAATACGTATATTTCAAATACTTTATAAGCAAACTTTATCGTGCTTTTAACACAAGCACAAGTTCTTACGAAACAATTTAAGCTAATTTTAAGCATCCTTTTTTTAAAATTCTTGTGAAGCACTATAACAACTTGTAGATGATGTCAATTATATGTTACATTACTCATGTAGATGCGCAATGTTGCATTGTTATGATTTCAAAATCAACATAAAAGGGTGGGTTTATAGTGAATGATTACCATACTTCAACAGAACAGCGCTACAACGAAACAAATAGCACGATAGAAAGCAGTACCAAAAATGTAAAACCTAGAGGTAATATCATCCTAAATATTTTGATCTTTATTGGCTGGATGCTTTTATCACAAATGGTGATCTTAATAATTTTTGGAATCCTCAAGTTGTCTTCTATATTTAATTCATTCAGCGGAGCAATACTTACATGCCTATTTATAGTTATAGCGACAATCATTACGTGGCTCATTAGACGTTATTACATACGCCATTCATATGAAGAACGTCAGAAATTTAAACTAAAAGATATCGGTATTAATATTGGTTGGGCAGTATTGTTACGTGTTTTGGCACTGGCTTTTAGTTATTTGCTACATATCACAACTGAATCGGGGCAAAGCGAAAATGACAAAATGCTATTAGGTGATGCGAATCATCAGATCTCAGATGCAAGTCAATTACCTCAAATTTTTCCATTTTTGATGTTTATACTAACAATTAGTATACTCACGCCGTATCTTGAAGAGCTCATTTATAGAGGTATTTTTAAGGAAACATTATTTAGTCGTGCAGCTTTCTGGTTGCCATTAATCTTGTCATCCTTGATCTTTGCTTTACAACATAGCGTAACTGACATTATTTCAATATTAATGTTTATGTTTATGGGAATTATTTTTTATCTTGCTTATTCACGACGCGGTAATGTTCGAGATAGCATGATGGTTCATATGATTCATAATAGTACTACTGGTATTATCCTGCTCATAGGCTACTTCTATGTCTTACTTCACTAGTCAGAAAAAGGCTATGACATAAAAAATAAACAGTTTCGCAGTATTAAAAAATGGCAATTTTCTTTGGATTTATATGAAAACTGCCATTTTTATATGCTTTTATTTTTATTCAATTAATTCAAGACAATACAACTAAAGCACGTGGCTACTCTGTTTAATTAATCATATGCCTTTGTTTTAATGCCTTTTGCTTTTAAGAACTTTTCAATTTTCTTCTGTTCTCTTCCATTGACAACGTCTCTATCCTCATTTAACTGTTTAATATCATCAAGTACAGATGCGTCATCTTTTTTAGAAAGTTCATAACTCTTCTTGTCTATTTTATTACTTGCTTTTGTATATTCACTTATTTTATTCGTGAACTTATCATAGCCACCCTTTGGTAACACGTTATTATGAATATAGCGCGCAAAATTTTGATCATTTTGATCAGTAAGTTGCATCAATTTAGCAAATTCATCTTGTTGTGATGTCGTTAACTTATCATCAGAATCTATGATATCCATATAGTAGAATTTTGCATCTGTCAACTCACGATCAGTATCTAAATAAAGTTGAATATCTTGCTTCATTGTCTTTTCAGAAATTGAATCATTTGTTGTTTGTTTATTGAAAATTTGAGTAGGTATTTTTTTCTTCGTCACACTATCATCGTCATCATCGTGATCGTCTTCTGTGTCACAAGCGACAATTATGAATGATAGCAAGCATAATGTTAATATAAGTACAAATTTTTTCATAATCAAACTCCTATTTTATCTATTGTCTTAATCTCCGCCTTAACATGACTAACACTACAATAACACTCACGTAACCCAAAATAGATATGATTGACGCTTCAAAACCAAATTCACCACCTGTAAGTGCAAAGTTATGACTGTCGAGTATGTATTGAAATACTTTATCATCAACTTGTTTCTCTGTGATATAAAAGACTTGACTGATGTTCCAGAAGAAATGCAATGTCGCACTTGCCCAAATACTACGGAAGACATAAGCAGTTAATCCAAACATAACACCTGCCAAAGAACCACCAACTAATAATTGAAGAAAGCTTCCTACATTTAACGCGCCATTAAGTACGTGAATTGCGCCAAAAAATATACTCGTAGTCAAAATGGCAACAACAATATTAGTCTTTTTCTCAATATAGCCCATCAATAGACCACGAAAAACAAGCTCTTCAACTATAGCACCGGCTACAGCCACTTGGAAAATATCCCAAAATAGCGAACGGAACAACGTATCCTGTGTCTTAAAATGTGAGATTTTAAGTTCCCCAGGCACAAAAATCAAATAGAATAGTATAACGCCAAGCGGTAAAATGATACCAAGTATAACCGCTCTGATATCAAAATGTGGTGATACAATTCGATAATCTACGCGTCTTTGCTTTAGTCCCTTTTCTATCATTAACCGCACAAAAAAATAAATCACAATACAATAAATTAATGCACTGATGATTATACCTATCCCTAAAAATGGAATCATCTCATCAAAAATAGCTCCTAAGGCTTGTGCAACAATAATCATCAAAAATGCTAAAACAAACATCCCCAAAATCTTTATATAGTTCATTTATGTATTTTCCTTCCCTTAAATGACTATGATTACATTAACTTCAAATACAAATACATATTATCATATTTTTCAATAAACTAATAATTCTCTTAAACCATCATATATAACATCAACTATTTTCAGTTCACAAATTAGTTAAAAACCTATAATTCCTCATGTTTATGACTTTTTACACACTTCTATATGCAAAATTTCGATTGTAAACGTTTACTAAAATGCATGTAATATGTTACTATATATATGAATATTAAAACATTTGTTTATATTAAAAACATATGTTTATAAGGAGGTGCACAGATGAATAAAAATGAACAAGCAATTTTCAACTTGGTTAAAGAAAACCCTTATATTACACAACTTGAATTAGCTGAACGCATAGGATTATCACGACCGGCAGTTGCAAATATTATTTCAGGATTAATGCGCCAACGATACATACTTGGTAAAGCTTATGTCATAAATGAAGAAAGCCCGATTGTTTGCATTGGCGCGGCTAACGTCGATCGCAAATTCTATATTGATACACCCTTACAACCAAAAACATCTAATCCTGTTTCCTCCTCCAGATCCATCGGTGGTGTTGGTAGGAATATTGCAGAAAATTTAGGCCGTTTAGGAGAGAAAGTGACCTTTTTAACTGCAAGTGGTAATGATAGTGAATGGGATATGATTAATAGAATGTCTTCACCTTTCATGGATTTAAGTGCCATACAACCAATAGAAAATGCTAGCACAGGCTCATACACTGCTGTCATTAAAGATGGCGATATGGAATATGGCTTTGCTGATATGGAAATCTATGAACAGATTACACCTGATTTTTTAGCACGTTATGCACAAATTTTAACTAAAGCAAAGTGTCTCGTTGCTGATTTGAATTTACCTAAAAGCGCGCTAGAATTTCTTAGTGCTTTTGCCCAAAAGAATCATATTAAGTTTGTTATCGTGCCAGTTTCTTCACCTAAGATGGTACGCATGCCTCAATCCTTGCACGCCGTAGATTGGTTAATCATCAATCGTGATGAGAGTGAGACATATCTTAATATGTCAATTCGCAATATTTCTGACATGCAACGTGCTGCAGAAAAATGGGTTGAACTGGGCGTATCTAATGTCATCATTACAAACGGTCTTGAACCACTTATTTTTAAAAATTGTCATACAGAACACATCGTACCTATTTCTCCAGCACAGCATTTTGTCGATGCGACTGGAGCTGGTGACTCCTTTACTAGTGCAGTGATTTATAGTTGGCTCAATGACTTCTCACTCCAAGATATTATTAAATCCGGCATGGTCAATTCTTTAAAAACGGTTGAAACAAATTATACCGTACGTCAAAACCTTGATAATGAACAACTTAAACGTGATATGGAGGAATATAATTATGAAGCAATATCTTGAATTTTCAACCGAAGTAGCTGAAGCGAAAAAGCATAATCAACCGATTGTCGCTTTAGAATCAACAATCATTTCTCATGGTATGCCCTACCCTCAAAATATCGAAATGGCCAAAAATGTAGAGCAAATCATTCGTGACCATGGTGCTGTTCCAGCGACGATTGCTTTGATAAATGGAAAAATTAAAATCGGCTTAAACGAGGCAGATTTAGAAACACTCGCACATAGTGAAAATGTTGCTAAAGTTTCTCGTCGTGATTTACCAGAAATCATTGCTACTAAACGCATTGGTGCCACAACTGTAGCATCTACAATGATTTGCGCAGCATTAGCTGACATACCATTCTTTGTCACTGGTGGTATTGGTGGCGTGCATAAAGGTGCAGAAGAAACCATGGATATTTCTGCAGATTTAGATGAGTTTGCAAAAACAAATGTTAGCGTTATCTGTGCGGGCGCTAAATCGATATTAGATCTGCCAAAAACAATGGAATATTTAGAAACAAAAGGTGTGCCTGTCATTGGCTACCAAACAGACGAACTGCCCGCATTTTTCACTAGAGAAAGTGGCGTAGCATTGACAAGTCGTGCAGACACACCCGAAGAAATAGCACGTATTTTTAAAGCTAAACAAGATTTACATCTTGAAGGTGGTATGGTCATTGCTAATCCAGTTCCTGAAAAAGATGAACTACCTAAAGACTACATCGATGCAATCATTGATGATGCTGTCAAAGAAGCAAAAGTTCAAGGAATCCACGGGAAAGATTCTACACCATTCTTACTCAAAACAATTGTTGAAAAAACTGCAGGAAAAAGTTTACAAACAAATATTAAATTAGTTGAAAATAACGCTGTCGTTGGTGCTCAAATAGCGGTTGCTTTCAATCAACTGTAGGTGATAATCATGTCAATACTATTTGGGATGTTAGGTGTTGCTTTTGCTTTAATCGTAGCATTTATTTTTAGCTTTAATAGGAAAGCAATTGACTATAAAAAACCATTGATTATGTTAGTAATCCAAGTACTGCTTGTCTTATTTATGATGAACACCACGATAGGTTTACATATTCTGACCGCCATGGGAACTTTCTTTGAAGGGCTGATGAATATTAGTAAAGCTGGTATAGATTTTGTATTTGGAGACTTGCAAAATAAAGGTGGCTATAATTTCTTCTTAAATGTGTTATTGCCATTAGTGTTTATTTCAGTGCTCATTGGCATATTAAATTATTTCAAAATCTTGCCTTTCATTATTAAAGTTGTCGGTTATATTATCAATAAAATTACACGCATGGGAAAACTAGAAAGCTATATTGCTATTTCAACATCGATGTTAGGTCAACCTGAAGTTTACTTAACAGTTAAAGATATTATTCCAAAGCTGTCTAAAGAAAAGTTATACACGATTACAACTTCAGGGATGAGTGCCGTTAGTATGGCAATGCTAGGCTCTTATATGCAGATGATTGAACCAAAATACGTTGTAACTGCCGTTATGTTAAATATCTTCAGCGCATTAATTATCGCAAGTATCATCAATCCTTATCATTCTGATGACAAGGAAGTAGATTTAAACGTGATTGATACACAAGCAACAAACAAGAAGACGGTAAATGGTTCAACTAAAGCAAAGAAACCTGCATTCTTCCAAATGATTGGAGACAGCGCGATTGATGGTTTCAAGATTGCAGTAACGGTCGCCATCATGTTACTCGCATTTATCTCATTAATGAAAGGCATTACAATTGTCTTTGATCTGGTGGGTCTAGACTTCAAACAAATCATTGGTTATATTTTTGCGCCAATCGCTTTTATTATGGGTGTACCATGGGAAGAAGCGATTCGTGCTGGATCGATTATGGCTACTAAATTAATTACGAATGAGTTTGTTGCGATGTTAGACTTCCAAAAGATAGCTTCATCTTTATCACCTAAAACACAAGGTATTATTTCGGTATACTTAGTCAGTTTCGCCAACTTTGGGACAGTTGGTATTATGGTGGGAGCCATCAAAGGAATTAGTAGTGAGCAAGGCAATAAAGTAGCGACATTTGCACTACGACTACTTTTAGGTGCAACTCTAGCTTCAATCGTGTCAGCAAGCCTTATCGGTTTGGTATTATAATGACATCATCCTCTACACTATCGTAGCTCTTAAATCCAATAAATATATATACGAACGTGGGACATAAATCCCAATATAATAGCACAAAGATGATTTAAAATTAAGAATCGTCTTTGTGCTTCTTTATATAATCCATACTTATATGTGTCTTTAACATTAACAAATATGATTAAGACGTGCTTTTCTTGTGGATTTATACTAAAAAGGTCTGGACATTAAGTTCTTAAACAATGTAAAAAAGACAATTTCTATTAAAATTATTTGATAGAAATTGTCTTTTCTTTTATGTATTATAATATACAGCTCGTTATCATTTTAGGGGGATAAGATGTAGTCCCACGATAGTGTTTGAATTCATCAAATTCATTATCTGGGATTGTTTCAACAATTTCATTTACATATCGAGAAATATTATTTATAAGAATAAGTATTGAAGTTTCCATTGGTAGTGTATAGTGTAAGTTGATTCATGTTATAAGCTTTATACATAAGGCACTTCGTTAATTTAGTTTAGTGAAGTTTATTAAATGATACGAAAGTGCCTTATTTTTTTAAAGTATGTTGATGTAAAATTACATATAAATGCGACGTATTTTGGCGAGACTCTTGAGGAAACAGGACGAGCTGAAGACTACAGGCTGAAGCTGTCCCCTAAGAAAGCGAGCCAACAATACGAAGTATTGAATAAAAAGAAGCGCTCAGATAAGTTGAATTCAATTCATCGGAGCGCTATTTTTCTGAGATGCATGTCCAAGACTGTTTTTATCTTTTATTAAACTACTGCTATAAAATTATTTATTTGCAACTTTAGATACATAGTTTGAAGGCTTGTCTTTATCATAAATTGTTAATCCTGTAATATCCTTTGCATATTTAGCTGGAACAACTAAACTGATAAGATATCCAAAAATAAAGGCTATCATAAATGATATAATTGATACATAAAATGGCGAATTGCCTCCACCTATGCCATTAAAGAAATACGCGAAGATTACACCTGAAATAAGTCCAACGAACACTCCAAATGTATTTGCACGCTTTGTAAAGATACCTACCGCAAAGATACCAGCAAGTGGTACACCAAAAAGACCTGTTACTAATAAGAAGAGATCCCATAAGTTATTTGAATCTGCTGCGATTAAATACATAGAGATACCATAACTAAGCAAGCCAGCTATAATAATGACGATACGTGCAAAATTAACTTCGTCCTTGTCACGTCCTTTACCAAAGAAACGATGTTTAATATCTTCTGATATACACGCTGAAATTGAATTCAAACTTGATGAAATTGTAGATTGCGCAGCTGCAAAAATTGCGGCAATCAATAGACCACCTACAAAAGGTGGCATTTCAGTTAAAATGAAATACGGTACAACTGAAGAGGTATTAAATCCCTTAGGTAAGCTATCTTGATGTTGATAAAATGAATACATCATTGTGCCCATACCATAGAAAATAGGTGCAGAAATAAGCGCTAATACACCGTTTGTCCACAATGACTTTTTCGTTTCTTCCATTGAATCTGAAGCTTGATAACGTTGAATAACATCTTGACTAGCTGTGTATTGATGTAAGTTATTAAAAATATTTCCCAGGAAAATAATAGGAATCGATGCTGCTGCAGAATTCCATTTCCAGTTATCTGCACTCATAATCTTTTTATTAGCAATCGCATCATGAATGATCGTGCCAAAACCACCTTTAATTTCAAAGGCGCCAATTAAAATAATCATTAAAGCGCCACCCAATAGAATTACACCTTGGATAAAGTCACTCCATACTACCCCTTCAAATCCACCTAAAAACGTATATAAAATACATAATATTCCTACTAAGCTCGCTACTAAAAATGGATTCATATCTGATACAGATGTAATGGCTAGTGTTGGTAAATAAATCACAATTGCAATACGTCCTAAATGGAAAATGACAAAAAGTAATGAGCCAATAACGCGAACACTTGGTCCAAAGCGCGCTTCTAAATATTCATATGCTGACGTGACTTTTAACTTTTTGAAAAATGGTACGTAGAATGCAATTAAAATAGGTATAATTGCTACAATTGCGATGTTTCCTGCAATATATGCCCAATCCGTTAAAAATGCTTTTTCGGGTGTAGACATAAATGTAATCGCACTTAACGTTGTTGCATAAATAGAAAAGCCAACTGCCCAAGACGGTAAACGACCGCTAGCCGTAAAGAAACTATCTGTGCTTTGACTGGCACGTTTAGTAAAATAAGCTCCTACAGCTAACATAATCAATAAATACAGTAGAACTGCGACCCAGTTCCAAAATCCAAATCCTATTTGCTGCATTCACAACACCTCTTAATTTTCAATATTTTGTTTTTACAAGTTGTATTTATTAATTAAGTTGTCTAATGTGGCACGATGCGCTTCATTGAATGGCGCAAATGGGCGTTTTGGCAAACCACCATCGATACCACGCGTTTTTAATATTTCTTTTAAAGTTGGATAAATACCCATCGCTAACACGTTTTGAATAATATCGTTTGTTTCATGTTGAATTTTATACGCTTCTGATACATTGCCTTGTTGCGCTAATTCAAAGATTTGACGCGCGCGACGTCCATTTACGTTATATGTTGATCCTATCGCACCATCTACTCCGGATACCGTTGCTTGAACAAGCATTTCATCAAATCCCGATAATATTAATTTATTTGGAAAGGCTTTACGAATACGTTCTAGTAAGAAGAAATTAGGTGCTGTGTATTTAACACCAATCACTTTGTCATGATTAAAGAGTTCCCCAAATTGTTCAATACTAATATTGACACCCGTTAAGTCTGGAATCGCGTATATAATCATGTTATTTTGTGTTGCCTCGATAATGTCGAAATAATATTGTTTAATTTCTTCAAAGCTAAATGGATAGTAAAATGGCGTAACGGCTGATAATGCATCATAACCTAATTCTGTTGCATATTGTCCCAATTCAATTGCTTCATTTAAATCTAATGAACCTACTTGAGCAATTAGTTTTGCTTTATCGCCAACCGCTTCTTTTGCTAATCTGAAAATTTGTTTCTTTTGTTCTTTACTAATTAAAAAGTTTTCTCCTGAACTACCATTTACATATAAACCATCTAAACCTTCTGTTTCAATGGCATTGCGTGCAATTTGTTTTAGTCCCTCTTCTTTAACTTGTCCCTGTTCATCAAATGGAACAAGCAGCGCTGCAAATATGCCTTTCAAGTTGTTATCCATTGTTTATCACTCCAATTTCATTGTTATTCATTCAAAGTTTATTTAGATAATAAATAGACTTAACCATTAACCCAACTTTTACATTAAAATTGTAAACGCTTTCTAATAAGGTTACAATATGTTTTGAAACGTTTTAACATTTTTGTCTTAATTTTATGAAAAATATTTTCAAAACATTAAATATTGTTCTAACTACGAACAACTGTTTATATAATGTTAATTGATAAAGGAGGAATAATAGATGTATAAAATTGCGGTAGACATTGGTGGTACCAATATTAAAATTGCCGTATTTAATACGGACTTAGATATGCTGGCACATGAATCTATAAAAACACCTGATAATAAGAAAACGTTAATCATTGATACGGTTCATGACTTAATTGCTAAGTATATTCAACATTATCAGCTAGAACGTCCACATATTGGTATTTCAACGGCTGGTGTAGTTGACACTGAACGAAAAGCAATTATTTACGCTGGTCCTACAATTGCAAATTACAATGGTACTGATTTCCAACAACATTTGGGAGATTTGTCTGATCATATTACAGTACATAATGATGTTGATGCAGCGTTGTTAGGAGAACTTGTATTACATAAGTATCCAGAAAGCCATATTTTCTGTTTAACATTAGGCACTGGTATTGGAGGTGCGTTTTACACACAACAACATGGCTTATATACAGGGGCGCGTTATCACGCAAATGAAATTGGCTACTTACTTTACCGTTCAAGCGATGGTTTAACTTATGAGCAACGGGCTTCAACATCTGCTTTGAAAGCGTTAATTAAAGCATACGGCTTAGATGCAAACATCAGCGTTCCTGCACTTTTTGACCTTGCAGAAGCTGACGACAAGCAATCTGTCCAACTGCTTAATGATTGGGGAAATGCTGTTGCTGAGGGAATTGCGCAAATACAAATCATCTATGATCCAGATTTAATCTTAATTGGTGGTGGTATTTCCTCACAAGGTGACAGGCTTATTCAATATATCGAACCCCATATTCAGCACTATTTACCCCATGGCTACGGAGGCGCTCGGCTTCAAACAACACGCACGAAAAACCATGCTGCTTTGTATGGTGCACTTGTTGAATGATAAAGGGAGCAGGACTACGAATTCATTATGAATTCTGTCCCGCTCCCTTATCAATTGGTTCTAGTAATGATGTACCAATCTTTAGCTTATAATCACTATTTACCTAATATTGTCTGTCGTGTATGCTGATAAAGTTGATTCATATGGGGATCGTTTAATAGGAGATAACTGACAATATCCATTAAAAAGAAAGTGGCAATTTGCGTATTAATAAATTGAGAATCATTAATTCGAGATTGATCCGTAGTAATCAGTACTAAGTCTGCCTTTTCAGTAATACTACTACCTTCATAATTCGTTATAACCGCAACATATGCGCCTTGATCATGTGCAATCGCTGCTGCTTCAATTAATTCTATCGTCTCTCCACTATTAGAAATAGCAACAAACATATCTTGCGCTGACAATAAGGACGCCGATATTTTCATCTGATGCGCATCTGTGGACACCATTCCTTTTAAGCCCATACGCATCGTTCGATAATAAAATTCGCTGGCTGTTAACCCAGAACTACCTAAACCAGCATAGTTAATTTGACGTCTTGTTTTTAAATTATGCGCAAAGCGTTTAATCTTTTCCTCAGAAATAAATTCCCCTGTCTGTTGTATAATACGTTGGTGATAACGGTGAATTTGTTGTACTAGTGGCGCATTTTCGACTATTTTTTCAGATTTTTCATGTTGTACACTAAATTTCATATCTTGAAAGTTATCATAGCCTAACTTATTACTGAAACGTGTAATAGTGGCCGGAGACGTACCAATGGCATAAGCAAGAGAATTAATAGTAGAAAAGCGATCATCTAATTCTTGTTCTTGAATAAATGTGACAATTTTGCGATCCATTTTTGTTAGTATGTGCCGACTACGTTGTACTCTATTATCAAATTTCATCATCCTCAGTCCTTTATTCGTATTAACTTGAGTGTAGACTATTTGAAAATCTTTTTCAAAAGTTAAATTTAAATTGATAAAAAATTTCTTAATGATATGATGATATTAACCAATCATTCTAGACCTATCTTTTACAAATTAAACAAAAGTAATTGGAGTGTTTAACATGTTACCACAAGGATTAATTGTTTCTTGCCAAGCTTTACCTGATGAACCATTACATTCATCATTTATTATGTCTAAGATGGCTTTAGCCGCTTATCAAGGAGGCGCAGTTGGCATCAGAGCCAACACTAAAGAAGATATACTCGCGATAAAGCGCGAAGTCAATTTACCAGTTATTGGTATTGTTAAACGAGATTATGCCAATTCGGATGTCTTTATTACCACAACGTCTAAGGAAGTCGATGAATTGATCGCTAGTGGCTGTGACGTTATTGCGTTAGATGCGACGAAACAAACTCGCCCAAAAGAAACGCTGTCAGAATTAGTTGACTATATTCGACAACATGCACCAAACGTAGAAATTATGGCAGATATTTCGACATTAGACGAAGCTCAGCAAGCAGATAAGTTAGGATTTGATTATATTGGCACAACATTAAGAGGCTATACCTCATATACTAAAGGCCATATTTTATACGAAAATGACTTTGCTTTTTTAAAGGATGTACTGAATTCAGTTTCAGCCAAAGTTATAGCTGAAGGCAATGTCATCACACCAGAAATGTATAAACAAGTGAGTGATTTAGGCGTTTATTGTACTGTCGTTGGCGGTGCAATCACTCGACCAAAACAAATTACCGAACGCTTTATTAAAGCGATAGCTGAAGATTAATTTACACATTTATTTTAAAATTGAATGTCATTGGAGGTGTTTCAAATATGAGAATTTTAAATCTTGGAGACCAGCAAACAGCTAGTCGCTACGTCGCTATAGAATTAATTAAATTACTCCAAGATAAACCTGACGCAATATTAGGTTTAGCAACAGGAGCTACGATGACAAGCGTTTATCCATATTTCACTGATTTATTAGATTTAAATCACATAGATGTCTCTCAAGTGCACACATTTAACCTCGATGAGTATGTTGGTTTAGACGCACATCATGAGCACAGTTATCATCACTATATGCATGAACGCTTATTTGACAACTATTCTGGCTGGAATAAAGCGTTCATCCATATCCCAAATGGTGCGGCAGACAATCTTGAAAGCGAAGCATTGCGCTATGAAACATTATTACAATCGGTTGGTCAACGTGATATTCAACTGTTAGGCATTGGTCAAAATGGGCACATTGGCTTTAATGAGCCAGGAACACCTTTTGATAGTCACACCCGCGTCGTTAATTTGACGACATCCACGATTCAAGCTAATAGTGTGCATTTCTCTAAGTTAGCAGATGTTCCTAAACAAGCCATATCTATGGGTCTAGATAACATCACACGCGCGAAACGTATTATACTATTAGCGTTTGGTGACAAGAAACATGATGCCCTACAAAGATTGATAGATGGACATATTACTGAAGATTTACCTGCGTCTATTTTACATCAACATGAACGTGTAGATGTGATTGTTGATAACGCGCTTTATCAATCATTAAACATTTAGTTGACCAAAATACACTAAATAACATACTATAAAAGCCATTCTGTGTAGTTAACGTTTCTACATAGAATGGCTTTATATTCCGGTTTGATATTTGACTTATTTATATTCAAATAATTTTAAGATAAATAGTGCTATTAAACTAATAAGAATACAGATACCACATGCTGATACAAAAATAATTTCAGTTTCTTGCCAGGCCATCTCAAAGACAACGCCTGCTTTAGTTATGATGCTATTAGAGATAAAGTTGACAATCGCCAAAGCAATAATCGCTAATGTTGCAGCTAATAACAGCATATTAAAGAAAAAGATAGCATTAGGAAATCTATAATTACTTTGCATATAATACGCCTCCTAAATTTTTTTATTATGGTCTTAATTTATCTATTCCCCAAGTGAACGGTATCGATGCATACAACCTGCTTTGATTGTTGTTAATACTTGAATATCATCATCAACAATAACTAAGTCAGCGTCTTTACCTACTGCTATACTACCCTTTTGATCATCAATTTTTAACGCGATTGCCTGATTTAAACTGGCTACGCGCCACACTTGGTCTAGTCCTTGTCCAGTAAAGGTCATCACATTTTTCAGTCCATCATTCATTTTCAAAATACTTCCAGCTAAAGATCCTGATGCTAGACGCGCTTCTGACCCTTTAACGATAACATTTTGACCGCCTAGGTCGTATTCTCCATCAGACATGCCTTTAGCACGCATGGCATCAGTAATAAGATAGAAATGTTCATGTCCTTTGAGTTGATACGCAAGTTTAACCGCTGTTGGATGTGAATGAATACCATCAACAATCACTTCCGTATTTAATCCTGAATTGGTCCATGCTGCGCCGAAAACTCCTGGCTTGCGATGCTCAAAGCCTGTCGCTGCATTGTATAAGTGTGTAATATGTTTCGCACCACATGTGACTGCCTCATTCGTTTGATCAAAATCCGCAACAGTATGACCTATTGAGAAAATAATATCATGATGTAGTGCAGCTAATGTCTCTTGTGCACCTTCCACTTCCGGTGCAAAGGTGATCACTTTAATTAAACCTTGCGCACTTTGTTGAAATTGTTGAATTTTATCCACGGAAGGTCGTTGCACATATTGTGGATTTTGTGCTCCCACTTTATGTTCTGAAATAAATGGCCCTTCTAAATGTATTCCCACAATTTCTGCTGCAGTTCCTTGTTGTTGTTCTTGATGATACTTAGCAATATTAGCTAAAGCTTTAATGATATTTTCATCAGACTGTGTCATTGTAGTTGCTAAGAAACTTGTCGTTCCTTCTGACAATAAATTTTCAGCTAAATGTTTTAACCCTTCATATGATGCATCCATGGCATCAGCACCATATCCCCCATGAATGTGAATATCAATAAATCCTGGTAGGACGTGCTGACCTTGTGCATCAACCGTTTCTAACATACCATCATATTTACCTGATGCGATTTGCTCAATACGTCCATCATTAATCACAACATATCCATGCTCAATCACTTGCTGTTCTGTGTAAATCTTCCCGTTAATTAGCGCATATTTAGACATACGATTCCTTCTTTTCTGTGTATAATGATTGTCTTATAACGCCTTTATTATATCATTTCAGACTCTGCTCTCCCATGCTTCTTGAAAAATGAAAAATCTTTTCATTATTAGATGTTTCACCATTGTCCATATATGATTGTGTTACTTTTTTCACCACAGCATTTGTAGTTAAAATCCATAAATTTTTGAATTATTTTAAAACTTATGGTTATACTTTTAACGACAATAAATTTAAACAAAGGGATGACTAAACAGCTCCATGTCTGACAAAAGGAAGAAAAATAACAATTTTGTTTATGCATTTTCCGTACTTATCATTTTAATCATCACTGCAATTGCCGGCTTATTTCCAAAAGCATTTGGATCACGGGCACAAGCAATTTATAATTTTTTGACTAATTCGTTTGGCTGGCTATTTTTACTAATTATCTTTATTCTCGACGTCTTTTTGATTTCCCTCGCTGTTTCACGTTATGGTCGCTTCAAGCTGGGAGATAATGATGAAGCGCCTGAATTTTCCACTATTTCATGGATTGGTATGCTATTTTCTGCTGGCTTAGGTGTTGGTATTGTCTTTTGGGGTGTAGCCGAACCATTGACGCACTATTTACATTCACCTTTTCCTGGGAAGATTACCAGTGAATCTGCATCATCTGCACGGCTAGCTATGGGATATACGTTCTTTCATTGGGGAATCTCTCAATGGTCTATATTTGCGATTGCCGGTTTAATAGTAGCATTCTTTCAATTTAGAAAAAAACGCAACGGACTCATTTCCACCGCAATGGAACCTGTCTTTGGTGAAGCTTATAAACGTCCATTTCGCAATATTATTGATATTTTAGCTATTATTGCCACTGTCATGGGTATTGCAACCTCAATTGGTCTTGGAATTTTACAGATTAGTGGCGGCCTTAACTATGTATTCCATATTCCAAATACAAATGTAACTAAGATAGGAATTACAATTTTAATGGTGTGTATCTTCTTAGGCTCTGCTTTAACCGGCTTAAATAGAGGCGTAAAATGGTTGAGCAATATCAACATTGGGTTAGGCGCACTGTTACTTATCTTTATGCTTATATTTGGTGATTTAAAATTTATTGTAGAATCTTATACGCTTGCGATTGGCGATTATATCACGCATTTTGTTGAATATAGTCTCCGTATTAATCCGTATCAAGGGGATAATTCTTGGGTGCAAAAATGGACCGTCTTTTATTGGGCCTGGGTTATTTCTTGGTCCCCATTTATTGGTGGTTTCGTGGCTCGTGTTTCTCGTGGGCGCACAATCCGCGAATTTGTCGTAGGGGTCCTGCTCGTGCCACCTTTAATTTCATTTTCATGGATAGCTGGCTTTGGCGGGACAGCATTAAAAATAGCACTTGGCGGTGATCCGATTGCTAATGTAGTCGATAAAGATTATACTGTAGCATTATTTGAGTTACTGTCTAAGTTCCCGATTAGCGACATCACTAGTGCCCTAGCCATTACCTTAATCTTTATCTTCATCGTTACTAGTGCGGATTCCACCACACATATCGTTGCTAGCATGGCCACAGGTGGTAAAGAAAATCCAAAAGTTAAACATAAAGTTATTTGGGGTTTATTAATCGGTGCTATATCGGTTGCTATGACGATTGCCGGGGGTTTAACAAGTTTACAATCTGCAGCCGTCGTTACTGGTTTGCCTTTTTCTATTATTTTGCTGTTAATGATTTTTTCTTTAATGCGTGCATTACGCAGAGAGCATACGAAACACTTTGCCATGACATATATTAATGATGATAAAGATTACACGATTAGCTTAGAAGAACGTGAAGATCAACAAGATAAACAACATGATTCTACAAACAATATAAATAAAAAGAAATAGCATAAAGGGAGCAGAACTGAACTCATTATGAATTCCTAGTCCTGCCTCGGCAAGTTGACTTGGATTGAAAAAAGCTTGGTATAAGCATATTTTCAATCCAATCAACTACTGCCAATATATCGTTCATAGTCTCAAACTGGTCAATGTTGTTAGTATAGGTATTGATCTGCAAAAAAGGCTACAGTCGTCAAGATTGAATTAGATTTAGGCACTATATCTTGAATCTAATCTGATAAAGTGCATGATGTCGCTACAAGCACCATAGCAATGGCTATTGAAAATGCGATATCTAATAATTGGATTTGTTGTGGCTGCCAATAAGCTTGTTATGTTTCAGGTGTTGCCTCAGCACCATAATCTGATTTAAATATTCGAAGTACCCATGGCAGCCCATCTAATGATGCCATAATAGCCTCCCACGTATCATCTTTCACAATCAATGTCGCTATCTTAACAGAAAACAATTATCGTTGTTGCCCTCAAACATCCACTAATTCTTATTGTTCATTGTAAATCTTCATATTTTTAAACACTCAAAAAAAGAAACTGATTATTTCTCTCCCCAAAAAAGTCTTTTTTATGCGATAATTATATATAAGATTAATTTTAGATAGAAATTGGAGTGACGAAGATGTCCGCAGATATATTAACTACTGATGTATTACAAGCGCGTCTAAATTTGATGCCTCAAATACACGATGAATTGGAAGCACAAATTAAAGAACAACTGCAAGGTCAAAATCGTAAAGATATCGCTCATATTAAAGAAGCAACAATCGTTTTAATTAAGTTACATATTACAAAAATGATTAAAAATCAAGCACGTTATGGTGAAACAAGTACTAATGATAATCACTTACACTTTATCGAAGGCCGTCATGCCTACCAACTATTTTATGCATTAGATAGTTCAATGCATGTAGAAGAATTAGAATTATCAGAAGACTTATTGGCTAAATATGATGCTGATATCGAACGATTATTAAATGTGCGTGGACAATTGACACCATTTATTAACGTAGCTATCGAAACATTCGATTCTTTTTCTGAAGATTTAGATCTCACTATTGAATATCTTTTCAAAACATATCCTGACATTTTAACAATGGTACAAGATAAGGAGTTTAGATTGCATAAATTTGATTCACTCATTGAAGAGGCTTTTAAACAATTAGCCACTACACATCAATACGGTGACTTTGGCACAGCGATGGCTCAAGCATCAATTGTAGATACACCATAACAATATAGGGAGCGGGACTACGAATTCACAAAGAATTCTGCCCCGCTCCTTATTGTTAATCGTCATAATTTTGTTCTAATTTACGTAGTTCATCTCTTGTTTTCAAAGCTAATCCTTCACCATAATCCATCATTTTCACAATATCTTTAAAAGCTGCATGCGGAATAGCTAATTCCTCTAAATCATCTTGAGTGATGTGTAAATCAATACATTCAGGCTGCCCTGCTGCAAGTTTTGTCACAAAGTCAGGTTCTGTGACAAACGGTGACGACATACCCACCATATCTGCTTGTCGCATCGCATCTAATGCACTTTCTACCGAGTTAATTCCACCACTCGCAATCATAGGTAAACGCCCACTCAAATGATCATATACAACTTGATTGACACGTTTTCCAAAGTGTTGCCCTGGTGTACGGCTTGTATTTTGATAGATGTGTCGACCCCAACTAGCAATAGCTAAATAGTGAATATTGGCAACATCCATGACCCAGTCTAAGTGTTGATTAAATTCATCAATGGTATACCCTAGATCACTTCCACGTGTTTCCTCAGGTGTAGCCCTATAGCCAAGAATAAAATCAGCAGGTGCTTGTTGATCAATCACATTTTGAACAGCTTGCATGACTTGTAATCCAAAACGCGCACGGTTTTCTAAGGAATCTACCCCATAGTCATCATGTCGTTGATTTGAAAAAGTAGAAAAAAACGTTTGTATTAATAGACGTTGTGCAACTGATATTTCTACACCATCAAAGCCTGCTTGAATAGCACGAGATGTAGCATCAGCATATTGTTGAATCACATCTTTAATCTTCTCTTGAGACATTTCTAGTACTTTATGAGGTGTTGGAGAATGCAGTGACATCGGGCTAGGTCCATATACTTCACCAAAATTTCGAATCGCTTGATTGGAAAAACGTCCTGCATGTGCCAATTGAATAATCGCTTTATTGCCATCTTGTTTCATGACTTGGGCTAGCTTTTTCAACCCAGGAATACATGTATCATCTGAGATATTAAAACCATACTCAAAGAGCTGACCATAAGGTTCAATATAAGCAGCACCAGTCACTTGAAGTCCAGCTGATCCCGCCCGTCTTTCAGCATAGCGCAAATCTTCTTGAGTAATATGTCCATCATGCGTCGATGAATTTGTCGTCATTGGTGACAACACGAAACGGTTGTTCAATTGTACGCCGTTAGGTAGCGTGATAGGTTGCAATAATGGTGTGTAATCTTCCATGTCAGTGTCATCTTCTTTCATCTGCTTATTAACATCAACGTATCACGACCGCTTAAAATTAGCAATTTAATCACACTTCTTAAATAGTTTTTACTAATGCATTTGACCACTTTGAACCAAATAAACCACATAAAAATATGTTGTTGTAAACTGAAATTTAGCAATACATAACAAAAACCGTTAAAATAAAATTGGGTAAATAATTGGGGAATGATAAAACAGTAATGGAGATGAGTTTTTGGTAGAACTAAATGTGTTAGATTATGCGATGATAGATGAAGGGAAAAATGCTGAGCAGGCACTTCACGATACAATACGCTTGGCACAACTGGCAGATCGACTACGCTTTAAACGTTTTTGGATAACAGAGCATCATAACGTGCCAGCTTTTGCTTGCAGTAGTCCAGAATTATTGATGATGCACATTTTGGGTAAAACATCCCACATTAAAGTAGGCTCAGGTGGTATTATGTTGCCTCATTATAGTCCTTACAAAGTCGCCGAAAATTTTCGCATGTTAGAAGCATTTTATCCTGGACGCGTCGATCTTGGCATTGGCAATAATCCTGGTACACCTGCCGTGAAACGTGCAATGGACGAGGATAAATCTGAATATCTTGATTATCAACAAAGTATCGTGGATCTTCGTCATTACTTAACAAATCAGCAAAGTGAGCAGCGCTTTTCTAGCGTCATGGCACAACCAAACATATCACATCATCCTGATATGTGGCTATTAAGCATTAGCCAACGTTCAGCTAAAATGGCTGCACAGCAAGGTATGGGGTTTGCTGTTGGTACATTTTTATTGCCAGATACAGATAGCATACGTGCCACACAACATAGCATCGCTACTTATCGCCAGCATTTTGAAATTACATCACTACAGATGTCACCAAGTGTTATGTTAACCGTGTTTGTCATTGTAACTGACACTGAGAAAGAAGCTACACGATTATTACAAGCACTAGATGTATGGTTATTAGGAAAACGTTATTTTGCTGAGTTCGAACGTTTTCCATCTTATGAGACTGCATTACAATATCAACCAACTGCGCGAGATAAAGCACGCATGCAAGCATCTCATTCTAAAATTTTAGCTGGAACCATCACACAAGTAACACCAAAACTCGACGCCATGATTCAAGACTTTCAAGCTGATGAAGTCTTAGTGGTACCTCTCCTACCAAATATAGAAAACCGCTGTCGCACGCTAGAACTACTTGCACAAGCATATCTATAACTAAAGAAAGGAAGTATATATATGGCTAAATTAGCAAACTATCTATTAGTACAAAAGGAAGGAAACCAATATGTCTATTATATGACACCAGAACTTCAAGATGATATTGGTACTGTGGGTTATGTTGAATTCATGACTGCAAACGATGTCGCTAAAAACGATGAAATTGTAAGTATTGAAGCTTCAAAAACGGTGTTAGATGTCCAAACGCCTCTTGCCGGAACAATTGTGGCACGCAATACAAAAGCTGAAGACGAACCAACGATTTTAAACTCAGAAAAACCAGAAGACAATTGGTTAGTCAAATTAGAAAATGTAGATGAAGATGCGTATAACGCATTACCAGAGGCATAAATGTTACAAACACAGAGTAAACGTCTCGCTTATTTAACACATTATTTATGGCAAGAAGCACATGGTTCAGAACCGTTAAACTACCCTACTGACTCCACAGCACAATGGGAATTATATCGTGGCTTAGCCAATGTCAGACCACCAGAACCTATTTCTCAAGAATATTTAGATATTCAAGATGCTTATCTTTCAGCATTATCAACTGAACGACAGCCCATTCATATGGATGCGTTAACACCTGTAGAGAATCAACAGTTATATGTGTGGCAAGGTGATATTACACATCTGGCTGTTGATGGGATTGTCAATGCTGCTAACAGTAGCCTCTTAGGTTGTATGCAAGCCAATCATGATTGTATAGATAACATAATCCATACAAAAGCAGGCGTTCAACTTCGTCTTGATTGTGCACAAATCATCAAACAACAAGATCGTAAAGAAGGTATAGGTAAAGCTAAAATCACACCGGCGTATAACTTGCCTTGCCGTTATGTCTTGCACACTGTCGGTCCACAAATACGTAAATATCCTGTTTCGCAAATGAATAAAGAACTGTTAGCGCGCTGTTATACATCTTGCTTAGAATTAGCTGAACAGCACGGTTTACAACATATAGCTTTTTGTTGCATTGCGACAGGTGTATTCGGCTTTCCACAAGAAGAAGCTTGCCATATCGCGATTAAGACCGTTTCGGATTATTTAACAACACATCCATCATCAATAAAGGTTATTTTTAATGTCTTTACTGATAAAGATGCACAACTTTATACGGAGGTGCTTCAGACTCATGAGTCATAATAAATGGGCAGCACTCCAACTTGCTCGCGAAGACGCTGCACAAGTCGATATACTACTACGCGCTATCTATGAAGCAGATGCAGTCGTTGTCGGTATTGGCGCTGGTATGTCGGCAGCTGATGGCTTTACCTACATAGGTGATCGTTTTACACAAAACTTTCCAGATTTTATCGAAAAATATGGTTTCTTTGATATGTTACAAGCCAGTCTACATCCCTTTGATAGTTGGCAGGAATACTGGGCATTCGAAAGTCGTTTTGTTGTTTTAAATTATTTGGATCAGCCGGTCGGAGCATCATATCTTGCTTTAAAATCATTATTAGCGCAAAAAGCGTATCATATTATTACAACTAATGCAGATAATGCTTTTTTAGCAGCAGACTATGATTTAAATAAAGTATTTCATATTCAAGGCGAATATATTTTATGGCAATGTAGCCAGCATTGTCATGCAAAGACCTATCGTGATGATGATGCTATTCGTCAGATGGTAGCTGAACAACAAGATATGAAAATTCCTTGGACATTGATTCCACATTGTCCAAAATGTAATGCGCCTATGGAAATTAACAAACGTAAAGCACAAGTTGGCATGGTTGAAGATGCTGATTTTCATGCACAGCTCGAACGGTATAATGCCTTTTTAGCTGAACATCAACATGGCAAAATCTTATACCTTGAAATTGGTATCGGTTATACGACACCACAATTTGTGAAACATCCGTTTCAGCGCATGACACGTCACAATCCAGATGCCCTTTTTATGACTTTAAATAAAAAAGCTTATCGTATTCCACAAAATATTAAAGCGCGAACCATTCATTTGAATGAAGACATTGCTACATTAATGACAACTGCACAGCAGAAAATGAACAACTAGGAGCTAAAATTATGTATTTAATTGAACCCATCCGCAATGGAAAATATATCGCTGATGGTGCGGTTAACCTTGCCATGCAAGTTTATGTAAATCAGCATATTTTTTTAGATGAAGATATTCTATTACCATACTACTGTGACCCTAAAATTGAAATTGGACGTTTCCAAAATACTGCCATCGAAATCAATCAAGAATACGTTGATACGCATGGCATTCAAGTAGTACGTCGAGATACTGGAGGCGGTGCCGTTTACGTTGATAAAGGTGCTGTAAATGTGTGCTGCATCCTTGAACAAGATACGTCAATTTATGGAGACTTCCAACGTTTCTATCGTCCAGCAATCAAAGCATTGCATCATCTTGGTGCCACCGATGTCATCCAAAGTGGACGCAATGATTTAACACTCCATGGCAAAAAAATTTCTGGCGCCGCTATGACAGTAATCAACAACCGTATTTATGGTGGTTACTCTCTACTGCTCGACGTTGATTACGATGCCATGGTGCAATCATTAAATCCAAATCGCAAAAAAATTGAGTCCAAAGGCATTAAATCCGTACGTGCTCGCGTGGGTAATATTAGGGATTCACTTGCCCCTGAGTATCAAGACATCACCATTCAAGCGTTCAAAGACCTTATTATTAAACAAATTATGGGCATCGATGACATTTCAGATGCCAAACGCTATACATTAACCGACGAAGATTGGGCTGGTATTGATCAACTCGTTGCTGACAAATACGCAAATTGGGAGTGGAATTATGGACATTCTCCGCGTTATGAATATAATCGCAATGCGCGTTTTGCTTGTGGTACCATTGATATTTCACTTTCAGTAACACAAAATCGTATCTCAGGTTGTAGTATTTTTGGCGATTTCTTTGGACAAGGCGATATTCATGATGTTGAAACACATCTAGTAGGTACACGAATGGTTAAACAGGATTTAATCGCTCGCTTAGAAGATATTGATTTAAATTATTACTTTGGATCATTATCAGCAGAAGAATTAACACAACTCATTTTAAGCTAGTTACCTAAAACGTCTCGGACATCGTCATGTTTTAGGCTATGAACTCTATATTGGCAGTAGTTGACTGAATTGAAAATACGCTTATCCCAAGCTTTTTTCAACCCGAGTCAACCTTGCCAGGGCGGGACTTCGAATTCACAATAAATGCTGTCCCGCTCTTTTTTTATTATTTAAAATGTAAAAAGTATTTGACATTCTGAATTTCAGTTGTTATGGTGTTTATGTAAAAAACTTTTGACATTTTGAGGTGTAATACAATGAAAATCTTAGCATATATCGGTTTCTTTATATTTTCAGTATCATGGAGTATCGTCACCACTGCATTGTTGCCAGCAGAAAGCGTCGATGGTCGTAAAAAAGACAATACCAAATACGATGAACGACAACGGCGGATGTTCCTAGAAATATTTGCACGCACATTTGTGTGGGTAGTTTATGCAATGCTATCTTCAGTATTTTTGCGTTTATTTGGTATATACAAGAAAGTTTCAGAATCACTTTTTATATTTAAAGATTATCCAGAATTACTATACATCTTATTGGGCCTGTTATTTTTAGTCATGAATTACTTTTCTGTAAAAAAGAAATATACCACTTAGGATGCGTGATATATGAAAAATAAAATTAAAGCCTATCGTAAAAAAATAGGCATGTCTCAAGAAACGTTAAGCAAAAACGTCAACGTTTCGCGCCAAACAATTAATGCCATCGAGAATAATAAATATGATCCCACATTAATGTTAGCGTTTAAACTTGCAAAGCAGTTTGATACAACCGTTGACGATTTATTTAGCACAAAGTAAAGCAAAGGATGATTCAAATGTTAAAAAAGCAAGATGAAATGGAACGTCATCATGTAAGTATCGCAAGTAAATGGACAACTGGATATTTCTTTATTACTTTATTCATCTACAGTGTATACACCAAGATAACAACAAGACAATTCGATATCATTTGGCTTATTTTAATGAGTGGCCTTGTACTGTTTTGGGGTATTTTAACATGGCATAAATATCACACACGTTTATAGTTTAATCGTGAGTCCAATATAACACTATGCTGCGCCGTTTCTGCTAGCTCGAGCCGACATATATGATGCCCTGATGGCAGGTGGCGCTTGAATTGCTCCCAAAGCCAGTTAGCGATATTTTCAGCTGTTGTATTCATTAAAATCAATGTATTATTGATAAGCTGACCATCCAATTTAGGATGAATATATTGATAATATATCTCGTCAATATCAAAGAAATCAATAGCTAACCCGTATGCATTAACTGGAGACTGGATATCTATCGTTAACCGATATTCATGATCAATCAAATCTCGATAATGATGTGCGTCAAAATAAATACGATTATCAGCTGTAAACTGATAATAACTGCGAACAACGATGTCTTGCTGACTACCATATTTAAATTGTTGTGGTAATTGTACTTCACTGATATCGTTATACATCATCTGTTCCTCCTTTTATAAATAAGTTCCTCCAATTAAGAATATAAAAAATCATCTGATATAATCATTTATATACTCAGATGATTTTTTATACTTATCTAGCTGTTTACAGACGCTATCGATCTGTTTTATTTTGTAGTTTATTTTTCAAAAAGTTATTGTCGAAAAGTACGCTTAAGAAATTCAACACGATTTCACGTTCTTTCTTGTTTTTAAAAGCTATCGTGGCATTAAATTCAAATTGATTATCCCCATAAATCAATTCAACAACGGCACTCATAAACTTATCAGATAAGGTATACCCTTTAATATTGCGTATAATAATTTCCTTAAAAAAGTGTTCCTTATTTGAAATAATAACAATATGTCGTCTACTTAAAATCAATGTCGATTCGACAAATGTTTTCTTGCCATTTTGATTATAGACATACTTTACTTTTGTATTATATAGTTGTGCTTCTGTCCCAAATTTCTTATTATATAACTCCATATCTGCATTCATGTGTAGCACCTCCAAAATAATTATTATCATCCCCGAAATAAGTTCTTTCATGCTTATAAGTAACAAAAAAAGTGCGATTCATTCTATTTAAGAATGAAAAAGGCACACAAGGTTATCTCAAACCTCATGTGCCATATCATTTGTCTTATCAAACGTGATGCATCAACAAATCAAATCCTAATTCAATTGTCTTAAATAATACTGTTCCGTAAATGAAATATTCAACCACTTATCATAGTTTGTAAAAGCCTCATTTATATTATGAATCAGCTCATCACGATAGACATCTGCTTGTTCAATCGTTCTAATTGCTGATTTGGAATCTACAATATTTTGTAAATCTATATAAATCGCTTGTCCCATTTTAGAAATTCTTAAATCTTCTTCACGAATATTATATTTTAAGTTTAATTCTTTAACAATCGTAAAAATTTCATATTGAACTTCTTCAGATGCTGACATAGAAATAAGTTCCTTACCATTATTGTATAGTAATCGAATTGGCATTGTAATCAGGATAATCCCTGCGAGTAACACCATTCCTGGGTCAATGTAAGGAATGAGCCATGCAAGTGGCGTGTATTTTAAAACAAACATTAACACAAAGCCAAATACTAAACCAAAACTAACTACAGTATCGAGTAACCACTGCAACATTTCAGCATAAATAAGATCTGAACGTTTACGGTTGCGTGACAACATTAAACACACTAGACCACAGCCTACAAATGAGAAAATACCATAGAACAAACCAATGTTTGCATTGATATCTCTCCCGCCTTGTAGAATCGCATAAACTGATGATACTAATGATAAGATACATAATAACAACATGATTGATGAGTTAAAGATAATGGTAAGAGGTTGAAACACATATTTACCAAACGGAAAAGACTCATGATTCGGTTTCTTGATTGCTATAGATGTAAATAAAGAAAGTGAAGAAATTAATAAGCTAAGCACTGCATACAGACCGTCAAGTAACACCATGTCACTGTTTGATACGATACCTAAAAAGATACCTATCACGGAAAAGATCAGTGCACCTATCGTAGAAATGACTAATATTCTACTCACAGAATGATCTGCTTTTTTCATTTTTATCTAGTCCTTTTACATATTTACACCTATTATTTTACACCTAAATTCAAATAAAACAATCCCATAGCCGTGTTGCGAGAGGTTTGAGAATACAGCTAATGGGATTGTTAAGGAAAGAATATTCACGTTTTTTAAGCTATCTTAATTATTTTGTAATATTTTCATGAGGTTTGTTTACGTCAAATCTATAGGAAATCAATCCATAAAGTGTCCATCCGGCAAACGTTACTATTGCACCGTAGTAAACTGCGATACCACCAGAAGAGTAGATTGCATATAATGTGTAAAGTCCTGCAATGACTGCAATAAAGTTTGTCCACTTCATGCCTTTAGCAGACACACTACCTGCTTCTTTCTGCATCGTCTTAATACTTGCCATAGTAAGAACGTATGGCACAGCGTTCGTTACAACGGCCAAGTTAACTAAAATGGTAAATTGTTTAGATAATGATGGACTAATTGTCATTAATGAAATTAGTGTTTGTAAACATGTAATTATCAACATACCAATTAATGGTGTACCATTACCAATTGTTTTAGCGAATACTTTAGGGAAGTATTTTTCAACTGCAGACGTTCTAAATACTTCTGCAATTGTAAATTGCCAACCAATTAATGAACCGAAACATGAAATAATCATTAATCCGATTACAATGCTACCTACTGTTGGGTTAAACATATGACTAAATGCTAAACCGAATGGTGCATTTGAATGTGCTAAATCTTTAATTGGTGAAATACCTAAAATAACGTTTGTAGAAATAATGTACATTACCGCAGCACCGATTGTACCACCCATAACGGCAATTGGTACGTTTTTCTTAGGATTATCTACAGCATCACTATTTGCTGCTGCTGACTCTAAACCTAAGAATGCCCATAAGGTAATTGAAATTGATTTACCCATACCTTCGAAGAATCCAAAGTGATGTGGGTTCCATGATGATGCGAAGTTACTTCCACTGAACCAGAACCATCCAATAATACTGATGAATACAACTGGAAGAATAACGCCCCATACAGTAAATGAACTGATTTTACCAGTGATGCTTGCACCACCAAAGTTTAATGATGTTGCTACCCATAACGCTAAAATTGTCCATAACGCTGTAGCAACTGGTGACATATGGATGTGAAGTAATTCAGCTGTATAACCTACTGCTGAAATAGCGATGGCAGCATTGGCAATTACCAACGAAAGACCATACGTATAGTTAGTTAAGAATGCTCCGGCTTTACCGAATGAGTATTCTGCATAACCACCCATTCCTCCACCTTTTGAGCTGTATAAACCTGCTCTAGCAAAGATGAAAGCAAGCATTACTGCTCCAACTGTTGTCACAATCCATGAAAGGATTGACATTGTACCTACTTGTGCGAGGTTCGTCGGTAACATGATAATACCTGAACCCATCATGTTAACAGCCGTAACGATTGTTAACTGAGTCACACTCATTTTTTTCTTTTGAGCCATGTTCGTTCTCCTTCCTAGCTTTCTAGCACATAACCAAATGCTTTAATTTTGCCGTCTACTTCTTCAAAGTAAACACCTTGAATTTCTGGTGCGAATCCAGGGAATTTATTGATACCTTCTTCTAAAATCTTGAAGTAAGATTTAGCTGTTTCGCTCCATTTTTCACCTGGAACAACACAGAAGATTCCTGGAGGATATGGTAATGCACCTTCAAGTGCAATTTCTCCAACGATGTTGTCTAATTCAACTAATTTAGCGTTGTTTTTCAATAATTGAATGTTAGCATCGTAAGGTTTCATGCTTTGTTCTGGTAAGTAGTCTTTTAAGAACATTTTTTTCTGGAATTCTTTTGTATTATGTTCTTTATAGAAATCATGTAATTCTTGGCATAATTGACGAATTGTATAACCTTGATAGCGTTCAAAGTTTTGATGATACAATCTTGGCAACACTTTATCTAGCGGTGCATCTTGATCAATTAAGCTTTCGAATTTGATTAATTTAGCGATTAAATTGTTCATTTTAGCTTCGTCGCTAGCTGGTGTCATTAAGAATAGAATAGAGTTTAAGTCATTTTTCTCAGGAATAATGCCATTTTCACGTAAATAATTAGCCAAAATAACTGCTGGGATACCAAAGTCCATGTATGAATCATCTTCTGGGTTGATACCTGGTGTTGTTAATAAGAATTTGTTTGGATCAACGAAATATTGGTCTTTACCATAGCCGTTGAAACCATGCCATGATTCTTCTGGATTGAATTTCCAATAGTCTAAATTGCTAATGATTTCTTCTGTTGGTGCATCAGACCATTTTTTACCATTCACTTTTTCAGGTAAGAACGGTTTAATATATTTACATTTAGCTAGGATTTCTTTTCTAGCATTTGTTGATACCGTTAAACAATCGTTCCAAAGTTTTTCTCCCATAGGTCCTTCTTGCATTCTTGCGTTGATATCTAGAGAAGCGAACATTGGATAGAACGGTGAAGTTGATGCATATTGCATATAAGCATTATTGAAACGTTTATGATTGATATAACGTTTTTGGCCTTTAATGTGTTTATCTTTTTTATGGATTTGTGACGCTTGTGAGAAACCAGCTTGTTGTTTATGTGTAGATTGAACAACAAAGATACCAGGATCATTTTCATCAAGGTCTAATAATAATGGTGAAGATTTTTTCATTAATGGAATGAATTGTTCATAACCCACCCAAGCTGAGTCGAATAAAATGTAATCACATAAGTGACCAATTTTATCTACAACTTGACGTGCATTGTAAATCGTACCATCATAAGTTCCCAATTGGATAACAGCTAAACGGAAAGGTCTATCCCATTTTGCACGTTCAGGATCCACTTTAGCAACTTCTTGTCTCAAATATTCTTCATCAAAGTCGTGTTCGTGAATACCGCCAATGAAACCATAAGAGTCACGTGCTGTTTGCATATAAACTGGACGGCCACCGTCTTTAACTAAAGCTGAAATATAAACTGATTTGTGGTTGTTTCTGTCAAATAATACTAAGTCATCAGGCATAATTGCTGATGTAATCGTAATGTTATTTGATGTTGTTGAGCCGTTCATAACGAAATATGTTTTGTCTGCATTATAAACTTTTGCAGCATGTTTTTGAGCATCTACGGCTGGACCTTCATGGATTAATAAGTCCCCTAAATCCACGTCTGCGTTACAAATATCTGCTCTAAAAATATTTTCGCCGAAGAATTTGTAGAATTGTCTTCCAGCTGGATGTTTAGCAAAATATTGTCCACCTTGGTGTCCAGGACAGTCGAATTGCACGTTACCGCGTTCAACATAGTCCGCTAAAGTATTAAAGAATGGAGGTAGTACATTGTTTTCATATTTAGAAATTGCATATTCTAATTTTTTTGAATTATATTCAAAATTACTATTGTTTACATCTATTATGAAATCTACTTCTTTTAAATCCACTGCGTTAGCTGCATCTTTATCATTTTCGTAGTCGGAAACAACAAATACAGGAATGTCTAATTTTGCCTCTTTAAGTTTGTTGACAAAATCCATATCCTCTTCCATAAGAACAACAGCACCTAAATCGATGATGTCTTCATCTTTGTCATGGATCGATACAATTTCTCTTTCGCTAGTGAAATATTTTCTTGCTTCCTCCGAAGAAGCAACTTTCAAGAATTTCATAAATATAACCTTCTTCCCTCAAATTAATTTATTCTCTTTTGTACCTCCACCGACAGTGTAGTACGATTATCAAAAATTGTTAATACCTTAAATAATTATTTCTGTGAAATATTTCACATTTAATATTACAACGCTTACATACACAAGGCTTTTGAGAATTGTTAAGTTTTTGTGACAAGTATGTAAATTGCATTTACAAAGTAAAAACCCCGCCATTGTAGGCATATTTGTCTATACAACTTGGGAATTTTTATTATAATATGTCTTTAAAAGTAACCAATATGCAAAATATTATTGCGGACTATGAACAAATGTTTATATCTATTTTTTCACAATCTCACATCCGATTTTTGATTAAAAATTTAGACATGTATCATCTTTTTGAGAAGATCCATGTCCTAGAAAATAAATTTTCACACTTCCTTGTATATTCATAATATTTTATATTTATGCATTTAATACGATTAATAATTCAATTCTCGCTTGCTTAAAATCGAATGTTTTTAAAAAAACTTGCAGTTAAATATTTTGGTATTCTATCTATTCTTGCTATTTACAACTTGTGGTTCAATTAATTCGACTATCTGCTTTTCATAAAGAGGTCGCTTGCTTCAATTACTACCTAACAACTACACATATATGGTCGACTGATACTAAGTGGTGTTGTCTCAACTGTGGCAATCATACCAGCTATAATAAATATTGAATCATTTTTAACATCCCGTTGATTGGTAAATGATAGTGCCTGTCTTCTTTTATCATGCTTAACTATGGCAGTGTCTACCTAATAATATGAAGATTTATCACATTGTTTTTGATTGTCTAATATGATGCGTTTGGCGTTGTGATATAATTGCTTGCAATATTAATAACGCAGCATTTACAAACCAATATAAAGCTAGTGCTGAGGGAGATTGAAACGCAATGTAGAGAATAAATAACGGGGAAACGATCATCATCACATAGCCCATCATTCTTTGTTCCTTAGGCATTTGTCTGGCACTTAACCATGATTGGACAAAATACATGAACCCAGCAATCATAGCTATCATGCTATCTGGTGATGTGAGATGAAACCACATAAATGTTGGATAACTTAGAATTCCTCCTGAAGTTGGCCATTTTAATGTCGCATATAATCCAAATAAAATGGGGATTTGTATTAGCATAGGTAAACAGCCAAACATGGTTGTTAAAGGATTAAGTTGATGTTGTTGATATAACTGCTGCAACTCTTGATATGCCTCATTTTTTAGTTGCTGAGTTGCTGCTGCTTTCATTTTTTGTTGTATCGGTTCAATTTTGGGTTGTAATTCTTTCATTTTCATACTGGTTATTGCCATTTGTTTTTGGTTATGCAACATGAGTGGCATTAATATTAATCTTACTAGGCACACAATAATAACAATAGCCAATCCATAATTATGATTCAGATGTAAACCCAAATAATGCAGCAACCCATCCATAGGTCCAACAACAAGTTGATACACCAAACCTGTCCTTTGATGTGTATCACTGTAATTGCATCCTGAAAGTAAACTAATCCCTAATAAAAGTATTGTCACATACCATTTCTTCATTTTATTCAATCCCCTGGCGATATATAAAGTCTAAACGCTTCACAATCTGTTGAAATTGTGGATTATGCCACAATTCTGCAAATCGTTGTTCGTCAGCTACGACTCTATAAAAGTCACGTGCCACTCTATCATTTTGTATATTTAATCGCTCACCAAACGGCATTTTTGCTAAAAACATATCAATATCATTAAAAAAATGATCTTGCTGATAATTACAATTTCGCACAACTCGTTCATAGCACTGACAGTAGTCTTCTAAATATTCTAAAGCTTGCTCATACTCAGTTTGTTGATAGTAATACTTAGCCAGCGACAAATTAATACCAATATTGATATATGGAAATAATTGATTGGTATTAAACCCCTGCTGCAATGCTTTAAAACGCTGTTCGATATCACTGATTTCTTCGTATAAATCACGAACCAATATCAACTGTAACTGTTGAGACATTAACATTAGTGATTGATACATATCCACTTGAATCACACTTGAAGCCTTCGCTAAGTTCCCTTGTTGTGCATAAGCATCTGCTAAAAAGAATGCTGTTCCCTCTTTAATTGAACAATCAGGAACAGTGTCGATAATGGCGCCATAGTCTGCTGAATATAGCTGAAATGCTAAACGATAACATTTAGCATATTTTATCAGTTCATCAGAATCAGATTTTTCTTCAACTATATCGCATAATGTTTGTGCAAATTGAATCGTATCTAGACGTTGTTCCTCATTTTCAGCATAATAAATATGATTCATCAGCAACGCAATGATTGACAATAAAAATGAATACTCATTATTGTTATTATGACAACTCTCTTTCACTGCAGTTAAAAATGTCCCATACGAATGATTAGTCAATTGTTTAGACAAGTGTTGACACAGATGAGTGGCGTCCTCTTTCGTTAATACATCTTGATAATCCAATAATTCGTCCACACTCATATTAAATAATTTTGCAAGCTTTGGTAACAACTGAATATCAGGCATTAAACTACCATTTTCCCATTTTGAAATAGTTGGCTTTGTGATATCTAAATATGCAGCCAATTTATCTTGCGTTAATCCTAGTTTAGTCCGCTGCGCTTTTATAACCTTATTAATTTTAATCATATTAAACAACTCCTTACATTTATTGTATCTAGCAGTTGAACTAAATTGTATTTCTAATATGACAATATCAAGGAAATAAAGTTTCCACATAAGAAACTTATAGTCGTATGGATATTCTTTTCGTTTAAAAATTCGTATAAAAACACGGTGTATGATAATTTAAAAAACTATCATTCGAAAATCTTGTATCGTAAGTTACAATATTGATAAAGAGGTGATATAAATGAAAAACATCTTTAATTTCTCATTCGTTCTAGGGCTTATGTTAATTATCGTTGGGATTGTGCGTTTATTTAATGGTATTGATATTGTATCTATCTTTGCAATTGCACTGGGAATTATGGAAATATTTCTCTCATTAAGTCAGCGCAAACAAATTAAACGACAAAACCAACATGCTTCAAATGACTCAAAACACGAAAAACCAAGTTTTAAACATACTCAAGATAAAGAATAATCACCATTTCAGCTACTAAAATAAACAAAATTTATTATAATATATATAAATAATAAAATAATATAGTCTGTACTAAATAACGCTCCATGTTATCGTTTTTTACGATTGAATTAATGTGTACTTATCGTTTTACTTTATTCAAACTTTACAACTTTTAAATAAGATTCGTGAGATTAAGTGTTTTCTCATTTTCTCTAGCAGTATCTTCACAAAAACAAAAATAAACATATTAACTATTAACTTTATTTCACAAATTAGTGAATCTTTAGCATTGTTCAATAGTTAAATATGCTTATCCGTCCTCGTTTCCTATGTTCAGTAATCAAATGGTCCTAATAGTATAAAGATAATGAATAATACAGCACTCAAAAATGTTGTCGGCATAAGCCACCATACTTTGGTGAAATGTTGGCGCTTAAGTTCAATCAATCCAATCATAGTAGAAAAACCCCATAAATCATCAAATACAACATTTCCAAATATATTCTCTGGTAGTAGCGCATCTAATAATTCAATTAAAAATGCTGCCATTAAACCAAGTTGGTAGCTAATCACTAAAATACGTCGCTGCTTAGATTGCCATTGTCGACTCAGACGCAAATACGCCCAAAGTATTATTACAAGAATGAACACCTCGATGATAATAGTTAAATAATACAAGTAATCATTGCTTATTAACATTTTAACCCTCTTAACATTAAAAAATTTATAAATATGTTCACTTTTAGAATAGGTCATATCAATGCATCATTCAATTATGATATACCAATTTTATTTACTTATGTTGTTATGTTATGTTGTATATGTAAATGATCACTAGGGGTGCAGTAATCGCTGCTGAGAGAAACTTTGTTTCAACCCTTGAACCTGATGGTTAGTACCAGCGTAGGAAAGTGAACCTTGTGCGTCATTGATGCGTAGTCCTTTTGACATCAATCTTTTTCTTGTTAAACACAAGCATTCACTTTTGCTACGTGAATGCTTATTTTAATAGGAGGAGAAAAGATAATGGATACACTAACAGTTGGTTTAGAATGGTTTTTAAATCCAGATCATATGCCGCTGATCATTGGCATTGAAAAAGGCTGGTTTGCAGACGCACAACTTGACGTACATATGATTGAGCCAGAAGCGCATTTCGATGCACTATCTGAAATTGAAAACAACAAAATGGATATAGCGATAACAGAACCTATTCACTTAGTTGAAGATCGTGCTAACGCTAAAGACGTTGTTGGCTTCGCACGATTCTTGCACACTAACGGTGGTGTCATGTTCAACAAAGATAAAGCAATAACTCGTCCACGTGACCTTATTGGAAAACGCTTAACCTATCCTGGGGCACCAGGCTCCGGTGGTATTGCAATTGTTAAAACAATGATTGAAGCCGATGGTGCTACATATCAGGAAGGTGATTTGATTCCTGTGAACAATAGCTTTTATCATACAGATGCCTTAGAGAAGGACAAAGCAGACGCAGCAACGTTAATCTTTGAAAATTTCGAAATAATCGAAGCAAAATTACGTGGCTTAAATGTCGATTTCTTCGCTCTTAAAGATTATAATGTTCCAGATTTTTGTCAATTAATATTGATTACCTCTCCACAACACCTCAAAATACAGCATGATAAATTATCACGTTTTATCACTGTCATTAAAAAAGCTATAGATTATATTCATCAACATTTGAATGAAGCGATTGCAATTTATTGTGCTTATACGCAAACTGATGTATATGATGCATTAAACCAACAAACCATACAAGCTACAGCCCATTGTTTTACTAATGATTTATCAATGAGCTCCGATTATTACAATGATTTACAACTATGGTTACACGAAAACGATAAAATCGTACAAACCATTGATTCACAACTTTATTTCACTAATGAATTATTATTCCCACGTTATCATCGACACTAATCAAAACCACCCGTTATAAGGGAGGGTTTGATTGTAGACAAACCTACTTTTTATAAAGGGGGGTTTGTCTTTTTATAATTTTAAAAATTATAAAATGAAATTACTTTTTATTATTGAACATCTCCTTAAATATTTCTGTATTAACATATATAAATATTGAGATTAGAACTAAAGATACACTTGCAAAATAATAAGGCATAAATGTTTGAGGCACCAATCCAATTAATATTGCACCTATAGTCATACCTATATATCTTACAAAATTAAAAACACCTAAAACCTTTCCTTTGATACTTTCGAACCTTTGAGATATTAGAGTTGATAGTAAGGCAGGAACAAGGCCGACAAAAAGTCCTAGTATAAAAATGATGAATGATAAAATTATTAAACTTAAAGTATTAAACAATCCAAATAGCAAAGTAAATATTGAAAAAATAATAACAGTGTATTTAAGTATAATTAAACCCTCATGCTTCTTTGAAATTCTTTTGTAGAACATACTACCTAATATTACACTAACTGTAATAGGTAAAAATAATACACCGGATATTCCTTCACCTATATTGTATATATTGTTTAATAATGTTGGTAAATAAACCAATATTGAGAAATAGGTGAAAAATATTAAGAATCCTAACAATACTAAAGTAATAAAAACTTTATCAGATAAATATTTTTCATTTACTTTTTCTGTTAATTTTCCTATTCCTTTTTCAACATTAGGTATATTTGTAAATGATATAATTAAAAATAGTATCATTGATATCGCAAACAAAAAACTAAAAATCCCCATATAATCCCATTTAGCACCTATACTACTGCCCAATATAGGTGCCAATGCTGGAGCACATGATAAAAATATTTGATAATTTGCCATTGCGGATGCTCTACCATTACCTGAACTTAACTTAGCCAATAAAGTTAAGGTTACAAGTGGAATTATTCCACACCCAATAGCTTGTACTAATCTTGATATCGCAAATAAAATGAAATTATTTGTAATAGCACAAACAAAACTAGATAAAATAACAATTCCTAATCCTGCTAAAAGTACTTTTTTCGAATCTCTAGAATCTATACTTTTACCTAGCAATATTTGCATGATGGCAACAATAAATATGAAACCACCAACTGTTACATTGATCCAAAATAAAGACACATGAAAATCATCATGTAATCTCGGAATGATAGGTGTATATATATTTTGAATTAGTGATGCGAAAAACGCTAAAAATCCTAGAATATATAATTTTATATTACTTTTCATTTCAGCCATTAGAATCAACTTCTTCTTTTTTTAGTTCATCAACACTTCTCTGTAGAAATTCAATAATTGTTTCCATTTCTTTATCATCGAATACTTTTAATACTTCTTCGTATTTTTTAACTGCTTTTTTATGTAAATCATCGTGTATAAAAGAAAGTTTTTCCCCTTTTTTTGTTAGCTTATAATAAATCTCCCTTTTATTTTCCTCATTATTCAATTCAACCACTAAATTCTTAGATAATAGTTTTTTTATGGATTTAGTAACTGCTGGTTTAGATAAATTTAACTCTTTGGCAAGAAATTTATTATTGATTTTATCATTTTTATCGATTAACTCTATGATATGAAATTGAGTTAAAGATAAATCAAGGTTTTCATTCTCTCTTCTATACTTTCTTCTTTTATCAGCATTTTCTCTTTCAATTATAAATTTCTGTAACATTAATATGACTTTTCTTTGCATATCCACTTTAATTCCCCTCCAATAGTTAACCAGTTAACTATATTATTGTATATTTTATTTTTATTGTCAAATGTAATTGCTCACATTATATAAATTTGGTATTATTTAATTGTTAACCAGTAAAATGTTTATGGGTTAACAATTAAATGGGGGGATTAATGTGCATAACTTTAAAGTAGACTTTTTAACAAAAAACTGTAAACAAATTTATCAGAGAAAAAGGCATGTCATTTTAGGTATAAGCCCTTTTACAAGCAAATATAATGAATTATATATAAGAAAAGTTATTCAATGGGCTAATTTAAATTTCGATGATTTTTCTATTCTATTAGCAGGAGAAGAATCTAAAAATCTTTTAGAATGTTTAGGTTATTCAACTTCTAAAGCTAATCAAAAAGTGCGGAAGGAAATCAAAAGACAAATTAGATTCTGTGAAGACGCAATCTTAAAATGTAATAAAACTATAACAAACAGAATTCATAGATTTTCTGATTTCAGACAACATATTTCTTATATTGAGATGTATGAGAACATCGTAAATCAATTCTATACAGACTCTAACTTCAAAAACAGTTGTTTAAAAATGTCATTTCAAGCCATTAAAAGTAAAGCCAAAAACCTTAATACATCTATTGAAATGACAAATGAATCTTTAGAATATGCAGCACAATATGTTTTGGCAGAACTACCATTCTTTCTCAACGCCAATCCTATAATTAATACTCAAGAAACTTTAATGGCTTATCATGCACCATGGGAATTAGGTACGAGTATTATAAACGATAAATTTAATTTAAAAATGAATGAAAAACAGGGCTATATAATATTAACTGATAGAGGGGATAATTATGTTAAAAGTGTCTAAAAGTATTTTCGACAAAGGATACGAAGTAAATCCTACTTCCTACTTCAAATATTTATGAGAAAACGATCCAGTTCATTATGAAGATTCAATTAATGCTTATTTTATAAGTAATTATAAAGATGTAAAGTATGCTCTTAAAAATAATGAAGTTTTCACTACTAAGACATTAGCCAAAAGAGCTGAGCCTGTTATGAAAGATAGGGTTCTAGCACAAATGTCCGGTCATGAACATAAAGCTAAAAAGAAAGCTATTTTAAAAGGGATGACTGGAAAATATCTTGAAAAATTAATACCTATATTAGAAAAAAGAGTTAATTATATTATTGACAAATTTATTGATAAAAAAGAAATAGATATAGTAAACGACTTTGGAAAAGTATTTGCAATTCAAAGTTCTATGGATTTATTGGGCTTAAACATTGAAGACTCAGAAAAAATTAGAAAATGGCATAATGGCATAGCTAAATTTATAACTTCTTTCAACTTAAGTAATGAGGAAATTAAATATTCATTAGAATGTAGTGATAAATTAGAAGAATATTTGATGCCTTTGATTAGAAAAAGAAAAAATTCTGCTAAAGACGACTTAATTTCTATTTTACAAGAATATAAAGATACTGAAATTTTAGCTTTAACTTTAAATATTTTATTAGCTGCAACAGAACCTGTCGATAAAACATTAGCCTATTTATTTTACAATTTATTGAATAACCCTGATCAATATCAAGATGTCATAGATAATCCTAAGTTATTAAGGGCAGCAATTACAGAAACCCTTCGTTTCAATTCTCCTGTTCAATTAATACCTAGACAATTATCTGAGTCTTTTACTTTGCACAATACACACTTGAAAACCGGGGATACAGTGATATGTATGATTGGAGCTGCAAACAGAGACCCTAACGCTTTCACTAATCCTGATAAATTTAATATTTATAGAAATTCTGAAAGTAGCAAGCCATTCACCACTCATTCTCAAAGTTTATCATTTGGAGCAGGAATCCATACATGCGTTGGTGCATCTTTCTCGTTAATTCAATTAGAAATGGTGGCAAATATTTTATTAAAACGATTAAAAAATATAAAATTAAAATCCATGCCTCTTGAAGAAAAAGGAATATATACTAGAGGACCTAAATCAATGATAATTAATTTTGATTAATTACAAATTGTAGACAAACCTACTTTGAAAAAGGTTGGTTTGTCTTTTTATGATTTTTAAAATATATTTAATAATCCAATAGATTCTTACAAACTTTGTTAATAGCCTTCACCAGCAATATATCGTATAAGTTTTTATTACATCAAAATCGAGACTGAAGCATAGAAATTTTGTTTTCTGAGAATTATATTATCACTAATACGAAGGTATAAGTAGTAATAAAAAGTTGAACATTAACATCACAAAAAAGCTTTTCAACAAAGAAACCCAAAACAGAGAAATGCTCCTCACGTGTATACGAACAATACGAGTTCGGTTAAATGATACAATTCGCAAAAATTTGAGGTACAATTTTCGCGAATTGCTCGTTTCAACTCAAGTCATCAACATTTTTGTCTCGACCTCGTCTTTATGGATGACTAACGATTAACGTGAGTTGTCCATCAAATTCGACGTCATAATCATCAGCTGTGATAATAAAATGACTGCCTTTGTTAATTGGCCATTGTTCTCCATCTATAGCTACAATACCTTGTCCATCTATCACAGATACTAGACAATAAACATGTGGTTTCTCATATGGTAACGTGCCATCAATTTCCCATTTATCTACTGTAAAGAATGCGTTTGACACAAACTGTGTCATTGACTGGCCGTGCTTGATACTATGTATCGGCACCGTATTAGGATTTTTCGTTTCAAGATCAATAACCGCCTTACTCTGTTCCAAATGAAGTGCACGTAGTTGTCCATTTTTATCTTTGCGATCATAATCATAAATACGATAGGTCGTGTCTGAAGATTGTTGTGTTTCTAGAATCGTTATCCCGGCCCCAATGGCATGTACAGTTCCAGCCGGCACATAGAAAAAATCACCTGCTTTAACCGGAACGTGTTTAAATAACGTGTCAAAGTCTCGTGCATCAATCTTCTGGGCTAACTCAATTTGATTATCTGCATGAACACCATAAATAATTTCTGCACCTTCCTTAGCACTGATAATATACCAGCACTCTGTCTTACCATACTCGCCTTCGTGTGCTAAAGCGTAGGCATCATCCGGATGAACTTGCACAGATAATTTATCATTAGCATCCAAAATCTTTGTTAACAGTGGAAATTGGCTGCGTTGATCTTCTCCAAATAATGCGCGATCTTCATCCCATACTTGCGTCAAAGTCTTTCCTTTATGCGGTCCGTTTTCAATAATGTTCGGACCATTTGGATGTGCTGAAATCGCCCAACATTCACCAGTAGTATGACTTGGAATATCATAATTAAATTGTTGTTGTAAGGCACGACCTCCCCAAATGCGTTCTTGAAAAACTGGTTGTAAAAATAACACCATGTCCTGACGCCTCCTTTATAGTTGTTGTAACATGTGATATATATCTGCTGTTGATGCTGCTTCAATAAATTGTTTACGTGTAGCATCGTCCATTAAGGCTCTTGATAAACGTTGTAACAACTTCAAATGTGTATCATTACTATGATTTGGCACAGCTATTAAGAAAATAATTTGTGGTAATGAACCATCTAGACTATCCCACTTTACACCTGTTTGATGCTGTAATACTGCCACAACAGGTTCTTTAACTGCAGCTGACTTGGCATGTGGAATCGCCACGTTCATTCCTATTGCAGTTGTCGCTTCGGCTTCCCGCGCTACAATAGCATCTTTTAAAGTTAAACAATCATTAATATAGCCATGTTTATCCAATTGCTGAATAAGGCAATCTATTGCTTCATCACGCGTCATAGGTGTTTGGACACGTTCAATCAACTCTTGATGAAAGATTTGTTGTTCAGCAGTATTTTTATTGTCAAGATTTTCATTTACTGACGATTGTGGAGGCGTAGTAACTTCTGTGGCTAACGTTGTTTTTGCCTGTGTTTCATCAACATTAATGGCAGGCGTTTTACGTTTTAACAATAATACAGTCAGCGTTGTCACGATACTACCAACAATGACTGCTATAAAGAACCAAACAATATGGTCGATACCTCCAAGTACTGCTACAATCGGACCACCGTGCGCGACACGGTCACCCACACCACCTAAAGCTGCAATCACTGCTGCCACCATTGCGCCAAACATATTGGCTGGGATAATACGCAATGGATCTTGTGCTGCAAATGGAATTGCACCCTCAGTAATACCAAATAATCCCATTGTAAATGACGCTTTACCCATTTCTTGTTCTGATTGATTAAATTTATGTTTTTGGAAAAATGTAGCTAGACCTAAACCTATCGGCGGTGTACACACAGAAACTGCGACCATTCCCATAACCGTATAATTGCCTTCAGCGATCAAAGCCGAACCGAAAAGAAAAGCTACTTTATTAACTGGGCCACCCATATCAAAGGCAATCATTGCACCAATGACTAGTGCTAAGATAATGATATTTGTACCTTGCATACCTTTTAGCCAAGTGGTTAACACACTAAAAATACTCGAGATTGGCCCTCCGATAACAAAAATAAAAATTAAACCGACAACCAATGAAGCTAATATCGGAATAATAATAATTGGCATAATTGGTGCCATCGCTTTTGGAACTTTAACCTGTTTAATCCATTTAGCAACATAACCAGCAATGAACCCTGCAACAATGCCACCAAGAAAACCGGCACCTGCAGCACTACCATAGAAACTACCATCCGCTGCGATAGCACCACCAATCATCCCGGGTACTAAACCTGGTTTATCTGCGATACTATATGCAATATATCCAGCTAAAATCGGTACCATAAATCCAAATGATAATTTTCCTATATTTTCAATTGATTTCCAAAATGTACCATCATGCACCACTAGGCCTTTAGATGATGTTTCTCCGCCTAACGTCAAAGCAATCGCTATCAGCAATCCACCTACAACTATAAATGGCACCATAAATGACACACCATTCATTAGATGTTGATAGACCATTTGCACGCCACTTTTTTTATTTTCATCATCTACCACATCATGTTCGTTTGTTTCACCGTGATGATGATAAATTTTAGCGTCATGATCAATGATACGTTGAATTAATGCTTGTGGATGATGAATGCCTTCGCGCACATTTTCATTAATTAATCGTTTACCATGAAACCGAGCCAAATCAACTTGTCTATCAGCTGCAATAATAATGCCATCTGCCTCACGTATCTCCTTGGCAGTTAACACATTTTCTGCTCCCACGCCGCCCTGTGTTTCAACTTTAATATCAACACCCATCTCTTTAGCTGCTTGTTCTAATTTTTCTTGAGCCATATATGTATGAGCAATTCCATTCGGGCAAGATGTAATCGCTAATATTTTCATTTCAATCACGCTCCTCAACTTAAATTGTAAGCGATAACATTAAGGCATTAAAAAAGATAATTGCCACTAGTACCGGCAATTATCCTTGTATTAATCCGAAAATTTCTTGTTTAAATGCAACTTCGTCTAAGCGACTCAAGTGTTCTACAGCTGAATCATCTAATTGAGCTAGTACGTGCATCAGTTGCTTATTCATGTGTATATCTTGAGGTGTAATGGCTAAGAAAAAGACTAACTTGACCTCATGTTCTTGCCAATAAAAACCCTCACTATGTTTAAAAATTAGAACATGTGACTTTAGCACCTTGTCTGGATCTCCATGTGGCATTGTTACACCATGTCCAATATAGGTGGATGATGCTTTCTCACGTAATAATGCTGTATGAATGTAATCCTCTTGCACTGCATGACATGCCATTAAAATATCATGTGCACGATCAAATAACTCAGGCAAACTTTGATATGACTTAGCTGTAATCACTTTAATAGGAATTGAACTCATATCATGGGAGGTTATGGTTGGATTAAGCTTTTGCTTAACCAATGATTGAATTTGATGTTGATCCTTTTCTGATAATAATGGAGATATCTTTATGACATCAACATATGATGGTACCTCAACATCTATATCATGTGTCATCACTAAAACGTCCACACCTTCAAATGAATAAGTAGCCAAATCATCATACTGAAGCGTATCTTGCACTTTAATATGTCGATTTAATGTTGTTAATTTCGTTTCTAATAGTTGAGAAATACCTAAGCCATAGTAGCAACAAATAACCATATGAACACGCGTCACTTCATTTCGATCAATGGATGCTTGAAAATGAATGGTTAAAAAGGCAATTTCATCTTCACTCAGCGTAATATCCGCTCTTTGCGACAGTGTTTGAACAATGTCAAATAATACATTAAAGACATATGGGTAGAGCGTTTTGATTTCACTCGTCAATGGATTATTCATATACACTTCTTTTATAATCCTCAAATACGTACGACTAAAATGTTCCGTTAGATTGTCTTTTAAAATAACATCTTGACTAAATGGAATATGCATCTTTGCTTCCATTTTTAAAATTAATTGTTGAATATAACTATCAATAAATAGTTTTTCGAACGTTAGCTCAAACTTATTAAAATGATAACCGATGAAAAAAGAGAATAGTTGGCTTGTATCATCATTTAAGTCATAGCCTAAACGATGATTAATTTCTTCAATAATTCCTCGTGAAATCACTAAGGCTTCTTCATTTAAATGCCAAGACTGTGCATTCGACTGATGTCTTTTCATAATTAAAATAAGATGGATCATCAATTGTTCTATTTGTATGTCGGATGTAGATAGTTGCTCCGCTTGTAAATTAGTTTTAAAAATCTGACGTATTGTACAAACATGTGCTTCGGGTAGTTCATTCAGAATCAAATCTTCCACACGTACATGCTGTGTTGCTAACTGATTCAAATGTAAAATTGCATTATTTATTGCAGTTTCACTACCTTCTACAATAATACCTTTTCTTTTTTTAATATGTATATCTACTTCAAACTTGTCACACCACATGCGCAAACGCTCTAAATAATCCAATAATTCACGCTTTGTGAAACAAAATTGTTGTTCCAAATCTGTCAGAGTTACGATGGTATGATGCATCAACAATCGATAACCCAGCTGCACTAGATGGTTACTATCCTGCAAAGAAAATCTTTGAAGAGCCGCTTCGATATCTTCAATCGTGTAACGCGCCGTATTAAGCGTATATCCTTTAGCCTTTACACTTATAATCAGTTCTGCTAACAGTGACATATTTACAATTTTAATATCATTTCGTGCCGTCCGATTCGATACATTTAAATACGTTGCAATCTCATCTGACGTTAAATAACTCGATTGATTATTTAAAAATAACTGTACTAATTTCAATTGTCGATCAATCATCATTCACCCTACTCTCTATCTCAGGATTCGTTGTTGTTTAATGAGCAACCGTTTTCAAATACTTATTGTAGCCTGGAACAAAACGGAAAGCAATGAAGGATCTAGTAATATTTATATAGGTCTCAACACAAAATAATAGCACAAAGATGGTTTGATATTAGAAATCATCTTTGTGCTTCTTACGACGAGAGCGGGACAGAATTCATAATAAATTCGTAGTCCCGCCCTCTATTAAAAATTTCGTTTATTATTATTTCGTTGTTGAAAATACCGTATTACTAAAATTTTCGCCCTATTATTTTCTGTTATAAGATCATCATTGATAAATGCTAGAATACCTGTACTAATCAAGCAATAAACACACTGTGCATATGGTATAATACGATTTAAAAATATTGGACTTCCACCTGTAATATATGAAATACATACCATTATGCTCATCATAAAGGTTAATATAAGCAGACCCAGCTTTTTCTTCTTATGCGGATGGGAAAAAAGATGCATTCGTATCATATGAAGTTTGCTAAATATACATGCAATTTCTTCGTACATATTCCCTTCAAAATCATAGTATCTATAATGAATACATTTATAAAGTGCTCGTAATGGATAATCTACATTTTTTGAAGCAAGTTCCTTATTTATATCTTCTACTGTATCTAACCTTAATTTGTTTTCATAAAATTTTCTATTTAAACCTCTCTTGATAAACCATCTACCTTGCAAATCCCTGTAAATTATAAAAAAGTTTAAGCATGTCTGTATTAATACGATCCATACCATTATATTTGATAATATCAATGCACATACGATAGCAATTAGCATAATTTCCAAAAAATCATTCTTTAAATTTAGCAGTATTTTTATTTCTATAGCTAATGGAAAGCAAAAAATACCAATGATAACAATTGAATTCAAAAAGAACATAAAATAGTAGTCCCATTTCTTTTCAAAATCAAGAAACTTGAGCATGAATTTAACCGTGCTTTTCAAAATTGCTAGCATGTTCTTGCCTCCAGTAATTTTATTCCATGTTTTAATCTTTATATATACGTAGATGTCTTATTGACATAACCTATGATGCTATTATTAGTAACATTCTAGCATATCTCATTTTATATTTTTTATTATATGTATTCAGCACCCCAACTTGCGTTGCCTGGTGAATTTCTTCTCGAAATTCTCTTTGCTGGGGCCCCTGTCCTTCATTACTTTCATATCTTATTAAGCTATGATACGTTAGGGTTATTCTTAGTAATAAGGAGTTGAACAGTTTGAATCAAGAAGCATTAAATCATGAATTATTGTTAATAAAACAATCTATCGATATGTTACGAGAAACATTAGCACCTGACTTAAAAACTCGTGACTTAATGCTATTGCGATACGGCTATACTGTGAATGAAACGCGTGAACTTGATCGTTATTTCTATGAGTTATTTCAATCTAAAACGTCTGTTTCTTTTGAAGATTATCATCAAAAGGTATGTAAAATTCGAGGTTTACCTCACATTTCGAAAATTCAAACGGAAGATATCTTAATTGGCTACAAAGCGAGTGGCCTTTATACACAATTAATGTCTGAAATCTTGCGAAGTAAATAAGTTTTCTTTATTATTACAAATTGAATAACGCGCTACAAATCCAACTAATTTTGTAGCGCGTTATACTCTGCAGAGCATCGATCGATGTGTCGTTGGAACCTCAGTGATTTCAACTTTTTGACTATAGCTTCATACACAAATTCTTCACTTGTGTTAAATTTAGCAACTCGAAAGTTGCTATGTTTTGATTATATCGCAGTAAACCGCTTGTGCACGTCCAAAATAACGATTATTGAATAGTTGATATAATTATATTTGAAAGTGTTAAATTTACAACTATTTTCGTACAATTTTATTGTATAGATTGTGCATTATATTCTCAATTTTTATTCGTCAAGTCACAATTGCAGAAGAAAAATAAACTACACAACTAAAATAATTAGAAATTAGGCGACACTTTTTGTAAATTGTCTATTAATTCTTATAAAATTACTCATATTTATTGCTAAAACACCACTATAATCCCATAATATTATGTATAATAATAGTGTAGCGATTTTATAGTAAGTTTTGAGTCTTATTATAATAGATGTTGTTCAGACATCATCCAAATAAAATCAGAGCCATGCAATACTTAACTTTTAAGTATCATGACTCTGGTTTTTATATTTCAATTTATTTCGATTTATTAGTACGGCTTTCTTTCCAAAACTGATAGATGTTAAAGGCGATAAATACGAAAGTCAATATAACTAAGCCTATCACAGAAATATAGATATATTGTGAGTTGTCTTTAGCAAACAAACACGCAACAATATTAGGCATACAAAGTGCTAAAATAATCAGTGCATACATTTTTTGCTTTAGTAAAATACATGCTAACATAACTGCAATAAGTAAGACTATCCCTAAAATAATACTTTGCTGTTGATTCAATGTCACGATGTTATAAATCGGAAATTTTCCTGTTAAATACGTACTTAATACCATTAAGCCAAAGATAGGAAAACCAGTCAAAAAGGCTAAAACATAAAGCCTCTTCTTATCTCCAAATTTTAAAATAAGCATTTTAATTACATACAATCCTACAATGACATTGATAAAGAAGATAAAGAAAATATTTAAAATATAACCGACACTTAATGTAAATGATTTAGTAAATAAATCTGGGATAGTAAATACGGCAATCATAAAGAGAATAAAGTAAGTCATATACTTAGCCAATTGATTAGCAAACGGCATATGCCGTGCAAAGCGATTGGCATAATCTTGTACTGGCGTGTCAATAATATCGCTCACATCTTTACCTTGCTGTTCACATATCGTTAAATGATCTCTTAATTCTTCATCTATTTCATCAATTTGTTCTTCACTTTTACCTCTAAATAACAATTCTACTCTAAGTTTAGTTAAAAATTCCTCTGACTGTTTACTTAACATTTATTTCACTCCCGAATAAATTTGTCATTCCAATATTTAAATATTGCCATTTTTCTTTAAAACGTGTTAATTCGTCTAAACCACTGTCAGAAATTGTATAATATTTGCGTTTAGGGCCGCCATTATTGGATTTACGTGTTGTGGTATGCACATAACCCTTTTTGCTTAGACGTAGTAAAACTGGATAAATACTCCCATCACTAATTTCTGGAAATTGATTTTCTTTCAATTTTTCTAAAATTTCGTAACCGTACGTTTCACCTTTTGCAATTAAGCCTAAAATTGCACCATCTAAAAGCCCCTTCATCATTTGATTCGAAACAGACATATCTATCACCTTTTTATCAACTATCTTGTAATATAAGATAGTACATCAAATTCATTTTGTCAACTATCTTACAATAAAAGATAGTAATTTTCCAAAAAAACACCCTCAATCCATTTAACCAATGCATTGAGGGTGTGCTGTCCTATTATAAAATAAGTAAATATGGATTTTCGATATATTTTGCTAATACTTTTAAGAACTCTGCAGCGCCTGCGCCATCTAATATTTGATGATCGAAAGTTAAACTTAAAGGAATACGTGACACTTGTCTCAAACTATCACCATCTAATGTGACTTCTTTCATCAATGCACCAACACCTAAAATCCCTGTTTCTCCTAGATTAAGAATAGGCGTAAAGTATTCAATACCACTTGTACCCATATTCGTGATGGTGAATGTTGCACCACTCAATTGAACATCATCTGTGTGACCATCACGTACGGCTTGAGATGTTTTTTTAATTTCTTCAGCGAGTGCACCAATGCTTTTCGTATCAGCTTCATTAATAACAGGTACCATTAGCCCTTCTTCTAATGATGTTGCAATACCTAAATGAACATCCTCATATTCCAATAGCTCACCATTGTCATAGCGTGCATTCATTGCGCCATAGTCTTTTAAGGCAAGTACAACTGCTTTAGCTAAGAGTGCAGTTACAGTTAATTTCACATCTTTATCTGCTTGATTTAATTCAACGGTTAATTTGTCTTTAAAATCAAGTAGACAATCGGCATCTACTTTGCGATGTAATGTTAATTGGGCTGTGTTAGCTAAACTTTCACGCATATTTTGTGCGATGCGCTTACGCATTGGATTTAATCCTTCTCCAATATTAGTAACATCAACGTTTTTACTTGTTTGGACTGATGTTTCAGTAGCTTTACTGTCATCGTAATCATAACCCTGAGCTTCTACGCGTTGAATGTCTAATTTGGTAATACGTGCATTTCCACCTGTGCCTTTTATGCGATTAATATCTAACGCTTTGTCTTCAGCCATATTGCGTGCAAGTGGTGAAATAAAGATACGCGTGTGTTGTGGTGATTTTTCCACATCTGCAGTTTCATTTGTTGACTCAGTTGAACTTGAGCTATTATCTGTAGCTTCGTCTGCATCACCAATGATTCCAAGAACACCTTTAACTTTAGCATCTTCTCCTGCTTGAACCTCGATTTTTAGCAATGTTCCTGTCGCTGGCGCTTCAATATCTTGGGTTAATTTTTCTGAGCTAATGGTTGCTATACTATCACCTTCGTTGACATCATCACCTTCAGCGACAAACCATTCTTCTACAGTACCTTCTGTCATTGTCATACCTAGCTTTGGCATAATGATATTTTGACTCATTTATGTCACCCCCTCATTTATGATTTAACTTTTCTTAAGTCATCAACTAATTCTGCTGCAATATCTAATACTTTATCTGCATTTGGAATATATGCTTGTTCTAAGTTTGCTGCGAATGGTACAGGAGTATCTGGCGCCGTTACTTTTTTAATTGGACCATCTAAATAATCAAAAGCACGGTCGCCCATAACCGAAGCAATATCTCCTGCAACATTACATTGTGGGTTAGATTCATCAATCACAATTAAACGTCCGGTCTTTTTAACAGATGTTAATACAGTTTCTTCATCCCATGGTGAGACAGTGCGTAAATCTATCACTTCAACGGAAATATTGTCGTCTTTTAAACGATCTGCGGTTTCTTCGGCTACAGCAACCATTTTACCAATTGCCACAATGGATAAATCTTCCCCTTCACGGACAACACGTGCTTTACCTATATCAACGGTATAAGGTTCCTCTGGCACATTTCCTTTTTGTCCAAGTAATGTTTTATCTTCTGAAAATACGACTAAATTGTCATCTTGTACCGCCGCCATTAATAATCCTTTGGCATCATATGGGTTTGACGGAACAACTACTTTTACACCTGGTATCGCAGCAAACACGTTATAAAGTGATTGAGAATGTTGTGCCGCTGCACCTGCACCAGCCCCATGAACTGTTCGCACGACAAGTGGAATTTTAGCCTTACCGCCAAACATGTATCTCATTTTAGCGCCTTGGTTTAAAATAGGATCTAATCCAAATCCTAGAAAATCATTAAACATAAGTTCTGCAATCGGACGCAAACCTGTAGCTGCTGCTCCCACTCCTGCACTTAATGTAATGTGTTCTGCAATCGGTGTATCAATGACACGATTACGGCTATATTTTTTCGCTAATCCTTTTGTCACTCCAAATACGCCGCCAAAAGTATCATCGTCATTAATGTGCTTAACGCCTGCACCACCAGAGACATCGGTACCAATGAGAATGACATTTTCATCTTGTTCCATTGATTGATCAATCGCTTCGTTAATTGCACCCATAAATGTTAGCTTTCGCGTTTCAGTCATAATGATATCCTCCTTTTAGGCAAATACATCTTTATATAATGATTCGACATCTGGTAAATCACTGTCATCAGCATATTTCACGGCATCTTCAACTGCTTGTTCTGCAGCTTTTTCAATGTCGTCAGCTTCGTCTTCAGTTAACCAACCTTCTTCAATCGCTTGCTTTCTAAATTCTTCGGTTGCATTTTTATCAGCATTGCAATCATCTGGTGATTTAACCTTTTGTTCGTCACCTTCAAAGTGACCATATTTCCGATAAGTATCACATTCAATTAGGGTCGGTCCTTCACCTTTTTTAGCACGCGCAACCGCTTCTTCTGTCGCTTCTAAGACTGCCATGACATCCATACCATCCACACGTACACCTGGCATGTTATATGCAGAAGCGCGTTCAGCAATTGTCTCTGACGCACTGGCATAATCATGTGTTGTACCTTCACCAAATTGGTTGTTCTCACAAACAAAGATAACCGGTAAATTTAAAATAGACGCAAAATTAAGTCCTTCGTGGAAATTGCCTTCGTTTGCAGCGCCATCACCAAAGAAACATACAGCCACATTTTCTTTCTGCTGGTTGCGAATAGAAATACCTGCTCCGATTGCTAAACCAAAACCGCCACTTACAATTCCATTAGCACCTAACATACCTTTATCAATTTCGGCTACGTGCATAGAGCCACCCTTACCATGACCTAATCCTGTTTTTTTACCCATAATTTCTGCCATCATGCCATTCAAATCACAGCCTTTCGCGATGGCATGGCCATGACCACGATGGGTACTCGTGATGTAATCATCATCTTCAAGTTGTGACATGACACCAGTTGCAACTGCTTCCTCTCCAACATATAAATGGACAAAACCAGGAATTTTACCATCACTGAAAATTTTGTGCACTTTTTCTTCAAAATAGCGAATTTCATTCATTGTCTTATAAATCCAACGTGCTTGTTCTTTTTCCATAACTCATTCCTCCTCATATCCTCTTGATAGTGGTTTGCTATGTCCATTTAGTCATCGTCGTTGCTTTAACTAAACATCATGGCATATCTCACATATGAATCGCCTGATTATAATAAGCATCTGCACCTTCTCCAATCGCTTCCAACAATGCCGGATGGGGTTGAATAATTTCACTCAGCTCAGCAATCGTTCCCTCAGATGCTTTAACACCTAGTAATTCCCCAATTAAATCGGTAGCATGTGGTCCTACTATAAATGCACCTAGTATTTCTTTATATTTTTCATCTATTACCAACTGTACAAATCCTTGTCCTTCACCTTTAATTATGGCTTTAGCATTTCCTTGAAAACCAGATGTCGTCACTTTCACTTCGTAACCTAGCGCTTCAGCTTGTTCAGCTGATAATCCTACCGATGCAGCCTCGAGGCGTGTATAAATACAGCGAGTAATATCTTCTTGTTTAATTGTTTTGGGCTGCATTCCAGCTAAATGTTCAGCTACATGTATACCATGAGCACTTGCGGCATGCGCTAATTGATAACCAGATGTTAAATCTCCGATTGCATAAAGATGTGCTTTTGATGTTTGATAGTGCACATCAACTTGTAGGTACTTACCGTCACGACTCAACTCCAAATCATTTACAATTTCGATGTTTGGTTGACGCCCTGTTGCTACTAACAAACGATCAAAAGAAATCGTATCTTGTCCTTTTAAATGCAATGACTTTTTCTCTACCTTTTCAATATCTGCAGATGTAATAATTTCAATCCCTTGTGACTCTAAATGTTCTCTCAACAGCGCTCTCACTTCATCAATTTCAGTAAGCAATATATCATCTGCTACTTCTACAATGGTTACTTTGACACCTAAATCTGCCATGGATGATGCCAATTCTGTAGCAATGACGCCACCACCTATGACTACTAATGATTTAGGTAACGCTTCCATATCAAAAAACGTATCTGTGGTTTCATAATCAACGTTTTCTAAACCTGGAATAGGTGGTACAAATGGTCGACTGCCTGTTGCTAATACAACATCTTGTGATGACAATGTTTCATCATTTACTGTAACTGTAAGATCAGAATTAATTTTGGCTTCTCCCTTATAATAACTAACCTTATTTTTCTTCAATAAATGGGTCACACCACTTGTTAATGTTTGTACAACTTGTACTTTACGTGAAGTTAATTGCGCAGCATCAATCGTCAAGTTTGATGTGTGAATACCCCATTCATCTGCACTTTGAATGTCATGCACTTTCTTACCATGCTCTAATAAGGTCTTGGATGGAATACACCCAACATTAAGGCATGTACCACCAGCATTATTCTTTTCTATGATAGCTACTGTCTTACCTAATTGTGCCGCACGAATTGCTGACACATAACCACCTGGACCGGCACCAATAATAATCACATCATACTTTTCTGTCATGAATGTCCCCCCTTTTGTTCACAATGTTTTATGACTTAATATACAATGACTAGTGTTTCTAGAAATAAGAAGATTTTTGCAAGCGTTTTCTTATTTCTTCACCACCATTTTACGCCCGCGTTTTTGAATATTCAAATAAATATATATTTTAAGTTATTGTTAATTTAAAAATAAAACAAGTGGACCTTAATTAAGTATCGCAATTCATAATTGCCAATTTGAGAAATAGCAACCTTGCTTAGTCAATTTTTTATACACTTTTTTAATCCCAGACACATACACAAATGCTTTTCAAAGAAGCAAAATACTGCCGGTTCCTTTTCAGCGTTTAACACTTAGTGTAATGCCTCATCTATGTTTTCTATAACATCAAAATAATTGCATTAAAAAAGGAGCAGGATAGAATTCATTATGAATTCGTAGTCCAGCCCCGGCATGATTTAAATATGTATCTCCAATCTTTTTTAGCAACGTCAAAATTCAACTTAACATTGTTATATCTTCTATAACTTTAAATCCTTACTTTCATTTTCAGCGTGTTTTTTCTTACGATCTTCTTGAGCACTTACCCATTGCCCTAATAAAAAAAGCTCTGCAATAATTGTTAAAAGGATGGTCCCAATTAATTTCAATCCTAAAATCCCTGTAATATGCATATAAACAATTACTGCCAAGGTAATAATTGGAATAATTAATCCAAATCGTTTTTTTCCTGTACGTGATAATAAATATTGTGTAGCAATAACAGCAGAAGCTAATAGCACAGGTGTTATTATTTTTAATATTTCCATAAATGTTCCCAACATCATCAACCTTTCTCTTTCTTGTTATTCAACCCCAAAAACATTTTCGCATCATTTAAACTCAACTTTTCTTCAACTTCTAAGCTATAAACATTCTTTACTAAAGGATTTTCAATTGTATCATCAGCGCATTTAACTCGCTAGCTCATATGTGTTAAGTAGCTGCTTAACAGTAGGATAATAAACATCATAGTATTTAAATAATGCATTTAATGACGCAAACAACAGTACCAATTTTTTAATCAATTTAAAATCTGTTTAATCTTATTTAACTATCCAACTTACACTATGACTGTAATTCATACTTATTCCTTCTAATGTGCAATATATCACAATTTTGATGTTATTAAGCTTAAATTTTTCTTAATTGATGTTTAAACTTTGCTTATGTCTTATCGATATAATCATAAGAAATATGCCTTTCACAAATTAAAATAAGGTGCATCCCTAACAGTCAGATCATTGTCCAACTTTTGAGATGCACCTTAGAAAAATGATGGTTTCAACTATGACATAAGTGCTGCTTTAATTTTAGTTAATCCTTGCTGTAACACTGTTCTTGGCACAGCTAAATTAATTCTGATATGACCATCTGCATTATGTACAAACTGTTCTTGACCTTCGATTATCACGCCTGCCCGCTTAATAAAATACTTCGCCATAGGTTCAGAAATATGCTGCTGCGTGATATAATCACTCAAATCTATCCAAGCCAAATATGTTGCTTCTGGGATTTTAAATTTCGCATTTGGAAGCTCTTGTTGTAAAAATCGTTTTAACCATTCAAAGTTGCCATCTAAATAAGTATTCATAGCTTGTAGCCAATCTTCACCTTGTTCATAAGCAGCTTGAGTTGCTGCAATACTCAATGGATTCTCACTACCAAAATGTTATTGCTTCCATGTATTTAATAGTCCTTTATGCCTAATAATTAGATTTGAAAACATAAGCCCAGCTATGTTAAACGCTTTGCTTTGTGACATGGCTGTAATAACTTTATCATAGTCAGGAAGAACGGTCGCAAATGGTAAATGTTGCATACCTTTTCTCATTATATCGCAGTGAATTTCATCAGAAATTAACCACACATCATGTGCTTTCATAATATTTCCGAAGCGTTCTAATTCCTCACGTGACCATACACGTCCAGATGGATTATGTGGATTGCAGAAAATACATAGCTTAATATTATGTTGTACAATTTGACGTTCTACATCATCAAAATCAATGCGATAATACTCCTCTTCGTTGATAAGTGGTGAGTAGTGTACCTCAACTTGATTCTCATCACATGCCATTTTAAATGGACCATAACTTGGCGTTAAAATAAGCGCATAATCATCATTGTTACAAATATAACTTACTAACTCTATCAATCCGGCAACGATTCCATGAGAAAAGACCAATTGCTCTTGCGGAAAGTGATAGCCGTAACGTGATTGCGTCCATTTAACAAATGCGTTGTAATAATCCACATGGAATACTTGTGTGTAGCCTAAAATTTTTTGATCTAAACGACGACGAATGGCATTCAGTACCACGTCAGGTGTCGCAAAATCCATGTCCGCTATCCACAAGCGAATTAAGTCATCAGCATGTTGTAAATCTGACACATCTGCATTACCAAATAAATATGGCAGATAGCCTTCAACATTCATCGCATTGGTTGAACGTCTATCAATGATTTCATCAAAATTATATGTCATATCAGTACCTCCGCTAAGTCTTTATACCGATTATAGCCTATTATTTTCTTTTATTCATTTACAATCCATAACAAGTGAAAAGACAGTGTGGAACATAAATAGAACGGATTAAAATTGCAACGCCAAAATCTTTTTATCAAGTATAGTTTCCACAATATCATTTGAACGCATAAAAACCGAAGTTTTATTAGTAGCAGATGTTGCATCATGTTACCATGCTTATTTCTTAAAAAACTTCGCCGTAAAACGACACATGAATACGTAATATATATAACAAGACACCCGAGAATACAGTGTTCGACAAAGACCGCCCCCCCAACAAAGAGAATTTCGAAAAGAAATTCGCCAAACAAAGCAAGTTGGGGTGAAGAGATAGCACTCTATGCATACGAGTCAATCATACGACGTATTATGAATAAAGAAGCCAGTAAATGAGTTTTTGTAAACTCATTTACTGGCTAAATTTCTAGTGTTTATATCACAATCTGTTCAACTATTATAAATAATTTAAATTTAAGCCAATCCATCCACGATATACATTACGCCTATGATGGTAAAACTTATGCCAATCATCATCGATACAATGACCATTCCCATCATTGGATTAAACAGCAGAATAATACCAAATAGCAAACCAAGCATATTGATCAAAATTGATAGTCCTTTAAATCGCCCTTGTCCTGACAATGTCATTAAACCAATGACTGAGCTAATCACAAACCAAACGGCAAACATGTAGATAAAAAAGGCTGAGCCTACACCAACATTGAACATGACTAGTAGACCAAATATAATGTCAATTATCGCCATAAACGTTGTTAAAGTGCCACTACCAGTCATCGCCTTGGCTGCTCTTCTGAAAAAGAGCCCTAATATACCATTAATCACAATAAATACACCAATTAGCCACGTTAAGGCATAAAAATTTTTAACCGGATGACTAAAAATAATAATAGCAGTAATCAATAATAGGGTTCCCATAATGAGACTTGACCATTTTAATTTGTCATTTTGATTACGCATCATTCACACTCCTTGCATTTCCGTTGTTTATGTTAAGGCCAATCCAATAAGCAAGCCAAATATAAAACAACTTATTATTTATCTACTAAATACCCCTATAACACAACTATAATCATGACATATCCACTAGTTAAACAATTAAAATACATTAAGAATTACTTATTATGATTATTAAAAATAATAGCATAATATTATTATGACATTTTAATGACATCAATCATTTATTATTGTATGCATGCTATGATAATAATTGAACGTTGACAAAGTTTCGAAGCAATTTAAAAAGGAGGGCTGTCTATTGAACAAACGGCAAATTAAGGCAATGGGAACCCTCATACAACTATCTATCAATCACGATGATGCAGAATACTTATTCGATTTCGCTGAAGCCAAAATTAGAGCTTGGGAACAACGTTTTAGCGCGAACAATACCCAATCAGAGTTGATGGCAATCAATCAACAAGCCGGTATTCGTCCAGTTCAGGTACATCCTGAATTGTTTCATCTTATTAAAAAAGCACATCAAGCATCAATGTCATCCAATCTAAAATTAAATATTTTAATTGGTCCCCTCGTCAAGTTATGGCGAATTGGCTTTGAAGATGCTCAATTACCCACAAACACAGAAATTCAACAACGACTAAGACGCATTCAACCACATCACTTATACTTAAACGATGCCAAACATGAGATTTTTTTAGCACAGCGTGGTATGGAAATCGATTTAGGTGCAATTGCAAAAGGTTATTTTGCCGACGAATTACAAGCATTTTTTCTTCAAAATGGTGTAACTTCAGGCATTATCAATCTTGGGGGTAATGTCATTACAATTGGCAGTCCTGCTACACACAAAACTTGGCATGTAGGTATTAGAGACCCATTTCATCACGATGGATTACCATTATTAACCGTAGAGATACAGCAACAATCGGTCGTGACATCTGGTATTTATGAGCGCTATTTCTATCAAGATGGTCAACTGTATCATCATATTTTGGATAGTACTACTGGCTACCCAGTGAACAATGATATTGCAAGTGTTACGATTATTTCTAACCATTCTATAGATGGCGAAATTTGGTCAACGCTATGTAGCTTCGGCTACGCGCAACAGAATATTGATTTGTTAAACCAAATCGACGGAGTTGAAGGAGTGATTATACGCAAAAATCATGACATCTTGTTTACACATCAATTAAGAACAAAATTGCATTTATAATCTTTGCTCATAAGAGCATATATTTTTTACATCATATTGTGAATGTTTTCACAATACACACTCAGGAGGATGTTATTATGGATAAACACATTACTGATCAGCTGACACTACATTGTGGTGCAACATTAAAGAATCGTGTTTTAATGGCACCAATGACGATTCAAGCTGGCTATTTTGATGGTAGCGTCACTAGAGAGATGATTGACTACTACCAATTTAGAGCTGGGAGTGCATCAGCAATAATTGTCGAAAGTTGCTTCGTTGAAGATCACGGTAGAGGCTTTCCTGGCGCTATAGGTATCGATACGGATGAAAAGATTCCTGGTTTAACACGCTTAGCCGATGCCATTAAATCAAAAGGTTCGAAGGCAATTTTACAACTATATCATGCTGGTCGTATGGCTAATCCAAAATTAAATGCTGGTGAAACACCTATTTCTGCTAGTCCAGTAGCTGCTTTAAGACCTGACGCTTCAGTACCACGAGAAATGACCCACAATCAAATTTTAAACATGATTGAACGCTTTGGAGAAGCAACGAGACGTGCCATTGAAGCAGGTTTTGATGGTGTTGAAATTCATGGTGCTAACACGTACCTTCTACAACAATTTTTCTCTCCACACTCTAACCGCCGACAAGATGACTGGGGCGGATCACGAGAAAAACGAACAAACTTCCCCGTTGAAGTATTGAAAAAAGTACAACAAGTTGCCTCAGAACATCATGCGCAAAATTTTATTATTGGTTACCGCTTCTCCCCTGAAGAAATAGAAGAACCTGGTATTCGCTTTGAAGATACGATGTTCTTACTTAACACCTTGGCACAGTACCATCCAGATTACTTCCATATTTCTGCTAATAGCTATAAACGAACTTCTATCGTTAACCAAGATGATACTGAACCGCTAATTAATAAATATTTATCCCTTCAAAATGAAACATTGGCAGAGATTCCAATCATGGGTGTTGGAAGCATTGCACAACGTGCAGATGCAGAAGAAGCCTTGACTCTAGGCTATGATTTAATGAGTGTTGGTAAAGCTTATTTAGTCGAGCCAAATTGGTTAGAAAAAATATTAAATGACGAAACTGTAGAAGATTTCGCAGATATACACGATCAACAAACGCTACACATTCCTTCACCTTTATGGAAAGTCATGGACTTTATGATTCTTGATAAGGCCGAAGAACATAGAAAATATGAAAAATTAAAAGCATTACAAAATAAAAAAGTAGCGTTTAAAGCAGGAGTTTACAACGTTTATGCAAAAGGACATAATGGTAATTTGCCAATGCAAGTAGAACTGTCTAAAGATAAAATTATAAGCGTTCATGTGGATGACAGCGGCGAGTCTGAAGGAATTGCTAATCCTGTCTTTGAACGTTTACCTCGCGATATTATCGACGGACAAACATTAAATGTTGATGTCATTTCAGGTGCTACCGTAACCAGCCAAGGTATTATTGATGGTATAGCCGATGCCATCACTCAAGCTGGTGAAGATCCAGATATTTTACGAGCTAGACCAAAACCTGTTGTGCAATGGTCAAATGAAACAATAGAAGAAACGACAGATATTGTTGTAATTGGCACGGGTGGTGCTGGATTAAGTGCAGCTGCTACAGCTTTGGATAATAACAAAGAGGTTATTATGTTGGAAAAATTCCCTGCTATTGGTGGTAATACAATTCGAACTGGTGGCCAAGTCAACGCACCAGAACCACAATGGCAAAATCGCTTCCCTGCACTCGCTGGTGAAAGAGATACATTACGTGAACTCTTATCATTAGACGAAGCAAACATTGCTGAGGACTACCTAGAAGATTTCCACAAAGTGAAAGATCAAATCAAAGACTATTTGAACGCTACAGAAGAAGAGAAACCTTATCTCTTTGATTCAATCGAATTACATCGTATACAAACTTATCTTGGTGGTAAGCGCACAGATAAATACGGCGAAGAGATTTCTGGACAATATGATTTAGTTAAAACATTAACAGACAATGTATTAACATCTGTTAAATGGTTGACAGACAAAGGTGTTCATTTTGACCGTTCTTTCGTTGATATGCCTGTAGGTGCGTTATGGCGTCGTGGCCATAAACCTATGAAAGCACAAGGTTTAGAATATGTAGAGACGTTAAGTAACTATGTTAAAACAAACGGCGGACGTATTTTTACAGAAACGACAGCTGAAAAACTGATTGTTGAAGACCATAAAGTGGTTGGTGTTGAAGCACGTAAAGCAAATGGTGCCAAAGTGCATATTCGCGCACGTTACGGTGTCATTCTTGCTACAGGTGGTTTTGGTGCTAATACGAAAATGCTCCAACAATACAATACGTATTGGGATAACATACCTGATGATATTAAAACTACTAATTCCCCTGCCATTACTGGTGACGGTATTCGCTTAGGTGCTCAAGCGGGTGCACAACTTGTAGGCATGGGCTTCACACAAATGATGCCTATTTCCGATCCGAAAACAGGTGCACTCTTTACTGGCTTAATCGTGACACCATCAAACTTTATCTTCGTCAATAAAGATGGTAAACGTTTTGTCAATGAGTTTGAAAGTCGTGACGTCTTATCCAAAGCTGCTTTAGAACAACCTGACGGCTTATTCTACATCATTGCAGATGCGAATATTAAAGAACTCGCAATGAATACATCTGAAGATAAGATTAATCATGAGCTTGAAGACGGCACACTCGTTAAAGCTGATACATTAGCGGCACTAGCTGAAAAATTAAATATAAATCCTGACACATTTATCAATACAATAGAGCGCTATAACGCTGCTGTCGACAAAGGACATGATGATGATTTTGGTAAAAATGCCTTTGATCTTAAAATTGAAAAAGCACCATTCTATGCAACACCACGAAAACCTGCCGTGCATCATACCATGGGTGGTTTAAGTATTAACACAGGTGCTCAAGTACTCGATATTAATGGCCAAGTCATTCAAGGTCTATATGCTTCTGGTGAAGTTGCAGGAGGTATACATGCTGGTAACCGATTAGGTGGTAATGCACTAGCTGATATCTTTACATTTGGTCGTATTGCAGCTCAAACCGCATCAGAGCATCAAGTTATTAAGGAATAGGTCGTGATGAGTATGTCAAATTCATATCAAAAAGGTAAACAACTTATTATTGGAATTATATTAGGTATTTTAACGTATTGGCTTTTTGCGCAATCATTATTGAATATTGCACCTCATGTGCAACATGACTATAAAATAGACATGAGTGTAGTTAATATAGCAGTGAGCTTAACCTCATTACTTACAGGCGTCTTTATCGTTGTAGCAGGCGGATTATCTGATAAATTAGGCCGTGTCAAAATGACCAACATCGGATTAATCCTTAGCATTATTGGTTCTTTAGCACTCATTATCTCAAACATGCCTATCTTATTATTAACAGGACGTGTCTTACAAGGATTGTCAGCAGCTTGTTTATTGCCTTCTACAATTGCTTTAATTAATCAATTTTTTACTGGTGAAGAACGGCAAAAAGCTTTAAGTTTCTGGTCATTTGGCTCTTATGGTGGTACAGGTTTAGCGTCATTATTCGCTGGTACTATTGCAACTTATGTAGGTTGGCGTTGGATTTTTATCCTATCTATCATCTTTGCGTTTATCGCAATTATCTTATTGCGTGGTACACCTGAATCCAAAGATCGTTCTAGCGATGGTAAACGCTTTGATGTCATCGGTATCATTGTCTTTGTAATCATGATGGTCAGTGTCAATGTAGTGATTACGCAAGGATCAAAAATTGGCTGGTTAAGCCCAATCATTTTAACCTTGATGATTATATTTGTACTCACGTTATTTATCTTTTATTTTTACGAACAACGACAACGGCATCCCTTTATCGACTTTAGTTTATTTTCAAACAAGGTCTATATTGGAACAACAATTGCCAATTTATTAGTAAATACCGTGATTGGTTCACTTGCTTTATTCAATATTTTTGCGCAAGCGGGCTTAGGTTTAACCGGAGCACAAGCTGGACTGATTACTATCCCTTATATGCTAGGCAGTCTATTAATGATACGTATTGGTGAGCGTTTTATGCAAAAAAAAGGCCCACAAATCCCATTGATGGCTGGTCCAATATCAATTAGTGTAGGTATTTTGTTGCTTGCCTTAAACTTCTTACCACATATCCTGTATTACATCATTGCTCTTATTGGTTTCTCTTTTATAGGACTGGGATTGGGCTTCTTCGCCACACCAGCGCTATCAACTGCAGTATCTAATGCACCTGAATCTAAGGTCGGTATGGCTTCAGGTATCATTAAAATGACCTCTACATTAGGTGCCGCATTCGGTATCGCTGTAGTAACAACTGTTTATTCAACTTTAGAGATAAACCACACACCTCATATGGCAGCAACTATCGCCCTTATTGTCGGTGCATGTATGGTCATTTCAGCCTTTATAGTAGCTTTCTTAGTTATACCTAAACAACACGTCAAAGCCTAACTTTTCACAGTCTAGGACATCAATACCTCTGACAAGTTAGGGCCGGGCCCCAACAAAGAGAATTTCAAAAAGAAATTCATCAAGCAAAGCAAGTTGGGGTATACACAATATTAAGTGTTATATATAAAAGAAGCACAGAGATGGTTTGATATAAATCATCTTTGTGCTATTATTTTAGAATCTTTTTCTTAGCCTGTTTTATACGATGTGACTTTTACTATTATATAATAATTCAGCGTTTTAGATGATTGAAAAAGCTTGGTATCCAGCGTATTTTCAACCCAGTCAACTAGTGACAATATATAGTTTATAGCCTAAAACATAATGATGTCCCAGACTTTCTTTTTAATAATTAAAGTTATCACTGTATCTTTATAACGAATCGATATCTTTTTTCGTCGATGATTGATACAAGCGTGTAACACCTGTTTTCTCTAGTGATAGGACAATATAATAGCCAAATAATCCTGATAAAATGGTTCCACTTAAAATGCGAATCGCATAAAGTAATATCACATTCCACCACGGCATATTGCCTAAATAATTAAAGAACCAATCGACAGGAACGGTAAAAATTCCTGCAGTTGCCCCTGCCAACATGGCAACAGATGCTTTCGTTGACTTATATTTAAAAATTAAGAAAATCAATTCACATGCAAGACCTTGTGCAAGACTGTGCATGATGATTGACATGTTTAACTCGCCAGATAATATTGTTTCTCCTGCGCCAGCTGCAAGTTCTGCTAAAATGGCAACACCCGGTTTACGAATGATAAGAAAAGCAACAATCGCCGCGATAAACCATAAACCATATGCAATTTGGTCTAAATGCAATCCTAGTGGTTTTAATGCGGCAACGGTTAAGCCTACCATTTTATAAATAATTCCAAAAATAAAACTAATTAATACGGTGACTAAAATATCTGCTAACGTCAATCTTTTCATTCTTACTCTACTCCTTCGATAACATTGAGCAGAAAAGTACAAAAAAAGAGAGAGACAACAATCTAGTTTCAGAACTTTTGGTTCCGAAAGCATAAGCTGTTCCTGTCTCAACCTCGTAAAAAAAGTATATATATCCCGCATCCTATATACTTCCCTACGCTAGTATTAACTAGGTCAGGTTCAAAGGGTTTGGATGACACCATCTCAGTTCGAAAACACCCCTAGTACTTATATCTGCATTACTTAAAATATAGTTCATTTAAAATACAATGTCAAAATTATTTTTGCATACACGATCTATCTTCAATATAATAAAAGTATTCCAATATTATACATCACTATGGGTGCATCTTGCTGAGAGAAGTAACTTACTTCAACCATTGAACCTGATATGGCTAATACCAACGTAGGAAAGTGATTAGATTTAATTACCGCTGAGCAGGATGTACCATTATATGATGGTGTATACTGCTTTTTATTTATGCTTAGGAGGCTGTCCCAATGGATATTACACAAATAAAACAACAGATGACTAACTTTATTACTGACGGTAAATCAGAAGATTTTCCACAAATGGCGCTCACGCTTTTTAACTTTCAATTTAATCATAATTTAGACTATCAAAAATTTTGTATCGCCCAAGGCAAGACACCTCAAACTGTGCGTCAATGGCAAGATATTCCTGCCGTACCTATAGACGCCTTTAAACAAGCGACCTTTAGTGCGATTCCTCCAGAAGATGCAGCATATGTCTTTATGACAAGCGGTACGACACGCGGAATCAAAGGAAAAAATTATCATCTAGATTTAGATGTTTATGATTTAGCTATGACGAAATTTTTTAAGCAAAAGGTCATGCCTCAGATAGAACGTATTGATATGGGTATCTTATTCCCTAGCCCTAATGATATGCCCCATTCATCTTTAGCGCATTACTTAGAGGTTGTTAAACAACAATTTGGAACCTCACTTAGTGACACATTTATTAATCAACAGGGCATTCAATTTGAGTCAGTGGTGCAATCTTTACGTCATGCCGAAGCACAAGGAACACCTTATGCATTATTAGGCGCAAGTTATAGTTTGGTTCATTTCTTGGATTATTTAGCTGACCACGGCCTTTATTTTAAACTACCTAAAGATAGCTTTATCTTTGATACTGGAGGCTATAAAAATCAATCTCGCGATGTACCTCAATCAGAATTTTATAGCACATTAGAAAAACGATTTGGTGTGCCAAAAGATAAATGTATCAATATGTATGGTGTCACAGAATTAAGTACGCAATTTTATGATGATGGCAATGCGGTGTCACCTTCAATCAAGCACGGACCTCATTGGTGTCGTAGTAGAATTGTTAATCCGCTCACATTAGAACCTGTTCCAAATGGAGAAAAAGGTGTCTTAATTCATTATGACTTAGCTAATTATAATTCTGTTGCTGCAATTATGATGGAAGATATTGGTGAAGCACGAAATGATGGCTTTATCTTACATGGACGCACTGAAGGCGCTTTAGCTAAAGGTTGCTCCCTAGCTGTTGAGTCATTTTTAAACACGATGAAATAAAGGAGGATTAATGTGACCATACAACTTGGCTATGTCCCTTTTCTAAAGGCTGAAGACATTCATTATCAAACAATTCAAGTGGGCAACTATACCGTGAAAGTTCCAGACTTAACACAATCTCAATTAACTAACGTGTGTCATCAAATTAAATCGGCCAGATATCATTTACAAGCATATACGATTAATGACATCATTGACGTAATTGATCACGCCATCCAGATATTATTAGACCGCACATCTAAATGGCGTCAATTAGCTGAAGAAATTTTACCGCAATCAACGGGTTATCCTTTTGACATAATAAAGGTTGGGCTAACGCGTTATTTAATGACTTTCCGGAAGCATCAACTACATCGTTTTATCGCGGAAGACTTACCTAACCCACAAATACTTAATCAGTTTATTCCAAATCATAAAGGGGGTTATACTAAGGCCGTTAGTCCTGCACTCATCACCCATTTATGGTCTGGCAATATACCAGGACTACCATTATGGAGCTTTATTAGTAGCTTATTAGTGAAATCTGGTAGCATTTGTAAATTACCGCATGCTGAACCCTTTTTAGCTAGTTGGTTCGCAGAAATTATTGCGGAAATCGATCCTGTTATTGCTCAATGCTTCGCCGTCATTTATTGGCCTGGTGGCGAGACACAATTAGAAAGTATTGCCATTGAACAATCAGACGTTATTTTAGGTTACGGCAATAATGATGTTCTGTCTGCCATTGCTCAACGAATTCCCGTGACTAAACGTTTCTTAGCTTATGGCGAAAAGGTCAGCTTAGCCTTAATAGGCAATGAAACATTATCTCCTAATAAAGTAGAGCAAGTAACTCGAAATATTGCCCGGGAAATTACTAACTATGATCAGCAAGGCTGTTATTCACCACAAATGATTTTTATACAACAGGGTGGCAACTATCATCCTCTACAAGTTGCTCAAATGATTGCACATCAGCTACAACAACTTGAACAACTTTTCCCTGTTCAATCATTCAATTTACAAGATAGTATGACCAGATCACATTGGTTACAACAAGCAGAGACGCAAGCTTTACTTACTGATGATATACATGTTTTTAAAGGTGCTCATGCGTCATGGATTGTCACCTTCCATAAACAATTAACCTTTTTACCAAGTCCATTAAATCGATTTGTTAGAATTATGCCATTTACCAACATTACACAGCTAACACAGCTGCTCACACCTTATCGTTCATATTTGCAAACGGTTGGCATTGCAGCTGCGACTGAAAAAATGCTTCAGTGGTCTGAAGCACTGGCTCAAGTAGGTGTCTGTCGTTTTTCAAGTCTTGAAACAATGACTTTACCGGAAGCTGGTTGGCATCATGATGGTGGCTTTAACTTACGTGATTTACTAAGCTTTGTCGATATTGAACAACCATTATTATCCAGCAGTGAACATTTTGTCGATTATGAAATTTAATTTTCAAAGAAGGAGGAATGATGATGACTACGTTACAAGACCAAGTCATACTCATCACTGGTGCAAGTAGAGGTATTGGCAGTGCCATCGCAGAAGCATGTGCTCAATCCGGTGCACACGTTATTATCAACTATAAATCCAATACACAAGCGGCACAAAAAACTGTGTCACGATGTCAAGCACATGGCGGTATTGCTGAAGCGATACAAGCAGATATCAATCAACGTCAACAAGTAGATGAGATGATGCATTATATACAGAATAATTATGGCAAACTCTCATGCGTTGTAAACAATGCCTTTCGTCCATTCGAATTTAATGCTGAAACCCGTCAAGTCGCAGATGAGATGAATTGGCAAGATTACGCGACACAATTTGAGGGCGCACTGCTGTATACGCATAATGTGATACAAGCAGCCTTACCCTATTTAAAGCAACAACAAGCAGCTTCAATTATTAATATGACAACAAATTTAATTAAACGGCCTATCGTCCCTTACCATTCTTATAATGTAGCTAAAAGTGCACTAGAAGCCTACACCAAAAATTTAGCAATAGATTTAGGTAAGTATGGTATTCGCGTAAACTGTGTTGCTCCTGGCCTTGTCTATCCAACAAATAATACACTAGCTACGAAAGAACAGCTTAAACAACAATTGTTACAGCAAACACCTTTAGGCCGCTATACCGTCCCAGATGATATTGCTGGACCTGTAATGTTTTTAGCAAGTGATTGGAGCCGTTTTATGACAGGACAAGTTCTATATGTTGATGGTGGACTCACAATATAGAATGACATTATGAGAGAACGAATCTGGAACATCATGCAGTAGTTGACTGGATTGAAAATACGTTGATACCAAGCTTGTTTCAATCCTAGTCAACCTTGCCGGGGAGCGGGACAGAATGCATAATAAATTCTGCCCCGCTCCCGTTCGAAATCATATTATATATATCATATTTAACGATGAAAAAGCATATTTTAAACTATGTTCCCTATGATTGTTCTAATAATTCTTCAACTTCATTTTTAATTGTCGTAACGTGAGGACCGTATACAATCTGAGCGCCGTTACCTCTAACAATTACACCTTTGGCATCGGTCTTTAACAGTGTGGATTTATCAAGTAAGTCACCATCTTTAAGTGTTACACGCAACCGCGTTGCACAGCAATCTACGACCTCAATATTTTCTTTACCGCCTAACCCTTGGACAATTGTTTCAGCGCGCTCTGTTGCAGCTACTGTGTGTTGTGCTTCTTTATCTTCTCGACCAGGTGTCTTAAAGTTAAAAACAGTAATCAATGTTCTGAAAATCACATAATATAAGACAAACCACACAATACCAATAGGAATGACCCACAGATAATTTGTCTTATCATTACCTTGTAAAACACCAAATAAAATATAATCGATAAACCCACCACTAAATGTTTGTCCTACCGTGATATTAAAAATATCTGCCATCATAAAGGCCAAGCCATCTAAAAATGCATGAATTAAATACAATACTGGCGCAACAAATAAGAAACTAAATTCTAACGGCTCGGTAATCCCTGTCAAAAATGATGTTAATGCTGCAGACAACATTAATCCACCAACAACCTTTTTATGTTGTGGTTTAGCCGTATGATAAATGGCCAATGCCGCGCCACATAACCCAAACATCATCGTAATAAAACGGCCAGACATATAGCGTGAAATACCTGAGAAATAATGTGTGACATGTGGATCTCCTAGCTGTGCTAAAAAGATATTCTGCGTACCACGTACCATATGGCCTCCAACTTCTAATGAACCTCCAAGACCTGTTTGCCAGAATGGTAAATAAAAAATATGATGCAACCCAAATGGACCAAGTAATCTTAAAATAAAACCAAAGAAGAATGTACCAATAACGCCTGTTTTTTCAACTAAACCGCCCGCATTAAAAATCCCACTTTGCACTGTAGGCCAAATATAAAACAAGATAACGCCAAGAAAAATAGCACTTATCGCTGTGACAATAGGTACAAAACGAGAACCACTAAAGAAACCAAGATAAGCAGGTAACGTAATTTTATTATATTTATTATGCAAATAAGCCGTCAAAATACCTGTAACAATCCCACCAAAAACACCTGTTTCTATCGTTTGAATCCCTAACACCATACTTTGTCCATGCTTTGCAAGCTCCGTTGTCTTAGCTAAACCATCAGTTATGACTAGCATCCCATTCATGGTGGCATTCATGATTAAAAAGCCAATCAATGCAGCTAGTCCAGCCGTCCCTTTATCACTACGTGCTAGGCCTATAGCAACACCAATCGCAAAAATAACTGGTAAATTTTGAAAGACAATGTTTCCTGCACTAGACATTAATGTAAAAATATTCTGTAGTATGGCTACATCTAATACTGGATAAGCTTTGACTGTGCTTGGATTACTAAGTGCACCTCCTATGCCAAGTAATAATCCAACAGCAGGTAAAATAGCAATAGGCAACATAAACGATTTCCCAAATTGTTGTGCTTTCTCAAAAACTTTGTTCACTGTTTACACTCCTCCCGATAAGCAAGAACCACATTGTATGTATATGGGTTCGTTTTCACATATACTATAATGTCGCAGAAAATTATTATCAATCTTTTTTAGTATTTTGAAAAAACTTTTCAAAAGAGCACTTGAACAACTAATTTTATATCAGTCTAAATAAACAACAAATTATTTCATATAATTTATACTTCAATATTTATATATAATAAAACTACTACGCCATACATAAGAAAGGTCGCTAACCATGGAGGAAGTATTGACAAATGATAGCTTTTCAAATTTAACATATACAAAACTTAAACGATTTAATAAAGATTATTGGAAATTTGTCTTAATCATGTTTCCAACCATACCAATATCTGCTATATTGCCTTATTTAGGAAATATATATTTAAAAAATAATAAAGATAATATATTTGTCCATGGAACCATATTTCCAGATAATTGGACGATTATAGCTGGTTTAATCTTTGCTTTACTATTTTTTTATCTCATTGTGCTTTCACCGCTACTCTCATTTAAAAATGACGTGCAAACTGAAATTGACATCGTAAATAGCGTACTTATAAACAATCAGGGTGAGCTTCACTCATTTATTCACTTAATTAGGTGTGATCATTTTGAAACTGAGTATTACGAACATTTAATTACATTTATCTCAAGAGAATATACACGCGTAACTAAGCAAGATTTATCTCATGAGCAGCAAACACGCTATGACGAAGTACAGCCACATTTATCATTAGATGAAGCGCATCGCTATGTACGAGAATTGTATTTAACATTGGAAAAACGTTATAACAACATTAACCTACCAGAATAGTCATGCCTTGTATTGTCAAATAGCATTTATGATTTAATTGGTTTAAGATCTCCTTTTTGATGGAATAGAGAGAGTGAAAATTAATTAATCATGAGGTGATGGAATGTTTAAGTTAACAAATCAAATTGCACTCGTTACTGGCGGTGCTAATGGTATTGGCAAAGGCATTGCAGCAGCATTAGCCCAAGCAGGTGCTAAAGTGATTATTGGGGATATTGATGACACACGTGGTAAAGAAACGGCACGTGAATTGAACGGAGACTTCATTGAGTTAGATGTCACACAGCATGACCAAGTTAAAGACGTCGTTGATCAAATTGTTGCTAAATATGAACGCATTGATATTCTGGCATCAAACACAGGTGTATACCCACAAATTGATATCGAATCATTGACTGAAGCAGATTGGGATTATATTCAAAATATTAATCTAAAAGGTATGTTTTTTGTAACACAAGCTGTGTTAAAAGTAATGAAAGCACAGCGTTATGGTCGTGTCATCATTACTTCTTCTGTTACTGGGCCAATTACTGGCTACCCTGGTTGGGCGCACTATGGTGCCTCTAAAGCAGGTCAATTAGGCTTTATGCGCAGTGCGGCACTAGAGTATGCGAAATATGGTATAACTGTAAACGCTGTACAACCAGGAAATGTATTAACTGACGGATTAAAAGCTCAAGGTGAAGCTTATTTAGAAGGCACACGTAAAATTATTCCTACACATGAATTAGGCGAACCTTTAGATATTGGTTATGCGGTAACATTCTTTGCGTCACAAGAAGCAAAATTTATTACTGGCCAAAGCCTAGTTATCGATGGTGGTCAATTGTTACCCGAAGAACCTGATGGTGTACTATGAAAATAGCACTGCTTTAATAAAACGGGGATGGTGTTACCCCGTTTTTTTATTTTTAAAAATTGATAAAACATCATAATTGTAACAAGATATAACGATTGTTAACATTGCGTCTATAACTGATTATAAAAGGAGATTTTATGATGAATATCCGAGCGTTTGAGCACTATATGAGCATTGATTCTGAACGCTATTCAGAACCATCGCTAGAAGCACTAAATGATTATGCAACATGCTTTATGTATACGGTGCCTTTTGAAAATATCAACGTTCAAAATGGCATACCTATCTCTGTCGACATCAATGATTTATACCATAAAATTGTCAACAATCATCGCGGAGGTTTTTGTTATGAATTAAACACGTTATTCCAGACGTATTTAAAAGCTAAAGGTTTTGATGCACAGATGATGTCAGCTACCGTTCACACAGCAAACGGGGGACATCGGTTAGAAGGCTCACACGTGTCACTCGTCGTTCCATTACAAGGGACATATTATGTGACCGATGTAGGATTTGGTGATTTACCACTTCATGCGATGCCTATTACTTTAGAACAAGATAGTCAACCTGTACAAGATATATCTGGAACATTTCGTGCCATATTTAAAAATGAAAATAAAACAAGATTTTTTGTCCAAAAATGGGAAAGTGATACTTGGAAAACGAAATACGATGCAATATTAAAAGCATCTTCAATTGATGCATTTAAAGATAAAATTAACTATAATGAGACACATCCCGATTCTATCTTTGTTCAAAACTTACTCATCACACAGCCTAAATCATATGGTCGTGTAACAATGTCCCAACAACATCTTACGGTGACTAAACAAAACAAAAAAGTACAATACGACGTCACACCTCAAAATTATCGTCAGCTGTTACAAGATTATTTTAATCTTAATGTGACGATTGATTGGCTAGAACTATCATAATAGAAATTTCAATTGTATAACATATGTTATGCTGATTTTATACACAAGTTACCTCATTCGTTTAGCACCGAAAAACTGGCTAAACCAGTTTTTCTAACAAAGTAAGCTACCCACTAAGCAAAAGCGTCAACTATACGAAGTATTGAATATAAAAAGGGAGCGGGACAGAATTCATAATGAATTCGTAGTCCCGCCCCGGCAAGGTTGACTAGTATTGAAAAAAGCTTGGTATTAGCGTATTTTCAATCCAGTCAACTACTGCCAATA
>NZ_PPPV01000016.1:682061-769664 GCF_002901705.1 Staphylococcus lugdunensis
ACCTAAAATATAATTATGGCCCAAACTCTATATTTTAAAATCAGACATTTGTCCTGAATTATATTGATGACTTTTTATAAAAAGAGACAATCTTTCAAATTATCAACGCGATGATTGTTAGTACACCAACAACAAGCGCTATGATTACAGCTTTAACATACTGCTTATCAAACACTTCAGATATAATCCATAATAACATGCTAACAAATACAAAGTACATATTATACTGAGTATTAATGATATGATGGTTTACCGATATTCCAGCTATAAAATTGATGATATCACACAAAACCACAGCACTGATGATGATAACCGCTAATATCAATAATAAACTACTAATAATCGATCTACGTCGCTCACTCAAAATAACACTCCTTTTATGATGTTATTATTTCTTTTATAAATATAATTTCACTTTGTTACTCAATTAATCAGCGAAAATAATAATGATTGCTAACACAATCATTATTATACTTAACACCACAGCTTGAGTCTGACGCTGTATAATATTAATACTAACTTCAGCAAGCATGCCAATGATAAACAATACATATGCAAAATGATAAAATGGACGACCACCTACAATAAAATGGGCAATGATACTGATTAATAATGTTAAGACAGCTAACCCGACAAAGACAATCATAATGATATGCAGTACAGTTAATAATTTGGGATGTTGTTCTTTATTAAAAATAATATCACCTTTCCTAAGAATGTTTTTAACATCGCTACAATGATTGACCATTATTACATGATTTAATTGTTACTGTTCTGTTTTTACACCAGCACGCTGTCTAAGCTCAATTTCTATTTCTTCTAAGCTACGGCCTCTTGTTTCTGGCAAGAACTTAATAACAAAGATTAAGGCTACAACGCCAATTGCCGCAAAGATTAAGAATACCCATTCAACATCTAATGCTGCATTAATCATTGGGAACAATTGTGCCACGATAAGCGTACCAATATTCAATACTAAGGTTGCAATCCCTGTTGCAGCACCACGTGCACGCGTTGGGAATAATTCTGGTAACATTACCCATAACACTGGTCCCCAAGACGCACCGAAGAATACAATAAAGAGTGATAAGCAAACAATAATAATCCATGCAGATGATTGAATGCCTAACGTCCAAATCAAGATTGCCATAATTACTAAAGAAGCCACCATACCGATATTACCGACAACCAATAATTTTTTACGATCTATTTTATCGACAATAAATAATGCCAGAACTGTTACAAGCACATTTACTACACCAATGCCTACAGAACCTAAGATTGACGCTGATTCTCCAAAGCCAGCTTTTGTTAAAATAGGTGATGCATAGAAGATAACAGCATTAATACCAATAAACTGTTGTAAGATAGCAAACGTACAACCGATGATTAACGTCGGTCTTAACCATTTAGATTTTAATACCGACCAACTACTCTCCGTCTTTTCAGCAAGTTCTTTCATTTCTTTAATCTCACGGTCGATTTCTTCATCACTATATGTAATTTGCATTACGTGACGCGCTGCTTTTTCTGTTTTATTTTCTAATAGCCATCTTGGGCTTTCCGGCATAAAAGCAATACCTATTAATAAAATAATAGATGGTACCACTGCAAGTCCAAGCATCCAGCGCCATGCGCCCATATCTGCAAAGCCATAGCTTACTAAATAAGCTGCCAAAATGCCGATTGTAATCATCAGTTGGTTCAATGAACCCAATGAACCACGTAGTTCTGTTGGTGCTAATTCAGATAAATACACTGGCACTGTTGCCATTGAACCCCCTACAGCTAGGCCTATGACAATTCGTCCAAGAACTAATATCGTAACATTAGGCGCAATTGCTAAAATAAATGCACCTAATGCGAAGATAATCGCAATAAATAGTACTAAACGACGTCGTCCAATCTTATCTGATAGCGGCCCGCTACTACCTGCACCAATAACGGCACCAAACAGCATAGATGACACAACTAAACCACTTTGAAAGCTTGTTAACGGAATATCTTTAGGGATATAGGTTAAAGCACCTGAAATAATCCCATTATCGTAACCATAAAGTAAACCACCTAGCGCACCTATAATAAAAATTAAATATTTTTTAATATTCATGTAATTATCCACCTTTTTTAAAACTTATGTATATTATAAGCTCTGACTCCATATGATTCAATTTACTTCACTCATCACTATTATCGACTTTCACTATTTTTACAGCGAACTCTATTCATTGAGATAGACGTTTAAAATGAGCCTCCATTTTTCCTATAGCTTCTTGTGCTCCTATTCGTGTAGTCGCAAACTTAAACGTGCCATTTAATGTTACGAGTGTTAACGAAATATCTGGCGCAAATAACGTTGTATCCCCAAAGTATCGTCGTAATCTTACTTTATCAACATGTTTGTAATACCCTGTATATTGTTGGTTACCAATAATGAATTCGTAACGTTCATGTCCATATTGGTACAATGTAACTTCTTTTTCAAAGATTTTATTGTGTAAACCTTTAAATAAACTATATGAAACAACAAGCGCAATACCCCCACTAGCCACAAAGCTATATTGCCCAGTTATTATCGCTGAAAGAAACCCAAAAATGACAATAAACACGACTAAACCACATATAAACAAAATAACGCCAACTATAAATGGGAAAATGATATTTGACGTATATTTTAATATTTCATTATCAATAATTGTTACTTTAGCATGTGTATTATCTTGATGTATTGCATGGTTAAATTCCATGTATTCACTACCTTTACATATTTTGTAAACGCTACAATCTATTTAATATCCTACAAATAAAGCGATAGACATTGCTATGGCACATATTAACACCCAAATCACAATCAACTTCCAAGCAAATTTAATCCATTGTCCATAAGAGATACGCCCTACTGCTAATGCCCCCATCAAAATAGCAGATGTTGGAAAAAGCACATTGCTAATCGCATCACCATATTGGAAAGCTAATACCGTCAATTGGCGGTTGATGTGTAATAAGTCAGAGATAGGGACCATCAGTGGCATCGTTGTTAATGCCTGACCTGAACCTGATGGTATAAAGAAATTAAGCATAAATTGTAATATAAACATAGCAATAATAACGAACGACGCGGGTACATCAGCTAATAGTGATGTCATGCCGTGAACAATCGTATCGATAATCTTGCCATTTTCTAAAATAACGACGATACCTTTAGCAAAGCCCACAACCAACGCGCCAAACAGAATACTTTGCATGCCTTCAATTAAAGCATCAAATGTCCCATTTAGTCCTAAGCCAGAAATAAGACCAGCTAATATACCTGCGAGTAAAAAGTTAGCACTCATTTCACCAAACGTCCATTCAAACTTAAAAATTCCGACAACATTCAAAATAATTGCTCCAAGCATAAGTGCCAAACTTATCACTTGTCTCGGCGTAAAATGCTGGTATTGAATATCTTCTTTCATTGTCCCCTCTTGCTGTTCTAACTCATAAACAAGACTTTTCGTATGATCTTGTTTAACTTTACGTGCATATAACATCACTGTTGTAATGGCTGCAATTAAGATAAAAATGTAAATAATCGAACGTAAGCCCCAACCAGAGAACATTGGTAATTCAGCGACTGTTTGTGCCACACCGACCGTAAAAGGATTAAGCATGCCACCAATAAAACCACTAGCAGCACCCAAGATGACCATTGCAGCACCTGTCATAGCATCATACCCCAAAGTTCTAGCGATTAAAATACCTAAAGGAACAAAAATAATGGTTTCTTCTGCTAAGCCAATTGAAAACCCTAAAATTGAAAAGATTGTCATCGTTAAAGGAATCATCAATATTTTTGCATTCCCTAATGCACGCATCGCTTTGTTCACACCATTTTCAAACGAACCCGTTTTATGTACAATCCCAAATGCGCCACCTACGAGAAAAATATAAAATACAATTTCTGCCCCGCTTACTAAGCCCTCTGGTATAGCTCTAAATATATCTAGAAATGACGTTGCCGCATGCGGTACATGATGATATGTACCATCTACAACTAACGTCTGCCCACCTTTTTTGTGACGTTCATACTCTCCTGAAGGTATGATAAATGTCATAATCCAAGCAATGGTAATAATGATCATTAATAATGCATATGTATGTGGCGTTTTAAACTTTAATTTCCGTTTCGGTCGTTTATTGTACCCGCGTGCCATAACGTTTGTCTTCCTTCCTCAACCAGGTTTATTTTATATGTTGTTTTCATATTTTATCATATACCCTTATTCTAGCCGGTTAACATACCCTTTATTAATTCTAAATTTTATCTTGTTCATTAAAACAAATGATTGCTACAATTCAAATATACGATGCAATTTAGTAAGTATATAAATTTTTCATATATACAATGAGATTAAACACACTATATTAAAGTACATCTAGGACATAAAGTTCTTGGACAAATTAAAAAGGCAATTCCCATTGAAATAATTATAGAAACTGCCTTATTTTTAAAGCATTTAAAGGTAAAATTACATGTTAATACGTAGTATTTATGGCGAGACTCCTGAGGGAGCAGTGCCAGTCGAATACAGGGGTCCCAACAAAGAAGCATTTCGCCAAGCAAAGCAAGTTGGGGTGGGCCCCAACAGATAGGTTTTCAAAAAGAAAGCCATCGGACAAAGCAAGTTGGGGTGACTGAGACGGCACCCTAGGAAAGCGAAGCCATTCAATACGAAGTATTGTGAAAACTGTAACATTTTACACCTTATTATTATTTACTATTCAGACCTACTACAAATATAACTGCTACCATCACAATAAATCAGTTACTTAATTAGATAGCAAAATAATCCATATTGAAATTAACAGTTTAATAGAAACTATACATACTACGATAAACTACGCCATACAACACATTTTGATTTGTAGTTTTTATGTTTAAGTTTACATAAATGGGTTAAGTCAATAGTGACAATGTTTTTAAATTAATCGCATTTCGATACATTTTAGTGTACAAAGTTTAGAACATGTGATACATTATTTATATCAAATATACAAAATATATTAAAATAAAATTAGGAGGTATTTATTTATGACTCAATTTAATTTCGATAAAGTACACAGCAGTATTGAATTTCAAATCAAACATTTAATGGTATCAAAAGTAAAAGGAACATTTAATGACATCGATGTAACCGTTGAAGGTGACATTAATAATCTTAGCTCATTAAAAGCAACTGCTACAATTGACCCTAAATCTATAGATACAAAAAATGAAGATAGAGATAACCACTTAAGATCAGGTGATTTCTTCGCAACGGATGAATATGACAAAATCACTTTTGTAACTAAAGAAGTGAAAGACGATAAAGTTGTCGGTGATTTAACAATTAAAGGCGAAACACACGAAGAAACATTCGATTTAGAATTTAATGGCGTAAGTAAAAATCCTATGAACGGTGAACAAGTTACTGGCTTTGTGGTTTCTGGTAAAATTGATAGAGAAAAATATGGCGTTAGCTTTAACCAAGCTTTAGAAACTGGTGGCGTTATGTTAGGTAAAGAAGTGAAATTCGAAGCGTCAGCAGAGTTTAGTATTCAAGAGTAATTCAGTCATAAACATTTTATAAACTGAGATAACATCTCAATAGTATGTTTAGTTTGGTATATGCGTATATCCCAATAATAGATGGACTTGTTTTTAATAATTAATAAAAATTTTAACACTAAATAAAGCTATCGCTTGTGACACACTTCTCACAAACGATAGCTTTGACTTTTATCTATATATCGAAGTTACACATTTTTCTTTTTAAAAACAAAAACTAATAATACTAAGAAAATAACGATATAAACAATATTACCAATAAACAATTCATGTAATTCTAAGTGACTCATTTCCTTAAAATCATTATCTACAATTTGTTGAGGTAACATAATCATATTTAGCGGATTCCATTTAAACCATTCCCATTTGCCATTAAAATATGTTAATAATGCTGCGACAAATGACATTACAAAATAAAAAAAGATGCCTATAGTAATCGAAAGTGTCGGACCTTTCATCGCACATGAAATCAGTAAAGTCAAACTTAGCACAAGCCACATGGTTACAAAATCAGCTACTGCTAAAAGTAACATTTCATTTAACAGTGGTGGCTGACTACCGTGTGGAGCCAATAAATCAATATCATTAAAGCTAATAGCATATAGGAGTAACGTCACAGCAATGACCCCAATAAAGCAGATAAGTGAATATATTACTAATGTAATAACCTTACTAATAACAATGCTCGTACGTGAATAATTACGGTACAATACATTTTTAATTGTTTCATAATGAAATTCCATTGAAATAATCGTACTTGCTTGTACAATCATTAAAATGACCACCCAATAAAATCCTGAAAAACCACCTTGAATAAGGCCTTCGCTAGACATGATATCACTATTTTGGGAAATGAAAAGTAATGTAAACATTATTGCAATAATAACGATTGGCCAAATCCACGTCGATTTCTTTTTACTTAATTTGAAACATTCTTGTTTAATTAAAGAACCCATATTATGCGTCGCCCTCCTTATCAATAATGTCTAAGAGCACCGTTTCAAAATTTTCAGCATCATGTTGCTCAATTTCTTCCCGCGTTGTTTCTTTAACGATTTTACCTTCATCAATAATTAAAATAGCATCTGTTATCTTTACTAATTCGCTTAGCATATGACTGGAAATTAAGAACGTAATACCTTGCTGTGCTTTATCTAAAATAAGATTACGCACATCTCTAACTGCTCTAGGATCTAAACCATTCATAGGTTCATCCAATATAATCAGCTTTGGGTCATTTAAAAAAGCAATTGCGATGCCGAGCTTTTGTTTCATACCTAGTGAATATGTTTTGGCCTTATTATGTATATAATCTTTCATTTTCAGTTTAGTGACAATATCATCAATATCTGAATTATCCTTCGATTCATTTAACAATTTTAAATTATCGTATCCAGACATAAATGGGTAGACTCCAGGGCTTTCAATTAAAGCACCTATACTGCTTCTTTTACTGCCACTATCAACGACTTTATAGTGCCCTTTTTGGTAATTTGAATATCCAAGTATGACTTTCATTAACGACGTTTTACCTGCGCCATTCGCACCAACAAGGCCTACAATTTCACCCTTTTCCAAGTTAAAAGAAACATCTTGGAGAATCGTTTTCGAATTTATTTTCTTCGATATGTTATCTACTGTTAAAACGCTCACTCTGTCATCTCCTCCATTGAATAATAAGTAACACTTTAAGCCAATTCTCATATCATCATTTGCCACGTCTAAATAAAAAGTGATACAGTACGACCATAACATATAATATGTATTAAATTAATAATTAATTGTATATTTAAGGTTAATTTAAGAAAAATTATTTAAACCAAATACAACTATGTCATTTTACAATTTTTGTAATCGTTTGCAATTTTTGTAACTATTTTGTAATATGAAGGTGTAATAATTGCTATATCAAATTTAAGGAGTGAACGAACATGAATAAAATGACAAAGTTAGTATTATCTAGTACCCTTGTTTTCGGTTCTGTCCTCGGCGTAAATGCGATTAGTACGAATGCTCAACATGTATCCCATGCAGCAATAACTCCATATTATACTTATCATGGATATGCAGGTTATAACCCTAGTTTCTTGTTAACTCATGAGTTCAAAAATGGTATAAAATATAAAAATATTACCTTTAACGGCAAAAAAATTGTACCAACAAAAGGAACTAAAACTGTAAAGCTTTATGATCAAACCTTTTCTGGAGTTACTAAATCAGGTAAAAGTGCTTCAACCGTCTCATTTGATGTAACAGGTAAACTCACAACAGCACAACTCAAAAATGCTTACGGTAAAGCTTTAAAAAAGGTCGGTCCACCGAAACCTAGTAAAAAAGTAAAAGCAGTCTATGATTATCGACCATCTCTGGAGACACCACGTGTCTTATTTACCGTAAACCATAACAACAGAGTTACACATGTCGATATTACTTATGGTAGCATTGGTTATTAACCATCACCTCAATATATGTTTTATAATCAATAACTACTGACAAATGACGCGCGCTTACCCTCTCTGAGAATAAGCGCGCGTTCAATTTTTATTGTTAGTGACCATGCACAGTACGCGCACACAACCCGAAGTCTGACTTAATATTTTGTTAACCGTATATTATACGTATACTAAACCATTTCTGCTGTGTGCTTTTTTATTCATCTTTAAGGTGTTTTACATTTTTAAATCCTTGTCGATAGGAAGCCAATTCTTCCATAATCGCATACCAATCCGTACCAACTTTTTTTATTGTCTGCTGTATTAACTCATCTTGTGCTTTGTTTAAAGTTGCAATCAAGGCTTCACCTTCTTCAGTTGTATAAAGTTGTTTCACACGCCGGTCGTGTTTAGAAGGTTGTTCAAAAATTAATTGTTTATCTTTTAACTTTTTCAGTGTCGCATGTGAACCTTGCTTAGAAATTTCTAATGTCTGCAATAATTCTTTTATGGTAATACCGGGCAATTTATTAATAAAGAAAAGAAATCTATGGTGTTGCCGACTCATACCATATTGTTCGATAATTTCATTTGCAGTTAATGTGAAGGTTTTGTAGGCAAAATAAAATAACATGTGTTCATAATCATTTTTGTTCATCATTTTTACGTCACTTTCTATAAAGTAGAATAACGTCATTATAGTAAACTTTTGGTCTCACGTCATTAAAGTTCGAAATATTTTCGATAGGTCAATTATGTTGACCTATCAATAAAAAAGTATTATCATTCAAAGTGTAGAAAAAAGAGATAAAGGTGGAATGAATTATGAAACAACGTGTAGGACAATATTTAATGGACGCAATTTATCAAGCTGGTGCAGATAGAGTATTTGGTGTTCCAGGTGACTTTAATCTGGCATTTTTAGATGACATTGTTGCTCATGAACATTTGCAATGGGTTGGCAATACAAATGAACTCAATGCGAGTTATGCTGCAGATGGTTATGCCCGCCTCAAAGGTGTAAGCGCTTTAGTAACTACTTTTGGCGTTGGTGAACTTAGTGCTGTTAATGGCATTGCCGGTTCTTATGCGGAGCGTGTGCCTGTCATTGCCATTACAGGTGCGCCAACACGTGCCGTAGAACAAGCCAAAAAATATGTCCACCATTCATTAGGTGAAGGTACTTTTGATGATTATCAAAAAATGTTTTCACATATTACAACTGCACAAGGTTACATTACACCAGAGAACGCGACAACTGAAATACCAAGATTAATTAATGTTTCCCTTCAAGAGCGTCGACCTGTTCACATCCATTTACCAATTGATGTAGCTATGACAGAAATTGAAGTTACAGAACCATTTAAACTTCAAAATCCAAAACAACATGATGTTTCAGAATACATTAAACTCATTCAACAAAAACTACAATCCGCTTCAAACCCTGTCATTATTGCAGGTCATGAAATCAATAGTTTCCATCTTCATGATGCGCTTGAACAACTCGTGAATCAGACCAACATTCCTGTCGCTCAATTATCTTTAGGTAAAGGCGCTTTTAATGAAGAAAACCCTCATTACCTTGGTATTTTTGACGGTAAATTTGCTGAAGATAATGTACGTGACTATGTAAATAACAGTGATGCGATATTAAATATAGGTGCTAAACTTACGGATTCAGCAACAGGCGGTTTCTCTTACGACTTTGACATTGAAGATGTCGTCATGATTAATCATCACAATTTCAAACTAGGAGATACTCAAAATAACGAGGTCTCATTGCCTGATATGTTACATGGGCTATTAGAGATGGATTACCATAACAAAGGTACGTATTCATCATATGTAAGACCTAAAGCACATTCTTACACATTATCAGATGAGCCACTTACACAAGAAACATACTTTAATATGATTCAAGACTTCTTACAGCCTGATGATGTTTTACTTGCAGAGCAAGGCACATCTTTCTTTGGTGCTTACGACTTAGCATTATATAAAAATGTTGACTTTATCGGCCAACCGCTTTGGGGTTCTATTGGTTATACTTTGCCCGCTACAATAGGTAGTCAAATGGCTGATACAACGCGTAGAAATATCTTACTTATTGGTGATGGTTCTCTACAATTAACGGTTCAAGGTTTATCAACGATGATTCGTAACCAGTTAAAACCAATCATTTTTGTAATCAACAATGATGGTTATACTGTAGAACGTCTTATTCATGGCATGAAAGCACCTTATAATGATATCCATATGTGGGACTACAAAGCCTTACCAGCAGTGTTTGGTGGCGATAATGTAGCCATACATGATGTACACACTTCAAATGATTTAAAACGAACATTTGATGAGATAAATGCAGAAAGTGATGTCATGCATTATGTCGAAGTTACAATGGCAGCTGAGGATGCGCCTGAAAAACTTGCGAACATTGCAGAAGCTTTCGCCTCACAAAATAAATAAGCTAAATATAAAACAGTTTGAGCCATAATTATGTTTTAGGCTATAAACGATATATATTGGTAGTAGTTGACTGGATTGAAAATAAGCCTTATCCCAAGCTTTTTCAATCCAGTCAACCTTGCCGGGGCGGGACTATGAATTCATAGTCCCGCCCCCTTTTTCACGTGAAACAGTGAATAACTTTATTTATTATGTTAAAGAGAGATGCTGTGCTTCAAATTGTTGAATCACATAAGGGTCATGAGAAATAATCAGCAATTGTATATCCGTAAGTGATTGCAACATTTGTAAAATTAAGTCTTCATTAACAACATCTAAATTCGTTGTCGCTTCATCTAAAATCAATAGTTTAGGTTGAATGATTAACGCTTTGGCAATCCATACGCGCTGAAATTGACCACCACTCAATGTGGATACACGCTGTTGTAGCAATTGTGAAGATAATTGACATTGCGATAAAACGTTATCAACACGTGAAGCATGTAACGTCTTTGGTATACCAAACCGTTTTAACGGCTCGGTTAATACCGCTTCAACGGTTTGTCGTGGATCCATACTTGTACGCTGATATTGTGGCACATATTGAATATCACGCATCCATTGTTTCGTTTTGTAATCATGCATTAACCTTCCATCTAATCTTAAAGAACCGGTATATTGTTTATCTAATCCTGCAATTATATGTGCTAATGTCGATTTCCCACATCCGCTTGGTCCACTGATAATAAGATTCCCTTGTGCTAAATCAAAAGAAATATCTTCCAATATTATGCGCCCTTGTATCGTTTTATTAATATGATCAACCTGTAGCATAAGCTTCCCTCCGCTCTGCTGTACGAATCAGTGTTTGTGTATAGTGTCGCTCAGGATGATGCATCACCTGTTGCGCCTGCCCACTTTCAATAATTTGACCATGTTGCATAATACTGACATGCGTAGCGTAATCTTTTACTAAGCTCAAGTCATGTGTCACAAAAATAACCGTCATCTTTCTTTCTGAAATAATATGCATTAACTGCTGCATAAACTTAGTACGATTTTGCACATCCAAGGCACTTGTCGGCTCATCTAAAATCAAACATTGTGGATTACGAATTAATGACAGTATAAATGCCACGCGTTGAGCCATACCGCCACTTAGTTCGAACGGATAGTATTGTAAAAGTTGTTCAGGTTGTTCTAAACCTAAACGTGTCATCATTGTTTTTACCTCTTGATATTGTTCTGCTCGTGATAGTGTTGATTTTTTTGCATCATATAACATTGCAATATGCTGCTTGATTGTAATATTTTGAAACAAATTACTATTAGCATCTTGAAACATGGCATCGGCATGTAGTAAATCAATGTCCACATTACCTTGATATGTCAACTGATCATCAGTCATGTGTAAAATACTGCGAACCAATAGCGATTTACCACTACCACTTTCACCAACAATACAATGAAAACTGTACCGTTCTACCTCAAGCGATAACGATGAAATCAAGGTTTTATCTTTATGATAGATACTCAATGACTTAACTTGTATTATTCGATCTACTTGATGATTTTGTTGTTGATGATTTGAAATAATAAGGCATAACCTCCTAACAAAATACCAGGGAAGAAGAATAACCATGGTGCAATCGTTAAATAACTTTTACCGTCAAATAAAATAGTGCCAAGTTCGGGAATAGGCGGTTTAACACCTAAACCTAAAAAAGCTAATCCTGAAATACTCAGCATTATTTTTCCAAAATCTGCCGTTACTAACGCCATAATTTTACTTAATAAATGTGGTAACATATGCGCATACAGCGTTTGAACGTTAGAATTACCACTTAAAACTGCGTATTGAATAAATGGTTCTTTTTGAATATCACGTGTAAGATTACGAAAATAACGTAAATAGCGCCCTAGCCAGCCTATAACTAATGCACATAATAACCCAATCATTGAATCACTAACTAGCCCTAAAATAACGAGCGCAATAATGAATGAGGGTATTGCTAATAATAAGTCAGCTACGAACATACATAGTTTGTCGAACCAACGTCCCATTAGGCCTGCCATCATGCCAAAAATCAAACCTATACTGACACTTAAAACCACTACGACGACGGTTAAACCTAAAGTAACACCACTTCCTATAATCATACGTGTAAACATATCTCTGCCTAACTGATCGGTTCCCAATAAATGTTGCAAAGAAGGCGGCGCTAAGTGTTCACTAGGTTTACTATTCCACCCAAAAACAGCAATATACAGTGCTCCTATGAGACTGACACCTATGATCCTCCATTGCCAATTAACATGTGAATATTTCATCGTGCACCTCTCACTTTTGATTTATTAGCACGCAATCGCTGAATTCGAGGATCACTTTTTAATATCAATATATCTCCCAAATAATTAAGCAACATAATGACGACAATAATCAACATAATAATGCCTTGAATAAGTGGATAATCTCGTTGATTAATTGCTGTAATTAGCAGTTTTCCTAATCCCGACATACTAAAGATCACTTCTAAGATTACAGCTCTACTAAACAAATGAATAATACTATTGACGACAATCGTCATCAATGGCGCGAAGATAACTTTAAATTGGCAATAAATACGTGCCTTCCAAGTTGCTTGTCGTAACTTTATTAATTGGTAGGTATCATCCTGTCTAGTCTGCGCAATAAGATGCGCTGTCATCAATAAGAGATGACTTCCTTCTACTATAATCATGATGCCAACAGGCAATAGGTAATTTTGCCAAGATGCACTACCTACAAAAGGAAGTAACTGCCATTTGACACCCATATAATAAATAGCGACAATGGCTATCCAATATTCTGGCATCGATGTTATCACCTGGGAAATATAGCGTAAGCTTTGTGCTATACGAGCATGTGGCAGCATACCAACGCAGTAGCCTAATCCTACCCCTAAAGGTAACATGAGTACTGTAGCCCAACTCATTAATATCCATGTAGGTTTAAGTGCATTAGCAATGAGATTCATAACAGGTTCTTGCGTACTAAAGCTATACCCCAAGTCCCCAATTAATGCATGACCTAACCAATCCAAATAGCGCAACAAAATATGGCGTCCTAACCCCAAATGATGTTGTGCCATATCAATTTGTTGTTGTGTCATTTGAGTATAGCCATGGCGTTGTAAATATAAAATGGCTGGGTTACCTGCCGTTTGTTCTACTAAAATAAAAATGATAAGCGAACTTACAATAAGATAACCAAATAATTTATATGTACGCTGCCACATTATTGATTAACTTCCAGCTTTTTATAGTCTACAGGTGCATCCGTTAGACCTGAAAATTTAAAGGACTTTATTTTGTCACTTGTTACGAATGTTTCGTTTGGATACGCGATAGGCACACCATAATATTGTTGATTAAAGTGCTTAAAGATATGATTAAAAGCCTTTTTTTGTGATTGCTTATCTATTTCTTTAGGAAATGCTTCTAACTGTTGCGTTAAGACTTTATCATTAGCTAAAACGCCTGGTTTATCGCCATTATTTTTAAACACTGAGTTCATGAAGTTATATGGCATTAATGCATCCGAATACGTGCGATAGAAAATCAAATCATAATCTTTCTTTGTCCATAAAGTATCGTAATACGATTGGGCATCTAAGTGCTTAATATTTACTTTAACTCCAACCGCTTTAAGATTGGCTTGAACTTGTTCAGCTTTATCTTTCCAATTCGGAAATTCTGCAGTTTGAATCACTAGATTAAATGTTAATACTTGACCATCTTTTTCATACATGCCTTGCTTGTTGCGATGATAGCCTGCCTGTTCAAATGCGTGTTGTGCCGCTTTTTTATCAAAACGATGTTGCTGTTGATTTTGCGCCGTTACATATTGTACATCTCGTTGAAATAGGCCTTTTAATGGTTGAGATGATAGCGCTTTTGTCTGAATACTTTCACTAATAGCTTGTCTTAAATCTTTATGTTGCAATTGTTTATTTTCTGGATTAAAAGCCATAAAATGGCTGACTGTACTAGGATTTTCTGATACCGATAACTTTTGGGTAGATTTTGCTTGTTTAATTTGTGCATCAGTCAACATACCCAAGGCACCGCCAGTAATATCAACTGCCCCACTTTGAATAGCAGATTGACGAGCATCACCATCTTCAATTGTTTGGAAGACTAAATCATAATTTAGTGGTTTATTGCCTTTAAAATAAGGATTAGGTTTTAACGTTGTTTTTTCTTTGCCAGCGTCTCCTATTTTAAACGCACCCGTACCAATCGCTTCTTTAAATTGACCTGTTACCTTGCCGTCTTTTACCGCGTGTGGACTCATAATTCGTAATGGCCTTACTTGTGTCAATTCATTCAACACTTGGTTAGATGGTGTCTTGAGGTTGATTTCAACTGTATGTTTATTTTTAACGACGACACTTTTTAATTGTTGGAGTGTTTCAACTGTCGTCTCTTTATTCATTGCTTTGGCACGTTCAATTGAGAATTTTACCGCTTGTGCATCAAAGTCACTACCATCAGAGAATTTAACGCCTTTTTTCAAATGGAAACGATAAGTTTTACCCCCATCTTTAACCTCCCATTTTTGTGCTAATCCAGGTTTAAATGTTTTCTTTTTATCATACTGCACAAGGGCATCATACACAGCACTATAAACTGGCATTGCAGCATCATAGCCTTGTGCATCCAGCTTCGCAGCTTTTGCTTCAGTTGGCAATGACAACGTGACTTGTTTATGATTGTGCTGTGATTGCGAACAACCAGATGTTAATATTAATGCCCCAGTTACTAAAGCACATAATTGTCGTTTCATCATAATGACTATCCTTCTTTCACTGTTGCTTTAATCACGTAAGATTCTTGGAAAAGTGTACGCAAATAGTCACTCGGCGATAAATAAAAATCACTATAATGGGTTAAATCTATTTCGTCTGGCACCATTTCCCTCTTTACGCTAACTTGAAAGCCTTCCTGAACAAAACTGTCCACAATGTGTTTGAGCGAATGATTTTGTGAAGGCGTTACGCCATATGTATTAATGACTTGTGCCATATAATCACAACTTGGATTATCGGTTAAATCTGCAAACGTAGCATAGTAAACACCTTGAGGCTTTAATACGCGTTTTAACTCTTTTGCGTGTTGGGGAATATCATCGATAAGATACAATACAGACGTACTAATCGCTGTATCAAACTGTAGGCCAGTATCACTTGGCATATCGGTTAAGACATACGATAATGGTAAGTCTCCTTTTAGCAATTCTGCTTTCTGCAAAGATTTTCGAGCTAAGTCAATGCCTACACCTTGCTTGAATGGAACCTTTTGATATAGTTGTCGTAAAAAGCCACCTTGATTACACCCAAAATCTAAAATCGTTTTTCCAATAATATCTTCTTTAGCGATGACATCAATTGTTCTATCCCAAGCATCATGATGATCACGTGCCATCGTGTCATCATCTTCTTGTCCTTTATGCCACCACTGTTCATAACTGTTTTTCATATTCTTCTCCTTAATATTTCTTAATCGTAATTATTACGTTTTGTATTGTACTACAGTTTTCAATGAATAACAATGTCAAAATGGACTGACTAAATACAATTTATGTTGTCTAAATTTAATTAACATTTGTTCAAATGATGGGCAAGGCCTTTCTTAAATTATTAAAAATTATTTTAGATATATAAATGATACTAGAGTTAAATTGAATAGTCATTTATATAAATTAAGATTTTCTTTGTATACGAAATTTAATAAAAGTGTTACCTTTTAAAAACATCAATGGTATACTATTTTCGAAAACACATAAATAATACTACTTTAATACGATTTATTGTTTTCAGTCTTACATCATTCTATATAAGTTGGGGAGGATATATGAAGAGATTATTTAGTTTATTGCTCATTTCATCATTAGTACTTACAGCATGTGGATCAAAATCGCATTCAGAATCAAATAGTTCTGAGAAAAAATCATCTGAAAGCAAGTCGGCTACTGACAAATCAGAATCAGTTGATTCTTGTTTAGAAAAAGCCAAAAACAAACCTACAGCTAAATTCAAAGATAATAAATTTACATCAAATAAATTTGATATTGAAATTAAGGAAACAAAGGTTGTTAAACCAGATAAATATGCAGATAGTAAAAATCCTAATTTAGCCATTGTCTATAAGGTCAAAAATAAATCTAGCGAAAAAATTACGGCTAGTACGGCTTTTATTGAAGCATTTGACGTCTATAATGACACGAAAAACGTTCAAAAACGTTTAGAGACCGGTTTAGCTGAAGACTCAGACTTGTACAAAAAGTACGGCGAGGATATGCGCAATAACATTAACAAAGATGGTGAAGTAACAGGTGTGAGATTCTTTGAAATTAAAGATGACAAAAAACCTATTACGATTGAAGCCAAAAATCCTGATGGTTATACTACCAAGGAAATAGGCAAAAAAATCATTAAATTAGAACATTAATATAAGCTATTTAGGAGGCGCACAATGTCAAAAAAACTTAAAATTATTATTTCAGCAGTAGTGATATTGCTTATCGTTGCAGGTATTGGATTTGGTGCATATAAAATTTTTTCAAACACACCAAAAAATACATACTTACTGAGCGAACAAAAAACAGCAAAAAAATTCCAAAATTATTTTAATGACCGTTTTGATAATGAAGTTAAATTCCAAGAAAAGATGAAGGATAATTCTTATTTATCAAACATGTCATTGAGTGCAGATGCTTCTAAAGAACTCATTGAAAGTATGGGATTGCCTAAATCAGTCATTGATGCAACAAAAATTACAGCTTCTATTGGTCATGACGATAAAAATACTAAATCATTAATCAAAGTAAATCCTACAATTGCAGATAAAGAAGTGGGTAATTTCCAATGGGCTGCAGATAAGAATTTCCAATACTTTACAGCGCCATTATTTAAAGGTGACTACAAAGTTAAAAATTCTGAGTTAGTGAAACAATATGCAGAAATATCTGGAGAAGATGAAGAGCAGCTTAAATCATCAGGAGTGACGAATCAAAGTTTAAATCTAAATACACTTTTAGGTTCGACACAAACACAACAAAAAGATTTGGATACAATTATTAAACGCTATACAGATATTGTCTTTGATCATTTAAAAGATGATAACTTTAAAAAAGAAGGCAAAGAAGAAGTTAAAGTCGACGGTGAGACAGAAAAAGCAAACAAAGTCACATTAAAATTAGACCGTGCTGATACTAAAAAACTTACTTTAGCCATCCTTAAAAAAGCTAAAGATGATAAAGAACTACAATCACTTGTGAAAAATCAAATGTCTAAAGATGAATACAAAAAACAAATTGAAGATGCACTCAAAAAAGCCGAAGATGCAAAAGAAAAAGAATTTATTGAATTCACATCCACAATTTACGAAAAACATCATGAAATCTTAAAACGTGACATTACATTAACAGATAAAGATAACAAAAAAGTAAAAATCGTTGGTAACAATAGCATCACTGATGACAAACTTGCATTAGATTATAAATTCACTACTGACGATGGTTCATTCTCATTAAAAGGTAAATCTACTGGTAAAGACGATAACTATAAAGATAAATACGATGCTACATTCGATAACAACTACAATAAATCTACATTGACATTTGAAAACAAAGAAAAACAAGACGGTACAAAACGTCATGATAAAGGTACAATCACATTTGACAATGCTGGAACTAAACAAGACTTTACTTTTGACAACAGCTTAGATACAGATGTGAAAAATAACCAACAAAAACAAAAATTAACAGTTGGTATCAAACTTCAAGACGAGCCAATTAACTTTATTTTAAACAGTGATACGAAGTTAAAAGCAGACATCAGCTTTGATACGGATAAAGCCAAAGATATTGGTGAACTTTCATCTAAAGAACTTGACAAATTAGATAAAGAAATAAGCAAAAATGGCGAAAAACTATTAGAATCTATCATTAAAAAAGTAACAGATGATTAAACGTTTACGACCTACGCGTTAACTGTGATGAGCTGAAAAGCAAAGATGGTAGCGGGACACAATTTGTTATGAATTCGTAGTCCCGCCCTGGCAAGGTTGACTAGGATTGAAAAAAGCTTGGTATAAGCGATATTTTCAATCCAGTTAACTACTGCCAATTTAGAGTCTAGAGCCTAGTCCAAGACTCACATCTACTGCAATAATAAATCCCTACACAATCATATCGCAGTGCATGCTCACACGATGATTAAATATGGAAGGAGTGGTCAAATGAAGTCAATACAATTGTTTCATATCTACCACTCTTTTTTATTAAAGAAGTGGTATTTATTTGTCTATTTAATATTGATTGTCCTATCACTAGTCTTGGCTTTGACGGCAGTTCAATATGCCAATCAAGAAGATAAAGGTTTCCGTCTTGGCATTGTGGATAAGGATCATTCAAAAGAAACACAGCTTATTTTAGGTTCCGTGGGTAAAGGGAGTAATTTTGGGAAACATGTTACCTTAAAACAATACAGTGAGAAAACAGCTAAACAACGTCTATCCAAACATGAATTAGATGGCTATTTTGTTTTTGACAAAGGTATGACACATGCCTTTTATCATCAAGGACAATTACCTATCACAGTATATACATACGACCAACAGTCTACAAAGAGTGTCGTTATTAGCCAATTAACCCATTCAGTTTATGATCGCTTAATGTTATCTATGGGAGGTATTTTAAGCTACACACACTTAACTGAGAAGCCATCATCTCAAGACATGGTTATGCTAATGACTGATTTACTATTTACCGGATTGAATCGTGTTAATGCTTTTAATTACGAACCAGTAAAGGTTTATGATACAGGCAGTTACTATGTCGTTACTGGATACTTACTATCCATTTTTATACTTTGTCTATCGTTATTTTCTGTGCTCAAAATGAATCAAGAAACGGCATTGAAAGAACGATTGCAACTCTTTCACTTCTCATTTGAAAAGTTAACATTTGTTCGTGGTGCGATTGCATGGTTCTATTCAATGATTTGGGCAATCCTTGGCTTTCTATGGATTAACCATACATTAGACGGGTCTTTTGAAAGTTATAATTGGCCAACCGTAGCAATTCAGCTCACTTATTTCGTGACTTTCTTAGTCATGCTGCTCATCTTAATTGAGCTTATTAGTAAAAACTGGATGAATTTACTTTTAAAATGCGTATTAACGCTTATCTTTATCGTATTCTCAGGCATAACGGTGCCAACAATCTTTTTCCAACATAGCTTTAACAGTATATTGGCAACACAACCGTTTAGTTTAGTAACAAATCAAATGTTGGAAATCACATTAAATAACTTTATTTTAGATACACATCCAGCCTTTTATATCAGCTTTATTGCTGTGGCATTGGCACTCTGTGTGGTCGCTGTTTGGAGGTATCGTCGATGAAACCTTACATTCAACTTGTCATTCGAAAACAATGGCTACAATATGTTCTTCTGCTCATCATTATTGGTGCAGCACTAAGCTTATTATATGCCGGACAAAAAATGGCTAGTCAAAACTTTAAGATACCTATTGCTATTCAAGATATGAGTCATAGTAATGACTCAAAACAACTGATTAAGCACATTTCGGATACACGATTTGTTTCGGTTAAATCCATATCTGCAGACGATATTTATATTGATGATGCAGTTAAGAAAAAGGAAGCTATGATCAGCTTACAAATTCCAAAAGATTTTGATAAGCGCTTAGTCGAAAACCGTTTGAAGTCATCGATTCAACTCTATGGACGAGATGATTTTATTGGTAATATTGCATTAGAAATCGTTAGTCGTTCATTATATGAACAACAAATACCGCACATCATTCAAGAACACTTAGATAAAAATCATCACCACCAAAGTATAGACAAAATTAAAGAAGCCTATAAGAATAATACACCAACATCAAAATTCAAAAATGTTGCGATTCATTCATCAGCGAATCACTCGCTTTCGATTAGTTTAATATTTGCATGGGTACTCATGATCAGTGCAATTCAAATTGTACTTCATCAAAGATTAAAACAAAATGCGCCACTTGGGCGATTATTCCAATTTAATCACAGTCGACTCAAACTTTATGGCACTTATATCGTGACACATACATGTTTGCTTTTATTCGTAATGATGATGATTCAGTGGTTGATGCACCAGCCATTAAGTTTATTCTTTTATGCTAAATCATTCGCTGTTATTTTTATCTATGAATGGGGTATCGCAAGCTTATTATTTAAGGTTAATACACTCAGCCATAGATTATTTATGGCTATTGTCTGGTCAATCGTGATAGCTATTCTATTTATTAGCATTCAAATGTAAAGGAGTGAGACACATTGATCGAATTACATGCTATTTCTAAAAGTTATAAACGTAAACACATTTTTGAACAGCTAAATATGCAATTTGCTGACAATCAACTGACTGTCTTGCTCGGAGAAAATGGTGCTGGGAAATCGACATTATTGCGTTTGATTTCAGGGATTGAACAACCAAATTCAGGTACCATTGATTACTTTGGTAAGACGCTATCAAAACGTCAAATTAGAAATATAGTAGGCTACGTGCCACAGGATATTGCTTTATTTGAACATATGAGTGCACAAGAAAATATTCAATTTTTTAAATCATTGTGTGACAAACCTGTTGATGATGATACCATAGCCCACTATTTGAAATTATTAAACTTTACTGACATGAAGGCACGTGTATCTACGTTATCAGGCGGGAATAAACGCAAAATTAATATTTTAATTGGTTTATTAAGTCAACCTAAAATACTAATTTTAGATGAGCCTACTGTTGGTATTGATTTAAAATCACGTTATGATATTCACCAACTGTTAAACCAAATGAAATCCAGTTGTTTAATTATTTTAACGACACACCATTTAGATGAGGTAGAAGCATTAGCTGATAACATTAAACTCATCGGTCAACATCCATTTTATCGAGATGTTTTAAATGATAAACAATGGACTTATGAACATTATCATAATGCTTTATAGTATTAATAAACGCCTATCACAAAAGGACAATTTCTAACTCCTTTCGTGATAGGCGTTTTCGTATAATGCAGTTGTATCTTAAACAATTTCAAAGTAATATTCTTGCCAATTGATTATATTTAACCTTCATTCAATAGTTAGATTTGTAAAATACATATCTTGCCAATGCTGTGTTTTAGCAGCTGATGGATTAAGGTCCTCTTCCCATGTTGGATAGACACGTAAAGCCATTTTCCCCTTATGTGATGTTGTCGATATGATATGTTGTTTAACTAGAACCTCTCGAGGAAATACGAACTGTCCAAACCGTTGTCCATCAATAACATTGACGACTAAAAACATTGGAAATTCAGCATCTTGATATGGTCTGTTGTTATTATCGTCATCTTTACACCACATCGCAAAGAAATATCCTCGTTTTTTAGGTGTTTTATGTGCGCGTCTACTCATATAAGTTTGCCCATTTAACTCGCACCTAAATGCTTCATAATCCGCATTCCACGGTTCTGTCTTGATTTCGATAGATGTATTACTATGATTAACTTGTAGTAGTTCTTTAACTAGATCTAAAGATTGCATGTTTTGTATGTGTTTTGTCATATATACCTACCTTTTTGGCATAACCACATCTGCTTTATGATGCTGAATCATTTTTGATTGGTGCCGATTTGACTTGATTACCATTTTGATCTTCTTTAATCATTTTTTTACCTTGCAATTTATAAGTACCTAGAATTTCACCATCTTGATTCCGATAATTGATTGACCAACTATCTTTCGTCATTTTAATATTATCCCACAGATAATCTTTATTAGCAGGCGCTCCTTCAAGTTGAGCAATTTGGTCAAATATCTGACTACGTGCATGTGCCATTTCAGTGCCGCTTTCTTTTAATTCGCGCTGTTTTCTCTCAGTATCTGATTCATCCATACGTGGATCCTTTTGTGTTATTTTAATTTTATTCTCCATCTCAGGTAATGAACGATTATTTTTATTCTCTGTATATACTTTATTTAAATCGTATTCATCCCCAGATTTCAAAGCATCTTGATAATTGCGAATTGGACTTTGTGTAGCACCAATATAAATCTTATCATTATTTACCCCTACTACTGTGCGATAGCTACCTTTATCAGGATAAACCATGTAGAATTTCATTCCATCAGGTGCCTGACTTATATTTTCATAAGGAACTAGACCAAAGTCAACAATTTGCTTCACATCATTGTCACCTGTCCCTTGTCGCTTATATTTGCCTGTTAATATTTCATTTTTGGTTAGTGAATATTTACCTTTTGGATCAGCATAAAAAATTAATGCAAGTTTCGTTTTATCTGATAATTGTCCTGCTGACGATTTAGTTTGTCCCTTATCTTCTTTATCACTGTGTTGTTGGCCTGATGTTTTATTTTGTTTCTCATTGTTCTCCGTTTGATGTTTAGATGTGTGCTTTTCATCTTTCTTATTATCAGCTTGTGACGTCTTTTTTTGATTTTCTTGTTGTGATGAATCACTGTTTTGACAAGCCGTCAATAACATGAGTGCCACCGAACTTGCTAGAAATACTTTTTTCATATTCCTCATCCTTTCTTTGTTTAATAACACTTTTTAAAATATATAATTAACTTATACTTTAAACATATCATAAAATGTATTATAAAAAAATATGGTATATGCTTCACATCCTACGCGCTTAATTCAACCTACTTTACATAACTTCGAATGGCAAACGTATGTCAAAGTCGAAACTGAACAAGAAACAACGAATTCAAACACTTTATATACAAAAAACTGAATAGCGCACAGAACAAAGAAATATCATAAACATTTCTACAAACAATGCAAGATGGAGATGAATTGTCTAAATTGACTTTGTTGTCAGTTTTCTTCTTTTAAGATTTACTTACTTCTTTGAATTTTTTTACTATTGCCTCTTTTTAATGTGGCCTTTAGAAAAGTCATGAAACGTGGGATAATATGAACATTGCGAACAATTTAATATTTGAAAGGAGTTAAATGATGACACCATCATTGAAATATAATCAAATTACAACTATTTTCTTCATCACCGGCATCGCTGTGATGTGTAGTTTATATACAGCGCTTCCTTTAACCGTAGCATTCGCTAAAGACTTCGATATTCCAAAATCGATTGCTACATTAAATGGTGTTGTTTTCTCAATTACCTATTCTGTAAGCTGCTTATTTTATGGCACTATTTCAGAAAAATTTGGTCGTATTCGTACCATTTTATGTGGCTTAGTGGGCTTAGTCATTATTTGCTGTCTGATTGGCTTTGTGCGGTCATTTATCTTATTAATTATTCTACGCGCACTGCAAGGCATCTGTGCTGCAGCATTTTCTCCAGTATCTATTACCTATGTAACTGAGAACTATTCACCAGTGAAGCGTGTAACAGCCATTAGTTTTATTAGTACAAGCTTTATGTTATCTGGTGTAATTGGTCAAAACTTAAGTGAAATTATTGTACGTTATACACATTGGCATAGCGTGTATTTTACCTTAACAATACTTTATCTCATTTTAGCTGTGGCCATTTATAAAAAAGTTCCTGAAAGTCCAGTCTACCATCCTCATATTCGTTTGCTTAGCTTTTTCACTAATTTTAAAGCCTTTAAAACGAACAAAATGGTCTTACTATGTTATTTTGTATCACTAACCTTGTTAACGATGTTTATTAGTATGTATGATATATTTAATGCCTATATCACTTCAGATATTGTCGGCGGGAACCAAACAACTGCGATTAATGCAAAGCTATACGGCATCTTCGGCATGCTATTAGCTTTACTTGCAGGACGTTTAAGCGATCGTATCGGCGTCAAAAATGTCATCCTCACATCATTAATGATTAGTATTATATCGTTATTAGGTATGGCATGTACTACAAATGTTACTTTACTTGTGATGTGGAGTGTCATGTTTATTGCAGGAATTGCATTTTGTGTCCCTTCCGTCATCTCAAATGTAGGTATTGTAGTCAACGGTAATCAAGGATTCTTTTTATCTGTAAATACCTTTATTTTATTTTTAGGAACTGCACTTGCACCAATTATTAATATTTATATAGCACGCATACAAAGCTTTTCACTTCAATTTATTATTATCGCTTGTATTGGTATCATTTCTCTTTGTGTTGCACTTTTTCTACCTAAAACTAAACGCTATTAATTAACAATGGTATGTGTCTGGGGCATAATTATGTCTCAGGTTCTGAACTCTATATAGACAGTAATTGACTGGATTGAAAATACACTTATCCTAAGCTTTTTCAATCCGAGTCAACCTTGCCGGGGCGGGACTACGAATTCACAATGAATTCTAGCCCGCTCTAATTCTTTTACTATATACCTGCTGCAATATCTTTCAATATTTCTTCAACAGTAATCTTTGCACTGGTTAAAACAATAGGCACACCTGCACCTGGATGTGTACTTGCACCTGCAAAATATAGATCGTGATAGTCACGAGCGACATTTGGCGGTCGGTAATAATTACTTTGAGCGAGCGTTGGCATTAAGCCAAATGCTGCACCATACTGCGCATGATAGTCTCGTTGAAAATCTAACGGTGTAAAAATTGTTTCTGATACGATATGCTGTTTAATATTTTCAAGGGCTTCTATCGTTCCTAACTTGTGATAAATGATTTCCTTGATGCGAGCTACTATCGATTCATCCTGCCAATCTATTTTTGTTGTTTTCAACTCTGCAGTAGGCATAAGTACATATATACCTGTTTGTCCCTCAGGTGCTAGCGTCGTATCACCTACTGCTGGAACATAAATATATAATGATGGATCCTTTGACAATTGACCATTAAATATTTCTTTCACATTTTGTTCAAAATCTGCCGAAAAAATCACATTATGTAATAACAGGTTGTCTCTCAAGTCTTGATCTATACCAATATACATTAGGCATGCAGAACATGAATAATCTAATTGTGCTATTTTTTGTGGCGGATACTTTTTAACAGGGCTATGTTCAGGCATAAGATGTTGTGCTGCATATGGAAAATCAGCAGTACATAATACCTTATCAAAGCGCTCAACAAGACCATTGCCTCTTATTCCATCGGCTCGTTTATATTTTGGGTCTATAATAATTTCATCGATTTGTGCGTTTAAACGAATATCGACACCCAAATCTTGATTTAAACGTGTTAAACCTTGCGCCATGCCGTACATGCCGCCTTTAATAAAATGCACACCAAACATCATTTCAATCATCGGTATAATAGAATATAGTGATGGCCCACGCTTGGGATCGATGCCAATATATAACGTTTGAAAAGCTAAGAGTTTTTGGATTTTATCATTATCAACATATTGTGCAATTAAATCATCTGCATGATTTAATGTCTTTAATTTAGCACCTTGCACTAATGACGTTAAGTTATAAAAATCACTAGGCTTACGAAACGTACGCTCTAAAAAATATTTGCGTGCAATTTCATAACGCTTATAAATATCAGTAAGAAATGACATAAAGCCATGTGTTGAACCTGGCTCGATGTGCTCTAACATTTGTTGTAATTGAGCTAGATCAGTAGGTACACGAACTTTGTCATCCTTAGCAAAATAGACATCATAAATATAAGGTAATTGTGTCATCTCTACATAATCTTCAAAGTTTTTGCCACATGCTTCAAATACTGCTTTATAGACTTCAGGAATCATCACAATTGTAGGGCCCATATCGAAAGTAAATCCATCTTTAGTAAACTGACTCATACGCCCACCAAGTCGATCATTTTTCTCAAACAATGTCACTTGATGACCTTTTGCTGCCAATCTTGCCGCGGATGCTAAACCAGTCACGCCTGCACCAATTACTGCTATATTCATTGCTATTCCACCTGTCCTTGATATTTCTTTTTTATACGTCGATAAAATTTTGCCTTATCTACTTTGGATACATACACGCGTTGATGTAATGTGTACCCTGCCTTTCTAACTTCATCAAGAATGCCCGCATAAATCACTGCAGCTAGCTCAATAATAGGTTGCGCTTGCTTATTAAACACATGAATATTCGACAGCGCATCATGGTAGGCTTGTTCTGCTATATAAGCTAATGCTTCCCACATCTTAATATAATTCGATGTCACACCTTGCTGATATTGTTGTTTAATATCAATATTAAAGTGCGCCAACCGTTCTTTACTAATATAAATACGTCCCTGTTCAAAGTCTTCTCCAACATCACGTAAAATATTAGTTAATTGTAAAGCTTCTCCTAATTTTCGTGCGACTCGAAACGTTTCTGTAGTTGGCTGTTGTGCTAAAATAGGTGTTAAAACTTCTCCAACAGTTCCCGCAACCCCATAACAGTAATCTAACATAGCTTCATCGGTATCAAATTTCTCAAAATATTGATCTTTGCGTACTGTATCAATAAGCTTGTAAAATGCTGGGTATTCCATTTTAAATGTATGTGCGACATTTGAAAATGCGTGCATGATTCGCGCATCGCTTTGAAATTCAGGATGCAACTGTTGTTGTTCAATGGCCATAATATCTTGTCGTATGTACTGCAAATATTGTGGATCATGATGAACATCGATACTATCATCAATCACACGGCATACAGCATAAATCGCCCATACTGCACGTCTTTCTCTATCTGGTAAATAATCAAAGGCATAGGAGAAACTTTTAGAATGATGCTTCATCAGTTGATGGCAGTATTGAAAATGGTCATCTAGTGTCATCTCGTGCACCCTCCTTGTATTAAATATTTATAACATCACAAATGATACGTTCGGCCTTTCCATATAACGCTTCGCTTACAGTAAGACTGTATCCATGATGATAAAAACACACCACTAAAAAAGATAAATAAGATAGGGTGCAAACATAACATCCAACGTGAAAAATGACCTACTCGTCGATGTATGCGTATAAATTGCATTGTATAAAGAATATATAATATCCCCATGTTAACTTTAGATATCGGCTTTACTAACAAACTAAGTATTAAGCCTGATGCTGTAATAATCGATCCCATTAACCATATAACAATACTTGTCATAACCTTTGGCGAAGTTGCAGTAGCACCAACAGAAAAATGTTTAACCCATCCATGAACGAGTGACTGAATGCCATCTTCATACATTCGGAATTGAATATCTTGCTGTCCTTCATATAAATTTACTGGTAAGCCTTGTTGTGAATATGCTTGACCTAATGCGAACCCTTCAATAATATGATGTTTAGCTTGTTGATGTCCTTGTGTGGACTTATAATCAGTTGAATTAGTCAAGACAACAGGCCCAAAGGCCACGCGCGTAGTCTGCTGTCCGTCTATTAATGAAAATTGATTCGTACCAACTACTGTCAATGTATTAAATAGCGCCGATAAACTTTCATAAGGTCGTATAGTAGAATGATAAGGTTGGACACTTAACAAACCTCGGTAATCTTGTTGGTAGTAAGTATCAATGAGTGCTTGAATTGCTCTAGGGGATGTTAATGTCACATCGGCATCAACAAACAACAATAGTGGAGTTGATGCGTAGGTCGCACCTTGATAACAAGCCAATGACTTACCTTGCCATAATGACGGTTTATCAGCTTGAACTGAATAGACAGAAGCTCCAGCTGCGCGTGCGATTTCAGCAGTTTGATCTGTGGATCCATCATCCATCACAATTATTTCTACAGAAACGGTTTGTTGTGCTAATGACTTTAATAAGCGTGGTAAGCGTTGCGCTTCGTCACGCGCTGGAACAATAACGGATAATTCCAATTGTTTTGATGAATGAATCTTACTATGTGTCAATGGATGGCGTCGACCATACATGACTTTACCACTAATGATAGAAAAGAACGTAAATAGCATAGTTAATGAACTAATCCATTTCACTTTAGTCTCTCCTTTCACCGTGTTCGATAGCATTAATTTTATCCGCTACTTGTTGCCCGCTTAAAGTAACCATAGGCATGCCCCCACCCGGATTTACAGAACCACCAACAAAAAATAGATTATTAAAATAAGCACATTGCTTTGGAAACTTGAAGCCCTTATTTTTCTTTTTATCTGCCACAACGCCATAAATAGCACCACGATTAGAACGATAATGATGTTCTATATCTTCAGGCGTCCACATATCCTCAAACACAATGTGCGCTCTTAAATCATCTAATCCCATAGCTTCTAACTTATCCAAAACACGTTCTTTTAATTGCAGATAATCTTCCTGAGAGAAAGGTTGATTTTGAATATATGGAATATGCGGTAAAACTTTAATGCTCTCATAACCTTGAGGTGCCTGAGTTGGATCGGTTTTATTCGCATTCACTAAATAAATTGTTGGATCATACGGTAATATTTTGTCGTGAAAGACTTCACGATAATTACGCTTTGAATCTGCTGTGAAGAAAAAGTTATGATGTGCAAGCTGTGGAAAGTACTTATCAATACCTAAATGTAGTACGAGACCTGAACTTGCAGGTTCATAAATCATTTCTAAACGTTCAATCTTTTTATCACTAAAATGCAGTAATTCACGATATGTCGGAATAACTTCCATATTTGAAATGAGATAGTCCGCTTCGACGCTTTCTCCAGTTGTTAGTCTCACACCTACAACTTTGTCAAATGACGTTTGAATGTTTTCTACACCTACGCCAGTATGAATATGAACGCCTTCTTCACGCGCTAACGTTTCAAGTGCTTGAGCCAGATGATGCATTCCTCCTTTGACATACCACAAGCCTTGTTCTTGTTGCATATGATAAAGCATTGATAACACGGCTGGTGCGTCATATGAAGATGAGCCAACATATTTAATAAAGTACCCTAACATATCTCTCAATTGTGGATTTGATACACGTCTATTAATAGCTTGTTGCATAGTAGAAAAATAATCAAAGCCACGCAATGCTTTAAACGGCCCGTGGTAAGTCAAAATTTCTGGTAAGGTATCTAAACCTAAGCGGAAATAGCCTTGTTCCGTAAAACGATGAATGCGTTCTGCGTAATCATAAAATGACATTAATTCTTGTCGATCTTGTGCTGTCAGAGTTGAATTATTATCAATAGTATCAGCAACATTATCATATAAATCTATCATTTCCCCAGATGGAAAGAAACTACGCCATTGCAATGGCAATCGCTCTATATCTACGTAATCTCTCATTTCTTTACCACTGTGTTGAAAAAGCTGTTCAAAAATATAAGGCATAGTAAGAATAGATGGTCCTAAATCAAAACCAAATTGAGAGGTAGTTAGACGATTAACCTTTCCGCCGATATGGTCATTTTGTTCATATAAATCGACACGGTAGCCACTCTGTGCCATCCGAATCGCAGCGGAAATACCTCCAAGACCGCCACCAATCACAACTACTTTTTTAATTGGCATACACTCACTTCCTATCTGTTTTTCAATTTATGATAATAACGCTCGAGCTTAGGGCGATTATAACGTTGCACAATCATACATGGTACATTTGCTAATAAAGCATATGTCATATGTGGTATTTTTATATATTTTGGCGCAGCAAGAAATACAAACATTGGTAACATCGCTATTCCATGAACAAATTCTGCACGCCGTGTTTCTATAATAAAATCATATATATCTTGCGCTGACGGTTGCGCCATTAGAGTCGATTTATTATAAATTGCCGGATTTAAACGATGTCCCTTTGGCAAATGATCTTTCCAGCGTTTGACTTGAAAGACATCATTCCAAAAATCTCCTTCACGTTCGAATGCGAATGACTTAAAACAGAAACCATACTTCATTAAAAATGTAGTACTTAAACGTGTTCCCCACACGGCAACCAACATCTGAAGCACAAACCAATAAATACCACTGCCTATGATGAGCCAAATAACGGATTTTTTACGCATGGTGTCCTGCCGTATAATCTGGATTATCTTTATTGAGTAACCAATTACCTGTCGCCAAGTATGAAGCAAACGCTGACCAACAAATATAAGGAATTAATAAATAACCCGCAATTCGATGTTTTTGATAGAATTGGACGGCGGTCGCAACAACTGCACTAAATAAAATATAACTGTCAATGAGGGCTGCACCACGTAATTTATATTTAAAATAAAGTAATGACCATAAGTAATTTAAACCTAACTGCAAATAATACGTGGCTTGTGCTGCTTGATGCTGTTTTTGTTGTGAAATGATGTCATGAGCAATACCCATACTTAAGTAAAGTGTTGGCCAGACAATCGGAAAAACATAACCTGGTGGTGATAATGGTGGTTTAACATTTTTACTATAATCCCGACGTGCATTTTTTACGGTGATTTTGCCAATAATTTGGCCACCGATTAAAGGTAAAGCAATACGACATAGCTTATTGCTCACTTTGATACCGTTCATCTTCACATCCTCCTTTATGTTGAATAACGTAAATTTATAAAAGAATTAATTACATTTAGTTAATAATTCACCTATTCCCTTAAAACATATGCATTAACCACTATATAACAAATTGGTACCTTTAATATTTAAGGAAGAATTAAGCTGCATTTAGTTTTATTTTTATGTGTGTACGTTATGGTATGGGAGAGGTGAATAATATTGAAACGAATTAAAGTTGCAGATGCACTAAGAGGATTTAGCTTATTAGGGATTTTTATAGCTAATTTACTTATATTTCAATTTGATTTAACTGGCCAATTATATATTGATCATTTTCATTTAAGTCCATTCAACCACGGTGTTTTTAATATTATTAATATTCTTTTTGTAGGTAGTTTTATGCCTATCTTTGCTATGCTTTTTGGCTTTTCTATGGATAAATTATACCAATCCATGAAACGAAAAGGTGTTAAACGTCCGAAACTAAAACTCTTTCGTCGTGCTTTTTTCCTGATGATTATTGGAGGTTTACATGCATCTTACATATGGGGTGGAGATATATTATTTGGTTATGGCTTCTCTATGCTATTTGTCATTCCTTTCATTCATATGGGGAAACGTGCTTTTAAATACTTTACGCTCATTATTTTTGGATTATTGCTCGTACTATTTATTGTCATGCCATTTTCCGGTGATAATGGTATGCAAACAACACCTAGCAAACATGACACAGCAAATTATGTATCAAAGATTACAAAGATTTACAGTGAAGGTAGTTATTCAGATATTCGTCATGTTGATGAAACAGTTGAAGATCCAAAATTTGCTTTATTCGAAGATCAACTAGGGTCAATCTTTTTCCTACTCATTTTTATTCTTATTCCTTTAATGGAAGTGCCATTATTTACATTAGGTGTCTATTTATCTAAAAGTGGTTGGTTCGAAAAAGATGCGCTTGATTGGTGGTCCTCTAAATTATGGATATGGATTATCCCCCTAGCACTTATCGGCAAATCAGCAGTACTCTGGGTTCAACATCCAACAATTGCTGAAAATTTCACGGAAGTGTTCGGTATCATACTCGCATTTGGTTATATGAGTTTATTTAAATATATGTATCAAAAATTACCACAACATTTTACATTCCGAGGTTTAGAACATATTGGTAAAATGTCACTGACCTTTTACTTAATACAAAGTGTGATTGGCACTATGATTTTTTATGGCTATGGCTTAGGACAATTCGGCAGCGACCATGTAACAATGATGTTTGGTATCTTTATTATTCTTTATGTTCTTCAAGTGCTAGTTGCTTCTTGGTATCAACGTCATTGGCGGTATGGACCAATGGAATATCTATTACGTATGTTTACTTATTGGCAATTACGTGTCGGCAAGAAAAAACATGCGAGACATCATTCCTAGAAAAAAAGTTTAGGCCACAATTATGTATTAGGCTATGAACTATATATTGGCAGTAGTTGACTGGATTGAAAACCCACTGATACCAAGCTTGTTTCAATCCTAGTCAACCTTGCCGGGGCGGGACTACGAATTCGTTATGAATGCTGTCCCGCCCTTTTTTTATTTTATGTTTATCCCTTAATCTTCTAATAATTGATATGGAATTAATAGATGCGAGTCATACTTGCCACCTGTATATATGTGATTTAAACCATGATTGACTGTATCTTGATGTTCATAGCGTGTCTTCATTCCTAGTACTGGTGTGCTTGTGCCTTTAACGACTTCACTACCCTTTATCACAACTTGTAATTGTTCTCCGCTTTTAAATAGCGTACTAGATGGCAAAATTTCTACTTCAACAGCAACAATTTCTTGAGGTGCAAGTTTAAGTTCTTTCATATGATGATGCCAAGGTTGTAGTGCTGTTGATTTTTCAATATCTAATTCTCGATGTGATACACGTAACCATCCAGTTGCCACTTGTCCATTTTCAATATGATTAAAATCAGGAAAATGTACCTCTTCTCCTTGACGATTGATTTTCTTTATGCCAATGAACAAGTCCATATCATCTGCTTCTTCTGTTGCTACCCATAACTTGAGTTTCATATTTCCAGTTATTTCAGTATTGTGAGTAAAACGTTTACTAAATCTCACTTCATCATCAAGTGAATCATCACTTAAATAGCTTACTGAAACTGTTTCTTCTGGTAACTGCGCTTGTAATGACATATCTTGTGCATTTAAATATAACGGCTTTTCACTCATCTGTGGTAATGGATATGCTGTCGCTGTGTTGTGATAACCCTGATAAAATTTATCACGTACTTCATAACTTACACGCGGTGTTTCAGGCCAATCATTATCAATACCTTTAAGGTAGTAATCAAAGAACGATTTTTGTTGTTCTAGTGATTCACGTGCATAATATGTTTCCCATTCTTTACGTCCATGAATTTTCAACCATTTATGCTGTGATGATGCTTGTTTAAATCCTTCAAATGTGCCACGATTATGGAGGCCTTGTGTAGACCAACTCGCACAAACAAACATAGGTATTTGAATGTGAGCTAATGGCGCTTGTTTAGCTTGCCAGTATTCATCAAACAACGGATGATTTTGCTGTGCAGCAATTAAATCTTCAATATCCATGTCTGGCCATCTTTGCACTAAACCTTGATACCAAAAACGGTAAAATCCTGTATCTGGAATACCACCATGAAAGGCGATTTCTCTATACATATCGTTCAATCCTTCCCACGGTATCATAGCTTTTAAATGCGTTGGATTTAGAGAAGCAACCCACCATTGCGTCACCGCTAAATAAGATACGCCATTCGTCCCTACATTGCCATTGCTCCATCGTTGTTTGCCAGCCCAATCGATGACTTGAGCATAATCTTTAGCTTCTGATAATCCCCAAGGATAAAGTGCACCAACTGATTTAGCACTACCTCTTAAAGCTACTTTTACAACAACATAATCATTAGGTACCCAAAAGCCTGGATCCGGTGATTCTTCAGGTGTAAAGCTTGACGTTAGAATTGTACCTATTGTTGGCCACATAGGTCCCATATTTGTGATTTTAGGTTTATTATCTTTTCCATAGGTATCTGCAGATATAACAACAGGAAATTGCCCTTCTTTATTTGGTCTAAATATATTCACATATAATTGTGTACCATCTTCCATTGTCACTGGTCTATCTTTTTCCATTATCATTTCTTGATTTCCATATTGAACACTATCAACGACTATATGATTAGTTCCTTCTTTAATCTGTTCTAATGGCGTAACTGTTAATTGTGGATTACCTAACATATCTTTTTCTATCGTTTGTCATCCCTTTCATGTTTCTGCATTTTAATTACAATTTCATTCTAACCACTGTATCATTTTTAACAACAAGCAGACCATCGCAATTTGTTTGAAAATCAACATAGGAGTCAAAACTGTTTATAATTAGACTGGAATGAGGAGGGAGTATGTGGCACAAGATCGTAGAATTAGAAAATCTAAACAAGCGATACACCATGCCTTTTTACAATTACTAACAGAAACGTCGTTTGATAAGCTAACTATACAACAATTAACTGAAACTGCTGATATTAATCGTAGTACGTTTTATAGTTATTACGTAGATAAATATGATTTATTAGAAGAAATTGAGAATAAACTCATACAAGATTTACAATATTTTATTGCTGAACAACATCAACAACAACACAACATCATGCTTAAAAACATCATCACCTATTTAATCGAGCACATTGATAATCATAGAGATGTATTTAGCATCTTATTTAAAATTGGTAAAGCATCAATGATTCAAGAAAAACTTTATAACCTTATTTATAATCATTTAAGTCAATATAAAAATGAAGATGATACGATTGAAGGCATGCCATTTTCTTATTATATGAGCTATGTTTCAGGTGCAGGAATTTCTTTAGTCAAACATTGGATTCAAGATCCGCATCCTATAGATAAAGCACAACTTGAATATCACTTTTATCAAATTGTTAGCCATGGTGCAGCAAGTATGATTCGATTTGACTCATAAAAACATAAAAAAGCCTAGAACATTGAATGTTCTAGGCTCTTTCTATAATGGTTAGTTACATTACTACAACGTTAGTAGCTTGGTCGCCACGTTGACCTTCAGTAATGTCGAATTCAACTTTTTGACCTTCTTCTAAAGTTTTGTAACCTTCACCAGCGATACCACTGAAATGTACGAATACGTCATTTCCGTCTTCTCTTTCGATGAAACCAAAACCTTTTTCTGCGTTAAACCATTTTACTGTACCGTTATTCATATAGAATACCTCCGTGTGCTTTTGCACTAATATTTGTAACAAAATCATGTATAAAAAAGAGAGTATTCTAGATAAACACACTACAATTTCACGAACTTTTATTACGATAGACTAACTATAACGTATATTTCATGATAAGTAAAGCTTTTTACTAAAATAAATAATTATAAGTTTTAGTTATTTTTATTTTCAACTGGTAAAACCCTACTAAATCCTACAGTTATCCGCTTCACTTTGTAACTTATAATTTATCTATATACTAATCCACCATCTGTAAGAATAGCTTGACCTGTAATATAGTCTGAATCATCTGATGCTAAGAATGATACTAGATTAGCCACATCTCGTGGTTCTTGATAACGTCCTAATTTAATTGCAGCTGAAAATTCAGCAAAAGCTTCACCTGGTTGTAACTCGTCGTTATAGCGTACCATTTCAGCATCGATACGATCCCACATTTCTGTTTTAGCAACACCTGGACAATAAGCGTTCACTGTAATATGATCTTGCGCTAACTCTTTTGCTGCAGCTTGTGTAAATGAACGCACCGCGTGTTTTGAAGCTGAATATGTGCTTAACATTTCATAAGATTCATGTCCGGCAATGCTGCAGGCATTGATGATTTTACCTTTAGTATGTTGTTTTTTAAATTGTTCTGCTGCGGCTTGTGTGCCATAAACCATACCAAAAACATTAATATTAAACACACGTTGAAGTTGCGCTTCATCAACTTCTAAAAATGGACTTACTGCATCAACACCAGCATTGTTTACGAACACATCTAATTGACCAAATTCAGCTACTGCAAATCTAACCAATTCTTGTTGTTCTTTTTTCACTGATACATCACTTCTAAAAGCAACAACGTTATAGCCTTTACCTTTGAATTCTTCTTCTGTTTTTAATAAAACATCTCCATTAATATCTTGGATAACTACGTTAAAACCATCATTCGCTAAGCGTTCTGCAATGCCTTTACCTAATCCACCTGCTGAACCTGTAACTACTGCTGTTTTTGACATAATAAACAACTCCTTAAGATTATTAATCTATCTCTCACTTACTAGTTTAGCCTTAAGAAGTAAAATTACAATAAATACGCATAAAAACCAGCTCATTTTAACATATCTTTCAAACTTGTAAGCTGAAACTAATATTTTGAAAGATTAGATAAAGGCTCATACATATAACCATTTATATAATCAAATTATAATAAATCATTTGAGGTGAAGTACTATGACAATATTGAAAAATATCATTTCAACACTTTTCTGTCTCGCAATGGTGGCTTTGGGTTTATTCATCATCATGAAAATTGGTGGTCACTATTTCCCACAAGTTGACATGTTACGCACAATCAATGAATATAACCCGCTCTCTAATCTGGATATCTATTATTAACTATAAAAAAGCATTCCAACACGATAAACGAATTATACAGAGATAACATCATTTTTGAGATTATAGCCACTTCAAAGTGATGTATAAACCTATTAATGTGATAAAGAGGACAGGTAATGTAATCACAACCCCTGTCTTAATATACGTCCACCAAGAAATTTTCATCCCTTTTTGGCTTAAGACATGAAGCCATAACAATGTGGCAAGGGAACCAATAGGCGTCATTTTAGGTCCTAAGTCAGAACCAATCACATTAGCGTAAATCATGCCTTCTTTAACTATTCCTACTACAGCTGCTTGGTCGATAGCTATCGCATCAATCATCACGGTAGGCATATTATTCATCACAGAAGATAATATTGCTGACATAAAGCCCATACCCATAATGCTTGTAAAGAGGCCATGATGTGCTATCGTCACTAATACATGTGATAATAATGTTGTAATGCCTACATTTTTCAAACCAAAAACAACCAAATACATTCCTATGGAAAAGATAACAATATTCCATGGTGCACCTTTGACCACCTTTGTTGTATTAACAACATGCGATTGCAGTGCTAATGCTAAGAAAACAAGTGCAATCGTTCCAGCAATAAATGATATCGGTATAGGTAAAAATTCACTTAGTATATAACCTATAAATAGCACACTGAGTACAAGCCATGACCAACGAAATAATCGATAATCTTTAATCACTGCTGTAGGTTCTTTTAATTGTGAATGATCAAAATGTTTAGGAATTGTTTTTCTAAAATAAAGCCACAACACAATGATACTTGCAAAAAGGGAAAAGAAATTCGGTATTAGCATTCTAATTGCGTAACCCATAAAACTCAAACTAAAAAAATCAGCTGAAACGATGTTCACTAAATTGCTGACGGTAAAAGGCAATGATGTCGTATCTGCAATAAAACCACATGCAATAATAAATGGGAAAATGACTTTTTCTTTAAAGCCAAGATGACGTACCATAGCTAAGACAATAGGCGTTAAAATGAGGGCTGCACCGTCATTAGCAAAGCAAGCTGCAACGATTGCACCTAAAAGTAAAATATAGATAAACATCTTTACCCCTTTACCATTAGAAGCACGTACCATATGTAATGCTGCCCATTCAAAAAAGCCAATTTCATCTAAAATTAACGAGATGATAATCAATGCGACAAAAGTTAACGTCGCATTCCATACAATATCAGTAACTTTAACAACATCTCCAATGCTGACCACACCTGTTAATAAAGCAATGATGGCACCCATCAATGCAGTGATACCAATATCTAAGCCCTTTGGCTGCCAAATAATAAAAATAATCGTCACTATAAATATAAGGATCGCTAGCATAGTTATCATTGACTTCCACCTCGCTCAAGATCATTACAAATACACATCGGATTAGATTGGTGAATCTGATTTAGCTGCTGTATTAACTGTTGATAATGTTCTTGATTTAAGCGATACATTCGCTTATTACCTTCTTTACGTACTTCTACAAAATGATGTGCAACTAGCACTTTCATATGGTGGCTCAGTGTTGGTTGCGAAATATTAAAGTATTTTAAAATATTGTCTGCACACAACTCATCACATGATAGTAAGTCTAAGATTTCTAAGCGTGTCGCATCTGCACATACCTTTAATTTTACTGCTAACGATTGATATGACATGGCTATCCTCCTTTATCCATATATAGATTAACATCTATATAGATAGAGGTCTATATGTATTTTACATAAAATTAAACCTCTCTACATTACCAAATATTGGCAATATAGAGAGGTCATCATTCATTATAATTGTACTGGGATTTTACCTTTAAAGTTCACATACCGATATGCTGCCATTACCGCTTCCTCATCAGGGGGGTCAACATCTTCTAATTGGTAATGTACGCCTAACGTCTTCCATTTATGAACACCGAGCTGATGATAAGGTAAGATTTCAAACTTTTCTACATTATCTAGCGAATTAATAAATTCTCCTAGTCGTATCAAGTCTTCTTTATCGTCTGAGTAACCTGGAACAAGTACATGACGAATCCACACGGGTTGTTTCATTTCTGATAATTTTTGAGCGAATTTCAATATATGGGTATTGGGTCTTCCTGTTAAAGCCATATGCTTATCATTATCAATATGTTTGATATCTAATAAGATTAAATCCGTATACTGCTGTAGTGTGTCAAAATGACGATTGAAAGCAATGGTATCATTGGCACAACCTGCTGATGTATCAATACATGTATGAATACCATATGCTTTTAAAGCTTTAAATAGCGCTTCTAAAAATGGCATTTGAAGTAATGGTTCTCCACCACTTACGGTCACACCACCACCTGAGGCATCAAAGTATGGCTGATATGGTAATATTTCGTTAACCATTTCATCAACAGTCACTTCTCTTGATGGCTCGTTAATCTTCCACGTATCAGGATTATGGCAATATAAACAGCGTAATAAGCAACCTTGCGTGAACAATATATATCTTAATCCAGGTCCGTCGACAGTGCCCATACTTTCAACGGAATGTATGTGTCCTTTAATCATTTGACTCCCACCCTACTTCTATTACATTTGTTCATGGAATGTACGAGAAATAACATCTAACTGCTGTTCACGTGTTAATTTAATAAAGTTTACCGCGTATCCAGATACACGAATCGTCAATTGTGGATATTCTTCAGGATGTTCCATTGCATCCATTAATGTTTCTCTGTTAAATACGTTAATATTTAAATGGTGTCCATGTTGCATAGCATAACCATCTAGCATACTTGTCAAGTTTCTATTTTGATCGTCATCTTCTTTTCCAAGTGATTTTGGCACAATACTGAAGGTATTAGAAATACCGTCTTTACAGCAATCATATGGAATTTTAGCAACCGAACTTAATGATGATAATGCACCTTTTTGATCGCGTCCGTGCATTGGGTTAGCACCTGGTGCAAATGGTTCTCCTGCCTTACGACCATCTGGTGTGTTACCAGTCTTTTTACCGTAAACAACGTTTGAAGTGATTGTTAAGACACTCATCGTATGTTCAGAATCACGATATGTTTTGTGACTACGTAGCTTAGTCATAAAGCGCTCAACGAGTTCGACAGCAATATCATCAACGCGACTATCATTATTACCATATTTAGGGAAATCGCCTGTAATATCGAAATCAACCACTAAACCATCTTCATTACGAATTGGTTTCACTTGGGCATATTTAATTGCTGAAAGTGAATCAGCTGCGACAGATAATCCTGCAATACCTGTTGCCATCGTACGAATAATGTTCGTGTCATGTAAAGCCATTTCAATACGTTCATAACTGTACTTATCATGCATGTAATGGATGATATTTAACGAATTAATATAGACACCTGCAAGCCAGTCCATCATTTTATCAAACTTATCATATACTTCATCGTAATCTAATATTTCTGTATCAATACCTTTATATTCCGGTCCTACTTGATTGCCAGATTTTTCATCTTTACCACCATTAATCGCATATAATAATGTTTTTGCTAAGTTAGCACGCGCGCCGAAGAATTGCATTTGTTTACCAATCTTCATGGCAGATACACAACATGCAATACCGTAATCATCACCATAGCTTTCACGCATTAAATCATCATTTTCATATTGAATTGAACTTGTTTTGATACTCATTTTAGCACAATACGTTTTGAAATTATCAGGTAAGCGTACAGACCATAGCACAGTTAAGTTTGGTTCTGGCGCTGGTCCAAGGTTATCTAATGAATGTAAGAAACGGAATGAGTTTTTCGTTACGAGCGGACGTCCGTCAATGCCTACACCACCGATTGATTCAGTTACCCAAGTTGGGTCACCTGAAAATAGTTCATTGTAATCTGGTGTACGTGCGAATTTTACAATACGTAATTTCATGATGAAATGATCGATAATTTCTTGAACTTCACTTTCTGTGATTGTTCCATTATTTAAATCACGTTCAGCATAAATATCTAAGAACGTTGATGTTCTACCTAAACTCATTGCTGCACCATTTTGTTCTTTAATTGCTGCAAGATAAGCAAGGTATAACCATTGCACTGCTTCTTTAAAGTTTTCAGCTGGACGACTTAAATCGAAGCCATACGTTTGACCTAATTCTTTTAACTCTTTTAATGCACGATATTGTTCTGATAATTCTTCGCGCAAGCGGATAACATCTTCTGACATTTCTGTAGACATCGTATGGAAATCATGTAGTTTTTGTTCCATCAAGAAGTCTACACCGTAGAGTGCAACACGACGGTAGTCACCGATAATACGTCCACGTCCGTAAGCGTCTGGTAATCCTGTAATGACACCTGCTTTACGACAAGCAAGCATTTCTTTAGAATACGCATCAAAAACACCTTGGTTATGGGTTTTACGATATTCTGTAAATATTTTTTCTGTATCGGCATCTAATTCATAACCATAAGCTTCACAAGCTGCTTTAGCCATACGAATACCACCAAATGGTTGCATAGAGCGTTTAAACGGTTTGTCCGTTTGTACACCCACTATAGTTTCTAAATCTTTATCAAGATAGCCTGCATCATGAGAAGTTATTGTTGAAGCAACTTTAGTGTCCATATCCCACATGCCACCGCGTTCACGTTCTTCTTTAGACAGTTGCATCACTTGTTGCCATAATGTTTGGGTTGCTTCTGTAGGTCCTGTTAGAAACGCATCGTCTCCTTCATATAAATTGTAATTCAATTGAATAAATTCTCTTACATCTACATGTTTGTTCCAACGACCATTTTTAAAACCTTGCCAAGCATCAGTATGTTTATATGTTTCTTTCATACAGTTGCCCTCCATTTCTGTTGTAAGTGTTTTCAAGAGCATTGTAGCATGGTTATTGTGATTTTTTTCACATGATTTATGACTAATTTTCATCAAATATTTGTCTAAATCGTAAACCTGTATTAGTTTGTAAAACAGTTTAATGTTCATTTAGTTGTGTTATGCAACAGTTGTATTGTGCAATGTATAAATTATAGTTTTGAACTATCAATCATTCATATAATCAAGCATGAAACGCGAAGCAATTATCAAATTTGACTTTTGCTCCGCGTTTCTTATGTCAGCTTTAACTTCTATTTTTGATTGCCAACTTTTAATCGTCTTGTTGGTTGTCTATTACTTTACCTGTTTGCGCATCTACTGTGATATCACGTTGTTCTTTACCTTTTTGTAACGTGATATCATAGACTAACTTACCATCATCTTTACTGAGTGACCATTCTTTAATCTCACCATCAAATGCTCGTTGTGCTGCTTTAATAGCTGATTTATAGCTTTTCACTTCGCTATATTTAAACGTGTCTTGGTCATCTGAATGATCTTGATCACCTTTTTCTGATTTTTTATGCTCGACACGTTGGCTTTTATCGTTAACTATAACCTCAGATTCATTATGGTTCTGAGGGTTTTGCTGTTCGACTTTGTAAACCCATTCTCCATTTGATTTTTCAAAAGAGATTTCGGTCACTTGCTGATTTTTATAACTGTTCTGAGCTTTTTTAATCGCGTCTTCAGGTTTCGTTTTAACTTCTTTTAATGCAATTGTCCCCTGATGACTATCTTTTTGATGGTTCGATGTCGTGGTATGGTTATCTGATTGACTACAAGCACCTAAAAATAGTACCGATGCTGTAATCAATGTGATTGTTTTCTCTTTTTTCATGTTGTTGCACTCCTTTTTATGTGTTAATAGACGTTTCCCGCTGAACATCGAACAAAACACATTTTAAGAAATTTTATACATTAGATATTAAACAAATGGGAGCGTGATAGCACTCATTTTGAATTCGTAGTCCCGCTTCCAGCAAGGTTGACTAGAATTGAAAAAAGCTAGGGATAAATGTATTTTCAATCTAGACAACTACTACCAATATATTTGTTTAGACTGAGACAGCACACTGTGAAAGTGAAACCATACAATACAAATCATTAAATATAAAAAGGCACAAAGACGACTTTAATTTCAAATCATCTTTGTGCCATTATCTTTGAATTTATATTACAGCGTTGTATGAATCATTAATTATTTAACAAATCATATTGTACGATGCTGTCAAGTGCTGCTAAAATCGCTTCTTCTTGTGTCGCTATTGGTGTCCAGCCAAGATATTTCCTAGCTTGTTCATTACTAACATTACGATTAATATCAAGTAATAATTTGCCCTCTTTCGCTTGCTTATTCACTTTTGCACCTAACGATAATATAAAATTAGGCACGCGTTTTGTTGATACTTTCTGTGCTAGATTTGGGCGTTCTTTCTTAATAAGCGCTGCGATTTCCGGCATAGTAATCTGACCGTCTGCAGTGGCAATAAAGCGTTTACCGTCTGCTTCATTATGCGTCATTGCACGAATATGCAAATCGGCGACATCTCTCACGTCAACAATATTTAATGCAATATTTGGGATGCGCTTCATTGACCCATTAACTAAATTTTTGACTAAATCAAAACTACCAGAAATATGGGCATCTAAAGATGGGCCCATCATTGCTACTGGATTGATTGTTGCAAATTCTATTTTACGCGTCGCATTTTCAACATAATTCCATGCAGCTTTTTCAGCCAATAATTTAGATTTTTCATAAGCTGATAAGCCCGGTTCATGTTCATCTGTCCAATTACGTTCCGTCGTTATACTTGATTTATCCTTATTACTAAAACCAACCGCACCAAAATTTGATGTCATCACAACACGTTGAACACCTGCATGATCAGCAGCACGTAAAATACGTTGCACACCTTCGATTGCAGGACGTATTACTTCTGACTCATCGTCAGGAATTTCAAAAAAGACAGGCGAAGCGACACTTAGCACATATTGACAGCCTTGCATCGCATCATCCCAATGTTCATCACTAGATAAATCTGCTTCGACAAATGTGAGTCGTTCTGTTGGAATATCATTGGCTTTCATTGTATTTAAAATATTTGCTTGTTTATTGATAGAACGCACAGTTGTACGTACGTCATAACCTTGTTTCAATAGTTCCGAAATAATACGCATGCCTAAAAAGCCGGTACCACCTGTCACTAATACTTTACTATCCATGCTCATAACCTCCTGGCTACTTCTTTTTAAGAGTAAATTTTAACAGCTTATCACATTATAACGTTAATAAAATAACTTAATTCACTGTTTATTTAGCAGCTCATCTTATTAAAATACCCCTTAATCAACATGACCAAGCATCATATCAATTAAGAGGTATCTTTTTTTATTTCATCTATTTATGTTGCTGTTTTTTAGGACCTTTTAATGGCCACCAATTTCCTTTACCTAGCGTGCTTACTACGGCTGGAATAAACAATGGTAAGATGAATAAATTATATATAAGTAGCCCCAAAATGAGTATTGTCGCAATTTGCATCAGTGTGAGCATTCCTGATGTGTACAATGCCGCAATGGTACCAACGATAATAATGCATGCTGTCACAATAACCGTACCCATTTTCTTCATCGCAGTTATTAATGCATTATGAATATCATGTGTGCGTACTTCCTCATTAAAGCGGTTGAGTAAGAAGATTGCATAATCAATACCTAATGAGAATAATATAACTAGGCTAAAGAATGGTGCTACTAAAAGTACGCCTTTTTCACCAAACGAATAATCAAATAGCACATTGGCGATACCCATAGAAACGTAATACGTAATGAGTATTGAGAACATCATATACAACGGCATAATAATAGAACGTTTAAAGACGACAAGTACTAAGAATGTAACTAGAGACATTAATATAATCACTTTCGTCATATCCGTATTAATCGTGTGGTCTAAATCTGCGTTTTGTGAGGTAACACCGCCGTATTCAATCTTGCTATTTTTAAATACAGTACCATTTTTCTGATTATCTACTGTATTTTTAATGTTATTTAACGTTTTAAAGGCTGACTTAGAATAAGGATTTTGTTTTAATTCTACATTGAGCAAGACAACATTACCGTGGTTTGCACTATATTGGTCAATTGAGCGTTTCATATCTTTATTATTCAGCATATCTTGTGAAATATACATACCTGAACGGTTAACACTATCGTCTTGTGACATACCTTTCAAATAGCTTTGTATTTCTTTTTGACCATCGATGACTTGTTCATTACCTTGTTGTGCTTGTTGCAAGCCTTGGGATAATTGACTTGCTTGCTGTGTAATACTTTGAACACCAGCCTGTGGATTTTGACTTGCTTGTTGCATTTGTTGCTGTACAACTTGACTTTGTGTCAATGGCTGAACCTTTTGTTGCATTGTACCTAAACCATTGTTAACTTGTCCTAATCCTTTATTGGCTTTCGTCAATTGTTGTTGAATTTCATTTAATTGATTTGTGGCAGATAATTGCTTAATTGGGGTGCCTGTTGGACGAGTAATCGTATTAACACCTTTGACATTATCGATTTTATTTATACTTTTCGTTAACGTTTCTAAATCACTTAACCCTTTAGATGTTGTTAATTGATCATTATCTTTGATGGCAATGGTTACCGGGAAAGCTTCTCCTAATTCAAATTTATCTTTGATAATATCTAAGGCTTTAACAGAGCCATAATGATTACTTATTTCATTTGTATTATCGTATGTGATTTTATTTGGTGTGAAGTAAATAAGTGGTAAAAATACAGCTAAAATCACTAAAATGACAACGAATGCGTGTTTACTAGATAAATTTCCAAGTTTACCCCAAAATCGATTTTCTTTGTGCGATGTTGCTTTTTTACTTGGCCAAAATATTTTTTCGCCTAATAACACCATGATAAGTGGAAGTAATGTGTACATAATAATTAATAAACATACTACACCTACGCCGATACCCACCGCAGAGCGGAATAAATCGAATTGTGCAAACAAAATCACTAAGAAGCTGACAAAAATTGTACTTCCACAAATGAGTATCGTTTTACCGCCACTCACAAATGTTTCATAAACCGCTTTCGTCTTATCATCATGCGCGGCCAGCTCTTCTTTGTATCGATTCAATAATAAAATACAATAATCTGTACCAATACCAAACAATAAAGCTACTAAAAACGGCTGAATATATACTGATACTGGGAAATCGCCATATTTTACTAAGAATGCAATAATTGCAGAGCTAAATAAATAAGATAAACCTACAATAAACAATGGAATAAATGGTGTGACAACAGAGCGGAATACTACAAATAGAATGATCAGAATTAAAGCAACTGTTACAATTTCTGTTTTCTGTAGCCCTTTATCTGTCGCTTTATTAATATCATGTGTAACTAAATCATTATTAGTTAAGTACACTTTTCCAGGGTGATTGTCAATTTTATTAATCTTATCAGCCACTTTGACAGAATCACCTGTTGTCATTTCAACTGGAATCATTATTGTTTTTTTATCTTTTGAGACAACTTTTTTGAAGGTATCTTTATTGGTATACGGTGATATAACATGATTAACGCCATCTATCTTTTTAATTTCTTTAATAAAATGTTCTACTTTGTCATTGCCTTGTTCACTTAATGGTTCTTTCATTTTGATGACTGCAACTATGGAATTAGAATTTGCTCCTACGTCTTTCAACATATGTTCATATTTTTGTGACGATGTACTATCAGGAGGCTTAATTTCACCCTTTTCTTTTGCCAATTGAGACAAATTTGGTGCAAAAATAAGTGACAACACAATTACAATGATTACTAATATTGAAATCGGCCATTTAAATCTCAAAATTGTCTTCATTATCTCTTACTCCCTTTTTATTTTTTAGCAAGGTCATTATCTAACTAAGTGTTAACCATTGCTTTCTGTAGTATTTTCGTTTATCTTTTAATAGACAAATTGTCTATTATGTAAGATACCACAAAACATTTGATATTTCTCATTAAAAATTTCTAGATTTGCACTATAATAGACGTTTTTAAAATTTGTGTTGATTAAATTCCAAATGATAGACGAATAAGGAGGAAAACAACATGGACAAACGACAAAAACGGACGAATAACTATTTAAAAAAAGGCTTAACACAATTATTAAGCACTCAAAACTATTCAGACATTACCATACAACAACTTGCTGAAGCATCACATATCAACCGCAGTACATTTTACTTACATTATCAAAGTAAAGATGACTTTATTGTTTCAATCATTGATGAAACAATTACAGAGTTATTAGATTATGTAAAACGAGATTCATCCTCAGAAGATGCCATTTTCAGTTCAGAATTTAAAGTATCATTTTATAAGTTATTAGAATACATTGAAATGAATTATGAGTTTATTCGTGTTCTGTTTATCAATATGAATAATACAAGATTCCGTTCACTATTAGTTGAAAAGGTACGAGAAAATATTTTCCTACCTTTATTAGAGAAAAATCATGTTTCATTAACGTTTAAAAATGAAATTGCATTAAACTTTATTATTCATGGGCATTTAGGCGTTATTGAACGTTGGATTAATGACAATGTTCAATATAGCTCACATTATATCGCTCAAGTCATGCTTGAAATAGCTAACACTAATCCTTTTGAGCTATTAGGCATCGAGTCAGAACTAGAAGAGCGCTAAAGAAACAGAGAATAGAACATCCTTTTTAGAAAAACCAAGGAGCGGAACAGCATTCATGATGAATTCGTAGTCCCGCTCCTGCCAAGTTGACTAGGAGTGAAAAAGCTTGGTATCCAGCGTATTTGCACTCCAGTCAACTACTGCCAATATAGCATTCAGCGCCTAAAACATAATGTTGTCCCAGACTCTGGTTTCTTTATTGATAATACTTTGTATGATTGGCTTCTTAGGGAGAGAACTTCAGCCACCCAACTTGCGTTGCCTGGTGAATTTCTTCTCGAAATTCTCTTTGTTGGGGCCCCACCCCAACTTGCGTTGTTTGTTTATTTTACTTTATATTCTTTTTCTATTTTTGATTATAGTAATTGTAAAGATAAACGCTATAATTAGTCCACCACTTATACATAGACTGATGACTATGGGCCGTTTCATCCCGGATACTTTGACCACTTCTACTTTTGGCGGGTGTGTTCCCGGTAAAAATGAACGTTGATACGTTAAATGCACATATTTACCGTGATTGATTTTGAACTGATAACCTTTGTGATCTTTAGGTACAACATCATATAAATCTTTCTTCACATAATACATTTTCCCTTGAATACGATGCTGACCTTTACTAAGCACTTTGCGATAATCATAATTTTTGAAAGCACGTCGAACCATGATATTAGAAAGTTGTTGACGCACATGTTTTGCTCGTTCATCAGCAAATGGCTGTACTTGAAATAGCACTGAATGAATTCTTAAGTTATTTTGTTTAGCTGTTAACGCTAAGTTATAGCCGTGATTGCTGGTACCTGTTTTTAAACCATCAGCACCCGCTAAACCATCAGCTTGTGCGGGTAATGATAAATTAGTGTTTTTAAGCATATGACCATGTTGTTTATCGGACGTCAGTCTTGTAATCTTCAACACTTTAGGATGTTGCTTTACTAATTGTTGTGTTAATACAGCCATATCTTTCGCAGTCGTTTTAGAGAAATGTTGTTGCTTGTATTGTGACGGTGCAAAGGGCTTTATTAATCTATTATCTGCACCACTAGGATTATTAAAATGCGTATGTCTCATGTGCAATGCTTGCGCCTTACGATTCATACGATGTGTGAAATCAGATGAGTTGCCATCAATATGTTCTGCCAACACCAACATTGCTGCATTACTTGACGCTAATGCACCTTGTTTTAATAATTGCTTAATCGTATATGTTTTACCTTTAATCAATGGAAAGGTTGTTAATCCCGGTATGCGTGACATTTTGGCATATCGTCCTGAAACTTTTACTTCATCAGTTAATTTAATTTTACCTTTATCTATGTCGTCTAATACTAAATAAATAGTCATTAGCTTGGTAATTGATGCTGGATCTACGTTGTCATGCTGATGATAGTCGTAAAGAATTTGTCCTTGTTGCGTAGTTACAATCATACTTTTAGGATTGTAGTGCTGAGCGATATGTTGCTTTTCCGCTTCAGCGATTTGTGTGGGCGTTTTTGCTGCATAGGTAGTTAATGGACTAAACATCATACATAAGCATAATAGAAGTACAAAGCCTTTTATTTGTCTCACCGTTTAAATCCACCTTTTTTATCTCTTTTCTTTAAAATATCATGTTATATGCTGTGACACCATTTAAAAAGGATACAACTACCCTTGTTTTTCTAATTACTTTATCTATCTAACCACTCACGCAAGCCATAATCGTATCTATTAATGAAAAAACTGACGAATGCCCTTAAAGACTTCGTCAGTTTTTGAGTATGCGTACTATTCGGCTACTTTTAAATAATATATCGCTAAAATTAAACACGTCGCAATTGCTGTAACAATTACAAAGACATGTCCTACATTAATAAACACGATACTCATCATATATGCCACAATAATAATTATAATTTGATAGACAATTGGTTTTACTATTTTTAAATGTGCGTGAAAATATGATGAATTAAACCATAGTCCTGCTAAAAATAGCACTATACTTACATATAATAAGTTGATTTCAAAGAAACGATACAGCTCGTTACTATTACTATATACAAGTGCTGTATTTAACATACCTAATGCAATATTAATCACCAAATGTGTATACACAAGTAAAAATCCTATCGACTTATGCTGGTGATTGATATAGTTTTCAGTGACTAGCCAATAAATCCCAAATAGACTAACCAAAATTAGAAATTGAAATATATAAATAATGTCAAAATGTTTAATACTAAAGGTAGATGCTAAACCGACAAGCACTTCTCCAAAAATAATTATCGTTAGTAATGAAAAACGTTCAACTAAGTGCATCATATTGACTGGTGATTGATATAAATATTTTCTAAATGGAATTAAGCCTATGCCAGCTACAAAGACACCTAAAAAGGCACTATAATAATGAATATGTGTCGGTAAAATAAGTGATAAGCACGACAATGCTGCTACCGTAAATGCGACGATAGCAAAAGCTTTACACGTTTGGTAGTCATTAGGATAACGCGTATATCTTAGCTGCACTAAATATTGTAATCCAATGCTCATATACATGATTGTGACACATAAAAAGAATGGGAAAAATGTCTTTTCAAAACTTGGATATAAACTATTCGATAGAAAAATCAGCACAAACAAATTAAACATCATGAAGCACACATCGGTCTTAGACGTCTTACCAAAACGGTTCGTAAAGAATGTTTGGTGTGACCATAATATCCATAAGATTAAACTCATAATAATATATTTAAAAAACAAATCGGCAGAAATGGTACCGCCATGTGTGTGTAAAATAACATGCGCAATTTTTTGAATCGCATAGACAAAAATCAAGTCAAAAAACAATTCATGAAAGCCTGCGCGTTTCTCTTCTAAATGTCGTTGTATTGGTTGTCTTTCCATATATTAACTCCTTTATTTACTATTCTCATTATAATAGCACAAGTTAAATATCCATGTCTGACAAGCTCAATAAGAAACGATACTAAATTTACAGTGCTGTGATATTAACTATTTACTCATGTTAAAACACTTCCTTCAAACCACGTTTGAAAAACTTTTTAAAGTATCGCTGCCGATGAATACCACGCTTAGCTGTTTGAAATTTAAATGTCGACGTCTCGTTTGCTAAATCATTCGCTAATATTGCTTTTCCCAACAAACTGTTACCAACCATGTCTTTAACAATCTGTGTATGCTTAATGCCTTCTTTCATCCCTACATACCAGTAGACATGTACTGACGCATTAATCGCCTGCTGTTGCTTCATAAAATCTATGAATTCCGGATACCATACTGAAGGGGAAATCAAAATGTATTTCCCAAATTGTTGCGGCATGGTATACAATGCATAAAGTGACACAAGTCCACCATAAGATGCACCAGCAATGCCAATATCCTGATTATTTAATGATACACGATACTGTTCTCTCACATAAGGTAACAATTGTGTCGTTAACCAAGTGAGATACCTAGACGCTTGGCCTTGATTAAGTCTTGTGCCAACTTTTGCCGGCCACGGTGTAAAGTCTTTTGCACGTTCTTTAGAAAGAATGCCGATAAAAATCATATCTTTATTACACCGTTTAAATAACATATCGCCATCATGAACAATGAGTGCAGCATATCTTTTAACCTTCTGCTTACCATAATCCTTTGGTAATTGAATAGTAATTTCAAAGCCATCCATTTGAAAGACCTGTCGACGTTTATTCATGATAACTCCCCTTTAAAATTCTAATAATTAAATTTATTTAAAAGTTAAATATATTTAAAATTATGCTATAATTGATAACGATTATCAATACACATTTTTTAAAATAAAGGGTGATGAAATGAAAAGATTTATCATATTAACGTTATGTACCATATTATTTTTAGCTGCTTGTAACTCAAATGATAATCATGAGCGCGCTAAAGATCATAGCAATACGAAAGCCATGCGAACAGTAACGATGGATGACGGCAATAAAGTTAAAATACCTAAAAATCCTAAGCGCATCGCTGTATTACATCCCACATATGTAGGTGCTTTAGTAAAATTTGGCCATAAACCGATTGCCTTACCAAAATTTGTTGCTAAAAATAAAGTGTTAAACAAGGCCACAAAAGGCATTAAACGTATAGATAATACTAGTGTAGAGCAAGTTGCCAAAGTAAAACCCGATTTAATTATTACGTCAAAAGGCGATAAAAATTATGGGAAATTGAAAAAAATTGCCCCAACCTATGTGTTCGATGCGAATCAATCATCTTATAAAGACACTACTAAAAAATTAGCACAACTTGTTAACGAGCAACATAAAGCAAACCAATGGCTAAAACATTGGGAAAAACAATTAGCAAAAGATAAGAAAGCATTGGCATCTATGATTAAGGGGAAAACTGCTTCCGTCTTACAACAAACACCTAAAGGCATTATGGCTTGCAGCAATCACATGGGTCGTGGAACAGAGATTATATATGAGGGCTATGGCTTGAAACAGCCTAAAGCATTAAAACAAGCAACTCAGAAAAAAGTAGCAACACCAATCAATGAAGAACAATTCCCAGAATATATTGGTGATATTGCTGTTATTGCTCAACAAGGTAACAAGTCACCACAGTTTGAACAAACACAATTTTGGAAGAGTCTCAATGCTGTCAAAAAACATCGTGTCATTAAATTTGATGTCAGTGAAACACAATATAATGATCCTATTTCTTTAGAACGTCAACGAGATATTTTCTATAAAGCATTAAAAGCAATGAAATAGCACAACACTTTGGAACATCAATGTGACGGACTAAAGTTATAGCCCCAAAATCCTTTCTTCGGTATAGTTTCACCATAACATTTGAATATATTAAAACTAAAGGTTCTATTGGTAGCATATGTTGATTTTATACATAAATCACCTTGTTCATTTAGTTTAATGAGGTTCATTAAATGTTACGAAAATCTCTTATTTTTTTATAAGCATTTTAGTATAACTTCATATACGACTACACAGTATTGATTACAAAAGAAGCACAAAGACGATTTTTAATTTCAAATCATCTTTGTGCTATTATTTTGGAATTTAAATCCAATCCTGTTTTTCTATAAATGATGTTCAAACCGCTTTTATTTCAAGCTGTTTATTTAATGTTAAAAAGGTGGTCACCGAAATGGATACTGTTACCAGCTTTTACAGCTATATCTGTAATGTCACCTTTCGTCACAATAATTGGTGTAATTAAACTTTTCGCATTTTCACCAAGATAGTCTAAATCAAAGGTTACTAATTGTTGACCTTGTTCAATTGTTTGCCCCTCTTCGACATGCATTGTGAAACCTTGTCCTTCTAATTGAACTGTATCTAAACCAATGTGAATTAATAACTCTAATCCTTGATCAGATACTAAACCGATGGCATGCTTCGTTGGGAAAATCATTTGAACCTTACCATTGAACGGCGCTCGAACTTCACCACTAACTGGATTAATCGCTATGCCGTCTCCCATCATTTTCTCACTAAAGACCTGATCCGGAACATCAGCTAAATCGACTACTTTTCCTTCTAATGGCGCAACGACACTTTCACTATGTGTCTCCGCTTGTGCTTCTGTTTCTGTTACAACTATCGCTTCGTCAGAGTCATCTTCAGCTGACATAGGATGTTCGACAACTTCACCATTCATGATTTGTTGCATTTCATGTTTGATTTGATCTGATTTAGGACCAAAAATAGCTTGCATATTATTACCAACTTCTAACACACCTGAAGCCCCTAAATCTTTTAATCCTGCAACATCCACTTTCGCTTTGTCATTCACTTCAACACGTAATCGGGTAATACATGCATCTAAATGTTTAATATTCGTCTTACCACCCATTGCTTCTAATACTGCATATGGCAACTCGCTTGCTGCTGTTTGTTTAGCTGAAGCCATTTTGTCTTCGCGACCTGGTGTCTTAAAGTTTAACTTCTTAATGAGGAATCTAAATATAACATAATAGATAACTGCATAGACTAAACCAACTGGTATGACTAGCCACCAAGCTGTTTTATTAGGTAATACCCCTAAAAGTACGTAATCAATAAAGCCACCTGAGAATGTATAACCTAAGTGCAAATGAAGTAAATATAGAATTAAGAATGATAGTCCATCTAACAGTGCATGGATAACAAAGAGCAACGGTGCCACAAATAAGAATGAGAATTCTAGTGGTTCTGTGATACCTGTTAAAAATGATGTTAAAGCTGCTGAACCCATCAAACCTGCAACAACCTTTTTATTTTCAGGTTTTGCTGTATGATAAATCGCTAGCGCCGCTGCCGGCAAACCAAACATCATTACTGGGAATTCACCTTGCATAAATTTACCAGCAGTCAGATGTGCACCTTCACGAATTTGATCAATAAAGATTAGTTGATCTCCTCGTACTATATGCCCTGCCGCATTTTTCCAAGAACCAAATTCAAACCAAAATGGCGCATGGAAAATGTGATGTAGGCCAAATGGTATTAACAATCGCTTAATAAAGCCAAATAAGAATACGGCCAAACCTGTATTAGAGTCCAATAATCCTTCACTAAATGCATTCAATCCAGATTGAATCATTGGCCATACATATGCCATTGGAAACGCTAAAACAAATGACGTCGTTGCCATCATAATTGGCACGAAACGTTTACCCGCAAAGAAACCTAAGTACGATGGTAACGAAATATTGTAAAATTTGTTATAACACCACGCGGCTAAGCCACCTATAATAATCCCACCAAAGACACCTGTTTGCAACGTAGGAATACCTAATACACTGGCATAACCACTGGCAGCATCTTTTACTTCATTTGGGGTAACATTTAAGATAGCACCCATCGTTTTATTCATGACGATGTAACCAACAAATGCCGCAATCGCAGCTACACCATCACCACCGGCTAAACCGATAGCTACACCTAAAGCAAAAATCATTGGCAAGTTATCAAAGATAATCCCACCTGCCCCTGTCATCATTAGGGCAATATTTTGAATCACACCATTTTTAATAAATGGTAGATAATGCTGTAATGATTCACCCTGCATCGCAGTACCAAGTGCGAGTAACAACCCAGCAGCTGGTAAAATAGCAACTGGTAACATTAATGCTTTACCTATACGTTGCAATTGACCGAATAATTTCTTTCTCACCTTTCTAACCTCCAAGCAAGAACCCAATTAAAATAGTATTCATTATCGATTAACAACAATCTATTCAGACTGAACATGATGTATGGCCTAGCTAGATATATAAAGCACTAATGGTCCTAAAACATAAACATCACACTATCATCTGCACTAATTTGACTACTTTTGATTGAATTCGAATGAATTGTTCCCAGATATTTTAGCACGTTAAAGTAAGCGTTAACAATATAAATTTTAAATTTAATTTAAATGTTGTTGGTTTGACATAATTCAATGTAGTCATTGTTTCAAATAAATCAGTAATATTTCATTTTTAATGCTTGTTTCTATTGATATTTTGTTTATATATTAAATTTGCATAAAACAAATGTTATGCCATAATAGCTTTAAATTAATATAGTTTGGAGGGATTGTTTGATGAGTGAGTTTATTGCAGCCATTATCGGTGGTTTGTTCACGTTAGCTGGGACATTCATAGCATTAATATTCCAATTTAGAAAAGATGAGCGAGATAAAAGAGAAGATTATCATAATGATTTAGTCAGTTCATTAGATGTTATTGCATATAAAGCCGCAAAAGTACGCAATAATTATTTAGATTTCAATTATTCCAATTTCAACAAAGACAATACAACAGAGATTTACCAAGAGATTCACACAGATTTCAAAGGTTTAGACAAACAATTACAAAGTTTAATCTTATTGATGAGTCATCACAGTGACAATTCTAATAAAGTGCTAAGACGTTTATTAACCAGCTATGAACCAGTTGAAAATCAGTTTAATAACTTTAAAATTTCTTACAAAATCTATACTCAAAAATATGAGAGTCCTGATTTTAATAAAAACAATATTACTTTTTCAAAACGTAAGCTAGACATTAGTATTGAAGATTTCATCGCACATATTAAAAATTTTGCAAGCGAGAAATATCAACATGATTTATACGAACCTACTTTAAATAACTTAGTCGACCCAAATGATGCGATTAATAACGATAAATACTATCAGAAATAATATCACTATAAAGAGAGCGGGACTACGAATTCATAATGAATTTTGTCCCGTTCCGTTCTTCTACTTATTAAGAACCTGCTACAATCACTTATGTCATATTTTATAAATGGTGTATGTGTATGAAAGCATTGTTATGTTGCTATTTCTCAATATTCTTAGCTTTAATAGATGCATCTTCATCTGTTAATGCCTGTTTTAAAGCTTGTAGCGCCGCCGCTTTGGATTGTTTACTAATAGGTGCATCTGGCGCGATAGATTCAAATTCATGATAACAGCCTGGATATAAATGAAACTCAACGGGTACACCCGCTTGAGCCAACGCTTGTACATAATTGATGGTTTCATCTCGATATGGATCCAACGTTCCTACAGAAGTATATGTCGCTGGAAGTTGGCTGAAGTCTGTTTCACGTATTGGGGCTGCATATTTAGGTACATCACCTTTAATATTTTTCAGATACATCGACCAAGCAAATTGATTTAATTCCGAAGACCATACTTTAGAATCTAAAACTTCCTGACTTGAAGGTGTGGCGCACGTATCATCTATCATTGGAAATAACGGCATTTGAAATTTAATGTTAGGCCCTTTTCTATCTCTGGCTAATAGTGTTAAAGCTGCCGTTAGTCCTCCCCCAGTACTGCCCCCAACTACAGCTAATCTATCAATATCGATATTTAATGTTTCACGTTCGCTAACAATCCATTGTAATGCGAGATAACAGTCTTCTAGTGCTGCAGGATAGGGGTGTTCAGGTGCTAAACGATAATCTACAGAAACGACCACACACGGTACATGTTTAACATAACTTGCACATGTAGCATCGTTACCTTCTACCGTTCCAAAGAACGTACCTCCCCCATGAATATATAGCACGACAGGCAAAGGCTGTTGTTGTGCTTTAGGCGCATACACTTTCACTCTTATAGAGACGTTACTATCTGCATATGCAATATGATGTTCTGTAAACTGTAATGATTCATCCTTATAGGGACGAATTAACTTTTGATTAATACCTCTGATGAGTGGTAATCGCGCTTCAGTAAAAATCATTGGCGACAAGCGCTTAAATGCCGGTAATAAATCTTTATGAATATGTTTCTCCATAAGTACATCCTCCTATAAGATGATCCATAATCTTGCTTAAGACGATTTGATTGTCAGTTGGTATTTCGTGTTGCAAGATACTGTCACGTGTTTGTTGTAGTACATTCCCTTCAATATATTTGTAGTCAGCTGCAACAAGATCTTGTAATGTCTGAGACGTTGTTTCTAAATGAAATTGCAAACCAATCACACAATCTTTATAAATAAATGCCTGGTTTTCACAATAAGGTGAACAATAAAGTCGTTCTGCCCCAGGAGGTAATGAAAATGTTTCTCCATGCCAGTGTAAAACGTCTAACGTTTCAGGCAAGAAGTTATAACGAGATGTTGTTTTTTTAATATTTGAAAATCCTACTTCCTTACCTGCTGAATTGTTATAAATTGTTGCGCCGAGCACTTGCGCAATGAGTTGTGCACCTAAGCAAATCCCTAACATTGGTTTCTGTTGCTTAAGCATAGCAATAATAAGCGCTCTTTCTTCTGCTAACCAAGGAATATCGTCATTCACACTCATTGGCCCTCCTAAAATAATAAGCACATCAACTTGCTGAGCATCGGGTATACGGACTGGCGTTTCATATAATTTAATAATATGCGCATCTAAATAAGCTAAACTCCCAGGGGTCTCAAATGGGACATGTTGTAATATATAAATCTTCATTGGCGTTCCTTCTTATCATTTGAGTATATAATCGCATCATTGCGAATGCGACTCATTTCATATTCAAGTATACCATTTTTATTATATGTACTTTGAGGACTGCATTGACAGAAACTGGTTGCATACATTGAATTATCACTACAATTTTACTATAATTCTAATTGATAATGATTTTCAATTATAGGAGGTTGTTTATGGAAACAGTATACTTAGCAGGTGGTTGTTTATATGGCGTTGAAGCATTTATTCGAACACTCCCAGGGGTTATCAATACGACAAGTGGTCGCGCAAATGGCATTACAAAATCTCTAGATGGTGAGTACGACGGTTACGTGGAAGCTGTCAAAACGGAATTTGATCCAAACGTCGTGTCCGTTACAGATTTGATGGGCTATCTCTTTGAAATTATCGATCCTTATAGTCTTCATCAACAAGGTCAAGACATCGGGTTAAAATATAGAACTGGATTCTATAGTGAAAACCCTGAACATTTAAAAGAAGCTCAAGCCTTTATCGATGCTATTGAAGACCATCATCTTATTGCAACGGAAGTCTTACCGCTGACCAATTATATTAAAAGTGCCGATATGCATCAAAATAGATTAGAACGCTATCCTGATGACTACTGCCATTTACCAAAAAGCTTAGTTTATAAATATAAAAACAATGCCTAATAAGTATTGAAATAGATAAAAGGTCTGGACATAAAGTTCTTGGACAAATACAAAGAAGCACTCAGATGAGTTGAAATTCAATTCATCTGAGTGTTATTTTTCTGAGATTTATGTCTCAGACTGTATTAATTTAAAACCTAATTTTTTTACTTGTTATTTAGTTCATTATCTTTTAGGTCTCTTGCCATCTTAGTATTTATTTTCTTCGCATGTCTAAAGTAAATACTTTCAAAATAGCTTGTTGCTCCGATGCTGTAAAAGATCAATGCAACTACGATAATCACGATAAAGTCATATGGATAGTGAATCAAATTGATACCTTTAAATTCTTTACTTCCAATAAATGACAGAATTGCCAATACAATAAGATACACGATAATCCATAAGCTACCACCAATTTGTTTCTTCGTATTTCTCCAATTCATTTTATATTCATAGAAGAAATAAATCGGTAAACCTAAAATAATAATAAAGATAACTTCAGCTGTTGTAGGCCACATTGCCCAATAAATTGCTAGTGAAGCCAAGACAAACGATAATGGTGCCATCACTTTTAGCAATGTTGCACGATATGGTCGCGTCATTTTTGGTGCCATTTTACGTAAGGCGATTACAGTTGTTGGACCAGTTAAATATGCCACAAGTGTCGCTGTTGAAATTACGGCTGCTAATGTTCCCCAATCGCGGAATAACGTTACCATAATTATGCTAATTATTGCGTTAAAAAGAATGGCAACACGTGGAATATTATATGTTTCATTCATTTTTCCTAAAAATTTAGGAATATGCCCATTCTTTTCCATAGCACGTAATACACGCCCTGTCACAGCTACGAATGATACACCAGTACCAAATGGCGAAACAACGGCTTCAATATAAAGTAAAATTGCTAGCCAATTAATGTTTAATAAAATCGCCAAATCAGCAAATGGAGAGTTGAAGTTAATACCACTCCAACCATGTGCATTAATCGTAGATTGAGGCATTGATGTAATAAAGGTACTTTGTAAAATAATATATAATGCAGCACTTAATGATAGTGAAATTGCGATACCACGTGCAATATTCTTTTCAGGATTGCGAATTTCAGACCCCATATTAATGATTGTTTGGAATGCGTTAAATGAAAAGATAATTCCTGATGTTGTCGTTGCCGCAAAAATTGGCGCACTACCATAAGGCATAAACGTACTTACAGAATGACCATAATTTCCTGTGTCAAAGCCAGACAGCATTAACATAATAACTGTTAATAATGGCACACCCAATTTAAACACTGAAATCAAACTTGTAAATGACGTTAAAATTTTAACCGACCAATAATTTAACAGTGAAAAAATGATGATGATGATATAAACTGCAAATAACCCACTTGTACTAATTGAGCCATCTTCCATTAATACCGATGTAAATTTAGCCCAATCCCAAGGCCATGAACTAATGTATTGTACAGCCGACACAGCTTCAATAGGAATAATGGTAACCAATGATACCCAGTTCGCCCAAGCTGCAATAAAGCCTAGCAACGAACCATGCGTATATTGTGCATAGTTACTCATTCCACCTGATTGTGGAAACATAGTGCCGATTTCAATATAGTTATATGAAATAGTTCCAATGACGATAAATCCAATCACCCATGAAATAATTGCTGCTGGTCCTGCGATAGATGAAGCTTCCCACGCTCCAAATAGCCAACCCGAACCAATGAGTGAACCAAGTCCTAATAGCACAAGTTGTGCCAAACTTATCTTATTGCTTTTATTTTTATTACCCATAATAACTCCTTAATTATTGTTATGTTTCATTTTTTAATAAACACGTAACCATTATACGCTACTCAAAATAATAGTCAAACTCAATTATTCATATAAATGTTTAATATAGCATTATTATTATTTTGAAAAATCAAATAAACAGACTATATTACAGCGTTCGTTTCAAGTTGAACAAATGTTTATCATTTTTAAATTTATATTTTATAAATATGGATTACCATAACGCTCACAATAATCATAAAATCCAAATTGATTCATATAGGCCTGTCGTTCTATATTGTCATTTGAATCAAAGTCAATCAACTGTTGTACAGCCGCTGTAAAAGGAATGGCCGCTGTACCATTTGCCGTAACTAAATGTTTGTCACGCACCACCTGCGTGGCAATAAATGGATAAGTTGGCTGATAATTTTCGTATTGGTCTAATAACTGTACCGCATTGCCGGTATGTCGATACGTATTCAAATGTCCTTGCCGTGCTAAATAATCTACAGCACCACAAATGGCAGCAATAGGTTTGTGTTGTTCAAATGCCTGTTGAACAAAATGATTTAAAATCTGATTGTCGATATGCCAACTTTTACCACCAATCAATACCAATAAGTCATACGCATTTACCGCTTCAAGCTGAACATCAATAAGGGTTGTTAAACCACCCATCGAACGCACTTCATCTTGGATAGATGCTGTCATCACTTCCCACGTATCACTTTGATTTAAAGCTGATGCTAAATAACTGCCTTCCCAATCTGCATATTCATCCAATAACAAAAAAATTGCTTTTTTCATATTTTCATCTCCTCTATGCTTGCAATCAATATTTAAAAATATAATTTGTATAACTTAGTCATATTTTTCATTATATATGAAAAGTTTTATTTTATACAGTTAGGCAAATATTTGAACAGTTAAGAGCTAAAAACCAAAATTTTACTGCTAGTCCATAGAATAGTATATAGATTTCAAATAAATCTAAATTTTTAAAAAAAGGAGAGTCTGCTATGAACATTTCACATAAATTATTAATCGCCCTTAGCACAACGATTACTATTGCCTTACCGATTTCACAATGCGCACAAGCCGCATCCTACGTCGTTAACAATGAAAATATAGATAAAGATGGCCGCCAAGCTTATACAGGCAGCTATAACCGTGCTGCACTTAAACAGCAAACCGTGAAGCAAATGGGACCACAAAATCGCGAAGCCTTCAAAGAAGATAAATTATTTAAGGCACCAAAGAATAAACAACCGATTCGAAAGAGTGAAAACCGCAGTCAAAATGGCGGCAAACAATATAGCCTAAATGATCAGCGTACCTTTACAACAATTGATAATAGAACTAATCAAGATGAACAAACCACTGCTACATTAAAATACGATGGTAAAAAAGCCCAAGTGTGGGTTGCTGATCAATACATTACTGATAAACAAGCGCAAAACATTGGTAGAGAATTTGATGAACGTATCGACCCACTTATCGAAAACAACTTTGGTGAACCCTCTGATGTTGACAATAACGGTAAAGTAAATATCCTTGTATATGATATTAAAGATAACTATGACCAAACAGGAACGTATATTGGTGGTTATTTCCATCCAAGAGATTTATACAATGTCCGAGGATCAAACCACAGCGAAATCTTCTATATGGATACGTATCCATCAATGGGAACAGATCGTCAACATTTGAATGAATCACAAATCTATTCCACATTAGCGCATGAATATCAACATATGGTCAATGCCAACGAAAATCTATTTAAAGAACAAAGTCAAGAAGAAATGGATCCATGGTTAAACGAAGCATTATCAATGGCTAGTGAACAAATGTACTTGAATGCACCATTGAATTCACGTATCGATTATTATAATAATTCAAAATCCATCGCCTATGGTCATTCATTAATCCGTTGGGACGAACAAGGTGATACATTATCAAACTACTCATTATCTTACCTCTTTATTGAATATCTGAAAAAACAAAGTGACAATGGTGAACAAGTCTTTAAAGAACTCATTAATGATCCAGGTGATACGAATACTGCACTTCAAAATGCAATTCATGAACATGTAGACCCTAATTTATCACTTAGTAAATTCATGACTAACTTTAGAATCGCCCTTGTGAAAAAAGAAAATAGTGGACCGTATGGTTTCAAAGGAGATGCAGACTTCAATAACGTTCATCCACAACCAATTTCTCAAATTCCAGAGACATTAGCACCTCAAGGATCTGTGTTATTCCAAACAAATCAAGACTTCAACGTACCTAATGACAAAGACGAAGATATCTCATACAATAAAGTCAATTAATCACTTGTCAGAAGTTCATTAGCTAACGATTTAAAAAGGCTACACAGTTGCGTTTGTATGATGGCAACTGTGTAGCCTCTATATGTTTAAACAATCCTATGATTCAAGGCATGAGTGATTGTTTAAATTTCGAACACTATCGCTTATGACATTGTTGCTGATTCCAATTACTGACACTGGACACCATAGCAATGACAACAAAGCTCGCACATAGTAAATACATGAATTTAAATCCTAGCCAATCTGATATTGGTCCCATCAGTACACCACCTAGTGAAATACCTAGGTCTGCACAAGCAATAAATAGACCTAACAACATATTACGCTCAACTTTTGGTAAGACAAAACTTAAATAAGATGTCAGTGTTGGATAAACGAGTGCTTGAGTAATACCAATACAGACAGCACCAATATAGACAATCATTTGTGGAAGCTGTGGGCCAAACGCTATCACAACGGCTGAAATAACGAGTAATGATAACACACGTAGCATAAAAACTGAATGCCACTGTCCATCAGATGGTATGTATTTGCGTAAATAAAAGCGTGACAATACAACCGCTATCGCTTGAATTGTTAAGAAAAGTCCTGCATGTACAAAGCTATCACGCACCGCATAAAGAGGAATAAATGTATTTACAGCTCCAAAGACGATGGACGTTAAAATCATGATACAACCACTTTGACATAGTGCTTTATTTTTAAATAATTGTCCAAACACAGTCACTGCATTATACGGTAAAGCATCAATCTTGCTACTCGTATCTGGCTCTTGCTCTCCAAACGTCACACGATAGCCAAATATCGTGGTTGATAATGCAATCATTACCATGATTACTGCAAAAGCAGACATATGATGTATCTGCCAAATACCCACCGCAATTAACGGTCCAATTAAGTTAGGAATCATCGAAAAGAGAGAATATAACGATACGCCTTCAGCACGGTGTTTTTCCGGTAAGGCATCAATAATACCAAGCTGTAAGGACATTGAAAAGAAAGCCGTACATATCCCCTGCATAACCCGGGCAATAAAATAGCCTTCAAGTCCAGTAAAACCATATAAAATCAGTGCCAATGCATTGATAATTAAAATAATGCGCAACACTTTTATGGGACCTACACGAGCAATCATTTGTCCTGCCCAAGGTCGTAGCAACATGGCAGTAAGCATATAAGCGCCCATCACTACTCCAATAACTGTATTCGTTGCACCTAAGTCATGACCACGCAGTGGAATAAAGACATTTAAAATTGCATTAGCACTAAAAAATAATAACGTGAGTAAATATAATCTTAAAAATGGCCCTGATAATGCGCCTTTCATGCTTTTCCTCCTTAAAATGACAATTGTTTATTAATGAGCGCATTGGTATAAGCATTCTCACTACAATGTAATGCTGTCGTTGGCATCTGTGCTTCAATTGCACCATCTTTAAAAATAATGAGTTCATCACACAAATAAGTCGCGGCTTGTATATCATGTGTAATAAAAATATAGCTCAACTGTCTCGTTGCACGTAATGTCAGTAATAAATCCAAGATTTGTGTTTGAATTGACATATCCAACGAACTAATCGCTTCATCAAATAAAATGTATTGCGGATTAATACTGATTGCACGAGCAATGGCTACACGTTGTGCTTCTCCCCCTGACAACATATGAGGATATCGATCCATATAATCAGACGACAAGCCAACTTCAATTAAGCATTCACATGCGCACTCCTCCATCTCTGCTTTAGAGGGTTTGCCACATTGACACATCACTTCAAACATAATGTCTCTGACTGTTTGAAAAGGATGTAAAGACGAACTGTAATCTTGAAATACGGCTGCAATATGATGACGTCTTACTTTTCTTTTATATATGGGCTGTTGTTCTAATGTCACCGAACCATTGTCTGGCTTTTCAAGTCCTAAAATCATCCTACTAAGTGTTGACTTGCCACTGCCACTTTCACCAATAATTGCAATTGAACTGTTTAATGGGCAGTTAAACGAGACGCCTTTCACAATAGATACTTGTCGATGTTGAAAACCATGCGCCGTTCGATAAGATTTTTCAACATTTGAAATTTTAAGCATTGCATTCACCTCGCATGACGCGTTGAAAGTGGTCGCTGATTTTCTTTTTAGTAGCTAAAAGGTAGGACGTATATGCATGCTGAGGATGATAGAGCACTGCTTCACTAGTACCTTGCTCAACCAAACGGCCTGCTCGCATGACAGCAACATGGTCAGCTACGTGATTAACTACTGTCAAATCATGTGAAATAAAAATCATTGCACAGCCCATTTGTTGCTTCATATCATTAAACGCTTCTAATACTTCATATTGTGTGATGGTATCAAGTGCGGTTGTAGGTTCATCAGCAATAATCAACTTCGGTTGCAATGCTAACGCTAAAGCAATCATCAAACGTTGTAACATACCGCCAGACAACATATGTGGATACATCGACAATACTTGCTTCGGATTTTGTAATTTCATATACAACATACGTTCTACAAGAATATCTATCACCTGCTGACGTCCTAATGACGTATGTGCCTGCATGGTTTCCATCATTTGCTTTCCTACAGGTGACGATGGATCAAAAGCACGACTGCCTTGTTGCATGATCATAGCAATCTCTTTACCTCGATATTGCTTAAGCTGTTTGTCATGAAGCTTCAACATATCAACACTTTCAAAGTTAATCTGACCTTGTACCTTTAACCGGTCATCATTTAATCCAACAATCGCTTTACAAGTAATAGATTTGCCACTACCACTCTCACCTATAATACCTAAGGTTTCACCGCTGTTAACATTGAAGTTGACGTCGCTAACAAGCGCTTGGCCTGTCCATGAATCAATAATGTTTAAATGGTGAACATTTAATCTTGTCATATGCGTATGCCACCTTTCTTCACGGCCTGACGTCGTTCAACCATTGATAACTTTGGATCAATCGCAAGTTGTATTGCATCCGATAAAAAATTAAACGCCATTACAATGATGACAATCGCTATTGCTGGCGCAAACATCATTTCTGGATGTGTAAACATCACTTTTCGAGCCTCATTTAACATCATTCCCCACTCAGCAATTGGCGCTTTAACGCCTAAGCCTAAAAATGAAAAGCCAGATATTTGTAAAATCATCGAACACATAGAACTGCTTGATATAATAGCAATATCGGCTAAAGTCAAAGGCATAATATGCTTATGAATAATCTTAAAGTGACTCATACCAATTGTTTTCGCAAATTGTACATGATGCGCAGTCGTGTATTGCATCACACTCGTTCGAATAACCCGACAAAACCATGCCCAACGTGTCAAAATAAATGCCAGAATAATATTTTCTGTACCCATGCCAAACATAGCAATAAGCGCTAATGTTACAACATAGCTTGGAAATGCCAGCATAACATCGCATAAGCGCATGATAAGCGCATCGATATATCCTCGGAAATAACCAGCAATAAATCCAAGCACAGCACCAATAACAACAGAACAAATCAGTGCCACAAAGACATACAACAAGCTTGGTCTAATTGCATAAATCAAACGTGTTAAAATATCACGTCCTAAATGATCCGTACCCAGTAGATGTTGCCAACTGATACTGGCATATTTATGTGCTGTATCAATGTGGTTGGGATCATACCAAGTCACTGAAGGAGCTAATACGCCTAACAACACATATCCCAAAATAATGACTAAGGCTAAAACGGCACCTTTATCATGTAACAAACGCTTCATTACGAGCATGATATATCCTCCCTTAACCTTGGATTCAATAAGGCATTGATAATATCTGCTAACGTGTTAAAGACAATAAATAAAATCGCGACAATTAACACATAAGCTTGAATGATTGGAAAATCATGTTCCAATATAGCTTTTAAACTAAGTTGTCCCAATCCAGGCCAAGCAAAGATATATTCAATTACAACCAGTCCACCCATAATCATTGGAATAGACATACAAAATATAGATACAGCTACTTGTAACGCATTGCGTAATACGTGACAAATTAGTTTCTTTGTAGATATTCCACATGCCCTTAAGTACAGCACATAATCCTCATTTAGTTGTTCAATCATCGAGCGACGTACATTTCTAAAATAGATACCAGCATAGGCAATTGTAATCACTAATACAGGTAAGACATAACTTTCTGGGCCTGTTAACCCTGACGTCGGCAATAGATTTAGTTTAACCGAGATATAAATAACGAATATTGAGGCAATCCAATATGACGGTAATGCCGTAAGTACAAAGGCCATCGAACGTATGCTACGATCAATCAGTGTGCCTCGTGTCAAAGCACTAATCACACCAAAGATAATAGATGTCATGATAACCATAACACTAGATATTAATGTTAATTTCAATGTATTGATAAACGCTGGCGTGATTCTACTTGCAACGGGATCACCAGTAATGTAACTTGTGCCAAAATTTAATTGCAGCGCCTGTATTAGCCAATTTTTATACTGAATAAGCAATGGCTGATCTAAGCCATATTTCGCTTTCGTTTCAGCAATAAGTTGTGGTGTGACATGAGGTACGCCTTGCGCATGTAAAATCGTGACAGCTGGGTTTTCATCAGTCAAATAGGTCAGTAGAAACGTTAAAAAACTCACAACAAGCATCAAAGGAACCATCAACGCTATACGTTTTATAATAAATTTGACCATAATGACGCTCCTTTATTTATATTGCATCTCGTTAAATGGTAATTCATATTGTGATTGGGTAAATGAAACCTTTTCTAAATCTTTTGGTGCGACGACAGTCATTCTTCCGTGAGAAATTGGAATGAAAATGCCTTCATCATCCATTTGTTTCAAAATGTGTTGATATTTAGCAGAACGCTGTTTATCATTTTGCATCTTAAATGCAGCGTCTATATCACGATATAATGCATCTTTGTGCGCAATACCTGATGTCGCACTTTCATAACCATTTTTCGCTTTAAATGCAGCAATTGTACTTTGCGGGTCATATAATAAGCCCCATGTTTGGTTAAACATTAAATCATAGTCACCTGAAGTTCGGCGTTCCGCAACTTTATCAGACGTTTCACCATTAATATTTAGCTTAATACCCACCTTTTTAAATTCTGCTTGTAAAAATTCTGCTTGTTCCTTTTGACTTGATGAACCTTTGTCATAGTACAAGGCTAGTTCAAGTGCCTTACCCTCTTTTTCACGAATACTACCCTCTTTAGACGATGCTTTCCAACCCGCTTTATCTAATAATTGCTGTGCTTTATGCGTATCAAATTGACGTGTAGGCATATTAAAGTTAATGTCAGTGACATTTTTTGCAAACAATTGTGTGGCTGTCTTTTCTTGTTTATCTAAAATATCTGTCGCAATCTTATTTCTATTTACTAAGTGACCTAGCGCTTGACGTACCATTTTATCTTTTACAGCACTATCTTTACTACCTGAATTAACAACTAGCATTTTTGTGTTCATTGCTTGGCTGCGTTTCACTTGATAATTTCCGGTATCTTTAAGCTGTTTTAGTGAATCTTTGTCTAAACTATCTGTACCTCGATCGTCGGTGAATGCAAAGTTAGTTTCGCCTTTTTTCATTGATAAGAATGCCGTCTCCCCAGCAGGCATCACTTTAGCCTGTACTTGATTTAATTTTGGCTTAGTGCCCCAATAGTCATTATTTTTATTGAAGTTAGCCTGCTCATCTTTTTTATGTTTGCCCATTTTAAAAGGTCCGGTACCATCAAAGGCTTTCACACCATCTTTTGTTGTACCATTTTTAAAATCTTTCGGTGATACAAACACATATGGTCTTGGCATCGCAAGCTCAGCTAACGCAGGTTGATATGCTTCTTTTAAATGAAGTTGAACCGTATATGTATCTTTAACTTTCACATCATCAATCAATGTTGATAATTTTAGCCAGGCATGTAATTTCTTATTTTGCTGTACAGCATCTATATTTTTCTTTACCGCTTCAGCATCAAATTTTGTACCATCATGAAACTTAACATCATCACGCAAATGGAAAGTGTAGGTCTTACCATCAGCAGATATATCCCATTTCTTTGCCAATAATGGCTTGATACCATCTTTCGTGTTACGTACTAACGGCTCATACAACATACTTTCTGCCGACATAGAACCACCATATACATGTGGGTTCATATCCCCAATATCTTTAACCGTTGTATAACTCAACGTCTTCTCTGATTTCTTATTCTCTAAAGCTTTGTTATCACTGCACCCCGCCAAAATCATCCCAGATGCAAGCAACGTGACTGTTATTTTACTAAGTTTATTCATTTCTTTGCCTCTTTCTATGTTGAAAATGATTATTTCATTCCTAATCTTTTAAAACGAAATGATTCTTATTAACAATTATTAATATTTTCTATGCACTTGTCAATCATTATTAAAATAATTTAATATTTTATTGTTTTAATTCCTTTAGGGCCGATAGAGGTAGTCAGATTTCACATGGTTCAATCTTGTAGGTAGATATTTCTAAAAATATAACTATCGCTTTTCATTTTGTCCCTTTTAGATAAGCATTCTTTAATAAAATTAGTTTTATGCTATTATGCTTACTAAAAGTGATAATACTCGTTATATAGATTTCAATTTGACTATACAAAATATGCATGCAGCATCAAGGTAGACAACCCGAAGTCTTACCCATTGCTATATTATTTATTGCAGTTAAGCCATATAGAAACCTAAATTAGAAAAAAAGACTGCGAACTTAGTTAAGTTCACAGTCAGTATCATTTTGATAGATGTGTCATGTTAACGATATCTATGACAGATTATATCCATTATAAATAGTTCTCAGCATACTCTAATCTAAAATGTTCATTCGTTTCTTTCTCTTTCTTAAATTCTTTTTCCGTTAGTTTCGTAATATTTTCCACAGCATAGCGCAACTTTTTGGCAAGCTGTTCTACTTCCCCTTTATTTTGCGCCACAACAAAGACCGTTAAAATATTTTCATCAACTATATCTTTATGATGTTGATAGTCTAATCTATAAAATTTCATAGTACCGCCCCCCTTTTGTATATATACCCCTCATATTTTAAAACTTATCATGAAATTTTAAAAAAGCTTGGGACATCAATCACAAAATATTTTAGTTTCTATTTGTTAAAATACCTATGTAACAGTAATAAGGCTGCTACACAGGTACGCATGGTATATCTTTTCTATTCTACTTCAACATTTTTTCCTACAGGTTCCCATTTGATTGCGCTTGTAATAATTAATCCAACTAATGGTACGATACTTAAGATTAACATGGTGTTGGTAAGGCCTACTGCAGCTAGAATAATAGGGAAAATAAATGTCCCAATAATACTTCCTGTACGACTGACTGCTTCGACAAATCCAGTTGCTTGCGACCGCAAATATGTAGGGAATGATAACGCGCCAATGGTTTTCCCTTGTGTCCCTGGCCCACCTGAATGTCCGAATAAAAATAAAGCAATAAGAAATGTATTTAAAATCATTGGTAATAAATGATAGAAGACACCTGTCATGACCATCGCAATTAATACTAAAGCAAAACCAATGATTGTTAGTTTACGTGTGCCTAAGCGATAAGTTAATTGTGCACCAAAGTATGCTCCTACAATACCTGCAATATTAACAATCGCCGTACCTAGTAAAACACCTAATTTTTCTTTACTAATAATGTACGTAGCTATAATAGGAATATATAAACCTACGGCATAATATTGCATGCCTTGAAGTGTTGATATAGCTGTTGCTAATAATAATCTTTTACCATATTTAGGTTGAAACAATGCGCGTGCTGATGGCTGTCGTTCTTGAGAGCTAACGTCATTCGTCTGATTAGATGCTAATTGAATATCGACATGATACTTTTGACGAATATAGTCGGCTGCTTGACCTAATGAGTAGTGGTTAATCATCCACGTTGGACTCTCATGTAAGAATTTTAACCTTAATAGATAAAGCACTAAAGCTATAATAGCACCAAATCCAACTGCTACACGCCATAGATGACTACCTGTACCCATTAAGAAGAATGCAATCACACATAGTGATGACGTAACAATGGCAACATACCATACGACTTGCCAATAATTGACGTTACGGCCTTTTTGCGCGCGATTACTTATTTCTGCAATAAAGGTAAAGGCAACTGGGCTGTCCATTCCAATTGCCATTCCCATTAGAAAACGGCAAAGCAATAAGATTGTTAAATTTGGAGCTAAAGCTGCACCTAAAGAAGTGATTACTAACGCTAATAACGATATCGATAAAATACGTTTGCGCCCAAATCGATGTGCGAAGACACCACCAAAAATAGCACCAATCAAAGCACCAATGGGTAAAGACGTCATAACCGTGGATAACATTGTTGGAGATAAATGAAATTGTTGCGTAAGTTGATCCGTCATTGTGCCTAGAATCGTAATATCATAAGCATCTAGAAAAATCGTTCCTAAAATCATAAATAATAACATTTTGGATGTATATTGTTCATCTGCATGATCAATAATACGAAATAAATCCTCTTTTGACTTTACAATTTCCACATGTATCATTCCCTTAAATTATGATTAATTTAAGCGTACGCAACGATTTTTAAGTCCTGATGAATTGAACATTAACATTCCGTTAAGATGTACAAGTGTCTACTGAGAATCAACTGTATGAGCGATATATTATCGTGCCAATTTTAACAATACGTTTAATGTTGTAACAACACCGTCTTGATTATGATTAAGTGCAATAAGGTTTGCTTTTTCTTTTAGCTCTGGATAGGCATTATCCATCGCCACTTTATAGGCTGCATTTTCAAATAAAGGCATATCATTATATCCATCGCCAAAGACGATCGTCTCTTCGGCAGGAATATTAAGCAGACTCTGTAAAAATTGAATTGTCGTACCTTTGTCAACAGCTTTATCAGTAATATCAATCCAGCTTTCTTCTGCAGCTACAATATACAAGTCATCTTGGAATTCTGCTAAATCATTGACGTGGTTAAAACATTGCGCTTTGTGATCATAAATCGTAATTTTTAATATTGGTACAGTCAAATTAGCCAAGTCATCCACAAAAGTGACCTGTTCATATGAACCAAAGACCATTGACTTATCTTGGTCTCTCACGCTATTTTCTACATAGGCCGTTTCCGGTGTACAAACAATGATAGTAAGCTCTGGATCTATCTTTTTAATTTTATTGATCAATTGTTGACCTACTGCTGAATCTAATGTTTTCGTATAGATATTCTCCCCGTTCAACTGAATACGTGTCGCACTGTCACCAATAATAAATAAATCTTGTGACAAATCTCCCACAACTGCTTCTACACGTTCCACCTGCTTCCCAGTACAAAATGCAAAACGGATACCTTGGGCTTTCATTGGCGCTAGTAATGCTTGAAAATGCGCTTTATTAAACGTACCTTGTGCATTTAAAAACGTGCCATCCATATCTGTCACAACTAATTTAAACATATGTATTTCCTCCCATGTGTTATTTATTAATAAAGCCTTCATCAAAATGTGCTGTTCATCTCGATGAAGGCGTATGTTATACTTCCTGCATTTCTAGAATTGTTTCATTGCTAATTGTTGTTAAATCAGCATCAGGTGTAGCTGTTTGGATTACTTTGTTTTTATGTCTAACTAATAGTTCTTGAACGAAATTACGTGCCCAACGACCATTGGACTTTTGTGATTCTTCAATATTCGCATATCGTTCTTCTACAATTTCTCTTAATAAGGTTTCATCAAATTGCCAATCTTCTTTTATTAATGTCATTACAACAATATCAGCCACTTCTTCTGGACTGTAATCTTCAAAGTGTAATTGATAAGGAACACGTGACTTTAAGCCTTCATTCGATTCTAGAAAGCGCTGCATATCATCGTTATAGCCGGCAAAGATAGCAATAAACTTATCACGATTATTTTCTAATTCCGTAATCAATGTTTCAATTGCCTGACTACCAAAGTCATTGTCACTTTGACCTTTTGGCGTTAATTGATAAGCTTCATCGATAAATAATACTCCGCCCATTGCCTGTTCGACTGCTTGTTTTGTATTCTTTTCCGTTTGACCGATATAATTACCAATCAACTTACTGCGCTCTGTTTCAATTAAATGACCTTTTGACAATAGACCTAAATGTTTAAATATTTGTGCTAATAATCTAGCAACAGTCGTTTTCCCGGTACCTGGAGCACCAGTAAAAATCATATGATAATTACTATGCGTCGTAACTTTGCCTTGTTCTTCTAATAGTTTATTGAATTTTACTTCATTAATAATTTTATCTACGTGTTGTTTGACGTTAGCTAAACCGATGAGCTGATGTAACTCTTCTAATAAATCATGTAACGTTTCATCTGAACGATCATCTTGTGATGAAAACATCGAAAAGTCTTCATCTGTAATAGTCATTAGTGCTTCATCATCTATATATTCCCCGCTTTCAGAAATACGTTGTATTTGTTCTGACGTTAATTTTTCATTGAAATTTCGAACCCAGCGTCCATTACTATTATCAAAATTATGTCGATATTCATTGGCCAAGGCTTTTTGATAGTGATCAGCCTCAAATACATAACCTTTATTTATTAAATCAGCTTCACCAATTTGTACAAGTTGAGGTAACTTGTAGTCTTCAAAATCAAATGTGTGAGGTATTCTTGAGGCGAGACCTGGATTAGAGTTTTTAAAAGTAATCATTTCATTGGTATAGCCTGCAAAAATAATCATGATTTCTTCTCTATGATCTTCCATATATTTAAGAATTGTATCTATTGCTTCTTGACCAAATCCTTTATCTCCCTCGCTAACCAAAGTATATGCTTCATCAATAAACAATACACCATTTTTAGCGCTTTCTAGCACTTCCAACGTTTGTGTTGCAGTTCTACCAATATATTCTGATACGAGATCTTGACGTGAAACTTCAACAAAATTGTTTTCTTTAATGACTTGTTCTTCATATAATGCTTGTGCCATCAAACGCGCAACCGTTGTTTTACCGGTACCTGGATTCCCGATAAATAACGAATGCATGGCTGGCATATTTGGTTGCAACCCTTTTTGTTGTTTGATTTTATTTATTTTAGAAATATTAATAAATTTTTCTACTGCTTTTTTAACACCATCCAAGCCAATAAGCTCATGTATCGCATCTAATGCACTTTTTTCTTCAGGCATTGCTTCTTCATCAAACGCATCCATAGTATCTTCATAACTATCATTCTCTGATTCATTTACTGTATCGTCTTCATAGAATTCGTCAAATTGAGTATCAACGTCTTCTTGTCCTATATTGTCATCTACATTCTGTGCATATGCTCCCTGATCATTTAACTGGCGCTGATATTCATCTCTGTTAATGACTTCAAAGCCTTCTCCTTCAGCGTCTGAAAAATTGTCTATATTAACAAGAAATCCATTAGTATTTTCGGTATTAACATGTTGTAACGATAGATAGCCTTCTTCTAAATATGCTTCAGAGCTTCCCGAAACAATAGTTAGTCCATCAATATACATTTGTCCATGACTGAACAACATGATGTCTATGGTTTCCTCTGTCTTATCGATATATAAATCATTTGCGTTGATTCTACCTTCTTGCTGCGCACATACTGTTTCAGTCGATAGACTATGGTTGACTTCAATATATGCATCTTGATTCGCTGTTAATCCATTCATTAAAGACTGATTAATTTGAGCACGTGAACCATTATCTACAAATATTCCACTAATTTCCTCTTCAGCATGAGTATCTACCGTCACTTCATTAATAGACACACTGCTGTTTTGATCTATATATAGTGCAATAGCTTGCTTCCCCTTTAAAATGACATTATTTATTGTCACATGACTATTATGTATATTTAGCGCATGATCATTAGGCTGTGAATTATCAATTGTTAAATTCTCTATAACAGCATTACAGTTCTCAATATAAAACCAAGAATCAATCACTGTATCTTCAGGTAAACTGTTACCTCGTAATTTAAAGCGCATATTTTGAAATTGCATACCTTGATTGAAATAGTGCTTTTGGTCTCCTAAAGACTCAAATACAATTGTGCTGTCATCCGGGATGGGCGTTTCTAGTACTAATTTTTCAAAACTAATTCGACGAAACCCTTTGCCAACAAGTATTGGTTTTTTCATTGTTATGACTCCCTTAACCTAGTTTTTTTGCCAATGAATAGAGATAAATAAACGAAAGAATGCCAAGAATCCACGAAAAGTTCCATATAAATAATAAGAATATGTATTTAAGTGTAACTTTTCCAGTAGCTATGGCAAAACCATGTTGTTGAATATCGTATGCATAACTTGATTTCTTAAATACTTTACTAAGTACGTGATCAACAACACACATCACAAATGGGAATAATAGCACATTCAAGATAAATATTATCATATTATATGTTATATGAATGAAAAATACATAAAACACAAAAAACGCAATTGAAATAATGATACGTTTAGCCCATGCCGCGGTATCATCTAATTTAAAGATGTTTTTAACGACATCCAAAAATCCTGTTGAAACTGAATCCGTCGAAGAAGCACCAAAATCGTTCTTCGATACGTGTGATGCATGATCACCTGAATGTGCACCGAATTGCTCTTGAGACTCTGTTGAATGTGTATTCGCTTCATCTGTAGTTGATGATGCGCCAACTTGCTCTTTTACATCACTGTCATGGCTTGCTTCTTGTTGCTGATCAGGTCGTTTTTTATGCTGTTGTGCACCTGCGCCAAACTGACTTCTAATATCACGTTTCTGAGATTGCTTAGAAGTTTGTTGCTGATTTGATGTTGTATCAACTTGTATCGGTTCACCACACGTCGGGCAGTGTTGTTGGAAATGATTAAATTCTGTCCCACATTGCTTACACTTCATTAAAGTTCACCCCTGAATAAAGTCTATGTCAAATGAATAACAAGACAATTTTTGTTTTTTGAATATATATAATATTTTAATAAAGTTTTGTGCCGTTGTCAGTACCTTATTGCAAAAATTATGATGCTTCACATTTAACTGAAATTTTAAAAAAGCAGTGCATTCTTTTTACCAATTATTGGCAATGAATGAGCAACTGTGAAAGATGATTATTAAGTGATTACATTCGCTAATAATATAAAATCTAATCCTAAGATAGAAAATAGCGACTCTAATAATGGTATATTATTATAAAGAAGGTATTATTTAAAATATGAAAATAAATAATCACAATAGCTTTTTTATTCCATGTGGCTTGTTTTTGGGTTTAGGATTAGGATTAATATTTAAAGAAATTGTAGCAGGCGCATTTTTAGGGTTAGCTTTAGGATTTTTACTATATATAATTTTCAATAAAAGAGATAATAAGTAATATTAATGCTTCGTTATTACAAGGGAGCGGAATCGCATTCATTATGAATTCGTAGTCCCGCCCCAGCAAGGTTGACTAGGATTGAAAAAACTTGTTGAACACTGCCAATGCACAGTCATTCAACAAGTTTTTAAGTAATTTTTCTTATGTTTGTGGTTGTCTTGGTAAGCGAATTTTATAAACGATGAGTCCGATAATAAAGCCTATAAGTGCCGGCAACATCCAACCCATGCCTATGTCAAATAATGGTAAGTAATGCTCACCTAGCGCAATTAACCATTGCGCGAAACTTGTGTTTACAAAGAATTCTGGACTTGCCTTTATACCATCAATTAACGCAGCAATCATTGTAAAGAATGTCGTAAAGCGATAAACAGTTGTTGAATGATTAAATAGTGGACTGATTAATGTCAATAAGATTAATGTAATTGCTAAAGGATAAATAAACATTAATACTGGTATTGAATACATAATAATCTTCGTTAATCCTACATTCGCAAAGATGCAGGCTAGAACGCTAACTATCGTAGCAATAGCTAAATAATTTTGTTTAGGAAATAATTCTGTAAATGTCTCAGAGAATGCAGTTATTAAGCCAATAGCCGTTTTTAAACAAGCAACAATAATGATTAACGATAAAATAATAATGCCGTAATCACCTAGATAGTATTGAGCGATTTGTGCCAATGCTATACCACCATTCTCACTTACTTTGAAATGGCCTAAACTCATCGTTCCCATCACCGCTAATAACGTATATATAACCCCCATTGCAACAATACTAATTGTTCCAGGTTTAAAGGTTTCTTTAGCAATCGTATTGGGGTTTGAAATACCTAATTTTTTAATAGTTGAGACGATAATAATACCAAATGCCAATGACGCTAAAGCATCTAACGTATTGTAGCCATCAATAAAGCCTTTAAGCACTGTGCCATGCTTATAATCTGGACTAATCGATGCATGATTGATGCTACCCATTGGATGGATAAATGCCAAAATGACGACAATACCTAATAATATTAAAAATATAGGATTTAAAAATTTACCAATATAATCTAATATTTTAGATGGTTTTCTAGCGAACAGCCATGCTAAAACAAAGAATACAATACTAAATATTGGTAGTAATATCTTTGCAGTACTTGGTGAAATAAATGGAGAAAAAGCAATTTCAAAGGATGTTGTTGCTAATCTTGGTAAAGCAAAGAACGGTCCTATAACGAGATATAACCCGATTGTAAATATGTATGCATAACTTGTACTTACTCTTGAAGCAATTTCAAAGACACCATTGGTTTTTGATACTCCTATTGCAATAATGCCTAAAAATGGTAAACCAATCGCTGTAATTAAAAAACCTAAATTGGCCAACCAAACATTTGTGCCTGCCGTTTGACCGAGATGGATTGGAAATATTAAGTTTCCAGCACCAAAGAACAAACCAAACAACATCGAACCAATAAATATATTTTGTTTTAACGTTAATGTATGATTCTTCATAATTCTTGGGTCTCCTATTTATGTGATATTTGTTATTATACATGGTTTTATTGTCTATTTGTTCAGATTATTCAATAAATTTTTAAAAAAGATGTATTTTCTCTCAAATTGTAAATTTAATCTTACTAAATTGCATCAAAATCTCACTGAATTGACCTTTTCAACATTTTAGCTTTCATTAAATTTTAACTTCTATGTATGCCTTTTCTAAGACATTAACCTCGGTTAACATCACCTTATTCTTGCTATCATGCTTAATGTATAGTGCTTATGGGAATAATTATAAAAATATCCGAATAAGGAGAGAATGCCATGTCAAACGATGTTTTAATTGTAGGCGCTGGACCTAGTGGATTGGCATTAGCCATTGCTTTAAGTGCCCAAGGTATATCATATAAGCTGATTGATAAAAATAAAGGCCCCGGTACAGCTTCAAGAGCCATGGTCGTTCAGTCACGTGTACTTGAATTCTACCGTCAATATGGTTTCGACGATAAGATTGTTGAAGCAGGCATACCAATTCAACATTTTAATGTATATAAAGATAAACGTCCTGTTGGCAAATTACCGATTGCAAAGAAAGGAAAAGGCGTAAGTCCTTATCCATATGTATTAACTTTACCGCAAGATATTCATGAACAAATTCTTGTAGAAGAATTAGAAAAAGTCGGTGGACAAGTATGTTGGGAACATGAACTTATATCATTTGATGACAACGAGACATTTATAAGTGCGACATTTCAACGACCTAATGGTGAAGAAGTAACTGAAACATTCAATTACATTTGTGGTTGTGATGGTGCCAGTAGCACCGTAAGAAAACGACTTGATATCGGTTTCCCTGGCGGAACATACACACAACTCTTTTATGTTGCGGACGTTGAAACGAACACACAATTAGATGGTGCTAGTATGGGCTTTCATGGTAATCATTTCTGTGTTGGTTTTCCTATTAGAACAACAGAACAATTACGCCTCATTGGTATTATCCCCGAAGAGGTAAAGACCAATGGTGAACCGCCTGAATCATTTAAACCACTGATACCATTTGCCGAAAATATCTTACCTATACACATTAAAAACATTAATTGGTATTCATCTTACCGCTCACATCATAGAGTAGCAGAACATTTTAGAGTAAATCGTGCCTTTATTTGTGGTGATGCAGGACATATTCATAGTCCCGCTGGTGGTCAAGGTATGAATACAGGCATTAGCGACGCCTTCAACTTAGCTTGGAAGCTGAGTAACGTCATCCAAGGAAAAGCTGATAAATCAATTTTAGATACGTATGAACCTGAACGCATTGAATTTGCAAAAAAATTAGTGAACACTACTGATACAGGATTTAAATTTATGGCGAATAGTCAAGTCGTGAAAGATTGGATTATTCCCTATATCTTCCCTACTTTATTACATTTGGATATTTTGAAGAAAAAGCTGTATAAAACGATATCTCAAACAGCTATTCATTATAAACACAGTGATTTAAGTACAGGAAATTATGGGAACATTGCTGGCGGCGATTGTCTTCCATGGATTCATATTGATTCAATCGATAATTTCGAACCTCTAAAATCTCGAACTTGGCAAATCCATATTTATGGCAAATTAACACAAGAATTAAAACAGTTCGCATATGATTCACAATTACCGATTTACCATATCCCTTGGGTTACACAGATGTCCCAAAAAGACATTCAACGTGATGCTGTATTTTTAGTACGACCAGATGGCTATATTTCAGTGGCTACAAATTCATATGATGTAGAACCACTTAAACAGATGATTGAAAAATATCACATTAAACCCTAAATATTAGGTACTTTAAACATAAGGATACCTATTGCTGAAGTTAACACATAACATATTTTTCAGTAGTGTCTTAAAATTAGCGTAATATTAAATATTTATCCGCAAAAATGCACTCCTCAAGGTTAGATTTTCAGTCTAACTTTTGGAGTGCATCTCATTGTTAGTAGAATTTAAACTTAACACAACAGTACTTATGTCTTATACAAGTAGTGCTTTACTTTCTACTTCTTCTTGTAGTTGTGCAATAAAGGCTTGAATATCCATCACTTCATTATCTTCATGCGAATATTTTCTTGCTGAAACAACATTATTCTCTTGTTCATAGTCTCCAAGCACTAAAGTGTATGGAATTTTTTTCATTTGGCTTTCTCTAATTTTTTTACCTAATTTTTCATCTCTATCATCAATAACCACACGAATATTATTATTTTGTAACGCTTCAAATACTTTATTCACATAGGCTGTGTTATTGTCAGATACACCGATGATATTTACTTGAACAGGTGCCATCCAAAGTGGGAAAGCTCCTTTAAAGTGTTCAATTAAGATACCAAAGAAGCGATCTAGAGAACCGAATATCGCTCTGTGTAATACAACAGGTCGTTCTTTTTCATTTTGTTCATTAATATAAGTAAGATCAAATTTTTCTGGCATTTGGAAATCAAGTTGAACTGTTGCACATTGATGACTTCGGTTTAATGCATCTTTAATATGCACATCAATTTTAGGGCCATAGAATGCACCATCACCTTCATTAATTGTATATTTTAACCCTAATTCATCAAGCACATTGGCTAAAGATTGTTCCGCTTCATTCCATAATTTTAATTCACCTAAATAATCTTCTGGACGTGTCGATAACTCGATACTATATGTGAAGCCAAACACTGAATAAATATAATCAATTAATTTTAGTATATCTTCTACTTCTGATTTAATTTGAGATTTCATAATAAAGATATGTGCATCATCTTGGCAAAATGTTCTTACACGTAATAATCCATTTAACGCCCCACTAAACTCATGGCGATGTACTTGTCCAAACTCTGCCATTCTTAATGGTAAATCTTTATAAGATCTAAGTTCATTTTTGAAAATTAACATATGACCCGGACAATTCATTGGTTTTAAAGCATAATCATTTTCATCTACTTTTGTGAAGTACATATTTTCATGATAGTGATCCCAATGTCCAGATTCTTCCCATAGTTTTTGATTCATCATAAGTGGTGTTCTCACTTCATCATAATCATTTTTCAATTGAATTTCTCTCAGGAAATTCTCCATTTGATTACGCACAAATTGACCATTTGACAAATAGAAAGGCATGCCAGGTGCTTCTTCAGAGAACATAAATAATTTTAACTGTTTACCTAATTTTCTGTGATTGCGTGCTTCTGCTTCTCTTAAAAATTCAAAATAGTCATCTAACTGCGCTTGTGATTGGAAAGCCACACCATAAATACGTTGAAGCATTTTGTTATCACTATCGCCTCTCCAATAAGCACCGGAAACTTTAGTTAACTTAACATGTTTCACAAATTTTGTATTTGGCACGTGTGGTCCAACACATAAATCTAAGAATTCACCTTGGCGATATACTGATAGTTGTTCACCTTGATATTGCTCAATAATCTCTAACTTATACGGATTATCTTTGAATAAAGCTTTTGCTTCGTCATAGCTGACATTTTCTTTTACAATGTCTAAATTTTCACTTTGAATTTTCTTCATTTCTTTTTCGATTTTATTTAAATCGACTTCGCTGATTGATTCATCCAAGTCTATGTCATAGTAGAATCCATTGTCGATGACTGGTCCTATTGTCAATAAGACTTGAGGATATAATCGAGTTAATGCTTGTGCTAGTACATGGGCGGCAGTGTGTCTCATCGCTTCTATACCTTCAGCATCTTCTAATGTATAGAAAGTGAGTTCACAATCTTCTTGGAGCGGGTAGGTCAAATCAACTAACGTTCCATTCACACGACATACGACTGCCGCTTTAAATAAAGACGTACTGATTGATTTAGCAACATCGCGCGCTAAGACGCCTTGTTCATACGCTTTTTGACTTCCATCTGGGAACTGAATATTGATTCGTTGATTAGACATGATAATCTCTCCTTAAAAATTTGATATATAAATAAAAAACCCGTCCCTAAACAAGGGACGAGTCTATTATTACCCGTGGTTCCACCCAAAATTCCATCTTAAATAAGATGACACTCTAGTCATGTATTAACGCACATGAAACGTTACATGTTTCCATGTAAATAATACAAGGTAGTAAACTTCATTTATGATTTAGGAACCTTTCAGCTGCCATTCCCTCTCTGAAAATCGTCCATAAAGTTCGTGTCCTTTAAATAATATTGATTTTTTATCATCATATACCTATTAATAAAGATAGTCAATCTGATGTCAGAATATTTAAAAGAAAATTCATATTTTAAACGATGACTTAGGAAGCAAGACAGCATTCATAATGAATTCATAGTCCCGCCCCAGCACGGTTGACCAGGATTGAAAAAGCTTGGTATCCAGCGTACTTTCAATCCAATCAACTACTGCCAATATAGCGTTTAAATCTTTAAAAATAATGATGTTACAGACTTTTCCAATATATAAATCAACTTGACCTTAAAGTTACCTTTAATGCTAAGATAACGTTGGAGGTGAGCCTTATGACAATTAATGATGTTGCAGCACATTTAAATATGAGCAAATCGCAAATAAGATATTACGAAAAAATAGGCTTAATTACAGTACCGCGAAATGATAGTGGCTATCGTATTTTTGATGAAGATACAATGTTTAAATTGAAGTTAATTAATGATTTAAAAGATTTAGACCTTGATTTACAAAATATCAATCACATTATACAACTTTATGACCAACCCATTTCTGACACATGTAATAAGCAATCCAATAAATTTATTGAAAATCTGATTACTAAAATTGAACAACGCTTAAAGCAGCAACAGCTTATTTTACAGAAAATAAAAACATTACATCAATTATCTAAAGATGGTCAATATGAACAAAATCAGCATAAAATATTTGCAGAATTAGCCAAAGAGGTGTCAATGAATGATTAGTATTATTTATGGTGGTAATACCTCAGGAACTTGCTACGAACTTTACCAACACATTTTACATCAAATTCCCAAGCAACAGCGCTATGATATATTTTTACAACAATCCAATATTGACTTTTTATTGACGACAGGCTATCATGCACCACTATCATCACAACAACAAATATGGATAAATCAGCTTGAAGCATCTTCTACGCTCATCTTTATATATCCTTTATATTGGTTTAACGTTACCCCTATTTTGAAGAGCTTTATTGATCAAACGTTTTGGCCAGAGCATGCTTTCAGTTTTAAAAACAAGCAGTACTTCAGAAACGGCTTATGGAAAGGGAAAAAAGCAATTATTATTTACACCCAGGGTGGTCCTGAAATTTTGCATCGATTTAAAGGCCGTTTAGGCTACAAAGTAATGAAGTATCCACTGAATTTATCGGGTATTTATGATATATCCGTTCTTCATCTTGATAACCTTAACAGAAGCGCCACAGATAACAAGAAAGTCGTTGCATCGATGGCAAACATTGCTCAAAAAGTAAAGCAACTCATACGTAATAAGTAATAATAGTTTATCATCGATTAATTGTTCTGTTTCGTAATCGTTAATATTGAAAATGCTGATTCTCTATTGATGAAGAATTAAAAGACTTGTTTCTTAAAAAACAAACCTTCCTAGTTACGACTAACTCTAAAATTCAGGTGTTTAACAAGCACATTATGTCTTTTTACAATATTCAATATAGACGACTGATCTTTTAATTTTTGATACGTCCAATTTATACAAAGAGGCTTATAAAAAGAATAAATATTATGCCGGATACTGAGAGAATGGTTTCAAGTAGAGACCACGTTAAAAATGTTTCTTTTATCGTTAATCCAAAATATTCTTTGAACATCCAAAAGGCGGCATCATTAACATGCGATAAGATTAAACTACCTGCACCAATCGCTAAGACAACTAACGCAACATTAACGTCTGATTGTTGTACTAAAGGTAAGACAATCGCTGTTGTTGAAATACCAGCAACGGTAGCAGAACCCAATGCGATTCTGAAGATAGCAGCTATTATCCACGCAAATAAAAGTGGCGACATTGATGTACCTGAAAAAGCTGCTTTAATCGTATCACCTACACCACCATCAATGAGGATTTGTTTAAAGGCACCGCCGCCACCTATAATAAGTAACATCATGCCGATAGGATAAATTGAATTAGTCACGGATTGCATTGTTTCTTGCATTTTCTTACCTTTATGTAATCCCATCGAATAAATAGCAAAGATCACTGAAATGACCATAGCAGTGCCTGCTGTTCCCACAAAATAAATAAAGTTTTCAATAAAGTTTGTTCCTTTACCACTGTCATGACCAGTAACTAATTGTAAAATTGTAGAAATTAACATTAAAATAACAGGCAATAATGCGGTAAAAACACTTAACCTAAAGCTGGGCATTTCTTCTTGTGAAAACGATTTTTGAGAACCAAGCTCAGAGATATCTCCTTCACGATAAAACGCTGAGGTCACTATTTTTTCAGCGACTTTTAAAAATACAGGTCCGGAAATGATAGCAACAGGAATGGCAATAATCATACCGTACATTAGCACTTCTCCAATATTAGCATGTAGTTCTTTGGCAATCACAGTTGGCCCTGGATGAGGGGGTAAAAAACCATGAGTGACAGAAAGTGCTGCCATCATAGGAATTCCTATTTTTACTTGAGATACCTTTAACTTTTTAGCAATCGTAAAAACTAATGGAATTAATAGCACTAAACCTACTTCAAGAAATAACGCAATACCCACAATAAAAGAAGCTATGATAATGGCCCACTGTGTATACTTTTCACCAAACTTATTAATTAGTGTTTCGGCAATGCGATTGGCACCGCCTCCATCTGCTAATAACTTTCCTAGCATTGCACCAAGTCCGAATATGAGTGCAATATGTCCTAGCGTGCTACCTATCCCCTTTTCAATACTTTCCATTACATTTTGAATTGGTATTCTTAATAAAATGCCTCCGAGAATAGATGTGATAATGAGTGAAACAAACGTATTTAATTTGAATACAATAATAAGAACTAATAAAAAGGCTACGCTAACAACAACGCTTAAAGTAACGCCTAATAAGCTCATCTTAAGTTCCTCCTATCTTTCCTTACCATTCTGCGATAGACCCATCTTGGTGCTTCCAGACAGGATTTTTCCAATTATGTCCTATTTTCGCTCGCTCTTTGACATAATCTTCAGCGATATCTATACCTAAACCTGGCTTTTGAGGAATATTGACAAATCCGTCTTGATAATCGAAAATCGTGCGATCTTGTACATAATCCAATAAATCATTACTTTTGTTGTAATGAATACCTAAACTTTGTTCTTGAATAATTGCATTGTGACATGTTGCATCAACCTGTAAACAGGCAGCCAATGCAATTGGTCCTAATGGACAATGGGGTGCAGCTGCAATATCATATGCTTCAGCCATGGAAATTATTTTTTTACATTCTGTAATGCCACCAGCATGAGATAAATCTGGTTGAATGATATCTATATAGCCAGAAGCTAGAGCATCTTTATAATCATAACGGGAAAACATGCGTTCTCCAGTAGCAATTGGAACAGAGTAGTTTACAAGAACTTTTAAGATCTCATTATGTTCTGGTAATACAGGTTCTTCAATAAAAAGTGGATGATATGGTTCTAGCTCTTTAATAAGTAATTTAGCCATAGGTTTGTGCACTCTACCGTGAAAATCAATCCCAATTCCAAAATTATTGCCCATTTTTTTGCGAATCGCATCTACACGAGCAACAACGTCTTCCACTTTTTGAAAATCATCAATGTATTGCAACTCTTCTGTTGCATTCATCTTTATAGCATTAAAGCCTTTATCAGCAACTTTTTGTGCTTCTCGCGCAACATCTGAAGGTCTATCGCCACCAATCCAGGAGTAAACTTTAATACTATCACGTGCTTTTCCCCCAAGCAGTTGATGGATAGGCGCGTTAAAATATTTACCTTTAATATCCCACAAAGCTTGATCAATACCTGAGATTGCACTCATGAGAATTGGACCCCCTCTGTAGAAAGAAGAACGATACATTTGATTCCATAAGCCTTCGATTTGACAAGGATCTTCACCTATAAGAGTGTCCATGAGTTCAATAACCGCCGCTTTAACAGTCGCAGCTTTACCCTCAATCACCGGTTCTCCCCAACCTTCAAGGCCTTCATCAGTGATGATTTTCAAAAATAACCATCTGGGTGGAACTTGATATAGCTCATAATTTACAATTTTCATTGTCAGAACCTCCTAATTCATTGCCTTTATAAGTTTTTGCGCATTTCGTTTTATCGTTGTTAAAGTTTCATTGTCAATAGCTAAATTCGTTTTGACGATGCTGCTACTAACACCCACACCAATAGCACCTACATTTATATATTCGTTAATATTTGTTGCATCAACACCACCAGTTGGTAATAGTTGCGTATTATTGAGTGGTGCTAATATATCTTTAATATAAGATGGTCCCATTGATGAAACAGGAAATACTTTTATAATATCTGCACCTTGATTTAAAGCTAAGGTAATTTCTGACGGTGTGAAAGCACCTGGTATTGATAACACATGGTTTTCTTTCGTGCATTGAATAACATCAGTATTCACGTCTGGGGAGATAATAAATTGCGCACCTGCATCGATTGCCTTTTGACAACTTTCAACAGTCAGCACCGTACCAGCTCCTATATAAATGTCACCTTTATATTGTTTGCTAAGTTTTTGTAATGTGTTAAATACATTAGGAGAATTAAGTGTAACTTCAACAAGCTTAATGCCCGCTTGCTTTAAGGCTTCAACAATTTTCAAAGTATCTTCAGTATCATAGCCTCGGACAATAGAAATAATTTTATGTTGCTTAACTAACTCTATATTCATGTTTACACTACCTTTCTACATCAGTGAGTTGATGTTCGATAAATTGTTCTACTTCTGATAACGTGGGCAACCCATAAAAATCACCATACGATGTAGTTGCTAAAGCCCCCATCGCTAAAGCATACTTAGACATTACTGTTAATTGGTCATAACCATACATTTTTAGACTATAGATAACCCCAGCAGCAAAGGCATCTCCAGCACCTACAGGGTCAATATCTTTTACACTATAAGCTTGTCCATGAATATGTGTATGCCGATTAATAAATACGGCGCCTTGATCTCCATTTTTTATGACAAGCAACTTTAAATTTGTCTGATCAATGTGGTTCATCAACTGCTCCATTGATGGTGTATTAAACAAAATATCTGCTTCACTCTTGCCAGCTAACAACACATCAACATGTGGTTCTATGATTTGATAAAAGGCTTTTAAATCATTTTCATTCCATAATTTTTTTCGGAAATTAGGGTCGAATACAATAGTCATATGATGTTGTTTCGCAACTTTAATTAATTTAAGCGTCTCTTGATAAGTATGGTTACTAAGTGCAGGCGTAATACCAGTAAGATAAAGTATGTCAGCGCTTTCAAATATATCGTTTAAAAAAGAATTAATATTCAAATAATTGATGGCACTGTTTTTGCGAAAATAATCCACACGAATAGCTTGCGCAATGCCACGTTCTTTAGTCATTAAACCGGTTGAGTAATGATTTAAAGTTTGAACAAATCGCGTATCAACCCCTTCACCATTCAATTGATACTTTATGGCTTCTCCCACGGCATCATTACCAAGTGCAGAAATTAAACTCGAATGAATTCCTAAGCGAGACAATCCAATTAACGTGTTAGCCTCAGCACCAGCAATATAAAAATTTAACTGGTTAGTATATTTAAGTTGTGCATGATTTGAAGAAAACACACCCATAATTTCACCATAAGAAATTACTGTCAATTTATATCCACTCCATTTCTTGTTAGACCCATCGCGCGCGAAATAAAATAGGCATTTTGTTTTATTTTTTGCGGAATCAAATCGTTATGCTGAATTCTTTCCTTTGGTCCAGCACAACTGATGGCACCTATTACATGACCAGCATCATTTAAAATAGGTGCAGCAATACAGTACAACCCGAGTTCATTTTCTTCATCATCAATCGCATAACCCTGCGCTTTAAAACGTCTTAACTGTACTTTCAACATTTCATAGTTTTTCACTGTATATGGCGTAACTTGTTCAAATTCTATATCAAGAAATAAACAATCAAGTAACTTCTTGTCATACATGTAAAGGCACGCTTTGCCTAGTCCAGTGGTATAAATCGGTTTATTAGCACCTGGTTGTGCGGCGGTTCTGATGGAGCGATGGCTGTCGATTTTAGTTAAATAAATCATCTCATACCCTTGAGGATAAGCTAAAAATATAGTTTCATTAAGTTCATCACTTAAGTGTTTAATATAAGACAAACTTTCGTTATATAAATCCAGATCTTCACGGGCACGATTGCCTAAGCTAATAAGCTTAGATCCCAATAAATATTTATTCTGATAATCTTTGCGTATATAGTTTGCCTCAACCATAGTTTTCAATAAATTAAATAAGCTGCTTGCTGGAATCTGCAATGCCTGGCCAATTTCTTTTTCACTCAAAGGGTGTTGTTGAAGATGTAATAAATTTAAAATATCAAAGACACGTTGTGCAGACTTAACTATAAAAATCCCACCTTTCTATTTCACATATGTGAAATGAATTTATATATGTGATGGCACAGGAATATAAACATATGATTGTAAAATAGTCAACAGAAATTTATGTAATAAACATTGAATTATAACTATAGCTCAGTCCATATTACTCCATAAATTTCTTACAGTGTTATACCCAATATCAGTGATTAATTGAAATATAATTGTTTATAAAGAAATGGAGCGGGACAGCATTCATAATGAATTCGTAGTCCCGCCCCAGCACGGTTGACCAGGATTGAAAAAGCTTGGTATCCAGCGTA
>NZ_PPPV01000016.1:769692-834863 GCF_002901705.1 Staphylococcus lugdunensis
TGCTTGGTTTGTCGAAGCAATTTTAACGCTTATTTTTTACAGTATCTATCACAGCATTAGATGTCGTTTACGAATCGTACCATCTTTGTGTGATACATTAACACTATAGCTGCACGCATTTGTCAAATCTACTAGTGTCAAATACATATTATGTCCTGCCCCTGTATCAATATCTATCATGCCGGTTTCAATATGGATTTCTTCTTTTGAATAACCCAATTTATAATTTGGCACATGGCCATGGATAATTGTTTTGCCTTTGATTTGATGCTGATTTAATGCTACTGAATGATGCGCAGTTACATGTTCACACTGCTGTTTATCTATGGGGACCCGCACATCGATACCAGCATGCACAAAAATGTATGAATCTAACACTTTGATATACGGCAGTCCACTCAAAAATTTATGCCAAGCCTGTGCCTCGCTATCCTGTCTTTCTAACCAACGTAATTCATGATTTCCAACAAGCGCTATAGCTCCTTTGTTGACTAATTTTTGAACTAACCGTAATGTCCCAACCGAATCTGGACCATTATTTACATAGTCTCCAAGTAATACGAGTTGGTCTGTTTCTGCATTATATACTGCCTCACTTAGTAGTTTGATTAAAGCATCTCTATGACCATGAATATCTGAGGCAACTAATATTCGTTGCGGCATACGCTTGTATCAACTCCTCTTGTACTGAGTCCATTACACATCTAAGACTGCTGGACACTGCTTTTTCGTTGGTAGACCTCTAACGCGATTAATATCACTGATGTAATACCAATGGACATCAATGCCATCGCCATACCTTGCGCAGAGTCACCTTGTTCAAACTGGCGATAGATAAATGTTGATGAAGTATCCGTATTCGGTGGTCGTAGCATCAATGAAGCGACTAATTCACGCATAGAAATACAGAATATTAAAATCCAGCCAGATATCATACCCGGTTTCAATAATGGTAATGTAATCGTTCTAAATAATGTCCAGCCATGACTACCTGAAATTGCAGCTGCTTCATATAAATTAGGGCTTAACGTTCTTTCCACATTTTTAATATTCTGTACGGCATATGGAATATAAAGTACAGTGTAAGCAACCACCAGAATAGCAATCGTATTATAAATAGGTAATATGTTGTATCGGTTATTCCAAAACAATATCAATCCAATCACAACAATAATACCCGGCACAGTATTTGGAAGCAGACTTGTAAAATCAATTAATCGACTTAGCATACTTTTGTGTTTTGTAATTAAGACACACCATAAACCAATGACAGTAGCCAATGTCGCTGCTATCGTTGCAAGCATGATACTGTTAAACAGTGCAATACCACCATTACCCATCAATACATTGATAAAATTATTAATTGTAAAATTGCTAAAATGAAAGCCAGCAGCTAACTTTTTCATAAAGGCACTGACAAAAATGCTCGCGTACGGTAAGACAATCGTCACAAACAATTCAACCACAACAAACGCATAGCATAGTATATTCCATGATGATGCTTTATGAATCTTTACTTGATGACCTTTACCAGAATCAGCTTGAATATTAGTACGCGTTTGAACCCATTGTTGGAATGCCCATACGGTCATGCTAACGGCCAATAACAAACTCGATAACAATGCCGCACGTTGAAAATCAATCGGCCAAATCGACGCACTGTGATGAATTTCTGAAGTAAGTACGTGAAAGCCAATTCGATTCCCCATTGTAACTGGTGTTCCAAACTCTCCAATTGTTTTAACAAATACTAATAGTGCCGCCATGCTGTAACCTGAGATAAATTGTGGCACGATGATTTTTCTAAAACGATACATAAACGAACCGCCATATATTTCAGCCGCTTCTTCTTGTGATTGATGTATTGTCAGTAAAGCATTTTTTAGCATGACATATAAAAATGGCGTTAAATGGCAACTCATAATAAGTACCATGCCAAAAAAGCTAAAGAAATACGGTGTTATATGTGCAAAGATAGGACTAATTTGCTCAAGCAAACCATTGCGCTGCATTGTCAGCATCCAACCCATAGCACCAATATATGGTGGCACCATGAATGGAATCATAATCATCATATCTAACCATTGATGTTTTACTAACGTCGTTTTAGTCATAATAAAACTTAATGGTAAGGCAATAACTGTACTTAGAATCAATACTGAAATACCTAAAACAATTGAATTCCATAATATTTTTAAGTGATAGCTTTCAAATAACTGTGATATATTACCTACAAAAGTATTTTCTTCAGACGGTACAAATCCTTTAAAAAGTATTAAACATAAGGGCATGATGATAAGCAAAAAGAGCACGACACTAGCTAATATTTGATTAGTTTTTAACATGAGTTTGTTTTGTGGCATATTATCTCATCAATTCCGTAAATTGTTTTAATACTTTTTCACTTTTGTCTGATAAATTTTCCCAATCATATTTATATTCTTTAATATCTTGACGTTTAGCTTTACCTTTTTTCTTTTCTGCAGCTTTATCTGCTGGAATTAAATAATGGTCATCCACTTGCTTTTGTCCTTTTTTACCAGTGACATAATCCATGTATTGTTTGGCCAGTTCTTTATGTTTTGATGATTTTAAAATAAATGCAGGTCTTGGTGAAATTGCTGTACCTGATTCTGGATATTTAATATCTACTGGTTCACCGTTCGCTTTAGCTTTATAGACCATGTAATCGACACCACCATAAACAACATCATTGTCGCCTTTAATAACTGATTCTAATGCTGGTTTATTAGCACCTGCTTGTTTCATACCATTGTCTTTTAATTTTTTATATTCATCCCAAGCTTTATCCCCTTCGTTATTCACTTTTATAGATAATAAATCTAAGGCAGTTCCTGATTCTGATGGATCTGGAATCGCAATTTTATTTTTATATTTAGCGTTAGTTAAATCCTTAACATCTTTAGGTGGTTGTTTTACTGCTTTGGTATTATATGACAAGCCTAATGCGCTACCGCTGAAACCGTAATAATAACCTTTGCTATCAATCCAATCTTTATACAATTTATTATGATTCTTAACTTTGTAAGGTTCGATTAAGCCTTTTTTCTTATAATCAAGTGCAGCAGGTAATGATGCGAGTTGTACGACATCCGCTTTCGGATTATCTTTTTCTGCTTCTAAGCGACCTAAAATTTCGCCCGTCGTCCCTTGAAAGACTTCTACTTTTTTGCCACTTTCTTTTTCAAATTCTTTTACCATATCTTTGACTAAATCATCAGGTCCAGCTGCATAAAGAACCAATTTATCTTTACTGCCAGAACTTGAGTCGGACTTGTTATTGCCGTCTTCTGATTTATTTTGACATGCCGTAAGTACTAAGACTGCCACTATCGTTAAAACGAAATATTTGATTAACTGTTTCATGTTTTTTATTCCCCCAAATGAATAAAGTAGTTTTTTGGTATATCAAATGTTAAATACACTGTATCTTCAATATCATGTAATTGCGTATCATAAAACATCACAGTTTCATTAGCGAGTTGTGCAGTATATTGATATCTTTCTCCTGTAAAATGCATTGTCTTAATGATTGCTTGATTTTCTTGTTCTTCAGCATGTACATGGATATTTTCAGGTCGAATCAATAAACCATAGGTACCTTCTTTTATCTCATCATTCACTGGCAACTCTAATCCTTGCTTATTAGTAAAAATATGCGTTTGAACTTGCCCTTCAATATAGGTTCCTTTGCCAATAAATGTTGCAACCTTTTTACTTTGTGGATTGTAATACAATGATTCGGGCGCGCCTTGCTGAATAATCTTGCCATCACTCATCACAGCAATTTCGTCGGACATCGTCATAGCTTCATATTGATCATGTGTCACAAAAATAGCCGTCATACCATAAGTCTTAATTAGCCGCTTGATGAGTAACTGCATGTCTTCTCGTAACCCTGCATCTAATGCCGATAAGGGCTCATCCATCAAAATTAATTTCGATTGTGAAATAATTGCTCGCGCCAATGACACCCGCTGTTGTTGACCACCAGATAATTGATGAATTGCTTTATCATGTTGATCCGCTAACTTCACTTCTGCCAAAGCAGCCATAACCCGTTCTTTCAATTGATTGGTATCTTTCTTTACCTTTAGTGGATAAGCTACATTTTGAAACACTGTCATATGTGGCCACAGCGCAAAATCTTGAAAAACCATACCTAAATCTCTATCTCCCGGTGCCATAAAAGCGTGTTGCTGTGACGAAAAATACACATCGTCATCATTAGTAATCACACCATTATCCGGTGTTTCCAAGCCAGCTATTAATCGCAATAACGTCGTTTTCCCACAGCCAGATGTTCCTAATAGTGACAAGAATGTTCCTTGTTTTACAGTCAAATCAATTCCTTGAATAACTTGTTTTGAATTAAAGGACTTTGTAATATCACGTAATTCTAAAACCACTTTCTCACCTCTTTCACTTATAACTATAGGAAAAGATTGTTAACGAAGTTTAAATATTATATTAACGTCTCCTCAAAAAAGTATATGTAAGCTATATAGATATATAGATAAAATTTATATTTTGGAGTGTTAACCGATGAATACAAAACAAATGCTTATTTTTAAACATTTTGTGGAATATCAAAATGAAAATATGGTCGCAGAAAAACTGAATATTACACAACCTACTGTCACATTTCACCTTAAAAATTTAAATCAACGCTATGGCACACCGCTATATCATAAAAAGGGGAAGCATTTTAAACTCACTGAAGCTGGAGAATTACTATTTCGTAACAGTAATAAACTATTGTATTTAATGCAGGAAACAGAAGATATTTTGGAAGACTACCGGCAGTCTAAGCGTGGCACTTTAAAAATCGGCGCAAGTCATGCACCGGTTTATCACATTTTGCCGCATATACTTAAAAACTATCTTCAAGCTTACCCGCATATTCAAATTGATTTGATAGTTGATACTGCACCCAATATTATAGAAAAGCTACGTCATCGAGAAATAGAAATCGGCGTTATTTCAGAAAAAGGCTTTTATGACGACGATATCAAAGTCAAGCGCTTTACTGATAATCCTTTAATGGTCGCAATGGATTGCCACCATCCACTCGCAGCTCAAGAACATTTAACATTGACCGATATTACACAGTATCCGTTTATATTACATAGCGGGGGTTCTACTAGACAAAGTATTGAAGAATGGCAAACAGAAAATTTTGTGGATTTACCAGTACGTATGCAAGCCAATAGCGTAAGTAGTATTTTAGAAATGTTGAAAGACGCAGATTATTTAAGTCTAATTAGTGAGCGCGCATTAAGTAACAATCCATACATCACCGCTAAAACACTTCCCCATGCACCCGCTCCTAGACACATTTCATTAATTTATCGTGAGGATCAATATATGACACCTATTATTCAGAACTTTATATCATTAATGTACGAAAGTTAACATGCATTTTAGATAAAAATCAAAACGGGTTAACATGTTTAGAAAAATAAGACACCATCGTCTCATTTAATAAACACTACTAAATTAAATGAACGAGGTGTCTTATATATAAAATCGATTACGTAACGCAACATACGCTATCAATAGATATTGCCGTTTTCATACATTCAAATCATACCTCTTACTATCATAAGGATATTGAGGAAATCCTGCTCGAAGAAAAGATTTTTTGCTGTAATTTTGCACTAGACCTCACTGTCTGTCTAGTAATTATCAAATATCAGATTTGTTTTAAGTTGATCACGTTGCTCGTGTATACCTAAATCATTGAGCTTATTAACGATGTCCTTTTGAGCTTTTTTGGCTTCTGCTTCTGTTTTCACTTTAGTTGATATTTCAACGATATTTTGATTTTTTACATCCCAATTTTCAATTTTAATATCATGATTATTGATAGTACCTTTGTGACGTTCGAAATGAACTGGACCAATTAATGTTGGTTGTGTGATTGCTGCAAGCTTATTTTTGTATGGGCTCGTGGCAAATGATTTAAATAATGTTAAGCTTTGAGCTGCATTAGGCATTTCTAACCCTTTTAAATCTGTATCTGCTTTGGCTTCCTTTGTTACACTTAGTGTTTGACTATTCTCGCCATACTCAACTTCAAACTCGTCACCATTGTAACCGTCTGCTTTCGCTTGTTTAATTGCTTGATCTACTTGATTATTTACGATTGGATAGCGCTTTTTGTATTGTAATGCATATTTTTTATCCTTTTCACTTTTTCGCAGTCTATATGTGACTTTATCTTTGTAATTTGAACGTTCTTTGTTATCCAGAAAAGCGACGTTAAAGTCTTCATCTTTATCTTCAGAACCCAGTGCTTCTAAAACATCATGTTTAATATGACGATTATCTTTGACCACTTTATCACTATCGACATATACTTTCACCTCATATTGATCTGCTGCAGCATATGTATAGTGATGTGTAATACCGCTGCATATCAATAATACTGTTGTAGCTATACCCACTTTTAAACCTTTCAATTTCATATACATTCCTCCTTTAATACTAATGATAGAAGAATAATATGACCTCAGTTTAAGATTTTTGTTAAATCACCACTAATTTTTATAAACATATTCTATAGTTATATTTATTATGCCGCGAATGCATTTTTAATTATTTAAGCGTGTCTTCCATTTTTGTGATAAAAGTCAGTATAGAAGCAAATTGCACTGTTTGATATAACGTGATAAATTTTTAAAGGGAGTTGTTTTTATATATGAAAATTAAGATGTATATTTTTTCTTTATTGATTTGTTTTATTGGATTCTTTGTCACATATTATTTGTTTGAATTAATCGTAGGTAACCCTATTACAGTTGGGGAAGGTTTAGTAGGCGCTCTAGGATTTACATGTGTTATTGGTATTTTTTCACTCTTGTCTCTTTTTTTAAAAAGAAATAACGATAAATAGTTCTGTTAAAAGTGATTACCATGAATACGCAAACGCTATCGGTTTCTACTAGGAGCATTTTCCACGTCTATGTTTCATGTGAAACTTTATTATTTTCTTACTAATTTTAGGCTAGACAACTACTGCCAATATATAGTTCATAGCATCAAACATAATTATGTTTCGAACTGATTTTATTCATAATATAACTAACGGTTGAAAAAAGAAGTAAAAACATTTGCTCTTCAGTTGATGTTAAGTAGGTTACAATTACTGCTATAAGGAATATAATTACATAGCCTAGCCATTGATTGTGCACCATATTCATTATCAATTTAGTACTATAATTACACGTAGCAATAAATGTTATCACATACAGTGCAATCACAATTATAATAGGTATTTCAAACTGGTAGTGCTTAACTATTTTTAATCCTAACCCTAGCAACACAATCATTGGAAATAGTGCAAAATAAATAAACTGACTACTTGGAATATCAATACTTTCTTTAAATTTTTCCATATTAAAATCAGGTTTATCTTTTTCTTGCATAAACAAAGTATTGATATGATTGATTTGTTGCATCGTACGCCTGATATATAAATAAAAAGGTACCATCATTATCATGAATAACACATTGATACTAATATACTGCAACCATGATTGTGTATTTATGAAGTCTTCAAGCCACACATCTAACTTGTGATTTAGACCAAACATGTAATAACAGCCTAGCGTAACGAATATAACTAACAACATGCTGTATTTACCTTTCATGGTTGTTCCTCCTTTAAATTTAAGGTGCGTCATAACACACTTTGAATCTTCATTACCTTCATGATTGCAGTCAATGCATATCGTTTCTATCAGCTGATTCGTCATTTATTATGCTGATTCATCTCTTTTGTCCATCTAAGTACAAAGACAATAACAACAACACCAAATATTGCCGCAAATAACCAATCTTGCTTTACAATAAAGACAATTGTCGAAATAACAAAAACCATGGCAATAAGCATTCTTAGTACATTTTTAGACATCGTTATCCTCCTTTGATGAGAGACTTTAGCTTAATCATATGCTTTATATCTAACGCTGAACATTTGAATTCAATATAAAGCATGTACTTTTCCATTTAAGTATAAGATATATGCAACTCGTATGTTTTGACTTAAATCATAATACATACAATTGTCATTTTATATTTACATAAATTACAAATAAAAATGGAAAGCATATTTTCAATCCCGTCAACTACTGACAATATAGCGTTTAGCGCCTAAAAAAATTATATCCTAGACTTATTTTAATCCCTATAGCTATGCGAATACCTCAGACAATTCAGTGGTGGTATAATGGGCAGCACTATCTTTAAACTTATGTATTGCGTGTCTCATGTATGTTTGCTGTTCATCTTTACTTAAACACTGCCAACCCAACCTTCTTCGCTCAATCCAACGACTAAACTTCCTTTAATAACAGACCTTCACAGTAATATTGTAAAACCAATTACACCCACTTCATAATAAGTCCACAAAATAATTTAAAGCTAAAAATCATACATATGTTAAATTAATATTTTAACAATCCTGATATTTAAGAATTAGTTAAGAATTATTAATAGTTAGTTAATGTGATTGTGTATCTTTTCTTCGTATGATTAAGCATGTAAACATCACAAAGAAAGAAGGAATAGATTATGAAATTAAAAACTTTATTATTATCAACAGCACTTGCAACATCACTATTATTAGGCGCATGTGGAAATTCAAATCATGACAGTGATACAAAAGAAGATGAGAAAAAAACGGAAAGTCAAAAATCTAACCATACAACTGCAGAAAAAGGGATGTTTAAAGGAGAAAACAAAGAAACCGTTGAAGGAAAGGCAATGATTAAAGACAACAAATTAATGCTGACAGACTTCAAATCTTCAAAAGGACCAGACTTACATGTCTATTTAACAAAAAATGGTGATATTAAAACCGGTAAAAAAATCGATGCAGTTAAATATGATGAAAAAGAACAAACATTTGACTTAAAAGGCATCGATGTCAAAGCGTACGATACAGTAACGATTTATTGCGATAAAGCACATGTTGTATTTGGAAATGCCAAAATAAAATAACCACACCTTTTAATAACATATAGATTAATCATACAACTGATGAGATAGACGTCTATCATTAAGGCATGCTATCTCATTTTTTAACAGCAAAGGAGACAAACACGATGACAAACACGATAACAAACGCCATGACAATGACATGGAAGATCATCATACTTTTACTTAGAATGGGCAGTGGTTTCGTTATACTAAAGCAAGGCTATGAAAAATTGACGGGAGGTTTTGCCGTTGATGGGCTTGTTCCCGTTATTAAAGAAAACCAAGATTCCCCAGAGTGGTATAAATACTTTTTTGAACATGTCGTCGCACATCATTTAGACCTATTTCAATGGATGATCCCCATTGGTGAAATCGCCATAGGTCTAGGCTTATTATTTGGCGTTCTATCTTATACAGCTAGCTTTTTCGGCACATTTGTGATGTTAAATTACATTCTCGCAGATATGATATTTACGTATCCATTACAACTATTTTTCTTTATAATATTATTAATGAATAAAGAAACATTACAATCTCTTGAATTAATGCATTTCTTTAAGAAAAAACAATCAAGGAATGATGTAAATGGAAAGAATCGCCATCATTGATGATGAACCTGATATTAGAGACATATGTAGAACATACTTTGAATTTGAAGGATATGAAGTGTTGACTGCTTCAAATGGTCAAGAAGCATTAGATTTGCTCGAACAAGACGTGGACTTATTTATTCTAGACATCATGATGCCAGAGAAAGATGGCTATGCCGTTATAAAAGAAATGAAGGCTAGACAATTAGATATTCCTTATATTTATCTTACCGCTAAGACAACAGAATCAGATACGATTTATGGCTTAATGTTGGGTGCAGACGATTATGTCAAGAAGCCCTTTAGCCCTAGAGAACTTGTAATTCGAGCTAAAAACATCTTATCTCGCACGGTTAAACATTCATCCGCACAAACACTATCTTTTGGGGCATTAACACTTGATAACTTAACTAAAACAGCGACAATTAACAACGAAACTATCACGCTTAGAATTAAAGAATTTGATTTACTTTGGTATCTTGCAACCCATGAAAATGTTGCATTATCTAAAACAGATTTACTCGAACAAGTATGGGGTTATGACTATTATGAGGATATGAACACGCTTAATGTTCATATTCATCGTTTGCGAGATAAATTAGAACAACATCACTATAAAGACTACATCATTTCCACTGTTTGGGGACTTGGTTATAAGTTCCACAGGGGGTATTAAATGACGATACGTAAACAACTTATTATCTCGTTTTTTACATCGATCACGTTTTCAACTCTATTTTTATTTGTACTCAATGAATTAATGTGGTTTGACATGGCGCAGACACTGCTACTTACGCTGTTCTCTCTTATTTCAAGTATGGTTACAATGATGATCGCTATGACTTTTTCAATACCCACCATTCATAAGATTGAAAAGTTAAACCATGAAACACAGAAAGTAGCCAATGGCAGCTTTGAAATAGAGCCATTAGATATTCAATCACCTTTAGAATTAAAAGAGTTAAATGATTCATTTGAAACCATGGTCACCAAAGTACGCGAGCAGATGGAACGCATTAAGAGTGAAGAAACTGAAAAAATTCATATGGTACAAAATTTAGCACATGATTTAAAAACCCCGTTAGCTACAATTAAATCGTATTCTGAAGCTTTAAAAGATGGTGTCATAAACACAGAAGAACGACAACAACATGCTTATAAAGTATTAATTTCCCAATCAGATAGATTAAGCCATATGTTTGATGATTTAACTACAATGATGACGGTAAGCGGCCATTCACAAGACCTTGGTTACTTACAAATTGATCAATTATTATTGCCAATCTTAGAAGCTTATCAGCAACAAATAGAACAGCAACATCGTGAACTTATTGTAGATGTAGAAAAAGGCATTCCTCGCTTCTTACAAGATGGAATGGCTATTGAAAGAATCTTATCAAATTTTTTAGATAATGCTCTAAAATTTTCTAAACTAGAAACACCTATTGTTGTCACTGCTAAGAAAGTCGATACGACGCATGTGTCGATTGCAGTCACTGATCAAGGCTGCGGTATCGCTGAGCACCATTTAAAACGCATATTTGAACGCACATATCGTATCGAGCACTCACGTAACCTCAAGAGTGGTGGCTCGGGTCTTGGATTATACATTGCTCAAATGCTTGCTCATCAAATTGATGGTCATATTACGGTGGATAGCAAGCTCAATGAAGGTACAACCATGACGCTAACTTTTAACACACACAAGAGTAAACTTAGCTGATATCCTTAAAACTTTCACTAGCTTAGTTAGCAGCTGTAACAGTTACATTTATCTTTTTATTTAGACATCCTTTAGTATACCCGCACACAAACGTCAGTGTAACCTAATAACAGTTTGAGGCATAAATATAAAGGATTAAAACAAAGAAGCCCATGGGTCTGGACATCATTATGTTTTAGACTATGAACGTTATATTGGCAGTAGTTGACTGGATTGAATATGCGCTTATACCAAGCTTTTTTCAATCCTAGTCAATCTTGCCTTCCGTTGTTTATGCCGGATGATGTATTGATTTAAAAGTAAATGCACCATCTTCATAGTCAAATTTTAAGATACAGCAGTTCGTAAATTTCATTTCACTTGCTTCCGCTAATGGTAAGCATGTATGCGTAAATAACGATAAAACATCCCCATGACTTACGACTACAACGTTATGCTTGTTCGTTTCATTAAGTATTTCTTGTAATGTATTAACTGTTCGTTGTTGTACTTCATCTGCCGTTTCTCCACCATAGTCTGCAAAGAATGAACCAAAATCTATCACACTATCATGTGGCGGATTTAACAGCTCAGACTCACCTTCATATATACCATAATTCCATTCTTTAATGCCTTTTAATCGTCGATAATTTTCATTAGGGAAAATAATTTCTAACGTATCCGAAGCACGTTCTTGCGTTGAAGAGAATAACTCATAGTCACTTAAATTTAATTGATTAAAGTATGTTTTGGCTAGCGCTGCTTGTTGTTTTCCTAAATCCGTTAATGGTGAATCAGATGCGCCTTGGATTTGACATTTTTTATTAAATATTGTTTGTCCATGTCTAATTAAATATAATGTTTTTTTCATATCAATACCCCTTTAAGTCCTATTTTTTATTTTAGTATCGCCCTATCTGTGTAAAAAATGCTTGATACCTAGTTTTTCAATCCAGATAGAACATAAAATACCCTATCCACAATGCACTAAAGCTTAAACTTGTAACCAGTGGTTGTTGTCAAATTCAACATGATCTGGCTTAGCATAATCCGTAATCATATAATCTATTGCTTTAAAATCATTAATGACAAAAGATGCGTTATTATCACGTTTAGTACTATCTGCAACCAAGAAGGTTTCACTACTCTTCTGAAGCATCATGTTACTCACTAAAGCCTCTTCTAAATCATATTCATAAATTTGAGATGTATCAAAAGCGCCACAAGATAAAAATGCTTTATCAAATTTAAATTGTTGTAATACTTGATTTGTTAATGAACCACGTACAACATCTTGCTCTGTGTTGGATATTCCTGGAAGCATAATAATCTCTGCTTCGATGCGTTGTTCCTCAACTGCTTTATTTAATTCCATAACAGTCATAAATGAATTTGTAACAAACGTACAATTTGATAGATGATTTAAATACTTGGGAATACGGCCTATCGTTGTTCCTCCATCTAGCACGATAATTTCTGCATTATTAATAAACTGAGCTGCTCGCATTGCTAAACGCTCTTTAACTTGCGCTTGCTTTTCCCATTTATTTGTATAAGACTGCTCTTTATTCAAATAGTTATATTTGACCGCACCACCATGTATTCTTGTCACTTTTTTATCTTCTTCAAGTGTTTCTAAATCTTTTCTAATGGTCTCGGGTGTAACTTCAAAATATAATGCTAAATCGCTCACAAATACCTTTCCATGCGTAGCAATTCGCTCACAAATCACTTCAAGTCTCGATTTCTTTTTATACATGCAAATGAACTCCTATCTGTGCTAGTTTCATTTTCCAGTGTCCCTTATCCCATCTTCGAATGATTAATATAAAGCGCACACCTTCTTCAAAAATATTTATTAATATAATACCAATATATCCCCAGCCTAAGACAAATGCTGTAAGATAAGATAGCGGAATTAACAAACACCAAGTCGTTATGACATTCACGCATACTGGATAGCGAACATCTCCAGCGACGTTAAGTATATCGACAATAAAGTTATTAATCGCTCTTATAGGCTCCAGTGCAATAAACAACATTAAATACGATAATGTTAAATGATACACACTGTCATCACCTGAGATATAGCGCCCCAGACTATAGAACACACCAACAACCGCAACCATAATGACTGCTGAACGCAACACATTGATGGCTAAACCCTTGTATACACTACGATGTAATACATTGAATTTCCTGCGCGCAATTAATTTCCCTAAATATATTTGACTAGCTAGGCTATATGCCATCGCAACGCAAAATGATACATTGCTAATAGCGACTGTTAGTGATTTAGCTGCCAGAACTTCGGTTCCTAACACCGCAATAAAGGCCGTCGTAATCGTCTGTGCAAAGTTATAAGAAATTTGTTCACCAGCACCTGGTAAACCCAGTAAAATTACTTTTTTAGTCATGAACATATTTAACTTTAAAAACTTTGCCTGTGGTTTATATTTTTTAATTAAATAATAGCCTCCATATAGCAATCCCAACAATCGACTCATCAGTGTGGCAACAGCTACAGCTAAAATAGGGTTACCTACATAATCTGTAAAGACAAACAAGATGCAACAACTTAATATGATATTGATGATATTAATACCTACTGTGATTTTAGCTGCAATGTTAGCCATATATAAAATTCTTAATATCGTGCTGACCAGCATCTGAGCTGTTGTAATAGCAAAACCAAGTAGTAAGATCACGCCAAATTGATACGTTAGTTCAAAAATGTCTTGTGAAACCTGCATAAGCATCAAAATCCAGCGATAACAAATAAGTGCAGTAATCCCAAGTAACGCTGAAAGCACTAAATTCAATGTCAGGCTATGATATAGTTCCGATTTAATCGCTGTCATATCCCGTTCCTTTTGATGTACTAAGCGAATAGAAACACCCACATGGACAATCGTAATCACAAAAGTCAACAGTGTTAGTATTTGGGTACTTATCCCTGATACTGCAATCGCTTTGGTATCATAAGCACTCAGCATAATCACGTCAGCTTGACCCATCAACATCATAAACAGTTGCTCTATTAAAATAGGAACATATATCTTTTGAAAACGAGATTTAGAAACACTGGTCATATTCTACAATCTTTGTTTCATATGGTTTGTTTGGTGATAATTCAATTAGACGCGCGCCCCTAGTAATATCACCATAGCAATGAAATCCGCTGATGCGACCATAATTTAAATGAATGCCATAATGATTGAAGCTAAAATCATTGTCATGATCATGACCACAAAACATGCCTTCAATATTGCCAGAATGCAACATTTGTGCGAAAAGTCCTGAGTTCATTGTTGGACAACCTATCTCCTCATTAAAAATACCGTGATACAATTTAGTTTGTGAAATGGCTTGATATTCTGGTATAGGAATATGCGTAAACAACAAGTTATGCTTAGGCATGATTTGATCTTGTTGCTCATAATAGCGTTCTACTTCAGCAATCCATGCCACATGGTCTGGGTGAATATAAGCATATTGACCAATAGCAGTTGTGCTATAATCTCCGCCATCAATAACGTAAAGCAAATGTGATAACTGGTCATTGTCATATACTTCTAACACATATGCTTCTTTATCATTAACAATCTTCGAATGCTTCTTACATGCATAGTTGTTTGCAAGCTCGGCTTCAATTTGTCTTAAATCACTGCGACTTAAATGATTTTCTGTATCGTGATTACCAAATGTCGTCGCAATGCTAGTGTCAAATTGATTTAAAAAGTCAATCAGATTTCGGTATACCTTTTCAGAATCCATTACACCTTGAGACCATATTTGATCACCCGTAAACATACATAAGTCTGGCTGATATGTGGTAATGAGTTGTTCAAGCAATTGATACGTCTGTTGATCTTTGTCATTATTTTTCGGACTTAAATGTAAATCTGTAAATTGCATGATTTTGAATTTTGACATTGTCTATACTCCTTTATTCTTTGGTCGAACCGATATTAACACCTTTAACAAAGTGTTTTTGGACAAACGGGAAAAGTAACAGTACAGGAATAATTAGCAACACAATCATTGCCATTTGTAGTGAGTCCCCTGTAATCGTAATGCGCTCAATCATTTGATATGCACCTGACTTTTGTTTCAACGCATTGGCGATAGAATCCTGGCTCGTCAACATATCTTGTAAGACGGTTGCCAATGGCTTTAACTGCGGATTTCTAACAAAGAATGCACCTGTAAACCAATCATTCCACTGACTTACCGCATTAAAGAGTGTAATTGTCGCAATAACAGGTTTACTCATCGGCAAGATGATTTTCCAAAATATTTGCCAATCATTACAGCCATCTATACGTGCCGCTTCAATCACACTAATTGGTATTTGATTGAAGAACGTACGCATGATTAAAATGTTATACACGCTGTATAGCGATGGAATAATATAAACCCAAAATGTATCTGTCAGGCTTAGTTGATTCAATAAGATATATAATGGCACTACACCTGCACTGAATAACATCGTAAAGACTAAGAAAAAAGAAATTGTTCTTCTAAACGGTAGCGACTTAATCGTTAATGCATATGCAGCCATAGCGGTTAATATAACGCTAAGCACTGTACCAATAATCGTTTTAGCCAAACTAATAAACAACGCATTCAAAATGGTTCCTTGTTTAAATATTTCCTTAAAATTATCTAATGAGAACTGACGCGGCCAAAAAGTAATACCACCCTTTTGTGCATCAGCCCCACTATTGAAAGCTAATGCAATAATATTAATCATCGGCAACAGAATTGATAATGCAAGGGTAATAATAATCACCCAGGAAATACTGCGAATAATAATACTGCTCCAATCTCGCTTGATTTTCATTCATTGTCATCCTTTAGAATCGTATTTTTTCGCCATTTTTTATTTTCTTTTCAATCATTTTTTCAAATTCTGGGAGACCAGCTTGGTCTAATTTCTTTTTCGCATCTGCTAAAATACGTTCAGACTCTTTGTCAGTTTTAGCATAATACGCGCGTTTTAAAGATTCATCGTATTCATCCAAGGCTATTTCCAATTCTTCACCTTTATCAAATTTTGGTAAGAAGGATTTAACTGTTAAACCATCAATAACTTTTGCATGCTTTAATTTTTCATCATAATGCCATGATTCGGCCATTTTCTCTGGATTTGTTTTACCTTGTTTTTTTCGAGCATTGTCGCCATACTCTCTTTCACCAAAATCATCTAGATTATCTACATCGGTAAGTCCTAAGTGGTCAGCCCAGTATGAACCTGCACCACGGAAACCTCTTTTTTTCGCTTGATCTGGATGTTCATCTATTTCTTTTAACACTTCTTTTTTCACAACAGGATTGCCTTTTTTGTCTAAATTATAATCGCGTCCCTTAATACCATATTCACCTAATAATTTCCCTTCACGACTGGCTAAGAAATCCGCTAACTTCACTACATCTTCAGGGTGTTTTGTACTTTTAGGAATTGACCAACCGCCATATCCTGATTTATAAGACATTTCCATTTGGTACTTTCCTTTAACCGTGTTTAAAGGCCCTAGCGGAATGTATTTCATACTTTGGTTTTCAGTCACGTAATTGTGCAAATCTGACACAATGCCCCATGAACCATTTACAAGCCCTTCTTTAGCTTGGTTTTCAGACATAGTATAAAAGGCTTTATGCATCAATCCTTCATCCATTAATGACTTCACATATTTTACACGTTTCATGCCATAATCTGTATCTGATTCATGTTTCACCTTATCATGATCTATTTGGAACTTTTCATCTGCCCCACCAGTCCATACTAAGTCGTTATAAAAAGCCGTACGATCACTACCACCCCATGCTGTAGGTCCTATAGGTGTAATTTCTTTACCATTGTCATCTTTGAAGTGATGATTTTTAATTTTTTCAGCTAATGCTTTCATGTCTTTTGATGTTTTAATAGAGCTTGGATCTAAATTTAGTTGTTCTGCAATATCTTTACGAATATAAGGACCGCCAACTACTTTTCTGCCTGGATCACCTGGTTTACGGTTAATACCCATATGCACAAAATACGTCCCGTCTAAATCTTTAGGAAACATAATATTGTCACGCGTATCTTTAGGTAAATAATCTTTCTTTAAGTACTTTTTATACACATTTGTATCTTTGAGTAATGGTTTTAAATCTGTTAGTTGCCCTTGTTTCGCAGCTTTATTTAATACTTTCATTTCTGGACGACCACTATTATCTAAATAATACACAATGAAATCTGGTAAATCTCCAGAAGCTAGACCAGAAGTTAGCGCTTCTGTAGAGTCATTTCCCGATGCCGTTTGTAATTCAAGCGTAATACCAGTCTTCTTTTTTAATTCTTTTTCAATTTCTTTATTCATTTCTGGTGACACGTCATTCTTACTTTGAAAGACGAGCCCTTTTAGTTTGCGATCTGCAATCCATGTTTTAGGTTTTCCTTTAGCGTCTGCGCGTCGTTTCTCTTCATCTTCATCTTTGCCACAAGCAGTCACAAATACAAGTAGTAACACCAATAATAAAATACTCAATTTTTTTATATGTTTCATTGTCTTCTCCTTAATATAATGATGTGTTGAATTTTCTATCTGCAAAACGATTCACTACAATGACCAAAATCAAGCCAATCACACCTTGTAACAAACCAATTGCTATTGAATAACTGAAATCCCCTTGCTGAATACCAGTACGAATCACGAAAGTATCCAAAATTTCTGCGTATTTTGCATTACCAGGTGTTTTTAATAAGTAGATTTGATCAAAACCAGCTTTCAAAATATCCCCTAACGATAAGATGAATAAAATAATAATCGTCGGTGTCAACATCGGTAGTGTGATATGAATAATTTGCTGCCAACGATTAGCGCCATCAATTTTAGCTGATTCATAAATTTCAGGATTGATTCCCATTATGGCAGCAAAATAAATGATAGAGTCCCAACCCACGTTCTTCCATAAATAACTTGAAAACATAATTGTATGGAAATATTCAGGATTCATCATAAAGAATGTAGCGCCATTGCCACCAAATTGCTGAATTAATTGATTAATCAATCCACTATCAGGCGCGAGTACTTTTTGAAAAATACCAACAACAACAACCCAAGATAAGAAATGTGGAATATACATGACCCCTTGGAATAAGCCACGGAAGCGTCCTAACTTCTTCGTATGTGAGATTTCATTAAACATAATTGCCAGAGCAATCGGAAATGGCAAAGCGAGTACTAATTTCATTCCACTGATAATTAAGGTATTGATAATAATTTGGTAGCTTTGAGAATCAGAGAAAAATCGCTTGAAATATTTGAAACCTTCCCATTGTCCACCGAAAATCGTCGTATCAAAACGGAATTCTTTAAAAGCTAAGACCAACCCTGCCATTGGAATATAATTGAAAATTAGAAAAAAGAGGAGGCAAGGAAGCAACATAAGATACAATACTTTATGCTGCCAAATACGTTGTAGCAAAGTCACTTTATGCTGCTTAACTGGGTGTGCATGATTGACGTGTAGCGTTTCTTTCACTGTACTTACTCCAATCTGTTTGTTTTGTTATATACTGACTGTTTCTGAATTCATCGCTTGCTGCTGAGGCGTAACTAAGTCACCTGTTTCACGATCAAATAAATGACAGTCTGCTAATTGCATCCCTAAATGAATGGTTTCCCCTGGCTTTAAGTCCATTTGATTATCAGTAGAAACAACGATATGTGTTTCCCCATTCACGCAATGAATTAATTTTGTAGCGCCAATTAGTTCTACTAACGTCACCTGCCAATCTGGCAATTGTAATTCATAGTCTTTTAACGCAGCGCTTTCAGTAGAAAATTGAATATTTTCAGAACGAATACCTAAATTTAAAGCATTATGCTCAAATACTCCCAATACTTGAGCATCAACAACAGGTTGTTGATTGAACAACCAACTTTGATTTTTAATGTCTAACGGAATCATATTCATTGTTGGATTTCCAATAAATGTGGCAACAAACTGATTAATAGGATGATGATAAATCTCTTCAGGCGACCCAACTTGTTGAATCACACCATCCTTTAATAACACAATTTTAGTAGCCATTGTCATCGCTTCTGTTTGATCATGCGTGACATAAATTGTAGTAGCACCCATTTTCTTATGTAGCTTAATAATTTCCGTTCGCATATGCGTTCTTAACTTTGCATCTAAATTAGATAAAGGTTCATCCATTAAAAAGATTTTCGCATCACGGACAATCGCACGGCCAAGTGCTACACGTTGACGTTGACCACCTGAGAGTGCTTTTGGTTTCCTATCTAACAAATGACTAATTTCTAATATTTTCGCTGCATCTTGAATACGTTGATCGTATTCCTTTTTATGAATGCCGCGCATTTTCAATCCAAATGCCAAATTCTTGTACACAGACATATGTGGATATAACGCATAGTTTTGAAACACCATTGCAATACCACGATCTTTAGGTTGAACTTGATTTAATAACTGATCGTCTACATAAATCTCACCTTCACTAATTTCCTCTAATCCAGCAATCATACGTAATGTTGTAGATTTGCCACATCCAGAGGGCCCTACAAAAACAACAAACTCTTGATCATCAACTTCTAGGTTAAAATCTTTAACTGCATAATGATTCCCGTCATAAACTTTGTTCAAATGTTTGAGCGTTATCATATTTTCACTCCTTAAATGATCTTACAGTTAAATTCTAGAATGCTTTTGTTAATTAAATATATTTGTTTGATAAAAAAAGATTAAAGTCCAAATTTTTGATTATAAATTTTCAAAAATATTCATCTTACAAACCATTGAAATAACAGAAAAAATATCTATTTTTAAAACAAAGATTATTCAAAAATATTTACACTAGAATAATAAAATTCACATAACACTAACAAAACATATTGAAAACCCCGTTGACACTCATCAACTTGTGTCCTCACAATTATTTGGAAATAAGACAAACATAGAAAAGCCCTTTCATCTTGACCATCAAAAATAAATAAACTAATCATGATGGACTGGTTTGAACACTTAGATTCAATGTTTGATACTTTTATCCTTAAGTTTATAAATGTTTTTTTAATAATGAATTGGGATATATCACTTGTGAAATAAAAAATAATTAAGGAGTGTCTAATCATGTATAAAATTGCAATCGCGGGCGCAGGTGCCATGGGTGGACGAATTGGCGTTTCCTTAAAACAAGCTGGCTATGATGTCACGTTAATCGATGATTGGCAAGAACACGTCAATTGCATCAATGAAAATGGTATGGAAGTCCAAACAGAGACGGATACTTATACTGTCAATATTCCAGCAGTTCTAACTAAAGATGTATCAGGACAATTTGATTTAATTATCATCTTAACGAAAGCCATGCAATCTGAAAAAATGTTACAGCATTTACAAGAAGCTAATACAATTCACAAAGATACAGCAATACTAAGCATGATGAATGGGTTAGGTCACGAAGAACGCTTGTCTAAATTAGTGCCATTATCTCAAATTTATCTAGCCGTAACGATGTGGACAGCAGGTTTAAGAGGCCCAGGACAGCTACTTTTAGAAGGTGAAGGTGCCATTGATTTACAACGTGCAGATGGCGAAAAAGATTCTCGAACTGAAGTTATATTAAACATGCTCAATACATCTGGCTTAAATGCACAAATCAGTTCTGACGTCTTCAAATCCATTTGGTCTAAAGCAACTTTGAATAGCGTGTTAAATCCTTTATGTACCATTTTAGATAAAACGATTTATGAATTTGGCTGTTATGAAGATGCGCAAGATATGATTACGCCAATTGTTGACGAGATTATATCGGTAGGACAGGCAAAACATATTGACTTAAATCGACAAACGCTCTTAGACAAAATTGAAGCCTCTTATCCAAAAGAAGCACAGGGCCTACATTACCCTTCAATGCATCAAGATTATAATAACGGCCGCTTAACAGAAATCGACTATCTTAATGGTCAAATCGTTGAATATGGTAAAGTATTTAATATTCCTACACCTACAAATGCATTAATCACCCATCTTATTCACCAATTAGAAATGAAAAATCACTAACGATACCTATTCCTTGGCGATTGATTGCAGTCAAATCATTGCAGTTCATAATACAACTCACAATGCTTGTTCATTTCTCTCTGTTGGGGCCCTACCCCAACTTGCTTTGCTTGTAGAATTTCTTGTTGAAATTCTCTCTGTTGGGGCCCCACCCCAACTTGCTTTATCCGTTGGGCTTGGAACATGTTTTAAGCTGTGAACTAAATATTGGCAGTAGTTGACTGGATTGAAAATACGCTTATACCAAGCTTTTTTCAATTCTAGTCAACCTTGCCGGGGCGGGACTACGAATTCATTATGAATACTGTCCCGCTCCCTCTCTGTTGGGGGCCTACCCCAACTTCCTTTGCTTGTGGAATTTCTTGTCGAAATTCTCTCTGTTGGGGCCCCACCCCAGCTTCTTTTGTTAGAAGAAACTGGTTTTGTCGATTTTTTTGTGCTATATTATTGTTGTTATATACTTGCAAATGCAACAATTTTATTAGGAGGTTGTTATGTGGAAGATATTTTAAGAGATATCGGTGTTATTGCCAGAGCACTGGATTCTATTAGCAATATTGAATTTAAAGAAATTGATCTTACTAAAGGGCAGTTTATTTATTTGACTAGAATATGTGAAAATCCTGGAATTATCCAAGAAAAATTAGCTGAAATGTTAAAAATTGATCGCACTACGGCTTCTAGAGCTATTAAAAATCTCGAAAAAAATCATATGATTGTAAAGAAAAATGATGCTACTAATAAAAAGAACAAATTGCTATTCCCAACCGAAAAGGGTAAATCACTTTATCCATTCATTATTAGAGAAAACAATCATTCAAATGCCGTTGCATTACAAGGTTTTTCCCAGAAAGAAATTACTGATTTATCACTGGCATTAAAAAGAGTAAAACAAAACATATCTGAAGATTGGTCCAAAGTAAAAAAGGGTTACAAAAGAAAGTATTAGTTAAGGGTGTAATTAAAATGATCAGATCATGTACTATTGATGATGCAGTTCAATTACAAAAGATCGCTTATCAAACATTTGATGAAACGTTTAGATTTCAAAATAAAGAAGAGAATATTAATCAATATCTAGCTGAAAATTTCACTCATGATAAAGTCATCGATGAATTAAATAACCCCCATTCCTTTTTTTACTTTATTTATGATGAAGATAAATTGGCAGGATATTTAAAATTAAATATCAAAGATGCCCAAACTGAAACATACAATGACAACGATTTAGAGATTGAGCGTATATATATCTTAAGCACTTTTCAGCATAAAGGGCTAGGAAAAGCATTATTCAATCAAGCGTTAACATTAGCAAATCAACTTTCTTGTAACTCTATTTGGTTAGGTGTGTGGGAAAAAAATGATAACGCCATAACATTTTATAAAAACTTGGGATTTCATGTAATTGATAGCCACATATTTTATATGGGAGACGAAAAACAAACAGATTATATTATGATGATGCATATATAAAGGAGAGAGTATCATGTATATTCCAAAGCACTACCAAATGAAAAATGATAACAATATTAAAAAATTTATGGAAGAACATAACTTTGTCACAATAGTTACCGTTGATGATCATATTCCTATTGCTACACATGTACCCGTAATGATTGAATACAACGAAGACACGATATATTTATCCGGACATTTTGCAAAAGGCAACCCGCAATGGAAGACGATACAAGATAATTCAAATATACTAGTGATCTTTTCAGGTCCTCATAGTTATATTTCTTCAAGTTGGTACGAAGAAGAAGATGTACCAACATGGGATTATCAAAGTGTGCATGCTTATGGCACTGGTGCGCTATTAAACGAAGCTGAATTAACATATGCATTAAAAAGTATGCTTAATAAATATGAAGCGCATCGCGAAAATGGTGCTACTTGGGATAAACTGTCTAATCAAACTTTAAAACAAATTAAAGGTGTCATAGGATTTAAAATCAAAGTAAACCGATTGGAAGCAGCATATAAATTAAGCCAAACTCGAAGTGAAAAGGAAAAAGAAAATATTATTTCTAAACTTAAGCAAAGTAATGACAATGTACAAATTAACTTAGCCGATGAAATTGAAAACTATAAATAGAAGACATTCTATAATAATTTAAACATTTAACATATATTCGTTACCCCTTCAAAATCAGCATTCATAGCTCCATTTTGAAGGGGACATTTTATATCTAATAGCACATAAGCATTTGCTTATTTGACATATTTGACTTTAGACAATCATAAATACTGCTCCAAAATCCCCGTATACTATAATATTAATCAACAATAATTTTTACTACATAAAACTTTAACATTTATATTTTTTTATATCTATATACTAAGTTTAAATTACATATAAATTATAAAATTTTTGTTGACTTAGAAAACCTAATCATAGATACTAATCTTGATAATGATTGTCATTGTCATACATCATGAAGGAGGCTCATTTAGTCAATGAATAAAGTTGTTAACATTATAGTTACTGCACTTGCTTGTATTGTCATTTTAGCAGGATGTAGTGGGAATTCTAATAAATCAACATCAGATCAGTCAGACAAGGACACAATGAAAATTAAACATGCGATGGGAACCACAGAAATTAAAGGTCAACCTAAACGTGTGGTTACATTATATCAAGGTGCCACTGATGTCGCTGTCTCTTTAGGTGTTAAGCCTGTAGGAGCTGTTGAATCATGGACACAAAAACCAAAATACAATTATTTAAAAAAGGCGTTAAAAGACACAACGATTGTTGGACAAGAACCTACGCCTAATTTAGAAGAAATTTCTAAACTAAAACCAGATTTGATTGTCGCTTCCAAAGTTCGAAATGAAAAGGTTTATGATCAATTATCTAAAATTGCGCCAACCATTTCGACTGATAATGTCTTTAAGTTTAAAGATACTACAAAGTTAATGGGTAAGGCTTTAGGAAAAGAACGTAAAGCAGATAAATTACTTAAAAAATATGATGATAAAGTCGCAGCATTTAAAAAGGATGCTGAGGCAAAATATAAAGACGCTTGGCCATTGTCTGCTTCAGTAGTCAACTTCCGTGCAGATCATGCTAGAATATATGCTGGTGGTTACGCTGGTGAAATATTAAGTGATTTAGGATTTAAACGAAATAAAGCTTTACAAAAAGAAGTAGATAAAGGAAAAGACATTATTCAGCTAACATCAAAAGAAAGTATTCCATTAATGAAAGCGGACCATATCTTTGTGGTTCAGTCTGATCCTACCGCAAAAGATGCAGGGTTAGTTAAGAAAACAGAAGATGAATGGACGTCAAGTAAAGAATGGAAACATTTAACTGCAGTTAAAAATAACCAAGTATCAACCGACTTAGACGAAATCACTTGGAATTTAGCTGGTGGTTATCAATCTTCGTTAAAACTCATCGATGATTTATATGACAAACTCAATATTGATAAACAATCAAAGTAACTAAGGAGTTATTCAATGCTACTTAAACCAAAATATCAAATCGCACTTGCTGGTTTCTGCCTTGTTATTGTAGCTATCTCTAGTTTGATGATTGGAAACACGCTTGTATCACCTATGACGTTGATACAAGCGTTATTCAACTTTGATAGCGCGAATGAGCTACACCACATTGTTACTGGAACACGAACCTCTAGAACAATCATTGCATTGCTTACTGGTGCTGCACTAGCCATAGCAGGTTTGTTGATGCAAGCACTCACACGTAACCCTATTGCCTCTCCAGGATTATTTGGTGTAAATGCGGGTGCAGTATTTTTTGTTATCTTGAGCATTACTTTTTTCCAGATTCAATCATTTAAAGTAATTATCGTTATTGCATTTCTAGGTGCCATTATTGTAACCATATTAGTTGTCACATTAGGAATGTTTAGACAGACTCAATTCTCACCACAACGTGTAATTCTAGCCGGTGCTGCAATATCTATGTTATTTACAGCGTTCACACAAGGCATTTTAATCATGAATGAAACAGATTTACAAGGCCTATTATTTTGGTTAAGTGGTTCTGTATCATTACGTAATATTTGGGATATGACATGGATTATTCCACTCATTTTAATACTTATACTTATCGCATTCAGTATGGGTGCGCATATTAATATCTTGATGACAAGTGACGATATCGCTACTGGTTTAGGACAAAATATTAGAGTAGTAAAATGGCTCATTATACTACTGATTAGTATGTTAGCAAGTATTTCCGTTGCTGTGGCTGGTTCAATTGCATTTATTGGCTTAATCGTCCCCAACATAAGTAAAAGACTATTGCCACCAAATTATAAATACCTCATACCATTTAATGCACTTGCTGGCGCGAATTTAATGCTCTTATCGGATATGATTGCACGAGTAATTATCCAACCGCTTGAACTACCCATCGGTGTTGTAACCGCTATAATGGGTGCAAGTGTATTAATTTATCTTATGCAGAAAGGACCACATCGCTTATGACAGAAAGGATTAAAAAGAAAGACTTTTATTACCTTATCATTGCGCTTATTTTCTTAATAGTAATTTCAGTTATTAGCATGATGGCTGGTTCCAGTTATATTTCTTTGCAACGCATTGTCATGTATTTTTTCAATCCAGCTGATAGTATTGATCAGTTTACGATAGAGGTATTGCGCTTGCCGCGAATCATATTAGCCATTTTAGCTGGTATGGCTCTCGGTATAAGTGGTTTAATACTGCAAAATGTGCTAAAGAATCCTATTGCCTCACCCGATATTATCGGCATTACAGGAGGTGCGAGCTTAGGAGCAGTCATATTTATTAACTTTTTTAATCAAATAAGTATACAGGTGCTCCCACTATTCGCAGTGACTGGAGGGATGATTGCAATGCTGGTTCTACTCATCTTTCAAAAGCACGGCCAAATTAAGCCAACAACATTAATTATTATTGGCATTTCTATGCAAACGCTCTGCATAGCATTAGTACAAGGCTTGCTTATAACGACCAAGCAACTATCAGCTGCTAAAGCTTACACATGGTTAGTGGGAAGTCTCTATGGCGCAACATTTAAAGATAGTATTGTTCTAGGTAGTGTCCTTATTGCGATTGTTCCACTGCTTCTGGTAATCATTCCTAAAATGAAAATATCCGCATTAACTGACCCTTTAGCTATTGGTTTAGGTTTACATGTACAGCGCATGAAACTAATGCAAATACTAATAGCTACGATATTAGTATCCATAGCCATTAGTCTAGTGGGAAATATTAGCTTCGTTGGATTAATTGCCCCACACATTGCTAAGACAATCGTTAAAGGCAGTTACGCTAGCAAATTGTTGATGTCAGGAATGTTAGGTGCCATCTCAATAGTCATTGCCGATTTAATTGGACGTACCTTATTCCTTCCAAAAGAAGTTCCAGCCGATATATTTATAGCCGCTTTTGGTGCGCCATTCTTTATATATTTATTACTAACTGTTAAAAAATTATAAAAAAGTAGTCAACCTTCAGACATACCGCACGCTAAATTATAACTAAATGCATCGCCATGCATAGGTGTGTAACTTATCTATAACTGCAAAGTATTTTGGCAAGACTTATGAAGAAACAAGACAGGCTGAAACTGTCCTCTAAGAAAGCGAGCCAACAATACGAAGCATTGTACTAAACCAAAGTACAACTTTTGGGGTTCAGTACAATTTTTAATCCAACTTTTGGGGTGCACATCACATTGAATAAAAAAGAAGCACTCAGATGAGTTGAATTTAATTCATCTGAGTGTTATTTTTCTGAGATGTATGTCCCAGCCTGTTCTTTTTCAATGACTCGTGTCCCAAGATGATACTTTATAGCACAACACTTGCATTCACAATGCTTCTTAAGGTTGAATATATTGTAATGTCTCAGCTTGATTAGCATTGATTTTACGATATGAAATCACACCTAAGCCTTTGACATTGCTTTCTGAGATAATAATTGAACCATCGCTGTTTACTTTTTCGACAAACGCAACATGTCCATAATAGCGATCCGCATTAAGCTGCCCTGGTTTAAACGATACCGCTGTATGTTCTGATGGATGATTTGACACTTGATAGCCTTTATCACGAGCACGCACAGCCCAGTCTCCGCCATTACCCATTGATCCATCTACATAAAGATTAAATTGTTGCAAACGATTATAGACATACCAGGTACACTGCCCTTGTGGGTAAAAGTTTTTAGACTGACTGTCCATTTCTTTAAACGGCTTATAGTCACCTTGATTATCATCGTAAGACTTATTGAAAAATGCTTCATCTAAAATAGGCATTTCTTCTCCATCCAGTTCCGTTAGACGATATTGTTTAATAATACTATTTAACTTTTTATCGTAATCAGGATCCGTTGAATACGTACCTACTAAACTTTTTGTAGCATCTTCATATGTCATGCCAGGTGTCTTCCAACTACCTTGATAAATATTGTTATTCCCGTTGATACCATAACGAATTAACTTAGCATAGTCTTCTAATGCTGCTTTAGTATCAGGATAATTGCGAAATGCTGCAGTTGTTTGATACATTTTACCTTCAGAATCTGCTTCTAATGTATTGAAGTTTGTAGTTTCTCCTTGATAAGCACCTTTCACGCCAAATAAATTGTTATGTGGCGCACTTGCAAGCGCACTATTACCAGAATCAGATTCTAATATGGCTTGTGCAATCATTACAGAAGCATACAAATGTTCCTTTTGTGCAACATGATGTGCATCTTCAGCAATGTTTTGTATAAATTCACGCGTGTCACTACTCTGAGCAACTTCATACTGTGTTTCAGCTTTATCATCAGTATCTGGCGCTTGCTGCAATATCGCTGTATCGCGATAACCATTTGTAGATGAATCTCCCTGCTTCGTCACAACTTGCGCTGCTCTCCTTTGAGATGACTCATTTTCACTCGTCTGAGGATTGTTAACTTGCTGATGTTGTGCCTTAGACGTCGTTAACTGCTTAGATTGTACATCGTTCGATTCTTCATCATGTTGCATACGTTGAATCAATGTTTCATCATCATGCTGAGATGCAACTGTTGACGTCTCATTAGGTGGTAATAAAGTTACTTTAGGTGGCTTATGCTGATTGACGCGTTGATGCGAGGCAACCACTTTAGGCAATGGTACTTCTTCTTCAATATCATTGATTGGTACTTCCGTTGATTCAATGTGCTTGTCTTTTGGGCTAAGATACGCATCCTCATCTTGCTTATGTACCTTTTTATTTTTATGTTGATGCACTTGCGTATCCATCGCATAGGAACTTAGTGGCGTACTTATCAATTGCGACAATGCAGTGACGGTAATTACACAAAATATTAATTTATTTCTGCTCACTTATTTACCTCCATCAATTCTCTATTCCCCAGTGCTGATTGCATGAATAAATTTCAAAGCAATCTGATTCACTTTACTTTAAATATTGATAACCAATGTCATATTTTATTACAGTATTTTCTAAGATTGGACTTGAACTATCTTGTGATTGATGACGTACATGTTGGTGTGCTTTGCGAAAAACATCTGATTGTAACCAATCTTTAAAATCTTCTTCAGTGTCCCATAATGTTAAAATTTTCACTTCATCATAATCTTCTAATTCATGTGTTTTCGTAACAAACATGCCTTTAAAGCCTTCTAATGTCTCTATCCCATGTCTAGTATAGAATCGATCGATAATCCCTTCTGCTGTACCTTTATCTAACTTTAATTTGTTTTCTGCCATAAAATTCATTGCTACATGCTCCTTTTCTATTTTAATTCAACTAATTTTGTGACCACTACAATACGGCCAGATGTTTGACTATACGCATCTTCACATGTCGATAACGTTACAATCTTATCTTTAGCTGATACTTCTGTAGTAGTATTTATTACCGACTTGCGCATCGTTTCTTTTAAAAATTTGTCATAGGCTTGCTGCGTTTTAAAATATGTTTGAATATAATTATCTTTCGTCGTTGTTTGATAAGTACTTAAAACTTCTAAGCGATATTTATGATATTTTGTATCGAATTGAATGCTTTTATGCTTATCATAAAATGATTGTTTTAAATATTTTTCTAATACATCAAACATGGTGTTATCACCAACATGATGTCCATAAATGACAGTGTTTAAATCAGGCTGTGCTATCGCATTACGATAATCCATAAAAATACTACCTTTGCGACTTGCTTCATGCTCAAAATCATGCTGTAAATAAGTCTTATTATCTTTAGCCTGCAATACCGGATAATTTAAAGTTGAATCACTAAGGTGAATCCAGCCAACAATATCCTTGTTCACTTGTTCTAATTGTGTAAACTGTGGTCTGACCTCATTATTTGCTGATTGCGTAGTATAGTTTTGTTGTAAGTTCTTATATCTTTCTTCAGCTTGTTTATCTGCTAAATGTAAATGATAAATTTGATAGACTAAAATGACGATAACTGCTATTAGGATGATTTGACATAATCGAAGCACTAATTTCATTTGTTGTGTCCGCCTCGTTTTTTGACAATGACCGTGCCGCAATCAGGATCTTGAAGTATCTTTGCATCAATGTGGTACATGTCTTGAATTAATGTGTGGTCAATAATATCTTTAGGTCGCCCTTGCGCAAGTAATCCTTTATTGCCTAGACAAATCAGTTCGTCACTATATTCAATCGCTTGATTAATATCATGTAGCACCATAATAATCGTCATTTGATATTCCTCATGCAGCCATTTAATGATATCTAAAACTTGATACTGATAATGAATATCTAAAAAGGTTGTTGGCTCATCTAACAATAAGTATTGAGGTTCTTGTGCTAAAGCCATGCCAATAAATACACGCTGTAATTCACCACCAGATAGGTTCATCACTGATTGATGTTCAAATTGTGTCAAATCTAATTGTTGAATCACCGTATTCACGACACTATCTTTGCGTAAATCTTTCTTAAACAGACGTTGATAACTATAACGGCCTGTTTCAATCACTTGTCTAACAGTAAAATCTTCAGGTACCTTACTTTTTTGATGTACCGTCGCTAATCGCTGAGCTAACGCTTTCTGGCTATATTGATTTAATAATTTGTCTTGAAGAAAAATCTGACCACTTTTTGGCTTGAGATTATGAGATAAAAGTTGCAACAAAGTAGATTTTCCTGATCCATTTGGCCCAATAATGGTAGTTATCGCATTCGACTTAAATTCGAGTGAAATATCTTCAAAGATTGGTCGCTGTAAGTCGTAATAAAAGTTAAGATGTTCTATGCGCATGACTTACCGCTCCTTTACAAATCATATAAATTAATATTGGACCACCTAGCATCATGGTTAGCACATTCGCTGGTATTTCAAGTGGTGGATGAATAGTACGGCCAATGATATCGGCTAACAACACCAACCACGCACCCATCATAGCTGAGTATGGCAATACTTTTTTATAATTACTGCCAATACATCTACGTACAATATGTGGCACAATCAAACCTACAAATGCCATTTGTCCTACTATTGCTGTTGCACCACTTGCTAAAAAGACAGCGACTAATCCAATCATTAATCGATACTTCGTAATATTAAAACCAATATTATTTGCCTGCTTCTCATCAAAAGCCAATAAGTTTGTTTTTTGTGCCAAAATCAAAGCTAAAGTAATACCGATGATTGCAGTAATTGCAACAATGTATACATCATTCCAAGTTTTCATAGTAAGACCTTGTGGAATCTTCATAAACGGATCTTGAGCTAACAGTTCTAGTATGCCATTTAACATTGCATATAATGCCACACCTACAAGAATCATTCTCACTGGCGCTAATTTATATTTCGCAATAAGCACAAACAACACCATAAATGGTATAACGCCACCAATAAAACTTAGAAATGGCGCGTAAAAATATAACCCTGGAAATAGTAAAAGCACAAGACTGCGAACCACTAACGCACCTGATGAAACACCCAAAATATTTGCTTCTGCGAGTGGATTTTGCAGAACAGCCTGTAATAAAGCGCCTGATACTGCTAATATAGCCCCCACAAATAATGCAATAAATATCCTTGGAAACCTTAAATCGATAACCGCATCAACATGCTGTTCGCTACCAGTAGTTACTTTAGTCATTACTTGATCAAAACTAATTGGTATTTTACCAACAACCACAGCAACATATGTTGTCACAATGAGCAATGCTAACATGATAACCATTAAAAATGCTGGATGTTTTTTCATATCCTCTTCCTCTTTTAAAACTTAATGTTGATTATAAAAAACGTCATATAATTGCTTCATGGCATCATCAGCATCAACATTTGCAGTAATGCCAAAAGGTATCTCTTCTAAATCATACACACGGTCTTCTTTAACTGCTTTAAAATGTTTCCAAATGTCATTTTGCTTAAATTCTTTTTGGAACATCTTTTTCACTTCATCTGGCATACCATGAGGCAAGCGTAAAATGATGTCTGAATCGACATTCACTAGATTTTCAGTATTAGAAGATATATATTGTTTTGATGTATCTTTAATCACATTTTCTCCACCTGCAATTTTCACTAAATCCCCAATATATGATTTATCTGTAGCTACTAAATAACTTCCAGGAACCCCCATTAAAATAAGCACTTTAGGGTGTTTCTTTTGTTTAGCAGCTTTGTCTTGAATATCCTTTTTGACTGAATTGATGTGTTGATTTAATGCTTTTGCCTTACTTTCACGATTAAATTGATGTCCCAATTGCGTGATGGATTTTTCCATGCCATCTAAACTATCGTAATCGTAATAATATCCCTTCATATTCAATTGTTTATAAAACGGCTTCATTTCATCTTTAATCGTACTTACACTTAATACATGTGTTGGATTGACTTGTTTCACCGCTTCCACACTTGGTTGCATCGGTTGTCCAACTTCTGGCACGTCTTTATAACGCTTAGGCAATGTTTTATATGTCGTTGGCTTTCCGACAATAGGAATGTCCAGTTTATCTAGTGTCATCGTTAAAGCCACCGTGGTTGGTACGATGCGATATGCGTTACCTTGTTGATCTACATTATCACCTTTTGTATGTTTACTACTTTGACTACATCCAGTAAGCAACACAAGCAATATAGCTAATGATGACATTATTTTGCTGATGTTCATTTTGTTACTCACCGCTTTCTATTAATGAAATATGTAGCAATTAAACCTGCTACTGAAATAAAAATTAAAATTCCGAATATAATATAGTCTTTCGTATGTTTTGGCAAATTAACGTTAGGTTGTTTATTGCCATCTGTGTGATAAGATTTATCAGCATTTCTATCAAATGCTGGTGTTCGTTTATTTTTATCTTTGTGCTGCTGCGTGGCGTGCGCTTTATTTTTTGATGCAGCTGTTGTTACTTGTTTCTTTTCACCTTGTTGTGCTGACGATTTATGTGAAGATGGTGTTGGTGTTGGTGTTGAACTTGATGATTGCGTTGTCGTTTCACTATTATTAGACGGCGTTGTTGTTCTACTTGAAGTATCTTGATTGTTGGATGCATGTGTATCATTATTTTGCTGTGTTTGTTGTTGCTGCTTAACATGCGCTTGTTGTTTTTCTGAAGCTGGAGGTACTGACTTATCTCCGGGGTCTTGCTGATGTTTATCTTTGTTACGTTTTTCCGCTGATGTATCTGATTGACTATCGTCTGTTTCATTTGGATGTTTTACACCTAGCACAATATACGTTGTGTAGTGATGATCATAGTTTAATTCTGGAATGACAATGTGGATGCGTGCTTCTATCTCTTTAGTATCTTCTTCTACAGGTATGCGCACAGTGGCTTCTTGAGTATCACTATTTTCATAGATGACCTCATGTTGTAATTTCGTATTTTGATGATAAAATTGATAAGTTTGCCACCAGTCTATATGCGTTAACGTCATTTCAAAATAACGTTTCCCTTGAATCGTGACGTAATGTCCTGGGTGTTTCACATAATCATCCATATGTGACAGCTTATTTTCTTCTTTTTTACGTACATAAAAATTAACTGCTCGCTTATTAACCTGATGACCGTCTTCTTGCGCTGTTGATGGTGTAATATTGAATAGCAGTTGTTGCTGTTTTTCTTGCCCATTCTCTATAGTTGTAACGTTAACTTTATAATGCGTTTGTTGCTTATTTAAAGGTAACAATACATAATCTTTAGTTGGCTGTGATGGTGTGGTATGTATGTTAAGTAATCTCATTTGCCCTTGATCTTCAACTTGAAGTTGCTTCCACAATCCATGTTTAACAATGTTAATTTTTGCTACAAGTCGCCCATGATCTTTAATGATTTGAACACTTGGATCAACCATCTTATTGTATGATTGCGCAAGTGTCTTGCTATCTGCATAATAAATACTTAATTGAGCGTTGCTTGAATGAGTCCATTGGTTTGTGTCTATATGAGAAGGAGCTGATGAATAACTCGAATCATCAGCTCTAACATTAAGCATTGCCGCATTACTATATGAGCCAGTAACAACAGACCATGAAAAAATTAATGACGTAGCCAATAATAATTTCAAACGCTTAGACATTATTAGTGGTTACCTTTTCTGTTACGTTTTAAAATTGCAACAGATAGCATTAAGAATACCACGGCTACAACTGGTATTAAATAAACATATGCCGGTGTACCAGCACTCGTTTGAGGATTTTCAACTGAAGATCCATCAGTAGATGCGCTGTTACTATCTGAGCTTGTACCATTTCCTGCATCACTTGCTGCTGAGCCTGTACCGCCATTTTCCGATTTATTTATTCCCGGTGTTGCTGCACTAGAACTACCACTATCTTTGCCGTTAAATTTATATGTAATGTTATAGTGGTGGTCATATTTAAAAGGTTTACCATTTACTTTTTCATTTATATAAACTGAAATTTTACCGTCTACTTTACCTGATGTTTTACTTACTTCAAATTCTGACGTACGTTCATCTTTTGCTTTATTGGTATTGATGATTTTTTCATTTTTACCTTCAATACTCATTCCGGTAATCCAGTGACTATGATTAACTGTTATTTGAACATATTTCTTACCATTTCTTTCAACTACGGTTGCTGGTTTATTAAAATAGTCATTCGCAATCGAAGTATCATTGGTATTATATTTTAATACCTCATAATTAAGTGACTGACCCTCTGCGAACGCGCTGCTTGATGACAATATCCCAAATGAGAAAATACATAAGAATATAAAACTAACTATTTTAAATACTGTTTTCACGCTTATTTTGCCTCCTTTTCACGATAAAAATATAATCATTTTGCTCACTCTAGTTCTACTTATTAGATTAATTGAAAATGATTATCAATGTCAATTTATTTTTTAAATTTTTTCTTAATTTTTTAAGGCATTTAAGAAAATAAAAAACTGATCGCACCACATTAGCAATTAAAATGACAACGCTTAGCTCATACCCCATACATAGAACGTTTTATCGCAATTCCTTATATATTAATGTCTTTATCTAGATTGTATTAACAAAGTTATGGTAGTTATGACATAAGAAATTAAAGCGTGCTTAAACAGTTATATCATTGCTAACCTATAATGAAAGTATCTTCCATAATGGATTTAGTTGTATTTTCATTTAGTGTCTATTTCCTTCATTTAATAGCAGATAATTTAATCAATGTTATTTAATTTTATTATCAAAACAATTATTAAAAAAGCAATATTAAAATATTTATACCTTGTTGTAAAATGACATGGAACTGATATAATCAATAATGATAATCATTTTCAATAAGTGACACATTACATTATTCATACCACATGACTTACACACTACTCTCTAGTTCTGATAATCATCTTTTAAAATTTAAATTATATTGATACAAGGAGACAAACACATGAAAAAACATCAACGTATACAAACTAATAAATTTGGCTTTATCGCTAACCACTATTCCATTCGTAAATTCTCAGTAGGTACGGCTTCAATTATCGTTGGTTCACTACTATTTTTAGGTAATCCTGCACATGCTGCTGAAGCTAATACCACGCAAAATGAACCTGCTACGCATCAAGAGAACAAAGTAGAAACAAACATTGATCCAATTATTATCGATCAACCTCAAAATCAAGCTGCCACAAATAACCAAACGCCAAAAACAGAGCAAAATCATACACAAGCAAATAAACAACAGACTAAAAGTAATCAAGCTGCAGCAGTAACATCAGACAGCAAGTCACAAAATGACGCACAAGCATCACCTAAACAATCAAGTACATTGAAACAAGACGCAGTCAAGCAACAAGCAACCCAAGCAAATACTAAAGCACCTGCTCAACCTGCGACACAACAAACAAGAGAAGCTCAACCAGTCGTACGTTCTGTTAAAAGCGCTACTTCAGAAACAACTGAAGACTTCGAGTTTCAAGTGAACAAAGATAAAACAAAACAAAAATCTACAATGAATCAATATATGAACCATCCAGGCAAACTCGTTCATGCGAATAATAAATACTACTTTGAAGCTGAATTAAACCATGCCAAATGGTGGAAATCATTTGAATTTTATGATGAAAATAATAACAAGCTTAATACCGTAGTAACTAAAGATGATACAAGTAAAAATATCAAGACAATCCGTGTCGAAGTGGCATCAGGTACACAACAACTGATTTCGAAAGTACATATTATTGTCCCAGTGATTAATTATGATCATGAATATACAACTCAAATCGCATTTGCTAAACCTGTTCCACAGCCTGCCAAAGCACAAGCAAGCAAAGCACAAGCGCTTGATGTACAATCAACTCAAAAAAATGCTGTTAAACCAGAAACATTGGCACAAGCTAAAAATGTAGCTCGTCCATCTGTTATGACTTTAAGTGCTAAAAAACCTGCTTCACAACAAGCAAAATCAGCAGCAGTAACACAAACCGCGAAATATAAAGTACAAAAAGATAAATCAACAGAAACATCTGTTATGGATGGCTACATGGAACACCCAGGTAAATTCATTAAAGAAAATGGTAAAACTTACTTTGAAGTTACATTGAAAAATGCTGACTGGTGGAAATCATTCCAATTCTTTACACCACAAAATAAAGAATTAACAACAACCGTTGTCAAACACGATAAAAAAGCAGATACTAAAACTATTCGCGTCGAAGTAAAACCAGGCATGAAACAGTTAATTTCTAGAGTGCATATCGTTGTCCCAGCCATTAACTACGACAACAAGTACCAAACGACACTATTATTTGAAACACCTGTACCTGAATTAACTACAGCCAAACCAGAAACACCAAAAACCAAACCAGCAAATAAGACAAATAAAGCTAAAACATCAACTACAAAGCCAACAAAAGCAAATAAAGAAAATAAAGCTAATAAAACTAAAAAAGTTGATAAAGCTAAAAATAATGCACCAAAAGTAGTTCAACCTGCAACAACAGTAAATCAACATTCTAAAGCAGCTGCTACACACAAGACAATTAAAACGAGTCACGTATCTACTACAGTCAATCATGATGCAACAGCAACACAACATCATACACCAGTTGTAGCAAGCACTTATAAACCAGCTAAGGATGAAGTTAAGGCACAAGCTACAATGGCACAACCAACAACACAACAACATGTACATTTATCTCAAAACAAACATGAAGATAAACAACACGTTGCCATGACAAAACCACAACCAGCTCAACAAAGTCATATGCATTCATTGCCAAACACTGGACAAGAAAATGCGACAACTTCAGCATCAATTTTTGGTAGCTTATTAGCCCTAGGTGGTTCTATCTTACTATTTGGTAGAAAACGTAAAGAACAACGTTAATATCGCCCAAATAATTAGATGAACGTGATAGACAAAGACGAAATCTCAACAGAAAACTGAGATTTCGTCTTATTTAATATTTATTTAATTTATAAATAGTGGCGCAAGCCGCATTTCATTTTCAGAATTCAAAACAAATTGAGCCACTAGTTGTCCATGTGCAATTTCGATGACTTCATCCGTACAAGCCATCAGTAATTCATAATCATGCGTGATTAATACGATCGTGTATCCCTTATCAGCTAATCTGTTTAATAACGCTGCCATCTGTCTCATGTTAGCCCCATCTAACCCACTTGAAGGTTCATCAAAGATTAATATTTTTCTATTAGATACGACTGCACTAGCCACAGCTAGACGCTGCTGTTGCCCACCAGATAATGCTAACGGATGTGTATCTGATTGATGCGCAATATTAAATGTCTCTAAATTATGCTGGATTTCTTCTGCAGTCAACGTCTCATCACTTAAGCGCAATTCTTCTTCTAAATCTTCAGCAAATAACTGACGGTGCACATCTTGAAACACCATAAAGACATTTTTCAGACGTGCTTTACGCTTTAATGTTAACTGCGCTTCTACAACTGTACCTTTAAAATGTCGTTCTAAACCGCATAAACAACGTGCAAAGGTTGATTTACCAGCACCATTATGTCCAACTATAGCCGTGACTGCCCCACGTGCTAATGATAAGTCGCCTAACTGTAATGTTGTCTTATCCTGTTTCTTATATTTAAAATTAAATTCATTCAATTGCAATCTGTTCTCGCTGTCAATATGTCGCTGATGTGATTTCCCGGGTAATAAATCTAGTCGAGTTGCGCGTAACCCTAAGCCTGCTAATTGTGTTTGAGTTAACTGCTTCAGCTCAGCTGATGTGTAACTATGTGCCACCGCACCTTGTTCCATGACGACTAAGCGATCCACAATATCATATAGATAATATAAGCGATGTTCTGCAATAATCACTGTCTTCCCAGCTTGTTTCCATCGAAGGATTAATTGCTTTAACTTTTTGATTGTCTCATGATCTAAATTGGAAGATGGCTCATCTAATATAATGATGTCATGTTGACAAACTTCAATTGTGGCACAAGCCAACAGTTGCTTTTCACCACCCGATAATTTAAAAATATCTCTATCTAACAAATGGCTTAAGTTTAAATCTGTGGTTCCTTTACGAATTTGCTCTGTAATATACTGTGGATGATAGCCATAATTTTCTGCTTCAAATGCCATCTCACTCGTACTATTCAGACAAAAAAACTGTGCGCGAGGATTTTGAAATACCGAACCAGTTTGTTGAGATAAATCATAGATCGACTGTGTTTGCGTTGACGTTCCATTTATGATGATTTCCCCTGTTAACTTGCCATTAAAAAAGTATGGAATCAAGCCATTAAATAATCTTAGTAAGGTTGTCTTCCCACAACCTGATGCACCAGTAAAACAAATGACCTCTCCAGATGAAATGAGTAAATCAATATCCTTTAATGATGGCGTTCCGTTTTCATATGAAAATGACAAATGTTTCAATTCAATCATGGTCCTTCACCTCACATTACATAATAAAGAATAACTAAACTCAATGTACCCAACAGCATCATCCAATCTAACAGTGTCATTTGTATATGATGTATAGACGTGCGGGCATTCGTTAAATTAAGTCCTCGAGTGATTGCTGACATGGTTAATTCATTTCCAATTTTTAACACACTATTAATCAATGGGACATAACGATACTCTATATATTTTATCGGATGTTTCCCTGCCGATTTAACATCAATTTGACGCATGGTCATCGCATCTTTGACCGCACTTGATTCTTCTTTAATAGTTGGAATAAAACGAAACATAACTGCTAAAGGCAGTGTTACTTTTCGCGAAACTTTCAATCGCTCTAAGCCTTGAATCAGCGTTTCAACTTGAGTTGTTTGAACAATAAAATAACCCATAGCTAGCGCCGAGGCAAATTTCGTAATAATGATGACAACAATAAATAATAACAACTGTGTTCGAATAGACATAAATGCTTCTATATACCAACTCATCCCAATCATAATGCCCAATATAAGTCCTTTATAATAATAACCTACACCAATTAGCAAACACACCGGTATTAACATTAAAAATAGTCTAGGATATTTATGTAACCCTAAACTATTTCCAGTCATTGCTACAAATGAAATTAACAACATCAACGTTATTTTGACACGAGGATCGAAATTAAATATACGCGGCTTGTTACTTATATAACCTAACATTTTAAATCATACCTGCACGTTTAAAATGTTTACGTAAGACTGTTGTAGCAATAATGTAACCTAGCCATGCACCAATAATTGTTAAAATAATTAAAACTGGAATCATTTGATATGAAAATAACATTGCTACAGTTTGTTCATAATGACTGCCATGTCGTTCAGCTAAATGTGCTAAAAATGTTTGTCTCATAAAGTAAAACGGTAATAAATTACCGATGGACCACATTGAAAAAATAATATAACCTAGGGCATTTAATTTCGTATTCTGATAATGATCACGCGCCATAATATAATCTGCAATAACCGTCACTGGAATACTGTAGATTAGTGCAATCCAAGGATGCCCGCCAATAATTAATAAAATATTAATAATAAGACATAAAATAGTTAGCGCTCCAAATTTTTGTGTTTTAGCAATTAACAACATAATTGGTATTGCGCCTAAAAAGCCAATCATGGCAGGTAACAATAACATAAAAATAGGAATGATACCCAATATACCTGGTATCGCAATGACCATGAAATAAATAGCTGTAAATATCCCAATATGTATTAACTCTTTAACATCTAATGTTTGTTTCTTCATTTGTCACACTCCTTTAATGTAAAACAATCATAAAATATCTTCTTACAATGATATATGGTACGAAGTATAAGTGTACTATAATTGATAACGATTATCAATTAACCATATCTTTCTTAGACAATTACAACTTCATTCCGTATTAAGCACTTGTACTGCAGAATATTATATTCTAAATTTTTACAAAAATTATTTTAACTTAAATTCTATTTAAAAAATACTACCCAATTACATAAAAATTATGTATAATCATTTTAACTCAACTGATAATGATTATCAATTGAGAAAAATAAATTGGGAGTTGTTAAAACCATGAAAAACAACCACGAAAATAACAATGCAAGACCAAATCAGCATTTTTCAATACGTAAATTCTCAATAGGTGCGGCTTCAATTACATTAGGCACATGCTTATTTTTAAATGCCGAACATCAGGCACAAGCTGCAGAGAACGCAGTAGAACCAGCTCATTCAGCTGTTGCATCAGAAAATAATACACCTGCACAAAGCAAGCCAGTTGCGCCGACAGTGGAAACGAATGCGCAGCCTAACGCTGATCACACTGACAAGACAGTAGCTACAACTACAACGAATGATAAGTCGCGTGCTCAAGCAAACGATAAACAAACGGTTACACCTGCAACTAACGTCTCTAATACGACACAACCTAAAGCTGCACCTGCACCAACAGCATTAACTACAAACGCTGTTAATCCTAAGTCTTCTACTGCAGTGTCAAATCCAGCTAAACAGGCTGTAGATCAATCTATTAAAGATGCTGTTAAAGATAAGACATATACAAACAAGCCACATGATACTTCAAACAGTCGACCTGTATCATTCGAAATGAAAAACAAAGACGGTGACCTTCAGTTCTATCATTATGCAAGTACAATTTCTCCAGCCAATGTTTATTTCAACAAAGATAAAAATAAAACAACTGTAGAATTAGGATTAAAAACCGCTTCAACTTGGAAAAAATTTGAAGTTTATGAAAATAATAAAAAGCTGCCTATTGAACTCGTTACTTATAACCCAGAAACAGACGATGCGTATATTCGCTTCGATGTATCCAATGGCACAAAAGAACTCGTTATAAAATCATCTACACAAATTTATAATGATCCTGAAACAAACTATGACTATACGAAAATGGTTTTTGAACAACCAATCTATAATGATGAAAGTAAATTCAAAACACGTGAAGATTTCGAAACAGAAGCACTATTAGCAGATTACAACAAAGCTAAAACTTTAGAACGTAAAATTTACGAACTCAACCGTGTTAAAGATCAACTACCAGAAAAATTAAGAGCACAATACAGTCAAAAATTAGAGCAACTAAAGAAAGATTTAGACCAAGAAGTTGCCTCTGCTAAAGTGGAATTCGAACACGCACCCGTTAAAAAAGTTCAAATAACGAACAGCAAATCGCTGGACATTTCAGTATTACAAAGTGATGATGACGACCTTTCAACGATGGATGGCTTTGTTGAAAAACCATTTGAACTTGTAGAAGTAGACGGTAAAAAGTACATTAAATTAACAACAACAATAGATTCAATTTGGAAAGATTTCCAAGTCGAAGGGCAACGTGTGATGACCATTGATAAAGATACGGTCAATGATAAACGTACTGTACTCTTCCCATATGTAGAAGGTAAAGAGATTTATAATTCGATTGTTAAAGTAGATTTCCCAACAATAGGCTATTCTGGTCAATATCATGTGCGCATTAAAAATAATGCGATTTCTAAAAAAGCAGACGCGGAAGCACCAACAACACCAAACAATAAAAAAGATGCTAAACCTGACATAAACCAAGCAGATACAGCAACTTCTAATAACAAGAAAGCAGATAAACCTATCGTAAAACCAGCTGACACTACAACAGACCACAAAAAAGTAACCAAACCTGTAGTTACAACAACACACGCACCGGCAAACCATAAACAAATGAATAAACCAACTGTGAGTGTAGCTTCAAACACTGGTCATACTAAACAAACTGTAGTCCAACAAACAGCAGCGCACAATCATACACACAGTAATACATCACATCAAAATGTAAGCACTGAAACACAAATAAGCACGCTAAATGTTGCTAAACATTCAGTACACAATCAAGTGCAACACAACAATCAACGAAGTCACCACACACAACAACAGGATGTAACCAAACCTTTATCACATGCACAGAACAATCATACAGTGCAATCACAGACATCACATATGCATAAAACAGCAGCACATCCGTCACCAGTAGCACAACATACATTACCAGCTACCGGCCAAACAACAAATCATGCAACATTATGGGCATCATTAGTTGCTATTTTAGGTGGTATAATGTTCTTAATACGCCCGAAAAAGAAACATCAATAAATAAAGCACTGAAAGATACCACCGCAAAATGTATAAGGAATTGCGCAGTTAGAAATTTTTAGTTTTTATTATATTATTCATACCTCTTCCAATATACATGCTGCGCCTTGAAATATAATAAGTGCATTACATTCATCACTGTTTAGGCTATAAAGTTTAATTATAAATAGGCATAATAAAATGTAGGAAAATGGCAGCTTCAACCTGCTGTTTTTCCTACATTTTTTTAGTTATAAACGATATCACAACATGATGTTAACGTCCGTTCACCTTGACGTAAGCTAAATATTAATATACTTTCACGAGTTATTTCAGTTTATCTAAAGCAATATTCATCTTTAAAACATTGACATAATCATCAGCCATAGGCAAAGATTTTTTATTTTCTACAATCACATGATTGACTTTAGACACATCAATATCACGCGCTTTTGCTATTCTTTGGGCCTGTTGTTCAGCATTCTTAACGGTAATATCCGGATCCAATCCTGAAGCAGAAGCTGTGACAGCATCGACAGAACGTGCTTTACCCTCTTGTTGAATCATCTCTTTCACACGTTGCTTCAATTTAGGATTACTATTGCCGAAATTCGATCCTCCTGAGGCAGGCCCACCATTGCTATTTACTTCTTGATTATTCATATTATAATTCACAGCACTTATACGACCATGAAAGTATTTCCGACTCTCCCATTGTTGACCAATCAATTCAGAACCGACAACTTTACCATTTTTCGTGATTAAACTTCCATTTGCTTGATGTGGAAATATAATCTGTCCAACAGCTGTTACAGTCAACGGAAATAACAGTCCACATAATATCAACATGACAATGACGAGCCTAGTACTTTTTCTTATCGCTTGTATCATTTTATTATATTCTCCTTCAAACAATAAATTGAATGATTAAATCAATCAGCTTAATACCAATAAATGGTACAATCATGCCACCTATTCCATAAATCAATATATTCTTTATTAATATCATTTGAGTTGAAACACCTTTATATTTCACGCCTTTCATTGCAATTGGAATAAGCAACACAATAATCAAGGCATTAAATATTAAAGCTGAAAGTACGGCTGATTCTGGTGAATGTAAATGCATCATATTCAAATGATTCATTGCAGGCATAGCAGACATAAACATTGCAGGTAAAATGGCAAAATATTTAGCCACATCATTCGCAATACTGAACGTTGTTAAAGCCCCTCGCGTCATGAGTAATTGTCTGCCTATCAATACAACTTCCATTAATTTAGTTGGATTTGAATCTAGATCAATCAAATTGGCAGCTTCTTTCGCACTCATCGTACCTGAATTCATCGCTAGCCCCACATTAGCTACAGCTAAAGCAGGTGCATCATTTGTACCATCACCTGTCATCGCGACGATATGACCTTTTGCTTGTTCTTCTTTAATAACATTAATTTTATCTTCAGGTTTACACTCGGCAACAAAGCGATCTACACCCGCTTCTTTCGCAATGGTTGCAGCAGTAAGTTGATTGTCTCCTGTACACATCACCGTTTCGATGCCCATCGCACGCAATTCTTGAAAACGTGCCACTAACCCTTCTTTAATAACATCTTTTAAATAAATAACACCTAATATGACGTTATTTTCAATGACAACTAATGGTGTGCCACCTTTTTTAGACACTTCATTTACATACGTGTCTAAATCATCAGGAATATGGCCACCTGCTTCTTTAACACGTTTAATCATGCTATTAGGTGCACCTTTATAGACTTCGCGATTAGAAAATTTCACACCACTCATGCGTGTTTCAGCAGTAAATGGGAAATATTCTCCTCTGTCTGTTGGTAAATCAATGTGTTGCTGACGTGCTAACTTTACAATACTGCTACCTTCTGGTGTATCATCTTCGACAGAACATTCGTATGAAGCTTTTACCAATCTTTCAAACTTTGTCGATGCAACCGGAATAAATTCACTAGCCATACGATTCCCATAAGTAATTGTCCCAGTTTTGTCTAATATCAAAACATTAACATCCCCACATGTTTCTACTGAACGCCCGCTTTTAGCTAAAATATTAAATTGTGTAACGCGATCCATACCCGCGATTCCAATGGCAGATAATAAGCCACCAATCGTTGTTGGAATCAGACAAACAGTTAAAGCAATCAGCATTGCAATAGATAAATTGAAATGTAAAAATGTCGCTAAAGGATACATTGTTAAAATGACAACTAAAAAAACAATTGTTAAGGTCATCAATAATGTAAATAATGCGATTTCGTTAGGTGTTTTCTTTCTTGTCGCATTTTCAACCAAATAAATCATTTTATCTAAAAATGATTGACCTGGATTTGATGTGATTTCAACCTCCAACCAGTCGGAAGCTACAGAAGTACCTCCAATAACATTATTGAAGTCTCCTCCACTTTCTTTAATAACTGGTGCAGACTCACCTGTAATTGCAGATTCATCTACGGTAGCTAATCCATTAATAACTTGACCGTCATTCGGAATTTGCTCGCCCGTTTCTACACGTACAATATCTCCTTTTTTCAATTGGCTAGCATCAATGATTTCATAACTACCGTCAGACTTAATACGTCTTGCAGTCATTTCAGTTTGTGTTTGGCGCAATGCTTTTGCCTGTGCTTTACCACGTCCTTCTGCTAAAGCCTCTGAAAAATTTGCGAAAATTAACGTTAATAATAATATAAAGAAAATACTAAATAAATACGTTCGTGATACATTTTCATAACTAAATAAATTTGGTGCCATTGTTAAAATTAAAGAGAGCATCATCCCTACTTCTACCACAAACATAATAGGATTTTTAACCATGCATACTGGGTTTAATTTAATAATGCTTTCTTTTAAAGCCTGTTTGACCAAACTGGATTCAAATATTTTTTTAGTTTCAATCATTTTAGACCTTCCTCCTATTAAGAATGTAGCAATAAGTGCTCTCCTATTGGTCCAAGCATTAAATCTGGTAAGAACGTTAAACCACTAAGTAAAATAATAAAGATGATTAATACACTACTGAAAAATAAATTATTGATTGGTACATCTTCTGTTAGATTTTGATATGTTTTTTTATTTACTAAACTTGATACAATGCTTAACTGTAAAATAATTGGAATATACCGTGCTAACAACATGACAATGCCTGTTGAAATATTCCAAAACGTTGTATTATCCTTTAATCCCTCAAATCCTGAACCGTTGTTAGCAGATGAAGATGAAAATTCATACAGCACTTGTGATACACCATGGAACTGTGGATTGGTAATGGCATCTGTTGCACCCGGCACTATAAATGCCAATGCAGAGAAAAATAAAATAAGCAATGGATGTATTAAAAATGAAAGCGCAATAAGCTTCATCTCTTTTCCTTCTATCTTCATACCTAAATAGCTTGGTGTCTTTCCAATCATTAAACTACACATAAATACTGTGAGCATGACATAAATCAACATATTCATAAGTCCCACACCTTCGCCACCAAAGACCGCATTCAACATCATTAATAATAATGGAACAAGACCGCCTAAAGGTGTTAAGCTATCATGCATGTTGTTTACACTGCCCGTTGTAAAAGCCGTCGTAATCGTTGTAAATAGCGATGAAAGACCTACACCAAATCGTGTTTCTTTACCTTCCATATTGCCACCAGTAATTCCTAAATGCTGTAAGACGGGGTTCCCTGAGAATTCAAAGTGTAGACACATCACTAAACATGCGATAAATAGAACAAACATCGCAACAAAAATCATTACAGCATGAGGATGTACTTGCTTTTTATTTTTTAACATTCTGCCATATAAGAATACTAAAGCCCCTGGTATAAGCATCATACTTAAAGCTTCAACAAAATTAGTCCAGTAGTTAGGATTCTCAAATGGCGTCGAGGCATTTGCGCCTAAAAATCCGCCACCGTTTGTACCAAGATGTTTAATTGCTTCCATTGATGCGATTGGACCATAAGCAATCGTTTGTTTAACGCCTGACAAAGTTTCTATGACAAGGTTTCCTTTAAATGTTTGAGGTGTCCCTTGACTGATTAAAAATAAGCTGATAATAAATGAGAACGGTATTAGAACACGCACAATAAAACGTATGATGTCTTGATAAAAATTGCCAATGACATCTGTCATACCTGTCAATCTTCTCAACATTGCAATACATACGGCATAGCCAGAAGCAGCTGATGTGAACATTAAAAATGTTATGACCGTCATTTGCGTTAAATAACTTAGTCCCGTTTCTCCTGAATAATGTTGTAAATTCGTATTCGTTATAAATGAAGCCATTGTATTAAAGGCCAAAGATATGGATTGGTTTAAATTGTGATTCGGGTTTATCCAAAGCCATTGTTGCGTCAATAATAATATCAATGCCACTATCCCTGTTATTCCGTTGAACCAAAAAAAGTGTTTTAAATATGTTTTGCCTGACATATGCTCTAATTTAGTATTGATTAGTCGATAAATTACCTTTTCAATAGGATTGAATAGTATATCTATCTTAGATGGAACAATTAGAGCTACTAAATATAAGTAACGACTCACGATATATGTCAACGCAATAAAGATCATTAAAAATAAAATTATACTCATTGCGATTCCTTCCTTCGTTATTAGAATTTTTCACTCCAAAATAATGCGTAAAATAAATATAAAATTAATCCGATTACAACAAATGCTAATAGTGCAATCATTTTGTTCTCTCCTCACTTTCAAGAAAAGCTTAGCAAGAACTGTATAATCATAGTATTAATATTTCAAAAAAGATATTAAGAAAATATAAAGATGAGCCATAAAATAAAAATATAAATGGATAATTATTTTAGTATTAATTAATATATACTTAAGAGGTGTTAGCATATGGAAAGTTCATATAAAAAAAGAGGAACTCTGACCATTTATTTAGGTTATAGCCCTGGCGTTGGGAAAACGTATGAAATGCTTTCAAATGGTATCGACCAATATAAAGAAGGGGTGGATGTTAAGATCGGTTATATTGAGCCACATCAACGTCCTGAGACAAATGCGCTTGCCAAACAACTTCCTGAAATTACAACTTCTAGCCATAAATTCGGTAGCCATATGTTTCAGTTTATCAATGTTGAAAGAATTATTGAGGCTCAACCCGATATCGTATTGATTGATGAACTCGCACACACTAATATTTCTAAAAATCGTCATTTGAAAAGATATATGGATATTGAAGAAATACTGTCTCACGGTATCGATGTGTGGACAACACTAAATATCCAACATATAGAAAGTTTAAGTGGACAAATTGAATTAATGACAGGTATTCAAGTGACAGAACGCGTACCCGATCAATTTATTATGTCGGCAGATGCATTTGAAGTTGTAGATATTTCGCCGAATATGCTGATACAACGTTTAAAAGCTGGAAAAGTATATAAAAAAGAACGTTTAGAAACAGCGTTTTCCAACTTTTTTTCTTATGAAAATTTGACTAGATTGCGTGAACTTGCGCTCAGAACTGTAGCAGACATTATGAGTCAAAAAGAACAACAATGTAATACAAAACATACAGATATCACGCCTCATATTGCCGTTGCTGTCAGTGGTAGTATTTATAACGAGCGCGTTATTCGAGAAGCAAGACGTTCTGCCTATAAAGAACATGCCAAATTTACAGCTATTTATATCGACACCTTTGAGACACCTTCAGAAAGCAAAATACAAGACCATTACGTGCATAAAAATCTTATGCTCGCCAAATCGTTAGGTGCAGAGATTAAAGTTCTTTATGCACAAGACGTTGCAAAAGCATTAACAGATTGGTGCGATAGCGCATTTGTTACTAAGTTAGTTCTTGGGCAATCAGAAAACCCAAAATGGAAACATTATTTTAAAAAATCACTTATTGAAGAAATTAACCATGCGCCGCATTATTTCAAATTAGAGATTGTGCCTATCTATTATATAAACTCAAATAAGCAAGAACGTACACAATCAATGAATAAACCATCTTATCAAATAGCATTATCTGTAGATATAATGAAAATGCTTATTATTCAAACATTTTGTGTTCTCCTTGGTATGTGGATTTACACAATTGATAAAAATGAATCAAGCGCAATTATTTTACTATTATTCTTTATTGGTATTATCTTATTATCCATATGGACGCAATCTTATCTCATTGGATTCTTTACATCGATATTAAACGTTTTTATTTTTAATTATTTCTTTACCGTGCCAAGATTCACTCTAGAAATGTATCGATTTGAATACCCTATTACATTTGTAATCAGTATTTTTGCAAGCATTTTTACGAGTGCCATTTTAAAAAATTTAAAGTATCAGCACTCATTAACAGAGCGCCAATTATATCGTACTGATATTATGTTACAGTTTAATCAATCTATTAAAGAATCTTATTCTATAATGAAACTGTTAAATATAGCTGGTGAACAAATCCATCAATTGTTACATCAAAATGTTACGGTGTTTTTAGTCGAATCAAAAAAAGTAGTCAAATCATCTTCATTTGGACATCCATCATTTAAAAACACAAAAAATATGGAAGATGTAGAAGATGCAGAAACATTGACTTGGGTCATCGAAAACGAACATCGTGCCGGAAGACTTACCGATACCTTCCCCGGAAGCAAATATCTATGTATACCTATAGGTAGTAATCCCGTAAAAGGAATCGTGTCCATTCAATTTGATGATAAAGATTATATCGATATGTATGACAATTCAATATTAGACTCTATGTTAAATGATTTAATGCTGGCAATAGAAAATGTATATTTACTTAAACAAACAAGACAATCGATGTTAACAGCTGAGCGCGAAGCAACACGCTCTAATTTCTTACATTCTATTTCACATGATATACGGACACCACTCACATCTATTATTGGAAACTTAGATGTGTTGAAATTTCACAGTAAGAGCTTAGATAACGCTGAAAAATTAAAACTATTAACTGCTTCATATAAGGAAGCACAATACCTGTATACACTTGTTACTAATATTTTATCTCTCACTAAGTTGGAAAGTTCTGATATAAAAGTAAAACGGACGGCTTATCTTATAGAAGAACTGTTAGAAGAATTCGAGCAAGGGTTGATTCGCAGACACCAAAATCAAAAGGTAACGATTGAAACCGAAGATACCATGGCATTCGTTCACATTGATAGCAAACTAATACTGCAAGTTTTATTTAATCTCGTTGATAACGCGTTGAAACACTCTGGGACCACTTCAGAAATTAAACTTTGCATTCATCTACAGCCATCTCGTGTACGCTTTGAAATGATTGATTTTGGGAAAGGGATTCCTGAAGAAGAACGACATTTAATTTATAAACCTTATTATTCAGGGGATTATTTTAAAGACAATAAAAAAGACAGCTTAGGACTGGGACTATATTTAGTGCAACTCATTTTAAAACAACATGATAGCAAATTAGAATACCAACCTAATCATCCACATGGCAGTATTTTTTATTTTTACTTAGATATAGATCAAATAGATATGAAAGGGTGAGATGATGAAATCTACACTTTTAGTTGTTGAAGATGATGCTGCTATTTTACATTTAATCGATGTTACTTTAACCATGAATTACTATAAAGTAATCACAGCAAGAAATGGAAAGGACGCAGCCTTTCGTATTCGAACAGAGCATCCAGATGTTATATTACTTGATTTAGGTTTACCTGATATTGATGGCTTTACTCTAATCAAGCAAATCAGAACAGATATCGATACACCAATTATTGTTATCAGTGCGCGTACAGAAGAACAAACAATTGTCAATGCGCTAGACTGCGGTGCGAATGACTATATGATTAAACCGTTCAATGTCGACGAATTACAAGCACGTATTAGAGTCGCACTGCGTGTCTCAAAAAAAACAACAACCGAAGAAAACAACTTCAAAAATGGTCCGCTTACGGTTGATTTCAATGCTAAAATGGTTTACATTAACGACCAACCAATTCATTTAACACCAAATGAATTTCAATTGTTAAAAATTCTAAGTCATCATGTTGGTAAAGTGTTAACATACCAAGTCCTTTTAAAATCAATCTTTGGTTACGTTAATAAGTGTGAAATGGCATCACTACGTGTACATATGGCTTCATTACGTAAGAAGTTAAATTACAGCGAAGACGATGCGCATATGGATAAGAAGTTAATCATTACCCATCCTAGAATTGGCTACCAAATGCAACATTTAGTTTAACTATAAATACATGTGGCGGTTGTTCATTTCGGTGAAACATAGATGTTTTGTCTATTGTAGTCATTAAATTTTCTTTTTGAAACATAAAACAACACGCTTCAAAGTAAACATATTTAATGTTCACTTTGAAGCGCGCATATTCATTATTTATACCTGATTCGCTATCTCTATTCTTCATCGTCATCATGCGCTAACAAAGCATTGACATCGATGATACCATCCTTTGCTTTTTGAGCAATATCTGCTGGCTGACCAATCATTTGTGCATTAATATAAGCTATAATCATCGGCAAATTCATTCCTGTATACAGTTGATATTTAGCACCTTGCATGATGAGCTTTGAAACTGTATTAGCTGGTGTACCACCTTGTAAATCTGCAAATACCACTACATCGTCGTCATCTTCTATCAGTGCTTTAAAGTTTTTTTCAAATGTTTCTTGTCCTTGCTCCGGTGTTAAGGCTACAGTGTGAATATAATCTTGCGCTCCAAAAATCATCTCAACACTATTTTTAATACCTTCACAAAATGAACCATGACTTATTAAAATTAACTTTTTCATAATTGTATTTCACCTTTTTAAATATTTTTTATAACACCTAATGCGGATAAAATAATCGATACAATAATCACTAAGAAAATGGCACGGGTTGAATTCATTTTTTTACGTCCAAGTAACCAGTAAATTAAAAAGACAATGACTAGCGGTAACAGACGCGGCAAAATCATGTTTGCACTGTCTTGAATATTAACCGTTAAATCACCAATTTTAGGCTTCCATGCAAACTGAACACGTATCATCGTTGCAACAAGTGCACCTACCATAAAGACCCCTAATAATGTTGCGGCATTCGTCAGTGATTCTAAACGATGTTGCATTGTTGTAACCAGTGCTACGCCCTCTTTGTATGCAAATTTCAATTGTTTCCATCTAAACACAATAACTGCTAATATTGCGATAAACCATAACAATGCGCCAAATGGGTTACCATCTTGGGCCATGTTAGCAGCTATCGCACCAAAAATAGTTGGCACTAATGATGCAAATATAGCATCTCCAACTGCTGCAAATGGTCCCATTAAACCAACTTTGAACCCTTCAACGGATTCTTTTGCAGCAAACTGTTCCTTTTCTTCCATCGCAATATCAATACCGGTAATAATTGTGTTAAAAAAATTACTCGTATTGAAGAACTGTGCATGTGTTTTCATCATTTCTTTTAATTCTGGTGTATCATCACCATAAATTTTGCGTAGTTGAGGTAGAATTGTAAATAAATAACCTGATCCTTGCATACGTTCATAGTTCCAACCCCATTGGTAGAAGAACAAACTACGCATATTAATTTGTCGAAAGTCTTTATTTGTTAGTTTATAAGGCGTTTCAGGCGACTTGCCTGTTAATGGCTTTGCATCCTTATGTACATGAGTTTTTGAAGTATCCTGTTTTTTATGGTTAAAGTTCGTCATCATCAATCTCTCCTTCATCATCAGCATGATTCAAATCTTGTTTTCCTGATGCTGACGACATAGCTGTTAGCGTAGATGTTCGTTTGTACTCTAAGCTGGCAAGCGCAAAGCCAATGGCTGCAATGGCAAGCATTGGTAAAGATGAGAATGACATTGTAAACTTGTCGTCTAAATGCGCAACAGAAGTTCCTATACCTGATAAACCATCAAACACTGTAACCATAAGCGCTGTAATAATAAAACCTAGGATGAAATACGGATAGTGTTTTTTCAAAGGTAAATAGCGCAATAAAATTGCAAAACCAACTGCAGGTAAGACTGCCCCCGCAACTGTTAAACCATCACCTAACCACTTTAGGTCACCATTCAAGTAATTGACAATGTTTTTTACCACACCACCGCCAAAAAACAATCCTAAAAATACTGGAATCGCTCGAGACAATGCCCATGGAATTGCGCCATATAAGTAGTTTCTTTGAATACCTTTATAGTCCATTTGCTCAATTTTAGCATCGATACGATGTGCAAAGAATGTATTCGTAAATCTTGCCAAAACATCTGTTTGAATCATTAGACTTGCTACTGGCACAGCCAATGTCGCTAATGCTTGTTGTGGGTTCATTCCTAAAGCTACCGAATAAGCTACCGCCAAAACAGTACCTGAATTGGCATCAATACGAGAGGCCCCACCAAATGTACCTACACCAAGAACTGTTAATTGCATACCACCACCGATAATTAAGCCCGTCTTAATATCTCCCATAATCAATCCAGAGACAATACCAGCAAATACGGGATGACCAAAAATATTAAATTGTAAATCGTCTAAAATTTGATAGCCTGCATACAATGTTAGTAGTAAAATTTGCCACCACATAATTTCCAAAACAAACACCTTCCTTCATTTATGCTTTAATTAATGACATGAAGTCTACAGCTTTATCATTTGGAACCATTTGAGAAGTGATTGTAACGCCTGCTGATTGTAGTTTTTCAAAGTTTTCGACGTCTTCATCCATCACATTAATTGAATTAGTAATTGAACGTGTTTCATTTGTTTGTGACATATTTCCAACGTTTAAATTATCAATTTGTACGCCTTGATTCACTAGTTCAACAAAACGATCCGGACGTTTCGCAATAATCATGACGCGTTGAGAATCGTATTTACCATTTTTTATATTTGTTGCAGCCTTTTCAATAGGTAGTACACTTAGTTTAATACCAGCTGGCGTTGCAAGCTTTAATGCTTGTTTATCAATATCACTTTGTGCTATTTCGTCATCAATAATCATAAAGCGTCCAACGTTTAATTTTGTTGCCCATAAATTTGCAACCTGTCCATGAATAAGTCTGCCATCAATTCTGTTAGCAATGATTGCCATTTCACATATCTCCTTTCTTAATTAAAAACATTTTAATATTACTTTCACAGCATTTTTTTAATAACCAAAACAACGATTGTTCAGTAAGTGCATAACGAATATCATGTATGTCGTTTTTTTAGATTCGTGTGTATTACTAGGTCAAACGATGGCTTGGTATCGGCTAAAAGCTTGGTATATGATTTCTTAATACATTGTGTTAAATCGGTGTTGCTGTTTGTTGATTAACCTGATTCAATGCCTTAAGATTTTTAATTCCTTCTGTCTGAAGCCATTCACGTGCTGCTGCTTCTCCATCTTTAGCAAGCACTTCTGTCGCACCTTGCCACGTCGCACGACCACATAAAACACCATTAAATGTTGAACCATTTTCTGCGGCAAATTGTAATGATTTATTAAATAATTGCGAATCCATACCGGCACTCAAGTAAATATAGGGTATATGCGTTGAATTCGCTTGTGCTTTAAAGGCTTCTGCTGCTTCTTGTTGAGTCATGCATGCTTCATGACCATAGCCTTGAACAAAGTTCATATTTACCGGCAACTCAACTTTTAAAGTATCAACGCCAAATCGTGCTTCGCTAAATAACTTCATTGCACTATTGACTTTATGCGGTTTGACTAACGCGAAAGCGTCACCTTTTTCATCACCAATCTTATCATCATAAGTCAAGATTTCTAATAAAAATGGCACATGCTCAGCTTTGCATTCTGCCCCTACACGCTCAATCACTGCTTGCTTTTTTTGATTAATTTCATCTGGTTCATCAACGTCGTAGTAAAGCAAGAATTTAATTGCATCTGCACCCGCTTCAACTAGACGTTTCACACTTTGACCCTCAATCAGTCGAGGCAAACGACCTGGTTGATCTTTAATGTATCCGGTTTGTTCATAAGCTAAAATCAAACCTGCTACATTGGCTTTTGCTGCTTCCAAGCCAAACTCAGGATCTACTAAAAAGCTGGAACTCTCTGGAGTCAGTACTTCTGCAACTAATTTTTTAAAGGATGCTAAGTTTTGCGCTGTACCTTGCTTACCTAATAATTTTTTCAAGGCACCGCGTTGATCGACAGCCACTGCCGAATATATGCCGTTCTTATCTACGAGTCGACTTAAATTTTTTACAGTCATCTATACGCCCTCCTTATTTTTTAGAGTTACTATGATTTCACTTGTTTCATACCAATATATTGTGTAGGTAGGTATGTATAAGAAATTAGACCTCCCGCAGTCTAAATACTCTTAAATGTAATCTTTGGTTTCACGATGCATGATATATGTGTCATAGATAACGTATTCATTTAACTACAACGCGTTAAATTGATATTTCAATCCCACCGTCAACTATTTAAATATCATTAAAAGCTGCATCTTTTTGTCGTGTGTTTTAATTTTTTGCATCAATCGTTGCTTTAAATCTGCACACATAATAATTTCAAAACCCTTGATAATCTCGCCTTAGTTAAAGCGCTTTCAAAAAATGACACGTTTTATTTTTATATACTTTGGATGTAGCTACATTGCCTCTCTTACTAAGCTGTTAGATTGCGATCCGCTCATTTATTGAACTTTGTGCAACACATAGTCCCCTTGAATACACGTCAAATTTCGACGTTAATGAGATGCTTGAACTGGATAAATTGTGACACCTTTAACCACGCGATTAATAAAACCATCAGGACTTGGATTGTCAGGGTTCAGACCAAAAGCAACTGATTTTTTAGCAGCAAGTAATTGACCAAACATCAAATATTCTAAGGCCAATTCTAAATCTGTAAGTTCCGTTGAATTCGGCAACGTTATCGCATGGGTTTCATCTGTTAATTGACTTTCTAGTGTCAGAATATGATATTTCCCTTTAACTTGATTGACTTCTGCAATAATATCCTGTTCATACTGACGTTTATATGGTTGATTACTACGAAGCATAATAAAGATGGCATTATCGCTTAGCCCTGCTTTAGGACCATGTCGAAATCCTAGCGTTGTTTCTCGTGCAATTTCAACACGTCCTGCCGTTAACTCATTCATTTTGAGACTTATTTCTTTTGTCAATTCACCAATAAGACCTGTTCCAACGTAAAAGACCTTAGAAAAATCAAGCATACTCACTTGATCAACCTGTGCTTCGATCCATTCAAAATTTTCTTTAGCTTTATCAAAAAATGAAGTATTGTATTTACCACCGAATAGAATGTAAATTGCAATTAGCATAGAAGAAAAACTGGATGTCATTGCTAAAGATTGATCATTCGTTTCGTCTGGCAAAACAATTTTGAAAATACGTTCACTTTCTTCTACAGTACCTAAAAAGCCATCTTTGTTGTTGGTAATGAATAAATGATATGCATTATCTGTAAGTTGATTTGCAATTTCTACCGTCGCTTTTGTTTCCGGACTATTGCCAGAGCGTGCAAATGATACAATTAAATACGCTGTTGCATCATCTATGTATACTTCTGGACTCGTGACAAAATGCGTAGTAGGTACTGATTCAAAGTCAAATTGAGTGAATTTTTCTGTGGCACATGCCATTCTAGCTATATCTCCAACATAGGCACTAGAACCTGCACCAGTAAATATCACTTTCAACTTTTTATCCTTATTGTTGCTTATCATGTGATGCATGAACGTTTCAAAGGCATCCTGTTTTTGCGCCACAATATCAGCTGTGCGGCGCCACATATCAGGCTGCTGTTTAATCTCTTGATAAGTATATGTTTCATTTAACACTATGAAAACCTCCCGTATCTAAACAAAATCACATCAGTTTTACCTTATATTTATACTTATGACCACTTGCGATACTTTGGGTATACTCTATGAGCACATCCCCGTAGTAACTAAAGCGCTCAATATACATACAACTATCATCTACTTCTCCGTTTAACAAAGCTGCATATTTTTTATTCAACTTACTTGCAACTAGATTTTCGTAAGCGTTGGTAATTTGAATGTTATAATGTTGATTCAAAGTCTCATATAATGATACATTGTTGAAATCAAAACGCTCCAACCCCTCACAAAATCTTAATGGTAAGTAACTCACCTCATAGATTAAAGGTTTGCCATTAGACAATCGTAACCTTGTTAATTCATATACATATTGATATGGTTCAAGGTTCATTTTTTCTTGTAAAAAGGGTGTAGATACTTTAAGTTCAATGTTTAACATTTTCGTACTGGCATCATCACCGTTTTTTTCTATTTCATCCTTAAAACTATACAATTTGTTTAATAATTGTGTATATTGACTTCCAAGTACAAATGAGCCTTTACCGTGTTCTCTTTTAATTAGATGATCTTTCTCTAATCGGTCTAAAGCCTCTCTGACGGTAATACGACTAACGTTATATTCTTCACAAAGTTTGCGCTCGGAAGGAAGTTTATCTCCCTCCTGATAAAGTCCGGACTTTATACCTTTATGAAGTGTTTCATAAATTTGAAAATATAACGGCGTGTTCGCTTTCTTCAATTTTATTCCTCCTACTGGTTATAACCACTTGAATTATAACCTTTGCTTAAAAATTTGTAAAGGTTTTCATATAAATTGATATTATTTTAATTCTATAGCAGTTAAATTCACGCTTAATACAATAGTATTCATATTATTTTAAACGGAATTACCAATATTCAGTTATACTTAATTTTTTTACATATCGATTTATCTGGATATAACCACTTTTTAAATGTCCAGCAATGAATAACTTTTGATGCTTTAGCACAAATGTTATCCTTGAAATGCATTGTTCTTTTTTTACTTACTATGGCCATTTTATGTAAATTTATAATTGATACGCTTTACTCAAAATTGCTATTGGGAACATACAATACTTTTTTTAGATCATAGTTAAAAGTATTTGAAACATCATTATATTTTAGTCTATAAACTAATATTGACATTCAGCCTTGCCGTAGTTCTGAACCGCGCTCTATAAATATCATAAGTATGTTCTGAAGTGCTATACTAAAAATTGTCACAAATTTTTAGAGGTATAGATATAACCCCTTGTTGCAGTATTTTGAAAGGGTCAAGTGTAATTTAACGCTACTTTCTAGCAATGCTATCACTTGTAAATTTTTAGCAAAACATTATACTGAAAGAAAATTATTATTATTTATTTTGAATAGATATTTTTAATATTGTACATTCAAATTAAATCAAATAGTTAGGAGAATTAGTTATGAAAGCATTTGGTAAAAAAGTTGTATTAATCGGGGATGGATCAGTAGGTTCAAGCTACGCATTTGCAATGGTAACGCAAAGTGTAGCTGATGAATTTGTGATTATTGATATTGCAACGGATAAAGTCAATGCTGATGTTCAAGATTTAAACCATGGGACAGCCCATTGTCCTTCTCCAGTTAACATAAGTGCGGGTACATATTCAGACTGTAAAGATGCTGATTTAGTGGTCATTACAGCTGGCGCACCGCAAAAACCTGGTGAAACACGTTTACAATTAGTAGAGAAAAACGCTAAAATCATGAAAGATATTGTGAAAAGTGTGATGGATAGTGGTTTTGATGGCTACTTCTTAATTGCAGCAAATCCAGTTGATATCCTAACACGCTTCATTAAAGAATATACAGGCCTACCAGCAGAACGCGTTATTGGTTCAGGCACTGTACTAGATAGTGCACGTTTACAATATTTAATCAGTCGAGAATTCGACGTGGCACCTGCAAGTGTAAATGCTAGTATTATCGGTGAACATGGTGATTCTGAATTAGCCGTATGGTCACAAGCTAACATCGCTGGTATGCCAGTATTCGAAGCACTAAAAGAAAAAACCGGTAGTGAAGCCAAAGCTGAAGAAATTTATGTCAATACTCGTGATGCTGCCTATGAAATTATACAAGCGAAAGGTTCAACATATTATGGTATTGCTTTAGCATTAATGCGTATTTCAAAAGCAATTTTAAACAACGAAAATAACGTATTAAATGTATCAACACAACTTACAGGCCAATACGGTGGATATCGTGACGTGTATGTAGGTGTGCCAACATTGGTCAATCAAGATGGAGCAGTTAAAATATATGAACTGCCATTAGATGAAAAAGAAAAAGCGCTATTTGATCAATCTGTCAAAACATTAGAAGATATATATAACTCAATTAAATATCTATTAGAAGATAAATAACACTACTGAAAACAATCCACATAATCAATGATTTGAGCCCAACACTGTCGATGATCGATAATGTTGGGCTTAATTATAATACTTTATATTTCATATATACAGCTATTTCAGGTACATTCCAGCTTGCATCATTGTTTTTTTACCCTTAAACTGATTGTCTGAAAATAATCTAAATTGTTATCAGTGATTACCGTTTGACCATACTTTGAAGTTAAAAATATGATTGCACATTTTCATATATAACGTTTTATACTCTTCATTTTTAAATTCATAGTACGTTTACACGAATATCAAGTTAAAATATAATGATATCATTGAATAAAGCAAAACTGCAGAAAAATAACATGTTCATTTGTTATTTCCCTACAGTTGATAACTAACATATATCCTAACTACATCCTTATTAGACAACATCATCATACTTCGATATCCTGAATATGCTTTAAATCATCGCTTATATCATTTAATTCAGACATTGCACTTTTCACCCAATCTCCTTGAGCCGCATTTTTAAATTCACCTTCAAATTTTTTAAAATGACTCACCATTTGGTCAAGTAATATTTTTTCATCACTTTTTAGCTTATTCTGATGGTCATGATGCATTCGATCATGTTCTGGCGCAATAACCGTTCTAATTTGTTCTTTTTCCATCATTCCTCCCATTACTGCTAAATCTGGTATGGCATTCGAACCTCGTATCATGCTTATTCATCTCCTTCAATTCTGGCAGATTGTTTTAAGTAGTCTCTTCTTAATGTATCTTTATCATCTTCTAATTTCATTTCTTGATGTCTGATACGCTGATTCATTTCTCCATCAAATGCTTCTATAATACGCGTCATCTTGATAGTAGCTGCTTCACTATAATTCAGTTTATGTTTGAGATATAAGAAGTGATCATACATTTGTTCACATTTTCGGCGCGTTTGATGTTTTAGTTCATAAAGTTGATTTAATTCATCATTTAATTTTTTTCTTTCTACATCATAGGCATTTTCAAGATCACTTAATTTTTTATATTCTGTAAACATCACATAATACCACCTATTTGACTTGCTAACGCTTTATCCTTTTCAACAATCGCATGGATACTCTGTTTAATTTTAGCTATATAATCATCACAATTTTTAGAAACATCATTTAATTTTTTTAACTTATTATCAATTTTTCTTTGGGGATCCGTTTCAAGTTTACTTTCATACGCGCCACCTGCCCGTAATTCATCTATGACCTCTGCAAAGGTTAGTTTTTCAGCAATTTCATTCCCAGCTTCTTGAGCTTTTTTCCAATTTTCTCCAAACTTATGTGCCATCGATTGATACATTTTTTTCAAATGTTGACTTTCTTCATCAACCAATTGGCTTAATCCTTGGGCGATAGTTAATGCCGTTAAAGATTCTAATAATTGTTGTTGAGATGAAGAGAGCGCCCCACCATTCGTTTGAATCCAATTCGCTCTCAGCGTCTCTACTTTATCTAGTCTACGTCTCGTTTGCTTACGAACTGATTTAAATGATTTATTATTTGCGTCTTGGTACCCTTTGACTCTTTTTAATTCGGCTAATATTTTAGCTTGTGTCCCTTTGATTAAAAAACCATCCATTGAATGGCCTTCTCCATTTTTTATCACTATTTTTTCTCCGGCAGTTTCATACATAAGATCGCGAACACCTGCATCTAATATATCTTGATTAGACACGAATCTCACAATATGACCATCATACTTTTCAATCATTTTTTTAAGTTCTTCCCCATCGTCATAAAGTATACTCACATCTTTGACCGCCAATGGTGCTGGATTATACACAACGATATGTTTAATGTCATTACTCGTACCTAAAATTATCGCATCTCTACCACCTAAAGAATGTCCTGTAATTGTATCAATATCATAGTCTTTTTTGATTCCTTTAATAAAGTCTTGGGTATTTTTATAATGTGGATCTTTATCCGTGACGGAATGGAGTCCAATATTGATATCTGCCCGAATATCATTTAGCGTTTCATACACATCTCTATAGTCTTGAGGAGAAGCAATGCCAAACGCTTGTTTTAACATTGCACCTTTGTGTAAATTGGTGCCTGTCATACCTAAAGTAACTTTTCCTGTCTCTTTATTTAAAAAAGCACTTGTGGTCGTACCTGTTTTTGAATCGGTATAACTATCAACGTATTCTAAGTTCCCAGGAAAATTATTATTTCTTTTTAAAGCTTTAATTTGCTTGTTAATTTTGCCTTTGTCTAAACCATTATCATTCGCATTTTCTATTTCATAACTTATTTTGGATACCGAACTTGTTTCTTCAGAGTTACTTGTTATATTGCCAGGGTTTATTTGATATTCTATCTGACTCATGATTTATTATCCTCACTTGGGGTAAATTGTACCGCATCTGCAAAATAGATGTTTTCTTTTTTATTTTCTACAAAGGTAAATTCAAGACTTTTAGATCCTACGGATGAGCCTTTTAAATCGCCATCGCCTTTCAATTTTAATTCAGGCGCTTGTTTCGTTGGGATATTATATCGTTTTCTTAACTGTTGTACATTATAATCATCATTATTCAACTGATATTTGGCGGAATAACTTGGCACATTTGGATTGTATGAAATATCTCCATTTTTATAATCTTTAAAATCTTTAAAGCTACCATATTGTACAAAAAACTTAAAGTTTTCAATTTCTTTTTTTAACTTATCATTCGGTATTGGCTTCGTTGGAATAATTTTATTATGCGCCATTTTCACTGGATATCTCTTTTCATCATCCTTTGGTCTACCGTTATTATCATATGTTGTTTCACTTATAAAATAATACCCTTTTGTTGTTCTAGTATTACGATTTATATAGAGCACCATTCCTCTAGATTCCATATTCTTACCTTTTGGTCCAATAACCATTTCAGAATTAACGATCCAAGTGCCTTTATCTCCTTTATCAAATTCTTGATCTCGAAAGCCTTCTTTATCGTAAAAATCTTCAAGATTTTTAGTTGGATATACACTTAATGTTTTATTAAATGTTTCCTTAATTTGAGCATTTCGACTATTTGTTTTTGTCAATATAACACAACCTCCAATAAATATAATAAGTAGGATCAAACATATACCGAGCTTTAACTTCCTTGACTGTCGCATCCCTTCACATCCTTATATTTTCTATATATAAATGATATATTCATACAAATTTTTTAATGATACCAATTTCACTTTCATATTAGCAAACAATGCATAAGCAATCAATTTAATTTATTTTTGTATGATTTATTTATAATTATATTACACAAAAAAGCGCATCATTTATGACACGCTTCTAATCAATATTCAGTTTTGATACACTATTTGTTTCTTCAGAGATACTCGTTATATTGTCAGACTTTATTTGATATTCCGTTTGATTCATGATTTATTATCCTTACTTGGGGTAAATTGTACAGAATCTGTAAAAAAGATATTTTCTTTTTTATTTTCTACAAAGGTAAATTCTAAATCTTTAGATCCTATGGATGAGCCTTTTAAATCGCCATCACCTTTCAACTTTAATTCAGGAGCTTGTTTGGTTGGGATATTATATCGTTTTCTTAATTGTTGTACATTATAATCATCATTACTCAACAGATATTTTGCGGAATAACTTGGCACATTTGGATTGTATGAAATATCTCCATTTTTATAATCTTTAAAATCTTTAAAGTTGCCATATTGTACAAAAAATTTGAAGTTTTCTATTTCTTTTTTTAACTTATCATCTGGGATTCGCTTTGTTGGAATAATTTTATTATGCGCCATTTTCACTGGATATCTCTTTTCATCATCCTTTGGTCTACCGTTATTATCATATGTTGTTTCACTTATAAAATAATACCCTTTTGTTGTTCTAGTATTACGATTTATATAGAGCACCATTCCTCGGGATTCCATATTCTTACCTTTGGGTTCAATAACCATTTCAGAATTAACTATCCAAGTTCCTTTATCACCTTTTTCAAATTCTTAATCTCGAAAGACTTCTTTATCGTAAAAATCTTCAAGATTTTTAGTTGGATACATACTTAATGTTTTATTAAAACTTTTTTTAATTTGAGCTTCTTTGTTAAAAGGTCCACACCCTCCAACAAAAATGACTAAGATAAACAAACTTGCACATAACTTTAGTTTTTTGAATGCTCCATTTTTTCACACCCTCATATTATTCTATATACTGTGCTTGGTTTGTTCATGATTAATCACGCTCAGTCGGAGTAAAATTAATACTATCCGTAAAATAGATATTTTCTTCTTGATTTTCGACAAAGGTAAATTCTAGGTCTTTAGAGCCTATGGATGATCCTTTTAAATCGCCATCGCCCTTCAACTTTAATTCAGGAGCTTGTCTCGTTGGGATATTATATCTCTTTCTTAACTGTTGTACATTATAATCATCATTATTCAACAGATATTTTGCAGAATAACTTGGCACATTTGGATTGTATGAAATATTTCCACTTTTATAATCCTTAAAATCTTTAAAGTTGCCGTATTGTACAAAAAACTTAAAGTTTTCTATTTCTTTTTTTAACTTATCATTCGGTATTGGCTTCGTTGGGATAATTCGATTATGTTCCATTTTTACTGGGTATTTTTTATCTTTACTATGTGAATATCCTTTACTATCCTCGGTTATTTCTCTAATAATAAAATTACCTTTTGTTGTTCTAGTATTGCGATTTATGTAGAGCACCATTCCTCTAGATTCCATATTTCTACCTTTTGGCTCGATAATCATTTTAGAATAAATGATCCAAGTGCCTTTATCGCCTTTTTCAAATTCTTGATCTCGAAAGCCTTCTTTATCGTAAAAATCCTCGAGATTCTTGGTTGGATACAAGCTTAATATTTTATTAAAACTTTCCTTAATTTGAGCATTTCGATTATTTATTTTTGTCAATATGACACAACCTCCAATCAATATAATAAGTAGAATCAAACATATACCGATTTTTAACTGCCTTGACTGTCGCATTTCTTCACACCCTTATATTTATCTGTTTTAACTGCGTTCATCGTAATTTATTATCAGTTTTGCTCATAATTAACTATGCTCAGTCGGAGTAAAATCAATACTATCCGTAAAAAAGATATTTTCTTCTTGATTTTCGACAAAGGTAAATTCTAGATCTTTAGATCCTATAGATGAGCCTTTTAAATCGCCATCACCTTGCAATTTTAATTCAGGTGCTTGTTTCGTTGGGATATTATATCTCTTTCTTAATTGTTTAACGTTATAGTCATCATTATTCAATTGATATTTTGCGGAATAACTTGGCACATTTGGATTGTATGAAATATCTCCATTTTTATAATCTTTAAAGTCTTTAAAGTTGCCGTATTGTACAAAAAACTTAAAGTTTTCTATTTCTTTTTTTAACTTATCATTCGGTATTGGCTTCGTTGGGATAATTCGATTATGTTCCATTTTCACTGGATATTTCTTTTTATTATTAGTAGGTCTGCCTTTACTATCCTCTGTTATTTCATTGACAATAAAATTACCTTTTGTTGTTCTAGTATTGCGATTTATATAGAGCACCATTCCTCTAGATTCCATATTCTTACCTTTGGGTTCAATAACCATTTCAGAATAAATGATCCAAGTGCCTTTATCATCTTTATCAAATTCTTGATCTCGAAAGCCTTCTTTATCGTAGAAATCTTCAAGATTTTTTGTTGGATACACACTTAACGTTTTATTAAAACTTTTTTTAATTTGAGCTTCTTTGTTAAAAGATCCACACCCTCCAACAAAAATGACTAAGATAAACAAACTTGCACATAACTTTAGTTTTTTTGAATGCTCCATTTTTTCACACCCCCATATTATTCTATATACTACGCTTGGTCTGTTTAGAATAACCTATTATGTCTCTAGATTTGATATTCAGAGTTTGACTCATGATTTATTAACCTCACTTGGAGTAAATTGTACAGAATCTGTAAAAAAGATATTTTCTTTTTTATTTTCTACAAAGGTAAATTCTAGATCTTTAGATCCTATGGATGATCCTTTTAAATCGCCATCGCCCTTCAACTTTAATTCAGGGGCTTGTTTGGTTGGGATATTATATCTCTTCCTTAACTGTTGTACATTATAATCATCATTATTCAACAGATATTTTGCAGAATAACTTGGCACATTTGGATTGTATGAAATATTTCCACTTTTATAATCCTTAAAATCTTTAAAGTTGCCGTATTGTACAAAAAACTTAAAGTTTTCTATTTCTTTTTTTAACTTATCATTCGGTATTGGCTTTATTGGGATAATTTTATTATGTTCCATTTTCACTGGATATTTTTTATCTTTATTATGCACATATCCTTTTTTGTCTTCTGTTATCTCGCTTATTAAAAAATATCCTTTCGTTGTTCTAGTATTGCGATTTACATGTAGCACCATTCCTCTAGATTCCATATTTCTACCTTTTGGCTCGATAACCATTTCAGAATGAATGATCCAAGTGCCTTTATCTCCTTTATCAAATTCTTGATCTCGAAAGCCTTCTTT
>NZ_PPPV01000016.1:834873-877505 GCF_002901705.1 Staphylococcus lugdunensis
GAAATCCTCGAGATTCTTGGTTGGATACAAGCTTAATGTTTGATTAAATGTTTTCTTAATTTGAGCATTTCGACTATTTGTTTTTGTCAAGATGATACAACTTCCAATCAATATAATAAGTAGGATTAAACATATACCGAGCTTTAACTTCCTTGACTGTCGCATCTCTTCACATCCTTATATTTTTCTCAACATATGATATATTTATAAAATTTGATTTTATGATACTAATTTCTCTTTCATGTTAGCAATCAATTCATAAGCAATCAATTTAATTTGTTTTTGTATGATTTATTTATAATTATATTACACAAAAAGCGCATCATTTATGACACGCTTCTAATCAATATTCAGTTTTGATACACTATTTGTTTCTTCAGAATTACTTATTAATTTTCTGTTAATGTTGGATATTCAGTTTTGCTCATGATTCATCACGCTCAGTAGGTTTGAAATTAATACTATCTGTAAAAAAGATATTTTCTTCTTGATTTTCTACAAAAGTGAATTCTAGGTTTTTATGCCCTACAGATGACCCTTTCAAGTCGCCATCACCTTTCAACAGTAGTTTCGGTGCTTGTTTCGTTGGGATATTATATCGTTTTCTTAACTGTTGTACATTATAATCATCATTACTTAACTGATATTTGGCGGAATAACTCGGTACATTTGGATTGTATGAAATATCTCCACCTTTGTAATCATTCAAATCTTTAAATTTGCCATATTGTACAAAAAATTTAAAGTTTTCGATTTCTTTTTTTAACTTGTCGTCATGTATTGGCTTCGTTGGAATAATTTTATTATGTTCCATTTTCACTGGATATTTTTTATCTTTACTATGTGTATAGCCTTTACTGTCCTCTGTTATTTCTCTAACAATAAAATTACCTTTTGTTGTTCTAGTATTTCTATTTACATATAGAGTCATCCCTCTTGACTTCAAACTCTCATCTTTGTGTTGAATAGTCATTTCAGAACTAATAATCCACGTCCCCTTATCGCCTTTATCAAATTCTTGATCTCGAAAACCCTCTTTATCGTAAAAATCATCGAGATTCTTCGTAGGATATAGCTTTAATGTCTTATTAAAGCTTTGTTTGATTTGTGCCTCTCTGCTAAACTCTTTTTTACTACTTTCTGTTTTAGTGTTTTCTTTTTGGCTGCTTCCACATCCACTAATACAAAATATTAACAGTAAAAAAACGATACTCAGACTTAATCTCTTTAAATGTTTCATCCTTCCACCCCTTTTTTACATTAATTTCTCTTTTATAGTACCAAACAATATTTATGTAATCTATTTTAATTTTTATATAATGCGTATTTAACATAAAAGTGCACCTATAACAATACAAATGTAGTCTGAACTACTACGTTTTAAATAAATATGTTTTAATATTCAATTATTAAAAATACGAATACTATCAAACCTTACTGAGATTATCATAATTAATTTTTTAAAAAGCTTTTATTAAGATTTTATAAATTTTTTAATTAGGTAATTGTTTTTATGTAGGTAAATGTATTATGATATAGACTGTCTAGACAAGAAGATGTGAATGCTTAATTATGTTTATTAAAGAATGAATATGAAAGAAGGACTTAAATGAACAAACAACTATTGAATTTTCAAAAGTATTTTTATCTTAAATATTTAAAACAATCATCCTCAACACATCGGATGACATATTGGGTAAAATTGGATACCCGTATTGATTGTCATCAACTGATGTATGCATTATTAAATGTCGTACAACACCAACCTGTATTAAGATCACAATTCAATATTGATGATTCGGATGATTTATGTGTAAGCATTCGAGAATTTTTCCCGTTTATTGAATTAAAAGCTTTCGATGACTATTCCAAAAATATTGATATCGAAAGTTTCTTCCAACAAAAATTGAATTCATACTATTTAAATCAATTACCTCAATTTAACTTTACAATTTATCAATTTCTTGATGAAGCATACTTACTTTTAGATTTCCATTCTATGATTTTTAACGATAACCAATTACAAATATTTTTATCAGAATTAAATAAGGCTTACAAACATTCACTCAATCAGCATGCTGGAATATCTCAATTCTATATGACGGTACAAAAGATAAACGAAAAAGCATGCAATCCAAATGCACCAAAAGACTTTAATCAATTTAAAGTACTTCATGCAGATAATGAAAATTATGCCTATATGCCTGTAAAAAATGTCTCTGATAAAAAAGAGATGCGCTATGTACGTACACAACTCTCATCATTTGATATCCATCGATTAGCAGTTAGCACATATTTGGCACATCACTTTATGAGTCAATCAAATGAAGTGGCATTGAACATCCACTTCCCAGTAGCGAATAAACAATCAGAGTTGTTGATGGTACCGAATTCAAATGTGTCCCCAGTATGTTTATACATTGACCAACACGCATCCGTAGACAGTCTGTTAACAGCTTGGACATCCGCAATTCATTCATTACAAAACCATGGTGCGTCATTCATTACAGAAGCAAATGCTGACGTCATGGAATTAGAAAGTATGTTTCATGTAACACCAGTTGTTGCCGACTTTGAACTTCATCAAGTTTCACATGAGGTACATCGTTTGTACAACAATAAATCTTCATTAGCGAATATTGAAATCTATCCACTCGCAAATGGTGGTTTTGACTTAGTTTACGATGCAAATGCCTATGATGATTTAACGATTCAAACATTACGCCGTTTAATTACAACCATTTATATGCAATCTGTAAATCAACCAACTATGTTAGTACAAGAGATTCATTTAAATGATCAAACTGACTTACAATTATACGAAAGAATAAATAGTCATAGTATGACCCAACTGAATGGTAATGATGCTTATCAAACTGTAATGAGCCGCTTCGAATATCAAGTTAATCAACATCCTGATGCAATCGCCTTACAATTTGAACAGCAATCTATGACATACCGTCAGTTAAATCAACAAGCCAATTACATTGCACACTTATTGAGAACGACTTATGGCATTCAACCAAATGATACGGTCGCTTTAATTATGGAACGCAGTATGGAAATGATTGTAGCTATATTAGGTATTCTAAAATCTGGTGCTGGCTATCTGCCTATTGATCCAGACTATCCACAAGAAAGAACACACTATATCCTTAAAGATGCGATGCCTAAAGCGATAATCACATATCATATAACACTGCAGTCAGACTTACCTCTTATCAAAATGGAGGAAATCAATTGGGATGAATGCACGTATATTGATAATCTGCCACACATTAATACACCAGAAGACACTGCCTATGTCATCTATACTTCTGGAACAACCGGTAAACCTAAGGGAACTGTCATCGCACATAGAGGTATCGATCGCCTAGTTCACCAACCTAACTATGTTGAACTTAACGATGATACGGTGATTTTATTATCAGGAACGATTGCCTTTGATGCTGCAACCTTTGAAATTTACGGAGCTTTATTAAATGGTGGTCGCTTAATTATCACATCAAAAGATACTTTACTTGATTCTAAGCAATTGGGCCAAACCATTGCAGATAAACAGGTCAATACGATGTGGTTAACTTCATCACTTTTCAATCAAATTGCCAGTGAGCGTATCGAAGTGTTAGAATCTCTCAAATATTTACTTATCGGTGGAGAAGTGTTGAATGCTAAATGGGTAAACCTATTGAATTCACGTGCACGACACCCACAAATAATCAATGGTTATGGTCCAACTGAAAATACAACGTTTACGACCACTTATGCTATTCCACCAAAATTGCCTGCACGTATTCCAATTGGTAGTCCGATTAATGGAACGACTGTCTATGTCATCCAAGGTCAACGATTATGTGGTGTAGGTGTGCCTGGGGAATTATGTATTGGTGGTTCAGGTTTAGCAAAAGGTTATTTGAATCAACCTGAGCAAACGCAACAGAGCTTTGTTAAATCTCCATTAAATGGGGAAGCGATTTATAAAAGTGGTGACTTAGTTCGTCTACAAGAAGATGGTAATATCGACTACATTAGTCGTATCGATAAGCAAGTGAAAATTCGTGGTTTCAGAATCGAATTATCAGAAATTGAAAAAGCAATCGAAGCGATACGCGATATTAATAAAGCTGTCGTCGTTGTGCATGAACATGAGCAAGATCGTGATAAACAAATTGTGGCATATTATGAGGCTTCTCAACCACAATCAACAAGCACATTGAAGAAGTTATTAAGTCACACGCTACCTAATTATATGATTCCAGTTCATTTTATGAAAATAGACAAAATTCCTATTACAATCAATGGTAAGTTAGACACACGTGCTTTACCAGATATTGATATGATTGATGAATCCAATTATGTTGCGCCACGTAATGAACTTGAACGCGTCCTTTGCCGCATATTTGAAGAAATTTTACATGTTGATCGCGTAGGTATTAAAGACAATTTCTTTGAACTGGGTGGTCACTCATTGAGAGCGACATTAGTGGTTAATCGTATTGAAGAACAGCTTCAAAAGCGCCTTAAAGTTGGAGATATTATGAAGTCTCCTACTGTTAAAGCCCTTAGTCAACAGCTTAAAGAGACTCAAAATGAACACTATGAAGTGATTCCTAAAGCTTCAGAAGATACGCAATACGAATTAAGTGCTGTTCAAAAAAGTATGTATTTATTATGGAGTGTAAATCCAAAAGATACCGTATATAACATCCCATTTTTATGGCGCCTTACTTCAGAATTAAATGTCAATCAATTGCAACGTAGCTTGTCACAATTAATTCAGCGCCATGAAATATTACGTACTCAATACATCATTGATCATAATGAAGTTAAACAACGCATTGCGAAAGATGTTATTCCGGACTTTGAGGAAGTAACTACAGATTTAACGGATGAACAAGATATCATTCATGCCTATACGCATCCTTTCAACTTGGAAAAACCAAGCCAAATACGCATGAAATATATTCACTCTCCTGAACATCACTATTTATTTATTGATACGCATCACAGTATCAACGATGGCATGAGTAATACAATTTTATTAGCAGATTTGAATGCGCTATATCAAAATAAATCTTTACCTCAATTGTCATTACAATATAGAGACTATAGTGAGTGGATGGCACAACGTGATTTATCAACACAACGTCATTATTGGCTTGAACAATTTGAAGATGGTGTGCCTGTGTTAAATATGCCAACAGATTATCCTAGACCAAGCATTAAAACGACACATGGCCATATGATGACATTTCATTATGACCAAACATTCAAATCACAGCTCAAGTCTTACGTTGAACAACATCAAATTACTGATTTTATGTTCTTTGCGAGCGCAATTATGGTGCTACTTCATAAATATACACGACAAGACGACCTTGTTATTGGTAGCGTGATTAGCTCACGAACACATCGAGATACTGAGAATATGCTAGGAATGTTTGCCAACACACTCGTATATCGTGGACAACCGACAAATGACAAGCCTTGGGAACAATTTATTTCTGAAATGAAAGAGACAAGTTTAGCTGCTTATGAACAGCAAGAATATCCATTCGAAAGCCTAGTCAATGATTTAGTTGGCGACCGAGATCCTTCGCGTAACCCATTATTTGATGTGATGCTTGTGCTTCAAAATAATGAGACAAATCACGCTAACTTTGGTCATAGTCGCTTGACACTTATACCACCTCAATCCACGACAGCAAAGTTTGATCTATCCTTTATTATCGAGGAAGATTATAACGACTATACCGTGAACATTGAGTACAATACTGATTTATATAGTAAAGCAACCATTCAATTGATGGCACAACAACTTGAAAATATTTTCAAATATGTGATTACTACTTCAAATCCAAAAATTAAAGAGATACAAGAAGATCCACATATCTTAGATTGGATAAACACAAACGTTAATTGTTATACACGAGACGATACAACCCATGAAACGGTTCAACAGCGCTTTAACCGTGTTGTGAAGCAACATAGTGAAGATGTAGCACTTAGAATGAATGGCCAATCAATGACCTATCAAACATTAGATGCCTATGCTAATCAACTCGCATATGAATTAACGGTAAACGGCGTTCAATCTGGGGACCGTATCGCATTACTCACTGAACGCAGCTTTGAAATGATTATTAGCATGGTGGCTGCGATCAAGGTTGGTGCCTCATATGTTCCAATTGATGTGGCACATCCAGATAAACGTATCGATTATATGATTAAAGATGCCCAAGCATCTGCCGTTATCACATATGGCAAAGATATACACATGAATATACCAACCATTGCGCTTGAAACTTTAGAGCTGACAAATAATAACAAACGTCCATTTTCTGAGTATGCGGGCAGTCTAGAAGATGAAATATATTGTATCTATACGTCAGGAACCACAGGTATGCCTAAAGGTGTGTCCATTCAACAAAGCAATATACTTAATTTAGTAAACGCATGGACAGATCGACTTGAGCTCTCAGAACATGAAACAATTATTCAATATTCAAATTATGTCTTTGATGCATCTGCCATGGATATTTACTCTAGCTTATTAAATGGGCACACACTTGTTATTGCAAATAAAAATGAACGTACTAATACCGAGCTGTTAGAACAACTGATTACAAAGGAAGCAATAACGGTAGCATCCATACCACTTCAAGTATTAAATGTGATGCATCAATTTTACATTCCTAAAATTATTACTGGTGGCGCTACAAGTACACCTTCATTTGTACAGCACATTGCCAAACATTGCGATACGTATTACAACGCTTATGGTCCTTCTGAATCAACCGTTGTAACAACAACTTGGTCACACGCTAAAGGAGACCCAATACCATCAACCATACCAATCGGGCAGCCTTTAGCTAACATTCAAGTTTATATCGTTTCTGAGATGCAATTATGTGGCATCGGTATTGCAGGGGAATTATGTATTGCAGGAGACAGTCTAGCTGCAGGCTACCTTAATCAACCTGAACTGAACGCTCAAGCATTTATAGACAATCCTTTTGGTACAGGAAAACTATATAGAAGTGGTGATTTAGCACGATTTACTCCTGATGGCAACATTGAATTTTTAGGTCGTATCGATAAACAAGTTAAAGTCAATGGTTATAGAATCGAATTAGAAGAAATCGAAAATGTAATCAATGCGCTAGATGGTGTCGATGATAGTGTAGTAATCATTCGTCAACAAGGCGGCCATGATTTATTACACGCCTACTATGTGGGTAATCATGATATAGCATCGCATCTACTTAAACAATTAACTCAATACTTGCCAAAATACATGATTCCTAATACATTCACTGCCATTGATGAAATTCCATTAACAAGTAACGATAAAGTTGATGAATCTAAGCTACCAAATCCTGAAATGCATCACCATCAATTTGAGCCACCAAGAAATGACACCGAGCAAATTTTCGCCTCAATCATGGCAGAAATACTAGATATTTCTGAAATAGGCATAGATGATGACTTCTTTAAATTAGGAGGCAGTTCCTTAGATACTATGGTCCTTATTTCTAAACTTAAAAGGAAACATATTCATCTTACTATGCAAGATATTTATCAATATAAGACAATCCGTCATTTGTCAGCACACTTAGAACAACAAAGTGACGAATCGTGCGTTACTTTACCGGATCACTTACCTCAATTACAGTCATTAATCAAACAACGCTATCAAATGCGTTCAAAACCAATGATAGTAAGACATCTAGGTCATGTGTTATTAACAGGCGCAACAGGTTTCTTAGGCGCATATTTAATTAATGAATTAACCGGTTATACTGATAAAATTACTTGCGTAGTGAGAGGACAGAATAAGAAAGACGCACGTCAATTAGTAGAAGAAAACTTAAGTTGCTATTTTGATCCTGCACATGTTGCTGACTTAATGATACGTGTTGAAGTCGTATTAGGTGAATTCTCCAACTTAGATGTATTAAACATCACAAGTCATATTGACACCATTATTCATGCAGGTGCACGGACAGATCATTTTGGAGATGATGAGGCATTTATCAACGTAAATGTGAAAAGTACAGAAGATTTATTAACACTTGCTGAAACACATAAAGCGCGATTTATTTACATTTCAACAATTAGTGTAGGAACAGTATTTGACTCCCATGCCGAGGATTATACTTTTTCAGAACAAGATTTATATAAAGGTCAGCTATTCACATCTCCTTACACAAAAAGTAAATTCTATAGCGAAATCAAAGTGTTAGAAGCAATAGAAGCTGGTTTAGATGCTCAAATCATGCGATTAGGCAACTTAACAAGCGCATATACTGGAAAACTAAATATGAAAAATTTAACAACAAATCGTTTCTCAATCGTCATGAATGATTTATTAAAATTACCATTTATCGGTGACAGTTTTTCACAAACAGAAATTGAATTTTCATTTATTGATATCACTGCAAGAGATATCGTGACATTAGCAATCTCAAATGCCACACCTATCATCTATCACGTCTATTCACCACATGTACTCACAATGAAAAACGTGTTAGAAGAAACAAAAGATACCGACTTGCCACTGATCAATGATGAGGAATTTGATAAAGCCTTACATGAATTAAACATGCATGAAGTAATTGGATTAAATAGTCAAGCATCCAACCAAATAACTGGTGTCATCCAGTCATCAATGACTCAAAATTTGCTTAGAGATTTAGACGAAGTATGGCCTAAAGTTACACAACATTGGTTATATCAATGGCGGGAACTACTCAATGAAAAATTTGAATGTAAAGAATACCATAGATGAAATTATTTATTACCAAAATGAACCATACTTATAAAGACATTGCGCACTGGATGTCTCAAAGTCATCGACAATTGAAAAAGCCCGAACGTCTAACATATCGTTTTTCTAAGGATAAATGGATGCATCGTATAGGCGACTTATTGATACAATACAGCATCGAACACACCCATGGACTCATGCCAAGCCAATGGTCATATGATATCCAGCCTAATGGACACGTCAAAATTGCAAGCCCAATCGACATCTATGTGAATCTTTCATACAGTTTCCCTTATATTATCTGCGCAATAGACCATTTGCCTATAGGTGCAGATATTGAAGAAATAAAAGGCATGGATGATTTAATCATCGCCAAACAGTTTTCAACAAACGAATTCAATCAAATACAAACACTTGAAGACTTCTATACAATTTGGACCAAAAAAGAAAGTTATTCAAAAATGATAGGAGAAGGTCTAATACGAGGATTAGCATATTACGATGTGACAAAACCATTATACTATCAGCACCACACCATAAAGTTCAAACAACATCTTATAGACAACTGTATCATTCAACTCTGTCATATAAGTAGCAATCATCCATTCGAAATAGTAGATGTGCCTTTAAAACAATTATTTTAATGAAGGAGCGGGACAGAATTCACAATGAATTCGTAGTCCCGCTCTGGCAAGGTTGACTAGGATTGAAAAAACATGGCCTAAGCGTATTTTCAATCCAGTCAGCTACTGCCAATATATAGTTCAAATCCTAACAAATAATTAGGTTTCACATATTTAATTTATTTTTCTTCATTAAATACAAACAAATTCAATAATAATAAAAATAACGGTGGAAAAATAAAGAACAAAGAAAATACCCCAATGATAAATGGCAATGTAAAACATGCTAAAAAATACCAAAAATCATCAATAAAATTAATTTACTTTTTTTAATCGAAACAACTAGCAGCTTCTCCCATTTCTCCAGACACAACACCTATCGCAGATCCAGTTCCTACACTGACGGGTGTTGCACCAATAGCTCCGTAACCAACACCATTAGCAATTCCACCACCAAGTTCAGCACATTTTTCCCAGTTCGCTCTGAGTGCAGTGCCTTTGTTATTCTCAAGTAATTTAATGTCTCCAAATATATTATTATTCATTAAAAAATTACCCCGATATAAATCACATAAACAATATAATAAAATCATTCACTATCCATAATCTCGTGAATTTACTCATATCTAAGCAGTAGCTCAGTATATTCTTTCACTTGTTGATTAATCCAACTTTCTGTTTTAATAACCGCTTAGACACAGCCAGTTATCTGGTCTCCAAATGAATGTTTGTAATATCTAATGCTACAGTTTTCTTAATGATCCCTTTAACTTTGTTTTTAAAATATGCTTCTTTCCCACTTTTTTCATAATACATTCAATCACCTCAATCTGAGCGTATCAATTATTTTTCATTTTTGCTTATTTTGCCCAAGTATTCATAATTGTCTTTTTTGTGACATTCATATTATTGATATTTTCTTGATTTCTTTTTGATAACTTGAAGTTAAAGGAGGCGCTCATATTGAACAATATAGTGATTAAAGATGTAAATAAAACATATGACGGTAAAACGTATGCACTTAAAAATATTAACCTTGAAATCAATAATGGTATGTTTGGGATTTTAGGGAGAAATGGATCTGGTAAATCGACTTTAATGAATATGCTTTCAACCATTCTTCAACAAAGTAGTGGAACTATAGAAATTAATAATATTTCTTTAACTCAAACGAAACAAATTAGAAAAATGATTGGTTACTTACCTCAAGATTTTGATTTTTATCCGAATATGAAAGTAAAAGAAACATTGCATTACTTAGGAATTTTATCTGGAATTCCTAAAGCCAATTTAAAAATAAACGTTGCTGCATCATTAGAAAAAGTTAATCTTGTAGAACATCAAAATAAAAAAGTTAAAAGTTTATCAGGAGGCATGAAAAAAAGATTAGGTATCGCGCAAGCAATTATTCACAATCCACAGGTGCTTATAGTAGATGAACCTACAGCAGGACTTGATCCTGAAGAAAGGGTACGTTTGCGTCATTTATTATCCAATCTAGCTAAAGATAAAATTGTCATCATTTCCACTCATATAGTGAGTGATATTGAATCAACCTGTGAAAATATCGCTATCCTAGACAAAGGAGTAATCGCTTATAAAGGATCGATTAAGAATTTAATTGAGCTTAGTGACAATAAAGTTTATGAGATTACTATCTCCCCTTCAAAATTAAATCAACTGAAAAAAAATAATATTTTTATTACAAAAATACAAGAATATGAGCATCTACTAAAAGTCAGATTTGTATCAGAATCAAATCTTGAAGGAACTAGAAAAGTTAAACAAGACTTTGAAGATGCTTATATGTATTTTTTAAAAATGAATCAAGGAGGGTAAACGATGAATCTATTCTTGATAGAAATAAAGAAACTACTTTTTAGTAAAATTTTTATTTTTTATTGTATTCTCGTTATTTTTTTCGTATTTGTTAACTGTAACCAAGTGATTGATAAAAATATTAACTCTGATATTTATCAACCAAAATCTATGACTACTTACACTACAAATAATAAAGTAATCATGAAAAATGCGATAGATAACTTAAAAAAAGAGTTACACAGCAATAACTTCAAAGTGTATCAGTTTGGCTTCTTGAAACAAAAGAAATTAAATAAAGATAAATTAGATAAAATCAAAACCTCTATAAAAAACATGGAAAATTCTAAAGATTTTAAGAGATTCAAATACTACTCTAACAAGGTTTCTCATGAAATAGGATGGGGATCTAATTATTCCGAAAAAAATTTATATTTATTTGGGACTAAACAAATGAGTAAAGAAGATTTTTCAATGGAGAAGAAGATGATCAAAAACAAAGACATTTATTTCGGGGCATATAGCAGATATCTTTCTGATATTGCAGGAGTAATAATAGGAATACTCCCATTCTTTTTAGGTGCTCATATTTATCTTTTAGATAGAAAGAATCATGTATTTAAAACAATAAATTCTAGAAACATATCGTCATTTAAATTAATCCTAACACGCGTACTGGCATTAATCATATTGTCATTTTTACCAATACTATTATTCTCTGTTTATTTCCTAATTAGTTTGTCGGTTGTTCACCCTATTTCAATTAAGGCAATTTTTATATTTTATGAAATTTTATTTATGTGGACTACCCCCACTCTATTAGTAGCATCTATTTTAGGACTATTGATTACTATGATTTTTAATTCTTATTTAGGTTCCCTGATTCAAATAATCATTTGGTTTATTAATTTGAATATAGGTTCTAATTATGTTGAAGGTCATTATGGCGGTTTACTCATTCCTAGACATAATTCACTTTTCAATACTTCATTCTTTTATAATCATTTAAATGACATTCTTATTAATAGAATCAGCTATTGTTTCATAGCCATTCTTTTGCTCTTAATTAGTGTTTGGCTATTTGACTTAAAAAGAAAGGGGCTAACTAGAAGTGGGAAAATTACTCTTCTTAGAAATTAAAACTAACCTTTCAAAGCTTTATCTTGGTTGCGTGATATTTTTTATTTGTAGTTTATTTATGTTTGGTGTGGGCAATCTAACCCATGACAGAATAACACAATTCATTGAACTTATTTTTACACTTCTTGGGATTATTTTATTTACCACAATATATGCAATTGATAATACCCGTAATACGATTTTAATCATTAACTCAAAACGATATCATTATAGATTTTTATTGTTATTACGCCTGTTTTTAACAATTGTGTTCACTATATTGCTGATTTTAATAGGTTTAGTAACTTTTAAAATATGTAACTCTAATGTTGTATTTATACAAGATATATTCATAGCACTGACAAATACAATGTTCATTGGTTCGTTAAGTTTGTTCATAAGTATGATTAGTAAAAATGCCTTGATTGGTTATATGTTTGGCTTAGTTTATTTCTTATTATGTCTAGGGTTTAAGAATATGAGTTTTATGTATTTATTTTCTGAGACCTATGGCTTTCCGTTTTATTTCAAATTAATACAATTTTCAATTAGCATACTAGTTTCAATAATAACGATTTATATCACAAAAAAAGTAAAAATTTAATTGTTTTTAGATATGTGATTGTGTTTTATAGTACATTAATTATAGGTAATAATTTCTTTTAATAATCCGATATAAGGTGATAACTTATGTATAATATTATGATTGTAGATGATGAGGAAAATATTGTCTCTTTTATTCAAGAAAGTCTTAAATTAGAGGGGTTTAAGACCACTGTCGCATATAATGGGCGTGAAGCTTTGGAAAAAATAAATGAGCATATTCACTTAATTATATTAGATATTAAAATGCCCTATTCTGATGGCTTTGAAGTAGCTCAATCACTTAGTCAGAGTAATATTCCTATTATTTTTTTGACCGCTAAAGATAACCTTGATACAAGACTTAAGTGTTTTTCTTTAGGTGCCAAAGATTATATTGCCAAACCATTTTACATGGAAGAATTAATAGTAAGGATTGAAAATATTTTAACTCAAAATAATAGCTATTCCAAAAATAAAAATATTAAAAAAACTAAAGATCTCATTATTAATTATGATACCTTTAGCGTATATGCGGGAGACCATTTATTAGATATTACGAGAACAGAATTTGAAATCATAAAACTGCTATCTTTGAATTCTAATTTTTATTTTAGCAAAGATCAAATTTATGACTCTATTAATTTTAATAAAATAGGTAATACCCAGGTTGTCTCAGAACACATTCGAAAAATAAGGAAAAAGTTGCATCAATATAGTGACTTTGAATATATAGATACAAAGTGGGGAGTTGGGTATAAATGGCTAGAATAGAAAGTATCAAAACAAAATTACATCGTCTAAATATATCAGTTGTGATCATCAGTATAGTCGTTATTTTTGTCTTACAATTATTGCTTAATATACTTGAATTTTCAAATATAGGACAGTCTCTATATCATGATTTCTGGCATCAACCGCATTACCTTTTTACGATATCTAGTATTTGTATCAATTTATTTATTCCACTAATAGTTATTTATATGCTCACCCGTTTTTTTTATAAAAAGCATTTATCAAGAAACATTGATTATTTAAATCATATTATTAAAAGTTTAAAAAGCGACGATATCGATTTGAAAGTTACAACCACAAATATTAAAGAATTTAATGATGTGATTAACGAAGTACAGAACATTAATACGTTTCTTAAAAAAAGAATAGCGGATCAGTTAACGATTCAAAACAATTTCAAAAAGAAGCTAGAAATCTTTGAACACGACTTAAAAACACCTTTAACTGTCATGCAGGGTCACATTGAACTTTTAAAAAAGATAAATAATTCAGAACTGCCTAATCAAGAAATTAAATCCAAAATCAATAGTGAAACTAAAGTAATCTTGAACGCTCTTGAACGCATTAATAATCAAATAAAAATTCACATTAATAATGTAAAGTTATTACCTAATCATTCAGACAAAATTAATATTGAAAAGGTTATCTCAACTATCAATGAAAGCTATAATAATAAATATATTTTGAAAGATAAAACGATGGACATACAAGTAGACAATAAATTACTTCATAATCATATATTTTTAAATAATCAAATTCTATATCATGTGATAGATAACTTAATTAATAACGCTTTGAAATATGCTAACAAAGAAATTAGTATAAACTTCAAATGCCTAGATCAATGTTTATTGCAGTTCTCAGTTATTAATGACGGTAAACAATTTACTGAAGATGAACTAAAATTTGCTAAAGAATGGGGCGTTAAAGGTAAAGCATCAAATGGCTCAGGAATAGGCTTGTATTTTGCTAATGAAGTTATTAAACAATATAATAGTGAAATCATTCTAGAAAACATTGAAAATAAAGCTAAAGTTAGTTTTATCGTGGATATATCTAAAATGACGTGACAGAACAAGTTAGTTACAACGACGACGTATTTTATGCTGCTTTATGTTCATTTTTTAACGAAGGTCACTGAAAAATATTAGCTCAAAGGATATTTAACAAACCCTCAATTATATATTTTAGACTTATAACACGAAATCCCCTCACGCTTGAAAGTCATGAGGGGATTTTTTAAGTGTTTATACCTAAGAGACCGCTTATATCAATCCATTCTGGCAAGATGTCATTTTTTAGCGGAGAATCTTCCCTATTACTTTATTATTCTTGAATGATTTAATTTCTTCATTTGGCTACTGAACACTAATATATTAAACATCATATGAATAATAATATTGATAAAAATATCTCTAAAATACAAATAAATCATTGCTTGTATTGTAGCAAAAAAGATTTTTACTATGGAAGACTTTCCTTGATATAGAAAATGAGAGAACACAAAAGTTAGTACTGATAAGATAATGTACTGAATAAAATGATAATGATATATCAAGCTGAAATAATACAAGAAGTATCGGAAATTTAATTCTTCTAGTATTGGGTAAGCAAGTAACACACTTAAAATAAATTTGCTGTTTTTGTTATAAAAGTCGAACAAATTTTTGTTAAACAGTAATGATTTTTCTGTAATATAAACGATTACTGGTGTAATGATAATAACAGATACACATAAGTAAATATTTGTATTACTTAAAAATAAACACGTATCTATTAACAGTACGACAATAAGTACCAAAATGTACTTGTAAAATTCAGTTAGGTATTTAAAATACGCTACTTTTCTAATGAAAATAAGCAATATACCTGGAAAACAAGTTAAAAAAAACATTAAACCAATCAGACTATGCCAAAGGATGAGGAATATCATTTATTATTCCTCCTATTTCTTTATATCTTGGATGTAGATAAGGTGGATATGATGGTATGGCTATCGTCAATAATTCAGGTATAAATGTTCTAACGACAACTAAATTTTTATTATAAAATTCCACAGGTGTGATATCTAAATAACACGCATAATGACTTAAATGTTTTAATTCATTGATGATTTCGTGTAAATTATTGGCATTTTTAGTATTTTGGAAGGTGTTTTTTCTTTTCTGCATATTAAAATTCAAACCATATTTGGCATAATACATAACATTATCATCTAAATTATCAATAGGATGATTTTCAATATTTTCTGTGACATTTTTAAAATGTGTAGTATTATTCCAAACCTCAGTCATTGTATACTCTAACACGGTAACACATTCCAATAAGCTTCTATAGATACACTGCTCTAAGTTCATATCGCCTTGAACCCCAACGACATATTTAGGTAAGCTTAAATCTTTAGCTTTAGATTTAACCTCACAGACAACAACATGAATAGGTTTATCAAAGCTGATATCAGTAAAAGATACATCGAAATTATCAAGAAATTTGTGCACAATGCTCGGCCGTTTAAACCATTCATTTAGTTTTTCAGCAATATTTACAGAAATCGTCTTTCCTTCAATGCCTCCGTACCACCACAAATTATATGAATCTATTTGTAAAATCTCAATAATAGAGTTGGTTAAACTTTTCTCAAATGTTTCATGACTAGCTGTACCGGTTGAAACACCGCTATTCGTAAACTGTTTTTCATCTTTAAATATCGTTTTATTAAATAGAACAAGCATTTGTAAAGGTACTAAAACATCATGATCTGGATGATATAGAGATTTAAGTGGAATCCATTGAATGACGTCATCGTCATAAATATAATGTTTGGCGTCTTTTTCCTCAAAATATATATTAATTAATGCTAGAGGTAGTACTAAGCTATTTGTATTTTTTAGTTGTTCTGAAATTTGTGCATGTGACGCATATATGATTTTGCCTTTTAAATTTTGATACAACAGCGTAAAGGCATATCTTTCTGAACTTTCTCCTAAGAATGACGCTAGTGCTTCATTATAATAAATACCATAACCACTCAAATGATAATTCACTTTGAAATCTTCACTTAAGAAGTTTTTTTCAAAATTATTAAATTGAGCCGTGACATAATGATAATTCATAATTGGATATGAATTTAATCCTAAGAAAAAGCTGTTATCTTTCCATATTCCTGCTACATTTCCACCTAATAAGTTTTGTCTATACAGATTATAATTCAAATTATTTTTAAAGGTTATCATTCTCTAACACCCTTTTTAAAATATTTGCTGACTTCATATTTTGCTCTTTAAACAAAACATTATTTATCGTCGAACATGTAGAACAAGTAGACTGACGCTTATTGAAATTAAAGTTGTATTCATATGTGGGTAAATAAAAATGGAGTACATTCCCTATTAGCGTTGAATCCCCGTAGATTTCTATATTATTAATTTCATTTATCATTATACTTAATATATAACTGTATAATTTGAGATTGTACATGCCTTGATTTTGCGCATCCGGAACAAAATAATTTTCTATCGTACCAGGAAACTTAGAAATTAATTGTCGTTCTAAGCATTCATAACAACCCGTCTCTCCATGATGAATATTTGTGAAAAATACATTTTCATTATCATAAAAAGCAAGTGTATATGTCATATCCAACAAGTTTGTTAAAAAGTTAAACGCTTTAATAAAAGGTTGATTGGCATATGATAAAATAACAAAAACATTCATATCTGCAAACTTTGATTGCTGTTTTTTTACAACTTCATTTATAGATAAATTATTTTTTTGATTATTCAAGATTTCAATTTCATGTCTTTCTAGAACTTCATTAAACTCATATATTTCATCAACTTGATCGAGATGATCTTTAAAAAATGCTTTGGCTGCCTTGTCTGTAATAATACAAATTTTATTAAAAGTATCGATTTTTTGATGTATTAAATTCAATTGCGTTAGTTTATTAAAATCTTCTATAATATCGTCATTTTCATTTAATTCTATTTGATTTTCAGCTATTAACGTTTTGAAATTGTCTATAAAATTTTTGCTGCTTTCTTCTTTATCTATAGCTATTGAGTGTTGATGTAAATATCCCTTTTTTAATATATACTCACTATTGTTTTCTTCGACAAACAAATCTTTAGGTTTAATAAACGTTTTCATTACTTAACTATTCCTTCCCACATATATTCGTAAATAGTATATGTTCATTAACATGATCTAATTCAAGTAATTTTTCTATATTATTTTTCTTAAAGCCTGCTATTGGGCATCCTGTATAGCCTAATGACGTAATGACTAAATCAAAATTATGCGACATACAACCAATCTCTATCAAACTATTTAATAACGCTAATTCCCCGTATTTCAAAAAACTAGAATTAAAATTATAGCCAAAAAAGACTAAAAAACTACAATTTTCGATATCTATATTATTGCCTTCTAATAAATCATCTGTGTTTATGTCCTTTTGAGCCACAATTTTTAATAATGAGTGACTTATCGGTTGGTATAAATAAATGCCTTTATCATAATCTTCTACATTGTTGATATAAAGATATATATCAATCGGATATAACCCACCTGCCGATGCATAAAATCGCGTGCTTGTTTTTATATCCCCATATTCCACTTTTCTAGGCGCTATCCCAAAAGAAAATTTAAGTATTGTTGATAATTCTTTACTAGCCATTTCAAAAGATGTGAATTCCCTTGTACTTTTTCTGTGATTTAAAACATTATAAAAATATTCTTTTATTTTCTTATCACTTTTAGGAAGTGATCTTGTATCTTCATCGTTAATTTCATTCAACATTTGATGTTCATTAACTAAAGCTGCATAATTCGATTCATTATAAGCTAACATGCTTTTGAAATCGCTAAGTCTCTGATGATTTACATTTAATAAGTACTTTAAAGATTCTGATTCTTGATTCCCTAAAATAATTTGAGCAAAGTTATTTCGATTATCATTATTTGCAATATTATCGTCATTTAATTTAAATAACGAATGCTGATTAAACATTCCCTTTAACTGATAATTAATCATTGCTTTTTACCTCTTTTTTTAGTTGCTACAAGCAATTCAATAATGATTACTAATAATATGGACAGGGCCACACCTAAAAACATAATATTCGTTATAATTGGCTCTCCACTATCGCCATGATTGTGTATTTTGTATAAATTTAATCCTAATAAATTTACATCAAAATGCGCATAACCATTTTTATTGATAATAAAATAACCTATTGAAATTGAGATGGCTGTGATGATGGCAGATAAAACAATACCTGCTAAAATTTCAATAATCACTCGCATTTCTTGTCTCTTCAACATCATTATTCTCCTCATTTCTTAAACTTATAAATACATAAACTTAAAACACCCGTCACTACGATATACAATGAATTTAATTTTAAAAATGATACATCCCACATACGTTCATTTGTCCAAATTGAATAAAAATCATTTGTAGCATATTTGATTGGTATCCAATTTCCTATTTCCTTTAAAACATTGGGGAGTTCCCCATACTGTACAAAAACACCAATAATCATATAAGTAAGAAAAAGCAATATCATTCCAAAAGGTAATAAAACCTTACTCTTTCTTATTAACAAAGCTAAAAATGTTCCTATCATTAACAGAGCGATAATGTTATAAAAAATTTGTAAAAAGAAGGCTATAAAATATTGCGTGTTTGGTAGCGTTAATGAGAAAAATACTTTACCAATAATGATATTTAAAATAACACTAAATATCGCTAAGAAGCAGTATGAAATAATATTAGAAACGATTAAAATACTAATATTTACATCAAAATATTTTAATCGTTTCAGTGTGTCGTTCTCGATGCTTTCACTTAACCAAATTGGAAAGCTAATAAAAGTAATCGGTAGCAGTCCAATACTCGTACTAATTAAAAAATATTTATCTATAAAGTGTCTCCCATTTCCTATACTAAAATTTCCATAAGACATAATAATAACTAACATCATGATGATTGGAAAAATTAATGAAAAGAACACTGATATAGGAACTCTAAATTGCATTTTTATGCTTAACAAAATTTTATTTATCATATTTCCTCCAAAGTTGAGATTAAATATGTTGAGTATATATTTTGCATGTTGATTTTAAATTCCATTTTTCGTTCATTTAATATGTTAATAACGTCGTTCATTTGCTCTTTATTGTGGGTAACAATTTTGGCATTAAAATATACATCAGCATTTATTTTTTCAATATCATCTTTAACTAAATGATCTAACTCTTGATTCACTATTTCAATCAGCGCATAGTGATAAAATTTTGAGAAAAATTGATCTATACTCCCGTAATACAATAATTCTCCTTTATCTAATATGATTAATTTATTTGCCCAATTTTCAACCTCATCAAAGTAATGCGTAATTTTAATTACTGCTTTATTTTGGGTGATTTCTTTAGTTTTCTGTAATAAATTTTGTCTTTTTTCATAGTCTAATCCAGATGTTAATTCATCAAATATGTATAGCTTTTTTTGTTTATTTAAGACTAATCCTACAGTTAAGCGCTTTTGTTCTCCCAAGGATAAATCTTTAACAAATTTATTTATAAGATGTTCTAAAGAGAAAGCTTTTGTAAATGCTTTAAATTGTTCACTTCGTTTGCTGTAAGCTGTTGCTAAATAAATTAATTCATGTACTTTTATTAAATCCCCATACTTATTTTCCTGAAAAACAATCCCTATATCTTTAGAACTTATCTTTCTATCAATGACACCGCTATAATTTATCTCATTTAATAAACAATTAATTAAAGTCGTTTTTCCCGCGCCATTTTTCCCAATCAGTGCTATTTTATCTTCACTATAAATATTTATAGTACTATTATTAAGGTTTAGAATTTTTCTATTATTGATATCAACCTTTAAATCCTTAATAGTCATTAAACTTTCCATATACTCACCTTTAAAATTTGGAAAAGCTTGATCTATATAGACCAAGCTTCACCTTTGATTTATTGCTCTGCTGTTGAGGCACATGTACAAGAACATGAACAGCTACAAGAACATGAACAACTACAAGAGCAGCAACCTCCTGCATATTGCATCGCTTCAGAACTATTAATGTCTGAATATCCATTAATTGAATGGTTATTGATTTTCATTATTTTTCACCTCCTTCTCCCTAATAATAAATAATGTAAAATTACTATTTATTTAACTAAAAGTTAGCATCCGGTTTTTAAAAAGTCAATAAATTATAATTTTTAAAATATTAATTTTTTGTAAATTTTACAATTTTGTTAATATGCGATTTAATCAACCGTCAAAGTTGTGTTTATGTGTTCGATATGTATATAGAAAAAAGCGGGTCCGGGACATTAAGTTCTTAAACAATGTAAAAAAGACAATTTCTATTATAATTATTTGATAGAAATTGTCTTTTCTCTTATGTATTAGATAATATACAGCTCGTTATCATTTTAGGGGGATAAGATGTAGTCCCACGATGGTGTTTGAATTCATCGAATTCATTATCTGGGATTGTTTCAACAATTTCATTTACATATCGAGAAATATTATTTATAAGAATAAGTATTGAAGTTTCCATTGGTAGTGTATAGTGTAAGTTGATTCATGTTATAAGCTTTATACATAAGGCATCTCGTTTATTTAGTTTAGTGGTATTTATTAAATTATACGAAAGTGCCTTATTTTTAAAGCATTTAAAGGTAAAATTACATGTTAATACGCAGTATTTATGGCGAGACTCCTGAGGGCGCAGTGCCAGTCGAAGACAGGGGCCCCAACAAAGAGAAATGCGAAAAGCATTTCGCCAAGCAAAGCAAGTTGGGGTGGGGCCCCAACAGATAGGCTTTCGAAAAGAAAGCCATCGGACAAAGCAAGTTGGGGTGCTGAGACGGTACCCTAGGAAAGTGAAGCCATGCAATACGAAGTATTGTGAAAATAGAGAACAGCAGCAAGATATTTTCTAATTGAAAATAATCTTACTGCTGTTTTTCTGACATTTATGTCCCAAACCCCATGAACTAAATATTGGCAGTAGTTGACTGAATTGAAAATATGCAGACACCTCAATAATTTAATAACCATGCATGCTGTCACTCTGCTATATGTAGCAGATGATCTCCATTTTCAAATCGTTCCACAAAAATACTATCAAGCTTGTTTGAATTTATTTTATATTTGATGTTGAATTTTTAACATAAAAGTATTCTTAATTGTTATCATGAATTTTGTTTTTTTACATATATGTATAGTTTTTTATGTATTATGAATTATTAAACAAATAAAGCGCAATTCATTATACAATTAACTCAAGAAATAACGGGAGGTGAGTCAAATGTTTATCGTAAATTTAATTAAAAAAGTAATCGAATTCATCAAAAAATTATTTGGCAACAAATAATTAAAAGTAGCGATTTGATGTCAAAAGAGCTCAAAACCGCCCGTTCACTCGGGTGGTTTGTCGTGCGGCCTAAATCACCAGTTAATAATATGCGCTAACTATTTAACCAATTTTCAACTTTTTTCTCTTCATATCATCCTATCTACATGACATCCTTTATACCAAAACTTCGTCATTGATTATCCGCTTCTACTTATCAGTTAATTATGATCATATGAGAAATCCTTAAAGTATCACTTCACACTTATCCTCAAAAGTTAAATTACAATATCCCATCATTTATATTGCGCTAGAATTATGATGTGCACATACGTATTTTAGACTCCCCGTAGGCCTCCCTTTTAAAGCCTGTGCCTTTTCAAATTCCCTTTGTATAAGTTCATCATTTGTGGTAATATCATCATGCATAAAAATTCGAGATACTAATAAAGAAGAAGGTTTAATTATATTATGAAAGAAAACTTTTGGCGTGAATTGCCACGTCCATTTTTTATTTTGGCGCCTATGGAAGACGTGACAGATATCGTCTTTCGTCATGTAGTGAGTGAAGCAGCAAGACCGGATGTCTTCTTCACTGAATTTACAAATACTGAAAGCTATTGTCATCCTGAAGGAATCCACAGCGTACGCGGACGCTTAACATTTAGTGAAGATGAGCAGCCTATGGTCGCGCATATATGGGGTGACAAACCTGAGCAATTCCGAGAAATGAGTTTCGGTTTGGCTGAGATGGGCTTCAAAGGGATTGATTTGAATATGGGCTGTCCCGTAGCAAATGTTGCCAAAAAAGGTAAAGGATCTGGCTTGATTCTCCGTCCCGAAACCGCAGCCGAGATTATTCAAGCAACAAAAGCAGGCGGTTTACCAGTAAGCGTTAAAACACGCCTTGGCTATTATGATATTGATGAGTGGAAAGGCTGGTTAAAACACGTCTTCGAACAAGACATCGCAAACTTATCAATTCACCTCCGTACGCGTAAAGAGATGAGTAAAGTAGATGCACACTGGGAATTAATCGAAGCCATCAAGCATATGCGCGACGAAATTGCACCAAACACATTGTTAACAATTAACGGAGATATTCCAGATAGAAAAACTGGTATGGAACTCGCAACCAAATATGGTATTGATGGTGTCATGATTGGTAGAGGCATATTTCACAATCCCTTTGCCTTTGAAAAAGAACCACGTGAACACACGAGTGAAGAACTTTTAAGTCTATTTAGATTACACCTAACATTATTCGACAAACATTCTAGCGATGAAACACAACAATTCAAAAGTTTACGCAGATTCTTTAAAATTTACGTACGTGGCATTAAAGGCGCTAGCCAACTACGTCATCAACTCATGGACACACAAACCACAGACGAAGCCCGCGCATTACTTGATGCATTTGAAGCCCAAAGACACGATGAGGTAGAGTCTTAATATACAGCGGTATAAATAAGGTTAAGCTTTTTTATCCCTTTAAAATTTTATGATTTATCGCATGACTTAAGCTGAAACATAAATGTCTTGGGCAAGATGAAGAAGTTCATTTACGATAAAAATAAAGGTGCACGTTCTTTAAATTCAATTAGCGGACTTAATAGCTTAAAAATGGTTCTGTGACAAAGTTGAATGCGCCTTATTTCTTATCTTGTAAAGATTATATTTATCGAGAACAAACATGTCATGATGATCTAGATAGCCGTTGCAGTTGCAATGAGTATGCTGATATATGATAGAAATGATAAACATGCTAAATAGAATCACTGCTTGCTCGCAAAAAGCGACTACTTTAAGAAAGCAAAGTAGTCGCTTTTTCTTACTTTATAACTATTGATTATAACAGCATTAAAACATTTTAATTACATCTACATCCAGCTAGGTTTGTCACCGTCTGTATTCGGTTTATTTAATCCAATATTTTCTTTTAAATGACGTTTTGGATTTTGAGAAATTTTAACTGCTAAATCTGCAACACTTTTGCGAGAAACCTCTGTTCCTTTGAAAGGTTCATCTCTTTGTGTTACTTCATAATCTATTTCATCATAATTCGTTAACCAAGCCGGTCTGAATATTGTGTAGTCTAAATCTGAATTTTCAATGGCTTCAGTTGCTTCTCTAAAAGGTCCAAGATACGGGCCAATATTTTCATCATTCCACTCACCAAATTTTCCCGGAACTTCATGAAGCGTATTAAGCGCAGTGACAAAGATTAAACGTTTCGTACCATTATCAATCATTGATTCAATAATGGTCTTAGCTTGGTCTCCTAAAGTATCTCCGGTAGAACTAACAAACACAGTATCTACATTTTCTAAAGCATTTGAAACAACATTTTTATCTGTCGCATCACCTTCAATGACTGTCACTCTATTTGAATCATAGTCAGGTAATTTCGATTTGTTTCTTGCTAATAGCGTTAAATCAAAATCTGTGTTCTGCAAATATAAGTCAATGGCCTCTTGTGAAATTTGACCACTAGCACCAATAATTAAAATACGAGTCATTGTTATACCACCCTTTTAAATTTATAGTGTTTCTTTATAGAATGATTCAATTTTTGGTAGTACTTGATTGACATATTCTGGTATATCGTATAAATCGACGTGTGATGCACCTTCTATTTTATATAATTCGTTGTCATTTCCAGCTGCTTTTTCAACTGCTTCCTCACTGTACTCAAAAGTGTCCGCTTCTGTACCTGCAATTGCTAAAAATGGTTGTGTTAACAGTTCATCAATATACGTGAACGGCGCAAATGTTAATACTTCAGAAAAGCTTCTTAATAAGATTTTGTTTGGTGCATTTTTATGATAACCACGTTCAGTTAAATAGTAATCATGACCTTGCACCATTGTTGAATTTTCAGGCATAGCATCATCAATTTCTTCTGGCACATAACCTGTATATGCATAGTCAGCACCACTTGCTTCTTCTGTACGTTGATCAGCAACTTGAGTCATGAAGCTTAGTTGATCTTCTATGGATATCACATCGCCAGGCCCTTTACGGAATAATGCACCAATATCAACCATACTTACTGTTGCTAGTGTTTTGATACGACGTTCAGTTCTTGCTGCACTGACTGTATAACCCCCACCAGCACAAATACCAAGGGCACCAATTCTATCATTATCTACAAAGTCTAATGTTGTAAGATAATCAACTGAAGCTCTCACATCTTCTGTTCTCGCAAATGGATCTTCTAAATATTTAGGTGAACCTTCACTTTCACCTTGATGAGAAGCATCATAGACCACAGTCACATAACCAAATTCAGCAAGTTTCTCTGCGTACATACCCGCAGTTTGTTCTTTAACACCCCCACCTGGATGGCACACTGTAATTGCAGGATACGTTTTACTTTCATCAAATTGTTCAGGTGTATATAAATGAGCTGCTAGTAAGTTCGTTTTACTTTTGAAATTAACTGATTGCTTCATAACTTTATTCCTCCATTTTCTTATATATAAAATTAGTTCTCTGTAGATTTTTATTACCCTTGTGTGTATAATGCCATGGTAGAGTAATTAATTAAGTCTTTCAATTAATATATAGCCACATCTGTGTGTTACTACACAAATTGCTAATAATGGGTCTTAAGTAGGGGTGATTCACAATGAATATCAAGGATTTACGTGTCGTTAAAACAAGAGCAAGCATAAACAAAGCCTTTATTACACTTTTTTTCGAAAAAGATTTTGACACGATTTCAATTAAAGAAATTACAGAACATGCTCAAGTTGGGAGAAAAACATTTTATCTCCATTATATTGATAAATATGATTTACTAGACCAAGTCGTATCAGAAAAGCTTACGGAGCTCAAAGAAATTTGTGAAGCTAAAAAACGGCTCGGTCTACAAGAAGGTACACAATTATGGTTTGAGTTTTTCGAAAACAATAGGTCTTTTTTCATGAAACTTTTCAATATTAGTAACGCTTCAAGTTATAAGAAAAAACTTCTTCATTTTATTGAAGAAGAATTTAAGAAAAAAGTACCGACAACAGTCGCTACTGATAAAGGGCTAGATTATCATTTATATATTAACTTTATCAGTAACGGTATGATCGGCTTACTAGATAGCTATCTTAATAGCAGTGATAACACACAAGAACAAGAAAAAATACCTTTACACGTATCACGATTGTTATCTTTATATGATTTAGCCTAAAAGTAAAAAATAGGGAGCTATATGAGAAATCAATTTTGAACTTTGATCTCCGTATAGCTCCCATTTTAAATATTAAAATTTAACAATTTAATGCAAATATAAAAATGTTAATTCGCTGCATATGCAGAAACTGGATAATGCTCTGAATAGTCATTGTATCGGTAAGTCTTACCCCAAGATTTTACAGACCATTCTGGTGACTTCACTTTGTGTGTATGATTATGCCATGAACTTGGTTGTGCATGGTCTCGATCTAGTAAAATATAATCTAAATGTTGCGGCTCTAATTTAGGATAATTATAATTCGCAATGCCGTTAGTTTGTGTATCCCAACTATACGCGTTGCCCTCGTATTGTTTAGGCATTGAAACATTCAAGTTATCAGACATTTTCTGATATTCCGCTGAACCTTTAATGACATTTAAATCACCGCCAATATATACGGGTTCATCTTTTGGAATATTTTTATCTTTGATAAATTGTTTGATTTCTTCCATTTGACTCTGTCTAATCGTTTGATCTTTCCCTTTCATACATACTGGGTCTTCTGCTTGAAGGTGCGTTCCAATAATATGTTGGTATTTACCGTTTTTATTAATTTTAATGTATGCAAAGCCTTTATTGCCTACACTGTCAGCGCCACAACCATTTTTGTAAATATGTTGTTCTTGTTGTACGATTGGCCATTTACTCACGATACCAACGCCACCGCTCACTTTTTTCAATTTTCTATAAGATCCAGATGTCTTTTGCCAACCTTCTGTACCTTGACCAACAATTGGTGTTTGATAAGGATATTGTGATTTTAAATTTGTTAAAAGTCGATTTGATGCCTTGTGATCAAATAATTCATTTAAAATTACAACGTCTTGACCTTGGATATAATCCGCTTTTGAAATTAAATCAGCGCGCTGAGATTGCCCCCAATTAGGATATATTGCTGTAGGCAAGAAATAAACATTATGTGTTGTAATTTTAAGGCTGTCTTCAGTATTGCGTTCGCTAGCATATGTAATTGATGAAAATACTAATAATAAACTGCTCAATACGACCACCGTAGTTATGATACATTTACGTTGCCAATCCAAATACATCATTTATACACCTCATTTCATTTGATGCAATGATTATAACAAATGAAATAAAGTTATTTTTAAAAATTACTATAACTAAATAAAATTTTAATAAAAAATTAAAACCTAAATATTCTGTTTAATTCTATTGAAAGTATTACAGCGTTATCTAATTATATTCAAATTTGGTCTAGTCACGGGGCTGGTAGTATTTGTGATAAGTATTTAGATGCTGTTAACATCATCTTGTCATTTATTATAAAGCTGAAAACGATTGATTTACCGATGCTTTAATACTTGAATCACTCAGAAAGAAATTGAAAGCATAAGTTTTTAAAATATCATAAAGATTAATACTACTAATAAGAAAAAAGCTGTAAACTGAGCATCAAGACAAAAAAGCTAATTTTAAAAACGCTCTAAATAATAAAACATGAGACTAAGTAACATCCATTTACTTAATCCCATGCTTTAACATAAATTCTACTCACTAATTATTTGACATTTAATTACATATCCCTTTTTATCAACATAAAATCTTACATCTTTGTTTCCAATTTTATAAGTACATTCTTTTCCCCATGCTGATGAAGAATAATATTTTGGTTCCCCGTAATGTTTAATTAATTCTTTTTTACTAACAGATTTGCCATCTAGTGAGAAAAAAACACCATTAGCTTTATGATTAGAAACCCAATAATATGTTTGATCATATAAATTTTTATGATTTTTAACTGATGAATTTTTAGTAATCTTATAACCATTCATCTTGAAAGTGTCGAATTTTAAAGATTTTTTAAAATTCTTATCCAGTATAAACCGACTTTGATATGCTGTATAACCACTATAATTATAATAAGGTTTAACAGATTCTTGCGCATGTGCTTGAGTTACATTAAATAATTCGGGCGTTACGGAAAAGCCCAAAACAAGACTACTAGCTAAAATAAATTTAGAAACTTTTTTCATAAAAAACCCTCCTCATTAATTGTGTTACAGTTTTATTGTTACATTAATGTAACAATATTTCAAGAATATTACAAACAAAAATTTATCTTTTGCCAATTACAATGTAAAATGCGTAATATAATTAAAAAAGAGCGCTATATAAGTTATTTTAGATATCAAAAATTTGATAAAGATGTAATAGCAGTAGTTGATGGATATTAGTTTTATATTATTTACTAAAATTACCTCATAATAATAACTTTCTTCATCTGTTAAATTACCTACATAAAAAGCAGATGTCCTTTTTTAACTTTTATACCTAACTTATAACCATTCCCTTTCAATTTATATCCTCTTTTACTTTATAATTATTAATATAAACATATAATGACATATAACAATTTATGATTATGTTCCGTTGAGTGATATTGTTTATAATCCCAGTAGCTACCTTCATTTTTTAAGTCAATCAACTCAAATATCTTCTGTTTCAATGATTGATTTCTCATGCCAAAACAACTTCCAAATTTGTTACCTTTTATTATTTTTTCAAATGTATTATCTAACAATAGTATTGTCAAAAATATTAAAATATCATTTAAACTACAGTTATAAATAATGATTAATTATTAGTTTTACAATCTAAATCACTTATGATACTCTTCACAAAAACACAATAGCAATTCTCATAAGCTTCATATTTTCTAATACGTCCAAACCCCTTTACAAAGGTGCTAAAAAAACGTATCTATTAAGCATTTACTTTATTACAATTATTAATTACATTTACACATACTCTCTTCAGCTATATGACTTTTGAAAAAATAAACTGGCTTTTCGTGTGTCCATATGGCTGTAGTAGATCTATGAATGATTCTACTGAACTCATGTTTTCCAATCGAACTTTGAACACAAAGCAAGCGTCACCAGATACTCGATAACAAAAATCCACATTATCTTGTTCCGATATAAATTTTTTAAAATCTACGTATCTATTATTCTTGATAGTTATCTCAATCAAAATTTCAACGTCATATCCTAACTTCTCATAATCAATATTAATTGTGTAACTTTTTATTATGCCTAAATCTACCATCTTATTTATTCTTTCTCTTACAGCAGGTGCAGATAAATTCACCTGTTTACTTATTTCATTAATAGTCATTCTACTATTCTTTTCTAATATATTTAGTATTTTTTCATTTATTAAGTCATTCACTTATTTTACCTCATTTATTAAATAATTTAACAACATCTACCTTTGAATTGGTATTCATTATTTATTATAACATGTGTATTATTAATTAAAGGAGATGATAAAATGGCGTTAATAAATTATAGTAATATTGGTAAGACACCTTTTCAACAGTTATTAGGACACAATGAAAATATACTAAAATCTTGGAATGATTTAGCTAATCTTTTAAGTGATGATGGTGCTCTAAGTAAAGAACTTAAAGAAGAACTAAGAAGAATACTTGCTCAAGAAAATGGATGTCTATATTGTAAAGCAAAAGGTAGTCCTAGTAATGAATATCAAGATGAAAAATCATTACTGTGTACTGGTTTTGTTGAAGTTTATTTAAAAACAAAAGAAAACGTACCTGAATCTACAATTCAATTACTGAAGAATGTAATGACAAATAAAGAAATTATTGAATTAATTACATTTACTTTATTTACTACAGCACAACAACATTTAGGAGCAATTTTGAAATTATCAAGTGAAACTAACTGATTTATTAAATCTTTGTATTTTAGCATCATCTCACATCAAATGAAGAAAGTTATGACTTGATGTTAAAATATTAAATATATTTTTAGTTTTCAAAAACCGTTGCTAAAGGAGATATGGAAAGCCATAACTACTGGTGAATTAGTAATAATTCCCAATAAACTCTTACTAGAAACTAGCTAAAAAACCGCATCATTTATGATATGCTTCACCTCGCATAATTTTAAACGCACGGTAAACTTGTTCTATTAAAATCACGCGCATCATTTGGTGTGGGAAGGTCATTTTGCTGAATGAGAGTGCGTAGTTGCTACGTGTTAAGACGTCTTTATGTAATCCGTTTGATCCGCCAATAACAAAGGTGAAGTCGCTTTGGCCTTGGGTCATACGTTGTTGTAATTCTTGTGCTAAGCCTTCTGATGACAACATTTTCCCTGCAATTTCTAATGTAATGACTGTTGCTTGAGGCTTAATTTTAGCCAGGAGGCGTTGGCCTTCTTTGGCTTTTACTTGTTCTATTTCTTTGTTGCTCATATTTTCTGGTGCTTTTTCGTCTGGTACTTCTATCAGTTCTATTTTACTATAGGCACTCAAGCGTTTTTCGTATTCTGCAATAGCCTGCTTCCAATATTTTTCTTTTAATTTTCCTACTGCAAGTATTGTGATTTTCATATTAAACCTCCGTGATGAAGTAACTTATTCTAGTTATCCACAAGTTATTCACTTATCAACACTATACCCTCTTATTATACCAATAATGAATAAAAATAAGCCTTATTTTTGTGATTTATTTGGAAAAAAGCGTTAATAACTTGTGATTATGTGGATAACTCTGTGAATAATGTGTATATTTTTGTGTGTATTGTTCACAACACTGGATAACTTTGCGTGAATTTGGGGATAACTTGCTTACCGTCTTACATAGTTATACACATATATTATGTGTTAACTGACAGCGTTTCAATTATTCATTTCTTAGACTGCCCTTCTACTTAATTAATAACAAATAAAATGAACAGGATTAAGTCTGTCATGTTAAGACTTTATTATCCTGCTCATTAAAATAGCATTTGAAACTATAGTGTATAAATAGGTGTTGCTTGTGCTTTATCCGTATCACATAATAACACTTCTTTTTGTGTATCAATGTCATGTTCATTCAATACTTGACCGACACTCATACGTGCTAAATCTTTCATATTATTATCTTGAGATAAGTGCGATAAATAAATGCGCTTTGTGTTTCCTGTGATTACATCTGTCATTGCGTGTCCTGCATCTTCGTTAGACACATGCCCCATATCACTGAGGATACGTTGCTTTGTCTTCCATGGATATCGACACATGCGCAACATATCTACATCGTGGTTACTTTCAAACATAAAGACGTCACTACCATGTATCATGCCTTTCATGCGGTCTGAAATATATCCTGTATCCGTAATCATTGTAAATTTCTTATAATTATTATGAAAAATGTAAAATTGTGGATCAATCGCATCATGTGAAACGTTAAATGATTCAATATCAAAGCCTGCGATTGACTTCGTTTCATATGGATTGAATATAAATTTTTGTTCCATCGGTATTTTGTTATCTTTCTTTTCAATCATTTTCCATGTCTTTTCATTCGCATAAATTGGCAAATGATACTTACGTGCTAAGACTCCTAATCCTTTAATATGATCACTATGCTCATGTGTCACGAGTATACCGTTTAAATCGCTTATATTTCTGTCGATTTGGCTAAACAGATTTTCCATTTTCTTACCTGTTAAACCGACATCAACTAACAAGCTGCCTTTTTCACTTTCTACATAAGTAGCATTACCAGTACTGCCGCTAGCTAAGACGCTCATACGTATCACGTCACTCATCCTTCCTACTATCTGTCATGCTGTGTGTTATTATTTACACTCCCCTTAGAGGTCCTCCTATGTAAATCAACCATCCACACGTTATACATCAGTGACCGTTATTATCAATGATATGTTATCACGCTGTATCACAAGCACATCATCGTATTCCGTCCTCTAAAATATCTTTATATATTACTATACCAATTATAAGAACAATGTGCCAATACACAGATTTAAAATAGCGCGCATATTTTTATTTTAAGTTTCTGTATGTACGCTTATGCATCTAGAAAATATTTCATATGTTATCACCTTTTTATCGTTCATGCGCAATTCTTCTATCAATAGTTGAATCGTATATATTTTGTTTTCCTTATTGTGCTATATTTTATACTACCTTCACAGTTCCTTCTCTATACTGTAAGTCTTCCCTTATTTGATTATGCCGTTTGTCTTGTACTTCATAAAACTATAAATAAGCCTTGTGAGATATAGATGGAAAATTACTATATATTGAAAAATGTAAACTTTTATTTTATTATCTTAAACAATTGTTATTGCACTATTACTAATTACTTATGCACCATATTAAAAATAAAAGAGGGGCAATTATGAAAAAGCTTAGTGCCATTATTGTTATTTTATTACTTATTGTATTCACTTTCTTTCCTAAGCATAGTAAGCAATCTGATATTGAAAAGGGTATTTCTATTGATATTGCACGGACGCATTATACTAAAGATAGCATTAAGAAAATCATCGGCGAGCTTAGCCGTGTCAATGGGCGTTATCTACAATTACACCTTGCTGACAATGACAATTATAGTATTTACTCAAATGTCTTAGGTCAAACGTCTACCCATTCAAATCACTATTACCTCACAAAAGCAGAATTGCGTGAGCTTGTTCAATATGCCAATAAACACCATGTCCAGCTTATTCCTGAATTAGACTTCCCTGCACATTCAAAAGCCATGCTGACGTTACTCCATAAACATCATCCCTCCCAATATCGACAGGTTGTTTCTAGCTATGATAATACAATGCTTGATTTTCAACAAAATCAGGCAGCGCTTGATGTATCTCGTCAGTTAATCAATGAAGTTGCTGATATTTTCTATCAAACGCCATATAAAGACAATTTAAAAATGGTTATCGGTGGAGATGAGGTGCCTGGTGGAGGCGCACATCAACGTGATTTTGTTTCATACATGAATCAGCTTGCAGACACTGTCCAAGCAAAGCATTATACGCCTAAGATGTGGAATGATTCTTTGACACATGAAGGACTCAAAAATTTAAATCACAGCATTATTATTATGTATTGGCATCAACCATCCAAACAGTCACCATCGCCAACTGACTTTTTCACTAACCACTTTATGGTCGAAAATTTTAATCGTTCTGTTTACTACGTCTTTCCTAGAGCACAGCAAAGCACACATTCGTTAGCTAAGCAGAAAGCTGATATTGCCGACACACGTTTAACAGATTTTAATACAGCTAATATGCGTAAAGACCCGCATTTCAATAGTTATATTAATGGTGAATATCTCACATTTTGGGGAGAATTTGCTTCAGATTTAAAACAGATCAATTTAATCGAGTATGTATATAAGTTTATTCGCATTTATTTTAATTCCTAACTCCTTAAGGTTAATTTTTTTCAGCAAAAAAGATTTTCTTCACGATAATTGTTTTTGCTAGAAGAAAAGAAACACATATTGATTTTTCTTACAGATAAAATTTTTATTTGAATTTAGTGAGTTCATTTGTAGATTTTTTACAAAAAAATTATTTTTATATGTCTTTTTTATAAATTAAAAAAGTGTTGCAATACCTAAATTTTTACCTTATCATCATCAATGCACAATACATTTTTGATGGAGGGCGAAAATGAAATATTTAAATTTGTTAATTCTCTATCCACTTTTCATGTCAATGTTTTGGATAGTAGGAACGGTTATTTATATGCTCTTTTCAGAAATTTGGCTTAAAAGGAAGCCAAATAAAGACATCGGTGATCAAGGTATTTCCTTTTTAATTCCTTGTTTTAACGAGGAAGAGACGATTGAAGACACGATTTCGAATTTGTTATCGTTAGAGTTTCCAAATAAACAAATTATTGTGATTAATGATGGGAGCTCTGACAATTCTGCTGAAGTTATTTACAAGCTGCAAAAAACATTAGATTTCACTTTTGTTGATTTAGAAAAAACCAAGGGAAAGCAAACGCCTTAAATCAAGGTTTGAACTATGCACAATATGATCTAGTGATGGGCATTGATGCAGATACCTTAATTGATGATGACGCACCTTATTTCATGTTAGAACATTTTATCGATAATCCGAAATTGGCTGCGGTAACTGGCAATCCTCGTATTAGAAATAAGAAGTCTATTCTAGGTAAAATTCAAACAATTGAGTATGCTAGCATGGTTGGCAGTATTAAACGTGCCCAATCTTTAACTGGCAAGGTCAATACTATATCGGGAGTTTTCACACTATTCAGAAAGCGTGCGATTGAACAAGTAGGTAAGTGGGATATCGATATGATTACAGAAGACATTGCGATTTCTTGGAAATTTCATCTTGCCAACTTACACATTAAATATGAACCCCGCGCATTATGTCGAATGCTTGTTCCTGAGACGATACCTGGCTTATGGAAACAACGTCTTCGATGGGCACAAGGTGGGCAAGAAGTTCTGATTCGGGACTTCAAACAAGGTATCAAAACACTTAATCCAGCAACGTATATGCTGATATTTGAACAAATCTTTTCATTGCTTTGGGTTCATTGCGTTGTGATTCTTTTAATTATCGATATAATTAACGCTAATTTTTTAGATTATTATTTCTTAAATTATCAATTTTCTTTATTAATCCTGTCAGCGCTGCTTTTGACTTTTATCAATACTGTACAATTTGTTATTGCGCTATTCGTTGATAGTCGCTATGAAAAAATTAATCTTTTAACCATATTTTACTTAAGTTGGTATTCAACAATATATTGGCTGTTAAATGCTTTGGTCGCTATTTCTGCCTTTCCAAAAGCATTAAAACGTAAAAAAGGAGCGTTTGCGACATGGACAAGTCCAGACAGAGGAAAAAATTAGTAATCCATGCTTTTTGCCATGCATTACGTGAAATAATTACATTTATTATTAGTTTAATATTTTGGCTCTACTTTATGATTGCTTGCATTTTAGTTATTGGTTCACTCTTCACGTTTAATATTGACATCGTATTAATCATAAGAACGTTATTAAACGTTGAAGCAGTTACGATGAGTGACATCTTTTTTACCTTACTTAAATTTATCATCATTGACATTATTATCTTCTCACTTTGTTTAATTAGCAGAAAAATAATATATAAAAAAGAAGGTATTAATCATGGCAAAGTTTTTTAAATTATGTAGCATTTTAACGTTGTTAACAATCTTATGTATCTTTCAAACACATACCATTTCTAGTGCAAAAAGCAAAGAAAAAACGCTTAACGTCAAAGGTAATAGTGCATTAGCACTCAATTATCATCGTATCCGAGATGATAATTGGTTTAAAAACACCCTTTTTACCTTATCTAACAGTAAAGAAATTAAAAATTATAGTATTAGTAAAGAAGCGTTTGAGGCTGAAATTAAATGGCTTAAAGCTCATGGGGCACATTTTTTAACAGAAAAAGAATTTCAACATTATAAAGAAAAAGGTAAATTCCCACCTAAAAGTGTCTGGATTAGCTTTGATGACATGGAACAATCCGTCTATGATAATGCAAATCCAATTATTGAAAAATATAAAATACCTGTTACAGGATTTATAATTACTGGTCAAATTGGCAATGAAAATTTTCATAATTTAAATCTTAGTGATTTAAGTACTTTAAAAATATTAAATCATTCTAAATATTGGACCTTTAGTTCACATACGGATAATTTACATTCACTGACTAAAGACAGAAAAGCCATCATGACAAGTACACCTGATGCCAAGTTAAAAGATGATATTGTCAAAAGTAATCTTTTCATTCATAAACAGTTTCATAAAAATAATGATTCTATTGCTTATCCTTATGGTGAAGTAAGCAATCAAAATATAAAAGTACTTAAAAAAGAAGGTATTCGCTATGGCTATACACTCGAAGATAAAGCTGTTAAACCTAGTGAAAACAACTATCGTATTCCTCGTGTCTTAATGAATGAAGATGCGTTTAATAAATTAATTAAAAAATGGGATGGTTTTGCTGATGGCCGTTAAAAATAAAAAAAGGAAAGAACTTATTTATTTAAGAGCAATGTTGTGTATTATCATTATTATCACACATACATTAACACAATATATGCGAGGTATTGATGGCGATGATCTTAGACAATTAAAAGTCATCTATTATGCTCAAAATATTTTTATCTTTGGCACGCCTTGCTTTATTATCTTGTCACAACTGTTAACAACATTAAATTATGCTTCATTACGCATCACCTATTTAACGTCACGTTTTAAATACATTATTTTGCCTTATTTATGTGTCGGTTGTTTCTATTGTTACAGTGAATCGCGTAAATTAGGTGATCCATTCTGGCATCAGTTTTGGCAAAATGTTGTATTAGGTTATTGGTATGGCTATTTTATTCTAATTATTATTCAATATTTTATCTTAAGCTATCTTATCTACAAAATAACACCTAAAATTTTTAACAGTAAATTATTATTAATTGGCTCATTTTTTGTACAGTATTTCTTTCTATACTATTTACATCATAACCACCAATTTGAGACATTTGTACATAAAATTTATCCTTTAAGTGATAATACCTTTATTTTAGGATGGATATTTTTCTTCTTCTTAGATGGCTATATTGGTTATAACTATCATAAAATTATCGCATTTTTACATGATTTTCCTTTTATTATATTAACCTTAGCTGTTGGTTCGTATTTAATGTTTGTCTTTTTATTTGGAAAGCACGATTACTGGAATGTTACCAGCTATAGTGAATCGTTAATGTTATATCATATGAGTATGTTTTTACTATTATTGAGCTTATGTATTCATTATAAATACTTTATGTTTGGTGTTATTAATTTAATTAACTCATTCTCTTTCTTTATCTATCTCTTACATCCGATTGTATTAGAATATGTATATGAGTATACGTCTATTTTTATTAATACAAGTATTATTTTTATCATCTTTTCTGTTGTTGGAACGCTAGGTATTTGTATTGGCATTGGTATTATTTTACGTGAATTCTATATTTGCCGCTTTATTATTGGTAAGCAACCTTATAAGTTGGATATTGATTTTAAAGGAACATACTAATTTCTCGTTTCATCAATTACATGTTGCTACTGTCTGGGATGTAAATCCTTTAAAAAATTTAGCCAGTAAATGCGTTTTTGTAAATGCATTTACTGGCTTCTTTGTTTATCGTATTGTTGACTCGCTTTCTTAGGGGACAGCTTCAGGCCACCCCAACCTGCTATGCGTGTTTAATGATCGATGACTTTAGGGTTATCTGAAGTGGCTTCTACATAATATGTCTTCACGGTATCTTTATTTTTATGTTTGACTTTGATTTCCCAGTTAGGTTGTAGCAACTGCACATTTGTTTCTCTCACGACAGAATAATAACCAAGACGTGCATCAATAACTTCGTCATTTTCTTTTAAATAGCGATTAAAGTATAGTGTTTCAACTGCTTTACGTGGTGTTATGATTTGCTTTTTATCATTGTTATCACTTTTTGCAGGTTCGATTTTATCCATAATGGTTTGTTCATATGCTTTTGCTTTGCCACCATCGATTGAGAACTTTAATTCGGCTTTACTATTATTCATAATAGGATAATCTTGATACGTTTGTTCATACGTAACGCTATTATTATTTACCCCACCTAACTGATAGAGTTTTCCATTATAAATATGTTCCATTAAGTACTTTTTCAAATCACTAAAGTTACTATCGCTCACATTTACGGTTGAATCTATGTCACCTTTTAACATTTTGCCTGATTTTTCGGCTTTTAGTGAAGAATGTGCTTTAGCATAACTTGTGAAGTCTTTAGAACTTGCTGTAATCATCTGCATTTTAATTCCTTTAACATCTTTATCTAAAATGTCTTTAGAAATTTTAATCTCTTCTTGTTGAAAATTGACTTGATTCTCATTTTCGGAATCATTAATTTGAGATTGTGTAACTTTATTAATATAGATGACGATAAGCGAAATGTTCACTAGAATAAATACGAAAATAAACAGTGTCTTTGTTAGTTTCCAGTTCATTTATTCAAGCCTCCCATTCTCATAGGCATACCACTCGCCATCATATTCAATATACCATTTAGGCATAAATTCACTATTGCGCTGTATTTCAATATCATTTTGTTCTGGCTTGTCATTTTCTTTGTAACCTACTGTGATATTGGTTACTTTTTCAAAATCTACATTAGAATCATTAGCCAATGAGGAACGAACGCTTTCTACGCTTGGCAATTTACAGCTCTTACCTTCTAACGGAACGCTAGAGCGTAATAAGGCACGTTGGTAATCATAAATACCTTTATCTCCCCATGTGACTTGAATTTGATTTAGATGCTGTTTACTAAAGGTTGGGTGGCCATTTAAGAACATTTGATATGTCAGTTGGCCATTATGATTATCTGTGCTGAACAGACGATAATCGTCATTGACAAAGCCACCATGACTATTTACATAGTCAAAGGTACTTGGTATCGTTGTTTCCATATCGCTAGAGCTGGATTCGTCTTCTGAGAGATTACGATAATGATACTTTTCACTGTCGTTGTTGTAATTGGCAACTCCCGTATTGTTGTTATAGGTTGTTGCGCCGCCTCGACCGCTTCGTACAATGACAGAATCATCAAAAAGAATTGCATTCATCACCTCTACATTAATGGTATCGAATACCATGCGATATGACATCATTTCTTTGGGTTTCTTCGGTGCAAACACATGTGTTGCTTTATCAATCGTATTTTTATTAGTAATAATTTCTGAGTAATTGGTCATTCCTTTTTCAAGTTGATCCAACGATTTTATAAATGACTCTGCTTTAGCATCCGTTGTTAATTTGATAGCATCATGGCGATCTTTACTAATCGCATACAACACGAGACGGTCATATGGATCTTTATCAATTAATATACGATTGAAGTTAAAGTTTTTAGGAATTTTAGCGCTAATATCGAGTACCTGTCCTAAATAGACATTCAATGGAAGGTCATATGTAAAATCAAGCACTGCATAATGGTTAGTTAACTCGGGAATGGTTAAATTATAGTCGTGATGTAACTTTTCTACCTTTTTAACTTTGTGTTTTTTTAATGGCTCAACCATTTGTAATATATTGGCCTTTGAACCTTCGATACCTTTTACATCATCGCCCCTTTTACGGATAATTTGAAATGGCGAGATTACCGTTTCTTCTTTCGCCGACATTGGTTTTCCAATACTCTTTGAACTTACTTTTTTACTATCCGTGCTGTCTAAATGTGTTAAATCTGGAGTGAAATTCCAAATCATATAGGTTAATACCACACTCATAAGTACTAGTAGAATTAAAATAATTGATTTGATATTCTCTCTATTACTCATCCCAATCACCATCATCAATCACTTCACATGGAAGTGTAATAAAGATTGATGTACCTTGCCCTTCGACACTATTTGCCCAAATGCGACCATGATGTGCCTCAACAATTTCTTTAGAGATAGCTAAACCTAGTCCAGTACCACCCATTTTACGCGTACGTGCTTTATCGACACGGTAAAAGCGGTCAAAGATTTTTTCAACTTTATTAATTGGAATACCAATACCATTATCTTTAATACGAATGGTCATACGATTATATAAAGCATTTTGTTTCACGTGAAACTCAACACGTTTATCACCGCGAGAATATTTCATAGCATTTGTAATTACGTTATCGAATACCTGTGTCATCTTGTCTGGATCAATTTCCGCAAAGATGGTTTCATTAGGAATTTCTCGCACAAAGGTTGTATCTTTGGCCGACATTTCATGGCGATTAATAATTTTATTGATAAACATATTGAAGTCGACAATTTCTTTATTAATTTGATCGGACTCGTTGTCCATTTTAGATAATTGCAGTAAGTCATTAACTAAACGAATCATTCTTTCGGTTTCTTCACGTGTAACCGATAAGAATTGTGGTGCGAGTGCGCCATCTTTCCATGCGCCACTTTCTAACGCTTCAATATAGCTATTCATTGATGTTAATGGTGTCCGTAATTCATGTGAAACATTGGCAACAAACTCTCGGCGCTCACGTTCGACTTGTTGTTGCTCTGTAACGTCATGTAACACCGCAATATAACCAGTCACAAAGCCTGTTTCTTGCACAATTGTACTAAAGTTAACCCGGGCAATAATGCCTTCTTCTTCATTTATATCCAATAAGAAACTATCATTGTTCTCTTGAATTTCATCTAATGAAAATTCTTGTTCTAAATTTAACACGCTTAACATATAATAACCGATTAAATCTTCTTTAGCCATGCCAAGCATTTTAAGCGCCATATCGTTGATAATCCGAACACGGCCACGTCTATCCGTTGCGATAATACCATCGCTCATATGTGTGATGACGGAATCAAGACGACGCTTTTCACTTTCTGTATTCGCTTGGGCTTCTTGTACACGTTTAGATAAATTGTTAAACGCTAATGCTAATTCCCCGATTTCATCGTTTCCATAGATCTTCACGCGTTGTGTATAGTTACCTTTAGACATCTCAACCGTCTGATTACGCATATCGGTAATTGGTCGAGTAATGGTTCGCGCAATAAAGAAACCGAGTATCACCGTAATAAAGAGTGAAATCGCCGTACCTATAATAAATATTTGGTTAATATTGTTTAATTGATTGTACACATCATTGATATTTGCTTCGATATAAATATCGCCCACGGTATCTTTACCATTTTTCACGGGAAGATTATATACCCAGATTCGTTCCTTACCATTGCCATAGTCTTTTAGCACATTATGACTATTAGACTGTCCAAGTGAAATGGCCTTTTGAACGGAACTATCATTGACCTTTTGATTAATCATATTATGTGATGACAAACGTGCCGTTGCCATAATAATTTGATCTTTATCAATAAAGCGAATTTCTTCAATTTCTTGACGGTTGGCATACTCATTAAGTAAATTTTGAACTTCTTTCTGCATATTTACAGAATCGTCTTTATAACTACGCTCAATATTGACTTCTAATTGGGTTGCATATTGTTTAATATTCTTTCTAAAATTATCTGTCAGTTCCTTTTCTAAACTATTTGTAAAATACAAACCGATAATTTGCATTCCAATAATAATCAAAAGAACATATACAACAACCAATTTAGTGTGAAGGGATTGTAATTGTTTCAGCCACTTCATGCAAAGACTCCTCTAATCATGTTGTTGGAGGAAATATCCAACGCCTCTTCTAGTTACGATATATTCTGGATGTGATGGATCGTCTTCGATTTTTTCGCGTAAACGACGAATTGTTACGTCAACCGTACGTACATCTCCAAAATAGTCATAGCCCCAAACAGTTTGAAGCAAGTGCTCACGTGTCATCACTTGACCCATATGCTTAGATAAGTAATGGAACAACTCAAATTCACGATGTGTTAATTCAATATCTTCACCGCGTTTTTTAATAGAATATGCGTCTGGATAAATCACAATATCTTTAATTGTGATTTCGTTTGATGCATTATTCACTTCTTGGGCAGGTTGTGAATAATGACGACGTAAATTAGCTTTAACTCGAGCAATTAATTCACGTGTACTGAAAGGTTTTGTGACGTAATCGTCAGCACCTAATTCAAGGCCTAATACTTTATCAATTTCAGAGTCTTTTGCCGTTAGCATGATAATTGGCATTTCGAATTTTTTACGTACTTCACGGCAGACTTCCATGCCGTCTCGACCAGGTAACATGATATCTAATAACACAATGTCTGGTTCTTCCTCATAAATTAAATCAACGGCATCGTTACCATCATAGGCACAATAAACATCGTATCCTTCTTTTTTTAGATTAAATTCTAAAATATCAGCAATTGGTTTTTCATCATCAACTACAACAACTTTTCTTGCCATATCTAAAAACCTCATTTCTAAAATTGTAGTTCTTCACATCTGTTCTATTAAAAAGTTCTTTACTTATATAAAATAAATCTTCTGTGTAGAAATATCCAACAATCGTTCCTATCTACACAAGTATCTACTATATAATTTACCATTAATATACTGCGAATTCTATTTTCATAAGTAAAATTATAGAATAATATTTTTTATAAGTTTACCACTCTATGCCTAATTTACAAATAAGTTAGTCTATTCTATCTTTTGAATTTAGCCGATTTTTAAAAATCCAATTAAATATTACAAAATGATGTTATAACAATGGGTATTCATTGCGGGATTTCTTATCCATATCATTTAAAATATTAAGTTTTTATTGCAACATGCTATTGTAGTATTAACCATGCGTGACACAACTACTTTTATATAAAAGCATAAAAAAATGCCTACCCTATTGGGTAAGCAATACGGTCTCGACGGGAATCGAACCCGCGATCTCCTGCGTGACAGGCAGGCGTGTTAACCGCTACACTACGAGACCTAAATCAATGGTGACTCCTACGGGACTCGAACCCGTGTTACCGCCGTGAAAGGGCGGTGTCTTAA
>NZ_PPPV01000016.1:877515-954883 GCF_002901705.1 Staphylococcus lugdunensis
GTTCTTAAGCACAAGATAGATTATAGCATAGCTAATATTTTAAATACAAGACATTTTTACAGCATATTAATGTTTTTTTAATAAATTAAATCAACAGCAGCATATTCCATTTTTACCATATAATATAGTAAAAGAACGCGCAGTAAAATTTTACTGCACGTTCCTAATTGTCAGCAACAGTTTGGAACATCATTATATATTAGGCTATGAACGATATATTGGCAGTAGTTAACTGGAATGAAAGTACGCTTATACCAAGCTTTTTTCAATCCTAGTCAACCTTGCCGGGACGGGACCTACGAATTCATAATGCATTCTGTCCCGTTACCCCATATGCATGCATTTATCTTTTTACCATAATTTTTCTAATAAGTTCGTTTGTTCACGGTCTGGACCTACTGAAAAAATTGAAATATGAACGCCGCATAATTCTGAAATACGTTCTAAATAGCGACGTGCATTATCAGGCAATGCTTCTAATGAACGACAGCCTGTAATATCTTCTGTCCAACCAGGTAATTCTTCAAAGATTGGTTTACAACGTTTTAATTGATCAAGGTTAGCTGGATACTCCGTAATTTCTTCTCCATCTAACTCATAAGCTGTACAAATTTTTACCGTATCTAAACCTGTTAGTACATCAATAGAGTTAATAGATAAGTCTGTAATACCACTAACACGACGTGAGTGACGTAGCACGACTGAATCAAACCAACCCACGCGACGTGGACGTCCTGTCGTCGTACCATATTCACGACCAACCTCTCTAATATGGTGCCCATCTTCATCAAATAGTTCAGTTGGGAAAGGACCATCGCCTACGCGAGATGTGTATGCTTTACACACACCAATTACTTTAGAAACGAAGGTTGGACCTACACCTGTACCAACAGTGACATTGCCGGCTACAGGATTGCTTGATGTGACGAAAGGATATGTACCATGATCAATATCTAACATAACACCTTGAGCACCTTCAAATAAGACTTTTTCTTCGGCAACAAATGCATCATCTAAGATTTTCGCTGTGTCCGTTACAAAGTCTTTTAAACGTTGACCAGCTGCATAATATTCTTCAAAAATGTCATCAAAAGTTGGGCAAGATTCATTGAACATACCTTTGAAATATGCGTCTTTATATTCAATATTTTCTTTTAAACGTCTTTCAAATGTCTCTTTTTCTAATAAATCTGCCATGCGGATACCGATACGTTGTACTTTATCTACATACGCAGGACCAATACCTTTCTTCGTTGTACCTATTTTGTTATCTCCTCGACGACGTTCTTCAAATTCATCTTGAGCAATATGATATGGCAAAATAACTTGTGCGCGGTTTGAAATACGTAAGTTACTTGTTGATACACCACGTTCATTTAAGCCGTCTAACTCTTTTAACAGAGCTACAGGATCGACAACAACACCATTTCCAATTACAGCAAGTTTATCTTTATAAAAAATACCAGATGGTACTAAATGTAATTTATAGGTTTCTCCACCAAACTGAATGGTATGTCCAGCATTATTACCGCCAGAAAAACGTGCAATAACATCTGCCTGTTCCGCTAAAAAATCCGTGATTTTACCTTTACCTTCGTCTCCCCATTGTGTCCCAACTACTACGATTGATGACATAAGAGCACCTCCAAGTTTTCTCGATTAACCACTAGATATTCTATCAATAACAATCTGATATTGCAAATAAAAATCGAACATTAATTTTATAGTGTTTTTCACATTATTATTTTAGAATTTTGATGTCTATCCACTTCGAAAACACTTTAATATCAAGGTTTAAAGGTATTTTTACAAATTTATAAGATACATACTTAGCTGTTAAAAAATATGTTAAAACAAAATAAAAACCGTACATTTAAAATTAACCAAAATTAAACGTACGGAAATAAAAATATTCTTTTCTTACATTTCAGCATGTGCATAATCAATATCGGTAAATTTATTATATTGCTTCATAAAGTGAAGTTTGACGGTACCGGTTGGGCCGTTACGTTGCTTAGCTATAATAATTTCGATTTCACCATTATCATCATTTGTTTGTGGTTCGAAATTGCCACCATCTTCATCTTCTTCACCATCGCCACGATTATAATAATCATCACGATATAAAAATGCAACAATATCAGCATCTTGTTCTATAGAACCTGATTCACGAATGTCACTCATCATTGGTCGTTTATCTTGTCGTTGTTCAACACCACGAGATAGCTGACTTAACGCAATAACAGGACATTCTAATTCTCTAGCGATTGCTTTTAGTGTTCGAGAAATTTCTGAAACCTCTTGCTGACGATTATCAGATAAACGTGAACCGCTTCCTTGTATTAATTGCAAGTAGTCAATCATAATCATATCTAAACCATGTTCTTGCTTTAAGCGACGACATTTAGAACGGATATCTGTAATACGAATACCTGGTGTGTCATCGATAAATATTTTCGTACGTGATAATTTACCTACCGCAATGGTAAAGCGATTCCAATCTTCTTCAGTCATCGTCCCTGTTCTTAAACGGTTAGAATCTACGTTGCCTGAGCTACATATCATACGCGTAGCAAGTTGGTCTGCCCCCATCTCTAAAGAAAAGATACCTACTGTATAATTATCCTCGTGAACCGCTACTTTTTGAGCAATATTAAGTGCGAAGGCAGTCTTACCTACTGATGGTCTAGCTGCAATAATAATCAAATCATTACGATTAAAGCCAGCTGTCATTTGGTCTAAGTCACGATAGCCTGTTGGTATCCCAGGCGTTTGACCGCTATTTTGGTCAAGTTCTTCTGCTGTTTCATAAACTTGACCTAAAATATCTCTAATATCTTTAAATCCTTCACTATCGCGTGTTGATGATAATTCTAAGATACGTCTTTCTGCATCACTTAAAATAGCATCTAATTCTAATTCATCATTATATCCGTCATTAGCAATACTATCTGCCGTTTGAATGAGCTTCCGCTTTAAAGCATGCTTCGCCACAATGTCAGTATAGTATTGAATGTTACGTGTCGTGGGTACGTTATTAGAAAGCTCAGCTAAATATTGCGGACCACCCGCTTCACTTAATGTACCATCATTTGTAAGTTGATCCATAAGTGTAACGACATCAATTTCTTTAGTATCTTCATTTAAATGCATCATTGCACGGAAGATATGTTGATGGGCGCCTCTATAAAATGACTCAGGAAGCAATACCTCCTGAGTCGAACTTAACAATTCTGGATCAATAATAATCGCACCTAAGACAGATTGTTCAGCTTCATTATTATGGGGCATTTGATTTTGCTCATATGATCTATCCATTATTGATTACACCTCTTAATCAAAAAGTTAAACCTCTTTGATATCAATCTTATCTTAATTAACAGCGTCTTATTGTTCTACTACATGTACACGAATTGTACCATCAACTTCTTTGTCTAATTTCACTGGTACATTCGTATAACCTAAAGCATGAATACCTTGTGGTAAGTCCATTTTACGTTTATCTAATTTAATATCATGCTGTTTTTTTAAACCTTCAGCAATTTGTTTTGTGCTTACAGAACCAAATAATTTGCCACCTTCACCTGTTTTAGCACTGATTTCAACTTCAATATCAGCTAATTTGGCTTTTAGCGCTTTGGCTTCATCAATTTCTTGTTGTCTATCTGCTGCTGCACGTTTATTTTGTTGTTCTAATTGTTTTAAATTGCCAGGAGTTGCTTCTACGGCATATTTATTTTTTAGTAAAAAGTTATTCGCATATCCTACTGGTACGTCTTTAACTTCTCCTTTTTTGCCTTTACCTTTAACATCTTGTGTAAAAATTACTTTCATGCATCTTCACTCCTACTGATTTGTTCTGTAATTGCTTGTTGTAATTGTTCGATTGCTTCATCAATGGTTACATCTTTAATTTGCGTTGCTGCATTGGTAAGATGGCCACCGCCACCTAATGCTTCCATAGTTAATTGTACATTAATTGAGCCTAACGAACGAGCAGAAATACCAATTAAATTATCTTCTCTTTTTGCGACAACATATGACGCTTCAATACCTTCTAAACTTAACAGCTCATCTGCTGCTTGTGCAACAGTCACGGGATGGTAAATTTTATCATCTGAACCATGTGCAATAGCAATGCCATTATCTTGCACTACTACAGTTTGAATCAGTTCAGAACGATTAATATACGTATCGACATCATCTTTTAAGAAATGCTGAGTCAATATCGTATCAGCACCATGTGCACGTAAGTAACTTGCAGCATCAAAAGTTCTAGAACCTGTTCTTAATGTAAAATTACGCGTATCAACGATGATTCCTGCATACATAACTGTTGATTCTAAGCGTGTTAAGCGCTGTTCTGTCGGTTGATACTCTAATAATTCTGTAACAAGTTCAGCTGTTGAACTTGCATAAGGTTCCATGTAAATTAATAACGGGTTTGAAATAAAGCTTTCACCTCGTCTATGGTGGTCAATAACGACTTTACGATTAGCTTTATTTAAAATATTTTCGTCTAATACCATTTCTGGTTTGTGCGTATCGACAATGACGACTGTCGTTTTAGAAGTCATCATATCCCAAGCTTCATCCGATGTAACAAAGCGCTCTTTTAGTTCTGGCTTTTTATCAATTTCATTCATCACACGGCGTAAAGTTGGGTCAATATCCTCTTCATTTAACACAACATAGGCTTCTAAGTTATTCATTAGTGCAAAGCGAGAAACACCAATTGCAGCTCCGATAGCATCTAAATCTGGACGCTTATGTCCCATAATAATTACTTTGTCGCCTTCTGTTAAAATATCTTTCAAAGCATGAGATATAACACGCGCTCTCACACGCGTACGTTTTTCCATTGGGTCAGTCTTACCGCCATAGAAACGTACATTACCATTCATACTTTTAATCGCAACTTGGTCTCCGCCTCGACCTAAAGCAAGATCAAGACCTGATTGTGATAATTCACCCAAATCTATAAGATTTTCTGTGCCTTCTCCAACACCAATGCTTAGTGTAAGTTGGGCGCGATAACCAACACTTTTTTCTCGCAACTGACTTAAAATTTCAAAGTTAGACTTCTCAATTTCAGCTAAAATCTTTTGATTAAGATAAGCTACGAATTGATCTGAACTATAGCGTTTAAAATAAATATTATATTCAGAAGCCCAACGACTGATAACACGTGTTACCATTGAGTTGATTTCTGAACGTTGCGTATCGTTCATATTCTGTGTTATTTCATCATAATTATCTAAAAATAACGTTGCTATAATTGGCTTAGAGTCTTCATACAACTTATTTGTATGCACCTCATCGGTAATATCAAAGAAATAAAGACAATGATCATCTTCACTATAGCGCACGTGATAATGATAATTATTATTTTCAATTTCTACTTCTTGAATCTTTTCCAATTGCTTTAAAATATTGGGGAAAACCTCATTAATAGGTTCAGAAATTACGTTTGATTCTAAATGATCTGACATAAACTGATTGATCCATTCAATATGATCATCCGCATCTAAAACGACCATTCCTATTGGCAAACGTTTAATTGCCCTATTACTTCCTGCTGAGATATGGCCACTTAAATCATCCACATAGTTATCCATTTTTATCATTGCTTGTCGAGTTAATACCGCACTGATAACGATAATTACAAAGAGAATCGCTGCCGCTATCCCTGCAACAAGTGGTTTAAAGATAAACCCCAATATAACAAGGGCTATCGCCGTTAGAACCATTAAAATGTACGGAACAAACAAAGCTTTTTTTGTGGATTGTCGGTTCATTTTTCCACCTCTATTCGCTTTTTAGTATCTTTTTTTTATTATCTGTTTTAAGTTAATTCCTAAATCAAGCACCCCTATAAGTGCAACAATATGCGTTACTGGCGAAATAATTGTCCCAATTACCATTAATATTATTGTTACTACGTCTGGCATGCGTTTTGCTTTTCCGAAGAAATGAATCACGCTTAATCCTTGGATGTACATCAATAATGATAACATAATCTGTAAGTTTATAACGATACTTTGGAAGATACTCGGTTGTGTTGCAAACATTACACATATTAAATCAATAACATATAACCATAAGACTGAACGTTTAAACTGCCATGCGAATAATGGTTTGAATATTGGTGTTGCTATTTTAAACTTTCTAAGAATTGGGAATGTGACAAGCAAATTGATTAAAATAAGGATAAATATTGCTATTATCATATAACTTGGAAGCTGAATAGACAATTGTTTAATGATAAAACTTAATGTTTGTTCATATTCTGCTTTCATGCCACTTTGAACATACGCTTGATCCAATAAATCTTCTAGTGGTTTTACTGCTGTTCGAACTAATACTTGTGCCTTGGGAATATGACCAAACACTTGTAATAACATAAAACCAATAATAGTTATTGTGCTGGCGACCGTCGTCGCTATGTAAAGAATCTGTTCTTTAGATGCACGTTCTTTAAGTAATTGTCCGATGACAATACTTGAGATAAGTACTAATATCATGGCACTTAATACGATTTTATTGCCGAATAATACTGCAATAACCAAAGTCACAATTGTAGCCAAACCAAATGATGGTATTGACTTATTCCAGAGAATAATTCCAGGAATGGTTGCAAATAAACATAACAGCCAACCCACTTCTGGTAATATATATGTGACTAAAGCGACTACAATTAATGCAAGCGTACCGATAATAGTAGCTTTAGGTTCTATTTTTGAAAACAACTTCGCCACTCCTATACTAAATTTAACTATAAGCACTATTTTAACCCGTGTAGCATATTAAAACAAATAAAGGACTTATTGGCATAGTAACTTTCATTTAAATGTCTAAATTAGCTTATCTTTAGACATTTTACACAGTCGTATGTCTTACCTCAATATCCATGATTGTCACTTCATTTACGTTTAAATGTTGATACCTTTAAAAAATGATATAAATTAGGTGCCCAATTATTAAAATTAAGCAAAAAGCCATCATGTCCAACATTATCTGGAACAAAGAAATGACGGTGATATTTAAAGCGTGCGCCTAATTGCTGTACCAGGTCATCTGGATATAGTAAATCATCGATAAATCCCATTGTCAGTACTTTAGTATCTAAAGCTTGATATACTTCATCAACATCTGTTCTATCACGGTCAACGTTATGACTGTCTAAGACATCTAACATAGTTAAATAGCAATCCAAATCATAATGTTCTTTAAATTTATCACCTTGGTAACGTTGATAATTGACTACCTCATCAGGAGTAAAGCGTTCATCATAACTTTTAGATGAACGATATGTTAAAAATCCTAATTGTCTTGCAATACTCAAACCTTCTTTACCACCGATATGAATCGCTTGACGAGCAATCTCATTAAATGCACGACTGTATGATGATGTCTTATCGGTGGCTGCTAAAATTACTGCTTTATCAACAACAAATCGCCGATTATATAGTAATTCCATCACTTGCATCCCGCCAAGACTTCCACCAATTAATATGTTAATCTTGTTAAAACCTAATGCTTGAATTCCTAATTCTATTGCTTTGGTAACATCTCTTAAAGTCAATTTCTTAGGAAAATGTTGGTCTGTAAGATGTGAGCTAGAGCCAAATGGGCTTCCTATCACATTAAACGTTAGGAATTGATAATCATGAATTGGCATATAACCACCATCGATAATTTCACGCCACCAACCTGGCTGTTCATTGGTTCCATACGTTAAATGATTTCCAGTTAAGGCATGGCAAACCACAACCAAAGGCTGCCCTTGATAACCTACATGCTCATATCGCAGTTTTAAATTTTCTATTTTTTCGCCAGACTCTGTAGTAAATGCTCCAAGTTCCAAAGTATCGACAGTATAATTTATCATGACTACTCCTCCTTTAAATAATATAAAAAACCGCTCCTACTCTAAATGAAGTAAGAAGCGGTCATTGACTTATCATTCGAGTATCTCGTTGGTTTTAGCACCGTGCATTACTGTCGGTTGCTGAAGCGTCACTGGGCCAAATCCCTCAGCTTCTCATAATAAGATATATTTATGTCTATTATTAAGTTAAATTTAAATTTATTTTATCTAAAAAATATGATAACTGCAATGCCTTACTGCGATTTAGTATAGGCTAAAAGAATAAACGAAGCCCCGCCATTAACACAATGCCTGTCACAACTGTTATGGTCAAACTGCGTGAAATAAAAGCAACAACAATAGTCGGAATCGTAATAATCACGAATGATAAATTAATAGTAAAGCCTAAGCCGTGCGATGGTTGTTTTATCATAGCGTCTACAACTAATGCAGTAAACAGTGTAATAGGAATATAAGACAGCCATTTAACAACCTTCTCAGATAATTGTATGCGTGTAATCATAATAAAAGGCACAATTCGAATTATCAAAGTAACTAAACCACTAAAAAAGATAATAGCAAACATATACCAAGACGTTGTCATCATTCCATCACCACCCCTAATGTCGAAGCAATGATAGCAGACAATAATATTGCCACATAAGTTGGCATAAACCAGCTAAAGATAAACATCATGACAATAACAGAGATGATTAAAACAATGTATATTTTAAGTTTAGAATTTGTAATAGCATCAAACTGCGCAATAGCTAAGAAGACAAACATTGCTGTAATAGCGTAATCTAGTCCAAAAACTTCAGGATTACTTATAAATTTGCCAAACACGGCACCGCCAATCGACGCAATCGTCCAAAAGACATATGCCGTAATATTTAAGCCATGAAGCCAGCGATCATTAATTTTTTCACCTTTTAAATAAGGTGAAATAGCCACGCCAAATGTTTCATCTGTCAATATTGAAGATAGCCCTACCCTATTCCATAACCCATATTGCTTATAATTGGGTGCAAGTGTCATTGATAATAAGAAAAAACGTGAATTGACAATAAGCGTCGTCACGATAATTGCTGTAATCGGTGTACCTGCAATGACTAGCGCACAAATAATAAACTGAGCTGCTCCCGCATAAACAATCAGACATAAAAGGATAATTTCTAATAAACTAAAATGTTGTGATGCAGCTACAATGCCAAAAGAAATACCTACACCTGCATAACCTAATAATGTAGGTATACATTCTTTAACACCTTGTTTAAAGGAAAGATGTGTATCCATTTTATGCCTCCTCTTTTTATTTAATAACCAAGATAAGTCTAATATAACACTAGAACTGTATCAATCCTTTTATACTGCCGTTTGTCTGACGTTAGACAAACGAATGTCTAAAAATCTTTATATAAGTACCTTTAATTTTAATAAATTTTTCTGATAATTATTTAGACTACTCGCATTCAAATAACTTATCATTAAAAAAACAGGGAAACCATTGAGTTCGTATCTTTCTCAATCTTTCCCTGTATGATGATTTAATCTATGACATATAACGATGCGTCAGCAAATAACGCTATTTATTTAACTGGTTTAATTTCTGTTTTACCGCCCATGAATGGCACTAAAGCTTCTGGAATAGTAATTGAACCGTCAGCATTTTGATAGTTTTCAACAATTGCCGCAAACGTACGTCCTACAGCAAGTCCACTACCGTTTAAAGTATGTGCTAATTCTGGCTTAGCAGCATGATCACGTTTGAATCGAATATTTGCACGACGCGCTTGGAAATCTGTACAGTTTGAGCATGAACTAATTTCTTTATAATCATTATAACTTGGTAACCATACTTCTAAGTCATATGTTTTAGCAGCACTGAATCCAATGTCTCCAGTACACAGAATAACACGACGATATGGTAATTTAAGCTCTTCTAAAATCGCTTCCGCATTCGTTGTCATTTCTTCTAGTGCATTCCAAGAATCTTCTGGTTTTTCAAAGCGGACCATTTCAACTTTATCGAATTGATGCAAACGGATTAAACCTCTTGTATCTCTACCAGCAGATCCAGCTTCACTACGGAAACAAGCAGATTGGCCAGTGAATTTTTCAGGTAAGACACCTGGTTGAATAATTTCATCACGATAATAGTTTGTTAATGGTACTTCTGCTGTAGGTATTGTGTATAGACCTTCTTTTTCTACTTTAAATAAATCTTCTTCAAATTTAGGTAATTGTCCAGTACCAAACATTGTATCAGCATTTACTAACTGAGGAACCATCATTTCAGTATAACCATGTTGTGTTGTATGTTTCGTAATCATATAGTTCATCAAAGCACGTTCCAATTGTGCACCGTCTTTTGTTAAATAAACAAAACGCGCACCTGATACTTTTGCAGCACGTTCAAAGTTAGCCATGTTTAATTCTTCAACTAAATCCCAATGTGCTTTTGGCTCAAAGTCGAAGTCACGTGGCGTTCCCCATTTTTTAAGTTCTACGTTTTCTTCATCAGAAGCCCCTTGTGGCACATCATCATGGATTAAATTAGGAATGCGGATTAATGTATCTTTGATCTTGTTATCAATTTCGTTAAGTTTAGTGTCAATTTCTTTAATTTTATCGCCTAGCTCACGCATTTCTTTAATAACATCATCCGCATTTTCTTGATTGCGTTTCTTTTCAGCAATTTGCTCACTTACTTTATTGCGATTCGCTTTCATTTCTTCAGTTTGACCAATTAATTTACGGCGTTGTTCATCTAATTGAAGCACGTCATTAACTACTTTAGGATCATCCCCGCGTAGTTTAATTTTATCCTTAACTTTTTCAGGCTCAGTTCTAAATAATCTAATATCTAACATGTAATATTCATCCTTCCCAAAATTTATATATAGTGCAGCAAAACACAAAAAAGACCACATCCCTAGACAAGGGACGTGGTCTTTACGCGTTGCCACCCTATTTAACAATTCATGCTAAAGCATCAATTGCACTTCACTATTATAACGGTATTACCGATTGCTCACATGAGTAGGTAGATTCATATAAATAGTGATTACTTGTTCACACTTTTACCACAAGCTCTCTGAAATCAACATGTTTATACTACTTATCCTACGAACAATAACTTATTAAGTTAATTTCAATATAGCAAAGTATCTTTCACATTTCAAGTTAAATTCTAAGCCATAACTTGTATAGATAATAATATTTACAAAATTGCCACTTTTTCTTCTACTTGAATTCATTACAAAATCTATTGACGAAATGCGATTACAGGTATAGTATTTTCTATTGTATTTATAGGACTTAGAATATATAGAAAAAATAGACATTTAATCATTATCATACAGTTAAAGTATAGGTTAAAGGAGGATATATAATGGAAACGTTAAATTCAGTTAATATCCCTAAAAGAAAAGATGAAACACATAAAGGTGATTACGGCAAAATATTACTCATTGGTGGAACAGTAAATTTAGGTGGCGCAATTATGCTAGCAGCACGCGCTTGTGTTTTTAGTGGTAGTGGATTGATTACGGTCGCAACGCATCCTACAAACCATTCAGCGTTGCATTCACGTTGCCCAGAAGCCATGGTTATCGATATTAATGACACTAAAATGTTGACTAAAATGATTGAAAATACCGATTGTATCCTGATTGGTCCAGGGCTAGGTTGTGATTTTAAAGGCAACAATGCGATTACATTCCTTTTACAAAATATTCAGCCTCATCAAACCTTGATTGTTGATGGCGATGCAATTACAATTTTTAGCAAGCTTAAACCAGAAATTCCGACATGTCACGTTATATTTACGCCACATCAAAAGGAATGGGAACGTTTAAGTGGTATTCCAATTGAAGAACAAACTTACGAACGTAATCGCGAAGCAGTTGATAAACTTGGTGCAACAGTTGTCTTAAAAAAACATGGTACAGAAATCTATTTCAAAGAAGAAGATTACAAGCTTACTATTGGTAGCCCAGCAATGGCTACAGGTGGCATGGGTGATACACTTGCAGGTATGATTACAAGCTTTGTAGGACAATTTGATAACTATAAAGACGCTGTCACAAGTGCCACATATACACATAGCTACATTGGTGAAAAACTCTCTGAAAAAATGTACGTTGTACCACCTTCAACTTTAATCAGTAAGATTCCATATGTCATGAAAGAATTAGAAGTTAAAGCATAAGATTTTAAATTAAAACCACCCGTTCACACGGGTGGTTTGTTTTGCGGCTATAAGCCTTTCATACTGGCCAGCCCTAAAAGGGTACTGACAAGTCAGCCAACTGCACTACTATTCCAGCAACTCTAGAGCGTTACTATGTTTTCTTTTTATACCAATTTATTCTTCATGATCATCTTCAGTTGCATCACTATGATCTATATCTTCGTTCACACGATCCATAAAATCTTGTCTAACATCAATACGATCATCATTTGATGTATTGTCATTATCTTCATGTTCTGCTTCAGGTGCCTCTGTATGAATTGCATCACCTGGTGCACTATTTTCAATGACTTCTTCACTATCGTTAGTTAATTTATTATCATCTGTCATTGCTTCACTCTGTTCATCATCTTCTGAATCATTTTGTACTTTAGCAACAGTTGATACAAATTGTTCATTACCTAAACGCATTAATCTTACACCTTGTGCAGCACGACCATTTTGTGAAATATCTTGAACGTCTAATCTAATAATAACGCCACCATTTGTGACAATCATTAAATCTTCTTCTCCAGTAACTGTAGTGATACAAACAACGTTACCATTTCGTTCCGTAATCGTAGCAGTCTTAATACCTTTACCACCACGATTAGACAAGCGATATTCTCTTACTGGCGTACGTTTACCATAACCATTTTCAGTAACGACTAAGACCTCATCTTCACTTTCTGAATGAGCAACATCTAAACCTACTACGGTATCTCCTTCTCTTAAAGTGATGCCTTTAACACCGGCAGCAGTACGACCAAGTGGACGTAGCGATGTTTCTGCAAAACGAATAAGTGATGCATGTGCTGTACCAATTAAGATATCTTGTTGACCATCTGTTAAGCGTACCGCAATAAGTTCATCATCTTCTTTAAAGCCAATCGCAATTTTACCGTTTTTATTGATATGTGAAAAGTTACTTAATGCTGAACGCTTCACAATACCATTTTTAGTAGCAAAAATTAAATAGTTACCTTCGCTTTCTAAGTCATTGACGGCAATCATGGTACTGATTGATTCATCATTCGCAAGTTCTATTGCATTAACGACTGGAATACCTTTGGATTGGCGAGATAATTCTGGTACTTCATAGCCTTTAAGTTTGTAGACACGACCCTTATTCGTAAAGAAGAGCACATGGTCATGTGTACTTAACGTAACCAATTGGCTAACAAAGTCTTCTTCTAATGTATTCATACCTTGCACACCTCTGCCGCCTCTATTTTGAGCACGGTAAGTTGATACTGGTAATCGTTTAATGTAGTTATTATGACTTAACGTAATCACGATTTGTTCTTCAGGAATGAGGTCTTCATCCTCAATATTATCAATGCCACCTAACTGAATTTCCGTACGACGTTCATCACCAAAACGCTCTTTAATTTCAGTCAGTTCATCACGCACTAATTGTAATAAGACCTCTTCATCAGCTAAAATTCGTTCAAGTTCATCGATATATGCCAATAATTCATTATATTCCGCTTCGATTTTATCTCGTTCTAATCCAGTTAAACGGCGCAAACGCATATCTAAAATTGCTTGAGCTTGTCGCTCAGTTAACTTAAAGCGTTCTTGTAAACTAGTCATTGCCACTTTGTCCGTCTCTGACTCGCGGATAGTGCTAATAATTTCATCAATATGATCTAACGCAATACGTAAACCTTCAAGGATGTGGGCACGATCTTTTGCTTTTCTTAAGTTATATTCTGTACGACGACGTACAACAACCTTTTGATGTTCTAAATATTGTACTAATGCTTCTTTTAAGTTAATTAACTTAGGTCGCCCATCAACAAGGGCAATCATATTCGCACCAAATGATGTTTGTAATGGCGTTAACTTGTATAAATTATTTAGAATTACGTTGGCATTAGCATCTTTACGAATATCAATTACAACTCTTACACCGGTGCGTAAGCTTGTTTCATCACGTAAATCAGTAATACCGTCTACTTTTTTATCACGTACCAATTCAGCAATTTTTTCAATCATACGAGCTTTGTTAACTTGATAAGGAATTTCTGTGACGACTATACGCTGACGACCGCCACCACGTTCTTCAATTTCTGCGCGTGCACGCATTTGAATGGAACCTCGACCTGTTTCATATGCACGACGAATACCACTTTTTCCTAAAATTATACCAGAGGTTGGGAAGTCCGGACCTTTAATATCTTCCATTAATTCAGCAATGGTTATGTCTGGGTTCTTACTGAGATTTAACACACCATCAATGACTTCAGTTAAATTATGTGGAGGAATGTTAGTAGCCATACCTACTGCAATACCTGATGCACCGTTAACTAATAAGTTAGGGAAGCGTGCTGGTAAGACTGCCGGCTCTCTTTCAGTACCATCATAATTATCTAAAAAGTCAATCGTGTCTTTATTGATGTCTCGAAGAAGTTCTAGCGTAATTTTAGTCATTTTTGCTTCGGTGTAACGCATTGCTGCAGCGCCATCACCATCCATAGAACCAAAGTTACCTTGACCATCTACGAGCGGATAACGATAGCTAAACGTTTGCGCCATTCTAACCATTGCATCATAAATTGACGAGTCACCATGAGGGTGATATTTCCCCATTACATCACCCACGATACGTGCTGATTTCTTATATGGTTTATCTGGTGTCATACCTTGTTCATTTAAACCGTATAGTATACGTCTGTGTACAGGTTTCAAACCATCTCGAACATCAGGTAAAGCACGTGAAACGATAACACTCATGGCGTAGTCTAAGAATGATTCTCGCATTTCACTGGTTATATTTCGTTCATTAATTCTTGATTGTGGTAAGTCAGCCATCAAGAAATCCTCCTTCAAAAGTTCATTTCATAGTGCTTAGAAATCTAAAGTTGCATATACCGCATTATCTTCAATAAATTGACGACGGTTTTCCACAACGTCACCCATCAACATTTCGAATGTTTTATCCGCTTCAATGGCATCATCTAATCTTACTTGTAACATCATACGATTATCTGGATTCATCGTTGTTTCCCAAAGTTGATCTGCGTTCATTTCTCCTAAACCTTTATATCGAGAAATTTGCCATTTAGGTGTTGGGCTTAACTCTGATTTTAATTTATCTAATTCTTTATCATTAAAGACATAATATTTTTGTTTACCTTGCGTCAACTTAAATAATGGTGGTTGCGCAATATAAACATAACCTGCTTCGATAAGTGGACGCATAAAGCGATAGAAGAATGTTAATAATAACGTTCTAATATGCGCACCATCAACATCAGCATCCGTCATAATAACAATTTTATGATAACGTGCTTTTGAAATATCAAATTCTCCACCAATACCAGTACCAAATGCAGTAATCATTTGGCGAATTTCGTTATTGTTTAATATGCGATCTAAACGTGACTTTTCAACATTTAAGATTTTACCTCTTAACGGCAAAATTGCTTGTGTTCTAGAGTCACGACCTTCTTTCGTAGACCCCCCGGCAGAGTCACCCTCTACAATAAAGATTTCACTTTCATCAGGATTTTTACTTGAACAGTCTGCTAATTTACCTGGTAAGCTTGAAATTTCTAAATGTGATTTACGGCGTGTTACTTCTCGCGCCTTTTTAGCTGCAACGCGTGCACGTGAAGCCATAATTCCTTTTTCAACAATGATGCGTGCCACATTTGGATTTTCATATAAGAAGCGCTCGAAATACTCAGAAAATAGTTTATCTACCACTTGACGTACTTCTGAGTTTCCTAATTTTGTTTTTGTTTGTCCTTCAAACTGTGGATCACCATGTTTGATTGACACTACGGCCGTTAAACCTTCTCGTGTGTCTTCACCTGACAATCTATCTTTATCTTCTTTAATAATCTTACTTTTTGTACCATAGCTATTTAACACACGTGTTAGTGCACGTTTAAAACCATCTTCATGCGTTCCGCCTTCATACGTGTGTATATTATTCGCATAAGATAATAAATTCGTCGCATAACCACTGTTATATTGAATGGCTATTTCGATTTCAATATCATCTTTCATTTGATGAATATAAATCGGTTCTTCGTGAATCGGCTCTTTATTTTCATTCATTAACTCAACATATGATTTAATACCGCCTTCGTAATGATATGTATCTTCTCGTTGTTCTTCATCATCACGTTCATCTTTTAATGTGATAGAAATACCTTTATTTAAGAAGGCTAGCTCACGAATACGCTTTTGCAATGTATCGTAATCATATACTGTTGTTTCGGTAAAAATTTCGCTATCCGCTTTAAAGCGAATCACCGTACCTGTTTTATCTGTTTCCCCAACTTCTTTTAAATCAAATTGAGGGACACCTTTTTTATAAGCTTGATGGTAAATCGTTTCATTTCGATGTACATAGACTTCTAAGTCTTCGGATAACGCATTTACAACTGAAGATCCTACACCATGAAGTCCACCCGAAACTTTATAGCCTCCACCGCCAAATTTACCGCCGGCATGTAAGACTGTTAAGATAACTTCAACTGCTGGGCGCCCCATTTTTTCTTGAATATCAACTGGAATGCCACGGCCATTATCCGTTACTTTAATCCAATTATCCTTTTCAATAATTACTTCTATTTGATCTGCATATCCTGCTAAAGCTTCATCAATACTATTATCTACAATTTCCCAAACTAAATGATGTAGACCTCTTTCTGAAGTCGAGCCAATATACATACCTGGTCTTTTTCGAACCGCTTCAAGACCTTCTAATACTTGTATCTGTCCAGCACCATAGTTATCTGTGTTGTTTACATCTGACAATGTAGTCACCATCACTTTCTGTTACTTAATAATTTCACCTTGTTTAATGCGATATAACCTTGCATTATTCATAATGTCATGGTCGATACCGTCTACCGATGTTGTCGTTACAAATGTTTGTACTTTATGTTGAATCGTACTTAATAAATGTGTTTGTCTCGAATCATCTAATTCACTTAAAACGTCATCCAGTAATAAGATTGGATATTCCCCAACTTCAATATTCATTAATTCAATTTCTGCTAGTTTAATTGATAACGCCGTCGTACGTTGTTGACCTTGTGAACCATAAGTCTGTGCATCCATGCTATTTACATTAAATCCCAAATCGTCTCTATGCGGACCGAAAAGACAAACACCACGATCAATTTCTCTATCAAGATTGTCATTTAAAAACGTAATTACTTCTGACAATAAAATAGATTCATCTTGGCTTGTATCACTTAATTTAATACTTGGTAAATAATTAAGTGATAACGCTTCTTTATCGTTTGTTATTCCCGCATGGATGGGCTGTGCTAGAGCTTCTAAATCATGAATAAAATGCTCGCGTCTTAAAGTGACATTTAATGCATATTGCGCAAACTGTTGATTTAGGACTTCTAACATAGTGACGTCCGTCTTATGTCCGTATTGTAACTGCTTTAAGTAATTATTCTTTTGTTTAAGAATACGCTGATACTGAGCCAAATCATTCAGATATACTGCTGATATTTGTCCTAATTCCATATCGATAAATCGACGTCTTATTTGTGGAGACCCCTTAACAATATTTAAATCTTCAGGTGCAAAAAGAACCACGTTTAAATGACCGACATATTGAGTTAGTCGACTTTGTTCTAAGTGGTTCACTTTAACTTGTTTGCCCTTTTTAGTTATAAACATTGTTAGTGGCATTGTTCCGTGGCGATAATTTAGCTCACCTTCTATTTTAGCATACTCAGCTTTAAAACGTATAAGCTCTTTGTCATTTGAAGTACGGTGGCTTTTAGCCAATGCCAAAGTATAAATTGATTCAAGTAAATTCGTCTTCCCTTGAGCGTTCTCACCAATAAGGATATTCACTTCTGGATGACAATTTAACGTAACTGCTTCATAGTTACGATAGTTTTCTAATTGGAGTGTTTTTAATTTCATTGTTCACCTTGATGAATGATAATGAAGTCGTCTATTTCAGAAATTTCTGGAATAGCAATGCAATCATGATGTGTTAATTTTTTACCACGACGTGTTTCTCGACTTCCATTAATCAAGACTTCAACATCTTGGAGAAACCATTTTGCTTGTCCACCAGATTCAATAATACCCTCAGTCTTCAAAAATTGACCTAAAGTAATGTCTCCTGCAACAGCAATTTCTTGAACCAAATTAATCACTCCGTTTCTTTTTCATATCATTAGTATATTATACCTGTTTTATCAGGAAATTTCATTTAAAAGAAAGTGTGTAAGCGCTTAACAAATAATTTATTTTGTTATTTACAATAAAAAATGATGCAATACAGTAAAAATGAGAATAAGTAGAGGTTTAAAGTAGCTTATATCGTTTTTTTGCATTTTAAAGGGGCATACAACGCGTTTAACATATTTACTAAAACTTCATCATAAATTAAAAATTAGCCTCTAATTTAAGCTCTTAGAGGCTTTATATGAAGCATTGATAAACAAAAGAAAGCAAGATTGCTCTCTTTTGTTTGATTTGAACTAAATCATATACGCTATGTGTTTTAATATGTGCGAATTGGCAAGATAAGCTGTGTTACTGAGTCATCGGCTTTAGGTTTTAAAATGAATGGTTTCATTGTTCCAAAGAATTCTATTTCTACTTCATCATTATCAATGGCTTTTAACGCATCCATCATGTATTTAGAATTAAATGAAATTTTTAAATTTCCGCCCTCAACATTGGTTGCATTTACTTCTTCTTTAACTGTACCAATTTCAGGAGATGTTGAAGATAATTCAACGACGTCATTTCCTGTACTTAATTTAATGACATTATTTCCACCTTCACGTGCTAATAATGACGCACGATCAATCGCATGATAAAACTCACCATTATCAATGCCTAATTTGATTTCATAATTTTCAGGGAACAAGCGTGTTGTATCTGGATAATGTCCTTCTAACAAACGAGATGTGAAGTTGATATGGCCAACTTTAAATAAAACTTGGTTTTGTGCAAAAAAGATATCAATATCTTCTTCACTATCACTCATAATTTTATTTAATTCAGATAAAGCCTTTCCTGGAATGATGACATTTTTATTTTCTGAGTTATCTTCTAACTGCAATTTTCTAACAGCCAAACGATGTGAATCGGTTGCTGTGCATATTAATTCATTATCTTGTATAAGCCAGTTAACCCCAGTTAATACTGGTCGTGTTTCTGAGGTGGACACTGCGAAATTCGTTTGTGCTATCACATTTTTTAGTACTTTAACCGATAGTTGAATCGCATCGTCTCTTGAAACTTGTGGTAATAGTGGATATTGATCTGGATCTAAGCCACTAAGATTGAATTCAGAATGTCCAGATGTAATAAGTGTTTGAAATTGTTCGTTTGTAGATAGTTTAACTTCATTTCCTGGTAACTTTTTAATGATATCAACGAAGAAACGACCAGGAAGTACAACTGAACCAGTCTCAGAAATGGTAACAATATCTTCACCATCTACTTGTTTGGGTATTGTAATTTCAATAGATATCTCTGAATCTGAACCGGTCAAAATCACTTCATTATCTTTAGCATCAATTTTAATACCAGTTAAAATCGGTAATGTTGTTCTAGGTGAGATTGCTTTTAACGTATCATTGAGTTGTGTAATAAAGTAATCTCGTTTTATTGTGAATTCCATCATTAAATTAAACTCCTTCCAGTCGTTTATATATGATTATATAGGTTTTAAATTCATAGTAATAGTAGTAGGGCTTGTGGATTAGTGGATAAGTCTCTCAATCATTGATGATAGCTAAGTTATGCACATGTGGATAAACTGTGTACTGTGTGTATGACTTTTACACATTATCCACAAAATCACATTATCGTATTTTAAATATATAGTCTCATTTAAGAAATATTACAGTTATATATTCCCATAAATTGACGGGCTAATCTATAGCTAAACAATGAAAATAATTTCCCACTTATTGATTCCTAATTTCTTTTTCAAGATTTTCTACTTCTTGTTTGAAAGTTGAATCGGTTTTAATATCATTTGCAATCTTCTCATGCGCATGAATAACTGTCGTATGGTCACGTCCTCCGAATTCTTCACCTATTTTAGGCAATGAGAAATCAGTAAGTTCGCGAGACAGATACATTGCAATTTGTCTTGGATATGCAATGGATTTGGTACGTTTCTTTGCACTAAAATCTTCAATCCGTACACTATAGTACTGGCCAACAACTTTTTGAATATCTTGTATTGTTATTTTCTTAGATTTTGGAACTTGAATGATATCTTTGAGTGCTTCAGCAGTGAGTTCAGTAGTAATAGGTCGTCCTTGCAACTGAGAATAAGCTAATAATCTGGTTAGTGCACCTTCTAATTCTCTAATATTTGATTGAATTTGATTAGCTATATAGTTTAAGGCTTCCATTGGTATTTCTAAGTTTTCTTCTTCCATTTTCTTTTGTAAGATTGCCATACGTGTTTCATAATCTGGTGGTGTAATATCAACGATTAATCCCCATTCAAAGCGCGAGCGTAAGCGATCTTCCAATTTAGCGATTTCCTTTGGAGGACGGTCACTAGAAATAACGATTTGCTTATTATTTTGATGTAATTCATTGAATGTATGGAAGAACTCTTCTTGTGTTTGCTCTTTGTTTTGAATAAATTGAATATCATCGATTAACAGCACATCAATATTTCGATATTTTTCACGAAAGGCTTCATTTTCGCCGTCACGAATAGATTTGATAAATTCATTTGTAAATTTTTCACTAGAAGTATAAAGCACTTTGGCATTAGGATTATTACTTAAAACATGATGTCCAATTGCATGCATTAAATGTGTTTTACCTAGTCCAACACCACCATAGATAAATAAAGGATTGTATGCTTCGGCAGGCGCTTCAGCAACTGCTAAACTTGCGGCATGCGGAAATCTATTACCTGGCCCAATGACAAATGTATCGAAGGTATTATGTGTATTAAATTGATCAGTACCTACGTGCGCGTCATGTTCATCCTCTGCTTTAGCTTTTGATGATGCAGGCGCTTTTTTAGATGCTGAATCCCCTTCACTAACAATTTCAGCAAGTTGTTCGGCTGTAAGAAACTTAGGTGTAATATCTAATCCCATTATCTCTGAAAAGATGGATTCGAATATGGCTGAGTACTTTTGGTTGAGCCAACTAGCATAAAATTCATAACCAACAAGCACAATTGCTGTATTATTTTCAATTTTGTATAGTTCCGAATCTTTTAAAAAGGTGTTCATGCTTGTTTCTGAAATATGTAACTTTGCTGCTTCTAAAACTTTTTCCCAGATTTCTTGTTCTGACATAAAAACTCCATCTTTCTTTAATTTTGACTTATACACAAAATTCAGTATGGTGGATAAAGATAATCACAATATGTTAATAATTATCCACAAGTTAATCACAAATAGTGGATAACTCACTTAGTTTATCACTTTATTCACAACCAAATTGTATATAATTTGAATAAATAACCCCTTATAAAATCAATATTCGAGCAACTTATCCACACAATTATAATTGTTAAGCTTAGAACATGTCAAATAACTGTGAATATGTGGTTAAATCGAGCGTAACTATGTGCATAACTGCAAAATTATCCACAACTTATTTGGTTGTTTTTGTGTATAAGTGGATAACTTATGCACGTCTCATATTTTGACGATAACAGTTACGGGAAATAATTATACTGATTGCTTTTAAATTGAAATATATGTAGTGTTTATTTTCATTAAAACTGTGATGAAAATATTTTTGGTGTTCAGCTAAAACTATCTTGCTTTATAAAAAGTATTTTGTTATATTGTAGTAGTTGCTTGAATTATGACTAGATAAAACGAAAACAAATGAAGATTTCTGATAAACAGAAATGATATTTATCTATTAAAATAATCAGTTTCATTGGCTCAGGTGAATGAAAAGAGTTAGTTATTAGTTAAAGATGGAGGTGTTTTGCATGGTAAAACGTACTTATCAACCAAATAAACGTAAACACAGTAAAGTGCACGGTTTCAGAAAACGTATGAGCACTAAAAACGGCCGCAAAGTATTGGCGCGTCGTCGTCGTAAAGGTCGCAAAGTTTTATCAGCATAAGATCACTGATTCATCAGTGGTCTTTTTTTTCGTTTAGAATGTATTATATTAAAATAAGATAATGAATTAAGCGAGTGATGTGGACGTGGAAAAAGCATATCGAATTAAAAAAAATGCTGATTTTCAATTGATTTATCGCCATGGAAAGTCAGTAGCAAACAGACAATTTGTCGTATACACATATCAGAATCAGATAGCTCATTTTCGCTTAGGTATCAGTGTTTCTAAGAAGATTGGGAATGCAGTGATACGCAATAAGATTAAACGTGCGATCAGAGAGAATTTTAAAGTACACAAACAAGATATTATTGCCAAAGACATCATTGTTATTGCTAGGCATCCAGCTAAAAATATGACGACTTTAGAAATTCAAAGAAGTTTGGAACATGTCTTAAAAATAGCTAAAGTATTTAATAAAAAAATTTAGCAAGATGAAATAATTAGACATCCGTAAGTATAACGTCAGACAAACCGAACACTTACCTAAAGATATAAAGCGGGATACTCGCAATTTAAAATGAAACAATTTACAATGTTAAAATGAAATTTTACTTGAATAAGGAGGCGAGTAGCGTTATGGATTTCGATACAATTACTAGTATTTCGACACCGATGGGAGAAGGTGCTATTGGAATAGTCAGACTATCAGGACCACAAGCAATTGAAATCGGTGATAAGCTTTATAAAGGGAAATACAAATTAGCTGAAGTCGATTCTCATACGATAAACTACGGTCATATTGTTGATCCTGAAACGAATGAAGTAGTAGAAGAAGTAATGATATCTGTATTACGTGCGCCTAAAACGTTTACTAGAGAAGATATCATTGAAATTAATTGTCACGGCGGCATATTGACCATTAATCGCGTGTTAGAATTGACTATGACTCATGGTGCAAGGATGGCTGAACCAGGAGAATATTCTAAACGTGCCTTTTTAAATGGACGGATAGACTTATCACAAGCAGAAGCAGTTATGGATTTTATTCGCTCTAAAACAGACCGCGCATCAAAAGTTGCGATGAATCAAATTGAAGGGCGTTTAAGTGATTTAATAAAACGACAGCGACAATCTATTTTAGAAATATTGGCACAGGTAGAAGTGAATATCGATTATCCTGAATACGATGATGTCGAAGATGCTACGACCGAATTTTTATTGGAACAATCTAAAAATATTAAAGCCGAGATTGACAAGTTATTAGAGACAGGTGCTCAAGGTAAGATCATGCGAGAAGGTTTATCAACAGTTATCGTTGGTAAGCCAAACGTAGGCAAGTCTTCAATGCTTAACAACCTTATTCAAGATAATAAAGCAATCGTGACCGAAGTTGCAGGAACAACACGTGATGTGTTAGAAGAATACGTTAACGTAAGAGGTGTACCATTAAGATTAGTTGATACAGCAGGTATTAGAGACACAGAAGACATAGTAGAAAAAATAGGTGTTGAACGTTCTCGTAAAGCTTTAAGTCAAGCCGATTTAATTTTGTTTGTTCTTAATTATAATGAGCCTTTAACAAAAGAAGATCGTACTTTATTTGAAGTAATTAAAAACGAAGATGTTATCGTAATTGTTAATAAAACAGATTTAGTACAGCAATTAAACATTGAAGAAGTTCAGGAAATGATTGGTAATAAACCATTGATACAAACATCTATGCTTAAACAAGAAGGTATAGATGAACTTGAAATTCAAATACGAGATTTATTTTTTGGTGGCGATGTTCAAAATCAAGATATGACATATGTTTCTAATTCACGTCATATCGCATTGCTCAAACAGGCAAGACATGCAATTCAAGATGCTATTGACGCTGCTGAATCTGGCGTTCCAATGGATATGGTACAAATAGATTTAACACGAACATGGGAAATTTTAGGTGAAATCATTGGTGAATCAGCTAGTGATGAACTTATTAATCAGTTATTTAGTCAATTCTGTTTAGGAAAATAAATAAGTGGATTGGTAGTCTATAAATATGTAAATGGAAAAGGGAGGTTGAATCATGACACAAAATTATGACGTGATTGTTATTGGTGCTGGTCACGCAGGTATTGAAGCAGGTTTAGCTTCTGCGCGTCGTGGCGCTAAAACATTAATGTTAACCATCAATTTAGATAATATAGCGTTTATGCCATGTAATCCATCAGTTGGTGGGCCAGCAAAGGGTATCGTGGTAAGAGAAATCGATGCGTTAGGTGGCCAAATGGCGAAAACAATTGATAAAACACACATTCAAATGCGCATGTTAAACACAGGTAAAGGACCTGCAGTAAGAGCACTACGCGCTCAAGCTGACAAAGTGCTATACCAACAAGAAATGAAACGCGTTATTGAAGACGAAGCACATTTAGATATTATGCAAGGTATGGTTGATGATTTAATTATTGAAGATAATGTAGTTAAAGGTGTGCGTACAAATATTGGTACAGAATATCATGCTAAAGCAGTAGTCATTACTACAGGAACATTTTTACGTGGTGAAATTATTTTAGGAAATATGAAATATTCAAGTGGGCCGAACCATCAATTGCCATCTATTACGTTAGCAGATAATTTAAGAGAACTCGGCTTTGAAGTAGTTCGTTTTAAAACTGGAACGCCACCACGTGTTAATGCGAAAACCATCGATTATTCTAAAACAGAAATTCAACCAGGTGATGATGTAGGTCGAGCATTTAGCTTTGAAACAACGGAATATATTTTAGATCAATTGCCATGTTGGTTAACTTATACTAATGGCGAAACACATAAAGTCATCGATGATAATTTACATTTATCAGCGATGTATTCAGGTATGATTAAAGGTACAGGACCACGCTATTGTCCTTCAATTGAAGATAAGTTTGTGCGCTTTAATGATAAACCACGCCATCAGTTATTCTTAGAGCCAGAAGGTCGCAATACGAATGAAGTATATGTTCAAGGGTTATCTACAAGCCTTCCTGAACACGTACAACGTCAAATGTTAGAAACCATTCCTGGTCTTGAAAAAGCTGATATGATGCGTGCAGGTTATGCAATTGAATATGATGCGATTGTGCCAACTCAATTATGGCCTACATTAGAAACGAAAAAGATTAAAAACCTATATACTGCAGGACAAATTAACGGTACGTCTGGATATGAAGAAGCGGCTGGCCAAGGTATTATGGCTGGTATTAATGCTGCAGGAAAAGTGCTAGGCACAGGTGAAAAAATTCTAAGTCGTTCAGATGCATATATAGGTGTGTTAATTGATGATTTGGTAACTAAAGGTACCAATGAACCATATCGTTTATTAACTTCTCGTGCCGAATATCGCTTATTACTTCGTCATGATAATGCTGATTTACGCTTGACTGACATAGGCTATGAATTAGGTATGATTTCTGAAGCACGCTATGCACGTTTTAATGAAAAACGTCAACAAATTCAAGATGAAATTGACCGTTTAACTCATATTCGCATTAAACCAAATGCACATACGCAATCTGTGATTGAAGCACATGGAGGTTCTCAGCTTAAAGATGGTATTCTAGCTATTGATTTATTACGTCGTCCTGAAATGACGTATGATACTATTTTAGAAATTTTAGGAGAAGCACATCAATTGCCTGAAGCAGTTGCTGAACAAGTTGAAATACAAACAAAATATGAAGGTTATATCAATAAATCGTTACAACAAGTAGAAAAAGTGAAACGTATGGAACAAAAGAAAATTCCAGAAGACTTGGATTATAGTAAAGTCGATAGTTTGGCAACGGAAGCACGTGAAAAATTAGCCAAGGTTAAACCATTGAATATCGCACAAGCATCACGTATTTCAGGTGTTAATCCTGCAGATATTTCAATTTTACTTGTGTATTTAGAACAAGGTAAGTTGCAAAGGGTGAAAAGCGAATGAACGCTGTAAAATGGTTAACTGAGAAATTAAAAGAACATGATATTTTATTGACTGAAAAACAACAAGCACAATTTCAAACGTATTATCAATTACTTGTTGAGTGGAATGAAAAGATGAATTTAACAAGTATTACCGATGAACATGATGTTTATTTAAAACATTTCTATGATTCTATTACACCAAGTTTTTATCATGATTTTAATCAACCATTAACTGTTTGTGATGTTGGTGCAGGAGCTGGTTTTCCTAGCATTCCATTAAAAATCGTTTATCCAGCTTTGAAAGTTACAATTGTTGATTCACTGAATAAGCGCATTCAATTTCTTAATCATTTAGCTAGTGAGCTAGAATTACAAGATGTTAGCTTTATTCATGATCGTGCAGAAACCTTTGGTAAAGGTGTCTACAGGGAGTCTTATGATATTGTAACAGCAAGGGCTGTGGCTCGTTTAACGGTACTTAGTGAATTATGCTTACCTCTTGTGAAAAAAGGTGGGCAGTTTATTGCATTGAAGTCTTCAAAAGGTGGCGAAGAACTGGAAGAAGCGCAATTTGCTATTAACGTTTTAGGTGGTAAATTAGCAACGACATTCAATTTTGACTTACCTGAAAATGCTGGTGAAAGACAAATGATTGTTATCGATAAACAACGACAAACAGCTAAAAAGTATCCGAGAAAACCTGGTACACCTAATAAATCTCCTTTACTTGAAAAATAAAACAGATTAAAATAACCTCAAATGAGAAGGAGCGAATGGATAATGAAAAAGCCTTTTTCAAAATTATTTGGTTTAAAAAATAAAGAAGACATTGTTGGCTATATTGAAGAAGATCGCAATTCTAATGTTGAATCCATTCAAATTGAACGTATTGTGCCTAATCGTTATCAACCACGACAGGTTTTTGACCCTAGTAAATTAAAAGAACTTGCTGAATCGATTGATGAACATGGTTTGTTACAACCCATTGTTGTAAGACCAATTGAAGAGCACATGTATGAAATTATTGCTGGAGAACGACGTTTTAGGGCATTGCAATCGTTACAAAAATCACATGCTGATGTCATTATTCGTGACATGAGTGATGAGGAAACGGCCGTAGTTGCTTTAATTGAAAATATTCAGAGAGAGAACTTATCTGTAGTAGAAGAAGCGGAAGCCTATAAAAAACTACTTGAAATAGGTAATACAACACAAAGTGAATTAGCTAAGAGTTTGGGGAAAAGCCAAAGCTTTATTGCCAATAAGTTACGTCTTTTGAAATTAGCACCTAAAGTTATCGTGCGCCTTAGAGAAGGTAAAATTACTGAACGACATGCACGAGCAGTCTTACCTCTGTCTAATGAAGCACAAGAACAGCTCATTGAACAAGTCATTCAACAAAAGCTTAATGTTAAACAAACAGAAGCACGAGTGAAGCAACAAGTAGGACCAGAAAAGGTTACAGCACAAACATTTCAGTTTTCGCATGATTTAACGCAAGCTAGGGATGAAGTGGGTAAGAGCATCCAAGCAATCGAACAGTCAGGTATTCGAGTAGAACATCGTGATAAAGATCACGATGATTACTATGAAATTAAAATCAAAATATATAAACACTAGATAACACAGATTGGGATATCGTTCCAAGAAACATAAGCCAGTAAATGAGTTTACAAAAATTCATTTACTGGCTTATTTGTTTATAATACTTTGTATTAGCATGTCTTTTTATATCAAATTATGTTTAAAAATAAAGCATATTTGCATCATTTAATAAACGTCACTTAACTAAATGAACACGGTGTTTTATGTATCAAAGGCAACATCCGTTATGAATAGAACTTTCAGCTTTAATACCTTTAAATAATATTTCTTAACATATTAATGAGAGTGTGGAAATCGTACTCGAAGAAAAGATTTTGGTGTTTCAATGATATTTCGTTGTAGTTAAATCCCTAACTGTTTTTATTTTCATTTGCCCTGTTTACAATTTAGAAATTACGATTTATATTAATAGTAAACGGTACGTTTCGTTTTACAATAAAATGTCAAAGAAGGGAAAAGATTGTTTAGTATTTCTAGTGCTATTCTACACTTTGTTATCGGTGGTTTTGCAGTGGCATTTGCATCGATTATGTCAGAAAAAATTGGAGGTAAGTTAGGAGGAATTATCGCTACACTGCCGGCAGTCTATTTAGCAGCAATCATTGCATTGGCAATTGATCATCGTGGTGAAGAACTTGTCAAAATGTCTATGCATTTGAGTACAGGTGCAATTATTGGTATTGCTTCTTGTATATTAACAGTGGCATTAACATCTATCTATATAAGTAAGAAAGGTTATGTTAAAGGTAGCATTTTTGCACTTGTTTGTTGGTTTATTATTTCAGTTGCCATCTTTTTAGTAAAACACATTTAAATTTGGAGGCTTTCGTAACATGAAACTTGCTGTAATTAAATTTTTAGTTGGTGGCACGGCAGTCTTATTAAGCTATATTGTATCTGTCGTTTTGCCATGGAAAGAATTTGGAGGTATCTTTGCGACCTTACCGGCAGTCTTTTTAGTATCATTATTTATTACGGGTATGCAATTTGGTGATGAAGTAGCCATGCATGTGAGTCGTGGTGCTATTTTTGGTATGACGGGTGTCTTATGTAGTATTATCGCAACATGGGCCATGCTCAACTATACACATCAGTGGCTATTAAGTGTTATTATTGGTTTCATAGTTTGGTTTGTAAGTGCATTTTTAATATTTGAGTTAGTTGAATTTATAGCACGTAAAAGAAGGGAACGACATGGCTGGAAGACCAAAGAATCCAACGATAGATAAAAAGATTTTTAGTGAAATTGAACGTTTGTTAGAAATGTCACACTACGGTGAGATTACGATAGAGCAAATTGCAGAAAATACTGGTGTATCGAAGGCAACGATTTATAGACGATGGAAAGATAAAGCATCCATTATTATCGATATGTTTGTTACGCATACACGTGATATTACGTTTAATCATATAAATTTATATGATGCATTGTTTGCTTTTGCCACACAAATCATGGCTATTTATAAGACGAATTTAGGAAGAGCTGTGATTGAGATATTAGTCAGTTCTAAGCAATCTGAGGCTAGAGGATTATTTATGAAAGGTTACTTTGAAAGTAATCGGCGAAATTTTAAAGAGATGATTGCACCTTATCTTAATGAAGAAGACCAAGATTTAATGATTGATTTAGTATTTTCACCCATTTATTTTAATATCTTAATTAAGCCTCAAGAGTTAGATGAGCATTATATTCAACGGTTATTAAAGCGTTTGCTTAAGGCCTATGATATTGAGCAATAACGATTTTAACAGTTTGGGACATCATTATGTTTTAGACTATGAACGATATATTGGCAGTAGTTGACTGATTTGAAAATACGTTTATACTAAGCTTTTTCAATCCTGGTCAACCTTGCTGGGGCGGGACTACGAATTCCTAATGAATTCAGTCCCGCTCACATTTTTATTTAACAAACTAATAATTATTGAAATCGTTTACATAATATATTCATAATGCTAGCATTAACTTAGCAATCTTGTGGAAAATCAAACATCGAGATATCGACATAAATGTAACAACAAAACAATGAGGTGGATAAAGATGGATCATGAAATTCCTAGAAAGATGAAAGTGGCAGTGTTAAATGAACCGTACGATATTGAAATTAAAGAAGTGAATGTGCCAGAACTTGGGCCGCATGATGTATTGGTACAAATGTTAGCAGTTGGTGTATGTGGCTCTGATGTGCATTATTATGCTCATGGTAGTGTCGGTGAATTTGTAGTTGAAGCACCACTTATTTTAGGACATGAATGCGCTGGAAAAGTAGCAGCTGTAGGCAGTGATGTAACGCATTTTAAACCTGGAGATCGAGTGGCAGTTGAACCGGGTGTGCCATGTGGAACATGTGAATATTGTAAAACCGGAAAATATAATTTGTGCCCAGACGTTGTATTTCTCGCAACACCTCCTGTTGACGGGGCATTTACGGAATATTTGAAGCATCCAGAAGATTACTTATTCCATATTCCAGACACATTGAGCTATGAACAAGCAACCCTGAATGAACCATTGTCAGTTGGTATACAAGCTTGTCGTCGAGCAAATATTCAACCAGGATCATCTGTAGTGATAATGGGAATGGGACCTGTGGGATTAATGACGGTTGTCGCGGCCAAAGCCTTTGGAGCTACTCAAATTATCGTATCTGATATGGAACAAAATCGTTTAGATGAAGCACTAAAATTAGGGGCAACAACAACTATTAATGTCAAAGACGAAGATGTTAATCAACGAATAAATGAATTAACACAGCAACATGGTGTTGACTACGCAATTGAGACAGCAGGAAATCAAATTGCCTTACGCAGTGCTTTAGCAGCATTAAAAAATGGTGGTACTCTAGCAGCGGTAGGTTTAGCTCAAGAGGCGGATAATCCTCTTAATATTCCTTTTATTACCAATCATGAAATAAACCTTGTTGGTATTTTTAGATATGCAAATACGTATGATACAGGCATTCAAATTTTAAGTCATACTGATGCAGATTTAAATTCTATGTTTACACATCAATATCCTTTGTCAGAAACAAAAGCAGCAATGGAGCGTGCAAGAACAGATAAATCTGGTTCGTTAAAAGTGATTGTATATCCAAATGGTATCGAAGCAGCCAAATTATAAATTTAGAGATAAATATTCAGTTTGGGACATCATTATATTTTAGACTATGAACGATATATTGGCAGTAGTTGACGGGATTGAAAATATGATTATACCAATATTTTTTCACTTCTAGTCAACTGTGCTAGGATGGGACAGAATTCATCATGAATACTATCCCACTCACGGATATATCATTATTGATAAGGTTATACATTGTTATGCAATATAGCAGTATAGCCTTATTGTTTTTTAGTTTTAAGATATATTTTTGAAAATTCTATTTAATATTTTCTAATAAAGTTAGAAATATTGAACTTTTAGCATAAAGTTGTTATTTTATTCAAAATTAACTATGAAATACATGTTATTTTCCTATGGTTGTAAAATAAATTGTGTTAGCATTGTAAATGGTAACGGTTTCATAAAATGTGAAAAGGAGGGTTGTTAATGAATATTGAAGAAACAAAACGCTTTATTGAAGCGGGTCATCTTTCCGTAGGCATTGAATTTGGATCGACAAGAATTAAGACGGTAGCCATTGATGATGATTTTAATACAATAGCTACGGGCTCATTTGAATGGGAAAATAGTTTTGACAATGGCTATTGGACTTATTCCATGAATGATGCATGGGTTGGTTTACAAAAAAGTTATGGTGAAATGACACGATACGTTAAAGATACATATGATACGACTGTTAATCAAATAGCGTCATTAGGTATTAGTGGCATGATGCATGGTTATTTAGTATTTGATGAACATGATGATTTACTTGTACCTTTTAGAACATGGCGTAACAATAATGCGAATGAAGCAGCTACGGTATTACGTGAAGATTTTAATGTTAATATTCCCGAGCGTTGGAGTATCGCACAACTTTTTCAATCAGCGATGGAGACAGAACCCCATGTCGAACGTGTAAGATATATGACGACATTAGCGGGTTATATTCATTGGTATTTAACCGATGAAAAAGTGATTGGTATTGGTGATGCTTCCGGAATGTTTCCAATTGATAGTCAACGGCTAGATTATCGTCAAGATTTAATGAACCGCTTTAATAAGTTATTTGCGCAGCGTGGTTATAACCAAAAGATTGGTGACATTTTACCTCGTGTTGTCGTAGCAGGTGAGTCTGCTGGTAGACTAACTGAAACAGGTGCAAAATTAATTGATCCAAATGGTGAGTTGCAGGCAGGATGTCCTCTTTGTGCCCCTGAGGGAGACGCAGCAACAGGTATGGTTGCAACGAATAGTGTAGCACCGCGTACAGGTAATGTTTCAGCAGGTACAAGTATCTTCTCAATGATTGTGTTAGAACAACCTATTCAACGTGTTTATCCAGAAGTAGATATTGTGACGACGCCAGATGGTTATGAGGTAGCCATGATTCATGCGAATAATTGCACGTCTGATATTAACCTATGGATAAATCTTTTTGAAGAAGTATTACAAACGATGGGCGTCAATTACGACAAAAATGAGCTTTTTACAAAAGTTTTTGAAAGCGCTTTAAACGGAGAGGATAACCTGGGAAATTTATTATCTTATGGCTATATCTCTGGGGAATTCATTACCGATGTACCTCAAGGTTATCCTATGTTAGTGCGGTCGGTAGATAGTAACTTTAATTTAGCAAACTTAATGAAAACGCATATTTATAGCGCATTCAGTACGTTGAAAATTGGCGTTGATTTATTGAAAGAAAATGAAAATATTACTATAGATTCTATGCTTGGTCACGGTGGTATTTTTAAAACTGAAAAGGTTGCGCAAACGTTTTTAGCAGCAGCGCTTGAAACAAATGTACGTGTCATGCAAACGGCAAGTGAAGGCGGTGCATGGGGCATTGCAGTATTAGCACAATATTTAAAAGACCAACGCAATAGTGATTTAGCCACTTATTTAAGCAACTATGCGTTTAAGAATACGACGTCTGTTGCTATTGAGCCAACTGCTGCAGAAGTGGAAAGTTTTCGAATGTATACTGAACGTTTCAAGCAAGGTATTCCACTTGAAAAATTAGCAGCAAAAAAATTCGGAATGTAAAAGTTTAAACAAAATAATGAAAGTGGGATGGAAACGTGGTTAATAAGATACAAAGTCAGCAAACAGAGCGTCAATTTTTAGGCTTACCAATGGTACTTATTTGGGGCTATGTTGCAGTGGCTATTTTTATGACGGGTGATGGTGTTGAGCAAGCGTTCTTGTCTAAATATATTGGGAGTCTAGGATTTAGTAGCTCAGAAGCTGGTAGAGTACTGGCTGTTTATGGCTTGGTTGTGGCTATCGCATCATGGTTATCAGGTGTGTTAGCAGAAATATTTAGCCCAAGACGTATCATGACATTTGCCTTTATTATTTGGATTATCTTTCATGTAGGATTTCTAGTGTTTGGTTTAGAACAACAAAACTATGCGATGATGCTTATCATGTATGGCATCCGCGGTTTTGCTTATCCAATGTTTATTTATAGCTTTGTCGTATGGATTACATATTCTTCACCTGCCTATAAACTCGCATCCGCGATGGGTTGGTTCTGGGCGATGTATTCTATAGGTATTGGTGTATTAGGTTCATATTTACCAAGCTTTACGATTCCATTTATTGGAGAGTTGGGTTCATTATGGTTATCAATTGTATTTATTCTAGTTGGTGGACTCATTGCAACGTTCTTGGTGAAAGATAAAAAAGGTGAAGACGTTGAAGCAAAGCGTATGACGACAAAAGAAATGTTTGCAGAATTTGGTCGAGGAATCACGCTTCTAGGTAATAAGCAAGTAGCTATTGCTTTTGTGGTGCGGATTATTAACCAATTATCGCTATTTGGCTTAGTTGCTTTTTTACCGCGTGTATATACTGATGAATTCGGCTTTACAACATCTGAATGGCTACGCGTATGGGGACTGATGTATTTTATCACAATCTTCACTAACTTATTCTGGGGTGTTGTCGGTGATAAAATTGGCTGGGTGCGCCAAGTGCGTTGGTTCGGTTGTATTGGCATGGCCTTATCAACTTTAGCCTTCTATTATTTGCCATCGTGGAGTGGTCCAAACATCTTTGTGACGACATTAATAGCGTTAATGTTAGGTTTCGCAGTGGCGGCATATGTACCGATGTCAGCTATTTTCCCAACATTAGTGCCGGAACATAAGGGTGCGGCAGTATCTGTACATAACCTGGCTGCAGGATTAAGTAATTTTTGTGGTCCTGCGATAGCAAGTGTCACATTAATGTTTACTACAGAAAAAGTAACTATTTGGGTCTATGCCATTCTTTATATCATAGGCTTCATCTTGACATTCTTTATGAAAGTGCAGCAACCAACGAAAGAAGTAGAAATAACAAATCAAGTACAAACGAATGAAGGAGTGTAATTTATGACAAATATTATTAATCAATTTAGAGTAAATGGTAAAGTAGCAATCGTAACTGGTGGGGCGATGGGTCTAGGTAAAGCAATGGCTGAAGCGCTAGCACAAGCAGGTGCAGATATTGTAATTGCCGACATTAAGTTAGATTTAGCAGAAGAAACAGCTCAAGCTATTGCACACAATGAAGGTGTTAAAACCACAGCATTAAAAGTAGATGTTACAAATCCTGATGATGTTAATAAGATGGTACAAGACGTTGTTAAAAAATATGGAAAAATTGATATTTTAGTTAATAATGCAGGAATGACAATTAATGAAAAAGCGGAAGATGTTTCTTATGAAAATTGGTTAAAAGTCATCAATCTTAACTTAAATGGGGTTTTCTTAGTGGCACAAGCAGTTGGACGCCAAATGATTAAACAAGGAAATGGTTCAATCATTAATACATCATCAATGTCTGGCTTAATTGCAAATAAACCACAAGAGCAAGCATCTTATAACGCATCTAAAGCAGGCGTCATTATGTTAACGAAAAGTTTAGCCATGGAATGGTCTAAATACGGTATTAAAGTAAATACAATCGCACCAGGTTATATGAAAACAGCATTAACTGAACCAATGTTTAATACTGGTGGCGATATGATTGATTATTGGATGGGAGCAACACCAATGGGTCGTCCAGGTGAGCCACACGAATTAGGCGGTATTGTCGTTTACCTCGCATCTGATGCATCAACATTTGCTCAAGGTAGTGTATTTACAATCGATGGTGGTTACACAGCATTATAATATAATTTCAAAACAGTCTGAGATATCAATCTCACAATAATAGCACAATGATGGTTTGCCATAATCATCGTTGTGCTTGTTTTATATTCAATGATCTTTTGAAATGTAAAATAAATCGCTAAATTTTGTTAAGGAATCGTATTAAATGAGATAAAAAATTAATAATTAATAATATTGTCAAAAATGGGGTGGTCAAAATGATTTGACTAGTATATGATAAAAGAAATTTCATACAAAAGGATGGAATATCAGTGAAAAAGATTATACTAATTCTAATACTAACAATGTGTATGGCAATTTCTTTATATGGTTGCGAAGAGAACAAGAAAAAGAAAGTAGCAAAGAAGCCTGTTAATATTGAATATGTTGCGCCTCAATCACAAACAGGAAAGAAATATGACGATAAAATTGAGTCATTACAAAAGTTATTGTCTAAAGAGTTAAAAGCGCCTGTGAATATACAGTGTACAACTAGCGATTATAAGATGATTGAAGATTTAGCATCTAAAAAAATGGATGTGGCTATCATGTCGCCAGTAACCTATACAATTGGTCGAGATAAAGGAACAGTAGATGTTCTGTTAAAATCTAAAGACTATTTAGTTGATGATAAAGGAAATCAAACTAAGAAATTGGGAGATTATTATCGTTCACAAATTGTGGTTAAGAAAGATAGTGACATTAAAAAGCTTAAAGATTTAAAAGGGAAAAAAGTTGGGTTACAAGATGCAGATTCAGCTGCAGGATATATTTATCCATTAGCTGATTTGCAAAGAGAACATATTCCTAAAAGTGCATTGCGTGTGTCTCAATTTAAAGATGAAGATCAAGCATTAAAGACGTTGCTAGATGGAGATATAGATGCCGTGGCTACTTATGATGATGCACGTGTAGAGCTAAAAAAATCTAAACCTAATGTTTATAAAGATACGAGAGTCATTTATACATCAGATAAAATACCAAATGACACTATTTCGGTTCGTGTAGATTTAAGTGACGAATGGCGTAATAAAATTGCAAAAGCATTTATTAATGTCAGCAAAAAGAAAGAAGGACGTCAATTAATTCATGACCTCTTTGACCATGAAGGATATGAAAAAACAAGTGAAGCGGACTTTAAGAAAGTTAGAGATAACCGTATCTTGATAGACGGCTAGAAATATTAACAGAAGGGTATCACCATATCAGTTTGGGCATCATTATGTCCTAAGTTATGAACTAAATATTGGCAGTAGTTGATTGGATTGAAAATACGCTTATACCAAGCTGTTTTCATTCCTAGTCAACCTTGCTGGGGCGGGACTTCGAATTCATAATGCATTCTGTTCCGCTCCTTTTTTTACCAAAGACACACATTGTTTTGTAACACATAAATAAAATTTTAGACGTACGGATGTCTAAAAAACACGATGATATCAAATTGTCAAAGCATTTTGTCACTATTAATACTGCAGTTTCTAAAGATATTTGATAGATTAATACTATAACATACGTTTCTATAAAACTATCACTTATTTAAATGAGTGAAATTTTCACAGAGATAATCTAAGGAGCGCAAAATGATAAATGTTGGGCAACAATTAAAAAAATATAGAATACAGCAAGGCTATTCACAAGAAGTATTGGCTGAAAAATTATATGTTTCTAGACAAACGATTTCTAACTGGGAAAATAATAAAAGTTTGCCCGATATCCACAATTTATTAATGATGTGCTCGCTATTTAATGTATCCTTAGATGATCTTGTTAAAGGAGACGTATATCAAATGGATAGAGAAGTAGTACGTAAGGAAATGAACAAATGGACATGGTGTATGTTAGTAACATTTGTAATAGCCGCTGTGTTGATAGGGCCTATGATACATTATTTTAGTTGGCTAGGATTATTTATCATATTGATTTTATACATGATAGGCCTTTTTGCAAGTATACGAATAGATAGACTTAAATATAAACATAACATGGAAAATGCAGATCGTATTATTGCATTTATGAATGGAGAAGATCCTAATAAAGTTCAAGTAACGAAAAAACGTGAGCTCTTCACGAGTGCTTTAGCTTTTATCTGTTTTGTTGGTAGTATTATGATTATTGTACTAGCTAGTTTATGGTTAACTGATGTATTCTTATAAATTTAAAAATGGGGCAGTCATCACAGTTATTTCATTTAGCTGTGTTACTGCCCCTATATACTATCTACTTATGATTATTCTTTTCTTCACGACGTTTTAAGTAATAAGCGCCCCCGAGTAACCCTGCAGGCACACCAAGAATAGGTGTTGTTATACTACTTAAAATGATAACAGCTAGTGTCAATGTTATACCGTTAAACCAATTAACCTCTAAGTTTTTTAAATCCTCGTATGATTGTTTAACTAATTCTTTAAATTTCATGACAATACATCCTTTCAAAATATATTAATTTAATGCTTGTTTAATCTTATTGTTTGCATGGATAAATGAAATAACAGCAAATATTAAATAAACGATGGTATACACAACCATGACTACAATAACAGGTCTTAAATCTTGTTGCCCTAATAAATTCATAAAAGCCAGAGCTGCGAATAAAGCATGTAATAAGGCAATCAATAAAGGTAAACCAAAGTTGAATAATATTTTAAAACCTATACCTTTCATCATATCAATATGCGTGAAACCAATACGACGTAAGATACGATAATTGCTCATTTCATCTTCGGTTTCATCCATCTGCTTAATATAAATAATACAACCCGCTACAACTAAGAAGGCTAGACCAAGGAATGAAGAAACAAACATTAAGATACCATTTGATTGATCTAGCATGGTTGTTGTTTGACTTTGAATCGTGATATTAGGTGCGACACGCTGAGCTATATGTTCGGCCTGTTTAAGCTGTTGATGCGTGTGAATATTATAGCCATAGTGTGTAGCAATAAGCTTATCATTTGCCAACGATTGGTATTTTTCCGGACTTACTTTTAATACAGGCCCACCATTTGATGCAAGCATTGAAATCACTTCATCTTTATTTATTGCGTTAACGTTAAAGGTTTGTTGTGATTGTCCTTTAACAGTGACATTGCGATTTAAGTGAATGTTAACTATACCGCTTAATGGACCCTTGAGATTCGTTAGTGTTGCCTTATTACCTTGTACTTTTTGATCTGGCATGATACCCAAGCTTAGTTGATTATTTGTATCATTTAATTTATTTTTTAGTGCCTCACTTTTGACAATTTTGGTCATTAAGACAGATACTTCTTTTTTATGATAACGAATGCCTTTTTGCTTTAACTGTTCTTCAAATTTTTGTGCAGAAGATGCTTTTGAAAAGTTGATATCTTGTGGTGACGTTGCCTTAAGTGTGTAATCAGTATTGGATTTACTAATGACACCAAAGCATAAAATCGTAACCGTGACCGCTGAAATGATTGCGATAATCGTTAGCGATAAAGCATTTTTCTTCATTCTGTGCATAATAGACGACGTAAAGACGACATCTGTAATATTAATACGTCCATGCTTTAATTTTTTCAAAGATTTAAAAATAATAGAAACTGAACTTCTGAAAAATAAATAGGCACCGACAATCGTTAAGAATAGAATAACAAAAGGTGATAACATTGTGAGTGTTAAGGCTTTAAATTGACCAAACATTTCCGTGGAAATATAATATCCAAAGGCTATCATGATGATACCTAATAGGCCGGCAACCGTTTCAGGTATGGTGATGCGTGCTTTAGTAGCTTCTGAAGATATATTATCTTTCATCATATCTAAAATGCTACGTTTCTTTAAAAAACGTCGATTTTGCAAAAATATCATAATAAAAGCTAATAGTAGCATGATCATGGTTTGAATCAACGCCATGGGTTCAAAACTAATTGAGACATTAATAGATAAATGCATCATACGTATTAAGATTGATAATAAAAGCTGTGAACCAAACGTTCCAATAAATATTCCTATAATACCTGTCAGTGCAAAAAAGGTAAACTGTTCTATTGATAACATACGTAAGATGTTATGTTTATTTAAACCAATCAATTGAAATAGTGCAAATTCTTTTGTTCGTCGTTTAATAAATAAATGATTGGTATACATTAAGAAAATGATAATAATAATGAAGAGAAAAATAGCACCTATCATTGCACCTTTTTGAACAATTGTACCAGCATTCTCGTTATTAATACTTTTTGTATATTGTAATGTGACAAAACTATAATACAGTACAATACTTAAAATAAGTGAAAATAAATACAACATATAGTTTTTGATGTTTTGACGTAAATTTTTAAAAATGATTTGATTAAACGTCATTAGCTACACCACCCATTGAAGACTGCAGTTGAATAATGCGGTCATAAAAGGTGCTTTTAGTGTGTTCACCTTGTCGGAAATCAGAATAAATAGCACCATCTTTTAACATAATGACACGTTGTGCGAAACTTGCTGCTGAAGGATCGTGAGTAACCATTACAATCGTTGTATTAAAGTGTTGGTTCATGTCTTCTAAACGATGTAGTAAATCTTGGGCGCTTTTAGAATCAAGCGCACCTGTAGGCTCGTCAGCAAAAATGATGCTTGGTTTATGAACGAAAGCACGAGCAGCTGCTGTTCTTTGTTGTTGACCACCAGAAATTTCACTAGGATATTTATGACTTAAGTCATGGATACCTAAGGCTTGTGTTACTTCGCTATAATTTTGCTCCATCTCTGCTGCAGATAACTTTTGTACTGATAGTGGTAACATGATGTTTTCTTTGACAGTTAACGTTGGTAAGACGCTATAGTCTTGAAAGATAAAACCTAAGTCTGTTTTACGAAATTGTGCAAGTTGTTTATCATTTAAGTTGTTTAATGTGTGACCATTAATTTCAACAGTACCACCTGATAATGTATCAATAGAGCTGATTACATTAAGTAACGTTGTTTTACCTGAACCAGATGGGCCCATAATTGCTACAAATTCTCCTTTATCAACCGAAAAGTTAATATCGTGTAGTGCTTTATATTTTTGTTTTTTACCATAAACTTTAGATAAATGATTAACATTTAATATAGGCATTGTGTCACTCCTCTTGTTTTATCGATATTTTTATTTTATGAGTTATTCAACACAAGCGCCTTTATCTAATCTTACAAACAATGATGTTTAACTTACAAAGTTGAAAGAAATAAATAATAACAAGCTATAGTTAATATGAGTTTTATTTTTAGCGGGAATAGATTATAATTTTAAAAATGAACTGTGATAAAATAGAATATATCAAATAACGCAGATTATAAATTGTAAAATGAGACATAAGTCGTTAGCATAATAGAAATCTAAAATAAATAGGCGGGATAAAAGTGAAAAAAGAGATCTTAGAGTGGATTGTGTCTATAGCAGTTGCACTTATCATTGTAGGTATAGTTGTTAAATTTATTGGAGTTACATATTCAGTTTCGGGAGATTCAATGTATCCAACATTTAAAGATAGAGAAAAAGTAGTAGTGAGTAAAATTTCCAAAACGTTAGACCATATTGATAATGGTGATATCGTTGTCTTTAAAGAAGATAAAGATAGAGACTTTATTAAACGTTTAATTGGTAAACCTGGAGACAAAGTTGAGTATAAAGGTGACCAACTATATGTTAATAATAAAAAAATTGATGAGCCTTATTTAAAATATAACAAAGAACATAAAAATGGTAAGTATCTGACAGGTTCTTTCAAATCGAGTGATTTGCAAAATGCTAATGGTGAGACGAAGATTCCTAAAGACAAATATTTAGTGTTAGGTGATAATCGTCAAAACAGTTTAGATAGTCGTTTTCCACAGGTAGGGCTTATTGATAAAGAACAAATTGTAGGTAAAGTTGTGTTACGTTTCTGGCCATTTGGTGAGTGGACAACAAAATTTAATCCTGGAACATTTGATAAGTAAATAATCAAAAGTAAGCGTACAATCTATGAGTAACAAAATAGATTGTGCGCTTTATTTTTTTGTCACATTTTGCTATAAAGATGATATAATGTTTTATAATTACATAATTGTATCAGGAGAAAATTAAATGAAAGTATTAAAGAATTATCAAAGTGTATTTATTATCTTATTTTTCTTACTTTTAAGTGCCATTACGCCATTAAGTGGTGATGATTGGACTTGGCGCACGCATGTTGGGATGGATAGATTAAAAAGTTTCTTTTATGACTATAATGGACGATATATCAGTAATATTATTGAGATTATCTTTGTGCGTTCAAGTTTTATTAGAGTGATAGGAATGACCATTTTTTCATCATTATTAATTTTATTAATGAGTCGTTTAGCATATAAGAAACGCGCGTTACAAAAAAGTATTGTCACATTAATTATTGTGATGCTTATGCCAACTCAGATTTTTGCTGAAACATTTGGATGGGTAGCAGGATATGTAAATTACGTAACTTCAGCTGTTGCCATGCTTTACTTTGTATTGTTGGGGCAGGCTATTGTTAATCGGCAATGGAAAGTTACACCGTTAAATGTTTTGCTAAATATTATTTTGGCAATTTTATCGATGTTACTTGTGGAACATGTAAGCTTATATTTATTGTTTGTCACTGTTTATTTTAGTATTATTTATTATTTAAAATATAAACGTATTTCTAAATATCTAGTCTATGGTTTTGTTAGTTTGTTTATTGGAGCTATAGTAATGTTCTCAAATAAAGCATATTATTCAATTGCTACAGCAAAAGATGCTTATCGCACGGTAGGTACAGACCAAGGCTTATTTAATGCGATGTTAGATATTTATTATACGCATAATATGTATTTGATTCCGCTTATTTTTCTAGCATGTGTTTATGTTGCTAAGAAACTGAATCGCATTGATAAAGTGAATGTGATATTATTACTCGGTATGTTTTTAGGAACGGTATATTTATTCTTTAACCATCGTAACTTAGAAGTACCACACCCTAGCATGACGCACATTGTAGCAGGTATATTATTTATTATTTACCTTGGTGCTTTTATAGGATTTGCTTTATATAATTTTTATCAAACATCACGTTTCGACATGTTAGTGCTGTATGCTTTAAGTACATTTGTCTGTACGGTACCATTTTTCTTTATCACACCATATGGTGGACGTACAGCATTAGCAAGTTTAATCTTTGCTCTATTAATTGTGTTAACCATGGTAGATGAGGTGACACCAGATGTTACCTTTACTTATAGTAATTGGATCAATGTGGGATTGATTGTGACGTTAGTCGTTACGATATTATTACCAATCGGTGAAAATAAGAAAACTGAAATGGAACGTACTCAAATTGTTGAACATCTACCTAAAAATGCGAAAACAGTGGAGTTACCGGGCTTGCCATATCCACAGTTTCATCATATGGGAGACCCAACTGAAAATACCTATATGACACCATTTTTCAAATTGTATTATGGCATTGACTACAAAAAAACAAAGTTTATTATTAAAACACACTATCATTAATAAAAAATAAGTATTTATAAAAGGGAGCGGGACAGAATTCATTATGAATTCTTAGTCCCGCCCCGGCAAGGTTGACTAGGATTGAAAAAAGCTTGGTATAAGCGTATTTTCAATCCAGTCAACTACTGACAATATAGAACTCAGAGCCTAAAATATAATTATGTCCCAGACTTTATTATATATTTAAAATGTATATAGATTAGTTTATTGGATTACACGGTTTCTTGACCACGTTTGTTCCAAGTTAAAATAAAGCTGAGCATAGCTAAAATGCTAACAATGGTTAATAAGATAAACCCAGCATCCCAGCCCATGTGATCAACAATAAAACCGAGTACGATGTTAGCCATCACTGCACCAAACAAATAGCCAAATAAGCCAGTTAAACCAGCTGCTGTACCTGCAGCTTTCTTTGGTACATAGTCTAGTGCTTGAAGGCCAATGAGCATAACAGGACCATAAATAAGGAATCCAATCATAATTAATGAGATATTATCTAACCAGGCATGTCCTGGTGGATTTAACCAGTAGATGAGTACAAAGACAGTAACACCTAGCATAAACAAAAATCCAGCTGGTCCACGACGTCCTTTAAAAACTTTATCAGATAGATAACCACAGATAATTGTGCCAGGTATTCCAGCCCATTCATATAGAAAATAAGCCCAACCAGAGCTTTTAAGATCAAAACTTTTTTCTTCACTCAAATAAGTAGGTGCCCAATCAAGCACACCATAGCGTACAAAATAAACAAAGATATTGGCAAAGGCGATAGCCCAAACCCATTTATTATTTAGCACGTACTTAAACAAAATATCTTTTGTAGTGAGTTCAGTTTCAAATGTTTCTTTCTTAGACGTCGGGTAGTCATCTTTATAAACTTCTATTGGTGGCAATCCTTGTGATTGTGGTGTGTCACGAACTAAAAAGAAGGCAATAATAGCTACAATGATGGCTAATAATGCAGGAAAGATAAACGCACCTTCAAACCCTTTTAAATAGCCTAAATGATATTGTGCTGTCACAAAAATACCCCAAGTTGCTAGTGGCGCCATTAATCCACCACCGATATTATGTGCAACATTCCAAATTGCTGTTTTACTACCACGTTCACTCACACTATACCAATGCACGAGTACACGACCAGACGGTGGCCATCCCATGCCTTGGAACCAACCATTGAGAAATAATAAAATGAACATAATAAGAATACTAGATGTGAAAAATGGTACAAATCCTAATAATAAGTTCACAACGGCCGTAAGGATTAAGCCAACTGTTAAAAAGATACGTGCATTGCTTCTATCACTTACCGTCCCCATCACAAATTTACTAAATCCATAAGCAATAGAAACAGCAGATAATGCAATACCGAGTTCTGCTTTACTAAATCCTTGTTCAATCAAAGCTGGCATTGCTAAAGAAAAGTTTTTGCGCAGTAAATAATAGCCTGCATAGCCAATAAAAATGCCTAAAAATACTTGCCAACGCAAACGCTTATAAGTTGCATCAACATCACTTTGTGGAAGTTGTTGTTTAGCTGCTGGCGGCTTTAAAAAGTTGAACATTTCAACACCCCTTTATTAAATTTACAAATACTTAACATCATCTTAATATAATTTTCTTGGTAATGGAATAATATTTTTATAATAAAAACAAATTAGTTATTAAAATATTATCGGTTAAAAATACATAATAAAATATATGGATTGTGGTCGAGAATGAGGTAAGGATATGTTAGTATAATGATAATTTATTATTGTATGTTAAAGGGAGCATGATGAAGATATTTGATTTTCAAGTCAATAATAGTATTCATTTCGAAAGATTAGAGATTGCTGAAGTAGATGCGTTATATCAACCTGTTGATTAATTTAGCTAATCATTATTTATAAATCATGGAGGGATAATAATGATATTTGGATATAAAATAGATGAAAGTATTAGTTTGAAAATACTAGAACAACGTGAAGCACCCCTTCTTTTCAAACTGGTAGATTCAAATCGTGAGTATCTATCCGAATTCTTACCTTTTGTTGAATACACAACAACAGTTGAAGATAGTAAAAAGTTTATACGTTCGGCGCTACAACAATTTAGTGATGGCAATGGCTTTCACAGTGGGATTTGGTTCGATGGAGAACTTGTCGGCGTCATTGGATTGCATTATTTGGACTTAGTTAATAAAAAAACATCGATAGGATATTACTTAGCAGAAACTTTTCAAAAGAAAGGGATTATGACTAAATGTACTGAAGCTTTAATTCGTTACATTTATGAGGAATTTGATGTAAATCGTATCGAGATTTGTATGAGTACCGATAATAAAAAAAGTCAATCAATACCTCAACGTCTTGGATTCACAAAAGAAGGTACTTTAAGAAGCAATGAAAGATTGCACGGAAAATTCTCTGATAGTTATGTATATAGTTTGTTGCGAGAAGAGTATGATCATTCATTATCGTTAAATAATTGAGAATTTTTCATGGATAAGTGTCATCATTTATGGGAGCGGGACAAAATTCATAATGAATTCGTAGTCCCGCCCTGGCAAGGTTGACTAGGATTGAAAAAGCTTGGCATTAGCGTATTTTCAATCCAGTCAACTAATGCCAATATAGAGTTCATAACTTAAAACATAATTATGTCCCAGGTTCTAAACGATAACGTTATTCATTGCGCCTAGAAATAGAGAATTAATTAAGTGTGGACGTTTCACATTATCCGCAATCCCAAGTATACATGTAATCATCAAATTTCAAAGCTAAGAGATCTTCGGGCTTAATAAAGATGTTACCAATTCCTAAATCTCCCCACATAATTTTAGCATTGCCTTTTTTTGTAGAATCAATCTGTAGTAAGAGCGTATCATATACTCTTAATCCTTTGTCATAAGCTCTTGGGTCTGCTTGCATAAATAGTGGATAGCCGCCTAGCTGGTTGCTTGGCTCTTCAGCAGAGAACGTATTAAATACAAGTTCCATTAAATCATCATAGCCATCAAACATTGATTCTAACTTAAATGAAGGGTTAACTTTATTCCAGATTGAGCGTAAATCTTCATCATATCTATAATCAGAAGAAGATATTGTTTGTTCAGTAAGCTTGTATTCTATTGAAAACGTTCCATCAAATGGAATATTCTCTTTATCAAACGCCAATGAATCCATATGAGCACGTACGTCTTCAAATGTTAAATTCGTAACTGGGTCTTTAATATAAATAAGACTTGAATTTGGATTGTCATTTTCTTTTTCATCAGACAAACCATACATTTCATTCTGTGCACTAATCCAGAATTGTATTATTCCTTCATTTACAGGAAATACTTTTTGTTCTTCTGGAAGTTCGCTTAAGTTAATCTGTGCTAACAAGGCCATAGGCTCTATATTTTCATCCAATGGAATATCATCCACTGACTTTAAAAATGGAACTCCACCAATCTTACTTTTAAGTAAAGTTTCATCTTGCATTTCAGATAGTTCCATTTAATGCATGGACGTACCGGCAGATTGCTCTGCTTCACCGATTCGACAAAGCGGTTATAAACCGTCTGTTCCTCTTCAGGAAGATGGCTGACATCTTGAATGTTTAGCATATGAACAGCTCCTTCTGTATGAATTAATACAATGCCATTATAAAGTAAAAGCATATCACTGTATAGTTTTGTATGCGCTAACGCATCCCTTGGATAGGTACTTCGTTAGGTTCAAGTATACCCAATATTATTATATGAAATTTGGGATAAACAACCGATAAAGGTAAATGATGTTATTTATATTGTGCAAGTGATTCCGATAGAAATACCTTTTTACAAGAAACGTAAGTAAAATTATGTTACATTTGCAGTGGTTGTTAGATATGTTTGAATAAAATTAAAAGGAGAGTTTTATAATGAAAAAGAAACTAGCAACAATTATTGCAAGTACCATTATCCTTTCTCCATTAGCATTTAATTTGCCAAACGACATTAATCCAGTTTCACAAAACAATCACACCGCACATGCTGAAGGTAAAGTTCTTTCTAAATACACGCTTAGCAAAGGTGAGGTTAAATCAATGGCGTCATCCATGCCTAAAAAATATAAAAATATTAATAAGTGGGCAGGCATCGTATCAGAATTATTTGGTAAATATAGCATTCCTGTAGAAGCGTCAATTTTAGCTAGCAACCACGCACAGAAAAAGACAGTTGACACTTTTACGTCAGCAGCAAAGCAAAATAAAAGAATCCAAGTTATTATTAAATCAGGCCCAACACCAAACCTTAATACAGTTGAATATAAAATTGTAAAATAAACGATATATTACGATTAGCGATGAAAAATTCTGTTAAAATAAATTTTTCATCGCTATATTGCGTTTTATAATAATGTAAGAAAGCAAAAAAAAGGTGTGTTTCCTATATTTCTCAGGAAATACACCTTTGAATTTATGTACTAATTTAGAAATTATTAACTCACTATACGAAAAGAGCCTTTTTATTAAATTACCCTGTCGTTCCCTCATGCAATTCAACTGGAAAAATATACTCTTGATGCGTAGCCTTATTGTGAATTCTTTGCTCTAAGATGTCTATGGCTTTATCCGCAATTTGACTGATAGGTTGGATGATTGTTGTTAAGTAAGGATGCATATATCTCATGAGTTGAGTTCCATCATAACCAATCAATTTCAAATCGTCTGGTATTCGTTTACCGAGTACTTGGGCAAGATGATAGATTTGAATAGCATCTGTATCATTGGAGGCAAAGATGCCATCAACGTTAGGATGTTCTTGAAAAATACGATTAAAAATTGCTGATTTTTCTTCGTAGCCTAAGCTAAAATCAACAGTATAGGTCACTGGTGATAAACCATGTTTATGCATCGTTTGTTCATAACCGGTTTGTCTTAGATTGGCAGGCGTATTCACATCAATAGGCCCATTGGTATGAATGATATGACGCGCGCCTTGTTGGATAAGACGTTCTGTAGCAATAATACCACCATTAAGATTGTCTGAACGAATATCTGGTATATCTTCGTTCATAACTCTATCAATGGCCACAATCGGTAAGTTTCTATTATTGTATTGTTCAATACCAATATTATGCGTGCCAACGATCAGTGCATCTATTTGGTTTGATAATAATTGATTAATATAATGACGTTCTTTTTCTGGATTATTCATTGAGTTACCAATTATAACGATATAACCTTTATCATACAGCCTTTTTTCTAATTCAAAGATAAGTTCACCAAAGAATGGGTTGGCAACCGTTGGAAAGAGCAAGCCAATTATATTTGTTTTTTGTTGATAGAGTTGGCGAGCTGCGGAATTTGGTTGATAATTCAACTTTTGCATTGCATGATAAACCTTATCTTTCGTTTCTTGACTTATATAGCCTCGGTTATTTAGGACACGTGATACCGTTGTTTTAGAGACTTGCGCGAGCTTAGCAACATCTTCTAATTTAGGTTTCATTGTGTGACACTCCTACTCCATATAGATTATTAACTTTATTATGCACTTTTCATAACCAGAATGCGATACAAATGAAACAGAAGCGGGATCAAAGTTAACTTTCGATTGTATACACAACGTTGACTTCGTAATCCCGCTTCATAAAACAATGAGATATGATTATTTTTTATTGTTTTGATTTAATCAAATTGGATGGCGTTTTCTGCTAGTTCATAAATATGAGTATTAAGTTTGATAGGTGAATCTGCAGAAACCCATATCTTAGGGGCAGTTTCGCTATAGAATCTTTCTGTAAATACAGCTTCACCATCATTAATAAACAATTCTACTGAACTTGTATCAATATACATTTGAAGTTTAAGCTGAGCTGATGGTTTGATGGTTGTGTATCTGCAATCATTTAAATCATTACGGTATAAGGTAAACTTACATTTTGTTGCATCGTAGTCAACAGATAATAATTCACTTTGCTGACTCGTCAATTGAAGTTTAAAGTTCTGTTGAGGAAGTAAAAGATTAAGTTCAACTTGTTTCATACCTTCTGATAATAGCGTACGTTCGCTAACTGTCATCGTATCATGTACACCTTCATCTTTACGCAATTGCTTTAATTCTTCGATAGGCGTCATGTATAAGTGGCCATGATTTAAATGAAGTTCACGTGGTAATGTCAGTGCACCTGACCAACCATCTTCTTTTTCAGGCATATGGCTTTCCCACATAGCCATCCAGCCAATTAAAATGCGTCTACCATCAGGTGTTTGCATCGTCTGAGGTGCATAAAAGTCATGACCATGATCCAGTTCTTTGAAGTTATCACGTGTAAATCGATGGTTGTCATAATCAAAATCACCCACGAAATACCCATTTTGGAATAAATTTAAATATTGTTCTTCTTCTGCATCCATGCCTTGTGGTGAAAAGAGTAAGACATGCTGACCGTCTAATTCAAATAAATCTGGACATTCCCACATATAACCTTCGATTTGTTGACCGTTAGACATATCAACAGGACCAATGTAATCCCATGATAATAAATCGTGTGAGCGATAAAGAATAATACGTCCTAAGGATTCGTTATTTTGACTGCCAACAATCATATAGTAGTCATCTCCATGTTGCCAGACTTTCGGGTCTCTAAAGTGGTGTGTATTATCTTCAGGTGGCTTAGGAATAATCGCATTATGTTGATATTTGGTAAAATGTAGACCATCTTGTGAAAAAGCCATGTTTTGATTTTGCCAAAAATGATCGGGGTCATTATCACCATAATAGTGATGGCCGGTATAGAATAAATATAAAGTGTCATCTTTAACAATACCGGTACCTGAGAAACAGCCATCTTTATCTTCTGTATCTCCTGGAGTTAAAGCGATAGGTAATGTTTCCCAATGTACTAAATCTTTACTGCGCGCATGTCCCCAATGCATTGGTCCCCATTCAGGCGCATAAGGATAATGCTGGTAAAAGATATGATAGTAGCCATTAAAATAGGAAAAGCCGTTTGGATCATTTATCCATCCTAATTTAGGCATAATATGATAGCCTAAACGATATCTATCATTTGAAATTGCATTTGTATTTTGCGTCTCCATTTTTATTAACACTCCTTAATTTATTCTCTAATAAAAGGATCTCCAAAGACATATTCGTTATCTTTTCTTAATGTAACAAAGGCAAAAATACCTGCCAATAAGACGATTGAAGAGATAACAAAGAATGTCGGTTGATAGCCAATATGGTCTCTTAATGTACCGAGTGGACCTGATAATATCACTTGACCAACTTGAGCAGATACATTGTAACCTACCATGTATATAGTAGCGGATAATTTTGTATCAAAATGCAAGGTAATATATCTGAAAATCGGCAAAATAAACAGAGGAACTTCTAAAGCATGGAACATTTTTATAAATGATACACTAATAGGTCCTTGAGCAATGCCACATAGGCCAATACGTAAAAACATAACAGTCGCACCTAAAAGTAACGTTTTACGCACACCAATTTTTGACATGATAATTGGCACAATACCCATCATAATTGCCTCTAAAAATACTTGTACAGAATTTAATGTACCGTACATTTGCTGCCCTACACTAGTAGATGAAAATAGTTTCGTATAGAAATCAGGAAACATTTGTTGGTCGAATATCGTATAGAAAGACCATGAAAATGTAATAAATATAATAATAATCCATAAGTCTTTTACTTTTAATAATGATAAGATACGATGCATTGATGGAACGGCTTCATCTTCGTTATCCTCAATACGTTCCTTAGCATTGATTTCTTCATCAGATTTCCAAAAGATGATGGTTAATAATAATATTAAACCAAGCAATGAGCCTAACCAGAAATTTAAATGTGGATTGATAACAAATGTGAAACCGGCAACAAGTGCCATTACGGCATATCCGAATGATCCCCATGCACGTGCTTGACCGTAATTAAAGTTAAAGAAACGACTGAATCTTTCTCCAACAGCTTCATATGCGCCCACAGCCGCTAAAAACCCACAAGATAGGAAGATAGCACCTAAAGCAACACCTAACCAAAACACATTTTGAATTAATGGTGCGTAAAGCCAAATGAAAAATGGTCCAACGAAAGTTGAAAAGAGTGAACAGAAAATAAGCAATGACCGTTTGATAACTAATTTATCTTGGATAATGCCATAGATGAACATCAATATGAGTGTGACAAAAGAATTGGCCGAATATATAGTACCAACCTTTCCGCCAGTTAAACCTAAACCGTTGCTATCTGAAGTAAGCCAAATTTGGAAAAATGACCACCAAATACTCCATGAAGCAAAAAAGAGCATGAACATTAATGAACTTTGTAAATAAGATTTGTTTTTAAAGGTAGCTATGAAATGTGTAGGTTTCATAATAGACCTCCTTATATCATTTTAGAAAACGCTTTCTTAATTTAGTTAAAGTGTAATCGCTTTCTAAAAATATGTCAACCGGATGACATATAATGTTTGGATGTAAGGATATACAAATTTAAACTTCCGGAAGTCTTAGCGCGCTTTTAAATTAAACGATGTTATTGAACTCATTGCTGTTTAACACCTTTACTAGAATGCATACACATCATAAGTACGTCGAGCATTTGAATCGTGTTACACTATAATCGATGTAAAAAATAAAAAGGAGAATTACAATGGGTTATCATGCTTTAATTATTGAAGATGATATAGATATCGCACATATTTTATCGCTTACTTTGACAAAGATGCATATTAAAACGACGTTAAATTTTTCTGGACAGGAAGCAATAGAAACGTTAGAAAAAGACCAATTTGATTTAATTCTATTAGATTTAATGTTGCCAGAGGTAAGTGGAGAAGAAGTATTAAGCTATATTAAAGCACATGCCAACAGCAGAGTCGTCGTTATTTCTGCTAAAACAGATGTTGAGGAGAAGGTACGTTTGCTAAGCAGTGGCGCCGATGATTATTTAACCAAACCGTTTGATACAAAAGAATTAGCTGCACGGATTGATGTACAATTGCGCAATTTGCAACAGATGCCACGTCAAGGTGATATCTTAACGTGGCGAAATCTTACGATAGATAAACAAACAAGAAAGGTGCAAGTTAAAAATCAGGTGCTCAATGTTACTAACACTGAATACGATATTCTATGTTTATTTATGTTGACACCCGAACAACCGATTTCTAAGCAAAAAATCTATGAAAATATTCAAGGTATCTATTTAGGTGATGACAATACAGTGAATGTACATATTTCTAATATTAGAAAAAAATTAGCTGCCTTCAGTGATGAATCTTATATTAAAACGGTATGGGGTATCGGTTTTATGCTTGAATAACAATCTTTATACTTTTTTTATATTTTACTTAAAGGACTTTAAGTATTTTCAAGTTAAAGTAAAGGTAACATTATAAGAGGAGATGATAATGTGAGCCTAGTTATTCAAACACAACAGTTAAGTAAAAAATACAAAGGTGCTCATGGCTTAATGCCAACGGATTTTAAATTGTATCAAGGTCAAATTTGCGCACTTATTGGTCGAAATGGCGCAGGAAAATCGACATTTTTTAAATTATTAGCACATCAAATTGAACCAGATAGTGGACAAATTGAGCTATTTGGACAGCAGGCAACAATTAAGCAACAAACGCGTAAGCGAATTGGGTTTATGATTGAACAGCCAACATTTATTGGCCGTTTTACTGCGTTTCAAAATCTAAAATATTTTAGTATTCAAAGAGGAATGTCGAGCAATCATCATATCCATGAAGTATTGCGAACGGTAGAACTTGATAATGTGACAAAAAAATTTAAAGCCTATTCATTAGGTATGAAACAGCGTTTAGGCTTAGCGTTGGCACTGTTGAATGGACCTGATTTATTAGTGTTAGACGAACCTATTAATGGCCTTGATGCACAAGGAATAAAAGATTTTCGTAATTTAATTTTACGTTTAAATCAAGAGCACGGTATTACCATTTTATTATCAAGCCACATTTTAAGTGAATTACAACAAGTGGCACAGCGCTTTGTCTTTATTGACCAAGGCCAAATCATGCAAGATATAACGAAAGAAGAACTCAATCAACAAAGTGCCAAGCAACTAGTTATGACTGTCGATGATACAGCACATGCGGCACAAGTGCTTGAGGAGCATATTCAAGGTGTGAAATACAACGTGTTACAAGATGATACATTAATCATTTTTGAAAGTCAGATAAAATACAGTCAGATTAATACACTAATGTTCCAACATGGTGTGACAGTATATGAATTAAGCATGCAATCAGCGAATTTAGAAGATTATTTCTTGAAAATGAATCGAGGTGGCAAGAATGATTAACTATCTTAAAAGTGAAAACTATCGGTTGACACATAGTAAAGGTATTTATTTATATACTGCTATCATTTCTGGATTAATTATTTTAGCGGCACTCACGCTTGTGAATTTTGGTCATACGACAAATAATTTTCCATATAGTAGAGCAAAATACCTTTACGGTAATGTTATTAGTGGGGCTATACCAATTATGTTTGTTGCTTCAGCTATGAATTTGCTCGTCAACAGTAGAGAAAATAGACAAATAATAAAACAAAGTCTATCATTTGATATTTCAAAAGGAATTATTTATTGGTCTAAGTTTCTATTATTCTTAGTGTATTTTGTACTATTATGTGTGATTTGTATTCTTGTGACCATTGGCATGGGCCTAACAGTTTTTAATAAAGACATGAAGTCATTACATGATTTTGTTATATCTATTTGCAATATGGCGCCATTGGTTTTTGGTGCGTTAGCATTAGTACACGTGTTGAATAGCTTGAAAATAAATGGTATTTTTTCAATGATTTTAACGCTAATTATTTACTACTATAGTGCGGGACTCTTACGTCTTTTAAAATATATTGATAAAGAATTTATTATTATTTATAAAAATTCTCCAATGCATGGATTTAAAAATATACTTGAAGAATACCTTAATGGCATGAGTACGTTTCATGTGGAATATTGGTTTTTAGGTATAGGTTTAAGTATCGTTATTTTAGCTTTAGGGCGATGGTTAGTGAATAAAGTAACGTATTAAATGATAAGTAAGGTGAATGGGTATGTTGATCTTTATAATAATCGTGTTGATTATAGGGATATTATTTTTAACTTATAAATACTTAGCACTCAAACGCGATGTGTCGCAACTGACGATACAATTGCAACAGTTGAGTCAAGATATTTCATCAAATCAACGCTTGCGTACAACAACACAGTTTCATGAAATGCAACAATTAACTAAGGCATTAAATCATATGTGTGATGAATATAAGCAACAACGTATCCAATTTAGAAAAAAAGAACTGATGTTGAATCAAGAAATCACAAATATTTCTCATGATTTACGCACACCATTAACAGCCATTAAAGGATATTCTGAACTCTTCACAGACGATATTGAAGTGACCGAGCAGAGACGCTATTTGAATATTATTAAAAATAAAACAACAACGCTTATCGAGACAGTTAATTTATTCCATGAAATTACGAAACTAAAGTCGTTAGATTATGAACTTAAAGTCGAACCAGTATCATTAAACACAGAGATAGAGCAAGTTTTCTTGTCGTATTATGCACAATTTACTAAACAACAACTTGAAGTGCGTTTCAATTTGCAACGTGTTTCCAACGTTAAGTTAGATTTAGCGGCCACGCGACGAATATTGACGAATTTAGTTCAAAATATTTTGCGCTACGGTAAAAGTTTTGTTGATATTTGCATATATGAACAAGAAGATTTTGTAGTAGTGAAGCTAGCCAATGATACAGATGAAGCTTTAACGGATGAAAATATACAAGATATATTCAAGCGTACCTATACACTTGATAAAAGTCGTCATCAAGGTAGGACGGGTATTGGGTTATACATTATTGCACAATTAGTTGAAAAACAAGGTGGAAATGTAAGCGCAAATATTAAAAATGACCTCTTTACGATAACAATGAAATTTCATAAAGGATAAATTATAGATATCATTAATTAAATTAAAGGAATAAATATGAATAAAACATGGTATAAGAACAATAAATATACATTGAGCTATATGATAATTTTTGGTGTCATCTTGTCATTTATTTTTGGGATACCATTAGGAACAGGGTTTGGTGTCGCAATTGGTGTCTCAACGGGTGTCGCACTTGGACAAGCAAAGCAAGTTAGTGTAGGGGCCCCAACAAAGAGCATTTCGAAAAGAAATTCATCAAGCAAAGCAAGTAGGGGTGGGCCTAAGCACAGTAAAACTGACTAAACCAGTTTTTTCTAACAAAGAAAGCTGGAGTGGCTCAAGCTGTCCTCTAAGAAAGTGTGCCAATCATTCAGCGTATTAATTAAAGCAGAGTCGGGACATTATTATGTTTTAGGCTATGAACTAAATATTGGCAGTAGTTGACTAGATTGAAAATACACCGATACAACCTTTTTTCAATCCTAGTCAACCTTGCCGGGGCGGAACTATGAATTCATTATGACATCTGTTCCGCTCTTTTTTTAATGCTTAATTTAATTGAATTTGTTGAATGACATCGTCAAATGCTTCTTGTTTTATTAAAGGCTGTGTCAACGTAATCTGGTGACCATCAGGATCTTTAAGCGTCAATTCATAGGCATTCCAAGGTTTTAGAGTTAATGGCTCTAGGATGTTTTTGGGAGATACACGAGCTGCAACAGCGTCAATGTCATCAACTAGTAGATTAAGGTAAATCGCGTTACCAACATGCCAATCTGTATCGTTAGTTATAAGCATAATATCTTGATATTTAGCTAAACGCAGATGATTCATAAGCACTTGTTGCTTATCATTTCTAAACTTGAAGACACTTTTGAATCCGAGTGTTTTGCTATACCATTTTTCGGATTTAGCTATGTCTTGCACACAAAGTTTATTAAACATTGGCATAAGATAAAATTCCATATGTCTCACCTCCTTCTGATGTTTAATATAAAGTATGACGTAACGTCAATATCAATAGATAAATAAACGAACAGCTTGCTAACAATATTGTCATATGCCATAAAGACAACATTTTCGTCTGTATAATTAAAAAAGATATTGAGTTATAACAGAAAAGGAGTAGACAGATGACTAAGAAAAAAATATGGGCAATCAGTTTTATTATTCTTATATTATTAATCATTAGTGTTGTTATTTTAAAATATATATTGCGAGATCATAAGCAACAACATTCAGGTTACGATACATATACAGTTAAAGCGGAAACACCGATTCAAATTGAAGGTAAGGCCGCGCCACAGTCAGTAAAAACTTATCAATATAATAGTCAAGTTGGTACGTTGATTGCTGCTACAGTTGAAGATGGACAAAAAGTACGCCAAGGTGAACGTCTTATTAGTTACGATACAAATACGAGTAAGCGTCAATCTATGGCCAATAAAGTGAATCAAGCACAGCAACAAGTGAATAAAGATGTGACGCAAATTAATCAAACGCCTAATGACCAGTCATTACAAACGAAGCTTACAGAGGACCAAAGTGCCTTATCAGAAGCACAACAGCAACTTGCACAATATGATAAACAGGTAAATGATAGTACGGTAGCTTCATTTAACGGTATTGTTAACATTAAAAATGGCAGTGATGCTAGCGACGGTGAACCTATTTTGCAGCTAATATCGAATCAACCTCAAGTTAAAGCAACCGTTTCAGAATTTGATATTGATAAAATCAAAGAAGGAGATAACGTCAATATTAAGATAAATAGTAATGGTAAAAGCGGGACTGGGAAAATCATCAAGATTGATCAACTTCCAACATCGTTTGAAGATTCAACAAATACAAATGCTGCACAAGCAAGTCAACAAGGAAATACGGAAAGTAATGGCGAGGCGAGCGGGACACAAACAGCTATAAATCCAACTGTTAATAATCCATCAGGAGGTAAAGACGGAGCAGCATCAAAATACACGGTAATTATAGGGAATATAGATCTCCCAATTAGAGCAGGTTTTTCATTAGAGGCCAAAATTCCATTGAAAACATTAAAATTACCGAAGAATGTTTTAACGAAAGATAATCAAGTATTCGTGTTGGATTCTGAGCATAAAGTACATAAACGCCATATTAAAATTGAACGCAATAATGATTAAATTATTGTTAAAAAAGGATTAAAATCTGGAGATAAAGTAATTAAAAATCCTCAAGTCAATCTCAATGATGGTGAAAAAATTGAGGTGTCTTCATGATTGAGTTAAAAGGTGTCAACCGTGCTTTTAAGAATGGAAATGAAACAACCCAAGTATTAAAAGACATTAACTTGAACATTCAAGCAGGCGAATTTATTGCAGTTATGGGTCCGTCTGGTTCTGGGAAAAGTACGTTAATTAATATTTTAGGTTTTATTGATCGTGGTTATTCAGGAATCTATAATTTTGAACATGAATCTTACAAACAAAGTTCAGATAGTAAATTAGCTGAAATACGCAATCGTACAGTGGGTTTTGTGTTTCAAAATTTTAAATTAATTCAAAATCATACTATTTTTGAAAACGTCAGCATTCCACTTATTTACAATGGTATGTCAGCGAAAAAAAGATCAGTACGCGTGAAGCAACGGCTTGCTGATGTTGGACTCACAGGGAAAGAAAATTTACTGCCTAGCAAGTTATCAGGAGGTCAGCAACAACGTGTGGCAATTGCTCGAGCAATCGTCAATGAACCAAGGTTTATTATTGCTGATGAGCCAACTGGTGCACTTGATTCTGAAACGTCGAAGGAGATTATGGCATTATTTGGACGTTTAAATAAGGCACAACAAACAACATTAATTATGGTTACCCATGATCGCAAAGTGGCTGAACAAGCAGACCGTATTATTCATATATTAGATGGTCGCATACAAAGCGAAGAGGTGATGACACATGAGCAATTTATATAATATTATTGTTGTCGCCTTGCGCTCAATATTAAAAAATAAACGACGTAACCTGTTAACTATGATTGGAATCATAATTGGTATTGCCGCTGTGATTACAATTATGTCGCTAGGTAATGGATTTAAACAATCGACCAATGAACAATTTGATGATGCAGGCGCGGGCAAGAATCAAGCAATAATCAGCTTTGCTACAGAAAACCAAAGCGCTCCAAAAGAAAATCCGTTTAAACATGAGGATATTCAGTTAGTAGAACAAGTCAATGGTGTGTCCTCGGCTAAAATCAAAGAAACACAAGAAAGTACATATGCAGCTAAAGCGACCAATACCCAAGGTAACGGCGAAGTTAACTTAAAAAAAGTAACAGCAGTAACAGCGGTAGATGAAGGCGATGGATATTCTACTGAAGACAATGATATGATTGAAAAAGTTGTCGTCATTGACCATAAACTTTCAAAACGAATCTTTCATAATGATGCGGTTGGGAAGTCATTATACATTAATGGTGAGGGCTTTAAAGTTGTTGGTGTGTCTGATGCTGATGTTACAGATGACAGTGGTTCACCAGTTGAAAACGTTGTGAAAATGCCTACGAAAACATTTAATCATTATATGAGCGACCTTTCACAAGGTACGCCGCAACTTCAGCTTACTGTGATGGCAGATGCACATAAGAAAGATGTCGCCCAACAAGTTGAGAAGGAATTAAATAAAAAAGGCTCAGGGCTCTCTGAAGGTAAATATAGCTTTGTGGATAATGAAGATATGATGAAAAGTGTGGGTAATATTCTTGATACCATTACCTACTTTGTTGCTGCAGTAGCAGGAATATCATTGTTTATTGCTGGTATAGGTGTAATGAATGTCATGTACATTTCAGTGACCGAACGTACCGAGGAAATAGCGATTCGCCGTGCGTTTGGTGCAACCGGCAAGAACATTGAAGTACAGTTTTTAGTGGAAAGTGTTATCTTATGTTTAATTGGAGGTATTATTGGACTTATATTAGGCATTGGTTTGGCAACACTTATTGATTTCGTTACACCTGACATGATTAAGAGTTCGGTCAGTCTAGGGTCAGTCTTATTAGCAGTTAGTGTTTCTACACTAATTGGAATCATCTTTGGTTGGGTACCAGCACGTGCTGCGGCTAAAAAAGAATTAATTGATATTATTAAGTAGTAGTATAAAAACAACTAATAAAGGCCATAAAATGCATATCGTAGCGTGCATTTTATGGCCTATTCATTTTGTTACGTTTTGAAAGATGCACTTAGAGCGTCTTCTAAGTTTATACCTATCATCACGAGATAAAGTGGAATGTCTTGTTGCAGAGCAATAGGTGTTAATTCGATTTGTTGTTGTGTACATTGGACAAAGTAAGTGTAAGGTTTATCAGCAAAGCGCATAAAGCCTTTTAGTCTATATACATGTGTTGGTAAATGTTCTAAATGATCGATAAATGTATGTTGATTAACTATCGTCGGCTGTTCAATAAAAATATGATTCAGACGATGGTGATGTTGTCCAGAAGGCTTAGCATGTAAAGCCTGTGGTTGTATTAAATCACTTAAACCTAATTGGCCTTGAACGCCCACTCGCACATCTGCATCTTGATGTTGTTGGCCTATGTTAACCAGAAATTCACTTAAGCTGTCTAAATCAACTCGATCTATTTTATTGATGAATAGTGTAGAACTATGCTCTAGTTGTGCAAAGAACAAGTGCTGAATGTCATCAGGATAGGTTGATAGCTTATTTGCCATTGCCGCATCGATGACATTGACAATACTATCAATACGAACGATAGGACTAAGCACTGGTGTTAAACATGCATCAACAACTGCCAGTGGTTCAGCCACGCCACTGCACTCGATAAAGACAACATCTGGTTGATAGTGTATATAAAGCTGATGTAGTTGTTGCGAAACATCTGCTTTCATAGAACAACAAATACAGCCTGACGTTATTTCTTCTAAAGGAATAGGTTGTTCAATTAGTAAGCCATCGATACTTTGCTTACCAAATTCATTCATAATCACAGCCGGATGCAAGTGATTGTCTATAGCATCTTTAACTAAATGATTTAACAGGGTAGTCTTCCCACCGCCTAAAAAGCCACCAATAATGATAATTCTCATACGATTGCCTCCTTATTAATGTAGCCAAATGGTGCAGATACGAACGATAAACCATGTAACCGTTATACACATGCTTGCAGTTATCATTTGTTGTGAAATCATTTTCAAGCTTTGCAACCATCCTAAATGTCGTATTAACATAGTCATTGTGACAGTACATGATGTGAACGTTGAGCTGAAAAACACTAATAGTAGCAACTGTAAACTACTTAACTGTTTAAGCCAGAATCCATCATGCATATTGAAAAGCAACATGCCGTCCTTGCGTATAATTGAAAACAATATACCGGGAGATAACTGTGTTGGTATATTGAGATAAGATAATAAAGGCATAAAAATTTGTGAAATAAACGTTAATATGGGCGTTAATGCTAAGAGGCTAACAATAACACAAATGCCTATAAAAATAGGTAATGCTTGTAGCAAAAACATACGCACATTACACCATAAAGCATTACATAAAGAAAAAAACTGTGGCCAATGAAATTTAAAATTGTGACAAAAGTTCGAATTGGTTATTAATCTTTGCTGTTGTCGGTTCCTCCACAACTGGTTGTGTAACATACCGCCTAAAAAGACTAAAATTAAGTACGGTACGAATAACCAAGAGCGCTCTGCTACGTTGAAAACAGAAAGGGTTGCACCAATTTGATAGCTACAAGAGCTACCAAAACTAATTAAACTCATACACTGTGCTTTGGTACATTGGTGACATTGAGAAGCCGCTTGTGATACCGCTGCAGCATTACAACCGAAGCCTTCAAGCACGGGGATGATATCAGCTCCGTGTAGGCCCAACTTTTTCATAGTAGGCTCGATAGCCCATACAATATATTCTTTAAGATGTGTTTGAGCAACAATGGCTGTCGATAAGCTGATTAATATAACTACTGGTAACGCCCATATAAGTGAATAAGTACCTAGTGAGCCAATGCCATAATCTCCAAATAATATCGAATTTACCCAATGTTGACTGAATAGAGATAGCTTGGCTAAACGTTGTATGCCTTCTTCTACATAAGCAGTTTGTAACCATGCTGAAAAATGATACGCCCCCCATACGGGTAGTGCAAACATAATCACAATCAATAACCAACCGAAAGACATATCACGTTTTTGGGGTTGTATCGTTTTGCATAACTGTACAAATTGAGTGAGTTGTTTCACAATGGCTTCACTATTCAAAGGACTTACTAATATACGTTCATACAAAGAAATATCTAATTGATGTTTTACAATCCATTGGCGTAATAAAGTTTGTTGCTGGGTTGTTAGTTTAGTAATATTTGTTAACTTTAGATAATGAACATCATGTGGTATGGCATCATGTGTACCATTTTTTAAATCAAAGGTTATCTCTAGCATGAGCAGTTCACATCACAGCATTCATAATCATCTAGGTACATTTGATTATGCTTATAGCGGTCAACGATATTTTGATTGTCTGATAACCCTTCACGATCAGCAATTATCTTCGCTAATACCGCAAAACGTGCTCTAAATTTATAAATGTAACATAATGTTGCATTGTCATGACGGACTGTTGCACCAATCATAAACACATTTGGATATCGTGTTGATTCGTCTTGGTCTGTAAGTTTAATGTCTTGACCGTTAATATCAAAAAGTTGTTGTACCAATGGATTGGCCCTGACATCAAAACCAGTTGCAATAATAGGCTCAGTTTCAGATTGAGTAATAAGCCCATTTGTAAACGTTAAAGTATAGATGTCATTATCATATGAGATAGATGCTAATGTATAAGGTGTATGCATATCAATTTGAGCACCATCAGACATAGCACTTTTCAAACGATGATAGGTATATGATGATAAGCGAATACTTGGATCTGCATCCACTTGATTGAAACTTGATTGCTGTGCATAAATTGATACTTGGGCACCGACGTTAGACAGATGTATGGCAGCGTCAAAAGCACTTTCATTACCACCGATAATAGTGTAGCGTTTGTTGTCTTGTCCTAACGTGTTGAAATCATGGATCTTGCTGTAATGGCGACCATATTGAAATGGTTGATATGGAAAGTCAAAATCACCAGTAGCAATAAATAAATAATCAGCAGAGTAATCGCCATGATTTGTCTTTATGTAATAACAATCTTTCTTTGCTTCTATACTGTTTACAGTCGTCTTGGTTTCAACATTTAATTGATAATGTTGACTAATCAATTCCAAGTATTCACTATATGTTGAACCTGAAAGGTGCTCTTCTTTAAAGGTAAACGCTGGAGAAGTATCGATTGACACGGCATTAATATCAGGCATACCGAAGCCATTAGTAGTAAATGATGGTGTAATGGTTCTGGTTGACTTTGGCCATTGTTTAAAAGAATGACCAATACTATTTTTTTCTAAAATTAAGACGTCAGATAGGTTAAAATCTTGAAGGGTAATCGCCATTCCAATGCCAGCTGCACCAGCGCCAACAATAATAATAGAGTGATGTTGAGACATATATATGCTCCTTTATATAATTATAAATAGTAATGATTACGATTTGTAATTATATAATGAATATCCGGTGAATTCAAATGAAAGTAATAAGTAGAAGATTGAATAAAGTAAGAATCATAAAAACAACCAAGGCTTGAGGGTGTGTACCTTGGTTGTTCTGGTTATCATAGATGAGGCATTATTAAGGAGGCAAGTTGATGCCTTAATGATATAAAACGTGAGCTATTTAAGGCTTAATTGCAAATGCACGAACGGGGAATCCTGGTGCATTTTTAGGTTTAGGACTAATGGCATAAATAATGGCACCACGGGTTGGTAATTGATCAAGATGAGTCAATAATTCAAGTTGGAATGTGTCTTGACCTAGCACATAGCGTTCACCAACAATATCACCATTTTTAGCTGTATCTATTGAAGCATCTGTATCAAATGTTTCGTGACCAATAGATTTTACCTGACGTTCTTCTAGTAAGAACTTTAATGCGTCAAGTCCCCAACCTGGTAAATGTTGTTGACCTTTAGCATCTCTGTTTTCAAAGCGTTCTATATCAGGCCAGCGTTTTGACCAATCCGTACGCAAAGCGACAAAGGTATCAGGTTCAATTTGACCATGTTTCGCTTCCCAGGCTTCTAAATGAGCTCGAGTGACGACGAAATCATTGTTGTCAGCAGCTTCTTTAGAAAAATCCAACACGATAAGAGGTAGAACGAGTTCTTTTAAATCTAAGTCTTCTAAATAACGTTTACCTTCAACAAAGTGAATAGGTGCATCAATATGTGTGCCATATTGTGTCACAATATTCCAACGTTGCACGTAAAAACCGTGTTCTTTTACAGTGAATAGTGTATCCACTTGACCTTTTTCGAATTCACTAAAACGAGGAATATCTGGATCAAACGTATGTGTAAGGTCAACCCATTGTGCTGATTTTAATTGATGAAGCTGTTCCCATAAAGGATAAGTTGTCATTACAATCACCTACTTTGAATAATATTAATCGTGATGAGTTTGGAACATCATCATATTTTAGGCTCTGAGCCCTATATTGGCAGTTGTTGACTGGATTGAAAAGCGCTTATACCAAGCTTTTTTAATCCTAGTCAACCTTGCCAGTGCCGGACTACGAATTCATATTAAACTCTGTCCCGCTCCCACCATAAATCATCAGCGTATTAAGAAATATAAGATGTGTCTTATTCAGCGCGTTTTTTCTTCACGGTATTTACCAAGACGGTTAAAGCAGCTTTAACTTCATCTTCTTTACGTGTTTTTAAACCGCAATCTGGATTAACCCAGAAGAGTGAACGATCAATTTGTTGAAGTGAACGATCGATTGCCGTTTCAATTTCATTTTCAGTAGGAATACGTGGACTATGGATATCATAAACGCCTAGACCAATACCTAAATCATAGTTGATATCTTCAAAGTCTTGAATTAAATCGCCGTGACTACGTGATGTTTCAATTGAAATCACATCAGCATCTAATTCATGAATCGCATTGATGATTTGACCAAATTGAGAATAACACATATGCGTATGAATTTGTGTATCATCTCGCACAGATGATGTCGCAAGTTTAAATGAATGTACTGCGTCTTTTAAGTATTGTGCATGATATTCAGAGCGTAGTGGTAAGCCTTCACGTAATGCAGGTTCGTCTACTTGAATTACTTTGATGCCTGCAGCTTCAAGTGCTAACACTTCTTCATTGATTGCTAATGCAATTTGATCTTGTACAATTTTACGAGGTACATCGACACGTTCGAATGACCAGTTCAGAATGGTTACAGGACCAGTTAACATACCTTTTACCGGTTTGTCTGTTAAACTTTGAGCGTATACTGTTTCTTTAACAGTAAGTGGTTCGGTCCATTTTACATCACCGTAAATTACAGGTGGTTTTACGGCACGAGAGCCATAAGATTGTACCCATCCAAATTTTGTTACAAGGAAACCTTGTAATTTTTCTCCAAAGAATTCAACCATATCATTACGTTCAAATTCACCATGAACTAACACATCTAAACCGATATCTTCTTGAATTTTAATCCAACGCGCAATTTCACTTTCTAAGAAATCATTATAGGCTTTATCTGAAATTCGATGATTTTTCCAATCTGCTCGATATTTACGCACTTCCCGTGTTTGCGGGAATGATCCAATCGTTGTTGTAGGTAAGTCAGGTAAGTGTAAACGTGCATCTTGAGCTTTTTTACGAGCTGGGAATGCTGATTGACGATGTGTACGTACACTTTCAAAATCATATTCAAGATTTTTAAATGATTGACTTTGGAAACGTTCATAACGTGCTTTTAGTGCATCATATTTAGTGCTATCATTGTTGTTAAATAAACGACGAAGCGCATCCAATTCATCTAATTTTTCAGTAGCAAAGCTTAACCCTTCAGCGACTGACGCTTCTAATGTTTCATCATCTAATGATACTGGAACATGCAATAATGATGATGATGGTTGAATCACAATATGTTCTGTATATTGTTGCAATGTTTCAATGAGATTTTTCTTAGCTTCAATATCTGCAGCCCATACATTACGACCATCGATAATACCTGCGTATAATGTTTTTGAACGATCAAAGTCTCCGGCTTGAATTTGTTTTAAGTTGTAACCATTGTCATGAACAAAGTCTAAACCTAAGCCACCAACTGCTAAAGTACTTAAGAATTTAACATTAGCACGTTCAAAATATGTTTGAATGACTAATTTTTTGCCCAAGCCATCATGAGCTAAATAATCATATGCTTCTTTCGTGATTGTTTCATAATCACTGCTGCCATCAGTAACTAATATCGGTTCATCTACTTGAATGTATTGTGCACCAGCGTCAACTAATTGTTGTAACACTTCTTTATAAAGTGGTAGTAATGCACGCACTTTTTCCTCAAAAGATTGATGACCGCCTTTTGATAATTTTACAAAAGTAATAGGTCCTACAATGACAGGATGTGCATTGATATTTAGTGATTGTGCATATTTAAAGCGTTCTAACAAAGCATTATATTCGATTTTAGGAGTAACATTGTCCCATTCTGGTACGATATAGTGATAGTTGGTATTGAACCATTTGATTAAGGCACTAGCTACGTGTTCTTTATTTCCGCGTGCGATATCGAATAATAAATCATCATTCACTTCTCGGCCTTGGAAACGTTGAGGGATAATATTGAATAATAGGGATGTATCGAGAATATGGTCGTAAAGTGAAAAATCTCCTACAGGTACACTATCTAAATTATAATTTTTTTGAAGTAGTAAATTTTCTCTGTGTAAGTCAGTTAATGTTTGGTCTAATTCAGCTTTATCAATTTTTTTAGCCCAATAACTTTCTATGGCTTTTTTCCATTCTCTTTTTCTACCTAATCTTGGGAATCCTAAATTTGAAGTGTTAATTGTTGTCATAATATTGCCTCCTTATTAGTGGTGATTGATCGTGAGTACGCTGCGAGTTCTAGAGAGTAATCTACACGCTGAAATGGTGTGATGATATACAATCCGTTAAAATATTGATGTACTGTATCAATCAAATCTTTTGATAGTCTTAAACTCAATTCTTTCGTCTTTTCTTTATCATCTTTAACTGCTTTAAACTGATTTAATACACTTTCTGACATCTTGATGCCTGGCACTTCATTATGTAAAAATAGTGCATTGTTGTAACTTGCAATAGGCATAATTCCTATAAATATAGGTATATTTAGATGTTTTGTTGCTTCATACACTTGAATGATTTTTTCTTTACTATAAACCGGTTGTGTAATGAAATAACTCATGCCGCTTGCTATTTTCTTTTCTAAGCGTTTTACAGCGCCATCTAACTTTCGTACGTTTGGATCGAAAGCGCCAGCGATGTTGAAGTTAGTATGTTTCTTCAGCGCATCACCGTCTGTATTAATACCTTGATTAAAACGTAAAGCTAATTCTGTTAAACCTTTAGAGTTGACGTCGTAGACATTCGTTGAACCTGGTAAATGTCCTACCTTAGATGGATCTCCAGTAATAGCTAAAATTTCATTGACACCTATTAAAGATAGGCCTAATAAATGAGATTGTAAGCCAATTAAATTACGATCTCGGCAGGTAATATGTACTAAAGGTTCAATGTCATAGCGCTGTTTAATTAGACTGGCAGCAGCGATGTTACTAATGCGAACAGTGGCCAGCGAATTATCTGCTAACGTTACAGCATCGATATGTGCTGCATCCAATTTTCCTATATTTTCAAAGAATAAATCTGTATCCAAGTGCTTTGGAGTATCTAGTTCGACAATTACCGTTGGGCCTTGTTTAACTTTAGAAGTTAGTGATTGTTTTATCGAATCTGTTCGACGCTGATTACTCTTTTTATGAATAGGAATAACCTTTTTATGGTTAACAGGTGAGAGGTGTGACACCGAGGATTTAATGTAATGAATGTGTTGTGGTGTCGTTCCACAACAACCCCCAATCAAGCGTACACCTTGTTCGATTAATTTTTCTGCTACAGCACCAAAGTATTGTGCATTGTCACTATATTTAAATTCACTGTTTTCAATATCTAGTAAACTGGCATTGGGATAACACGAAAGATATGCATTATCTGGCAATGCGATATGAGAAAATGATTTTTCCATATGATGTGGTCCGTGATGACAGTTCAGGCCAACCACATCAGCACCACAAGTAACAAGTTGTGCTAAGGCATCATTGATTTCTGTACCGTCAACAAGATAAGTTGTGTTTGAAGCGGTTAATTGTGCGACTACCGGAATGTCATAATTACGTTTAGTCCAGGTAACAATACGTTTCAATTCATCTAAGTCGTAATATGTTTCAAATAGCAGTGCATCTACACCTTCTTCAATCAACGTATCAATTTGATTTTCCGTATGATACTGTATCGTTGATAAAGAAATATCATCTTGTTTAATACCGTGAAATCCGCCTACAGTACCTAATATAAATGTATTTTTAGTCGCAGCGCGCTTTGCAATTTTAACAGCAGCCTTATGAATTTCTTTAACTTTATGTTCTAAACCAAAGGGTTTTAATTTTTCAAAATTAGCACCATATGTGTTGGTTTGAATAACATCGGCGCCTGCCTCGATATATGAGCGATGAATTCGTTCAACTTTATCAGGATGAGTTAAGTTATAGGCTTCTGGGCAAGTATCTAAGCCTTCTGAATAAAGAATAGTACCTATAGCGCCATCAGCTACTAAGATATTGTTTTGTAACTGGTTGAGAAATTGACTCATTAAAAGCCTCCTTTAGTGCAAATTTGATGTCGGCAATCAGTTCGTCAGGTTGTTCTAATCCTACACTTAATCGGAATAAGCCAAAGGTAATACCGCGTTGATTTCGCACATCTTCTGGAATAGCTGCATGTGACATAGTAGCTGGATGAGATAAAATTGTCTCAACACCGCCTAAGCTGACGGAAACTAATGGTAGTGTCAATGCATCAACAAAGGTTTGTGCTTTTGACTCATCCTTTAATCTAAAGCCTATGACAGCACCGCCACTAGATGCTTGTTGCAGATGTTTAGCATGATTTCCTGGGTAATAAACTTCGGAAATTTCAGAACGTTGAGATAAAAATTCGACTAACCGTTCTGCATTGGCTGTAGCTTGCTTAAAGCGTACTGGCAAAGTCTTAAGATGTTTAGCTAGTGTCCAACTATCTTGTGCTGATAATGCAGTGCCAGTACCGTTTTGTAATAAGTAAAGTGCTTGAGCGACATCTTGTCGATTTGTAATTGCGGCACCTGCAATAATGTCACTGTGACCACTTAAAAATTTAGTTGCTGAGTGTACAACAATATCAGCGCCTAATGCTAAAGGTGACTGGCCTAGTGGTGTCATAAATGTATTATCAACCGCTAATAATAACTGATGTTGTTGTGAGATTTGGGCGACAGCACGAATATCAGTGATCTTAAAACATGGGTTCGATGGTGTTTCAACATAAATCAACTTTGTGTTAGATTGAATCGCCTGTTCAATGTTATTGGGTTGTGTGGTATCGACAGTTGTAAATTCAATACCAAAACGGTTCAATATTTGTTCTGTTAAACGGAATGTACCTCCGTAAACATCATCAGGAAGTATGACATGGTCTCCGGACGACAGCGTTAACAATACAGCCGAGATAGCTGCAATACCTGAAGCATAAGCAAACGCGTAAGTCCCACCTTCTAACTTAGCTAATTTATCTTCAAGCAGTTGCCGGTTTGGATTGCCACTACGTGCGTAATCAAATGGTGCATTGCCACCTAATACTTGTTGATGAAATGTTGAAGAATCATACAGTGGTGGGTTTGCTGAGTCATAATCAATACCGCGTCGTTCATCAAAAATGACTTCAGTTTCTTTAGATAAAGCCATATCATCACTCCTCTTTAGCTTGTGTTAAAGCTTGAATAATATCTGCTTCAATATCTTGGTAATGTTCAATACCTATAGACAAACGTATTAAATATTCATCGATGCCACGTTTATCCTTTTCTTCATCTGGCATATCGACGTGTGTTTGCGTGTATGGGAAAGTAATAAAAGTTTCTGTTCCACCTAAACTTTCAGCGAATATACAAATTTCTAAATTTTCCAAAAATTTAGCAACTGAATAATGTTTGTTGAGACGTAAGCTTAGCATGCCTGTTCGTCCGCTATATAAAACTTCATCAATAGCTGCTAAGTCGTTACAACGCTGTGCAAGTTGTTGGGCATTTTGTTGAGCCCGTTCAACTCGGAGATGAAGTGTTTTTAAACCACGCTGTAATAAATAACTGTCTAATGGTGAGAGTGTTGCACCAGTCATATTATGAAATTGACCTAATGTTTCTGCTAATTGCGTATCCTTGACCGTGACGACGCCAGCCAACACATCATTATGGCCACCAATGTACTTTGTTGCTGAATGTAGTACTATATCAGCACCTTCAGTCAACGGTGTCGATAAGTATGGCGTAAGAAACGTATTATCGATAATCGTCAATAATCCATGACGCTGACTGAGATCATAATAAAGCGTGACATCAATTTCTATCATTTGTGGATTTGAGATTGGTTCAATAAACAATGCTTTAGTATGTGCATTGATATGCTGTAAAACGTCATCATAATTTAAGAAATCGACATATTTAAATTTAATGCCATATTGCTGTTCATAAAAATCAAACAGTCTAAATGTCCCGCCATATAAATCAAATGCGACAAGCACTTCATCACCTGGTTTAAAGAGGTTACAGATAAGTTGGATAGCGGCCATGCCACTCGACGTCGCAAACGAGGCAACGCCTTGTTCTAGTGCAGCGAACGCTTCCTCAAATGCACTGCGTGTTGGATTCTTTGTGCGCGAATAATCATAACCTGTTGATTCACCAAGATGAGGATGTTGAAATGCTGTTGATAAATAAATGGGATTCGCAATGGCGCCGGTCGCATCTTTAGTTAAAGCGATTTGAGCCAATTGTGTATCTTTCATATCAATGTCCTCCATTCCGTTTTTCAATAAAAAAAGCTTCCGTCCTTTAAACCCGATAGTTATCGGATGTAAAGGACGAAAGCTTGTTTCGCGGTACCACCTTTGTTTGTTACTTTATTGCTAAAGTAACCTCATTCAGTACGCCATATTTGTCTAGACATAAGTGAAACGAATATCACGTTTAGCCACGATTAATGTGAATTTAGAACACATTAAAAAACTCATTTAGTTCTAAAGAATTAAATGAGTATTAACCGGCATGTCGTGACGTATTGCATTCCAGTACGCCATTCAACAAAATGTTAATACTGTATCGCTATAACGGGTGAACCCGTTGATACCTCCTATTGGTATCAACACTCAAAGGCCATTTTCAAACATGCTTCCAATGTTTCCTTTCAGCAAATGGAAACTCTCTGTGCTTGTAGTGTATGCTCTACTTTCCTTATTACAGTGTGTAGTGTTTTTGTAATGATATTTCATAGCTTACAGCTCAAAATTTAATTTGTCAACAACTTTTCTGAAAATTTAGATTAGAAAATTAATTCCGATAGATTATCGTAAACGATAAAACATGCGAGATAAATTAGATAAAAAGATTTTATTTTTTGGCTAAGGGTACGGTTAGCACTTGTGAAAACCACAATTAATTTTTAAAATAATATAAAGTAATAGAACACAATCATTTGATGTATAAAATAAATTTAGTAAAGGGAAGATGAGGTGAGAATTAGTGGCTATAGAAAATGATCATCGCCTACAGATAAATGAAGATGAGCAGATACGATGGATTGCAATTGAAGAAATTATGCCTAATCCATATCAACCAAGGAAAAATTTTGATGCAGAACGACTAAACGATTTAGCTGAGTCAATTAAAATTCACGGTATTTTACAACCCATTGTGCTCAGACAAACGGTTCAAGGATATTATATTGTAGTAGGTGAGAGACGTTATAGAGCTTCTCAACTTGCTGGATTGACAAAGTTGCCATCAATTATAAAAGAGTTATCTGATGCAGATATGATGGAACTCGCTATTATTGAAAATTTACAGCGTGAAGACTTAAATGCAATTGAAGAAGCAGAAAGTTATCAACGATTGATGGACGATTTGCAACTTACGCAACAAGAAGTCGCGCATCGCTTAGGTAAATCGCGTCCATATATTGCCAACATGTTAAGACTTCTGCATTTGCCCCCATCACTTAAAGATAGTGTACAACGAGGAGAACTCAGCGGCGCACATGGCAGAACATTACTCGGAATCAAGTATAAACAACGTATGATTCAAGTGGGCAGAAAAGCGTTTAAAGAATCATGGAGTGTAAGGTATTTAGAAAAGTATGTGAACAACATTCAAGAGGGAAGTCAGCCTTACCCCAAAGTAACTAAGGAACCACTAAAACCTAAATTCATTCAAAAACAAGAGCGGTTATTACGAGAACAATATGGTGCAAAAGTTGATATCTCTACTAAAAAACAAGTTGGTGCAATTACGTTTGAATTTAAGTCGAAAGAAGAATTTGAGCGGTTAATTAAATTATTGCATGATAAGTAATGCACGTTTTTTAGTCTTACTTACCCAATTTGAGGTTCGGATAATAAAAAGTGCATGCATATGATAGCAATAAGGTGTTACTATATAGCGGTGGAAAATGAAAACAAAGATCGTGATGTTGTTCATTATTCGAACCGTAGACGGATGACGGTATAACCGAATTTATATATAATGGCATAATTGTCGAAACATAGGGAGGTTTGCATAAATGAATCAAATAAAAAATGTACTAGCATCATTATTCGAACCGCTAACTAAGGTCGAAACATATGAAAACTTAATTACAAAATTAGCTTTAATCTTAATTTATATCTTAGTAGCAATCATTGTTATATCCATCTTAAATAAAATTATTGCTCAAGCGTTTAAAATCCAAAACAAGAGTAAAAAAGGAAATAAAAAACGTTCGAAAACACTCATATCCCTTGTACAAAATGTCGTAAAATATATTGTTTGGTTTATCGTTATTACAACCGTCTTAAGTAAATTTGGAATAAGTGTAGAAGGCATTATTGCTAGCGCTGGTGTGGTGGGATTAGCTGTAGGTTTCGGAGCCCAAACGATTGTAAAAGATGTTATCACGGGATTCTTTATTATTTTTGAAAACCAATTTGATGTTGGAGATTATGTTAAAATCAATAGCGGTGGAACGACAGTTGCAGAAGGTACAGTTAAATCGATTGGTTTGCGATCAACACGCATTAATACAATAACTGGAGAATTGACTATTCTTCCTAATGGTAGCATGGGTGAGATAACAAACTTTTCAATTACGAACGGTACTGCAATTGTAGTTATTCCTGTATCAGTTGAAGAGAATTTAGATGCAGTTGAAAAGAAATTAAATAAATTGTTTGTGTCAATGCGTAGTAAGTATTATTTATTTGTAACAGATCCAGTTGTTCTTGGGATAGATGCAATTGAGAATAATAAAGTAACATTTAGAATTTCTGCAGAAACCATTCCTGGTGAAGGTGCAGCTGGTGCACGTATTTTACGTAAGGAAATTCAAAAATTGTTTGTCCAAGAAGGTATTAAATTGCCTCAACCGGTCTTTTCTCAATACGAAAATCAACAAAAGAGCAAATAAGGATTGGAGGTAACTTTATGACGTCAAAGTATGGAATAAATGATATAGTAGAAATGAAAAAACAACATGCTTGTGGTGCGAATAGATTTAAAATTATTCGTATGGGCGCTGATATTCGTATCAAATGCGAAAAATGTAATCGCAGCATCATGATTCCACGGCAGACGTTTAATAAGAAAATGAAAAAAATCATTGTATCACAGCAAGATACAGAAAGTAAGGAGAATGAATAATGGCTTTAACAGCAGGTATTGTAGGTTTACCTAATGTAGGCAAATCTACCCTATTTAACGCAATTACTAAAGCAGGGGCTTTAGCAGCAAACTATCCGTTTGCTACCATTGATCCTAACGTTGGGATTGTGGAAGTGCCAGATACGCGTTTAGATAAATTAACAGAAATGGTAGAACCAAAGAAAACGATTCCTACAGCATTTGAATTTACAGATATTGCTGGGATTGTTAAAGGTGCATCTAAAGGAGAAGGTTTAGGCAATAAATTTCTATCACATATTCGTGAAGTAGATGCAATTTGCCAAGTTGTACGTGCATTTGATGATGATAATGTGACACATGTCGCTGGTCGCGTAAATCCTTTAGAAGATATCGAAGTCATTAATATGGAACTCGTGCTTGCAGACTTAGAATCAGTTGAAAAGCGTTTACCACGTATTGAAAAAATGGCTCGTCAAAAAGATAAAACAGCAGAAATGGAAATGCGTATTCTAAATCGTATTAAAGAAGCTTTAGAAGAAGGTAATCCAGTGCGTAGCCTTGAGTTTACTGAAGAAGATCAAAAATGGGTTAATCAAGCACAGCTATTAACATCTAAAAAAATGTTATATATCGCTAATGTAGGAGAAGATGAAATTGGCGATGTAGAAAACGATAAAGTAACAGCAATTCGAGAGTATGCTGCAAAGGAAGATTCTGAGGTTATCGTAATCAGTGCAAAAATTGAAGAAGAGATTGCAACACTTGATGATGAAGATAAAGCGATGTTCTTGGAAGACTTAGGCATTGAAGAACCTGGTTTAAATAAACTTATCCGTACGACTTATGATTTGTTAGGTTTATCAACATATTTTACGGCGGGTGTGCAAGAAGTACGTGCTTGGACATTTAAACAAGGTATGACGGCTCCACAATGTGCAGGTATTATCCATACAGATTTTGAACGTGGTTTCATTCGTGCAGAGGTAACAAGTTATAAAGACTATGTCGAATATAATGGTGAACAAGGTGCAAAAGAAGCTGGGAAACAACGTTTAGAAGGTAAAGACTATATCATGCAAGATGGAGATATTGTTCACTTTAGATTCAATGTCTAAAATTGGAATGATAACAATAAATTGCTAACTCATAGATAAAAAACAATGTAAGCTTCGAAAATGGCTAATGTGACGAGGGGCTTACATTGTTTTTATTTATTAACTTTGGAAAAGTATATATTGTGATTTAAGTTAAAATTGAATGAATAAGTTAGTTAACTGAAGACTTATACTACAAAATTGGTATGGTCGTAATTGTTTCATGTCACTATTTATGAATAAGATAATGTCAAGATGATTTAAAAGAAAGGTATCACTTTACTCGCTTCAACAATATCTTCTGTGCTAAAAAACTGTTTACCTTCACCAGTATAAGCGGGTTGAAGTACCAAGTTTGCTTTAGCACAATAGAGCCAATCTGGGTGGATACCACTATTTAGAATGTCTTGAAATTCTTGAAAATCCTTAGACCAATCTAAATTTAACTGCATGTTAAACACCTCACATCGATATTATAGAACATACGTTCTGTTTTGTAAAGTGCTATTTAACCTAGTTGATAAAAAAATTCTGATTAAGATTTTGACTTACATAGTTAGCATCAACATTTTGTTTGAGTTCAGATGCATAATAGTGATCCGTGTATTGCCATAGGACATGTTCGCTTTGAGGTTCAGTTTGTTGATACGCTGCTAACCAACATCCATCATAAGCATTAATGGCGTTAGCAACATGATTTAACATGAAATTCTCGTAAGAATAGAACAATACCTTTTTATTTCCCGCTAACTTTTTCATTTCAGCAGCCCAAGCTTGAGTGGCAGTATTTTCATCACCAGATTTAACCGTTTGTTGTTCATAATCATTAATGTAAAAATCAGCTTTAGGTGCACGTTGATGAAGTGTTCGAGCCTCATAACGCGCATCATCGGCATTTTCATACATACTATAAGAATAAACACCAAATTTCATATTGTATTTATCTAAAAGTGCAGAATTGTTTGCTAAACATTTATCGACATATTCAGAGCCATATTGTCCGCGAATAATGATGAAGTCATAGTTTTTCTTTAATGCTTTTACTTGAGCATCGGTAAGTGCACCTTGCCATTCAGATATATCTAAAATTCTTTTGCTGGATGACGAAACATTTGCCCGTGGTTTAGTTGGCATGCCTCCTCGGCCGCCTGCACCACTATTTATGTATTGTTTGTAACCAGAGCCCATTGTACCTTTATGATATTGATATACTGGTTTTTCTGCTAAAGCTGTGGTGGTACATAGAGTTGTCAGTAAAATTAAGAGGGTTATAATCGATCGTGATATTTTTATAAACATTAAGAGCCTCCTTATTATGTAAACTACAGTTGAAAGTGTTTAAATATTTTTTGAATGGTTCGTATAGAGGGTAAAATATTTAAAATGTATTAGCAACCATGCGTATTGCTCGATATATGAAATAGGAAATAAGTTTGATTTAAAAATAAAATGTTCACTATATTTTGGCGGTATGCGACATGTAAAAGACAAAATAATATAGATTGTAAAAAGTAAAACCCTATGCTATAATTATGGACTGTGAGTAATGAAAATTATTCCTTGCTTATTGATAAAGTTAATAAGCCGCATAGACCACAAGGAGGTGCAATTATAAAATGAGAACATATGAAATTATGTATGTCGTACGTCCAAATATTGAAGAGGATGCTAAAAAAGCTGTAGTAGAACGTTTTAACGGTATCTTAGCTTCAGAAGGATCAGAAGTTTTAGAAGAAAAAGATTGGGGTAAACGCCGTCTTGCTTATGAAATTGAAGATTTCAAAGAAGGCTTCTATAACATCGTACGCATTAAAACAGATAACAATAGAGCGACTGACGAATTCCAACGTTTAGCTAAGATTAATGATGATATCATTCGTTACATCGTTATCCGTGAAGACCAAGATAAGTAATAATTAGACGGGGGCGCTTATATGTTAAATAGAGTTGTATTAGTAGGTCGTTTAACCAAAGATCCAGAATACAGAACTACTCCCTCAGGCGTAAGTGTAGCGACTTTTACTTTAGCTGTTAATCGTACATTCACGAATGCTCAAGGGGAACGCGAAGCTGACTTTATCAACTGTGTTGTTTTTAGAAGACAAGCAGAAAACGTTAATAACTATTTAAATAAAGGTAGTTTAGCCGGCGTTGATGGTCGCTTACAATCACGTAGTTATGAAAATCAAGAAGGTCGTCGTATTTTTGTTACCGAAGTTGTATGTGACAGTGTTCAATTCCTTGAACCTAAGAACGCACAACATGGTGGCCAACGTTCACAAAACAATGAATTCCAAGACTATGGTCAAGGATTCGGTGGTCAACAATCAGGACAAAATACGTCATATAATAACAATAACGCATCAAAATCTAATCAAAACGATAATCCATTTGCCAATGCTAATGGACCGATTGATATTAGTGATGATGACTTACCATTCTAAAAAAATGAACGCATGAAATAAAAAATATTAAAGGAGGCAGTTAACCATGGCAGGTGGACCAAGAAGAGGCGGACGTCGTCGTAAAAAAGTATGTTATTTCACAGCAAATGGCATTACACATATCGACTATAAAGACACTGAGTTATTGAAACGTTTTATCTCAGAACGCGGTAAAATTTTACCACGTCGTGTAACTGGTACTTCAGCTAAATATCAACGTATGTTGACAACAGCTATCAAACGTGCACGTCATATGGCATTATTACCATATGTTAAAGAAGAAAACTAATATATAGTTTATTATAAAACCCCGTAAGCATAGGCTTATGGGGTTGTTTTTGTGTTTTGAGAATTATAGAACCATTTATTAAAGGACCTGGGACATCATTATGTTTTAGGCTATGAACTATATATTGACAGTAGTTGACTGGAGTGCAAATATGTTGATACCAAGTTGTTTTCAATCTTAGTCAACCTTGCCAGGGCGAGACTACTCATTCATCATGAATGCTGTCCCGCTTCCATTGCATCAACGTCCTAAGTTGCAGTGGGGAATGTGTATGTGTAGCTACTGTATGTTATATAATAAAGGATGTCGTTTTATACAAGATTCTTTATTAATTTTGCACTATAAAAAATTTACTCGATTTAAGTAAAGAATAAATTTTTAATCGTTAATGCTATACCTAATATAGTGGCAATAAAAGAAAAAAAGCCTATGAGTAAGCTTTTTATGAAAGAAAGCTTAAATTTAATTAATTCATCTCGTTGTTGACTTTCAGGACTAAATATCCAATTGTAAATAGAATTAATTATTTTTCTGAAAGTTTGTATCAGCCAGTAAGAAATAAGAACTGAAGTAATAATGATAATATAGTCATCAAAATGAGTAAGATTTTCTATATCTTTTCTAATAAATATGTATATATGATAAGAAATAATAATTATTAGGGTAGTTACTTTAACAAATTTTAATAATGAATTTTTACCTTTAAAGTAAACTACATAAAACATCATTAAATACAATGCTAATACCCAAAATATAAGAATTAATGAAACAGCACTAGATAAAACATCAATTAAAGATTTATTCATAAATGTAACCTTATACGCTAAGATGAAGGTATAAGTCATTAAGGTAAAAGGACTTAAAAAGAAGGCGCCGATAGCATTTTGTAAAAATGTTTCAATTTCTAAACTTTTAAAGTAGTTACAAAAATGACAGAACTGCTTTTGTTTTTTAGCTGAGAGTTTCATAAAAAAGCACTCCTTTTTAGTAAGTTTAATTCTATATTAAAACCATAAAAAATATATCATAATAAATCTTTTTCTTACAATACTTTTGCAAATATGAAATAGATAAGATTATTGATAATTTAAAGGGCAAAAAAAGGGCGTAATTTTGAAATGAAAGGCAAGTATGTGAACACTATAGTATTATAGCTATATATACTGAAATATAAGCATTTTGATAATGAATGAAATGTTATAAAATATGGTTATATAAAAGAAGAAAACTAATATATAGTTTATTATAAAACCCCGTAAGCATAGGCTTAT
>NZ_PPPV01000016.1:954954-968065 GCF_002901705.1 Staphylococcus lugdunensis
TCCGCTCCCATTACATCAACGTCCTAAGTTACAGTGGGGAATAACTATGTAGGTTAAGCGTGCGCAAGATTTCTTGATATACTAGATAGTATATAACTAATAGAACCAATTGTTCACTGAGATATATCAGAACGAATAATTGAGCTTTTAGACATATAGATATATTGGGTATGTTAATTTGCGTTCATTCGTGGCAAATATAATTAAAAGCCTATGGAGGTCATATATATGGAATTAATAGGTAAAATTATAGCGTTTACTATGGAGACTATTTCAAATTGATTGGGGAGTAACGCTCTATTGAGAGATATTAAGAATGGGTTTAAGCGAAAACGCAATTGAACCAAATACTCATATTTGATACAGTGATATTAAATATACATAGGAGGTTGTTAGAATGATTTACTTTCTTATAGCGTTTCCTTTGATAATGATGTTAATATTAATAGCCAAAGCTAAAAAGGAAAACAAGGATGAGTAAATTTTTAAAAACACTAGGCGATTTTATATTCATTATTGCTATCTTTGTGATAGGTACATATTTATTAAGTTATTTTAATATACATATAACTAATCGGCTTGCTGACAAAATAAGTTCGTTAAACATTATTAATATCTACAGTGATAATGGATTAAATGGACTTTTAACATTAGGGATTGTATTAGCGGTAATCTCATTTGTTTACGATATGGTTTTTAGAAAAGAAAAACAAAGTGATTAGTAAATAAAAGAGGGCAAAAAAAGGGCGTACTTTTGAAATAAAGGGCAAGAGTATGAATATTAACTCATTAATATTATAGCTATAAATATTGTTATATAAGCATTTTAATAGCGAATGAAATGATATAAAATATCCCTATATTAAAGAGGAAAACTCCGTAAGCATAGGCTTATGGAGTTATTTTTGTGTTTTGAGAATTATAGAACCATTTATTAAAGGACCTGGGATATCATTATGTTTTAGGCTATGAACTCTATATTGACAGTAGTTGACTGGAGTGCAAATATGTTGATACCAAGTTGTTTTCAATCTTAGTCAGCCTTGCCAGGGCGGGGACTACGAATTTATAGTGAATGCTGTCCCGCTCTCATTGCAGCAACGTCCTATGTTACACTTATAATTAAGATGACTATAAGCGAGGTAAACGGTTTTGAATATTTATGTAGCTTTGCTATTAGGCTTATTATTTATAGTATTATATTCTGTAACTTGTACTTTTTTCTATAACTTAAATTATAGAAGGATAAATAAAGGTAATAATATGAATAAAAAACAGATTTATATTAACCTATTAGTGCATGGGTTTATCGGTCTGGTATATGTAACAGTAGTAATTTATTTTTCTTATTTTAAATAAAAAGATCATTTCAGACGCTTGAACGGAATCATTTATTGTATGTAATTTGAGTTTGCAAGATCGTATAACATAATTGTATATTGATAAAAAGGCTTCATTTTCAGCTTTGGAGATATTTGTTATCATATGTGGTAAATATAAAAAGTATTTATGGAGGCCATACATGCGAAGTAATAATAAACGTTATTGGTTCCATAATACATGCAATAATCATATAATTTACAGAAAAGCGGATGAGAATTTCAGAAATAGCAATAAGAATAATTAGACAGGAGTGTAACTATGGCAAAGTATTTTACTTCTATGAAAGTGATTTTGTACCTTTTAATCTTAATTATATTACAGCCAATCGTTTTTAATGTTTTAAATTTAGACGAATCTAAACTTCTAGGCATTATCGGTCATGTGATTATTATATTGATAGGTATTGCATTAATTTATTTACACGCTAAGTATAATAAAGATAGAAGTAATAATTAATTTTAAATCAACACAGCAAACGGGCAAGGTTATTTTGAATACACTAATAATAAATTAAAAGAAATACATGTAAATAATATTAGTGAAAAATACTGATATATATACAACGGGTATCACTAATTATATTTAAATACTGACATATAGTCATGAGTCAAAATAATATAAAAAGGACTGGGACATCATTATGTGTTAGGATTTGAACTAAATATTGGCAGTCGTTGAGTGGATTGAAAATGCACTTATACTAAGCTTTTTCAATCCTAGTCAACCATGCCGTGGCGGGACTACGAATTTATAATAAATGCTGTCCCGCCCCATTGCATCCATCAGGCCAATGATAATATTAGTACGTTTTACGATCTTGATACAGTATGCCCACGCCATAGCCACCTGTTCCAACTTGGTAATCAAATTTAATAATTTCGATATAAGGATTTTCTTCTAAAAATTGATTTACTTTCTTATTTAAACCATTTTCAGTCATTGTACTAAAGTTAATGAATTTCATCTTAATTATGCCTCCATATACGTATATTTTAATCATTGATTTTTACATAATTATAACATGTATTAGAATATAAAATTTAATATAATATGTTAGCTCGAATCATTTGTTAATAAGGTGTAAAGATGTTGTAAATTACGAGTCTGTGATAAAATTAAAGTATGTTCAGATAGGCGCGAACATAGTGAATATTATGCCTAATGTTATATGTGTTCTTACACATACAGCGCACCCGTCTTCCAACCCAGGGCGGGTGTGCGTTGTATAAAAATAACGCCTGAGACATAATGATAAGCTCCCTTCAACGTAGACATTGAAAAAATGAAAACTTTGAAGGGAGCTTTTTGATATTTCGTAATCATATATTGGCAGTAGTTGAGTGGATTGCAAATACGCTTATACTAAGCTATTTAAAATCTTAGTCAACCATGCCGTGGCGCCGGGACTATGAATTCACAATGAATGCTGTCCTGCGCCCAATATAAACTTAGAGACGAATATCTACGTCTTCTAATTGTTGTTGACATTCTTGATATTTACTTTCCACAAATAATTCATATGGTGCATCAAAGAAATCGGCTAAATTCATAGCGTCTTTAAATTCTGGTTCATGTTGATGATTTTCCCACTCCCATAATTGATGTGGCTCATAATGTGTACCATATTTTTTATTTAATAAATCTGTTAATTCATTAATTTCTAAGTTACGTTTTGTTCTTAAGTTAAATAAAGCATGTGAGCTCATAACATAACCTCCAATAAGTAATAGTCCTTTATATATTCTTGATATTTATATATATTATGCCTATTCTCAAAAATAATCAACTTATTAATTTTGGAACTTCAAAATAGCATTGTTATATAATAAACGAATTTAACAGCGCGTTTTTTGTGCATCATTCATGTATAATTGCTATTATTTCGTAATTTTTTTAAAATGTTTGTAAATACACAATAATTAGAAAAGGACTTGTTGATATTTATGAAAACGTCATGGATCATATGGTGGATTGTGACTGTTTTTTGGATAATTACGTTTGCAGGCATGTCGTTGGCTATTTTGATTCGGAAAGTAGATGGTTCTGGCATGGTACAGTCACCTGAAGCTCGAATGTACGCTTTGATTGTACTTTTAATCGCTTACATTATTCCATTTATAATTCAGATTGTATGGCTGATTATTAATATTATCGTTAAATACAGAAAGCGGTAAAACACGAGGAAAGTTATATAGATTCCATAAAACCAAGTTTTAAAAAAGTTTATATAAAAATGCTATAAATTTTGTTGTGATGTTTATATTGTCGACAGAGTGGTATACATAAGGGACATAATAATTTAATTGATGAAGGAGAGAATAAATTATGGGATTTATATTAATGCTTATAGTCGGCGGATTAATTGGTTGGGCAGCAGGTGCCATTTTAGGTAAAGACATTCCAGGTGGTATACTTGGTAATATTATTGCTGGTATTGTAGGTTCTGCTGTAGGTAGTTGGTTACTAGGACATTGGGGACCATCTATTGCTGGTATTTACATTTTCCCAGCATTATTAGGTTCAATCATTTTAATTTTCTTAATTTCTTTAGCTTTAAAAGCATTAAGAAAATAGACATCGTATCATTTGAGCGACTGTATCAAGTATCGTAAAGACGGTACTGGTATAGTTCGCTTTTTTATTTTAATGAGGTTGTTCATATGGGATTTACCTTAAAATACATAAAAAAAGAGGATGACGTCGGGTTAAGGCGTCATCCAGGAGTATTATGTTCATGAATATAAAAGACTATGTAGTTATCTCTAACTACAGTTATATTTTAGCATGATTACATGTTACTAGCAATAAAAATAGTGATAATAATTAGAAATTTTGCACAATGAAATTACTTAATAATGATATTTTTTTAATAATAATTGTATCACATTGATGTATTCAGGTATGATACAATTGTTGTGATTGATTCATCAAAGTAACAGTCTTAAAATCATGTTGGTTTATATCATAGTTTGCCCAACAAAAGTATTGTGATAAGAGACATTAAAATTATAAATATATTCTGCAGCATGAAAGGTAATAGACTATGAAAATATATTTTGTTAGACACGGAGAATCACAAGCTAATTTAGATAATCATCAAGGTAAGACATACTATTGCGGACAACTTGATGTTGATCTCACACAGACGGGAAGAAATAGTGCACAGGCACTTGAATCTTATTTTAATACTAAAGATATTCAGCATGTCTATGTGTCAGATTTAAAGCGCACAGTACAGACGTATAGCTGTATTTTCCCATATGATATTCCTACGACGCTAACGCCATTGCTTAGAGAACGTTCCCTAGGTGTATTTGAGGGGAAAAATCAACAAGAACTCGAACAGATATCCGAATATAAGAAATATTTTACCCAATCATCATATATGAATTTTAGAAATAGCTATACTCAACGTGTACCTCAAGGAGAAAACTATCAAGACGTTATTGATCGTTTTGAAGCGTTTTTTAATCATACCGTCAATTCGACGTATGATACTATTGTAATTGTGGCGCATCAAATACTTATTCGCTGTGCCTTAGTGTATTTAGGTGTATTAAAACGTGAAGACGCCAAGCAAATACATATTGAAAACTGTAAACCCAAAGTGGTAGAAATATAAAATAAGGAGCGGGACAGCAATCATGATGAATGAGTAGTCCCGCCCCGGCAAGGTTGACTAGGGTTGAAAAAGCTTGGTATCATCGTATTTTCAATCCAGTCAACTACTGCCAATATTTAGTTCATAGCCTAGAACATAATAATGTCTCAGGCACTTTCTGCCAAAAATAAAGAATTTTAATGCTAGAAAATGATATATTAACCGAGCGTATTTTTGTCACGTATTTAATATAAATTAAGCAGTAGTATAACGATGGCAATAATGATATCAGTAACAACAATACCCATATTCTTTTTATAAATATTAGGAATGACGTTAATCAATAAGCCGATAATTAATAGTATAGGAATAATCAATTTAGGCAAATCAATAAAAAAGCTAATAATTAGGATAATTAAGGCTAATAACATACATATTGTTGATATATAATTTAAAATTTTGCAAAACAAAGGTTCATTATAATAATCTTTGTCCATATAGTGATACCCTCCATAGTGTTATTATTTCACTATAAAGGGTATCATAATTTGTTTGTGCTACCAACTTTAATCAATATTCTTAACATATTATTTAAATTATGAACGCAACATCATTTCATGTGTCATCTAAAAAGTCGCTTAGCGGTATGAGCATCGCATGCAATTAGAGTAAACTGAGACATCAATAAACTTATGCCTTAGTTTTATTTATCAAAGACATCAGTCTTAATATGTTTATCGTTTAAGAAAGATTTGATTTTGTTTTGAACTTTACCATTTACATCACCAGCATAATGTGTTGGAACATCTACTACATTAATTGAGTTTTGTGGTTGATAGTTTAATTCTTCAATAGATTTATCAACATCAGAAATGGTGCTATTTAAAGCATGAAAATACTTAATGATACGTTCGGTATTTGCTTCGTATCCCTTTGGCAGGGTATTATTTTTTACAAAGTTTTTGAAGTGCATATCGTTTTTAACTGCATTATTAGATAATTGACTTAACTCTTTAGCCTGCTTGTCAGTTACTTTATTTTGACTATCAGATTGCTTATCTAATTTACTTTGCATTAAATATTTATTGTCAAGGATAATTGAATTAACATCTAAATATTTTTGGATCGCTTGATTCATCTCTTTTTCACTGAGTTTTTCATTTTGTTTATTAGAAGAAAAGATGTCTTTTTCAGTTATTTTTTTAACATTTTTGGGTGCATGGATACCATTTGCGTGGTGGTCATTATCATCTATATCACCATTTGAACAAGCGCTTAAGACGAGCACAATAGTGAATAATAAAGCATAAATTATTCTTTTTTTCATCGTATTTTGTATACTCCTTTATAACTATCGCATGAATGTTTGTTTGCATACATAATAATAATAGATTATCACGTATATCACAATAAATGAACGTTTACGATATATTAAATTTTATAATATGAAGAAAATATGGCGATAATTTGTATGGATATTAAAGTTAGTGTCGTAGAGTGTATACTTATTGGATTCATTAGAAAGTTTTTGCTGATGCAAAATGATGAATAATGAAAGATCTTCAAAAGACTGTGAAATCATTATGTTTTAGGTTATGAACTAAATATTGGTAGTAGTTGACTAGGAATTCATAATGAATTCTGTCCTGTTCCCTTGGCTCACTTCATCATTTTAAAACATAAAAAACGAACCTCATTATCGAGGTTCGTCTTTAAAGATATTGTTGATAGGTGGGCTAATTTAATTAATTTCGGATGAGATAATCAAATGCGTTTAATGCAGCATTAGCACCTGATCCCATAGAGATAATAATTTGTTTATTTTTTTGATCTGTTACATCTCCTGCAGCAAAGATACCAGGAACGTTAGTTTGATTATTGCGGTCAGTCACAATTTCTTTACGTTCATTAAGCTCAACTGCATTTCCTAACCATGCTGTATTAGGAACTAATCCAATTTGAACAAAGATACCATCTAAAGTTAATTCTTTAATTTCATTAGTTGACATATCTTCATATTGGATACCAGTCACATGATCATCACCAAGAACTTCTGTTGTTCTAGCATTTGTTGTAATATCAACATTAGATAATGAACGAAGACGTTCTTGTAACACAGTATCTGCTTTAAGCTCTGGTGCAAATTCAAATAATGTAACGTGTTTTACTATACCAGCTAAATCAATGGCTGCTTCAACACCTGAATTACCACCACCGATAACTGCCACATTTTTATTTTCAAAAAGTGGACCGTCACAGTGCGGGCAGAATGCCACACCTTTATTGATTAGGCGATCTTCTCCAGGAACGTTGAGTTTACGCCAACTTGCGCCCGTTGAAATAATCGCAGTTTTTGTTTCCAATACTGCATTATTTTCGAGTGTAACACGAATAGCTGAATCTGTTTTTTCGATATTTGTGGCACGAATACCTGTCATAGCATCAATGTCATATTGCGCAATATGATCTGCTAAATTAGATGAAAACTCACTACCAGTCGTTTGTTTAACTGTAATAAAGTTTTCAATGCCAGCTGTATCATTAACTTGACCACCAATACGGTCAGCGATAATTCCAGTGCGTAGGCCTTTGCGGGCTGTGTAAATAGCCGCACTACCACTTGCTGGTCCACCACCTATGATAAGTACATCATAAGGGTCTTTATTTTCATATTCAGAAGCATCTTGTGTGCTACCTAGTTTAGATAAAATATCTGAAATTGTCATGCGACCATTGCCAAACTCTTCACCGTCTAGGAAAACAGCGGGCACAGCCATGATATTTTCAGATTCATCGCGGAAAATCGCACCATCAATCATCGTATGCGTAATGTTAGGGTTAATTACACTCATTAAGTTTAATGCTTGAACGACATCTGGGCATTTTTGACACGTTAAACTAACATAAGTTTCAAAGTGATAGCTACCATCTAGTGCTTTGATTTGATTAATAATGCTTTCTTTTTCTTTAGGAGCACGACCACTTACTTGTAAGATAGCCAAGACTAGTGAATTGAATTCGTGGCCTAATGGAATACCGGCAAAGGTAATGCCGGTTTCTTCATTAGGACGATTGACTGAAAAACTTGGCGTACGTTTTAAGTCTTTTTCAACGACTGTTATACGCTCTGACATGCCTGAAATCTCATCTAAGAGATCTTTTAATTCTTTGGATTTATCGTCGGAACCAATGCTCGCTACAAATTGAACATCGCCTTCCATTAAGTCAAGAAGTTGAGACAATTGTTGTTTTAAATCTTTGTTAAGCATGCTTTTCGGATGCCCCCTTAAATTTTACCTACTAAATCTAATCCTGGTTGTAGCGTTTCTGAACCTTCTTCCCATTTAGCTGGGCAAACTTCACCTGGATGTTGACGAACATATTGAGCAGCTTTGATTTTGTGTACTAATGTGCTTGCATCACGGCCAATACCGTCAGCATTAATTTCAGCTGCTTGAACAACGCCATCAGGGTCTATAATAAATGTACCACGTTGAGCTAGACCTGATTCTTCATCTAATACGTCAAAGTTACGTGTAATAACTTGTGATGGGTCACCAATCATAACGTATTGGATTTTACTAATCGCATCTGAATGGTCATGCCAAGCTTTGTGTACAAAGTGAGTATCTGTTGAAACTGAGAATACATTCACACCTAAATCTTGTAATTGATCGTATTGATTTTGTAAATCTTCTAATTCAGTAGGACATACGAATGAAAAGTCTGCTGGATAGAAGCAAACAACACTCCATGAACCTTTTAAATCATCTTGAGAAACATCTTTGAATTCGTCTTTCTTTGGATCATAAGCTTCTGCTGTAAACGGTAAGATTTCTTTGTTAATTAATGACATAGGTAAATTCCTCCTAAATTTGATTGTAGATTGTGAATTAGAATCACTTCTTGATTATAATAATTCTAATCTCTTAATCGCTATTATCACATGGCAAGTTTAAATAGTCAACATAAGTAACTCACTAAATTATCAGAAAATAATTAGGATATGAATTAAGCTTAATAAACTTCAATAATTAGAATTAAAGTTCACAAATTATACAAGAACTTAAAAATATATTCACATTACCATTTAACCTCTTTTAACCTTGGCAAAACATGACAAGAAATTTTAGACACAAAAAAGTGGCAACAGCTACATACTTATTATAGTTATTGTAGGTTGCCACTTTGGAATTAAAAGAATGATTAGTTTAGAAAGGTTTGTGAACCTAATTACTTCTGCGTTTAGCATAAGGACGATCATAGATAATAATTAATATTATATGTGAATCTTTGTTTACAATTTTATCAATTAGATATTCATTTTCTCAATTAAATAGTAGTTAAGAATTGCTGTTGAATATCATAAATTAAATCATATCTTAATTTGTAACCGTTATGTCAACAGAACCAACTTCGCCATAGCTTGCTGTATAATTACCTTCTTCTAAAGTTAATGGCGAGATAAAAGTTCCTGATGATATGATTTGATCTTTTTTCAATTGCTTATCTTGAGACTGTAATTTATTGTTTAACCATTTTACGGATTCAATAGGATTGCCTAATACTTCATTTGAAAGGCCAGTTGCGATTTCTTTGCCATCTTTTACTAATGATAACGGAATATTCGCGAATGCATCGTAGTCTAATGGGTCAACAAATTTGCCAACTACAATAAGACCTGTCGCTGTATCGTCTGAAATAAGATCGGCTAAAGTGAAATTAGGGAACCAATCGATATATCGCGCATCAGGTATTTCAATGCCTGCCGCAACTTTAACATTAGATAAAATAGTTAGATTATCTGAGTCTTTAGGTAAGTCTGCCGTCAGTTTAAACATAATTTCTGGCTCTAACAAAGGACTAAATAATTTAGATAATGAAATTGTGTCGCCCCCTTTGACTACTTTACTTGATAAAATAGTGCCGTAAGCGGGTTCGTTGGTATTGGCAATCGCTTGAGTTGCCGCACTGGTCATACTTACTTTATAACCAGCTACTTTAGAACCTTCATAAGATTGTAGTTGTTTAATTAAATCATCTTGCGTATGATAAGCTTCACTCTCATTTAATGAATAAGATTTACTTATAAACTCAATAGGTTGATGCGTTTTAAAAGCATTAAATAAAGCTGAAGATACGTGTTGATTAGCTTGAGTCATACTATCATCGCTCCTTAATATTCTGAAAATTTCTACTATTATGATAACGATATTTAACTTTGATGGCAAATGTTTTTAATTTATGACTAAATGGGTATGAAGCGAGTAAACATACAATTTAACAAATCATTGTTATAATGAAGCAACGATAAAGGAGTGGATAATGTGTCAGAATATGCATATGAATTGATGAAAGAACATCATTCTGTGAGACAATTTAAAGATAAACCATTAAGTGATGATGTTGTAAGAAAATTGGTTGAAGCAGGTCAAAGTGCTTCAACGTCAAGTTACTTGCAAACATATTCCATTATTGGCGTTGATGATCCTCAAATTAAAACAGATTTAAAAGAAGTATCTGGACAGCCATACGTTGTCGATAATGGATATTTATTTGTGTTTGTGCTTGATTACTATCGTCATCAAATGATTAACGAACGCACAGATAATGATATGACAGGATCATTTGAATCAGCAGAAGGATTGTTGGTAGGTACGATTGATGTAGCTTTAGTCGCTGAAAATATGGCAGTCGCTGCCGAGGATATGGGTTATGGCATCGTTTATCTGGGCTCATTGCGCAATGATGTTGGTAGAGTGAGAAACATTTTAGACTTACCTGAGTATACCTTCCCGTTATTTGGTATGGCTATAGGTGAACCAGCCGATGATGAGCAGGGGACACCAAAACCACGATTACCATATGATAGTGTGTTCCATCAAAATAAATACAACGCAGATAAAGACAATATCACACGTGTATTAATAGAATATGACCAGTTAGTTAGCGACTATTATAAGAAGCGCACAAATGGTGCACGAGTAGAAACCTGGTCCGACCAAGTCCAGGCTTTCTTAAGTAATAAACCACGTCTAGATATGTTAGAACAATTAAATAAAGCGGGGTTTATGAAACGATAATCATTGATATATAGAATAAAAGAAGCTGGGACATAATTATGTTTTAAGTTATGTACTCTATATTGGCAGTAGTTGACTGGATTAAAAATACACTTATACCAAGCTTTTTCAATCCTAGTCAGCCTTGCCGGGGCGGAACTAAGAATTCATAATGAATTCTGTCCCGCTCCCTTTTGTTTAGCTTTAACTTGTTGTTAAATCACCGTAATGCTCAGAGTTGAATTTTTCTTTATCGAGATGGCGTGTTAATTTAGCTGTTCCTGTACCAGCTAGCATTGAATCATTGACATTTAATGCGGTACGTCCCATATCAATGAGTGGCTCAATAGATATTAAGACACCAGCGAGTGCTACAGGTAAGTTTAATGTTGATAATACTAAGATAGAAGCAAATGTTGCGCCGCCACCTACACCAGCAACACCAAATGAGCTAATAATTACTACAGCAACTACGGTTAAAATAAAGCTGAGATCTACTTTGACATCTGCGACAGGTGCTACCATGATAGCAAGCATTGCTGGATAAATGCCGGCACAGCCGTTTTGACCAATTGATAAACCAAAGCTTGCTGAGAAGTTAGCAATACCCTCTGGGACACCAAGACGTTGTGTTTGTGTTTGGATATTGAGCGGCAATGCACCTGCGCTTGAACGTGATGTAAACGCAAAGACCATAACTTCGAATGTTTTTTTCATATATTTAATTGGGTTAAGCCCCAAACCACCTAAAATGATTAGATGAATCATGTACATTGTAATCAGTGCTGCATATGATGCGAGCATAAATTTAGCTAATGTCCATATTGCCGCAAAATCACTAGTAGCAATTGTAGATGACATAATGGCTAGAATACCGTATGGTGTAAGTCTTAAAACAAATGTCACAATAGCCATGACCAGTGCATATATCGCATCAATACCACGTTTTAAAAGGCTGCCATTTTGTGGTTGTTTACGAGCCACACGTAAGTATGCAAAACCAACGAACGTAGCAAAAATAACTACGGCAATCGTGGAAGTAGTTCTTTGACCAGTAAAGTCAAGGAATGGATTGCTTGGTAATAGTTCTAAAATTTGTTGTGGCAAGGTATTGGCTGTAAGGTCTTTAGCTTGCTTGCTTATTTCCGTACCACGAGAATGTTCAGCACTACCCAAATCGATACTAGATGCATCTAAACCGAAAAGCATCGCGTAAATGATACCGACAATCGCAGCAATTGCCACTGTACCAATTAAAAAAGCGAAAATATAACTACCTATTTTGGCAAATTTATCGCCTATTTCAATTTTACTAAAGGCTGAGACGATAGAAATAAATATGAGTGGCATTACAATCATTTGTAGTAACGCTACATAGCCATCGCCCACAATACTAAACCAATCTGTAGTTTGCGTTAATATATTTGAGTCTACGCCATAACTAAGGTGCAACACAATGCCATATACAATCCCAATACCTAAAGCAGTAAAAACGCGTTTAGGGAATGACACGTGCTTTTTAGCCATTATCCATAATGCAACAATAAAGGCAACTAAAATAAAGACGTTAATAACTGTAAAAAAATGTTGCATGTATAATCCTCCCAAAGATTTATTGTTTTAATTCCGATATATATTATAAGGATAATGCTATTAATAACAGAATTCAATATAAAAGATATAAAAATTATACCTATAAAAGAAGTAAAACTATTCAGACAAAATTATAGTAAATATAAGTAGTATGGATAAAATAGCAAATGCCATCATTCATTTGAGAGGTGAAATATGGGAGGCAGATTGAATCAATCGTGCAATCAAAATAGTTGAGCGATTTAAAATATAAGTGCTTTTTAATGAGAAATGTGAGTTAAAAAGATCAAGAGTGGCAGGGAATAAAATGACCAGAACATATCAACAAGAAGTTATTTCAAAATGAAATATAATGAAACATGATTTAGTTAAGGTGAAATTGACTTAAGAAATGAAATAATGACGACTAAACAAAATGGAGTCTGGGACATAATTATATTTTAGGCTCTGAGTTCTATATTGGCAGTAGTTG
>NZ_PPPV01000016.1:968075-998199 GCF_002901705.1 Staphylococcus lugdunensis
GGATACTAAGCTTTTTTCAATCCTAGTCAACCTTGCCGGGGCGGGACTACGAATTCATTATGAATTCTGTCCCGCTCCCTCTTAATTGAGTGTTATGTCTCATGTTTTTCTATTTATTACATAAAAATTTATAAATTGAATAAGCGTGCGAAGAAGCCCTTTTTCTCTTCTTTCGGTGCCGGTTGTTTTACTGAAGATGATTGAGAAGAAGCGGAATTTGCTGTTTGACTTTGTTGTTCAGAAGTTGACTGCGTTGATGTTTCAGATGAATTAGCAATATCTTCATCTAATTGTTTTGATTTGTCTTCAGATGTTGACTCTGATTCTGAATCTGAATGTTTAGTTATTGAGTCATCGGCCTTAATTGATACATTGCTAGTTGTTCCTTGCTCTTCAGCTTTTGTTGATTGATTGTCACTATCAGTTGAAGGTGTCTCAATATGACTTTGTTCCTTACTTTGATTGTCAGCTGTAACTGTTTTTGTATTATTCTGTTTCGCAGTTTGGTTATCCTTTGTAGATTCAAGGTCAGGTTCATTTAGTGATGATGCTTTAGTTGCTGCATCTTCTTGATTACTATTTGGTGCTACCGGTTGAGCTTTAATAATGTCGTTAACTAATTCGTTTCTTGTATATGCTGTTTGAGCTTTTTGTGCATTTGCTAAATCTTCTTGTGATGTTTGAATCGCTTTAATTGATGCTGTATTATCATCAATTTTAGTTGTTAGCTGTGTTTGTAGGGCTTTTAATTCTTGCTGTTGCTGATGGACTTGAGTCATCATTTGGCCAAGCATTTGGCGGTCTTCACGCATCTTTTGAATTTCTGTGCGCAACTCTTCTACAAGTTGTGGAATATTTTGATTAGTCGGCAACTTGCTATTGTCTTCTTTAACAAGTACTTGCAAGAAATCTTTTTCCTGTTCGAGTTCCTCGAATGCAAGGTCATAACTATTTGTTTGCTTCACTTTGTCTGCAATGTCACGGAATAATTCAATGTCGTCTTCTTTAAAATCTGTGGCTTCACGACCTCGGTACTCAGTTTTACTTAATTGATAACCACGTTCTTCTAAATGTTGAACGATTTTGCGCACTTGTTTTTCACTAAGTTCAACGCGTTGGGCGAATTCTTTTGTTAACATATGTTAAATCCTTTCTTTATTAGTTTTATGTATAGAGACGTTTGTCTACGGTCACTCAAACGTCAGTCTAACCTCATATGATAGTTTAACCCTAAAGCGTATCGTTTTCAAGTATTGTTAGAAAGGACGGCGTAAATTCATTTTAACGAGCAAAGGATAAATGATATCTCTTGAAATACCGTTTGCAAACACATATTTTAATATGTAATTTGATTTTACACTTGCTGGGAATACATCTTTACTTAATTTAATGTAAGGTTTGATGAATAAGTCAACGTCACTAGCAGAGTTACCTGGAGTATTATTCGGATGTAAGTAGCGAATGTCTGTCTGTTTTTCAAACTGATGCTCGTATAAAAATTGGCGTCTACTATGTAAAATATCCTTTTGGGCATCGAATTCTTTTGGTGTTGTTTGAGGAACTTCTAGCATAATAAAGTTAACGTTTCTATTATGCACTTTATTAGAAAGTGAGTTAATTTGAGCTTCAATATGTGTGAGGGTTTCATCAAGAATGTTGTCGTGTTCAGGGCCATCTTGAGCTAATAAATAAATCAGAAAGGCAGAATTTGTCGTTGCTTCGTAGTGTGCTGTAGCCATACTAACAACCTGTTGATGCTCATTTAGACCAACTATAAAAGAATAGTCATTTTCAGTTTTGTTATTTTCCAATGAACGCTTAAAGATGTGAGCATCTTCTTGCAGCTTTATACCTAATTTACTGTCATATAACGTTAATACTTGTTGATAATAAGGATCTTTGACACTATCAATCAATTTAAAGTTCATAAGTTCACCCCATAATCATTTTTCTCATTATAGCATATCAAAATGATGGTATTAAAATAGCGGGGTAAGACAGAACGCCTCTAAAGTCTGAATCTTACTCCCGCTTTATTTGAGTATTCATACATAAGGACTACGCACAGGACACTTATGATTTTGGACCTTTTGATTCATTAGCATAGTGAGTGATATCAATATTTTCATAAGCTGAATTATGTTCATCTACTTCTTTATGAGATGAGTCATCGCGTTCAGCAACAACAAGCATTTTATTATTTAAGATTTCACTTTTATACTTTTCTAATTCTTCATCATTAAGATGGAAACGTGATAATACAGCATGTTCGCCATCTTCACCAGTTAATAATTTAGACATTTGGTCACTAAATGAACCACTTGTAGCAATCAATGTAATTTGTGAGTTGTGCAAATCGTCGAGGTGTAATTTACTTTTACTGATGACCATTAATTCATTTTCTAAATAGCCTTCTGCTTTTTTGTCTTCCAAAACTTTGTACAATTCATAATCGTTATTAACTATAGTAAAGTTCGTCATAAATTTCGCCCTCCAATATTTTCGTTCTGTACTTTTAATAAAAATATACCCTTAAGTCTTTTAATAAAAACGTTACCAAATCAATTATATAACTATTGCAAATCTTATGACAAATAATAGCCGCAAATTTTTGAAGCGCTTACATTAAAGGAAGTTGATATAATGCTGCTGAAGAACATGTCTTATATTGAAAAATGTGTCAAAGTTTGCTATTATCATTAAATAATTTATATCACTCATATAATCTGAAGAATATGGCTTTAGAAGTTTCTACCATGTTGCCACAAACGACATGACTATGAGTTTAGCGATAATACAAAGACGTTTATTCAGCTCAATTTAAATAGGTAAGCAATGAATAGGGAAATCAATGCAATTTCAACTATACACAGTGCACATGTAGTGAAATTTCTAAACCTATTTGCTATTGGTTGGATATAAATATCTAAAGTATTGGTCGTTACCTCATAGATCCTGAAACTGGTTATGGTTTGAGGATTTTTTTGTACACAATTTGAGGAGGTTTTTAGAAAGTGGAATCGCTTAGACAAAAGGTTATTGAAGATGGCGTCGTCATTGACGAAAAGATTTTGAAAGTAGATGGGTTTTTAAATCATCAAATAGATGCCCAATTAATGCATGATGTAGGACAGACATTTTATGAGCAGTTTAAAGATCAAGGTGTAACAAAAATTTTAACTATTGAGGCATCAGGCATTGCACCGGCAATAATGGCAGCGTTACATTTCCAGGTTCCATGTTTATTTGCAAAAAAAGCAAAACCGAGTACGTTGAAAGATGGATTTTTTAGTACTGATATACATTCTTTTACTAAAAATAAAACAAGTACAGTCATTGTGTCACAAGAATTTCTAGATGAAAATGATAAAGTGCTTATTATCGATGATTTCTTAGCCAATGGGGATGCCTCACTTGGATTATATGATATCGCGAATCAAGCTAAAGCAGAGACTGTCGGAATTGGTATCGTCGTTGAAAAAAGTTTCCAAAGTGGAAGACAGCGTTTAGAAGATGCAGGTTTAAAAGTATCGTCGTTATGTAAAGTCGCTTCTTTAAAAGGTAATAAAGTGACTTTACTAGGTGACCATGAATGAAAAATTTCATCTTAAGTTTGCAACATCTCTTAGCTATGTACGCGGGCGCAATTCTTGTACCTATCATTGTTGGGACAAGCTTAAAGTTCACACCTGAAGAAATTGCATATTTAGTAACAGTTGATATCTTTATGTGTGGTATTGCAACCTTCTTACAAGCCAATAAAGTAACAGGTACTGGCTTACCTATCGTATTAGGATGTACATTCACAGCCGTAGCACCTATGATTCTGATTGGCCAAACAAAAGGTTTAGACGTTCTTTATGGTTCGCTCTTTTTATCAGGTATACTAGTGATACTGATCGCACCATTTTTCTCATATTTAGTCAAATTCTTTCCACCAGTTGTGACAGGTAGTGTAGTAACGATTATTGGGATTAATCTTATGCCTGTAGCAATGAATTACCTTGCTGGTGGAGAAGGTGCCAAAAATTATGGAGATCCTAAAAATTTAATTTTAGGCGCCGTTACGCTCGTCGTGATTTTAATTATTCAACGTTTTACAACAGGTTTCTTTAAATCCATTGCGATTTTAATTGGTCTTATTGTTGGTACCGTATTGGCTAGTTTCTTAGGTGTTGTTGATATTCACCAAGTTGGAGCAGCACACTGGTTTGGTATTCCGAGACCAATGCGATTTGCAGGCTTTGGTTTTGATTTTGGTGCAACCCTCGTATTCTTTATAGTGGCGATGGTCAGCTTAATTGAATCTACAGGTGTTTATCATGCATTAAGTGAGATTACAGGCAAACAACTTGAACGTAAGGATTTTCGCAAAGGTTACACTGCGGAAGGTCTTGCGATTGTCTTAGGTTCCATTTTTAATGCCTTTCCTTATACGGCTTATTCTCAAAATGTGGGCCTTGTGTCCTTATCTGGTGCGAAAAAGAATAAAGTTATTTACGGTATGGTAGTACTATTATTAATTTGCGGATGCTTACCTAAACTAGGTGCTTTAGCTAATATCATTCCATTGCCAGTTCTAGGTGGCGCAATGATTGCGATGTTTGGAATGGTCATGGCTTATGGTGTGAGTATTTTAGGTCATATTGATTTTAAACATCAAAATAACTTATTAATTATTGCAGTATCGGTTGGTCTAGGTACAGGGATTAGTGCAGTGCCACAAGCTTTTAAAGGTTTAGGCGAACAATTTGCATGGCTAACTCAAAATGGGATTGTCTTAGGTGCTATTTCCGCTATCATTTTAAATTTCTTTTTTAATGGAATTAACTATAAACAAAGCGAAGAAAATGTGAAATAATAGAATCAACTATAAAAAAATGGAGGCTGTATTTAAATGTGGGAAAACAAATTTGCTAAAGAATCATTAACATTTGACGATGTATTACTTATTCCAGCTGAATCAGATATTTTACCAAATGAGGTAGATTTGAGCGTAGCATTATCAGATAAATTAAAACTTAATATTCCAGTTATTTCAGCAGGTATGGATACAGTAACTGAATCAAAAATGGCGATTGCAATGGCAAGACAAGGCGGACTAGGCGTGATTCATAAGAATATGGGTGTCGAAGAACAAGCTGACGAAGTTCAAAAAGTTAAGCGCTCAGAAAATGGTGTTATTATGAATCCATTTTTCTTAACGCCTGAAGAAAGTGTTTATGAAGCAGAAGCTTTAATGGGGAAATACCGCATTTCTGGTGTCCCAATTGTGGATAATAAAGAAGTGCGTACGCTTGTTGGTATTATTACAAATCGAGACTTACGTTTCATTGAAGATTTTTCGATTAAAATTTCTGATGTCATGACTAAAGATAATTTAATCACAGCTCCAGTAGGTACAACATTAGATGAAGCAGAAGCTATATTACAAGAACATAAAATTGAAAAGTTACCACTTGTTGAAAATGGACGTCTTGAAGGTTTAATTACGATTAAAGATATTGAAAAAGTGCTTGAATTCCCACATGCAGCTAAAGATGAGCACGGACGTTTGCTTGTAGCAGCTGCTATTGGAATTGCGAAAGATACAGATATTCGTGCTCAAAAATTAGTTGAAGCCGGCGTCGATGCTTTAGTCATTGATACAGCACATGGTCATTCTAAAGGTGTGATTGAACAAGTGAAACATATTAAAAAAACATATCCAAACATTACATTAATTGCTGGTAATGTCGCAACAGCAGAAGCAACTAAAGCATTATATGAAGCGGGCGCAGATGTTGTGAAAGTGGGTATCGGACCGGGTTCAATTTGTACAACACGTGTAGTTGCTGGCGTAGGTGTTCCACAAATCACAGCGATTTACGATTGTGCTACGGAAGCGCGCAAACATGATAAAGCAATTATTGCTGACGGCGGTATTAAATTCTCAGGAGACATTATCAAAGCATTAGCTGCTGGTGGCCATGCCGTTATGTTAGGCAGCTTATTAGCAGGTACAGAAGAAAGCCCAGGTGCTACAGAAGTCTTCCAAGGACGCCAATACAAAGTATATCGTGGTATGGGCTCACTTGGCGCAATGGAAAGAGGGTCTAACGACCGTTACTTCCAAGAAGACAAGACACCTAAGAAATTTGTGCCAGAAGGTATTGAAGGACGTACAGCGTATAAAGGGCCTTTACAAGATACAGTTTATCAACTTATGGGCGGTGTGCGTTCTGGTATGGGTTATACAGGTTCAAGAAACTTAAAACAATTACGTGAAGAAGCGCAATTCACACGTATGGGACCTGCAGGATTAGCTGAAAGCCATCCACATAATGTTCAAATTACTAAAGAATCACCAAACTACTCATTCTAAAATTACATTTAATTCATTTTATTTAACACAAGGAGAGAACGCTTTTTGAGAACTGAAATCATTCAGGGCATCATGGAAAGCGTCTCTCTATGATTTATATAAATTCAATTTAAAGGAGAACTATAACTATGGAAATGGCGCAAGAGCAAGAGTTAATTCTTGTCTTAGACTTTGGTAGTCAATACAATCAGCTGATTACCCGTCGTATTCGTGAAATGGGTGTGTATAGTGAATTACATGACCATGAAATTTCAATAGAAGAAATTAAACGTATGAAGCCGAAAGGTATCATCTTATCAGGTGGTCCTAATTCAGTTTATGAAGAAGGTTCATTCACAATTGATCCGGAAATTTATAATTTAGGTATACCTGTATTAGGAATTTGTTACGGCATGCAATTAACAACTAAATTATTAGGTGGAAAGGTTGAACGTGCGAACCAAAGAGAATATGGTAAAGCAATGATTAATGCTAAATCAGACGAATTATTCTTTGGTTTACCTGATGAACAAACCGTTTGGATGAGCCACTCTGATAAAGTGATTGAAATACCAGAAGGCTTTGAAGTGATTGCCGACAGCCCAAGCACAAATTATGCTGCCATCGAAGATAAATCACGTCGTATTTATGGTGTGCAATTCCACCCAGAAGTACGTCACACAGAATTTGGTAACGATTTATTACGTAATTTTGTGCGCCGAGTATGTAATTGTACTGGCGAGTGGACTATGGAGAACTTTATCGATATTGAAATTGATAAAATTCGCAAACGTGTTGGCGACCGCAAAGTGTTATGTGCGATGAGTGGCGGTGTAGATTCATCTGTTGTCGCAGTATTATTACATAAAGCGATTGGCGATCAATTAACATGTATCTTCGTGGACCATGGATTACTTCGAAAAGGTGAAGGTGACATGGTGATGGAACAATTTGGCGAAGGCTTTGATATGAATATTATTCGTGTTAATGCACAAGAGCGCTTTATGAACAAATTAAAAGGTGTTTCAGATCCAGAACAAAAACGTAAAATCATCGGTAACGAATTTGTCTATGTCTTTGATGATGAAGCGGCTAAGTTAACAGATGTTGATTTCTTAGCTCAAGGTACACTTTATACCGATGTCATTGAATCAGGTACAAAAACGGCGCAAACAATTAAGTCACATCACAATGTGGGTGGATTGCCTGAAGATATGGAATTTGAATTAATTGAACCAATCAATACGCTATTTAAAGATGAAGTACGTGCTTTAGGTATTGAGCTAGGTATTCCTGAACATTTAGTATGGCGACAACCGTTTCCTGGACCAGGTTTAGGTATCCGTGTATTAGGTGAAATTACCGAAGATAAATTAGAAATTGTTCGTGAATCAGATGCCATTCTAAGAGAAGTCATTCGTCAAGAAGGGCTTGAAAGAGATATTTGGCAATACTTTACAGTGTTACCAGGTATCCAATCTGTAGGTGTCATGGGAGACTATCGCACATATGATTATACAGTTGGTATCCGTGCCGTAACATCAATTGATGGTATGACAAGTGATTTTGCACGTATCGATTGGGAAGTATTACAAAAGATCTCAAGTCGTATCGTAAACGAAGTAGACCATGTTAACCGAGTTGTCTATGATATTACTTCTAAGCCACCAAGTACGATCGAATGGGAATAATGAAATAACATTAAATGATAGGCTAGAAAAACTTTTATTGTAGGGTTTCTAGTCTTTTTTATTTTAGTGTTGAATAAGTTTTGAATACGTTAGTGTCAAAAATTAATGTTATTTTCGAATTTTTTCAGCTTAGCTATAGTAGGTAGAATGTTTTTATTATTTAATTGGTAGTGATAAGCTATGAAGACTGACAAATGAAATGAGGTATATTTTGATATGACTGACAAAAGTAGTTTGGTGTTAAGTGGTGGTGGACATTACGGTATCGCATTTCACCTGGGTTTTCTTAAAGGTGTGGCAGATGCTGGATTAAATTTAAGACAAGTGGATTATATTGTAGGCAATTCTGCAGGTTCACAGGTAAGTGCGACTTTATCTTCTCCATTGGACTGGGAGACAATATGGCAGGAACAAATTGTTAAGAAAGTTAATGAAATAACTCCTATTTCTGATGCTGAAATGACTAATTTATTTAAAACGTTTGATGAATTGGCTAAAACGAGTTTGTCCGATAAGTCGTGGGTCGCTGGCATGGGTGAAATTTCAAAGAATACACACCCCTTCGTTTCTTTAGAAGAACGACGTAATATGATTAGAGAACGATTAGGGAGTGTGCCATTAGAATGGAATGAGCAATTACAAGTTGTGGCTACTGAATTAGAAACATCTGAGAGAAAGGTATTTAATAAATATTCAAATGTTGATTTAGTAGATGCTTTAGCAGCTAGTTCAGCATTGCAGGGGGTGTGGCAACCTATTCCTATCAATAATCATTTATATTATGATGGTGGCTCATATTCTATGGAAAATCCTGATGTCATAGATGGTGTGAATAAAGTGGTTATTTTAACGACCAATTTGCCTGTAGCAACGCCATATCGTTTGAACGATATTATTACACGAATGAAACGAGAAGGTAAAGCTGTTTTCTTAGTTAAACCTGATGCTAATGTGGTAAGTATTTTAGAACACTATAACTATAACACGGTAAATGCTGAGATGCGTGAAGCGGTCGCTTTAGCAGCTGTTAATCAGGGTAAAGAAACTGCGGATGAGTTGAAACGGTTTCTTGAACAATCTTAGGAACTTTCGCTTAATGCACTTTTAATCCATGAATCTCAAGATTAAAAGTGCCATTAATTTGCATAATAGTACACCTGGGTGTACTATGTGTTGTGAGGTGACGATATGAATCAAAGTACATTTCAAAATCTGAATCAAGCACATTTATTGTTCATTGAATTAAGTAAAGCCATCAATGAAGTACTGGATGAACAAGATATAAATATTTCTAGGGAACAAATGGGTGTGTTTAAATTACTCAATGAACATGGTTCTCTGACAATTAATGAAATTGCTGAAGCGCAGGGTGTATTTAAGACGGCCATTTCTAAGCGAATTAGTAAATTACAACAAATGGGTTTTGTGATTAAACAAGCAGGGCACGATAAGCGTGAAAAGTTAGTATATTTAACTGAAAAAGGCATACATTTTTATGAAACACGACAAATGAAATTATACCAAGGATTAATGGATAAATTTCATATTAATGATCAACAAGTAGCTGAAATATTAGGTTATCTCGAACAAATCAAACGTACGATGAATAGTTAGTGATGGAGGGTTATGTAATGGAACAAATAAAAATTCATATTTTGCATACGGGAACAGTGATAGTTGATGAAGCGTTACCTTTTTCTAATGTGAGTCGTAATCCTTTAGCATGGACAGGATTATTTAGAAGTAAGAAACATCAGGTTGCTTTACCCGTTTCCGCATATTTAATTGAGCATCCTAAAGGTCTTATTTTAATAGATACCGGTTGGCATACTGATAATAGGACAAAGCAAATTCGTAATTTATCGTTTCAATACCCTGTGAATAAAGCGGTCTTGCCAGCGGGTCAGGCGATTCATGAACAGTTAGCACAACTGGGATATAAGCCGAGTGATATCGATTATATATTAATGAGCCATATGCATTGTGATCATGCCGATGGACTGAGACTAGTTAAACATGCCAAAAGGATTATGTTAAGTGAACCTGAATATGATGCGATTCAAACGGATAAAATGCATTATTTACAACATGAATGGAAAGGTGTTCATTTACAGCCATTTAAATTTGAAGATACTGGAATAGGGCCTCAAGGCAAATCCTATAATGTATTTGGAGACAATTCTGTACAAATGATTTGGGTACCAGGGCATAGTAAAGGCTTATGCGCAACTAAGATTACCAATGATTATCAGGATTACGTCTTACTTGCGTCAGATGTGGGCTATGCAGAAAGATCTTGGAAGGAAGAGATTTTACCTGGTGTACTTGTAGATAAAGAAGCAGCAATAAAATCCTTGAAATGGGTTAAAGATTCGGCCAAAGATAAACATTGTATTGAAGCGATTGCTAATCATGACCGGCATATACAACCGCATTGTATTTTACTGTAACCATTATTTAAAATAATCAAAAAAAGGTTGCTAAAAATACCTGCTTTTACTAAAATTTAAAACGTAATTATTACGATTTGTAAAGGAAGGTTGTTATGGCAAAAATTCCAGTTACAGTATTAAGTGGTTATTTAGGTTCAGGAAAGACAACATTACTGAACTATATTCTTCAAAATCGTGAGGGGCGTCGCATTGCTGTCATCGTGAATGATATGAGTGAGATCAATATTGATAGAGAATTAGTTGCTCAAGGGGGTGGCTTGTCTCGTACGGATGAAAAGTTAGTTGAATTATCTAATGGATGTATATGTTGTACATTACGTGATGATTTGTTGAAAGAAGTAGAGCGACTTGTACTTAAAGGTGGCATTGATCAAATTGTTATTGAGTCAACAGGTATTTCTGAGCCTGTGCCAGTAGCGCAGACATTTTCTTATATGGATGAAGCTTTAGGAATTGATTTAACGTCTTTATGTAGACTAGATACTATGGTGACCATGGTGGATGCAAATCGCTTTATTAATGATATTCGATCAGAAGATTTATTGGCCGATAGAGACCAGGAAGTAGGAGATGGAGATGAACGTACGATTGCTGATTTATTAATAGATCAAGTTGAATTTTGTGATGTGCTTATTATCAATAAAACTGACTTAGTCGCTGAGCATGATTTACAAAAGCTTGAACTTATTTTAAGGCAATTGCAACCACAAGCACACATAATTAAAACAACACAAGGCCAAGTCAATTTAGATGAAGTTCTGGATACTAAATTATTTGATTTTGATATCGCTAGAAATTCAGCTGGTTGGATTAAAGAATTAACAGAGGGTGGTCATAAGGCGCATACTCCTGAGACTGAAGAATATGGTATTGGCTCCTTTGTTTATCGCAGACGCTTGCCATTTCATGCTCAACGATTAGAACAATGGTTGATGCAACTGCCTCAAAATATCGTTAGGGCAAAAGGGATTGTATGGTTGGCACAGTATAATCAGGTAGCATGTTTATTGTCTCAAGCAGGGTCTTCACAACAAATAGAACCTGTTACTTATTGGGTGGCTAGTATGTCTGAAACGCAACAACGCCAAATTTTAGCAAAACGACCAGATGTTTTAAATGAATGGGATCCTGAGTATGGTGATAGACAAACACAATTTGTTATTATTGGTACGGACTTAGACCATGAAAGAATAACTGCAGAGTTAGATCAGTGTCTCATTAATAGCAGCGAAATAAACCAAGACTGGTCGCTATTACCAGATCCGTATCAATGGCATTTGCAATAATATTTAAATAATAACGCGCTTGAAACTGATTTTGTGTTTCAAACGCGTCATAATGGTTTTAGGCTAAGATGATAGGTGCTGTAAATATGACTAGCATTATAATATTTAAGATAAATAATAAAATATATAAGACCGTATGTTTACCAAAATAGATACTGATAATAGTTAATGCTAGTGTAATAAATAAAATGATTGCACCTGGCCAATACCAAAAACTGAATAAGGTATTATTATATAAATTTGTAAACAGTGTGGTATAAACGATAAAAGCACTTATTAATGTGAATATGATCGTTGCCATGTTAAAAAAACGAGATTGTTTCAAATTTTAACAGTCCTTTCGTTGTTGTTTTTACCATAGTGGTTCAATGCTGGTTATAGCAGAATATACTAAAAAGTATAACTAATATTATGTAGGCAAATAAATAAAATAACAACCCTCATTGACTAAAAATAACAATGTTTGGTATATGATATAAAATATAAGTAAATGATATCTATCGTTGTGTTAACACTCTTAAAAGGAAATTTTACTGTATTTTAAAGTGTTTACACATAATTACTACATTCTTTTGTAGTAAAATATGTTACCCTTAAAATAAATGACAAATTCATTTTATCCACTTACGTCTGCCTATATTATAGGTAGATGTTTTATTATATATGGTTTAATTTAGCGTAATTATTGAATCGCTTTTCAAGGTGAGCCTTCATAATTGTATGACTGGGTTTGACATTCATTACGTTATACAATATATTGTAATTATTACGCTTAAAATAGTATCTGAGTCTTTCTCGGGCAATTCATGTATCTATATGGATTGAACGGGGAGAAATGGATCGCTTATTTTACAAATGATAAACTTGATAACTTAGGTAGCTTTTTAAAAGATTATATAAGAAGTAAAGCGTTTACTTTATACATAATAAGTTGAAAAAGAAGCCTACAGTAGTATTGATACCTCTTCAAACTTATGAGAGTAGTCATGCTATTGTAGGCTTTTTTGTTTAGATCGTTATTCGACATAGCAATATTGTCAATTGGAGGAACAGTTATGCTGAGTGAGCAATTTTTACTTATTTTATTTTTTATTACTTTGTCCATTGCAATGTTAAGTGGCATCGTCTATATTTTACCGTCTTGTCCTATTAAATATATTAAACTGCATCTTTTATGCTTAACATTGCCTATTGTTGTTGCCATCATTGGACTTGTGACAACACAACAACGCCAAGTCATTAGTCTGTTTGCGGTTGATAAACTGGCATGGTTGCTAGTTAGCTTTATCTTAACGCTTGGCTTTATAATTCAAAAATTTTCTATGCGCTATCTGTTAGGTGATCATAATTATAAAAAATATTTCCCATGGTTTACTTGTACGACGGTATTTGCATCTATCGCATGGTTAAGTGATGATTTACGCCTAATGGTCTTTTGTTGGGGCTTAACTTTATTTGCATTGACGCAGCTGCTTCGACTAAATCGTACTTGGAAAGTACCAGCTGAAGCAGCGAAAGTATCTGCGCGTGCTTTTTTATTAGGTTGGTTAGCATTAGTATTAGTAGTTGTTGTTTTATACATAGGGACAGGAGAGTGGCGAATTTATCCTAATATATCCAAGGAAACAACGATGAACGGAGCATTGTATTTCTTGATGAATTTATTGCTTGTGCTGTCAGTCATTATTCCGGCTGCACAATATCCATTTCAAAGTTGGTTAATTGAATCTGTCGTTGCACCGACGCCTGTTTCAGCAATCATGCATGCTGGAATTGTAAATGCTGGTGGAATTATTTTAACACGTTTTTCTCCAGTGTTTGATCATCCAATTGCTTTGACTATTTTATTGATAATCTCAAGCTTATCAGTGTTGATTGGTTCTGGGATTAGTCTGGTACATGTAGATTATAAGCGACAGCTTGTAGGTTCAACGATGAGCCAAATGGGATTTATGCTCGTTCAATGTGCCTTAGGTGTTTATTCGGCAGCAATTATACATTTGATTCTCCATGGTGTATTTAAAGCAACGTTATTTTTACAATCTGGTTCAATTGTTAAACGGTTTAATATCCCAACGCCTCCTAATGTTCAGCGTTCTTATGGTTGGACTTTAACTGGCAGGGGGTTAGCGTTATTATTGGCAATATTATTTTGGATGATTAATGATCATAGTGCGTATAACTTAATTAGTGCATTTATTTTGGCATGGTCTATCTCAGTTTCTTGGAATCAATTGATCGCTTTAAATAGAGGGATTATTGGTAGACTATTGGGCATCGTGGTATTAATCTTTGTGGCAGCAGTTTATTATGTGACGCATGCGTTTTTTATCAATATTTTAAGTGCAATTTCTATACATGTTACACATCCACCTATGATCAGTGTTGTCATCAGTATCGCAATGCTAGTGTTTGGCAGCATACTGAGTATATGGGTAGCTCGCCGACGTGATTCGACAGCGTTTGCTATTGTGTACTTGTGGTTAGTGAAAATTGGAGAAGCTAAATTTAAATCAGTAGAAAGTCATCCTAATTATTTACAAAAATACTTATAAAGAGGTGAAATGTAATGACTACATCATATCGGGACATAGAAGATATTGTACAGGCAGCTTGCAAAGTGATTACGCCATTATCACCTATTTCTATCTTTGCGGCCAGAAACCCATGGGAAGCTATGGAGCATCGTACTTTTGATGAAGTTGTGCAATGGTTCAAGCATGTGCGTGATATAGATTTATATCCTAGTCGTTCGGCAGTCATGGCAGCTGCGGAAAAAGGTGAAATTGATGTGTCTATTGTTCAACAGGCGTTGAAACAAGATTTAAATAATTACGCTACGACGATTCCGCAAACACATATTGATAGTTATTGTAATAATGCACTTCAAATTATGCCCATACCAGAGGATTTAATCACTAAGGAAGGCTACTTTATGTTAGAGGTAGCAAAACTAAAAGTGGTATTTGAAGATGAAGCATTTAAATATGCGCGCTCGAAAAGTGCAAATGCCTATAATGCTAAAGGTGAGTCACTAATGGATGAATTAAATACGCATATTATTAAATGGACAAAGCTGTATATAGATCAGTTTCAATCGAGCTGGACGATGCCTAAAAGAGAGCATGGTTTCTATGCAGCATGGTTACATCTTGCGCAACATGATCCAATGTTAAGTAAGACGCAAAGAAAAATGATTAAGACTTTACCAGAAAATTATAAAGAAGCCTTGAATATTTCTTTAAATCATTTAGATATTGCAGAAGATGAAAAAGAAAGCTATTTAACAGGGCACTTGTTATCGCTGCCTGGATGGGCTGGAATGTTGTATTATCGAGCGCAACAAAATGACAATGATAAAGATATACTAACGCAATACTTAGCTATTCGTTTAACGATGGAATGTATTTTATTAGATACTGAAAAAATGAGCCGTCCGGCAGTCTTAAATGTTGAAAGAAGAGTGAAAGAATTAGTTAGTAAATGGCTTTATTATGGCAATATGACGATTGATACATGGCTCTCATTATCAATTGATGACCAAATTGAACATCTGCGCTTTGCTAAGCGCTTTAATCCATTATATTTTAAAAAAATATGGTTAGAAGCTTGGGAAGAAACACATAAACGGGAATTGGTCGAGGCATTATCTGAAGCAAAACCACCTGTAAATAAAGATACGCTAGTTCAATTAGCTTTTTGCATTGACGTGCGTTCTGAGCCATTCAGACGGCATATTGAGCATGCGGGACCATTTAAAACAATAGGCATCGCGGGTTTCTTTGGGTTGCCAATAAGAAAAGAAGCGTTAGACGAACAATTTGCGCATAATTCATTGCCAGTTATGGTGCCACCAGCATATGCAATTAGAGAATACGCAAATCGTGAAGCGTTAGATATCTATAATCAGCAACAACATTCAGTAACTTCATTGTTTTACACATTTAAATTAATGAAACACAATGTCTTACCGAGTTTACTTTTACCTGAGCTCAGTGGACCATTTCTTAGTTTGAATACTGTAGCAAGTACGTTATTTCCTAAAACAACAGCCTATCTTGTAAAGCTATGGCAGCACAAATGGTTGAAAAAACCGGAGACACATTTAACGATTGATAGAGAAGCACAAATTTATTCCCAGTTACCCGTAGGATTTACAAAAGCAGAACAAATTGCTTTTACAAAAAATGCATTACAGTTGATGGACTTAACAACTGACTTTGCACCATTAGTTGTCTTAGGGGGACATGCAAGTCGTTCTAATAATAATCCATATCATGCATCTTTAGAGTGTGGTGCTTGTGGTGGTGCGGCGAGTGGATTTAATGCGAAACTACTCGCAATGATGTGTAATCTTTCAGATGTACGCCTGGGATTAGAAGCGGAAGGTATTTCAATCCCAGAAGATACTGTGTTTGTTGCGGCAGAACATCAAACGTCAATTGATACACTTGAATGGCTGTATGTCCCTCAACTTACTGAAGCGGCACAGAAAGCATTTAATACGCTAAATCAAGCTATGCCAGAGATTAGCTACCATGCCAATTTAGAACGTTTGTCACAATTACCTAGTGTTAATCCTAAAGACAATGAACGTCATCCGCGGAGAGAGGCGCAACGTTATGCTTCTGACTGGAGTGAAATACGTCCAGAGTGGGGCTTGGCACGCAATGCATCGTTTATTATCGGACAGCGTGAGTTAACGGCTCAATGTAATTTAGAAGGACGTTCATTTCTACATAACTATGATTGGCGTAAAGACGAAGATGGACAATTACTAGATACCATTATTTCAGGTCCAGCACTTGTAGCACAATGGATTAATTTACAATATTATGCATCGACCGTTGCACCACATTTTTATGGTAGTGGTAATAAAACGACGCAATCTGTAACATCTGGCGTAGGTGTTATGCAAGGGAATTCTAGTGATTTGCTTTCAGGCTTACCTTGGCAATCTGTGATGGCTGGAGACAATGAAACCTATCATGCACCTATTCGTATTTTAATTATGATTCAGGCACCTGATAAATATATAGAAAGACTTTTAACTACAAATAAACATTTTGCTCAAAAGGTGGCGCATCAATGGCTAAGATTAGCTAGCATAGATGAAAACGGAGATATTAAAGATTGGTAATACTAAGGTACAACCCACTGTTTCGAAATAATATGTCAGGGTTGTACCTTTTATATCTTCGGAATTAGGCTAAAAAATGTTAAACTTAATATAATCTAATATTAGGAGAATATGATAGAAATGACTAAGACTAAAGGTAGCTATGAAGCGGATATTAGCACAGCTATTACGCAATGGGAAAAAGATTTTTTAGGTCGAGGCTCACTATCGGTTAAAACTGACATTTTAAGAGATATGGTCATTGTCAATTTACAAGGTGTGCTGACTCCAGCAGAGTATAGGGTATGTGAAACAAACGAAGGACGCCTTAACATAAAGAGAACGCGATCCGAGTTAGTTGAATCTGGGCAAGATGATTTAATGAATATTATTGATCACATTACGGGTGTTTCTGTTAAAAGTTTTCACTCAGATTTAAGTACAAAAACAGGAGAAAGAGTAATTATATTTAAATTAACAGAGAATTTGGAGAAACGATTATAATTTGAGGTGTCCCACTGTTACTTCAGGCACTTGCTGTACGACAGTGTAATTTTCAATATTTAACATTGTGTGGATAGTACGTCATACTTGATGCGAGATTGGGTTAGTCACGAACAATGTTATTTGAAGTATAGCACAGTGCACGCAATTTTAATCATAGAGAAAGAGGATTTATAAAATATATGATAAATAAACAATTTTATACGTCTAAATGGCTCATACCTATCTTTGTGATAAGCGTACTTATTTTTACATTATTAACTGTAGGTGTAATGCATCGCACATCATTTATACAACATATTGATGCGGCATCATTGCAGCTAATGACTGATTATTTTGGCACGCCAGAGCGCGGTTTTGAAGGTTCATGGTTCAACACTATTATGACGTTCTGTGCAACAATTGGTGAAGTATCAAGTGTGATGTTATTGATGGTTCTATTATCGGTAGTGATTGCTGTCAAATCTAAACGTACAGCATTATGGTCACTGATTGCTGTTTTTACAGGTAGTTGGATGAACTTCTTAATTAAACAAGTTGTTGCACGATCACGACCATACAATCATCTGCCTCAAGACCATGGCTTCTCATATCCAAGTGGTCACTCAAATGCAAGTACATTGATATGTATTGTTATTATAATTATGACGGTATCCTATGTAACGCGCTTATATGCGAAATGGACGATAATATCACTGGCATTATTATTCTGGATAGGTATTTTAAGTTGTCGCTTATATTTTCATGCGCATTATGTGGGAGATGTACTAGGCGGTGTAGCACTTGCAGTCATTTGGATGATGCTTTTCTTAGCTATGTATCCACTGTTTTACATAAGAAATAAACAATAACGTCGTAAAGAACGATGGGTTATCAATGGAGGATAGAAGTATGAAATTAACTTCGCCAAGACCGATATATTTAGAAGGACATCGTGAAGAAGCTATCTTATTATTACATTCATTTACCGGCACGATTAGAGATGTGAAACCATTAGCGCAAGCATTGCATAAACAAGGTTTTACTTGTTACGCACCAAATTATCGAGGGCATGGATTACCGCTTACTGAATTAATAGCGTTTGATATTAATGATTGGTGGCATGATGCACAAAATGGATACAAGTTTTTACAACAACAAGGCTACAAACAAATATATGTTACAGGCGTTTCTTTAGGTGGATTATTGACACTTAAGATAGCTGAAACGTATCCTGTGGCTAAGATTGCTGTTATGTCAGCTCCCCATCAAAAAGCAGAAACAGGTATTGCGTGGCGTATGGAACGTTATGGACAGCGTATGAATGAATTACAACACCTGTCTGATAGTGAAGCACAAAAGCAATTAAACACAATTAAACAATATCATTCACAATTGACCGCATTTAGACTTTTTATAACAGATATCATGCATGATTTAGCACATATCAATGCAGATGCAATGGTTCTATATGGTGAACAAGATGACGCTTCTTATCAAGAAAGCGCACAATATATTGCTGAGCATATGACACAAACAAATAAGTCATTAACTGCATACCGGTTAAGTAAACACTTAATGACTTATGGTGAAGGGAGTGAAGATGTAATCAACGATATAGTGACATTTTTTCAATCTTGAGATAAAAAATACAAAGGAGATAGAATAAAATGAAACGTACATTTTTATTAATTTATACGACGACTTCAGGACAAACATTTAAAGAATTTAAAAGTTTTGATCATGGGAAAGATAAAGAAACGTGTCATCAACGTTTGATAGATGAATTTGACGAACTTGCATATTTATACTTAAACACAGGTAACAGTGTACATTATATTAATGTGGATCATATAGAAAGCTTAGAGATAACGGAAGTTACAGATGGACAGACTATTGCATATGGTTTCGAAGATTATGAATAACTTACCAGTAGTGCAGGCTTTGTGAATACGACAAAGTCACTGCACTATTTTTTTATTTTTATATGTATATTGCACGTATTGACTACACATGTTACAGTAGTACTTAAGCACATAAACGCTTTAACGTACTAAAGGAGTTGTTATGATGAGTAAGGAGTCACAATGGAAAACCTCAACTGGTTTTATTTTAGCCAGTGCTGGATCAGCTATTGGACTAGGTGCAATGTGGAAATTTCCTTATATGGCAGGAATATATGGTGGTGGCGCGTTTTTATCATTATTTTTACTGTTCACTATATTTGTGGGATTACCTCTGCTTATTATGGAATTTACTGTTGGTAAAATGGGACGTACTTATACGACCCAAATATACAGTAAATTGACAGGGAAAAAATGGTTGAATTTGATTGGTTGGAACGGGAATTTAGCAGTGTTTGTGCTATTTGGCTTCTATAGTGTTATTGGAGGCTGGATTATTATATATATAGGACATGTTATATTACAAATGCTGTCACTTGAACATAACTCCTTAACTCAGATTAGCTTTGAGGGCATGATAAGTAACCCTTGGATTACTGTAGTTGGACAAGGCATCTTTATCGCATTAACAATGGTCATCGTGATGTTAGGCGTTGAAGGTGGTCTGGAAAAAGCTTCTAAAATCATGATGCCATTATTATTTATATTTCTACTAATTATTGTAATAAAATCATTAACTTTAGACGGTGCGTTAGAGGGTGTGCAGTATATTTTGCAACCTCGCATACAAGATATTTCTATGCAAGGTGTACTCTTTGCGCTAGGCCAATCCTTTTTCACATTGTCTTTGGGAACGACGGGCATGATTACCTATGCAAGTTACGCACCTAAAGCTATGACCATTAAATCATCGGCACTTTCTATCGTTGTTATGAACATCATGATTTCAGTCATGGCTGGTTTAGCAATCTTTCCAGCATTGCATACGTTTGGTTACCATCCTCAAGAAGGACCAGGACTATTATTTAAGGTGTTGCCACTTGTATTTAGTAAAATGCATTTTGGAATTGCGTTTTACTTTATATTCCTCATTCTGTTTTTATTTGCAGCACTTACGTCATCTATATCGTTACTAGAACTAAATGTGTCTAATTTTACTAAAAATGATAACTCGAAACGTAAAGTTGTAGCGATGATTGCTAGTGCATTAGTGTTTATCATCAGTATTCCTGCAACATTATCCTTTAGTACGTTAAACAATTTTAAATTTTTAGCTGGTACAATTTTTGATAATATGGACTTTTTAGTGTCTAATATACTAATGCCTTTAGGCGCGTTAGGTACAACACTTGTTGTTGGTCAACTATTAGATAAAAAATTATTAAAAGAAAATTTTGGTAAAGATAAATTTAAACTTTTTATACCATGGTATTATCTTATTAAATACGTGATGCCACTTGTTATTATACTCGTGTTTTTAGTGCAGTTATTTTAAAGACGAACAATGATACGCGAACAGCATATGCTTTATAAATTATATAAATCTAGATTTAAAATAAGAGCGCTTAGCCAAGTTATGGGTAAGTGCTCTTCTTTACTTATTAATTATCTTTAAAATGAACACCATCGTGCTGTAATTGTACTTTAAGTTTATCGGGCAAACTTGACTGATTAATCGTTACATTTTTGAATGTACAATGATTGAACGTTACATTATCAAGTTGGCATAAATCTAGTGTTATGTTTTCAAAGTACACCTTGTCATATACGACATTTTGTAGTGCCACATCGTGTAGGTAATGATGATTGAAATTACAATACTGAAATTCTATATTATTAAAGTGACTGCGCTCAAACGTTGTGGTAGTAAATTCAACATATTTAAATAACGTATTATAAAAATGAACATCATCAAAAATACTTTGAGTGAAATCACAATAGATGAATTTACTATTACTTATAGCTTTTATATTTTTAAAAATACCTTCTGAAAAATCACATTTTTTAAAGCGACTTTTATTTACTTCTAGCGCATCAAACATGCAATTACTAAATGTTGTTGTGCTGTACTTTAATTTTTTAAATTGCTCATTTGTAAAAACAGAAAGCGATAAGTTCTGTTTCGATGGCATATGTCATCATCTCCCGATATGTTTTGTAAGTGTGGTTTGTCAATTTTTTTAATTTGTCCTTTTACATATTTATCCTAACATGCAAAGACAATTCAAGAACAGTCATATTGTGAGCCAGGCATTGTGCTACATGCAATAAACATAGAGATTGCAAAAAAAGAAGTTATAGCGTAAAATCCTTAGTTATTAAGTAAGATTTAATTTTTCAAGAAAGAAGGTTCAATGAGTTGACGATGCACGGTGGCTATAGACACTACGTACGCAGTGTTTGTCATACTCACAATTAATATGATCGCTTATGATTTAATAGGACATACGCCACTTGTTTTACTCGAAAGTTATAGTGATAACAATGTCCAGATATATGCAAAGTTAGAACAATTTAATCCGGGTGGTAGTGTGAAGGACCGTTTAGGCAAGTATTTGATTGAGACGGCTTTGCATGAAGGACGTCTAAATCTTGGGGATACGATTGTTGAAGCTACTGCTGGTAATACAGGCATTGGGTTAGCCATCGCTGCTAACAGGTTTAATATAAATTGTAAAATATTTGCACCAGATGGTTTTTCAGAAGAAAAGATTGCTATTATGCGCGCGCTAGGTGCTGATATTTCACGTACACCTAAAGCTGAAGGCATGCTTGGTGCACAATATCAAGCGCGGCAATATGCTGCAGCTACAGGGGCAGTATATATGAACCAATTTGAATCGCAAGACAACCCTGCTGCATATAAAAATACCTTGGGTCAAGAAATTACTCATTCATTACCACAAATTGATTATTTTGTGGCTGGCATAGGTTCAGGAGGGACATTTACTGGTGTGGCTTCGCATCTTAAACCTTTTAATGTGAAAAATATTTTAGTAGAGCCAGAAGGTTCAATACTTAATGGAGGGGAGAGCCACCCACATGATATTGAAGGGATAGGCTCTGAAAAGTGGCCTGTATTTCTCAAACGGAACCTCGTTGATGACATTATTACGGTAAGTGATGCTGATGGTTTTAACAATGTCAGACAATTAGCACAACGTGAAGGCTTACTTGTGGGAAGTTCTTCAGGAGCAGCGCTACAGGGTGCTTTGGAAATAAAACAACAACTCGATAAAGGTGTTATTGTAACTATTTTTCCCGACGGTAGTGATCGCTATATGTCAAAACAAATTTTCAATTATAAAGGAGTATGATTAAAGATGAATAAAAAAACGCAAATGGTTCATGGTGGACATACTACAGACACTTATACAGGTGCAGTAACGACCCCTATTTATCAAACAAGTACTTATTTACAAGATGATGTTGGTGATTTAAGACAAGGCTATGAATATTCACGAACAGCAAATCCTACACGTGGGGCTATTGAAAGTGTTATTGCTGATTTAGAACATGGTAAGCATGGATTTGCCTTTGGTTCGGGCATGGCAGCGGTGAGTGCCGTTATGATGTTACTAGATAAAGGAGATCACATTATTTTAAATTCTGATGTTTATGGTGGTACATATCGCGCTTTAACTAAAGTTTTTACACGTTATGGTATTGAAGTTGATTTTGTTGATACATCATATATTGAGAATGTAGAACAATTTATTAAACCACAAACAAGAATGTTATATATTGAAACACCATCCAATCCATTATTGCGTGTTACAGATATTAAAAAAACAGCCGAAATTGCTAAACAGCATCAGTTAATTTCAGTTGTCGATAATACATTTATTACGCCGTATTATCAAAATCCGCTTGATTTTGGTATTGATATTGTACTTCATTCAGCAACGAAATATATTGGTGGTCACAGTGACGTAGTTGCAGGTTTAGTTGTCACAGCAAACGACGAGCTAGGAGAACGAATTGGCTTTATTTCCAATTCAACAGGAGGTGTTCTTGGACCTCAAGATAGTTATCTATTAGTAAGAGGAGTTAAGACACTTGGATTACGTATGGAACAAATTAATCGTAATGTGACAAGCATCATAGAGATGTTACAACAGCATCCAGCTGTTCAACAAGTGTTTCACCCAAGTATCAAGACACACTTAAATCATGATGTACATCTTGCTCAAGCAAGTGGACACACAGGAGTTGTTGCCTTTGAAGTGAAAGATACGGAGCTTGCCAAACGCGTCATACGTGAGGCACAGTATTTTACTTTAGCAGAAAGTTTAGGAGCAGTAGAAAGTTTGATATCTGTTCCAGCGCTGATGACCCATGCATCAATTCCCGCAGACATTCGCGCTAAAGAAGGTATTACAGATGGCTTAATTCGCTTATCGATAGGTATTGAAGATACAGAAGATTTAGTGAATGATCTTAGACAAGCGTTAGATACAATAAAATAAAGTTTAATTATAATAAAACCAAGCAGCTATATTTAGAGTTGCTTGGTTTTTTTAATCAATATTCATAAAGTGCTATAAAATTTTTAAGTGTAATTTGACATAAATATCATATAAGGATACATTTGTAATATATTAATTGATAATAATTTTCAATTATATTAGATAATATTCATTTTTATATTAAATATGCAAGAATGAAATAAGAAAGGAGAAGAGATGACGCTATTTTCGGTCGTCAAGCAACTTTTAAAATGAACATGAGTAGCTTAGTCTCGAAATTTATATGAAAAACCAACATTTAGACAAATTAAAAACACTCATGGGAAAGTATAAATATTTGTTTTATTTAGCGATTTTATTGTCTGTTGTTTCGAGTGTTATAAGTTTAGGCGCGTATTTGAATGTTTATTATGTTATTGAAAGTATGTTGTCAGCGAAAGGTAATTTAAATAAATCAGTCATTGAGAAGATGACATATTTTGGATGGCAATCTGTTATTTATGTATCAGTCGCATTTATGTTTTATGGTTTAGCTTTACTACTATCTCATATAGTGGCATTTAACACTGTAGCTAAATATCGAATAACACTTATCGATTATATGAACGAATTGCCGTTAGGATATTTTCAGAAAAGACAAAGTGGTAAATTACGTAAGCTTATTGAAAAGAATACTGAAGAAGTTGAACATTATATAGCACATCAGTTGCCTGATATGGCACAGGCATTAACGACACCAATCGCTTTTTTAGTATTGATTTTTATATTTGATTGGAAGCTATCTCTTATTTGTTTAATTCCAGTTATTTTAGGTTTTCTTCTTTTGAAATTTATGATGGGAGAAGATAGCAAAGCGTTTTTAGAAAAATATCAAGAAGCATCAGCAAATATGGGTAATGATGTTGTTGAATACGTTCGTGGTATATCAGTAGTAAAAATATTTGGGCAAACTGCTTTTTCATTTAAATCATTTAATCATGCTATCGAAAATTATAGGGATTTTACCGTAAGTTATGCATTATCAATGAAGAAAGCGATGAGCGGTTATATCGTTTGTGTTTATGGTATTTTTTCTTTTCTTATACCGGCAACCATTATCTTCTTTAATCATTCAGAGCAGCTAAAATCCCTACTCTTAAGTTATATTTTCTTTGTAATTTTTACACCACTAGTAGCATTTATGTTGATGAGAATTATGGAAAGTTCATATAAAGCTATGATTATTTTTCATGCAATGGATCATCTTGACAAAAAAATATATAAAGCAAAAGCATTATCAATGCCAACGATTTCTATAAAACCTACGCGTTTTGATATTACTTTTAATAAGGTCAGTTTTACATATGAAGACATGAAACAAAAAGCAATTAATAAATTATCATTTACATGTCATCCTAATAGTGTCACTGCAATTGTAGGTCCTTCTGGAAGTGGAAAGTCAACAATATTTAATTTGATTACTCGATTTTATGATGTGGATGAAGGTTCTGTATTAGTAGGCGGTGTCGATGTAAAGAAAATGTCATATGAAGATTTAATGTCTAATATTAGTTTTGTGTTTCAAGAGACGAAACTATTTAAACTTAGTTTGTTAGAAAATATTCGTTTTTATAAACCAGATGCTACAAAGGCAGAGGTTGAGCGCGTGGTTGATCAAGCGCAATGTCGTGAAATTATTAATAAAATGCCTAACGGTTTAGATACCGTGTTTGGTACATCAGGTATCTATTTATCAGGAGGAGAAATTCAGAGAATAACAATAGCTAGGGCAATGTTGAAAGATGCCCCTATCGTTCTATTAGATGAAGCAACAGCCTTTAGTGATGCTGAGAATGAGTATAAAATCCAACAAGCACTTAATTCAATGATGAAAAATAAGACCGTTATCATGATAGCGCATCGATTGTCTACAGTGACGCATGCGGATCAAATTTTAGTCATTGACGAAGGAGAATTAGTTGAACAAGGACAACATCGTTCATTAATGAAAGAAAATGGTGTTTATGCACGAATGTATAATAATTATCAGCAAAGTGTTAATTGGAGAATAGGGGTGGAAAGATGAACATACAAACATTATTTTCTTTATCTAAACAAGGGAAACGTGATTTATATAAAACAACATTATTTACCTCAATTCATCAATTATCAGTTATTTTACCTGTGATATTACTTATTATGCTAACAGATGAAATGATAAGCCATATAAAAATAGGAGAACCTCACACAATTAATCTTTGGAAATATATTATATTAAGCTTAACTTTACTTACTTTAATATATATGATATATCTAAAGACCTATCAGCAAATGTATGTTAATTCGGGCAAAGAAACTGCTATCATGCGCATAAGATTGGCAGAGAAATTCAGGAAACTCCCTTTATCTTATTTAAGTAGTAGAGATTTAAGTGATTTTACAAGTACGTTAATGGATGATGTTTCCGTAATTGAAAAGCAACTAACGAGCGACTTTGCTAATTTAATTGCTGGTATAGTATCAAGCATGGTGACATTAATTGTGCTCAGTTTTTACAATTGGCAAATGTCAGCCATACTATTTTGGATTATGCCAATTGCTTTATTGTTTATTGCGATATCTAAATTTGCAACTGCTGCTACAAATAAAAAGAATAGACAATTGAAACTTAATATTTCAGAAGCACTACAAGAATACTTAGAAAATATAAAAGTGATAAAATCTTCTAATCAAAAAGAGAAATATATTCAACAATTGAAACAAACAATCAGGGCTATAGTACCATGGTCTATACTTTATGAAATATTAGTAGGGCTCTTTATATCTATTTCTTATAATATCATTCGCATGGGTTTGGGAATTATGGTACTAGTAGGAACGGTATTACTTGTAAATCAACAATTAAGTATACTGGGATTTATTTTATTTGTGTTTATTGCAGTGCGTATATATGATCCTTTAACAAATTCGTTATATAAAATAGGAGAATTTATTTATTCTTTAGTAAGTGCTAAACGTATTAAAGATATATTTGATATAAAAGAATAGGGCGGTTCAAAAGATATTCAACTTTCACAATTTGATATCCACTTTAATCACGTATCTTTTGGATACAATAAGAACCAGGTTATTCATGATGTCACATTTACAGCACATCAGGGAGAGATTACGGCTTTAGTAGGGCCTTCTGGATGTGGAAAAAGTACACTTTCGAAATTAGCATGTCGATTTTGGGACTTAAAAACAGGTGATATTACAATTGATGGTCATAACATTAATGACATCCATCCCGAACACTTACTGTCGTATTATTCATTTGTATTTCAAGATGTCACACTTTTCAATGATACGGTATTTAATAATATTAAAGTTGGTAACTATCAGGCTACAGATGAAGAGATTTATGCGGCAGCAAAAATGGCGAATTGCCAACAGTTTATAGATAAATTACCAGAAGGGTATCAAACTATAATTGGTGAAAACGGTCAGACTTTATCTGGAGGCGAACGACAAAGAATTTCTATTGCTCGAGCATTTTTAAAGCAAGCGCCAATTATTTTATTGGATGAAGCAACATCATCTTTAGATCCAGAAAACGAAACGCTTATTCAAGAAGCAATCAGTAAACTGATTCAAGATAAAACGGTCATTGTTATTGCACATCGCTTAAAAACAATTGAACATTGTGATCAAATAATTGTGTTGAAAGATGGAAAAATTGTGGAAAAAGGAAAGCATCAAGAATTAATGTCTAATCAGGATTTATATCAACACCTGGTTACATTACAGCGGAAAAGTAGTGATTGGAAAGTGAATGGTGTTTAAGCTTTTAAATAACGTTTCAATTGGAATCGTAAGATTTTAATTGGAGCGTTATTTTATGGTTTTGGTGTGCTTGCTAAATTGAAATTACAAATTTAAAAGTCGGAATATTAAATATTTTCAGCAAATTGTATTGACGGGCTACATATAATTCAATATAATGCATAATAATCATATTAAGTTAATCGGAATAAAGGGTGGATACTATTGATTGAATTTAAAAAAGTAAATAAAAGATTCAACAAAAAAGGTGAAACGATACAGGCTCTGAAAGATGTATCTTTTAAAATAGAAAAGCATGATATCTTTGGTGTGATAGGTTATAGCGGTGCAGGAAAGAGTACGCTTGTCCGCTTAGTGAATCAACTAGAACAAGTATCAGACGGTGAAGTAATCGTAGATGGTAAAGATATTAATACATATTCTGAAAAAGACTTAAGAAATGTTAAGAAAGATATCGGTATGATTTTTCAACATTTTAATTTATTGAATTCAGCGACTGTATTTAAAAATGTCGCGATGCCACTTATTTTAAGCCATAAACATAAAGATGAGATTAAAGCAAAAGTTGAAGAAATGCTAGAATTTGTGGGTTTAGCTGATAAAATGCATCAATTTCCGGATGAACTTTCAGGTGGGCAGAAGCAACGTGTTGCAATTGCACGTGCACTTGTTACCAACCCTAAAATATTATTATGCGATGAGGCTACCAGTGCGTTAGACCCTGCTACAACAAGTTCTATTCTTAAATTATTGAGCAATGTTAACCAAACATTTGGTGTCACAATTATGTTGATTACTCATGAGATGAGTGTTATCCAAAAAATATGTAACCGTGTAGCTGTGATGGAACAAGGAGAAGTGATTGAACTGGGTACGGTTAAAGAAGTTTTCAGTCACCCACAAACAGAGACAACTAAAAACTTTGTGTCAACAGTGATTAATACAGAACCTTCAACACAATTACAAGCTTTATTTAAATTGGTAAATGACACCTCGCATGTTGTATATAGTTTGTTTTTAGATGCGCAACAAGTGACTTCTCCACTAATCAATACGCTAATCCGCGATTATGGTGTGGATGTCAATATAATATATTCTTCAATGTCTGCCATACAAGAGAACACAGTTTGTTATTTATGGCTTGATATACAACTTAACGATGTTGATCGAACGCGTATAGAAAATTATTTTAGTCAACAGCATATCGAATATGAGGAGGTCGTTTAACAATGTTTGGGTCCAGTATAGATAGCTCACAACTATTACAAGCCTTATATGAAACACTTTATATGGTGACGATATCATTGATTATTGGTGCGCTTATCGGCATTCCTTTAGGTGTATTATTGGTTATTACTAGACGTCATGGCATATGGCCAAATACGGTAATTCATCAACTTTTAAATCCTATGATTAATATTTTAAGATCAATTCCATTCATTATTTTATTAATTGCGATTGTGCCGTTTACCAAACTATTGGTTGGCACCTCTATTGGTACTACAGCTGCCATAGTACCTTTAACCGTCTATGTTGCACCTTATATTGCACGTTTAGTAGAGAATTCGCTATTGGAAGTCGATGATGGCATTATCGAAGCGGCCAAAGCTATGGGGGCTTCACCGTTACAAATCATTCGTTACTTTTTAATACCTGAAGCATTAGGCTCATTAGTTTTAGCGATAACAACTGCAATCATAGGATTAATTGGTAGCACTGCAATGGCAGGTGCTGTAGGTGGCGGTGGAATTGGCGATTTAGCCTTAGTATATGGCTATCAACGTTTTGACACTCTAGTCATTATTATCACAGTCATTGTTTTAGTCATTTTAGTTCAATTTATTCAAACGTTAGGTAATTTTATTTCTCGACGTTTACGTCGAAATTAACTTTATTTTGTAAAATTAGGGGGAAGTATGTATGAAAAGATTATTTACTTTAGTACTTGCATTTATTTTTGTACTTGCAGCTTGTGGTGGTGGCAATAATAAAAAAGTAACGATAGGTGTTGCTTCAAATGATACGGCTGCATGGGAAAAGGTAAAAGAATTAGCTAAAAAGAATCATATTGATATCGAAATCAAACATTTTTCAGATTATAATGTGCCCAATAAAGCATTAAGTGACGGCGATATTGATATGAATGCGTTCCAACACTTTGCATTTTTAAATGCTTATAAAAAAGCACATAAAGATGCTAAAATCTCAGCTATAAGTACGACTGTGTTGGCGCCGTTAGGTATCTATTCAAAAAAAGTAAAAAACATTAAAAATGTCAAAGATGGTGCACAAGTCATTATTCCAAATGATGTATCAAACCAAGCACGTGCATTAAAATTACTTGAGGCTGCTGGACTGATTAAATTAAAAGACAATTTTGGTTTAAGTGGTTCAATTAAAGATATTAAAGATAATCCTAAGCATTTAAATATTAAAGCTGTAGATGCGCAACAAACGGCACGAGCATTAGACGATGTTGATTTATCAGTCATCAATAATGGTGTAGCTACTAAATCAGGTTTGGATGCTAAAAAAGATCCAATATACTTAGAAAAATCTGAGTCAGATGCTG
>NZ_PPPV01000016.1:998217-1019293 GCF_002901705.1 Staphylococcus lugdunensis
GATAAAGATAATAAAACGTATCAAAAAATTGTGAAATTATATCACTCAAAAGAAGCACAAGAGGCATTGAAAAAAGACATTAAAGACGGAGAAAAATCCATTAATCTATCTCAAAAAGAAATCGAAGAGATTGAAAATAGCTTAAAATAACTTAAAATAACATAGTTAAAATGCATCTAATTAAGAAAAAGATAATTTCTATTGAAGTCAAATAGAGATTGTCTTTTTCGTTATTTTTCAACCTAACATTCTAGTGAAAATCAGAAATAGCACACAAACTCAAAGCCGGAGAATATAGATTGAGTGAAGATATATAGGATCACTTTTAACATCATTGCAGGTCGATATGTAGCATTATGATAATATTAGAAGCAATTATTAGGTATAGATTCGACAATATCATTAACATCATTAGAAATTAAAAAAGAAGTCTCAATTGATAGCCCATTTCACCAAGCAAAGCAAGTTGGGGTGGGGCCCCAACACAGAGGCTTTCGAAGCGAAAGGCAACGGACAACGCAAGTTGGGGTGAGGCCCAAGTACAGAAAAACTGGCTAAATCAGTTTTTTCTAGCAATGATATCGTGGCATCATTTTGTTTGTAGATCGCCATATAACCGACAAAAACATTGTTAAAAAAATAAATAAAAAAATAATATTTTAATAGCGCAAAGTAATGTATCATAACTTCACAATACTGTAATGTAATTGAAATGGTATTCTGCTGTTTTTTGTATTACCTTTAATATGTGGATTTATAAAAGACAGAACGAAAAGCCGAGACAATACATGAATGTGTATAGTATATGAAGTAAACTACGTCTCGACTTAATGCAATCATTTTCATCTATTTAGTCGAGAGATGCCATTACTGCTATTTAATGTAATGAGACATAGTGAGTAGTATGTTTATGAATAATACAAAGACACATTAAAATGATATTGGAGGTTTTTTTAGTGAAAAAGAAATATATGGCAGCAATTATTGGGACAAGTGCTTTAAGTACCGTATTCGCACATCAGGCAGAAGCAGCTACAACACATACAGTTAAAGCTGGAGAATCTGTTTGGTCAATTTCTCATAAATATGGTATGTCTATTGCACGATTAAAATCACTTAATGGATTAAAATCCAATTTAATTTTCCCTAATCAGGTGTTAAAAGTAAGTGGATCTAGCAAAAGTACAGCAAACCGTACTGCAAACACAAGTAGTAGTACATATACAGTGCAACCAGGAGATTCGTTATCTCTCATTGCATCGAAATATAACACAACATATCAAAAAATTATGCAATTAAATGGTTTAAATAATTTCTTTATTTATCCAGGTCAAAAATTAAAAGTGACTGGTACAGCTGCAAAGAACAATACAAAACCATCACAATCATCAAAATCTAGTATTTATACAGTGCAACCAGGAGATTCATTATCTTTAATTGCATCAAAATATAACACAACTTACCAAAAAATCATGCAATTAAATGGTTTAAATAATTTCTTTATTTACCCAGGTCAAAAATTAAAAGTGACTGGCACAGCTTCAGGTTCTTCAACAAGAACTTCAAATTCTAATAGCTATAGAACACCAATTTTTAGCCACAGTAACTTATATACATGGGGTCAATGTACATGGCATGTATTTAATCGTCGTGCAGCTATTGGTAAAGGTATCAGCACATATTGGTGGAATGCTAATAATTGGGATAACGCAGCTGCAGCGGATGGATACACAATTAACTATACGCCAACAGTAGGCTCAATTGCACAAACAGATATAGGATATTATGGTCATGTTGCGTTTGTAGAACGTGTTAACAGTGATGGTAGTATCTTAGTTTCAGAAATGAACTACAGTGCATCACCAGGAATTATGACATATCGCACAATACCTTCTTATCAAGTATCTTCATATAGATATATTCATTAATGAATGATGCTGTATCAATAAGATGAGAGATTAAAATATACTAAAATCTTGGCAACCTTACTTAAGGCTTGCAAAAAATAGAACCGTAATTTGTTAAATACAGCAAATTGCGGTTCTAATTGTTTATTTGTGAGTTGTAGATATAAAATAAGAAGAATGTCTGCAATAATGTTATTGACTAACACTATAAAATAACAATACGAAATTAGAAATCTTCTTTAATTTTACGATAACTTGTAGCTAAGCGTGTGACATTGATTATAAATAGAAATAGTGCAGCAAGTTTACGGATCTTTTTAGGAGATTTTAAAGATACATAGAAATCTAATAAAGTACCAGCAGTGCTTAAACCTAATGATAAATAAACTAAATTCTTTTCTTTTGCGTCATGCTTAATCCCATTGTATCCATCTACTAAAAAGCCGGCTAAACTAATTAAATTGGATACATGTGTTAATTTTGATTTTTTTGCCATGAAACATACCCTCCGATGAATATGATATGGTTATATTATAAACGAAATTGTAATAACGAAACATTTATTATGTTTGAAAGCACATAGTTACATGTAATAATCAAATTAATCCCAAAGGAATGGTCAAAGTGATTCGTTGTGTATGCTTAGTAGAAGAAACAGAAGATAAAATCTTGCTCGTACAGGTCAGACATAGAGAAAAATATTATTTTCCAGGTGGGAAAATAGAAGCTCATGAATCGATGTTAGATGCTATCCAGAGAGAAGTGAATGAAGAATTAAAGCTTGATATTCCTCAAACTCAATTTGAATATATTGGGACAGTGGTAGGGCAAGCATATCCGCAAAAAAATATGCAGACGGAGCTCAATGGTTATCGTGTGACGACAGATATAGATTGGGAACAAATTCAAATCGATAACGAAATTACAGATATTAAATGGGTTGATAAAACAGATACACATTTAATAGCGCCAGCAGTCCAAACATGGATTGCGCAAATATCTTCAAAATGATTCTTTCAAAATGTGTTGAACAAGGTTATAGAATTAAGGAAATAGGAAACGAGACAGCATTCATTATGAATCTGTAGTCTCGCTCCCGCAAGGTTGACAGGATTGAAAATACACTGATACCAAGCTTTTTTCAATCCTGTCAACTACTGCCAATATTTAATTCATAACCTAGAAGGTAATGATGTCCCAGACTCATCGTATATTTCCCGGGAAAATACTTAAGCTAGAGCAACGAATGCCATAATGCTAAGGAGTAGGAAATCAAATTCAATGTTTAAATGAAAAATATAAGGCAGGTTACAACGTGCGCCATACGTGAACCTGCCTGATTGTTATTCAATTGTTTGAGAATGAGTGGCGGATAATTTTTTATGTTTAATGAAAAAGGCAGTAATCCATGCAGTGATAGGGATACTTATTGCAATGGCGATACCACCTAGCAAGATGGAAATAAATTCTTGAGTAAAGATTTTTGAATTGATAATGTGTTCAAATGAATAATTCAGTTTAAAAAACCAAAAGAATAATGTTAATTGACCACCAAAATAAGCCAAATAAATTGTGTTTGCAGAAGTAGCTAATATTTCTCGTCCAACCGTCATGCCGGATTTGAATAAATCTGTTTGAGATAATTTTGGATTTGCTTCGTGTAATTCGTACATTGGTGAACTGATGGTGATTGCTAAATCAATAACAGCTGCAATAACTGCTAACACAATGGTAAACACCATAAATTGCACCATATCGATACCAATGTTCATGGAAAATATATAAGTTTCATCCTGTTGTTCAGTAGTAAAACCTTGTAAATGACCGAGTCGAACAGATAAATAAATACCTAGAATAAGTATCATGATGGTTATCATTGTGCCTAGAAAGGCGGCTTTAGTTTTAATATTATAACTATTTAAAATGAATAAATTGCATGAAGCAACTACGATACAGAAAATGACGAGTACCACGTATATCGGTATACCCAACATAATACAAACGATACTTATCAATAAAATGATAAAATTTAAGAATAAGGTTAAAAATGAAATAAGCCCCTTAGTCCCGCCAAAAACAATCATTAATAAAAATAAGATAAATCCTAATAATGTAATTGCACTCATGATGGCTCACCTCGCAATTTAATAAAAAGGCTCATTAAAGTAATAGTAATAGGTATCGTTAAGACAATGCCAATCCCGCCAGAAATCGCTCGAGTAATTTCTAACGACCAATTCATTGAAATCGTGTAAGTAAATGTATTGGCATTTTTTAGATATATAAGTAGCATTGGTAGACTTCCAGACAAATATGAAAATAATAGTATATTCGTCATGGTTCCCATGATATCTTGACCGATACGTCGTCCGGCTACTGCAAGGCGCTGTAAACTTATGTCAGGTGTACGTTGATAAATTTCATACATACCACTAGATAAAGTGATAGCAACATCCATAACTGCACCGAGAGACCCAATTAAGACGGAAGCTAAAAATACTTCTTTAGGTGGTAATGTGAGAAAACTCATCGTTTCATATTTTATACCTGCACCATCGGTTAAACGAATGACCAATGCAGTAATGCCAATGCTTAATAGAGTGCCGAGTAAAGTACTGGCAATCGTTATCCATGACCTCAGCTTTAATCCGGTGACTAGTAGTAGCGTGATGATTGTCGCTAAGGTAACAGCAATTGTCATAAGTCCAAAGAGACTTAATGAAGGATGCTGGTTATGAAGTTGAATAGCCAATAAGACGGCACAAGTATTGAAGGCTAGTGATAGAATCGATTGTAAACCGACTTTCTTACCAACAATGAGTACGGCGAGTATGAATACTCCAGAAATTGCAACGACTAGGGAATCACGTTTTTTTTCGATAATAGTTGCGCTTTTTAATGAATCTGTTATATGTAAAAGTACTTTGTTATTTTTAGAAAAGTCTTCTGTATCTGCTTGAGATGCTACATATGTATGGTTAATGGTTGTTGTTTGATGCTGAAACTTACCATTTAATATTTCTAATGTTAGACGTTGTTTGTACTTTGTATCTGTATTATGGTGTTCATCAGTTATTTTTTGCTGATGAACTTGTTCGACATTTGTAATCTTGGCAATAGGCGTGTGGTAGAGTCGATTGTTGAAAAATGTAAAAATAAACACTGCTAATATAAGGACTGCTAAACTGCAAATTAGCCAAAAAAATCTTGAAGTCAATATGTTTTTATATTGCATCATGTTAAGACGGTCCTTTCACTTTAAAGATAGAGTGATTATACGCCCTAAGCTTTAGCATTTCAAATATTAGCAGCTTTATAAAGTGGCGTGAACGATTAATGATATGTTGAAACACGATTAAATAAAGTTTGTATCAGTGATGTTAATTGTTGCACATCAGGCTTATTATTTTCTTTGCGCACTACGATGCAGATAGAGCGTTTTAAAGGCGTGTGATTAAGTGAAATATCTTTATAATCAAGTGAACTGACAGTTAAGCGTTGATAATCCGGTGCTAATATAAAACCACGATGTTGTGCAAGTAAATATTGAGCTAGCGCCGGATGTGTGACGACGTGTAGTGTAGCTTTAGTTAATTGTTCAATTAAAGCTATCATTGTTGTGGACAGTGGCGTTAATGTAAAAATCGTTGCGCCTTCAAATTGAGCTAAGTTTGGGTTCATCGCCAGAGCTAACGGTTCTTCTTTAGGTAAATATAAATGGTATGTTTCTTCATATAATAAAGTTACATTTAAATCGTTGTTTTGTTGTAGCGTTGGAGTAAGCTCAGTAATCGCAACATCCAACGCATCCACTAATATCTGCTTCGTGGAATCTTGAGAAACTTGTTGAGGAATAATTTTACTATCATACTGACGTTCAAATGTTTGTATTAATGGTAATATACGTTCAGCAACATAGCCTTGTTCATATCCTAAATTAATAGAATAAAGATTATTGGATTCTTGTTGACGGAATAATGTCAAAGTTTCATCTACTTGATTTAATAATTTAGTGGCATGAATAACAAAGTCTTTACCTGCTGTGGTTAAACGAATGTTACGACCTTGACGCTTAAATAATTTGACTTGCAACTCATCTTCTAATTGTTGAATCTGCCGACTAATTGCCGACTGGGCGATATCTAGTTCTAATGCTGCATCAGAAAGATGTTCTCTTTTAGCTACCTCTAAAAAATATTTTAATTGTTTGATTTCCATGCCTATTCCTCCATTAACTATCATTGTTCTAAAAATTAGAAAGGTATTATCGAATTCGTATATTGTACAGATAAATATTTTACATTATAGTGAAGCATATTAACATAAATATTCAGAAAATTCTTGAAAATGGGGTATGCATCATGTGTGATTTAACAATAAAAAGAGGATTATATGATTATCGAGAAGAACATGATGCTTGTGGTATTGGTTTTTATGCCAATATGGATAATAAACGCTCGCATGACATCGTTGACAAATCATTAGAAATGTTACGTCGTTTAGATCATCGCGGTGGTGTGGGCGCAGATGGTATTACAGGCGATGGCGCAGGAATAATGACCGAAATACCATTTGATTATTTTAATAAACATGTTGATTTTGAACTTCCGTGTGAAGGGGAATACGCGGTAGGATTATTCTTTTCTCAAAAGGTCATAGTAAATACACGATATCAGAAAATGATAGATTTGTTATTTCGTAGTGAAGGACTAAAGGTGCTAGGATATCGTGAAGTACCTGTAAATAAAGAGGTATTAGCACAGCATGTAGCTAAGACTATGCCATATGTCTATCAAATCTTTGTCGACATTACTAATCATCAAGATATCGAGAAAAAGTTATATTTGGCAAGAAAACAAATTGAACACGAAGCTGAACAACAGGGGTTAGAACTTTATTTTACTAGCTTATCTCATAAAACAATTGTTTATAAAGGATGGCTGAGATCTGATCAGATTAAGGGGTTATATTTGGATTTACAACATTCAGATTATCAGTCTAAATTTGGATTGGTACATTCTCGTTTTAGCACGAACACATTCCCAAGTTGGAAACGGGCACATCCTAACCGTATGCTAATGCATAATGGAGAAATTAACACCATTCAAGGGAATGTGAACTGGATGCGGGCGCGTCAACGACAACTGATCCAAACATTATTTCCGAATGATGCACATAAGATTTGCCAGATTGTAGATGAAGATGGTAGTGATTCTGCTATTGTTGACAATGCGTTAGAATTTTTAACACTTGCTATGGAACCTGAACAAGCAGCGATGCTCCTTATACCAGAACCATGGCAACATAACAAAGCAAATGATGCAACGGTGCGTGCATTTTATGAATTTTATAGCTACTTGATGGAACCTTGGGACGGACCAACAATGATATCGTTTTGTAACGGCGACAAAATAGGCGCTTTAACAGATCGTAATGGTTTGAGACCTGGACGTTATACGATTACAAAGGATAATTATATTGTTTTTTCTTCTGAAGTTGGTGTGGTTGATATTCCAGAAGCGAATGTCGCTTATAAAGGGCAGTTAAATCCAGGTAAATTATTGCTTGTGGATTTTGAGACACAGCAAGTAATTGAAAATAATGAGCTGAAATCACGAATAGCAACACAATATCCTTATAAAGCGTGGCTTGCAAAGCATAAAATTGATTTACACTTGGAACAAATAGGTTATCAATCATCGTGTTTATCTGAAACAACAATATTTAAGTTACAACAACAATTTGGCTATACCAAAGAAGATATTAATAAATATATGAGTGAAATTGTGACTGGCAAGAAAGATCCAATTGGTGCCATGGGTTATGATGTGCCAATAGCTGTATTAAATGAACAACCACAAAGTTTATTCAATTACTTTAAGCAATTATTTGCACAAGTTACTAATCCACCCATTGATGCTTATCGTGAGAAAATAGTAACAAGTGAACTGTCTTACCTAGGTGCAGAGGGGAATATATTACATCCGACGCCGGAAGCGCTAAAGCGAATTCAATTACAAAGACCTGTATTGACACCTAGTCAGCTTGAATATATTGAATCGAGTGAGTTCAAGACAGTACGATTATCTACCTTATATACAAATGTGCTTGCAGATGCACTTGAATTGCTTGGTCAACAGGTCATTGAAGCAGTTAAAGATGGCGCTGAAATTCTCGTATTAGATGATAGTTTGTTGAGCCAGAAAACAGCATATGCCTTGCCTATATTACTTGCAACCAGCTATATTCATCAGCTACTCATTAAAGAAAATTTACGCATGAATACAAGTATCGTGGCTTATAGCGGAGAAACAAGAGAAGTTCATCATGTTGCGTGCTTATTAGGCTACGGAGCGAATGCGGTAGTACCATATCTTGCGCAAGCAACCATTGAACAGTTGACAGTACAGAAAAAGCTAATAGGTAAAGTTTCAAATAATGTCGAAACATATACTCAAATTTTATCTGAAGGCGTCATAAAAGTCATGGCTAAAATGGGTATTTCAACGGTACAAAGTTATCACGGTGCTCAAATTTTTGAAGCAATTGGTTTGTCTCATGAAGTTATTGAACGCTATTTCCCAGGCACGCCGTCTAAGCTATCAGGGTTATCCATAGCACAAATAGAAGCAGAAAATAAAGCACAGCAACAACGACACTTAGATTATTTACCTTCAGGAAGTGTATTTCAATGGAGACAACAAGGACAGCACCATGTATTTAATCCATTGACTATTTTCAAGTTACAACACGCATGTCGCGAAAATGACTACCAACAATTCAAAGAATTTACTGCTGCAGTTCATAGCAAACGATTTGACCATATCAGAGACTTACTAACGTTTAAACAACAGCACCCAATCTCAATTGAAGAGGTGGAATCAGCAGAAGAGATCGTAAGACGATTTAATACAGGCGCAATGAGTTATGGTTCAATTTCGGCAGAGGCACATGAGACTTTAGCCAAAGCTATGAATCAGTTAGGCGGAAAAAGCAACAGTGGTGAGGGTGGAGAACATGCTTACCGCTATAAACAGCAAGCAGATGGCAGTAATATATCTAGTGCCATAAAGCAAGTAGCATCCGGTCGTTTTGGCGTAACAAGTGAATACTTACAACATGCAAAAGAGTTACAGATTAAAGTTGCTCAAGGTGCTAAACCAGGTGAAGGAGGACAATTACCAGGCAGTAAAGTGTATCCTTGGATTGCCAAGGTAAGAGGTGCAACACCTGGGATTGGACTTATTTCACCACCACCGCATCATGATATTTATTCGATTGAGGATTTAGCACAATTGATCCATGATTTAAAAAATGCAAATAGAAATGCGGCTGTAGCGGTAAAATTAGTATCGAAATCAGGCGTTGGTACGATTGCTTCTGGTGTCGCAAAAGCTTTTGCTGATAAGATCGTAATCAGTGGCTATGATGGTGGTACAGGTGCTTCACCGAAAACGAGTATACAACATGCAGGATTACCTTGGGAGATTGGGTTAGCAGAAACACATCAAACGTTAAAGCTTAATGATTTACGTAGTCGTGTCAAAATTGAAACGGATGGTAAATTACTTACAGGTAGAGATGTTGCACTTGCTTGCGCATTAGGTGCTGAAGAGTTTGGTTTTGCTACGGCACCACTTGTTGTGTTGGGATGTGTCATGATGCGGGTGTGTCATAAAGATACTTGTCCCGTGGGTATTGCTACTCAAAATAAGGATTTGCGTGCATTATTTAATGGCAAAGCAGAACATGTCGTGAATTTTATGTATTTTATCGCAGAAGAAATGCGGGAAATTTTAGCTTCTCTAGGTTTAAAACGCGTAGAAGATTTGATTGGTCGTACAGACTTGCTTGAGCGTGCAACGGATATACCGCCAAGATCTAAAGCGGCAACCTTAGATTTGTCGCCACTACTTGAACCAATAGCTGGTGTGAATTATCAACAGATGATGCAACAACATCATTTAGAACAAGGTTTTGATTTAAGTAGTTTGTACTACGATGCACAAATCGCAATTAAAGAAGGCCAACACTTTGAGGGGACATATGTTATTCATAATGAACAACGTGATGTTGGTGTTATTACGGGTAGTACGATAACAGAATACTATGGTCCGGATGGCTTGCCAGAAGATACCATTATAGTAAAAACATCTGGTCATGCTGGGCAAAGTATAGCAGCATTTGCGCCACAAGGATTAACAATACAACATACTGGTGATGCAAATGACTATGTTGGTAAAGGGTTGTCAGGTGGCAAAATTTGTATTAAAGCACCAAAACCTGAAAGAGAAAAAGATATTATTGTAGGAAATGTTTGTTTTTATGGTGCTACCGCCGGAGAGGCGTATATTAATGGTCGTGCTGGCGAACGATTTTGTATTCGTAATAGCGGTGTGAATGTTGTTGTAGAAGGAATCGGAGATCATGGCCTAGAGTATATGACAGGAGGACACGTGCTCATACTAGGAGACGTAGGTAAAAACTTTGGTCAAGGTATGAGTGGTGGTGTATGTTATGTCTTCCCGAGTGATGTTGAAGCATTCAAAGCTACACATGCACTAGAGACTTTGGCATTTAAACAAGTTGTACATCAAGAAGAACAAGCATTAATCCGTCAAATGCTAGAGGCACACATCGCCTATACAAATAGTACGAAAGCACGTGATGTGCTTAAACAGTTTGACCAAATAGAGTCACGTGCAGTTAAAGTGATACCAAAAGATTATGAATTAATGATGCAAAAAATCGAGATAAAACGACGTCAGTATAGCAGTGATGCTGATGCATTATTGGCGGCTTTTAATGATGATAGCACGTCGATAGATAAAGCATTGCAACCGACGTTAGTGTATTGATGGAAGGAGCGATGGTCATGGGGGAATATAAGGGTTTTATGATGTATGACAAACAATCGCTGACGGAATTATCATTAGCAGATCGACTGTTAAATCATCAGCCATTTCAACAACGTTTTACTAAAGAGGAAGCAAGGATTCAAGGTGCTCGATGTATGGATTGTGGCACACCTTTTTGTCAGACGGGGCTACCTTATGGCAAAGAAACGATAGGCTGCCCTATTGGTAATTACATTCCTGAATGGAACGATTTAGTGTATCATCAAGACTTTAAAAGTGCTTATGAGCGTCTAAAAGAAACAAATAATTTTCCGGAATTTACTGGCCGAGTCTGTCCAGCACCATGTGAAAACTCATGTGTTATGAAAATCAATAGAGAATCAGTTGCTATAAAAGGAATTGAGCGCACTATTATTGATGAAGCTTATGAGCATGGTTGGGTTTCACCTAAATACCCTCGTACCTCTAGAAATCAATCGGTGGCTATAGTTGGTAGTGGACCGGCTGGTTTAACTGCTGCTGAGGAATTAAACTATCAAGGATATCAGGTTACAGTATTTGAAAAGGCCCACGAGCCTGGTGGTTTGCTGATGTATGGTATTCCTAATATGAAATTGGACAAGAATGTAGTTCGCCGCCGTATTGCATTAATGGAAGAAGCAGGTATATGCTTTAAGACTGATGTTGAGGTGGGGGTAGATATCAGCAAAACAACGTTAGAAGATACGTTTGATGCTATTATTCTATGTACAGGTTCCCAACAGGCTAGAGATTTACCATTAGAAGGACGGATGGGATTTGGAATTCATTTTGCTATGGACTATCTAACTGAACAAATGCAGGTGTTAAATGGTGAAATAAATCAGCCAACTATTACGGCAAAAAATAAAAATGTTATTGTTATTGGCGCAGGTGATACAGGAGCAGACTGCGTAGCTACGGCTTTACGTGAAAACTGTAAGTCTGTGGTTCAGTTCAATAAATATACACGGTTGCCAGAAAAGATGACCGTTGATTACAATACAGCATGGCCACTTGCGATGCCAGTATTCAAAATGGATTATGCCCATAAAGAATATGAAGCACGCTTTGGTAAAGAACCACGTGCTTATGGTGTTCAAACTATGCGCTATGATGTAGACCATTTAGGATATGTTAGAGGTGTCTTTACACAAGTTTTAGAGCAAACAGAAAATGGTATGTCAATCGTTGATGGTACAGAACGTCACTGGCCAGCAGACTTAGTGTTGCTATCCATTGGATTTGTTGGTACAGAAAATACAGTGCCACATGCATTTCATATTGCTACAGAACGCAATAAAATAGTAGCCGATGACATAAATTATCAAACAAATCATCCGCATATCTTTGCTGCTGGAGATGCGCGACGCGGACAAAGTTTGGTTGTGTGGGCTATTAGAGAAGGACGTGGAGTTGCTAAAGCAGTCCATCATTATTTAACTCAAAAAAACATGGCACAACATATAAAATAATATTGACTTTTAATGAACGCTATAATAAGATGTTTATTGTGTTCATTGGAGGAATACCCAAGTCCGGCTGAAGGGATCGGTCTTGAAAACCGACAGGGGCTTAACGGCCCGCGGGGGTTCGAATCCCTCTTCCTCCGCCATTATATTTAAAATCCAAGACTAATAGATATTTAATGCAAGCGCTTAGTTAATAAGGGCTTGCTTTTTTACGTGTTAAGTGAATAGTTAAAATATTGAATAAGTCAAAAAAGAAGTGTGAACTAAACCATTTACTAATGAATTACTGAAAAGGAAAATCAACATCGTTAAATAATTTGAGTTATAGTATCCTAAGAGATTATTTTAAAAACAAACCACTTCAATAATGAAAGTCTTTACATAACTTGTCTAGACAAGTTATACTGAAGCAAAGATAAAAAGGAAGTGGCTAACTTGGCTGTAAATAGAAAAGATGTGCAGCACATTGTACAAGCAATTGGTGGTAAAGAAAATATTGATGCAGCAACGCATTGTGTGACTCGATTAAGAATCGTGCTTAAAGATGATAATAAAGTAAATAAAGACATGTTAAGTGACAATCCATTGGTCAAAGGGCAATTTAAAGCAGATCATCAGTATCAAATTGTTATTGGACCAGGAACAGTAGAGGAAGTATATAAGCACTTTATAGATGAAACGGGTGTTGAAGAGGCTTCCAAAGATGAAGCTAAGCAAGCAGCTGCAAAAAAAGGGAACCCTTTACAACGGCTGATTAAGTTATTAGGAGATATTTTTATTCCAATTTTACCTGCATTAGTTACAGCGGGTTTATTGATGGGAATTAACAACTTATTAACGATGAAAGGGCTTTTTGGGCCTAAGCCATTAGTCGAACAATATCAGCAATTAGGAGATATTTCTAATATCGTTAATGTGATTGCTAGTACGGCTTTTATTTTCTTACCTGCACTTATTGGGTGGAGTAGTATGCGTGTATTTGGGGGAAGTCCTATCTTAGGATTAGTACTTGGACTCATATTAATGCATCCACAACTGGTCTCTCAATATGATATTGGCAAGGGACATATTCCTACATGGCATTTATTTGGTTTAGAAATTAAACAATTAAATTATCAAGGACAAGTCTTGCCAGTGTTGTTTGCAGCATATGTATTGGCACAAATTGAAAAAGCATTAAATAACGTAGTTCATGATTCCATTAAGATGTTGGTGGTAGGGCCTATTGCGCTTTTAGTTACCGGCTTTTTAGCATTTGTCATTATAGGTCCAATTGCATTAGTCATTGGTACTGGTATTACAGGTGCAATACAATTTGTATTTGAACATGCTGGATGGCTAGGAGGCTTCTTATATGGATTACTTTATGGCCCGCTTGTTATTACAGGGTTACATCATATGTTCTTAGCAGTTGACTTTCAATTGATGGGCAGTAAATTGGGAGGCACTTATCTATGGCCAATTGTTGCTATTTCAAACATGTGTCAAGGTTCAGCAGCATTTGGAGCTTGGTATGTGTATAAACGACGCAAAATGGTTAAAGAAGAGGGATTAGCATTAACTTCAAGTATTTCAGGCATTCTTGGGGTAACAGAGCCAGCAATGTTTGGGGTGAACTTACCTCTAAAATATCCATTTGTAGCAGCGATATCAACATCAGCGATACTAGGTGCATTTGTGGGGGCGAATCGAGTGCTAGGTAATGTAGGTGTAGGCGGATTTCCTGCATTTATTTCTATTCAACATCAATTTTGGTGGCCGGTATATCTTCCTATAACTATTGCAGCATTAGTGATTCCAGCAATATTAACGGTATTTTTAGCAAAATTTAGTCATGAAAAAACGAAAAAAATTGTAACACCTCCAGAAGCAGAAAAATAATTTGAACGACGTATAGATTAATCATTATAACCGAGATGCGTTTTCTATACGAATAACATATAAAAAGGAGCAGGACATGGCAAACAATGACTGGAGAAAATCTGTAGTTTATCAAATTTATCCGAAATCTTTTAACGATACAACTGGGAATGGTGAAGGAGATTTACAAGGTATCATTGACAAACTGGACTATATACAATATTTAGGTGTTGATTATATTTGGTTAACCCCGATTTATGAATCACCTATGAATGATAATGGTTATGATATTAGTAATTATTTTAAAATCAATGAACGATTTGGCACCATAGAAGACTTTCAAACATTGATTTCTGAAGCACATGACCGTAATCTAAAAGTTATGTTAGATATTGTCATTAATCATACTTCTACAGAACATGAATGGTTTAAACAAGCAATCAGTTCAAAAGACAACCCGTATCGTGATTTTTATTTTTTTAAAACATCTCCAGATGGGCCACCGACGAATTGGGAATCAAAGTTTGGTGGAAATGCATGGCAATATGATGAGAAGACTGATGCGTATTATCTTCACCTTTTCGATGTAACACAAGCTGATTTGAATTGGGGAAATGAAAAGGTACGTCAAGCGTTATATGATATTGTTAATTACTGGATTAAATTTGGGGTAGATGGCTTCCGTTTTGATGTTATTAATCTTATATCTAAAGGTGAATTTAAAGATTCATCAAAAATTGGAAAAGAATTTTATACGGATGGACCACGTGTTCATCAGTATTTACATGAGTTAAACCGCAATACTTTCGGCGATAAAGGAATGATGACAGTTGGTGAGATGTCATCAACAACGATTGAACATTGCATTAAATATACTCAACCAGAGCGTCAAGAACTTAACAGCGTATTTCATTTCCATCACCTCAAAGTTGATTATCTTAATGGTGAAAAGTGGTCAAATGCTAAGTTAAACTTTCTCAAGTTGAAGGAAATTTTGATGGAATGGCAAATAGGCATTTATCAAGGTGGGGGTTGGAACGCGATATTCTGGTGCAATCACGATCAACCACGTGTCGTGTCACGTTTTGGAGATGATTCGACTGAAGAAAATCGCCAAGCCAGTGCTAAAATGTTAGCAATTGTGTTGCATATGCTTCAAGGGACACCGTACATCTATCAAGGTGAAGAAATCGGTATGACCAATCCACATTTTACTACTATAGAACAATATCGCGATATTGAATCTCATAATGCGTATGAAAAATTAACTGCACAGGGTGAAAGTGATGCAGAGGCGCTTACGATTTTAGGACAAAAGTCTCGAGATAATTCACGCACACCTATGCAATGGAATAATGAAGCTTATGGAGGTTTCACTACAGGTAAGCCTTGGATTGATTTAGCACAAAATTATGAACAAGTAAATGTTCAACAAGCGATGCAAGATAAGCAATCTATTTTACAAACATATCGACAATTGATTGACATTCGACACCAATATGATATTGTGACTTACGGAAATATAGAAGCGCTATATATGGCACATGACAAGTTGTTTATATATCGACGTAATTATCAAGCAACTTCATGGTTAGTTGTCGCTAACTTTTCACAGCAACCAGTACGATTACCAGAAGATTTAAACATTAAAGGAAAAACAATTATTAGAAACGGGGAAATATCAAACCGACAAATAACTGGATATGGAGCGTTGGTGGTTGAGCAAGAATTATAGATAAGGAATTGGTGAACCAAGTGACAATTAAGAAATTCACAAAAATTTATAACCAATTAAAAACAGCCATTTTGAATGGAAGTTATACTAAAGGGAGTCAATTACCATCGGAACATGAGTTAATGAATATAAATAAAGCTTCACGTGAAACAGTGAGAAAAGCTTTAGATTTATTAGTAGCTGATGGTATGATTCAGAAAATAAGAGGTAAGGGCTCTGTTGTTATATATCGAGGCGTAACGGAATTCCCATTTTCGGATTTAATTAGTTTTAAAGAAATAAAGGAACAATTAGGGCTCACCCACCATACGGAAATGCTTCTCAACGAAACATGTTATGCACATGAATTCCCAGTTGTTAAAGAAAAATTAGGGTTGAGAAACTATGAAAGACTTCTACACATTGTACGTACTCGAAGTATTGATGGGAAAGTTAAAATATTAGATGAAGATTTCTTTTTGGCATCCCAAGTACCAAGTTTGAGTCGAGAAGTTGTAGAGGATTCGATATATAATTATATTGAGCAACAACTCAACTTACAAATTAGTTATTCATGTAAAGCGATTACCTTCGAAGCATTTAATGATTATGAGTTAAGTATATTTGGAAATGTTGAGCCACCATATTCGGCAACAGTTAGAAGTATTATTTATCTTAAAGATACGACAGCTTTTCAATATAATATTTCAAAGCATATTGCTACAGATTTCACTTTTAAAGAATTTTCACGACGTTATCACAACTATTAAAAATGTGATTTATTGATTACGCATCTATTCTAAATGATAGACATTACACTTGCATATCAATGCTTATTTATAGTAATATAATTCTTGCCGTGCTAGGTGGGGAGGTAGCGGTTCCCTATACTCGAAATCCGCTTTATGCGAGACTTAATTCCTTTGTTGAGGGCACAATTTTGTGAAGTCTGCCCGAAGCACGTAGTGTTTGAAGATTTCGGTCCTATGCAATATGAACCCATGAATCATGTCAGGTCCTGACGGAAGCAGCATTAAGTGGATCCTCATATGTGCCGTAGGGTAGCCGAGATTTAGCTGTCGACTTCGGTAACGTTTATGAATTGTGTTCGATTCAGAGGTGTGCGGCTTTTTATATACAATCAAAACTTTACTATAAATAAATACAATACGAGGAGGCTGAGATATATTTAATAACTCAGCCTCTAATTACATTTTCGGAGCCTCAACAGAGAGGAATGGCACAATGCATTTCCAGAAGCAAAGTTACAAAATCTTTGTGATGAAATATGATTTTACTACTGCCCTTTTGATTAAAATAGCGAATATAGCAAAAATTTGATACATTTAAACTGTTATAAATTAAAGCTATGCTGATGCATTTCATTTTAACTATGTGCTATATAATGAAAGTGCATGTATTTGCGTCTATGCATACAATGTTCAGGAGGATATATGCAAGTAAATTTAAGCACCTTAACTGAAGTAGATTATACTCAGACGCTAGAAAAAATCGAACAAAGTTATACAGAAAATCCGAAAAAAGGTAAAGCAAAAAGAGCGCTAGTAGCAAGGTTAAGACAGTCGCCAAGTTACCAATATGAACTAGAAGTAATTGCTAAAGATGAAGCAGCTGTAGTAGTAGGACATGTTATGTTAAGTAAAATTAATATCGTTGCGCAAGATGCGAAGTATCCTGCACTTGAACTTGCATCATTATCCGTAGATCCAGAAGTAAGAGGTCAAGGAATCGGCAAAGCTTTAGTAAATGCTGTTGAAGAACGTGCTAGAGCAGAAAATTTTAATACGATCATTGTATCTGGAGCGCCTGATTATTTTGAACAGTTGGGCTATGAAAAGGCAGAAATTTACGATATTTATTCCGACGAAAGTACGTTAGAACAGCTACAAGTGAAGTTTTTATGGGATCAATTAACAGACTATCCGCATGGAAAAGTAAAAGATGCAGATGTAGTATAAATGAATTGATATAAAATGGAGAACCCATGATATAATAATGAGTAATTGTTTATGGAGGTGTAGAAGTGAATTATCAGGCATTGTATCGAATGTTCAGACCTCAAAGCTTTTCCGATGTTGTTGGACAAGAACACGTAACGCAAACGCTGAAAAACGCGATATCAAAAGGTAAGCAATCACATGCCTATATTTTTAGTGGCCCAAGAGGTACAGGAAAAACAAGTATTGCTAAAGTGTTTGCAAAAGCAATCAATTGCTTAAATAGTAATGATGGTGAGCCTTGTAATGAATGTGCGATATGTAAGGGCATTACGACAGGCACTAACTCCGATGTCATCGAAATTGATGCGGCAAGTAATAATGGCGTAGATGAAATAAGAAATATTAGAGATAAAGTGAAGTATGCACCTAGTGAATCGAAATTCAAAGTTTATATTATAGATGAGGTTCACATGTTAACTACAGGGGCATTTAATGCGTTGTTAAAAACGTTAGAAGAGCCACCTGCACATGCGATTTTTATATTAGCAACAACAGAACCTCACAAAATTCCTCCGACAATCATTTCTAGGGCACAAAGATTTGATTTTAAAGCCATTAATAGTGAGCAAATCGTAGAACGGTTGCGCTTTGTGGCTGATGAACAACAAATCGATTATGATATTGCAGCCCTAGAATTTATAGCTAAAGCATCTGAAGGTGGCATGCGGGATGCATTAAGTATTATGGATCAGGCCATTGCGTTTGGAGATGACCACTTAACACTGAAAGACGCTTTAGACGTAACAGGAAGTGTAGACGAAGCGGCACTTAATGATTTATTTAAGGATATTGTTAATGGCGATGTGCGTGAAGCGTTCACCCGTTACCATCATTTTATTTCTGAAGGTAAAGAGGTTAATCGCCTTATCAATGATATGATTTATTTTGTCAGAGATACCATCATGAGTAAAACAGCAGACGAGTCAATGACATATGATGCATTAGCAGATTTTGATTTAGAAATGTTGTACCATATGATTGATATTATTAATGATACGCTTGTTTCTATTCGTTTTAGTGTCAATCAGAACGTACATTTCGAAGTTTTATTAGTAAAAATTTCAGAAATGATGAAAACCAGTCCAGAAAATGTCCAAAATGTTGCTACACCAGCTGCGGTAACACAACCAACAAATGATGCTTTGTTACAAAGAATGGAACAACTTGAAAATGAACTTAAGACACTTAAAGCCCAAGGTGTTATTGCTAAACCACAAAAGCCAACTGCTCAACGTGCAACAAGAAGTAATGTAGAAGTGAAACATGCATTTTCAATGAGCAAGATTACTAAAGTATTAGATAATGCAAATAAAGAAGATATTAAACTGTTAAAAGGGCGTTGGAATGACGTTATTGACCATGCTAAAAATAACGATAGAAAATCATTAGTAAGCTTGCTACAGAATTCCGAACCAGTGGCTGCAAGTGAAACAAATGTACTAGTGAAATTTGAGGAAGAAATTCATTGTGAAATAGTCAATAAGGATGTAGAAAAAAGAAATAATATAGAAAGTGTTGTTTGTGAGATTATCAATAAGAACGTCCAAGTTGTTGGTGTACCATCTGATCAATGGTTAAGAGTCAGATCTGAATATATACAACAGCGCAAAAATCATAATGGTGAGCAACATGAAACACAGGATGAATCATCACAGCAAACTAAGACGAGAGAACAATCACAACCCACTGATGTCGCACAAAAAGCGCGAGACTTATTTGGAGATGAAACCGTGCATCTTGTTGATGAAGAGTAAGACATGACAACAGTTATTTTCGTATGTATAATGAAATAAAAGTATAATTTGAACAAATAGATGTTTATTCAAGGAGGAAATGATATTATGCGCGGTGGCGGAAATATGCAACAAATGATGAAACAAATGCAAAAAATGCAAAAGAAAATGGCTCAAGAACAAGAAAAGCTTAAAGATGAGCGTATTGTAGGTACAGCTGGCGGTGGTATGGTAGCTGTAACTGTAACTGGACATAAAGAAGTAGTTGATGTTGAAATTAAAGAAGAAGCTGTTGATCCAGATGATATTGAAATGCTACAAGATTTAGTTTTAGCAGCTACGAATGAAGCAATGAACAAAGCTGATGAGCTAACACAAGAGCGCTTAGGTAAACATACACAAGGCCTAAACATTCCTGGAATGTGATAACTCATGCATTATCCAGAACCTATATCTAAACTCATAGACAGTTTTATGAAATTACCAGGCATTGGTCCTAAGACGGCTCAACGTCTGGCTTTTCATACTCTAAATATGAAAGAAGACGACGTAGTTCAATTTGCGAAGGCACTTGTTGATGTCAAAAGAGAGTTAACTTATTGCAGTGTTTGTGGACATATCACAGAAAATGACCCTTGCTATATTTGTGAAGATAAGCAAAGGGATCGGACAGTGATTTGTGTAGTCGAAGATGATAAAGACGTTATTGCTATGGAAAAAATGCGGGAGTATAAAGGGCTTTATCACGTCTTACATGGTTCTATATCGCCAATGGATGGTATTGGGCCTGAAGATATAAACATCCCTTCATTAATAGAAAGATTAAAAGATGAAGAAGTGAAAGAGCTTATATTAGCAATGAATCCAAATCTTGAAGGTGAATCGACAGCGATGTATATTTCTAGACTTGTTAAACCAATAGGCATTAAAGTAACAAGACTTGCACAAGGTTTGTCAGTTGGTGGAGATTTAGAGTATGCAGATGAAGTCACACTTTCAAAAGCAATCGCTGGAAGAACTGAAATGTAGTAAATGAGTTGAGCCAATAAGGCGCGCTTAACATATATTAATTCTGATAGATTAAGAACTTATATGTTTTAGAGCGAGTTAATTGGCTTTTTTTAATTTTTTCATAAAAATTTGCTACAAACTAAAGTTTGTAAAAATGCGGTATTATGACTATATTTATAAATTTTCACACAAAAATCGAGTGGATAGGCGAACTATTTACTCTCTAATCAAAATGTTGTTCGCTTTATGGTGAGACGTATTTTAAATGTAAATGAATAGGTGTAATTTTTACTATTGTGATAAAGACACTCATCTTGTATAGTATTTATTTGTTGAGCAAATCAACTTAGCATTTCAAATAAAAATTAATTATATATAGTTGTTGACTTTTATGGCTATAGCTAGTATAATTAATTCTCGTCGGTAAGAAATGAACATTGAAAACTGAATGACAATATGTCAACGTTAATTCCAATAATGTA
>NZ_PPPV01000017.1 GCF_002901705.1 Staphylococcus lugdunensis
GGTTTTGCTTGGTAAAATCTAATTTACTTACTTATCTAGTTTTCAATGTACAAATAATGGTGGAGACTAGCGGGATCGAACCGCTGACCTCCTGCGTGCAAAGCAGGCGCTCTCCCAGCTGAGCTAAGCCCCCAATTTTTAATGGTGGGCCTAAGTGGACTCGAACCACCGACCTCACGCTTATCAGGCGTGCGCTCTAACCAGCTGAGCTATAGGCCCATTAAAAATTGAATATAAACATTCAAAACTGAATACAATATGTCACGCTATTCCGCATCTTCGTAGAA
>NZ_PPPV01000018.1 GCF_002901705.1 Staphylococcus lugdunensis
CACCCCAACTTGCTTTGTCCGATGGCTTTCTTTTCGAAAGCCTATCTGTTGGGGGCCCCACCCCAACTTGCTTTGTTTGGCGAAATGCTTTTCGCATTTCTCTTTGTTGGGGCCCCTGTCTTTGACTGGCACTGCTCCTTCAGGAGTCTCGCCATAAATACTACGCATTAACATGTAATTTTACCTTTAAATGCTTTAAAAAATAAGGCACTTTCGTATAATTTAATAAACTTCACTAAACTAAATTAAC
>NZ_PPPV01000019.1:0-7947 GCF_002901705.1 Staphylococcus lugdunensis
AGCGCCGATGGTAGTCGGACTTACGTTCCGCTAGAGTAGGACGTTGCCAGGCAAGTTATATTAATCCACAGTAGCTCAGTGGTAGAGCTATCGGCTGTTAACCGATCGGTCGTAGGTTCGAGTCCTACCTGTGGAGCCATGGCTCCTTGGTCAAGCGGTTAAGACACCGCCCTTTCACGGCGGTAACACGGGTTCGAGTCCCGTAGGAGTCATTATTTTATGGAGAATTAGCTCAGCTGGGAGAGCATCTGCCTTACAAGCAGAGGGTCGGCGGTTCGAACCCGTCATTCTCCACCATTTTAAATATAAGTCGGAGGGGTAGCGAAGTGGCTAAACGCGGCGGACTGTAAATCCGCTCCTTCGGGTTCGGCAGTTCGAATCTGCCCCCCTCCACCATTTTATGGGCTATAGCCAAGCGGTAAGGCAACGGACTTTGACTCCGTCACGCGCTGGTTCGAATCCAGCTAGCCCAGCCATTAGAGCCATTAGCTCAGTTGGTAGAGCATCTGACTTTTAATCAGAGGGTCAGAGGTTCGAATCCTCTATGGCTCATTGTTTGCACTTTCTCTCAGGAAAGTGCTTTTTTTATTTTTATCAAAAATTTTGACATAAATTATAGTGTTCATATGACAGTTATTATAATGATTGGTATAATTAATATCATGAAATTGAAACCGGAGGAGATGTCATGGATTTTTCTAATTTTTTTAGTAATCTAAGTACTTTAAAAATTATAACAAGCGTACTTGACTTGATTATTGTTTGGTACGTTCTCTATCTTCTCATTACTGTCTTTAAAGGAACTAAAGCGATTCAACTGCTCAAAGGTATAGTTGTTATTGTCATCTTTCAACAAATTAGTAAAGTGCTTAATTTGACAGCAACTTCTAAGTTGTTTGACATTGTCATTCAATGGGGAGTACTTGCCCTTATTGTTATCTTCCAGCCTGAAATAAGACGTGCACTTGAACAATTAGGTAGAGGAAGTTTGTTTAAACGCTATACTAATACTTACAGTCGTGATGAAGAGAAATTAATAGAAGCTGTTTCGAAAGCTGTGCAATATATGGCTAAAAGACGTATAGGCGCTTTGATTGTTTTTGAAAAAGAAACAGGCTTACAGGATTATATTGAAACGGGAATTCCTTTAGATTCAGATATTTCACAAGAGCTATTAACGAATGTGTTTATTCCTAATACTCCGTTGCATGATGGTGCAATGATTATTCAGGGAACTAAAATTGCCAGTGCTGCAAGTTATTTACCATTATCTGATAGCGCAAAAATATCTAAAAGTTTAGGTACAAGACATCGTGCTGCAGTCGGAATTTCTGAAGTTTCTGATGCTTTCACCGTGATTGTATCTGAAGAGACGGGGTCTATTTCAGTTACTTTTGATGGAAAGTTGAGACGAGATATTTCAAATGAAGTATTTGAAGAACTACTAGCTGAACATTGGTTTGGCTCACACTTTCAAAAGAAGGGTGTGAAATGACATGTTAGAAAATAAATGGGGCTTACGTTTTGTAGCATTTATATTGGCACTATTTTTCTATTTATCTGTGAATAATGTATTTGGAAATATTTTTAGTAACAATGACTTATCTCAAAATTCATCCAAGACGATTGAAGATGTACCTGTTCAAGTAATTTATAATACAAAAAATTTGCATGTAACTAAAGCACCAGACACAGTTGATGTAACGATTTCAGGACCTCAATCTAAATTGCTTAAAATTGAGAACGCAGATGATATTAAAGTTGCAGTAGATTTGTCTAAAGCAAGAGCAGGTAATTATAAAGAAGATTATGTGGTAAAGGGATTAAGCAATGATATTAATTATAATGTGAAGCCTAAGCAAGCACATGTAACTTTAGAAGACAAAGTGACGCGTACAATGCATGTCACGCCTGATATTAGTAATAACGATATTGCTGGTAACTATAAAGTAAGCGAAGAAAAGGTATCTCCTGAAACTGTGAAGGTTACAGGTGGTAAAGAACAGTTAAATCAAATTGCTTATTTAAAGGCAACATTTAGAAATACCAATAAAATTGATAAAGATACAACAGATATTGCTGACATTGCGGCTTTTGATAAACAATTAAATAAGTTAAATGTTACAATTCAACCAGACAGCGCTAAATTAAGTGTAAAGGTTAAGCCGTATTCTAAAAAAGTTAAAGTAAATGTTAAAACGGTTGGATCTTTACCAAATAATGCAAAAGTACAGAACATCAAACTTGATGATGATGAAGTCGAACTATTTGGCAACCGAGACGATTTAGCAAATATCAAAGAAGTTACAGCTGAAATAGATTTAGATGATGTTAAAGAAAATACGAGTCAGACCGTGAAATTTAAATTGCCTGATCATGTGTCGAAACTTGACCCGAGTGAAACAAACGCAGAAATTACAATAAATTAATAAAAAGTAGAGGAGTATTTTTGATGGGGAAATATTTTGGTACAGATGGAGTAAGAGGTATTGCAAATAAAGAATTAACACCAGAACTCGCCTTTAAATTAGGGCGTTATGGTGGCTATGTATTAGCGCATAATGAGAATGAAGCGCATCCTAAAGTTCTAGTAGGTAGAGATACGCGTGTATCTGGAGAAATGTTAGAAGCTGCTTTAATTGCAGGATTAGTCTCAATCGGAGCAGAAGTTATGAGATTAGGTGTGATATCAACGCCTGGTGTTGCATACTTAACAAAAGAAATGGGTGCTGAATTAGGTGTCATGATTTCAGCATCACATAATCCTGTTGCAGATAATGGTATTAAGTTTTTTGGTTCAGATGGTTTTAAATTGTCAGATGATCAAGAAAACGAAATTGAAGCCCTATTAGAACAACAAAATCCTGAATTACCTAGACCAGTGGGACAAGATATTGTACATTATTCTGATTATTTTGAAGGAGCACAAAAATATTTAAGTTTCTTAAAATCAACAGTAGATGTTAATTTAGAAGGTATGAAAATTGCGTTAGACGGCGCTAACGGATCTACGTCTTCATTAGCACCGTTCCTTTTTGGTGATTTAGAAGCAGATACAGAAACAATTGGATGCAGTCCAGATGGGTATAATATCAATGAAAATTGTGGTTCAACTCATCCAGAAAATCTTGCTAAAACTGTATTAGAAACAAACAGTGATTTCGGTTTAGCCTTTGATGGTGATGGTGATCGTATCATTGCGGTTGATGAAAATGGTCAAATCGTGGATGGTGATCAAATCATGTTTATCATTGGCCAAGCGATGCATAAGAATCAAGAATTAAAAAAAGATATGATTGTTTCAACTGTCATGAGTAATTTAGGTTTTTATAAAGCTTTAGAAAATGAAGGTATTGCTTCAAATAAAACTAAAGTAGGCGACAGATATGTTGTTGAAGAAATGAGAAAAGGTGACTACAACCTAGGTGGTGAACAATCTGGACATATTGTAATGATGGATTACAATACAACAGGTGATGGTTTATTAACAGGTATTCAATTAGCTTCAATCATTAAAATGAGTGGTAAACCTCTAAGTGAATTAGCGGCACAAATGAAAAAATATCCACAATCACTTATAAATGTAAGAGTAACAGATAAATATAATGTGGAAAAAAATGAAGATGTGAAAGCTGAAATAGCAAAAGTTGAAGCTGAAATGAATGGAGAAGGTCGAATTCTAGTAAGACCTTCAGGAACTGAACCACTAGTTCGTGTAATGGTGGAGGCTTCTACAGATGATAATGCAAACCGCTACGCCGAACAAATTGCTCAAGTTGTAGAAGCGAAAATGGGCTTAGAAAAATAAAATAAGTTAAACATTGTAATGTAAAGCTAATGAAGCATATTTAAATTGTTTCATTAGCTTTTTTTCTTATAAAATGTTTTTTTAAAACTTCACATTAGTTTTCCAGAGGTTAAATTTGCTCAAGGAACTACAACACTTAAAAAATAAATATGACACATTTATTTTTTTATAGCGCAAAGTTATATTTAGTAGTGTAAAATTATTTTAACATCTCGGTTATTCTAAGAATTTTAAATAAAATTCCGTATAATGTTGTGAAAATATTTGCAATATAACTTTCAAACATTGTAAAATAAACATTAATGGAAAGGAGGAAAGTGAATAAAAAACAATTATAGCGCCTGTGCAATTGTTTAAATACATGTTGACGACCAACAACTAATACAAGAGAGTTGTTAGAGACATTTATTTAACTTTTGTAGACGAGGAGGATAGTGATCGAAGTGATCGGCGGATGCTATCCCGGATGTGGCTCATTCGACAGCTTATTAAATAAAACATTGAGGTAACTTAATGGACAAAATTAATAAGATCGCCAAACTAATATCATGAAAAATAAAGTATAAGGGCTTGTTTTTATGTTTCTACAAATAGAGCTGTAATTTGCTTTTGAAACGATAGAACGACAGGCTTGTTTAACTTTGCTTAAATGAAGGTATGACAGATGATTGCTAATCTAAATTACAGCAATACGTCATATAATGTACTTTATTATTTCTAATGGAGGAAATTAAATATATGTGCGGAATTGTAGGTTATATAGGTTATGATAAGGCCAAAGAATTATTATTATCAGGGTTAGAAAAATTAGAATATAGAGGTTATGATTCAGCAGGTATTGCTGTTGCTAATGAAGAGGGAACAAAGGTTTTTAAGGAAAAAGGTAGAATCGCTGAATTACGCAAAGTGGCTGACAATAATGATATTGATGGATCTATTGGAATCGGTCACACGCGTTGGGCTACACACGGCGTCCCTAATTACCAAAACTCACATCCACATCAATCAACAAGTGGACGCTTTACATTAGTTCATAACGGTGTAATTGAAAATTATGAAGAACTAAGAGATAGCTATTTAACAGATGTAACATTGGTATCTGATACAGACACTGAAGTTATCGTTCAATTAGTAGAATATTTTTCAAATAAAGGGTTATCTACTGAGGAAGCTTTTACTAAAGTTGTATCTCTCTTACATGGCTCTTATGCTTTAGGTTTAATAGATGAACAAGACAAAGATACAATCTTCGTTGCTAAGAATAAATCACCTTTATTAGTTGGTCTTGGAGATCATTTTAATGTTATTGCTTCGGATGCTTTAGCAATGATTAAAGTTACGAATCAATATAAAGAAATTAAAGATCATGAAATTGTTATCGTTAAAAGAGAAAGTGTAACAATTAAAGATTTAGATGGCAATATTCAAGAACGTGATGCATATACAGCTGAAATTGATGCTTCAGATGCTGAAAAAGGTGTTTATGCGCACTATATGCTAAAAGAAATTAATGATCAACCAGCTGTCATGAGACGTATTATCCAGGAATATCAAGATGGACAAGGTAATTTAAAAATAGATGCTGATATTGTTAAAGATGTTGCTGAAGCAGACCGTATCTATATTATTGCAGCAGGTACAAGTTATCACGCCGGTTTGGTAGGTAAAGAATATCTTGAAAAATGGGCAGGTACGCCTACAGAAGTGCATGTAGCATCAGAATTTGTCTATAATACACCTCTACTATCTAAAAAACCATTATTTATCTATATTTCACAATCTGGTGAAACGGCTGATAGTCGTGCAGTGTTAGTTGAATCTAATCGACTAGGACATAAGGCATTGACCATTACGAATGTTGCTGGTTCTACGCTATCACGTGAAGCAGATCATACACTGTTGTTACATGCTGGTCCAGAGATTGCGGTTGCTTCAACAAAAGCATATACGGCACAAATTGCTGTATTGGCAATATTATCTCAAGTAATTGCCAAACATCATGGTCATGAAGCAGATATAGATTTATTAAGAGAGTTAGCTAAAGTAACGACAGCAATTGAAACAATTGTAGATGATACACCAAAAATGGAGCAAATTGCGACAGACTTTTTAGCAACTACACGTAATGCCTTCTTTATTGGTCGAACAATGGACTATAATGTCAGTCTTGAAGGAGCACTGAAATTAAAAGAAATTTCATATATTCAGGCTGAAGGTTTTGCGGGTGGAGAATTAAAACACGGTACGATTGCACTTATTGAAGAAGGAACACCAGTAATAGGGCTGGCCACTCAAGAAAAGGTGAACTTATCTATTCGTGGTAATGTCAAAGAAGTTGTTGCACGCGGTGCACATCCATGTATTATTTCAATGGAAGGCTTGGAAAAAGAAGGAGACACATATGTAATTCCTCGTGTTCATGAGTTGTTAACACCTTTAGTATCAGTAGTTACATTGCAACTTATTTCATATTATGCAGCGTTGCATAGAGGATTAGATGTTGATAAACCACGTAATTTAGCAAAATCAGTGACGGTTGAATAAATTAGTTAACATATATAGGGAGTAGGACAATAATAGGTATTTAGAAATACCCAAGCTGGTTTTTCGAAATTTAAACTAATATTGTCTTACTCCTTGTTTTTTATAGGAAGACGTTATTAAACTTTTCAGTAAGTTTATTTGCTATAATTATTCTCATTTCAAAGACTATTTGTAGCGCTATAAGTAAATTTCAACATTGGCCAATAATTGTCTATAATGAAGATAATTACATCAGAAGATGATTACCTTAGGAGGTTACAAAGAAAGATGGATATAATTAAAGCAATATTTTTAGATATGGATGGTACGATCCTACACGAAGATAATACAGCTAGTGGTTATACTAAAGAAGTAATAGACCAATTGCGAGCTAAGGGGTATAAGGTCTTTCTTGCTACAGGGCGTTCTTATGCTGAAATTAATCAGCTTGTTCCTAAAGGATTTACAGTTGATGGTATCATAAGTTCCAATGGTACCAGTGGTGAGGTCAAAGCGCATAATATATTTCGACATAGTTTAACACAAGAAGCGGTAAATAAAATTGTTCAATTAGCACAACAACAACATATATATTATGAGGTCTTTCCATTTGAAGGCCAACGCCTTGCACTGCAACAAGATGAATCTTGGATGCGTGGCATGGTGAGGGAAGAAGAACCACAAAACAATGTAGGGATTAGCGAATGGCGTTCTCGTAAAGACGCGCTCAAAGGTAAGATTAACTGGGTTAAAACATTGCCTGAAACATCATATTCTAAAATATATTTATTCACTACAGATTTAGCACAAATTACTCAGTTTAGGCAGTCACTTATTGACCAACAATTAAGTTTGAACATTAGCGTATCTAATTCATCTCGCTTTAATGCTGAGACGATGGCATATGGTGTTGATAAAGGCAGTGGCATTGCTGAAATGATTGCGCATTTTGGTATTCAACAGCAAGAGACGCTTGTCATTGGAGATAGTGATAATGATCGCGCGATGTTTAAATATGGTCATGTTACGGTAGCCATGAAGAATGCACGTCCAGAAATAAAGGATTTGACTGACGATATTACGGTTTATGATAATGAAGAAGATGGTGCAGCACGTTATTTAGCAGATAGATTTTTATAACCAAGTTGGGACATAAATACAAAGTATTAAGATTGTAATGTTAAAATCTTTTCTTCGCTATGATTTTTACAATATAATTTGAAGTGATTAAAACTGATGCTTCTATAAATAACGTATATTGCGTCATGTTATCATTATTATACATAAGGCACCTCGTTCATTTAGTTTAGTAGTATTTATTAAATGATACGAAACTGCCTTATTTTTTAAGCATTTAAAGGTGAAATTACATGTTAATACGAAGTATTTATGGCGAGACTCCTGAGGGAACAGTGCCAGTCGAAGACAGGGGCCCCAACAAAGAGAAATGTGAAAAGCATTTCGTCGATCAAAGCAAGTTGGGGTGGGGGCCCAACAAAGAGAAATGTGAAAAGCATTTCGCCAAGCAAAGCAAGTTGGGGTGGCTGAGACGGCACCCTAGCAAAGCGAAGCCATTCAATACGAAGTATTGTGAAAATAGAGAACAGCAGCAAGAT
>NZ_PPPV01000019.1:7957-84225 GCF_002901705.1 Staphylococcus lugdunensis
TTAGGGCTTTATGTCCCAGCCTGTATTTTATTTTTGACGTTCATCAATCGATGTGTGTATTTGTTCGTCAGTTGGTTTAGTCGTGTGTGTTTCTGTAGATGTTGTATTATTAGAAGCTAAATCATTATCATCTTGTGAATTTAATGATTCGGATTTGTTCTTTTTGCTACTTTTTTTATCCTTTTTAACTTGAGACACATTGACTGGTTCTCCGTTGCGAATAAAGTATTGAACAACACCTAAAGTATTTAAGTAATGTATTATAATAGTGATAATTGCCACTAGTATGATTATAGCAATATGAATGTTATAAGCCAGTGTTTGTGACATATTTTGTAATAAATAGATATCCAACGATGATATAAGTGATATGATGAGTGCGATTAAGTTAATCAATAACACACCTACAAAAAATTTAAACCACGTTTTTTGTCCATTCGCAATTCCTTTAAAACCGTCTTCTAATGAGGCAATAGCTGTTTTATTACGGTCTTGAGTAAATTGTACAGTACTGTTTATCATAGGTATTAATACAATCCACAATAGAATTGAAATAATAAATGAAACAAAAACAAATGTTACAATTTGAATAATCAATAACGTATTTTGACTCTGAATTTCTAAAGGTTTAATTAATTCTCCAACAATTTTGAAGAGATATTTTAAAAGAAATGCATGTATCCAAGTTAAAGCGATATATAGTATTAAACTGATGATACCGAGTAAAATACTAGAAATGTATTTGCCACCTTTAAATGAAACAAGTAAATCTGAAAAGCCAAATTTTTGCTTTTTAATAGATTTTGATATGACATTAATAGAACCAGCTAGTAGTTGATATCCAACAAGAAGGAATATAATCGCTATAACAACCAAAACAATGATATTAATCGTCTGTAATTGCTCCTGTAATTGTTGAGGATCAACATTACCTTTTTGTATCAAAGTCTCTTGCATGTCATTACTAACTTTACTTAGATATAGTTTTGGAAGAAATTGACAAAGCACAAAGAGAATTAACACATTGATCATTGCAAAAACAAATGTTAACAACCAATGTGACTTTGTATTTTTGATTGCTAATTTATGAAATTTAAACAAAATGAAGCACTCCTTTACGTTAATATAAATACAATATCAAAATTCGAAAAAATTTTAAATGAATATCTAACATATTATGACATTAAGTGTTAGAATATGCTAATAAATGAACTAATGAAAGGAGATATCATCATGAAAATTGCAATTATAACCGATGTGCATGGAAATTATGATGCGCTAGAAACTGTTTTGGATGATATTGATCGTAGAGAAGATGTTGATAAAATTATAAACTTAGGTGACAATATTGGAATTGGTCACGAGACAAACAAAGTATTAGACAGCATCTTTGAACGTGAAGACATGGAGATGATTGCAGGCAATCATGATGAAGCGGTGATGTCAATAGTTAATGGCACACCTTATCCGGAAGACTTAAAAGATAAATTTTATGAACATCATCAGTGGATTGAAAGTCATCTTGACGAAGAATATCATGAGGTATTAAATCAGCTTCCACGATTTATTGAACAAACCATCTGTGGTAAAAAAATGCTATTTATTCATTATGAAATTGATAATAGTAAATTAAATACTACAATCGATGGACAACCTTTTAGTCCTATAGTTGAACCAAGTGCACAAAATATGTCAACGCTTTTCCAAGATAAAGATGCTGATGTAATTGTTTTTGGACATAATCATACGTTACATTTATTTGATGATAAGAAGAAACTGTACTTTAATCCAGGCTCTGTTGGTCTTAATAATGGTGCTTATGCCGTATATGGCATTCTGACAATTACTGATAGTGAATTCTCGGTGGAAAGAATCAAATTACCTTATGATAATGAAGAATTTCTTTTAGGATTTAGTGAAAAGCATGTTCCAGCAAAACAATTAATATTTGATAAATTTCTTTAAAAAATAAAGCTATCGTAGTTCCTAGTAAAGAAAGGATACGATAGCTTTTCAATTTAATGCTGGTGTACGTGAGCATGTGAATGATGAAGTCCTGTACATAATGTGGACGTGTCATGTTTATGTTTAGGTGTTTCTAACTGTATGGTCATGTGATGAACATTTAAATGTGATAAGTCATGTTCGATACGTTCGAGTAGTAATTCACATTGCTCTACAGTAAGGGCTTCACTTACTACGGCATGGCAGCTCAATGCATTCATATCATTTGAAATCGTCCAAACATGATAATCGTGAACATTTTGAACTTGACCATGTTGTGTAATAGTTTGAATTATTGCTTCTAAATCAACATCTGTTGGTGTTCCTTCCATCAAGATATTAAGCGATGATTTGGTAATGCCGAAAGCACTTTTTAAAATTAATAGTGAAACAATAATACTTGCTATAGGATCAGCCAGTGTAAAATCAAATAACCATATTAGGATAGCAGCAACGATAGCACCTAATGAGCCCAGTAAATCACCAAGCACATGAATAAAGGCACCACGCATATTTAAATTATGATGCGTATCACCACTTTTAAACATAATTGCTGCGACAATGATATTAACAAGTAATCCCATTACACTGATAACAAACATTTCAGTTGACTGTACTTCTGGTGGTGCGAAGAAACGTTTAATTGCTTCTATAATAATGAGTGCACTTATAATAAATAGAGTTACACCATTAAATAATGCCGCTAACACTTCAAAACGTTTATAGCCAAAGGTTTTTGATGTTGTAGCATTTTTTTCTGCATAGATAAAAGCAATAAGTGCTATGCCTAGTGAGACGGTATCACTGAACATATGGATTCCATCTGAGAGCAAAGCTAAGCTATTAGCGAGATAACCTCCGATAATTTCAATCAACATAAATGAGCCAATGATTAAAAACGAAATAAGTAATACTTTTTTGTTATTTGTGTGTACATGACCGTGGACATGGTCATGATGATGTTGATGTGTGTGATTAGTCATGATAAGATCCACCTTCTTTTGGATGATTTGCATGATGAATGGCTTGTTTTAACAACGTAGCGACATGTTGGTCATCAAGAGAATAAATCATAGATTGACCAGCTCGCTTGGCCTTAACAAGATGAGTTTGCTTCAACAATTTTAATTGATGAGAAACATTAGATTGGCTCATATTTAGCGTATGTGAAATATGGCCAACACTTGCTTCACCTTCTTGAAGTAATTCCATAATTCGAATACGATTTATATCACTTAATGCTTTAAAAATTTGGGTTACACGAGTAAGCGTATCGAAATCAGAACGATGTGATGGCATATGAGTCATATCCTTTCTGTATTTATGAATATATGTTCATATATTAATATAACTTTTTCTCATTGTTTGGTCAACTCATTCAAGAAAGTTAATGTTTGCCAGTTAAATGTAAGTGGTAAAATACAAATTAGCATTTCAAAAGGAGGACGTTATTATGGCTATTTTATTAATTGGTGCAAACGGTGGCGTTGGTAGTCAACTAGTTAAACAATTTAAAGCACAAAATGAAGATTTTACAGCCGGTGTTCGAAATGAAGAACAAGTTTCTAAATTACAAGATGAAGGAATTCAAGCAATACAAATTGATGTTGAAAAAGATGATATTGATACGTTAATACAAACGTTTAAACAATTTGATACTATCATTTTCTCAGTAGGTAGTGGTGGTAGTACAGGAGCAGATAAAACCATTATTGTCGACTTAGACGGTGCAATAAAAACAATGATTGCTAGTAAAGAAGCAAAAATAAATCATTATGTAATGGTCTCAACATATGATTCACGTCGTCAAGCATTCGATGCTTCGGGTGATTTAAAGCCATATACCATAGCTAAGCATTATGCAGATCATTACTTAAGAGCATCAGGTCTAAACTATACAATCGTCCATCCTGGTGTGTTGACCAATGATGCTGGCACAGGACAGATTGATGCAGGTTTATATTTTGAAGGTAAAAATGCTATTCCTAGAGAAGATGTTGCGCGCGTGCTTAACGAAGTATCGACAAGTAATCAATATATGAATCAAGAATTTCAAATTATTGCAGGTGATAAATCGATTACCGAAGCGTTAGCTAGCTATAGACAGAAATAATTAACAAGTTAAATCAAATAATAAGAAGCTGGTCATATATTCACTCATGATACCAGCTTCTTTTTTTATAAAAGCATGATTACATTTTGCATTTATATTGTATTTTGCATGAAAAAGTAAAGCGCTTGCAATATTGTAAATAACGCAATTACTGTCAAATGTGATACAATCACTAGTGTTAAGTTAGCTATGTTATTATAAACTTAAGTAACGATAATAAATTTGAACTTTAAATGGCTAAATTAGCTTTTATAATAGACATAAATTTTGAAGAGGGGGGCTATGATGCCACTATTTTTAGAGCCAATATTTCACGAAAAGATTTGGGGTGGTGATAAACTCGAATCATTCGGTTATCACCTACCAGACAAACCAATAGGTGAATGTTGGTGTATCTCAGCTCACTCAAATGGTAAAAGTAAAATCTTAAATGGACAATATGCTGGTCAAACATTAGACCAAGTATGGACAGAGCATCGAGAATTATTTGGTGATTTTCCCAGTAAAGAATTCCCATTATTATGTAAAATAGTTGATGCAACGGCCCCGTTATCTATTCATGTGCACCCGGGAGATTCATATGCATATGAACATGAAAATGGACAATATGGTAAATCTGAATGTTTATATATTATAGAAGCAGCTGAACAGGCTGAGATTGTCTTAGGTACGACGGCACAATCACGAGCAGAAATGGCACAGACTATAGAAGAACAACAAGTGGAAAGCATATTAAAACGTGTTCCTGTGCAAGCTGGTGAATTCTATTTTATTCCTGCAGGTACATTACACTCAATTAGCGCTGGCGTGTTAGCCTATGAAACGATGCAAAATTCAGATATATCGTATAGAATATATGATTTTAAACGTCATCGTCCTAATCAAACAACGCCTTTTCTTAATATAAATAGGGCCTTGGATGTTATAGAATACGGAATTGAAGTACCGAAATTAGTGCCTGAAAGTGAAATTATAGAGAATCATAAATGTTCACATATTGTATCCAGTGATTTCTTTACAATGGTAAAATGGGAAATTTCAGGTACTTTAAACTACATGAAGCCGAGAGAATTTTGTCTAGTATCGGTACTTGACGGTGAGGGCCAGATGATTACTGATGGAGAAATTTATAGAATTCAAAAAGGAAGCCATTTTATATTGACTTCAGAAGATTTAGATAGTGTATTTGAAGGGGATTTCACATTGATTATCAGCTATCTATAAAGAAATTAGTCTGTTTCTTGAATATTGGGAGGTATAAATTTGAAGCAATTGTTATACATTTCATTAGTTTGTGGTGTTATTGCTGGTGCAGGTATCTTTTTTAATGTGCCACATTATCCTACACGACTTATTCCTCAATTTATTGCGTTGATCGGTGTCATCAGTGCAATATTAACATTAAAAGATCATAAAACAAGTGGATTGTTATCATTAGGGGGTGTAATGATAAATTTAATGCCGCTTCTAGCAAGTATTGTGGGTGTTCAGCAATAATAGGAACCAAATAGCAATTAGATGATGAATACTACATCTAAGTAGAAAATATTATAAGAGAAAGTCATAAGCATATAGGCTAGTGATTTTCTCTTTTTTTAAAATATGGTATTGAATTTTATGTTATATCTAATTGCTAATTTTTATGAAATTACACAAGATTTTTACGTGAAGTATGATAAAATGAAAAGAAATCATAAGAGAAAGTATTTTTTCTCACAATGAATAATTAGGGTTAGGAGTTTCATAATGACTGAAGCAGTAAATTACTTTTGGCTAAATTGTGGCTATACAAGATGGAATCATAATGAACCATTAATTGGACAAACGACATTATTTGAATCAGGAGCTCAATTTAATCCTTCTCAAGGTTTTAGAGCATTTAAAAAAGCAGAAATTGGCGACAAAGTGATATTTTACCAAGTTCAAACAGATACTGGTTTATTAGGATTAGGTGAAATCACTAGCGTTCAAACAGGCGCTCAAAATAAAATTCGAGTCACTTTTCGATTTGATGAGCTACTAAAACCATTAACGATTGACTTTTTAAAACGCAGTGAAGCATTAGATTATAGAATGAATAATATGAAAGAAACTTTATTTAATCAACTAACTAAAGAGGAATTTGATCTTATTGTCGCCTTAGGACAAGGCCAAGAAAAATTACCACGCTATTTCTTTTTAGCTGAGTCAGAAGCGTTTGAACCTGGGGAAATTTATACAATATATACACATACCTATAATGGTATTAAACGAAATGGTTACCATTTTTATAATCAATTAGAAGTTGGTGACAACCTAGTATTTTATAATAGAAATAAAAATCAAGCTGTCATTGGTATTGGAGAAGTGACTAAGCATATTCATGAAAAGCCACCCATACCTGGTAGAACGAATAGCACCGCAATCGAAGTGCGCTATGATAAAAATATAACACCAGTGACATTAAGCCAATTAAATAAACATCCAAAGTTAAAGAATTTATACTTTTTACAAGAAAATGCGAAACAGGCAATTGCTAGTATGTCTCAAACTCAATATGATGCCATTATTGATATGAGCAAAAATGATGGTGTAAATAAGCCATTTGAGACGATTAATCAACCTGTACATAGCGAACAAACTAAAGATGAAGCGCTTAAACCATTTATCTTACTTGTTGTAGGGCAACATGACGAAGGATTAAAAGCAGCAAATGAATTATTAGATAAGACCAATGCTAATCCAGTCATAACAACTGGACACCCTGATTTTTCTGAAGAAATGTTGTATGGTAAATACTTACCAAATGAAGCAGGTGCATTATATTATCGTGAAGGATTTATTACACATTTAATGCCTAAAAACGATAAAAGTTATTTAGTCATTGATAATTTTAACCGTGTTGATCCAGATATTTTTCAAACGTATATCAATGTGTTGGAAGGCTATGAAGTGACATTGCCACGATATAATAAAGATGGACAAATGATTATATGGTCACGCCAGAAAGATTCATTTTATCATTTTAATCCTAATTGGCATATTATTGGTATTACTTATGATGATATTGATGTAATTAAAGAGAAATATTCAGCTCAATTTTTAAAATATACACGCATTGTTAAAGTAAAACAAGATAAATAAAGTAGTCTTGTTCATGATATAACCTTTTGAAAATATTTTAAGTAGTGACAGTAAAAATAAGATAAAGCTATTCCTTTATGGAATAAGCCTTACAATACAAAATATTGAAATAAATGGAGCCACACTATGACAAAGTAGTGTGGCTCTTAAACTGCAATAATTGATTTTGCCTGTTTCTTAAATGTGTTTTAAGTTGTTTAGCTTGCAACCGAAGAGGAAATAGTAATAATAAAAGTAAGGATGTGAATTTATGCCAATTATTTATTATGATGGAAACTGTGTATATTGCTATAATTACGCAATATGGTTAATACGACATGGTTTATCTAAAAAATATCAATTTGCTACGCTTCAAGGTGAGATAGGGCAACATTTATTCAAACAACATCCAGAAGCACAGCATCAAAATAGTGTTATTCTGCAAGAAGGCCATCATCTTGAGTATCATTCGACTGCAATAGCGACGTTAATTACATCATTAACAACGTTTAAATGGTTAGGGATATTACTAAAATTGGTTCCAAAACCACTTAGAGATTGTGGCTATCATCTTTTTGCGAATAATAGGGATAAAATGTGGAAAACAAAATGGCATCGACCAACATCTTATGAAAAGTCGTTTTTCCTAGATGATAATCAACATGTAAAGTTGATTAATTGAAAATGATTTTCAATTAAGGGATAATAAGAATAACATATAGCTGAAAATAAGCTTATTCAAAGGTTAGGTATATGAATAAATCTTCAATTTGTTTATAATAATTATAAATAAGAGTGTTATTTTGCTTTACAGATTAGAATTATTATAATATAATGATAACATCATTACGATGATATAAGTTAAAAGGAGCGATGAATAATATGGCAAATCAACAAGATGTAGTAAAAGAATTAAATCAACAAGTTGCAAACTGGACGGTGGCTTATACTAAATTACACAATTTCCACTGGTATGTTAAAGGACCAAATTTCTTTTCATTGCATGTTAAATTTGAAGAATTATATAATGAAGCAAGTCAATATGTTGATGATTTAGCTGAACGTATTTTAGCGGTAGGCGGTCATCCTGTAGGAACGTTAAAAGAATGTTTAGATATGTCGATTGTTGAAGAAGCAGGTTTAAATTATTCTGCAGAAGAAATGGTCGAAGCATTTTCTAAAGATTTAACAAATATTTCACAACAACTTGAACAAGCTATTCAAGTGGCTGGAGAAGCTGAAGATGACGTATCAGAAGATATGTTTATCGGCATGCAAACTTCAGTAGATAAACATAACTGGATGTTTAAATCTTATTTAAGTAAATAATTTTAACCATATAATAAACCTTGATACTGTATTACACATGTGATTTTACTAGTGTAATTACAATATCAAGGCTTTTTTTATTCTGCAATTTCTAATGCGACTTCCATCATTTGTGTAAATGAATTTTGTCTTTCTTCCGCAGTTGTTTCTTCTTGTTTGATAATATGGTCGCTTACTGTAAAAATACCTAAAGCTTTTTTACCAGCATAAGTTGCATTAAGGTATAAAGCTGCTGACTCCATTTCGATACCTAAAATACCCATTCTTTTCCATTGATCATTGAAGTGTGGGTTCGCATTGTAAAATGTATCAGACGATAAGATATTACCAACGTGCGAAACTGCATCAAGTTCGTCTGCTTTCTGTTTAGCTTTAGTGATTAAGTCAAAATCAGCAATTGGTGCGAAGTGACCAGGAATTTGATATTGGTCTACATAATTAGAATTTGTTGAAGCGGCTTGTGCAATGATAATGTCATATAAATTGACATTTTCTTGTAGTGCGCCACAAGACCCAATACGAATAATCGTATCTACATTGAAGAAATGGTACAACTCATATGAATATATACCTATACTTGGAATCCCCATACCAGATCCCATAACAGAAATTTCTTTACCTTTATAAGTACCTGTATATCCAAACATATTTCTTACTTCATTAAATTGCACTACATTATCTAAGAAGTTTTCGGCTATGTATTTTGCTCTTAATGGATCGCCAGGCATAAGTACTGTTTTGGCGATTTTATGTTCTTTAGGTTGAATATGTGGTGTACCTTTAGACATTTGTTATCTCTCCTCGACTTTCATTCTTAACATAAAGATAACATTTGTTTAACTTTTTTGCGAATTTTTGTACTATAGAAGGGAAGGACAAAATGCCTATTTTTAAAGTTTAAACTATGCTACGAAAACTTTATCGTAGGCGCAAATATTAAACAACAATTTATAGGAGGGCGTTTTAATGGATTATGCAAAATATATAGATCATACCTTATTAAAACCAGAATCAACAAAGGCACAAATTGATAAGTTAATCAAAGAGGCTAAAACATATCACTTTAAATCAGTTTGTGTAAATCCAACTCAAGTGAAGTATGCGGCAGAACAATTACGAGATTCAGATGTATTAGTATGTACCGTGGTTGGCTTTCCATTAGGTGCGAGTACTACAGCAACAAAAACATTTGAAACAGAAGATGCAATAAAAAATGGTGCTTCTGAAATTGACATGGTTATCAATATTGGCGCATTAAAAGATGGGCGTTATGATGATGTGAAAAAAGATATTGAAGGTGTTGTTGGTGCAGCTAATGGGATTTTAGTTAAAGTTATCATTGAAACAATATTATTAACTGATGATGAAAAGGTCAAAGCTTGTGAGATTGCGCGAGCTGCTGGTGCTGATTTTGTTAAAACATCTACTGGTTTTGCTGGTGGTGGTGCCACCGCAGAGGATGTGGCATTGATGAAGCAAACGGTTGGTAATGAGTTACAAGTTAAAGCTTCAGGTGGGGTACGAAACTTAGCTGATTTCAAAAAAATGATTGAAGCTGGTGCAACTCGAATTGGAGCGAGTGCGGGTGTTGAAATAATAGAAGGTCTTGAGGCTAACACCGATTACTAATGCCATAATCGCATTATCATAAAAAAGCAAACTAGTCGCTTATTGAAAGGGGATATGGCTATGAGAATGGTCGATATTATAGAAAAGAAACGCGATGGGAAAGAATTAACAACGGATGAGATTAACTTTTTTATTGAGGGCTATACAAAGGGAGATATTCCAGATTATCAAGCTGCAAGTTTAGCAATGGCTATTTTTTTTCAAGATATGACAGAACAAGAACGTGCAGCGTTAACGCTAGCAATGGTACATTCTGGGGATGTGATTGATTTATCCCAAATTAATGGGGTAAAAGTTGACAAACATTCTACAGGTGGCGTAGGTGATACAACAACGCTTGTTTTAGCACCTCTTGTGGCTGCAGTTGGTGTGCCAGTTGCAAAAATGAGTGGGCGTGGCTTAGGTCATACTGGCGGCACAATTGATAAATTAGAGTCAATTGAAGGGTTTCATGTTGAGATCAGTGAAGATGAGTTTATTAAATTGGTCAACGAAGATCGAGTTGCAGTAATTGGACAAACGGGTAACTTAACACCGGCAGACAAAAAGCTATATGCTTTGAGAGATGTGACAGGGACAGTAAACTCTATTCCATTAATCGCGTCTTCGATAATGAGTAAAAAAATTGCTGCAGGTGCAGATGCAATTGTGCTTGATGTTAAAACAGGTAGCGGTGCATTTATGAAAACATTAGAAGATGCTGAACAACTTGCGCATGCCATGGTATCCATCGGCAATCATGTTGGCAGAAAGACGATGGCTATCATTTCAGATATGAGTCAACCGTTAGGCAACGCAATTGGTAATGCTTTAGAATTGCGAGAAGCTATTGAAACATTGAATGGACACGGACCTGAAGATTTAACAGAACTCGTGTTGACGCTTGGTTCTCAAATGGTAGTTTTAGGCCAGCAAGCTGAGACATTAGAAGAAGCACGACGAAAATTAAAACAAGCAATTCAAGATGGAACAGCATTAGCGAAATTCAAGCAGTTTATTGCTAACCAAGGTGGCAATCCACATATCGTAGATCACCCGGAATTATTACCACAAGCGCAATATAAAATAGAATTGCCAGCACAGAAAACAGGAACAATAACTGAGATGATTGCCAATGATATTGGTATTGCATCAATGATGTTAGGTGCTGGTCGTCAGACGAAAGAAGATACAATCGATTTAGGAGTCGGTATAGTATTAAACAAAAAAGTTGGAGACACTGTCAAAGAGGGTGAACCATTATTAACGATTTATAGTAATCAGCCAGATATATTTGATGTAAAGGCTAAACTTTATGATAGTATAGCCATTCAAGATACAGGTCATAAACCAACATTAATTCATAAAATTATTACTGAGTAGGAGTGTTAAAATGATAACGCCTTTTAAACGTATACATCTTATTGTAATGGATTCAGTAGGCATTGGAGAAGCACCAGATGCAGCAGCCTTTAATGATGAAGGTGCACACACGCTTAAACATACATTAGAGGGATTTAAGGAATCATTACCTAATTTAGAACGACTTGGCTTAGGTAATATTACTGACTTGCCTGTAGTGCATAAAGTAGATCATCCTGAGGCTTTTTATACGAAGTTAAGTGAAGCATCTGTCGGTAAAGATACTATGACAGGACATTGGGAAATGATGGGCTTGAATATCATGCAACCATTTAAAGTTTATCCTAATGGTTTTCCAGAAGAATTGATTAAACAAATTGAAGAGATGACAGGACGTAAAGTGGTAGCGAATAAACCTGCTTCTGGTACGGCAATCATTGATGAACTTGGTGAACATCAAATGAAGACGGGTGATTTAATCGTTTATACAAGTGCTGACCCAGTATTACAAATTGCTGCACATGAAGATATTATACCGCTTGAAGAATTATATGATATTTGTGAAAAGGTAAGAGAGATAACAAAGGATCCAAAATATTTAATTGGACGTGTTATTGCCCGACCATATGTAGGAGAACCAGGTAACTTTACAAGAACATCAAATCGTCATGATTATGCATTGAAACCTTTTGGACACACGGTTATGAATGAATTAAAAGACAATGGTTACGATGTTATCGCTATTGGAAAGATTAATGACATTTTTGATGGGGAAGGTGTTACAGAGGCGATTCGCACTAAAAGTAATATGGACGGAATGGATCAATTGATAAATGTTACGCAAAAAGTATTTAATGGCATGAGCTTTTTAAATTTAGTTGATTTTGATGCTTTATATGGTCACCGACGTGATAAAGAAGGTTACGCACAAGCAATCAAAGATTTTGATAATCGTTTACCTGAATTGATTGCAAACTTGGATGAAGATGATTTAGTCATCATTACTGCTGACCATGGTAATGACCCGATTGCACCTGGGACAGATCATACGCGAGAGTATATTCCAGTATTAATGTATAGTCCTAAAATCAATCATGGTCATGAATTATCAAGTGACGAGACATTTAGTTCAATTGGTGCTACAATAGCAGATAATTTCAACGTAGAACTACCAAAATTCGGTAAAAGCTATTTAAAAGAAATGGGAGTGGAACATTAATGAAATTATTTAGATATTTGCTTGGTTTAGCATTTGGCACAGCAGGAGTCTTACATTTTACAAATGAACGTCAGTTTAGAAATATTGTGCCACATTACTTACCATTACGAAAAACTGCTGTACTTGTTACAGGAGTTTTTGAAATCTTTTTTGGTATGATGCTATTAATTAAAAGACCAGCAGAATGGTTGAAAAAAGGTATGAATTTATTTTTATTAGCAGTATTACCAGCAAATATTTATATGGCACGTAAAGAATTACCTTTAGGCGATAAAGAAGTGCCTAAGTGGGCACTATACTTGAGATTACCTTTACAATTTGTATTAATAGGATTAATTAAAAAGTTATAAGAAAGAGTTATAATACGAATTTAAGATATAGATTTATCTGACACTAGTAACACAGGCTGTGACATAAATTCCAAAATAATAGCACAAAGATGATTTGAAATTGTATATCATCTTTGTGCTTTATCTATTTTCTCTAATTTTTCTTTATTTGAAAATGTAGCTTCAATTGTTTGAAAAGGATTATTCAAGCATTTTTTAAAATCTGTTGAAAGTAATCTTTAGTTAGTAATTTGAATAGATAAACTAACAAATCCTACTTACCATAAAGTATTTATAAAAGTTGTACGATGAACCATTACATTGTCAAAGAGTTCATTTACAGGGATGGATTCAAATCGTCGCTTCTCCAATAATTGATAAAACGCATCGATAACGCTTTTTTAGTTTTTGTTACTCTTAAGTCTTGTTCCTTCATAATATAACCTCTCTCATCTGTACTGTAAGTTTAAACGATATCATTGATAGAAAATGATCGTAATTAAGAAGAATTTAAAATTTATAGCAGTTCTATAAATCGACACAAATAGTTTTTTGTAGATATTGTTTTTAATAAAAATTAGTCATATAATTTTCTTAATGATAATGATTATTAATTAATATTTAGAAAGTGTGAGTATTTTGTTGAATTTAAAGACTGGGATAAAAAATAAAAATTACAAAGTTAAAAGTATAAGTATATGTAATAAAAATATGTTATATCGATTAAGTGCATTAGGTATAAAAAAAGGCAGTGAAGTATGTATTAAACGAAAATGCTTATTTAATGGACCAAGTATTATTGAAGTAAATGGTCAATTTTTGTGCATTAGACAATCTGACGCCAGAAACATTACATTAGAGGAGTAGGTTATATATATGGGCGAAAGTTTTTGTATTTTAGGAAATCCAAATGTAGGAAAGACGTCATTGTTTAATGCATTAACAGGGTCTTATGAATACGTAGGTAACTGGAGTGGTGTAACTGTTGAAAAAAAGGTAGGTAAATTAAAAGAAAACATAGGGCAGCTTATTGATTTACCTGGCATTTATGATTTATCTCCAGTTTCTAAAGATGAGACTGTAGTAACAGATTTTTTAATGGAATCTTCTTTTACAGGTATGATTAATATCATTGATACTAGCCAAATAAAAAGAAATTTGAACCTTACTATTCAATTGTTAGAACTTAATGCACCTTTAATTATTGGTTTAAACATGATTGACGTAGCAGTGCAACATGGTCTTAAAGTCAGATATGATACTTTAATGAAAAAATTAAAAGTACCTGTTTTTCCGATTGTAGCGAGAAAAGCTAAAGGGACTAATGAACTTTTACATGAATTGAAATTTTTAAAACCTGATAAAAGACAACAATTTAAAATTAACTATGGTCATGATATAGAAGATGCTATTGAAAAAATAAGTTCAATTATCTTAAAAGAGACAGAATATCCTAAAGAACGAATACGTTTTATAGCGATACAATATTTACTTGATAATAATCAAATTTATCAGGAAATAGGTTCTGAAATGATTAATTGTTTAGAACCAATAAAAAAAGAATTAGAAAAAAATTTGAATATGCGTGTACGTGAACGTATGGAATTGATTAGAGATAAATTTATAGATGATATCTTAAAAAATGTTGTCGAATATCCTAAAGAAGAAAAGCAATTTTTTACTGCTAAGTTAGATAAAATATTGATGAATAAGTATTTAGGGATACCCATATTTTTAGGCATTATATGGCTCATTTTTCAAATCACATTTACTTGGGTAGGTACGCCTTTATCCGACAAAATGGATGATTTCATTGGTGGGCAATTTACCGACTGGGTAAAGATGATGATGCAATACTTACACTTGTTGCCATTTCTACAAGATTTAATCACAGACGGTATTATTGCAGGTGTCGGCTCAGTGCTTGTGTTTGTTCCTCAGATCGTGGTATTATTCTTCTTTATTTCTTTGCTTGAAGATTCGGGTTATATGGCAAGAATAGCTGTTTTAATGGATAAGACAATGGAATCAATAGGGCTAAGTGGTAAGTCATTTATTCCTATGATTATTGGATTTGGCTGTAATGTACCAAGCATTATGGCTGCACGTAGTATTGAAAATGAAAAAGAACGGCTGATAACAATTTTAATAGCTCCCTTCATGTCTTGTTCAGCACGTTTGCCAATATATGCATTGTTTGTGGGAGTATTCTTTAAAACTTATCAATCTCTCATAGTTTTAAGTTTATACTTGCTTGGGATTTTAGTTGCTTTAATAGTTAGTACTATTATGAATCGATTTATTTTGAAAAACGATAGTTCAGTATTTATTGTTGAGCTACCAACTTATCGTGTACCTTCTATTAGAACTTTATGGCGTAGCACTTGGGAAAAGGCAAAAGGCTTTGTAAAAAAAGCAGGGACATTTATATTTGCTGGCTCAGTAATCATATGGGCATTAACATATACAGGACCTAATGGATTTGATGTAAAAATTAATCAAAGCTTTATGCATATAATAGGAGAAGCAATAGCTCCTATACTTTCACCTTTGGGATTTGGTACGTGGCATGCAGGTGCCACTTTGATACCAGGATTTTTAGCGAAAGAAGTCATAATCAGTTCAATGGCGATACTTTATTCCTCAAATGAGAATGGGCTTGTTAACGTAATTCAACATCAATTCACATCCTTATCAGCCTATGCTTTTATGATATTTATACTATTATATGTTCCATGTATTTCGACAGTAGCTACAATAAGAAAAGAAACATGTTCATGGAAATGGACACTCATTGCATTATTTTACCCAATAGTTACAGCATATCTTTTAACATTGGCATTTTATCAAATAAGTAATCTTTTTATATAAGGACGATTTTTATGTATATATTTATAAACATCTTGATTATCGTAGTTATCATCTTTTATACGGTTTTAACATTAGTAAAATTTTTTAAACGTAGTAAAGAAGGGCAATGCGGAAGTTGCAAATCTAATTGTCATTGTGATACAACGTCACATAAGAAACATTTAAAGCCTTAAGAATCAAATTTTAAAATAAAAGTAAAAGCTTTTCTATTTTTGAATGAACGAATTCAAATAGAGAAGCTTTTTTGTTGTATGAAACATACTGAGATTAGTTATGTTTCTATTCATTATGAGTTACTTTCTTCTGCTAATAAAATGCCAGTTCACATGCATATACATCGTTTTGAGAGCAAAACTTTAAGTAGGGTTAGGATAAGTTGAATCGCGAGTATCCAATTAAGAAATATTCGAAAATAAAATATCGGTTACTATCCATTGGAATAAGATGGAGTACTGCACTTAGAAATATTAATACGTTATATAAAAAACTCTAGGGGTCAGGACAAAAATCATTTTTGAATTCTGTCCCGCTCCCTAGAGCGAATTTTGAGATTTATCATCCAGGATATTGTAACTAATTATTTAGCTTCACCGAACACATCATGCCATTGATTGCGTTTGTTTAAGAACGCTTTAGCGATTTCTTTAGCACCCTCTAATGAATGACTTGCAGCCCACCCACATTGTACTTCATTGCAAGCTGGAACTTCGTTAGCTTGTAATACGTCATTTAATGTTTTTTCAATAATATTTAAAACATCATTATAATCGTCATGATTAATAAAGGATACATAGAAACCGGTTTGACAACCCATTGGACTTAAGTCTACAACTTTGTCAGTATGGTTTCTAATGTTTTCTGCCATTAAATGTTCAAGTGAGTGTAAACCAGGCATTTCCATATGTTCTTTATTTGGTTGTTTGAAGCGGATATCATATTTTTTGATTACATCACCGTTTAAGCCTTCCATCGTACCTGCTAATCTCACAAAAGGCGCGACAACTTTCGTATGATCTAAGTTAAAACTTTCTACATTCATTTTTGCCATTTGACATCCTCCTAAATTACTTTTAAAACTTATCTAATATATTGATTGTAACAAGACGACTGTATAATGACAATTTTGACCTAATGCATCATATGCCGTTGAGGCGGGTATAGAACATTATTGTTAGAAAATTTTGTAAATATAATGACAATCAAGTATTATTCCGATAAAATAAGTAATGATTAATTAAAAAACATATTGGGTAAAAGATGTTGTTCGATTATTTGGGTTACGTAAGGGAGATAGTTGTAATAATGAACAGTAAACAAAAAATTTTGGATTATATCGAAAATAATAAATACGATTATATAGAAATCAGTCATAGAATACATGAACGTCCGGAGTTAGGAAATGAAGAAATTTTTGCGTCTCGAATACTTATAGAGAAACTAGCTGAACAAGGATTTGAGATAGAGACAGATATCGCAGGTCATGCAACAGGATTTATAGCCACTTATGATTCAGAACGTGAAGGTCCAACGATTGGTTATTTAGCTGAATATGATGCTTTACCTGGGTTAGGACATGCATGCGGCCACAATATTATAGGTACTGCGAGTGTATTGGCTGGATCGGCATTAAAGCAAACGATTGATTCAATTGGTGGTAAAGTAGTCGTTTTAGGCTGTCCAGCAGAAGAAGGTGGAGAGAATGGAAGTGCAAAAGCATCATATGTTAAAGCCGGCGTGATTGATGATATTGATATAGCATTGATGATTCACCCTGGCAACGAAACATATCCAACCATCAATACATTAGCAGTAGATGTTTTGGATATTAAATTTTACGGAAAAAGTGCACATGCTTCTGAAAATGCAGATGAAGCGCTCAATGCTTTAGATGCTATGATTTCTTATTTTAATGGTGTGGCACAACTCAGACAACATATTAAGAAAGATCAAAGAGTACATGGTGTGATTTTAGATGGTGGCAAAGCAGCAAATATCATTCCAGATTTTACTCATGCACGTTTTTATACACGCGCAACAACACGCAAAGAATTAGATGTATTAACAGAACGCGTGAAACAAACTGCACGTGGTGCTTCAATTCAAACGGGGTGCGATTATGAATTTGGGCCTATTCAAAATGGCGTAAATGAATTTATTAAAACACCTAGATTAGATGCATTATTTGAAAAGTATGCCATTGAAATAGGTGAAGCAGTCAGCCATGACGATTTTGGATATGGATCTACGGATACTGGCAATGTGAGTCATGTCGTTCCTACGATACATCCACATATCAAAATAGGCTCAAGAAACTTAGTTGGTCATACACATCGTTTTAGAGAAGCTGCTGCAAGTGTACATGGAGATCAAGCGGTTGTTCGAGGTGCAAAAATTATTGCATTGATGGGTCTAGAGTTAATTGAAAATCAACCGCTGTTTGAGGCTATAGTCGAACAGCATTCTCATATAAAGGGGAATAACAAATAATGGTGAAAAATAAGCAAAATCAACCACTTACACTCAGTGATTTATACGCAGACAATGTTGTTTACTCATCAAGACCCTCTTATGTTTCTAATCCATGGTTAGAACCAGAAGAACATCAATCGAATTTTTTGACCGGTAGAGAGTTATTGATAGCCAATAAATTACCTGTAATCGTACACGAAGCCAGTGTTACCGATAAATTGGAAGCACTTTTTAATACTATAGGAAAAACGATACCGACCTCAATTTATAAATTTCATGATCAGCAATCTTATGAATCGCTTATTCAACATCTCGCTTATCAAGAAGGGAAAAAGATTTATTTTCAATATATACATGGAGAAGATGTACTTGAATCTTCTTATTACGCTTTAAATAAGGATACATTTATCGCATTAAATAATAAAGCGCGCATTCCTGAATGGACGAATCATCATTACTTGCCTAACAGAGAAATTGTATCAATCAAAGATTTTAAAGCGCGAGTTCAAGATTGGACATTTCCTTTTGTTATTAAACCTGGAGATGATTTGCCAACTGCAGGAGGATATGGTGTTATGATTTGTTATCATCAAAATGATTTGCAAAAAGCAATGACACGTATTTTTGAAGCAGAAGCAGCTACATCACATTTGATTATTGAACAAAAAATCGAAGAGGTTCACAATTATTGTGTTCAGTTCTCTTATTCTTCAGAGTTAGGTATCCAGTATTTAGGAACCGCACAGCAACTTACAAATAAATATGGCTTTTATGCTGGTAACGAGAATGTCCATGATATACCTCAGCAAGTGATAAACGCTGGTTACGAAATTATGGAAATAGGTGTAAAACAAGGATTCTTTGGAGTGGCAGGGTTTGATTTATTATTAGATCAACATGGAGATGTCTTTGCGATTGATTTGAATTTTAGACAAAATGGTTCTACGAGTATGTTGCTATTAGAAGATGAGCTACATCCAAATTATCAAAAGTTTTATAGCTATGTAGCTAAAGGTGATAATGAACACTTTTTTAATACTATATTAAAATTTATAAAAAAAGGCGTATTGTGCCCACTATCTTATTATGATGGTGATTGGTATGGTAAAAATAAAGTTAATTCTAGATTTGGCTGTATTTGGCATGGGAATAGCAAAACAGAAATAGATCATTATATTAAAGCATTTTATGAGGAGTTAGATTTATAAATAATAAATACTGTACAATCAGACATTTGTTTTAATTTAATAGTTAGGGAGCGGGACAGCATTCATTATGAATTCATAGTCATGCACCGGCAAGGTTGACCAGGATTGGAAAAGGCCTAGTATAAGCGTATGTTCAGTCCAGTCAACTATTGCCAATATTTAGTTCGTATCTTAAAACATAATGATGTCCAAGCTTTATTGACTATCAAAAACGAGTCATTTAAAATTTGGAATAAATTAAAATGAATTGAGGGTTGTTACATGTCATTTAAAAATGAAACATTTTTCAAGGATATATTAATCAATGAGGAATTTTTCTTTGCGAGTACATCTAAAAAATTAGTAAGGATTTATTATCAAGGTCAATTATATCCAGCAGCATGGACGAATGAATACATGGCGCGCACATTCCTTGAAGATCATCAGGTAGATTATGATAAAGTAGTTCAAATTGACATTGATACCTTTGCGACATATGAGCTTGATGATTTATTTGATAAAGGAGACAAAGTGGTTATTAATGCTTCAGAAAATCATCCTGGCCAGTTGATTAACGTCGTTGATACAACTGATGAAATCATGACAGAATTAGATCGTATTCGTACTAAAGAATTTGTTAAAGATATAGCAAAAAATGATGAAGTATTTGGACTAACTCGAAAAGGACAAAAATCTTTTATTTTAATCGGGGATGATAAAAAAGAAAAACCATATATTATGCCTGTTTGGAGTATGAAAGGGCGCGCTTTGAAAGTACGAGATCAAGATTTTGAAGAATGCGAACTTATAGAAGTAGAAAGTAGCGTTTTTGGTGAGTGGTTAGATGAATTAAGAGATGATAATAAAGCTGTAGCTATTGACTTGAAACCTGGTGTGGTTGGTACTATTGTCTCGGCACAGTACTTGTCAAACGAAGCAACATTTTAAATTGATGAATGACGCCCTTCGATGCAAATGCTGAAGGGCGTTTGCTATTATGATAAATGAATAGCACCAATGGCTCCTGAAAAGGCACCATGTTCAATATAATATGGTTGACAACCTCTTAACTTAGTATAATCTTCAATGACTTCTCTTAACAATGGATTATTGTTGAAGGATGACCCGATGTACACGACATTATTTGTTTTATATTCACGAGCTACAGTAATGGACATCGTTGTGATTACCTCGCCAACAACACCGACAACCGATGCTAGTTGATTTGCTGATGTAAAATTTGCATCCAAATGGTGCAGGACATTACCAAAATTTGCGGCAGTTAATTCGCCTGGTATAGGAGGTGGGGTATCTTTATAAATATGTTTGACCTTTAAATCAATATGATTTCGATCACCTTGTTGAGCTAAAGTTGTCAATGCCTCATAATCTGATATTTGAGTTAAAAGGTATCCTAAACCTTGTATCATACCGCCACCTGTACCAATACCCCCAACACGTTGTTGAGATATCCCATCATAATAATGGATAGACGTCCCAGTTCCTACGTTAGTAAAAATATATTGGTCAATATCGTGGCCTTGTTCTTTAAGTAACATGCTTAAACCTTTAGAAGAAGCATCAAATTCAACATAGGTTTGCACAGGGTGATCAAGTTGTTCAGCAATGACTCCGGCATTACCACCTGTTAAACTTAAAGAATCATATGATTCATTTTTCAACCAATGAATTACCTGTTGTATATTTGTAGTTAATTCTGTTTTATAAATACGTTCATCAGGCGTTTCTTGAACAATTTTGATTAATGTTCCACCTGCATCGATACCGATATTCATTTCTTTCACCTCTGCAATTAATTAGGGTCAATGTTTATAGTATAATAAAATCACTGAAATACAAGTAGAAATTAAAAAAATTAGGGTATAACATGATATGATAAAATTTAAATAAGTAGTCAGAAGGCTAACAATGTTAGAAATAAGGGGATAGATTATGGTTATAAAACAGCAATATGATAATATAACAATTCAGGTATTTGAAGAACGTTATCGACAACATGTTTTAGATTTTGAATTAAGCGAAAGACAACAAGTTTATTCATCATTACCTAAAACAGTGCTTCAAGAAGCATTAGAAGATGAAAATCGTGTCGCTAACATTGCTATAAATGAACAAGGAGATGTGGTTGGATTCTTTATACTACATCGTTACTATCAACATGAAGGATACGATACACCAGAAAATGTCGTTTATGTAAGATCATTATCAATAAATGAAAAATATCAAGGACGTGGCTATGGCACTACAATGATGATGCATATTCCACAATATGTACAACTATTATTTCCAGATTTTAATCACTTGTACCTCGTGGTTGATACTGAAAATCAAAGTGCATGGAATGTATACGAGCGTGCTGGTTTTATTCATACAGCAACTAAAGAGGAAGGGCCAATAGGTAAGGAAAGATTATATTATCTAGATTTAGATACGAAACATGTGTCTTCACTAAAGTTACAAGCCAATAGTCAATCTAGTATTGGAACAGTGCAAATCATAGACTTATTGAAAGACGGGGATAAAGTAGGATTTATAGCTGTAGAACAGCATGCGACAAGAATGAATATTGCTGCAATAGAAGTTAATAAAGAACACAGACAATCAGGCATTGCTGAAAGCGCATTGCGTCAGTTACCAACGTATGTTAGAAAACATTTTAATAATATACAAACATTAAATATAATGTTATTTGGTGAACATAATGAATTAAAACCGTTATGTCAGAATAGTGGATTTGTTGAGATTGAACAATCAGAAGATGTCGCAATTTTTGAAAAGTATATTAATTATTAGTAGACATTGCGAAATCAAGAGTTGTCATTTATAATTTAATTTTGTTACTATTAATAAATGCAAAATAACTTATAAATTTCAAAAAATCCTGTGAAAGGAAGTATTTTTTAATGAAAATTCAAGATTACACAAAAGAAATGATCGATGAGAGATCATTCATTGATATGACTTATACGTTATTACATGAAAAAGGCGCAACAATGAATTTATATGATATTATTGATGAATTTAGATCTTTAGGTGGTTATGATTACGAGGAAATTGAAAATCGAGTTGTGCAATTCTATACTGATTTAAATACTGATGGACGCTTTTTAAATGTTGGTGAAAATGAATGGGGATTACGTGACTGGTACTCAGTAGATGATATCGAAGAAAAGATTGCACCAACAATTCAAAAATTTGATATTTTAGATGATGAAGATGAAGAAGATAAAAATCTTAAATTATTGGGCGAAGACGAAATGGATGACGACGATGATATTCCAGCTCAAACTGACGATCAAGAAACATTAGATGATGATGACAATGAACCAGTAGAAGATGAAATGAATGAAACAGATATTGTTTTAGATGAAGATGATGAAGATTTAGACGACGAAGAGGAAATTGACGACGAAGAAAAATTTTAATTTAGTGAGGCCTTGAATGGTAAGGCTTTGCTTAAGTTAATAAAATTGACAATTGACTTTTATTAAAAAAATGATAAAATTTTATTCGGGCTCCTTTAATTAGGACACGTGTATAAATGTTATGCGCTCCCCTTACAATGGATGTGAGAGGGAGCGATTTTTTATTTTAAAAATTATTTCAGCATTAAATGTATAGAGAAGGAAATGAATAAAAGTTTAAATTATAACTATACATTTTGAATGGAATATTTTAATAATCAAGACTTGTTAAAAAGTGTTAAATAAAGAAAGCAACCCTTTATATATGCAGGAGGTCAAAATATGACAAAGTTTATTTTTGTAACAGGTGGCGTAGTTTCATCTCTAGGGAAAGGTATTACAGCTGCTTCTCTAGGAAGATTATTAAAAGACAGAGGATTAAAAGTTACAATACAAAAGTTTGATCCATACTTAAATGTTGACCCAGGTACGATGAGTCCTTATCAACACGGTGAAGTTTTTGTAACGGACGATGGTGCAGAGACCGATTTAGATTTAGGACATTATGAACGCTTTATTGATATTAATCTTAATAAGTATTCTAATGTAACAGCTGGGAAAGTATATTCACATGTTTTGAAAAAAGAACGTCGTGGTGACTACTTGGGTGGTACAGTTCAAGTCATTCCACACATTACAAATGAAATTAAAGAACGTTTATTACTGGCTGGTGAAAGTACTAATGCAGATGTAGTAATAACAGAAATAGGCGGAACAACAGGTGATATCGAGTCTTTACCGTTTATTGAGGCTATACGTCAAATTCGCAGTGATTTAGGTAGAGATAATGTGATGTATGTTCACTGTACATTATTACCATTTATTAAAGCAGCTGGCGAAATGAAAACAAAACCAACACAACACAGTGTTAAAGAACTTCGTGGATTAGGTATACAACCTGATTTGATTGTCGTTCGTTCTGAATATGAAATGACTCAAGACTTAAAAGATAAAATTGCATTGTTCTGTGATATCAATAAAGAGAGTGTTATTGAGTGTAGAGATGCGTCATCGCTATATGAAATTCCACTGCAACTTAGCGCACAGAATATGGATGATATCGTTATTCGACGTTTGGGCTTAGATGCTAAATATGATACGCAATTAGATGAATGGCAATATCTATTAGATACTGTTAATCACTTAGATGGAACGATCACTATTGGCTTAGTTGGAAAATATGTTAGCTTACAAGATGCCTATTTATCAGTTGTTGAAGCTTTAAAACATGCAGGTTATCCATTGAAAAAAGATGTCGTAGTAAAATGGATTGATTCTAGTGTGGTTACAGATGAAAATGTCGCGAGTTATCTGAGTGATGTGGATGGTATCCTAGTCCCGGGTGGTTTCGGATTCCGAGCGAGTGAAGGAAAAATCGCTGCAATTAAATATGCACGAGAAAATAACGTACCATATTTTGGAATATGTTTAGGTATGCAATTAGCTACGGTTGAATTTGCACGTAATGTGCTAGGATTAGAAGGCGCACATTCTGCAGAATTAGATCCAAATACACCACATCCAATTATTGATTTATTGCCTGAACAAAAAGACATTGAAGATTTAGGCGGTACATTACGCTTAGGCTTATATCCAAGTAAAATTAAAAAAGATACATTAGCATACGATATTTATGGTGTAGATCACGTTGAAGAAAGACATCGACATCGTTATGAATTTAACAATGATTATCGTCAACAAATTGAAGATAAAGGAATGGTCTTTTCTGGTACAAGTCCTGATGGCCGTTTAATTGAAATGGTTGAAATTCCAGCAAATGATTTCTTTATTGCTTGTCAGTTCCATCCAGAATTTTTATCTCGTCCGAATAGACCTCAGCCTATATTTAAGGCGTTTGTTGAGGCAGCTTATAAATATCAAAATAAATAATGTAACAAAGCACATCTAACTGTGATAAGGTTAGATGTGCTTTATTGCTATAACTCTAAATCTCGTGTCATTTCCACCATTTGAGTGTAAATATCATAATAAATATAATTAAATGCCATTGAGTGTGGTTGGACAATTTTATCGTAATCTTCAGTATAGACGATAGGTCTCGGTGTCGATAAGTTAATAAAATGTAGTAAGTGTTCTGGGAAATCGTCTGATTTAGGGCGATTACTAACGAGTACAATATCAATATCGCGCTGAAGTAAAGCGGATATATCTTGAGCAACAGCTTCATTATAAAAAGGTGAAAATAAAAATACTCTATCTGTTGTATCTAAATCATCAAAACTGTTTAATGTTGAGAGTTGACGACTCGATCGCAAACGTTCTTGGCTTTGTAATATAAAGGGCTCAAAAAATGCCAAATCTTCATATCCTTTAATATAGACAAAACCTTCTCCACCAATAGCTTGTACGATACATTGAGCAGCCATTTGAATTTCCATAGCTTGTTTTTCTATGCGATTAAAAATACCAGTTAGCTGTGTATTTAATATTTTAGACATTTAAATCCTCCATTCTATGATAATAGTGTAAAACGATGCAATATAATATTCAATAAGTTAGATACTTTAATAATGACATTGTAGGCTATGATAAATGATAAAAACATATATTCAGAAAACAAAGTATATTCCAATGCATTACTAATATAAATTTGGTATAATAAACAAACAAATCGTGCATATGCACAACAAGGAGGAACTTTCATGCCTTTAGTTTCAATGAAAGAAATGTTAATCGATGCAAAAGAAAATGGTTACGCTGTGGGTCAGTACAACTTAAATAATTTAGAATTTACTCAAGCAATTTTAGAAGCATCTCAAGAAGAAAAAGCACCAGTTATTCTTGGAGTTTCAGAAGGTGCAGCACGCTATATGAGTGGTTTTTACACTGTAGTAAAAATGGTTGAGGGCTTAATACATGATTTAAATATCACGATTCCTGTGGCAATACATTTAGACCATGGTTCAAGCTTTGATAAGTGTAAAGAAGCGATTGATGCTGGTTTCACCTCAGTGATGATTGATGCTTCACACAGTCCGTTTGAAGAAAATATTGAAATCACATCAAAAGTGGTTGAATATGCGCATCAACATGGTGTATCTGTTGAAGCTGAATTAGGAACGGTTGGTGGTCAAGAAGATGATGTTGTTGGCGGCATAATCTATGCTGATCCTAAAGAATGTCAAGAGCTTGTTGAAAAAACTGGAATAGATGCTTTAGCACCTGCCTTAGGTTCTGTTCATGGACCGTATAAAGGCGAACCTAAATTAGGATTTAAAGAAATGGAAGAAATTGGAGCTTCAACTGGTTTACCATTAGTACTACATGGTGGTACTGGTATCCCTACTAAAGATATTCAAAAAGCAATTCCATATGGAACAGCAAAAATTAATGTTAATACTGAAAACCAAATTGCATCTGCAAAAGCGGTACGCGATGTATTAAATAAAGACCAAGACGTTTATGATCCACGTAAATATCTAGGACCAGCGCGTGAAGCAATTAAAGAAACGGTAAAAGGTAAAATTAGAGAATTTGGTACTTCTAATCGTGCGAAATAAGTGCAACATAAAAAAGTCATTGAGCCTACGGGTTTAATGGCTTATTTTTTATGCTATAATAAATGAAGAATTTTACTAAACGATAATTAAACTTATTACATTATAAAAAATTGGGGGAGCTGGCGATATTATATATTAGCTGGACTACTAAATGTAATAAAAACAAAGCAGCGAAGTACAATATTTATAATGTTAAATATTGTATTTTGTTGAATGGATTATGTACAATTTTATTAAATATCTAGAGAAACAAAGGAGATTAATCATATGACTCAAGAGGTAATCAAAATTCGTGGTGGTCAAACGCTTAAAGGAGAAGTCAATATTAGTGGTGCAAAAAATAGTGCGGTTGCTATCATACCAGCTACTTTACTTGCACAAGGTAAAGTGCAATTAGACGGATTACCACAAATCTCTGATGTAGAAACGCTAGTAAGCTTATTAGAGGATTTAAATATTAAAACACAACTTAATGACACAGTTTTAGAAGTTGATACTACTGAAATTAAAAATGCACCATTGCCAAATAATAAAGTTGAATCATTGCGAGCTTCTTATTATATGATGGGGGCGATGTTAGGTCGCTTTAAAAAATGTGTGATTGGCTTGCCTGGTGGCTGTCCGCTTGGACCTCGCCCGATTGACCAACACATCAAAGGTTTTAAAGCATTAGGCGCAGAAATTGATGAATCAAGTGATACTTCTATGAAAATAGAAGCAAAGGAACTTATAGGAACTACTATCTTTTTAGATATGGTAAGTGTTGGTGCGACAATCAATATTATGCTTGCTGCTGTACATGCTAAAGGCCAAACGATTATTGAAAATGCAGCTAAGGAGCCAGAAGTAGTAGATGTAGCTAATTTTTTAATGAGCATGGGTGCTAACATCAAAGGTGCTGGTACAAGTACATTAAAAATTAAAGGCGTTGATGCATTACATGGTTCTGAATATCAGGTGATACCCGATAGAATCGAAGCGGGAACTTATATGTGTATGGCGGCTGCTTGTGGACAAGAAGTAAAGATAAATAACATTGTACCTAAACACGTTGAAGCTTTAATGGTTAAACTACAAGAATTAGGTGTTGATATTACAGTAGAAGATGAATATGCAATCATAAAAGGTAAAGCAAAATATAAAAATGTAGATATTAAAACATTGGTTTATCCAGGGTTTGCTACAGATCTTCAACAACCGATTACACCATTATTATTTAAAGCAAGTGGGCCTTCTTTTGTCACAGAAACAATCTATCCAGCTCGTTTCAAACATGTAGAGGAATTACAACATATGGGGGCTAATATTGAAGCAGATGAAGTAACCGGTACTGCCACAATTAAACCTTCAACACTTCATGGTACAGAAGTCTATGCAAGTGATTTACGCGCAGGTGCTTGTCTAATTATTGCAGGATTGATTGCTGAAGGGGTAACGACCATTTATAATGTTAAACATATCTACCGAGGATACACAGATATAGTAGAGCATTTAGAACAGCTAGGCGCAGATATTTGGACGGAGAAAGTTGATTAGTGATATACTATTTATATCGAAGTTGTACAATTCATTGGATAATTATTAATGAGCAAACGTATGGGAAATAAATTAAAAATGCAAGTTTAGTAAGTATCAACATAGAAGCAGATAGAATTGAGGTGAGCATATTGGAAATTTGTCCTTATTTAGAAGAAACCTTTAAAATTGTAGGAAGAAGTTGGAACGGTTTAATTATTAATTATTTATCGAGATGCGAACAACATTCTGCACATTTTTCAGATATGAAACGAGATTTAAAAACGATAACGCCAAGAGCATTAAGTATTAAACTTACAGATTTAGCCGAATGGGGACTCGTTGAAAAGAAAATTATTTCAACAAGCCCAGTGTCAATTATTTATGAACTAACCAACAAAGGTCAAGCTTTAGCGGAAGCACTAGTGCCTATAGAAAAATGGGCGCAATCATATATTGAATTAGAAGAACCACAACAGAATTAATTTTAAATACAGCGCTCCTTTCAAAGCAGATGATAAATCATATAGCTATGAAGGGAGTACTTTTTGTATCTTAGCAGGTTATGTTAATGCAGGTCATTGAGCGCTAATTAATATTTATGAGTTGCTGTCACTTTTTAACGATTAACTATTTAATATAATCGTTCTCGCATGAGCAATAAGATGTTTGAAATTAGCGGACAATGGTTATTAAAGTACTATGACTTAAATTACTAAGGAGTGAATATGCAATGAGAAATTTCACTAAACAATATATAAACGGTGAATGGGTTGAAAGTGCGAGCAATGAAACAATAGACGTTATTAATCCAGCCACTGAAGAAGTAATCGGTAAAATAGCAAAAGGAAATAATGAAGATGTTAATAAAGCTGTCCAAGCTGCAGATGATGTTTATTTATCATTTAGACATAGTAGCGTGGATGAAAGAAAAGCATTGTTAGATAAAATTGTTGCTGAATATAAGAATAGAAAAGACGATATCGTTGATGCCATTACAGATGAACTAGGTTCACCTATTACAGTATCAGAAAATGTACATTATCAAATGGGACTTAACCATTTCCAAGCTGCACGAGATGCTTTAGATACTTTCCAATTTGAAGAACAACGTGGTGATGATTTAGTTGTTAAAGAGGCAATTGGTGTTGCTGGTTTAGTCACACCTTGGAATTTCCCAACAAATCAAACATCACTTAAATTAGCGGCAGCGTTTGCAGCAGGTAGTCCTGTCGTGTTAAAACCGTCTGAAGAGACACCTTTTGCAGCAATTATTTTAGCTGAAATTTTCGATAAAGTAGGCGTTCCTAAAGGTGTATTTAACTTGGTAAATGGCGACGGTGAAGGCGTTGGTACACCATTAAGTGAACATCCAAAAGTAAGAATGATGTCTTTCACAGGTTCTGGTCCAACAGGTGCCAAAATAATGGAAAAAGCTGCGCATGATTTTAAAAAAGTGTCACTTGAATTGGGAGGTAAATCACCTTATATCGTCCTTGATGATGTTGATATTAAAGAAGCTGCAAAAGCAACAAAAGGTAAAGTTGTTAATAATACAGGACAAGTGTGTACAGCTGGAACAAGAATATTAGTTCCTAATAGTATTAAAGAAGAATTTTTAACGGCTTTAAAAGAAGAGTTCAGTCAAGTAGTGGTAGGAGATCCTCGTAATGAGGACACTGAAGTTGGCCCAATAGTAAGCAAAAAGCAATTTGATACGGTACAATCCTATATTGATAAAGGCATTGCTGAAGGCGCAGAATTGTTTTACGGAGGTCCTGGCAAACCTGAAGGCTTGGATGTTGGCTATTTTGTTCGTCCAACAGTATTTGTCAATGTTGATAATCAAATGACAATTGCACAAGAAGAAATATTCGGTCCGGTTGCCTCTGTGATCACGTATAATGATCTAGATGAAGCTATTCGTATAGCAAATGATACAAAATACGGTCTGGCTGGTTATGTGATTGGGCAAGATAAAGACACATTAATTAAAGTAGCTCGTAGCATTGAAGCTGGCACGGTAGAAATTAATGAAGCAGGCAGAAAACCAGATTTACCATTCGGCGGTTATAAACAATCAGGAATTGGACGCGAATGGGGCGATTATGGTATTGATGAATTCTTAGAAATCAAGTCTATAGCTGGATATTATAAATAATTTAAATTTTAATTTAAAAATAAAAAGAAACAGTGCAATGAACGTTTAATGTTCATTGTGCTGTTTTATTTTGTCTATAGTTAATAAAATCATTTTGTAATTAAAATGAAAATTTGCTATATTTAATCTAGTGTTTAACGTCATTTTGTTTTTGGCGTTTATAAAAATATAATGAAATGGGTGCAATCTATGCCTGAAAGATTAAGAACATCACCGCAATATGAGTCATTTCATGAACTCTATAAAAATTATACAACGAAAGATTTAACGCAAAAAGCAAAAGATTTAAAGTTATCTAATTACAGTAAATTAAATAAAAAAGAATTAGTATTAGCCATTATGGAAGCCCAGATGGAAAAAGATGGGAATTATTACATGGAGGGTATTTTAGATGATATCCAGCCAGATGGTTATGGTTTTTTAAGAACAGTCAACTATTCAAAAGGGGAAAAAGATATTTACATATCTGCGAGCCAAATTCGTCGCTTTGAAATTAAACGTGGCGACAAGGTGACTGGGAAAGTTAGAAAGCCAAAAGATAATGAAAAGTATTATGGTCTATTACAAGTAGATTTCGTCAATGATCAGAACGCCGAAGAAGTAAAAAAACGTCCTCACTTCCAAGCTTTAACTCCACTTTATCCGGAAGAACGTATCATTTTAGAAACTGATTCTCACAACTATTCAACAAGAATTATGGATTTAGTTACACCAATTGGCCTTGGTCAACGTGGACTTATTGTTGCACCACCCAAAGCTGGTAAAACATCGTTATTAAAAGAAATAGCTAATGCAATTAGTGTGAATAAACCTGAAGCAAAATTATTTATTTTACTTGTAGGTGAACGTCCTGAAGAAGTCACTGACATTGAACGATCAGTGGAATCTGCTGAAGTAGTAAACTCGACGTTTGACGAGCCTCCAGAACACCATACTAAAGTTGCTGAACTTTTATTAGAACGTGCTAAGCGTTTAGTTGAGATAGGGGAAGATGTTATCATTCTCATGGATTCCATTACACGTCTAGCAAGAGCATACAACTTAGTCATACCTCCTAGTGGCCGTACTTTATCTGGTGGATTAGACCCAGCTTCGTTGCATAAGCCAAAAGCTTTCTTTGGCGCTGCACGTAATATAGAAGCTGGTGGCAGTTTAACCATTTTAGCGACAGCTCTAGTAGATACGGGATCACGAATGGACGATATGATTTACGAAGAGTTTAAAGGTACTGGTAATATGGAACTTCACTTAGACAGAAAATTAGCAGAACGTCGTGTGTTCCCTGCTATTGATATTGGACGAAGCTCAACACGTAAAGAAGAATTGCTTATTAGTAAATCAGAGTTGGATTCATTATGGCAATTGCGCAATATGTTTACAGATTCAACTGATTTTACTGAGCGATTTATTCGTAAGTTAAAACGTTCTAAATCAAACAAAGAATTTTTTGAGCAATTACAGCAAGCTGCAAAAGAAAGTACTAAAACAGGAAAACCAATTATTTAATAATCTGCTTTAAAGGGTTGCGTTTTAGTATCAAAGCTATTATACTTATCAAGTATTGGGTAAAAACTCACAAATAACTCTGTTCCAGATGGTTCAGGGCAAAGGAGCTGAAAATAATGAAACAAGGAATTCATCCTGAATATCACAAAGTTATCTTTTTAGATACTACTACAGACTTCAAATTTTTAAGTGGTTCTACTAAGACTTCATCAGAAACAATGAAATGGGAAGATGGAAATGAATACCCAGTTATTCGTTTAGACATTTCTTCTGATTCACATCCTTTCTACACAGGACGTCAAAAATTCGCTGCTGCGGATGGTCGTGTGGAACGATTCAACAAAAAGTTTGGTCTCAAATCAAACAACAACTAATAGTGAATATCAACTGTCTGCGTAATCTATCTATAAAGAGATGCAGACAGTTTTTTGTATTTTTACATATCTAAGTACGATATTGTAATCGTGCTAAAGTTTATATAATTGAATAAATTTAATTAAATTCTGAATAACTTGTAGTAGTAAAATATGATATAATTAAGCGATTATGTTTTTAAAAAAGGGTGGAACTAACATGTATGAGACATATCACTCTGGGTGGATTGAGTGTATAACTGGTAGCATGTTTAGCGGTAAATCAGAAGAGCTGATTCGTCGACTTCGTAGAGGAATTTATGCTAAACAAAAAGTAGTTGTGTTCAAACCAGCAATCGATAATCGCTACCATAAAGAAAAAGTGGTATCACATAATGGTAATGCTATTGAAGCAATTAATATTGTAGCTGCCAAAGAAATATTATCACAAGATTTAACGAATGTTGATGTGATAGGTATCGATGAAGTACAGTTTTTTGATGATCAAATTGTTGATATAGCTGAGCAACTAGCTGAAAATGGACATAGAGTTATTGTTGCAGGGTTAGACATGGATTTTAAAGGTGAACCATTTGAGCCAATGCCAAAACTATTAGCGGTCAGCGAGCAAGTTACGAAATTACAAGCTGTTTGCGCAGTTTGTGGTTCGCCATCAAGCCGAACTCAGCGATTGATAAATGGCCAACCGGCTAAAATAGATGACCCTATTATACTAGTTGGGGCTAATGAAAGTTATGAACCAAGATGTAGAGCGCATCATATTATAGCACCAAGTGATGATGAGAAGGAGGAATTGTAGTGTTTGATCAACTAGATATTGTTGAGGAACGATATGAACAATTAAATGAGATGTTAAGTGATCCAGACGTTGTAAATAACGCGGATAAATTAAGAAAGTATTCTAAGGAGCAGGCCGAGTTACAAAAAACAGTTGATGTTTATCGAGAATACAAAAATAAAAAAGAAGAATTATCAGATATAGAAGATATGTTATCTGAAACGGATGATAAAGAAGAAATTGAAATGTTAAAAGAAGAGAGCTCTAATTTGAAAGATGCCTTGCCTTTACTTGAAGAAAAATTAAAATTCTTGTTAATCCCTAAAGATCCAAATGATGACAAAGATGTAATCGTTGAAATACGTGCGGCAGCCGGTGGAGATGAAGCGGCAATTTTTGCTGGCGATTTAATGAGAATGTATACGAAATATGCAGAAGCAAACGGATTTAGAACAGAAGTAGTTGAAGCAACAGAGAGTGATCATGGTGGTTACAAAGAGGTCAGCTTCCAAGTATCAGGTGCCGGAGCATATAGCAAACTTAAATTTGAAAATGGCGCACATCGTGTTCAACGTGTTCCTGAAACAGAGTCAGGTGGTAGAATTCATACGTCTACAGCAACAGTTGCAGTATTACCTGAAGTAGAAGATGTAGAAATTGAAATTCGCAATGAAGATTTGAAAATTGATACGTATCGTTCCAGTGGTGCAGGGGGGCAACACGTTAATACGACAGATTCAGCAGTAAGAATCACACATATTCCTACAGGTGTCATTGCCACATCATCAGAAAAATCTCAAATTCAAAATAGGGAAAAAGCACTTAAAGTATTAAAAGCTCGTTTGTATGATATGAAGTTACAAGAAGAGCAACAAAAATATGCAGCACAGCGTAAATCAGCTGTCGGAACAGGAGACCGTTCAGAGCGTGTTAGAACCTACAACTATCCACAAAGTAGGGTCACTGATCATAGAATTGGATTGACACTTCAAAAACTAGATCAAATTATGGAAGGTAAATTAGATGAAATTATAGATGCTTTAACGCTTTCTGAACAAACTGAAAAGCTGAAAGAACTTAACAATGGTGAACTTTAAAGATAAGTTAACAGAAACAATCCAATCAACTTCACAAAAAGGGTTTGAACAGTCACGTGCAGAATGGTTAATGCTAGATTTGTTTCATTGGACGAGAACAGATTATTTAATGCATATGTATGATGAAATGACTATTGCACAAGAAACCAAATTCAATTTGGCTGTGCAACGTATGCAATTAGGTGAACCAATACAGTACATAGTTGGTTTTCAGTCGTTTTATGGTTATCCGTTTAAGGTTAATGAAAACTGTTTGATTCCTAGACCGGAGACTGAGGAGGTAATGCTCCATTTTCTTAATGGTTGTCATTCTCAAGGAAGCATAGTTGATGTGGGAACTGGAAGTGGTGCAATCGCTATTACGATCAAAAAGCTCAATCCGCAATTGAAAGTCATTGCCACTGATTTATATAAAGAGACCTTGACTATTGCACAAGAAAATGCAAGTTATTTAGACGCTGATATTATCTTTATGCAAGGTGACGTGTTAAAGCCACTGATTCAAAAGAATATAAAAGTTGATGGCTTAATCTCTAATCCACCATACATTAGTGAAAAAGAAACATGTCAAATGACAAATACAGTTTTAAAATACGAACCGCATCATGCACTATTTGCAGAAAATAACGGTTTTGCAATCTACGAAGCGATTTTAGATGACTTACCAAAAGTATTAAATGAAGATGCGTTTGTAACCTTTGAAATTGGTTATCAGCAAGGTCTTCAATTAAAACAACTTGTATTACAACGTTATCCAAAGTTAGACGTTAAGGTAACGAAAGACATAAATGGTTTAGATCGAATTGTCTCATTTAAGTGGATATAGGTGAAAGACTAACAGTACCGAGGGATGTTTGATAAACTTAGTTAAAACCTTTTTATTATAATTAATGATAAAGGATTTGATAGAACGATGAAGACACAAATTTGGGATATGCGTCAATATAGTCATCATAGCGAGGATTATCCATACTTAGATGAAATCAAGCATGTATATGAACAAGGTGGGTTAATCGCGCTTCCAACTGAGACAGTCTATGGGTTAGGTGCTAATGCAAAGGATCAAGAGGCAGTAACAAAGATTTATGAGGCAAAGGGTAGACCTAGTGATAATCCATTAATTGTTCATATCTATGACCAGCAACAATTAACGCCTTTTATTGAAACAATAACCGATAAAGTACAAATACTAATGAATTATTTTTGGCCTGGTCCTATCTCATTTATTTTACCTTTAAAAAGAGGCTATTTATGTGAAAAAGTCACTGGTGGTTTAGATTCAATTGCAGTTAGAATGCCAAGTCATCCAATTGGGAGAGCTATTTTGAAATATGTTGATTTACCTATAGCTGCGCCGAGCGCGAATACGAGTGGGAAACCATCTCCAACAACATTTGACCATGTTTACCATGATTTAAATGGAAAAATCGACGGTATTATTAATGGCGATCAAAGTGAAGAAGGATTAGAAAGTACAGTTTTAGACTGCACTACATATCCGTTTAAAATAGCAAGACCTGGGGCGATTACGCAGTCTATGATTAACGCAATTTTGCCTGATGCAGTTGTTGACAGTAATTATAATGATATGGTTCGACCCATTGCACCAGGCATGAAGTATAAACATTATGCACCTGACACACCAGTGACGATTGTAAAAATGAAGGGTAAACATATACCAGAAATCATGGATAAGGAACATGCTGCATTCATTTTTCCTGAAGTCTATCGCCAACAAATACCTTCTGAAAGCCTATTTATACCTTTGTGCAAAGATGACCAGGATATTAAAACAGCTAATCATAATTTATATAAAATTTTACATGACTTAGATAACATGGATCATGTTCACAAGGCCTATATTTATGGTTTTGATATTAATGATGACACGCAAGCTATTATGAATCGTATGCTAAAAGCCGCTGCGAATAGAATGATAGGTGAGTGAGAGTAATGAGAATTATTTTTGTCTGTACAGGTAATACATGTCGAAGTCCGATGGCGGAGAGCATAGCGAAGCATCTTTTACCAGAGCATCAGATAGAATCTAGAGGTTTGTTTGCTGTGCCACAACAAACAATTTCTAAACATGCCCAAACAATACTTGAAAAACATCATTTGGAATTGCCTACAAATGCGCAGCCTTTTACTAAAGATGATTTAACTGCAGACCTTATATTAACTATGACACAGGAACATCTTGGATTATTAATCCAATCGTTTGGCTCGTATCCTCAAATGGATACATTATCTCATTTTGTACAAGAAACAGGAGATATCAAGGATCCATATGGTTTATCGTTAGATGTTTATGAAGAAACATACCAACAATTAGCGCGTAAAATTAACAAGATAGTTAAGGATAAGCTTGTGTAAAAATCTTTTACAATTAGTATATGTTGGTAAAGAAATAAGTTATAATAAAGGAGTATAGCAAATTGCTATGTTCCTTTTTATTTTATGCAAAAGGTGGGTGTTTTTAAAATGCAAGAGTTAACAACATTATTAAGCGAATTAAAATCCCAATCCTTTTTCAAAAAGGGGGAAATCGTTGTTATTGGTTGTTCAACATCGGAAGTGTTAGGTGAGAAAATAGGTTCAGTTGGCTCAATGGAAGTAGCGCAAGAAATATTTACTCAATTGCAGCAAGTTCAAGAAGAAACGGGTGTATCATTTGCCTTTCAAGGCTGTGAACACATCAATAGAGCTATTACCATTGAACGCAAAAATTTCAATCCACTTACAATGGAAGAAGTGACAGTGGTGCCGGATGTCCATGCTGGAGGTAGCCTTGCAACATATGCCTATCGTCACATGCAAGATCCTATCGTTGTTGAACACATTACAGTGCCTAAGGGTATTGATATTGGTCAAACACTTATTGGTATGCATTTGAAACATGTGTGTGTGCCAGTGCGTACAACTGTTGACAAAATTGGTGAAGCAGTTGTAACGATTGCAACTTCACGTCCTAAAAAGATTGGTGGAGAAAGAGCGAAATATGAATAGTTGATGAAAGAAGGGTAGTGCTATGTCTTATATCGAAAAGCAAGATAAAGCCATTTTTGATGCCATACAAAGTGAATATAATCGTCAAAATAATAACATTGAATTAATTGCCTCTGAAAATTTTGTTTCAGAAGCTGTTATGGAAGCTCAAGGTTCAGTGTTGACGAACAAGTATGCTGAAGGTTATCCAGGGCGACGTTATTATGGTGGTTGTGAATATGTGGATGTAACTGAAACGATAGCAATTGAACGTGCTAAAGCATTGTTTGGAGCCGAACATGTTAATGTACAGCCGCATTCAGGTTCACAAGCCAATATGGCAGTATATCTTGTAGCTTTAAACATGGGAGATACAGTTTTAGGAATGAATTTGAGTCACGGTGGTCACTTAACACATGGGTCTCCCGTCAATTTTAGTGGTCAATTTTACAATTTTGTTGAATATGGTGTGAATGAGGAAACAGAATTGCTTGATTATGAAGCGATTCGACAACTCGCAGTGCAACATCAACCCAAATTAATCGTTGCCGGTACATCAGCTTATTCAAGAACAATTGATTTTAAAAAGTTCAAAGAAATTGCTGATGAAGTTGGTGCAAAATTAATGGTTGATATGGCACATATTGCAGGTCTGGTAGCTGTTGGTTTGCATCCCAATCCTGTACCATATGCAGATTTTGTAACAACAACTACTCATAAAACATTAAGAGGACCTCGTGGTGGCTTAATATTGTGTAAGGAAGAATATAAAAAAGACATAGACAAAGTAATCTTTCCTGGTATTCAAGGTGGCCCATTACAACATGTCATTGCGGCAAAAGCCGTAGCGTTTGGTGAAGCATTGAATCAGAATTTTAAAGCATATCAACAACAAGTGATTGATAACGCGCGTGTTTTGGCAGAAACATTACAACAAGAAGGTTTTAGAATTGTGTCAGGAGGCACGGATAATCATTTAGTTGCAGTAGATGTTAAGGGCTCGGTCAACATTAATGGTAAGGAAGCCGAATCATTACTCGATTCCGTTGGTATCACTTGTAATAAAAACACAATCCCATTTGATCAAGAGAAAGCGTTTGTAACAAGTGGAATCAGATTAGGTACACCAGCAGTGACGACTCGAGGATTTGATACCGATGCAATCAAAGAAGTTGCACTAATCATAAGTCTTGTACTAAAAAATCCCAATGATGCAGAGAAAATAAAAGAAGCAACAAAACGTGTGAGTGCATTAACTGCTAAACACCCGTTGTACGAATAAGTTTAACTGGAGGAAATGTAAATGAGTAAAGTACACGTATTTGATCATCCATTAATTCAACATAAATTGAGTTATATTCGTGATGTAAATACCGGAACAAAAGAATTTAGAGAGCTTGTGGATGAAGTAGGTATGCTCATGGCGTATGAAGTAACAAGAGACTTAGAGTTACAGGATGTAGAAATAGAAACGCCAGTTACAAAAATGACCGCTAAACGTTTAGCTGGGAAAAAGCTAGCTGTTGTACCTATTTTGCGCGCAGGCCTTGGTATGACGGATGGTGTTTTATCTTTAGTTCCAGCTGCAAGAGTGGGACATATTGGACTATATAGAGATCCACAAACATTAAAAGCAGTAGAATATTTTGTTAAACTGCCACAAGATATCGATGAACGTCAAATAATCGTTGTAGATCCAATGTTAGCTACAGGTGCATCTGCTATTGAAGCAATTACTTCATTGAAAAAACGCGGAGCCAAAAACATTAGATTTATGTGCTTGATTGCTGCGCCAGAAGGTGTAGAAAAAATGAAAGAAGCACACGATGATGTGGATATTTACATTGCAGCTTTAGATGAAAAACTAAATGACAAAGCTTATATTACACCAGGTTTAGGCGATGCTGGAGATAGATTGTTTGGTACAAAATAGTAACTGGTAGTTAGTTATGACTGATGTTAATACGTGTCGTTAGCAAGTGAACTAGTGTTAACTAAAAGGGTTGCCACATGACTTTTAGCAATATTGACCAAACAGCCTTAGAATTTGCTAAAAAAGATGATTAAATGTGTCGGTTTTGTGTCGTAAACGATGTCATTTGTAACATCTCTATGAATAGAATTGACACACAATTGTTTACTATATTATTATTGAGATTGTATGAGTGGAACGGTTTACATGGTTGATATAAGTTGTTTGGAGGCACACTTTAATGTTGCGTTTTAGCTTCATTTTTAAACAATTTATACAATATTATCTTTATTCATTGATAATATTGTATATTTTGTATCTAATATGGTCTTCACCATATATTCTAGGTATGATTCTTGGTTTAATAGGTTCTTTAATAAATACCTTCATCTTTGAAATTTACTTAGCGCGAGCGAAACAACCGGATACAATACATATTTCAACGGGCAGCGTTTGGCGTTATTTAGTTGCACTTGTCGTTTGTGCCTTCTGGTATTTATTTAAGGATGAAATGAATATTCTTGGTGTTGTAGTAGGTCTTATGATTTCTTATGTTTTAATCATACTTCGCCCTCTACTTGTAAGGGAGTAAAATTTAAAAGTGAAAGAGGTGAGATTATGGATCATAAATCACCAAAGGTAAGTTGGGACGTATTCGGTTTCGATATTGTTTTTAACTTGTCTAGCATTTTAATGTTAGTGATTACCGCTGCAATTGTGTTCCTTATAGCTATCATCTGTACGCGTAATCTACAAAAGAGACCTACAGGTAAACAAAATTTTATTGAATGGGTTTTTGATTTTGTCAGAGGTATTATAGAAAGTAATTTAGCATGGAAAAAAGGTGGTCAATTCCACTTCTTAGCAGTCACATTGATATTATTCATCTTTGTTGCCAACATGTTAGGATTACCATTCTCTATCGTGACACATGAACATTACTTGTGGTGGAAATCACCAACAGCAGACGCGACTGTAACACTGACGTTGTCTACCATGATGATTTTACTCACACATTACTATGGTGTTAAGATGCGCGGTGGTAAAGCTTATGTTGGCAATTATTTTAAGCCGTTCTGGCCACTTGTAATTATAAACGTCTTTGAAGAGTTTTCATCTACGTTAACACTTGGTCTTCGTTTGTACGGCAACATTTTTGCTGGGGAGTTACTGTTATCCTTATTAGCAGGACTTGTATTCCAACAACCACATTGGGGTTGGATTATTAGTTTACCTGGCTTAATCATCTGGCAAGGATTCTCAATCTTTGTTGGAACTATCCAAGCATATATTTTCATTATGCTTTCAATGGTTTATATGTCCCATAAAGTATCGGACGCACACTAATAACTAACAAATTTTAGGAGGAATTATTAATATGGGTTTAATCGCAGCAGCAATTGCAATCGGTCTATCAGCACTAGGTGCAGGTATTGGTAACGGACTTATCGTTTCTAGAACAGTTGAAGGTGTAGCACGTCAACCAGAAGCGCGTGGTCAATTGATGAGTATTATGTTTATCGGTATCGGTTTAGTTGAAGCTTTGCCAATCATTGGTGTAGTTATTGCATTCATGACATTATTTAGATAAGAAGCACTAAAGGCGAAGTCTCTTTGACCTTCGCCATTCATTTTATTTGATGACCAAGTGATGATTATTAACGAAAGGAGTGTCATATGCCGTGACTGCTTTAACTCACACATTCGTTTTTGGTGCAGCAATCAAAGATGTGGAATGGGGAACAATTATTGTAACATTAGCTACTTTCGCCATTTTATTAGCACTTTTGAAAAAATTTGCTTGGGGTCCATTAAAAGAAGTAATGGATAAACGTGAGCGAGACATTAATAAAGATATTGATGACGCTGAACAAGCAAAAGAAAATGCTCAAAAACTTGAAGAAGAAAATCAAAAAACATTAAAAGAGACACAAGAAGAAGTACAACGTATTCTTGAAGACGCGAAAGTTCAAGCGCGTAAGCAACAAGAAGAGATTATTCATGAAGCCAACGTACGAGCGAATGGCATGATTGAAACCGCACAAAGCGAAATCAACAGTCAAAAAGAACGTGCATTAGCTGATATCAACAATCAAGTATCTGAACTATCAGTATTAATTGCTTCTAAAGTACTCCAAAAAGAAATCTCAGAACAAGATCAAAAAGCGTTAGTTGATAAGTATATAAAAGAGGCAGGCGATAAATAATGGCAAATGTAGCACAAAAATACGCCAAAGCCCTATTTGATGTATCAGTTGACCAAGGTATCTTAGATGATATATTTAATGAATTTAAAACTGTCAGTAATGTGGCTAGCACACAAATTGATGAATTAAAAGCTTTCGATGAAAATCCTACACGCTCTGCAAGGGACAGACATACGTTTGCAGTTAATGTTTTTGGTGAAGTAAATGACTATTTGAAAAATATGATGTTTGTGTTAGCGAATAATCGTCATTTAGCTTTAATAAATGATATTTTTAGTTCATTTCAAAAACTATACAACAAGAAATATAACCAAGATTTTGCAGAAGTAGAATCAGTATATGAACTTGATGAAGAGGAACTTGCTCAAATTGAGAAAGTGATTACACAACAAATGAATTTATCTCACGTTATACTTACTACTAAAATTAATCCGGAATTAATTGGTGGTATACGCGTGAAGGTTGGAACAACTGTTATTGATGGCAGTGTTAAAAATGACCTTCAACAATTAACAACGAAATTTAAAAGATCGAATTAATAAAAGAGGAGTGACATAGATGGCCATTAAAGCTGAAGAAATCAGTGCATTACTTCGCTCACAAATCGAAAATTATGAGTCTGAAGTCTCAGTAACTGATGTTGGTACCGTTCTTCAAATCGGTGACGGTATTGCATTAATTCACGGACTAAACGATGTTATGGCTGGTGAGTTAGTAGAATTCCAAAATGGCGTACTTGGTTTAGCACAAAACCTTGAAGAATCAAATGTAGGGGTTGTAATTTTAGGACCATATACTGATATCACTGAAGGTGATGAGGTTAAACGTACAGGACGTATCATGGAAGTTCCAGTTGGTGACGAATTAATTGGTCGTGTCGTAAATCCATTGGGTCAACCTATTGATGGGCAAGGTCCAGTAAATACGGATAAAACACGTCCAGTAGAACAAAAAGCAACAGGTGTAATGGACCGTAAATCAGTTGATGAACCATTACAAACAGGAATTAAAGCGATTGATGCGCTAGTTCCTATTGGTAAAGGTCAACGTGAATTAATCATTGGTGACCGTCAAACTGGTAAAACGACAATTGCAATAGATACAATCTTGAATCAAAAAGGCCAAGATACTATTTGTATTTACGTAGCTATTGGTCAAAAAGATTCTACAGTGAGAGCGAACGTTGAAAAATTAAGACAAGCTGGTGCTTTAGATTATACAATTATCGTCTCAGCTTCTGCAGCTGAACCAGCACCATTATTATATATTGCACCTTATTCTGGCGTAGCCATGGGTGAAGAGTTTATGTTTAATGGTAAAGACGTCTTAATTGTATATGATGATTTAACAAAACAAGCCGCTGCATATCGTGAATTATCATTATTATTACGTCGTCCGCCAGGTCGTGAAGCTTATCCAGGTGACGTTTTCTATCTACATAGTAGATTATTAGAACGTGCAGCTAAATTAAATGATACATTGGGTGGCGGTTCAATTACGGCTTTACCAATTATCGAAACACAAGCTGGGGATATTTCAGCATATGTACCAACTAACGTAATTTCAATTACAGATGGACAAATCTTTTTACAATCAGATTTATTCTTCTCAGGTGTGCGACCAGCGATTAATGCAGGACAATCCGTATCTCGTGTAGGTGGTTCTGCTCAAATCAAAGCAATGAAGAAAGTTGCCGGAACGTTACGTCTTGATTTAGCTTCATATAGAGAATTAGAATCATTTGCTCAATTTGGTTCTGACTTAGATGAATTTACAGCACGCAAATTAGAACGTGGTAAACGTACGGTAGAAGTATTAAAACAAGACCAAAACAAGCCGCTTCCAGTAGAGAATCAAGTTTTGATTATTTATGCACTTACTAAAGGATATTTAGATGATATTCCTGTTGAAGATATTATTCGTTTTGAAGATGAATTAAATCAATGGGCTAAATCGAATGCGGCTGAATTGTTAAGTGAAATTAGAGAAACAAAATCATTACCTGACGGTGAAAAATTTGAACAAGCGATTAATGAATTCAAGAAAAGTTTCAGTAAATCAGAAGAATTAAAGTTAAGTTCGAAAAGGTGGTGAGATAATGGCTTCTCTAAAGGAAATTGATGGTCGAATTAAATCGACTAAGAAAATGAAACAAATTACTAAGGCAATGAACATGGTTTCAAGTTCTAAATTGCGTAGAGCGGAAAAGAATACGAAACAGTTTCAACCTTATATGGAAAAAATGCAAGATGCTATAACTGCGATTGCAGGTGCTAATTCAAATTCAAGTCATCCTATGTTGCGACCTCGCGAAGTACACCGTACAGGCTATCTAGTTATAACTAGTGATAAAGGCTTAGCCGGTGCTTATAGTGCTAACGTACTAAAAAAATTAGTTAACGATATTACTAGCAAGCACGCGGATGCCAGTGAATATTCAATTGTGGCTTTAGGTCAAATAGGTGTAGACTTTCTTAAAACACGGAATTATGACATTGAAGATTCACTTGTAGATGTTCCAGACCAACCTTCTTTTAAATCGATACAATCCATTGCAAAACATGCAATTGATTTGTATACGGAAGGACATATCGACGAACTTAAAATTTATCATAGCCATTATGTCAGTGTTCTTGAGAATAAGCCAACGGTTAAACAAGTTCTACCTTTATCTCAAGAAGATTCTAGTCAAGGCCAAGGTCAAATGTCATCATACGAATTTGAACCTGATAAAGAAGCAATATTAAGCGTTATTTTACCTCAATATGTAGAAAGCTTAATATATGGCACGATATTAGATGCCAAAGCAAGTGAACATGCGGCACGTATGACTGCTATGAAAAATGCATCTGATAATGCTACTGAACTTATTGACGACTTATCATTAGAATATAACAGAGCAAGACAAGCTGAAATCACGCAACAAATTACAGAAATCGTAAGTGGTTCTGCTGCATTAGAATAATTATTTAAAGGAGGAAACAACATGGGAATTGGCCGTGTAACTCAAGTTATGGGTCCTGTAATTGATGTCCGTTTTGAACATAATGAAGTGCCTGAAATAAATAATGCGCTCATTGTTGAAATTCCTAAAAGTGATACAACAATCAGTTTAACACTTGAAGTTGCTTTGCAATTAGGTGACGATGTTGTACGTACTATTGCAATGGATTCAACTGATGGCGTTCAACGTGGTATGGAAGTTCAAAACACAGGTAAAGACATCAGTGTACCTGTTGGAGATGAAACATTAGGAAGAGTATTTAACGTTTTAGGAGAATCTATTGATTTAGAAGAAAAGCTAGATGACTCTGTGCGTAGAGATCCAATTCATAGACTAGCACCTAAATTTGATGAATTATCTACAGAAGTAGAAATTCTTGAAACTGGTATTAAAGTTGTTGATTTATTAGCACCATATATTAAAGGTGGTAAAGTTGGATTGTTTGGTGGTGCCGGAGTAGGTAAAACGGTATTAATTCAAGAATTAATCAACAATATTGCTCAAGAACATGGTGGTATTTCTGTGTTTGCCGGAGTAGGTGAACGTACACGTGAAGGTAATGACTTATATTATGAAATGAGCGATAGTGGCGTAATTAAGAAAACAGCGATGGTATTTGGCCAAATGAATGAACCACCTGGTGCACGTATGAGAGTTGCGTTATCTGCCTTAACAATGGCTGAATATTTCCGTGACGAGCAAGGACAAGACGTATTGCTGTTTATCGATAATATATTCCGTTTTACACAAGCAGGTTCAGAAGTATCTGCATTACTTGGACGTATGCCATCTGCCGTTGGTTATCAACCAACATTGGCTACAGAAATGGGACAATTGCAAGAAAGAATTACATCTACAAATAAAGGTTCTGTAACATCTATTCAAGCTGTATTCGTTCCAGCCGATGACTATACTGACCCAGCGCCAGCGACAGCATTTGCTCACTTAGACTCAACGACTAACTTAGAACGTAAATTAACCGAAATGGGTATCTATCCAGCAGTTGATCCACTTGCTTCAACATCAAGAGCATTAGAACCTTCAATCGTTGGTCAAGAGCACTATGATGTAGCACGTCAAGTGCAATCAACGTTACAAAAATATAGAGAATTACAAGATATTATTGCTATTTTAGGTATGGATGAATTATCTGAAGAAGATAAACAAACGGTTGAACGTGCAAGACGTATTCAGTTCTTCTTATCTCAAAACTTCCATGTAGCTGAACAATTTACAGGTCAAAAAGGCTCTTATGTACCAGTTAAAACAACTGTTCAGGATTTTAAAGGCATTCTTGATGGTAAATATGATCATATTCCTGAAGATGCATTCCGTTTAGTTGGAAGTATGGAAGATGTACTTGCAAAAGCTAAAGATATGGGTGTTGAAGTCTAATCAAATTAGGAGGAATGGATAATGAATACATTAAATCTAGATATTGTCACTCCTAATGGTTCAGTCTACAAAAGAGAAGATGTTGAACTTGTTGTGTTACAAACCACAGCAGGTGAAATGGGTATCATGAGTGGACATATTCCGACAGTAGCCGCATTAAAAACAGGCCATATCAAAGTTAGATTTCACAATGGTTCTGAATACTTAGCTGTTAGTGGTGGCTTTGTTGAAGTTAGACAACATAAACTTTCTGTTATTGTACAAACGGCTGAAACAGCTGAAGAAATAGACGTAGAAAGAGCTAAATTGGCTAAGCAACGTGCCCAATCTCACTTGAATGATGAAGATAATAGTGATATTTATCGCGCACAACGCGCACTTGCTAGAGCAGAAAATAGATTACGAGTAGCTAACTTAAAATAAAAAGGTTTGGAAGTACAGAGTAACTGTATTTCCAAACCTTTTTAATTTGTGTTTTAATTTGTTTAATAATGAATAGTATCATTATTAAACAAATTCAGGTACAATGTACTACAGAATAATTATTAGAGAGGTTAACTATGAATTATTTAGGACAATTTGCAGTTGTACATTTGGTTTTACACGTCATCTGCATTTGTGTGGCTTATTGGGCACTTAATGCTTTAAGACTTGAACAATTATTTAAAAAAGGGCATATAAGACAAATTCAAATTTGTATGATATTTTTTGCTATTTTGTTAGGTACAAGTGTTAGCAATTTTATTATTGATTTAATGCAATATTCAACACAGGTAAAATATTTGTTAAAATAAAGTATTCTTATAATTCTTTATTATAAATTCTGTCATTAAAGTAATGATGACTGTCTTGTAGATAATTGTATTTTTTTTGAAAAAATAGCTATAATTAATGAATGAATAATAAAATATAGGGAAATGAAAGTAAGTATATTGTAGTCTTAAGTGGAGGATATGTATGGATAGAATAGTTATAAAAGGTGGGCATCGCCTATCAGGAGAAGTTCAAGTAGAAGGTGCTAAGAATGCAGTATTACCAGTGCTAACAGCATCATTATTGGCAACAGAAGGTACTAGCAAACTGATTAATGTTCCCAAATTGAGTGATGTTGAAACAATAAATAATGTGTTATCAACACTGAATGCTGATGTTTCATATGATATTGCAGGAAATGCTGTGACTGTTGATGCAACTGCGACATTAAATGAAGAGGCGCCTTATGAATATGTAAGTAAAATGCGTGCAAGTATCTTAGTTATGGGACCTCTGCTAGCGCGTTTAGGTCATGCAATTGTAGCTTTACCAGGTGGTTGTGCTATTGGAAGTAGACCGATTGAGCAACATATTAAAGGGTTTGAAGCCTTAGGTGCCGATATTCATTTGGAAAATGGAAATATTTATGCCAATGCAAAAAATGGCTTGCAAGGAGCTAATATTCATTTAGATTTTCCAAGCGTAGGAGCTACACAAAATATTATAATGGCTGCATCTTTAGCTAATGGCAAATCTGTGATTGAAAATGCAGCTAAAGAACCAGAAATTGTTGATTTAGCGAATTATATAAATGAAATGGGCGGTAGAATTACTGGCGCAGGTACTGATACGATTACAATTCACGGTGTGAATAAATTAACCGGAGTTGTTCATTCTATTATTCCAGACCGCATTGAAGCTGGAACAATGATTATTGCAGGTGCAATAACGCGAGGAGACGTTTATGTAAGAGGTGCTATTAAAGAACATATGACAAGCTTAGTGTACAAACTTGAAGAAATGGGTGTACAACTAGCCTTTGACGAAGAAGGTGTACGTGTAACAGCGCCAGATACATTACAGCCTGTTGATGTGAAAACGTTACCTCATCCAGGTTTTCCTACAGATATGCAATCACAAATGATGGCTTTATTGTTGACAGCTGAGGGCCATAAAGTTATTACAGAAACGGTATTTGAAAATCGTTTTATGCATGTTGCAGAATTTAGAAGAATGAATGCCAATATTACTGTAGAAGGTCGTAACGCTAAAATTGAAGGCAAAAGTGAATTACAAGGTGCACAGGTTAAAGCAACTGATTTAAGAGCTGCAGCAGCACTTATTTTAGCTGGTTTAGTAGCAGATGGTACAACACAAGTTACTGAACTTAAACATTTAGACCGTGGTTATGTGAACTTCCATGGTAAATTAAAAGAATTAGGAGCAGATATACAACGTATAAATGCTTAATAATAGAGCTATAAGTTATTAGGAGGATGCTCAATTATGGAAACAATATTCGATTATAATGACATTAAAAAAATTATTCCCCATAGACAACCCTTTTTATTAATTGATAGAGTAGTTGAATATGAGGAAGGCAAAAGATGTGTAGGATTAAAACAAGTTTCAGGTAATGAACCTTTTTTCCAAGGTCATTTTCCTGATTATGCAGTGATGCCGGGTGTTCTAATAACTGAAGCACTAGCTCAAACAGGTGCAGTTGCTATGTTAAACAGTGAAGCAAACAAAGGCAAAATCGCATTGTTTGCAGGTATAGATAAATGTCGTTTTAAAAAGCAAGTAACACCAGGGGATACTTTAATGTTAGAAGTTGAAATTACTAAAATAAAAGGTCCTATTGGTAAAGGTACAGCAAAAGCGACTGTTGATGGGCAACTTGCATGTAGCTGTGAATTAACATTTGCGATTCAAGACGCAAAATAATATAAAAAGAGTCAGGACAGAATCCATTATGAATTCGTAATATCGTCCTGGCAAGGTTGATTAGGGTTGAAAAAGCTTAGAATAAGTATATTTTTAATCCTAGTTACCAATATATAGTTAAGTTCCTAAGACATAATGATTATGTCTTAGGTTTTTTCTTTATTTACAATAATTCATATAATTGGCTCGCTTGCTTAGGAGACAGCTTCAGTCACTATAGCTTGCTTTGTTTGTTGAAATGCGAAGCGCATTTCTCTTTGTTGTGGTCCGGCCCCAACTTGCTTTGCTTGGTGAATTTCTTTTCGAAATTCTCTCTGTCGGGGTCTCCTCAGCTTGTCTATTTACTCTAGTGTCTCGTCGAAGTTTATATATGTGAATTTATATTAAAATGTCTTTTATAATGTATTATCACGTTCAAATTTTTCATCTTTTAGTTTAGGTTTAGATTGCATCATACGTTTGAATGTTGTTTTTAATTCTTCTCCTGATAAACCATCATCTATTAATTGTTCTAATAAACTTTCTGCATAAACTTGTCTCAAAGTGTATATGTGACACTCTAATACAATTGACATTTTTGTTTCAAAGTTAACAATATGCTTAATTGTAGCATCAAATAATGCTGGATCATTAGCCGGTCTTGTGATAACTACACGAATGTCTAATAAAGTTTGTTCTTCTTGATATTGCTTCATCTGTCCATAATGATCATTTGAAATAACGATTTCTAGCAACCATCCAGTACCGCTATTTTCTTTATTAATGATTACACCATCTTCTAATTCATACTCAGTGATACCGCCGTTTTGATTTACTATTTGAAAGCGCACAGCTTTAAATGTCTTCATATCCCATCATCCCTTTTGCTCTCAATTTTATAAAAAATAATATTTTTAAGTTGTACGTGTTCTAAAATACATTATTTTCTTTAAATATAACAAATTTTAGCGGTAAAACGTAAGTAAAATTAAAATTATACCGTTTTGACTTTAGCATTAGAAATACATAAACTATAACTAATCAAAGGAGGTGACACATGTTAAATAAAATCGTAATCGTTGGACGATTAACTAAAGATGCCCAAATATACGAGAAAGAGGAGGTTAAAATTGCTACATTTTGTGTGGCTACGGAAAGAAATTATAAAGATGATAACAACGAGCAAATCGTAGATTATATTCTATGTAAAGCATATGGTAGGACTGCTACCAACATTGAAAAGTATACCAGTCAGGGATCATTGGTTGGTATTACAGGTCAAATGCGCTCAAGAAAGTATACTAAAGACCAACAAACACATTTTGTTACAGAATTATACGTAGAAACTATTAAATTCATGTCCTCTAAAGGCAAAACACACGAAATCCTCGAAGAACATCCAACTACTAATATTCAACCTTTTTCAGTTGATGAAATGAAACTCTTAAATATCGAATAATTGCTTTTTCAATATTAAAACTCAAATTTTATCCATAAATTATATCCGACTAGTTATTCATACTCCCAATAATCTTCTTTAATATAAATCCTTTCAATTATGCTTAACAGTGATGGGAAATATGGTGAATTGTGCTAAATTTTGCTATATTTTCCTAGCTGTTTATTGAAGAAGTATTAAATAATATACATATATTACAATCATATTCTATATGAGAATATCTGTTAAACTCACACAATAATCTGACAAATTTCAAAATATTACACAGGTAATTGGAATTTATAGATTTTTTAGTCCTGCATCAAAGTATTTTTTACGTATTTGGTATGTATAATTATTTCTTTGTTTTTGTAATGTCTTTGTAAATTTTTACCAGTTATTTTTATTTCACTGTAACCTGCTTATTTTTTATGGATGTTACATTATGAATTGTAAATTTAAATATGAAATGAACTCAAATTTAGGAGGATATATAATTATGAAAAAAACAATTATTGCATCATCTCTAGCAGTAGGCTTAGGTTTAGTAGCAGGAAATGCAGGTCATGATGCAGATGCGAGTGAATTAAATGTCAATACTAAAGCTGAGTTAGCACAATTAGCACAATCAAATGATCAATCATTAAATGAAAAGCCTGTACAATCAGGCGCGTATGATTTTACATTCAATTATGAAGGGAATACTTATCACTTTGCTTCTGATGGTACTTATTTTGAATGGCAATACTATCCATCAAATGGTGCAGCTGATGATACAACAATGAATTCACAAGCTCAACAAGGAACAATGTCATCATCTCAAGGTGCTGCAACTCAACAATCAACATCAGCTCAGCCAGCTCAAACTGAGCAAGCACCTCAAAGCGAATCAACACAACAACCACAAACACAAGCAACATCTCATAGTCAGTCAAGTTCAGCAAGCCAAGCTTCAAGTCATTCATCAGTTAATGTTAACAGTCACTTGAAAGCAATAGCACAACGTGAATCTGGTGGAGATATTCATGCAGTTAATCCATCATCTGGTGCAGCAGGTAAATATCAATTTATGCAGTCAACATGGGATCATGTAGCGCCATCTGAATATAAAGGTGTGTCACCAGCTAATGCTCCAGAACATGTTCAAGATGCTGCAGCACAAAAATTATATGATACAGAAGGTGCAGGCCACTGGACAACAGCTTAGGGCCCAACCTAAATTAAATTCTGAACTCACTTCATAATCATGAGGTGGGTTCTATTTATATAAAAAGATATATCAGCTATTATTTTGACTGTCTTCAATAATTGAATTTTGTATTTGGAGTTAACACATTTAAAAATGAATATGATGATATGTATCTAGAGGTATGACATGGTTGCTTTACATTTGATTAATGAGTTTGGCTTTGATATGTTAAATGTAATAGGAAACTACTAGGGGAGCCTTTATTGGCTGAGATGACGAAATTAGTCAGACCCTTATAACCTGATTTGGTTAGAACCAACGTAGGAAAGTAGCAACAATAATCTGCCATTATATTGTTTGGGATGAACTACATTTCTACGTTGAAATGTAGTTTTTATTTTTTAAAGACTTATACTGGGAGGCAATACAAGTGAAATTTTCAGATGAAATTAAACAAGCATCACAACCAATTATTGATGAAATTTATCAAGATGGTTTCATACAAGACTTATTAAAGGGAACAATTTCTAAAGAAGCAATCAGACAGTATTTAAGAGCTGACGCATCCTATTTAAAAGAATTTATGAATATATACGCATTACTTATTCCTAAAGTTACTGATATTGAAAGTATTAAATTTCTTGTTGAACAAATTGAGTTTTTAACTGAAGGGGAAGTTGAAGCGCATGAAATATTGGCGGATTATATAAACGAGCCGTATGAAGAAATTATTAAAGAAAAGGTTTGGCCGCCAAGTGGAGATCATTATATTAAACATATGTATTATCATGCTTATACGCATGAAAATGCGGCCTATGCAATTGCAGCTATGGCACCTTGTCCATATGTTTATGAAGTGATTGCATTAAGAGCAATAGAAGACCCTGAATTAAACAAAGCTACAAATTTATCTAAATGGTTTGAATTTTATAGCACAGAAATGAGAGAACTTATAAATGTTTTTGATCAGCTGTTAGATCAATTTACAGAAAACAGCTCAGACGTAGAAAAACAACAAATTAAAGAAAGCTTTTTACAAAGTACGATTCATGAGAGACATTTCTTTAATATGGCATATACGAATGAACAATGGAACTTTGGAGGTTAAAAGCATGAATAAACCGAAAATTGCGCTTACAATTGCAGGTACTGATCCCTCAGGTGGTGCTGGCGTTATGGCAGATTTAAAATCATTTCATTCTTGTGGTGTTTATGGTATGGCTGCCATTACAAGCATCGTTGCTCAAAATACGAAAGGTGTTCAACACATTCATAATCTGGAAACATCATGGGTTAAAGAACAATTGGATAGCGTATTTGATGATGAGTTACCTCAAGCAATTAAAACAGGCATGATTGCAACTAAAGACACGATGGAACTAGTACGTGACTACCTTACAAAATATGCAGACATTCCATATGTCATCGATCCAGTGATGTTAGCTAAAAGTGGCGATTCACTTATGGATGATGATACTAAAAAACATTTACAGTCAACATTGTTACCCTTAGCTGATGTTGTTACACCGAATATTCCGGAAGCTGAAGAAATTACAGGTATTAAAATTGATAGTGAAGCGAATATTTATAAGGCAGGTAATATATTCATCAATGATATTGGTAGTAAAGGTGTTGTAATTAAAGGTGGTCATTCCGAAGACCCAAATATTGCTAAAGATTATTTGTTTACAAAAGATGATGTTTATACATTTGAAAATCAACGTTTTAATACTCCGCATACGCATGGTACGGGCTGTACATTTTCTGCTGTTATCGCTGCAGAATTAGCTAAAGGTCGCTCAATTTATGAAGCTGTGAAAAAGGCAAAGAAATTCATATCGTTAAGCATTGAATATACACCTGAAATAGGTCAAGGTAGAGGGCCAGTAAACCATTTTGCATACTTAAAGAAAGTAGGACTAGATGATGAATAATTTAGAAAAATTACGTGAAGATAATCCTTTAATTGTTTGTTATACGAATGATGTTGTGAAAAATTTCACTGCTAATGGATTGTTAAGTATGGGCGCAAGTCCGGCAATGAGTGAAGCACCTGAAGAAGCAGAAGCGTTTTATAAAGTTGCTCAAGCATTGTTAATCAATATTGGTACACTCACAAAAGCGAATGAAGAGGATATTATTAAGATTGGGAAAATTGCCAATAAACAAAGAACGCCAATTGTTTTTGATCCAGTAGCTGTAGGGGCATCAACATATCGCAAAACCTTTTGTGAACGTTTTTTAGCTGAAGTAGAAGTTTCTGTTATTAAGGGAAATGCTTCTGAAGTATTGACGCTTGTTGATATGAATACAACAATGAAAGGTACAGATGGAGCAAGCAATCTTGACACCATAGCAATTGCTAAAAAAGCATACCAAAAATATCAAACTGCCATTGTGATAACCGGAAAAGACGATATTATTGTTCAAGATAATCAAATCGTTCAATTATCTAATGGCTCACCATTATTAGCCAAAGTGACTGGCGCAGGATGTTTATTAGGAGGCATTATTGCCAGCTTTTTATTCGGCAACATACACCCATCATTACAACAGCTTGAAGAGGCAATAAGTTTCTATAATATCGCCGCTGAACTTGCTGAACAAAGTCCACATTGTCAGGGACCAGGAAGTTTTCAAACAGAATTATTAGATTATATGTACCAAATGACCTATGAATTATATCAACAAAATGTTAGAAGATTAGAGGTATAGAAATGTTTAAAAGTACAGATTTAAAAGTATATTTTATATGCGGCACACAAGATATACCTGAAGGGAAAAGTTTAGAACAGGTAGTAACACAAGCTTTAGAGTCTGGAGTTACAATGTTTCAATTTAGAGAAAAAGGATCAAAAGTATCTCAAGACAAAGAGATAGAACAACTGGCATTAAAATTAAAGGAACTTTGCCATAACTATCAGGTGCCATTTATTGTTAACGACAATGTTGCACTTGCTTTAAAAGTACAAGCTGATGGTATACATGTAGGTCAAGATGACGCCAAAGTTGAAGACTTTTTTGAACAATTTCATGATAAAATTATTGGTTTAAGCGTGAGCAATCTAGATGAGCTGAAACGTTCTGACTTAACACATGTCGACTATATTGGGGTTGGCCCTATATACCAGACACCATCAAAGTCTGATGCTAGTACACCAGTAGGTCCTGAAATGATTCTAACGTTACGAAAAGAAATAGGTGACTTTCCAATCGTGGCTATTGGTGGTGTGACCGAAAATAATGCACAAGCAGTAGTTGATGCAGGTGCGGATGGAATTTCAGTTATATCAGCTATCGCTAGAAGTCAAAATATTGACAGCACTGTTAATAAATTCTTAAGTTATTATAATTAACAAAGAAATTTTTCCACATATTGTTTTCTACTGTAGTATTAGTATGATAAAATAACATCTATGTGAAATAACATAATAGAGGTGGAAAAATGAAGAAAAAAGCACTACTACCTTTGTTTCTAGGGATAATGGTCTTTTTAGCAGGGTGTGACTACTCTAAGCAAGGAAATCGCACGGGTTTCTTCTATAATACATTCGTAGATCCAATGGAAAAGATACTACATTGGTTAGGTTCAGGCATTTTTAATAATGATTATGGTTTAGCTATCATTGTATTAGTTTTAGTTATTCGGATTGTTTTATTACCGTTCATGTTATCAAACTATAAAAATAGTCATATGATGCGTGAAAAAATGAAAGTGGCCAAACCTGAAGTAAGTGAAGTACAAGAAAAAGTTAAACGTGCAAGAACTCAAGAAGAAAAAATGGCAGCTAATCAAGAAATGATGCAGGTTTATAAAAAATATGATATCAATCCAATGGCAAGTATGTTAGGCTGTTTACCAGTTTTAATTCAAATGCCAATCGTCATGGGATTATATTTTGTACTTAGATATCAAATTGGCGGTGGAATTACACACCACCCACATTTTTTATGGTTTAATTTAGTTAAACCAGATATTTGGATTACAGCTATTGCCGGGGTACTATATTTTATTCAATCTTACATTTCAACGAAAACGATGCCAGATGAGCAACGTCAAATGGCATATATGATGATGATTGTGTCACCTATCATGATTATATGGATTTCATATCAATCAGCCGCAGCACTTGGCTTATATTGGTCAGTCAGCGCCGCTTTCTTGATTGTTCAAACATACTTCGCTAACATGTATTATTCAAAACGTGCTAAAGAAGAAGTAGCACCAATGATTAAACAATATGAAAAAGAAAAAAATCAAGGAACAAAAAAAGGTAAAAACACACAAGTAGTCTCAAAAAATAATAAAAAGAAAAAATAAGAATTCATAGAAAAAGAAGTCAGTAAATGAGTTTTGTAAATTCATTTACTGGCTTCTTTATTTACAAAAATACGTATTATCGGTGTGTTTACTTAGGGGGCTAGGACATTAAGTTCTTAAACAATGTAAAAAGACAATTTCTATATAAAATTATTTGATAGAAATTGTCTTTTCCCTTATGTATTAGATAATGTACAGCTCGTTATCATTTTTGGATGATATGATGTTGCACCACGATGATGATTGAATTCATTATCTGGGATTGTTTCATACATATCGAGAAATATTATTTGTAGGAATAAGAATTGAAGTTTCCATTGGTAGTGTAAGTTGTCTATTCTGCTCAAACCCAAAATACGTTTATCTCGACTGCATTATTATTGATACCAATCATCAAAAAATTGGTTGATGAACTGTTTCATGAAATCATGGCGTTGTATGGCAATATTACGTGCTGTTTCAGTATGCATTAAATCCTTTAATTTTAGCAATTTATCGTAAAAATGACGTATCGCTGATGGTTCAAAGGTTGTTATTTCATCTGCTGAAGGTATTGATGAAGTTGGTAACTCTGTCCACATCGGTTCATTGAAGTGCCCGGCGAATTGGAATGCTCTAGCGATACCTATAGCACCAATTGCATCAAGTCTGTCAGCATCTCTAACAATTTGTCCTTCTAAAGAAAGGGAAATTTGATTATTTTCTCCGTTGCGATAGCTTAAATGTTTAATAATAAAAATAATTTCATTAATTGTTAATGTATCAAGATTAATAGAGTATAAAAATTTTTCTAGTTTTATTGTTGCAGCATCACTAGTCGTTAGTTTACTATCAACTGTATCATGCAATAGACTAGCTATTTCAACAATATCTATACGTTGACATTGCTCTGCTTTAGCAATTTTTAATGCTAAGGAAGTTACTCTTTCAACATGTGCAATATCATGGCCGCTATAATCATGAGCATGAAAATCTAACATATATTGTCTACATAAATCAAGTTGCGTTTTTAAATTCATTATATACTCCTTCAAATCTCTTCAGATATAATTAAATGTATTAGCTCATATAGTACTGATTAAAGCTAAATGTAAGCTACATTCAACAGGCAAGCTTATCATTAAAATGATGTGACTTGTGTCATAATATTGGGGATAATAATTGAGAAATACCCTCTTTAAATTTAATGATTAAGCCACGTTGATTATAAAGTTCTTGTGTCAATTTATAAGAAACTTTCATATCTTCTATAAAGGCTGTTTTCAATTGATGTGCAACATCCACATCGTAAATAAAGGCATTTACTTCAAAGTTAAGTGTGAAGCTTCGATGATCCATATTTGTTGTTCCAACACTAGCAATTTCATCATCGATAACAACAGTTTTGGAATGTAAGAAACCATTGTCATACTGATAAATGTTTACGCCAGCTTCTAATAGAGAGGCGACATTTTTTAATGTAGCCCAATAAACGAATGGATGATCTGGCATACTTGGTATCATTATATTAACTTCAACACCCCCCAGTGCTGCGATTTTAATAGAGTCTAAAAAGGCTTGGTCAGGAATGAAATATGGTGATTGTATGTAGATTGATTTTTTCGCAGATGAAATCATTTTTAAATAACCATATTTAATTTGTTCCCAATCTTCATCTGGTCCACTAGAAGCAATTTGTACACCTTTTTGGCCGCCTGAATTTACATCTGGGAAATAACGATCACTGTACTCAATATTGTCACGCGCAGCTTGAGAATTCCAATCAAGTATAAACCTTAATTGTAAGGCGTTTACAGAATCTCCTTCTAAGCGTAGATGTGTATCTCTCCAGTAACCGAATTTTTTATATTTTCCAATATATTCATCGCCAACATTAAAACCACCAACATAACCAATTTTGCCATCTATAACGACAATTTTACGGTGGTTACGGTTATTCATACGCAAGTTAATCAATGGTAATTTAGAAGGGAAGAAGGCTTCAGCTTTGCCACCTTTGTTTCGAAAATGCTTTAAATCTTTCTTTCTAAGCCCACGTGAACCCATATCATCGTATAGCATTTTAATTTCTAATCCTTCATCCAACTTATGTTCGAGAGCTGTCAATATCTTATGACCCAAGTCATCACTTTTAAAAATGTAATATTGAATATGTATATAATCTTTCGCATGATTGATATCATCAATGAGCGAATCGAATTTTGTTTTGCCATCTGTAAATATTTTAATAGTGTTGTCAGTAGTTAGAAAGGCAGCATTATTAAACAACAACATACGCACCATATCTTTATATTTAACAATTTGATGATTCCCTTTAGAAAAGTTGTCTGATTCTAAAGCTCTCATCTGTTCACCAACAATCATTTCAAGACCAATTTCATTGTTTTTATTTAATTTAAATATTTGTTCTCGCTGAATTTGTCGACCTAAAAGTAAATAGAGTATGAAACCTATAATAGGAAGAAATACAAGAACTAATAACCAAGCCCAAATTGATCCGGCGCTGCGTCTTTCCATAAAGATGATTGTAAAGGCAAAGATAAGGTTTAAAATAAAAGCACTAATTAAAAATATGTTTATTAGTAAATTAGAATGTGCCAAAGTTAATGAAAAGAATTCAACCATATAGAACCTCCTAGCCTAACATTTTATGTTTGTCACAATATTAAATGAATAATACAATTGTATCATGTAGTTGATAAATATCATATTGTAATTGTTAAAAGTGGTTGAATTTGCTCATTGTAATATACAATAATTAGTAAGTAATTGAATAAAGGGGTGTTTACCTTGAACGAACAAGATCATGCACATCATTCTAAAATTGTAAAAGCAAATTTAAAATCTAGATTAAATCGTATAGAAGGACAAGTGCGGGCAATTAATCGCATGGTTGAAGATGATGTTTATTGTGATGATGTGTTAACACAAATAAGAGCAACACGCTCAGCATTAACGAGTGTAGCAACAAAACTATTAGAGCATCATATGAAAAGTTGTATCATGGATAAAATAAACGATGGGCAGGAAGTTGAAGCGATGGAGGAATTGCTAGTTACATTTCAAAAAATGCTAAAAGATTAGGAGGAGAAAATTGTGGAAAAGCGATTAATTTATATTACAAATGTGACTAGTGAAGACGACTTGGAAAACTTACGAACAAGGTTATTAGAGATGATTGGTGTTAATGAAGTAGTGATCAATTTTGATGAACGTGCAGTTAATGTTACTTTTGAAACACCAACTAATTTAAATGCACTTGAAAAAGAAATATATGATGCTGGCTATCATGCTATAGATGATTTATAAAATAATTTCAAATAAATTTTCAATTCATGTAGTAAACGACAGCTAATTAGGGTAGTATGTATGTGAAAGGCCATATAACGAGGTGAAATTATGAAACAAGTCGATAAAATTCAAAACATGGTTAAATACTTAACATCGCTAGGTGTAAATATTAAGAAAACAAAATCTCGTTTAGACATAATGAATACTTTGCCAGCCTCAGCAACAGTCACTCATAAACTAAAGTAACATGTCACTTTTATTCAAAGGTTCGAGTGCGTCTTTAAGTCGATTTACATTGCTATAAAAAAGGAATATTGGATATTATTCCTAGAAAAACAAGCCAGAAAATGAGTTTATACGCTCATTTTCTGGCTTTGAATTTATGATTGTTATTCTGATTTTCACTCAAATGTGAACTCGTGGAATAAACTAAGACAAAAGTAAACATGGTTTCTTCATGTTGATAATTAATGTAAGAAAATTAATAGAGAAGAGCTAAGCTATGAACTAAATATTGGCAGTAGCTGACTGGATTGAAAATAAGCTTATAGCAAGCTTTTTTCAATTTTAGTTAACTTTACTGGGGGACGGGACTACAAATTCATAATAAATTCTGTCCCGCTCCTTTCTTTACTTTGTAATTTAAATCTGAAACCTCTCTATTTAAGCTTTATTGAAGACTTTGATACGTCATGGTAGTAAATGGATAGAATAACACCGATACCAGCCATTAAACTCCAAAGAGAGCTACCACCATAGCTAATAAAGGGTAGAGGAATACCAGTAATAGGTAATAGCTGTATTGTCATACCAATATTTTGAAGAATATGAAATACAATCAAAGAGATATAACCTACGATGAAAATTTTACTAAAAGGAGCTTCTACTCTAATTGCTAAACGAATTAAATGAAAAATTAAAAGTAAAAAAACAAATAGTAAAATTACTGCGCCTATAAAGCCCATTTCTTCACCTATGACTGAAAAAATAAAATCCGTGTGATTTTCAGGAATATAAACTTCACCATGATTATAGCCTTTACCAAATAGCTGTCCTGAGCCAATAGCTTTTAACGATTCTGTTAAGTGGTAGCCATCTCCACCACTATATGAATAGGGGTCTAACCAGGAATTAATACGACCCATTTGATACATCTTAACACCTAAAGACTTTTCAATTACAGAAGGTGCGTATAAAATGGCTAAAATAATGCTACTTCCAAACACAATGACAGAAATAAACAAAGGTGCTAACAATCTCCATGTAATACCACTAACCAACATTACTCCAGCTATAACAGCACATATAACAAGTGTCGTACCTAAATCATTTTGTAATAAAATGAGTGCCATAGGAATAATTGATACACCTATTATTTTGAAAAATAAAACTAAATCGGATTGTAGTGACTTATTGAATGTAAAACGATTATGTCGTTCTACAATTTTCGCTAATGCTAAAATTAATACAATCTTCATAAATTCTGATGGTTGAATACTTACTGGTCCAAAACTATACCAACTCGATGCCCCGTTAATCACAGGTGTAATAGGCGTTTCGGGTAAAATTAGTAAACCGATAAGCAATACACAAAAAATAAAATATAATAAATATGTATTTTTTTTAATTTTTTTAGGTGAAAAAAGCATGATAATAAGAGCGATGAAAGCACCTAAAATATAATAAATAACTTGTCTTATACTAAAATTGGCACTATATTGACCGCCACCCATTGCTGAACTAATGAGTGTGACACTAAAAATGGCTAGTATAGTTAAAATACCTATGAGCACCCAGTCTATTCGTTTGAGCCAATGTTTATTAGGCGTTTGACGGGATGAATATTTCATTTGTAACTCCTTAATTTCGTTAGTTTCTAAATTGATTATACAATGATTTTACTGTAGATTAAAACATTTGACTATAGAATATCTATGATAGCAGCTAGTTGCACAACAACGTGTTGTAAATCGTTTTAAAAATGTTACAAAATTTTCGGATAACCTTTATATCATCAAATGCATTCAACTCATGTTTTATGGTAATATTAAGTTTCAGAAAGTAATCTTTAGAGGATCGTTAAGTCGCATATTTTGTGTGAATACTGTATAAACAGTAATGAATTTAAAGGTATTCATTTTATACTTTGACCTGGTATAACGTATTGAATTGCTTAATGTTGAATCAATATTGGAGGAATACATAATGAAAAAAGAAAATATTTGTATTATTTATGGTGGTAAAAGTGCGGAGCACGACGTTTCAAAGCTAACAGCTCAAAATGTATTAAATGCTATTGATAAAGAAAAATATTTAGTGGACATTATTTATATAACAAATGATGGTTTATGGAAAAAGAAAGGTAACATAACAGCAACGATTGAATCTCCAGAAGAACTTACTTTAACAGATGTTGAGCCAGAAGATATTACTTTATTATTAAAACAAAGTAGTGCTGGTGAAGCATATGATGCAGTATTTCCACTATTACATGGACCTAATGGGGAAGACGGTACGATACAAGGTCTGTTTGAAGTATTGGATATTCCATATGTCGGAAATGGCGTGTTAGCTGCTTCTAGCTCAATGGATAAGCTTGTAATGAAACAATTGTTTGAGCATAGAGGGCTACCACAATTACCTTATATTAGTTTTTTACGCAGTGAATATGAAAAGTATCAAGGAAATATCATTAAATTGGTAAAAGACAAATTAGAGTATCCTGTTTTTGTTAAACCGGCGAATTTGGGATCAAGTGTAGGTATTAGTAAATGTAACGATGAACAAGAATTAAAAGCTGGCATTGCCGAAGCATTTCAATTTGATCGCAAATTAGTAATTGAACAAGGCATAAATGCCCGTGAAGTAGAAGTTGCAGTTTTAGGTAACGATTATCCAGAAACGACTTGGCCTGGAGAAGTAGTTAAAGATGTTGCATTTTATGATTACAAATCCAAATATAAAGATGGGAAAATTAGATTACAAATCCCAGCAGAGTTAGATCAAGAAGTGCAACTTACTTTGAGAAATATGGCACTAGAAGCTTTTAAAGCAACGGACTGTTCAGGTTTAGTACGTGCCGATTTCTTCGTAACTGAAGACAACCAAATTTTCATCAATGAAACGAATGCCATGCCTGGATTTACTGCATTTAGTATGTATCCAAGTTTATGGGAAAATATGGGCTTATCATATTCAGATTTAATTACAAAACTTATAGAATTAGCAAAAGAGCGTTACGAAGATAAAAAGAAAAATAAATATAGCATAGACTAAGAGCGAGGTAAGTCATTATGATAGAAGTAACTTTGCGACAAATTAAATCATGGATCGATTGTGATATAGATGACCAATTTTTAGATGTTAAAATCAAAGGCGTAACAATTGACTCACGTGCGGTTCAACCGCAAATGTTATTTATTCCTTTTAAAGGAGAGCATGTAGATGGGCATCGCTTTGTTAAACAAAGTATACAAGATGGTGCTGCAGCTGCATTTTATCAAACAGGTCAAGAAATTGGTTCTTCATTAGAAGAGCAACCATTAATTTATGTTTCTGACACTTTGACTGCATTACAACAGCTTGCTAAAGCATATTTGAATTATGTTCAACCTAAAGTGATAGCTGTGACAGGGTCAAATGGCAAAACGACTACTAAAGATATGATAGAGAGCGTATTAAAAACACAGTTTAAAGTGAAAAAAACGCAAGGTAATTATAATAATGAAATTGGTATGCCCTTAACAATTTTAGAATTGGATTATGACACTGATATATCAATTTTAGAAATGGGTATGTCTGGATTTCATGAAATTGAATTATTGTCTAGTATTGCAGAGCCAGATATTGCCGTGATTACGAATATTGGTGAATCGCATATGCAAGATTTGGGTTCAAGAGCGGGTATTGCAAAAGCGAAATCTGAAATTGTTACTGGACTAAAAGATAACGGTATTTTTATTTATGACGGGGACGAGCCACTATTACAGCCACATGTAGCACAAGTAAAGCATGCGAAATTAATCAGTGTGGGCTTGGAACAACATAATACGTATGTTTGTACAATTGATTCCAATCAAAATGATGGTATTGCTTTTAATATTAATAATACAGAACATTATGAATTACCTATTTTAGGCGTTCATAATATGAGGAATGCTGCAATTGCCATTGCAGTTGGACATGAGTTAGGCTTATCATATGAGATGATTCAACACAATATTAAACATGTCCAATTAACTGGCATGCGCATGGAAAGACATGTAACAGAACAGCAAATTACAGTGATTAATGATGCCTATAATGCAAGTCCAACAAGTATGAAAGCGTCTATAGATACGTTAAGTAATATGGAGGGACGAAAAATATTGATTTTGGCCGATTGTCTGGAGTTAGGTGACAACAGTCAACATATGCATGAAGAAATAGGTGAATATTTAAAAAATAAAAATATTGATGAGCTATATACTTTTGGTGAAGAAGCACAATATATTCATCGTTCTGGACAGCCCTATGTACCACATGCACAACATTTTGAGTCTAAAGAAGCAATTATAGAGCAATTGAAAAAAGAATTAGTTGCTGGCGACAAAGTGTTAGTGAAAGGCTCTAGAGGTAATAAATTAGAGGATATTGTTAACGCAATTATTTAATATAACGTAGTTCAAGACCTAATTGTATTGAAAAATATAATTAGGTCATTTTTTATAAAAAAAAGCCTATCCAAGCGCTTTTAGCAATGTATGATTAAATTTTTTCTATCTGATTGCAGAAACCCTTTATTGCTATAAGATAATATAGGTGGTACTATTAAGAAGTTGACGAAACAAATACGAACGTATACGTAAATAGTACGACGAGAAATAAATAGATAAAAGGAGAATTATATTGCAAAATTTTAAAGACTTAGGGATTTCTGAAAAAACAGTTCAAACCCTAGAAAATATGGGGTTTAAAGAACCTACGCCAATTCAAAAAGACAGTATCCCTTATGCATTAGAAGGAAGAGACATCCTCGGACAAGCACAGACAGGTACAGGTAAAACTGGTGCTTTCGGTATTCCTCTAATAGAAAAAGTTGTAAATAAATCAGGAGTACAATCACTGATTTTAGCACCTACACGTGAACTAGCGATGCAAGTAGCAGAACAATTAAGAGAGTTTAGCCGTGGACAAAATGTTCAGGTTGTTACGGTATTTGGAGGTATGCCAATTGACCGTCAAATCAAGGCGCTTAAAAAAGGACCTCAAATTGTTGTAGGAACACCTGGACGAGTTATTGATCATTTAAATCGTAGAACATTGAAAACGAATGGCATTCACACATTGATATTAGATGAAGCTGATGAAATGATGAATATGGGCTTTATCGATGACATGAGATTCATTATGGATAAGATACCGGCAGAGCAAAGACAAACGATGCTATTCTCTGCTACAATGCCAAAAGCGATTCAAGCACTCGTGCAACAATTTATGAAAACACCTCAAATTGTTAAGACTATGAACAATGAAATGTCAGATCCTCAAATTGACGAGTATTATACAATTGTTAAAGAATTAGAAAAATTTGATACTTTTACTAATTTCTTAGACGTTCATCAACCAGAACTTGCCATTGTATTTGGTCGAACAAAGCGCCGTGTTGATGAATTAACAAGTGCTTTATTATCAAAAGGTTATAAAGCAGAAGGATTGCATGGAGACATAACACAAGCCAAACGTCTAGAAGTATTAAAAAAATTCAAAAATGATCAAATTGATATTTTAGTTGCTACAGATGTAGCAGCGCGTGGTTTAGATATTTCAGGGGTAAGTCACGTTTATAACTTTGATATCCCTCAAGATACAGAAAGTTATACACACCGCATTGGTCGTACTGGCCGTGCTGGTAAAGAAGGTATAGCTGTTACCTTTGTCAATCCAATTGAGATGGATTATATTCGTCAAATTGAAGAAGTTAATAGTAGAAGAATGACTGCTTTGAGACCACCGCATCGTAAAGAAGTTTTAAAAGCGCGTGAGGATGACATTAAAGAAAAAGTTCAAAACTGGATGTCAAAAGATAATGAACCAAGATTACAACGTATTTCAAGCGAATTGTTAAAAGAATACGATTCAACAGAATTAGTTGCGTCATTACTTCAAGAATTAGTTGAGGCAAATGATGAAGTAGAAGTTCAATTAACATTCGAAAAACCTTTAGCACGTAAAAATCGCCAAAGCAAGAACGGTGGAAACCACAGAAGAAGTAACAAAAAACGTGGTGGAAAATTTGAAACACGTAATAAACGTACAAAAGGTAATTATAATAAGAAAAAGTCAAATAATTTCGATCGTAAAGATAAATCAAGCAAGAATCGTACAACAAAAGGACGTACATTTGCTGACATGCAAAAATAATATAACTATTGTTGAATCTGGGACATAATCATCTCTTAAACTATGAACTAAATAATTGTAGTAGTTGATTGGATTGAAAATAAGCTTATACCAAGCTTTTTCAATCCTAGTCAACCTTGCTGGGGCGGGACTACGAATTCATTATGAATTCTGTCACGCTCCTTTTTTATATACAAATTTAATGCCTATTATTATTTAAAACCTTAGAGTGTTATATGTTATAACTATAAATCCATTTATGTGCCTCCATTGAAGTATTAAGTAGCCATCAATTACCACTACTTCTATGATATAATGAACGTAAATTTCAGGAAGGAGTTCTTTATGGATTATAGTGACAATGTTTTTAAGCAAAGTCCTAAGCAGGCATTAAAATATTACTGGATAAAGTATAGTCTTTACTTTGTAATTGAATTTATTGTTTTGAGTGTTTTGACTTATTTTTGGTACACAAATCATTGGTACCATTGGTTGATATATATTGCTGCTATCTATTTAGTACTCATGTTTATCACTTTGATTGCAAGCCCATATATCTTATACCATCATAGATACTATCGTCTTGATGGCAATAATATAGAAATTAAGAAGACATATATTTTAAAGAAACATAAAATGAGCAAGATCGAACGTGTGCAACAAATCGATGTTAAATCAAATCCGTTGTTGTATAAATTGAAATTAAATAAGTTAGTAATACCAACTGCCGGTCATGAAATTAGTTTTCCTATTGTTTCGGAAGCTGAAGCATTGCGATTACAGGATAAAATCATACAAGGTTTGAGAGGTGTAGATACAGATGTCTAATCCTCAAAAATTACATATTATTTCCTATATTAACTGTATTTATAATGCAATAAAACAAAATATTATTTTATTTGCCATTGTCGTAGGTGTGAATATATGGCAATTTGATTTCTCAGAAATTCGTGATTATATTGGGTTAGGTATAGTGCTGATGTTCTTTATAATATCGTTAGTGTCACAAATTTTAGAAGTATATAGTACAAGATATTGGTTAGAAGATGATCACTTCATTGTCACACATGGGGTTTTTAACAAAAATAGAAAAGAATTAAATGTCCGAAAAATCCAGTCGTTTGAAACCACTCAAGGTGTTATCGATCAACTTGTTAATGGTGTCAAATTGCAAATAAAAACGCCAAGCGATGGCGTGGAATTAGAAACAATTACGAAATCACAAAGCCAAATGATTGAACAATCAATTCGAAATAAACAACTCGAATTACTGCAAAAAGGTGACTTACAACTTGAAAATAAGAAACATGATTTACAAGATACACAATCACTAGACAATGAACAAACAGATAATCAAAATATTATATTTAAAATGTCCTTTAAGACTTTATTATTAATGGCTTTAACAAGTGGAGCTGTTGGTGTGACATTTGCAGCACTCAGTCCAATATTTAATTCGGTAGAAGACTTTATACCATGGGATAGTTTGACTCACGGTATATTAAGTTGGGTGAATTCAGCATTTAAAATTGTATTTGTCATTACTATTGCCCTTATTATCGTAAGTTATATTGTAGGAACGGCGATTATGATGATTCGGTACTATCATTACACAGTGAGACAATCGCATAGTCAGTTAAAAGTATCTTATGGATTACTAAATGTAAAAAATATAACAGTACCAACTGATAGATTGCAGGCTGTCGTTGAAAAACAGTCGTTATTACGCAAATTATTAGGATATACATCTATACATTTTATTATTACGAGCGATTCAGATGTCACTTCAGAAGTAGATGTCAGTACAAAAGGTAGAGTTATGATTTTACCTTTTATTAAACAGCATGAGGCTTATCGCATATTAGCTGATTTAGTGCCAGAAATGGATTTTATCAAAATTGATAAAGGCATGCCTTTAAGAAGCTTTCATCGACATTTCTTCATCTTTTCAGTGATTATATTAATTTTAGCAAGTATTGGTACCTATTTTTGGAGTGTTTGGAGCTTTGGGATTGCAGCAGTATTAATTTTGATAAGAATATTACATGCTTGGGTCTACTTTAAATGTTCAGGAATGGCGCAAAATGACAGTGAAATTGCAGTAAGTGAACTGACATTTTTAACGTTAAATAGTTATTACTTTAAAAAAGATAAAATACTTGAAATTGAAACTGAACAACACCCATTTTTGCAACGTGCTCGTCTCGCTACAATAAACTTTATTCTAGCCAAAGGTGCAATTTTCCAGGGTGTGACGTTGAAATTTGAAGATGAGCATAAAGTTGAAAATGTTACTTCGACATTTTTAAGAGGTGAATCAAATGACAACTTATAATCATATGAATCAAAATGGACCTAAAATCATGCGTATTGCAGCAACAATAACTTTACTAATTATAAGTATCATTTTGATTGCAGCAATATTAATAAATTATTTTTTATTACACTGGCTAACTTTAATGCAAATCAGCATTGGACTAGCGATATTTTTTAGTGTATATATTGTTATTTTTATTGTTGTGAATCCTTGGTTAAAATATAAAAATTTTCGCTATTCATTAGAAGCTGATGTAATTTACATTCGGACGGGTATTATATTTGTTTCAACACAAGCAATACCGCTATTTAGAATTCAAAACATCGATATTACTGAAGGCTTTTTAATGCAATTTTATGATTTAGCAACTGTAAAACTTTTTACTGCTGGTGGCTTTCCAAGTGTAGAATTAATTAATAAAGCAGAGGCACAGCGCCTAAAACAAATGATTCGACAACAAAAAGCTGAGCAATCTGATGAAGATAACATTGATAATGAAAATAATGACATAGAATGAGGGTTAAATAGATGATTTATGGAATAGGTATTGATTTAATTGAAATTGAACGTGTTCAACGATTAAATGATAAACAACCCAAATTAATTGAACGTATTTTATCTCCTGGAGAACAACAGCGCTATCATAGTTTTTCAAGCGAACGTAGAAAACTTGAATTTTTAGCTGGACGTTTCACAACAAAGGAAGCATTTAGTAAGGCTTTAGGTACTGGACTAGGTAAAACTGTTGCTTTTCATGATATCCATTGTTACAACGATGATTATGGAAAACCATGTATCGACTATCCAGGATTTAAAGTGCATGTAAGTATTACACATAGTGATCATTATGCTATGAGTCAAGTTTTATTAGAAAAAATGGATGAAGCGGCATATAATAAAAATAAGAAAAATGAGATATGATAATATCCATTTATAATATGTTACGGTCATTTCGAGGAGGACATAACATGTCAGATAAGTATTATAGAAACACCTATATCAACGTCGATTTAGCTGCAATTAATAACAATTACCAACAATTCACTCAGTTACATGATAATAAGACAGTGATACCAGTAATTAAAGCGAACGGCTATGGTTTAGGAAGTGTGCAAATTGCTCAATATTTAGTGGACCATGGCGCTTCTTTTTTTGCTGTAGCAACTTTAGATGAAGCGATAGAATTGCGCATGCATGGAATCAAAGCACAAATATTGATTTTAGGAGTTATACCTATAGAAGATATTAATAAAGCAATTCAACATAGAGTTGCAATAACAGTCCCTTCAAAATCATGGTTATCATCTGCTATTAAAGCTATCAATGATGATAATGAGAAAAGACTGTGGTTGCATATTAAACTTGATACAGGCATGGGACGCTTAGGTATTAAAAATCAAGCAGAATACCACCAAACCATTCATTTAATAGAACAGCACGAGCATCTTGTTTTTGAAGGTGTCTATACACATTTTGCATGTGCAGATGAACCAGGAGATTCTGCACAACAGCAATATCAATGTTTTAAAACATGGGTAACTTCAACGGATATGCCACGTTATGTTCACGCACAAAATTCTGCTGGTGCATTGATGATAGATGCAGATATTTGTAATGCTGTAAGGTTAGGTATTTCACTTTATGGTTACTATCCATCAGAGTATGTAAAGGAAGAGGCTGACATTGAACTTCAACCTAGTGCTGAGTTAATGACCCAAATTGTACAAACAAAAGAACTACAACCTGGTGAGTCAGTCAGCTATGGCAGTACTTATACAGCACAATCACCTATAAAAATAGGTATCATACCAATTGGCTATGCAGATGGTTATTTGAGAATAATGCAAGGGCATTTTGTAAATGTGAAAGGACAGCAATGTGAAGTGATTGGCCGTGTTTGTATGGATCAAACAATCATTAAAATTAATGATGATATTGTTGAAGGCGATGAAGTATGTGTTATAAGTAAACAACAAGATAGCATACAATCAGTAGATGCAATTGCAAAACAACAAAAAACAATCAATTATGAAGTGTTATGCAACCTTGGACGACGCTTGCCAAGAATTTACAAATTTGATAATAAAGAATATATTATTAATGATTTATTAAAATAGTGTAGTCACTCCATCTAAAATTTGTTATTATTAAACTAAATAAAGGTTTAATAATAACTTTTTTAGAATCACTGGAGGTTCTTCTTATGCTAACTTTTAATCAAAATCGTAGTCATAGTCTAGAACAGTCATTAAAAGAAGGGTATGCTCAGATGGCAGACCTTAATCTCTCCCTAGCAACAGAGGCTTTTCCAATTGAATGTGAAGCTTGTGATTGCAATGAAACTTATCTAACTTCCAATCATCAGAGTGAATGATTAGACGCGGCGATGTATATTTAGCTGATTTATCACCGGTACAAGGGTCTGAACAAGGGGGAGTAAGACCAGTTGTCATCATTCAAAATGACACCGGTAATAAATATAGTCCAACTGTAATTGTAGCTGCAATTACTGGAAGGATTAATAAAGCGAAAATACCCACTCATGTGGAAATAGGTAAAAAGAAATATAAGTTAGATAAAGATTCTGTTATTCTGTTAGAGCAAATACGAACATTAGATAAAAAAAGATTAAAAGAAAAACTTACTTATCTCTCTGAGGATAAAATGAAAGAAGTAGATCATGCCCTAGACATTAGTCTAGGTTTACATAACTATCATTAAATTTTTTGAATTAGATATATGTATTACTCAAAGTTTTATATATGCAATAGGTCATTGTTTTCGAAACTTTTAAATGCTTATGTAACATAGTTAACATACTTCTAATCAAACATACTCATACATTTTATACTTGAGCTGAAACAAATCTTAAGCGTTGTTTAATAGCTTGAAAAGTTAATGGTAAAGAATGTCTTGAGTTTAAACTTTAGGTATTCCCTAAAGTTTTTTTTGGCTTAAAATGACTACGTGTTAAGTAAAAATTAAAGAAATTAAATGTAGCTGATAGAATAGTAGCTAGGTTTTTATTGCCATTTGCTTATGCTATTATGGTACTCTTGACTTATTAGAGCGAAATGTTTCATGTTTAGCCTATGTTAAATAAATGGTCGTTTCATTGAAGTAATAATGAATGTTGTAGTAAGGAGGAAACGTCGTGGAAGAATTTAAAAAACACTATAAAGAATTATTAGACGAAAGCATTGCTACTGGTGTGCAACCTCAGCTACTAGAAAAATGTGAAAACTACACGAGTGAAGTGATTAAAAAAGATATTTTGCCTGAAGATATTGTGGAAATACATAAGAATTATATATCTTCTCTTAGCTTAGAAGAACATAAAATTTTAGATACATTAGACGTCTTAAAAGAAGTAGTTAGAGGATTTGGCTACAGCTATCGAGATTATCAAAAGTTAGTAAATAAATTACAATTCCACGATAAAGAAATTGATTTAGCTTCTAGATTGCAACAAACTATGTTAAAGGCTGACATACCACAATTTGACAGTATACAAATTGGCGTCATATCAGTTGCTGCACAAAAAGTAAGTGGAGATTATTTTAATTTGATTGACCATAAAGACGGAACGATGAGTTTTGCGATTGCAGATGTCATCGGTAAAGGTATTCCAGCCGCATTAGCTATGAGTATGATTAAATTTGGTATGGACTCATATGGGCACTCTCAATTGCCAAGTGATGGATTGAAGCGACTAAATCGAGTTGTTGAAAAAAATGTTAACCAAAATATGTTTGTAACTATGTTCTATGGTTTATATGAGGAAATGAATCATTTACTATACTGCAGCTCGGCGGGACATGAGCCAGGGTATATTTATCGAGCGGAAACCGAGGAATTTGAAGAAATTGAAGTGCGTGGTCGCGTATTGGGTGTAAGTCAAAATACGCGTTATCACCAACAAGAAATTGCAGTTAATCTCAATGATTTAATCATTATCTTTACCGATGGCGTAACCGAAGCTCGAAACTCAATGGGTGAGTTTATTTCAAAAAAGGACTTATTAAATCTAATTCATAAATATAAACATATGCATCCGCAAGATATTGTACAATTACTATATGAAGCAATTTTAAAAATACAAAATCCGAACAAGCGTGATGATATGACAATTTTGATTATCAAAAGAGTAAATTAGCATAAAAAATTGTGGTTATAACAATATTGTTGTGGGTATAAATAGAGCGTATGTATTTTGTGAAATGAATTTATTTAGGAGTGTAAATATATGAACCTTAATGTAGAAACTCAATCATTTGAAAAATATTATGAAGTTAATGTAGCTGGTGAACTGGATGTCTATACAGTACCAGAATTGGAAGAAGTTTTAGTTCCAATGCGACAAGAAGGAGATAAAGATATTCACGTAAATTTAGCAAATGTGAGTTATATGGACTCTACTGGTCTGGGCTTATTTGTTGGAACACTAAAAGCATTAAATCAACATAATAAAGAACTTTATATTTTAGGCGTGACAGATCGAATTAGTAGACTTTTTGATATTACAGGATTAAAAGATTTAATGCATGTTAATGAAGGGACGGAGGTTGAATAAAATGCTTGGAAATCACGATTATATTGAAATGAGATTACCAGCTTCAGCTGAATATGTAAGCTTAATTCGCTTAACGTTGTCGGGCGTGTTTTCCAGAGCAGGTGCATCATATGATGATATAGAAGACGCCAAAATCGCTGTGAGTGAAGCGGTGACCAATGCAGTAAAACATGCTTATAAAAACGAACAAGAAAACGGTAGAATAAATCTTTGCTTTGAAATTCTAGAAAATCAAATTAAAATCGTTATTTCCGATCAAGGAGAAAGCTTTGATTATGAAGCAACTAAAGCAAAATTAGGGCCATATAATAATAATGAGAATATTGACTTTTTACGTGAAGGTGGGCTAGGTTTATTTTTAATTGAATCTTTAATGGATGAAGTTACTGTCTGTAAAGAATCTGGTGTTACGATCAGTATGATTAAGAATATAAAAAAAGAGCAGGTGCCAAAAAATGACGAAAGAGTCGAAATCAATTAATGACACTTCACCTGAACAAATAAACCAATGGATTAAAGAGCATCAAGAAGACAAGAGTACAGAAGCCCAAGATAAATTGGTGAAACATTATCGCAAGTTAATTGAATCACTTGCTTACAAGTATTCTAAAGGGCAATCACATCATGAAGATTTAGTTCAAGTGGGAATGGTTGGATTAATAGGTGCAATCAATCGATTTGATATTTCGTTCGATCGAAAATTTGAAGCATTCTTGGTGCCAACTGTTATTGGTGAAATCAAACGATATTTAAGAGACAAGACATGGAGTGTACATGTGCCTCGACGTATTAAAGAGATTGGACCTAGAATTAAAAAAGTTAGCGATGAGTTAACAAATGAACTAGAACGATCACCTTCTATTACAGAAATTGCAAATAGACTTGAAGTTACAGAAGAAGAAGTGCTTGAAGCAATGGAAATGGGGCAAAGTTACAATGCGCTAAGTGTTGATCATTCGATTGAAGCTGATAAAGATGGGTCAACAGTAACTTTATTAGATATCATGGGTCAGCAAGATGATAATTACGACTTGACCGAAAAAAGAATGATTTTAGAACGTATTTTACCTATTCTATCTGAGCGTGAACGAGAAATTATTCAATGTACATTTATAGAAGGTTTGAGTCAGAAAGAAACTGGCGAGCGTATAGGACTGAGTCAAATGCATGTATCACGACTACAACGGACGGCAATAAAAAAATTACAACAAGCTGCAAAACAATAAAAGCAGAGACCATCATTTGTAAAGGTCTCTGTTTTTTCTATGAATATCTTTTAAATCAGAAGATGATATCAATATATGTTAAAATAAGCATGAATTACTAGAAAAGTGTGGTAAAACAATGGACAATCAATTAATTGCAACTATCGAACAAAATTATTCATTTTCAAAAAAACAAATTACTGCAGTATTATCGTTATTAGAAGATAATAATACAGTCCCTTTTATTGCTAGATATCGAAAAGAGGCTACTGGCGGTTTAGATGAAGTTGAAATAAAACAAATAGCTGATGAATATCAATATGTAGCACATTTACAAAAGCGTAAAGAAGAAGAGATTAATAATATAGAACAACAGGGATTGCTTACAGAAGAATTAAAACAAGACATCTTAAAACAGACTAAATTACAGCGTGTTGAAGATTTATATCGGCCTTACAAACAAAAGAAAAAAACACGAGCAACCGAGGCAAAACGTAAAGGATTAGAACCGTTTGTAGACTGGTTACTGTTACCTAAACTAGACGTAGATATAACAACAAAAGCAGCCTCATTCTTAAATGAAGAGGTAAACGCTGTTGAAGAAGCTATCCAAGGTGCGCAAGATATTATTGCTGAACGTATTGCAGATCAACCTTCATATCGTACAAAACTGTTAAAAGATGTGTACCATCAAGGGCAATTGGTTACGACAAAAAAGAAAAAAGCGGAAGATGAAAAAGAAATTTTTTCAATGTATTATGATTATTCCGAACCTATTAAAAAAATAGCTAACCATAGAGTTTTAGCGGTGAATCGTGGAGAAAAAGAAAAAATATTGACTGTGAAAATTGAATTTGATATCACGCATATTCAACAGTTTATTGCTAAAAGAGAAATAAAATATCAAACTGAAGCAAGTCGTATTATTCAAGAGGCAATAAGCGATAGTTTGAAACGTTTAGTAATGCCATCAATTGAACGAGAGATAAGATCAGATCTTACTAATAAAGCAGAACATCATGCAATTGATGTTTTTAGTGAGAATTTACGTCATTTATTACTACAACCACCAATACGTGGTAAACAAATTTTAGGGATTGATCCCGCATTTAGAACAGGATGTAAATTGGCAGTAATTAATCCATTTGGCACTTTTGTTGCTAAGAATGTGATGTATCCACATCCTCCTGTATCTAAAGTCCAAGAGGCAAAAAACATATTATTAAAAATGATTAGAGATTATAATGTAGAATTGATTGCAATAGGAAATGGTACTGCTAGTCGTGAGACAGAACAATTTGTAGCACAAGTTATTCAAGAATACCAATTATCAGTTCAATTTATTATCGTCAATGAAGCAGGTGCATCTGTATATTCTGCTTCTGAAGTAGCTCGTAATGAGTTTCCTAACTTTCAAGTAGAAGAAAGAAGTGCAGTTTCAATAGGTCGTCGAGTTCAAGATCCGTTGAGTGAATTGGTTAAAATAGATCCAAAATCAATTGGTGTTGGGCAGTATCAACATGATGTTAATCAAAAAGAACTTGAGCAGGCACTTGCATTTGTTGTTGAAACAGCTGTGAACCAAGTTGGTGTTGACGTTAATACAGCATCAAAATCATTATTGCAATATGTATCCGGCTTAACGGCACCAATCGCACAAAATATTATAGATTACCGTGAACAACATGGTGCTATTAAGCATAATAAAGAAATCAGTAAAGTAAAAAGATTAGGTGCTAAAACATTTGAACAAAGCATTGGATTTTTACGTATCATCGATGGAACAGAGCCACTGGATAATACGTCTATCCACCCAGAAAGTTACCAAGCGACATATCAATTACTTCAGCAACTGAATTTAGATATCAATGAGTTAGGAACGAAAGGACTAAAAGAAAAATTAAGTAAATTAGATGTGAATTCACTTTCTACAAAATTAAATATAGGTATTCCAACATTAGAAGACATTATTGAATCTTTAAAAGCACCACACAGAGATCCACGAGACGAGTTCGAAACACCACTGTTAAAATCAGATGTACTTTCAATAGCAGACTTATCAAAAGGAATGAAATTAAGTGGAACTGTGAGAAATGTCGTTGATTTTGGTGCGTTTGTTGATATTGGTGTTAAACAAGATGGGCTGGTTCATATATCTAAACTATCTAATAAATATGTCAAAAACCCAATGGATATTGTAACTGTAGGAGATATTGTTGATGTATGGATAATAGATATAGATGAGCAAAAAGGAAAAGTATCATTAACAATGGTTAATCCAAATGAATAATGACGAATTGCAATATCTAACTGAAACTATATCTAAGCAGTATTTTAATAAAATATTTGAGCACGAAGCGTATTTTAACAACAGACTAAGAACGACTGGTGGCAGATATATTTTAAAAACGCATAATATTGAGCTTAACCCTATGCAATATAAACATTACGGACTAAAGGCATTAAAGGATATTATTAAACATGAACTATGTCACTATCATTTGCATCTATCTGGCAAAGGATATCAGCACAAAGATAATGACTTCAAAGAACTGAGTGCCAAAGTCGGTGCACCGAGATTTTGTTCTGCAATCAAAAGCTATCAAGAGCGTGCTAATTATGAATACCAATGTAAAAGATGTGGCGTAACATACTTAAGAATTAAAAGAGTGAATATCTCAATCATGAGATGTGGCAAATGTAATGGGAAATTAAAACTAAATCAGGATTATAGAAAATAATAATTGATATAGAGAAAGTCTAATCTTCAAAATTAAATTAGGAAACACTATAGCCATATGTGTGTAATAAAAGCTTATGGTGATTAACAAATTTACTAAGAAGATTAGGCTTTTTTATATTATTAAAAGTATTGACATAAGGATGTAATAATAGTATTATGGATAGCGTTGTGCTAGACAGTAGTTATGAATTTGACAAGTTGTTAAGAAGGTAAAATTAAAGTTAATTTATAATTGACTTTGAATTACAAATCTATTACAATTATTATTGTTCTCGATAGACGAATAAGTTTATTGCGTTTTGCCAGCGGTCGTGGCGGAATGGCAGACGCGCTAGGTTGAGGGCCTAGTGGGAGAAATCCCGTGGAGGTTCAAGTCCTCTCGGCCGCACCAATCATCTATTATATATGCGGGTGTAGTTTAATGGCAAAACCTCAGCCTTCCAAGCTGATGTTGTGGGTTCGATTCCCATCACCCGCTCTGTGAACATTGAAAACTGAATGACAATATGTCAACGTTAATTCCAATAATGTAACG
>NZ_PPPV01000020.1 GCF_002901705.1 Staphylococcus lugdunensis
CATGTCGATAACACAACATAACTTGTGCTGGGTTTCCCCATTCGGAAATCTCTGAATCAATGCTTACTTACAGCTACCCAAAGCATATCGTCGTTAGTAACGTCCTTCATCGGCTTCTAGTGCCAAGGCATCCACCGTGCGCCCTTAATAACTTAATCTTCCACACTGCGCTTTAAGTCAATCGCATTCATATGGCTTCGTTTCACCATTTTAAAGCTCATTCATTTTGAGTCAAACGCGCGCATGCTTTGTTGTTTCATCATTTCTAATGCTCATTTACAAAAGTAAACTGCGCTTAGAAATGCTTCAACGCCTCGCCTGACAAACGTTTTCTTTCAAAATTATATAAGTGTGTTTGTTATTAATCTTGTGAGTGTTCTTTCGAACACTAGCGATTATTTCTTATGAATTCAAGCTTATTTAAAACTCTAATTCACTCGGTTTTGCTTGGTAAAATCTAATTTACTTACTTATCTAGTTTTCAATGTACAACAATCAATTTTAAAATGAAGCATTGGCAAATAGTATTATTTGTCAAACGCTCTCTTTTAAAACGAT
>NZ_PPPV01000002.1 GCF_002901705.1 Staphylococcus lugdunensis
ACCAGTAGTAACAGTAGATAATCCAAGCACATTACCAAATGGTCAAACGCCTGGCACATATACAGTACCAGCAACGGTGACATACCCAGATGGATCAAAAGATCATGTGAATGTACCGGTAACAGTGAAAGAACAACCAGACAAAGATAAATACGAACCAAAAGTAACACCAATCACAAAAGACTTTGGTACACCGACAACAGCGGATGAAGTCAAAAAAGCGGTAACCGTACCAGATTATCCAAGTTCAAAAGGTACACCAGTAGTAACAGTAGATAATCCAAACACATTACCAGATGGTCAAACCCCAGGTACACACAATGTACCAGTGACAGTGACATATCCAGATGGCACAAAAGACCATGTGGATGTGCCAGTAACAGTGAAAGAA
>NZ_PPPV01000003.1 GCF_002901705.1 Staphylococcus lugdunensis
AAAGAAGAAAACTAATATATAGTTTATTATAAAACCCCGTAAGCATAGGCTTATGGGGTTGTTTTTGTGTTTTGAGAATTATAGAACCATTTATTAAAGGACCTGGGACATCATTATGTTTTAGGCTATGAACTATATATTGACAGTAGTTGACTGGAGTGCAAATATGTTGATACCAAGTTGTTTTCAATCTTAGTCAACCTTGCCAGGGCGAGACTACTCATTCATCATGAATGCTGT
>NZ_PPPV01000004.1 GCF_002901705.1 Staphylococcus lugdunensis
CATTACGACGCATGTGTATGAACGTATACAATCGGAAATACCAAACGAGGCACCACAAGAGACGCCAGTCGCGTTAGAAGTAACACGTTATGTGGATAGTGAAGGCAACGAAGTTCAAGAGACAGAAGAAGGCACGCATCAACCACCAAGTATTATCGGAGACAAATGGCAATATACGGGTCAAACAACAACAGAATCTGGCA
>NZ_PPPV01000005.1:0-2259 GCF_002901705.1 Staphylococcus lugdunensis
GCATTGAGACCGAGAGGTCTCTTTTTTTATGCCAAAAATTGAAAAACAAGTCGACAAATAACGGCATTGCGAAGAGAAAGCGATTGAAGCTGATACGCTTAAGAATTTTTTAGCTATGAATTATAAAACAATCACATACAATTATTTTTTTAAAGCATTAATATTGTAAAATATTTTGCAACGTATTATTATTATAGTGTATGAGTCCGAGATAGATATAAGGGGTCTCTTAATAATTTCAATTAAGGAGAGAGAACCCATTGAAAAGGAAGAAAAGCAAACAAAAGGATTATTTCTCGAATGTTCAAAATAAATACTCCATAAGAAAATTTTCAGTAGGAATTACATCAATTTTAATAGGAGCATCTGTCATTTTTGGAGCTAATTCTGAAGCACATGCTGCAGAGATAAAAAGTGATGATAATACACAAAAAGTTGTTAATAAAGAATATAGCGATGGTATTTCGCAAGAACAACAGGATAAATCATTAAATCTTGCTCAAGACAAAGAAAAGTCAAATAATGTTAATAAAAATAAAGTAACAGACGTAGGAACATCTGATGTGTTAAAGGATACAAAGACAACACATGAAAATGTACAGCAACAAGATAATGTTGCGTCAAAAGAAGAAACTACTAAAAAAACGCCTAGTGCTATAGATAAAAATAATACATCAGCACAATCTGAAGTTGTAACTTCGAGTGATGCTACTAAGACATCTACTGCTTTAAATCAAGTTGATAGAAATCAACTATCATCACAATCTACTTCAGAAAGACCGAAAAAACGCGTTAAACGTGACGTGGGTACTGATGACAAGCAATTAGTAGGGGAATTCGTATTTAGCGGCACAAATAGTAATGAAAGACGCTATAATTTAACATCAGATATCGTGTCTAACAGACGTGTAACAAGTACGTCATTTTCTTATTCAGCATCAGGGCATGGCACAATTGATAATGGCAAGCTGGTTTACGAAGCACCTAAAAAATTTATAATTTCAGAACCAACATTTTCAAAATCGGAATTTGTGACTAACAAGACAAATTTATCTGATAATGAGACATGGCGCTATCAATTTGATTTAAGACCACTTTCTGGTACATCAGCAGGTCAAATCAATATCAGTCAAGTTATTGGCGGGATGATTTGGACGGGACCAGGTGAAGGTGATGTTGTTACTTCAACAATGAAAATGTATCAGGGAGATACGCTTGTTGATACTAAACAAGTTAATGCAACATTTGATCATATAAAAGGTGGTTTATACATAGACCGAGGGCAAGAAAAACCGACGTCTATTTGGAGAATTACACGAAAATCAGCGGCTGCACAATCACCTACGATTGGAGTTATCAAAGAAGATGGGACAATTTCTGAAAAAACGGATAACTATCGCTATCAGGTGCCACTGCCAAGAGATAATTGGTTTTTAGAAAATCGTGATGATGCAGTATCACCACATTATTATTCACGTTATACTGATTTTAAATATAATATTTTAAATATTCCAAGTTGGTTAGAACTTGATTCAGATGCTAAAGGCAATAGATTTTGGACACAAGATGAATCAGGCATTCATCTCCATCTTAATGAGGGTGATATTTTACCTTATAATGGTTATACACCAGTATTAAAATTGAAAAAATCTGCATTAACACCAGAATTATTAGCAAAATTTAAAACTGACGGCTTTATTAAAGTAAACTTAGATTGGCAAACGATAGGCCGACTTCCAAATGGACAAGATTATATTCAAAATGTACCTGATCCAGAGGGAATTAAGTTTAAAATGATTAATGAGGCTGGTACAGCAACAAGTAATGTTTATTTTATGAATTTCCGACTGCAAGAGCCTTCACATTTGTTTTCAAAAGCAGATCACAAAAATGAAGTATTCCGTGTGCAAAAATATATATATGATAGAGACCAATCGAATAAATATGCACCTACTTACATGCATTCAATACAATTACCATCAGGGCAAGAAGGCGATTACTTTACTACCTTTAAGCTTTCATTACCTAGAATAAATTATAATAACGGTTCAAGTGATAAAAATGCAGATAAAGGAATAGTATTAAAAGCACCATTTATTCTATACGGTGTAAATGCTGATGGATCTACTACAAAATTAAACGAATGGACGTCAATCAACAATACAAATAATACCTATGGATTGGGAGATAAAAAATATAATCATTTAATACTCCAAACACCAATTATTAGAGATACGGTTTCACCAGATAGTGAAGCAG
>NZ_PPPV01000005.1:2277-4261 GCF_002901705.1 Staphylococcus lugdunensis
AGTAGATGATCAGCGTTGGGAAACAGCTGCAAAAGATGATGATGTGACCCAAATGCAAAATGGAATTATTATTAATCAAGTAGCAGAAAATACGTTACAAGCTGCTAGTTCCGTTCCAACAAGGGCATTGACAAGTAATGAGTTACAACCAGCATATTCGTATATTCATACTAAGGATGCATTTAAACACACTTTAACAGATGTTGATGTAAGAAATACAAATTCAGGTTTAGGAAATGTATTAAACTATAATGAAAAAGCTAATGTCATTGTCAAAGCAGACACTAAAGATTATATGAAATATTTAAGTACGGATCCATTAGATAATAGTTCTGATATTAGCGTTGATAAATTAGATCATATTAATCATGTCTATTTATCATTAAGTGCGCCTGATGACACGGCAATAGGTAATGTGCGTGTATGGACGAATAATGAATTAATACGTACATCAACAGTTTGGAATCCTTCATTATATGAAACTACGCCATCGAATGTTCTAAAAAACCGCCCTGTCTTAAATCCAATTAAAGTGATAAAAAATTATAAAAATAGCGGTAGAACGTTATATATTTATGAAGCACCTGAAGGATATAAGTGGAATCAGTCGGTAAAGAATTCCATTACAGAACGAAGTTCAATCACTCAGAATACGCCAGAAATCACTTTTGATATTTATAATAGAGGTACGTTACCAACGGGAACTTATTCAATTAGATATGCTACGATATGGGATGAAAATTCGGAAATTGTGCGTCCTACTGAAGAACAATCTTTAAGTCATAATAATCTTGAATTATCTGATGTAATTACAGAAGATTTAAGTGGTAATAAAAAGTTTGTCTCAGTTATTGATGTGCCATTTAAAATTGCATTAGCTAAGGAATATGCTTCTACATTAACTATTGGTAAAGATGCGTCGAACAGTTTTGATAAATCTCAGGTTGATGTTAACTTAGGAGAAAGTGTGAATTTACAAACAAATACGGCCAACTTTACTAACAGTGAAGGAATTATTAAAGAAATCATTGTGACCATTCCGAAAGACAATATTAAAACGAATTTAACGGCGTTAATTCCTGACACTGAAAAATATCATGTTGTTTATACAACAGACACGGATGTACGTAATGGTGTGTACAATTCTAATCCAACAGATTTAACAAAAGTTACGGCAGTTAAATATGTTTTTGATGAACCCCTTGTTTTAACAAATGGACAAAGTTTCCAAACAAATATGCGTGTTACTGTGCCAGAGGATGCACCTATTTTAACAAAAGCGCATTCTCAAATCTTTACTAAAGGTTTGGATAATACATGGCTTTCAGGGAATAAAGTTGAGCTTGAAACAGAAGATAACCGTGGAGACTTAGTGGTTAAGTATACTAATGAATCAGGGAATACAATTCAAAATTCACTGACATCAAAAGGTAAAAAGAATACGGAGTATAATGTTAGTGTGCCTCAAATGATTGATAGACTAAATCGACACTATAAATTTGTTAGGGTTGATAATCAACTTGATCCTACAACGGGTCATTATGCTAAAGGTCAAACTAAAATTGTTAATTTAATATACGTAGAAGTATTTGAAGGTAGTGTGATAGCCGACTATAAAACAACGGATGGAGAAGTGTTAAGTCCGCTAGTAACAGTTGTAAATAGTCAAATTGAAGGAACAGAATATACAGCTACACCAGCAACAATTCCAGATCGCGTAACCTTTGAAACAACTGATGACGGTAAAGTTAAAAAGACAATAAGTTATCATTTAATTTCGACACCAGAAAATCAATCTGGAACAGTTGTAGGTAAGCAGACAATAGAAGTTCACTATGTATACGAACCGATTACAACTTATGAACAGATACCGAACGACGCGCCGCAAGAAACGCCAGTTGCGTTAGAAGTAACACGTTACGTGGATAGTGAAGGTAATGAAGTGCAGGAAACGGAAGAGGGCACGCATGACGCACCAGGTATT